>NZ_JACYFK010000002.1 GCF_014855515.1 Euzebyella marina
TGCGGCCTATGAAACAAAAAAGCAGCAAAAGCATGAAGCCATTGCTGCACAGGATAACAATTTGATAAATCAACTCGTTTCCTAAAATTTTAAGGAAAAAACTTGTTTTTAGACACAGTACCTATGAGTAGTTGCGTGGGTTAGCACTTAACTTTGCAAGTACGCACCAAACTGAAAATCCGAAAGGATTTTCAGAAGTAGGCGAGAACAAGCAATTACTTATAGCCATTGTTGGGCATAGTTTTTATTAAAATGAGTTAATTACAGTTACACCACTGCTTTTAAACTTATTCATTTCAGGTAATATCTCTATACTTTCTTCAAGTGAAATAGTTTTCTCTAAAAGTTTATCAGGAGTTAGTTTTCCTGTTTTTATCATTTCTAAAATTTCGTGGTATTTGTATGCTTGCATACCGTGACTTCCTAATATTTCAAGTTCATCAGCAATTACTTTATCCATTGGTATTTGTGGATGTTTATGAGAACCAGCCATTAAGCCAACTTGTATATGTTTTCCTCTTTTTCGAAGATTAGAAATTGAGTTAAAGCAAGTTTCTTGATGACCTAAAGCATCTAGAGAAACGTGAGCACCTCCTTTAGTTAATTCCTTTATTTCTCCAATTATATCTTTTGAATTTTTACTATTAATTGTTTCTATGGCACCAAGTTCCTTTGCTAGATTTAAGGTTTTATCATTTATATCTACTGCAATTACTTGTGCACCTAAAGCATTTGCTATCATAATAGCAGATAAGCCAACACCACCACAACCGTGTACTGCAACAAATTCACCACCTTTTAACCCTCCTTGTTCAACAACAGCTCTAAATGAAGTTATAAATCTGCATCCAAGTATACAGGCAGTTTCATATGTTATTTCATCGGGTAACTTCACAAGGTTTAAATCTGCGTGATTTAAGGCCATATATTCTGCAAATGAACCCCAATGTGTAAATCCAGGCTGTGATTGATTGTCACAAACTTGGTGGTTTCCAGAATGACATTGATAGCAACTACCACATCCACCTACAAAAGGAACTGTAACACGGTCACCTATTTTAAAATTTTTAATATCCTTTCCAATTTCCACAATTTCTCCTGCTAATTCGTGTCCCGGAACGTGAGGTAATATTATATCACTATCGTGTCCTTGCCAAGCGTGCCAATCGCTTAAACACATACCTGTTGCTTTAATTTTTATTACTACTCCGTGACTTTTTGGTGTTGGATAGGAGACATTATTTATTTGAATTTTTCCTTTAAATTCCTCAAATACGGCTGCTTTCATTTTTTTTATATTTCTTCAAATTATGCCCAACGCCCCTGGTTAAAGCGAGTGGCCCTAAATCATGGTTTTATGGCGCCTCGGGAGTGTTTTGACTTTTGCTGGCCGAAGTTCCGCGAGCGCGCCCTGTCTGTGCTCGTATGGGTTATGGACCTAAGATAGTGAAAAAGTGCAAGGGAGAAACGCAAAAGGCGTATGCATGGGCGTTGGCAGGTATGAGCGGGCACGGGAGCGTTTGCAGTCTTGCGAACGCGCTGCTCGCGTTACCAAAGGTACATTTCTGCCAACGGTTGGGCTATGATTTCGTTGCGGCGATTTCCGTAGAAAATTGTCGGTTAGAAATCGGGCCCTGTTAATGGTTAATAGTTTTAAAGTTGGTCAGAATCTAGCAATGAATTATAGCCGGTGTTGGGCATAGTTTTTATTTAGTCATTTCATGAATAAAATCCATGTCAAACTGTTTGCCTTCTGAAAATGACTTACAGATATATTCAAGAACCTGTCCAATTTCAACCAGTTTTTCTCCATCCATATTCACAATTTTAAAGATATCGTTCTGATTGTAATTATATCCAAGACTAGATTGAATTCGATAGGCCAATTCCCACAGTTTGGAACTTGTCCGCAATCGCTCAGTTTCGGTCAAGTCCCGAGAATTAAGTCCGTCAATATGTAGTATTAATTCTGCAAACAGTCTTTGGTCAAAATCTCCGTCCTGATTTAGCTTTTCACAAAAAGAACCCTCTGATTGCTGGAGGTTTTCAAGGATCAAGTCCATTTGATTTAAATTATGCCCAACGGTCTTGTGTATGGGTCGTTGCGGGAAATCAGCTATGATTTTCCGCCGTTACCGAAAGATAGCAAATTGCAATGAATTCCGATTAGGAATTCAGCCGCAATGAGCTATACACGTCTTAAGTTTGATTCTAGTTATTTTAATGCAATAAACCAGAAAGAAAAAAGCGTAGAATAAGGTTAATATACACCGAGAAACCTAGATTTCGTCAACATTGATAATCCCTACGCTTTACTACTTTGAATTCGTTCAGTTCTATGAGACCTAGATCTCGCTTTCAAGTTGTGGAATACCCAGTAGCTTTTTCTTTCCAATTCATTTATCTATGGTTAAAAATAAAGATTTTGTAGGTGTCGATGTTAGTAAGGATACCTTGGATGTTTATGACGGAAACACTTTTTATCAAATCAAGAACAGTTACTCAGGTTTTAAAAAGCTGATGAAACTTAGTGGAGTACATTCGCAATTTGTAATGGAAGCCACGGGCTATTATCATTACAAGCTTGCATATTTCCTTCTGGAAAATGGCAGGGCGGTTTCAGTGGAGAATCCCTTGAAGGTAAAACGCTTTATACAGATGCGACTCAGTAAGGTGAAGACCGATAAGAGTGATGCCAAACAACTTTTTGAATATGGATCGAGCCAGAATCCCGATTTATGGAAGGGAGAAAGCAAATCACAGCAAGAATGTCTGCAAATAGTCCGTTTACTGGCCACTTACACAAAACAGACCACCCAATTAAAGAACAAGCTACATGGAGAAGCGGTTTTGGGAAACCCATCAAAATCGGTCGTCAATTCTTTAAGAAGACAATTACGCCATACCGAAAAGGAGATTGCAAAACTTGAAGGTGAATTGGAAGAAAAGGTAAGGCAGGTCAATGCAAAAGAACTTACCTTACTTAAATCAATTCCTGGAATAGGTAATAAATCGGCATTATTGCTTTTAGTTTTTACTGACGGTTTTAGACGTTTTGATACCTCAAGTGAACTATGCAGTTATGCCGGTCTTACTCCAACAATCAGAGAATCCGGTTCAAGTATCAAGGGAAGGCCAAGAATAAGCAAAATGGGTAATCCAAAACTCCGTAAATTACTGTTCATGTGTAGCTTTAATGCCTGTAAATATAATAGGGCCTGTAAGGCACTTTATGAACGATTGGTAGCCAAAGGCAAAAGCAAGAACTGGCTTTGATCGCCGTATGCAACAAACTACTCAAACAAGCTTTTGGCGTAGTAAAAAACGGACTTCCATATCATGAGAACTTTGTGTCAACATTGAGCTAAAAAAGCTTGTTTTTCACCTCAGTTCTTTGTTAGCCCACGTATTATTCAGTTCATCAATTGTATCAACAATAATTTTAATATATTCCTCTTTTGTTCCCTTTTTAGCTAAAACCTCTTCGCTATTTGCAATTCTTTTCATTATTTCATTTTTATATTCTGGATACATTTGTTTTCCCTTTCCTCCTAAGCGTTGGTGAATCATATCTAATTTCCAACTTAGGTTTTCAATTCTTTTTCTTGCTCCAAGTTGTGCGATATTTTCTGAAATAATTTGATAATCTTCGTGAGCTATACCATAAATTTTTTCTTCTGAAAATGGTGTATTAAAATCAGCCTGATTTTTAAATTTTTCAGAACCATAAAATTCTTTTACCATTCCTTTTAAATAGCTTTTCTTGAAATAAAAGAAAATTAGATACTCATCGATTATTAGAGAATATGGCCTTTCATAATATGGCGACCAATGTAGCCAAGTACTATATTTATCTGAAAAATTTGGTGAACGAACTACTTTGTAGCCGATATCAGATAAGTCCGAATCATACTTGTCAATTGTTAATTCGTTAATTTCTAAAACTAAATATTTGTCGAGTATTCTCCGTAATTTATTTTCTTCCTTGAGCTTAAGTTTAAATCCGCTATCGTCTTGAATAGACAACCTCCAAATAATTGATGCCCAAAATAAAAAGCTTAGAAATGGTCTTTTTTCACTAATGTAATTTTCACTTATTGAAGTGTTTTTATTTAAACTTTTCGAATATTCACTTTCGAAAGTCCCAAACCGTTTTTCACATCTTTTACAGAAATAATTATCCACAATTCCATCAATCTTATTGTTTTCAATTACTTCATCTGTGACTTCGCCATATACTTCTTCAAGTTTTTCGGGTAGAACAGCACTCCCAAAATAAGATTCGGTTGTGTCTTGAGTTATTCTGAAACCTAATTCTTTATCTCTAGCTCGAGTTCCAACTTCATTATCAATTCGTTTCATTAGAAAATGAGGTACAATGTGAGAACCTGTCTCGTCAGCTGGATTTTTGTCGCAAAGTAAGCAGTTTCTCATATGTAGGCTAACGGTCTGAATATGCGGAGTGCGGGATTTCAAAGCTCCAAGTTATCAAACCTATACAATGTTTTATAATTGTTATAAGCTTCAAATTATTAGCATCACCCCGCATTACGTATATTTTTTGTTGGCTGCTATGTTTTATTCCTCATTTTCAATTATCGTTGGGTATCGAGAACAGATTTCCATATATGTTGAAAATATTATTTCAAATATCAAATCCTTATATTCTTTCATAATTTCGGAATCAAGCTTAAAAGTTAATCCAACATTATATTTTCCACTATCCAAATATTTAATTAGGTCAGTATTAATCTTTGAGTTGTTGTGGACAATGATATTCCTTATGCAAGTGAACTTTTCTAATGCTTCTAATTCGCTTTTCTTTAGTTTTAAAATAATCTTAAACGGTTCTTTTTTCCATTTTTGTATAATTGATGATATCTTTTCATATCCAGACTTCTCCAGCTTTTCATCAATTATTTTTGATATTAATTTGTCATAGGATTCTGCTTGCAATATTTTATTTAGCGCAATTACTTTATCATCATTAGCAAGAAGACTTCTGTCATTTTCAAACAATATCCTCTGAACATCCTGAAAGTAACCTTCAAGATAGGAAAACAACGATATAAATTCTTGCTGATATAATACTTGTTGAAAATCAACGGAAGTAATATCTTTTTCCACAGTTTGCAAAAAGCTAATATTTTCAATTAATCGATAGGATTCTTTAGATAACCCTAATTTCTCATAGTGTTTCTCCGTCAGTAGATTAAATTGTTCTTTATCCAGCTGTTTTACAACCTTATTTAAAATAGTGCTGTCTTTTTTTAGCTTTTCCTTAGAATCCTTAGGCAAACTTCTTGGAAAGTCAGCAAATATTTCATTGCTATACATGCTAAGTTAATCTACTTTAGCCATATTAGCTTTCATATTCTGAAAAACCTTATCTAATCTATCTTTGAGTGCTTCTTGCATTATATATGTCTAGAATGATTGATTTGCAGTCCTCTTCAACATTACAGCCAACGCCCATGGTTAAAGCGAGCGGCGCTAAAACATGGTTTTATGGCGCCGTGGGAGCTTTGAGCCGTTCGTTTTGACCTTTGTTGGCAGGAGTTCCGCGAGCGTGCCCTGTTTGTGCTCCTATTGGCTGTGGACCTAAGATAGTGAAAAAGTGCAAGGGAGAAACGCAAAGTGTTAATGCTGTGACATTGAGAAATCCCTTTAATACACAACATAAAAGGCCAAGATCAATCAACCTATAACCGCTCATACCCTAAGGCATAGGTATGCTACCCATCTTTTAGAAAAAGGTGCCGATATTAGGGTCATCCAAAAATTGCTCGGGCACAACTCTATAAAAACGACTATGCTTTATACCCAAGTTTCGTCGCCTACCATACACCATATAGTAAGCCCTTTTGATGATTGAGTGGGGGCGGCATCGTTAAAATAAGCGCATAAAAAAACGGATTGCTTACCACAATCCGTTGATTTACAAAATCTTTGCTTTTGTAGCGAGAGAGGGACTTGAACCCTCGGCCTCCGGGTTATGAATCCGACGCTCTAACCAGCTGAGCTACCTCGCCTCTTGTTTTGAAAACGGCTGCAAATATAATGGTAAAATTCGGGTTCTTCAACACTACAACCATAAAAAATAATCTTTGGGTTTTATTTTTTTATCATAAGGAAATCTATATATTGCCCGTAAGAAACAAACGTTGAGAATGGAGGATAAGTTAAAATTTGAACTTGAATTTGTAATACAGGCTTCCCCGCAATTACTATATCAATATATATCGACCCCATCAGGTCTATCAGAGTGGTTTGCAGACAATGTAAACTCTAGAGGCGAAATTTTTACTTTCATTTGGGACGGTGCCGAAGAGCAGGCCAAATTGCTTAAGAGAAAAAGCGATGAGTTCGTGAAATTCTCATGGGTAGACAATGAAGATGGCTCTTTCTTCGAAATGAAGATCATTGTAGACGAAATCACCAAAGATGTGTCGTTGTTCATTACCGATTTTGCCGAAGAAGACGAAGACGAAGAAGCTAAAATGCTTTGGAGAAACCAGGTATCAGACCTAAAACAGGTTCTCGGATCCAAGTAGTCTCTTTACAGCATTAACCGTATCTTTGGGCCTTAAATTTTTTAAGGCTTTTTTTTATGGTTCAATTCAACGGTCGGTTGCTGGCAGATGACGATAATTTTTTAGGCTCGAAGAACAGGGGGCTGCGTTATGGCGATTCTTTGTTCGAAGCGCTGCGATCGATTAATGGGAAATTGATTTTTTGGGAAGACCATTACCTTCGGTTAATGGCATCGATGCGTATTCTACGAATGGAAATTCCGATGGAGTTTACTATGGAATACCTGGAGGAAAAGATTCTCGAGACCATTAGCGCCAATCAACTTGAAAAGGATGCGGCGAGGGTGCGGCTTACCATTTTTAGAAATGACGGTGGGCTCTACCTGCCCGAAACCAATAACGTATCGTTTTTGATCGAAACCTCACCTTTATCAAGTCCGTTTTATGTGCTTGACGATACTGCTTACGAGGTCGAGCTTTTTAAAGATTTTTATATCAACCCAGATATGTTATCGAACCTGAAGACCAATAATAAGATCCTTAATGTGGTCGGAAGCATTTTTGCCGAAGAAAATGGGTATCAGAATTGTCTGTTGATCAATAATCAAAAGCAAATAGTCGAGTTTTTAAACGGAAACATCTTTGTGGTAAAGGGCAATACCATTAAGACACCCCCGCTAGAACATGGCTGTTTGAACGGTATCGTGCGTAAGAAACTTATCGAAATTATCAAGAAGACCGAAGGTTGGGTTTTAGAAGAGAGTGCGGTTTCCCCGTTTGAGCTGCAGAAGGCCGATGAAATTTTTCTGACCAACAGCATTATGGGCATACGGCCCATTACCAAATACCGTAAAAAAACCTACACGAGCGATAAGGCCAAGTCGTTGGTCGGTAAGCTTAACGCAATGGCAAGGTTGACCTAAGAGTAAAATCTAGTTAAGACTGGGGTTCTCAGGTGAGTTCGACCATAATAGATAGCTTCCGCCCAGTTCGAGCATCTTTTCTTTCCAAAAGGCATCGGCCGATTTGTTGATAATGTCGCTTAGGTAGTCATTTCTAACCACGATCCAAGATTTAGACGAGAGTTCACGGTCGAGTTGTAACGAAGACCATCCTGAATAGCCGAGAAAAAAACGAATGTCGTGTTCAGAAATCACCTGCTTGTTGATCAAGTCGATGATTTTTTCAAAATCACCTCCCCAATAAATACCGTCAGATATTTCAATACTGTTTTCTATCAAATGCGGAACGCGGTGAATAAAATAAAGGTTGTCTTGCTCAACGGGCCCACCATTATATACCTGAAAGGGTATCGAAATTTCGCTGATCAAGTCGTTAATGAAGTACTCTAGGGGCTTGTTCAAGATAAAGCCCACCGAACCTTCGTCGTTATGCTCTGCCAGCAGAACCACCGACCTGTTGAACGACACGTCGCCGGTGAGTGCCGGTTCGGCAATCAATAACTTGCCCTTATTTGGTTTGAGGTCGGTCATAGCTTTGAGAAATAGTGCTAGTCAAAACTAAAATAAGATATTTCTTATAAAAATCAAGCAACAAGGCACAAAAAAAGCGTTTCCGAAGAAACGCTTTGCTATTATATTCTCTTGGCAGATTAGTTTACAGAGTTTGCCAAGTCTGAACCAGCTTTGAATTTTACAACATTCTTAGCTGCAATTTTGATAGTTTTTCCAGTTGAAGGGTTTCTACCTTCTCTAGCGTTTCTTTTAGAAACTGACCAAGATCCGAAGCCGACCAATGATACACGATCACCTTTTTTCAAAGAACCTTCAACGTTACCCAAGAAAGATTCCAATGCTTTTTTAGCTGCCGCTTTTGTGATGCCGGCATCTGCTGCCATAGCATCGATCAATTCTGTTTTGTTCATAATGTAATTAAATTAATTGTTGTTATAATAATTTAAATCGTCTAACAAATTTATACGGATTTGCTGTCAACGCAAGTAAAACGGGGGTAAATAGGGGTTTTTGTTGATAACTAAGGTGGTTTGTTAATAAAGTAGGGCTTTTTTTACTCGGCTCGGAGGCCAATAAAGACGGGGCTTTACAACATATGGGCATTTTTTGCCAAATCGATGCCGTTGAGCATATCTTGGGTTTTCATTCGTTTTTTACCCTGTAATTGTACTTCTAGCAAGTTGATAAAACCATCTTTGACCGCCACTTTCAGTTCTTTTTTGGTAGCCAAAATATGGCCTATCGTATGGTCGTGGGCCACTTTTTCGATTTCTGAGTCATAGATTTTGACCAAAATTTCGTCCGTACCATTGATTAGGGTAGTCCAAGCGGCAGGGTAGGGGCTTAACCCTCTTATATGGTTGTGAATGTTTTCTGGGGATGCCGACCAGTTCACTAGGCAGGTCTCTTTATGTATTTTAAAGGCTTCTTTCAATTCTGCGTTCATTGGCTGTCTTTCGGTCGAAACCGTACCCTGCTCTATTTCTTTTACGGTTTTGATCACCAAGTCTGCACCCAGATGCATGAGTTTGTCGTGCAGCATGCCTGCATTGTCATTGGGTGCTATAGATGTTTTTTCCTGAAGGATAATTTCACCGGTATCTATTTTCTCATCGATAAAGAAGGTGGTCGCCCCGGTTTCCGTTTCCCCGTTTATAATAACCCAATTAATCGGTGCCGCCCCCCGATATTGAGGAAGCAGGGAAGCATGAAGGTTAAAAGTACCGTACTCGGGCATGGCCCAGACCGCTTTAGGTAGCATTCGAAACGCAACCACTATCTGCAGATTGGCGTTCAAACTCTTGAGCTCTTCTAAAAACTGTTCGTTTTTTAAGTTGGTAGGCTGCAAAACCTTGAGGCCTTTTGATTCGGCGTATTTCTTAACGGCCGATTCCTGTAGTTTGCGACCCCTGCCGGCTGGCCTGTCGGGTGCGGTGATAACCCCAACAACATTATAATCGGCATCTACCAATTTTTCTAGGGTGGTTGCCGCAAATTCTGGGGTACCCATGAATACAATTCTTAAATCTTTCATATGTTATCTAGTGATTTTGAGCGACGCTACTTGCGTTTTAGCTCATACTGGTTTTGATGGTTAACTTTGATCTTGCCCTTCTCTAAAAGTATTTTTAAGGTGGTGAGCACCTCATTCTCGTCATAGCCCAATTGTTCGATAAGGTGACGTGATGTTTGTGCTTTTTCAGTAAGCCGTTTTAAAATAGCGACCTCTATAACATCTAGGTCAAGAGTATGTTTCTTTTTTGCCGAACATACGTCACAGATTCGGCAATCATCGGTTTTCCGTTCCCCAAAATAGGCCAATAATTGTTTCGACCTGCATACCTTATGGTTATTGATGTAGTCTAAAATCGCTTCTATTTTGGTGGCTTTTTGACTGTTCAGTTCTTTTACTTTATGACCAAATACGTTAATTGTTCGGTCATCTTCTCGTGGTACCAAAAAGGTCACCTCCAAATCGTTATGCTGATTTTTATACTCGATAATTTCATCTTTTTCTAATTTGGTCAATAAGGCAAGCACTTGTTCTTCGGGCATCGCTGATTTTTGACCTACTAATACGGTATTGATTTTTGTTTCAAAGTCAAAAATACCACCATAGGTGCGAAGAATGGTCTTGACCATTGTATCCATCTTCGGGTCGATTTCCAAATAGTCGAAAAGGTAACTTTTTTTCGCTATGAACTTTACCGAAGTTTTTTTTGAGAAGGTTTCCGAAAGCGATATGACCGAATATTGGTCTAAAACCTTTAGTGCATTGTAGGTCAAAAATGCGTTCAGACCGTAGGTAGAGACAAAATGATTGAAGTTTAATTGAAAATTCTCGGTATGTCCTTCCCCATATGATATTTGAAAGTAATTATTGAGTTTCTTGTAAATGGTCTTTAAAGAACTGGGGTCAGGCAATGACCCTAAAAATTGTTTTTTAAGAAGCTGTTGGTCATTGTGATCAATCAATAGAACGGCTTCTGATTTATTTCCGTTTCGCCCGGCCCGGCCCGCTTCTTGAAAATAGTTCTCAATACAGTCCGGTATCTGATAATGCACCACAAGCGAGACATCTGGCTTGTCCACCCCCATACCGAAGGCATTGGTGGCGACCATTACTTTGACCTTGTTGTCTAGCCATGCCTGTAACTTTTCTTTTTTTTCCTTTTGGGTAATACCTCCATGAAAATAAGAAGCGGAACAGCCTTGGGCATTGAGAAAATTGGCCAGTTCTAAGGTCAATCGCCTAGTTCTTACATAAACAATCGTACTTGAATGGCTCTTAAGGCAAAGGTTTTTTAGCTGATATCTTTTGTCTTCAGACTGCTTGACCTTAAAGGCTATATTGGTTCTTTCAAAAGAGTCTTTTACTACAAACTCATTGGCAAACTCCAGATTTGAAATAATATCCTGCGCAACTTTATCGGTGGCGGTGGCGGTAAGGGCTATCATGGGAACTTCGGGAAGCAGTTCTCTCAATTTCGCACATTCTAGATAGGCCGGTCTAAAATCATGGCCCCATTGCGATATGCAATGGGCCTCGTCGATAGCGATCAGGTTAATGTTCATCTGCCTGATTCGTTCCAAAACGACTTCTTGCTGTAGACGTTCGGGCGAGAGGTATAAAAATTTATAGCCGCCGTACAGGCAATTGTCAAGCAGGTTGAACAATTCTTCAAAAGAAATGCCGCCGGTTAAAGCGATGGCCTTAATGCCTTTTTCTTTCAGGGCATTTACTTGGTCTTGTATCAGTGCGATCAATGGCGATACAACGATACAAATACCGTCTCGTGCGAGTGCCGGTACTTGAAAGCATACCGATTTGCCACCGCCAGTTGGCAACAGGGCAAGTACGTCTCGGTTTTCGAGCACTGCACTTATAATTTTTTCTTGGGAACCTTTAAAACTTGAAAATCCCCAATTGCGATAAAGAATTTCTCTGGGGTCTAACAGCATCAAGTCAAATTTAAAAAGTCTAGAATAAAGTCGGTTCGCTCATCGATACTCGCTTTAGGGATCAGTTCTACCTGATACCCGAAATGAGTATATGTTTTTTTTAGGCTCTCAAAAATGTTTACTGATTCTTCGTAGGTTTCAAACCTTTCATTGTCGACCGCGTAAATTTCCTCCCAAGGTGGCATCAACAGAACATGCTCGTAGCGATAATCGTAACAGGGCTGTTCAAAAGCTTTATCATAGCTTTGGCCGAAACAGTTCATATACGAGTGTACATCGGGTATACCCCTGTCAAAGAAAGCTACTGGGCTGTCGGCGTCAAATGGGGTGTGGTATTGCTCGATGCGGCCGTCTAAAAGCATCTGGTTGAATTTTTTGGGATCCTTAACCGAAACAATGGGGTTGGTGGTAAAGTCGTTTTCTTCGCCCGCGTTTTTTTCGGCAGCGGTCATCGTTCGAATCAACTCATGTACACACGGGTACCCCTTTTGCTCAAGAGACTCGATAACCGATGTTTTACCCGTACTGGGGCCGCCTGTAATAACTACTTTTGTAAGATTCAATAGAAGTGTATTGTAGGCGCAAAAGTAATGAATCCGCAACTATTTTAAAATCGTATATTTAAGGATTACCTTTGCCCAAAACATAGTTATGGACCAGAAAAATTCAGAAGAATTTTATAGCCGTTTACGTGAACAACTAAAGGAAAGCACCTCTTGGCCATCCGATTATTTGTACAAATTTATAGTGCTCAGCGAGCCGGAGAAAATTGCTCAAATACATAAAATTTTTGATAATACCGGGGCAGTCATCGAATCGAAGCAATCAAAAAAGGGAAAGTACACCAGTGTTTCGGTTACCGTTAACCTAAAAAGCCCTGAGCAGGTCATTGAAAAGTATAAAGAGGTCGGTAAAGTTGAAGGGGTAATATCTTTATAAATAGCATTTCAGCCATAATTTTCTTAATTTGCAAGCGTTATTTGAGTACTTCCTTTTATTTTTAAGCAAAATATTTCAGATTGAATCCACCAGTAGAAAACCTAGAATATAATACCGAGCGGTCTAAGCTCATCATACCCGAATATGGTCGGCATTTTCAAAAAATGGTCGATTACGCCGTATCGATTGAAGATGAAGAAGAAAGAAATAGAATAGCCCAGGCTATTATCAGTGTAATGGGCAATATTCAGCCTCATTTGCGTGATGTGCCGGATTTTCAGCATAAACTTTGGGATCAATTGTTCATAATGTCTGATTTTAAATTGGATGTTAAATCTCCTTTCCCTATTACAAGTAAGGAAATTTTACAGCAAAGACCCGAACCGCTAGGTTACCCTCAAAACCACCCGAAATACAGGTTTTATGGTAACAACATCAAACGTATGATCGATGTGGCGGTAAAGTGGGAAAAGGGCGATATGCGTGATGGACTCGAGTATGCCATTGCCAATCACATGAAAAAGTGCTACCTCAATTGGAACAAAGATACCGTGGACGACAAGGCAATTTTTGACCATTTGTACGAACTAAGTGACGGGCAGATTGATTTAACGGGCGAGAACTTGACCGATAGCGGACAGTTTCTAAAAAATAAAGTCTCAAAATCACCTCGTAACTCGGGGAAAAAGAACCAAAGAAATAACAATAATCGCGGCAAAAAGCGATACTAATACCCTCAATCTTACATGGGCACCTTTAAAATTGAAGGCGGTCACTCCCTTTCCGGTGAAATAACGCCACAAGGGGCTAAAAATGAAGCCCTGCAAATACTTTGCGCCGTATTGTTAACGGCGGAAGAAGTAACTATTCATAACATTCCCAACATTGTCGATGTCAACAAATTGATTTCTATTTTGGAAGACCTTGGGGTCAAGATCCAAAAGAAGAGCAAAGGTAGCTATACCTTTAAGGCCGATGACGTCAATCTTGATTACCTACAGTCAGAGCAATTCAAGCAAGATGGGCGAGGGCTAAGAGGTTCGATTATGTTGGTGGGGCCATTGCTTGCCAGATTCGGAAAAGGATACATTCCTAAACCCGGCGGTGATAAAATAGGCCGAAGAAGACTTGATACGCATTTTGAGGGCTTTATAAATCTAGGCGCCAAATTTCGATACAACAAAGAAGAATACTTCTATGGGGTAGAGGCTAAAAAGTTGAAAGGCACCTACATGCTCCTAGATGAGGCTTCGGTAACCGGAACGGCTAATATTTTAATGGCCGCTGTGTTGGCAGAGGGTACAACAACCATCTACAACGCGGCATGTGAACCTTACCTTCAACAGCTTTGCAAGATGCTCAATCGCATGGGAGCAAAAATATCTGGCGTAGGCTCTAATTTATTGGTTATTGAAGGTGTCGATCAACTAGGTGGTACTGAACATACCATGCTGCCGGATATGATCGAAATCGGTAGTTGGATCGGGTTGGCGGCCATGACGCGCAGCGAATTGACCATCAAAAACGTAAGTTGGGACGACCTTGGGCAAATACCTACCGTTTTTCAAAAGTTGGGAATTCGGTTAGAGCGAAAAGGTGATGACATTTACATTCCCGAACATAAGAACGGTTACGAAATACAGAATTATATCGATGGGTCGATCCTTACCATTGCAGATGCACCTTGGCCAGGGCTTACGCCTGATTTGCTAAGTATTATTCTAGTGGTGGCCACGCAAGCTAAAGGTGAGGTTTTGATACATCAAAAAATGTTCGAAAGCCGTCTTTTCTTTGTAGACAAGTTGTTAGATATGGGGGCAAAAATTATATTGTGCGACCCACACAGGGCCACGGTTATAGGTCACGATTTTAAATCGACCCTGAAGGCGACTACGATGACCTCCCCCGATATTAGGGCAGGGGTGTCACTTTTGATAGCTGCTTTATCGGCAAAAGGTACTTCTACTATTCATAATATTGAGCAAATCGACCGTGGGTATGAAGATATAGATACCCGATTACGTGCCATTGGGGCCAAAATCACACGTGTCTAGACAGAACTACTACAAGAGGTGAATCCTCTTTAAGCTTAAAATAAAAATGAGGGTCCATACTGCGGTACGGACCCAATTTATTTTTACCAATCGGTGCAAGCTGTTCAAATCAAAATTTCCTCTAGAAATACTTCTGTGCTGAGGGGCAAAGTAGAATAAAGTGATTGCCCATTGAAATAGAATTAACACTAAAACGGTAGTGTTAACACCACTTATACGATTCGTAAATTGAAAAATAGCCAGCAACAATTGACCGAGCATAAGGGGAATTACCAGATAAGAAATTCTTTGCGTATAGATTCGGTGCCATTCGATTAGCTTCGTTTTTTGGGCATATCGAAAGCTTGGGTAAATAACTAGTTGAACCAGCCATATAAGTACAAAAAGGCCAAAATCAAACAGTGCTTGTAAAATTTCTAATTGCATTTATTTTTCTACCAGTGTTCCGTCAGGGTACTTGGCAAAACGCCCTCTTGAGCGCTCATGAACATGGTCTGGGTGTGGCCATGGCCAACCGCCGTATTGGGTCAGGCGGTATTCATCCATTGCTTTTGATATTTCTTCTTGGGTATTCATGACAAACGGGCCGTATTTGACTACTGGCTCGTCAATCGGTTTTCCTTGTAAAACCAATAATTTCGCAACACCGCTTAACGCTTCTAACTTGATTGCTTTCTCTGGATGCACCGAAATACCATGGTTAACATTTACTTCTTGATCGGAAACCGTTATTTGGTTCCCTTCATAGAAATAAATAGTTCTGTGAATACCTTCGGAAGCGGCCGGTAGGGTATAGGTGGCATTTGGCGGTAATGAAATGGTAAATATGCCTACTTCATTGGTATCATCATTGGCCCAGGAATCCGGTGGAGGCGCAAGAGCCTTCGTTTCATTTATTTTACCAGCTACCAGTTTAATCTCTACACCATTTTCATCGATAACAGGTATATCTTCATGCCATAACATCTTGAAATGAGGGTCTACGAACTTACTTTTTCTTGGGAGGTTCAACCAAATCTGAAAGAGCTCAAGGGTATTTTTCTGGTCAGTATGCAAAAGTGGAAACATCTCTGAATGTTGAACCCCACGCCCTGCTGTCATCCACTGAACGTCACCTAGTCCGAACCGTCCTGCAGCCCCCAACGAATCGGAGTGGTCACAAAAACCTTTATTGGCTATGGTTACGGTTTCGAACCCTCTATGCGGATGCGAAGGAAAACCCGGTACCGTATGCCCGTGGTACATGCGCCAATCTTGACTCGGGTCGAAATCGCTTCCTAAGTTTCTTCCCTCTAAATCGGCATCCGGAGACATATCCTCTTTACCTTTCGGAAAATGATCTAGATGATATACGCAGAAAAGAAAAGGGTCTTGGGTCTGCCAAGGAAATCCTAGTTTAAATACCTGTAGTACTTCATCGTTCATACTTAGGTCGTTTTTAGTTAGTGTTTAGCGGTATTAATTTCAATCCAATAGCCATCAGGGTCTTGAAGGTAAATCTGGCGAACGCCATCTGAACGCAAGGTTACGGCACTTTTCTTACCGGGCCAATCCCAATACGGCACCTTGTTTTTCTCTAGGTGGGCAATCATTCCATCTAAATCTTGGGTAGATAAACACAGATGCATTGACTTATTCTTTTCAAAAGGTGCAAACTCTTTTTCTATCAAATGAATCTGAGAACTTCCACTAACGATAAACCATCGAAAACCTGGGGCCTTGTCTGGGTGCGGTGTCTCTTCAAGCAATAATATTTTAGAATAGAAATCGGCGCTTTTATCAGAATCTTCGACTACCAACGAAAAATGGTCGATTTTAAAATCGAAAGATTGGGCTTGCACGTTCAAGGCAACAAGGGTAAGCAGTAGGGAACAAATAAAAATAGTTTTCTTCATGGCTTCATTTAATTGGATGGGTGAAGATAGCCATTTCACCACTTTTGCCCTTACGCTGACATCTTTTAAATGCGCCATTAGGCAATAAAAGGTACGGTAACAGAGTTTTATACAGGTTATCTCATTAAGTTGAACCGTTGAAAAACAGCACCTTAAACTACCAACATGACCAAAAACTACCTTTTTATCTTTTCATTAGCGGCTTTTACTCTTTTAACCAGTTGCAGTTCTACAAGTACCCTGACTATGGGGGTATTGGAACCTGCAAGGGTTACGGTACCTTCAAATGTAATGAAGGTCGGTCTGATCAATAGAAGTTTACCCTCTGAATCGAACAAAACAGCAGATAAGATTGATAAAATATTGTCTTTGGAAGGTTTAAATCTGGATAAGGAAGGAGCCGAAGCGGCCATTACCGGACTATACGATGAGCTTTCAAGACAAGAGAGATTCGATGAGATTCAAATAATCGACGGTATTGAGATACAGCGAAAAGGATTATCGGTCTTTCCCGCTCCGTTAAGTTGGGAACAGGTTCAGGAAATTTGCACGAATGCAGGTGTTGATGCCTTGCTATCGCTCGAAATGTATGATACCGATACCAAGTTTTCCTACGAGGGTACAATGGTTACCATTCCCAATAATTTGGGTATCAAGGCCTCTGTTCCAGGGCATCGGGTAACCTTAAACACTTTGATAAAAAGTGGATGGCGCGTTTATGATTTAGAAAATAAGCTGTTGTTAGACGAATTTAATGAGACCAATGAAGTGGTTTCGATAGGGGAAGGTATTAACCCTGTGAAAGCTGTGGAAGCCGTAATCGGTAGAAAGGAAGCTGTCTTGCAGAGTAGCACCCGTAGTGGCAGTGTGTATGCCAACGATTTGCGACCATTGAGAAAGAGGGTGGTCAGGGAGTATTTTGTTAGAGGAACCGATAATTTTAAGGTGGCACAGCGAAGGGCACAAACAGGTGATTGGGAAGGAGCAGCACAACTTTGGGAGAAAGAAGTTAATAACCCTGATATGAAAATTGCCGGTCGCGCGTGCTACAATATGGCCATTATCAATGAAATAAACGGAGATTTAAATGCCGCTATGGATTGGGCCTCTAAATCGTACACCGATTATGATATCAGCAACGCTTTGAGATATGTGAATATTCTGAAGAACAGACTTGCCAACAAAAGAATTATTGATCATCAACTAGCTCGATAAATCTAGCTTACGGCTTCTTTGTAAACTTTAAGACAGCGTTCACGGGCCTCTTTGTGGTCGACCATTTTTTCAACGTATTTATCGGAGTCGTGCTCAGGTACCCACTCCTGAATGTACTTCAATTTTTTGTCGAATTTATCTACTTGCGTCATCGGGTTAAATATTCTAAAATAAGGGGCCGCATCAACACCGCTACCTGCAGCCCATTGCCAGTTACCTACATTACTGCTCATTTCGTAGTCTAACAACTTTTCTGCGAAATAAGCCTCGCCCCACCTCCAATCGATCAACAAATGTTTGCAGAGAAAACTCGCTACCAACATGCGAACCCTGTTATGCATATAGCCTGTTTCATTTAGTTGGCGCATGCCGGCATCTACTAATTTGAAACCTGTTTCACCTTTTTTCCATTTTTCAAATTCCTTTTCCTTGTTTCTCCAGTCGATGCGGTCGTATTTCTTTTTAAAGGCTTCGTGAACCGTATGGGGGTAATGGTATAAAATCTGCATAAAAAACTCCCTCCAGATAAGCTCACTCCAAAAGACTTCATTTTTTTCTGCAATAGCTTTTTTGACCATTTTTCTCACGGAGACCGTTCCGAATCTTAGATGAGGCCCAAGCCTAGAGGTGCCATCATCTTTGCCAGGAAAGTTTCGAGTGTCTTCATAGTTTTGAATTAGGGTAGGGGTCACCGTAAAATCAGGAACTTCAATTTTAGATTTCTTAAAGCCTATATCGCTTAAAGATAAGTTGGGCAACCTCGTGTTTTTAATAAGATTGCTAAGATATTGACTGGTGTAGTGTATGGTCAAGTGTTGATCGGCGTCAAACTTCTCTTTCCACTTATTCTTGTATGGCGTATAGACGATATAGGGATCTCCGTCATCTTTCACTACCTCTTCTTTCTCAAAAATCACTTGGTCTTTAAAGGTTTCAAAATCTATTTCATGCTCCCCTAATAGTTTTTTTATTTTCTCGTCTCTTTCTTTTGCATAGGGTTCATAATCGTGGTTGGTAAAGACCTTCTTGATTTTATGTTCAGAGATTAGTGTTTTGAAAATATTTTCAGGCGCACCATGATATATGGCAATAGAGCTTTCACAGTTTTCTTGAAGCTCGTTACGCATTGCCTGTAATTTTTCATGAATAAAGGTGACCCGGGCATCGTCTTCGGGTAATTTATCCAATATTTCTTCATCGAAAATGAAAATGGGCATTACGCGATGCTCTCCCTTTAGGGCAGATAAAAAACCTACATTGTCATCAAGACGTAAGTCTCTTCTGAACCAAAAAATCGAAATAGGGTCATTCATATTTATATCCTTCTACTTTACCAATACTAAAATTTGAAGCTAGTGTATATTAAGCGTTGACATACCACCATCAATTCTAAAAATTTGTCCCGTTACCCAGCTACTTTTGTCTGAAAGTAGGTAGCTGGCCAATTGAGCGATATCTCCAGTATGCCCAATTCTTTTGAGTGGATGTCTTTCGGCCATTTGCTCTTTCTTTTTATCATTGTTCAATAGTTTTTCGGCCAAAGAAGTATCAACAAGAGACGGGGCGATTACGTTCACCCTGATCTTAGGGGCATATTCGGCGGCCAGAGATTTGGCAAATCCTTCAATGGCACCTTTGGCACTTGCAATACTTGTATGAAAGGGCATGCCTTTCTCTACTGCTACCGTACTGAACAATACAATGGAACTACCTTCTTTCATACGCCCGATGATATCTTTGAGGCTATTGACCATGCTAAAAAAATTGATTTGCATATCCTCTTGAAAGCTTTCCGAACTCATCATCTTAAAAGGCCTTAAATTGATGCTTCCCGGAAAATAAACAAAACCATCTAGAGAGTCAGGTAAGTTTTGTTCGCTTAGATGATCTTGAGTGGCATCAAAGGCGATATGCTCAACATTTAAACCTGAAAGCTGGTCATTACTACGTGAAGCTACAAATAAGTGATGCTTCTCGTGGAACAATTTCACCAAGGCCAAGCCCATACCCTCTGAGCCGCCTATGAACAAATAATTCCTTTTCATGTCTTTAAATTAAAATTAGGTTATGACTACAACTTTACGGGTTAAATGCCCACTATTTTAAGTTCGTTTTCCTGATCGGGAATAGTACCAAAAAGCTCTTTGAGTTTTTGCTCTCGGAAGTGAAATATTTGCTGTAATTGCTTTTTTATGATCAGCGGGTGAGCCATTTGACCTAAAATACCGAAAGGTAATTTGTAATCGATCACATCTTCCATCTCGACGCCCATTTCGACCGGTTTGATAAAATGCTTGTGGTGCCAAAGCTCATAGGGCCCAAATCGTTGTTCATCGACAAAGTATTCTTCTTCCACCACATGGGTTATCTCAGTGACCCATCTGGTCTTGAAAAATGGAAAAGGTTGAACAATGTATTGTATGATTTGCCCGGGAAACATGGGGCGTTCACCACCCGATAGTATTTCGAACCCCATATGTTGGGGTGTTATTACTTGCAAGTTTTTCGGGTCCGATAGAAAATCCCAAGCCTCTTTTTTTGAGATAGGCAGAATTTGCTTTGCGTAAAGTTGATATAGTTTCATAATCTTCTTCAAAAATAAAAGCTATTTTGTTTATCAAAAAATTAAATTGTTTAAACAAATACTATTTTATTTGAAAGAGTTCATTTTTAATGCTATCGATTGTGTCATAATAGCTTAGAGTTGTACAATAATCGGATACTAGCGAAACTATTAGATAGTCGGTTTTTAAGGATTTCTTAACAAATGCGGTTTTACTTTATAAGTAGTTTTGAAAAAACTCTAAATCAATTCAGATGAAAAAATTAGTACTTTCAGCCACGGCCATCGCCTTTTCCTTTTTCTTACAGGCCCAAATAAATACCCCGGCGCCCAGCCCATTTTCAAAAACGGAACAGAAGGTAGGACTTACGGATGTAACCTTGGAATATTCACGCCCTTCTATGCGAGGACGTACCATTTTTGGAGGCCTTGAAGAATATGGTGAGTTGTGGAGAACCGGTGCCAATGCTCGAACCAAAATTACATTTAGCGATGACGTTACCGTAGATGGTCAGCAACTGAAAGCAGGGTCATATTCGATCTATACAAAACCGGGTCAACAATCATGGGAAGTTTTCTTTTACACCGAAGCCGATGGTGGGGGGTACCCTCAGCAATGGGATGATAGTAAGGTAGCTGCAAAAACAACGGTAGAAACTTTTCAATTACCTGTAGACATCGAAACTTTCACCATAACTTTTGATGATCTTACCAGCAATTCCGCGAATTTAGGAATTATGTGGGAGCGTACCTATGTGGCCATTCCTATAGAATTTCCAACCGATAAAAAGGTGATGGAGAGCATCGAGAGTGCAATGTCCGGAAGTCCAAAGGCCAATGACTACTATGCTGCCGCCACCTATTATTTTAGCGAAGGTAAAGACGTTTCCCAAGCAGATAAGTGGATGGACAAAGCTATGGAAATGACCGAAGAGCCTGCTTTTTGGCAATTAAGGCAACAATCATTGATCAAAGCCAAGGCCGGAGATAAAAAAGGTGCAATCAAAGCTGCAAAGGCTTCATTGGCAAAAGCTAAAGAAGCGGGTAACGATGACTATGTAAAAATGAACACAGCCTCTCTACAAGAATGGGGAGCTAAGTAAAGTGACATAGATAGTTTATCAAAATGCCCCAGAAATGGGGCATTTTTAGTTTTGTAATGCCCACAAGGCCACTTCTTTTTGTATATCTAATTTTGAGTGATTTGGTTGGTTGGGATTTTCCGTCCTATTTTTATTTAGCCAGTAATCTAAAGCAAGCTTCGTTGCAGCCTGATTCTCCTCTTTTGATTTGTCCTCCAGTACATTTTGAAACTCCTTGAGTTCGTTGGTTTTTTTCAATTTATTCAAAGCTAATAGGCCATATAGGTGATTAAAGGAATTCTTTGGTAAAGCAGAATAGGTGTACTCAACTATCTCATTCAAGATTTGTAGATTTTTCTCAGTTTCACCAATATATTCATAACCAACTGCCAGCAAATAGTCTTGGGCCCTCTCATCAGGGTTATAAGGCTTTCCAATCCCAATATTTTCAGGCCATTTCTTTGCCTTTTCCAGTATTTCTATCGCTTCTTCGTAATTTTTCTTATCCAATTTTTCTTTGGCAAGTGCTAAATGAGCTTTTTCATATAAACTCCTACTTTCGCTAGCATGTTCAAAAGGTAGAATTTGAATGGTGTAAAGTACCTCTATCGCTTTCTTGAAGTCTTTTTTTTGTACAAGTGCCTTGACATAGGCTAATTCTAAGTTGTAATTAGAGGAAAACTTTTTCACCGCTTTTTTAGCTAGATCTAGTGCCTCATTGTTTTTTTCTGAATTCAGCTGAAAAAGAATATTTTCTTCCCAGATTTTCCAATCATTTTTGTTGAGTTCCAGAGCTTTTTGATAATCGGCCAACAGGTCAGGATAAGACCTATCTTTCAGCATTTTTGCCCTGAACAGATAGAAGATTTCTGAATCTGGGATGTCGTTAAGGTTCTGTAATATTTCCTTTCCTTCTTTTAATCTTCCCAACGCCAAGTAATTGAGAGCCAAATAATATTTGAATTTCCAACTGTCATTGTTTTGTGAAGCCCATTCCAATACTTCTACCGTTTCCGACCGGTAAGGAAGAACAAAGTCAATAGGTTCTCTCTTCAAAGGCCCTAATATTTCAGTATCATTGCTTAAGTAGGCAGACCAGATATTATTTTTTACATAGTTCTTATTTATTTCCAAAATTTGTTTGGCCTCATCTAAGAGAGATAATTTATAATAATCCATGGCAAGACCTAGAATTGTCTCTGATGCGAATTCGTTGGCTAAATCTAGTTGAATTCTTTTCTGGTTGGCCAATTGCTTTTCTACGGTGATGAAATGATCTAAAGGGAATAACTCTTCATACTCTTTACAAAGGTTCTTGTAGAGGTCTGTATTTTCGGTAATACGAGCGATTATCACTTGAACTTTTCGGGCATTCAAATTGTAGGTATTGAAATCCAAGGCCTTTTTTGAATAATAGCTTGCCCTCTCCTTATTTTTATTCGATAAATACAGTTCTGCCATTTGGGCAAAGGCGACCGATCGAAATTTCATATCCCTTGCCGCCCAGCCGAAGGATTCTAAAGCATTGATAGTATCGTTTGACATTCGGTAGGCAATACCAGATAAATAGTTGGCAGAAGAGTTATAGGTGTCAAATTTTAAAGCCCTGTTTAGGTAGTACAGGGCACTGTCATATTTCATTTCCCTGATTTCTATATCGGCCAAATGAATCAGTGCTCGTTGGTCCGAGGCATTTTTGGCAAGAATGTTCGTAAACTGTTTCTTGGCATTTTCGTATTCTCTATACTCCTTGGCCTCAATTCCTTTGAATACTTCATTTTCAGATTCTGAAATTTCAATGTCGGTGGAGGAAAAGGGTCTTTTTAAAGAAAGCGTATTGGGGTCGGAATTATAAGACAGTTCAGTGCCTTGCAGTTCGACTTCTATTGGGCCATCGGTAACCGCATTAACCTCTGTTGAAAATACCTCCATGGGAGAGAGTTCTATATTTTCTTCAAAGATGATCTTACCTTTACTTTTTATAGTCAAGGTGTGTTTTAGCTGTTGTAAGGCATTCAACCCGACTATCAATTTATTGTTCTCTTTGGTCACATTCAAAACCCCATGGGGTGATGCATCGACCATACCACCTATTTTTTTATAGGGAAACCAAATTTCGCTCCATTTCTCCATACTGAATGGGTCGAAACTAACTTGGCTAATAGGGTTAATTGCTCCGGGAAAATACTGATTGAACAATCTACCGGCCTGAAACTCTATATATTGTCCATCGGAGTCGGTTAATAAATCTTCCCAAATACCTCCTGATCTTGATAATGACCAAAGCCACAGTTTTTGCCCTGGCATTTCTTCATATGGCGACCATTGCCCAAACCCGAAGTCTGAATTCTTATAATATCCACCGAAAAAATCGTTGTATTCGCCCACTACATGGTAAGATTTTGACGGGCCGAAATTGTTCTCTTGGTACCGCCAAAGATTTCTTCCCTGATTATCAATGGGCCAATCTTTTGCTGTTCCATCATGCTCGAGATATTTATTACCAGGAATGTAAAATTCTAAGTCATCAGTAGCCGCAGCGGCACCCGTCATCCAATTATAATAAGATTGGGATAGGGGAGACCCATTATACCATGAGACATTGGTTTCGAAATAGGCTTTATTTTTTTCAAGTCTTATCTCAACTTGCCATGTTGTTTCAGAAGGTAAATCGGTAGAGCCTACAAAACAGCTTACACTACCATCTGCATTTTTCTTGGTGACATAATTGACCGGGGTCGCAGTGCCCGGATGATGCCCGATAATGCCAAAATTAAATTCTATACCACCCGATGTCCACGGGCCTCGCATGGCAATATTTCTAAATTTTATGACTTCATTTTTATAGAGAAACTCTTCTCCCGTACTTTTTTCGATAGCTCCCCAAACTTTGCCACCTATTTCCGGAAGTATAAAAACCTTTATGAATTCATTTTCTAAGGTTACGACTTTCCAATCTCGTTTTTCGGGCTTATGGGTATATTCTTCAAACTTGAAGTAGGGATAGATTTTTGGGTTATCTGCTAAGATTGGTAAGGCATTTGGTTTGTCAAAACCGTAGGTGCTCAGCGATAAAATTCCTTCAGTAACGGTTGCATCTTGTGCAAAAAATGAGGTAAAACAGAAGAATGCAATGGCTAGATGAAAGTTTTGGTATAATCGGTTCAAGTCTGATTTTTTTAAGGGTTAAGACCATATATGGCCATAGTTTCATTATTTCTTGCGAACAAAATATATTTGGGGCCAGAGGAAGTTGATACTAATTTGATATCTCTGACTTCACCATTAATATTTAGACCGCTTTCTGAAGAGTTTGTAGTTCTAAAATTTCCGCTTCCATCGCCCAAAAGAAGGGTGCCCTTATCGGCATCGTAACGACCGTATTTAACTCGGGTGCCATAGAAATTTCCTGCTAGAAGAACATCCAAATTCCCATCGGAATTAAAGTCATTTATTAAAATTCCGTAAATAGGGGCAAATTGGGCCTGAACAGGTAATGAGGTTATTTTGAACTGACCATTTCCTAAGTTCTCAACATAAGATGTAGCAAAGTTTTTTGCTGCCAATACTTTTGCATCAGATAACTGCTGGGCATTGAAAATGTCAGTTATTTTTTGATCGGCGTAATCGGAGTAGTTAATGTATTTGTTTTTTAGGCCGCTAAGTTGACCGACCAAGTCATCTTTGGAAAAAACAGGATAGCTTTCACCCATTAAATAAGAGGTCAAAATAGGGTCAAGTGAACCATTTCCGTCAAAGTCTTTTGAATACAGTTTTACCGGTTGTTCGGGAGAAGCTTTTAACTGAGAATTGAGTCCGAAGTTGCCGACGATATAATCCATATCCCCGTCATTATCAAAATCAGCTTGCTCAATGGCGTTCCACCAGCCCTCACTATCTTGAAGACCGGAATTGGCCGTTACATCCCTGAACTCCTTGCCATTATTTTCAAACAACTCTATTGGCATGTATTCGCCAACCACAATTAAATCAATTACTTGATCTCCGTTAAAATCGGTCCACATGGCATCTGTGACCATTCCTATTTCAGCCAGATTCTTAAAAGACTTTTCCGTTACATCTTGAAATTTTCCCAAACCATCGTTCTGCAATAGGTAGCTTTTTGGCGAATTGGGGTATTTGCCCGGTATAGATCTGCCACCGATAAATAAATCAAGGTCTCCATCATTATCATAGTCGGCTGCCTTGACGCAAGACCCATTGGTTGTTATTTTCGGTAGGTTGGTTTCTATTATCTTAAAATAACCATTACCGTCATTAATATATAAGCGGTCTTGAAGTTCGCTACTACCGACTTGTTGCTCATGGCCACCACTCACCACATATAAATCTAGGTCTTTATCGTTATCGGCATCGAAAAAGAGGGCGTCGGTATCTTCAAACATTTCTGAAGAAGGTAAATCTCGCTGACTAAAACGGCCATTTTTTGTTTGAATGTAAAGGGACCCCGATTGACCTTTGGCCCCACCAATAAAAACATCGTCGAAACCATCGTTGTTAATATCTCCCACGGCTAAAGCTGGGCCTTCTACTGATAATTTATGGGGAAGTAATTGCTCATTTTTAAAATCGATAAAGTTGTTTTCTTGGTGTTTAAAGTTTATCAAGCTATCTCTATCTAGGTCTACCAAAAATTTCCTCTTGGGCTCTGGGGCATTATAATTAATCTGATTAGCATTTTTTTGCTCCAATAAAAGGGTCTGGTTCGATTTAATTTTTTTGATGGATTCTACTCTTTTGTCGGGCCATGTGACCGTTAGTTCATCAACAATGGAATCATTGCCCAAGCCAAAAATTAAATTGTAGTCTATAGAAGATTGAAAGCCTCTGGAAGGCATAAACTCTTGAACTAGCTTTCTCTCACCAATCTTTATTTCAACCTTCGAACCTATTCCGAAAGTGTTTTTATTGTCACCTTTTAAAAGCAGCTTCAGATAGTTATTACTGTCATGAGATTCCGAATTGTTTCGATAAATGAAGGCTCGTTCATCGGTATTGTTGACAATAAGGTCAAAATCACCGTCATTATCGAGGTCGGCATAAGCGGCACCATTAGATAGGGTTTTTTGATCAAGACCCCACGCCTCGTTCATCTTTGAAAAAGACAGATTGCCATTATTTTTATAAGTGTAATTTTCTTCAATACTGGAAGGAATGTGTTTCAATAGGTCATTGATGGCCATTTCTGCGCCCACTTTGTTCTCTTCCATTTTTTGTTGAACCGCATAATTCATAAAATCCATATTGGTGTAATCACGCTTAACACCATTGGTGATGAACAGGTCTTTTAAACCATCATTATCTAGATCGACCCATAACGGGGCCCAACTCCAATCGGTAGAATGAATGCCTGATAGTTGACCTATTTCTGAAAAAGAGTTGCCCTGATTGTTAAGGTGCATCATATTACGCATCGATTGATGGTAAAAACCTGATTTGACCAGAAATTGAAACTTATCATAGTTATCGGGGCCTGAGACCATTTTTTGCCTGAAATTGCCTTCAGGTAACATATCTAAGGTCATTATTTCAGGGTAGCCGTCGTTGTTAATATCGGCGATGTCAGAACCCATTGAAAAGTGTGATGTATGGCCTATGAATTTTTCTAAACTCTCTGTGAAAGTGCCGTCTTGATTGTTGATGTATAAATAATCTTGTTCGTTGAAATCATTCGTTATGTACAAATCGGGCCAAGTATCATTGTTTACATCTGAAACAGCGACACCTAGGCCAAAGCCCAAAACATTTGATATTAAGCCGACTTTGTCATTTGAAATCAAAAAGTTACCGTTTTCATTGATATAAAAATGATCTTCGTAATAAGGGTTTCGCTTACTTTTTAAGTTGGTAGATATATTTCTAAAGCTGGCATATTCTTGTACCGAGTGGTTTACCACATACAAATCAAGGTCACCATCTTTATCATAATCAAAAAATGCTCCTTGTGTTGAGTAGCCCGGGTCATCGATACCATATTCTGCGGCTTTCTCGGTAAATGTCAAATCACCATTGTTAATGAAGAGCAAGTTCTTTCTTTTAAAATCATCGTGTGCGGCTGAACGACAAACATAAATATCCAATAGACCATCGGAATTGATGTCAACCATGGTGGTGCCGGTATTCCAAAGACCTTCGGCAAAGACTCCCGCTTCTTTGGCAATTTCTTCAAATTCTAAATTTCCCTTATTTAGATAAAGGTGGCTACCGACCATACTACCGGTAAAATAAATATCCTGAAGGCCATCGTTGTTGATATCACCAACTGATACACCGCCACCGTTATAAATATATCCGTAAGTAAGAATATTAAACTCTTCTGTTTCTTGTAATATATTTTTGAACTTGATATTGGTTTTGGATTCGGGCAATAGAGTGAACATTTTGCTTTTATCACCTTTAGAACAACTGCCTAAAAACAATAGAACCGAAAAAAAAGGAAGGAGTTGGGTCGGTATTTTCAACATCATGGGGTATGTTTAAAAGGTGTAGCTGAAAATAATGATTTTCAGAATTATTCAGGATTAGGATGGGCATATGTTTAAATAAAAAACCTGTAGAAAATTTCAATTCTACAGGTTTTTACTTAGCAAACAATTAATAAATCAGGGCAATTAAAAATTCGGTCCGCCTGTATCCCACCAAAGGCGGGTGTTGATTTCGTCTGGTCCTCCCAGCTTTGACGTAGCATCGGCTACTCCAGCAGGATTATTCTCTCGTTCATCGTTTACGAATGGCATTCTTTTAATAAACTCACCTTCTGGAACCACACCCCAATCAGAGTTACTACTATTTTGATAGACAGGAGGTAATTTGGGATACCCAGTTCTTCTAAAATCTACCCAAGCCTCCATTTCATTGGTATATGCGGCAATCCATTTTTGAGTAATTATCTTTTCCAATTTGGTTTCATTATCAGCACTTTCATCCCAAGCAATAGTGGCAGTTATTTGATTCGTAAAATCATTAATTGGATCAGGATATATAGGTTCGTCATAATCTATGGGCAAACTAGTATTGTCGGCAAGATAAGCATCTACGCCACCTGCACCCCATAATTCAAATGAAGCTTTAACACCATCTTCATAATTGGTCTGTGCATCACCTGCACCGACCCAACCACGCAAGGCCGCCTCAGCCTTAAGAAAGAATACTTCATCGGCACTCAACACTTTTCTCTCAGTAACAGCTCCTGGATCATTAAAACTAAGGTCAATTGTAGAAAAAGGAAGATGATCATCTTTTGCAACTAATTCACCACCGTTGCGAATACCTTTATAGGGAAATTCAGGGTGATCACTCACTAATGATAAATCATCAACAGGATCAAAGAAGGAATGAATTCTAGGATCTTGATAACCTACTAAAACTGATTCCATAGTTGCACTCATGCGGGTATCATTCCATTCAAAACATATTTGAGCGGGATGAAATTTATTTCCGTATAGAGAAATATTCATATTCTCAGAATTGGCCTCAATCAACCCGGCAGGATCTGCTAGTGCTTTTTCACCTTGCGTTTTCGCTAAGGCAGGATCTACTTTGGAAACACGCATGGCTAATTGAAGTCTTAAAGAATTGGCATATTTAGCCCACATGGCCACGTCTCCGCCGTAGCTGGCGTCAAAATCTGAAAGACCGGTATAATCTGTGTTCGAATTGAAGGTCTCAATTATTCTATCTAAATCACTGAAGAATGCATTATACAAATCTTGTTCGCTATCATAGGTTACATCCCCTTCACTACCAAAATCTGTATAAATAATCGGTCCGTAAAAAGAAGTCACCCTGGACATAGATAAAATTTTAATCAAATTTGCCCATTCTGCAAACATAAAATAACCATCTGCTTCTGCAAGTTCGATTACTTGCTTAGCCGGGGCCATAATATTGTTGTATTCACGGGCCCAGTATCCGTTCCAGCGTATGTAATAGGTTGTGTTATTAACATTTCCGGTAAAAGGAGTTGGCTGCGCCAAATGTTGAGCATAAGATACATTTGTTAGGTTGTGATCTACCTGGTTCCCGAAAATTTGACTCAACATCGATGGATAGAACGCGCCAACATGATTAAAATCTTGCTTGAGGGATTCGGTTGATATCTGGTAGGGATTCGTATTTACCTCTTCAAAATCATCTGTACATGAATTGAAGGCCACTACCATGGCTAAGAGATATAAAAGTTTTTTCATGCTATTTTTTTAGAAAGTTAGTTTTAGATTAAACCCGTACGTTCCAGTAGAAGGTAGGTTAAAATTGTCCAAACCTTGTGCATTTTGGTTCGTACTGATAGCTAATTCAGGATCAAATGGCGCATCTTTATAGAAAAAGAACAAGTTGTTACCTATAAAAGATAAACTGGCCGCTTGTATCGGTAATCCAGAGTTTGAAAGATCAAAATTGTACCCAACTGAAAGCTGACTTAATTTTACATTGGTTCGGTCATAAACGTAGGCTTCACCCACACCGTTTCTGTCGCCAATAGCTCGATACCATGTTTCGGCATCTACAGTGGTAATAGCTGCGCCTGTTGCCTCATCTACCCCATTTACTGTTACTCCGCCGGCGTCGCGAGCATCGGCAGTTACTTGAGATACACCATAACCATCTAGCATTGATTGGGTTTGGCTAAATACTTTGCCACCGAACTTGGCATTTATTAAGGCACCAAAAGTAAATCTTTTGAAACTTACACTGTTGTTCCAGCCTAAACTCGCTTTAGGGTCAAGATTTCCAATTAACTCTGGAAGATCGGTTTTTCTAGGAGCGCCTTCACTGAATATAATTCTACCTTGATCATCCCTTAAGAATTTATTCACATAAAGGTCATTATATCTTCCGCCCTCGATAAGTCGTGAATAGTAGCCCTCCGATGAACCAAGGTTAAAAATACGTTCGTCATCTGGCCCTATATCTACTACTTCGTTTCTATTAGAAGTAAAGTTAAAAGATGAGCTCCATTCAAAATCTTCTGACTGGATAGGAATAGTATTTAAGGTTATTTCAACCCCTTTGTTGGTTATCTCACCAGCGTTGATGTACTCTTGAGTATATCCCCCTTGACCCGAGGTTGTAGGTACAGAAATATATTGGTCTTCACTCTTAATAAAGTAATAAGTAAAATCTAATCCTAATCGATTGTTGAAGAAACGTAAATCCGCACCCACTTCAGAACTTGTTATAATTTCGGGTTTAGCATCCAAAAATGGTCTTGTGGTATTTCTGCTAACCCCACCATTTGCCGTAATACTGTTCTGCGGGTTGATTCTGTTAAAAGGAACTTCATTACCGACTTGAGTCCAAGAACCTCTTAATTTCAAGAAGCTAATGGCTTCCGGTAGGGTAAACATTTCGCTCAAGAGCGCTGTTAGACCCAATGAAGGGTAGAAATAGGAGTCGTTACCTGTTAAGGCTAAGGTGGAGGCCCAGTCATTACGGCCTTGAATGTCTAAGAAAAGCATTTCTTTGAAACCTATTTGGGCATTAGCGAAAATACCCTCTTTAATTATCGTTCCATTTGTAATTGACTGTACTTGAACGTTAGTTGGTAAGTTCTGAAAATAAAACTCATTAGGATAAAGTAAACCCAATGTACCCGTGTTAACCTGAACACCAATTCCGTACTTTGTTTCTTGATGACTCGCTCCTAGGGTAGCATTTAAACTAAAATCTTCTCCTAAATCAGTGTTATAATTCAAAATAGCATCTGTATATAATAGCTTATCTTGATACTTTTGGTAGTCCCAAGCACCGTTAGGATGAACGTTTGTTGAGTTTGACGTAGCAGCATGCTGCTGTTCTTTAGTTATTGTTGCATAATCGTAATTACCTCTTACTTGAAGACTTAGGTTATCCATGATATCATAACTAAGCGTCAAATTTCCGATAAAGCGATCACGTCTATCAGTTTGAGGTTCGTTGTTCAATATCCAGTATGGGTTGGACTGATGATGGTCAGAAACGAACCAGTTTTGCGCCATGATATTTCTTTCTTGGTCAAAAACTTCATAATTATTTTTATAATTATAGAAATTCCGATTTCTAGGAAAGAAGTATAAACCTGTTAGAGGATTTAGATAATATCCTGAAGGAAGCCTATTCTTGCTACTTTCAACAGCACCTATCACATTGGATGTAATGGTTAATTTATCATTGAACAGTTTAGTAGATTGCTTAAAAGTAAAGTTGTTTTTCAGGTATTTGTTCATCGGCGTGATACCGGTAGCACTAATGTTACCATAAGAGAAGTAAGCCTGCGTTTTATCAGTTCCACCACTAACACTTACTGAATTGAAAAAGTTGTGGCCTGTTTGAAAGAAATCTTCAACATAATCGCTTTGGTAATCACCAGGAGTAGTGTCCCAACTTTCTTTAGCAGCCCCTATGGCTCCATATTTATATTGTAAATCTGGTAATTCAAGATAGTGTTCGAAAGTGTAACTACTATTTACCGTCACAGTTGTTTTTCCTTGAGAACCACTTTTTGTAGTAATTAAGACTACACCATTAGCTCCTTGGCTACCATACAGTACCGCGGCATTAGCACCTCGAAGAATACTTATGCTTTCAATGTCATCTGGGTTTATGGCCGAAAGACCATCACCACTATCGCTACCACCCCACATACCAGGTTGGCCGCCTTTATTGTTCGCCATTGGAATACCATCGATTACAAATAGTGGAGAGCTATCGCCACTTAAAGATTTGTTACCCCTGAGAAGTATTTTTGTTGAACCACCTGCACCTGAGCTACTTTTTTTGATTTCGACACCGGCTGTCTTACCAGAGAGTGCGTTCATAAAGTTAGGGTCTCTTGTTTTGGTCAATTCGTCAGAGTCTACAGATTGTTGAGCATAGGTTAAGGTCTTTTCCTGCCTTTTGATACCTAGAGCAGTAACTACGACCTCATCGAGTTGACTCGCATCTTCTTCCATAGCTACATCTACAGTATTAGTGGAGCCCACAGTCGCGGTTTGTGTTTTAGTGCCCAAATAAGAGAATACTAGAATGTCCCCTTCTGCCGCCTCAATGGAGTAATTACCATCAAAATCGGTTTGGGTCCCATTGGTAGTGCCCTGAACCAAAACGTTTACGCCAGGTAAGGGGGCACCATCGTTCGCATCAGTAACCGTACCGGTCACCGTTTTGTCTTGCGCCATTAGGGGATAGGTTCCCAAAAGGAGCGCAAAACACACAATTAGTCTTTTAATCATAATGTTGGTTTTTAGCGTGAAGTTAGTTTAACATTTTATTAAGGTTCTGTGAATTTAAACTAAAATTTTTAACAGACAAGAGGTTTTGCAAGAAAAATGTGTTCGAGCACACACTCCTAAAAAAAAGAAGGGTGAATCTAGTAAATTCGCAATTACAGACTCTTAAACTGCTGTTATTCTAAATAGTATGTTACGTTCTCTGAGGTAATAATGTCGATGGGAAGTAGCATGCGGGAAGGAACCTCTTTACCGAATAGGAAGTATTCGGCGAAATAACTAATACCAAGATAAGCTTGTCTTTTGGGCTTTTGATGGATTAGAAATTCAATCTGTCCCTTATTAAGGTAATCTATATTTTCTGGTAAAAGATCATACCCAACAATTACGGGACTTTTAGAAGAATTAGCTATTTCGGAAAATAAAGAAACAAATTTGTGAGACTTTGAGTTGGTGATGAAAATGGCAGAAATTTCCGGATGGCTTTTATATAATTGAGCCACTTGTTTCTTTAATTCATCCTGATGACTCGTTGGTACAGCTTCGCTTAAAATTTTGTGATTCGAATGGTCACGCTCATCAAAATAATTCAAGAATCCTTTTTCTTTGAGCTCCATGTGGTCTTCTTTGTCCAAATGTAGAACCAGTATAGTAGCATCTTTACTAACCACCTTATCGATTAGACCGGCAGCTACTTTACCACTCTGAAACAAATCTTGACCAACGAAAATCTCTCCGTTTAAGGTGTTTATATAGTTATTGAATAGGGCGGCCCTTATCTTATTTTCACGACATTCTTTAAGTATTTCAATCGACTCTTCTTGAAAGAGGGGTGCCATTAAGATGACATCTGGCTTCGATACTAATATTTCTTTCGATTTACTCGTAAATGATTCTTTTTGATAAGGATGGTAAAAATATTGGTCAACAATTACACCAAAAGCACTGAACTCGTTTATAGCCTCTAGAATACCTTGTTCGGCAGGTTGCCAATAGGGGTCAATTTGCCAATCGGGCATCAAGACACAAATTCTGTATACTTTATTTCTTTTGAGGTTTCGTGCGATGGGATTAGGTTGGTAGTCTATTTCCCCAAGTACACGTTTTACTTTGTCATGTGCCTCGTCAGATACTTTTCCTCTTTTATGAAGTACCCTGTCAACGGTACCTTTTGAGACACCAGCCATTTTGGCTATGTCCTTTATAGTGTATTTCTTTTTGGTCATTAAAACGGGAAGTCTGGTTAGTGACTAAACGCAATCGTTTAAGCTTTCGGTAATCAAATATAAATCTTTTGTTAAAAAGACTTTAAAAATTAAGAGATATTAAGAATTGTTTGAGAATCAGTAAAATATAAGCCGCTAATTTTCAATTATATTGAAGTTTTAACGGGCGATTTTTTAAGAAATCTATCAAAGCCTTCAAAAGCTAATGAGATAACGATGACCAAAGCCGAACCAATAAAGTTCAACCAGAGGTATCCTAATTTTTCATCCCCGGACGGATAAATAAATATGAGGGAATAAAAAAGTACAAAGACAATGAGTTGTGTAAGTATCGCCGCAAAGAATACGGCATTGCCTTTGACAAATTTGAAAAAGAAAGCTAATAGAAATATACCTAATACATTGCCGTAAAAAACGGAACCAATGATATTGACCAATTGTATCAGATTATCGAATAGATTGGCAAAGCTAGCTATCAATATGGCCAGAACACCCCATAGAAGGGTAAAAAGTTTTGTATACTTCACATATTGTTTATCGGTTAACTCTTCTTTATTGTTTCTTTTGTAGAGGTCAAGAGCGGTAATTGTACCGAGGGCGTTCAGTTCAGATGCGGTCGAGGACATGGCAGCGGACAATATTACCGCCAAAAGTAGGCCTATAAGGCCTCTAGGCAGGTTATTTAGAATAAAGTGGATAAACACATAATCTTTATCGTTTGTTTCTACGGTACCGTCAGCCTGTTGTATCAATGCCTTCGCAGCGGCCCTGTTGGTACTGTCCTTTACATTGAGGGTGATTATTTGTTGTTTGGCATCTTCAACAGCGGCATATTCTTTTAGCTCCAAAGCGGTCGAAAATTTGTTCAGGGCTATTTTTTTCGATTCCTCTAAAGTCTGCTGTCCTTTTTGCAAAATTTCATAATCTTTTGCTTGTTCAGAACCCATTACGGCAGCTGTAGCAGCAGGATTGAAGTTTAAGGGAGAAGGGTTGTACTGATAGAAAACAAAGACCATAATCCCCACCAGAAGAATGAAAAACTGCATGGGAATCTTAAAAATACCATTGAACACCAAACCTAATTGGCTTTCCCTAACCGATTTTCCGGAAAGATATCGTTGAACTTGGCTTTGGTCTGTACCGAAATAAGCCAAGGCCAAGAATAGTCCTCCGGTAATTCCGCTCCAAAACGTATACCGACTTTTAGGGTCAAAACTGAAATCTATGATATTCAATTTATCGGTAGCACCAGCTATCTTCATGGCCTTAGATAAATTGATGTCTGCCGGCAGATGCCCCAAAATAAAAAAGAAGGTGATGAACATACCGGTCATGATGATGAACATCTGTTGTTTTTGGGTGACACTCACTGCCTTTGTTCCCCCGGAAACGGTATAAATTATAACCAGTATACCTATTATTATGTTCAATGTTCTCAAATCCCAACCTAACACGGCCGATAAAATGATGGCCGGCGCGTAGATGGTAATACCGGCTGCAAGTCCGCGTTGTAAAAGAAACAAAATGGCAGCCAGCGATCTGGTTTTTAAATCAAATCTATTTTCTAAGAATTCGTAAGCCGTATAGACTTTTAATTTGTGGTATATGGGCACGAAAACCAGACAAATGATAATCATGGCCAAAGGCAGCCCCAAATAAAATTGTACGAAACCCATACCGTCATGAAATGCTTGGCCTGGGGTAGATAAGAAAGTAATAGCACTCGCTTGAGTCGCCATGACCGATAGACCGATAGTCCACCATTTGGCATCTTTACCACCACCCACATAGTCACTGACATTATCGCTGCCACGGGTTCGCCAAACGCCGTATGCTACTATGAAAAGTAAGGTACCGCCCAGTATGATCCAATCCAGTACTCCCATGTTACTTAAATGATATCATTAGGTAACAGAAAATAAGAACGTAAATTATATTGAGAACCAAAACAATGGTGTACTCTTTCTTCCAATTCGATTTTTCGAGCATTTTTAACCTTTTATTTCCGGTTGATTGGCTGTTGATTCCGATTTGCCTAAAGATAGCATATTAGCGAAAAGTTTGTAGGCTCCTGGTACACCTGCGGGTAACTCCCTAAAAAAGCTTAGTCCCGTGTAAATATAATGGCCTTTTCCGTAAGGGGCTACCAAAAGACTGCCTGTCAATGCTGATTCCCCTTTGTCTTTCATTGAAAGTATCGGGGTAAATTCTTTACTCCATTCATTAGGGAAATATAATCCTCTTTCCTGAACCCAACCATTAAAATCGTTCAAGTTTATCTGATTCGGGGTTGTGACCAAATCGTGCTTAGGCTCAAGAATGGTAACGGCCGAATTTTCATCGGTGACCCTATCTCGAGATATGGTAATGGGATAAGGGGCTATCTGATCAAACTGTTTGTCCCATCTTCCGGCGGTATTGTATTGAATAATCAAATTGCCACCGTTCTCTACATAATCAAAAAGGTAACGTTGCTTAAACTTAAGTTCGTTGACCACATTATATGCCCGAATGCCTACTACTACGGCATCATATTTATCAAGTGAAGCACTTGAAATGGTTTCTGGCGCTATGGTATGAACAATGTAACCAATTTGCCTTAAGCTTTCTGGTACGTTATCACCAGCCCCCGTTATGTATCCAATATGTTCGCCACTCTTGTGAATATCAAGACGTACGGCCTTAACTTCTGATGGTAAAAGAACACTTTGCTTGGGTACGTGGCTATAATCGATCGTAACAAGTTCTTTGGAAACTGTTTTACCAGCGACCGTTACTTCAGGAATTAACTTACCCTGATTTTCATCACTTGGCGGTGTTACTCTAAAATAGAAAGTTTGAGAATCTCCCTTTTTTAAAATTTCAAATTTTTGGGTAGAATCTTCAATATTCCAACCTTCAGAGGCGTCTAGATGAATAGTTCCTTCCACATTCGAGGCATGGGTGGTTACCGTAACCGGAATGTTTTTTGAATCTCCATCCGCAAAAATCAGAACTTTGTCAGCAATACTGGCCGTGGCTTTAGGTAACACTTCAAATGGTTGAAATAGTTCACCTTTGTCAGGTTTGGCAAAGCGATATCTTACCGGCTTTTCAAATACGATAGATTGACCATCAAAATCAAGTTCGAATTTGGCATTCAAAGCGGGCGGAGTTTCGGGCTTTCCGATAAGAAGCGGATTGTCAACTTTGTACATGCCTAGGCTACCCGGATCGCGAAGCCAATAGGCACTGGTAAAAGCCGCATTTTCTGGCAGTTTCACCTCAAGTTCAAAATTCTTTTTTTGATTGGCACCTAGACTTATGGAGGGCGTTATCTGAGCACCGCTCGGATCAACCTTTACAGAAACCAGTTTTATGGTATTCTTGCTTCGGTTGACCAGTTCAATGTCTAATTGTACCGATTCACCAGGGTTACTTGATTCGCTCTGCGAAGAGGCCTCAAAATAAAGTCCTGATATTTGGGCTATAAGGTCTCTTAATTCTTTTGACTTAACATTTTTCCAATGGGCGTCTTTTATATTTTGAAGAAGGTCATATGCCTCCAATAATTGTGATAGATGGGCCGAAGGGTCTTTAAAGTTAAAATGGGCCTCGACATCGTACAAAATTTTACCTATGGCCTCACCGCCTTCAACTCGTGACCATGTCGTATCGATACCATCAAAAATATTGTTCTTGTCTTTTGGCAAATCACCTTTCAATAGTTCGATATACTCATCTTCTGTTCCTCGGGTCGATAGCCTACCAAAACCCTGACAGAGATGTTGACTGCTGGCCAACGCCGCAATTTCATTATTTGATTTTCCTAAAATGGGGTAGTAGACACCGATATCCAATTTTAGGAGGTTCGATTTGTCGGCTTTCTCAAAATTTTCTTGACTGCCATAAAACCACCATGAGGTATTAAAAAACAATCTTTTTGGCTGCCATGCTTGAGTATGCTTTAATTGTTGGGGATATGCCTTTGGATCATTGGCAAGATCAAAAGCCTCATGGCTCAGCATTGCAGATGAAGTATGGTGCCCGTGGGTGCTACCCGGGCTTCGGTGGTCGAACCGATTAATAATAACGTCCGGTTTAAACTTTCTGATTGCCCAAACTACGTCACCCAAAACCTCCTCTTTTTGCCATATTTCCAAGGTTTCGTCAGGATGTTTTGAATAACCAAAATCATTGGCTCTAGAAAAGAATTGCTCCCCGCCATCAACAGAACGTGCGGCCAATAATTCTTGGGTTCTGAGTACGCCTAATAATTCCCTGAGTTCAGGGCCTATCAGATTTTGCCCCCCGTCACCTCTGGTAAGGGATAAATAGGCCGTTCTAGCCTTCACCTCATTTGAAAGGTAAGATATCAATCTAGTGTTTTCATCGTCGGGGTGCGCCGCTAGATATAGAGCCGTTCCTAGAAAGTTAAGTTTTTGTAATGAATGGTATATTTCTGAAGAAGAATACTGAACTGGAGGTTGTGCATAGGCGATGTTACGGAAAAAAAATATTCCGACAAAAAACACCAATAGTTGACGCATAGTGTTGGTTTTTGTGGCTGCAATCCACCTAAATTTCAAAAGGGGGATATACTCAAAGATAGAAAGTTTACAGGGCTGCTCCGTTTTTTTAGAACTTCTTTAACAAAAAGAAAATTAAAAAGTGCTTATACAACCGAACCAAACGTCATTACGTTTCTTCGGTTCCGTCAGGCGTTTCTTCTAAATTGTAAACCAATGTTACCGCCTTTTGCATTAAAAGGTTATTAGGATAAACCAGTAACTCTCCGTTCTCTTTGCGCAGACTTACGTGAAAGGCTTTGATGTCTTCGATTAGATAGGCCTCGTCAGAATTGATTTCCTTATCCAAAATTTTGACGCGGTCCCCAATTTTAAAGGGGAAAGAGAAAAAGAGCACGACCCCTGCTGTAACATTGCTTAAAATAGACCAGCTGGCGAACAAGGCAACACCTATGACGGCAAACACCGACGAAAAGACCAAGCCAACTTCTTTGTAATCGAAACCCCATATAAAGAAAATAATGCCCAAACCAATAATGGTCAAAAGACCTGAAACATACTTGCTTATCAGCACGGTTCTCGGCTCGGCGATATTGCTGATTCGACCAATTTTCCGAATGGTTTTGTCAAGTAAGTATTTAAGAAAAATAATGACCACGAGGGTAATAATGGTGGCCAAAAATTCATTTTTATAACTACTCAGAAATTCTTCCATAAAATCACAATCCTAAACTGTCGCGCAAAGATAAATCCTTATTTCCGTTTTGTTTCCAATAAGGAGTTTTTAAAGTTTCGATTTTTGTGGCAACAGAGGTCATCTGTTTGGCATTGGGGCCAAAACCACTTTCAAAAGTTTCTGACCATCCGCTAATTTGGTAAGGAAACTGATTTGAAAATTCAATCTTCAGGGTGCGATTTAGTTCCGGGTAGCTTATTTCGTATGAGAAACTTTCACCTTCAGAAGTAAGGTTTAAGTTGGCTTTGTAAGAGCGAAGTTCTTTATGGGATAAACGAATATACTCCAACGAAGGAACCACTTCAAACTCCCCCTGAGGTAAACTTTTTGGATCGATTCGAATTTGGTTCCACAGTTCATTTTCCAAAACTTCTTTGCTTATAGCAAACTTTTGGTCGGCCTCGTTTTCAAAATAGGAATGTGATGAGATTTCAAATTCAGTTCTATTATTAATCTGGGCATATACCTGACCGCACCATTCTTGAGAAGAGAAGGATACTTTTAGCGCATGCCGATCATTGTGTACGGGGTAAAACGAACTGGTCATAATGGAGTAGGGGTATATTCCCGTTAAATAGTTTTTGGTGGTATTCAACTTTAACACAGGAATGTTCTCGGGATCATGACCATCTGCCTTTACCTGCTTTTCGGGTAAAAACGGTTCGGTAACATATATTAGGACCGCCTTTCCGTCTCGAGTTTCGCCATACCTTGCTTGTTGCAGGTTGTAAGAAGTAATTTCGGCATCGCCTGCATACCAGTAATTTTTAAATTCTTCCGAAAGACTTTTTTTTGGTTTTGACTTTACAGCTTCCTTATTGTTCTCATTTTCCAATAATTGTTTCTCATTCTTATCCCTGCAAGAGATAAAGGATAAGAACAAAGCTATAATGATAAATTGACGAGCCATGATTGTAGTTTTATTTTTAAAAAACAGGTTTTTTGTCCTAAAACAAAAGGACATATGCTCTAATTTTAAAGTGGAGCGACTATTTTGTCATTTCGTACAAGGTGGTATATACCAATTGTGTGGGTAGACCGACCACATTAGTGTAAGAGCCCTTGATTTCTTCAATACCCACCAGGCCTATCCATTCTTGTATGCCATATGCACCAGCCTTGTCGTAGGGTTTAAAGGTTGAAATGTAATGGTCAATCTCTTGCCTAGATAGTTTCGCAAATTTCACTTCGGTAACTTGTCTAACAATTTTTTGTGCTTCTGTGGTGGTGAAACAGACGGAGGTAATTACTTGATGCCAATCTCCTGACATGGTTTCTAGCATATCAACGGCTTCCATTTCATTGGAGGCCTTTGCCAATGACTTTTTATTGTGCCACACCACGGTGTCAGAAGTTAATAAAATATCTTTTGACGAGAGACTTTCTTTTAGAGGCTCTGCTTTCAATTTTGCTAAAAAATCTGATATATCACCTCCTTCTAAATGTTCGGGATACGATTCTTCGACCGACTTCATACGTATTTCAAAATCGAGCCCCATATCCATCAAAAACTGTTTTCTTCTGGGTGAGCCCGAGGCCAGGATCAAGTTGTAATTTTTTAATTGGTCTTGTAACATGATTTAATCATTCGAAGCACTATAATTATCCAGCCAATCACCCTTTACTTTAAGCACCTGTTCGATTACGTCTCTTACACAACCCTCGCCGCCATTTTTGTGCGAAACATACTTAGAAATAGCTTTTACTTCGGGTACAGCATTTTGCGGACAGGTAGGTATGGCAACCGTCTGCATGGCAGGTATATCGGGTATGTCGTCGCCCATGTACAACATGGTTTCAGGAGAAATTCCGTAAATATCCATATACTCTTCTAAGGCATCCAATTTATGATGTGCTCCCAAATAAATATCGGTTACCCCAAGGGCCCTGAGCCTATTTCGAACGCCCTCGTTCGTTCCACCTGAGATGATACAAATTTTATATCCCTTCTGCAAAGCGGTTTTTAGGGCATAACCATCTTTAACGCTCATCTTGCGAAGCATTTCGCCATCTGTAGTAATGATGAGGGTACTATCGGTAAAAACACCATCCACATCAAAAACAAATGTGTCGATATTTTTGAGGTATTCCTTATAACTTTTTTCCATAAGTTTCTTGTAACGATTGGCTTAATAGGGTGTAAATATCTTTATGCAAATCTGATTCTAAAATAGAAAGATGTGCTTCTAGGGTATTCTGGTCATTTCTTTTGGCCGGCCCAGTTTGGGCCTCATAAGGCGATAAAACTTCTAATTTATCAACAGTCTCTTTGATCAAAGGTTTCAAAATCGAAAATGAAAGTTGATTTTCTGCACAAATCTTTCCTCCGAGGTAGAAGAGATGGTTGCTGAAGTTGTTGGCGAATACCGCTGCCATGTGTAGCTGTCTTCTTTGGGATGAATTCACCCTTTGAACATTACCTGAAATAGTACAAGCCAATTCATTTAATTCAAGGTGATTATGTTTGGTATTAGCCTCAATACAAATAGGAATGTCCTGAAATACCACCTCACGACTTTTACTGAAGGTTTGCAACGGATAAAAAACACCGTGGTTTTCATGTTTGTTCAGTACGCCTAGAGAAGTTGCCCCCGAGGTATGCACTATGATTCCCTTAAAGTTTTTCAAAAGCCCTGCTATTTTTTCAACGGCATTGTCACTTACGGCTATGATAATAAAATCAGAATCAACGACCTCTTCAAAGTTGGTACAGAGCTTATCTGGAGAAACAAATGTTTCTAATGCAGATTTATTTCTCGCCACCACCTGTTGGATCAATATATTTTCAGCTAATGAAAAGGCTTTGTAGAGATGATATGCTACATTGCCCGATCCAATGATGGTAACTGTTTTCATGCTGCGAAATTACATATATTTCTTCTTGGCATAAAAAGGGTTTGAGCGTTTCTTCGCTTATATACGATGGTGGGTTGAGTCTTTAATTTGAAAGTTTTTAGATTTCTTATGGTGAATTTTGCATCTCTCTTTTTCACATTTCGCCCCTAGAATTTTAAATAACAATTAACAGTTCGAAAGGTGTATTAAAGGTTACTTTACATATGCAAGTGATAAAAAGGGCGTATTTTTGCAAGCTGAAAACCAATTCAGCTACTCCAAAATGCAAATGCTTAAAAAATTATTGTTTTCTACTCGTTTAATGTCCCTTTTGTTTATCGCTTTTGCCGTAGCCATGGCCTTGGGAACCTTCATAGAAACAAAGTACAGCACTGAGACAGCAAGAATATGGATCTATAATGCATGGTGGTTTGAGGCCATTATGGTATTTTTTGTCATCAACTTTGTCGGAAATATCAAAAGATACCGTCTTTTAAGAGTTGAGAAATGGCCGGTACTAGTTCTTCACCTTTCTTGGGTACTAATCATTGTCGGGGCCTTTGTGACTAGGTATATTAGTTTTGAGGGGATGATGCCCATTCGCGAAGGACAAGCTGAAAAAGTTTTCTACTCCGATAAAACCTACTTAACTGCATTTGTAGATGGCGAAATCAATGGGGAACCAAGAAGGAAGACACTTCAGGAAAATTTAATAGTTACCGCAGAAGATATAAAGTCGAATCTACCTTGGAAATCAGATTTTAATGGGCAACCTTTCACTATTTCATATAAGGGTTTTATTGATGGCGCCGAAGAAGGGCTGATTGCCGATGAAAGCGGTAAAGAATACTTGAAAATCGTTGAAGCGGGTGATGGTCAAAGACACGACCACTATTTAGAGAGCGGTGAGGTATCGAGTATTCATAATGTACTTTTTTCATTAAACAAAAAGACCGAGGGAGCGGTCAATATTTATTCCCAGAATGGGGATTTTCAAATTGAATCGCCTTTTGAAGGTAGCTTTATGCGAATGGCCGACCAACTTCAAGGCCAAGTGGTGGCCGACAGTTTACAGCCGTTACAACTGCGTTCGCTATACAATATGGCAGGCATGCAATTCGTAATACCCGACCCTATTGTAAAAGGATCTTACGGTGTTGTGAAGGTGCCAGAAGCACAAATGACCGAAGCTACTCTTGATGCTTTGGTGATTGAAATTAGTGCCAATGGTGAAACGGTAGAAAAGAAGCTTTTAGGAGGAAAGGGAACTTCCGATTTTTCTGAGAAGTTCAATGTCGGCGGGCTCGATTTCATGTTGAGCTATGGCTCAAAGGTATATGAGCTTCCTTTTAGTATAAAATTGAATGATTTTATAGCAGAGAAATATCCTGGTACCGAAAAAGGATACTCCAGCTTTATGAGTAAAGTAACCGTAGAAGACGAAAGACCTTTCGATTACGATATTTTTATGAACAATATATTAGATCATAAAGGGTACCGTTTTTTTCAGTCTAGCTTTCACCCCGATGAAAAGGGAACGATTCTTTCGGTAAACCATGATCAGTGGGGTACATGGATCACCTATCTGGGCTATTTTCTATTATACATCGGTTTAATGGGAATTATGTTTTTTGGCAAAACCAGATTTAAAGATTTAGGAAGGTCTTTGGAGAAGTTAAAGTCAAAGAAAGCTAAAATGGCCACCGTAATGTTTTTGGCCGCTAGTTTAGGTTTATCGGCGCAAGAGCATACGGCCGATGATGGGCATGACCATTCCGGTACTATGCCTACCCAAGTTCAAATCGATTCGATAATCAAGACTACACTTGTATCAAAAGAGCATGCCGAAAAGTTTGGCAAATTGGTGGTGCAAGATGAAGCTGGGCGAATGAAGCCCATACACACTTTTTCTTCCGAACTTTTAAGAAAGCTGAGCCTTAAAGAGAAGTTTGGCGATATGAATGCCGACCAAGTCTTTCTTTCGATGATGCTGAACCCTCCAGCGTGGTACAATGCAGAATTTTTGGCAATTGATAAAAAGGGTCAAAATGATAGTATACGCCATGTCATCGGGGTTCCTGAAGGTCAGAAATATGCCAAGGCAACCGATTTTTTTGATGAAAGGGGCAATTACAAATTGGAACCATTTCTGAGGGAAGCTACGGCCACTAATGTCCCCAATAAATTTGAGCAGGATTTTAAGGATGCCAATGTTAGACTTAGTGTGCTCGATCAAGCATTAAGTGGAAGAATCGTAAAGATTTTTCCTCTCTTGAATGATGAGAACAATAAATGGATTTCGGCCGTTGAGTATAGGGGAGGGCAGTATCAAGTGCCCGACAGCCTTTATGGTAATTTCATTAGAAATTCCGTTCCGTATTATTTGATGACGTTAAGAAAGGCAATCGAGACCGATGACTATTCTGGTGCCGATAAATTGTTGGAAGCCTTTAAACAAAACCAAAAAAATCACGGTAGTGAAGTATTGCCACCGGATAGTAAAATCGAAACGGAGGTAGTTTACAACAAGCTTGGTATTTTCAATCAGTTGTGGAGGTTATATCCTTTAATCGGTTTATTGTTTTTCATAATCCTCATATTCCAGATTTTCAAAGACCGCTCGATTTTGAGGGTTGGTAATTATTTTTTCAAAGGCACTATCATTATTCTGTTTTTATGGCATACGGCTGGCTTGATTTTACGTTGGTACATTTCTGGCCATGCCCCGTGGACCAATGCCTATGAGAGTATTTTGTACGTATCATGGGCCACTATGGGTATGGGGCTTCTTTTTGCGAGAAAGAGTGATATTACCTTAGCTGCTTCTGCCTTCGTAACAGGAATGCTGCTATGGATTGCTCATCAGAATTGGGTCGATCCGGCCATAGGAAACCTTGTACCCGTTTTAGATAGTTATTGGTTGATGATTCATGTGGCGGTAATCGTAGCCAGTTACGGTCCTCTGTTTGTTGGTGCTATTCTTGGGTTCGTAAGTCTTCTTCTTATGATTCTTACCACAAAAAAGAACAAAAAGCGAATGGACCTGAACATTCAAGAATTGACCATCATCAATGAATTGGTGCTTACAGTGGGTCTTGTAATGCTGACCATAGGTAACTTTTTAGGAGGTCAATGGGCCAACGAGAGCTGGGGCCGCTATTGGGGCTGGGATCCCAAAGAAACATGGGCATTGATTTCTATTATGGTGTATGCCTTTGTAATTCACATGCGCTTGGTTCCCGGCCTAAGAGGAAAGTGGACGTTCAACTTCTTAAGCCTTATTGCTGTTGGAAGTATCATGATGACCTATTTTGGCGTAAATTATTACCTAGTAGGTTTGCATAGTTATGGTCAGAGCGGTTCTGCCGCAATTACTCCCGATTATGTTTGGTATATAGCTTTGGGAGCTTTGATTATAGGTGCATTAAGCTTATGGAGGTATCGGGTTAACTACATAAATAATTAATTACTTACCGCCATTGGCCTGTATATCTGCCAAACACTGACTATCGAAGTCGGGTATCGTTCCTCCGCTAAGCATGTTGAGCAATCCCTCGCCAGTTTCGGCGGTCCAGTACATTAAACAGCTATCATCGATACAATGCCTTCCGTGTTCAGTGTCCTGATGTTCTGTTTGCATCGGGGTACCTGCATTTACCATACCCATTAAATGGCCAAACTCGTGGTTCAATACTGTACTTTCTAGAACGGTAAGACTTGGGCCAAAAGCCTGCCCACTAAAACTTTGAACGGTCTCCTCAAAAATGACGAAAGAAGTGTTTCTATAGGCAATTCCTAAAACGGAACCGTTTTCTGTATTTTCAGAGTATTCCCCATCCAGAAAAATACCTGATACGGCTAAACGCCTGTCTTGATTGTATTCTGTTCTAATAGTATCTTCTAAAGCCGCAATATCTTCTACCGAATAGGCATCTTGACCGGGACTTTCAATTTCTTTCAACTCAATAGTAATACCTTCCGGTTTGTTAAGTCTATTTTCTAAAAACGACTCAAAATTGGCAACCGTATTCTGGTTGGGTTCGAAACCCGCGACGTAGAATATTTCAAAGATAATGGATTCATAGGTTGCATCACTCAAAATATCATTGGCAGAATCGCCGACCAGTTTTTTGTTTTCTGAAATGTTCACTTCCTGGTCTTCACCATTTTCATCGGTAATGGTCTTGGTGGTATCATCTGAACTGGAATTAGACTCATTGCCTGAATCTTTCGAACAGGAAAGGGGTAAAACCAGCAAAGCCCCCAATAAAAGGGCTAGAATTGAAATGCGATTAATCATAGCAACAACTTTTTATTAAAGTTGAACGGAAATGTTTCTGGATTTAGTGTGAATTTTAACAACTTTCAAGGGCTACCACCAATTTTTATTGCATATTTGTAGTGTTATGAAGTTATAAGAATTATGTCCTTTCTAAATGTCATTGGGCCTCTTGCCCATAAATAATCGTTTTCTATTTCGATTGTTCGACGTTTTTCACACTCTTTTCAAACATAATTCTCAATCATGCGAAACCATAACAGAATAACCTTCAAAAGACTTTATCAATACTTTATTTTGGCCTTGACAGGTAAAGATTTTGATTTCACAAGCGGGAGCATTCGTAAAGCCATATTCATGCTCTCGATCCCTATGATTCTTGAAATGATGATGGAATCAATTTTTGCCATTGTAGACATTGCCTACGTTAGTAGGGTAAGTGTTAATGCGGTGGCCACTATTGGTTTAACAGAATCGGTTATCACATTGGTTTATGCCATAGCTATCGGCTTAAGTATGGCGGCGACCGCTATTGTAGCTAGAAGAATCGGTGAAAAAAATATTCTTGGGGCCAAAGAATCTGCTGTACAGGCAATTCTACTTGGGGTTCTCGTGTCACTGATCGTGTCGGTAGTGGGCATTTTTTATTCAAAGGATATCTTGGCTCTAATGGGTGCCGAACCAGACCTCATTGACGAAGGCTATGAGTATACTCAATTGCTTTTAGGGGGTAATGTGACTATTCTACTGCTTTTTTTAATCAATGCCATATTCAGGGGAGCGGGCGATGCGTCGATTGCCATGTGGGCGCTGGTTCTTTCCAACGGGCTCAACATTTTTTTGGACCCCATATTTATATTCGGATGGGGGCCAATTCCAGAATTTGGTGTGGCAGGGGCAGCTATTGCTACCAATATCGGTAGAGGTACGGCCGTATTGTTTCAATTGGCGGTTCTTTTCTTCGGATGGAGCAAAATCAAGATAGGACTGAGCGATTTGGTACTTCGACTAAAGGTAATGCTCAATTTGGTAAAGGTATCTTTAGGCGGAATCGCACAATTTCTTATTGGTACGTCGAGTTGGGTATTTCTTATGAGAATAATGTCCGAATTCGGTAGCGAGGTTCTTGCCGGGTACACCATTGCCATTAGGGTCATGCTGTTTACCCTTATGCCTTCTTGGGGAATGAGCAATGCAGCGGCAACTTTGGTAGGTCAAAATCTGGGTGCTGAAAAACCAAATAGGGCCGAACTTTCCGTTTGGAAAACAGGTAAATATAACGCCATTTTTATGGCGGTGGTTTCTGTGATCTATCTTCTGTTTGCATATACTATCGTTGGTTGGTTCAACCCTAATAGCACAGTTGTGGAGAATGGTGGTCTATGTCTACAAATAATAGCTGCCGGATATGTTTTCTACGCTTACGGTATGGTAGTTACCCAAGCATTCAATGGCTCGGGAGATACTCGAACGCCTACAAAAATCAATTTTATAGCATTCTGGCTTTTTCAGTTGCCTTTAGCCTATGTTTCGTCTATAACTTTGGATTACGGAGCTGTTGGAGTCTTTGTGGCCATTACTTCGGCAGAAGTACTATTGGCCATAATGGCCATTGTTTGGTTTAGAAAAGGAGATTGGAAAAAGGTCAGTGTTTAATATGTGAAAGGTCTTGGTGGGTTCAGCATCCAACAGAAAGATTACAAAAGAAGTATCTTTGCGTGCGCTTTGTTGACGCTTGGTCATTTCTTTTAGAATATACCCGTAAGTATTAAGGGCAGACATACGACAAAGTGCAAAGCATACGGTATACCAACACCAAATAGAATACAATTCATGAAATTAGATATATTGGCCTTTGGGGCTCACCCAGATGATGTAGAACTAGGCGCAGGGGCCACGATTGCCAAAGAAGTGGCAAATGGCAATAAAGTGGGGATTATTGATTTGACCCGTGGCGAATTAGGTACACGTGGTTCAGCTGAAATAAGAAGTCAAGAAGCAAAAAAATCAGCTGATATTTTAGGAGTAGAAATTAGGGAAAACTTGGGTTTTGCTGACGGTTTTTTCACCAATGACAAGCAGCACCAGGTTGAAATTATCAAAAAAATCAGAAAATATAGACCTGAGATCGTTATCTGTAATGCCATTGACGATAGGCATATCGATCACGGTCGAGGAAGCAAATTGGTAAGTGATTCTTGCTTTTTGAGCGGATTGATTAAAATAGAAACACAACTAGAGGGGGAGAAAGAGGTTCAAGAACCATGGAGGCCAAAAGTCGTTTACCATTACATTCAATGGAAAAACCTGGAGCCGGATTTTGTGGTAGATGTCTCCGGTTTTATCGACAAAAAAATGGATTCTATCATGGCCTATTCTTCGCAGTTTCATGACCCGAATAGCAAAGAACCGGAAACGCCCATAAGTAGTAAAAATTTTATGGACAGTGTGAAATACAGGGCTCGTGACCTAGGTCGTTTGATTAATTCAGAATATGGTGAAGGTTTTACGGCAGAAAGATATGTGGCGGTCAAACAGCTAAATGATTTGGTTTAGGCCGTTTTCTTATAGTTTTTCTTTGATTTAGGAACTGTGAAGTGAAAAGTACTTCCCTTTCTCTTAAGGCTGTTGACCCAAATTTTACCGTGATTCTTTTCAATCATCTCTTTACATAAAGAAAGACCTAGACCAGTACCTTTTTCATTATTGGTGCCATAAGTGGTGACATTGGCATTCTTATGAAAAAGTTTATTGATGGTATCTTGGTCCATTCCCACACCTGTATCACGAATAGAAATTTGCCAATGGTCGTCTCTCTCCAGAGATGAAATGGTAACCATTCCATTTTCTGGGGTAAACTTTAGGGCATTGCTGATCAAGTTTCGAATTACGATATCTATCTGGTTTTCGTCTGACCAGGCCGTAGTATTCTGGTTCAAATGACTGATCAGTCTAATAGATTTGTTTTCCGCTATTTCTGCCAAAAGATGAATATTCTCGTTAACAATGGTCTCTAATGCCACCACCGATGGTTTGGTTATCGTACCATTCATTTGGGTCTGCCCCCATGAGAGTAGATTGTTCAAGGTAAACGCTATATGGTCGATATCGTGCCTGAATTTCGGAATGAACTCCATAAACTCACTTTGGCCTATTTCCCCTTCTTTAAAGAGTTTCAATAAACTTTGAAAGGCACCTATAGGCCCACGAAGGTCGTGCCCAATAATAGAAAAGAGTCGGTCTTTTGTCTTGTTGATTTCTCTTAGCTCCAATTCTCTCTTTTCAAGATCATCGGTTTTTCCTTGAAGTTTTTTATTGAGGTTTTTTTGAATTTTTTCACTTCTCCTCATTAAAAAGGTAACCGCGATGAATATCAATAAAATGGCCAATGCGGCATTGATATAATTTCTTTGCGCCGCAAGTTGCTTTTGGTTTTCTTCAATTAGTTCAAGCTTTTGTCTTTCATGCTCCATCTTGGTCTTGAGCATATTGAGACTTGTTTTGTTTTCTTGCCTTGATAACGAATCTGAAAGACTTTGATAGATTTCATGATAGGTGAGGGCGGCCGCGAAATCTTCTTTGTGCTTGTTCAATTTGTAAAGGGTGGCTGCGCATTTTTGCTGCCCTTCCATAAATTTTATTTTCTTGGAAATCTCCAAGGCGTCCAAAGCGTATTTTTCCGAAAGTTCATCGTTTTGGAGGTTGAGGTGTGCCTCGGCCATACCATTGTAAAGGTCTATTTTTCCTCTTTCGTCTTCAATCTTGCCGTGAAGCATTTCACTTTGGTTGTACCAATACAGGGCCCATTTATATTTTTTTTGCTTCAAATAGACTTTTCCTTTGATTTCATAGGCATACGCCAACCAGTCCATGATACCATGTTCTTCAAAGATGGTGATGCTACTATTAATATTGAACATGGCATAATCAAGTTTCCCCATATCTGCATAGAGCGAGCCCATGTTGCTCATACTTTCGGCAGAAATGACATCATCGCCTAGTTCATTATTTATTTTCTTTACGTTTTTGTAAAAGTCTAGCGCTTGTTCGTAGTCGTTCTGTGTAGCATAAAGGTTGGCAACGTTCTCGTTCATAATGGAGAGCATCAGCTTATCATTATATTGCTTCGCCATATCGATACCCTCTAAATAATGGGTAAGCGAATTGGTGTAATCTCCTTTATACATGTACTCTCCGGCCAAATTGTTTTTAGACATGAGAGAAATTTCCTGAATTCGGGCCTTATTACTTATTTTAAACGACTCTTGGTAGTATGATATCGCTTTTTTATGGTTTCCCTTATCCGAATAATAATCACCAAGACCTAAGAGAGCTTTACTTTCACCAAATTTAAAATTGATGACCCTACTAAGTTTAAGTGCTTGTTTCGACAGGTGTAATAGACTATCAGAATTATAAAACCGCTGTTCTTTACCCAAGCCATTAAGAAGGTTGATATATATTGAGTCTTTTACGGTAAAATTGTTTTGTGACTTGAGCCTTTTTATTTCGTTTTGAATACTGTCTTTGGTATTCTTTTGGGCCTGTATGTCAAAAGTGAAAAGTAGAACCACCAAAAGTAGTGCCCATCGTATATTCGATGGTCTTAAGAATTTTTTAAAATGCGCTTCTTGGCGATACATAGCTTGGCCCAATAATAAATCTAAGGTAGGCTAACCCTTATGGGGTATTAAATATTTGTTGTGAAACGCCAATAATTGTGTGTTTGGTCGGTTTAGAAGTGTATTTCATCGATTAAATACGATTCTTCTTACTTCTAAATATCTAATTGTCAGAGCTCACAATTTCGACGTCTTTTATCAATTGAATTTTATAAAATATGCTGATTTTTATTTTGAAAGATTGTTTAAAAAAAAGTACCTTTGCCACCGCTTGCAAAATGAGGTAAGCTTTTTGAAAGCAAATGGTGGTTGTAGCTCAGCTGGTTAGAGCGCTTGATTGTGGTTCAAGAGGTCGCCGGTTCGAACCCGGTCTTCCACCCAATAAAAAAGTCCCGATTATATCGGGACTTTTTCTTTTCTGCAATGTTTCTTACCTATTTAGCGGCCTTATCTACAACGACCCGTTGATCTCTATTCGCAACTTCCCAAGCGGTATGAAATATTAGCCGTGTTCTGTTCTGCAATAAATCATAATTAATCTTATCGGGGGTGTCACCTGGTCGATGATAGTCATCATGCGTTCCGTTAAAATAGAAAATGATGGGAATGTTGTTTTTTGCAAAATTGTAATGATCACTTCTATAATAAAAACGGTTGGGGTCGTTCTCGTCATTAAAGGTGTAATCGAGCTCGATATGTGTGTATTTATTGTTGACTTCTTCCGACAATTCATGAAGGTCGGTACTGAGCTTATCCGAACCTATTAAATAAATATAGTTTCGGTCGCCGTTTCTTTTCGGGTCGATACGCCCGATCATATCGATATTAAGGTTGGCCACCGTTTGCTCTAAAGGAAAAATAGGTTCAACATCGGTGTAATACCGAGAACCTAATAGTCCTTTTTCTTCACCGGTTACGTGTAGAAATACGATAGAACGTTTTGGTCCTTGGCCTTCATCGGCCGCTTTTTTAAATGCTTCTGCTATTTCAAGCAATGCCACGGTACCTGAGCCATCATCGTCGGCCCCATTATTGATTTCACCATCCGAAGAAACACCAATATGGTCTAAGTGAGAAGAGATAACTACGTATTCATCGGGTTTTTCCGTTCCTCTCAATATGGCCGCTACATTTTCAGACTCCACTTTGTTATTCTGGCTTTGAATGTCTAATTGAAGTTTGGTGGTAATAATTTTTGGCTTGTTTTCCGAATCTATTTTTGGTAAGATAGCCTTCGCCAGGTTTTCATTAATCCAAAAAGTAAAGAACTCTGAAGAAGCATCACTTGAGAGCTCCATTCTACCGCTGTCATTGCCTTTCATCCATTCAAACCTACTTTTAAATCTAGGAAAATTCATTGAATCATAGTAGAGCATGCCCTTGGCGCCTTTGCTGGTGGCCAATTCCATTCTTTTTCCCATTGATTCTGACATGTTGCTCCATACCGATTTTTGGCTGTTACCAGAAATGATATAGTTCCCGTCTTTACCAATTGGTTCACCTGCCTTTAGCAATACTATTTTTCCTTCGACATCTAAATCTTTATAATCGGAATATTCGTCGGTCTCGATTCCAAAACCGGCATAAACGATATTTTTGAACTCGCCCTGAGCTTTTGAGAAGGTTAAAAAATCGGTGCCTAAGGGAAAATTCTTTCCGTTAACGGTCAAAGAACCTTTAGGAAGTTGACTGACCTCTAATGGTACATTTTGAAAGTAATCGCCATTTGCTTTTGCAGCTTTTATTCCGAGTTTCTCGTATTCCTTCTTTAGGTATTCCACCGCCTTCTTTTGTCCAGGCTCCCCGGTTTCACGACCCTCAAATTCATCCGAAGCATAGGTGTATAGATGCTCTTTCAACTCTTCTTCGGTTATACTTTCCGCATAACTTTCAGGGTCTTTTACAACGGTCGCTTCGGCCGATTGCTCGGAGCTGACGACCGTTTTTTGCGCAGAATTACAGGCCATGATGAGGCCGAAAAAAGCCAATATCAATTTTTTCATGATTTTGTATTATATAAATTAAGGGCAACCAAGCATCATAGTTATTTGATTGACAATCGCTAAAGCGAATGGTCAAAAAGTTTGCTTTTTGTAGAGCTGCTAAAATTCATCAAAAATAAAGAAAACAAACTGAACTTCTATTTTAACGGTTGCCAAATAAAAAATGGCTTCTTTGTTAATTTTTGGTAACTTCATCGGCATTCAAAACATTCAATACAACCACAAGCGCCATGAAAATTTCGAACCTTGTAGCAATAACCTTAATTCTTGGCTTGAGCGCCTTTAGCTGTAAACAAAACAAAAAAGAAAAAGAAATGGAGAGCCCCGATCAAACGGAAGAAAGTAAACTGTCAGACGAACTTAACGTTAGTAATTTTGAAACTGTCATCGAAGGTGATTCGGTTCGCCTCTACACTATGAAGAATAAGAACGGAATGGAAGTTACCATTACTAATTATGGACAGCGATTGATTTCATTACATGCCCCAGATAAAAATGGCGATTTTGAAGATGTGGTGCTGGGCTTTCCGCATTTAGATAACTATAGGGCCAAAAAGAATTATTACGGCGCTACTATTGGTCGTTATGGAAACCGTATAGCCAAAGGTAAGTTTAGTATTGACGGAACTGTTTATGATTTGGCAATCAATAATAACGAGAACCATTTGCACGGCGGTATCAAAGGTTTTGAAAGTGTGGTGTGGAATGTTGACGAGTCAAGCGACAGTCATATTGTTTTTAGTCGCACTTCTCCTGATATGGAAGAAGGTTATCCAGGAAATTTAAATGTGAAAGTGCGTTACGACCTAACCGACCAAAACGAGTTGAAAATAAATTATGAGGCCACGACCGACAAAGCGACGTACATTAACTTGACACATCACTCCTTTTTCAATTTGAAGGGAGAAGGTAATGGCGATGTCACCGACCACGTTCTTTGGTTAAATGCCGATAGCTTTACACCTGTTAATAGTGGACTGATTCCGACAGGGGATATTGAAAGCGTAAAAGGCACCCCCTTTGATTTTACGACTGCCAAACCTATAGGTCAAGATTTAGAAGTAGAAAGTGAACAACTCAAGTTTGCCAATGGTTACGATCACAATTTCGTATTGAACAAAGAACCTAAGAATGAAGATGGGTTGGTACTAGCTGCCAAGGTGGTCGAACCTGAAAGCGGCAGAACTATGGAAGTCTATACCGATGAACCGGGCGTTCAGTTTTATGGTGGAAATTTTTTAACCGGGGCTGATATCGGTAAAGGTGGTAAACCCTATGTTTTTAGGGGTTCTTTTTGTTTGGAGACCCAGCATTTTCCAGATTCGCCGAACCAGCCTAATTTTCAGAGTACCCGCTTAGACCCAGGCAGGACTTATGTTTCTAATTGCGTGTATAAGTTCGGTTTGCAGGAAAACTGATTTGGGCAATTTGGGTGTATAATTGATATTGGGTTGATTTAAATCAACCCTTTTGTCGTTTGAATAGGGTAATATAGTATTGGTTTTGGATAATTTGAATTTAGTAGAATCCCTGCTCGGCAACGTATTTTTGTAGAATCATTGTAAAATTAGAGTTATGACATTCGAATGGGAAGGGGTAATGCCCGCAGTAACAACCAAATTCACCGCACAAGATACATTGGATATACCGATGTTTGAGAAGAATATCGCGGCTCAAATAGAGGCCGGAGTAAGCGGTATTGTTTTAGGAGGCTCTCTTGGGGAGGCCAGCACGCTAAGTCGTGAAGAGAAAAAGATTTTGATCAAAGAAACCCTTTCGATTGCCGACAATAACGTTCCTGTAATAATGACCATTGCAGAACAATCTACCAAAGAAGCCATTGAGGTGGCGGCTGAGGCAGAAAAAATGGGTGCCAATGGTTTGATGGTATTGCCCCCAATGCGCTACAAGTCTACCGACCTAGAGACAGTAACTTATTTTAAGGACATAGCGAAAAGTACCGATTTACCGATTATGATATATAACAATCCGGTAGATTATAAAATAGAGGTGACCGTTGATATGTTCGAAGAATTAATGGAGATGGATAACGTTAGGGCAGTAAAAGAATCTACTCGCGATATCATTAACATCGGTAGGCTTAGAAATAGGTTTGGTAATTCTTTAAAAATTCTTACCGGAGTTGACCCGTTGGCTTTAGAAAGTTTATTGATGGGCGCCGATGGTTGGGTGGCCGGTTTGGTTTGCGCCTTTCCAGCAGAAACAGTGGCTATTTATAAACTGGCTAAAGCAGGTTTTCCCAAAGAGGCTACTGAGATTTACAGGTGGTTTCTGCCATTGTTAGAGCTTGATATTAGTCCGCAGTTGGTACAGAATATTAAATTGGCCGAAGTGGCTACGGGTCTTGGCACCGAGTTCGTAAGAAAGCCTAGACTGCCATTACAAGGTGCGGAAAGGGATAGGGTGATAAATGTCATTCAAGAATCTTTAAAGTCGAGACCAGAGTTACCCGATTATAAAAACCTTACTATAGTGTCCGGCGAAATATCTGCTTAATAGGTCGAATTTAGTAAGACTGCTTTATTTTGAGTTGAGGCGGACATTTAAAGCAATATTAACGTTGCTTTATCTTGACATCCTTCATCAAATGTGCTAGTTTTCAGTTTCAATCTATGAACCTCAAAATTTGAATGATGATTACCGGAAAGAACTATATAGGAAATGATTTAACGGCTACTGGAGATAGTACTTATGCTACCTTTAATCCGAAAGAAAACACACAAACGGATTGGAAGCTTTTCGAAGCCACCGAAGATGAGATAAACAAAGCAGCGCAAAAAGCTAAGGATGCTTTTGCTGGTTACAAAGATTTAAGTGGCGCTAAAAAGGCGGAGTTCTTGATTGCCATCGCCGAAGAAATAGAAGCTTTAGGTGATGAATTGATAGAGACCTATATGATAGAATCTGGTCTTCCTGAAGGTCGTGCACGTGGAGAACGTGGTCGTACCATGAGCCAGCTAAAGTCTTTTGCAACGCTATTACAAGAAGGGTCGTGGGTAGAGGCAACCATTGATACGGCACAGCCTGATAGAGAACCGCTACCCAAAGTTGATATTCGAAAAATGTTGGTGCCTATAGGGCCTATTGCAGTTTTTGGGTCAAGCAATTTCCCTTTTGCCTTTTCAACGGCAGGTGGCGATACGGCCAGTGCGCTGGCAGCTGGTTGCCCTGTAATCGTTAAAAGTCATCCGATGCATGCGGCAACAGGTGAATTGGTTTCTTCGGCCGTAATAAAGGCTGCCAAAAGAACGGGTATGCCAGATGGTGTGTTCTCTAACTTGAACAGTAGCGGAATTGAAGTTGGTAAAAAGTTGGTCTTGCATCCCTCCATTAAAGGGGTTGGCTTTACAGGTAGTATAAAAGGCGGAATGGCCTTATACCGATTGGCCAACGAAAGGGAAGAACCCATTCCTGTTTTTGCTGAAATGGGTAGTATAAATCCGGTAGTGGTTTTCCCTTCTGCTTTAGAGGATAAAGAAGCAAATTGGGCGCAAAAATACGCAGGTTCGATAACCCTGGGTGCTGGTCAGTTCTGTACTAACCCAGGTTTAATATTGGGTATAGAGGGTGAAACTATGAATAGTTTTATCAAAAAACTGGGAGAAGAAATCAGCCAACTCGACCCAACCTGCATGCTTCACCCAAACATTCACAAAAACTTTGAGTCTGGTAAGCAAGAGTTGTCCAACCAAGGTGGGGTAGATGTAGTTGCGGAGTATACCGCAGATGCCTCCCCTAACTTTGCCAAGCAAAAGGTCTTAAGTATTGCAGGTGCCGAATTTTTAAAAAATCCCAAATTACATGAAGAGGTTTTTGGTCCTTTCTCCATTGTAGTTAGGTGCACCGATGCCAACGAACTTAATGCAGTTATTGGACGCCTTGAGGGTCAGTTGACCGGAACATTGTTAGGTGATGAAAGTGAGATGAGTACTTATACAGATACTATCGATGCATTGCAATCGAAAGTGGGTAGAATCATTTTTAATGGCGTACCAACTGGTGTAGAGGTGTGTCCATCAATGCAGCATGGTGGTCCTTTTCCTGCCAGTAGCGACAGTCGCTTTACTTCGGTAGGTACTTCTGCCATCAAGAGATGGGTAAGACCGGTATCCTTTCAAAATTGGCCACATGATTTATTGCCCGACGCCTTAAAAAACAACAATCCGTTAAACCTTATGCGACTTTTGAACGGTGAACATACCAATACAAAAGTTTCGTAGTTGTCAAAGCTTTAAATAGCCTATGGCCAAATCGATTTTTACCTGTATTGATGCCCATACATGCGGTAACCCTGTAAGAGTAATTGCAAAAGGTGGTCCCGAGCTCATTGGTAAGAATATGAGCGAAAAGAGACAGCACTTTTTAAAAGAATATGATTGGATCCGAAAGGGGTTAATGTTCGAGCCTAGAGGGCATGACATGATGAGTGGCAGCATATTCTATCCCCCAAGTAATCCTGATAATGATTTTGCCATTCTTTTTGTAGAAACAAGTGGATGTTTGCCTATGTGTGGACATGGCACCATCGGTTCTATAACGATCGGTATAGAAGAGGGGCTGATAAAACCAAAAACTCCAGGCAGGGTTTTGATGGAAGCCCCCGCAGGATTGGTAGAAATAGAATACCGGCAGAAAGAAAATAAGGTAGAATGGGTGAAGTTGAAAAATGTTAAGTCTTTTTTGGCGGCTTCTGAACTCACTATAGACAGTAGTTTTTTAGGCAGTTTGGTATTTGATGTCTCTTATGGCGGCAATTTTTACGCTATCGTCGACCCCCAACCGAATTTTAAAGGCATACAGGAATTTTCAGCAGGTGAGCTTATTCGATTTAGTCAGGAGATCAGGGAGAAAATAAATCAAAAATATCCTGGTAAGTTCGTTCACCCAGAAGATGAAACTATCAATGGCGTAAGCCATGTGTTGTGGACAGGTACTACCATATCGCCGCAAGCAACGGCCCGAAATGCTGTTTTTTATGGTGATAAAGCTATTGACCGCTCACCATGCGGTACAGGCACATCAGCAAGAATGGCTCAATGGTTCGCAAAGGGTAAACTTAAAATTGGTGATGAATTTATTCATGAAAGTTATATAGGATCCCAATTCATTGGTAGGGTAGAGCAGGTCGCTAGCGTCGGTAATTTAAAGGCCATTCAACCGAGTATTCAGGGTTGGGCAAAAATCTATGGCCATAATGAGATAAGTATTGATGATGATGACCCTTATGCGTTTGGTTTTCAGGTAATTTAATTAGTTCAATGGGTTTAGGAAAGCAAGTGGTGATTATTGGAGGTGGTATTGTTGGGTTGAGTTCAGCATATTACCTTCAGAAAGAAGGGTATGAGGTAACGGTTATCGATAAAACCAATATGACCAGTGGCGCGTCTTACGTGAATGCAGGGTTTTTAACTCCTAGCCATATTATTCCTTTGGCTTCTCCAGGCATGATTGCGAAAGGGTTGAAAATGATGTTCAATTCTTCGAGTCCTTTTTATATGAAACCCAGATGGGATACCGATTTTTTCAAATGGGCCTGGTATTTTCATAAATCCTCTACAGATTCAAAGGTTGAAAAGGCTATTCCCGTAATCAAGGATATCAATTTATTGAGCCGAGATTTGTTCGAAGATATCAAGGCATCGGGTGACTTGGGCGATTTTCAGTTGGAAAGAAACGGTTTGTTGATGCTTTACCAAACACAGTCAGCATTTTTACATGAGAAAGAGGTAGCTGAGAGAGCTTCCGATTTAGGATTAGAAGTAGCCTACTTGGATAAAGCACAACTAAAACAAAAGGAGCCCCATGTTTCTATTGCTGCAGAAGGCGCTATACACTATGAATGTGACGGACATACAACACCTACTCAAATAATGCCTTTATTGATTGCTTATTTGAAAAAGATAGGCGTAAACATCAATGAGAATGAGATAGTACAAGATCTAAAAGTCAAGTCTGGGCGTATTGAAGAAGTTGTAACTGACAAGTCTAGTTATAGACCGGAACATGTTGTAATGGCGGCCGGTTCTTGGAGCGGCCTACTTTCGAAAAAATTGGGCATTGATCTTCCTTTACAAGGAGGAAAAGGGTATAGAATCAATGTAAAACGGGAAACTGGAATTCAATTGCCGGCTATTCTTATGGAAGCAAAAATGGCGGTAACTCCGATGGTCGGATTCACTCGTTTTGCGGGTACTATGGAGTTTTCGGGCAATAATAGAATTGTGAGAAAAGAGCGTGTGAATGCCATTGCTGCAGGGGCTCAACGATTTTATCCTAATCTTAGTATTACTGATGAGGAGTTAGATGATGCCCAAACAGGATTACGACCCGTATCACCAGACGGATTGCCCTATATCGGCAAACCTTCAAAAATCGATAATCTCGTTTTTGCCACAGGCCATGCTATGATGGGCTGGAGCCTTGGCCCCGCAACAGGCAAATTGGTTTCTGAAATTATTGGAAATAAAAAGACGTCGATGAATATAGAGGCCTTCTCACCTAACCGTAAGTTCTAATGAGGTTGGATTAAATCCCACAGATTGCCATATAAATCGCTAAAGACAACAACGGTTCCATAGGGTTCTTCTCTGGGTTCTTCCTTAAATATAACTCCGTTATCTTTCATTATTTGATAATCGGTCCAGAAATCATGGGTATTCAAAAACAGAAAAACCCTACCACCGGCCTGATTACCAATGGTACTTTCTTGCATAGGATTATCGGCTTTCGCCAATAGAAGTCGCATTCGTTTGTTGCTTTTTGGCGCCACAAGAACCCATCTTTTTTTATCGGTCAATTGAGTATCTTCCAAAACCGAGAAACCCAATTTTTTGGTGAAGAATTCAATGGCTTCATCATAATCTTTAACGAGATAGCTTACCTGAAAAATTTCCATTCTACGAGAAATTCTGAAATCTTGATTTTTTGGTCTCTTCCCATTCTTTTTTTAAAATACCGTAGCAGCAGGTATTTCTTTTATATCCATCAAGAAGATAAACGTTTTCCCTAAGTACTCCTTCCAAGACACCTCCCAATTTTTCTACAGCTTTTCTAGATTGTAGATTTCTCTCATCGATTCGGTATTCAACTTTTTCGAAGCCCATATCATTCAGGGCATAGTTCATCATAAGGTATTTCATATGGCTATTAAGGCCTGTACCATGAAATTCACGACCAATCCAAGTTGAGCCGATATGAAGAACTTTATTTCGCCAATCGATATTCATATAGCGTGTAGAACCAGCGTATATTTTTGCCTGTTTGTCAAAGACCAGAAATGGAATGCTTGTCTTGTTCTTGTACTGCTCTAGGGCCATTTCTACATACTGTTTAAGAGCGGTAGGGCCTTCAATATTCGAGGGCGAATATTGTACCAGTTTTTCTTGGCCGGCAATAGCGGATAAGTTTTCATAATTATCAAGACTTAACGGTGAAAGACGTACCCTTTCATCTTCTAAAGTGATGTCGTGTGTCATAAAACGAGATTGTTGATGATTTCTTTTTTTACCTCATGTTTCCCCTTAAAAATAGTTAGTTGGGCAGAGTCGCCAAACAGACTTGCTATTTTTTCTTCCTCCTTGGGCATACGTTTTTCAGTGAGATATTCATCTTCGTCACCGATAAATATTTTCACTTGGGTACCTTGTTCCCTCAAAAACTCGACATCGGTTTTGGTCAATTCGTTAGGTATTCCTCCTGCATAAAGTATTAACTGCGAACAATTTATTTTTCTACTGGCCGCCCATCTTAGAGCAATCGAAACCCCTTGCGAAAAGCCCAAAAGTATAAGATTCAGGTTTTTGGGTAGTTGTTCTTTACGCGCAACTGCATCGATATAAGCCAGAACGTTTTGGGTCTCTCGAACCGTTTCTTCTTTCGTAAGCCAACTAGCGCCTACATGTCTGAATTGGTCATTCAAATAATATTTAGAAGGTGCCTGAGGGGCAATAATATAGTTCTCGTTATTCGGAAGCTCGTCAAAATAACGTAAAAAATATCGACTCAAATAGCCCATGCCATGAAAGACCAACCAAACGTTTTTAGTCTCTGGGCCCAACTGGTTGAGGGTAACGTAAGAGTTGGTATGTTCATAGGTGACAAGGTGTTCATTTTGGTCCATGCTTCAAAAACTAACTGTAAATAGCAATGCTGATGCTCTGTTAATGATTATTTTTGACCAAAAATAGAACTTATGGAAGGCTACAAAGAAAAAATATTAAAAGTTTGCAACAAGTCTTCTAAGAATACCCTAATGGAAACCCTTAGTATCGAATATACCGATGTGGGTGCCGATTACCTTGTTGCCAAAATGCCAGTGAACCCTACCGTACATCAACCGGATGGAGTTTTGCACGGTGGCGCTATGGTTGCCCTTGCAGAGAGCGTTGGTAGCATGGCTTCTTATATCTTCTTAGATGCCCAAAAATTTGCCATACGAGGGATTGAAATTTCTGCCAACCACGTGAAGAGTGTGCGAGAAGGCGAAGTATTTGCCAAAGCGACCATTATTCATAAGGGAAGAACAACTCAATTATGGGAAATAAGAATTACCAACAGTCAAGATCAGCTGGTCTCTCTTTGTAAACTAACCACGATAGCATTAAGTAAGGAGTAATGACCCCTGAAGTATTCTTTGACCAACTAGAGAACCACCTTTCGAAAGAACTGCCGTTAGTTGTTTACCGCAAGCCCATGAAAAGCGGTCTAAGGGCCTTGTTGCAAAATACCGATACCTTGTACGAGGTAAAGAATTTTAAAGAGTCCGGTTTTGTTTTTGCGCCTTTTGATAGTCAATCTAGAAAAGTATTGATTCAGTCTTCCGAGATGCTTGAGTTAGCATCTTATTCGCCTAAAAAGTTTGAGCCTGAGGAGTATTTAGATATAGACCTAAAGAATGTTGGGAATAAAGACCATCATTTGAGATTGGTTCAAAATGCTGTTAGTTCAATTAAGCAGGGTCATTTGAAAAAGGTTGTGCTATCCAGAATTTTGAAAGGTCAGGCAACAATGAAACCTTTGTCACTATTTCAGCGGTTATTGGCTCTGTACAGCAATGCCTTCTGTTATTTGTTCTATCACCCAAAAGTGGGGTTATGGTTAGGTGCTACTCCTGAAATTCTTCTTCAAGTCAAAAACAACAGGTTGACCACCATGTCTTTGGCGGGTACTAAACCTTATGTTAATGGGCAAGAACCTGAATGGGGCGAAAAAGAAATTCTAGAGCAAAAATATGTAACGGAGTATATTGAAGAAGCTCTCAAGAATGAAATTTCTGAACTGAATAGCGGTAGTTTAGAATCTGCTCGTTCGGGTAAGTTATGGCACCTTAGAACCAAGATTTCGGGTAACATCGAAAATCAAAATCTCGAAGGGGTGCTCGAGAAACTACATCCTACGCCAGCGGTTTGCGGATTACCTAAGCTCGAATCAAAGGCTTTCATCCTTGAAAATGAGGGATATGACAGGCAGTTTTACACCGGTTATTTAGGAGAGCTCAACATGAAGCAAGAAAAGATGCGAAGTTCAAGACGTGCCAATCAAGAAAATCAAGTGTATCGCTCTATCAATAGATTTACTGAACTATTCGTTAATCTCCGGTGTATGCAATTAGTAAAAGATCAGGCGTTGATTTATGTGGGCGGTGGTATTACGGCTGGTTCTGACCCGGAAAATGAATGGGATGAAACCGTTCTAAAAAGTAAAACTATGTCGAGTATTTTATAAACGAACCTTTGGTTTTGCCCATTAGGGAATCGTACTTTTGTACCTAATGAAACATTCTAGCATACCCTCGGCCCAATTGGTGGTTCAACACTGCAAGGCCAAAAAACTTCGGAACATAGTTATATCTCCTGGTTCAAGAAATGCTCCCTTGATTATAGGTTTTACCGAAGATCCTTATTTTACTTGTTACAGTATAGTAGACGAGCGTAGTGCGGCATTTTTTGCATTGGGTATAGCGCAACAACTGAAAGAGCCTGTGGCACTTGTCTGTACTTCCGGCAGTGCGCTTTTAAACTACTATCCTGCGATAGCGGAAGCGTTTTATTCTGGAATTCCCATAGTGGCGATTACAGCTGATAGGCCCGTTTATAAAATTGATGTAGGCGACGGGCAGACCATACGTCAAGACCATGTTTTTGATAGACATATCGGTTATTCGGCTAATTTAAGGCAAGATGTAACGCATTCTTTGGCAAGGGTTCAAAAGTATGCGCCCCAATGGTTAAAAGAAGGTACGGCTGAAGAGAACCAGAGTGAAATAAAGCAATTCAATGATTCTGAATTGAATAAGGCATTAAATGTGGCCCTGCAAGTTAAGTTGCCAGTACATATCAACGTTCCTTTTGAAGAGCCTTTATACGATACGGTAGACCAACCTACCGAAGTTGCACTTACAGTGATGCCCCAGAATAGCTCGGAAGAGGCAGAAATAGAGATGGAGCCTTTTGTTGAGACTTGGAAAAACTCAGAAAGAAAGATGGTTCTTGTAGGTGTGAATGCGCCAAATGAGATTGATGTAGACATATTGGAGGCATTGGCCAACGACCCAACGGTAATTGTTTTTACTGAAACCACCTCAAACCTTCACCATAAAAACTTCTTTGGGAGTATAGACAGCATAGTGGCACCTATTGAAAAGGCAAGCAATACTGAAGAACTCTTCAACCGTTTAAAACCCGACATTTTGTTGACCTTCGGGGGGCTCGTAGTTTCCAAAAAAATAAAAGCATTTTTAAGGGAGTACAGTCCTGATCAACATTGGCACATTGATCAAATTAAGGCATTCAATACTTTTTTCTCTTTAACGGAACATGTAAAGCAGAAGCCCAACGACTTCTTAAGAAAACTGCTTTTTAACGGACAAAAGGCCGAAAGTGATTATTATTCTTATTGGAGCGGGCGTAAAACAAATTATGAAGCCAGAAGGGATGAGTATTTAGCGCAAATTGAGTTTTCGGATCTATTGGCATTTGAAAGTATTTTAAAATTCATCCCGAAAGAAACCCAAGTGCACTTGTCTAACAGTTCAACGGTGCGTTATGCGCAGTTATTCAATTTAGATAGTAGTCTACATGTGTATTGTAATAGGGGTACAAGTGGTATTGATGGCAGTACGTCTACAGCAGTAGGGGCGTCGATTAATTATACCGGTCCGACACTTTTGATAACGGGTGATTTGAGTTTCTTTTACGACAGCAATGCGATGTGGAACTCTTATATACGACCCGATTTTCGAATCATATTGATCAATAATAGTGGGGGAGGCATTTTTAGAATTCTTCCGGGCCGAGATGATTCGGAAAATTTTGAAACTTTTTTTGAGACCAAGCACCAAATGTCGGGCAAATTATTGAGTGAACAATTTGGTTTTAACCATCAAATAGTTGATGAAAAAAGAGGTCTTGAAAATGCCCTTAAGGAGTTCTTTTTGCCGTCTCAATTTCCAAAAGTACTTGAAGTAAGCACCCCGAGATTATTGAATAACAAAATTTTGCTCGGTTATTTTGATTTTATATCTTAGGCTAAATATTAACCAATAATCATTTAGACACTAACTATTATGAGCAAGAGAGACGATTTAATTGCTAAGTACGCAGCAGACATCAAAGACAAGTTTGGCGAAGCCCCCGACATGGATCTTTTGACAAAAGTAACTGTAGGTCTAGGGCCTGCAATCTATAATATCGATGCTTCAAAAGTTTCTGGTGGCGATGAAAAAGAGCTTGAAACTGTAAAGAAAAACTATCTTATCAAGAAGCTTGGTATGTCAGATAGCCCAGAATTGATGGATGCAGTTAAGAGTGTATTGGAGAAATATGGTTCTTCTAACAAGAATAAGCACAGAGCTGTAGTTTATTATATGTTATGCAAGCATTTCAATAAAGCTTCTATTTACGCATAGTAGATTTATAATAGTATAACTAAAACCGGCCTTACTTCGTATGGCCGGTTTTTTTATACCCCGAATTTTAAATTACATTTGCCAAATGATAGAATTGGGCAATTATAATGAGCTGGAAGTCTTGAGAGACACCAGTGTCGGACTCTTTTTAGGTAGTGAGGGAGGGGCCGAAATACTTCTTCCAAATAAGTACGTACCTGAAAAAGCCGAAATAGGTGATATGATTCGAGTTTTCTGCTATCTCGATCATGAAGAAAGGCCCATAGCCACTACTTTGACGCCAACCGTATTAAGAAATAGGTTTGGATTTTTGAAAGTGGTAGAAGTCAATAAGATAGGAGCTTTTCTAGATTGGGGACTTGAGAAGCATTTATTGGTTCCTTTTAGCGAACAACGAGATAAAATGAAAGAGGGGCAGTGGTATGTCGTTCATTGTTATATGGATGATATCTCGTTTCGATTAGTAGCTTCGAACAAACTGAATAAGTTCTTGGATAATGAGAACCTGACCATCAGCGAAAGGGATGAGGTGGATCTCTTGTTCACCCGATTGACGGACCTCGGTTGGGAGGTAATCATCAATGATACCCATAAAGGCCTGGTATATAGCAATGAAATTTTCAAAGATGTTTCAGTAGGTGATAGAACCAAAGGGTATGTCAAAAAAATTCGCCCTGACCATAAGATAGATGTTTCTCTTCAACCATTGGGTGAAAGTGTTCTTGAACCAACGGCAGAGGCAATTTATAAGAAACTGGTAGATAATGGTGGTTTCTTGGCATTACATGATAAATCGGATCCCCTTGAAATAAAAAGGGAACTGCAAATGAGCAAGAAAACCTTTAAAAAGGGCGTGGGAACACTTTATAAAGCTCGTAAAATCGATATTGTAGAGAATGGTATCAAGGCGATTTGAAATTAATTTGGCAAGTAATTTATTTTAGGATGTTGCTAATCAAATGATTAAAATAGAACTACGCATCATCATTTCGAAATTTGACCACAAAAAACTTTATTTTTGCAACATTCAAATAGTGTATTTCATCGATCTTTAGCTATTTTGGTTAACTTTAACGAAGAAACCCCGTAAAACTTATTGTTATATGCCATTTATAGAAGAAAGCGATCTCTTAGAATTGCATAAGGATATAGATAAAGCCCAAATCATTAATGAACGTCTTCTTGACCAGATAAAGTTCAAGAACAGAGAAATAAAAAGAAGCAAACTTCAGCGTAATGTTTTTGCTGGCTTCACGGGTTTGTTTTTAATCGGGGCACTTATCGTTTTTTCATTTACGGCAGGCAGAAGTGTATCGCATAACTACGAGAGCCCAAGTAACCTACTTGTCTCAATCGATAGTTTAGATGCCATAAAATCAAGAATAGACAACCTAAAACAACAAAACGAAGAACTGAGTCTAGTAAGGGAGTTTTATTTGGCCAAGAAGTTTCTTGAAAAGGAGAAGATATATTCGGTTCAGATCAAATCGTTCGTTGAGAATAATATGACCTTGGCGTCTGAAGCGTTGACCAACACGATGTTTGTGAAGGCCAACCCATTTTATTCTTATTCACTTGGTAATTTTGAAACTTTGGAAGAGGCCAGAACTTTCAGAAACCAATTGGTAGATTTAGGTTTTTCAGATGCGTTTGTGGCATCATACAAAGATGGTAAAAGAGTACAAATAGAAGACCCTAACTAGTTTTGACAAAATTTAAGGCCTGGGTCGGGGCGGCCCGTTTACGAACGCTTCCTTTATCAGTTTCGGGTATTTTGGTGGGTACGGCTTTGGCATGTTATGATGGCCAATTTAATAGTGAGATATTTCTTTTGGCACTTTTGACGACGGTAGCGTTTCAGATCACTTCCAATTTTGCGAACGATTATGGTGATGGTGTCAAGGGAACCGATAATGAAGACCGAATAGGTCCGCAGCGCGCTTTACAAAGTGGAGTTTTAAAAAGAAAAGAGCTGAAGAAAGGTATAATTATATCAATGGTAATTGATTTTATACTGGTCATTATGCTTATTTATGTAGCTTTCGGATTTGAAAAAATGCTCTACCCATTAATTTTTTTGGTTTTGGGTGTTTTGAGTATTTGGGCAGCAATTAAATATACAGTAGGGCGCTCAGCATATGGTTATAGAGGTTTGGGAGACCTATTTGTTTTCCTGTTTTTTGGTCTTTTGGCAGTTTTAGGATCAATGTTTTTGTACACTAAGCATCTTACTGTTTTGGCCCTTTTACCGGCCATTGCCATAGGAGCATTAAGCACGGGAGTTTTGAACCTGAATAATCTAAGGGATTTTAACTCTGATCGAAAAGCCAACAAAAAGACTTTGGTGGTCAATATCGGCTTCAATAATGGCAAAAAATATCATTATGGCCTGTTGTTGTCAGCATTTGTCAGTATTATAGCGTATAGTTTTATTTCATTTAAAGGGTGGTATGTAATGTTGCCTCTTTTGGCTTTCATTCCGATATTTATTCATCTGGGTAAGGTTTACCAAACCAATGAACCACGGCTGTTTGACCCCGAATTAAAAAAACTTGCGCTAAGCACCTTTCTTTTGGCGGTTTTGCTTTACGCTAATTGTAATATTTTTTTGTAAATTTAATCTATAAACCTACTAAATACTACCCACCTTGGAACAGCCCATTAAAATACTCATTGTAGAGGACAACGTAATCATCGCCGATGATATGCAATCAATGCTTGAGGAAATCGGATATGAGATTGTCGATAACGTTATCGTTTACGAGCAGGCAGAAGAAGTTTTGAAAAACCAGCATGTCGACTTAGTTTTGATAGACATCATTCTTGCCTCGGACAAAACAGGAATCGACTTAGGTAAGCATATCAGGGAAAATTATGACATTCCCTTCATCTTCGTAACCTCTAACTCTGACAGGGCCACCGTAGAGAATGCCAAAACTGTAAAGCCTAACGGCTATTTGGTAAAGCCTTTTGAACAGCAAGATTTGTACACCTCAATCGAGATTGCACTTTCAAATTTCACCAGGTCTGGCAAAACATCAGCGCCTGCATCAGAAAGCAACGAAGATGTTCCGATGAGCAATACGGTCTTAAAAGACTCCATTTTCGTCAAGAAACAACATCTCTACTATCGTATTCAATTTAGCGACATCATGTTCATTAAGGCCGATAATGTCTATTTAGAGGTGAATACAATCGATAAAAAGTTCTTGGTCCGTTCTCCTTTAAAAGATTATTTAGAGAAATTGCCCAAGAACCAGTTCTATAGAGCGCACAAATCATACATCGTTAATGTGGATCATATAGATGCGATCAACTCAAAGGATATTATGATCAAGGATACATTGATACCGATTTCGAAAGATTTCAAAGAGTTCATTATTTCAGCAATGAATTCTTAAAAATAAAATCAAAGATTGCTTAAAAGGGATGCCATTCGCATCCCTTTTTTCGTCTTAACACTTTTCACAACAGGTTTGGCCATTTACACAACAATAGTTTTAAATACTGATTAGAGGGTGATACTTTAGCATCATAATAATTGACGTAACAGTCGATACCTTCAGAATTAATTTTTTCATTTTCATATAGTGTTCTCGTAAAAGAGCCTATCCTAACGGATCAGGCTCTTTTTAATTTTAATAAGCTTCCTCAAGTTTTAAAATCCAAAAAATAGGTTCTGAAATTACCTTGACAACTCATTTTTGCTGTTGACAACAGAAACAATAGCTTTCACAACAATGTTCCTTTTGGTGACAATAACATATTATATTTTTGAGGCTCAGGGGCAAATCCTTTTTTTTTAAGGACATCTTAGATACCGAAATGGGGCGATTAATGGTAGATGACGGTACTAGCTTTCCCGAGTTGTAAGTAATCAATTCTATACTATATCCATTTAAGATTTAGTATTTTAAAAGAAATTTACCATAACCATTAATTTTGTAAAGCATCTTTATATTTTTGCCACGCCTAAAGCTTACCGAGCTTTGGCAATTCGGCTCTATTCAGAGGCTTAAGTAGATCTGAGTTACCTTTTCCAACCATGAAGAAAATTAGCAGAAAAACATTTTTGATCATAGCAGTTATGCTGCTATTCTTTTCTGGCTATGGGCAGTCTGCGAATGCTACGGATCAAAGCCTTTTTCATCAGTTTCAAGAGTTGGCTACGACAGACGAAAAAATGGCCTTCTTTTTCAATGAAGAGGATCTTTACAGAGAAAACTCTACCTACGACTGGCTTGAGCTTATAACTATCAACCTTAACGCGGCCATCAAAAACGATGACCAAGACGATATTAAAAGATTTCAGCTTATGCAAGCTCGTATCTTTTACGATTTAGGTGATTATGATAAGAGTTTGGCAATTACCAAAGAGTTGATGGAGCAAATAGAGGATCTTGATATTTATCTTTCCTCTAAGCTTCTTGACCTGATGGATGATAACTACGGTCAGCTCACTATGTACCCCGAACAAATAGATATTCGCGAAAAAAAGCGTGAAATGGGTATTATGGAGAGTGTTGCCTTTTATGATATCTATTCTAATCTAGGCATGTACCGAAAGGCAATGGACGATTATATCGCCAATGTAAAAAAGAACATCGAAGAAGATGATTTTTTCGGTCAAGCCGACTATTACAACCACTTGGGCAATTTTTTAAGGCTAGACGGTTCTACACCAACTGCATTAAGCTATTATAAAAAGGCAAAAGGTTATATTGATGTATACTTGGAAAGTGTAACCCGCAGAAAGTCTGAAAAAATGTTGGCCGATTCAGACCTTTTAAAAGGTGTAATCGAAGGAAACATCGGTAAGTGCCATGTTGACCTCAAACAGTACGAAGAAGCCATTCCGTTTTTGGAAAGTGGAATCAAAAAAATAAAAGAAAATAGCGATAGGGCCTATTCATCTGAGATTACTGAAAATAGTTTGGCTATTTCAGAATGTTATCTTCAGTTGAAGAATTATGAAAAGGCGACAGATTACTTGAGTGACAACCTTCAGACAAGTACAACCGAGAATCTTCTTAAGAAAAACCGTTTGTTGTCGCTTTATTACGAGCTTACTCAAGACTACAAGAACTCTTCCCATTACCTTAGAAGGGAAATACGTATTAGGGATTCTATAAGCGAGAACGAATCGCAGCTTAGACAACAGCAGCTATCTACTGTAATGATGCAGAATTTAAAGTATTCTCAAGATATGGTAGCGGAGCAAAAGCTGGCTTTAGAAAAGCAGAGAACTGAAAACCTTGAAAAAGACAAACGAAATAGTTTGGTTCTAATTTCTCTATTGTTCACGTTACTTGGTTTTGCGGGGCTTGTTTACGCTTACCTAAAGAGTATCAAAAACCAAAGATTGATCGCAGAGCAAAAATATATTATTGAAAACTCGTTAGTTGAAAAAGACTCGTTATTGAAAGAGATTCACCACAGGGTGAAAAACAATCTTCAAATGGTTTCGAGCTTATTGAGCCTTCAAACCAAAAATACTAGGAGTAAGGCAGCTATTGAAGCCCTTGAAGAGGGTAAGAGTAGGGTAAAGGCCATGGCCTTGATACATCAAAAGCTTTACCAGAACGAAGATCTTTCCGTAATCGAAATGCAGAGTTATATCGAAAGCTTGATAAACAGTGTACAGTCTGTTTATAAGAAAGGCGGGCACAATATCAATATTACGGTAGATGCCGAAGGTGTCGAACTTGATATAGACAGGGCTATACCATTCGGTCTAATGCTCAATGAGCTTGTTTCCAATTCGTTCAAATATGCTTTTCCTCATGGGGATGAGAATGGAAAAATTTACATCCATATAAGAAAAACAGGAGAACAAGAAGGCTATTTTGAATATGCAGATAATGGTGTGGGGCTGCCCGAAGACTCTGAGGAACGCGCTAATACATCAATGGGTATTCGCCTAATGAACAGATTGGCCAATCAGCTACAGACAACACTGAACATTGATCGCCATGCCGAAGATGGTGTGCGCTACTGGTTCAATTTTAAATAGAGGCAGTTATAATTTATTAGTTTCTTCTGAAAAACATTTACCTGCACAGTAATCTGCCTTTATATAGCTAAATTTGCTTCCGTAAATGGAAGCAACCTACAAGAAATACACCCTTCAGTTCAAAAGGCCCAGTGGAACTTCCCGTGGTGTACTTACCCAAAAGGAAACGTGGTTTATCATTCTTAAAGAAAATAATCGTGTTGGTATCGGCGAATGTGGTATCCTGAGAGGATTAAGCTTTGATGATGTACCTGGTTATGAAGACCAACTAAAGTGGGTTTGCAACAATATTCAATTTGGGCTAGACCATCTTTACGAGACTTTATATAAGTTCCCAAGTATACAATTTGGCCTTGAACAGGCATTTATTTCCTTGAGTTCCTCAAATCCTTTTCATCTTTTTTCTTCTGATTTTATTTTACAAAAAAGGCCTATTTCAATCAACGGCCTTATTTGGATGGGTGATGAAGGCTTTATGCACGAACAAATCGCCCATAAGATTAATGAGGGTTTCCGGTGCATTAAAATGAAAATCGGAGCTATCGATTTTGAAACAGAAATAGCATTATTAAAATCCATAAGAAATAAATTTGACCCTTCTGAAATAGAGTTGCGTGTAGATGCCAATGGCGCTTTCTCTCCAACAGATGCCTTGGAAAAATTAAAACGTCTATCCGAATTTCAAATTCATTCTATTGAACAGCCCATTAAACCTAAACAACTTAAGGCTATGAATGGTTTAAGTAAGCACTCTCCAATTCCCATAGCATTGGACGAAGAGTTGATTGGCATTTTAGATGTAACGGAAAAGGAAAAACTGCTACAAACCATTAAGCCTCAATATATTATTCTAAAACCTAGCTTGGTAGGAGGTTTCAGGGGAAGCCAAGAATGGATCAATTTGGCCGAACAAATGGGAATCGGTTGGTGGATCACCAGTGCCCTCGAAAGCAATATTGGTTTGAACGCTATAGCACAATGGACGTATACCTTGGCCAGCGCAATGCCGCAAGGTCTTGGTACCGGCTCTCTGTATACCAATAATTTTGAAAGCCCTTTGGTGGTCAGGCAAGGTGAACTTATTTATGATAATGCCTTAAATTGGCAAGATGACTTAATACAAGAATTATGTACATAGAACAAGGTTATAAAGGATCTTTAGGCATCTGGAAATATTGGATCATACCTTTAGGTTTTTTGGGTCTTATGGTATTCAACTATATATCGACCTTAATGACGCCCGTGCCGGTGGAAGATGTTATGCAGGGCCTAATAGAACAGTTCGGTTCCAATAAGGTAACCATAATATTATTGGCTCCGTTGGCCATCGGTTTGTTTGTTGTTTTAGGTTGGACCAAGTTGGTTCACGAACAATCAATAACTTCACTAACCACAAGCCGACCTAAGATTGATTGGGGTCGTGTACTTTTTTCATTTGTTTTGTGGGGAAGTATCACGGCGGCAATGACGATGACCTGGGTGTTTCTTTCACCAGAGAACTATATTTTCAATTTTCAGTTAAAACCCTTTTTAATACTGGCAGCCATAACTATCATCTTAATTCCGCTTCAAAGTAGTTTTGAAGAATACCTATTTCGCGGGCATATGATGCAGGGTTTGGGCATAATGGCTAAGAATCGATGGATACCCTTAGTCTTAACTTCTGTTCTTTTCGGACTGTTACACCTTGGGAATCCTGAGGTAGGCAAATTGGGCTACGGTATCATGATATTTTATATCGGAACAGGTTTTTTTCTGGGAATAATGACATTAATGGATGAAGGACTAGAACTTGCCCTAGGGTTTCATGCAGCCAATAACTTGATAACAGCTCTCTTAGTTACCGCTGACTGGACAGCCTTTCAAACCAACTCGGTGTATAGGGATATTTCGGAGCCAACATTAAGTTGGGACGCTTTTCTACCAGTATTTGTCATATTTCCGATCATTTTGTTCATCATGTCAAAAAAATACAATTGGACCAATTGGAAGGAGCGCCTGACCGGTAAAGTTTTAACCAAGGAAGAATTTTTCGCGAAAGATGTAAATGGGCAATAAACGAAAAGTTCATAAGAATTTTAAATTGCAGGGAGTCTCGTGCAATGATATTGATTTGCATGAAATAGCCTATTCTTTGGTAAAGGAGGGTGATAAATCTGAAAAGGCTATAGGTGATTTTATTCTTGATTGGTTAGATGATAAGCCTTTTATCAAAGTAAGTACTTCGGGATCTACAGGCGCACCTAAGCAGATTTCAATCCTTAAAAAGTTCATGGCCAACTCCGCGAAAGCCACAGGCAATTTTTTTGGTTTGAAGGAAAACACTACAGCGTTGCTGTGTTTGCCGTGCAATTATATTGCAGGTAAAATGATGTTGGTCAGGGCTATGGTCTTGGGCTGGCACTTAGATTATATTGAGCCAAGTGCTTCATTACATATTCCAACCGATAGAGTTTATGATTTTTCAGCGATGGTTCCCCTTCAGGTTCAGAATTCCTTGAACGAATTATCTTCAATAAATACTTTAATTGTTGGTGGAGCACCATTTTCATCAAGCTTAAAAAAGAAATTGGTTTCGAACGATGTCTCTACCAAAGTGTATGAAACTTATGGAATGACGGAGACCGTGACCCATGTTGCACTTAAAAAAGTACACCCCATTGATCAGGTCGAGTATTTTCTTACCTTACCGGATGTAGACATCCGAATAGATGAAAGGGGATGTTTGGTAATAAATGCACCAAAGATTAGTGTAAACGAGGTGGTTACCAATGATATCGTTTCATTAATTTCAAACAATGAATTCGAATGGTTGGGGCGGTTCGATAACGTAGTTAATTCGGGCGGTGTCAAATTATTCCCAGAACAAATAGAGGCCAAGCTCGCTAAAGTTATCGAGCCACGTTTCTTTGTGACCGGATTACCCGATGAAAATCTAGGGCAAAAACTAGTTTTGTTGATAGAAGGAGACCCCGAATTGGAGCGGATTCGACTAAAGATTGAGAGCCTCAAAGTTCTTGACCGATTCGAACGACCAAAAGAAATATACTTTCTCAAAAAATTCACTGAGACCTCCAGTGGAAAAGTACAAAGACAGCAAACTTTAGATCAACTGGCGATTTAAGCTTTATGGTCTTATACCTGAATGACCCCTAGGTTAAAATCTTTGGTTATAGGGGCGTGGTTAGCTGCTTCGATACCCATAGAAATCCATTTTCTGGTATCTAGAGGATCAATAATGGCATCCGTCCATAATCGGGCAGCTGCGTAATAAGGAGAAACTTGATTGTCGTATCTATCTTTTATTTTATTGAATAATTCCTGCTCCTTTTCTTCCGTAATTGTTTCTCCTTTCTTCTTCAAAGAGGCTTTCTCTATTTGCAAAAGCACTTTTGCGGCCGAATTTCCTCCCATCACCGCTAATTCTGCACTTGGCCATGCAACGATTAATCGAGGATCATATGCTTTGCCGCACATCGCGTAGTTTCCGGCGCCATAACTGTTTCCTATCACAACAGTAAATTTTGGAACGACAGAGTTGCTGACGGCATTGACCATCTTGGCACCATCCTTAATAATACCGCCGTGTTCACTTTTACTTCCGACCATAAACCCGGTAACATCCTGTAAAAAGACCAGTGGAATTTTTTTCTGGTTGCAATTGGCTATAAACCTAGTGGCCTTATCCGCTGAATCGGAATAAATAACACCGCCGAATTGCATTTCACCCTTCTTGGTTTTGACTACCTTTCTTTGGTTGGCTACTATTCCGACTGCCCAACCATCGATTCTTGCATAACCCGTTAAGATAGTCTTGCCATAACCTTCTTTATATTCTTCAAAATCTGAATCATCGACAAGTCTCTTGATGATTTCCAACATGTCATATTGGTCGGTTCTGGAGGCAGGTAAAAGTCCAAAAATATCATCGGGCTTTTCTTTGGGCTTAACAGCTTTCTTTCTACTGTAACCGGCAAGCTTAAAATCACCCATCTTATCCATAATGCTTTTAATTTTGTTTAAAGCATCGGAGTCGTTTTTGGCCTTATAGTCGGTTACACCACTTATTTCACAGTGTGTCGTAGCCCCACCTAAAGTTTCATTATCTATATTTTCGCCAATGGCAGCCTTCACTAAATAGCTGCCTGCCAGAAAGATACTGCCCGTCTGGTCAACAATGAGCGCTTCATCGCTCATTATCGGTAAATAGGCACCTCCGGCGACACAACTGCCCATGACGGCAGCTATCTGGGTAATGCCCATACTGCTCATGACCGCATTGTTTCTGAAAATGCGGCCAAAATGTTCTTTATCAGGAAAAATCTCATCTTGAAGGGGCAAGTAGACCCCTGCGCTATCAACCAAATATATTATGGGTAATCTGTTTTCAATAGCTATTTCTTGAGCGCGTAAATTCTTTTTGCCAGTTATAGGAAACCAAGCCCCGGCCTTAACGGTAGCATCATTTGCTACAACTATGCATTGCTTTCCCGACACATATCCGATTTTAATGACAACTCCCCCAGATGGACAACCGCCATGCTCTTTATACATGCCTTCACCTGCAAATGCACCAATTTCTATACTTTCAGTTCCTTGGTCCAATAAATAATCGATTCGTTCGCGGGCGGTCATTTTGCCTTGGGAGTGTTGCTTCTCTATTCGGGATTTTCCACCTCCTAGTTTTACGGTGGCAAGACGTTTTTTTAGTTCAGAAAGTAAAAGTTTATTGTGGTCTTCGTTTTTGTTGAATTTAAGATCCATAAAGGTGCATTCTTTTGATAGGCTAAAGATACGGAGTAAAATTCATTACATTTGGTCAAATCAAGATTACATAATGGCTGAGAAAATAAGATGGGGCATCGTTGGCCCTGGCAGAATTGCACATAGTTTTGCAAAAGATTTAAGTTTGGTAGAAGGTGGAAAATTGACTGCAGTTGCCTCTAGAAACCTGCAAAGGGCCCAAGAATTTGCCGACGAATATGGGGCTGAACACAGTTTTGGGTCGTACGAAGAACTTTTCGATTCAGATGTGGTAGATGTGCTATATATCGCTACTCCGCACACCTCACATTGCGAACTTTCGATAGCTGCAATGGAAAAAGGAAAAAATGTGCTTTGTGAAAAACCTATGGGGCTCAATTCGCATGAAGTTGGTCAAATGGTCGATTCGGCTAAGAAGAACAACGTTTTTTTAATGGAAGCCCTTTGGAGCCGTTTCAACCCATCTATTCTTAAAGTGAAAGAAATAGTTGAGAAAGGAACACTGGGCGAAATTGCATATCTCAACGCTAATTTTGGTTTTTATGCTTTAGACCGCAATGAAGAACATCGCTTATTGAATCCGAATTTGGCAGGCGGTTCTTTATTGGATATTGGTATTTATCCCATTTTTCTGGCCTATTTGATTTTGGGAAAACCCGACGGAATAAAGGCCATGTCAAAATTTCATTCAACGGGAGTTGAGGCTCAGACCGCTATGATTTTTGATTACCCTTTTGCACAAGCAGTGTTAACAAGTGGCTTGCGTTCCAAAATATCGATGAAAGCCGAAATAGCGGGTAGTAAAGGTTCGGCCTATTTGCAAGAGAGATGGCACGAAACACAAGGATATTCTTTTGTACTTAATGGAGAGGAGCAGGCAGTCGATTTACCAACCAAAGGCATTGGGTATTCCCATGAGATTGAAGAAGTACATCGTTGTCTGCAAGAGGGTAAATTACAAAGTGATAAATGGAGCTTACAGAACAGTTTAGATTTGGTCGGTCTGTTGGATGAAGTGAGAAAAATAACGGGCGTCACTTTTCCTAAAGAGTGAATGAATTCCCTAAAATAGCTTATGGAATAAGGATTTACTACAAAAATTACGATATTTGCAGTTACCTTTAAATCTAACCTAAAATTTTATGGGAATGAATAAAAATACCGTACTGGCATGGGCCACCTTTATCATGATTGTAGTAGGATTGGCCTTGATTGCATTAGGGGCTTTCAGATATGATGAGGTCGCCGGATGGGGTTTCGCCTCGGTCGGTATCGGTTTTTTTGCAATCGCATGGGTATTTAATGCCCTTAAGGGTCGTGTATAAGACCCTAACTTCTACTTTTAATAATTTCAGTCTTAGTAAATAATAACACTAATCAATTGCTATAATGTCTGACGATAAGAAAGTTATCTTTTCAATGTCCGGGGTTACCAAAACGTATAAAAATGCGAATACCCCAGTGCTCAAGAACATATATTTAAGTTTCTTCTATGGTGCTAAAATTGGTATTCTAGGTCTTAATGGTTCGGGTAAATCTACACTATTAAAAATTATTGCCGGTGTAGATAAGAATTATCAAGGTGATGTAGTTTTTTCGCCAGGGTATAAAGTAGGGTATCTTGAGCAAGAGCCTCAACTTGATGAAAACAAAACGGTTTTAGAGATTGTAAAAGAAGGTGTTGCCGAAACCGTGGCCGTTCTTGACGAGTACAATAAGATCAACGATATGTTCGGTTTGCCCGAGGTGTACGAAGATGCCGATAAAATGCAGAAGTTGATGGATAAGCAAGCGGAGCTTCAAGATAAAATAGATGCATCAAATGCTTGGGAATTAGACACCAAGCTTGAAATCGCTATGGATGCCCTGCGTACCCCAGAGCCCGATAAGAAAATAGGTGTACTTTCAGGAGGGGAAAGAAGAAGGGTAGCTCTTTGTCGTTTACTGCTTCAAGAACCTGAAATATTGTTGCTTGATGAGCCTACCAACCACTTAGATGCCGAATCTGTTCACTGGTTGGAGCATCATTTGGCTCAGTATAAGGGTACGGTAATAGCAGTGACCCACGACCGTTACTTCTTGGATAATGTAGCAGGGTGGATCCTTGAACTTGATAGGGGAGAAGGCATACCATGGAAGGGCAATTATTCAAGTTGGCTAGACCAGAAAGCCAAACGTTTGGAACAAGAGAGCAAGTCTGCTTCTAAAAGACAAAAAACATTGGAGCGAGAGCTTGAGTGGGTACGCCAGGGTGCCAAAGGTCGCCAAACGAAGCAAAAGGCCCGTTTGAAGAATTACGATAAATTGATGAGTCAAGACCAAAAGCAACTTGATGAAAAACTTGAAATTTATATTCCTAATGGTCCGCGTTTAGGAACCAATGTTTTGGAGGCAAGTGGCGTCAGTAAAGCTTATGGAGACAAACTACTTTACGAAGAGCTGAATTTTAAACTTCCGCAGGCAGGCATTGTAGGCGTTATTGGGCCTAACGGTGCTGGTAAAACGACGATTTTTAGAATGATAATGGGTGAAGAGCAACCGGATAAAGGTACTTTTACCGTTGGCGAGACCGCAAAAATCGCTTATGTAGACCAAAGCCATAGCAATATAGACACAGATAAAACTATTTGGCAGAACTTTAGTGATGAACAAGAATTAGTTATGATGGGCGGCCGTCAGGTAAATTCAAGGGCCTATCTAAGTCGTTTTAATTTCTCTGGAAGTGAGCAGAACAAAAAGGTAAGTATGCTTTCCGGTGGTGAGAGAAACAGGTTGCACCTGGCGATGACGCTAAAAGAAGAGGGTAACGTATTACTTTTAGATGAGCCTACCAATGATTTAGATGTCAACACACTAAGAGCGTTGGAAGAAGGTTTGGAAAATTTTGCTGGTTGTGCCGTGGTCATATCTCACGACCGCTGGTTCCTAGATAGAATATGTACCCACATCTTAGCGTTTGAGGGCGACTCTCAAGTTTATTTCTTTGAGGGCTCTTTCTCCGATTATGAAGAGAACAAGAAAAAACGTCTGGGTACGGATATTATGCCCAAACGAATCAAATACAAGAAGTTAATACGATAATAAAAAAAGGCCGGTATAAAAACCGGCCTTTTTTTATTAGTAATCTTCGTTGGGGTACCAGTCTAGCTGAACCACTTCGATATCTGAATTTTTTTCGTTTACAATCTTTTTGAACTTACTGACATCGCTCACATCAGGGTTACCTCTAAAGTGATAGGGGTATACTTGTTTCGGTGCAAATGCCAAAACACCATCAGCAGCACTTTCTGGGGTCATAGTATACGGCAGATTCATACATACGAAGGCCTTGTCAATATTTTCTAGGCTTCTCATCTCGGGAATATCTTCTGTATCTCCCGAAAAATAAACTCTTTGATCACCTAACGTTAGAACGTAGCCATTGCCTCTACCTTTTTCATGAAATTGTTTTGCTTCTTCCCTAAGGTTGTACATCGGTATAGCTTCGACTGTAATGCCAAACCTTTCTTTACTTTCACCGTTATTGAGAACATCGATTTGTGTAGTGAATTTTTCAGGCATTTTATCGGCTGCTGCCTGTGGCATGATAATTTTGGCCTTTTTAGTGTCCAACGCTTCCAGTGTCTCAACATTTAGGTGGTCTCCATGAATATCGGTAACCAGTATTAGGTCGGCAAGCTTTTGATCCTTGAAGGCCTCTGCACCTCCTACGGGGTCGATATAAATAACCTTATCTGTCCATTCCAAAACAGCTGTAGCATGTTCAATGGGAATTATCTTAACGTCATTGGAAATTTCATTTTTTTCGGGTTCTTCCATGGCAGTCTCTTCCATACTTTCCGTTTCTGCTTTCTTGGTTTGCTCCTTGCAGGCAACAAGACTGATGATGGCAAGAAAAACTAGTTGAAGTGTTAGTTTTTTCATTTTCGATATTTTAAAGTTCTATAAATCTTGAAATAGCATCCGATTTAGATGCTTAATAAAATTACAAGTACATCTTTAATTCTAAGGGTTTTAAAGAAAATTATTTTATTCCAATTTGTTTTATTTCTGAACAGAATTAAGATATAGATAAAATTATTTTATGAAGGCAAGTTAAATTTCTGTCATTTAATCATATAGGTCTGATTAAATTAAGCTAAGAATTGGTCGTAGAAGTGGCGCGAAGGATTCTAAAGGGGCACTTTTACCTATAAGGATAATCTTTCATTTTTTTAAGACAAAAAATCTAAAATATAAATCTTAACGTATATAGAAACGATACAAACAAACAGAATTAAAGAAATTAATTTAAACATTATGACTGAAACAAAAAGTAACAACGGATTAAAGGTTCTGGCAGGCCTTTTGGGTGTGGTACTGTTAGGTACTATCATCTACACTGTTAGCCTTTATCAGGAAAAGAAGAAGAATGAGGCAGCCTTGACCGAGCAGAAGCAGTTGGTAGTTGAGGATCTGAACAGTCTGAAATCTGAATACGATAAAGCTATTTTAGAAAGCAATGCCACCAACGAAGAATTGGTGTCTGCCCGAGATAATATTGCGAAATACATCGACTCTGTAAAAAGTATGAAGGCCGATCTTGCTACATTATCTAGATTTAGAAGACAAGTAAACGTGCTAAAGCAAGAAAGAGAGCAGCTTTTAAAGCAAGTTGACTCTTTGACCAAAAGCAACACTTTGATTGCTATGCAAAGGGATAGTACTTATTCGGAGTTGGAGAAACAGACTATGTTCAATGACTCTTTGGTAGTACAGAACACACAATTGGCCGACGTAGTTGAGAAAGGTTCTGCATTAAATCTTTCAAAATTCAATGTAGACGCCGTTAAGGAGAGAAACAATGGTAAATTGGTATCTACGGCACGAGCTAAAAGAACCGATAAATTTAAAATTTGTTTTACTGTAGCGGATAACGTTATTTCTGAAGCTGGAGATAGAGAATTTTTTATCGAAGTGCTAGACCCTCAAGGAAATATTTTAGGGGAGAGCTACTCTAAATCGAACGATTCAGGCGCTTCTATTACCTACAGTAAAGGAACGAGCTTCTATTACGAGAACAAAGCCTTAGACGTTTGTGATTATATCAACAAGCCTGCAGGCGATTTTCAAGAAGGTAACTACATGGTAAATGTATATGATGACAGATTAAAACTGTTAGGTACCTCAAAATTCACTTTGAAATAAAAGGGTCTTACAATAACAAACACTATCCATTAAGTATTAAAGGGGAAATCATCGATTTCCCCTTTTTGCTTTTATTATTTAAGGCTTCCTACCATGTCTTCAGGTTTCACCCATTCATCGTATTCTTCGGCTGTTACGTAGCCGAGATTGATGGCTTCTTCTTTAAGGGTGGTTCCATTGGCATGGGCCGTATTGGCAATTTCAGCTGCTTTGTAGTAACCAATTTTGGTGTTCAGCGCGGTTACAAGCATTAGCGAGTTATTAAGCAATTGCTTGATAACTTTATGGTTGGGTTCTATACCAGCAGCACAATTCTCTTCAAAACTTACGCAAGCATCTCCAAGTAATTGCGCAGATTGCAAAATATTGGCTGCCATCATAGGCTTGAAAACGTTTAGCTCATAGTGACCTTGTGTGCCACCGACCGATATGGCCACATCGTTACCCATTACTTGGGCACATACCATGGTAAGCGCTTCACATTGGGTAGGGTTTACTTTGCCAGGCATGATGGAACTACCAGGCTCATTTGCTGGTATAATAATTTCACCGATACCGGATCGAGGTCCTGAGGCCATCATTCGAATATCATTGGCAATTTTGTTCAACGAAACGGCCAATTGTTTGAGTGCTCCATGGCTTTCTACGATGGCATCATGGGCGGCTAAGGCTTCAAATTTATTTTCGGCTGTTTTAAAGGGTAATCCTGAAAATTCGGCAATGTATTTTGCAACCAAAACGTCGTAACCCTTTGGGGTGTTCAGTCCCGTACCTACGGCGGTTCCGCCAAGAGCAAGTTCACGAAGGTGCTCCAAGGTGTTTTTAAGCGCTTTGATTCCGTGATCCAATTGTGATACATACCCCGAAAACTCTTGCCCTAAGGTGAGGGGAGTGGCATCCATTAAGTGGGTTCGGCCAATTTTTACCACATTGTTAAATTCCTTTGCCTTTTTATCCAAAGTGTTTCTTAACTGCTCAACACCTGGTATGGTAGTTTCAACAATCTTTTTATAGGCCGCAATATGCATTCCGGTCGGAAAAGTGTCATTTGAAGATTGTGATTTGTTCACATCATCATTAGGTTGAATGGTCTTTTCGCCTTCACCAATTTTCTTCCCGGCAATTTCATGGGCCCTATTGGCAACAACCTCATTAACGTTCATATTGCTTTGTGTACCTGAACCGGTCTGCCAGATAACTAAAGGAAATTGGTCATCGTGTTTTCCCTCTAAAATTTCATCACATACTTGAGCAATTAGGTCTCGCTTTTCTTCTGAAAGTACATTCAATTCGTGATTCGTGTAAGCCGCAGCTTTTTTTAAATAGGCAAAGCCATAAACTACCTCTAAGGGCATTGAAGCGGCGGCACCAATTTTGAAATTATTTCTCGAACGCTCGGTTTGTGCGCCCCAATATTTGTCTGATGGAACCTTTACTTCGCCCATCGTATCTTTTTCTATTCTAAAGCTCATTATAATTGAATTTTCATTAGTAAAAACAGAGAAAAACAAAGGTAGGACATAGCCTTTTTATATCCGCCGAGGGGTAGTGAAAAATTCATTTCTAACCTAGAATGTATTTTTTTTATTTTCCATTTGCAATTTTCACCCTTTCTCAAGTATCTTTGTACATCAAAACGCATTAAATGGACTTTGAATTTAGCCAGTATCTAGGATTTTTAGCTTTTTTGACCATTCTTACCATCGGTTTTTGGTTGATGATTTTCTTATTGACCTTTGTAGTACCTTATTGGTTAGGTGGTAACATCATCGAATTATATAAGGAATGGAGAGATAAGAAAAAGGCTAAGAGAAGCGCTTAATTCATTCCAATATCATAAAACAAAAAGGGGAGGCAAATGCCTCCCTTTTTTGTTTGCGTTGTAATGGTAGGTTTTAGAAACCTTCCTCATCATCTCCACCATTATAATCTCTACCGTTCTGTCTATCTCTCTTCTTTTGCTCGTTGATACGATAGATAAAAGAAAGCCTAATTTCGCGCTGTCTCCATTGAAATTCACTATCCTGCTCGTAAAAGTCAGTGGTGGTAAAACCGTTACGTTTTCTTGAATTCAAAAGATCTTGTACGTTTAACGAAATAGTAGCTTTGTCATTCAATAAATCTTTACTGAAAGCTAGGTTGATAGATAAAATACCATTAGATCTCCCCTGTACTTCATCAGAAGCCCCGCGATAGAAAGCGTTTGTCTGCCAATCAATTTTCCAAGGTAATTCTACTTTTGAGCTAAAACGCCCGAACCAGCTACTATTTGATTGACTATAATTAACCCCGTTAAATTCACCGTCAAGATTAAAGCTGAAGAAATTGACGCTACTATTCAATCGTAACCATTTGGTAGGATTGTAGAGTATGCCCAATTCGGCTCCTGTTCTATCATTGGTCGCTAAATTGAAAGGTATGTTTCGTACAACTTCGACCTGCGAGCCACCAGGGCCCGTAATAAATACTTGTTCTTGAACCCTTTGAAAGGCATCCGTTTCCCTTTGATAGTAAATGGAAGATGTCAAGGTCACCTTTTCCCATCTTTTTAAATAACCTAAATCGAAGGCATTTGAAAAGGCAGGTGCCAAGTTGGGGTTACCCTGAAAGATATTTGTTCTACTGCTTCTAGAGGGGAATGGGTTTAAAAACCAGCCTCTTGGCCTGTTGATTCTCCTGTTGTATCCTAAAGAAACATTTTCCATTTCGTTGAACTCATATATGAAGTTAACGGTTGGAAAGAGGCCTGTGTAATTGTTATCAAAATCTGTATCAATAGGAAAAGAAAATTCTTCTTGAAGTTCTTCTTCGGTAAGTTGAGATTCAATTTTTCCCTTTAACTGGGTACTCTCCATTCGAAGACCTAAAAGAAAATTGAAATCCCCAAATTTAGAACCGTATTGAGAGTACAGGGCATGTACGTTTTGCGTGTAGTCAAAAAGATTTGTTTGGTTAAGGTTTACTTCGAGATTGCCGGCATCATTTTCTTGAAGGAGGCGATAATCTGTGACTTCATTTTCGAAATTGCCACGATAGCCCGCTTCGAATTGAGAGCCTTTGCCAAACGGTAGTACGTAATCACTTTGTATCAAATATTCTTTCTGGTCTTCAATTGTTGAAGTCTCTTCACGGGGAATATTGATATCGGTATTTGAGGTATTGTTGTAACGAACGGGTTCATTAATATAGCTGTTTCCCGTCTCGGAGTCTACTGAGTATTGAAAATCGGCCGTTAACTGATGTCCGTCATCGTTAAATCTATTGATATAATTTAAAGAAATTTGATGGGTGTCGTCTTCTTCCGTTTCTAATTCTCTACGGGTCGTGCCAACTTGCGGCGCATTATTCAAAAGATAATCGTTCACATTGGTATTTACATCTTCATCACTTCCTGTTCTGTAGAAATAAGACCCGGTTAAGGAAGATTTTTCGTTAAAGAAGTACTCCATGCCGATATTGGCGTTCAGACCGCGATCTAAACGATCAATATCTCTATCTTCAATATTTCTATCATATGCTATACTATCAAGAAAAGCATCTTGTCTAGAGTTGAAATATCGTGTATCGAAAAAGCCATTTCCCGGCCCTTCTCGATATCGATAACCAATGGTGCTAAACAGGTTATACTTAGTGGTGCGCAAGTTGCCATTAACGGTAACACCGCCATTTGTGGGCACTCCGCCATACACATTAACCGACCCATTGAAACCTAGGGTCTTTTCTCTTTTCAGTACAATGTTTAAAATACCCGCTGTGCCCTCTGCATCGTATCGGGCCGATGGGCTCGTAATTACTTCTACTTTCTCTATGGCATCTGCCGGTAACTGTTGTAAGGCATCCGTTGAACCAAAACCGGCAAGGGCCGATGGTTTACCATTAATAAGAATTCTAACGTTTTCGTTCCCTCTTAAACTTATGCCTCCTTCAATATCAACATTAACAGAAGGAACGTTGTTCAAAGCATCACTAATGGTAGCACCGCTGGTAGTAATATCTTTACCTATGTTGTAGATTTTTTTATCAAGTCGAACTTCAACGGTAGTTTGTTCACCAACTACTTCGACACCCTCAAGTTCAGCTGCTGAAATTTCAAGGGAAATCGTACCCAAGTCAACAGATTCGTTAAAAGTAGATTGTGATACCTTGAAAGTTTTATACCCTATATATTCTATGGAAGCATTATAACGACCAGGCGCAACTTCAACCGAAAATTTTCCGTCGATATCGGTGATACCTCCGTTCACTTTAGCTGGGTCTTGAATGCTTTGAAGTACAAGCGTAGCATATTCAAGAGGCTGGCCTGTTTCTTTGTCAAGTACTGTTCCTGAGATTTTTATTGGTTCCCCTGGTTGTCCTTGAGGTCTTTCGGGGCGTTGGGAATAATTTTTTAAAGATACTAGAGCAAGGACAATCAGAAACAGTTTTTTCATTTTTGGTTTTTAGGTTTTAGTCTTCCGGTCTTTCCGTTTTTTCTCCCGTTTCTTGTCTTTTCGTGTTTTTTGAATTCCTTTCTTCTGCATTTCTACAAAACCTTCGTATTTCTCGAGTGGTAATCCAGCCTTCAACTCTTCGTCTTGAGCCTTGGTGATTTTTTCCATTCCTTCACGCATTTGTTCCGGAGTGAGTTCGAGAATTTGCATCTCGATACGTTTTTGAACATATTTCTTTAAAATAGAGCTCAATACCGCACTCTCGAACTCGTTCAGTTCTAAAGTTTCGGCAATTTTCGGCATCTCACCATCCACAATCTGCTCAGCAGTTTTAGGTTCAGGTTCTTTAGGCGTGTGCTCAACCTGTGGTACTGCGTTTCGCTGTCTGCCATAACCATAACCATAGCCACTGCCGTAGCCGTAACCATATTGGGCCTGTAATTCTGCACCAAACACTAATAAAACAAAGAACAAGAGGGTAATTTTGATAAAGTTCTTCATGACGATATCGGTTTATAAGATTGTTATAATGAATAATGGTTTAAATGAAGTTGGTTAAAGCTTTGTTAAATGTATTTAACAACAAATGTACCAATAATTTGCAGGTCGAAATTTTAATTTTTGAAGGTAAAAAATGTTTCTACCTGAATTTTTCAGGCAGAAACATTATGTATCTTTATTTTGATAGAAGTTCATTAATTAACTCGGTAGGTCTACCGATTACAGCATGTTTCCCCTTAATAACGATAGGTCTTTCTATTAGCTTAGGATGCGCAATCATGGCATCGATAATTTCGTCATCGGACAATAACTTACCTTTATAATTTTCTTTCCAAACCTGTTCGTTCTTTCGAACCAACATCTCAGGGGTAATGGCCAAGCAAGAAAGAATATCTTGTAACTCTTGTTTAGAAGGTACATCTTCTAAATATTTGATTACTTCAAAGTCCTTTCCTGATTTTTCGAGAGCTTCCAAACCCTCCCTTGATTTTCTACAACGTGGATTATGATAAATTTTAATCATTTGTATTCTTTCATTTGTTGTTCAATGTAGAAGGTTTATTCTTCATCTTTTTGACCCATCATCATTAAAAAGGCCTTTAGAAAAGAGTTAATGTCACCATCCATTACGGCATCTACGTTTCCGGTTTCTTCAGCCGTTCTTACATCTTTGACCAATTTATAGGGGTGCATCACATAATTACGAATTTGAGAACCCCATTCAATCTTCATTTTTGACGATTCAATCTCATCACGTGCTTCCATTTTCTTGCGAAGCTCTATTTCATAAAGTTGGGATTTCAGCATTTTCATGGCCGTTGCCCTATTGTCATGTTGACTTCTAGAGTCGGAGCACGATATTTGAATTCCTGTAGGATGGTGAACCAATTGAACCTTGGTTTCAACCTTATTTACGTTCTGACCACCGGCTCCACTAGAGCGTGCGGTCGTAATGGTAATATCGGCCGGATTCACCTCTATTTCAATGGTATCATCGACTAAAGGATAAACATAGACCGAAACAAAAGAGGTATGTCTTTTGGCATTACTGTCAAAGGGAGAAATACGAACCAATCGATGGACCCCGTTTTCACCTTTGAGCCAACCGAAAGCAAAATCACCATCTATTTGCAGGGTAACGGTCTTAATACCCGCTACGTCGCCTTCTTGAAAGTTAAGTTCTTTAACCTTGAAACCGTTCTTTTCGGCCCACATCATGTACATACGCATGAGCATCGAGGCCCAATCACAACTTTCGGTTCCACCGGCACCAGCAGTAATCTGTAGCACGGCGGGCAGTTCATCACCCTCTTCAGAAAGCATGTTCTTGAACTCAAGGTTTTCGATTTTCTCAACGGCCTTGTCATATTGTTCTTGAACCTCTTCTTCAGAAATATCTCCTTCCTGAAAAAAATCCATTAAAACTTCAAGGTCTCCAACCAAAGTTTTGGCAGCGTTAAAATCGTCTACCCATTGTTTTTTCGATTGAATGAATTTCATCTGCGCCTGGGCTTCTTGCGGGTTATCCCAGAAATCAGGTGCTAAGGTCTTCTCCTGTTCATTTTCAATTTCAATAAGTTTGGCATCTATGTCAAAGATACCTCCTTAACGCACCGAGGCGATCCTGAAGACCTTTAAACAGGTCTGTGGTAATAGTCATATTCTAAAATTTTAGGCAAAAATAATATACTTTTTAGCATATTCCTGAAATAACTAGAGTAAGATCGAACGAGATTCTTTTTGGGAGGATTATTGTTGGTCTCCTTCGACTTGAACGGTATAAATGGTCTCGTTCTTGCCAGTAGTGAAAAGAACACCACGAATAGGCGCACAATCACGATAATCTTTACCATGAGATACCTTAATGTAATCGGTGCCGGCAAGCAAATCGTTACAAGGGTCGAACCCGACCCAGCCAATTTTGGGGATGAACGCTTCGGACCATGCGTGCATTTGTGAATCACCGAAATAACCGCTTCCCTGATGCAAAAAACCGGAAACATATCTAGAAGGAATGCCGTTCATTCTTGCAAGAGCACAAAACAGATGGGCGAAATCTTGGCAAACTCCGTTTCTCTTTGCTAGAACTTCCTCTAAGGTAGAACTGGCCGTGGTCGTACTGGGTTGAAATGTAAGGTAAGCGTTAACAAGCTTATTGAGATTTTGTAAGTTGGTGAAGACCGTTTGCGATGTATCTAATGACCAAAGTGAGGTACTGTTTTCAGGTAAGGTGGTAAGGTCAGTCTTCTTCAAAAAAGCCTCATGGTCAACCCTGAAGTTTAAACTTTTCAATTCTTTATATGATTCTTCGGCATTGTTTTCCAAAGGAAAATCAAACGGATTCACTTCCGATTTCAAGACTCTCATCTTTGCTCTGAACCTGGCGCTTTTGAACGATTTTCTGGTCTTGAGTCTAATAGTTTTAAAACCCAGGCCATTAATAGAGTAGCTTTCCGCTTCCAATAGAGAGTTCGTAAACTCGATAGAAAGCACTTCTTGAGAACTATTGGTTTGGGGGATAATCAAGAATTGCCAGTGGGCGCCCCTCACTTTGTTCTCGTATTTGTTCTCACAACTATATGTGATGGCATACTCTGTCGGCATATTATATAAATATACCGTAATATACGAACAATAACCTTTTAATAGTTAAAGAACTCTTTTTCCATCTTTTGGCTGATCAAACCCAAGCTGTTCAGTATATTCTCGATAAAACCTTGAATGTCTTCCTCTATTTCGGTAATGTATTTGAATTCATACTCTGACCTCACCCGACCGACCAAAAAGGCAGTAGAGTCTTTATTATATTTTTTGCTCGGGTCAAGTACTTTAATATGCTTGTAAACTTGGTTAAGACTGTTCATTACCGATCTAGGGCAATTAGGGTTGAGGATTAAAAACTCCAAAGTTGAAATACTAGTGGGTGTCTTTTTATAAAAACGACGCATCATATCATATGATTCAGCACATTTTAAAAGGGTCGTCCACTCGTAACTGTTGCTAAATTTATCACCGTAACTACCTTGGGCATTTAAGGCATCTTGATGTTTGGCATTGATAATGCGAATAACCTGGGTCGCCCTTTCAATATTGATGCCCATCATAATAATGGCATAAATTTCATCATGCAATAAGGTTCCTCTCATTTTGCCGCGTAGAACCGCTGTCATTTCGGTAACATTGACCGTGAAATCATGAAGTGAATTCTTCATGAACATATCGGCATCATAGTTATTTACATAGTGGTAAAATTTATTGATGGCTTCATAAAGTTCTGTGGAAATCAAGTCTCTAGCGCTGTTGGCATTTTCACGTGCATACTTAACATTGCTTAAAATAGAGAAGGCATTTTCTGCATCCAATCCTATTTTATAAAGCACTTGCGATTCTTCTAATTCGACATTATCGTCAAGCTCAGGATTACCGACCATAAATAACATAGACCGTAGAACGAATTGTCTTGATTGTGATAATTGGTTAGGGGCGTCAAGCGAAGAAAAATAATTAACATTCAAATATCGTGCGATATGTTCGGAACGTTCAATGTAACGGCCCATCCAAAAAAGATTATTGGCAACTCTTGCTAGCATATAGTGTATTTAAAATTTTAATTTATGGGAGCATTTTTGACCAAGCATCAACTTTTCAATACCCACGTATCTTTTGATCCCCCACCTTGAGAAGAATTAACGATTAAGTTGCCCTTTTTTAAAGCAACCCTTGTTAGCCCACCTTTAAGAACAAAATCTCGATCTCTTCCCATAATAGTAAATGTTCGGAGGTCTACATGCCGTTGCTCGAACGATTCGGTATCATCGATATAGGTGGGGTGAACCGAAAGCGACATAATAGGCTGGGCCACATATTTTCTGGGGTTGGCCTTTACCTGTAGTTTCACTTCTTCTATTTCCTCTTTACTAAGCCTGTTACCAATTGAAATTCCGTAACCTCCAGCTTCATCCACGGGTTTGATCACCAATTCGTTTATATGCTCTAAAACATATTTTAGTTCATCGGGCTTACTACAATGATAGGTGTGTACATTGTTTAGAATGGGGTCTTCATCCAGATAATATTTGATAATATCGGGCATATAGGTATAAATGGCCTTATCATCAGCAACTCCTGTACCTGGTGCATTGGCCAATGTGACGTTGCCTTTTTTATAGGCCGCAAAAAGCCCTGGCACACCGAGTGCGGAATCGGCCCTAAATTCCAATGGGTCTATAAATACGTCATCGACCCTTCTGTAAATGACATCTATTTTCTCAGGCCCGTGGGTAGTTTTCATGTAGACAAAGTCATTCTCGACAAACAGGTCTCTACCCTCAACGAGCTCGACACCCATGGTTTTTGCCAAATAAGAATGTTCGTAAAAAGCCGAGTTATACATTCCAGGAGTCAAGACGACCACATTGGGAATATCAACACCTTTAGGCTTGACCGTTTCTAGAAGGTCAAGAAGGTTTTCGGCATAATTCGTTACCGAATGGGTTCTATAATGGTTAAAAACACCGAAGAGGGCTCTTTTAAGAGCCGTGCGGTTGCAGATAACATAGCTTACACCTGAAGGACATCTGATGTTATCTTCCAGGACATAGTAATTACCATCGTTATGCTTGATGATATCTGTACCGGAGATATGATTGTAAATTCCTCCAGGCGGGTCTAAATCGACCATTTGGTTCAGGTAATTGGCCGAAGAACTAATTAATTCAAGTGGTACGATACCTTGCTTGATGATTTTTTTCTCGTGATAAATATCCCAAAGAAATAGGTTGAGGGCCCTAGAACGCTGTATAGCTCCCCTTTCTATGATTTCCCATTCTTCCGGAGCGATAATTCGTGGAAATAGGTCAAACGGAAAAATTTTCTCCGTACTCTCTTTTTCCCCGTAGACCTGAAAAGTAATACCTTGATTAAAAAATGACGATTTTGCCTTGTCGTTCAGCTTTACGTATTCTTTGATGGTATGACCTCCGTAAAGCTCGAATAGCCTAGAATAGATATCTTTTATCTCCCCAGTTTTATCAAATAATTCATCGTATAAAACCGGATTTCTAAGATAAGAGGAGAATATTTGATTTTGAATTTTACCCATGTCTATTTCTTTTGTTTTAAGGTACTGGTTTTCAACTTAAAATAGGGGCTCAATTCGATAATAATATTACCTCAAAATCATGTTTTCATAAAATTTAGAAGAAATTTTTACCAATTTCACTTTACTGTCGGAAGTATATTACTGGTGATAGTTAAAAGCACCTTATTGGCTACCTTTGAAATTTTTGGGGTAGCACCTAACCATAATCCTTTACTTTATTTATGGAAATTAATTTGATCAGTGATACGGTTACCAAGCCGACTAGTGGCATGTTGAAGGCGATATTGAATGCGGAGGTCGGCGATGATGTTTTCAAAGTAGATCCTACGGTAAACGCTTTGGAAGAAAAAGTGGCGGACTTGTTTAAAATGGAAGCGGCTCTTTTCTTTCCTTCCGGTACCATGGCCAATCAAACAGCCATTAAGATTCATACCAACCCAGGAGAGCAGTTGATTTGTGACAAATATGCGCATGTCTACAATTATGAAGGGGGAGGGGTAAGTTTTAATAGTGGTGTCTCTTGTCGTTTGGTAGATGGTTTTAGGGGAATGATGACAGCTGAACAGGTAGAGGAAGTTATCAACCCACCTGATTTTTACCACAGCCCACTAACCAGTCTTGTCTGTATCGAGAATACCACTAACAAAGGTGGAGGAGCTTGTTGGGATTTCACGGAATTACAGCGAATAAAAACCGTCTGCCAAAAACACGGTTTGGCTTATCATTTAGATGGTGCCCGCTTATGGAATGCCATGGTGGCAAAAAAGGAGAGTGCTTCGCAGTATGGTGAAATATTCGATACGATTAGTGTATGCCTCAGTAAAGGCTTGGGGTGCCCGGTCGGTTCTGTTTTGGTGGGAAGCAAAGAGCATATCGCAAAGGCACTAAGGGTAAGAAAGGTATTTGGTGGCGGCATGCGACAAGCTGGTTATTTGGCCGCTGCGGGAATTTTTGCTTTGGATAACCATGTAAATAGATTGGCCGAAGACCATCAGAAGGCTAAAGAAATAGGGGAGACTTTATTGAATCTCAATTTTATTAAAAAAGTAGAACCCATAGAGTCTAACATTATTATTTTTGAGATAGATAAGTCTCTTATGACAGAGAAACAGTTTTTAGATAAACTGAAAGAAAATGGAGTTTCAATTATCGGAATGGGTCAGGGAAAGCTACGAATCGTCACCCATTTAGATTATACCGATGGCATGCATAAGAGCTTCCTTGAAATTTTAAGAAAATTATAGCGAGTTTTCGTCTTTCAGTTCGTTGATTCGGCTGATGAGGTTTTTGATTCCGTTTTCCATACCCATTTCAGAATCGTAAAGCTGACTTTTGGCAAGTTCCGTTCCGTTATCCTCATTAAAACGAAAGAAAAACTGCCCATCGTGACTTGTTTTTCTTTCGAAATCATTGGTGCCCAAATCAGAATTCGTTAGGTGAGAAATTGCGCGATTTAGGTTTTCTTCAGTGGCAAAAAATGAACTTTCCAATAAAATTTGTCCACTCTTGGCCTTTATTAAAAATTGAAATTCGCCTTCTTGATTCTTTAAAGTATCTAACACTAGCAGTTTTTGGTAAAAGATACAAATAAAAGTAGGAAGATGAGATAAGTTTCATCTTCCTAAAACGGTCAAATCAAATTTTTCCTCAGTAGAACTAAAAGTAAACTGACGAGCTCTATAAAAGGCTATTTGCCGAACAAACCATCAAGGCCTGGTATGTTGGGCATACCTTCTTTAGCAACAGCTGCAAGTTCGGTTTCGTTGACCTTGGTAGCCTTCTCAATGGCCTTGTTCAAGGTTAGAACGAGGTAGTCTTCTAATTGTTCTTTATCTTCTAAAAGACTGTCGTCTATTTTAATGGCCTTAACCTCTCTATTGGCTGTAATAGTGACAGTTACCAAACTCTCAGAAGAGCTTTCCTCCAGAGTAACAGTATCCAATCTTTTTTTGGTTTCCTCTACCTTTTGTTGGGTCTCTTTCAATTTACCCATCATTCCCATCATATCTCCGAACATAGCATTAATTTTAATAGTTCAAGGCTTCAAAATTACTAAATTGTGCGTTAAATTAAATTGAATGTGCAGATGAAAACTAAGCTGTTTGCCACCGTATCCCTTACATTTGCGCTCCTATTACAAAGTCAAGAGAAAAAAATGAACCAAATTACCGCACCCACTGCCAAAAAAGTACTTAAAAAGTTAGAGAAGCACGGTGATGTTAGAGAGGATTATTATTTCTGGATGAACGAACGCGATAATCCTGAGGTAATAGCATACTTGAACGCTGAGAACGAATACTACAACAAACTTACTGACCATACGAAAGACTTTCAAGACCGCCTTTTTAATGAAATGAAGTCTCGTATAAAAGAAGATGACGAGTCGGTACCTTACAAGCATAATGGTTATTGGTATATTACACGCTATGCCTTGGGTAAAGAATACCCTATTTACAGCCGAAAGAAAGAATCTTTGCAAGCGGAGGAAGAAATTATGTTCGATGGTAATTTAATGGCAGAGGGGCATGAATTTTTTAATATCGGGGGTATTGCCATTAGCCCTGACAATAAGTTGGCGGCATTTGGGGTGGATACCGTTTCTCGTAGACAGTATCATATTCAAATCAAGAATCTTGAAACAGGTGAAATATATCCTGAAAAGATAGAGAACACCACCGGAGGTTCTGTTTGGGCCAACGACAACAAAACGCTTTTTTATACCAAGAAAGACCCGGTTACCTTGAGGTCTGATAAAATTTATAAGCATAAGTTGGGTACAGACGCCAAAGATGATATGCTTGTTTTTCATGAAGAAGATGATACTTTCGGCACCTATGTATATAAATCGAAATCAAAGAAATATATTATTGTCGGGTCGTACAGTACACTTACTTCAGAGTATCAGATATTATTGAGCGACGCCCCTGACGGTCCGCTTAAGATGTTCTCCAAAAGAAAAAGGGGCGAAGAATACAGTATATCGCACTATGGCGATAGCTTTTATGTGCTTACCAATAAAGACGGCGCCACCAATTTTAAACTAATGAAAGTTGAGGAAAGCGACACCTCTTCAGAAAATTGGAAAGAGTTTATACCGCATAGGCAAGAAGTGCTTTTAGAAGACTTAGATATTTTCAAAGACTATTATGTAATCTCAGAGCGAGAGAATGGACTCACCAAGATAAAGATAGTGAGGTGGGATGGGGCTGATGTGTATTACTTGCCCTTTGAGAATGAGACTTACACGGCGTCGGTAGGTCGCAACCCAGATTTTGATACAGATATCCTGAGGTATTCATACAATTCGATGGCAACACCTAGTTCAGTAATTGACTTCAATATGAAAACCAAGGATAAAGAGGTCAAAAAAGAACAAGAAGTTTTAGGCGGCGATTTTGACAAAGAGAATTACATAGAGAAAAGAGTATGGGCAACGGCACGAGATGGTGCCAAAATACCGATGTCGATTGTCTACCATAAAAATACCGCACTTACCTCTACCACACCGATATTACAATACGCTTATGGCTCTTACGGGCATACCATTGACCCTTATTTCTCAACAGTGAGGTTAAGTTTGCTCGATAGGGGTTTTGTTTATGCCATTGCACATATCAGGGGCGGTGAGTATCTAGGTCGACAATGGTATGAAAACGGTAAACTTCTCAAGAAAATGAACACGTTTACAGATTTTGTCGACTGTTCTCAATATTTGATAAGTGAAGGTTACACCAGTAACCAACATTTATACGCTATGGGCGGATCTGCAGGGGGTCTATTGATGGGCGTTGTAATTAATATGGCTCCCGAATTGTACAATGGGGTAATAGCCGCCGTACCTTTTGTTGATGTAGTAACCACTATGCTCGATGATAGCATACCTTTGACTACGGGGGAATATGATGAGTGGGGCAACCCTAATCAAAAAGAATATTATGAGTACATGAAGTCATATTCACCGTACGATCAGGTAAAAGCTCAAAATTATCCGAATATGTTGGTCACTACCGGTTTTCACGACTCTCAAGTGCAGTACTTTGAACCGGCCAAATGGGTGGCCAAATTGAGGGAATTGAAGACCGACAAGAACCAATTGTTTTTTGATATTAATATGGATGCGGGCCACGGTGGCTCGTCGGGTCGCTTCGAAGCGCTGAAGGAAGTGGCCAAAGAATATGCATTTTTATTGGATTTAGAAGGTAAAATCGACTAATTGAAAAAAAATAGTAATTTTGCCTTTAGGAATGTGTGGAAATTTTAAAACTTCCGTTTTTTCCAAAAACTAGATATCCTTTATGGAACAAAAGATCAAGGCTTACAACAATATTCTAGAACTCGTAGGCAATACTCCCCTCGTCAGACTAAATAAAATTACCAAAGGCTTTACCGGTAACTTCTTTGCTAAGATAGAAGCTTTCAACCCGGGGCACTCTTCAAAAGATCGTATTGCGATGCATATTATCGAAGAGGCCGAGCGAAAAGGTATTCTTACACCAGGCAGTACCATCATAGAGACGACTTCTGGTAATACGGGGTTCAGTATCGCCATGGTAAGTATTATTAAAGGTTATAGTTGTGTGCTTGCGGTAAGCTCTAAATCTTCCCGTGACAAGATTGATATGTTGAGGTCAATGGGCGCCACTGTTTATGTTTGCCCGGCGCATGTTAGTGCCGACGACCCAAGGTCATATTACGAAGTAGCCAAAAGGTTGCATCAAGAAACTAAGGGTTCCATCTATATCAACCAATATTTCAACGAATTGAATATGGATGCCCACTATGCCAGTACAGGCCCTGAAATTTGGGAACAAACGGGTGGTCAAATCACACATTTGGTGGCATGCAGCGGTACGGGCGGAACCATCTCCGGTACTTCGAGATATTTAAAGGAGCAGAATCCTAATATTAAAATAATCGGTGTAGATGCTTACGGGTCGGTACTTAAAAAATACCATGAAACCCGAGAATTTGATAGAAAAGAAATTTACCCTTATCGTATCGAAGGTTTGGGAAAAAATCTAATTCCGGCAGCGACCGATTTTGATATCATTGATGAATTTATCAAGGTAACCGACTCTGAAAGTGCCCATACGGCAAGAGAAATAGCTAGGACAGAAGGTATTTTTGCAGGTTACACCAGTGGGGCGGTCATGCAGGCTCTTAAACAATTAAATGAAGCGGGTACTTTTAAATCTACAGATAACGTAGTGGTTATCTTTCCGGATCACGGTTCTCGCTATATGAGTAAGGTCTACAGTGATAAATGGATGGAAGACCAAGGTTTCTTCGATACCGAAACTGTGGCCGAGGCTCAAAAAATACAGTACATTAAAGAATAATATGCCTAACTAGGTATGAATTCATTTGGCAACACCTACGGGCGTTGCTTTTTTGTACACCAAATATTTTTATGAATTTCGTGCTGAAAACCATACTTTTGCAGGCAGAATTTAATCGAAACGAATGCGAGATTTATTTGACAGAATTTTAGAGAACAAAGGTCCTTTAGGAAAGTGGGCCTCACAGGCGGAAGGTTATTTCGTTTTTCCAAAACTTGAAGGTCCAATTTCCAACCGAATGAAGTTTCAGGGTAAAGACGTCATTACTTGGAGTATCAATGATTACTTAGGTCTTGCCAATCTTCCGGAAATCAAGAAAATCGACGGCGAGGCTGCTGCTGAATATGGTGCTGCGTACCCAATGGGAGCAAGAATGATGAGCGGTCATACCGATTATCACGAGCAGTTACAGGATGAGCTTGCCGATTTTGTTCAAAAAGAATCTGCGTATTTATTGAATTTCGGTTATCAGGGCATGGTATCTACCATTGATGCCTTGGTCTCAAAAGATGACATAATCGTTTATGATGTTGATTCGCATGCCTGTATTATCGACGGTGTTCGATTGCATATGGGTAAGCGTTTTACTTTTAAGCATAACGATATAGAAAGCCTTGAAAAGAATTTAGAGCGTGCTACCAAAATGGCCGAACAGACCGGGGGTGGTATTCTGGTTATTTCCGAAGGTGTTTTCGGTATGCGTGGCGAGCAAGGTAAACTAAAGGAAATTGTAGCCTTAAAGGAAAAATACCAATTCCGATTGTTTGTTGATGATGCCCATGGTTTTGGAACGCTTGGTAAAACGGGCGCCGGAGCAGGTGAAGAGCAAGGTGTTCAAGATGGTATCGACGTTTATTTCGCCACTTTTGCGAAATCAATGGCAAGTATAGGCGCATTTATTGCGGCCGATAAAGAAATTATCGACTATTTGAAATATAATTTACGTTCACAAATGTTCGCTAAATCATTACCAATGATTTATGTGAAAGGTGCGCTGAAGCGTCTTGACATGTTGAGAACAATGCCAGAGCTAAAGGCAAAGCTTTGGGAAAACGTAAATGCCTTACAGAATGGCTTGACCAGTAGGGGCTTCAATATTGGAGATACCAATAGCTGTGTAACGCCGGTTTATCTAAACGGTAGTATACCGGAAGCTATGGCTTTGGTCAAAGATTTACGCGAAAACCATGGTATTTTCTGTTCAATCGTAGTGTATCCGGTAATACCAAAAGGATTGATTCTTCTTCGTATGATTCCGACAGCTACACATACGCTTGAAGATATAGATGAAACGTTAGAGGCATTTTCTGCCATTCGTGAGCGTTTAGAAAACGGCACCTATAAGAAGTTGTCTGCTGCAGTTGCAGCGGCAATGGGAGAGTAAATCTCGTTGAAAAAGAAGATAAAAGCCCTGCCGATAAACATCGGCAGGGCTTTTTAGTTAGGCAGCTTTAAGCTGTTTCGATTTGATAATATGTCTCCATTTTTGCATGGCCTGTAACTGCCCATTTAACGGTAGACTTTCATCGGTGTTATAGAACTCAATTGAATAGTCGCTTACCGCTTTGTTTGCAGGCTGTAGATGTAATTCTAGTTTATCAATGATTGTCTGTCGCTTTTTAGCTTGTTTAATCGTATGGTCCGTTTGAATAATGCTACAATCATTAAAGTCTTCTAAGAGAACTGTTTTTTCCATTATGTGACCCTTATAGTTCTTTACATAAAATAAATACTGATTGTTGGGATCTATACCAATAGCAAAATTTGAAAAAACCTCATGTTTATTAATAGTAGAACCTTTTTTATAGGCCATAGCTTCTAAAAGCTTAACGAGTTTTTTCTCCGTACCATTGCTGTTTAAAGCAATAATTACAAAAGGAGATAAACATAATATAACGAGAATGGCACCTATGATGAGAGTGCCCAAATCCATGTTCATTTTTTTAAAATTTAGATGTTAAAAAGAATGTCATTCCCCCTTGAATAAAGGGAAATGGTCAAAAATTAATAAGTGACTTCTTTTTAAGTTACCAGTAAAAATGAAAAGGAAATGCGATATCTTTTTTACCAAATGCCAGTACAAGCGATTTCGATAGGCGCTGATAAAAATTGCTTTTCGATTGGTACCAAGCCTCATTAGAAAAAACACTTGAAGCATGGTGGGGTAAGAAGTTATTAGGAGTTAACGATGGAACAGAAGAGGCCTCCGAAAATTCATGTACTTCAATGGCATCGGTTAAATATTTAACAGACTTAAAGTATTTATTGCTATCGTTTAAGCCTGAATCTGCCGATTTATTAAAATCCAATGTACAAGAACCCCCAAGCTGTAGGCCTAGGCAGTAAACAATGGCAAAAAATAAAACAGAGAGTCTCATACAGTCAAACTTCTGTACAAATGTAGTGCGCCAAACGTTCGCTTCTTGGGTACAGGTAATTTTTTATGAGAAAATTAGGGTATCAAATTCTAAGTGTCGTATTCACCTCTTCGAACACCTCTGCCTTATCGGCAAGAACGACCAAGGTGTCGTCAGCCAGAATTTTTGTAGTGCCGTTGGGGGTGATATAACTGTTATCACGAATAATCATCGCAATAATAGCGTTCTTTGGAAAGCCCAATTGAACTATTTCTTTATCGACCGCGTAACAGTTCTCCGTCACCATAATCTCTTTCATCAAAGCTTTAGGGTTTTCAGTCATCAAGAGGTCTGTCGCGGTCAATTTTTTTGCCTTTTCGGGTAAGGCCACATGCAGCCATTTCGCCACCAAGGTTAGGGTAGTGCCTTGCGTCAATACAGAGGTCACCGATATAAAGAATACGATGTTGAAAATCATGTTGGCCTTTTCTATGCCTGCCAATAGTGGATAAGTGGCAAAAACAATCGGCACTGCACCTCGTAGACCTACCCATGAGATATAAAAACGTCTTCTCATTTTCATTTTAAAGAAGATAAGACTTAAGAAAACGCCTACCGGTCGGGCAATAAAGATTAAGAAGAGCGCAATAATCAGACCTATACCGGCAATGGGCACAATTTGAGAGGGGAACACCAAAAGACCCAATGTCAAGAAAAGAACGATTTGCATAAGCCAGGCTAGACCGTCGAATACCTTTAAAATAGTTTTTTTGTGAATGATATCTTGGTTACCCAGATAAACCGCACAAATATAAATAGCCAAAAAGCCATTACCTCCAACAGCGTCGGTAGCCGAAAAGGTGATGAACATGAGGGATATAACCAGTACTGGGTATAGCCCTTCAAAATCTAATTTAATCTTATTGATAATGTATTTGCTGAGTTTGCCGAATACAAACCCTGCCAACCCGCCCAAAAGCATTTGTTGTAGAAATAGGGGGATTATAGAAAATACACTTTGGTCTTGGTTGACCACCAAAGTCAAAAATGCCAAAGTTAATACGTATGCCATCGGGTCATTACTACCACTTTCCAATTCTAAGGTAGGTCTCAGATTGGTTTTTAACGCAAGGCTTTTAGAACGCAAAATTGAGAAAACTGCCGCAGCATCGGTCGAGGATACGATGGACCCTAACAACATGCTTTCATAGATGGTGAAATCGGTAATGGCCCATACAAACGTACCCAATGATACTGCGGTGAGCAATACACCGAACGTTGACAGCGCAATACCTTCACGTAAAACCGGTTTGATGGAGTTCCAGTTGGTGTCCAATCCTCCGGAAAAAAGTATAAAGTTGAGCGAAACCAAACCGATAAACTGTGCCAGTTTAGGGTCGTCAAAATGAATACCGCCGATACCATCAGAACCTGCCAGCATGCCTATACCAAGAAAAAACAATAGAATAGGAACCCCAAACTTATAGGAAGTTTTACCGGCAATAATGCTTATCAACAACAAAACGGAGCCGACTAAAACGATATTTTCAATGGTAAGGTTCATACGGTAAGCGTGAAATTCATCAGGTCGAAAATACCTAAATTAAAAAGAGCATTTGGCCAATTAGATAATTATTAACCAAATATTATCAGATGAGAAAAACGAAGGGTTATTTACGATGTACCCAGCATCTTTTTATATGTACAGCGCCTCTTGAAAATTTTTGGATCAAAGTGCTTCCACATTTGTCGAATGGCAATATTGTCTTCAAGTTCGGGCGTTCGATAACACATCTCAATACCTTTCTTCTTAAAAGTTTTATAGTATTCGTTGAAGATAATGGCTGTAACTCCCTTATTTTGAAATTCAGGGTGAATCCCTATCAAATAAAAAAGGGCATCCTTATTAAAGTGCTTCGCCTTGAGCATGTGAAATACCCCTAGCGGATACAGTTTACCTTGCGATTTTTGTAATGCTTTTGAAAAGGAGGGCATTACTATTGCAAAAGCTATGAGGTCATCTTCTTTGTCGACAATAAATTTAATGTACTCAGGGTTGATGAAAGAAATATATTTTTTCTTGAAATAGGCTTTTTGCTCCTCGGTTACCGGTACGAATGAAGATAGTTTTGAATAGGTCTCATTAAAAAGGTCGAACATTTTATCTGCCATCGGAAGTACTTCGGCCGTTTTTTTAAAATTGACTTCCCGAAGCCCATATCTCTTCTTTACGATTTCATTTAATTTTGTGAACAGGGCTGGATCGGCGTTGCTGACAGGAAATTTATTTTCTACGTACCCTTTTTCCTTTAAAAAGCCCAATCGCTCGTAGTGTTCAACATAATAAGGGTGGTTGTACCACGTGACCATACTTCCGATATGATCAAAACCCTCGGTGAGAACCCCAACTTTGTCTAAATTTGAAAACCCCACGGGTCCTTCCATGAAATCCAATCCGTTTTGGTTGCCTATTTCGGCAACCTTTTCAATAAGCGCTTTTGATACTTCGGGGTCATCAATAAAATCAAACCAGCCGAAACGCATTTTTCGAATCTTCTGTTGATTGACTTCAAGGTGATTGATAATGGCAACGACCCTACCCACAGGTCTTTCATCTTTATAAGCCATAAAAAACCATGCATCGGCATTTTTAAATGCTGGGTTCTCGCTTTGATCAAAAGTTTGCAGTTCATCGGCAACAAGTGGTGGCACCCAATACGGAGAATCTTTATAAAGGGCGAAGGGAAACTTAACGAACGCCTTTAGTTCGTCTTTTGAGACCGCTTCTTTTAAGGAGACCATACACTTTAATTTGCAGGGTCAATATTAGGCATAATTAAAAAGAGAATAAAATTATAGACTTGAATTCGCACACGGTGAATGATGCCCTTGTCTAAAAATCGATGGCACCGTTATCATCAGACTTTTTACTCTTACGCTCTTGCTTTCTTTGTTTTCGAAGTTGTTTTTTTGAAGGGCCCAAATCAATGTCTTCAGCGCCACTGCCGTTTCTTTCACGCTCTTTGCGCTTTTTCTTCATGCTGTTTCTTTTAATGGCGCCCCCATTTTCATTGGCATTTTGCTCGTCTATGGCCTTGAGTTTGTCTTTATGAAAATCAAACCTGTAAGAACCGCCAAAAGTTACGAACACTCGAGAAGGACTGTCTTTAAAACTGGCACCCAAGTTAAAATCGACTTGAATTTCTTCGGATAATAAATGGGCTACCCCGCCACGTATTAAAAGATCTGAGTAACGGTCACTGTCTATACCTTGATGCTCAACAAAAGCACTCCATTTAGGGTTTCTAAAAGCGTGCGACAATGAAACTAAATAACTTAGTTCAGGAAAGTCACTTGAAATTCGGTCGTATGCCAGATTGGTTATTAAAACGAACCTCGGGGTAAGCCTACTTTGAGTCGCTACCATACCACGATAACTAACTGTTGGATCACCTACATAAAACGGGTTGCTTCCTAAATTAAAGGTAGCACCGCCGTAAAGCGAGACAGAAGGTATTAAATTTTTCAGTTGAAAAACGTTGTTCGCGCGCCAACTATAAAGATTAGGTTTGTTTCTTTCTTCCGATTTGTAGCGGTCGTAAATGAGATATTTCAATCCAACTCGATTTCTAGAAAAGTCACTGAGCTTACTAGACGTACCTAATTCGGTAAAGGTCAAATTCTGTGCCTGATAGGTGCCTTCATAATGTAGCTCTAATTGCTCGAAAAAGAGCCCATATCGTAAGGCAAAATCTGCGCCCCAGATATTACTTTCGGTATTCAATAGAGCATGGTCGCTCTGCTCGAAGAACACTCCCGTTTCTAATTGTAAAACATTCCTGCCGACGGCATAGGCACTGACCGAAAGCCCGGGTCTGTTAGAGTTAATTACATCGGTATATTGGCTAATACCGAGTACTGGAAGCAAGAACATTACATACTTGAACAGGTTCTTCATAAATGTTTTTTTTCGATTGAAATAAGAACTGCTATTGAAGTGCCAGCGGTAAAAAAGGAACCGGTTTTACTACAAACTAGACAGCCTATGAGACTGTTTTAGGTTAATTTTAGCAGTTATGCCCTGCTTATACAACGTGAGAATCGTACTTTTGATATAATCATTCCAAGAAATTATGGCATTTTTAAAAACTATCTTGGTCATACTATTGGTCTATTATCTAGTGAAGATTTTGGCCCGAATGTTCGCCCCCAAGATATTTGGCTATGCTGCCCGTAAGACCGAAGAACATTTTAGGGAAAGATTCGGTGAATTTTCTCAACAGCAGCAAGGCCATCAAGAAAGAGTAGGCGATGTAATCATTGATAAAAAACCTAAGAAAAAGCAGGGTGATTCTGAAAAGGTTGGCGATTACATCGATTTTGAAGAAATAGATTAAACTATTTTTTTACACCTTTTCGTTCAGAGCAACGGCTATTTTCAGTTTCGATTTATTTGATTTGAACACCATCGGAAGAAAGTCTCGATAAGTTCGCTATTTTAGCCAAATCAAACGATATTTCCAGTTATGCAAAAAGGATTAAAGGCCTTCTTCGTTCACTTTTTTGTTACCGTATTTTTTATTCTCGCCGCATTGGCCTATTTCCATCCCGTTCTGCAGGGTAAGGTCATACAGCAATCCGATATTGTGCAGTATACCGGAATGGCCAAAGAACAAAACGATTACAGAAAACGTACGGGTGAAGAACCATACTGGACGAATAGTGCTTTCGGGGGTATGCCTACTTATCAATTAGGGGCTTATTACCCTCATGATTATGTGAAAAAATTAGATCGCCTCATTCGATTTTTACCCAGACCGGCCGATTACCTTTTTCTGTATTTAATCGGTTTCTACATTTTGTTATGCTGTTTAAAAGTTGATTATCGATTAGCTGTACTTGGGGCTCTGGCGTTCGGGTTTTCTACCTACCTCATTATTATTTTGGGAGTAGGGCATAATGCGAAAGCGCATGCTTTGGGATATCTGCCCATGTTGTTGGGAGGTATCATACTGGTCTTTAGAAAAAAATATATCTGGGGATTCATTTTATCGGCCATAGCCATGGCTTTAGAAATTGGGGCAAACCATTATCAGATGACCTATTACTTCATGTTACTGGTCTTGATTTTGGGTGCTGTTTATTTGATTGAGGCTATCAGAGAAAAAACTCTAAAACATTTTTTTATCTCCGTAGGTATTTTGGTGATAGCGGTTGTATTGGGTATAGCGGCCAATGCTACAGGCCTTATGGCCACCAAGGAATACGCTGATTGGAGCACAAGGGGAAAATCGGAATTGACAATCAATGCCGATGGGTCGACAAAAGAAAATCTTACCGGCTTAGATAGAGAATATATTACGAGATACAGTTATGGTATATCTGAATCTTTAGACCTTTTTGTACCACGACTCTTTGGTGGTTCTAATGGAGAGGACTTAGGGGAAAATTCAAAGACCTATGACTTTTTAATCGATCAAGGAGTATCTCGTAGGCAGGCCCTTAGTTTTTCTAGTGGTTTGCCATTGTACTGGGGCGACCAACCAATTGTAGCGGGTCCTGCGTATATCGGCGCAATTATTATTTTTCTTTTTGTCTTGGGGCTATTTCTGGTAAAGGGCAAAACAAAGTGGTGGCTTTTAGGAGGGGTGGTTATGTCTTTGTTATTGTCTTGGGGCAAAAACTTTCCTTTGTTGACCAATCTGATGATCGATTACTTTCCTCTCTATAATAAATTTAGGGCGGTGTCATCGATTCAAGTAATTCTTGAGCTCTGTGCGCCCATCTTGGCCGTTTTAGGTTTGCGTCAGCTCTTCATCGACGAATTGACCATTAAAGAAAAATTAAAAGGACTCAAATTTTCTACCATTGCGGTTTTAGCATTGGGGCTAATGCTTTTGATTGTGAAGGGAACTTTTGATTTTGTAGGCCCAAGTGATGATTTCTTGATCAAAAACTATGGAGATGAGTTGGTTTCGTTAATTCAGGCCGATCGACGTTCCGTATATAACAGTGACCTGTTTCGATCTATGATATTGGTTTTCTTGGCTGCCTTGGTTTTGTGGTTTTTTATCAAAAATAAGCTGAAGGGCAATGTAGCCATTATTTTGGTCGGAGTATTGATTTTGATCGATTTGGTGGGTATAGGACTTAGATATGTCGATTCGGATGATTTTGTTTCGAAACGCAAGATGAACGAACCTTTTGAAGAATCTCCTTTAGACCAGGAAATAAAAAAGGACACAGGCATTTTTAGGGTTTACAACCCTTCAGAAGGAATCAACGGAGCGAGAACCTCTTATTTTCATCAGTCTATTGGTGGTTATCACGCGGCGAAACCTGCGGCGCTTGAAGACCTGTTCAGTTTCCATATTTACAAGGGTAATATAAACGTTCTGAACATGCTGAACGTGAAATATGTATTTCAGCAAGATGAAGAGGGAAGAAGTTTTCCTGCCTTGAATCCAGAGGCCAATGGTAACGCTTGGTTTATTTCAAAATTGAGTAAAGTGCCAGATGCAGATGAAGAAATAACAGGTTTAGAAAATTTAGACACAAAAAAGGAGGCTCTGATTCGCGAATCGAATGCCGGCTCATTAAACCGTTTTGAATATCAGGTAGATTCTACGGCAACTATCGATTTGGTCAACTATCAACCCAATCACTTGGTCTATAAGTCATCTAACCCGAATGTAGGGGTTGCGGTCTTTTCCGAGATGTATTATCCCAATGGCTGGAACGCCTATGTAGACGGTCAACTAACAGAACATTTTAAAGTAAACTACGCCCTACGTGCCATGCGCGTTTCGCAGGGAGACCATACCATAGAATTTAAGTTTGAACCAAAAGTCGTTGAAACAGGAAGCAAAATTACCTTGGCATCCTCGGTAATTCTACTGCTCTCAGTTATCGGAGGCATTGGCTTTTCTTTCTATTCTTCACGAAAAAGGAAGGACGAAGAAAAGAGTAGTTAAGAGAGTTGATAAAAATTACCAGAGAGATTCTTGAATATGAAGAAAGTACTTATAATCACTTATTATTGGCCACCCGCTGGCGGACCCGGGGTTCAGAGATGGCTGAAGTTTGTGAAGTACCTTGGTGAATTCAACGTTGAACCGATAGTTTTTGTTCCAGAAAACCCGCATTATCCAATAGAGGACACCTCGTTAGAAAAAGAAGTGCCTAAAGGCATTCAAGTTTTGAAACAGCCTTTGTTCGAACCTTATAGTCTTGCGAAAATAGTATCCTCAAAGAAGACAGGTAGAATTAGTTCTGGCATTATTCAAACCAAGAACCAATCTTTATTGGAAAAGTTAATGCTTTGGGTTAGGGGTAATTTTTTTATTCCCGATGCGCGCAAGTTTTGGGTCAAACCTTCAGTAAAATATCTTTCGGAATATCTCAAGGAAGAAAGTGTTGATACGCTAGTGACCACAGGCCCTCCCCATAGCGTGCACTTGATTGGTAAACAGTTGAAAGAGGTGACCGATTTAAAATGGGTGGCCGATTTTAGAGATCCTTGGACGTCGATAGGTTATCACAAAAAATTAAAATTGACATCCAAATCCCAGAAAAAACATAAGGATCTGGAAAAAATGGTTTTGAATGAGGCCGATCATATAGTCACCACCAGTATTACAACCAAAAAAGAGTTTTCAAAATTAACTTCGAAGCCCATTACGGTAATAACTAATGGTTACGATACAAGTTATATTCCTGAGCCCGACTTAGATAAGAGTTTTAGTATAAGTCATATAGGGTCACTTTTGACAGGCAGAAATCCTATTAACTTATGGAAGATTTTATCACGGTTGGCGGCTGAAAACCCTGTTTTTAGAAGTGATTTGCAGCTCGAGTTTATGGGGGTGGTAAGCCAAGATGTTATGGATACCCTTTACAGGTATGAGCTTGGGCCATATATTAAAATGAGAGGTTATGGTACGCATACCGATGCCCAACGAAAGCAACGACAATCTCAAATTTTGCTGTTGGCCGAAATAGACTCTGAAGAAACAAAGGGAATTATACCTGGCAAGCTTTTCGAATACATGGCGGCCAAACGGCCGATTTTGGCCCTGGGCCCAAAAGAGTGGGAGGTAGGAAAAATAATTGAGGAGTGTAATGCCGGAAGGACTTTTGAGTACGATGCGTACGAAACTTTAGAAAAAACTATATTGGATTGGTATAAAGCCTTTAAGGGCAAAAGTTTGATTACCGAATCGAAAGATATCGAAAAATATAGTCGCAAAGCACTAACGGCAAAGCTTGCGGAAATTCTTTAAAACCTTATTCTTTCAAACGACCAATAGTAGCTTATAGAGCATTGAGAAATGGGTATCGTCTTTAGGCAATCTTTAAATAATTCAATAGTTACCTATGCCGGTTTTGGTATAGGGGCTTTGAACACTTTGGTTTTGTACCTAAATTTTATGAGCCCTAAGTACTATGGGCTTATTCAAGTAATTCTTTCGGCGGCGACGGTACTCAACCCGATTTTGGCTTTTGGTGTACCTAATACCTTAGTCAAATTTTACAGCAGTTTTGAAAACAATAAGGTTAAAGAAGGATTTCTTACCCTTATGCTATTACTGCCGCTGGTACTCATGTTGCCAATCGCTATTCTGACTTTTGTGGGCAATGAAGCCATAGGTTCTTTTTTAAGTAGGGAAAACCCCATCGTCAGGGACTACGTATGGCATATTTTTCTGATTGGTATGGCCATGGCCTATTTTGAGGTATTCTATGGCTGGGCGCGTGTTCATATGAAGTCGGTGTTCGGTAACTTTATGAAAGAAGTCTTTTCTCGTGTGGCGGTCAGTGTACTGCTGCTTTTATTACACTTCGAATATATAACGGTTGAATTTTTTGTTCATTCGATGGTCGGGGTTTATGTATTAAGAATGATTGTGATGAAGGTTTACGCCTATAGCCTACACATGCCTAAACTTTCGTTCGAGTTTCCGCATAACATTCGAAATATAATGGTGTATACGTCATTGATTATATTGGGAGGTTCTGTGGCGATTGTTTTATTGGAGGTCGATAAAGTAATGATCAATCAATTCATTGAGCTTGAAAATGTCGCCTACTATAGTGTGGCGGGTTTTATTGCAATGGTAATCGCCGTACCCTCGAGATCTATGCATCAGATTACTTACCCGTTAACTGCCGAGCAGCTTAACAATAAAGATTGGGCTTCATTGGAGCGTTTGTATAAAAAAAGTTCGTTGACTCTTTTTGCCATTGCATCGCTTCTATTTCTCCTGATATTTTTGAATCTAGATGATATGTATACGATGATGCCTAAAGATTATAGAAATGGGTATATGATATTTGTCTGGCTGGGGTTGGCTAAGGTTTACGACTCCATATTAGGCAACAATAATTCAATACTTTATAATTCAGACTACTATAGGGCTATACTTATGTTCGGTGTTCTGTTGGCCGTTTTGACTATTTTGCTGAATCTGTGGCTCATACCGGCCTATGGTCTTGATGGTGCCGCCATTGCCAGTTTTTCTGCACTTTTTATTTATAATACGCTCAAATTAGCTTATGTGAGATGGAAGTTTAAGATGCTTCCTTTTACGACCGAGACCTGGCAAGTGGGCATTATTTCGATGGTTCTAGGTGTCGGGTTCTATTTTATTGACTTTCCATTTCATGCTATAATCAATATCATACTCAAAGGTATTTTAATCACCGCCCTTTTCGTTGGGCTTTTATATAAGTTCAAGATATCGGAAGATTTATATACTCTTTTGTCCAGAATACTTTCTATACTAAAGAGATAGCCGCAACAAATCTATACCAATAAGTTTGTTTCCGATAAGTAGTTTTCTAAATAATTGTTTTGTAGTAACTTTAAATAGAAAATGTAAGGCATGGACTATTTTATTAGGGGAAATTTTTGCGCTGCTTTATTTAGAGATATTTTGGAACCCATTATGGAGGCCGAAGTACGAATATACCATCAGCTTGGCCCAGAATGCGATCCTCCTTCCAATAGTGCGACCAAAGAGCTGAAGCTGCTTTCTGAAAAAGAAGTTTCCGCTAAAAAAAATTGCCTAATAGGCACTGCTCAAACCGACAAATTCGGTAACTATTCTTTTAATCTTCCACAGACCTACAGAAATACCCCCATTGCGATAGATATTCTGCTAAAACAAGCGCCTCGACAGAAAGAAGGCAAGCACAAGCCTATTCAAGTCTTTATCAGAAAATTAAACCCTATTTGGAGGTCTTCAGATGATTGCTTTATATATCGCTATAACTATTCTTTTCCTTTTGAAGATTGGTATCAAATCAGAAAATTGTTTGATGCTTGGACGATTTATGGAAAAATAACTTTGGAAAGTTCTGGCACTAGCCAGGTCTCGGGTCTTGAAGTTACGGCTATGGATGTCGACTGGATTCATGATGATTTTTTAGGAAAGGCTTTGACCAATGATAAGGGGTATTTTAGAATTGATTATGGAAGTGCCGATTATAAAAAGACGTTTTTGTCGCCATTGATTAATGTAGAAACACCGGTACGAACAATTCGAGGGCCGGGAGTATATTTTCAAGTTGCTGATTCTGATGGGGCGGTAATCTATAAAGAAGAAAGAAAAGTGGGTCATTACGAATCGAGAAAGAATATACCGAGATGTTTTTTTGTCGACTTGCATTTAGCTGCCGAAAATGTGCCTGATAAAAAAAGAATATAGCTCCTTTCCCTTGTTGTGGCCATTTCGATTTTTAGTCTGAAAAATTAGGGCTAAGTTAGTACAGCGAAGCCTTGAAGTAGGTCAAGGCAATTATTACTTCCAAAATGGCAAATGACGGTTACAAAAGAAAGGTCTCGCTAACAGGGTCCTTAGATTTTACAAATTTACGATTACAAGAGCCCATGAACTACGCAGCTGGTAAATTGGGTGTTAAAGAGGCACTACGGCATGGTTTCAAAGAAATGGGCATAGTGAGATCCATGCGCGCTTTACTGGAAATGAACCAAGAAGATGGTTTTGACTGCCCAAGTTGCGCTTGGCCGAACCCTGAAAAACCTTCCTCATTTGCTGAATATTGTGAAAATGGAGCAAAAGCTCTGGCCGATGAGGCCACCCAACATAAAATCGGAAATGAGTTTTTCAAAAAAAACTCGGTTCAAGAACTATCGCAGTTGACCGATTATCAATTGAACAAATTTGGCCGATTGACCGAACCTTTGGTTTTGAAACCCGGCAATGATTATTATGAACCGATTGATTGGCAAGAAGCCTATGAACTTATAAGCGAAGAACTGCATAAGTTGAAAGATCCTAATGAGGCCATATTTTATACCTCGGGTCGGTCTAGCAATGAGGCTGCTTATCTGTATGGTATGTTTGCTAGGGCCTTTGGGACCAACAATATGCCCGACTGTTCGAATATGTGCCATGAATCGAGTGGGGTAGCGCTATCGGAAACTTTGGGAATCGGAAAAGGCTCTGTAAAACTTGAAGATTTATATGGTGCCGAGGTGGTCATCGTTGCGGGACAGAATCCCGGTACCAACCACCCAAGAATGTTATCGGCATTGGAAAAGTGCAAAGAGAACGGGGGAAAGGTCATTAGTATCAATCCATTGGAGGAAGCTGGGCTCGTCAATTTCAAAAATCCGCAGAACATTAAAGGTTTGCTAGGCTCCGGTGAGCAAATGGCAGACATTCACTTGCCCGTGAGAATTAATCAAGATATTCCCTTGGTTAAGCTCATCCTCAAAAAGCTAGTTTTACTGGATGACGAGCGTAAAAACGTCTTCGATCATAAATTTATATCCGAATATGTAGATGGATACGAGGCCTTGATTCAGGATTTGGGTAAATATGAAGAAGAGCAATTGCTATCCCAATGCGGGGTTAGTCTAGAAAAAGTTGAAGAAGTGGTTCAGTTGCTTTCTGAAAAATCGAAAATCGTAGTATGTTGGGCCATGGGCCTAACACAACATAAGAACGGGGTAGAGAATATTAGGGAGTTTGTCAATCTTTTGCTTTTAAAAGGAGCAATGGGCAAGCCAAACGCGGGAACATGCCCGGTTAGAGGGCATAGCAACGTTCAGGGAGATCGAAGTGTGGGCATCATGCATTACGTTGATGACGCTTTAAACCAGCGTGTTAAAAAGTATTTAGGTTTTGAGGCGCCTACAGATGAGGGCGTAGATACGGTGGGCGCTATCAAATCAATGCACGAGGGAAAGGCTCAAGTTTTTATCTGCTTAGGAGGTAATTTTTTGATGGCCGCTAATGATACCGAGTACACGGCACAGGCTTTACACAATTGCGATTTAACCGTTCAAATCAGTACAAAATTGAATCGTTCGCATCTCGTGACCGGAAAGACCGCTCTAATTTTACCCACCTTTGGGAGGTCTGAAAAAGATATGAAAAAGGGTACCCTGCGCTATCTCACCATGGAAGATAGCATGGGCCGGGTGAGACGTTCTCATGGCTTATTGAAACCCGCATCAGAATTGATCAAAAGTGAGCCCGAACTAATTGCAGAATTGGCCGATACTTATTTTAAAGGTCAACATTCGGTAGATTGGTTGGCAATGGCCGATAACTATGACCTTATTAGAGATAGTATTGATCAGGTGGCTAAAGGTTTTGAAAAAACTATTGAGCGATCTAAAGGTATTGGTTATTATTTACCTAATAATGTACGGGAACTTGACTTTAGCATGCTACCCAATGGAAAGGCCCAACTCACCATCAATAGTTTACCGGAGCATCATCTAGAGGAGAAAGAGTATTTATTGATGACCATACGCTCTCACGACCAGTTTAATACTACTGTTTATGGGCTTGATGATCGCTACCGCGGGGTTTACAATGAACGCAGGGTTCTCTTCATGAATCCCTCGGATATGAAGAATGAGAACTTTCAGAAGTGTGATGTAATTGATATCACTAGTTCTTATGATGGTCAGAAACGAACTGCGAAAAAATTTATAGTAGTTCCTTATAATATTCCATCAGGGAACTTGGCTGCTTATTTTCCTGAGACTAATATTCTTGTGCCGTATAACAAGTTTGCCGATAAGAGTAAAACTCCTATCAGTAAATCAGTTAAAGTATCGCTCTCTATACATACTACTTAAAAATAAAAACCCCCGCTGCAGATTTCTCTACCGCGGGGGCAAACAACTAACCAACCTAAAAACAATCTTTAATATCTTCTGCTAGTTCTCGATGACGAACTTCTTGCAGTACTTGTTCTACTGCTTCTGGCATCGCTAGCTTTTCTTATAGTTCTTTTTGAACTTGTACTTCTTACTGCCGTGTTACCTCTTGAACGGGCGTTGTTCTGCCTAACAGTTGTTTTGTTTGCACTTCTCGAAGCGTTATTATAGCTTTTCGAATTGCGGGTGACCGTTCTTTGTTCAGGGGTTCTAGTCACTGTTCGCTTGGTAACGGTGTTACCTCTTGGTGATGTCACCGTTGTTGATTTTCTAGAAACCGATCTGCCATTAGGGGTTGTAGAAGTACTTCTTTTAACAGTTCTACTTGCCGTATTGGAACTTCTGTTGACTTGTGATTTTCTTACGTCAGCAGAACGACCTTGGTTACTTCTTGAAACATTTTGGTTTCTACTGATTCGTTGATCACTTCTACTAGCGCCAGTATTACTGGCAACGAAACGGCTTGTTCTCGGGGCTGCACTTCTGACAGCTACTCTACGGTCATTTCTATAGATTTTAGCCCTGTCTTTTCTGACTTGGTTGTATTTATGAGACCTTCCGATTTGCGCGTATGCCCTTCTTTGATTGTATCTGTACGGTTTGTAATAGGTGTATCTTACCGGACTATAATATCTTCTGTATGGCTTATTGAAAACAAGGCAAAAGCCAATAGCTGGTCTGACAAAAAGCGCATGAAAGGGTCTATAGATATAGCGTCTGTTGTATACATTGATATAACCGGTATGGTAATCATAAAATCCTCTTCTGTTATAATAAACGTACATACCTCCTAAGCGGTGCACTCTTCCACTGTTATACGAAATGTCAACATCGCCGATTTGTGTTACACGGCCGTAATAGTCGTAAAATACTGGAACATTCTCTACTTGAATAACCGCCCCGTAGTCGTCATATTGAACATAAGGGTTATAGTCAAAACCAGAGTTAAAGGTTACACCGTTTCTTCTTCCAGTCACATACTGGTCGATATAGAAATCAAACTCACCATCGGGATATACCGAAAACGTAATGCCATTTTCAACAAAAATAAAGGCGTCGTTGTTTCTATAAGCATTGCGTTCAGCAACCTTATCTTCTGTACTAGTGGCCAAGGCCCCGGAGGCACCCATAACTAAGGCCGAAAAAAAGAGTACTAACTTTTTCATGATATAAGGTTTTAAGTTCCCGAATGCAACTATTCACATTCGCCTTAAAGAAAACAAACAGCGTGCCAAAAAATAAAATAGAATTTTATCTATTGATATTCAATTAGTTAAAAATAGTTTAGTGAGAATTATGTGAAGGAGGTGGCGGTGATATTGGTCAAAAAGAACATAAAATAATAGTTGTCAAGTGAAGTGGATGATCACCAACAACTATTATTTTAAATCAACTTATATCTGGTGTTATAGTTTTTCTGCTAAATATTTACCTGTGAACGAATTCTTATTGTTTATGATTTCTTCGGGGGTTCCTGTTGCTAAAAGGTTTCCGCCGTTTTCGCCACCTTCAGGACCAAGATCAATAATATGGTCGGCACATTTGATTAATTCTATATTATGCTCGATGACAATTACCGAATGCCCCTTTTCAATTAAGGCGTCAAATGATTTGAGCAGCTTTTTTATATCATGAAAGTGAAGACCTGTAGTTGGTTCGTCAAAAATAAAGAGTGCCTTATCCTTGGTAGTTCCTTTTACCAAGAAAGAAGCCAGTTTGATTCGTTGCGCCTCTCCACCCGAGAGCGTTGAAGATGATTGGCCCAATGTAACGTAACCCAAGCCCACATCTTGTAAAGGTTTTAGCTTCGAGACGATTTTTTTCTCTCTATGACTCTCAAAAAAGGCAATGGCATCATCAATGGTCATGTTTAAAACATCATCGATATTGGCATCTTCAAATTTAACTTCTAAGATTTCTTTTTTGAACCGCTTACCACCGCATGTATCACACTCTAGGTGAACATCGGCCATAAATTGCATTTCAACAGTAATCTCACCTTCGCCCTTGCATTTCTCACATCGTCCTCCATCAACGTTGAAAGAAAAGTGTTTTGCCTGATAACCTCTTATTTTACTCAGTTTTTGAGAAGCGAAAAGATTACGAATATCATCGTACGCCTTGATGTAAGTAACCGGATTGGATCGTGAGGACCGACCTATGGGGTTTTGATCGACAAACTCCACATGTTTTATATGCTTGTACTTTCCTTCCACCTTAGAATATTGTCCTGCTTTTTCACCATAGCCACCTACTTCCTTCAAAATAATAGGATACAATAACTTTTTTACCAGGGTACTTTTTCCGCTACCTGAAACGCCAGTGATAACCGTAAGCATGTTTAGAGGAAAGGTTACATCAATATTCTTAAGGTTGTTCTCTCTCGCCCCAATAATTGAAATAAATTCTTTCGATCTTCTTCTTGTTTTTGGTATATCGATTGCTTTTGAACCATTCAGGTAACTTGCCGTTAACGAGTTTGACTTTAAAACTTCAGTTAAAGGGCCGTAAGCAACCACCTCACCACCATGGGTGCCCGCTTCTGGGCCTATATCGATAACTTCATCGGCCGCTTTCATGATATCTTCATCATGTTCTACTACGATAACCGTGTTACCCAAGTCTCGTAAAGATTGCAAAACTTCAATTAAGTTTTCGGTATCTTTAGGATGTAGACCAATACTTGGTTCATCCAATATGTACATGCTTCCAACGAGACTACTGCCGAGCGAGGTGGCCAAATTGATTCTTTGACTTTCACCTCCCGAAAGGGTATTCGATTTCCTGTTAAGTGTGAGATAGCTAAGACCTACTTTATATAGAAAACCAAGTCTGCTCGTGATTTCCTTCAAAAGGCGAGAGGCTATTTGTTGATCATGTTTGTCCAGTTCGAGTTGCTCGAAAAAGGGTATGAGCTTTTTGATCGGAAGCTCTACCAAATCAGATATATTCTTTCCACCGACCTTTACATAGTCGGTTTCTTTACGAAGCCTTTTACCCTTGCAAACATCGCATCTGGTCTTACCTCGATAACGGGAGAGCATGACCCGGTTCTGTATCTTATAACTTTTTTCCTCCAGCGTTTCAAAGAACTTGTGAATGCCGATAAAATGGGCGTTTCCATTCCACACTAAGTCTTTTTGATCATCGCTTAGTTCAAACCACGGTTTATGAATAGGAAAATCAAATTTGTAGGCTGAATTGACCAGTTGGTCACGGTACCAACCCATGCTTTCACCTCTCCAGGGAGAAACGGCATTATCATATACAGACAGTGCTGTATTAGGTACAACCAAATCTTCGTCAATACCAATCACATCACCATAGCCCTCGCACTTTGGGCAGGCTCCGTAAGGGTTATTGAAACTGAAAAGATGAACGTTTGGTTCTAAAAATGACATTCCGTCCAACTCAAATCGATTGCTAAAATTAGAGGTATGACCGGTTTTCATTTCCTCGACGATACATTCCCCTTTGCCCTCGAAGAAGGCCGTATCTACGGCATTAGCTAATCGATTATAAAAGTCTTCGTCATCTTTGACTATAATTCGGTCTACGACCAATTCAAATTCTCGACCAATATCGGAGGGGGCATTATCAATTCGATACACTTGTCCACCATGTTTGATACGGGCATACCCTTGTTTCGACAACAATTGTAATGATTTCTCAACATCGCGCTTCTCGTCGATTTTTAAGGGTGCCAACAACAAAAGCTTTTTACCTACTTCTTGGCTCTTTACATGTTTAACAACGTCGGTTACGGTGTCTTTTTTTACCTCTTTTCCAGAAATTGGCGAAAAGGTTCTGCCTATTCTTGCATATAGCAATTTGAGATAATCATATATTTCAGTAGTGGTACCCACTGTAGACCGAGGATTGGTAGAATTTACTTTTTGCTCAATGGCAATTGCGGGTGCTATACCTTTAATATAATCAACCTTCGGTTTATCTAGTTTTCCCAAGAATTGTCTGGCATACGAAGAAAGACTTTCTACATACCTTCGTTGACCTTCTGCATAAAGTGTATCGAAAGCCAAACTAGACTTACCGGAGCCTGATAGGCCTGTGATCACTACCAATTTATTTCGTGGTATGACGACATTAATATCTTTCAGATTGTGCAGTTTAGCACCTTTTATAATGATATTCTCTTTGGGGTTTACCTCTAAATTCACTGTCTTTTTCATATATGTACTGCAAAGATACAATGAAGCCGTCAATAAAAATGTGGCACGGTATTAGGTATTACCACAATGTGCTCTTATAAAGATTTTTTTATGAACCATTTAATTTTTTCTATATTTGAGCCTAACAAAATGTTAAGAAGCCTATAGCATAAAATTACTTTTTACAGTTTAAAACGAGTTTCTACCGCGCCTTTTGAAAAAGATAGGTGTGCGTTTTTAATAAAAAGTAATAGCTATGGATGTACAACTTGACGATTCCCTTCTTATTAAAAGATATGTGGCAGGCGATGAAAAAGCGCTTGAGGCCCTTATCGAAAAACACAATCAGCGACTGAGTAGTTTTATTTATTCAAAAGTCAATAGTCGCGATATTACCGAAGATATATTTCAAGATACCTTTATTAAAGTTATTCGAACTTTGAGAAGGGGTACTTATAATGAAGAAGGTAAATTCTTGCCTTGGGTGATGCGCATTGCACACAATCTAATAATCGATCATTTTCGTAAAAGTAGCAGAATGCCTATGTTCGATGGTGCCGACACTTTTGATATTTTCTCGCTCATTAGTGATGAGAAGCTGAATGCCGAGCATCAAATAATAAAAGACCAAATTGACACCGATTTGGGCAAGTTGATCAATGAACTACCAGCCGACCAAAGAGAAGTCTTGGTGATGCGTATATATAAGGATATGAGTTTCAAAGAAATTTCAGAGAATACAGGTGTTAGCATCAATACAGCTTTGGGAAGAATGCGATACGCTTTGATCAACCTTCGTAAGATAATTGAACAGAACGATATTCTTTTAACGATTTAATGTGCCATAGGTCGAACGGTTTCATTAAATTTATATTCGTGGCGTTAGAGTACTATAACAATACGGATATTAGATATGGAAAAAATTTACTCTGCTGAACAAAAAGGAATAAAACAAGTAAAGGCTAGCGCTTCAACCGTAAAGTTTTTGTTAGATTATTCTAAATCATTGAAGTTTACCGAAGCAAAAGGAATCAAGTTCGAGTCGAACATGAATTGATATTAAAGGTAACCAATAGAAAAAGGTCTTGAATCAACGATTCAAGACCTTTTTTAGTTTTCACCACACTAATTTACCTGCATACAACCGCCTAAACCGCTATTCTGAGCCTTATAAAGCCTCTCTCTGTTAGTTGTTGAGTGCTTAATATCAGTAGTTTTGGCGATTTTCAACGCACGTATTTCACATTTATTTTATAGAAAACAGAAAATGTAGGGTTTCACATCAGAATCTGGCAGTTTGACAACAATGTTTTTTGTGCGAGGGTCAATCTTTCTAGTTTTATATCAGAATTAAAACAAGCTATCCCCCAATAGATTAATTGAAATATAAACTAATGACCGTAAAGCAATCAAAATGATTGCCTCAAATCTTAAAAACTGCACGCATGAACCTACAGACCGAAGACTCAGTATTAGTTAGAGATTACATCGCCGGAGATGAAAAAGCCTTGGAAATTCTAATCAACAGGCACAACCAAAGAATTACAAGCTTCATCTATTCCAAGGTATTGGACAAAGACATTACCGAAGACATTTTTCAAGATACCTTTATTAAGGTAATACGTACCTTGAAAAAAGGCAACTACAGTGAAGAAGGTAAATTTTTGCCTTGGGTAATGAGAATTGCCCATAACTTGATCATCGACCATTTCAGAAAGAACAAAAGAATGCCAATGTTCGAAGGAAACGAAGATTTCAATATCTTTTCGGTAATCGGTGATGAGAAGTTGAATGCTGAAAAGCAATTGATCAAGGATCAAATCGATAGCGACCTTAGACATTTGGTAGAAGAATTACCAGATGACCAAAAAGAAGTTTTGATCATGAGAATCTACAGAGATATGAGCTTCAAAGAAATCTCTGAAAACACTGGGGTTAGTATTAATACTGCTTTAGGAAGAATGCGATATGCCCTTATCAACCTTAGAAAAATCATTGAAAAGAACAACATTGTTCTAACAAATTAATAATTAGAGACCGGTTTACAACAATATTTCATATGTAGCGGCGTTATCCTTGTATAACTATGCTACTGATATGGAAAAAATCTACTCTGAAAACCTTGAAAAAGGTAAATTCGTAAAAACTAGTGCTGAGACAATTCGATTTTTATTGGATTTCTCCAAACAGTTTCATGTAACGGAATTTAGAAACCTCCGATTTGAAAACAGTTTAAATTAATTACAAAAAGCCCCATTTAACGGGGCTTTTTTGATTTTAAATATTCTTTGAGAACTGATTTTCTACCAATTGTTTTGGTAATGATATCTTGATCTAGGTTCCAACCTCTGGCCGGTGAGTATTGTCTACCGTACCAAATAATCTGTAAGTGTAAGTCATTCCATATTTCCTCAGGAAAAAGTCTTTTGGCATCTCTTTCAGTCTGAACCACATTTTTCCCATTTGAAAATCCCCATCGGTACATTAGCCTATGTATATGAGTATCTACCGGAAATGCAGGAATCCCAAAAGCTTGCGAGACCACTACGCTGGCCGTTTTGTGGCCCACAGCCGGCAGTTCTTCAAGCAATGAGATATCTTGTGGCACTTCACCATCGTATTTATCGACCAAAATTTGCGAAAGCCCGTGAATACCTTTCGATTTCATAGGTGAAAGCCCTACGGGCTTAATGATTTCCCGAATTTCATCTACCGAAAGTTTAATCATATCGTACGGGTTATCTGCCCTTGCAAAAAGCAAAGGGGTAATTTGATTGACCCTTACATCGGTACTTTGGGCAGACATGAGTACGGCTACCAATAATGTATAGGGGTCTTTATGGTCTAAGGGAATAGGTATTTCAGGATATAATTTTTGAAGCGTATTTATTACAAACTCAACCTTTTCGGCTTTGGTCATTTTTACTTAGTTTCGTTGAAATTTATTCGCGGTGCGAAGGTAACTCAAAAATAAGAATGACTATGTTGAAAGTAGGTGATCAGGTTCCTGATTTTATATCAAAAGACCAAGACGGTACGATTATCAAATTATCCGATTTTCAAGGAAAAAAACTGATAGTGTTTTTCTACCCTAGGGCCAATACACCCGGTTGTACAGCCGAAGCCTGTAATCTTCGCGATAATTATAACTCTTTAAAAGCAGCGGGCTACGAGCTTTTAGGGGTAAGTGAAGATTCTGCTAGAAAGCAGACCAATTTTAAAAATAAGTATGAGCTGCCATTTCCTCTTTTATCAGATGAAGACCATACGGTAATCGATGCCTTTGGCGTTTGGGGGCCTAAAAAGTTTATGGGTAGGGAATTTGAAGGAATTCTTAGAACCACTTTTCTTATAGATGAAGATGGAGTAGTGGAGAGGGTCATCGATAAGGTAAAGACCAAAGACCATGCGGCCCAATTATTAGATTGATTCGTAAAAGAAGCATGAACAAAAAAGCCGAACCTTAAATGGTTCGGCTTTTTTGTTTTTACCTGATTTGTCTAATTAGACATTATCTTCTTCGCCTTTCAATATTTTTCTGGTAAAGAGATTTTTATCCTTAATGGTTTCGGCGATACCCTTAGGTAGCATCTCTTCCCAACCTTCTTCATTATTGATGATTTTCTTAAGTACATCCCTAGAAAAAATATGCATAATTTCAGGATCGTAATCTATAATATCCATCACCTTACCGTTGTACTTAAAGAATTTGTAGAGTTCTTTCATCCGTGGATGTACCTTGACGTTGTTGCTGGTCATAATTTGACCTGTTTCCGCATTCTTCATCGGGTAGAGATAAACTTGAAGCTCTTTAAAGAACAGCTTTCCGAAAGCCTCGAGAATACCACCACTTAAATGACGATAGTATTTTTCATCAAAAATATCTACCAAGTTGTTCACACCCATGGTAAGACCAATTTTGGCCTTAGTATAGTTATTAAGGTATTCGACCAACTTATAATATTCTTGAAATTTCGATATCATTACGGTATGGCCAAGGGCACACAATAATTCGGCCCGATCCATAAAGTCTTGCTCGTCTATTTCGCCCGCTGCTTTTAGATTCGAGAGGGTAATCTCAAAAATGACCATGGTATTATCTTGGTCAACGGCAGGATCACGAATAAAAATATCGTGTGATTTATGGAACATATCCATATTAACCTTGGTCACCGGTCTAAAACTACCTCTTAACGCCAAGATATTTTTTTTGTAAAGAATTGCGGCAGGCAATAGGTTGTTACCATCTGGGCCGAACATTACCGCATCGGTCATATCGTTTCGAATGAGTTGCAAACTCATTAAACGGTTATCTACATCTTTAAAATTAGGCCCTGAAAAGTTGATCATATCTATTTCGACTGTATCCTTATCGATATGGTCATACAGATATTTCAGCATTTTACGAGGTTTATGATACTTGTAAAAGGCACCATAAATCAAGTTAACACCCAGCATGCCCAGTGTTTCTTGCTGTAGACGTGCTTCGTTTTGTTTAAATCGAATGTGCAGTACAATTTCGTCAAACTCTTTTTGCGTAGGGTCTAATTGAAATCGTATACCCACCCAACCATGGCCTTTGTATCGTTTTGAGAAGTCTATGGTTGCCACCGTGTTGGCATATGCAAAAAACAATCGGTCAGGATGCCTTTCTCGGCTAATACGTTCCTCCATTAACCGCATCTCATGCGAAAGCATCTTCTTTAATCTTGATTGTGTTACATAACGCCCATCTTCTTCTATACCGTAAACGGCATCGCTAAAATCTTTGTCATAGGCACTCATTGCCTTGGCAATGGTTCCAGAAGCCCCTCCGGCCCTAAAAAAATGTCTGGCTGTTTCTTGACCTGCACCGATTTCGGCAAAAGTGCCATAAATATCCGGATTTAGGTTGATTCTCAGAGTTTTAGCCTTAATGGATGGGATGTTTTCAAAGGTGGAGTCCCTTTTTAGAACTGAAGCCATTTTCACGATTTTGATGAAAACAAAGTTAATAAGTTCGGGTCACCTATTAAATTATTTAGTTATAAATTTGAGTGCACATGAAAGAGCCAATGAAAATCACTTTTTTGGGTACGGGCACTTCGCAAGGCATACCTATTATTGGCAGTAAACACCCTGTTTGCTTAAGTTCTGACCCTAAAGATAATAGACTTAGGGTTTCCGTTATGGTCTGTTGGGGCAAGTACAATTATGTGATTGATTGCGGACCTGATTTTCGACAGCAAATGCTTACCCATGATGTTTCGAGAATTGACGGAATTCTATTTACCCACGAACATTCTGACCATACTGCGGGTCTCGACGATATACGCCCTTTTTTTTTTAGACAAGGCGATATTCCCATTTACGCCCACCAACGAGTAGCCGATTCGCTGCGGCGGCGTTTTGATTATATTTTTACCGATGCCAACCGTTACCCTGGAGCTCCTGCCGTAGCGGTAAATACTATCGAAAAGAATGAGCCGTTTCTATTAGGAGACCTTTCGGTAGTACCGATTGAGGCCAATCATAATCGGGTTCAGGTTTTTGGTTTTCGTTTTGGCGATTTCACCTATCTAACCGATGTAAAGACTATTTCAGAGGAGGAAAAAAGCAAAATAATGGGAAGTAGGATAGTAGTTGTAAACGCCCTTCGGGAAGAAGCCCATCATTCACATTTTAATTTAGAGGAGGCCTTAAGCTTTATTGAGGATATAAAACCCGAAAAGGCTTATCTCACCCACATTAGCCACCTATTGGGTTTTCATGAAGAAGTTGAGAAAAAATTGCCAAAAGGGGTGCACCTTGCCTATGACAATTTAATATTGAACATCTGAAAAATATAATTCAAGTTTATTTACCATGAAAAGTAAAATCTTTCTTTATCTATTCGTATTCGTTTCACTAATATGCCTTTATCTTTTTGTGAGTAGTGGTAAAATGGCGAAGGCTAAAGATGACCAAATCATAAAATTGAATGCTGATGTTACACAATTACAAGATTCGGTACAGGCCTTACAATTAAAGGTTCTTGAAATGCAGTATTTCTCTTTAGAGAACAATGATGATGCCTTGGCTTATTATGACCATTTACAAATGAATGATCCTTCTCGTTATATTTCCGACAAGTTATTGGAAACCAATGAAACAAAGGGCGATAACCCTTTGGTGCCCTATGAGGGAATGGAAAGTGATTTTAAAATTAATAAAATCAAGGTGCTGAACCATAAGTGGATAATCACCGATTTTTCCGATGGAAAATATTGGGGCGAGCTTTTGATAAAATATGAATTGAAAGATGATTTAGGAGTCGATTTTACTACCCTTGATCATTTGCTATATACCCGTAGCAATTAAAACTTAGTCAACCTCTATTCCTTTTTCTAAATCTTATCCGAAAGCCACTTTTTAAAAGAGTAAAAATTCTGTGGTGATACCCCGTGACCTACCGGAAATTCTTCATAAATATGTTCAATATCTAATTTAGAAAGAAACTCAGGTGCTCTTTGGGCCCATTCAGGCGGGATTACTTGGTCTACTTGACCATGTGAGGCATATATCTTTAGATTTTGATGCTCTTTTTCTGTATAATTCTCAGCAATAATGGCCTCATTGATATAGCCGCTTAGGGCAATAACATTCTTAATTTTTTCAGGATATGAAAGTGCAACGGCATAGCTGAGGATGGTTCCTTGGCTAAAACCTAACAAAGTGACTCTTTTCTCATCTAAACCGTAGGTTTTACAGGCCTCGTCGATGAAAGCGATTATCTTTTCCCTTGATTCTCTAGCCTGCGAATCGTCACTCCATTTGCCTTGAACCGCATCAAAATTGATGGCATACCAAGCGTATCCGAAGGGTTCTAGGGTATAAGGTGCCCGTACCGATATAATGCAGAGTTCCTCAGGTAATTCCGGGGCAAAGGAATAAAGGTCTTCTTCATTACTTCCATACCCGTGAAACATAAACAAAACAGGTGCTTTTCCTTCCGATATAGAAGAAGGTTTTATGATGTGTTCTAATGATAGTGGTGCTGTGGTCATTTTGGTCGGGGAGAATTGATTACACGGTAATTGCTAAAAAAGTTAGCCGATAAAGGTAAACCATTTTTGAAAATAGGGGCCTAATACGGGTATCGATTGCTTCTTTTCTGCCAATGCGCCAAAGAAACCGTAAAACCATAATATGGTATAAGACAACATGAGACCAAAGAAAGAATAGATATTTCCCCAATTACTGGAAAGAATTCCGAAAGCAATAAATAGAAGGTGAAGACCAAATGCTTGTCTGGTGTGAAATCTTGCGAAATCATTCTTTGGTTCGGCATTCATGCTTATGGCAATCAATGCCCCTACAATCGTAAAATAGGCAATTATGGCAGCAGTCTTACCATCTTTAACAGTACTCATAAATAATCTTTAAAGCTTCCTTTAATACGAATAAGGAATATTAAAATATAAACAGTAAAATTAATCACCTATAGTACCTATAACAGGTAGCGGTTCTGCTTTGCCGTTCACTGCATTTACGATACCTAGAATAATGAGTACCAAAATTAGAAGACTGATGATGGTTGAAATCATCATTAATGAAGATGGTAAAAACCATGATAGCACCGAATTGGCAAGACTTGCTATTACTATTCTGAACGATTGCCCTATGTGAAATTGGGCAAAAGCGTTGTTCTTACTGTTGTTCATGATGACAGCTACTATCAGCCCAATAAAAGTAATATAACTGATTATAGCTATAGTTTTACCTTCCTTAACTGTAAATTGGTCCATAATTAGGTTGATTTTGGTTTATAAATCGAGCTCAATATTAGTTTAATTTAACACCGCTTTTCCGTTATTGATTGTACCATAAACAATCCCTTTTAGCGATTTGCCTAGATACATGCTGTTCTTAGAGGTTGATGAAAGATTCTCTTCGGCAGGTGTAAACTTTTTCTCAGGATTGAAAATGGTAAGGTTGGCTTTTTCACCTTCCTTCAGTTCAGGTATATCTAAACCATAAACTTCCCGACCTTTTGATAACAGTTCAATAGCGGTCTCGGTACCAAAAAGTTTATTCATTACACCAAAAGAACTTTCTAGCCCAAGACTTCCGTATTCGGCATTATCAAATTCCACTCTCTTTTCTTCAATATTTAGAGGCGTATGGTCACTGGTCACAAAATCGATGGTGCCATCCTTTAAACCTTTCATAAGCGCTTTGGTGTCTTTCTCCGTTCGTAAGGGTGGAAGTACTTTAAAAAGGGAATCAAACTCTTCTAAACACGAATCAGTGAAAAACAAGTTGTGAATCGCTACGCTACAAGTTACATTAAGCCCTTTCTTTTTGGCATCTGCAATAAGCTTTACCGAATTGGAAGTTGAAATGGTGGGTATATGAAGCCTTCCCCCAGCATATTCAAGAATAAACAAATCTCGTATGATTTGTAGTTCTTCAGCCAATGAAGGGATACCTTTTAAACCAAGCTTGGTAGAAACTTCTCCCTCGTTTACGATGCCCTTGCCAGCAATCTTTTTATCCATTGGAAAAGAATAGACAAGACCCTTGAAATTCTGCGTGTATTGCAATGCAATTTTTAGCAGATTGCCATTATCTACCGGACTTTTAAAATCGTAAAACCCGACGGCTCCGGCATTTTTCATGTCATAAAGCTCTGCAAGGTCATTGCCCTCTGCCTTCATGGTCATGGTGCCTAAAGGATATAGTTCAGTAGCTGCATCTTTTGATGCATTTTTTAGAAAAACAATATCGGAATTAGAATCAGGAACGGGTTGTACGTTCGGGTTGAGAACTATTTGCGTAAATCCGCTTTTGGAGGCGGTGAGCAAGCCATTTTCGATGGTTTCCCTATCCTCAAAGCCTGGTTCACCAAAGCTCACACTACTATCGAACCACCCGATGGATACATGCAAATTTTCAAGTTGAATAACCTTCGTACTTGATTCTGCTTCTATTTTAGAGGCAATTTTAGCTATCTTTCCATTCTTGATCCAAATGTCTCGTTTTTTTAAATGAAGGTCCTTTTGGGTTTGATCAATAATTATGGCCGATTTTAAAAGGATGTTCATTTAAGAAATTTTTGAATGAGTATTTCAACCATTAGAAATAACAGCGCTAAAATAACAAACCATTTCCAAAGCTCGGTTACGCGATTGTCTTTTTCGAAGGTTTCAAACAATGAGGTAATCGAGGTATCTAAACTGGTCGATTCTAGTTCTTCTGGGTGCAAGTATTCTAGCATGCTCTCTTTTCTATCGTAATTGAAACTTAAGAGGCCTAACGATTTATTTTGATAATCAATGCTGTAAATACCATCTTCGTTTAATTCATCATTAAACACCATATGTACCTTTTGAGCCATCGATTGTTGTTGGGGTATATACTCAATTTCACCTTTAACCACTTTTAAAATACCATCTTGTTCTAAAGAAATGGGCACATCAACAAATACATCTTTTCTCAATTGGTTGTATAGTTCAGGAGATTTTAAGCTGTTGATGGCCATGTTGTAAAAGGTAGGAACTATCAATGGTGAATTCTTGAAATTTGAATTTTCTGAGGATAAGGGGGCCGAGAATGCATAAAAGTTATTGTCTCCTATCAGAAAGGGGGTGCGGTCTTGAAAACGTAAAATGGAAGGGGCGGCCGATTTTAAAGTATATTGAGAGGAAGTCTTCGGATACTGAAAATTATCTACTTTTTTGTCAAATACGTTTTGGTATAACGGATGGGCAAAATTAATCTGTGTAATATTTTTTTCAGAGGCGTTCTTCTCGCCAAACGCCGTACCGTAAAATTGTGAGGTGAGCACTTGATAGGATTGTAAATCGATTTCAATAGGAGGTATGACCAACAAGTGTCCTCCGTCATTTGTAAACTCTTTGATGCTAGAGACCAAAGGTGAGGGTATCGATGTTAATTCGTTGAAAATTATAAAGTTCTGTCGGGAAATATCGCTGTAGTTCAATTGGTTTATCGAAACGGCTGTGAGCTCAAACTCATCATCTGAAAAAAGTCTTTTCAGAAAACTGTCATCCGCATCACTTACAGCTAATACTTTTATTTTTTGGCGTTCACCAATTGAAAAATACAACTGGTTATCATAATCCAGCGCGTTATCGGTGATCTGAATCTTTCCCTTAAACTCTTCAAAATTAGTAATTGTAAACTGTATGCTACCGCTTAAGTTCTCATCAAACTTCGCTGAGCTTTTTGCTGTCAAGATGGTATCGTTATAAAGGGAAACCGGTATGCTTTCAAGCTCTTCCTTTGCCGACAACAATACGTTTAAATCTAAATGATTTTCATCATTGGTCTTTATATAGGCGGAATCTACTGAGACATTATTTTTTGAATCACCTGAAAGTTGAACCAAATGCTTTTTAACGGTACTTAGAGAATCCGACCCATTAAATTGTAATGACCTTTGAAAGTCTGAAACAATCACCAAATTTTTATCGGTATCGCTATTTTCAGAGAATAAAGTCTCTCCCTTAAACTGTATTTGATTTAGGGTTAGTTGTTCGTCGGTAAAATTGATTTCTAAAAGTTGGTTTTGAAAGTCTTGCAGAAGTACATTTCTAAACGTTCGGTCATTGGTAAAAATAGTGATTCGCTCATTTTTGGGCAGCACTTTCAGCAACTGCTGAACCGCGTTTTGTAGAAGGGACGCACCGTTATTCTTCAGTTGCATGCTGAACGAATTATCTAAGTAGATAATGGTTTCTTTCTCTTTTAACGCGACTTTTGATGCAAAAAAAGGTTGGGCAAAAGCAATAACCAATGCGGCCAACAAAGATAATCTTGTGAGCAGAAGCAGCCATTTTTTTAAAGTTTGGCTACGCCTCGATTCAACTACTACCTTTTTTAAAAGTTTGACATTGGTAAAAGGAGTTTTCTGAAACCTTCTGAGCTGAAAAAGATGAATGAAAATAGGAATCAGGAGTAAGAATAGCGCCCAAAGAAGTTCTGGATGTTTAAACTGCATGTCCTGAATTGAGTGCACAAAGATAATTAAAAAAGGAGGAGAATTGCATGATGGCCCCTTAACAGAAAAAGAAGAAATCTTTCATTGGTAGGTGACCTAATCGGGTAAGGTAATCTCGAATGACAGATTGTGATTCTTCATTTGCTACGGTAATAATACTTTGCGGTAATCTAAGGTCTTTTAAAATTGAAAAATGATGCATTTTTATGCCATAGATTTTCTTACCGATTTTTTTTGGGTTATCGCACAACCAAAAAAAATCAATTCCTCTTTTTTTAAGTCCTCTGGCGATCTCCTTTCCTTTTTTCCCCGCTCCCCAAACGGTCAACACCCGATTCGGTTTTCTATCGATTTTTAAAAAATAAAAAAGTTTGATGTTCAAGAAATAATTTTGGGCGTAGTGTTCACTGGTTCTAGAGGTACGGGTATCGTAGTCTCGCCAGTGGTGTAATACGGTATCGCATGGTATGCACGAAAGACCATTCTGATAGAAACGAAAAGTAAGGTCATAATCTTCAGGGTAGCGGTCGGGTTCAAAAGCTTGACATGCGTTCAGGTCATCGCGGTAAGTCATCCAACAAGGGGAAGGTATTACGCATTCTTTATATATTTCAGTATAGTTAGAACCTTTAGATGTTAAATGGTTCAACCATTGCTCATAACGCTCATAACCATTACTGATACCACGATGTGAAAAGTATTTTACTTGGCCTACGGCTATATGGCCTTTACCATTTTTAAGTAGAGAGGTAACGAGAACCTCTAATTTGGTTTTCACCATTACATCATCAGAGTCCATACGGGTGATTAAGTCTCCGCTACTTTGTTGATAAGCAGTTTGAAGCGCAGAAATAATACCCTTTCCCCTGTTTTCGAAAACCAAAATTCTATCATCTTTTTTAGCCATATCTGAAACAAGTTGAAGGCTGCGGTCTTCGGAATGGTCATTGACCGCTAAAACCTGCCAATTTGTATAAGTCTGTTGAATGATCGATTCAATACATTCCTTTAAAAATGGCGCGGTGTTCTTGAAGGGAATCAGTATACTGACCAGTGGTTGCTGCATGTTGGCAATTTAATGAAAAGCACCGTTTTTATTGCTTTTATGGTAGGCCATAAAACTTAAGTGAGAATAAATTTCAATTTTTACTTTAATGAACAGAAAAAGGTTTTTATATTTGCACCCGCTTAAGGAGGAATGGCAGAGTGGTCGAATGCGGCAGTCTTGAAAACTGTTGAGGGTCACACCTCCGGGGGTTCGAATCCCTCTTCCTCCGCTGAGTAAATTGTAAAGCCCCTAAATCAGGGGCTTTTTTTATTTGGATTAGTCAGTTTGGTTGAGTGTTGGAATCTCAAAAGTTCATTTATCTTAGCACCATTAATCAACTAAGTCTTTAAGAATGTAGAAAATCGAAAGACCTTTCCGAATAGGGCTTTCCATGCGATAGGAAGGGACGGAATTTGACCTTTTGATGAGATTTTATTTAACCCAAAGAAGCTTTCTGTTTTTCAAATATTTTGACTTTCAGTAAGTTGGGCGCGTGTATCCCCTTGTGGATATTTAACAAAATTTTAGTATTTTACAGGCATCTTATTGATGCTAATCCTTCAGAGATTGGCAATGGTTTTAAATTTAACATACTGCTTAAATTAAAATGAAAGAATATTCGATCTTCTATGCAGATGATGATGAAGATGATTTAATGTTTTTTGAAGAGGCCGTTTACTCCTTATCAGGTGATGAGGCCGTCAAGATAAATCTTCATCTTGTAAAAAATGGTGAAAATCTTTTAGAGGTCATTAGCCAAACCGCAGCGAACAATAGCGTCGTTTTTATGGATTTGAATATGCCGGCCAAGTCAGGTTTTGAGCATTTAGAAGACATTAGATCGAATAGTTTAGTCGCTACAACCCCGGTCATTATGTATTCCACTAGTGCCGATAAGCAAAATATTGAAAAGAGTAAGAAGTTAGGCGCCAATTATTATGCCGTTAAACCGAGCAGTTTTAGAGATGTTATCAAATTAATAAGCAAAGCTCTTTCGCTAGATTTTAATACCGATACTGCCCCACCAAACGACTTTTTACTGAATAAGCTGGCTATATAGATTAATGAAGATAAAGGATATTGTTAATAGGGATGTGGTCAATCTTGAAAATTGTGAAGATGAGGCGATACACATCCCCGGATTGATACAACCTCATGGATTTTTAATTTCTATAGATGCGGATAAGGAGATTATTAATGTCTGTAGCGAAAACATCTCTCAATTTCTCGATTATAGATACAATGAAATCTTAGGAAAAAGAATTGATGACATTCTTGGGAAAGATTTTAAAGAGACGTTACGAGAATTCAAAAGCAACTCTCTAGAAAAGAAAACAGTCTTTCTTACTTACAACGATCAATCCTACGCCCTTACGATTCATAAGAGTCAAGAAAACATAATCTTCGAGGCAGAACCTAATAAGGTTCCGTTAAACGAAGAAGGCAACCTTTTTGAATCGAGCAAAAGATTATTGAGCTCTATTGAAGACACCAACAGTCTTAAAGAATTAAGCCAATCGGTCGCTACTGCCATCAAGAATATCACCGGTTACGACCGAGTGATGATCTATAAGTTTGACCATGAGTATAATGGTGAAGTCTATGCCGAGGTCAGGGAAGAGCACTTAGAACCCTTTTTAGGGCTACATTATCCGCATACAGATATTCCCCCACAGGCCAGGGCCTTATATATCAAGAATTTGTTGCGTATCATTGGCAACATCGACTATGTGCCTGCTAAACTTTACACTTATGTAGAAAGCAAAGTAGATACGCTAGACTTAAGCTTGTCAGTTTTAAGAAGCGTTTCCCCCATACATGTAGAATATTTAAAGAACATGGGGGTAGGGGCCACCCTCACGGTTTCCTTGATACATAAAGGTAAACTTTGGGGCCTGGTGGCGTGCCATCATTATTCGACCAAATTTTTAAGCCAAGAAACCAGAAATGCGGTAAAGCTCTATGGGTACTTTATTACTTCACAGATTGATGTTAGAATTTTAAATGAGCAGTATGAAGTTGCCAAGAAAGCGAATGAATATGTAGATAAGCTATCCTCTAAAAGTCTAGAATTTAAACGAGACTCATTAACATCGCTTTTTCAGGATGATGCTATCTATCAACTATGTAATGGTAGTGGCTTTTCGGCCTGCATCGATGGAAAAGTTTATAGTAACGGTGAAACACCCACCGAAGAGGATATTCGACTGATATCGGAAGTTCTATTTGATATACAAAGTGACGGAAAGGTGATAACCTCTACGTTTCCCCGTCAAAACAAAGGTTTGGGCTCGGTGGCGGAAAAATTCCCAGGTATCAATTTTCATATGCTGGATGATACCAATTACCTCATGTGGTTTCGCGAGCCTACCATTAAGAACATCAAATGGGCCGGTGACCCTTCTAAAGCGATTGAAAAGGATAAAAAGGGACTCTCCCCTAGAAAGTCTTTTGAAACCTTCACCGAGAATGTGAAGGATACTAGTAAACCTTGGCTACAACCCGAAATAGATGCCTGTAACAAGTTTAAGTTTTTCTTTCAATCATTTCTTAGGGCCATTCTAACCAATGAGGATAAGGAGAAGCAAAGAATTCTCACCGAAAACCTAAAAGCGGTCAATAGCGAATTAGAAAATATTGGTTGGATCAGTGCCCATGATTTGCAAGAGCCCCTAAGAAAGATTCGAATGATGGCGTCAACAATGCTTGAAGACCAGCAAAGGTTTCAAGTAACCGAAGTGGCCGAGAAAAGAATTTCAAGAATGTCGAAGTCGGCTGAACGCATGCAGACTTTGATTAAGGATATTTTAGAATATAATCGGGCCAGCTCAGAAGAGGATAATTTTGAAAAGGTCGATTTAAACGATTTGCTTCAAGAAATTAAAAAAGAACTGAAAGAAACTTTAGAGGAAGAAAAAGCCGAACTCGTTATAGAAGGGTATTTGCCAGAAGTTTCTGGTTTACAGTTTCTGATCAAGCAATGCCTTCTCAACCCCATTCATAATGCCATAAAGTTTAAACATCCTGATAGAAGATTGCGGATTCGTATTTTCGATGACCAAAATCATTCTAAATCAGACATGTACTCGGTTATATCAATTCAAGATAATGGCATTGGGTTTGACAACCAGCACAATGAAAAGATATTTAAGATCTTTTCAAGGCTGCACAGTAAATCCGATTACGAGGGTACGGGTATCGGTTTGGCATTTTGTAAAAAGATCATGTTGAAGCATCGTGGTTTTATCGATGCCCAGGGTCAACCCAACGAAGGTGCCACTATACGCTTGTACTTTCCAAAGGTTTCGTAGCCAATAGCCATTGCCTTAATTGGTTAAAAGTATCTTCGGCACCACTAATGACCTCTTTATGGTTTAATGTAGATTCTATTTTTATTACTTGGATCTTGAATTTTGCCCACATTTTATGGGTATCGTCACCATAAGAGCTAAAATAATTTACGGCATCTGCGCCGTTCATATCTACATTCTTATGAATCATTTTAGAGATAATTTGTCCGCCCATAGTAGAACCTTCCATCACGTACAGCACCCCTAGCGCATAGGATAGAGATTTCATGGTCAGTTGGGGCTCGGGTAAGGGCGTCTCTTCTCTATGCTCCAAAAGCTGCAAATCTTCTACAATGCGAGAAGTGTGTTCACGCTTTGATATATCGGTAATTATTTCTGCATCGATAGTACGGTGCACTTCATCTTCGATGGGTTTGTAAAAAGAATAAAGTCGTGCAAGAAGCCCAGCATAGTCATCTTTGGTTTTGAGGCTTTTAAGTTCAGAAACTAATACTGTTTCTACCTGCTGGTGATGGCTCTTGGTTTCTTTTTTAATCGTATCTAAAATCGTCATTAACCTATATTAAATTCTTTGGAAAGGTAAGAATTGAAATTCGATTATATAGCAACTGGTCTTCTGGTTGCTGCCTTTTTTCTGTAAACAAATAATTGAGGTAGTGCATATTTGATGGGCAGTAATATATTTTTTATCATCGAAAGATGAGTATTCTATTTTCGCGATGTGTTACAGTAGCTATTTTCGGAAATTTTAAAACTTGCAAGCTTTGTGGAGGTAGTCGATGGACTTTGAAGGGAGATTAAACAAGTCCTCAAGACTTATTTCTTGTATCCCATAATGCAGCTAATCCATGAGATTGTTTTTGAAAATAAAAGCCCCGGCTAAGGGGCTTCTACATGACTAAGTGTTAGTTGATAGTTAGCCATTAATACTGTTGCTGCCCACAAGGGTGCGGTTTCTTACATTTTTTAAGGCCATAGTCATTTCAGGTATTACGAGAAAGGGTACATGGGAAGAGAACACTTCTTTTTCTACCTGTGGTTCAGAGGTGACGACATCCATATAACTGTTCCGGAAATTTAATAATGCCAAAAGGTGAATGTTCAGTTCACGGTTAAAATGCCGTAAGGTTCTTGAAACCGTGTTGATTTGTGAAATGGTATGAATGTAATGTTCGCGTTCACCAAAGTATTTTCTGAGCATTCCTAGATTAAACTGCTCCAATTCGTTCAATGGCCGTAGTTCGTGTTGCAGATGAACGACACGCACGGTAGCTTTAAAGGTATCGACCATTTCTAACAAGGGTGTCAATTCGGCGCGGGTATAGAATTTATCGAAATTAGTATAGAACGAAATTTCGTTGGGTACTTCAAAAGTAGCATTCGACGGTACGGCCAATATGGGGCAATGGCGAATATACTTCAGAAGTTTGACCGTATTTTTACCCATGAAAACATAGTCTTCGTTTGAAATGCCTTTGGCACCCATTACTATTAGGTCGATTTGCTCTTTTTCGACCAGATACCGAACCTCATCGCCGAGTAAGCTGAATGATGAATAGGTCTCAAAATAGTGTCGGGCGTTCGGGTACTCATTTTCAATTTTAGACAATAGACTTTTGAGCTGTCTTTCTGAATAGTCGGCAGACGTTTGAACAGAGGAGGCATTTGACTTGTTCTCGGCAATGAAACGAGAACTCACGATAGCGGGGGTGTAAGTGTTTAAGAGATGAAAAACGCACTCTTCGTTTTGATACAATCGCAATGCATAAAGGGTAGCCAGCCAAGCATTTTCTGAAAAATCGGTAGGTATCAAGATTTGTTTCATAAAATAAATGTCAAAGTGAACGTTGATAAAGGTAGAAATGTCAGTAGGCTGAATCTATGACATTTATCATCTTTTAAAAGATGGCGTGGCACAACCTTTGTCCGGTCAACAATTGGTTGTTTTAAATAGTTTAATCATTAAAATTCATTAGATTATGAAGAATAAACCTGTCAAAGTTTCATTGATTGGCAAATCGGCCGACAATACCTACCAGATTCAATTTCCTAATCTAAAGGTTCCAGTAAACGTAAATGAAGACCTGTACCGAAGAATGAAACACAGTTCTAGGTATGAATTTGTCAATTCTGGAATCAACAAGAAGTATAAAAATTATGCTTAAAGTATTGGGGCCGTTTCGGTAATTGTCGGGGCGGCCCTAAAAACCTTGTACCAGTTCTTGAAGACCCTTTTCGTCGGCAATCTTAATTCGCTTGCCCGATGTTTCTAAATAACCTTTTTTCTTGAATTCTGAAATGATTCGAATACAAGATTCAGTGGCCGTTCCTACAACACTTGAGATGTCTTCTCGCGAAAGGGTCAGGGCCAAAAAGCCTTCTTTGTCGACCCCAAAGTTCTGTTGAAGGTATAAAAAGGCTTCGGCAATTCGTTGCTTTACCGTTTTTTGGCTCATATTCACGATTACGTCATCGGCCTCTTTCAGGTCATGGGCCATATGGCGCAATACCTCAACGGCATATTCAGGATTTTTCTGTAACGTATTTAAAATGTTTTCTTTGGGTACAAAGCAGATTTCCATATCGTTGACGGCTACTGCACTTAAATTGGTGTGTTCGCCGGCAATGACCGAACGCTGACCGATAACCGCACCCTTGGTGGCCAATTTCACTACTTGGTCTTTACCGTTGGTGCTTAGTTTCGAGAGTTTCGAAACGCCATCGCGAACACAAAACACACCATCCAGTTTTTGTCCCTCTTCAAAAAGAGGTTCCCCTTTTTTTACTTTTTTGAAAACCTTTGCATCAGAAACTTTTTTAAGTTCCTCTTTGCTCATGGCCCGTAGCGAATTGAATTGCCGTACAATGCAATTTTCACATCTGCTTTCCATTATTTACTTTTTTATACCTGACCTTACAAAGGTAACTCCCCTAATTTAGCTAAAACCTGACAAAAATCATATTCCTTCTTTTTTGTTGATCAGAACTTTGCAGGGTATAAGCAAAGTGTATGAAAACTGTTGATTGTTACCATTGTGGCAACGACTGTGGTAAATCGTCTCTTCATTACGATGAGAAATGGTTCTGTTGTCATGGGTGTAAGATGGTCTACGAAATATTTTCTGAGAACGACCTTGGGTATTATTACGAACTTCAGGCGGCTGCCGGTGCCACTCCGTTGGAGCAAGAAGGTAAGTATGACTTTCTAGACCAACCGGAAATAGCCGATAAGTTGTTGGAATTCAACGATGGCAACCTACAGATTGTTCAATTGTACATACCTCATATTCATTGCAGCTCATGCATTTGGGTACTTGAAAATTTGAATAGACTTCATCAAGGCGTTTCTTCTTGTCAAGTCGACTTTCCCAAGAAATCCGTTAGGGTCACTTTTAACCCAGAAAAATTGAAGTTGAAGCAATTGGTACAGCTGTTGAACAGAATCGGATACGAACCCCAAATCACTCTGGCCGATATCGAAAAAAGACCTAAGTCAGTCGGTCGAGGTTTGATTTACAAACTCGGTATTGCCGGTTTTGCATTTGGCAATGTCATGTTCTTGAGTTTCCCCGATTATTTTGATTTAAGTGCGAATAGAGAGGCAGGAGGCGAATTTTGGCTTAACGAATACGAATCGCTTTTCAGGTGGATTATGTTCGCGTTCTCTTTGCCGGTAGTATTTTATTCGGCTCGCGATTATTTTACATCTGCCTTTAAAGGTCTGCGAAGTAGGTTGCTCAATATTGATGTGCCCATCGCTTTGGGAATTCTCGTTCTTTTCATCAGAAGTACCCTTGACATTTCGCTTGATCGGGGACCAGGTTTTTTTGATTCCCTCACGGGGTTGGTATTTTTTCTTTTGTTGGGGAGGTTTTTTCAGCAGAAAACCTATTCCTTCCTTTCGTTTGAGCGAGACTATAAATCGTACTTTCCTATTGCGGTTACAAGGTTGAACGATGCTGAAAACGAAGAAATAGTTCAGGTTTATGATGTGAAGCGTGGCGACCGACTGTTGATTAGAAATGAGGAATTGATACCTGCGGATGCCATTCTTTTGAAAGGTAACGCCCATATCGATTATAGTTTCGTTACCGGGGAGGCTGAACCGGTCTATAAAAAAGTGGGGGAGAAGGTCTTTGCTGGTGGAAAGCAATTAAGCGGAGCCATAGAGGTTGAAATTACAAAGCCCGTATCCCAAAGCTACTTGACCCAGCTTTGGGGCAATTCTGTATTCGGAAGCGAAAAATCAAGTCGATTTCAAACCCTTACCGATGGCATCGGAAAACGCTTCACCATCGCCGTTCTAGGTATTGCCTTTCTTGCTTCCCTGTTTTGGTTGGTATATCGACCTGAACTGGCATTAAACGTATTTACGGCGGTATTGATTATCGCTTGCCCGTGTGCCGTAGCCCTAGCGGCACCTTTCACCTTAGGAAATTTGCTTCGCATTTTTGGTAGAAGAAAATTCTATCTGAAAAATACCCACACGATTGAGCAATTGGCCCAAATCGATACAGCTATTTTTGACAAGACCGGAACCATTACTACAGCTGCCAAAACTGTGGCAGCCTACCAAGGTATGCCGCTTACCCCGGAGGAAGAATCTTTGCTCAAAAGTACCTTGCGTTCTTCGAATCACCCCCTTAGCCGCAGTCTCTATGAAATGTTGTCGCAGCATGATATCATGACCTTAGATGAGTTTGAAGAACATACCGGAAAGGGAATTTCCGCCCAGGAAGGGGCATCTTCAATGAAAATTGGTTCGGCCCATTATGTAGGTAGAAGTGGAAATGAAGAGGATAATAAGACGTCGGTACATATTCAATCGAACGATGAGTATAAGGGGCGCTTTGTTTTCAATACCCAATACAGAGACGGTGCTTCAGGGCTGTTTACAGAAATGGCCGATTACATGCAGTTGGCCATTCTATCCGGAGATAATGATGGGGAGAAAGCGAGGTTGCAAGAACTATTGCCTTTGACTACACCAATGTTTTTCAATCAAAAACCTGTAGATAAGCTGCAATTTATTGAAGACCTCCAAAAACATGGAAAAAAAGTTTTGATGGTAGGTGACGGGCTCAACGATGCCGGCGCTTTGGCCCAAGCAAATGTGGGTTTGGTCATTTCCGAGAATATCAATGTCTTTTCTCCCGCCTGCGATGCCATCTTAGATGCTTCAAAATTCACGAGACTATACGATTATATCAAAGCTTCCAAAAAGGCCTTGAAGATTATAAAACTCAGCTTTTTGTTGTCTCTCTTCTACAACCTCATCGGACTTTATTTTGCGGTCACAGGCCAACTAGAGCCTGTCATCGCCGCCATTTTAATGCCTTTAAGTTCTATTAGTATTGTGGCCTTTACCACCATTGCTACCAATATCATCGGGCGCAAGTTGAAATAATTTTAAAACCTGATGAATATCATATTTAATGGGTTTTACCCACAGTAGTTTTACATCAAATTAAAGAAAGCATGAGTGTCATCTATGTGTTATTGGCCATAAGTATTACGGTTGCCATACTATTCTTTTTAGCCTTTATTCTATCGGTTAAAAGTGGGCAGTATGATGACTCATATACGCCCTCGGTGCGAATGCTGTTTGAAGATGAAGTTGTAAAGCCGGTCTCAAAATCAAAAAGTGAGAAACAAAATAAACCTATCGAACTAAATAAATGATTATGGAAGTACAGCAATTTTATTATGATAACAAGATTGTTAAGAAGTTCCTTTATGCGACCATGGTTTGGGGCATCGTGGGTATGTCGGTTGGTCTCTTATTGGCCTTCATGTTCATGTTCCCCAACCTGACGGACGGTATTTCTTGGTTGAGTTTTGGTCGTCTAAGGCCATTACATACCAATGCCGTTATTTTTGCTTTTGTAGGCAATGCTATATTCGCTGGGGTCTATTATTCTACCCAGCGTTTGTTAAAGGCCCGAATGTTCAGCGATTTCTTGAGCAATTTTAATTTTTGGGGGTGGCAGGCCATTATTGTGGCAGCAGCCATTACCCTACCTTTAGGCTATACTACTTCTAAGGAGTATGCCGAATTAGAATGGCCTATTGATATTGCTATTGCCGTTGTGTGGGTGGCTTTTGGAGCCAACCTTATAGGTACTTTGTTCAAGAGACGCCAACGCCATTTATATGTTGCCATTTGGTTCTACTTGGCTACATTCGTCACGGTGGCAGTACTACATATTTTTAATAGTCTGGAGCTGCCTGTTAGTGCATTAAAAAGTTACTCGGTATATGCCGGGGTTCAAGATGCCTTGGTGCAATGGTGGTATGGCCATAATGCCGTGGCCTTTTTCTTGACCACACCGTTTTTGGGGCTTATGTACTACTTTATTCCAAAAGCAGCTAATAGGCCTATATACTCATATCGTCTGTCGATAGTACATTTCTGGTCATTGATCTTTATTTATATATGGGCCGGCCCGCACCACCTTTTGTATTCCTCGCTGCCCGATTGGGCACAGAACCTGGGGGTCGCTTTTTCGGTTATGCTTATCGCACCTTCTTGGGGAGGTATGATTAACGGACTTTTGACCTTGCGAGGGGCTTGGGACAAGGTTAGAACCGACCCTGTTTTAAAGTTCATGGTGGTAGCGATTACCGGATATGGCATGGCCACTTTCGAAGGTCCGATGTTATCCCTTAAAAACGTCAACGCCATTGCTCACTTCAGTGACTGGATTATTGCACACGTACATGTAGGCGCTTTGGCATGGAACGGCTTTCTCACCTTTGGTATGGTGTACTGGTTGGTTCCGAAAATGACCAAGACGCAACTGTATTCAAAAGGTCTGGCCAACTTTCATTTTTGGATCGGAACCTTAGGTATAGTGCTATACGCCCTGCCTATGTACGTGGCCGGGTTCACCCAAGCTTTGATGTGGAAAGACTTTAACCCCGATGGCACCTTGGTTTATGGTAATTTTTTGGAAACCGTAAACGAGATTATGCCCATGTACTGGATGCGAGCCATAGGTGGAAGCTTATACATAGTCGGTGCCTGTATAATGATATATAACGTGGTGGTTACCATCAAAAAGGGTAGTAAGGTCGAGGATGAGTTAGCCGAGGCACCTGCTCTTACGAGGGTGTCTAAACGAAGAACAGCTGGGGAAACCTTACATACCTGGTTGGAACGTAAGCCTATTCAGTTAACCATATTAGCCACTATAGCCATTCTGATTGGTGGCATTGTACAGATTGTGCCAACTATTTTGGTGAAATCGAATATTCCGACCATTACGAGTGTAAAACCGTACACTCCATTGGAACTGGAGGGTCGAGATCTTTACATACGTGAAGGTTGTGTCGGATGTCACTCTCAAATGATTCGCCCTTTTAGAAGCGAGGTCGAGCGATATGGCGAGTATGCCAAGGCAGGAGAATTTGTTTATGACCATCCGTTTCTTTGGGGAAGTAAACGTACCGGTCCCGACCTTTTGAGGGTCGGGGGCAAGTATTCCGATAATTGGCACCTCAATCATATGTACGACCCCCAAAGTACCTCATCTGGGTCGATTATGCCAGCCTACCAATGGTTGGTGCGAAACGAACATGATCGTAGCGGGGTTCAAGATAAAATGAAGGCCATGATTTCACTTGGGGTACCCTATACTGAAGATGATATTAATAATGCCAATTCTTCTATGGAAGCGCAAGCGAAAGGCATTGAAGAAAACCTTTATTCCGACCCAGATTTTGCCAAATCATATGAGGCGGATAAAAAGTATGCCAATGACAACGGAGAACCCTTCATTGAAATGAAAGATCGTGAAATAGTAGCCCTTATTGCCTATTTACAACGATTAGGCACCGACATAAAGGTGAAGGAAACTGAAGAATTACTATCTAAAAACCAATAACCATGTTGAAGTTTGTTAAAGGCCATATGGAAAGTATTGAGGGTATTGCCACTTACCCGATGATTTCATTGCTCATATTCTTTGTCTTTTTCGCCTTGCTTTTTTGGTGGGTCTTCACGGCCTCAAAAAGATACGTACGCGAAATGAGTGAATTACCATTAGATGAAAACAACCAATAAAAACGGAATTATGAAAAATAATTGGTGGATTAAAATACCGGTTGCCTTCTTTTTGATTTTGGGTCTCACGGAGTACTTTGTTGATTCTGGTGAAATGCCCGCGTTCTTATCGAACAAGATGGTTCAGGCTTTCTTGGTTTTTGTACTATTACTCCTGATAGCCATCGCTTTGATAATCAATGCTATTGAAAATGTAATGTATCAAACACTTTCAGAAGAGGCCAAAGAACGATACCTATTGTCTAAAAATACCCAATGGCAGTGGCAATGGGGCAAAAAGACGTATAAAAAGCTTTTGGGCTCAAGGCCGATTGAAGAAGAAAGTGAAATTATTCTCGACCATAATTATGATGGTATTCAAGAACTCGATAACAATCTACCACCGTGGTGGGTCTATATGTTCTATGCGACTATCGTCTTCGGTATTATTTATTTGGTCCGCTTTCACATTTTTAATGACTATGATCAAGAAGAAGAGTTTTTGACCGAAATGAGTATGGCCGCTAAAGAAGTAGAAGAGTATAAGAAAAACGCCAAAGATTTGGTAGATGCCAATACGGTTACCTTATTGACCGATGCCAGTGACCTGAGCGCTGGGAAGGCCATTTTCGAAAGTAATTGTATAGCCTGTCACATGACGGATGGAGGCGGGGGTATTGGCCCTAACCTGACCGACCGGCACTGGATTCTTGGAGGTGGAATCAAAAATGTCTTTAACACCATTTCTGAAGGGGGTAGAGATGGTAAAGGTATGATTGCCTGGAAACAGACCCTAAAGCCGGCGGAAATTGCACAAGTGGCCAGTTACGTACTCGGCTTTCAGGGTACGGCCCCCGCTAATCCGAAGGATCCTGAAGGCGATATCTGGGATGAACCGGAAAGTGCCGAATAATCAAGACTTCAATTATTTTGACCGAAAAGGGTTAGTTAGAACCATGTCTCAAGATCAAGAACATTTTCGCGATAGTATTGGTACCATCAATGATGAAGGTAAAAGGGCATGGGTATTCCCAAAGAAACCTAGCGGAAAGTTTTACCGATACCGCAAGTATGTCAGCTATCTGCTACTAACCACATTGGTGGCAGGGCCGTTCTTGAAAATCAATGGTAATCAATTCTTCATGTTCAATGTATTGGAAAGGCGCTTTAATATTTTCGGATTTCCGTTTTGGCCCCAAGATTTTCATCTAGTCGTTATTTCAATGATTATCGGGGTCATTTTTGTGGCTCTGTTTACGGTTGCCTACGGCCGTATTTTCTGTGGATGGATGTGCCCTCAGACTATTTTCATGGAAATGGTCTTTAGAAGAATCGAATATTGGATCGAGGGAGACCGAGGAGCGCAAATAAAGTTAGACCGTCAACCGTGGAATGCTGAAAAAGTGCAAAAGAGAGTTTTAAAATGGATTCTTTTTTTCATTATCTCCTTTGTGATAGCCAACGTATTCTTGGCCTATCTAATCGGAAGTGACCGTTTGCTGAGGTATATCTCTGAAGGGCCTTTTGATCATTTGAGCACCATGCTATCCCTCCTAATATTTACAGGTGTCTTTTACTTTGTTTTCGCTTGGTTTCGCGAGCAGGTCTGCATAATCGCGTGCCCCTATGGGCGTATGCAAGGGGTTCTTCTCGATGAAAAATCGGTAGTGGTGGCCTATGATCATAAACGTGGTGAGGCTGAAAAAGGGAGAAAGAAATTTAGAAAAAATGAAGATAGAAAGTCTCTAGGTTTTGGTGATTGTATCGATTGCTTTCAATGTGTTAATGTCTGCCCTACTGGAATTGATATTCGCAACGGTACCCAACTTGAATGTGTGAACTGTACGGCTTGTATTGATGAATGCGATACCATTATGGAAAAAGTGAATTTGCCCAAAGGTCTTATTCGCTATGCCAGTGAAGCCAATATTGAAAAAAAAGAAAAGTTCAGGTTTACACCAAGGCTAAAAGGCTATACGGCGGTATTGACCATTTTAACAGGCATTCTCTTGGGCATGTTGTTCTTGAGAAACGATGTAGAGGCCAACATACTTAGATTGCCAGGTCAGCTTTACGAGCATAAAGAGAATAATATAATTAGTAATGTCTATACCTATAAACTGGTAAACAAGACGATTGAAGATATCGATAATGTAGGCTTTAAACTAATTTCTCATAAAGGAAAAATCAATTTGGTCAGTAATAACAAGTTTACCGTTCCCGCCCAAGATTTGGCCGAAGGTACATTGTTCATTGAAATCGATCAAGCTGCTATAAAAAGTGATAAGGAAAAAATAAAAATAGGGGTCTATAGTGGTGACCAATTAATAGAAACAACCTCTACCGCCTTTTTAGGCCCTAGAAGTTATAAATAAACAATTATGAAAATCAATTGGGGAACATCGATAGTACTGGCATTTACTGTATTTATTGCCTTTATACTCTTTTTCGTTATTCGAATGAGCGTTGACCATCGGGCAGACCATGATTTGGTTACCGAAGAATACTATAGGCACGAACTTGCCTATCAGCATGAAATAGATGCCGAGAAGAATGCCAAGAATGGCAAGCAACTATCGATTGAAAAAACGGAAGAAGGACTTTTAATAGCCTTCCCAAAAGAAATACATCCTCAAGAAATAAAAGGAAGAGTGTCCCTTTACAGGCCATCCGACAAGCATCTGGACTTTGACCTCGATTTACGTCTGTCCAACAATTATTTGCTTATACCTGACAACCGTTTGTTGGGTGGCCGTTGGGACATTAAGGTATTCTGGTCTTACGAAGGCCAAGATTATTTACAAAAAGAAAATTTAGTTTATTAAAATGCTCTATTCGGCTATCATTTTAGGGTTAATGGGCAGTTTGCACTGCATCGGTATGTGCGGCCCCATAGCCTTTATGTTGCCAGTTGATAGAAATAAAGGTCTGAAGAGGCTTTTGCAAATAGCGATTTATCATGTGGGGCGTCTTTTATCCTACGGTCTTTTGGGGTTACTGTTTGGTTGGTTAGGAAGAGGACTTTACGTTTTTGGCTTACAGCAAAAACTATCGATCGCTACAGGTTTGCTAATGATTCTTTTGGTATTGCTTCCTTCAAAAATCTTAGACAAGTATAGTTTATCAAAACCGATATATAGGTCGATTTCCAAAATAAAATCACGATTGGGCAAAGAATTGAAAAAGAAAACACCGGATACTTTTTTGACCATTGGGTTTTTAAACGGGTTATTGCCCTGCGGCCTTGTTTACATGTCATTATTTGCTTCGATAGCTATGGGAAACCCCGGTCAAGGAGCCTTGTACATGGTTCTGTTTGGCTTGGGCACCGTACCTTTAATGACCGGAGTAGTTTATTTTAGCGGGTTGATAAGAGGAGAGCGTAGATTGAAAGTTCAAAAATTGATTCCCGTATTTGTGATTTTAGTAGCTTGTCTTTTCATTCTTCGAGGTCTTGGTTTGGGCATACCCTACGTTTCTCCTGCACCGGTACATCAAATAGCCGCCACTTCTACCATAGAGTGCCATAATTGATTCAAATTTAAGTTGGTGCCTATTGTGGATTAAAAGGTAACTTAAGGCTTCATTTCAATTATCTTTGCATTTTTTCTACCAAAGCATAGATACAATTTGATAATGATAGCTTTAGAGAAACAACTCAAAAACCCTGTTTGGCATTCCTTAAATGAAACCCACAAAAAATTTGCGGTTGAAATAAACGGGGTACGTTTTTACAACCCTGAAGTTTGCCCTTTTGGTTCTTTTGAAGATGTGGGGAAAACTGTTGTAGCTTCCAATGAATATGTAAAAGGAACCGATGAATTTTTCTATGTTTCTGAAAATCAAATTCCTTTGGTAGACGATACGAAAGTAGCGCTCGTTAAAAAAATAGACGGTTGCCAGATGGTACTGAACCAATTGGCAAATGTTGAAATCACGGAGAAAATCTTTCCCCTGGCAAAAGAAATGATGGATGAGATCTATGATTTGGTTTGGATGGTGATGCCGGGCTATTACAGAAAAAGAACCTATGAAATGGGTAAGTACTTCGGTATTTTCAGAGATGGTAAATTGGTGTCAGTTACCGGGCAGCGTATGCAGACCGATCAATTTATTGAAGTAAGCGCCGTAGTAACCCACCCCAATTATACCCGACAGGGCTTAGCGAAGCAATTGATCGCTCATACGACCAAGGAGATTCTAAAAGACGGAAAAACCCCGATTTTACATACGAACAAGGGCAATTTGGCTATTTCATTATATGAAAAATTAGGTTTTGAACTAACGAGGGACATGAACTGGTGGTTGTATCGAAAATTATAAATTAAAACCATTTGTAAGCACTCCACTTTAAGAACCAGTAGCCCCGTGTAAATAAAATACTTATTCCTTCCCTCTGTATTTTCCAGTGATATCTGTTATGCGGATGATGTAGACAATTGGAGGTTCTGCACCGGTGAGTTTGCTCGAGAAATCACTTATAAATTTTGCTTCCCCATTCTTTTTTTGATTGATGACCATTTTGACACCTTCGGAAAACTTATGAAGGTATTTTTTGGCATCACTTCCTTTTAATTCTTCAAATTTGCCCTGTATCAACACAGACTGCCAATGTTGCACATCTTTAATATCGTCTACTTGAAGCGAAACCGAAGGAAAACGCCTCATAGATTCTATTTTATGACCCACGTAGGAGTAACTGATGATACACTTATCTTCTGCATCATGAAAATAAGTGATGGGTATAACGCAAGGGCTCTTTCCGGAAATAAAGCCCAATCGCCCGATATAGTTGTCGCCAAGTAGTTCAAGGCAGCCTGATATTTCTAAATTTTCAATCATCTCTTTTACTTTTTAATTTACGGAATATTTCAAATCGGATATTTCTGTTTTTCTATTCTATTTAAAAATGTTGGTCGAACGTGTTTGCCAACTTATACCGTCATCGAAAATAGGCGATTGGTAGGTTTGTCTCTTTGTAAATAAAGGTCAAATGCCATACACACATTTCTGACATAGGGTCGACCTTTTTCTGTTATAACAATTCTATTTTTCCCAATATTGACCAATCCATCTTTTTCCATTTCTTCTAACTTTTGGGCGGCGGGTTGCATCAATCCGTTATCTTCCCTGGTCCAGCTGGTTTCTAAGCGACACATTAGGTTCAAGATATGTTGGCGAATGCTTTGGTCTTCATCCGTTAATATGTGACCACGAAATATGGGGATTACCTCATTATCGACCAAGTGTTGATACTCTTCAATGCTCTTGACATTTTGAGCAAAACCGTACCAACTATCACTAATACTTGATACGCCAAGGCCTATCATTAACTGGGTCGTGGCATCGGTATACCCCATGAAATTACGATGTAAAGAACCACTTTTAACCGATTGATAAAGACTGTCGCTGGGTAGAGCAAAATGATCCATGCCTATTTCATAATAGCCATGTTGTTGTAAAAGCGACTTACCCACCTCGTATTGTTCACGTTTTTCATCGGCAGTAGGTAAATCTTCCTCTTTATAGCCTCGTTGACCATTACCCTTAAGCCAAGGGGTGTGGGCATAGCTGTAAAATGCCAAACGGTCGGGCCTAAGCAAGTTAGTTTTATTGACTGTTTCAATAACATCATTTTTTGATTGATGTGGTAGGCCAAAAATAATATCGTGACCGATAGACGTGTAACCGATTTGTCTGGCCCATTCGGTAACCCGTTTTACATTTTCAAAAGGTTGAATGCGATGAATGGCTCTCTGAACTTTCAGGTTATAATCTTGAACGCCAAAACTGACCCTTCTAAAACCTAGTTCAAAAAGGGTTTCTAATTGTTCGTAGGTAGTATTGTTGGGGTGGCCTTCAAAGCTGAATTCATAATCTATTGCTTTGTGTGCTTTACGAAAGATTCCTTTGACGAGCATTTGTAAATTTTCAGAAGAAAAAAATGTGGGGGTGCCACCACCCAGATGTAATTGTTTAATGATGGGTTTCTTACCAAATAGATTACAATAAAGTTGCCACTCTTTTAAAACGGATTGAATATAGGGTACTTCAACTTCATGCCTTTTGGTTATTCGCTTATGGCATCCGCAGAAAGTACATAGGCTTTCGCAGAATGGTAAATGTATATACAGGCTTATACCTTCTTCACTACTTTCTTTAAAGCTCTGTTGTACCGAAAGGTTCCACTTTTTACCTGAAAATTCTTTTATATTCCAAAAGGGTACGGTTGGGTAACTCGTGTAACGGGGCCCCGCTACATTATATTTTTGAATAAGTTGGCACATATGAACGTTTTAGGGCAAACTTAAATGTATCGGTATCTAAAAAATATGACAAATGTCAGTCGAGGTTATGTTTTCTATCATCTATTTCCTTTTAGGGCAAAGCCAAAAAACTATAAGTTTCAGATAAGAATTAGGCAGTTTTTTACTGGGCTTCTTTCGTATCTTTCGCGTTTATTATGACAATTGCTGAGATATTGGCAAAAATCAAATGAATTTTATGAGACTTAATTACGCAGTAATTCTGCTTTTTATCACCCATTTTTGTCTTCTGGGTCAAAAACCTAATGATGTAACAGGCAAGTTTTATATTCCTCCGATGGAGAAAGTAGGGGAAGGGGCCCTCTTAAAACGAGAGTTCATCTACCCCTTAGACCAGAGACCGGAGGCCAGCGCCCACGCTTCGACCATTGTTGAGACCCCTTCAGGTATGGTTGCTGCTTTTTTCGCCGGTCCGCATGAGAATCACCCCGATGTAGGCATTCGGGTTTCACATTTAAAAGATGGTAAGTGGACATGGCCGGTGGAGGTGGCTAACGGTTTTCATAATGATACGTTGCGGTATGCCACGTGGAATCCTGTACTATTTCAACCAAAAGAAGGTCCTCTCTATCTTTTTTATAAGGAAGGCCCCAACCCTCGTGACTGGTGGGGTATGATGAAGTATTCTACCGACGATGGTTATACCTGGTCTTATGGTGAGAAGATTGGAGAAGACGAGAAAGTAGGTCATTTATTGGGTCCCGTAAAGAACAAATCGTTTCAATTGGCAGACGGAAGTATTTTGCACCCATCTAGCAGTGAAAGAATTGAAGGTGATGAGACTTTTTGGAAAATACATTTTGAAAAATCGGACGCCAAGATGAAAAATTGGGAGGTAATTGGTCCTATTCATGACGGAGTTACTTTTGATGCCATACAACCTAGTATTATGCAATTAGCTGATGGTAGACTGATGGTGTTGGCGAGAACCCGGCAGGGGGTTTTGGCCCAATCATGGTCGAGCGACAATGGTAAAACATGGAGCGATGTCAAAAGCATCAATTTGCCGAATCCGAATTCCGGAACCGATGCCGTAACCTTACAAGATGGTCGACAACTGCTGATATATAATCATAAAGTGCGCACCAAGGAGAATAGGGGTAGGGACTTATTAAATTTAGCCATTTCAGATGATGGTATTAAATGGATACCCGTTATGACTATCGAAAATGAAGAATCAGAGCACGGTTACGCCTATCCGGCAATAATACAGTCGAAAGATGGTTTAGTGCATGCTACTTATACCTTTAATCGGGAATCTGTGAAATATTTGGTGATTGACCCTAAAAAGTTGGTGGACTAATAAAAAGGTAGGATTTTAATAGTTACCCTATTTGATAATTTGAAAAGCTCTTTCAGCCTGGTTGTTTTCCCACTTTAGTTCGTTGTTGTACCAAACTTTTGTGACGATTTCAGTGGACCCGGATTTTTCTATCTGAGATTTGATGATATCTGATTCGGACTCTGAGAATTGAATTTTCGTCTCCGAAATATGATTTTCTACCATGTTCGTGCTAGGAAAAACTATAAGTTCAACGCCACCGTCTGTTTCCACCGTATTTAATCCTTTGGGATAATCTAAGTTTCCCTCGTAATATCTTTCCCATACGCCATTAATATTATGGTATACGGTAAGTTCTGAAAGTTTGTACCCATTAGCTACTTCAAACAAATTTTCTCCTTCTGCGTTGAGGTATTTGATGGTAATGGCAGTATCGATAAAGGTACAGCAATCTTTTTCATCATTGGAGCAGCCTAAAAGTAGCATGACAAGGCTTAAAGTGAACAAGAATCCTTTCATATGTAGTAAGAATGGCAGTTATAATGCTCTATCGTACTTAAAGATAATTAAATGATTCTTATGGCATGCATTTGATTGGCTATAATTAAGATAGAACTGAAAAGCATAATCAAAAAAGTAGTCGCTAAATGAAATTTCCGACTAAGATTAAACATCTTACCAATTTTGTAAACCAAAAAGAAGAGGAGAAGGCTAACGATTGCAGGGAGGGTGAAAGTTCCTAGATTAAAAAACTCACTAATTCTACCTTCGTCGTTGGCATTGATGAGATTCATAAAACCCGCTAGAGCCCGCATATAAAAAGCGCTGAAAAGAAAAAGGTAAAGATGTTTATTCCAACCCTTACTGCTCAGGATAAAATAAAAGCAAAAACCTTGTATAATGGTTATTAAAGGCCCAGCAGCTGAAACCAGTATTCGATGTACTTCAGTTGGGGAGGCGACGTCTTCAAATGAGGTGCCATTTAGATACAACGCACTTTGGTAGCCCAAAGAAACGCTTGTCAACCAATGCGCAAATTCGTGCAAAAGCCAAGTGGAAAGTACGGCTGCCATAGCCATAACGATATAAGGTAAATCGACTTTTTGATGGTTCATTTTTTCTGCGGAAGTATAACGTCGTTTGTGAGAAGTTGCAAAGAGAACTCGCTTGAATAATTAATATAAAAGATTTGTATTGTAATTGAAAGGAATGTTACAGCTTAAAGTAAAACTTTAAGAATTAAGATAAGAGAATTATCTTTAGATTAAGGTATTTAATAAATTGATAATAAGCATATTGAAATTAATATAACTATTGTGTATTTTCTAATACTCTTTCCAATCGGTCAAAATTATCTTCGTTTTTCGGAAGTGCGAATTTTCTAATTTTAGCACATTCTTCTGGTGTATTAAAAACCATTCGAAAAGAAATGTTGGTTTTTGTTTCACTCAGTTTTTCGAAGCCAACTTCCATGTCAAAATAAGGTTGGGTGATGCGTCTCCAAGAAACTAATTTTTGAGGTATCACAATTTTAAACGCGGAAGTATTTCGATAATTACCAACTTCAGGTCCGTGCATGGTCAAATCCCACTTTCCACCTGGTCGCAAATCAAACTCGTGAATAGTATTGCTAAATCCATTTGGTCCCCACCAGTTTTTTAAATGGTCAGGGTTCTCGAAAGCCAGATATACTTTCTCAACAGAATAATTCAGTATCCGCGAGCTAAAAATTTCATTATCTGTTGGTTTCATAGCCACAAACTACTTTTGAAATGACACACCAAATTGGCTATTCGATTGTTTTATAGCTCTTCGCAGCTAAAATTAATAATTTGGTCGCTTCGCTTAGATATTTAATTACTACCCATTATCCATCCCTTATATATCTCTTTCTGTAAATAAGTGGGGTTATCAACGGGAACAATTTTATAGGTCTTCTCGTTTTCGCCTACTTTTTTAAGTTCTAAACCAGCAAAACCAAGATAAACCTTATAATCTAATGGTTTAGTAGTATATACATACTCGAAAATTGATGTCAGTTTAGTGCCCGCAATATTTTCACATGCTTGTTGAAACTCAGCATCGGTAAAACCACGGTTCAAATTTTTATAATATTCCCAATACAAATAACGCATTACATCATCAAGCGATTTTTTATTTTGGGTAGCATTTCTAATGGCAAAGTCTAATAGCAATCCAACTATAGGACCCTTTTGGTAGTAAGAAATGGTTTTTCCCTTTTCGGGGCCTTGGTTGCCGAACGGACCATCGCTCCATGTTTGAAAGCTTGATTGTACTAGAGATTGAAATGCTTTTCCCGGATTGTTTTCAAAGTGATTGATGTGCCTTTCAAAATTGCGGAGCAACGTTTTATCATCAGATATTTGTGCGCGATTCACAACCAGATACTCATAATAAACGGTTAACCCCTCACTCACCCATAGCATTGTAGTTTTACTGCCCTCATCGTAGTCAAAAGGACCCAGCTCAAAGGGACGAATACGTTTCACATTGTAATGATGAAAATATTCATGAGCCAAAAAATTGAGCACCTTCATAAGGTGGTCCTCATTGTTCAATTGATTACCATCGAAACTAATTGTGGTATTGTTTAAATGCTCAATACCGCCTTGTCCGGGGCCGATACCTATAAATGTATAATTCTTATAAGGTATATCACCAATAACATTCACTGATGACTGTACGATACGGCGAAGCTTTTCGACGAATGAATTTCTGTCGAAATTACCAAGTTTATAGCCCAAAAAGCGATGTTCTATTCCATTCACGTAAAAGGAAGTTAGGGAATCTAAGTTGCCCAAAAGAATTGGGGAATCGTAAAGTATATCAAAATTTGGTGATTGAAAAGTACTTTTGGTATTCTCCGATTCTGGAAGCCCAGTAGCAATCGACGTCCATATTTTGTTGTTGTTTATTCGAACAGTAGCGGGGTAGTCTAGGTATCCATCGACATACATGAAAGAATTTGTAGGTATGATGTATGCACGTTCAATATCAACATAGCTATTGGCTACAAATTCTTTGTGGGTCTGAACTTGATAGGAAATACTTATTGATTTGTTTGTCGCATTTACGACCTGCCATGAATTATCCGAGTTTTTTACAACTGGTATTGTTTCCCCACCGGAAAGAGTGGCAGAGATATTTTTAACATCTTCGGAATAGTTCATAAACTGATAGTAGCCCGGCATCCAATTTGGCATTTTGAGCAGAATCGTATCTTTTTCTACGTCAGATATATCAAATTGTATCTCATAATTATGAGATTCAGGCCTTTCGACAGAAATCGTAAATTTAAAGGTGGGTTTCGACTGTAATTGTGCTGTTGAGTATAGGGCGAAAAAGAAAAAGAACATGAGAATAGCATGTCCTTTAGTCCAATTAAATTGTTTTGGCAATCTTTTAAAATGCATTATGAATGGTTTCTCTTTAAACCGACAAGATACACCATAATTTAACGCTCTAGCAATTGGTCTAGGTTTTCTAAAGCCATTGTAAAGCCTTCTTTAAAGCCCATTTCTATCATGGTTTGAATATCTTCCAATTTATCATGGTGTAAAGTCATATTCACCAATGTTCGCCCGTCTTTGGCAGAAAATTTATTGTTCCATAACGACCTTGGTTTTGTCGTGTTACTATTTCCATTTTGGTCGCAAAAAGCGTCAAGCCATGATAGCTCTTCATTCATTTCTATCTTTTTATAATCGGCCTTGCACCATGTTTTTTCACCTTCAGGACTGACCATGGCGTACAACCAAGTACCACCTTCAATTAACTCTAGAGATTTAGTTTCTACATGGTACGGTTTAGGAGCCCACCATTGATCTAACAGTTCTGAGGTAGTCCATGCTTTCCAAACCAAGGGTAAATCGGTGTCGAACTCCCTTTTGATTTCAATGGTATTGTTTTCTTCGTCGACTTTAAAGTCAAAAAGCAAATTAGTTTTCATTTTAATGAGTTTTTAGATTAATGAAGAATTTTTTTATGAAGCTATTTGACTACAAATATAAATGAAGTTATTTAACTACATAATAAATATTCATTTATTTTCTAGGGGCTCAATTTTGAAAAGTTCTTGTAATAAGTATTCTGGGAAATGAGAAAACAGAGCAAAATACCCTGAGATTTTGCTAATTATTGTAAAAAATTAAATGACAATCAAGGGCCTTAAGCTTAACTTCTTGTCCGTTTCTTAAGAATTTTATGCCTAACAAGAACGATAGGGAAATGAAGTTTTTTATAACAACTTGGCGAAATTATAACTTGCGAAAGTCAGATTATCGGCGCTGGCGGCCATAGCTTCTTCAAGCGTACAAATACCTTTGATGATTGATGTGGCGTATGAAATGCCCAAATTCTCCTGTAAATTTTGATTAATGGCTACTGATCCACAAAATGCAGCTACCGGAATACTCTTTTGTTTTGCCGATTGAACAACACCATCAATAGTCTTTCCCGATAGGGTTTGTCCATCTAACTGACCTTCTCCCGTAATAATCCAATCAGCTCCAATAATAGCTTCATCAAAGTTCGCCAAGTGTTTGACCATGTTGATTCCGGATTCCAATTGTCCGTTTAAAAAGGCAATGGCACCCCCTCCAAAACCACCGGCAGCACCTGCTCCAGATACTTCCTGCAAATTCAAGTCCATTATATCTTCAACAAGTTTTGCCAAATTGCGTAGACCTTGGTCCAAGAACTTAATTTCACTGGGTGACGCTCCTTTTTGAGCACCATATATGTAGGCCGCACCATTTTCTCCGTAAAAGGGGTTGGTAACATCACAAGCAACTTTTACGCTGACCTCGTTTAAGCGATGGTGTACGAAGCTTTTATCTATACTATATATATGTTGTAGGTTTTCACCAGTTGGTTTGAGTTCATTTCCAAAAGAATCTAAAAACTTAAAGCCCAAAGCCGTCGCCATGCCTATACCACCGTCGTTGGTAGCGCTACCTCCAATGCCTAGTATTATCTCTTCTGCACCTTTATCTAGGGCATGTAAAATTAACTCTCCCGTACCGTAAGTTGTAGTATACATACAATTACGCTCGTTTTTTGCCAGAATCTTAAGGCCTGAGGCTTCCGCCATTTCAATGTAGGCTATCTTTTCTTCTTCAGAATATAGATAAGATGTGGTAATTGGTCGGAACAGGGGATCTTTGACGGTCAATTGAACTTTGCTACCCTTTATATAATGTTGTACCACGTCAATAGTTCCGTCCCCACCATCCGCCAGGGGCATCTTTACGATTTCGGCATCATTAAGTACTTGTCGAATACCTTTTTCTACGCAGTTACAAAATTCAAATCCGGTAAGTGAGTCTTTATATTTATCAGGTGCTATTACAAATTTCACGTTAAGGTAGTTTAGTTGGTCGTTTAAGTTTTTAGTTGATATGTTTAGAGGATAGCTAAAAATTCATAGCTCATTCAACCTATTTCACCTCTAAATTTTCGGTTGAAGCGTCAAAAATAAGCGTTGAAATACCAATTTTAACATAATTTATAGGAAAATTGAGTGAAACCTATGAATTTTTAATAAGTAGGTGAAGGAGGGTTTTAGTGAACTTTGTCGACAGATATGAACCCCTAATCGAATTAGTTATGAAAAATTCGCTAACCTCTAACATGTTTTTTGCATGTTTGATCACTTGTTACTGTAGTACCGCTACAGCACAGTACTCTACCAAATCAAATACTGTGGCAGACCATCAAGTCGAAAGAAAGATGGAGCATTACAGAATTTTAAAGGAACAAGGTTACAAAGACCAAGAAATTTTTGAAGACTTGGGCAATGCCAACTTTCTAAACGAAAATTATGCTGCGGCATCTTTTTGGTATGAGAAGTTAAAAGAGTCGAAAAAAGGTGCTCCGTTGAGCAAAAGTTACCAAAAGCGTTATCATTACGCTATGAAAATGTCAGGTGCGACCGCTGATGCTTCAAAAGATGAAACTACCGACTGGGTAGCCGAAGTAAGAAGCGATTATCAGATTGATAATAATACGGTAGCCAGCTTTTTAGAAAGACCTGTCACCGAAAGATATAGAGAGTTAGATTTTGAAAGCACCAACGGTTCCTTCGTGGTCGATGACCAAAGCGTGGCCGAAGAGGGCCTAAGAGCTCACATCGGCGAAGATGTTGATAAAGAGCATGCCTATAAAATGCCCGTGGCCGTAACGCCAAACGGTAATGTGGCTTATTTCAGCAAGACCGTAAAAGAAAAACCATTGACCGGTATTTTCTCAAAAAAGGAGCAAGTACATAAAATTTACCGTGCCGAAAGAGTAAATGGTGACTGGACCAATATTAATGAAGTGGCCGTAGCACCAAACCATTCATCGGCGAAGCATCCTGCAATTTCTGCTGATGGAAGAAGACTTTTCTTTGCTTCGAATATGCCAGGAAGTTATGGCGATTTCGATATCTATGTTTCGGATATCAACCCTGACGGAAGTTTGGGAGTAGCCAAAAACCTTGGCCCTAAAGTGAATTCTAAGAAGAATGACCTTTACCCAAAAGTGGTGGGTAACCAAACATTGTTTTTCGCTTCTGAAGGAAGAAGAGGTTATGGTGGCTTAGATGTTTACATGACGCAGGTAAGCAAGAAAAAGGTTGACTTGGCCGTAAACCTAGGAAGTGAGATTAACAGCGATCACGATGATTTTGCCATAGCATTTACCAGCGAGAACGGTAAGGCCTATGTCATGTCGAACAGAGGTAAAGGTAAAAACTCGGTTGAGCGCATTGCTTTCACTTACGCTGAAGAGACCCAAAATCTTTCCGAAGATAAGAACGAATACAACCTAATGGAGGCTTTGAATTCGGAGTCACAGATTCGCTATACCACTTCGGTATTCGAAGATGAATAAAAATGGAACAATAGTGTAGGCCGTTCGGTTACCGCCTGCGGCCTACATAAAAAGCTATTGCCCGTTTACCGGCCTTGAAATAGGTCAACCAGTTAATCCCAAATATCACTACCATGAGCTATAATTGTAACACTACCAAGAGAACCGTTCTGTTTTTGCTGTTCTGCGCCTATATCGGGATACAGATGGGTAAGGCCCAAGAAGCGCCGACCACCCAGTTCAATTCAAAAAGCACATATCACAACCAGTTGTTCTATAACCGCTTTTTGATCAACCCTACCTTTTCATTGGTGAGAGAGAACAAGTCGTACATAAATATATTGCACAGAAACCAGTATGCGACTTTTGAAGACAACGACCAGAATTACTTTCTGGGCTTCAGCAACCGCATGAACAACAATACCGCATTGGGTATCAGTGTATATAGCCAATGGTCTGGGGTTGTACAAGAGTTCGGCTTCAATGCCAACTATGCTACGGCCGTTAAATTGGGCGACAAACAGAAGCTCACTTTTGGTACCAACGTCACTTATTACAGCGAGGGCTTGGATCGCAATAGAATTATAGCTGTGGAAAACGATAACAAAATATTGGATTCTAAAAAAGAGAACAAAGTAGCCATTCAGCCAGGTGTAACACTTTCCTGGGGAAGTTTTGACTTCGGTCTATATGCTACCGACCTCTTTAAGTACAACCAGACGGCGAACTCTTTTATGACCAATTTAAGTACAAAAAGCGTCAAAGCTTCGGTACAATATAGCTATGGCTTTATGGCCAATAGAGGTCTGTTTGCAGACGCTAGGCTAATGCCGCTGGTCCAAGTAGGCCAAAACATAGATGGTAGTATTGATTATGTAGGATCTATTTTGTTGGATATGCCGACCTTCGGATGGTTTCAGGCCAATTATGATGACACTTATGGACTTAGTGGAGGTTTAGGCTTTAATTTGAGTAAAAGAATGTCTTTAGGCTACATTTTAGAAAAAGACTTGAATCAAGATGATGCCGACTTAGGGTGGAACCACGAAGTTTCATTGGCCTATAACTTTAATGACAATCGAGAAACGGTAAACAGCCTTGTAGACGCTTCTAACGATGCCCAGATAGATAGAATAGTGAGAAACTATGAGGAGCAGATTTTAAAGCTGAAAGAAGAAAATGAGATGGCAAGGGCCAATAACCGTACAACCTTGAAAAAAGAGGCTACGAGTTCACTTGCTGTAAAAGATGAAAGTAATGCATTAGCATACGAAAACAGATTGATACTAGATGAAATGATATTAAGACAAGACTCTATAGATGCCGCCAGAGATGCCGCCTTCGAGGCGCGATTGGCAAGCTTGGTAGATGTCTTGAAAGATGAGATACGTCAGGTAAAAGGTAGTGGTGTTGAATCGAAAGAAGAAAAAGGAGGTACTCGTACCTATTATACCGGCGTAGCGGTCAAGTCAATGGAGAAAAAGGCTACCGAAACCCGTCTTGCCAAGGCTGAGCCGAATGAAGTTAAGCAGGTAGATGTGGCCGAAGAACAGAGCGACGCTATTGAGAATGCAGTTGTAGAGAACGAGATTCATAAATCGGTAGATGCTTTCTTCAATCAAAGAGAAGAAGCGAGAAAGCTTCAAAGAGAGCAACGAGTGGCTCAATCAGAGTCTAAGCCTCTTAAAGAAGCGAACACGAACGTTGCCGAAGACTTAAAAGAACAAGTTGATTTACCGATACGAGTATTGAACCAGGCCGATATCGTCGGTGTACAGTCAGGTTACTATGTAATAGCTAATGTGTACAGTAATAAAAAGTATATGAATGCCTTTATGGACAGCCTTAAGAAACAAGGTTTGGAAGCAGGTCAATTCTATAACAAAGAAAACGGACTGTACTATGTGTACTTGGCAGACTACAATTTTAAAGAAGATGCAAAAACAGCTTACATATCCAATATGAACGGTAAGTACCTGAATGAAAAATGGATCATGCAAGTTGACGACCAATCAGCAATAGTGCATAACAGCTATGATGATTGATTAAAATATTAACTTATGGTTAGTGGGACCTGATTTTTTTGGTAGAAAATTAGGCGAAAACAGTGGGGGAGGCTCCGCTGTTTTTTCGTTTATATACATTTGAACGACGATTTTTTGATGGTAAAACCCTCATTTTAACAGGTAAAACAGTATCGATAAGTGGTTTATTTATTCCGATGAATGGAAGTTATCTGTGGTTTTTTGGTGTATTTTAACGAAAACAGATAGTGAAAAACTAGCTCGGAAAGTAAAATTAGTATGTTTGGTAAACCAAATCGAAATAACCTATGTTATGAACCCCCAAATCCCATTTACCATGAAGTACTACCAAAAACATTTCCGAAAAAAGAGCACTGGTCTAAAGTTTAAATCAAGTGCAGAACCTCTCATCTCCTGAGAGTGAAATTTAAAGTTTGTTCAAAACCCTACCAAGTTTTTGAGTAAACTGTTCAAAAGCCAAATTATTTACTGTTGCCTTTAAGATTCGATTGTAAAGGGGTACCCTCCTGATAAAATTGATGCTTAATCAGTCACCTTATTTTGTCGCTTTACAGGTTGATACCTATGAAGAATGAACTACCTATGCCTAATTTTAAATTATAGAGGGCTGGGCAACAGGGGCTTGTTGAACTTTTTGAAATGAGTTTAACCATGATAACTTGTTTAAAATCAATGATTTGAAACTTGTTTTCTAAAATCCCATCTTACCATGAATACCACATTATCTAAAATCATTGTCATTGATAATGATGTACAGTTTCACTCGGCCTACCAAACGTATTTTGAATCATTTTTAGAATACTCATTAATGGGAATCTACACCACCGTAGAGAACGCACTGGCGGATTACGATTCCATTAGGCCCGACATTGTTTTTTCTGAAGTTGAATTGCCTGACACCTCTGGTATTGAGGGCATTCAACTTTTCAGAAAAAAAGACGCTGATGTTAAAATCATTATGCTCAGCAAAAACAAAGATTTTGATATGGTCAAAAAGGCATTTAAAAATACCGCCAATGGCTATCTATCAAAACCGGTGAGCGAACGCACGCTTTACAACGCCTTAGATTCTATAAAAAGCGATGGCGCCACCATGAGCAATGACATTATCAGTCAAATTATTTCAAAATTTCAAGGTAAATCCTATGAATTTTTCTCTGAAAGAGAGAACCAAGTGGTTGAATACCTATGTCAAGGTGCCACTTATAAGACTATTGCCGAAAAATTATTTGTGACGGCCAGCGCAGTGAATTTTCATATTCAGAATATTTACCTGAAACTGAACGTGAATTCAAAATCGGAGGCTTTAAGAAAATTGCAGGAAATGGAATTTTCCCGTGCCCTAATTTAACTTACTTAACTTATGATTTGGCGGACTTACAAGGTGAGTCCCGTTACTCCTGCTAAGGGACCGTAATCAACGGTCCCTTTTTATATTCTACAATAAACCGACGTTAAATTGCTAAATTGGTTTGATTTAAGAATTAAAATAAGGCTATTTTTGTTAAAAGTGCTATTAAATGTAAGAGTAGGTTCTTTGCGTAGTACCTTAAAATACCGAAAGACCTGCACATTGAAATTTGAATATGACGGATAGTGTAAAACAGTTAGAATGGCGATATGCGGTAAAGAAATTTGATGAGCATAGAGAGTTGCCAAACGAAAAGTTATTGCGATTAAAAAAAGCGTTTAACCTAACGGCCACCTCCTATGGTCTGCAGCCCATTACGCTGTTGGTCATCACCAATAAAAAATTGCAGCGGCTGTTGGTACAGCATTCTTACGGTCAAGAGCAGGTGGCGCAAGCCTCTCATTTATTGGTCATCTGCACCCAAAATAGAATAGATAAAGAATATATTCAAAAGTATTTCGAAAATGTAAGAACCGTTCGCGGTACTTCCGATGAAATTTTGAACCCCTTTAGAGAGGCTTTGGTCAAAGATTTTTCAAGTAAAGAGGTTGAAGAAATAAGGCAATGGTCGAAAAACCAGGCCTACCTTGCTTTGGGGAATTTGTTGGCCGTATGTGCTATGGAAGAAGTCGATTCATGCCCTATGGAGGGCTTTGTTCCTGAGGCATATACAAATCACCTAAAATTAGCAGAAAAAGGGCTCGAGCCTGTTCTTGTACTTCCCGTCGGCTATCGGGCCGAAGATGATATGTTTTCTGAGTTTAAAAAAGTACGTAAAAAACTAGAAGACAGTATTATAGATATCAATTAATAAATAATCACTGTAAATTTTATAAATGCCAGGATTTGAACTTTTTGGGGACCTAGAGCGTGCCCAAGTAAATGACGTTTTGCAGTCTGGAGTTTTAATGCGCTACGGATTTGACTCCATGAGAAACGGACATTATAAGGCCTTAGAGCTTGAAACCGCCTTATCCAAGAAAATGGATGTTGACCATGTACAATTGGTCAGTAGTGGTACAGCCGCATTGACCGTAGCATTGGCAAGTGCAGGTATAGGCGCGGGTGATGAGGTTATAATGCCCACCTTTACTTTTGTTGCGAGTTTTGAATCGATACTGGCCCTAGGGGCCATTCCTATATTGGTAGATGTTGATGAGACTCTTACCCTTGACCCTGTGGCTGTTGAAAAGGCAATCAATCACCGAACCAAGGTGGTTATGCCAGTACATATGTGCGGCTCAATGGCGAATCTTAAAGAGTTAAAGGTTATTTGTGATAGGCATTCGCTTCTTCTGTTAGAAGACGCTTGCCAAGCCATAGGAGGAACCTTTGAAGGTAAGGCTCTTGGCACCTACGGCGATTTAGGTTGCTTTTCTTTTGACTATGTTAAGACCATCACCTGTGGTGAAGGTGGTGCCGTCGTTACGAATAATGAAAAGTTTAAAATAAATGCCGACCGGTATTCTGATCATGGGCATGATCACATAGGTTCAGATAGAGGTGCCGAAGGTCATCCTTTTATGGGATACAATTACCGTATTTCAGAATTGAACGCTGCGGTAGGTTTAGCGCAATTAAAACGATTGGATGATTTTATAGTCATTCAAAAGAGGAATTACACCATTATTAGAGAGGCCTTATCAAAAGTAGAAGGAATTACCTTTAGGTCGGTTCCTGAGGGAGGTGAAGAAAGTTATGCTTTTCTGAGTTTTTTTATGCCCGATAGCGAGCAAGCTAAAAAGGCGTCTGATCTTCTTAAAAAATCAGGTGTAGATGGTTGCTTTTATTGGTACGATAATAATTGGCACTATTATAGAAAGTGGCAACATCTTTCTACAAAACAATCGCTCACAAAGTTATCTTTTGAGGTCAATGAACTGCTTCCTGACTATTCGGAGGCCGATTTTTCAAAATCTGACCATTGGGTCGGTAGAAATATATCTTGCTTGATAAAATTGAGCTGGTCTGAAAATGAAGTACTTGAAAGGGCCAATAAAATGGTAGAGGTACTATCGGCCATTATCCGATAGATAATAGGGGAAGCACTTAATTAATTTATTTATATTTATTAGCTATAAAATTTATCAAACCAAAATTAAAAGGAACATGAAATCTATAAAAATTTCCATTCTCTTGATTGCTTTAACTATGGGGATGCAGTTGCAGGCTCAAAACACTTATACAAGTGTTCCTCCAAAAGAATCCCCGATGCCGATGAAACCAGAAATGACGGAGATATGGGAACCTGAAGTGCCAGTGGTTACACCTGGAAAAAAATTAGGTGATGCCCCATCTGACGCCATTATCCTTTTCGACGGAAGCAGTTTGGATCAATGGGTAAGCCAAAAAGACCCTAGTAAACCTGCACCTTGGAATATTGTTAATAATGATCATATGGAGGTGGAGCCTGGTTCTGGGGGTATCAGTACTAAAATGAAGTTCGGAGACTGTCAGTTACATATTGAATTCAGTGCACCCGATAAAGTAGAAAGTGCTAGTCAGGGTAGGGGTAATAGTGGTGTTTTTCTTCAAAACCGTTACGAACTGCAAGTTTTGGATTCTTACAACAACAGAACCTACCGAAACGGTCAGGCAGGTAGTATTTACAAAGACCATGCGCCATTGGTAAATGCCATGCGCGGCCCGTTAGAGTGGAATACTTATGATGTTATTTACCGTGCGCCAAGATTTAAGGAAGATGGTACCATTGACACCAAAGCGACCATTACCGTTTTACATAATGGGGTTTTGGTACAAAACGATGTCGACATTAATGGGATCACTTATTATATAGGTCTTCACAATTACCCGGAGGCTCATGGCGAAGATGTTATTTCACTTCAAGACCATGGAAATAAAACACAGTTTAGAAATATTTGGATCAGAAGATTGTAATGGGGCAACTACCCAAATGAAAAAGGCAAGCTAAAGCTTGCCTTTTTTTATGCTGTTAGGATGGGTGATTAGTTAATTAATAACCTACGTAATCCACTATTTCAAGCCCATAACCTACAATGCCCACTCTCTTCGTTTGCGGGGAATTCGAAAGTACCTTCAACTTAACAATACCTAAGTCATGAAGTATTTGGGCCCCAATTCCAAAATCTTTTGCATCCATTTCTACTTTTGGAGCTTTGTAGACACCCTTTTTCTGTAGTTCTTTAAGTTCTGCTAAACGCCCCAGTAAATTTAACGACTCAGGGTTTTGATTGATAAATACAATCGCACCGCGGCCTTCTTTATCGATAGCCTTAAACATATCTTCTAGCTTACTATCAATGTTATTGGTCAAGGTACCTAAGATATCATTATTGACCATGGTAGAATTAATACGGGTCAATACTTCATCCTTTTTGGTCCATGAGCCCTTGGTTAAAGCCAAGTGAACATGCTCATTGGTGGTCTGTTGATAGGCCCGGAGCCTGAAATTTCCAAATCGGGTAGTTATTTCGAAATCCTCTTTTTTAGATATTAGACTGTCATGCTCCATTCGATAGGCAATCAAGTCTTCAATGGATACTATTTTGAGGTCGAACTTCTTGGCCACTTCGAACAATTGTGGCAATCTGGCCATGCTACCGTCATCGTTCATAATCTCAACAATGATTCCAGCGGGTTGTAGACCTGCCAAACGGGCAAAATCGATGGCAGCTTCTGTATGGCCTGTTCTTCTGAGTACACCACCTTCTTTGGCAATCAACGGAAAAATGTGTCCCGGACGGGCCAAATCATGCGGTTTTGTTTCTGGGTCGACCAAAGCGCAAACGGTTTTTGAACGATCGGAAGCTGAAATTCCTGTTGTAACCCCTTTTCCCCTTAAATCAACGGAAACGGTAAAAGCGGTTTCCATAGGGTCGGTATTGTTGGTCACCATTTTGTGGAGACCTAAATCTTTACATCGGCCTTCGGTCAAAGGGGCACAGATCAGTCCTTTACCGTGGGTAGCCATAAAATTGACCGTTTCAGGAGTGGCCAACTCTGCGGCAGCCAAGAAATCTCCTTCATTTTCGCGATTTTCGTCATCTACCACGATGATGACCTTTCCGTTACGAATATCTTCTATGGCCTCTTCTATGGTATTCAATTTCGTCTTCTTTTCAGTATCGGTAATCATTCCTCTGCTGGTTTAGCCTTCTTAACAAAAATTCTTTTAATTCTGTCAATTCCGTTTCCAAAACTCATCATGCCCCGATCGGCAGTAGCTCTCTGTGTTAAATAGATGCCCAAAGGTAACATTATCATTGAAGATAACCATGCGCCCAAAATAGGGTGAATGTTGCCTTTGTAAGAGTAATTCTCGGCAAAAACGCCCAAGAAATAATAGACCAGGAATAAGAGAATGGCCACCACCATGGGCAGACCTATGCCTCCTTTTCTGATAATTGCACCCAAGGGTGCGCCCACAAAAAACAGAATAATACAAGAAAGCGCTAATGCGTATTTATCATGTAAAGAAAAAATATGCCTGCGGTGTATTTCATAGCGCTTGTCTAGCTCCATTTTTTTGCCATCTATTGATGTCATGATGTTGGATACGGAGTTCTTCGCCGCATTAATAATTTGTCCTTTTTGGTAATCTTTGAATAGTTCAATAATGTCTCCGGTAAAAAATTCTGTTTCCGAAGAGGTGGCTAAAGCATTGGTTGAATCTTTTGATATGAGGGCACTATCTTTCTCAATTGGAGATTCTTGAAGAGCAATGGAATCTTTGATTCGTTCCTTGCCTTTTTTGGCCGTTGTAGTATCGATTTTTATAATAGGAGTAAACGCACCCATTCTATTGACGATATTCTTTGAGAAGGCCGTTACAATTCTTCGGTTATCGTCTTCCAAAGAATCCATATCTTTCAATAAGCGGGAAACATTCTTCATTTTTTCCCTGTTAGAAACATTTTCTTCTTCAAGATCTTGCTCCATTTCAGGAATCTCTATGTTCATTCGATAAATCTCATAATTTGATTTAGCGAAAGGATACTTTCTCTTGTTGTCGTCACTATTATTCTCAACATCCCGGTAGTAATGGCCGTCTCTTAAGACCAATTGTATCAATTCAGACTCTTCACTACTGATTAGTTCACCGGTCTTAGCTTTGATGACCGTGGTGTTTACATTGGTTTCTGATTTTTGATGTATGATGACATTCCTTAAAAAGCGATCCTTTTCACCGTACTTGTCATCGACCTTGATACTCATGCCTTCAAAGTCACTAAAAACACCCTTTTCAATGGCTGCGGCCGGTTTTACCTTGGCAATATTTCGCCGCATGTTATAAATCTTCTGTTCTGAAGCGGGTATGACGTTGTTGGCAAAATAAAAAGTGACACCACCCAACAGTACCATAAAGACGATTAAGCTTAACATGGCCCGTTGTAGCGATATGCCAGAAGCCTTCATGGCGGCGAACTCGTAATTTTCGGCAAAAGTACCAAATGTGAGAATAGAGGCCAGAAGAACGGTGAGGGGTAGAACCTTTTCCGTTAGGCTAGGCATCATATAGAAAAAGAACTTTCCTATAATCATGATATCCAGTCCTTTACCTGCAAAATCGTCAATAAAAAGCCAGATCGTCTGAAAGATGAAAATAAACATCAGTATGACGAACGAACTGAGAAAATTATAAAGAAATCGCGATAGAATATATCGGTCTAGAATTTTCAATGCTGCGGACTTAGTTTTTTATAATGTAGTAGCCGTCGCTTTTATATTTGGCCTCGTCAAAAGTAAACAAGGTTTTTGACAATGTTTGGTCCGTTTTGAAAGTATTAACTGTGATGGTTGTAGTCGTGCCGTTTTTTCCGGTTTCGATAACCTTATAAATATGTTTTGTTTCGGCATCAATACCCAATAAAATATTCTTTATCTCTGAGTTGGTATCTATTGGGGTCAATTTGACGAATAGGATTTTTCTACCGTTTACATTTTGCAATATATCCATCTCATAATTGTGGCCCTCACGATAGAAAGTAAGCATTTTTGCCGGTGTTAGGGCATTCTCATCATTTGATTTGTCTTCGATAGTAACCTCTTCGTTTTCAGGTACAATAGTGTAAACTTTTGAGCCATCGTATAATTGGGTCGCCCCGAAGAAGTTACCTAGGTATTTATCGCCTTGTAAGGTTACATCGCCGCGAGTTTCTTGATTGATGCCAGCTTCAGAATTATTGAGAACATATTTGAAATCTACGTGTATGTTGTCATAGCTTTTGACCTTATTATATACATCTTCCAGGAGTGCTTTGGCCTCTTCCGAATTCTGGGCAGAAATGGTAAGCGAATTAAAGCTTAACAATAGGGTCAATGCGAGTATTAGTTTCTTCATTTTCTTATTTTGTTTCTATTTTAATTTCCTTCATTGCTTAATAAATGGTCAAGAGCCACCAAATCTTGTACCAGCACTTGGCGTGCCTTACTTCCTTCAAAGGGACCCACAATACCAGCGGCTTCTAGTTGGTCGATAATACGACCCGCCCTGTTGTAACCAAGTTTTAATTTTCTTTGGATGAGCGATGCAGAGCCTTGTTGGGCGGTGACGATCACCTCGGCCGCCTCGCGGAACATTGCATCCCTATCCGCTATTTCATAATCAATACTTGTGCCAGACTCCTCACCGGAATATTCGGGAAGCTCATGCGCATTGGGGTAGGCCCTTTGAGAACCGATGTATTCGGTAATCTTATCGACTTCTGGCGTATCGACAAACGCACATTGTATACGTGTAACATCGTTACCTTGGGTGTATAGCATATCACCACGCCCAATCAGCTGATCGGCACCTTGAGTGTCTAAAATAGTGCGGGAGTCGATTTTCGAAGTTACCCTAAAAGCTATTCGGGCCGGGAAGTTGGCTTTAATGATACCTGTAATAACGTTCACCGAAGGTCGCTGTGTAGCAATAATCAAGTGAATACCAATGGCTCGGGCCAATTGTGCCAATCGGGCGATAGGGGTCTCTACCTCTTTACCTGCGGTCATGATCAAGTCAGCAAACTCATCGATTACCAGAACGATATAAGGTAGGTATTTGTGGCCGTCGTTCGGATTCAGTTTTCGGGCCTTAAATTTGGCGTTGTACTCCTTAAGATTCCGTACCATGGCCGTTTTTAAGAGCTCATAGCGGTTATCCATCTCGATACATAGCGAGTTCAAAGTATTGATTACTTTGGCATTGTCGGTAATAATTGCCTCTTCGCTGTCAGGCAATTTCGCCAAAAAGTGTCGCTCTATTTTATTATAAATTGAAAGTTCTACCTTTTTGGGGTCAACCAAAATGAACTTTACTTCTGCCGGATGCTTTTTATATAATAATGAGGTAAGAACCGCATTCAAACCGACCGATTTACCCTGACCAGTGGCACCGGCCATTAAAAGGTGGGGCATTTTGGCCAAATCGACTACAAAGGTTTCATTACTGATTGTTTTACCGAACGCAATCGGTAGCTGCATTTCGGCCTTTTGAAATTTACTGGAGGCTATGACCGAACGCATCGAGACGATAGAGGCATTTTTATTGGGCACCTCTATACCGATGGTACCCTTGCCGGGAATCGGGGCTATGATACGAATACCCAATGCCGCCAGTGAAAGCGCGATATCGTCTTCCAAATTTTTAATCTTGGATATTCGAATACCGGCCTCCGGAACAATTTCGTACAAGGTTACCGTAGGGCCGATGGTCGCCTTTATCTGAGAAATGCCAATTTTGTAGTTCTTGAGGGTTTCGACAATCTTGTTCTTGTTTTCCTCTAACTCCTCTTGATTGATAGTGATTCCGCCCGTACTGCCGTGCTGATCAAGCAATTCAATAGTAGGGAATTTATAATTGCCCAATTCGAGGGTAGGGTCGAACTCGCCAAAATCTTGCACCAATTTGTCGGCAATGTTGTCGGTCTCTTCTTTTTCCTCTACAATTTTTTCTACCTCCATGTTCAGGTTTTCCGATTCCTCTTCTTCAACAGGAACGTTGACCTGAAAATCGTCCTTTGGATTATCTTCTTTCTCTAGATGCGGAATATCTTTCTTGTGGGTATAAGTATCAATTACCACGGGTTTTTCCTCCACAGGTTCGGTTATTGGAGTATCCCTTTCGTCATTGATACTTTCTTTGACCGTCTTTGTTGATTTAGAGTCCTTAATGGTCTTTTCTCCTTTAGCAAAAGCTTTTGCCATGCTATCCGGCGAAAATTTAAAGAACCTCACCAAAATAAATACCAGACCGAAGATTAGAATAAGAACGACCCCGATGGTTCCGGTATAATCCTTTAAAAAATCATTCATTTCATAGCCAACCAGACCACCAAGAAGGGGATGCGTTTCTGCTACAAAACCAAATGCGACTGAAATCCATATCATAAAAATGAGACCCCAGATCCATTTCTTCAACAACCCTTTTTTATCCAGGTTCAAGAAGAGGTATAGGCCTGTAATACAAAGGAGGACCGTAAAAATAAGCGAAGCCAACCCAAACCCCTTATACACAAAAAAATGGCTAACAGAGGCCCCGAACTTATTTAGAAGATTTTTTGCTTGTTCATTTCGGTCGGCGAACTCGCTCAAGAGGCTTTGATCGTCTTGCCAGGTAAAATAAAAGGATACAAATGAGAAAAATAACGCCATACTAAACAGAATCAATAAACTGCCCAGTATAATGGTATTCTGTTTAGATGGGCGAAGGCTCATCTTTTTCGTTGTGGTCTTTTTTTTGGTTGTTGTTTTCTTTCTCGCCATTACATTTTTCCACTGTGTGCAAAAGTACGTATTACGCGCATTTCGGCACGAAGTTTACCTAAAGTCTTTTTTGTTTGTTGAAAAGTCGCCCTTAAAGGGCTTATTTGCTGGGGATTGTACCTACTTTTAGAAGGCATGATAGTGTTCTATTTAATAGGTGTCTTTTCAAATAGAAACACATAAAAAAGACAATTATTGTCTCGTTTGCGGAAGGACGTGGTTATCGTTACAATTATTGGGGGCGGTACATTAAAATACTTTTGGTAGGTAAATGATGAGCCCTACAATAATGGCCCCTATAGAAACCAACATCACGGCACCGGCGGAAACATCTTTTATAAAACCTATGCGTTCATCAAAATCTGGATGGATGAAATCGCAAATCTTCTCAATAGCTGTATTGGCACCTTCAATGCCGACTACCAGAGATATTGCCAAAACCTGTAAAATCCACTCGGTATTCGAAATCTGATAATAGAAGCCGGCAATCGTTACCAAAACGGCAAGTGCTACCTGAATTTTGATGCTGGCTTCCGTTCGAATCAGAAGAAGGGCTCCACGTAATGCGAAGCCCACACTTTTGATTCTATTTTCTACGAAAGTTTCTTTACGCATCTGCCAATGCCTCTAAAGCAGCTTTATAATTAGGTTCATCGACCGTTTCAGAAACTTGTTCGGAATAAATGACTTTTCCGTTTTCATCAATAACCACTACTGAGCGAGATAGAAGAGATTGTAGGGGGCCATCTGTAAAGGTCAGCTGATAGGCATCACCAAAACTCCCGTCTCTAAAATCGGATAGCATTTCAACATTATCTATTCCTTCGGCACCACAAAAACGTGCTTGCGCGAAAGGAAGGTCTTTTGAAATACAAAGCACTATCGTGTCGTCTAACTCGGCCGCTTCTTCATTGAACTGTCTGACAGACTGTGCGCAAGTTCCGGTATCAACACTAGGAAAAATGTTCAAAACCACTTTCTTGCCAGAATAGTCTGAAAGTGAAGCGCTTGACAGGTCACTTTTAATTAATGTGAATGCAGGAGCTTGGCTTCCATTGCTTGGAAGGCTTCCTTTTGTATGTATTTCATTTCCTTTTAAGGTAACTGTAGCCATTTTTATTTCTTTATAAGATTGGATGTGAAATTAAAAAAATAAAAGTTGAATTACCTTAAACAAAGGTTATAAAAAAGAAAAGGTCGGTTACTTCAAAAGAAATAACCGACCGTAGTTTTTTATACAGATGTCAATCCGTTATTTATCTATTGAACCCATGACACGCTGCATGAATTCGTTGAGTGCCTCTTTTTGAGGCTTACCATCTTTGATCGATTTGTGTACTTCGATTGCTCCGTACATATTGGAAATCAATTCACCTATGGTATCAAGCTCTTCATCTTTTAGCGAGGGTACCTCAGTCAATGCTTCAAGAGTTTCTATGGTCTCGATAACATAGTCCTCGTCATTCTCTTGAATAAAGTTGGTCAAATGCTTAATTACTGGCAACTTCATTGATCAATTCTTTTAAGACGTCGTATTTATTGGTCTGTACTTGATTCTTGAATTCTCCATTCGCAAAGGCCGCAAAAGTCGGTAGGTTATCGACTGTCGCCAACTTTCTGCTTTCAGGAAACTTTTCGGCATCTGCGATTACAAAAGTGATGTCTTCATGTGTCGCTGCCTCTTTTTTGAATTTGGGCTTCATAATTCTACAATTGCCGCACCAGCCAGCGGAATATTGTACGACCACATTCTTCTTATCCGCAATTATTTCTTGTAGATTATCTTTATCTAATTCTAGTACCATTATTTTTTCGGTTTTAGTGATTGAATTGCGCCCCGCCGGCAGACGGGGCGCAGAAACTACATTATAACAGAATAAATCTTAGTTGGCGTGTGCAGCAAGGTAACTGGCAACACCATTTCTATCGGCTTTCATTGCTTCTTTACCTTCTTCCCAGTTGGCTGGGCAAACCTCACCTTTTTCTTGAACGTGAGTGTAAGCATCGATTAAACGAAGGTATTCGTTTACGTTTCTTCCTAAAGGCATGTGATTGATTCCTTCATGAAAAACAGTACCCTCTTCATCGATCAAGTAAGTTGCGCGATATGTTACATTGTCTCCTTCTACGGTTACAACCCCTGTGGCCTCATCATATTCTTCATTTGTAATATCAAGAATACCTAAAGTAGAGGCGAGGTTACGGTTGCTATCGGCAATCAAAGGGTACGTAACGCCTTCGATTCCGCCGTTGTCTTTTTCAGTGTTCAACCATGCGAAATGAACCTCTGCAGTATCACAAGAAGCACCGATGACGATTGTATTTCTTTTTTCAAACTCGCCAAGAGCTGCTTGAAAAGCATGTAATTCTGTTGGGCACACAAAAGTGAAATCTTTTGGGTACCAGAACAGTACTACTTTTTTATTGTTTTTTTGAGCTTCTTCCAAAACGTTGATTTTGAAAGTATCGCCCAAATCGTTCATTGCGTTTACAGATAGATTAGGGAATTTTTTTCCTACTAAAGCCATAATTAATTGTGTGTTTTGTGATTTCTATTTTCCCCAAAATTACATTCTATTGAACGATGTCAAAGCCCTTTGAACATTAATAAATCTTATTGATAGATAGTATTTATGAATGCCTATGCGCTTTTGTTCTGAATGTTGAGAAGGCCTTAATTTGAGGGGTGCTAAATTGGCATTATCCCAATTATGTCAGTTCAAAATATTGAATCTGATAAAAGTGATTTTTTAATAAAATCGAGAAATTTTTTTTACGCGGATATTTTCGAGGAAAGTTGCTTGATTTTAATATGCAGAGCAGCAAAAAGAAGGGTTGTAATAGGGCTGAGCCAGTTAAAAATGGCATAGAGGAAATACTCGCCCGTTCCCACACCTAAAACTCCGCTGTGATAGGCTCCACAAGTATTCCAAGGTACCAATACGGAAGTTACGGTACCCGAATCCTCTAACGTACGGCTCAGGTTTTCGGGAGCAAGATTTCTATCGGCATAGGCCTTACTGAACATTTTACCGGGTACAACAATGGCCAGATACTGATCGGAAGCCGTTACGTTAAGGGCCAAACAGCTGCCAACGGTGCTGGCGAAAAGACCGAAAGTTGATTTAGCCAAGTTCAATAATGATTTGGTGATTCGGTCTAGTGCTCCGATTCCATCCATTATACCGCCAAATACCATGGCACAAATGATTAGCCAAATGGTGCCCAGCATCCCTGCCATTCCGCTAGATGAGAATAAATCGTTCAAAGCAGCATTATCGGTGGGTACCGAGGTATCAACCGTTATAGCCTTTAAGATGCCTTTATATCCCGATTCAAAAGTTAAGGATGTTGCTTCCGTAATGCCAGCAACTATGCCGGGTTGAAAAATCAGAGCAAAGAGTCCACCTAACAAAGTACCTATCAGAAGTGCCCCAAGAGGTGGGGTTTTCTTAACGATCAAAATAATAACGATGATGGGTACGATAAACAACCAAGCATTAATATTAAAAGTGGCTTCAATGGATTCTAGTAGCGAGCCTACTTCGGCCGAACCACTGGTTTCAATATTCAAACCGATAATGACGAATACCAAGAGCGTGATCGATATGGTAGGCACGGTGGTGTACAGCATGTATTTGATATGTTCGAAAAGTTCACCGCCTGCCATAGCCGGTGCCAAATTGGTCGTATCGCTTAAAGGGGATAGTTTGTCCCCAAAATAAGCACCTGATAAAATTGCTCCGGCGGTCATGCCTAAAGAAATTCCTAACGCTTCGCCGATTCCGATTAAAGCGATACCTACGGTCGCAGAGGTCGTCCAGCTACTACCTGTGGCCACCGAAATAATAGCACAGATGATGACACATGCGGCCAGAAATATGGTGGGGTTCAAAATTTGTAGTCCGTAATAAATCATAGCGGGAATGATGCCGCTTACCAGCCAGGTTCCCGCAAGGGCGCCGACCATCAATAGAATTAAAAGGGCACCGGTCGTTGATCGGATATTCTCGGAAACTTCATCTATCATTTGGTTGTAGCTTACTTTGTTCAAGAATCCTACAATGGCCGCTACGGCACCCCCTAAGAGAAGAATAAACTGGTTCGATCCACTCAGCGCATCATCGCCGAAAACAAAAACGTTATATGCCAACATTAACACCAAGGCTACCACAGGAATGAGGGCTTCAAAAAGGTTAAGATCTTTGTTCGCAACGATATTCTCGTTCTCTCTGTGCTCGGCGTCCTGACTTTCTTGCATATAATTTGGTTTAGCTAATGCGTAATATTACAATTTTACACCGCTTTGTGCAACTGTATTGTATAATTGGCATTAGGGTTCGTCAAAAGGGAAATATGTGTTAATTTTGTACACTTAAAACAAAGAAAAATTTATGAGTCAATATGATGTGGCCGTAATAGGCTCAGGACCCGGAGGATATGTAGCGGCGATAAGATGCGCCCAATTGGGAATGAAAACAGCTATTATCGAGAAATATAGCACCCTAGGAGGAACCTGCTTGAACGTAGGATGCATTCCCTCTAAAGCCTTACTTGACTCTTCACATCATTACGAAGACGCCGTAAAGCATTTTGAGGCCCACGGAATTGAAATTGCCGGTGAGGTTAAGGTCGATTTAGATAAGATGATTGCCCGCAAACAAGGGGTTGTAGACCAAACGACAAAAGGAATCGAGTTTTTGATGGATAAAAACAAGATTACCGTTTATGAGGGTATCGGTAGCTTTAAAGACGCGACTCACATTGATATTAAAAAAACCGATGGAAAATCGGAGACTATCGAAGCCAAAAACACCATCATTGCTACAGGTAGTAAACCATCTACTTTGCCATTTATTGAATTGGACAAAGAACGGATCATTACTTCAACAGAAGCCTTAAAACTAAAAGAAATACCAAAACACCTTATAGTAATTGGCGGTGGCGTTATCGGTTTAGAATTGGGCCAAGTATACAAAAGGTTGGGTGCTGAAGTCACAGTGGTGGAATATATGGATCGAATTATTCCAACGATGGATGGGGCCCTTTCCAAAGAGTTGACCAAAGTGTTGAAGAAGCAGAAAGTGCAGTTCAACCTTTCTCATAAAGTAAAATCGGTTGAGCGCAGCGGAGATGAAGTTATAGTAAAGGCTGATGACAAAAAAGGACAAGAGGTCGAAATTAAAGGCGACTACTGTTTAGTGGCAGTAGGAAGAAGACCTTATACCGAAGGGTTAAATGCCGATGCTGCTGGAGTGAAAATTGACGAACGCGGTAAGATTGAGGTCAATGAACATTTACAGACCTCCACGTCTAATATCTATGCCATCGGTGATGTAATTAAAGGAGCCATGCTTGCCCATAAAGCGGAAGAAGAAGGCACGTTGGTCGCTGAACAATTGGCCGGACAAAAGCCTCATATTGATTACAATTTAATACCAGGTGTCGTTTATACGTGGCCGGAAGTAGCAGCTGTAGGTAAAACCGAGGAGCAATTGAAGGAAGAAGGAGTGGCTTATAAATCGGGCCAGTTTCCTATGAGGGCCTTGGGTCGTTCAAGAGCTAGTATGGATTTGGACGGTTTCGTTAAAATATTGGCTGATAAAGAAACTGACGAGGTACTTGGCGTGCACATGATAGGTGCCCGTTGCGCCGACTTGATAGCCGAAGCGGTTACTGCGATGGAATTTAGAGCTTCTGCAGAAGATATTTCTCGAATGAGCCACGCACACCCAACATTTGCCGAAGCCGTTAAAGAAGCAGCCTTGGCCGCTACTGAAGACCGTGCGCTACATATCTAAAATATTTGTTAGATTCAAGATTCAATTAAAAAAGCCCCTGAAAAGGGGCTTTTATTTTTTATATCACATCCAAAATGGGCGTTTAGTTTTTTGCCAATCCGAAACGGCGAAGCAATCGTATGATTCGAGGCTTAATGGTGTTGTATGAATAAATGGCCGCAAATTCTATTTGCTTCATGGTAAATTCAGTTCCTTTTGCAATTTGAGTTTTAATCTCTTCTTTATGGTCTTCGTATTTCAAGGCGGTATACGTAGAAATATACATGAAGGCAATGGCTCCGGGTATCGCAACATAAGGGTTTAGCGAATGGTGGAAAAAACGATATAGGCCTAACCCTGTAAAGCTTCCGTAGAGAATAATAAAGTGAACCACGTAAATTGATAAGGTGCTCTGACCAATCTTCAACAAAGTTCTGTTTTGAAGTAGGCGTTCCAATACCATAAAGATGGCAAAAACGACAAAAACGTCACCGAGTCTTATAAAAAGGTAATTGTTGTAAAAAATATCAGAGAACAATTTAATTCCTGTGGCTTCCGAAATGCTCAAAAAGAAAGGTGAGCTAAGTTTGATCAAAGCGAAACCTATTGCTAGCAAACTTGCTATCGTCAACGGAAAGAAATAGTTCCGGTCACGTAATTTATTGAATATTAAAGATATTGAAGCTCCCAAAGCGGCATATCCAAACCATGGAATGATGGTGAAAACCGATCCGTTTGCTTTAGTAACGTAATTGGCAAACGCTTGCGGAAGAAAACTAAAGCCCCACTGTTTATATAGCGGCTCGAAAAGAAACAGAACAATTGCAATGGCCGAAAGTGTTAGGCCGAATACAAGATTTCTCTTGCGATAGGTAAGCAAGTAGATCCCGATAATGCCCAATAGCGACAACCCGATGCAATGAAGGACATCCACAATATAAAATGATGGATATATTTGGCCATTCAACAGCCCCATAAAATTGGTTCGTAGCAAATAGCCGATAAACAAGAGTTCTAGCCCTCTTTTGATGCCTTTTTTCACTCTTGGGTTGTTAAAACCCTGACCATCTTTTCCTTTTACCAAAAGAAAGGTGAAGATAAACCCTGAAACTGTGAAGAAAACAGGGGCGGTGATTCCCCTAAAATATTTCCAGATAGAATAGCCGACGTTGCTATCGTCGCGAAAAGCAGTATCGAGCAAACCATCTATAAAATGCCCTTGAAGCATCATAAGAATGGCCCATGCCCTGATGGCATCGATAAAAAAGAGTCGTTTTGACGAATTGGTCACCTTTGTTGTTTGTTTTAGGTCTTCGACCTATATACTTGTAAAACAGTTGTTTTGGATGTTTTCGCGGTCAAAATTATATAAAAAACTCGCAAATCAATTGTATTTGCTATATTTTCGCCAAATCACATATTTAAGTACGTTATGGCTAAGATTTTGGCATTCGCAGGAAGCAATTCTTCTCAATCTATCAATTACAAATTAGTTCAGTTTACGGTTTCAGGTCTTGATAATCATGAGGTGCAATTGCTGAACCTGGCCAATTTTCCTTTTCCTATGTACAGTGAAGATTACGAGAGGGACAACGGCTACTCGAATTCTTTGATTGAATTAAAAAATGACATTGCCGATGCCGATGGTATCATTATCGCGGTGAACGAACATAATAGCAATCCTTCTGCATATTTTAAAAACCTAATTGATTGGCTTTCAAGACTAGAGCGCACCTTTCTTCAAGATAAGCCGGTATTGCTCATGTCTACTTCAAAAGGTAAAAGAGGGGGAGTGGGAGCCATTGAAGTGGTTAAAAATATATTGCCTCGATTTGGGGCAAATGTTACCGCAACATTTTCACTGCCGTTTTTTGCCGATAATCTAGGTACTAGCAATCAAATCGCAGATACAGAACTGGCAGAGGCTCATTCGAAGGCCCTTAAAACGTTTCTTGAGCAAATCTAAACCCGACGGCGTTTGCGCATCTTAAATACCTTAAGTCTAGATAACACCGATGTTTTCAAACAGAGACTGCTTAAGTGGTCAAAACAATTTGAAGAGGTAGTTTGGCTAGACAGCAACAACCATCAGAACAAGTATACCGCTTTCGATGCTTTGCTGGCAGTCGACGGTCTAACGAGTATCAAGACCGATAGCGAAAATGCTTTTAACGAGCTTTCGGAATACCAGCAGCAAACCCAAGATTGGATTTTCGGTTACCTTTCGTATGACCTAAAAAACGACCTCGAGCAGCTTGATTCAGATAATTATGACGGTCTGGAATTACCTGAACTTTACTTTTTTCAACCTAAGAGAATTATTTGGGTTAAAGAAGATGAAGTAACCTTTTGTTATTTAGGTATGGTGGCGGATGAGATTGATTCGGATTTTGAAGAACTTAAGATTGTTAGGACTGTGGATGAGGATGAAGATGGGCATTCTAAAAACATTCACATTAAACTCAGAATGTTCAAAGATGAATATTTTAAGCGTGTCAATTCTTTACTTAGCCATATTAAGCGGGGTGATATTTATGAGGCTAACTTCTGCCAAGAATTCTATGCCGAGAATACTATTATCGATCCATTGAAAACTTACCGGAACCTGAACTCGATTTCCAAAGCTCCTTTTGCAACCTTTTGTAGGTTTTGGGATTCTTATTTGTTATGCGCTTCCCCAGAAAGATATATCAAGAAAAAGGGTACGCATGTGATATCACAACCCATCAAAGGAACGGCCAAAAGGTCTGACGATTCCCTAATTGATGAAGCGTACAAGAATCATCTTAAAAAAGACGTAAAAGAAAGGGCAGAAAATGTCATGATTGTTGATTTGGTACGTAACGATCTTTCGAAAAGTGCTATAAAAGGAGGGGTGCGTGTCGAAGAGCTTTGTGAGGTTTATACGTACGAGCAGGTACATCAAATGATTTCTACGGTGGTAGCAGAAGTGCCTGAAGGGGTAAAACCAGTTGATATCATTAAGGACTCCTTTCCGATGGGCAGCATGACCGGTGCACCAAAAATTTCAGCTATGCGCCTTATTGAAAAGCATGAAAACTTCAAAAGGGGGCTTTACAGTGGTGCTGTAGGCTATTTTAAGCCCGATGGAGATTTTGATTTTAATGTGGTCATCCGAAGCATTCTATACAATTCCAGTAGAAAATATGTTTCCTTTTCAGTGGGTAGTGCGATTACTTCGAGGGCAAATGCCGAAAAGGAATATGAAGAGTGCCTGTTAAAGGCAAGAGCAATGAGACAGGTTTTAGAAAATAGCTAGTTCCTAGTAAGTAGTCGTTTCATTTAGTAATCTTTGCCTGTTCATTATCTTTGCAAACATGTTTAAGGCCTTTAAGGAACATATCGACCATAGGTTTCCCGAACTCAGACAGAGTGAATTTCTGTTTGCCTGCAGCGGAGGGATCGATAGTATGGTTTTGTTTCATTTGTTTTCACGATTAGACCTTCATTTTAATGTCGCCCACTGTAACTTTCAGCTGCGTGGCGAAGAAAGTGATGAAGATGAGAAACTTGTTGAAATAGAGGCTGTAAATAAAGGAGTTAATTATTTTGTAACACGTTTTGATACAGTAGGTTATTTAAATAAAAATAATCTTTCACTTCAAGTGGGCGCTAGACAATTGAGATATGATTGGTTTTCAGATTTGATGACTGAAAATCGAATAGAGTTTTTAGTAACCGCTCACCATGCTGATGACAATTTAGAAACCTTTTTGATCAATCTTTCAAGGGGTTCTGGTCTGGACGGATTAACAGGTATTCCCGAAAAGACAGGTTCAATTTGCAGACCTCTTTTACCATTCTCAAGAGAGCAGATTTTGGAGTACGCTAAAAAGCATAGTATTGAATGGAGAGAAGACCGAAGTAACTCCGACACGAAGTATTTGAGAAATAAGTTGCGACACGACATTATTCCTTTACTAAAGAGTTCGAGCCCCGCATTTCTTGACAACTTCAATAACTCGATAAAATACTTAAATCAAGTATTTGATATAAAAGAAGATACGATTCTTCACTTAAAGAATAAGTTGTTCATTGAAGGTGACCAATTTATTGAAATAGACATAGAGCAATTGATAGCTTTACAACCTCTGGAAGGGTATATGTATCATCTGTTTTGTACATATGGGTTCAGAGAGCCTCAAGAGTTAATTCAATTGACTGAAGGTCTTTCAGGAAAGGAACTGCGTTCTAAATCGCATCGGCTGATAAGAGATAGAAAGCGTCTTCTACTAAGCGAAATAAAGATTACTGAATCTCCTTCATACACCATCAATTATGAAAATCATGAAATTGTCCGACCGCTAAATTTGAAGGTGGAGGAGGTTTCAGGTGTAGGAGAACACACTAAAAATATAATTTATGTTGATGGGGATGCGTTAAAATATCCATTGACAGTAAGAAAATGGGAAAATGGCGACTATTTCCATCCGTTCGGTCTAGGAGGTAAAAAAAAGCTTTCCAAATATTTTAAAGACGAGAAATACAATACGCTAGCAAAGGAAGAGCAGTGGTTACTTTGTTCTGAAAATTCAATTGTATGGGTCATTGGTCGTAGGGCAGATGAAAGGTTTAAGGTAACCGACAAGACAAAGAAGGTCTTGAAATTAACTTACAGTAATGAAGGAAATTAAATATTTTATATTACTATTTTTCAGTGTTTTATATGTATATGGACAATCGGATGATGATCCCGTTCAGTTTACTACCGAGGTTCGTCAAATATCGGATGTTGAGTATGAACTAAAAATTCGGGCGAAGATTTATGAGGGGTGGCACGTATACTCGCAATATACGGCTGAGGGAGGTTCTTTACCTAGCGAATTCACATATAAAAAAGCAGGTGAAGACTATGAGTTAGTGGGCGAAACTTTTGAGAGTGAAACTGTAACGGAATACAGCGATATTTTTGAGGTGGATGAGACCTTTTTTAAAGATGAGGCCGTTTTTACACAGAGTATACGTTTGCTAAATGCAGAGGTCAGGCAAATTGACGTTAATTTCTTCTATCAAGTTTGTAAAGAGGTCTGTATTCCTGTTGACCACGATTTTGCCTTTGTTTTAGATGGTGGAGAGAAGGTTACTACAGAAGAGAGCATAGACGAACACAGCCAAGCCCTTGGTGAGGCACTCAATTTAGAACTTAAAAATAAAGAGCGTTTAAGAGGGGCCGGTGATGTCTCGCAGGGTGAAACAGGTTTATGGATGGTTTTTGGTCTGGGCTTTCTTGGGGGCCTGATAGCCCTATTGACACCCTGTGTGTTTCCTATGATACCTTTAACCGTATCATTTTTTACGAAACATTCGGAAAAGAGGTCAAAAGGCATTGCGAATGCATTGCTTTATGGTTTCTTTATAGTGCTTATTTATTTTTTATTGAGCCTGCCTTTTCATATATTCGATTCAGTTGATTCACAGGTTCTTAACACCATTGCAACAAATGTTTGGTTAAATATCGTTTTCTTTCTCGTTTTTGTCTTTTTTGCCTTCTCCTTTTTTGGTTATTATGAGCTGACTTTACCCAGTTCTTGGGCTAATAAAATGGATGCTGCCTCTACCAAAGTCGGGGGCGGAATCGGTATATTTTTCATGGCGGTAACCTTGGCCATTGTTTCATTTTCTTGCACAGGGCCAATTTTGGGTGGACTTTTAGGAAGTACTGTTCTTGAAGAAGGAGATGTGGCGATGAATCTCAGTATGGGTATGACCGGTTTTGGTTTGGCATTGGCTTTGCCATTTGCTTTGTTCGCTCTTTTTCCGGCATGGCTTAATTCTTTGCCCAAATCAGGAGGGTGGATGAATACCGTTAAAGTGGTGTTAGGCTTCTTGGAATTGGCCTTGGCACTGAAATTTTTGTCCAACGCAGACATGGTTGGCAATTGGGGTATCTTGAAGAGAGAAGTGTTCTTAGTGATTTGGATAGCGCTGTTCGCGCTCTTGAGTCTTTATTTGTTCGGGGTGTTTCGTTTTCCTCACGACGGGCCGAAACAAAAGCTATCTGTTTCTAGAAAATTAATTGGTTTTTTAAGTGCGGCGTTTACGGTTTATTTGATTCTTGGGGCATTTCAAGTATCGAATTTAAAATTATTGAGTGGCTTTCCACCGCCTACCTTTTATTCTGTACTGGAAAATGAGAGCGACTGCCCATTGGGGTTGGACTGCTATAAAGATTTTGAAAGCGGACTATCGTATGCAAAACAAGTAAATAAGCCCATATTGCTTGACTTTACGGGGTGGGCCTGTGTTAACTGTAGAAAAATGGAAGAACACGTGTGGAGTGAGTCTGATGTTTACGAGATACTCAAAGAAGACTATGTTCTGATATCCCTTTACGTAGATGATCGTAAAGAATTACCTGCTTCCGAACAGTTTAGCTATAAATTCGATTCGGGTAGAGTTAAAAATATAAAGACTATCGGTCAAAAGTGGGGTACGTTTCAGACCATTAATTTCAACGCTGCTTCACAACCGTATTACGTGCTGATGACACCTGAACTAGAAATTTTAAATGAAGCTGTTCAGTACACTGATAAAGAAACCTACAAAAATTGGCTTCAAACAGGCTTAAAGCGGTTTGAAAACCGCGCATTGGCCAACATTCAATAAAAAAAAGGCCGCTTATCGAGCGGCCTTTCTATTATAAATATTCCTTTTTAGTAAATGGTTCCGTCTATGATTAAGTCAAGCTTGGAAATGAAAGCGTCGTGCACATCTTCTTGACTAAGAATCTGGCCTTTCTTTTTGGTATTGTTAGCGAGATTAAAACCAGCTTTTGCCGCAGCGAGTCTTTGTGCCGGTGTTCCGTGATGGCCTGAACTATCAAATCCGCAATCGCCAATGTTGAAAAATGCGGTCAAAAAGTCTTCCACTCTTTTCCAGTTATAAGTAGCCCCACGCTTGTGAGTTAGATAATAACCGGTAATAAAATCAGCCTCTAACTCGGTCATTCTAGTCGATTCAGGAGTATTGATAAAAGCGGGTACGGGATAATCCCAAACACCGAAGTTCAAAAATTGAATTTGGTGCCCCCATTCGTGGGCCAAAATACTTGACCATACTACTTTTGGGTCTAAACCGGTGTCCTCTAAAAAGGTGACAATTCCGTCACCTACAACAATCGTCCTGTCGAAGGTCGCAAAGCCATCAGAAGCAAAGAATGGATTTTCCGGTATTTGATCACTGTTGGTATTAAAGGTTTCGGCAATCTCAAGAATGTAGTCAATGTCTTCAGGAGTAGCGGTCGAATAATTTTCGTAGATATATCGTATAAAATCAAGGTCTTCGAGAGTTTCGGTATGCTGCCCATTAACTTCAATCAAATCGGCCATGTCCCAGAACTTTTCAAGACTTCGAACACGATTTTTAACATAGTTGGTATATTCACCATCTTCACCGAAATAATCGGTATTCTTACCTTCATAAGCAGCGGCTATTTGATTGATGGCAAAATAATCTTCTAGGATGATGCCAATGGCATCAGGGTTGCCATCCCATGCAGCTATAAACCCATCTATCAAGAGGTCGTTATAGTAGTTGGCAACCTCGTTGAAAGGGGTAGGTCCGCATTCAGAAGGTTCAACCACTTCAGACAATTGAAGCTTTAAATCAAAATCTTTGACCAATCCGGAGGATTCCAAATCAAAATGGCCGGTCGATGGTATTTCTAAGTTGGTAGATGCCTGGGCCTTTACGACTGCTTCTGGGGTCGCATCATCCTGTACAGAAAGGTCATCGGAACATGAGCTGATTAGAACTCCCATTGAAAGAGCTAACGGAAGGATTTTTGTAATCGTTGTTTTCATATAGGTTCGTGTTTTTGAATTTGCATGAAAATATTAAGATTTTTTAACAATACTTGTTAAAAAAGAAACATTTTTAACAACTCTAGAGTTTTTTATTCAGTCCATAAATGATTTCGACTATTTTTTTTATTTCACTATTAAAGCTAACTTGAACTACACTTTACCTAAAAACATAAACCTTGAAAAGAATACTTTGGGTGTTATTTGTTTTGCTCGGCATAGTTCTAATAGCGGGCTTTTTCTTCATTAAAACATTAAAACCGGATTATGACGGCGAATTGGAATTGGAAAGTCTTCAACAAGAGGTTTCGGTTTATTATGATTCCTACGGAATTCCACATATATACGGAAGTAGTGAAAAAGACGCTTTTCGTGCCTTAGGCTATATTCACGCACAAGATAGGCTCTGGCAAATGGAGTTGTTGCGAAGAATTGGCAAAGGGCAGCTCTCTGAACTTTTCGGAAAAGACCTCATAAGTACCGATAAGTTCTTTCTTGCTTTGGGCATAGACGATGCCTCGGCCAAAACGGTCTCTCAGCTCAATAAAAATGATGAAGGGGTACAATTGACCCAAGCATATCTCGATGGTATCAATTCGTTCTTAAAAGAAGGCCCGACACCCGTAGAGTTTTACCTGACCGGTATTGAAAAGCGCCCGTTTGAGTTGACTGATGTATATAATGTTATGGGGTACATGGCCTTTAGTTTTGCCATGGCCCATAAAACAGACCCGTTGTTGACGAAAATGAAGGAACAGTTAGGACCACAATATTTAAAAGATTTGAGTATACACAGCGACACGTCTACTGTATGGTTGAAAAATACTTTACAAAGCGATAGTGTTTCCTTGAAAACTAATGAGGTTATCGCTGGAATTTTCAAAACTCTGGAAGCGTTGAATATTCCACAATTTGAAGGCAGTAACAGTTGGGTTTTAGGCCCAGAAAAGACCAAGAACAAAAAAGTAATATTTGCCAATGACCCACATATTGGTTTTTCACAGCCTTCGGTATGGTACGAGGCCCATGTGGTGACACCTCAATACGAGAAATATGGTTACCATTTGGCGGGAGTTCCTTTTCCTATTCTGGGCCATGACCGCAATTTGGCTTACGGAATGACCATGTTCGAAAATGATGATGTCGATTTTTATTATGAAGATGAAAACCCGGAAGACAAATCACGATATAGGGTCAATGATAGCTGGCGTAGTTATGAAATGGTTGATAAGATTATAAAGGTCAAAGATTCAACAGATATTGAATTTACCTTTAAGAAAACCCATAGAGGCCCTATATTGAACGGTATCGCCGATCAGGTCGACATGAAACGGCCCGTATCTATGTGGTGGGTATACACCCAACACGATAACCAGGTTATGAAAGCCTTGTACGAACTATCGCATGCGAACGATATAGATCAATTCAGGGCCAGTCTCAAATATATTCACGCGCCTGGGTTAAACATTATGTATGGTGATGCCAAAGACAATGTAGCATGGTGGGCAAGTGCCCATCTTTATCAAATACCAGATTCCGTCAATACCAAATTAATTTATGATGGCACTAATTATTTAGACGACCAGAAGAAGTATTTGGATTTTAGTCAAAATCCGCATGCAGAAAATCCCGATTGGCATTATGTCTATTCGGCCAACAATCAACCTGATAGTATTGCCGGTATGCTCTATCCGGGGTATTATCTGCCCGAAAACAGAGCTAGAAGAATTGTTGATTTGTTGGATGCGAAAGACGATTGGGTAATGTCAGACGTTCAAAAGATGATCAATGATGTGAATTCACCGGTTGATGTAGCGACTGTGAAGAGTTTGCTGAAGCTAATAGATATGGAAGGTTTAAGCGAATCTGATTTGGGAACGCTTGATGATTTAGGCGCATGGCAAGGTGGTTATGAGCTTGATGATTTAGAAGCAACGGTTTTTCATCGTTGGATGTTCTATGTTTTAAATGACGTGTTCAAAGACGAGCTAGGGCAGGGGTTGTTTGATGAGTTTATGTCTACGCATCTAATTAAACGAAGTATAGCACCTCTTGTAAACAATGAAAATTCGGTTTGGTGGAATGATGTTGCCACTGAAAAAGAAGAAACCGCAAAAGAAATAGTAACCCAGGCTTTTCACCAAGCAATTTCAGATTTAGAAAAATCGTTGGGAAGCGATAGGGAAAAATGGTTTTGGCAACGGGTACATACTCTAGAACACGGGCACCCGATAGGGCAAGTAGAAATGTTAAGAAGTTTTTTTAATGTCGGCCCCTTTGAAGTAGAAGGTTCAAGAGAGGTAATCAACAATATGTACTTTCCTTATGGTGAAGATGGCAATTATAAAGTCAGTTCAGGTCCTTCGACCCGTAGAGTGATTGATTTTTCAGATATAGAAAATAGCATGAGCATTTTGCCGACTGGCCAATCCGGCAATCCTTTTAGTGAACATTACAAAGACCAGGCTCAAATGTATGCAGAAGGTAAATTTAGAAAAATGATGATGAACAAAAAGGAAATTCAGGATCAAGCTGAATCTGTATTGAAATTCCTCCCTTCGAATAAAAATTAAATATGCTTATAAAAGTTTTCGGAAGTGCCGTTTTTGGTGTCGAGGCCACTACAATAACATGTGAAGTCAATGTAGATACAGGGGTAGGCTATCATTTGGTGGGGTTGCCCGATAACGCTATCAAAGAGAGCAATTATCGTATTGCGGCTGCTCTACTTAATAACGGATATCGCATTCCCGGAAAGAAAATAACTTTAAACTTAGCGCCTGCCGATTTAAGAAAAGAAGGTTCTGCCTATGATTTGACTTTGGCAATCGGTATTCTTGCCGCTTCCGGACAGATTAAATCGGAAAATATAGAGAAGTATATTATCATGGGTGAATTGTCTTTAGATGGAAGTTTACATTCCATCAAAGGGGCGTTACCCATTGCTATAAAAGCAAGGGAAGAGGGCTTTGAAGGCTTTATTCTACCTAAGGAGAACGCAAAAGAGGCTGCCATAGTTTCAGACCTGAAGGTTTATGGAGTCGACAATATAGCCGAAGTCATTTCATTTTTTGATAAAGGTGAGCCCTTAGAGCAAACAATCATCGATACTCGCGAAGAATTTTATAAAAACCTTGATTTTCCCGAGTTTGATTTTTCAGATGTCAAAGGCCAGGAAAGTATTAAGCGTTGCATGGAGATTGCTGCGGCTGGCGGACACAATATCATTCTCATCGGTCCACCCGGAGCCGGAAAAACTATGTTGGCCAAAAGATTACCCTCCATATTACCTCCGATGACATTACACGAGGCTCTTGAAACTACGAAAATACATAGCGTAGTCGGTAAGCTGAAAAACATGGGGCTCATGAGCCAACGGCCGTTCAGAAGTCCTCACCACACCATTTCGGATGTCGCATTAGTTGGCGGGGGAGCTTATCCTCAACCCGGGGAGATTTCATTGTCACATAACGGAGTATTGTTTTTAGACGAGCTTCCCGAATTCAAAAGAAGCGTTCTTGAGGTCATGCGTCAACCTTTGGAAGATCGTGAAGTAACTATTTCAAGAGCAAGATTTACGGTAACCTATCCTAGTAGCTTTATGTTGGTAGCCAGTATGAACCCTAGTCCCGGAGGATATTTTAATGACCCGGATGCACCGGTAACTTCTTCTCCGGCTGAAATGCAGCGCTACCTCAGTAAAATTTCAGGACCTCTTTTAGATAGAATCGATATTCATATCGAGGTTACACCGGTTCCTTTTGAGAAGTTGTCCGATGACAGAAAGGGGGAGAGCAGTGTAGATATTAGGAAAAGAGTAACGGCCGCAAGAGAGGTTCAAACCGAGAGGTTTGAGGGCCTTGAAAATGTGCATTACAATGCCCAAATGAGTACTAAGCAAATTAGGGAGTTCTGTCGATTAGATTCGAACTCAAAAGAACTGCTCAAAAATGCTATGGAAAGATTGAACCTATCTGCCAGGGCCTATGATAGAATTTTGAAAGTGGCCCGAACTATTGCCGATTTAGATAATTCAGAATCTGTTCAGGGCAATCATATAGCTGAAGCTATTCAATATAGAAGTTTGGATAGAGAAGGATGGTTGGGTTGAAGTAGATTTGATTGTAAAAAAAGGAACCCCGCTAAAATTTTAGCGGGGTTCCTTTTTTTAATATTTCGTTTGTTGACTAGCGCTCGATGTCTTTCATTATTCTAATAAAAAGCTGACGCTCTTCTTCTAATCTTCTAAATACCTGTAGGATTCTCTTCATTGTTCTAGGGGTTTTTTAGAGAACCCAAATATATCATTTCAGATTTTAATGGAAAGATAAAGTGCATATTTTTTCGATGAAATGCACTTTTAGGTTCATCCATCAAGTAAAAACCGCGACACTATAATCAGATGTCGCGGTTTTTGATTAAAAGACTAATTGTAAATCGAGGTATCTCAAACTGTACGGTTTTACCCTACACTAGGTACACTTGCATTTATTGAAATACCTGTGCATTTTGTTTAAAAGGGATAACTATAAATTAAGAAAATAGTCATCGCAATGATAAACACAATGTTGAAGGCCACGTAGATGTAGGTAAGTTTGTCTTTAAATTTCATTTTCTAATGTGTCTCATTATCACTAAACGAATATACCTACTAATTAAGAATACTTTACATAGAAAAACCCCATAATTTTGAGGGAATTATCCTAAAATAATGGGGTGATTCTAATTTTGATTTAGGGTATTCTTTATCTACAATTGATTGAATACTTATAATTTAACAAGAGAATTGCTTGCTGCCGACTTATAGACAGCTTCTACAACGCGAATATCTCTTAACCCTTCTTCACCAGGCACCATCAATTCTGTATTGTTGAGCAGTGCGAGCGCATCGTCGTCCATCTGTTTGGCCTGTTGATTTTCAATGGGAAAATTTATTTCTGTTCCGTTTGACATGATTCCTTTGTTACCTAAGTAAGCCGACTGCGGTTCCATTTGGGCCCATCCCTTTTCATAATTAATCTTCAAGTAGTTCATATTGATTCCAAAACTTGTATGACAGGCGGCTCGAGCCCCACTGGGGAATTCAAGCTGAAACATAGCTGTTTCTTCCACCTCATGGTAGATTTCTGGTCTTGTAGTAAAAGTTTGGGCCAAAACTGAAATAGGTTCTTCACCCGTGGCCAATCGCGCACCCTGAATCGCATAAACACCCATGTCACCCATAACGCCTCCGCCCATGGCCTTTTTTTGCTTCCAATGATCGGTACGGTTATCAACATACCCTGCCGCCGATGTCACCATACGTACCTTGCCGAAGGTGTTATCTTTGGCCAATTTCATATAGGCTTGAATATTGGGATCGTGCTGGCATCTATAGCCAATTGCCAGCTTCACTTTGTTGTCGGAGCATGCTTTGATCATCTTCTCGCAATCGGCCACTGATGGAGCCATTGGCTTTTCGCACCAAACATGTTTTCCTGCTTTTGCTGCTCTTACAACATATTCAGCATGCATCGAAGGCGGTAGCACCACATAAACCACATCGATATCAAAATTGTTCGCTATCGAATCAAAATTTTTATAGTCGTAAATATTTTTATCGGCAATACCGTATTTTTCTTTCCATACCGGTATTTTTTCAGGGCTTCCGGTAACGATTCCCCGCAGTTCACAATGTTTTGTCAATTGTAACGCCGGGGCCAATAAATCGGTACTATAGTAACCTAGGCCTACCAGGGCAATACCTAGTTTTTCTTTTTGTTGAAAAGTACTCGACCAAAGAGGGTTTGGGGCAAAAGCCGTTGATGCCGCCAGTAGTCCGGTTTGCTTTAAGAAGGTGCGTCTGTTGTTCATTTGTAGTTGTTTTTCTTGAGTTTAGAGAATTAAGCACAGAAATTACAATAAGAAATTCAATAAACCAATAAGTGAAAAACAACCCAAAACTTTATTAATCTATAAGCAAAAGTATTGAACAATGGTCAAGGCACAGTCTTAAAGAATATGACATAGAGTGACCATATAAAACAAATGGCGCATAGAAGGTAGACTAAGTAGTCATTAGAGGATGCATTATCTTTCATGACATGGGTTTTATATTAAAACGTTTAGAAGAGTAATTCCCTATTCAATTTTCGAGAAAGAACCGATTATTTCGTTTTTCCACCCGTACCTCGATATTCGGTAAGATAAAATCTTTCATTGGGTTTCCCTAACCCTGTATTCTTCTTAAAGACAAACGATTAGATGACCATTTTTATAATTATGCCGTATAGTGGTTCATCGATACATATAATCTGACGTTTTGTACAATCACAAATTATAGAATTGCCGTATATCGTTAATTTAGTAGTAATTCTTACTTGGTTTTGTAAGTATGGAAAAATCTCTACTGGTGTAATCTAAAAAATCTTGGTTATGGGCAATCAAAATGAAATTCGATATTGCAATCTTCCGCAAATGCCACAAAGGGCTTTCAATGTTCCTGTGGGACCTATGCGTTTGGAAGCTATTTTAGTGATGGCCAAAAAATGGGTAAACGGTACTAAATTAAAATATTCCTTTTTTGAAGGGGATGGGTTTTTTACTACAGTAACCGATAGCTCAGGTAATCAGTCAAAGTTATTTTGGAAAGGAACAGAAAGCGAAAAAGAAGCGGTACGTAATGCCTTTAAGAAATGGAAGAGTCAGGGAATAGGTCTTGAGTTTGAAGAATCTTCAGATTTTAGAGATTCGATTATTCGTATCGGTTTTGCCAAAGGAGAGGGTTCTTGGTCATACGTTGGTCGCGATGCTTGGGATATACCAAAAGAGCAAAGAACCATGAACTTTGGGTGGGATATAGTTTCAGACGAGGATACCATTTTACATGAAATAGGTCATGCTATGGGTTTTCCGCATGAACATCAAAATCCCAAAGCTGGTATAGTATGGGATGAAGAGGCTGTTTACACCTCACTGGCCGGCCCGCCAAACTATTGGTCTCGAGATCAGACCTATCACAATATCATTAGAAAAATATCGCCCGATGATGTTCAGGGCTCCAGTTGGGATCCCAATTCTATTATGCATTACCCGTTCGGGGCCAACATGATAATATCCCCTGAAGAATATAAAGATGGCCTTAGACCCGAAGATGGTCTTTCTGAGAGAGATATTGCCTGGGTAAAGCAGTTTTATCCAAAAATAGACAAGAGAACCTTCGTAGAATTAAAAGCCTTTCATTCAGAGATTATATCTATTAATGCAGGTGACCAGATTAATTTAGAATTTTCTCCTGAAGAGTCGAGAACCTTTACCGTACGAACCTTTGGTAATATGGACACGGTTATGGTACTATCTGAAGTTGTAGATGGTGAAAACCAATATCTTTCAGGTGATGATGATAGTGGTGAAGATAGAAACTCTTCAATTCAGATAAAATTGTTAAAAGGCAAAAAGTATATTGTCAACATTCGTTTGTACTATAAAACGAGTGCTGGTGATACCTGTGTAATGGTTTATTGAGTATAAAGCGGTCGTAAGGGGTTACAGTTGGTACTCCTCATTATTCCGGTCTTTGTTTTCAATTTTTCCCGCCGAAAATAGGTCTTTTAAAATGTAAGCGGCAATAATGGTGATACCTAGAACCAACAGCGGAATAGCAAATTTCCAATTCATTACATTCAAAAGGCTTCCGGCAATGATAGCCAAGGCGCCTACGACCATGGCAAAGTTCCACATGACCTGAATTTTCTGATTTTTCGCTTTTCGGTCCTCATCTAGAAAATAGGCCGTACCTTCCATGATGAACCATGTCATAAATGAAATGCCGACAATGATTTGTAGAAAGAGGGTATGTTGAAAGTCTAAAATCCGAAGTATTCCATTGGTTGTCCAACTTAAAACAAGTACCAGCTTTACAATATCAAGAAATTTTCTGTCAGATTTGTTCCAGAACCTAAAGAAGTATAAAATTCCGGTATTGGCAAAACCAAAGAGCACAATAGGTATAGCGTAGGGCCATTCAAGAATTTTCAATAGCATGCCAAGTAAGATGACTGTCATTGAAATTCTTAAAGGTACCTTTAAAATTTTCTCTTTTTTAGGCATAATGAAAGTATTTGGTTTAGATGGCCTTTATGTGCACACGTAGTCCTTCCATAATTCCAAGAATATTATTAACGGTTTCCTTCAGATAATATTTTATAAGTACATGAGGTATTCTGATGGTCGTAAAACCGTTTTTGAAAGAATGCATGGCTTCTTCCAGATCGTTTATAGCTTGCTCGTGTGTAAGCATATGGTACTCTGCATCAATTTCGATGTTGAGTTTTACCCTAGAAATGGCAATGTCTATTGACTTGGTACCATCCCACCACTCTAACATGGCGGTAACACCGGCTTCTTTTAAGCCGTAATACAATTGAATAGCCTCTACTGGAGTTTTATGGCTTTCAATAAGTTTCACCATACGCTTTCGGTGCGCTTGGCAAAGTTCTACTCCTAACGACTCCATGGCGAGCTTGTGCTCAGAGTGGTCGAGTTGTTTATTACATTCTAAACAGGTCATAAAATAGGTTAATTTATTTCGGGGGATTGTAACCCACTTTCGTTTGATTTGGGAATATAATAACCCTGTATTTTTTGGAATAGTATGTTGAATCGATGTATCGCACCCCATTATTAGACGAACTACATTTTTTTAGATAAACGACATTAAAAAGTGTTAAAACTGTTGTGAAAGTCAGGGTTGAGCTAATTCGCTCTATTTAATTTATCGATTTGATAATTTTTAGCCTTTTAAATGGGGTAGTTTTGATTTTTGTAGCGATAGCCATTAAATTGCTTCGATTGTTATCTTGTAGTATAATGAACGCTGTTATGAATCTAGAATTGAATTGCGATGCTGGTGAGGGCATGGCTAATGAAGAGCGCTTATTTGGTTATATAGATTCCTGTAGCATTGCCTGTGGGGGGCATTTTGGAAATCATCATACCATGATCAACACAGTTCGCTTAGGTTTGCAAAATGATTTAAACGTAGGTGCTCACCCTTCATATCCTGATTTGGAGAATTTTGGAAGGAAATCGATTGAAATAGATAGAAATGTTTTGAAACGGTCTATTAAGAGTCAAATCGGGCAATTAAAAGCAATTGTTGATAATGAAGGAGGTTGTTTGCACCATATAAAAGCACATGGTGCTTTGTACAACGATATGGCCGCGAGCAAAGATTTGTCGGAAGTATTTCTAGAGAGTATCGAAGATTATAAAGAAGGTTTGTTTCTTTTTGTCCCCTACCAATCGGAAATTGAAAAATTGGCTATTGAGAATGGTTTCAAGATTAAGTACGAAGCGTTTGCCGATAGAAATTATAACTCTAATTTAAAATTGGTGTCACGGCAAGAGCCGAATGCTCTTATTGAAGACCCGAATCAGGCCCTTGAACACATACTGATGATGCGCGAAGAAGGTATGGTGAAGACAATTGGTGGTGATAAATTACCGATAAAGGCAGACACATTCTGTGTGCACGGCGATACCGCTTCTGCATTTAAAATTGTGTCGTATATTAGGCAGGCAATACCAAACCAAAAACCGAAGCATTAGTGAGTGGCTTTCCTATATCAATAAGGCCCTTTGGGGCGCATGCAATACTCATCGAGTGGCCCAAAAGGGTAGAAGAAACGATTTTAACCGATATTCTCAACTTCACCGATTATTTGAAGAATGTTTGTTTACAGGGCGAACATTGGGAAATGGTTCCTGCTTATAACTCCGTGACACTCATCCACAGAGACCGACCTATAGATTTTAATTCTTTCAAGGAAAAACTAAGCCAATGGTATAATGACGAATGGTCGGTGACCCAAACAAAGAGGTTCCTTTGGCGACTACCGGTTTGTTATGATGAAGAATTTGGAATTGACCTGCCGTTGGTGGCAAAAAACCTTCATATAAGTGAGGAAGAGGTAGTTCGCTTACATACATCACATACCTATACACTTTATGGTATCGGATTTTTGCCCGGATTTATGTATTTGGGCGGTCTGCCTGAGGCACTTGAAATACCTAGAAAATCACAGCCACGGGCCAAGGTAATACAGGGATCGGTTGGTTTGGCAGGAAAACAGACGGGTATCTACCCTCAAGATTCCCCTGGGGGATGGAATATTATTGGTAACTGCTCGGTTCGAATGTTCGACCCCCGAAAAGAGGAACCCTGCTTTATTAATGTGGGTGATAAAGTTCAGTTTTATCCTATTGAAAAAGCGGAGTACGATTTGCATAAAATAGAGGGGGAAGTCGGTATTTATAAACTGGATAAATCGGTGTGGAATGCTTAAGGTGCTAAAATCAGGACTTTTCACTACTATACAAGATAATGGTAGATACGGCTATTTAAATAAAGGAGTACCCGTCGCGGGGTATATGGATACTTTTGCGGCTACCAAAGTTAATAAGTTGTTGGAGAACTCTATTGATGCGGCCCTTATGGAAATAACCATGACCGGTCCCAAGATTCAGTTTGAAGCGGCAACTTTTATTTGTTTGGGGGGTGCCGAAATCTCTGCCAAGCTTAACGATGAACCTATAAAAAACTATGTAGTCGTTAAAGTCAAGAAAGGAGACATTTTAACCTATGGTAAATTAGTGCAAGGTTTTCGGGCCTATTTGGGTGTTAAAAATGGCTTTAAAACTGTGAGAGTTTTGGGTAGTCGCTCGTTCTTTATATCGGTAACCGAAAAGAACCATTCGAGTGAAGGAGATGTATTGAAGTTTGATGAGGTTGTTGAGTTTTCTCCAAAAATTATGGAGCTAAAAGTGCCCAATTATTATGATAAAGCTAAGTTGACCGTCAATAAAGGGCCTGAGTACGAACTTTTAAATGATAAGCAGCTCGAATATTTATTTGCTAGAGAATTTTCTATCGCCAACGAGAATAACAGAATGGCCTATCAATTAGAAGAGACAATTCCTGGTCATGAAATTTCAATGCTTACCTCCGCAACGTTGCCGGGTACCGTGCAATTGACACCGTCCGGCAAACTAATAATTTTGATGAAAGATGGGCAAACGACAGGAGGTTATCCCAGAATCTTGCAATTATCAGATGATGCTATCAATATGTTGGCCCAGAAAAAATTTGGCGATTTGATTAATTTTAAATTAATCCCTTAAAAAACCAAGGTTCTGATAATAATTACTACAAATTGTCAGTAAACTTTTTTGATTTTCGGTATTTTGATTAATATTGTCTTTATGAAACAAAGAATTCTAGAAGTCATTGTGATTTTGGTCGTCCCTCAGTGGGGGTGATACGGAATTCTATTGACCTAAGAAGCCTGTATCAGAACGAATTTGATGCAGGCTTTTTTATTTTCTCAAGGTTTCAAAGAGTACAATTACTATAAACAAGAAGTTTTCCCTAGAAAAGAAAACTATTGAATATGATAAAAAATAACATTTAAGTATCTGACTATCAATATTTTAAATTTAAATATAAAATATTGGCTTTAGAAAGCCTTTTCAAGCTCAAGAATTGAACTTTTATAAATATATACTTTTGAAATAGAAGTTGAACAACCAGCTAAAAACAACACATTATTTATATAGATGGATTTAAAGAAATACAGTTATAGCGTAACTCAAGACCCAACCCTTCCAGCAGCACAGGCTATGTTGCATGCCATTGGCCTGACCGATGAAGATTTGAAAAAACCTTTGATAGGTATTGCCAGTACAGGTTATGAAGGTAACCCTTGTAATATGCACCTGAACGATTTGGCCAAACAAGTAAAGCAAGGAACTGAGAATGCTGATTTGGTAGGCTTGATTTTTAATACAATTGGCGTAAGTGACGGTATTTCGAACGGTACCCCGGGAATGCGTTTTTCGCTTCCTTCAAGAGATTTGATTGCTGATTCGATGGAAACCGTAATGGAGGCACAGGGCTATGATGGCTTGGTCACCGTTGTCGGTTGCGATAAAAATATGCCTGGTGCACTAATGGCACAACTTCGATTGAACCGTCCATCTATATTGGTATATGGCGGTACCATTGCTTCGGGGTGCCATAATGGTAAAAAGCTAGATATTATTTCGGCATTTGAGGCTTTTGGTCAAAAAGTGGCCGGTACCATTGATGAAAAAGAATACAAAGAGGTCATTCATAAGGCTTGCCCCGGGGCAGGAGCTTGTGGCGGAATGTACACAGCGAATACCATGGCCTCGGCAATTGAAGCATTAGGTATGTCATTACCTTTTAATTCCTCCAACCCGGCCGTTAGTGGTGGTAATCTGAAGGAGAAAGAATGTGTGAGGGCTGGTGAGGCACTTAGATTATTGTTGGAAAAAGATATTAAACCATCTGACATCGTAACCAAAAAGTCATTGGAGAATGCCATACGTTTGGTAACTATATTAGGCGGGTCTACCAATGCGGTATTGCACTTTTTAGCTATTGCAAAGGCGGCGAAGGTTGACTTTACATTAGCTGATTTTCAAAGAATAAGTGATTCGACACCATTATTGGCCGATTTGAAACCGAGCGGTAAATACGCAATGGAAGATTTACACGCCGTTGGCGGCGTTCCGGGCGTGTTGAAATATTTGCTTGAATTGGGAATGCTGCACGGTGATTGTTTAACGGTGACTGGCAAAACGCTAGCTGAGAATTTGGCGGATGCCCCTGAATTGGATGCAGACCAAGATATCGTTAGAAAGGTCGATAATCCCATCAAAGATTCTGGACATATTAGAATATTGTTCGGCAATTTGGCCACTGAAGGCGCAGTTGCTAAAATTACGGGTAAAGAAGGCCTTTCTTTTACAGGTACAGCCAATGTATTTGATAGTGAAGCTGCGGTAAATGAAGGCATCAAAGGCGGAAAGGTCAAGAAGGGCGATGTAGTGATTATTCGTTACGAGGGTCCTAAAGGTGGTCCGGGTATGCCAGAGATGTTAAAACCTACATCCTCTATTATGGGTGCTGGTTTGGGTAAAGATGTAGCATTGATTACCGATGGTAGATTTTCAGGTGGTTCCCACGGTTTTGTTGTGGGTCACGTGGCTCCGGAAGCGCAAGTAGGTGGTAATATTGCCTTGGTTGAAAATGGAGACACCATTGTCATCGATGCCGTAAAAAATACGATCAACATAGAGATATCCGACGAAGAACTTGAGAAGAGAAGGGCCCAATGGAAGGCTCCGAAATTAAGATTTGACAGAGGAGTTCTGTATAAATATGCAAAGACGGTTTCGTCGGCTTCAAAAGGCTGTGTTACCGATGAGTTTTAATAAAGAGATTATTTTCTGATTGTTTAAAAAGTCGTGGTGACAATCTTCACCATGTTAGAATGACCGTTTAAAGATGGAAGCAATTAAAATGAAAACCGAAGAGACAAAGAGTAAGACCAAATTAAAAATTTCAGGGGCCGAGGCGATTATGCATTGTCTATTGGCTGAAGGGGTCGATGTTCTCTATGGATATCCTGGGGGTGCTATAATGCCCGTTTATGATGAGCTTTATAAGTTTCAAGACAAACTTAATCACGTTCTCACTCGTCACGAACAAGGTGCCGTTCATGCGGCTCAAGGTTTTGCCAGAGTTTCTGGTAGGGTTGGTGTTGCCATGGCAACATCAGGGCCGGGTGCGACCAATTTAGTGACCGGTTTAGCCGATGCACAGATTGATTCAACCCCCATGGTCTGCATTACGGGCCAGGTGACTCGCCATTTATTAGGTTCAGATGCTTTTCAAGAAACTGATATCATTGGTATTTCAACACCGGTAACCAAATGGAATTATCAAATCACTAAGGCCGAAGAAATTCCGGAAATCATGGCAAAGGCGTTCTACATCGCTAAGTCTGGTCGTCCTGGTCCTGTGCTGATTGATATTACCAAAAACGCACAGTTCGATGAGTTCGAGTTCAGCTACAAGAAATGTACTGGGGTAAGAAGTTATACACCGGTACCCAAACCAGACCCAAAGGCGCTTGAGGCGGCGGCCGACTTGATCAATGCGGCCAAGAAGCCGATGATAGTTTGGGGTCAAGGTGTCATATTGGGCAAAGCAGAGGAAGAACTAAAGGCTTTGGTCGAAAAAGCCGGTATTCCTGCGGCATGGACCATCATGGGTGCCTCTGCAATTGATACAGACCACCCTTTAAATGTGGGCATGGTAGGTATGCATGGTAATTACGGTCCTAACTTATTGACCAATGAGTGCGATTTGCTTATTGCTATAGGCATGCGATTTGATGATCGTGTGACAGGAAATTTAGACACCTACGCCAAACAGGCCAAGGTCATTCATTTTGAAATTGACAAGGCTGAGGTTAATAAGAATGTTCACGTAGATGTGGCCGTTTTGGGCGATAGCAAAGAGACTTTAGGTTTGATTCTTCCTTTAATAGAAGAGAACAGTCACGAAGAATGGCACAATGAATTCAAGAAAAAATATGAAATTGAATTCAAAGAGGTCATTGAAAAAGATATACACCCGACCAAGCAAGGTCTGACCATGGGCGAGGTTATTGAAGAAATTAATAAGGCTTCTGGTAATGAAGCAGTTATTGTAACCGACGTTGGTCAACACCAAATGATAGGTTGTCGTTATGCTAAGTTCAAAAAGTCAAAAAGTAACATTACTTCTGGTGGTTTAGGTACCATGGGCTTTGCCCTGCCTGCAGCTATCGGTGCCAAAATGGGTGCTATGGATAGAGAGGTAGTGGCCATTATAGGCGATGGAGGCTATCAAATGACCATTCAGGAGCTAGGTGTCATTTTTCAACATAACCTTCCTGTGAAAATCGTGGTTTTGAACAACGATCACTTAGGTATGGTAAGACAGTGGCAAGAGTTGTTCTTTGATCGAAGATATGCATCGACTGTTATGGTGAATCCTGATTTTGTCAAAATAGCTGAAGGATATCATATCGAGGCCAAAAGAGTTTCTGAGCGAAAAGATCTGTCTGCCGTAGTTCAAGAAATGATGGCTTCGGATAAGCCTTATTTTCTAGAGGTTAAAGTTGAGAAAGAAGATAATGTTTTCCCAATGATTCCGACGGGTGCGTCTGTGTCAGACATCCGTTTGAAATAACTAAAAATTGGTTTAAATAACGTTATTTATCATGTTAGATTCCAATATTCTAGACTTTCCTGAAGTGTACTCCGAATTGCTGGCGAAAACCGCCGAGTTGAATTTCTCAATGCCTTCTGATGTATATATCGGTACCCTGCTTAAAACTTTGATCGGCTCTAAACCAGACGGACATTTTTTGGAGCTAGGGACGGGAATGGGCCTAAGTCTTTCTTGGATGTTGGAAGGTTTGGCTGAGAAGGCCACTTTAATCAGTGTTGATAATGACCCTGAATTGATATCAATTGTTGGTGATTATGTAAAAGATGAAAGGGTTCAACTAGAATGTATGGATGGAGCAGATTGGATCATGGAATATGATGGCCCGAATTTCGATTTAATTTTTGCTGATGCTTGGCCAGGTAAATACAGTCATCTCGATGAAGTTATTAGTCTGTTAAAGGTCGGCGGGTTTTATGTAATTGATGATATGAGGGCCCAGCCAAACTGGCCCGATGGTCATCAAGATAATGTGGATAGACTGGTAAATGATTTAGAAGATAGAGATGATTTAGTGTTGACTAAGTTGAATTGGTCGACCGGATTGATTATTGCATCAAAAGTCGCTTCTAATTAATACTGAAGATGGAACAAGTTGCACATAGATGGAATGCGAAACAGTACAATGATAAGTATTCATTCGTATACGATTATGGTAAAAGCCTAATAAAATTGCTAGACCCGCAACCGAAAGAGCAAGTTCTTGATTTAGGTTGCGGCTCAGGTCAGCTCACTTCTGAAATAGCTGCCTTTGGTAGTGAGGTTACGGGCATAGACAAGTCTGAATCAATGATTGAAGAGGCTAAAAAGAGGTTCCCGAATCTTCATTTTGAAGTTGGGGATGCCACTTCGTATGATGCCGAAGGTACATATGATGCCGTCTTCTCGAATGCAGCATTACATTGGGTAACCGATTATCAAGAGGCAATCGTAAAAATGTACCAGAATTTGAAACCGGGCGGTAGATTGGTTGTAGAACTGGGTGGTGAAGGAAACGTAGAGGCCATAGTTTCCGCTCTTAGGCATAGTTTGTTGACCCATGGTTTTGTCGAGCAGTCGAATTTAAAACTTTGGTATTTTCCCTCTGTTAGCGAATACACTTGGGCTTTGGAAGCCGAAGGTTTTAAGGTAACTTTTGCCCAATGGTATGAACGATCAACAGAACTTGCAGATGAAGAATCCGGTTTACGTGATTGGTTGGGCATGTTTGCGAAACCTTTTTTCAAAGGGGTCGATAAGAAAATGGTGTCCGAAATAATTTCTGAAGTAGAACAAACTATTAAACCAGAATTATACCAAGAAGGTAAATGGTTGGCAGATTATAAAAGAATTAGGGTTGTGGCCCAAAAAATATAGTTCGAACCTCTCGGGCGCAGTCGAGAGGAGGTGTCAAATTTGAAGCTTGTATATCGGCTGCGCTCGAAAGATTATTTAGCAATTGAATCATGAAAAAACAATGGTTTACCATTTCGGTTTACTCCGAAAACAACGTAGGACTTTTAAATAGAATATCAGGTATATTCTTAAAGAGACACATTAATATAGAAAGCTTAAATGTCTCAAAATCAGAAATAGAAGGTGTTAGCAAATTTACTATTGTTGTCAATACGACCGAGAAGTGGGTTCGTAACATTGTAGGGCAAATAGAAAAACAGATTGAGGTCATAAAGGCCTTTTATCACACTGATGAAGAAACGATATATCAAGAATCGGCTTTATTCAAAATAGCTTCTAATTTGCTATTTGACGAACGTCAGATTCAGAATATCATTAAAGACAATAATTCTCAAATCGTCACCGTGGCCCGTGAGTTTTTTGTAATCGCTAAATCGGGAAGAAGAAACGAAATTGATGAGATGCACGAGCAACTAAAGCCTTTTGGCATTATGCAATTTGTTCGTTCCGGAAGAATATCGGTAACAAAATCTGAAATGCAGATTTCGGCGCTTCTTCAAGAATTTTATGAAGAGGCTTAATTAAATAAGTAAATAATCTATTAATATCTATATTTTCGCTCGTCGAAAGTTTAAAACCAATAATTGAACATTTTCCTGCCGGGCAGGATGAAAAGAAAAATTAACTATGGCAAATTATTTTAATACACTATCGCTAAGAGATCAACTGACCCAATTGGGTAAATGTAGATTTATGGAGTCTTCGGAATTCGCCGATGGTGTATCCGCTTTAAAAGGTAAGAAAATCGTCATCGTAGGTTGCGGTGCCCAAGGTCTTAATCAAGGTCTCAACATGCGAGATTCCGGTTTGGATATTTCTTATACCCTTCGTGAAGGTGCTATTAAAGAAAAGCGACAATCTTATATCAACGCTACCGAGAACGGTTTCAATGTAGGTACTTATGATGAATTGGTGCCTAGTGCAGACTTGGTGATCAACCTTACCCCTGATAAGCAGCATACAGGTGTAATCAAAGCGGTAATGCCATTGATGAAAGAGGGTGCCACCCTTTCTTATTCTCACGGTTTTAATATTGTGGAAGAAGGCATGCAAATTCGTGAAGACCTTACAGTGATCATGGTGGCGCCAAAATGCCCAGGTTCTGAGGTTAGAGAGGAATATAAAAGAGGTTTTGGGGTACCAACGTTAATTGCCGTTCATCCTGATAACGACCCACAAGGTAAAGGTCTAGAACAAGCAAAAGCTTATGCGGTTGCAACAGGCGGACACAGAGCTGGTGTGTTGGAATCTTCTTTTGTGGCCGAAGTAAAATCAGACCTTATGGGTGAGCAAACCATACTTTGTGGTCTTTTGCAGACAGGAAGTATTCTTTGTTTTGATAAAATGTTGGAAAAAGGGGTTGATGCCGCTTATGCTTCCAAATTGATTCAATACGGTTGGGAAACCATTACCGAAGGAATGAAATACGGTGGTATCACCAATATGATGGACCGTCTTTCTAATCCTGCTAAAATTAAGGCATTTGAACTTTCGGAAGAATTGAAGGAAATTATGCGTCCGCTGTTCCAAAAGCATATGGATGATATCATGACCGGTCATTTCTCAAAAACAATGATGGAAGATTGGGCGAATGATGATAAGAATCTTTTGACTTGGAGAGCCGAGACAGGTGAGACCGCTTTTGAAAAGACTCCTGCCGGAGATATGAAGATTTCCGAGCAAGAATACTATGATAACGGTGTGTTGATGGTAGCGATGGTTCGCGCCGGTGTTGAATTGGCCTATGAAAGTATGACCGAGTCAGGAATCATCGGTGAGTCGGCATACTACGAGTCACTTCATGAAACTCCATTGATTGCCAATACTATAGCTAGAAAGAAATTGTTCGAAATGAACCGTGTTATTTCAGATACCGCTGAATATGGTTGTTACCTGTTCGATCATGCTTGCAAGCCTCTTTTGGCCGATTTCATGAAGAAAATAGATGTTGACGTAGTAGGTAAAAAGTTTGGTGAAGGTGAAGGCAATGGTGTTGATAATGCCAAGTTGATCGCTGTAAACAAAGCTTTACGTGAGCATCCCGTCGAAATTGTAGGCGCTAGATTACGTGCGTCTATGACGGATATGAAGCCGATTGTATAAATTTATTTAAACCCTGTTCTGTAATTAACTACTACCTTTGGGTGGTTTTTATCGAACAGGGTTTTTTCTATGCCATATTTTCCTTCCATAGCAGATATAAGAAGTGCTGCCGAGACCATTAGTCAGGTTGCATCTTTAACTCCTTTGACGCAAAGTATTCGGTTGTCTGAACGTTATGGGGCAAACATTATGCTCAAGCGCGAAGATCTTCACCAAGTGAGGTCCTATAAAATAAGGGGTGCTTTTAATAAAATTAATTCCTTAACCGAAAAAGAGCGGCAAAACGGTATTGTCTGTGCCAGTGCTGGTAATCACGCGCAAGGGGTAGCGTTTGCCTGTAATCATTTGGGAATTAAAGGAACCATTTATATGCCTTCGGTCACCCCCAAACAGAAAATTGAGCAAACACAAATGTTCGGTGGCGACTGGGTAGAGGTGGTATTGGAAGGGGACACTTTTGATGACTCTTTCAAGAGTTCCATGAATTTTTGTATCGAGAACAACAAAACATTTATCCATCCTTTTGATGACCCTAAGGTTATTGAAGGTCAAGGTACGGTAGGTCTCGAATTGCTACAGCAATTTAATCAGCCCATAGATTATATTTTCGCTGCCGTTGGGGGCGGGGGACTGGTTTCTGGTCTCATAGGTGTTTTTAAACCTTTATCGCCAAGTACTAAGATCATAGGTGTGGAGCCAGAAGGAGCCCCATCTATGAAAACATCAATTGAAAAGGGAGTGAATACCGAGCTTTCGGCCATTGATAAGTTTATCGATGGTGCGGCCGTTCAAAAAGTTGGCGATTTGACTTTTTCGATTTGCAAAGACAATTTGAGCGATATGGTGGTGGTACCTGAAGGTAAGGTTTGTCAAACCATATTAGACTTGTATAATCGCGATGCTATAGTTGTTGAACCTGCAGGGGCCTTAACCATTGCTACCTTAGACTCTTATGCTGAAGAAATAAAGGGTAAAAATGTGGTTTGTATTCTAAGTGGCAGCAATAACGATATTACACGAACCGCAGAGATTAAGGAGCGAGCCCTCCTTTTTGCCAAATTGAAGCATTATTTCATAGTTCGCTTTCCTCAAAGGCCAGGAGCTTTAAAACAGTTTGTAGCCGAAATTTTAGGTCCTGATGATGATATCACCCACTTTGAATATTCAAAGAAATCGAGCAGAGAAAATGCACCTGCCATCGTTGGTATAGAGTTAAAGAGACCTGAAGATTTACGCCCATTGATGGATAGGATGAAGGCCAATAACTTTTTTGGCGATTACCTGAATGATAAGCCAGACTTGTTTCAGTATCTTATTTAAAATTATTGAATTGTTCTGTGATTTAAGTTAATCCGCAACGATTTAGTAATATTTCTGAGTTTTTTATTCCGTATTTTCGTTAGATAACAAATTTGACAATACATTTTTATATAGCCACTAATGAAAAGCATTCCTGAAGAGTTTCAAATTAAGGAGCTCATTGAACAGAAAAAATATTTAGTAAACGGTGAATTAAAAACTTGGGCCGGTAACGTAACAGAGGTATTCTCTAGTATTTCTTCCACCGAAGAGTATAAACCTACACTTTTGGGCAGTATACCCGATATGGGTGAACCAGAAGCTATGGCAGCCTTAGATGCTGCTCTAGCGGCCTATGGTAAAGGGCAAGGGGTTTGGCCCACCATGCATGTAAAGGATAGAATTGAGTGCATGGAGAATTTTGTTCGTAAGATGGAGACCAAGCGCGAGCAGATAGTGAAACTTTTAATGTGGGAAATCGGTAAATCGCTACCGGATTCGCAAAAAGAGTTCGACCGTACCGTAGAGTATATTTATGATACGATCGAAGAGTACAAAGACTTAGACAGAAATTCGGCCAAATTTCAAAAGCATGACGGCGTTTATGCTCACATAAAAAGAGGTCCGTTGGGGGTTGTACTCTGTTTAGGGCCGTACAATTACCCATTGAACGAAACCTTTGCACTGTTGATTCCGGCCATTATAATGGGCAATACCACCATTTTCAAACCGGCCAAACATGGGGTGCTATTGATTACGCCTCTTCTTGAAGCGTTTCAAAGTTGTTTTCCTAAAGGCGTGGTCAATATTCTCTTTGGAAGGGGTAGGGCCGTGGCCGCCCCTATCATGCAAACGGGAAAGGTAGATGTATTGGCACTTATCGGAAACAGCAAATCGGCCAATGCCCTGCAAGAACAACACCCTAAAAGTAACCGTCTTCGATTGGTGTTGGGTCTTGAGGCCAAGAACCCGGCGATTATATTGCCAGATGCTGATTTAAATTTGACCATTGATGAATGTATTGCGGGAACCTTATCGTTCAACGGGCAGCGTTGTACCGCTCTCAAAGTAATTTATGTTCATGAGCAGGTAAAAGATGAGTTTATGAAACGGTTTACTAAGCGAGTGGATTCCCTTAAATTCGGTAATCCTTGGGATAATGGGGTTAAGTTGACACCGCTTCCCGAGCCTGGAAAACCAGCTTATATTCAAGAGCTGATTGATGATGCCGTTCAAAAAGGTGCGCAGATAAACAATAAAAAAGGGGGGCAGCATTTTGACAATTATATCTGGCCCGCAGTTTTACATCCTGTTACAAAAGATATGAGAGTGTATCAAGAAGAACAATTTGGCCCGATTATTCCAGTTCTTTCTTTTTCTGATATTGAAGAGCCTTTGAACGATATGGCAGAAAGTAACTATGGGCAGCAAGTAAGTCTGTTTGGCAAAGATGTATATACGCTTTCACCTTTAATCGATACACTGGTGAATCTGGTATGTAGGGTAAACCTAAACAGTTCTTGCCAAAGAGGTCCTGATGTGTATCCGTTTACTGGTAGAAAAGATTCGGCCCAAGCTACCCTAAGCGTTCATGATGCACTTCGTTCTTTTTCAATTAGAACATTCGTTGCGTTTAAAGATAATGATTTGAACAACGAGACTATTCAGCAGTTGTTGGAAGCTAAGTTGTCGAATTTCGTAAGCACAGACTATATTTTATAGATTTACTAGTCTTTTTTAGACCATGAAACCTTTGCGGAAGCAAGGGTTTTCTTTTTAATGCAAAAAAAGTTCATATGAGTGTTAGACCTTGAATACCAGCATATTTGTTAAAGAAAAGTCTTATAATCGTTAGACTTGTGTTAATTCTTAACTCTATGTTAGGCTAAAAATAGCCAGTAGGGGTAATATTGCATATATATTGGATAAACGTGTAAAGTCTTTTCCAAATTAACCACTGTAATTTTGTATCAACAAATTAGACAAAGTTCCCGGTTGTCAACTTTAAAGTAAAGAGGGAATTTAAGTTGAACCTACAATTTGGAAGATTATGGAAACAAAAATAAATAATAGTAAAGCCTTGTTCGCCTTAGCGGTGGGCGGCTTTGGAATAGGACTTACGGAGTTTGTAATCATGGGTATTTTACCTGACGTAGCAAAGGGTTTGGATATTACCATCTCTCAAGCAGGCCACTTTATTGCTGCTTATGCTTTGGGTGTAGTAGTAGGAGCTCCCTTGCTCACTCGTTTTAGTACTAAAATGAATTCAAGAACCATTCTTTTGTTGTTGATGGGGTGGTTTACTTTATTTAATACCTTATCCGGTTTTGCAACCAATTACACCGCATTGTTGCTGGTTCGATTTTTATCGGGTCTTCCACACGGTGCATTTTTTGGTATCGGAGCAGTAGTTGCCGGTAAATTGGCACGTGAGGGTAAGGCTGCAAGAGCCATTGCTGTCATGTTTTCGGGCCTTACCATTGCTAACGTCATCGGTGTTCCTGCGGGTACATATATCGGTCACCATTATAATTGGAGTATTTCTTTCTATATGGTGGGCTTGGTCGGTCTTTTGGCCGTTGCCAGTATTTTGTTATGGATGCCGAAATTTGCCGCCCAAAAACCGCAGCCCTATTCTAAGGAAAACAAAGGGCTTAAGAATGGAGAACTGTGGGCTTTGATTGCACTTACTACCATTGGTACGGGAGGCTTTTTCGCTTGGTACAGTTACATAGCACCTTTAATCACTGATGTGGCCGGTTGGGGTGAATATATGGTAGGTTATGCCATGATTTTAGCAGGTTTGGGAATGGTTTTCGGAAACTTTATCGGAGCCAAAATGGCAGAAATCTTTTCGCCTTTAAGGGCTGTCGCTATAAGTTTATCGATAATGGTGGTGCTTTTATTGGTCAATTCTATGTTGGCATTTAACCCGTATATCGTATTGGGTATGACCTTTTTAGTTGGTATGGCAGCATTTACGGTATCCACTCCAATTCAAATGGCGATTATAAATACTTCAAAAGGTAATGAAATGCTCGGTTCTTCAATGAACCAGAGTGCCTTTAACATGGGTAATGCTTCCGGTGCTTATTTAGCAGGGTTGCCAATGACTTTTGGTCTGAGCGTGGTATATGCAGGAGTTGTTGGCTCTGTTTTAGCCGGATTGGGAGTTATGATTGCGATAGGAATTATATTATACCGTCGGCACAAAGCTGGGTACAGCCTAAAAAAGATGGCCTTCGGAAATTAAATAAAGATTATCTCTTAAAGTAAAAGACCGGCCAACAAGCCGGTCTTTTTTATTAACCTATCCACAGTATTGATCATCCATCTTTTTAGAGGAAATACAATTTTTATTTGAGTTATAGCACTAGTCCAAATCAATCTCAATTTTTTTATTCAGTGTTTCCGACAAAATTGCAAATAGTTCATCGGGATTAAAGGGTTTGGTAATTAGTCCGTTGATACCAAATTTCAGAAGGTCGGTTTTTATGGCAGTAGATGTGGAGGCTGATAAAGCAAAAATAGGAACTTTTCGAGTGTAGGGCCTATCTAATTTTCTTATAGCCAAACTGGCGTTATATCCGTCCATAACAGGCATTTGAAGGTCCATTAAAATTAAGTCATATTCATTCGAAGCCGCTTTTTCCACGGCAATTTTACCATTAGTGGCAATATCAAAGCCGACTCCCCATTTTTTCAAAAACTTTTCGACCACCAAAAGGTTGATTCGATTATCATCGACCACTAAAAAGCGTCGACCGAACAAGCTTGACTGGTCTGGGGTATCTTTCTCGTGCAACTCATCTTCGAAAAGTGAGGCAATAGGGTTGCCTTTCTTCAATTTCACTTCAAAGCTGAATGAAGAGCCAGTGCCAAAAGTGCTCTCCACTTTGAGCGATGTGCCCATCAGTTCCAATAATTTTTGACATATGGCCAAACCGAGGCCTGTACCCCCATAAAGACGCGTAGTACTAGGGTTCGCTTCGGCGAAAGATTCAAAGATTTTTTCAATCTTGTCATCGGGTATGCCTATACCCGTATCGATTACGGTAAAAGATAGTTTTGAATCATCTTCCGATTCTTCAACGACTTTAATTTTGAGATTTACTTGACCCTTTTCGGTAAACTTAATGGCATTACTCACCAGATTGGTCAAGACTTGTGATAGACGCGTGCTATCACCGATTATAGAGTCTTGCAATAAGGCATCCTTTTCTATTTTAAAGGATATTCCTTTTTTGGATGCTATGTTACTGAAGATGCTTTCAACAGTTGTCAATACCTGTTTTAAACTAAAATTGGCTTCTTCTAAATGAAGTGAACCAGAAGCAATCTTATCATAATCAAGAATATCGTTCACAACCCCCAGAAGATGCTCGGAAGAATACTTAAGTGTTTCCAGGTTTTCAATTTGTTCTTGCTTGGGATCTTCGATCAAAAGTAAATGGGCGATACCGATGACGGCATTTAACGGAGTTCTGATTTCATGCGACATGGTAGAAAGAAACTCTCCCTTTGCCTTATTGGCCTTGATTTCTTTTTCCCGCGATTTAATGAGCTGCAATTCGGTTCGCTTAAGATTGGTAATATTGGCAATAGTACCGATATAACCGTCAATGGTGCCTAAATCAGATTTAATACAATTGATGGTAAACTTCAGCCAAATCTTCTTACCGTTTCTATCAAGTGATTCCAGGGTTTTGCTAAATGTATTTGTTTCAGGACTTTCTAGATTGATTAAGTTTAAAAATGGCTTCCCTTTCGTATTTTTCAAACATTCCCCAACGGGTTTGCCGAGGGTTTCTTTTACCGGTTGTCCGGTGAGTTCTTCCCAGGCATTGTTCAGATAAGACCAATTTCCGTTAAGGTCGATTTCAAAAATTACATCTTTGATATTGCTGGCCACTTTGTTCAATTGGCCCTTTACCTCCTTTACATTATTTTTTAGCTGTTGGTTTCTTAAGAAAAGTTCTTTTGAGCTTTCTTCCAATATTGATTCGGCATGTTGCATGTCAAAATCGAAAAGACGATAGCTATCATCTACCATTTTTAAAAACGGGGCGAGTTGTTCTAGCTGTTTAGAATCAAGTTGGGCCGACTGCAGTTGTCTGCGTAATTTGTGATGGTACTTCATGATTCTGAAAATGTGGTGATGCACATGGTCAAGTTGTGTAGTGAGGTGGTTTTATATCCGTAAAACGGAGATATTTCACCGTATGAGTAAAAGCCAATGGACTTTGTGTGTTCAGGAAACTGGTCCATGACGGCCACAATTTCATCTGAAACCAAATCGCCCATTACTTTTCGTCTTCCCGCGCAGCTGATCAAAATGGCCAGCTGGTGGTCGTTGTCGTTGCGTTCTATAATTGTTTTGGCCGAAGTTTCGGCCCCGTAAATCAATCGATCGATATTGCCCCTCATTATTCTAACGTAAGAGCCTTCAGGTATTTCTTCTGACATAATGAGACTTTTTTCGTCTTCATCAACCGATAATAAGGCCCTTATTACCGGATTGGTATGCTGTTCGTTACGAACTTTGATTGGGTATTTAAACCCTTCGTTATCAACATCGTTAAAGATATTTGATGGAATTCGGGATTTGTAAAAATCAAGTGCAGGGCGTCCGTCTACTTCTAAAATCCTGTTATTGGAAGATTTGGTTACTAAGCATTCCACGCCATAGCTGTCCCATCCTCCTCGAGCATTGTAATTGACCTGAAGTGAATCACCATAAAGACCCAGGGCAACAATTCTATTGCGTTTGAGTTCACCATTTTCGATGATAAAATTAGAATCGATATAAGTACTTCTACCCGCTAAACCACCGGTAACTCCTATTTCACCTTTCAAGTTGTCGCTCAGACCTTTGAGTAAATCGGAAGCGCTAAGGGTCTGAACATCTGAGAGAATAAAAAGATGCTTAAGGTTACTTTGATCGATATCGTTGGCAAAACTTTTACCGGTAGCATAAATCTCGTCCGCTTCGGCGGGCAAATCAACACCATATAGTTGGATTTTGGTAGACTCAAAATGAACGGCAGCTAGCGCTATGGTACCATCAACGACCTCACGGCCGATAATTTCTCCTACCGTAGTGCCACCTATAATTATAGCTCTCGGATATCTTTTTGTTATCTCAGTTAAAGATTCCTCAACTCCCTCGTAGGATAGCGAGACAAAAAGAAACACCACATCCGGTTCAAAAGAGAGCTCGAGATGGGCTATGTCACTTTTAGTCGTGATTTGTCTTCTAAAAATTTTCATTGATATATGTAAGAAAAAGTTTACACACATCATTAACGAAAAAAAGTCTTAATTCATATATAGAAACAGTATAGTTATCAAGACTAAGGTAGTAGTAGACAAAAAAACAGCCATCAAATCAATGATAGCCGTTTTTTATATTCTCGGTCTGTAAGACCTAAAAAATGTATTAAATATTGCTAGCCAACCAGTCACCGACCTCACTAGTCTTGTATGATTTACCTCCTTCGGACAAATCTTCGGTAACAACCCCTTCGGAAAGGGATTTATTTACAACACGACGTATATCATCGGCCTCTTGTTGTAAACCTAAATCTTCAAACATCATGGCTGCTGAAAGCACGGTAGCTAAAGGGTTCGCAATGTCTTTACCGGCAGCTTGAGGATAAGAACCGTGAATAGGTTCGTATAGGGAAACCTCACTACCAACGGAGGCAGATGGCATTAATCCCATCGATCCCGATATCACGGAAGCCTCATCGGTTAAGATATCTCCGAACAAATTCTCAGTGATGATTACGTCATAGGCTTTAGGCCATTGGACCAATCTCATCGCGACTGCATCAACAAATTCATAAGAAACTTCTACCTCAGGATAATCTTTCTCCATAGCTTGTACGGTCTCTCTCCATAGGCGAGAAGATTCCAGCACATTGGCTTTATCGACACAGCACAATTTTTTTCCTCTGGCCATCGCCATTTCAAACCCTTTTTTTGCCAAACGCTGAATTTCAGCACGCGTGTAGGTCATCGTATCATATGCTGTATTGCCATCATCTTCGCGCCCGCGTTTACCAAAATAAACCCCACCGGTCAATTCTCTAAGAATAATAAGGTCGGTTCCTTCAATTCTGTCTCTTTTCAAAGGAGACTTATCTATTAAAGAAGGAAAAGTAAAGGTTGGTCTTACGTTTGCGAAGAGCCCTAGTTTTTGACGCATTTTCAACAAGCCTTGCTCGGGACGTACTTTGGCAGAAGGATCATTGTCAAAACGAGGGTGCCCTATAGCACCGAAAAGAACGGCATCGGCACTGGCACATACTTCATGCGTATCATCAGGATAAGGTTCACCTACCGCATCAATTGCTGCAGCTCCGGTCAAAGCGGGCTTCCAAGCAATTTCATGTTCGTACTTAGTTGCGATGGCGTCGCATACTTTCACCGCTTGATCAATAACTTCAGGGCCGATTCCATCTCCGGCCAAAAGGGCAATATTTAGTTTCATTTATATGATTTTCAAATTCAAGTTGACTTTGGCATTTAGCTTTTAAGCCATAACCAATCGCACAACGTTTTAAATTATGTTCAACATTTTTTCGGTAGCCTTTATGGCCGAAACCGTTTGGTCAGAATCGAGACCTCTCGAGGTGAATTCTTTTCCATTGAAATCCCAAGTAATAATGGTTTCGCAAAGGGCATCTGAATTACTTCCGGGAGGTATTCTAACGGCGTAGTCTACCAATTTGGGCAATTCCATTTTGCGGCCATGATAAATTTTACGCAAGGCATTCATAAAGGCATCATATTGCCCATCTCCGGAAGCGATTTCCTCATGAATTTTCCCATCTATTTCCAAAGATAGGGTAGTGGATGGTCTTAAACCTTTTGAGTGTGTAAGCACATAAGATTTTACAAACACCTTTTGATGATAATCGGTATCCAACACATCGGAAATGATGTAAGGTAGATCCTCTTTGGTGACCTTTTCTTTTTTATCGCCGAGTTCAATTATTCGGGCGGTAACTTTTTTCAGTTCTTCATCATTGAGAGTAAGGCCCAATTCCAAAAGGTTCTTTTGAATATTGGCTTTCCCCGACATTTTGCCCAATGCATATTTTCGCTTTCTGCCAAAGCGCTCAGGCATTAGATCACTGAAATAGAGATTCTTTTTATTGTCTCCATCCGCATGTATTCCAGCAGTTTGAGTGAATACATTTTCACCAACAATAGGTTTGTTGGCAGGTATGCCCACCCCGGTAAATGCCGAAACCAATTTGCTTACCTTATAAAGTGCTTTTTCATTTACTTCAATGGAGACGTCAGGTAAAAAGTCGTTTATTACCGCAATAGCACTGGCCATGGGTGCATTACCGGCTCGTTCACCCATTCCGTTAACGGTTAGATGCAAACCGTGACAGCCTGCCTTAACAGCTTCCATGATATTGGCAACCCCTAAATCATAGTCGTTATGACCATGAAAATCGATATGCATATTAGGAAACCTTGATATAATCTCTGTTAGATAATCAGAAACTTCATTATGGGTCAAGATGCCCAAGGTGTCCGGTAGCAGTACTCTTTTAACCGGCTGAGATGATAGAAAATCAAGAAAAGCGAATACATACTCTTTTGAGTTGCGCATTCCATTACTCCAATCCTCTAAATAAATATTATTGATAAAGCCTCTATCGGATGCTTTTTTGAAAGTTTCCGCAATCTCGCCGAAATGTTGTTCGGGAGTCTTCTTTAACTGATATTTGAGGTGATTAATAGACCCTTTCGTTAAAAGGTTCTGAGATTTGGCACCTGCATTCTCCATCCAATCCAAAGAAACACCACCATCAACAAATGTCAGTACCTCGACACGGTCAAGATAGTTTTGTTCGTCGGCCCAACGTGTTATCTGCTTTACGGCCTCTAACTCTCCCTCAGAAACCCTAGCGGAAGCCACCTCTATTCGGTCGACCTTCAGCTCATCCAACAACAACTTTGCCAAGGTAAGTTTTTCTGAAGCGGTAAATGATACACCAGAAGTTTGCTCGCCATCGCGTAGCGTGGTGTCCATTATTTCCAGCTGTCTTTTCATTTCTACCCTAAGGTTATAGCGTTCCTTTTTTAATTCAAGGATTTTGAAGGCCCTAGTTAGAAAAAACTGGGGCCGATTTTTTTAGATAGGTCTGTTCTCTGCGAATTCTTGAATATCTTTCTTGATGTTCAAAAGGTAATCGATATCGTCGAATCCGTTGGTCATATTGCCTTTTTTATAGGTGTTGATATCAAATGATTCGCTTTCACCCGTTGCCAAAATGGTTACTTTTTGTTCAGGAAGGTTCACTTCAAACTTGGCTTTTGGGTCTTTTTCAATTTCACCAAAAATCTTCTGAAGGAATTCAGCACTTACCTGAACCGGTAATACCCCGATATTAAGACAGTTGTTTCTGAAAATGTCGGCAAAAAAGCTTGAAATTACACAGCGAAAACCATAGTCGTAGACTGCCCAAGCCGCATGCTCTCTTGAGGAGCCCGAACCGAAGTTTTTACCGCCTACTAAAATTTCGCCCCCATAAATAGGATTGTTAAGAATAAAATCTTCCTTAGGGGTATTATCTTGATTATATCTCCAATCGCGAAAAAGGTTATCGCCAAAGCCTTTACGTTCGGTAGCCTTTAGAAAGCGAGCAGGAATTATTTGATCGGTATCTACATTTTCAATTGGTAAGGGTACCGCTGTAGAAGTCAATATATTGAATTTATCGTATGCCATCTTTTTGTTCTTTGAAATTTAATAAATGGTAGGTATGAAAAAATGAGCCCAAAGCTCTTTTTTAACCGGCTACCACTTCTTGCATTAGTTCTCTAGGATCAGTGACTTTTCCGGTTACAGCAGCCGCAGCGGCCACCAACGGGCTGGCCAATAAGGTTCTTGAACCTGGGCCTTGTCTTCCTTCAAAGTTTCTGTTCGAGGTACTCACCGCTAGTTTGCCCGCCGGAATTTTATCATCGTTCATGGCCAAACACGCAGAACAGCCGGGTTCGCGAAGCTCAAAACCTGCTTCTGTGAAAATATCCAAAAGTCCTTCCTCCTTAATGGCAGCTTCTACCTTATGGCTACCAGGAACCAACCAAGCGGTAACATTATCCGCCTTTTTTCTTCCTTTTACAACGGAAGCAAAAGCCCTAAAGTCTTCAATTCGACCATTGGTACAACTACCGATAAATACAAAATCTATTGGCTTGCCGATCATCGCATCGCCCTCGCCGAATTGCATGTACTGCAAAGACTTTTTGTAACTTGAAGCAGCGCCCTGCGTTTCATCGTAGTTAGGAATGGATTTACTGATACCCATACCCATACCCGGATTGGTACCATAAGTGATCATCGGCTCGATGGCAGAACCATCAAAAGTCAGTTCTTTATCAAAAATAGAATCGTCATCGGTATATAAAGTTTCCCAATAGGTCATCGCCTTATCCCAAGCAGAACCGGTAGGAGCAAATTCACGGCCTTTGATATACTCGAATGTTTTTTCATCAGGAGCAATCATTCCGCCGCGGGCACCCATTTCTATACTAAGGTTACAGACGGTCATACGACCTTCCATACTCATATTTTTAAACACATCGCCCGCGTATTCGACAAAATAGCCCGTTGCACCCGAAGTGGTCAATTGTGAAATAATAAAAAGAGCCACATCTTTAGGTGTTACGCCATATTGCAGTTCACCAGTGATGTTGATACGCATTCTTTTAGGCTTTGGCTGCATAATACATTGAGTGGCCAGAACCATCTCAACTTCTGAAGTACCGATACCAAAAGCGATAGCGCCAAAAGCACCATGTGTAGAAGTATGTGAGTCACCACAGACAATGGTAGCCCCAGGAACCGTTATGCCGTACTCCGGACCGACTACGTGAACAATGCCGTTCTTTTCATGACCCAGACCCCAATAAGAAATACCATGCTCATTGGCATTGGCTTCCAACATTTTTAACTGATTCGCCGATAATGGGTCGGCCACAGGAAGGTGTTGGTTGATGGTTGGGGTGTTATGATCGGCCGTCGCGAATGTTTTTTCAGGATGCATCACCCCAATGTTGCGATTTTTCAACCCGAGAAAAGCAACTGGACTCGTTACCTCGTGAACCATATGACGGTCAATGAACAGCACATCTGGCCCGTTTTCTATTTGGTGGACTACATGAGAATCCCACACTTTATCGAACAATGTCTTTTTAGCACTCATAATCTTTCAATTCTAAGCTAACAAAACTAGTGAAACATGAAGATTTTAAGAAATTATTACATTTTAAAATTACGATGTTCAACCCTCAAATTAGCATTCTTCGGTTCGGTTTTTACAATGATGTTTAAAAATAAAAAACAGAACTAAAAGAGGTGTTTAGCTAATGTAATTCCAGATATTCTTGTTTTTTAAAATTTTGATATAGGTGTTTCTGACAACTAAATTTTCAGGTCTTTCAAGTTGAGGGTCACTTTTTAAAAGTTGTAGGGCGTAATGCCTAGCCGTCTTGAGAATATCGTTATCCTTGACAATATCGGCAATCTTTAAATTAAGCACACCGCTTTGCTGTGTACCCATTAAATCGCCCGGCCCGCGTAATTTAAGGTCGACCTCTGCGATTTCAAACCCGTCATTGCTTTGGGTCATGGTCTGTAATCTGGTTTTGGCTTCGGAAGAAAGTTTATGGCTGGTCATCAAAATACAATAGCTTTGGTCTGCCCCTCGGCCTACACGCCCCCTTAGCTGATGTAATTGTGAAAGCCCAAAGCGTTCGGCACTTTCGATAATCATGACAGAAGCATTGGGTACGTTTACGCCGACTTCGATTACGGTAGTAGCTACCATAATGTGGGTTTCTCCGCGCACAAAACGGTCCATTTCATAATCTTTATCGACAGGTTTCATTTGACCGTGAACAATAGAAATTTGATAATCGGGCAGCGGAAAATCACGGGCGATACTTTCATAACCATCCATCAGATCTTTATAATCCAACGCTTCCGATTCTTGAATAAGTGGGTACACGATATAAACCTGTCTTCCTTTTTTGATCTCATCCCTCACAAAAGCAAAAACCTTGAGTCTATTGGTATCGTAACGGTGTACGGTTTTTATCGGCTTTCTTCCAGGAGGCAGCTCGTCGATTACCGAAATATCCAGATCTCCGTAAAGGCTCATGGCCAGCGTTCTTGGTATGGGGGTAGCCGTCATTACCAAAATATGAGGGGGGAGCAAATTTTTATGCCACAGTTTAGCTCTTTGTGCAACTCCGAACCGATGTTGTTCATCAATAATGGCTAATCCTAAATTTTGAAACTGTACTTTATCTTCCAATAGCGCATGGGTGCCCACCAAAATGTGGAGTTCCCCGCTTTCAAGGGCTTCATGAATTTGGTTGCGGTCCGATTTTTTGGTTGATCCGGTCAACAGGGCACAACTAACACCAACCTTGTCTAATAATTCTTTGATTCCTGTAAAATGTTGGTTCGCAAGAATCTCAGTTGGTGCCATTAGACATGCTTGGTAACCATTATCTATGGCCAATAACATGCTCATTACCGCGACGATTGTTTTGCCAGAACCTACATCGCCCTGTAACAAACGGTTCATTTGGGCATTACTGCCCAAATCGGACCTTATTTCTCTAAGAACTCTTTTTTGTGCGCCCGTCAGCTCAAAAGGAAGGTGTTCTTCATAAAACTCATTGAACCGCTCACCGACTTGGTCAAAGACCAAACCTTTAATTTTTTGTTTTCGAAGTGCCTTTTTGGTTAAAAGTTGTAGTTGAATGTAAAACAGCTCTTCAAATTTTAATCGGAACTGGGCTTTGGCCAATAATTCTTGATTTTTTGGAAAGTGTATATTCAATAGGGCTTCCGGCTTTGGCATAAGGTGAAGCTCCTGTAACAATTGATCCGATAAAGTTTCTGAGAACCTTGCTTTGGTTTCCATAAACAATTGCTGGATCATTTTACTGATAACACGATTGGTAATGCCTTTGTTACCTAGTTTTTCTGTGGATGGGTAAATGGGCTGCATCGCTACTTTTAGTCCTTTTTGGTGTTCCGTCAGCAATTCCATATCCGGATGCGGCATAGAAAACTTACCATTGAACCAATTACATCGCCCAAAAACTACATAGGGGACATTTATTTTTAGATTTTCACGAATCCACTTTTGCCCTCGAAACCAGACCAATTCCATTTCGCCAGTATCATCGACAAATGTGGCCACCAAACGCTTACCTTTTTTTTGCTCAACGGTTTTAAGGTTGACTATTTTACCGACAATCTGAACATCGGCATTGCTACGTTGAAGTTGGCCTATTTTGTAATATTGGGTTTTATCTAGGTAACGATTAGGAAAAAAACTTAATAAGTCTTGAAAGGTATGAATACCCAGCTCTGATTGTAGTGTCTCGGCTCTACTGGGCCCGACCCCTTTCAAATAAGCAATAGGTGTTTGTAGCAATTGGCCAATCATGCGACTAAATTAGCGGTTCGGCAAATTAATAGCAACAAAAGCTATGGCAATAGTCATTTTCAGCAGACCCTATTAAAAATGCTAAATTTGGTTCACCTTTTGTTCTGCAATTATTATGATTAGATTTTTTTTGGTTTTCTTTTTTTTATGTGGAAGGTTTTATGGCCAGCATCAACAGCATGTCAACTTTGTAGAATCAAAAGTGGTTATTGAACCGCTGCCAAAGGAAAAGGCAATAAAAGGAACGGTAAGTTATACCTTCAAAATTTTGAGCGCAGTCGATTCTGTTTTTTTAGATGCCCAGAACATTCATTTGAACGAGGTAAGTATTGATGGTGAAAAAACGGCATTTGAAAATAACGGAAAAAGGCTTGTTCTAAAGAAGAGGTTCAAAAAGAATAAAACGTATCAACTTAAAATAGCATACACCACTAAGCCCAAACAGACAGTTTATTTTTTAGGATGGGATGATAACATTAGGCATAACGAACAAATATGGACCCAAGGTCAGGGAAAGTACACCAGCCATTGGTTACCCAGTTTTGATGACATGCAAGAAAAAGTAGAATTCGATGTGAGCATTCTTGCCGAAAAGAACTATGAGGTTATCGCTAATGGTCAATTACGTTCACAGAAAGATTCCCTCAATAAAACGTTGTGGCAGTATGATATGCAAAAGCCAATGAGTAGCTATCTTTTGGCTTTTGCTATAGGCAATTATAATAAACAAAAGTTTATTTCGAAGAGTGGCGTTTCCATCGATAACTATTACTATCCTTCAGATAGTCTTAAAGTAGAGCCCACTTATAGATACACTCAAGAAATTTTTGATTTTTTAGAATCTGAGATAGGGGTGACGTACCCTTGGCAAAATTACAAACAGGTGCCGGTTCGTGATTTTATATATGCTGGTATGGAAAATACCGGCTGCACCATTTTCTCCGAGGGTTATGTGGTCGATTCCACAGGGTTTGTAGACAAGAACTATGTCAACGTGAACGCCCATGAGTTGGCACATCAATGGTTCGGCAATCTAGTAACAGAAAAGGATGGGCATCACCATTGGTTGCACGAGGGTTTTGCCACTTACTACGCATATATGGCAGAGAAAAAGGTTTTTGGTAATGATTTTTTCTATTGGAAATTGTGGGATACCGCTCAAGAGCTACACCGAATGTCAGAAGCTGGTCGGGGCGAAGCTTTGACCGACCCAAAATCGAGTAGTCTTACTTTTTACGAAAAAGGCGCATGGGCCTTGGCAATTTTAAGGGAAAGAGTGGGGGAGGATGCTTTTCAAAATGGGATGAAGAGCTACCTTACCAAATACAGTTTTCAAAATGCGACCATAGAAGATTTTTTGAATGAAATAAAAGCGGAAACCAACACCGATCTCACTGAATTTGAACAGTCTTGGTTGAACTCCGATAAATTTCCTGAGGAAGAAGCCATCACCTATCTTAAGAAATACAATGAATCGATAAGGGCATTTGTTGACAATGAGATGAATGGTAACCAATTGAAGAATGTTTTAAGCGGTAATCATCCTCATCAATACAAGATAGCGTTATTGGAAAAGTTCAAAAGCACCTTGTCTTCAGAAGCTTTAATTAACTCAGCTATTGAATCGGATTTACTAACCAGACAAAAAATGCTTCAGTTAGTAGAAGATATTCCGATGGAATCTAAGGAAGATATAGAAACGCTACTCGGTGATAAAAGTTACATAAGCCAAGAGTTGGCTTTGTATAAACTATGGTCATCGTTTTCTAATGACAGAGAAAAATATCTTGAAGTTACCGAGGGTGTAGAAGGTTTGCCTAATAAAAATGTTCGGTTGTTATGGTTGACTTTGGCCATTGTTACCGAAAGTTTCAAACCCGAAAGCACCAATGAATATTATAATGAACTGGTCGATTATACCGACCCCTCATTTTCTTGGGATGTTCGCATGGGTGCTTTTCAATATCTAGCTGAAATAGGTCTTTCCGATGATGCTCTTGTGAATTTAATCGACGCTACCGAACACCATAGTTGGCAGTTCAAGAAATACGCTCGTAATTTAACCGATGAGTTATTGCAACAAAAAGAATATCAAAAAAGAATAGCGACCGTTTTTAAGAAACTAAACCAAAACGATTTCCGTTATATAAACAGTAAATTAAAGGAAGAATGAAGGCATTGGTCATTTCTGGAGGCGGTAGCAAAGGAGCATTTGCGGGTGGGGTAGCACAATATCTCATGCAAGAAAAGCAATGCGAGTACGATCTTTTTCTAGGTACCTCCACAGGCAGCCTACTGATTTCGCATTTGGCACTACAGAAAATAGATAAGATCAAAGAGATCTATACTTCGGTCAATCAAGACAGCATCTTTAGCAATTGCCCCTTTACCATTGAAAAAAAGTATGGCGTTCATACGATTGGCATCAATCACTGGAACGTTCTCCGTAATTTCTATAGAGGCAGAAAAACCTTTGGCGAAAGCAAAAATTTACACAAGCTCATCAAAAATACACTTACCAAAGAAGAGTTTGAGATTTTAAAGAACGGACCCAAGGAAATAGTCGTTACAGTGGCCAATCTATCTTTAAATCAAGTAGAATACAAATCCATCAACGATTATAGCTACGAAGATTTTTGTGAATGGGTCTGGATATCTTGCAACTACACGCCATTTATGAGTTTAGTTCGAAAAAACGGATGTGAATATGCCGATGGCGGCCTAGGAAATATGGTGCCAATTGAAGAGGCCGTAAGAAGAGGTGCTACCGAAATCGATGTGATAGTTTTACAGACCGAAGTGACGCATCTGAACCGCCTGCCTTCAAAGAACGCTTTCTCATTGTTAACGACCATGTTTGAGTTTATGCTTGACCGTATCGAGTTTCAGAATATTAAAATAGGAAAGTACGCGGCGGGGCATAACAAGGCTATCATTAACTTTTATTATACACCAACCGTTTTAACCACCAACTCTTTGGTTTTTGATAAGGAAAAAATGACGGCTTGGTGGCAAAGCGGATTCAACTATGCAAAATATAAGAATACCGAACTTAATCAGATAGAACCTGAAAAAGGCGAAGTACTCTAACTATAGAGCACCTCGCCTTTTATTTAGATTTTTCAAAAGCTTACCAGAGCTCGCCAATTTCCTTTTTAACGAACGATAGGGCAGTGGCCGATGGCGATTCTTTGTCCATCGTTTCGGTAAGAATGTCTTCCCTGAGTTTATCGGCTGCATCCGTTTCGCTCATAGCCGCTTTGCGGATCATTTGTACGGTAGCACTTTTGGCCGCTTTGATTACGTTCCAACACTCATCGGTCATATAAATTTGTTGTGACAGATTGTGGTCGAATTCGGTTTCAATAGTTCTGATAAGTAGCTGTTCGTAGTCGTTTTTATTGGTCGACTTAGGCGCTACCCGAACCACCAAGCTAGGTATGGCAATGCGTTCTAGAAAAAGAGCCATTCGCTCATAGGCCTGCAAACGTACGGGTAATGTATTCTTTTGTGTGTCTTTATGTAATAGAAATCTTCTTCGCCCTTCTTCGTTTCGAGTATGTAACTTGAAAAAATAGAAGGCGACAAGACCAGTAACAACGGCAGGTAATAAAAAACCGAAAAATTGTAAAATAGTTTCTCCAGACATGTTTTTGGGTGGTTTGGGGCCATCGATGAAGATAGCCGGTTACTTTGTTTAGAGAACGGTCTATTTTTAAAAAAAGTATGGTGTTTTACTTCCTTTGTGAATTACCTGTTCAGGTTGATAAAATAATTCTCAAAATCAACCTATATAGTAATTGAAAAACTAGTTTTTCATCTCTTCCCTGGCCATGAGGTAGAATTGGTCATAGGCAGGGTGAATATTCACTTGAATTCCTTCTTTTAAATTACCGTCTCTTCCAAGACTCGAAACGCGTTCGGCCTCTACACCGGCTTCCTTCAGCTTTCTTGCCACCGACAAGGCTTGTTGAGCGGGTATATGAATATCCCCCGTCATACTCAAACCTTCTACCGTTACCGAAGTTTTAGGATTGGCCGCTAGAATTTGGGCTACTTTTTCTGTCCATGACCCTCCTTCGGCCGTAAGTTGGTCGCCCGTATCGCTTCCAAAAAGACTATTCAGGTCCGATGAAATAACCACGCCCCCGTTTGAAACAGAAATTTTGGCATTTTCTCCCATAGTTTGCTTTACATTGGTCAATACCACAATGGCCGTAGAATCATTACTGCTAATGGCGTCTTTAATCGATTTCAATTGATTTTCCTTCGCCTCTAGACTGGCCATGGCACTGGTAACGATGTTACTGTTCTTATTGGATACTTCGGCAAAACTCTTCATGTTAGCCATTAAGGTATTGTTGGCGTCTTGCAATTCGTTTACCTGACTTTCAAAAGATTCAGCCTTGGCTACCGCAATACGTTCGGTTTTTTTCGTTTCCAATAGCTCATTGTTCACAGAGTCCAACTCATTTTTTAACTGATCGATTTCAGCGATCAAATCACTTTTGCGTTGCGCCTGAACGGAAATAACGGTGAAAACAAGTAGAATGGAAGCAAGTAAATTTCTTTTCATTTATGGGGATTTATTATGATACTTCTAATGTTGGGTACAATTTATAGGGCACAAAAATATATTTTTCTGCTTTCCTGCGAAAATTCCGTAAATCAAAAATATGTGTACTCTATATGTGATAATATTATAACTCTAAATAATCGAGGCTCATTTCAGTGAGCGCTTTAACCCCCAGTATCAATCCGCTATCATCAATCATAAAATCAGGCGTGTGGTGAGGGAAAGATTCGGTTGTACCCGGAGCCATTCCTCCTAAAAAGAAGAAAAATCCTGGAATCTCATTTTGATAATAGCTGAAATCTTCACCTCCGGTAACCGCTTTTTGCAATTCTACCTTATCTTTTCCTGCTACCTTTTGAAGGCTGGGAAGCATTTTATCGACCAAATCGGGGTCGTTAAAAGTAATGTCGGTATTGTCTTTGATCGTAAAAGTAGCGTCACCCCCATAAGCACGGGCGATAGCAGGCACCATTTCTTGCATTCGTCGGGTGATCTGCTCTTTCATGTCATAATCCAAAGTACGTACTGTACCGATCATTTCCGCTGATTCGGGAATAATATTAAAACGGACACCACTGGTTATTTTGCCAACGGTAATAACGGCGGCTTCATTGGTAAGTTCGGCTTCACGGCTGATAATGGTTTGTAGTCCGTCAATTATTTTAGCACTGATCAAAATGGGGTCGATACCCGACCAAGGTTGCGAACCGTGGCTCTGTTTCCCTTTAACATTGATGGTGAAATGTTGTACTGCCGCCATAGTACCACCTGGCTTATATCTAATCGTGCCTACCGGAGTTTCCGAATTGATATGAAGGCCAAAAATAGCCTCAACATCAGGGTTTTTCAGAACACCTTCTTTAATCATCAAAGAAGCTCCGCCTTCTTCCCCAGGTGGTGGGCCTTCCTCTGCCGGTTGAAAGATGAACTTTATGGTGCCTTTAATCTTATCGGTATGTTTTGAAAGAATTTCGGCGACCCCCATTAAAATGGCAATGTGTGTATCGTGGCCACAGGCATGCATAACAGGAACGGTCTCGCCCCTAAATTCAGCGGTAACATTTGATTTGAAGGGCAAGTCATTACGTTCAGGTACCGGTAAGGCATCAATGTCGGCACGAAGTGCTATCACCTTTCCTTTTTTCTTGCCTTTTAAGATACCAACTACCCCGGTATGGGCAACTCCGGTTTCTATCTCTATGCCTAAGGATTTTAAGTGTTCGGCAATTTTTTCGGCCGTTTTAAACTCACGGTTTGAAAGTTCAGGGTTTTGATGAATTTCTCTGCGCCATTCAACGACCTTAGGTTCTATGGCAGTATAATCTTTATCGAAACGAAGACTTTGAGCAAAAAGACCCGAAAAAGTCAACATTAATGAACTGAAGAGTATTTTTTTCATAATAGCTTAGCTTGTTTAAATATACACATAGCGCCCAAAACCACCTAAGTCTTGGTTGTTTCTTGTTTGTTGAAAAGAATATCCTCAGAATTGGTGGGCAAATTTTAGCATAAGCCCAATAATGGCTAAATTCACAGCGCTAAAAAAGAAGGTTTAGGTTTGAAGAATTTTATCGATGAATTGAATGATGCCCAGAGGGCTCCGGTATTGCATAAAGATGGTCCGTTAATGGTAATTGCCGGTGCGGGTTCAGGTAAAACCAGGGTTTTGACCTACCGTATCGCCCATCTAATGGCACAAGGGGTCGATTCGTTCAATATTCTTGCCCTCACCTTTACCAATAAGGCGGCCAGGGAGATGAAGGCACGTATTGCCCAAATTGTGGGTAGTTCGGAAGCCAAAAACCTATGGATGGGTACTTTTCACTCCGTATTTGCCAAGTTGTTACGTTTTGATGGAGACAAGTTGGGTTTTCCGAGCAATTTCACCATTTACGACACCCAAGACTCACAGCGATTGATAGCTTCTATTATCAAAGAGATGGGTCTCGATAAGGATGTTTACAAATACAAACAGGTTCAGAATAGAATATCATCCTACAAAAACAGTCTCATTACGGTTAAAGCGTATTTTCAGAATCCGGAATTAATGGAAGCCGATGCCATGGCCAAAAGACCAAGATTGGGAGAAATTTATCAGAATTACGTTGATCGCTGTTTTAAAGCGGGTGCCATGGATTTTGATGATCTTCTTTTGAGAACCAACGAGTTGTTGAACCGGTTTCCTGAAGTGTTGATGAAGTACCAAGAGCGGTTCAAGTATATTCTTGTAGATGAGTATCAAGATACGAACCATTCGCAATACTTGATTGTGAAAGCCCTGGCAGACCGTTTTCAGAATATTTGTGTGGTGGGCGATGATGCACAAAGTATCTATTCGTTTCGAGGGGCCAATATCAGTAACATTCTCAATTTTCAAAGAGATTATGACAATGTTGCAATGTACCGTCTTGAGCAGAACTACCGTTCTACGAGAAATATCGTAAACGCCGCCAACTCGATTATTGCCAAAAATAAGAACCAATTAGAAAAATCGGTATGGACCGATAATGATGACGGTGCATTGATAAAAATTCACCGCAGCCCTACAGATGCAGAGGAGGGGCGCTATGTTGCCGGTAATATTTGGGATACCCGAATGAACCAGCATACACCGAATGGTCATTTTGCGGTACTCTATCGAACCAACTCGCAATCAAGGGCCATTGAAGATGCCCTTAGAAAACGCGATATACCTTATAGAATTTATGGCGGACTTTCGTTCTACCAGCGCAAAGAAATTAAAGATGTACTAAGTTACCTAAGGTTAGTGGTCAACCCTAAGGACGAAGAGGCCTTAAAACGGGTCATTAACTTTCCTGCTCGAGGCATCGGCCAGACGACCGTAGATAAATTAACGGTCGCCGCCAATCATTACAATCGCTCCATTTTTGAGGTGATGGAGCATTTGGGCAAACTCAATTTGAGCATAAATGCCGGCACCAAGCGTAAACTGGAAGATTTCGTAAACATGATCAAGAGTTTTCAGATCATGAACGAAGGTTCCGATGCATTTACCTTGGCAGAGCATGTGGCCAAAAAAACAGGTTTGTTGCTCGAGTTTAAAAAGGATGGCACGCCAGAGGGAATAGCTCGAATGGAAAACATAGAAGAACTCTTGAACGGGGTCAAAGATTTTGTCGAAGGGCAAAAAGAGGTGGTCGATGCCAAAGGCGACCTAAACGAATTCTTGGAAGACGTAGCGTTAGCAACAGATTTGGATAAGGATACCGGCGACGATGACCGTGTGGCCCTAATGACCATTCACTTGGCCAAGGGCTTGGAATTTCCCTATGTGTACATTGTAGGTATGGAAGAAGACCTTTTCCCCTCGGCTATGAGTATGAACACCCGAAGTGAGCTTGAAGAAGAGCGAAGACTGTTCTATGTGGCCTTAACAAGGGCTGAAAAGCAGGCGTACTTAACCTACACCCAAAATCGCTATCGTTGGGGTAAGCTCATAGATGCCGAACCTAGCAGGTTTTTAGAGGAAATAGACGAGAAATATATTGAGAACCTAACGCCTATTGATACGGGTTATCGCTACAAACCACTGGTAGATAGCGATATTTTCGGTGAAGTAGATAAAAGTAGATTAAGGCAGAACAAACCAACGAACAGTACACCACCAAGCCATAAGCGCCCTAATGAATCTCAGTTGAGAAAATTGAGAAAATTAAAGCCAGAACTGTCAAATCCCGTAGGTAACACCAGTGCTTTAGATGAAAATTTAGATGTCGGATCCCTGGTCAACCATACACGTTTTGGGCGTGGCAAGGTCTTAAAAATAGAAGGTGTGGGCAATGATAGAAAGGCCGAAATTAAGTTTGATCAAGGTGATGTAAAGAAACTTTTGCTTCGCTTTGCCAAATTAGAGGTAGTGGGTTAAGACATGCAACCTTCCGTAGACATATCGTTTTTAGCTCAGGTATACAATCATCCTTTGTTGAGCCGTAACGATATTGTAAAACTTAGTGGAATACACACTAGGGAATTCATTAAAAAAGGGACATTTGTTCTCGAAAAAGGGAGTGTACCGCAAGAATACTACATTCTTGAGAGCGGTTTGTTACGTTCTTTTGTTCACGATTATAATGGAAAAGATATTACGGTTAACTTCTTTACCGAAGGCGAACTGATTATTGAAGTAGCTTCGCTTTTTCAACGCATACCTAGTTCTGAAAATATCGAGGCCTTGACCAACTGTACTGTGTACAAAGTGGATTTTGAAGAGTTTCAACAGCTTTTTCATGAAATGGAAGGCTTTAGAGAATGGGGCCGCGCGTGGATGTCTAAAAGCCTTTTTGATTTCAAACAGCGTTCTACCTCCATGATTGTCGATTCTGCAAAAGAGCGGTACGAACACCTGATGAAACACCGGCCGTCGGTAAGCCAAAAGGCGCCATTAAAACATATTGCCTCTTACCTCGGCATTACCGATAGTTCTTTAAGCCGCATTCGCAAGGCGAAATAATTTCATTTCTTGCCATAGGTCAAGTTGAAGGCCTACTATACTTTCTATCTTGTCTACATAATTCAAAACCAACAAAAAATGGAAGTTAAGAATCCCGTGGGTTGGTTCGAAATCTATGTTGATGATATCGAACGCGCCCAAAAATTTTATGAAAACCTTTTACAGGTAAAACTTGATAACTTGGCGGACCCGAACGAGCAATCAGGAGAAATATTGGTCATGCGCTCTTTTCCGGCCGACATGAGCCAACATGGCTGTTCAGGGGCCTTAGTGCATATGCCAGGTTTCAAGGCAGGGGCCAATAGTACAGTTATCTATTTTCATAGCGATGATTGTGCCATAGAAGAAGGGCGTATCGAATCTGCAGGGGGCAAAATTTTTAAGAACAAAATGAGTATTGGGGAATATGGTTTTATTTGTCTTGGTACTGATACCGAAGGTAATATGTTTGGTGTTCATTCTTTGAAATAAGAATTATGAACATTGTTCGTTACCAAATCTTTGGAATGAACTAATAGTAAAATGGTTAGGGGTTAGTTTAATCTAAAAATGTTTTACTTTGGTGGTCATATTCCAAGTAGTAGACCAATGGCCGAATTTATTCGAATTTATGAGGAAAATCCTAATCCCAAGGAGGTAAATAAAGTAGTACAGGCCCTTAGAAAGGGAGGTCTCGTTATTTATCCGACCGATACGGTTTATGGTCTAGGATGCGATATTACGAATTCTAGGGCTTTGGAAAAAATTGCGCGAATCAAGGGTATCAAATTGGCCAAGGCCAATTGGTCGTTTATCTGTGCCGATTTGAGTAACCTTTCCGATTATGTTCGCCAAATAGATACCGGAACGTTCAAAATATTAAAAAGGGCCCTTCCAGGCCCTTATACCTTTATATTGCCTGGAAACAATAACCTACCTAAAGACTTTAAAAAGAAAAAAACGGTTGGTATTCGGGTTCCCGATAATAATATTGCCAAAGCGCTGGTGGAAGGCTTGGGGAACCCAATAGTTTCAACTTCTATTCGGGATGACGATGCGGTTTTGGAGTACACTACCGATCCCGAACTTATTTTTGAAAAATGGCAAAATCTCGTAGATGTGGTTATCGATGGGGGATACGGAGATAATATCGCCTCTACGGTAATCGATTTATCTGAAAGCGAACCTTTTGTGGTAAGAGAAGGAAAGGGAAGCCTCGATATTTTTTGAGAACTTCCCTTTATTGAACACACTCACTTATAGTTCTTAGTTATTATAATTGATGGTTCCCACGACACCGCCACTTAACATTTTTTTGTCTGTACTCGCTTTTATCAATTTAGCAGCCTCCTCTAGTTTTGGTGAAAAACCATCTCCATCTTCAATAAGTCTTCCTGTATCATTAGAAATATAAACATGTTGTGGGTCACCTTTGTCGTCAAGCATTAGAGCAGCTAATCGAACATCGGCAAAGCCACCTTCTACCACGGTTCCTGAAATGGTGAATGTAGTTTCAACAGGGTATGAGCCTATCTGAGAGGTTGTCTTTAAGTAGATGGTGAAATTATTGCCTTCTCCGGAGATGAAAGAACCATCGCCTTCATCTACCTGGGATCCACCTTGCCCGTAATAATCCAGAGTCAGGCTTTCATTGTTCTGATTGCTGATTTCAGCCCTGTAATCAGGAAATCTCATTCCCGGGGCATCTCCTGGAACGGAACTTTCTACCAAGATGGCTGGGCTGATCAGGTAGGCACCTTCTAAACTTGGCGGGTTATCCCCCAGATTCAGTGAAATACCTAAATCTTCTAGGGCTTGAACATGTTCGGCTGAATAAAAATTCTCAACCGCTGAAATGGAGCCGTCAAAATTTTCTTCTGTTGTAAATTGAAAGATTTCACTCTCTGTCGAGAGTTCTGAATCATTTGCAATTACCTTCCAGTAGTATACTTTGTTGCCTTCCAAAGGGTTGGAAAGTTCAAAAGAAGTATCGCTAAGGTCTGATGCAATAATGGTTTTCGGGTCTTCATTTTGGTCTAGATAAACGGCGTAGGTGACGCTATCTCCATCAGGATCGGTTGACTGCTCCCAAGATAGTAATGGCAAGGTAACAACATCAATGCTATTATTTTCAGGAGTTAGAAGGCTGAAGTTTTCAGGAGATTCATTTGGTAAGCGCTCTATAGTCTTAAAAGTGAATATTGCACTCTTTTTGATATTGCCTTCAGTATCTTTTGCCTCAACATACCAATAATAGGTCGTGTTTAAAGCTAGTTCGTCGGTCAATATTAATGACTCTCTCGTTAGATTACTACCTATTTGAGTTGAAGGTTCAGAATCAGTGTCCAAATAGAAGTTATAGCTCACATTGTCCCCATCGGGGTCTACTGCTTTTTGCCAAGTAAATTCAGGAAGTAAATCGACTTCTACTGAATTATTGGCAACTTCAGTCAAGGTAAAATTGTTCGGCGCTGAATTGGTAGGTTCCGGGTTGTTTTCACTTTTAGAACAGCTTGTGAAAACTGAAAATGCCAATACATAGCATAAAATTGCTTTGTTCAATCGAATCATATCAATAGTGGTTGGTTAAAAGGTCGTTTAAGTCGGCTTTTGAAGCCGGTCTAAATGTATCTGATTACCAAGGCCATGACAATTGAAATTTATTGAGTGTAGACAAATCTTGTTTGACCGTATCTTAATTATGTATAGTTGGTAGAACTAAATGCCCATGAAATGTAGTCGGTTATACAAGATGCCTTCTTTCGATGTAGGAATTTATCGGGGAAAATAATCAAACAAAAAAAGCCGCGACCTTAAGGTCGCGGCTTTCGCTATTTTTTAAAAATACAATCTTAGTTATTGATTGCTGGGTCTTTCATACCCTCTTCGATCATGCTATAGAACTGATCGATTTTTGGAAGAACAACGATACGGGTTCTTCTGTTTTTAGATTTCTCTGAAGAAGATACAGGAATGTACTCTGATCTACCGGCAGCAGTCATACGCTTAGGATCTACGTTGTAATCGTTCTGAAGAATACGAACAACGGCAGTAGCACGTTTTACACTCAAATCCCAGTTATCTAAAAGAACACCGCTTCTGTAAGGTACATCATCGGTATGACCTTCAACCATAAATTCGAAATCAGGTTTGTTGTTCACTACTTGAGCAACTTTACCCAAAACTTCTCTAGCTTTTCTGGTTACGTTATAGCTTCCGCTGCTGAACAATAATTTGTCAGAGATAGAAACGAAAACTACACCTTTCTCTACGCTGATCTCTATGTCTTCATCATCCAAGTTGCCCAAAACACCTTTCAAGCTCTGTACCAACGATAGGTTAACAGAATCTCTTCTGGTGATAGCGTCTTGAAGTTTGCGAATGGTCAAATCTTTTTCTTTCAAGCTTTCCAAAGATTTTTCCAAATTCTCGGCACCTTTAGTAGTCAAAGTAGTAAGGTTGCCCATATTATTGATCAATTCTTGATTGTTAGCTTTCAAGAAAGCATTTTGATCAGATAAGGTTTTATTTCTAGAGTCTGCTGTAGCTTTTTCTTCTAAACAATCGTTAAGCTTAACAGTGGCAGAGTTCAACAAGTCTTGTGTTTCTTTGTGTTTAGCCTCTAGATCGGCATATTTTTTAGAAGATACGCATGAGCCTAAAAGCAGGGTTGCACCTAAACAACCTAAAATCATTCTTTTCATAATGTGTGATGTGGGTTACTAAGTATTAATTTTTGTTATTTGTTTTGTTATCGACAATAAGCGACAAAATTATATAATCGCCAAATTTACTTTTTCCAAAATTAGTTAATCTTTTACTAAAACGTTAAAATTCTTTATATGATGTACGAAATGGGCCCATACAATGGATTTTGTTTGGTAGTATTTTAGTAGAAATTTCACCTTTTCTCTTTTTTTGTACATTTTTCTAAAATGCCAGTAGAAGCTAAAATGAGCTTTTAAAATGGCCAAAAAGTGTCTGAACTTTAATTGAAAAATAAAACGAATCGCGGCGACTGCATCAAGAAGCAAGCGAATGAATATGATGGTAAAGGCCTTTCTTCTCGGTAAGTTTTTTGTAATTGAAAAAAGGGAATTTCTAAAATTCAAAAATGTTTTCTTGGGGTTCATATTACTAAGGGTAGAACCTCCGAGGTGATATACCTTCGAAGCTCCCGTATAAAAAACTTTATACCCCTTGTTTTTGGCCCGCCAACAAAGGTCGACCTCTTCTTGATGGGCAAAATAGCTTTCATCAAAACCATTCAACTCCCAAAAAACCTCTTTTCTAATGAACATACAAGCCCCGGTAGCCCAAAATATTTCTATGGTATCGTCGTACTGACCCGTATCTTGCTCTAAAGATTGAAAAATTCTACCTCTACAGAACGGATAACCCAATTGATCAATATAGCCGCCAGCGGCCCCGGCATACTCGAAGTAGTCTTTTTTAAGCATATCGAGAATCTTTGGCTGTACGATGGCTACCTCTTTGTTCTCTTGAAAAAGTTTTTCGATAGGGATCAGCCAATCGGGAGAGACCTCTACATCAGAATTTAATAGGCAGTATACATCTGCTTCAATAGTGCGAAGACCTAGATTGTAGCCTGTGGTAAATCCGCCATTTTCAGAATTGACTATTACCTTTACCTCTGGGTGGTTGTTTTTGATGTAGGCCACCGATCCGTCGGTCGATGCATTGTCAACCACATAAATGTCGGCACCCGGGGAATACTCTATGACCGTTCCCAGGTATCTTTCGAGAAGTAGTTCTCCGTTCCAGTTAAGTATGACTACGGCAATCTGCAAAACGTTGGCAAATTAACGGCTAAATTCAGGAATATCCCTTAGAAACATATACTTTTCTGAATCATAATCCATTTTACAATAAAAATGATTTAAACCATTGGTGACCATGAGATAATCAGCCTCAAGTTGCAGATTGTAACGTGCAATCTGGTCAAAAGTCTTTTGGTCAATAGTAATTTGTGGCGCTTTGCATTCAATCAAAAGATTGATTTTTCCGGTGGAATGAAAAACTACGATATCATAACGCTTACTCAAATTATTCACGGTCAACTGTTTTTCAACATTGACGAGACTTTTCGGGTATTTCTTTTCATTTATAAGGTAATTGACCGCATGTTGCCGTACCCATTCCTCAGGTTGAAGAACTACGAATTTTTTACGAATGACGTCAAAAATAAGGATGTTATTTTCGCTATTTTTGAACCGAAAGTTATAATCGGGAAAATTTAAAGGAAGCATTTCGAAACCAAAAATTTAAGTGGTTTTCCCAAAAGTAGAATAAATATTAAACCTATTAAGGAATAGGGTTCATCATTCTACTTTTTTGATTGTGTTATATATGGATGAAGCTAGACAAATAGTAAAGGATATAAAACAAGGAACCATTAAACCGGTCTATTTCTTGTTTGGCGAAGAACCTTATTATATCGATGCTATTTCTTCTTACATAGACAAAAATGTACTTTCAGAAGAAGAAAAAGGCTTCAACCAAATGGTTTTATACGGCAAAGATGTCAGTATAGACGATATTGTGGGCAATGCCAAGCGCTACCCTATGATGGCTGAAAGGCAAGTGGTGATTGTAAAAGAGGCACAGCACTTATCGCGTACCATTGAGCAGTTGACCGACTATGTCAACCAACCGCAACCCACTACGGTTTTGGTCATTTGCTACAAGTACAAAAAGCTCGATAAACGAAAAAAACTCTACAAAGCAGTAAAAAGCAATGGTGTTCTTTTTGAAAGTAAAAAGTTATATGAGAACCAGGTTTCAGATTGGATTATAAAAAATCTTAAATCGAAAGGGTATGGTATTTCACATAAGGCCGCTGTGCTGCTTACCGAATATCTCGGAACTGATTTAAGCCGAATTAATAACGAACTCGAAAAGTTACAGTTCGTTTTGCCGGCCCAATCTGAAATTACCCCCCAACATATCGAAACCCATATCGGTATCAGTAAGGATTATAATAATTTCGAGCTTAAAAAAGCCATTGGTGAGCGTAATGTTCTAAAAGCCACTCGAATAATCAATTACTTCGCTCAAAATCCAAAAGATAACCCTTTGGTCTTGACCGTCTCTCTTTTAAACACCTTTTTCACCCAATTGCTGCAATACCATGGGCTAACCGACCATTCTGCTAAGAACGTGGCCAGCGCTTTGCATATTAGTCCCTTTTTCGTGGGCGAGTTTCAGACGGCTTCCAGAAATTATCCCATGAAAAAAGTGAGCAATATTGTGGCTCATTTGAGAGAAATAGATCTTAAAGGAAAAGGTGTGGGCGCCAATACCGTTTCGCAGGCCGACCTTCTTAAAGAGTTACTCGTTAAAATAATCTGATAAATTACCTATCTTCTATCTACGCTGAACTTACCTGGTCCCGTTAGGGCCAAAGCAACAAAAATGGTAAGGTAAAGCAAGGCCATTTCTTTTTTCTGAAATGGATCTGCACCGTGGGCTATAAAAGCGGCAACTGCCATAGTGATAGCCGTAGGAATAGCCGCCCATTTGGTCTTATACCCGAAGATGATCAAGATAGGACAAACGAATTCCCCAATCATAGCCAAAAAAAGTGAAGGTGTTGAACCAATACCGATAGGGTTACCAAACTCGGCACCGTTGATCAGCATCTGCAATTTGCCATAACCGTGGGTAAGCATCATGGCCGATGCTCCAATTCGTAAAATGGCTAGGCCAATATCTTTAAGTAGGGAATTGTTCATGTTCTTTTGTTGTTTAGAGAGGCTTAAAAGTAATTTATTTTTTCTTCAAATAGCGGCCTAGACCGTTGATTGCTACTAAAATAGCACAATCGGTATATTTAATCCAAATGGTGGACAGCAATTTATTTGAACAATTTTTTAAGCAAGCTTAGATGTGAAAATCTAGTTGTCTGTAAAACAGAGATATAAATCGCTAATTGGCGAAAAAATTAAATTGAAATAATATTCCAAAAAAAATTACCTCAATTTTGGGTAGCTATCCGGGTCGGTTTCGTGAATCATGGCATACACCTTTTCGAAAACATCTTCGACATTAGGTTTTGAGAAATAGTCACCATCGCTACCGTAGGCAGGCCTATGTGCTTGGGCACTTAGCGTCTGTGGCTGGCTATCAAGATATTGATAACCACCTTGTTTTTCGACAATTTCATTTAAGATATATGCAGAACAGCCTCCGGGAACATCTTCATCGATTACCAATAGGCGATTGGTTTTTTCCACGCTTTTAACCGTATCATGATGAATATCAAAAGGTAAGAGCGTTTGTGCATCGATTACTTCGGCATCAATACCAACTTCTTTAAGCTCTTGGGCAGCCTGTTCAACTATGCGAAGGGTTGAGCCATAGGAAACCAAAGTGATATCGGTTCCGCTTTTAACTGTTTCTACCACGCCTATTGGAGTACAGAACTCCCCTAAATTCTCCGGTTTTCTTTCTTTTAATCGATAACCGTTTAGGCTTTCAATAATAATAGCGGGTTCATCACTTTTCATGAGCGTATTGTAGAACCCGGCAGCCTGGGTCATATTTCTCGGCGAGAGAATATACATGCCTCGAAGGGAATGAATTAAAGCTCCCATAGGGGAACCTGAATGCCAGATACCTTCGAGTCGATGCCCTCTTGTTCTTACAATTAATGGTACTTTTTGCTTCCCGAAGGTTCGATATCTTAAACAGGCTACATCATCGGTCAAAGTGGCCAAAGCATAAAATATGTAGTCTAGATATTGAATTTCGGCAATGGGCCTCAATCCTCTCAAGGCCATTCCTGTACCTTGGCCAATAATCGTGGTTTCTCGAATGCCGGTGTCTGCGATGCGTAACTTTCCGAATTTACTTTGAAGACCTTCCAATCCTTGATTAACATCACCAATAGCTCCAGTATCTTCACCGAAAACTAAAGCGTTCGGGTAGTTCTCGAAGAGTTTTTCAAAATTGTCCCTCAATATAATGCGTCCATCAACCTCTTCCGTTTTTTCGGCATATAAAGGTTTTACTATTGGAATATTGGTCGCTCTCATGGTGCCTTCATTATAAAGGTCGGCACTATATTTTGGTTGAGAATCTTTTAGAAAATTATTGGTCCATTGTACCAAAGCTTCCCTTTCATTATTGTTCTCGCCAATGAGATAGCGTAGGGCTTTACGAGCTGCTACTGCCATATCTTTTTTTAAAGGTTCTTCATTGGCAATCAAATCATTCTTAATCTTGGTAATAAAGTTCTTGTTCTGACTTTTATTTGCCGCAGTATCTAACAGCTGAATCAACTTTTTTCTCTGAGGTTGATGGGTAGCCAAATATTCGGACCAAGCCTCTTTTTTGGCCAAACGAACTTGTCTTGAAATATTTTTTTCAAGGGTGCTCAATTCTTCTTCTGAGGTGATACCTGTTTCAAGAATCCACTCCCTGAACCTTTTGTTGCAATCGTTTTCTTTTTCCCAGTTAAGCCGCTCTTCACTTTTATATCTTTCGTGTGAGCCGGAAGAGGAATGGCCTTGGGGTTGTGTGAGTTCTGTAACATGAATGACCACAGGAACATGTTCTTCCCTAGCAATATCAGAGGCATTTTCGTATGCGTGCATCAGTGCCGTGTAATCCCACCCTTTTACTTTTAACATTTCAAAACCTGCCTTTTCATCCGTTCTTTTAAAACCTGCAAGCATTTCAGAAATGTCTTCTTTGGTGGCATGGTATTCGGCAGGCACAGAAATACCGTAATCGTCATCCCAAATACTGATGACCATGGGCACTTGTAAAACTCCGGCAGCATTAATTGTTTCTAAAAACATACCTTCGCTCGTACTTGCGTTACCGATAGTACCCCAAGCTACTTCATCACCATTTTTAGAGAATTTAGAAGCGTCAATGTTCTTAAGGTTACGGTACATTTTTGAAGCTTGAGCCAAACCTAATAATCTCGGCATTTGACCTGCAGTACAAGAAATATCTGCACTACTGTTTTTTTGTTTGGTCAAGTCTTTCCAACTACCGTCCTCGTTCAAGCTATAGGTAACGTAATGGCCGCCCATTTGCCTACCAGCGCTCATAGGTTCTTTTTCTATATCGGTAGTAGCATAGAGGGCGTGAAATAAGTCTTTAGGGGTCAATAGCCCTAACGCCATCATAAAAGTCTGGTCGCGGTAGTAGCCGCTGCGCCAGTCACCATCTTTGAAGGCACGGGCCATAGCCAATTGCGGAAGCTCTTTTCCGTCACCGAATATCCCGAATTTGGCCTTACCTGTAAGTACTTCCTTTCTACCCATTAAACTGCATGTTCTACTGAGAACGGCAATTTTGTAATCACTTAAAATCTGGGTCTTGAAATCATCGAAGGAAATATCGTTACTGGTCTTAGGTGAAATATCCATTGAAGCTATATCGGTTTTCACAAAAATAGCAAATCAATTACATTTTTACAATCACAAAAAATCTTAAAAAATCTAATTTATTTTTAAAAATAAATTGTCACGATCAATGAAAAATCAATAAAAATGAAAAATAGTCGATTTTAATGAGGATTTTTCAAACTTTTTAAAACCACTTTCGTGTAAATAGGCCCGTAAGAGTTTTAGGGCTAACAGTGATAATGAATCTAATTCGCTCACCGTAATTGGGTTGGCCAACTTCCCAACCGTTGTTGGAATAAAGCGGAAAGTACAATTCGAAATAGTCGGTCAACAGATTAAGTCTTATTCCGGAATCATAAACAAATTTACCGGGAATACCCTTATTTTTCACATAGCCCAAATCTCCATAAACCTCTATCCAACGCCATAGATTAACGCTTGTATTTATGGTGGTCATCCAATCATTTGCAAATCGGTATTGCTGTGGCAAGAACGATTTAAAACCACCCTCGGCTATTATAATCTGCTGGCTGTAAATACCGGAATCTTCGGAGCGGCCCAAATAACCATAATCGAATAAATAATCGGTCGGTCGGTCTAGAGCAAAGCTAAAATAATTGGGGTCTGTATAATCGGTAGTCTTGTTTCTTAAGAACTTGCCTGCAAAGAATCGCAAGTTAAACTGCCGGTTATTTTCAAAAAGTTGGCGGTACTCCAACTCAAAAGCTAGTTTGCTAAAATCTTTGGCATGTTGGGCATCGGCAAACCAAGACAGGTAATTGATGATTCCCGGATTTCTATTGGTATATCTGGCATTGAAGACCCCGTAATCGGGGGGGGTTTCAAAATCGGTGAGACTTTCATCCTTATCCCTTAAAACGTTAACGAACCGAAAAGTCAAGAATTCCCTTTTGTTAGAAATAAGGTTTTCCGGTCGCCAACCCAATGAGAAAGAAGGCGTTATTTTCGAATACCGTGAATTTTCCTGAAAGTGGTAGGTTGAAGCGCCTAAACCATAATTTGCTACATAAAGTCCACTTTTGCTAAGGTATTTTCGGTAACTGAAACTTCCGGAGCCCACAAATGATTTTTCCCTAAAGGAGTAGGAGGGAGAGAAGTCGTAAACAAAAGGCCTTTCCAATAAGGTTTTATTATAAAGGCGCATACCGGGCGTCCATCCGTCATAAATATTGAAATTCAAAACCGGCACATAAAAAACCTGATTGTAATATGGGTTTTCAGAGTCTCTAAAGAAAGTGAACTTTAATTTCTTATTGCTTGAAAAAAAACCTCCCAAAGATTTCCAGTTGTCCCTTTGATTGAACTCCGGTATTTTCTGATCGTAGTTTAGTACAAGTCTTTTTTCGTCTTTTCGGGGTATGGCTACCGTTTTTTCGGTTTCTATATCTGAAAACCAATATTTTGAGACCACCGAATCGTTTTTGAGCCCGAAAAGGGAAATAGGTACATTGGTACCCTTTTTGTTTTTTAAAGTGACGTAAAGAGAATCTTCGGTTTTTTCGACCTTTTTTATTTTGAAGTCAATTTTACGGTCGGTCGAAACATAATCTTGAAAGAACCAATCAATATTGCTATTGGTCATTCGTTTTAAAATCGACTCAAAATCAAGCGTTTTTACGCGACTTAATTTATAATGTTTGTAGAACGTTTTTATTCCCTTATCAACTTTGTCTTTACCCACATAACTGGCCAAATACGACAACCCAAGGCCGGCTTTATACTTATTCGCTATTTTTTGATTGAATTTTATCAGACTATCATTACTCGTCAAAAGCGGTTGGTCTAAATTCTTTCGTGCCGTGAGCATATACAGAAACGGATATTGCTCATTAAAATCCATTTTGGCAAGATTAAAGCTTCTGAGTCCCCATATCTTTGAGAGTTTACCCAGTAATTTTTGATCGGGATAAAACTCTTCTACATATGCTATCATGAGGTAGTTCGCAATTGCATCGCTAAGCCATTGGTCTTTTCTGGGGTCTAAGAAAAGTGTTTCCTCAAGAATGTTGATAAGGGCCGTTTTCAAGAACTTCATTTCATACTGAAACTGTTCTTCATAGGGCCTTATAAAAGAAGGTAATTGGTTAATACCGTATAACGGGTTCTTGTTGTAATCAATCTCGCTGACCAATAAATGCGAATGCGGATAAACCCCTAGATTTTCTTCGATAAACTTGGTGATTCTATTTACTGAAATTCCCTTAGCGATATCATTGTACCGAGCTGATTCTATGTCGGTTATAACGGTCATTTCAGGCGTGACATGGGTGGTGAATCTCTTCGTTGAAGTTAGAATGATTTCACAATTCTTTTGCTGAATCGACCGTAGTTGGGCAATTTGCCCGTTAGGAAAACTGCTGCTACCCAATACATCAAAGTTGGAGACCAGATTTAATGATGTAGGAAAGTTAAAATTGACATTGGTTTTGGTGACACCCGTGTAAAGATCTTCTAAATTTTTATTACTGTATAGATGCCACTCCCCATCAAAATAAGCGGGAGTGAGGTACCAATCTTTCAAATAGTAATTATTGTTCTTGTCGTAACCGTAGGGCGTGAATTTATTCGCCGGAAGCTTGACGGTGTACGTGAGAAAAAATTTGGCGGACTCGCCAGGCATTAAGGGCGAGTTCAACTCAATTCTAATGATGTCTTGCTCGGTGGTTCTCTTCCATCGAAGACCCCGATAATTATCATCTACCGCACTTAGAATTTTGGTATAACCCCGTTCGCTGTCTTTGGCCAGGTGAAGACTTCGCTTGAATTCTTCATCAAACCGTTTGGCAAGCCCTGTATTTTTGTTAGAATAGGCATGCGCCCAATCATTGAAATAAAGAACATTCAAAATGATGTCTGAATTGTTCTCGTAAGCGAATTCTTGTTGAACACTTATTTCTTTGGTGTCGCCATCAAGAGTTACTGTAAGGGTATTGGTGTGTTGGGCAAAAGAGAACACCGTTGCCAACATGGCAAGGGCAGAAGCCAAAATAGTTGATATGGAATGCCTAACAATCAAGTTAATCTTAAAAGTTGGGGCTTAGGGTGCGACCTTTATAAAAGGCATCGATGATTTCAACAACTTCCTCTGCACTATCGACTAGTTTTATCAAATCGAGGTCATGGGGACTTATATTTTTGACATCTAGCATGGTATTCTTTACCCAATCCATTAATCCGGTCCAGAATTCGGTTCCTACCAAAATAATCGGAAACTTCTCAATTTTGTTGGTCTGAATCAGGGTAATCGCCTCAAAAAGTTCATCGAGGGTACCGAAACCACCGGGCATTACGACAAAACCTTGAGAGTATTTAACGAACATTACCTTACGGACAAAGAAATAGTCGAAATCGAGACTTTTATCAGAGTCAATATACGGGTTGTCATGCTGTTCAAAAGGTAGGTCTATATTTAAACCGACCGAAGTACCACCCGCCAAATTAGCTCCTTTGTTTCCCGCCTCCATAATTCCCGGGCCGCCCCCAGTAATAACTCCGTAGCCGGCTTCAGCGATTTTTTGCGCTATATCTACCGCCAGTTCATAATAAGGGGCGCCTTCTTTTGTACGGGCAGAACCAAATATGGAAACACAGGGGCCAATAGTTCCCATTTTTTCGAACCCATTAACAAACTCGCCCATAATCTTGAATATGGCCCATGAATCGTTCGTTTTAATTTCATTCCAACCCTTATGGTGCTGTTCTTTACGCATATACTATTTATTTTACGCTTCGGCGGAGCCGAAAATAAGCTTTATTTTAGAAAATCTAGAAAAGGAATCCTTTAATGGACTGATTTCGTCAATGAAGTTCTTTTTTTAAGAATTGGGCCGTATAGCTCTTTTTGTCATTGGCCACTTCCTCTGGCGTTCCCTTTGCAACTACCATGCCACCGCCACGGCCACCTTCGTAACCAATGTCAATGATGTAGTCGACCATTTTGATTACATCCATATTGTGTTCTATCACCAAAATGGTATTTCCTTTGTCTACCAAACGGTTTAAAACTTCCATAAGTACACGAATGTCTTCAAAATGTAATCCGGTAGTGGGTTCGTCCAAGATATAAAACGTATTGCCCGTATCTCTTTTAGATAGTTCAGTGGCCAATTTTATCCGTTGAGCTTCGCCACCTGATAGGGTCGTAGATTGTTGCCCTAACGAAATATAACCAAGACCAACATCTTTAATGGTCTTAAGTTTTCTATATATTTTAGGAATATTCTCAAAGAAATCAACTGCCTCATTAATGGTCATTTCCAATACGTCGGCAATTGACTTGCCCTTGTATCTAATTTCAAGGGTTTCTCTATTAAAACGTTTGCCATTACAAGTCTCGCAATCAACGTATACATCTGGCAGAAAGTTCATTTCAATGACACGCAATCCGCCGCCTTGACAAGTTTCACACCGACCACCCTTCACATTAAAACTGAACCGCCCGGGTTTGTAACCTCTAATAGCGGCTTCAGGAGTTTTGGTAAATAGAGAACGAATTTCACTGAAAACTCCGGTATAGGTGGCCGGGTTTGACCGAGGCGTTCTACCAATGGGCGATTGATTGATATCGATTACTTTATCGATATGTTCAAGACCTTTAATTTTTTTGTATGGCATGGGCTTTTTAACGCCATTAAAATAATAGGCGTTCATAATAGGGTAGAGGGTCTCGTTGATCAGTGTCGACTTGCCGCTACCGGAAACACCTGTAACACCAATCATTTTTCCTAAAGGAAATTCTACCGTAACGTTCTTAAGGTTGTTGCCTGTACAACCGGATAGAACAATCTTTTTGCCATTGCCTTCCCGTCTTTTTTCGGGTACGGCAATTTCTCTAACACCTGTGATATATCCGGCAGTTAAAGTGTTGTGCTTTTTTAATTCGGACGGCTTACCCTCAGATATAATTTCCCCACCGTGTTTACCGGCCTTTGGTCCGATATCAATAACGTGGTCTGCGCGTTCTATCATATCTCTGTCATGCTCGACCACGATTACCGAATTGCCAATATCCCGAAGTGATTCCAAAGATTGAATAAGTCGCGTATTGTCACGTTGATGCAGGCCGATACTAGGTTCATCTAAAATATAAAGCACACCTACTAACTGCGAACCAATTTGTGTTGCTAAGCGAATACGTTGTGCCTCCCCGCCGGATAACGATTTTGAGCTACGGTTTAGGGATAGGTAATCTAGCCCGACATCTAGTAAAAACCGTACTCTGGCCCTAATTTCCTTAATTATTTCTTCAGCTATCTTTTTTTGATTGCCAGTTAGCTCGTTTTCCAACCCTTCGAAGAAAACGGAAAGATCAGAAATATCTAAATGGGCAAGCTCGGCAATATTTTTTTCGCCAATCTTAAAATTCAAAGATTCTTTGCGTAAGCGCGACCCTTCACATTCGGGGCACACTATTTTATCCATAAAGTCTTTCGCCCACCTTTTTAAGGAAGTGGTGGCCGCCTCTTCGTATTGAGTTTTAATGAAGTTAGAAATACCTTCGTAATCGATTTTATAGGTGCGCTTGACCCCTAAGGTTTTTGAGTCGACATCAAAACTTTCATTTCCTCCATGAAGAAGCACCTTGATAGCTTCTTGAGGTATTTTTTCGATAGGGTCGGTCAACTCGAAACCATACCGTTGCGCGATGGTTTCTACTTGTTTGAAGGCCCATGATTTTTTATAATCTCCCAAGGGAGCAATGCCCCCTGATTTAATGCTCAGCTTTTTATTCGGAAAGATTTTATTCTCGTTTACCTCATATACATGGCCAAGACCATTGCAATGGGGGCACATACCTTTCGGGGAATTAAAGGAAAAAGTATTGGGTTCGGGAACAGGGTAAGATATGCCGGTAGTAGGACACATGAGGTCACGGCTAAAATAACGAGCCTCTGCTTGACCTTCTTCTAAAACCATGAGCACATTATCACCGCTGTACATGGCCGTATTTATAGTTTCGGTCAGACGTTTGTCTAGCTCCTCTGAATCAGCAATTTTAAGCCTATCGATTACTATTTCAATATCATGGGTTTTGTACCGGTCGACCTTCATACCTTTCACGATATCTTTAATCTCTCCATCGACTCTCACCTTTACAAACCCCTGCTTGCCTATTTGTTCGAAAAGTTCGCGGTAATGACCTTTTCTAGATTTGATTACCGGGGCCAGAACATTTATTTTCTTGCCATTGTAATCTTCTTTAATAAGTTCCTTTATTTGTTCATCGCTATAACTGACCATTTTTTCACCTGTATTATAGCTATAGGCATCTGCGGCCCTCGCAAAAAGCAGGCGTAAAAAATCGTAAATCTCGGTAATGGTACCAACGGTAGATCGAGGCGATTTCGAAGTAGTTTTCTGTTCAATCGCAATTACGGGAGAGAGCCCATCGATTTTATCGACATCGGGTCGTTCTAATCCGCCTAGAAACTGGCGGGCGTAGGCAGAAAAAGTTTCGATATACCTTCTTTGACCTTCGGCATAAATTGTGTCGAATGCCAGAGACGATTTGCCACTACCGGAAAGACCGGTAATCACCACTAGTTTTTCACGTGGTATAGTAACGTCAATATTTTTTAAATTATGAACCCTGGCCCCTTGAACCTCAATGTTTTCTTCGTAATTGATCATTTTCGATAGCAAAGCTGCAAAGGTACGGTTTTAAGGGCGAATCGAGAAGTTGGTACTGTTTATTTGTGGTGCTCAAAGCATTCAAAAAGTATCTATATAAACCTGAATATAAAAGTTTAGACCACTTCCCTTTTTTCACTCAAATATTTCCAATACCGTTTGGGCACGTGTTGCTTGTGAAGCTTTAAATTTATGCGACTTTTAATGTTGGTGCTTTTAAAATAATTATTCCATAAATTTTGAAAATCATACTCTTCATCCACAAGGCTTTTGCTTTTATGTACGCTATTGGTAATGATTTCCTTTAAATCCATCGTGACTATTTCGACCTTTTCTAAATCGTAATAAAGGCCGTATTTTCTTTTTATATCATAAATCAGCCAATATTGGTCTGCATAGCGGTTTCTAAAGTGCTTGGATATGAGGGGCAAAACATTGAAATCAGGTTCTATATTGGCAAAGTAAATACCATCTTTTGTTAATTGAAAACGCACAAAAGCCTCCATTCTGTGTTTTTCTCTTCCCACCGATTTGGCCAACTGGCTTATTTTTAAGACGACACCGTCTGAGTAATCAAAAGCAATGCTTTTATCTTTAGCAAAGAACTTTCTGATATATCTGTACAGTAACATTTCAACACCTTGGGCTTCACTTAAAAAAGCAAAATAAATGTTGGTGATGGCAGAGTGACTTTTTTTATCGATACCGAACCATACCCTTTTGGCTTTTGTGGCATCGGTAATGACGGTTTCAGATTCAGAAAAAAGTCCGTTTTGGCTATCTGATTCCCTCTGAATGTCCGAAACTGCGATTTTTTCTTCAAAAGCAACAAAAACAGCAGTTAAGAACCCGTTGAAACTGCCATCGTATATTAAGATTTTTGAATTATCCATAGCTGAAATATTATACTGCCATTTTATCGAAAAGTTGAAGCTGGTTGCTATATTCTTTACGGAATTTACCCGTTGAGTTTTGCAAAATCATGCCTTTTATGGTGTCGGCCTGTAAATCACGTTTCTCCCATTTATTCGAATCACAAATCATGAAATACTTAGCCCTATTGAGAGCAATGCCAATTTTTCTAAGATGATCCCAATTCAATTTCCTAAACTTTCGGGCATTCATAATCTTGTGAACCGACTGCATACCAATACCCGGCACTCGTGCCAAAAGTTCTTTCGGAGCCTTATTGATATCAATTGGAAATAAATGAAGGTTTCTTAAGGCCCAACCCAATTTAGGGTCAACATCCATATCTAAATTCGGATGCTGGTTATTTAATAGTTCTTTTACATGAAACCCATAAAAACGTAAGAGCCAATCGGTTTGATATAATCGATTTTCTCTTAAAAGAGGCACCTGCGAACCGATAGCCGGTAATCTTTTATCCTCCGCAACAGGTACATAACCGGAATAATACACCCGTTTCATATGATATTTTTGATAGTAATGCGTGGCAGAGTACATGATGTCTTTATCGGATTCGCCCGTGGCACCAATTATCATTTGCGTACTCTGCCCAGCAGGAGCATACTTCGGTGTGCTCTTGATTATTTTTTTTTCGGCCTTGTATTGAATTATTTCATTCTTGACCTTGAGCATGGGTTTGGTGAAATCTTCGTAACGTTTGTCAGGAGCCAACAGCTTTAACCCAGAAACAGTAGGCACCTCAATATTAACAGAGAGTCGGTCGGCGTAAAGACCGGCTTCCCTCATTAGCTCATCGCTTGCCCCCGGAATAGATTTTAAATGAATATACCCATTGAAATTCTCTTCTTCCCTCAGCTTTTTGGCAACAGCTATCAAACGTTCCATCGTATAATCGGCATTCTTGAAAATACCTGAGCTTAAGAACAGCCCTTCAATATAATTTCTTCTATAAAAGTTGATAGTAAGGTCAACTACCTCCTGAATTTTAAAGGCAGCCCTTTTGATATCGTTACTTTTTCTAGTGACACAATAAGCGCAATCATAAATACAATGATTGGTCATTAAAATTTTAAGCAACGATACACAACGCCCATCTTCGGTATAGCTATGACAAATACCCATGCCACTACTATTACCAAGCCCCTTGTTCTTATTGGCTCGGGTGCTTCCGCTACTGGCACAGCTCACATCGTACTTTGCGGCATCGGCCAGAATGTTCAGTTTTTCCTTAATTCTTTCGAACGACATAATGATGTTGTAATTATTCCAAAAATATGGAATAAATCCTAATTATGGAAATAATCCAAAAAATATATTGGAATATTTCCAAAAACCGTATATTTGAGCGGATAGGAAGGAATTTATCCCAGTGGGATTTAAAATTTGAATAGGTATGGAGAATGAATTAACCTTGAAGAGATTTACAGATATCAGACGTGATTTAGGTTTTACCCAGGCCGAATTTGCCAAGCTGCTTGGGGTTTCAAGTACTACAGCCGATATAGAAAGAGGTCGAACAAAGCTGTCAGGTAAGGTGGTAGCCGAACTTTTAAAGCAATTCAAGATAAATCCTCTGTGGTTGTTCGGGGAAAGTGAGAACAAATATTTGGAAACATCGCAAACCAGTGTTATTCCAAAAGTAGTGACCGTTGATAGTGAAGATCGCGAGAATATGGTTCTGGTGAATGCCAAGGCCGCTGCAGGATATCCGCAAAACATTCAAGATACCAGTTGGTACCGTCAGTTACCGGCCTTTGATTTGCCTATTCCGGAATTTAGAAATGCCACTTATCGGGGTTTTCAAGTAGAGGGTGATAGTATGTTGCCCAACTTGAGGCCAGGGGAATGGGTTCTGGCCAAGGCCGTAGAGCATATCGATGATGTTAGCCCCAATAAAATGTACGTGGTCGTTTTACAAGATGCCGTTTTGGTCAAGAAAATTGAGCGAAGACCCAATTCGAACAATGTAACATTGGTTTCCCTCAACGAGGCTTATCCACCCTACGAAATCAAACCGTTTCAAATTCAAGAGCTTTGGCAGGTGAGCAGTAGAATCACCTTTGGTGAGGATGCCAGTACCGAAAAAGGCCTTCTCAAGCAACTTCAAGAATCTATGGAAGAGCTAAAGGGCCAGCTACAGCATGTAAAAAAAGTGTAGCGTTATTTTCTAAAACTTAGGTTATAGACCCCGCTTTCCCTTATTTTGAATCCTAAGCTTTTATAAAGGTTGATAGCCGCAGTTCTGTGGTGACCGGTAAATAACATTACTTCGTCGATTCCTTTTCGCCGAGCTTCTTCCAACAAGCTATCCATAAGTTTTCTACCAATGCCTTTTCCTCGGTAAGCTTCATCTACTACCACATCTTCAACAAGGCCTCTAAATCCTGAAACTACCTTATAGGTGGCCATTAGGGCAATGCCGACAATTTCTCCTTTTTCATCTTTACAGACCATAAAGATGACGTGGTTATCCTCTTGTAAAACCTGATGTAAAGCTCTTGGGGTGATCGTAGCGTTCAGTTGCCTGTACAAGGCACGAATGCGGGCTTGGTTCTTATCGTTTAATTCGAATTTATGTAGTACTTCTATCGTCATGTGAGTCTTATTTCAGGCATAAAATTAAAAACAAATCGCAAGGGTAAAAAAATCATTGTTCATATTTAAAAACCGACCGCAGTATCGTCGCCCCTTTTGTCTGCTCCACCTTCTAAACGACCATCGGCCAATACTCTTATGGCATCTACCTTGCCAATAATGGGTGTGCGCTCTTCATTGATAAGGTAACCTTTTGACTTTAAGCTTTCAATCAGGTCGTTTGAAAAACCTTCGGGTTCAAAAATAACGACATCAGGTAGCCATTGATGATGAAAGCGAGGTGCGTTTACGGCCTCTTGCATACTCATATTGTATTCGTAACCGTTCAAAATGGTTTGGGCAACCGCAGTAATAATGGTCGAACCACCTGGGGTGCCTACGACCATCCAAAGCTCGCCCTCTTTTTCAACAATAGTAGGAGTCATGCTGCTAAGCATTCTTTTTTCTGGGGCGATACTATTGGCCTCGGCACCTATGAGACCGAACATATTAGGTACACCGGCCTTGGCACTAAAATCATCCATCTCATTATTTAAAAAGAAACCTAGTTCGTCGCTGTAGAGCTTAGAACCATAGGCCCCGTTTAGAGTCGTGGTAACCGAAACCGCATTGCCTTGTGCATCAACGATAGAGTAATGGGTAGTTTCCATGCTTTCTGCCATTTGAACACTCCCTTCGCTAATGTCTGATGATTTAGTAGCTTTTTCAAATGAAAAGTCGGCCATTCTATTTTCTAAATATGCTTTTCCGAGAAGTACGTCTAGTGGTATCTCGGTGAAGTCAGGGTCGCCCAAATAATAATTTCTATCTGCGTAAGCCCTTCTGGCCGCCTCAGTAAACAATTGAATGCTTTTTTCTGAATTATGATCAAAATCGCCTATGTCGTAAGGCTCGATCATCTTAAGGATTTGATTGATGGTTACCCCGCCGCTACTGGGTGGACTCATGGAGATTATCTTTAAATCTTTGTAATTGAATATGATGGGCTGTCGCCAAACCGCTTCGTATTTGGCCAAATCTTCTTCAGTGATGAACCCACCCTTTTCTTGAATAAAACTGGCCAGAGTTTTTGCGATTTCCCCTTTATAAAAACCATCATGACCTTCTTTTGCTATTTTTCGCATGGTTCGCGCCAATGCAGGATATCGTACCGTATCGTTCACCTTACAATCGATGGGAAACGTCGTTACACTATCATTGACCTCCAAAATACGGTCTTTGACGGCAGCAAAACGATTGGCCTGGTTTTCAGTAACCACTATGCCGTTTTCAGCCAATTCTATAATGGGTTCGAAAATTTCCTCTAAAGGCAATGACCCAAATTTTTCATGTACCGCCATAATGCCTGCGACCGTTCCGGGTACACCTACGGCCGTGGCTCCTTTGGTACTCATTTCCGGGATGACATTTCCTAAAGAATCTAAATACATGTCTTTATGGGCAGCCAGGGGCGCTTTTTCGCGATAATCGAGCCCGCCCACATCACCATCCGATTTTCTATAGACCATAAATCCGCCGCCACCTAAGTTTCCCGCGAATGGATAGGCGACCACTAGGGCCATTTCTGTGGCGACCATGGCATCGAAGGCATTGCCACCCTTTTTCATGATTTCCGCACCTATTTTTGAGGCTTCCTCCCTTGCAGAGACGACCATTGCCTTTTCGGTTACTAAACCCGTTGGTGCTGCAGGCCTGCTTTTGCAATTGGTCAATACCAGTAAAAATAGAAGGGAGAAGGAGAGGAGTAGGGAAAGTGGTCTTTTCATGGTCGGTGGTTTGTTTTAGAGGTTAGTCATTTAACGAAATGAATTTATGTTTTGCGAATACAACCAATTCTTCAAAAAAATCGGTAAACTCCTGTTCAAAGGCATCGTAGTTTTTTTCAAGGTCTAAAATGGCAAAGTTCATCTTAGAACGGTTTTGGGTACGACGGTTCATTCCGTTCAAAACCTTGCCAATGCCTTCCATTTTAGAATAGTTGTAGATCCAATTATCGGCAATCATATAGGGCATCATTCTTTTGGTTCCGTCAGGTAAAATGGCATAGTGGTCTTCTAATAAATCGTAGAAGCTTTCAACATAAATATCAAGAGGTGTTTTGCAATACAGATGCCAGTTTTTTGCCAAAAAGTGGTCATAGAAAATGTCAACGATGACCCGACTGTAATGACTGTAGTTTTTATGCAATCGCTTACTGCTTTTTTTAGGTATTGGGTGAGTGTCGGTAAAGGTGTCTATTTCCCGATGCAATAAAATGCCTTTTTGAACTTTGTTGGGTAGGTGTTTGAATTTGTTTCCCCTAATACTATCGGCAATGAAATTACCTAAAGTGATTTCGTTGTCATTGAAGGAAAGATAAATATGGGCCAAGAAATTCATTGGTTCGAATTTACAAATTGCTTACGTAGGTTTTATACCAGACCTGTATATTTGCTAAAACTTTTACTACAATATGACACTGATTAAATCTATTTCTGGAATAAGGGGAACCATCGGAGGAAACCCTGGTGATAATTTAACCCCTATTGATGCCGTAAAATTCGCTGCGGCCTATGGTATATGGTTAAAAGAATATTCCAAAAAAGATAAGTTGAAAGTGGTTATTGGTAGAGATGCCCGCTTATCGGGAGAAATGATCCAAAATTTGGTGGTCTCGACATTGATTGGTCTGGGAATCGATGTGATCGATTTAGATTTGTCGACAACACCAACGGTCGAAATTGCGGTTCCTTTGGAAGAGGCTGATGGTGGAATCATATTGACGGCCAGTCACAACCCGAAACAATGGAACGCGCTCAAGCTTTTAAATGAAAAGGGAGAGTTTTTAGATGCAGAGCAGGGCGCTAAAATATTAGAGATTGCTGAAAAGGAAGATTTTGCGTTCTCTGAGGTAGATGACCTGGGTACTATTACCAAGAATGATTCGTATATCGATATTCACATCGATGAAGTGCTAGATCTTGATTTAATCGATGCCGATACCATTAGAAAAGCAAAATTTAAGGTGGCTGTAGACGGTGTTAATTCCACCGGGGGTATCGCCATACCAAAGCTTCTGGAGGAGTTGGGTGTAGAAGTCGTCAAATTGTATTGCAAACCGACTGGCCAATTTCCTCATAATCCTGAACCCTTAAAAGAGCATTTGGCAGACATCTGCAAATTGGTAGTTGAAGAGGAGGCCGATTTTGGTATCGTAGTAGACCCAGATGTAGACCGTTTGGCATTTATAGATAATAAGGGTGAAATGTTCGGTGAAGAATACACATTGGTGGCCTGTGCCGATTATGTTTTGGGTAAAACAAAAGGTAATACCGTTTCAAACCTTTCATCTTCACGTGCTTTAAGGGACATAACCCAAAAGCATGGAGGCACTTATGAGGCAGCTGCCGTAGGAGAGGTGAACGTAGTTATTAAAATGAAAGCGAACAATGCCATTATTGGGGGTGAAGGAAATGGTGGAATTATCTATCCAGCAAGTCATTATGGGAGGGATGCCTTGGTCGGTACGGCTATGTTTTTGATGCTCATGGCAGAGCGAGGGGGTACTGTTGCCGAATTAAGAGCAAGTTATCCAGCTTATTTTATGAGTAAGAAGAAAATACAATTGACACCCGAATTGGATGTGGATGGTATTTTAAAGGCCATGGCCGATAAATATAAAAATGAGGATATTTCTACCATCGATGGTGTGAAAATTGACTTTCCTGAAAATTGGGTCCACTTGAGAAAATCGAATACCGAACCGATCATCAGAATATATACGGAAGCTTCCACTCAAGAGAAGGCAGATGTTTTGGCTGATGACATTATTGCCGACATCAAGAATATTGCCGGTATTTAAGTAATGAAAATCATGAAAGCAAAGGGCATTCTATTTGTTCTTGTAGTTTTGTTTGCATCGAAAAATTGGGCGCAGACCGATACTCTTAGGGTAACGAGCTTCAATATTCTTCACGGGGCGACCGTAGAGAATGATTTCAACCTAGATTCAATCGCAGGTGTTATTAAATCATACAATCCTGATTTGGTTGCCATGCAAGAAGTTGACTTTAAGACTGAAAGAGCTATAAAGTATGATTTGCCGACCGAGTTAGGCTATCGTACTCAAATGGCCTCACTTTTTGCCAGAGCGATGTATTATGATGGAGGGGAGTATGGTGAGGGCATTTTATCGAAATACAGTTTTATTGCTACGGAGAATATCGCCTTACCGCATTTGCCTGATTCTGAGCCTCGTGCTGCCGCAGTCGCACTTATCAAAACCAAAAATGGAAATACCATTCAGTTTGTCGGAACCCATCTAGATCATCAGAAAGACGAAAAAGATAGGGAGATGCAAGCTAGGGCATTGGTAGAGCAATTTCATGATACGAACTATGCAACTTTACTTTTGGGTGATTTAAATGCCGAGCCCGATTCCGAGACAATCAGGATTATCAAGACGGTCTTTACCGAACCTGAACATAAAGAAGCCCAGCAGGGGACTTATCCTTCAAATGGGCCTCAAAAGAAAATCGATTATATACTTTACAACCAACCCGATTTATGGGAGGTTATCGATTATCAAGTTTTATGCGAGAACTATGCCAGTGACCATTGTATAGTAATGTCAACGCTTGTTTTTACGCCGTAACCTTTTGGGTGTTGAAATATTCGTCACGTACCACCTTTGCCGTTTTATGGTCTCCGGTGTGGTGCCACCCGGGAGGCATGAAGATATAGCTCATCTTGTTTTTTAGACCCGGTGCTGACCAGACATCTTTGGCCAAGGCTGTAATTTCACCAAAATAGACATCCATAAAATTACCGGAATCCATTTCTCGAGTAATTCCATATTTTATTTTTTCATCTTCGTGTTCTTCTTGATAGGTACCGAAAACCCTATCCCAAATATTTAGAAGGTTACAGAAGTTGGTATCCATATATAGTGGATTTTTAGCATGGTGTACCCGATGGTGCGATGGGGTAAGGATGTATTTTCCCAAAAAACCGAATTGGCCCTTTTTCATTACATTTTCTCCTACGTGAATGAATGCGCCATATGTTCCGTCAATAAACATGATAATGAAAAGCATTTCTGGCTGAACCCCTGCCAGTATACATACTGTAGTTCGAATAGTATCGGCATAAGGTGCCTCAAGAAAAAAATGGGCGTAGGTAACCGATAGGTTCATTTCTTCAGGAGCATGGTGGGTAGAGTGCAAGCACCAAAATAGGCGTACTTTGTGACCGAGGTAGTGATAAATGAAATGGCCAAACTCCCAGATTATATAGGCATAGATGAACCAATACCATGTGGGTTCTGTCTGAAATAAGGCCAATGGCTGAAACCACCCGATACATAGTGTCACCATTGCGATGGCAATAAATCGGCCAATGAATCGATTGAAAATATAGATGAGAAAATTGACACGGTAAACCTTCGTATGGGGCTTTTTGTAGATGAGGCCGAGAATCAATTCTAAAATAACCAATAACGGTATAAGCGGTAAGATAAAAGAGGTTACGCCTTCATAAGTTCTTAGGGCGTCGTAATTGCCGGTACTTAAAATTTCCCATGCTCGGGAAATACCTAAAAAACCGATAAGTTCATCATAAATAGTTTCAAAAATTTCCATGAATAATTTAAATTTTTTTGGATAGTAATAAGTTGTTTGGTCTTGAAATATACCAAGAACTATTTACTATTCCGATTTAAACTTTTCAGGAACTTTATCTCTATGCTTCCAACGGCGATGCGTCCAAAGGTAATGCTCTGGTCTTTCCAGTATTTGCTGTTCGGTAAGCCGCAAGAATGCGTCGGTAATTTCATTTTTAGAAGTTTTTGAACCCGAGTCGGTTATCAAAGTAAACCTGGCATCGTAAAACCCTCTTTTTACTTTCGATACCTTAAGAAATACAACTGCCAAATCCATTTTTCTGGCCATTATTTCAGCACCGTTTACCACGGGCACCTTAATGCCCATAAACTCGGTCCAATAATGGGCCAAGTGCTTTTGCGGAGATTGGTCACTGACCATTCCGAAGATGCCTCTCACTCCGTTCTTATGATTTTTGACTACCGTTGGTACTACTTGTTTTTGTGTAATAAGGGTTGTGTTCCACCGCGAGCGTATTTTACGGATCCATCGGTCAAAATAGGGGTTGCCTATTTTTTGGTAAACGGCGTAGCCTTTAGAACAAAAATAATTGTTGATACTTACGTTCCATTCCCAGTTGGCATAGTGCGAACATACGACCAATACTGTTTTTTCCTTCTCGATATTATGGATCATATCCGGATTGATAACGTTGTATTTCTTTTTGATCTTTTCGGTGCTTATAGACATGGTTTTGACCATTTCTAAAAAAGTGTCGCAAAGATGTGAGTAGAATTTCTTTTCAATAGATTTCAATTCTGCCTCTGGTTTCTCTGGAAATACAAGTCTTAAATTGTTTCTGACGACCTTTGTCCTGTACCCAACAAGTCTATAAACAATAAGGCAGATAAAGTCTGAGAAGGCGTAAAATAAGCGGTGAGGAAGTCTTGAAATGATCCACAAAAGAGGGTAGGCCAAGACAAAGACAAGCAATTGCATGGTTCGGTTTTAATGGGCAAATATAGCTATATTTGGCCCGAATTTAAGGTGTCCTCTATGTACAATCTCGATTTGGCTACCATTGTGGTCATTGCTGCCAATGTTTTGGTTTCCCTAAAAGGTTTTAACGATACATCATTTTTTGAACGCTATAAGTTCAATATTGCGGCCATCAATTCAGGTCAAAAGGATCGCATGGTTACTTCCGGGTTTTTGCATGTAGACTGGGCGCACTTATTTTTCAACATGTTTACCCTTTATTTTTTTGCACCTGTTATCATCGGGTGGTTGGGTACCGGCAAGTTTTTTATTGTCTACTTCGTAAGTCTTCTGGCCGGTAGTTTATTGGCAATGGTCTTCCATAAAAATGAACCTTATTATAGCGCAGTTGGTGCCAGTGGTGCCGTAACCGGCGTATTATATGCGGCTATTTTGCTGCAACCTAATATGCAGCTAGGCATCATGTTCATTCCGATACCCATGCCCGCTTATGTGTTCGGCATCGGGTATTTGCTTTATTCTATCTACGGTATGAAGAGTCGTATAGGCAATATTGGCCATACGGCCCACTTTGGTGGCGCCATAGGCGGTTATCTTACCGTGCTGATTTTCATGCCAAGATTATTGGTAGACGAAACTTTGATGGTTCTCTTATTGGCCGTGCCCATTATAATTTTGTTTGCCATGGAAAAATTGGGAAAGATATAGATATGACTCAGTTTACTCGATTTATTTCCAGTAAACTACATTTTAGGTCATTTCAACTATAGAAAATAAACCATTGGTCGAAAAAAGTTGACCTTTAATATACACTTCGCTTATTTTCGCCGTTAGATTAGAACCCAAATCTAATTGAATTAAACCTACTAGTAATGAAAAGAGTTTCCCTCACAGCTCTAGCTGTGCTCGTGTTGGCTGCTTCTTGTAGCGACGAAACCACGGTGTACAGTGATCCTTCCGAAGATGTTTCGGTAGAAAAGAGCGAATCCGTTTTACAAAATAGTATATTGTTTGATGATGCCGGTGTTCTGGAAATTGCCGGCGAAGCTGCTTTAACGGGCAAGACCGCAAAAGGTGCCGATGAAGAAGCAGGTGATTACCCCTTGACATTGGTCGCCCGTGTTGACCCGCCTTCGTACAGTGGCGCAGAAAACCTAACGGCATCGCATGTTCATGTTGATGGTGATTACGCTTATGTAGCCTATAATACGGTTGAGGACGGTTATGCCGGGGCCATCGACATTGTAAATGTGAGTGATCCCAACGACCCAAGGGTAACTTCTAGATTGTACTACACCAACGCTGATATCAACTCTGTAGAATACAATGACGGTTATGTTTATGCCGTAGGGGGAGTGGATTCCGAAAAATCGGTTAGGGCCACATCCAATTCTTTTGTAGTTAAGATTCCAGTTTCTGGAGGAAGAATGGATACCGGTGGTTTAGCTTATGGATTTCAAGAAGGTTTCAACGCTACCGATATTGAAATTACAGGTAATACCGTTTATGTAACAAGTGGTAAAGACGGTTTGCTTACTGCCTATAACAAAGCAAATCTATCTGTTAAGAACGATGCTTCATTTGCTGATTTACGTTCCGTAGCCCTTCATAATGAAACGGTTGCTGTTCTTGATGCAAGCACTGGGGTAGTTTTGATGGATCAAGGCTTGAACGTGTCTCAGGAAATCGCCATTAGTTCCGATTTTGGGGACTTTAGTAAAAGAACTTTAGATATTTCAGATGATAAGATTGTCGTATCGGAAGGTTCTAAAGGTGCCGGTATTTATGACCGTTCCAATGGAAGTTTGTTGGAATACGTCCCGATTATGATCAATCCTGAAGGTTCTGAGCAGAGCAATAATGTAACCAATGCCGTAGCTACCAACGAAAATATTCTGTTAATGGCCAATGGTGGTGCCGGTCTTTGTCTTTCTGAAACGCAGGCAGACAATACCGATATGGTGGGTATCATCGACTTGAACGGTTCCATCAATTATGTAGAATCAAAAGGAGATTACATTTTTGCAGCTTCTGGTAAAGCTGGTCTTCAAATCGTAAAATTGAACCGACCTGATACCAGTTTGGAAACTCGTTGCCAAGACTTGCCAACTTATTGGGGTAGCTCAACGTTAACGGTTAATGAAGGCGAGGAAAAAGCCTATAGAGGAGCTAAGAGATTCAATAGAATTACAGTAAATGGATCCCTTTTATTGTGCGGTTCTTGGACGGTAAACAACAATTCATATATAAATAGCAACGGTCTATTTGAAATGAACGGTACGTTTGTTATTGGAAGAAACAACAAGCGCAAGAATATCACCGTGAATCAGGGAGCTACTTTTAGAGTAGAGGGTAACCTAACTATTTACGGAGATTTGATTCTTAATGAAGGTTCTACATTGGAGTTCTTGGGTAGCGATTCTAAAGTGAATGTTTTTGGAAGCGTTAAAAAGTTGGGTAACGTAACCATCAAAGGTGAGTTCGAAGACGTAAGAAACAAATTCTAGTAAGAAATATACACAATAAAAAATCCCCGAACCAAGGTTCGGGGATTTTTGTTTCCACTAGGTACGTTCGCATTAATTCAGTAATTCGGCCACTTTGGCTTCCAAAGCAGGACCTCTTAAATTTTTCGCCACGATGACTCCGTTTTCATCCAACAAAAATGCGGCAGGTATGGCATTCACATTATATAGTTTGGCAATCGGATCATTAAAATAAGCCACGTTAGAAACATGGTTCCAAGTAAGTCCGTCATCTTCGATAGCTTCCTTCCATGCGTCTGCGGTTCTATCCAAAGAAACACCTATAATATTGAGTCCTTTGTCATGATATTTATTGTAAACCGCTAGTACATTAGGGTTTTCGGCACGACAGGGCTTGCACCAAGCGGCCCAAAAATCGACCAAGGTCACTTTTCCTAAAACATCGGCCAAGGCCAATTGGTTGCCCTCGGGATCTGGTGCAGAAAACTCAGGAGCTTTTGCACCTATAGAGGTGTTCTTTTCATTTTCCTCTGCTTTTTTTTGAGCTTCAAGTTTTTCTAAAATTCCCTTTGCGGTCTTGGTCTCCTTAATTTCTGGGGATAAGGCATCGTACATACCCTGTGCCTCTTCAGAAGTAATGGCCCCGGTTCCAATAGCCCTTTCGATTAATAAAGCCGAGATCAAGGCATCTGGGTGGGTCTTGATGTAGTCGATTTCAAAATCCTTATACGTCTCTTGAAGTTCCATCATTTCATCACGTAAGGAAATAGCGGTAGCCGTATCCCTTGACATGTTTGCCTGCTGCATATCTTGCTGAATGGATTGGGCCCTTTGGGTAAGTTCCTTTGATTTTTCCATGTAATCGACAAAAACCTCATTCTGAGGTGTACCGGTTACCTCGGCCATACCAAGGCTATCTTTTTGGGCCTTCATCATGATTTCTCCGTTCTCAAGAATAACAGGAGTGAAACCCATAAGATTTTCAACGAAGACATAGTGCATTTCCGGTGCAGGCATTTCCCCATTGAAAGTGAACTTGCCATTCTCGACGGTAGCCGTATCAATATCAACAGGTTGACCGTTTTCACCCACCGCCCGTAAATATACGTTGGTGCCATTTTCAACCTCTCCGGTCAAGTTTCCGGTAAAAGTATAACCCTCAGGTTTTTGGTTACAGGCACTTAGACCGATCAAAATAGATAATGTAACTACTAATTTCTTCATTGTTTTATTTTAAGGTGCGGTAAAAGTAGGCATATCGCTAAAATAAAAAAAGGCCCTTAACAAATAGCGTTAAGGGCCTTTTTAGCACGCAAATTTTTTATCAAAATTGATACCGTACACCAAGAGCAATATCAAAATTAAAGCTGTTGTCAAAATCGCTATAGCCTATAAGCCCCAGTTCGGGCCTAAAATCTAGTGATAACAGCAACGGAAAATCAAAGTTATATTCGACCCCAACATCACCGGCCACGAAAAGAAATAGGCCTCCATCTGGGTGGTAGGGCTGATTGTTATTGTTAAGTCGCGGTTCGAAATCAACATTTCCGGCACCACCACCAACACCGTAGAACCAGTTGAAGCCACGGTCGATGTTATGTACCCATTGATAGAGTCCGGTCAGTTTTAGGGCATCAAACTCTCTACTATCCCTCCAACCCAAATCGATTTCGGCCCTGGTATATCTACCAATTGATTTTTGGTACGATATTTCGGCTCCGAAGCCGTCGCTATCGCCCAGCCTAAGGCCTAGGGCGTGGTCTGCTATTTCTTGGGCATAGAGCCCTGAAACGGCGGTAAAGAAAATTAAACTAAATACTAATTTCATTTTTTTCATAATCATATTCAATTTTGTCTAAAAACAGTTTTAAACTGTCCCTTTCAAGCATAAAAACTTAATTTAGCTGGCAAAATTGTTTTCAATTGAATAAAAATTTACTCCAATCACTGGGCAATTCACTTCAGGGTGAACTTTTATCTGACGAACTTACCAAGGCTTTATATGCAACGGATGCATCGGTGTATAGAAAAATACCAACGGCAGTTGCTTTTCCTAAAAATGAAGAAGACTTAAAGAAAATCATTCGTTTTGCAGGGGAGCATAAGGTGGGTTTAATTCCGAGAACTGCCGGTACTTCTTTGGCAGGGCAGTGTGTTGGCGATGGTATTGTTGTTGATGTATCACGGCATTTCACAAAAATTTTGTCCTTCGATGAGAAGAAAAAGCAAATAACGCTACAGCCTGGTGTGATTAGGGATGAACTCAATCAATATCTTGCCGCTTACGGTCTATTTTTCGGCCCCAATACTTCTACGGCCAATAGGTGTATGATAGGGGGCATGGTTGGAAATAATTCATCAGGTACCACTTCTATTCAATACGGGGTGACCCGCGATAAAGTAGTTTCTATAAAAACTATTTTAAGTGATGGCAGTGAAGCTGAATTCAGTTCTTTGACCAAGACCGAGTTTCAAGAAAAGCTCAAGGGAGATACATTGGAGTCAACTATCTATAATCAGCTTTTCAACGAGCTTTCGAATGCCGAGATAAAGAATGAGATTGTAAAGGAATTTCCCAAACCGGAAATTCACAGAAGAAATACGGGGTACGCTGTAGACGAACTATTGCATAATGGGGTTTTCTCAGATTCTGAAGAAGAATTCAACATGTGCAAACTTTTGAGCGGTTCTGAGGGCACCTTGGCCTTCACAACCGAAATAACGGTGCAGCTCGACGATTTGCCTCCTTCTTATTCCGCAATGGTAGTAACCCATTATAAGACTTTAGAAGATTGCCTGTTAGATGTGGCTCCCGTTATGGAACATTCATTGCATTTATGCGAAATGATGGATAAGGTGATTTTAGATTGCACCAAAAACAATCGGGAGCAGTTACAAAACCGTTTTTTCGTCGAGGGTGATCCTGCCGCTTTGCTCATGTTGGAAATGAAGGCCCATTCAGAGGAAAACCTTCAAGAACAGATACAGTCTTTACAGGCTACAATTTCAAAATCGGGTCTTAGCTATGCCAATCCCATTCTGTATGGAGGCGATATCAATAAAGCCATAGAACTGAGAAAGGCCGGTCTTGGGCTCTTAGGTAATATGGTGGGAGACAAAAAAGCGGTGGCCTGTATCGAAGATACGGCCGTTGCAGTCGAAGACCTCAGTGCTTTTATTTCTGAATTTACAGCGATTATGAAGGGCTACGGACAAAGTGCGGTGTATTATGCTCATGCAGGTGCCGGCGAACTGCACTTACGGCCTATACTCAACCTAAAAAAGAAGGAAGATGTCGGTCTTTTTAGGGATATTACTACCGATGTGGCCAAACTTACCAAGAAATACAAAGGCTCTTTTAGTGGGGAACATGGCGACGGAATCGTAAGGGCCGAATTTATTCCCTTAATGATCGGTGAGAAAAACTACGAACTGCTCAAAAGGGTGAAGTCTTATTTTGACCCTCAGAACCTATTTAATCCTGGAAAAATTGTGGATGCCTATCCGATGGATGCATCCTTGAGATATGAAATAGACCGCAACGAACCCGAAATAAAAACCTTGATGGATTTTTCGGATAGCGAAGGAATTTTGCGTGCCACGGAAAAATGCAATGGTAGTGGCGACTGTCGAAAAACCGAAAGCATGAAGGGCGCTATGTGCCCCAGTTACCACGCTACCAGAAATGAAAAGCACACCACAAGAGGTCGGGCCAATGCTCTTAGGGAATTTTTGACCAATGCGGAACAGCCTAACCGTTTTGACCAAAAGGAACTAAAGGAGGTGCTAGACTACTGCTTGAGTTGTAAAGCATGCTCTAGTGAATGCCCCAGCAACGTTGATATTGCAGCGTTAAAAGCAGAGTTCTTATACCAGTATCAAGAGAAAAATGGGTATTCTCTGCGAAGCAAATTATTCGCTCACAATACCAAATTGAACAAATTAGGAAGTAAGGTATCCGGTCTTACAAATGCTGTGTACGATTCCGCATTATTAGGTGGTTTATTGAAAAAGGGCGCTGATGTGGCACCCCAAAGAAGCTTGCCAAAAGTTTCAAGTTTTAATTTCAATAACCATCTTTTAAATTATAAAAATCAATATACTGCATCCAAAAGAAGTGTGGTGTTGTACATTGATGAATTCAGTCAATATTTAGATGTTGAACTCGGTAAAGATGCCATTGAACTTTTGACCCGACTAGGTTACGATGTTCAGCTTTTTTATGCTGAAAGCGGGCGTACTTATTTATCAAAAGGCTTTTTAAAACAAGCAAAAAAATTGGCGCTCAAGAATATTCCGGCACTTAAGAAATTTGCCGATCAAGGGCTGCCTGTTGTAGGGTTAGAGCCTTCAGCCGTATTATCTTTTCGGGATGAATACAAACGATTTTCAAATGATGCAGAGGCTACCAATGCCGTCGCTTTGAACTCGTATCTGTTAGAGGAATTTTTATCCATCGAAATTCAGAAAGGCGAGCTGACATCCGAATTGTTTACGCAAGAGGCCAAAACCGTTAAAATTCATGGGCATTGCCACCAAAAGGCGTTGAGCAATCAAAAGGTGACTTTTGACGTACTTAACCTTCCCAAAAACTACACGGTTTCCATAATAAGCTCCGGTTGTTGTGGTATGGCAGGATCGTTCGGTTATGAAAAGGAGCATTATGAGGTAAGTATGCAGATAGGTGAGCTAAAATTGTTCCCGGCTGTTAGAAAAAGTTCGGAGGATACTATTATATCCGCGAACGGTACCAGTTGTAGACACCAAATTTATGACGGAACCAAAAGAACGGCGCTGCACCCGGTTACCATATTAAAGAATGCGTTGCTGTAGGCTAAAGCTTTTTCTTTCGCCTTTGCTTCAGTAGTTTGGCCTCCGATTGGGTGGTGATGATTTCGAATAGTTCTTGCATGTCCATTTCACGCAGTTCCATATCCATAAAGAATGGCGATAGTTTGTCATGTTGGTAACGGTACAGTTTCCATCTTTTTAGGCTGTATTCCAGCGCAGTGAGGCTTTTGACCCAATCACCCGAATTCAAATAGGTGCAGGTGCCTTTTTTTGTAATGTAGTCTTCCTTTTTAGGTTGGTGCAAATGTCCACAGACCACATAGTCATAGTGCTTTCGAAGCGCCATTTTAACAGTGTATTTTTCAAAATCTTCAACATATTTCGAATCGGCACCTTCGTTCTCGACCTTATGGGAAAGCGTAGGGCGTTCGCGCCCCATTTTTTTATAGATGTAATTGGCACCCTTGTTAAGGTTGAAAAGTAAATGATAACCTAGACTGCCACATTTGGCCAGCCATTTGGCCTTGATAATGGGCGTGTCAAATACGTCGCCATGAAAGAACCATGCTTTTTTACCATCCAATCGTAAAATAAGTTTATCCACCACATGAACATTTCCCATAGAGGTACCGGTCAATTTTCTAACGATTTCATCGCGGTTTCCGGTAACATAGAATACTTGGGTGCCTTTAGCGGCCATATTCAGTATTTTGCGAATAACCTTCATATGTGGCTGCGGAAAGTAACGTTTGTGAAACTGGCCTATATCGAGTATATCGCCGTTCAACACCAGTTTCTTGGGCTGAATACTGTTTAGGTAGGTGTTGAGCTCATCGGCATGGCAATCGAGCGAACCCAAATGAACATCGGAGATAACGGCAACCTCTAGTTTACGTTTTTTCAATGTAATCTATTTTAATTACAATAAACCAAACCCATATAAACTAAAGGTAAACAAGCTATAAAGAATGCATTATCTTCTGTATCAATGCATAGGCGATAACTTTGCACGACTGTTAATTAAGAATTAACTTTGAGCGCGTGAAAGCAAAAGGTAGTTACTTTAAAATCGTAAATCTTGCCGATTTATTTGAAGTAGCCGACCGTCTTTTACAACTAACCAATTTAACGATTTTAAATGGCGGGAAATACTTTCGGTTCAATTTTTAAACTGACCACTTTTGGTGAATCTCATGGGGTGGCAATAGGAGGGGTCTTAGACGGATGCCCATCAGGAATCACCCTTGATCTTGAAGCAGTTCAAAAGGAGTTAAACCGAAGAAAACCGGGCCAATCGGCCATTGTAACCCAAAGGAAAGAACCCGATACCGTCGAATTCTATTCCGGTGTTTTTGAAGGAAAGACCACTGGTACACCTATAGGCTTTGCCATTCATAATACCAATCAGAAATCGAAAGATTACTCACATATCAAAGACTCATACCGACCTTCTCATGCCGATTACGTTTATGATCAGAAATACGGCTTTCGCGATTATCGAGGTGGAGGACGCAGTTCTGCCAGGGAAACGGCCAGTAGGGTAGTGGCCGGTGCCATTGCCAAACAATTTTTGTCAGATATCAAAATCAACGCCTTTGTTTCGCAAGTTGGTACTCTTAAATTAGATAAACCTTACCAAGAACTTGATTTTGCGCAGATTGAATCGAATCCGGTGCGGTGCCCTGATCCGGCCTTGGCGGTAAAAATGGAGGATTATATTAAAGAAATTAGAAAAGAGGGCGATACCATTGGTGGTGTTATTACCTGTGTAGCGCAAAATGTGCCAATTGGTCTGGGAGAGCCTGTTTTTGATAAATTACATGCCGAACTGGGTAAGGCCATGTTATCGATCAACGCCGTAAAAGGGTTTGAATATGGTAGTGGCTTCGAAGGTGTTGAAATGAAGGGAAGTGCCCATAACGATCAATTTAAGTCGGACGGTACCACTAAGACCAATTACAGTGGGGGTATTCAAGGCGGTATCAGTAATGGAATGGATATTTACTTCAATGTGGCCTTTAAACCGGTAGCTACACTTATACAGCCTTACGAGACGATTGATAAAGAAGGCAATAAGGTGCAGACCCAAGGCAAAGGCCGACACGACCCTTGTGTAGTGCCTAGGGCCGTACCCATTGTTGAGGCTATGACGGCCTTGGTTTTGGCAGATTATACCCTGCTTAATCGCACGATACAAAGAAATGGATAGTTCTTTTTAGGAAATTGATATTTCCTTTGAGGTGCGAGATATAGTTTTTCGGCTTTCAAGTCAAAAACAGTATATTACTTACCTAAACTAGCGATGCATGCGAAAAATGGAATTACACTGGAAGATTCTCATCGGAATGGTTTTGGGAATCCTCTTTGGATTTTTAATGACCAATTTTGAATGGGGACCTAAATTCATACAAGATTGGATCAACCCTTTCGGTACTATTTTTGTCAAGCTATTGAAGCTTATCGCCATTCCGCTCATCTTGGCATCATTGGTTAAGGGTATTTCTGACTTGAAGGATATTTCAAAGTTCAGGAACATCGGTCTAAGAACCATTGCCATATACATCGCTACTACGATTGTTGCCATCACTATCGGCCTGTTATTGGTCAATTTGATTAAACCTGGTAACGGTATTTCTGAGGACACCATAGCGCAATTGACCGAAACCTATTCCAATGACAGTGGCGTTACCTCAAAATTAGAGGAAGCTTCAAGACAAAAAGAAAGTGGACCGCTACAGTTTTTGGAAGATATGGTTCCTGATAATGCTTTTAATGCGCTTGGGGACAATAGTTCAATGCTTCAAGTGATATTTTTCACCATATTTCTGGGTATTTCAATGCTTTTAATAGGTGAGAAAAAGGCAAAACCTCTAAAAGATTTTTTCGATTCGTTGAACGATGTGGTGCTTAAAATGGTCGATCTGATCATGTTATCGGCACCGATAGCCGTTTTTGCCTTACTATCGAACGTAGTGGTCTCTTCTGGTGATCCCGACCTGCTTTTGGCCCTTTTAAAATATTCAGGAGTGGTCGTTCTGGGCCTAATTCTGATGATTGTATTCTATAGCTTGGTTGTGGGTACTTTTACACGCTACAACCCGTGGACATTTTTGCAAAAAATCAGCCCTGCTCAACTGTTGGCCTTTAGTACCAGCTCCAGTGCGGCGACCTTGCCTGTCACTATGGAAAGGGTAGAGGAACATATCGGTGTGGATAAGGAAATTTCAAGTTTTGTACTGCCGGTAGGTGCCACCATCAATATGGATGGTACAAGTCTTTATCAAGGGGTAGCAGCCGTTTTTATTTCGCAGGCACTTGGTTTTGAACTTACATTTAGTGGACAATTGACCATTGTTTTAACTGCTTTGTTGGCATCGATCGGTTCGGCTGCTGTACCAGGTGCCGGAATGGTCATGTTGGTCATTGTTCTTGAGGCTATCGGCTTTCCTGCCGATAAATTGGCTATAGGTCTTGCCTTGATCTTTGCGGTCGATAGACCATTGGATATGTTGCGAACCGTTGTGAATATTACGGGGGATGCCACTGTTTCTATGATGGTCGCGAAGTCGGTAGGGCAAACCATCAAGCCTAAAGTGAAAAATTGGGACGATAACCTTGACGAGGTTCGGTAATAGTTTTAACCATCAAACTGCCGGTAACGCGCCAGAGTGAACATATAAATTCCGTAACAGATGAGTCCGGCCGCCACGGTTCCCATGAGCCAAGGTCCTGAGGTCGTTTCTTGAAGAAAGGAGAACGCCTCACCGGTACCCTTCATTTCTTCCGAGCTTGCTCCGGAATAGCTAAGGCCTGCCTTCAGAAAAAAATACGCTACGATAGATGTAAGAATACCTCTGGCAATTAATCCAGCATATCCCGTATTCTTGATGAGCTTTCTTTTGGTCTCATCCGAAAGGGAACTAATATGAAACTTCTTTAGAAAGTCACCCTTATATGCCTTGATGAATTGGTAAATGCCTTTTCCTGCCAGAGCAAAACCGATGATGATAAAAGCATAGGTTTTTACTCGGTTACCCAAAAAGCCCAGCGTACCGCCCGAACCTTTTGCCGGCTCGTAAAAAATTTCAAAAATGGCGAACAGGCCCAGGCCCAAGTAAATGGCGCCACTAATAAAAAAGGAAACTCGTTTCACCATTCCCTTTTTATCAGAACCAATGCCTTCAGGATCTCGAATACTCTGTATAAACCGCCAAAAGGCATAACAAATCAAACCTAGCCCCAATAAGGCCAATAATATTTTTCCGAAGGGTTGTTGCTCTAAGAACTCGATTACCTGAAACTTTCCTGCTTTTGAGCCGCCTAAATTGAAGGCGGACAAAAGAGCCAATAAACCGGAGAGCGCATATACGGCACCTTTGGCTATAAAACCTGCAAATGCGGCCTTTTTTATTTTATCATCCAATTTTTTATGTTTTGAATGACAATATTATTTGATTGAAATAGAGGGTGTTGGCTCTATAAAAACAACTTTTAGGCGATTTGAAAATCGACTATAAAAATTTGGCCTTTAGCTCAGGAGTGGGAATCATACATTGGTCTTTTTTACCGTACCAGTTGTATCTATTACGCGCTATAAAATCATATACGATATCGCGGATAGGTGAGGGAATCCAAGCGAATACCGATGAAATGCCCTTGTAGCCTGAAAGCTGTTTGCCAATTTCGAGGGCAGCGGTCGATTTGGTGTAATAGGCCGTACCAGGGTCAATGAGAATTATGGAATCTACCTTTGAGGTATCGATACCACGCTCTTTGGTCAGTTGCTGGCCAATTTCACTTTGCAAGGCGGCATATCGAAAAACATCTTTTTTATCCCTTTGGATGACAAACTGAACGGCATTGTTGCAAAGATTGCATACCCCGTCAAAAAGAATGATTTGTTTGTTTTTTTCCATGCTGCTATCAAGCGACCTTTTTTAAATTAAGGTTGCGATGCAAAGATATAGTGATTAAAGGTAACTGCTTAAAAGGGAAAGTGAATTTTAATAACTGATAAGTGATTGAATAAGTTTATGGAAATAATAAAGAAATGGGCCGATGGGATTATTCGGCCCATTTCTTAATTTCGTCTTAAGCCTCAATAGGTTCAGAAACTCCCAAGTGTTCTTTGAAGAAAGGTGATAATTGAGCGACGGCTTCGTCCAAATATTCTGGAATGTCATATAGTTTCATATGATTCGCTCCCTCAACAATATACATTTCTTTATTATCCGATCCGGCACGCTCCATCAGGTCATCACTCATCCACTTAGATTCAGCCGCACTTCCCGCAACTACAAATAACGGTTGTGTTAGATAGATTTCGGCCATATTAAATGCATCGTAAGTGACCAATTGGGTCAAGCTTCGGGCTGTGCCATAGCCAGGAGCAGTTGAACATTGCGCTCTGTCAGTATGATAATACTCCCAAGCTTCCTTTAAATCAGTATATGGCGTATCTTCTTTCTTCATTGGAGCCATTGGCATTTGAACTACATCATCACCTTTTGCTTCTTGTGAGCGCGCTGTAGCTCCAAATTCAAGCCACTTGATAGCATCTTTCATGTCTTGGTCACCCAGCCATCCTTTGCTGAACATATGACCGATATTTACAGCACTGACCGTACCAACCGCTTTAATTCTTTTATCGTTGATAGCAGCATTTACCGTATAGCCACCGCCGGCACAAATCCCCCAAGCACCAATACGATCACTATCTACATAATCTAAAGTGTTCAAGTAATCAATTGCTGAACTGACATCTTCAGTTCTTACATAAGGATTCTCTAATTGACGAGGTTCTCCGCCACTTTCACCTTGATAAGAAGCATCTGTGACTATAGTTATAAAACCGTGCTCTGAAAACTTCCTCCCATAAATACCCGCAGTTTGTTCTTTTACACCACCTCCAGGATGCGTTATTACCAATGCAGGATGTTTTTTATTTTCATCGAAATCATCAGGAAAATTTAGATAAGCGGACATCATCAGCCCGTTATTTGTGTTCTTGTAAGAAATTTTTTGTTGTGACATCATATAGAGTTTTAATATTAATAATGATACGTTTATCAATATTACCCAACAATATGAACTTCTTACTGGACGATTTACTGAAAAAAAAGAAACATTTTACAGATAAGCGGTATTCTAGCCGTTGTTAAGAGCTCTTTGCTTTATTCTATACTGTTTTGGGGTAAGCTGTGTTTGTTTTTTGAATAGTTTGGCAAAATAGTTGGGGTAGTCAAAACCTAATTCAAATGCTATTTCCGAATTAGTAAGTTTGCTTTCGAGAAGTAGTTTTTTTGCTTCATGCGTAATGTGTTCATGAATAGTTTCAATTGCTGATTTATGGGTGAAAGTTTTTAAAACATCACCCAAATAATTAGGTGTCAGTTTCATCTTCTCGGCAAAATAGTGTACCGAGGGCACGCCTTTGGTTCTACCGTCATAGTAGTCTCTCAGAAGCTGTTGAAACTCGCTTACTATATAGTTGTACTTTTTTGCTTCTGTAGAAAACTGTCTTTTATAGAAAGATTCTACCAAATTCAGAATTAGATTCACATAGGCCAAAAGTACATCTTGACCTGTATTTTTATTATTCGCCTTCTGCATCAAATTCTCGTAAAGAAGAACAATCTCCTTCTCTTCCTCCTCATTCAAAAACAAGGCCTCATGGTAGCCGTATTCGAGAAAGTTTTGAAAAAGGTAACGGTTATCTTCAATTATCTTCTTTGATAATTGTAGATAAAAACCTTCAAATAAATCATCTAACCCCCATTCATAAAGTTTTCCAGGGCTATTGAAAAATACTGCTGTAATAGGTTTTGGGTCAGTATGGTCAAAGTTTGGGGAGTCGGGATTTATATAATTCGTTTTAAAGGAAATTCGATAAAAATCAATATAAATCCCATCAGATTTTAGAAGGGTGTTTTCCGGATAGCGCCCAACATCAATATCTTCATCGATTGGCTCATCAACACCAATGAAATTATTAAATGATTTAAAATCGGTAAATTTTTTCATTTGCATATGGGAAATTTTTGGGGGCCCTTGCCTCTTGTGAAGTTAATGCTTTTAAAAACTTCTATTGGCAACTTATTCTTAGTACTATCTTATAAAACTATGCATTTGATCCAGTTCTTTAAACGTAGAATTGACTAATGTTAAGCTTTTTCCTAAAATTCACAAGGCCAAAATACTTTCCGCTATATTTTCGTAATTCATAAATTATTGAGGAAAATCATTAAATCGTGCTCTTTGCCTAGTCCCAATTTCTTTTTTAATCGGTATTTAGACTTTAAAATACTATCGGGCAAGACATTGAGGGTAGCGGCAATTTCTTTGGTGGTGAGGTTCATGCGTAAAAAGGCTGCCAATCGAATTTCTTTTTCACTGATGTCGGCATAAATGGTCTTCAGCTTTTGATCAAAATCATTGTGAACTTCAGAGAAATAGGTTTTAAAGACTTCCCAGTCTTTATCGGAAGCATTCTCCTTTTTTAGCAACATGACCATTCGCCTGAATTCGGTCTTAAACTTGTCCGGTGAGTTTTTTACGTTCTCCAAGTTCTCCATCAACTCTTGAATAAAGGTGTTCTTTTGCACTAAATGCAGGGTCTGGCTGGCCAGTTCTTTTTGTTTGTGTTCAATTTCTTGTTGGTAGATGGCTTCCTGTTTTTCACGGGCAATCTTATTTCTTTTGATCCGCTGCCGGAACCCGAAATACAACAATCCGGAAATGACAATAAAAGCGACCATTCCACCAGCATATAGGCTTTTCGTCAGTTTGTCCACTTTCGCCTTTTCATTGAGAACGGCTATTTCTTCTTCTTGAAGTGCCAAAGCCGCCTCTTTCTTTTCGGTTTCGTAAATGGTTTTGAGTTCTGCGATTTGTTGTGCCTTTCGGTTGGAGTAGAGGCTGTCATTAATAGTGGCATAGCGGTTGAAATTGGCATAAGCACTGCTAGTGTCACCCAAAAGGCTTTGAATTTCGGCTTTCGTTTTTAAAGCATCCCGAAGGGTGGGTAAAGCCTTAATTTCATCTGATATGGCGATTACCTCGTTAATGTCTATCAATGCACTTTGATATTCTTTTTGGGCCAACTTTAAGTTGGCCATTTCATGAAGAGCTGCAGTTAAATCGAGTTTAATATCTTCCTTTTTAGCAATTTCAATAGATTCTACCAAAAGGGATTGGGCCATTTCAAAATCTCCTTCTTTATAGACTAACCTGCCCAAATCCTTTAAAGAGTTCGCCATCATGCTCTGTACGTTCATTTCCCTGGCAAGTTCTAGAGATTCTTCTACGAAGTTTTTCGCCTTATCGTTATCACCAAGTTTTTCAGCAGCCAGACCGGCTGTGTTTAGTGCATAACTCGAGTATATTTTATCATCGTTTTCTTTATATATGTCAATTGCTTTGGTGGCATAGGTGAGGCTTGTAGTATAATTTTCCTGCTGAAATTCAATATCTGCTAACTGTTTTAAGGCGTCGGCCGTTCTAACTTCGTCTCCTTTTTCTTCAAAAAACCTTAGAGCTTTTAGAGTATTTTCCAGGGCAATGAGGTAGTTTCCTTTTTCAAAATATATTCCGCCCAAGACCTCGTATTCAGAACCTCTCAAATCGAAATTACCCAAATCGGAATTATTTCTATTTTCTTCCGTATACATGTCAAGAATGGAACGGGTTGTCTCTATAGCTTTATCGAAATCTCCTGATTCACGTTGAATGGTCGCAAGGGAATGTAAGGCAAAAATCTGACCCCTGATAGACTTCATTCCTTTGAAAGCATTTAGCGCCTTATGATGAAAGAAAGACGCGGAGTCATTTTTAGACTGATTGTAATAGTAATTACCAAACTGTAGGTATCCGTTGGCGACCCCTTTCTCATAGTTAATTTTCTGAGCCAAATCGAATGCCTCACGCGCAAAAAGCAAGGCGCGTTCATTATCCATAAACATCATGCGTTCGTGAATTCGTGATAGTACCTGTGCCTTTTCAATATTATCCGGTAGGTCTTTGGCACGTTGGATCAGGCTATCCAACTCTTGTTGCCTATTTTGTGAAAAGCCAGTTGAACAGCAAAGGCATAAAATAAGGAAGAGATTGATAATCAGTTTCATATCGGTTGGTTTAAGCATTTGAAAGATAAGGAGAAATGACTCTTGTAAAAAGGGCATGTCCATAGTCGAAATGCACTTGTCTATGCTCGGTCTATATTTTTTAAAAGATAAATTCTCAGATATTTATTTTTAATATGTTGAAAATCAAATACTTAAATTTTTTTATTTAAAGATAAGTAAGTGAAAGTTCGAGATTGTTTTATAACATTTTTGAGCGTCTGTCCATGCTTTGTCCATGTCCGTTTTTATGTTTCGCATTGATTATGAGGTAGTTTAGGCTTGTTGAATCCTAAAACCTGATACAATGAAAACAAGACCAATCCATTTAAAACATTTATGTCTGCCATTCGTGCTATTATTTCTAATGGGGTGTAGTAAAGACGACACTACCTCAAATGAAGAACCTCAAGGTGAAGAGCCCAAAGAGCAGTTGACCGATGAAGAAGCTTCAAACATCAATGCTTTTATAAAAGACCTGAATTATGAGCCGACCGACCTTTTAAATGTGCAATCGACCACTGGCATTACTTCTAATGAAGGAAATCCTCAAAAGAACACCAACAGGGGCTATATTACAGAATGTAAAACGGTGTACCACGATATCAAATCGAATTTTGAAAATGTGGTCATGTTCGATCCCACTTTGGGAGTCATTTATCCGGGCGCACTGGTTCTGGGTAATCGGGTTTTGCTCGAAGGGGCGCCCCAGCCTCTACAAGTAGAAAAGGCCCCTGTGAAATTGAGGGTTGAACTACCGGGTATTGGAGATGGTGGAAACCTGACCATCAACGAACCTACTTATCAAAATACCCAAGCTGCAATCGATGATGCTTTGGAATATTGGAATTCGAATATAGCCACGCAAGGGTATTCTATAGATGCCGATACCTATTTTGAAAAAACCACCGTCTACTCTCGGGAGCAAATGAGCCTTTCGCTAAAGGTTGGCGCCGAATGGGCCACGGGGTCGTCTTTCGAATCACAATTTGATTATTCGAAGGAAACGGAGAAAAGAGTGGCCGCCTCTTTATATCGACAAGTATACTATGATGTGGTGATGGAAACGCCCGATAGCCCAGCTTCGGTATTTGGGAGTAAGGTGACCGCCGAAGGACTGAAATCATTGGTTTCCGAAGATAATCCGCCAGCTTATGTCAGTTCCGTTCAATATGGTAGGATCATCATGATCCGTATGGAGACCACAGACACAACCACCGAGGTCAATTTAGAAGCTGTTTTGGATTATGCCACCAAAGCGAAAACCATTAATGGAGAGGTCAATGCCAATTATGAGAAAGTAATCCGTGAATCTACCTTCAACGTAGTCGCCATTGGAGGAAACGCCAAAGTAGCCACCAAGGTCATTACAGGAAACAATCTGGAAGAAGGGGAGGGCGGACTCTATTACGTGATTGAGGAAGGTGCCGAATACAATAGGGAAAACCCTGGTGCGCCCATCGGTTACACCGTAAAATATTTAAAGGATAACACCATCGCAAAAATGGGCTACCAAACCGATTATAATATTGAAACCTGCGGAACTTTTGAGTATGACCATGAGAACATTGTTGTTGTCAATGACTCGAACTACGATACCAGGTTCCGATTCATTTATAAAAAGGCAGGAACCAATGACGTGACACAAACAGGGTACTATGCCGTAAACAATGATAAAAGGGTCGCCAAAAGTCCGCCAAACGGTGCGCATGATGTTTATGTTCAATTCGACCTGCAAAATGCCCTACTGCAATGGGACCGTATGGGTGAATTTCACCTTGGTTACCTTTCCAAAGAGAGGGATTTTAAGGTCTACTGTTCCGAAAAAGATTTCTTGGGCTTCTGCAAGACGATTTCAGTAAAAGAGGATTGATCAACCACTTTTCTAAAGAAACCAGGTAAGTGTATGTTCGTGTAATTTTGATGGCCGGCACTATAAGTTGCGATTCAACAACTTGGTGTCGGTCCATTTTTCAGGTCCACCCTTATTCCATCAATCAAAAAGTTTTTGCTGAGTATTAAGGTAAAAAAACTACTTATGAATGGCTAATAGCGCTATTATCGTATACGATTGTCAAAGCCGTATTTTGAAGAGTTATTTCATTTTTTGAACCATTTCCAACTGGTCTACGCTAACATTGGTGGTGAACATTCCGTAGTTGACAATAGCTTTTCCCTTCTCCAAAGAATCGATGGTACCTACCGCTTTTCCGTCTTGCATTCGCACCCGGTCACCTACCTTAAAGACAGGTCTTGGCTTGTTCTGTTCTTTGATGACCGCTTTCTTTTGCTCTACCTTTTTCTTTTCTCGAATGACCTTCACCTCTTTTTGCACTTCTTGAGCCACTTGCGCTTTTTTCGCCCTTTCGGCCTTTGCCTCCTTGGCCGTTTTTTTCTTGCGCTTGCTATTTTCGGTTTCTACGATTCGCAATAGTTCAGAAACCAACGGCCTCTTTTTCTTATCGTGAAAATATTTGTCCGCCGCCTTATTGACCTTATTGCCCAGTTGAATCATGCGCTGGTCATGGTCATAAAGCTCCTGATAATTTTCCAGTTTGCTTTTAATCTTGGCATTCAGCTTTTCTAAACGAGCCGCTTCTTCTTTGGCCTTGGTTTCCTCTTCCTGAAGTCTTGAGCCCGTACGGGCCATTTTACTGCGTTCTTTCTGTAACTTGGCTATGGTAGCATCAAAACGAACCTTACCCCGCTCAATTTTCTTCTTGGCCTTGTTAATTAAGGAATAGGGTATGCCGTTCTTTTGCGCTACTTCGAATGTGAAAGAACTACCGGCTTCCCCCAATACCAATTGAAAGGTAGGTTCTAAAGTTCTTCCGTCGAAAAGCATATTGGCATTGGTAGCATGGGGCAACTCGTTCGCCAATGCCTTAAGGTTGGCATAATGGGTAGTAATTACTCCGTAAGACTCCCTTTCGTAGAAAACTTCTAAAAAGGCCTCTGCCAAAGCCCCACCAAGTTCGGGATCACTACCAGTACCGAATTCGTCAATCAAAAAGAGGGTATTGTCATTACAGAGCCTTAAGAAGTTGTTCATATTCTTTAAACGATAGCTATAGGTACTCAGGTGGTTCTCTATTGATTGGTTATCACCGATATCCGTAAGTATAGTATCAAAAAAAGAAACGGAACTTCTTTCATGAACGGGGATTAGAAGCCCTGATTGAAGCATTACTTGAAGTAGACCGATTGTTTTAAGGGTAATACTTTTTCCGCCGGCATTCGGACCAGAGATGACGATAATACGATTTTCTGGGTGCAATTCGATGGTCTGCGGAAAGGTCTTTTCTTTCTTGAATTTATTGCTCATAAAGAGCAACGGGTGAAAGGCATCTCGAAGGTAAAGACGTCTCTCTGAATTGATATTGGGCAGCAAGGCGTTTATGTCAACCGCATGTTTGGCTTTTGCCGAAGTAACATCTAAATGAGCCAGATACGACTGGTAGATGCGTAGCAGGGGCGAATAGGGGCGAATTTTATTGGTGAGTTCTTTGAGTATACGCTGTACTTCTTCTTGCTCATCAAACTCTAGATTATTTAATTCGCGGCTGTATTTCAAAGTGGCTTCAGGCTCGATATAAACAATGCTTCCCGTTTTTGAGGTACCCATCACCGTACCTTTGACCTTTCTGCGGTACATGGCCTTGACCGCCAAAACACGTCGGTTTTCTACCACCGATTCCCTAATATCGTCCAGGTAATCAGAACTGCTATACATGCTCAAGGCCGATGAGAAACTTTGGCCAATTTTACCCCTGACCTGTAAAATCTGCCTGCGCAGACTTGCCAATTTCTCTGAGGCATTATCGCGAACCTCTCCAAAACGGTCGATAACCAGGTCTATTTCTGCGGGAATTTCCTTGTTTTCCTCTATGGTATCGGCACTTTGGTGAAGTAGTGGATAATACTCCTCGAATTTTTTAAGAAACTTTTTAAGAACGGAAACCGTACGGCATATGCTGGTCATTTTTTTAAAACCTTCGATTTCCAAAACGGTATTCTCTATTTTTAGAAGTCTTAATTCTTTGTCGATACCTTCAAAACTGTGTGATGGTATTCGGTTTTCACTGACGAGCGAAGAAAGATATTCGGCCGTTTGACCCAATTCAGACAAAATAGCCTCTTCATCGGTAAAGGGGCTAATCTCCAAAGCTTGGGCTTTTCCCAGCTCGGTACCGCAACGGGCCGCTATTTGTTTGAGCACCGTCGGAAATTCTAAATCTTGTAATGTTTTTGGATGTATACCCGCCATGGTTTTAAAAATCGAGGGCAAAGGTAGGGATTGATGCCGAAAAGTAAGTCCTCATTCAGCAATTGGCTGGTGGCTTAGAGGTTTTGGTTGTGTTTTAGACTTTGGTAAGAGTGAAGTAGGGCTTTCAATTACGCTGTGCTTGGTCGCTAAATTCTCCTAACTTCAAGAAACTTTGTTTCAATTCCTCACAAGCGGATAATTTGAACGTTCCCGTGCTTTGCGTTCCAAACTCCCTGTTTTATGATGCCCTTATCCTGGGCTGGCACGAGCAGCACCCTATTACTATTGAGAGAGATTATTATATGATCTTCATAATTTTCCTTCCTTTTTTCCAAACAAGGTTTTGATTCCTTCTCCCCATGAGGGAGCATAATAGTTTTTTCCTTTTTTATGGTGGCCCATATATTGTAAATACCCATTGACTACAATCAGAATCAAGGCCAAGGCCGAACAAATAGTGATTAAATATGCCATCGCCTTTCCGAAAAAATACCTTAGACGGCTATTGGTGCCATATACGTGGGTTTTATCTAGCGTGAGATAGTTATCTCTACTCCTAAAATCGTTTGCTTCATCCAAGACCACTTTCACCTCTGTGTCCACTGGTGTGGTGAAGGTAATGGGGAGTTGTTCTGCCAAGGGACGAATTTTGTCTATAATTCGCTTCTTTTCGAGAAAGTCAACTAGCCTTTCCCGTTTGTCGGAGTGTTTTTCCCAATCATATACCAATTGAATGTTCAAAGTATCAAATTGAAGGGCCACCTCCAGATATCTTGGTTTGAAAGAAGCAGTGTCAAAATCTCTACGAATGGGAACAGTTATGGTAGAGTCTCCTAATTGTAACAAGCCGGTATTTGAGGGGCTTCTAAAATCCATGTCAATCCTGTTTATACGATCAAATTGATACACATTTCCCACATCGTTCATTTCTTTTATGAAATCGGGCCCGAATTTGAATGTAAACACCGCAGCAATGAGCGTATACAAAATTGAAATTATTATGAATTTGGCTTCTTTCATTTTATTGCCTACCGTCTTCCGCTGCCCAAAAGTTTTGTTATTTCTCCTGTTTCCGCATTTATTTCACGCCATTCAATCCAATCTCGATCATATATGATTTCGATCCTATTGATTAGATTACCGTTATCATCTTTGCCCCAATCAAAGCCTCCGAAGTGAAGCCCTCCTTCATATTCGGCACTTTCAATCGGAGGGTTGGAATCTTTATTTAACTTTATCCTTCTTATCATGTTCTCGGACAAGAGGACAGGGACTTCAATAACTCTATGAATGCTGCCATCTAGGTTGTATATCACAGCGTTATTTGGGGAAGTAAACTTAGAATTCACGCCATGATAAATAGAAACAATTTTTTGTTGATCAACCGAAGGATAACCTGTGACATTCTCGGAAGATGAAACTCTAATCCAATCATTTTTATGTCTCCATAACAAGTTGATTTTACCTCTTAGAATAAGGTTTTTATAGCTTTTTTCGGTGAAATCTATATCATAGACTGGATAAATAGGCATGTTATAACCAACATGAATTTGGTTAAGTTCTCCTCTATCATTTTCGTAGAAAAAATTAAATTTCTCCATTATTTAAGTTGATATGTTTTAATGTTTTCAACGTCGAAATACTTTTCCCATGTATTGCTGCCTAAATACTCTATGAACTCGTATTGATGTTGATTACCATAATAAATTTGTCCGCTATTAGTCCCTGAAGTTTCTTTCATTGGTCCAACGACCCCATCCCTGACCGGTGAGTCTTGTTATTGTTTTTCATTTTTTCTAATAATCATTTACTTTTTTTTATTGTTGTGGGCACGAGCGTGACGCTCGCGCTAGTGGGGGATGCCCAAGTTCAGAACTTTATGATGCTGTTTTACTTTGAGATATATCCATTTTTATAAATTTTCTCAAATAGAAAATAATTACACGTAAATAAATCTTCCGCTGGTAATGGGTTGCATTTTCGCATTTCCTATCGATGTTTGTCAATCAAAAATATCCCCTTTGACCTAAAAATTTGCCCACAGGACTAAGTTCTAAATATTTTAGTAGTCGTGATATTTCTAAACGTTAACTTTATTTTTAAGTCTTTATTAATTGTAATCTATGAACAAATTTTGCCTAAAATACTTCCCCATTCTTATTGGTTTATTATTAATTACATGTGATAAGGACCCAAATACGGATATGGAATCTGATTCGGAAGAACCAAAAATAGAATTTGAAATAGAGACGGGTGTAATTGTAGGAGACGTTATCCTCTTCGACATGTCCAACAACAAATCAACAGAATATGATGGGACAATTATTAAACTATTCAAAGAGGATAATTTAGTGCAGGAAACTTCATTGTCAGCAAAGGGAACATTTTCGCTTGAAAATTTAGAGATAGGAAGCTACAAGATGGTTACTGAAAAAGAGGGGTATGGCACTTATGATACTATTCAAATTAACAACACTACAAAAATTGATACTTTATCAACAATAGAACTACTGGAATACCCAACTGTTGAACCAACTATTGTTTTCTTTGAATATGGAAATTCCTCATTTGGGGAAACGATACATTTGCATTTTAAAAATGATGAGTGGTTGCTAGTCAGCAAGGAGTATTATTTTAGTAGAACCCCCGATGTTTCCTTTCAAAAATTCGACTATCGATTAGGGTCGGGTTCTTATCAAGGGGGAAACAAAGAATCTTCGTCACCCTACAACGGTTATGTCGTAGATTCCCCGTCTTCAACATGGTCCGGCACTGGTAAAAGTTTGGAAAATGGAGGATTCACACCTGGCGAAAAAATTTATGTAAGGGTTTATGTAGTCCATGAAAAATTTTACGAGAGCATTGGAGGTATCGATAAGAATTTTGAAGTCATAAGCCACATAAGGAAAAATGGCTCCAACGTTTACGAGTTTCAGTTTTAATAAAAAACCATTACTTATTATGGATGAATACTTTAAAACTCGAAAGCGGGTAGAATATTAAAGTTGCGATTCCCCCTGCTGGCGCGAGCATCTTTGCTCGTGATCTTAAATCCTACATCAATCATCATTCCAATACTCCCAGAATTATAAAATCAACTTATTGATAAACACAACACTTTATAAGTTCAGGGTCTACCGCGACATCAACTAAGATACATATTACAACACTTCCCGCTCTGTTTTAGTTATGGGTCGCCCCGACATTCTAAAAATCAAATCCTCGATTTTGATTAATTTTATGCTCGTAAGTGAACCTATAAAGTGAAAAAAAGAAAATGCCCATAACCATCGAGGAGACCTGGAAGTTCCATTTGAAAAAAGAGTTTGAAAAGCCCTATTTTAAGTCGCTGAGCCAATTTGTAAAGACCGAATATGCCCTTTATACCTGTTACCCAAAAGGAAAGGATGTCTTTGCCGCTTTCGACCATTGCCCCTTTGACGAGACCAAGGTGGTTATTATTGGGCAAGATCCTTATCACGGACCGGGACAGGCGAACGGACTCTGTTTTTCGGTGAAAGACGGTATAGCGCATCCACCATCCCTCATCAATATTTTTAAGGAAATAGAAACGGATACCGGTAAACCCTATCCGCGTAGCGGAAATTTAGAGCGTTGGGCTGAACAAGGCGTATTGCTTCTTAATGCGACTTTAACCGTTCGATCGCACGAAGCGGGCAGTCATCAAAATAGGGGGTGGGAAACCTTCACCGATGCCGTTATTCAAAAATTATCACTAGAAAAGAAAGGTTTGGTTTTTTTACTTTGGGGAGGATATGCCAAGAAAAAAGCTGCATTGATAGATAAGGCAAAGCATCATATTTTGACTTCCGGCCATCCTTCTCCTCTTAGTGCCAATCGGGGCTATTGGTTCGGGAATAGACATTTTAGTCGGGCTAACGAAATATTAACGAAAGAAGGGAAAAATCCAATTAATTGGTGATACTTATTGAATGTAAGTATTTTATAAAAAGAGACTTAGATTAATTTATTAAAACTGTCAGTTTAATATTATTTCATCCCAAGTCAACCAGCAGTTTTTCTTTTGGAAGCTTTTCTTGAATCAATTCTAGCGAAAGTAAGGTGTCTTGCACCTTGCTCAAAACGACAGGGTCGAATGACTTTTGGCTCCAACGGGTCAAAGAAAGCCATTCTTTAATATCCTCTAATTTTTGTTCGTATCGATTGGCAAGAGTTCTGTCGATACTGGGTATTTGTTTGAATTCTTGCGTGTAGTCATTAATTCCCTTCAAGATATGTCGCGCGGTGCCTTCATTTTCTTTTAAAAATGCGTCGGTGGCCGCTACTGCGAAACAAGGCCATGGGGTAGGGCAATCGCCCAGCCTTTTAAAAGTGTCGTTATCGACTAAGGGTTTGGTGGTAAAGTGCTCCCACATGAAGTAATAGCCCTGGCCAGTCGTTAAGGCCTCGATCGCCCCTTCTAGGTTGTTAATGACTTCAAATTGAAGATTAGAGGTTTCCCAGTCTTCGTTTTGCGCATTTACGTATGCCATGAGGTGACTTCCACTACCAAACCGACTGATGGCCGCTTTTGCGGTTTTGAGCTCTGAAATCGCTTTAAAATGGCTCTTAGCGCCTACGTGTATGCCCCAAAGTAATGGAGAACCGATATATTCCTGAATAATCTTGGCAGAATTGCCTTCGGTTATGCTCTTGACAATACCCTCTGTTAGAATAATAGCCAAATCGGTTTGACCTTCCTGTAATAGTTGGCACATTTTTCCGGTGCCTTCCGGAACGTCGGTCCATTCCAAATCAATACCCTTGTCCTCAAAAATGCCATCCTCAATGGCCATATGCCATGGCAAATTGAAATGCTCGGGAACGCCAACTATTTTCACTTTTTTCATGAAGCCGATTTTTAGTGTTTTGATCAAAGATACGAATGCCTTTGGAGTAGAATAAAGATGAATGGATAAATAGACTTCTAATAAATCATATACGATTAATTATTTTCGTCAATGATATCGGTATTTTTAAGGTTTTTTGTGTAAATATTCGTAAATCGAATACTGTGAGCGGTTTGGTACGGACTCATTTTTGACATAGGTATTACTTTCCGTTTCATCGACCAGTCGCGCCTTGACATTGTCAGTCAGCTGTAAGGTTAAAATATATTCCAACTCATTGAAAACGGCTTCATCGAATATGGGAGTTAGCACTTCAATTCTGCGATCAAGGTTTCGGGTCATCCAATCGGCAGACCCTATGTACATTTTTGGCTCACCACTATTTTCGAACCAATAGATACGACCATGCTCTAAAAAACGGTCGACGATACTTGTGATTTCGATGTTTTTGGCAGCTTCTTCATTCCCTAGGTGGACACCACAGAATCCGCGAACAAGCAATCTGATCTTTACTCCAGCTTCTGCAGCCTCATAAAGTTTGTCGATCATACGCTGATCTTGCAGGCTGTTCATTTTTATTCGGATGGATGCCGATTTGCCGGTTCGGGCATTTTTGATTTCCGTATCGACCAGTTGCATGAATTGGGTTCTGGTGCTAAAGGGGGAAACCAGAAGATGTTTTGTGACAGGGGCCAGGCGTTTACGCTCCAGCACTTCGAAAACCTGATGTAACTCCGTTGCTATTTTTTCGTTGGCCGTGAATAGGCCATGGTCCGCATAAATTTTAGAAGTCTTTCGATTGAAGTTGCCTGTGCTTATGTAGGCGTATTTGACCGATTGCTGTTCTTCCTTTCGCTCTATAAGCAGTATTTTACTATGTACTTTTATTTCTAAATCGCTGTGATAGACTTCGGCTCCGTTTTTTTTGAGTTTTCGGCTCCAATCCAAATTATTCGCCTCATCGAACCTGGCTTTGGGCTCTACAAAGACCATGACTTTTTTACCGTTCTCCAAGGCCTGCAATAGGGTTTGTGCCAATTTGGAATCTTTGGCGATGCGATACAGTGAGATTTTAATGCTTGTAACCGATGGGTCTGTAGCCGCTTGCTCGAGAAAGTTCAGCACTGGGTCAAATTGATGATACGGAAAATGAACGATTTGGTCCCGTTTACTGATTTGCTCGAATAAAGACTTTTCTTTACTCAATTCAGGATGGGGCAGTGGAGGAAGAGGTTCAAAATGCAACTTCGGATTTTCTGTTGGGTCAGGAAAAGACATGAAATCGCTGTAGTTGTGGTATTTCCCCCCAGGAAACATATCCACTTTGCCAAGACCTAATAAGGTGCGTAGCATCTCTCGATTTTCTTCGGGCATACGAAAATCATAAAGCAGTCTTGTTGGTTGTCCGATGTGTCGCTGGGCTAATGACTCCTCGATTTGTTGGGCGATATCTCCATCAAAATTATCTTCCCAATACAACTCGGCGTCTCGTGAAAGCTTTACTTCATAAAAAGATTGTACTACCCTGTCTTTGAATAAATAAGGAATTTCTTGAGCAATGACATCATCCAAAAAAGTAACGGGATAATGACCCTCGTTTGGGGATAGGTTTATAAACCTGTTCAGCTGATTAGAGGGGATAGAGACAAAACAAGTGTCGCCATTGGCAAATCGCACAAAAAAGTAAAGAGCGTTGTTTTTTAAGAATGGCGTTTCTCCATCTACAACGGAGACAACTTCAACATGCTTCTTAACCTCTTTTTCGAAAAGGGTTCGGATTTCGGCACTCTGTTTTTCAGTGAAATCTTGCTTTTCAATCAGGTCTATACCGTTTGTTCGTAGTTCGGGAACAATTTCTTCGCTAAAAATGCGACCAAAAGCCTCTTGTTGCGCTTCTACTACCTGAATAATTTCTTTAAGAGTCTTGGTGGGGCGTAATTTTAATTTCTTTCGAATGGATTTCTCCACATTTTTAATCTGTCTCAACTTAGAGACCCTCACTCGAAAGAACTCATCTAGATTGGAGGAAAATATGGCCAAAAACTTGATCCGCTCATAAAGAGGGTTTCTATTGTCCTTGGCTTCCTGTAAAACGCGCCCATTGAAATTCAACCAGCTTAGGTCGCGGTGCCTGTATAATCGTTCCTTCATAGAATAGTAAAAATAACCAATCTGCTTGGTCGGTAGTTAAAGTAATGGTTAAGGAGTTAGGGGCAAAGTCTGTCCAAGGTATACCGGATGAGTTCATCAACACTTTCGCCTGGTTTTTTGCTGAATTCACCGGTTGCCCTATTGGCCAAGATACAGTTCATCGAAACTGCTCTATGACCCAACAATTTTGAGAGCCCGTAGATACCCGAGGTCTCCATTTCCAAGTTGGTGATTCGTAAATCATTGTATTGAAATGATTGTAAGCGGTCTTTTAATTTCAAGTCGTCGGGTACCAAACGAAGGGAACGACCCTGAGGACCGTAAAACCCAATATTGGTAACAGTAACGCCTAATCGTATACGATTTGATTTCAATTGAGAGGCCAAGCTCTCGTCGTAGGTTACCGCATAAGGTGTCGATTTTCTTTTGGGCCATTCCGTATGCTCAACAAAGGCCTCCGTAATTTCCGGAACCTGAACATCGACGCTGTCGTAAAAGTGCAATAACCCATCAAAACCTATAGCATACTCACTGATCAAAAACGAGTCAATAGGTATATCAGGTTGAATGGCGCCTGAGGTACCAATTCGTACAATGTTCAAACTGGTCTTTTGGTCCTTTACAGTTCTATTGTTAAAATCGATATTGACCAAGGCATCCAGTTCGTTAAGAACAATGTCAATATTATCGGTGCCAATACCGGTCGAGATGACGCTTAACCGCTGACCATTAAGAGTACCTGTATGGGTGTGAAACTCCCTTTTACCTTTTTGAAGTTCGATGGTATCAAAATGCTTTGAAACATCGGCAACACGATCTGGGTCGCCTACCGTGATTACCGTAGGCGCAATGTCTTGAGGTAAAAGATTAAGATGGTAAATGCTCTGGTCGGCATTGAGAATAAGCTCCGAAGGGCTTAATTTCATACTATAGTTTTAAGATCCTACCAGAATCGGTATTAAAAAGAAAATTGTATTTCAAAGCACCACCTAAATAAACATCATTGTCTTGAATGCAAGAATAATAACTGGTGCGTTTTTCTAAGATTTCCTTTCCTTTTTTGGTCAAACGAACTGGGTTAAAACCTGAGAACAATGGTTTTAATCTGGTAATGGCACGCTCATATTGAGAATCGCCAAAACCTAGGAAACCTTGGTTTTGAAGTATCTCGGCCAAAAAGACCTTTCTTGAGGCAGGCTTTTTGTCCAAAGCAATTTGAAGAATGTTATTCTCCATAGAGTTCAACCCGTTTTTAATGCTAGGGAAGCGTTGCAGGTGCGTATGAAGTGCATCAGGCAGGTACTCAAATTGAAATTCCGAAAAATCGGAAAGATTCTCTAAACGGATCGGGTTGTCACTACAGTAAAGTTGCCAAACATAATCGGCGTATTCGATATCATCTTGCGTAAGCTCCGTTTTGTTCTTGTAGAGATGAAGCAATTGCTCGTCGCTCAGTTCACTCAAAGAATATAGTTTACCGCTCTCGTCTTCTTTGCCACTACATACCAATGAAATTTGCGCGTATTTTCGATTCGCCTTTAACCAGCTCAGAACGGCAATCATGTTTATTTGACAAAAAAGATCGTACTCGAACCAGAGTACGATCTCATCTTGTTGTTTGTGGTTGCAAAGAGAACGGTATTCTTTTAAGGTCTTTTCAATAAACCATGATTTCGAGACCTTGTAATTTTTATTGAGAAATTCAAAGCGTGTTTTCCAGAAAGATTCACTGCCCACTGTGGTGAGGGTTTTGCCCTCGCATAACATCTCGCGCCATGTAATAATGTCGCCTTTGAGCTTAAGTGATTTTAGTTTCTCCGTAAAGCTATCTCCATTGGTGATGTGCAAAAGGGAACTCATTTATTTTGGGTGGATTAGGGTTTGACGATTAAAAGTACTATTTAATCAAAAAAAACAAAAAATAATTAACAGAAATCACTAAGTGATGACAAAAAAGGTCGGTCCTTTTTGCTGAAGTAATTAACCTCCTACACGTTTCACCGAAAAGCCTTTTTCTTTTAGAATTTCCATTATTTTTTCACGATAATCTCCCTGAATAATAATCTGTTCGTTCTTGAAACTACCGCCTACGCTCAGTTTGGTCTTGATCTCTTTCGCTAATTTCTTAAAATCGCTATCGGCACCGTTGTAACCCTCTAATATGGTAATGGGTTTTCCCTTCCTCTTTTCGTATTTACAGATAATAGGATTGTCTTGAAGCCAAACATCGCTTTTCTCCTGTGCTGTCGGTTCTTCTTTTGGCGGTTCGTGATCCGGAAAAAGGTTTTTAAGCTGATCTTTTAAATCCATACTACGCTTTTATCAATCCTAATTCAATGAGTCTTTCATGTAAAAACTCGCCAGCCGTTATATCGGCGTATTGTTTTGGGTGGTCTTCATCGATACAGTTCTCCAAACAGTTCAATGGCATCTCACTGATAGGATGCATGAAAAAAGGAATGGAGTATCTCGAAGTGCCCCACAATTCCTTTGGCGGATTGACCACTTGGTGTATCGTTGATTTTAGCTTATTGTTCGATAATCTAGAAAGCATATCCCCAACGTTGATCATCAGTTGGTCAGGCCTTGCAATGGCATCGACCCATTGCCCTTCGAGGTTCTGTACTTGCAAACCTCTACCGTGGGCACCCATTAGAAGGGTGATTAAGTTAATATCGCCATGGGCTGCCGCTCGAACCGCATTTTTAGGTTCGCTAGTGATAGGGGGGTAGTGGATGGGCCTTAAAATGGAGTTGCCATTTTTGATGTAGTCATCGAAATACGTTTCCTCTAAATCAAGGTGAAGAGCCAATGCCCTCAATACATACTGGGCCGTTTTCTCGAGCATTTGAAAAGTTTCCTTACCTACCTCATTGAATTCGGGCAATTCGTCGACCGTTACATTATCAGGATATTCCTCCTCTAGCTTGGGATTGTTTTCCACATACTGGCCAAAATGCCAAAATTCCTTCAAATCGCCTTCTTTTCTTCCTTTAGCATGTTCTTTACCAAATGAGGTATAACCGCGTTGGCCACCGATGCCTTCTATTTCATACTTGTCTTTTATATCTTGGGGCAGATCAAAAAATCTTTTGATTTCCGTATAAAGATTTTCTACCAACTCATCGGAAAGGAAGTGTCCGCTTAGGGCCACAAAGCCGATATTTTCAAAAGCGGCTCCAATTTCTTCTATAAATTTTTGCTTTCGTTTTGGGTCTTCAGAAACGAAATCCTTTAAATCAACACTGGGTATCGCACTCATAGCATCAACATTAATATTTAGGCAAAGGTAAAAAATATTGCATAGTATGCCGCCGACATCCGTATTTGGGAATGATGCCTTTTTTCTACTTTTACATTGGTAACTAATTTAAAGGTATCCCAAATTTCTCCATGGAATTTCAAAAGAAAGGAATCAGCAATTTTACTTTGGTGCAGTTATATGAGCGAATGCTAAAACCGCGTATGATCGAAGAGCGTATGCTGGTTTTGCTACGGCAAGGAAAAATATCAAAATGGTTCAGCGGCATGGGGCAAGAAGCCATTTCGGTAGGTGTTGCGAGTGCCCTGCATGCGGATGAATACATTTTGCCGATGCATCGAAATTTAGGGGTTTTTACGACCCGTGAAGTGCCACTTTCGCGTTTATTCGCCCAATGGCAGGGAAAGCTAGGCGGATTTACCAAAGGAAGGGATCGTAGTTTTCATTTTGGTACGCAAGAATATAAGATTGTGGGTATGATTTCCCATTTAGGTCCCCAATTAGGCGTGGCTGATGGAATTGCCCTGGCCGATCTGATCAATGAAAGAGAAAAGGTTACCGCGGTGTTTACCGGCGAAGGAGGTACGAGTGAGGGAGATTTTCATGAAGCGCTGAACATCGCCTCGGTGTGGAATTTACCAGTACTGTTCTGTATTGAGAACAATGGCTATGGTCTCTCTACCCCCACCAATGAACAATACAATTGCAAACGCTTATCCGATAGGGGACAGGCCTACGGAATGGAATCGTATACGATTGAAGGGAATAATATTACCGAGGTTTATACCCAAGTGAAGACCTTATGCCAGTCCATACGGGAAAACCCTAGGCCTGTACTGCTGGAATTCATTACGTTTCGCATGCGTGGCCACGAAGAGGCAAGCGGTACTAAATATGTTCCGGAAGAACTATTGCAGGAATGGGCCGAAAAAGACCCTATAAGCAACTACGAATCTTTCTTAATAAGAGAGGGTCTGCTCGATAAAGGGCAAATTGAAGAATTAAGGACAAAAATAGAAGATGAAATCAGTGAGCACTTGAAAATTGCTTTTGATGAACCCTCTGTAGAATTCAATTTAACCCAAGAATTAGTGGATGTATACCATCCGCATAATTTTGAGGAAATCAAACCAAAAGGTACTACTTCTAACATCCGATTTGTTGATGCTGTTTCAGAGGGTCTAAAGCAGTCGATGGAACGAAACAATGATTTGGTGATAATGGGCCAAGATGTAGCGGAGTATGGTGGGGTTTTTAAGGTGACGGAGGGTTTTGTTGAGTTGTTCGGCAAGAATAGGGTCAGGAACACGCCAATTTGCGAATCGGGAATCGTGGAGGCCGCCATGGGCCTATCTATAAACGGCATGAAAGCGGTGATGGAAATGCAATTCGCCGATTTTGCCACCTCAGGGTTCAATCCCATTGTTAATTATTTGGCCAAATCACACTACCGTTGGGGCGAATCTGCCCAAGTAGTCATTCGAATGCCTTGTGGAGGCGATGTAGGTGCCGGTCCGTTTCATTCGCAAACCAACGAAGCATGGTTTACGAAAACCCCGGGACTCAAAGTGGTCTATCCGGCATTTCCTTTTGATGCTAAGGGACTTTTGGCTACTGCTATTGAAGACCCCAATCCCGTCATGTTTTTTGAACATAAGGCATTGTATAGAAGTATTTATCAAGAGGTTCCTAATGAATATTACAACATTCCATTCGGTCATGCTGCGTTGCTAAAAGAAGGTCGTGATGTAACTATCGTTACCTATGGCGCCGCTGTGCATTGGGCTTTGGCAGTTTTAAATGAACGTAAAGATATCAGCGCCGACCTTTTGGATTTGCGTACCCTTTGCCCGTTGGATATCGAATCCATTTATGTCTCAGTAGAGAAAACAGGTAAGTTAATTATTCTCCAAGAAGATAGCCTTTTTGGGGGTGTTGCCAGTGATATTTCTGCCATTGTTACCGAAAATCGATTTGAATATTTAGATGCTCCCATAAAAAGGGTGGCCAGTTTAGAAACGCCGATACCCTTCGCCAAAGCTTTGGAAAATGGATACCTTCCAAAAACTAGGTTTGCCGAGGCATTGAATGAACTACTTGCGTATTAGTAATCGAGCAAAAATCTTCCTTTTTAAAACGCACCTGTCTCGACAAATGGTGGCATCTTGCCATCGAAATTAACGATAGATTAACGTGTAGGGCTGGTCGTTATAAGCGATGCTCTCGTATCTATTCAAACTAAATTTTTAATTATGATAAAGAATAGTTGGGTGCTAGGTGCACTTTTTCTGGTCTTAACCTCCTGTTCCCTCTCAAAGGAAGTAAGACAGCAACGTGATACCATCAACGGAACATGGGTTCTTAATGATGTATCGTATGAAGGTGAACAAGGTGATTACAAAGCCAAGTTGTTCAACGATGCCGACGCCTACTGCTTTGAAGGAAGTACTTGGTATTTTTTGGAAAACAACAGTACGGGTAACTACAACATCAACAGTAGTACGGGTGCCTGCCCTTCGGGAGTTCGTAATATTAGATGGTCGGTGGTAGAAAACGAAGCTGGGGCCGATCGCTTACAGTTTAAGTATATCGACGAAAAGAAAAAAGACATTAACGGTAGAACTGGTTACGGTATGGATATTGTTTCCTTATCAAGTGCCAGTATGACCTTAAAGTCAAATGTAAACGTGAACGGTTCCCCAATTGCGGTGGTGTACACGTTTAATAAACAATAAAAAACTACAAATGAAGAAGTTAGCTATAAAATCAGTTTATATCATCATGGCAATGTCCATGGTAGTCGGTTGTAAAACCGTACAGAATGCGAACAACAAACAGAAAGGAGCCGTGATAGGTGCCGGTAGTGGCGCTGCCATAGGTGGTGTTATCGGCAACAATGTAGGTAATGGTAATAATACCGTGTTGGGTGCTATTTTGGGTGCCGCTATCGGCGGGGTTGCCGGTGGATATATCGGTGACCGAATGGATAGACAGGCAGAGCGTATCGAGGAAGAAATTCCTGGAGCTGAAGTGACACGGGTTGGTGAGGGTATCAACGTTACCTTTAATGAGGATGCCGGAGTGTATTTCGACACCAACAAAAGTGATGTAAAAGGTACTTCGCAGACGACATTGAATAGTCTGGCCGATATTTTAAAGGAATATCCTAAATCGAACGTATTGGTTGAAGGGCATACCGATAGTGCTGGTCCTGATGATTACAACATGCAGTTGTCAAAAAGTAGGGCTACCTCGGTAAGCAATTATTTGGTATCGCAGGGTATCGATTCCGGTAGATTGACTACCAAATGGTATGGCGAAGCGCAGCCGGTTGCCGACAACGAAACAAAAGAAGGTAAGGCAAAGAATAGAAGGGTAGAATTGGCTATTGTGGCCAGTGAAGCCTTGAAAGAAGAAGCAAAACAGCAAGTGAAGGGATAATTGTTCCCGCTAAATAAGTTCCTTTAGAAATCCCGACCTAATGCAGGTCGGGATTTTTTATACAAAACCCTATCTTCCAAGAGTGAAATGTGATTATGAAATTATCGTAATTGGTGGTGGTTTGGCAGGACTTACGGCTGCCATTCATCTCGTATTGGAGGGGAGAAGTGTTCTGGTCATTGAAAAAAACGAATATCCGAATCATAAGGTTTGTGGTGAATATGTGTCCAACGAAGTGGTTCCCTACTTGAAGCGCTTGGATGTCGGGTTGCAAGAAAAGGGTGCGGTGTCCATTCAAGAATTGCAGTTCAGTACGGTTCGGGGCGTCTCTGTCAAAAGTAAATTACCGCTTGGAGGAGTAGGTATCAGTCGTTATGCCTTTGACCATCATCTCTTTCAAAGGGCCCAACAGGTCGGTGTCCATTTTTTAATAGGTCAAGTGAATAATGTTTTGTTTAAAGATTCTTATTTTGAGGTGAATACAAGTTTAAATGAAACTATTACTTCAATATTTACAATCGGAGCATACGGAAAGAGAAGTGTGCTTGATAAGGCTTTGGATAGAAGTTTCATCCAAAACAAATCAAGTTGGATGGCTGTTAAAAACCATTATCATTTAGAGGACTTTCCTGAACACCTGGTAGGCTTGCATAATTTTGAGGGAGGATATGGCGGACTATCCAAAACTGAAAACGGGGCGGTCAATTTCTGCTATCTCGCATCCTACGATAGCTTTCAAAAGGCCGGAAATATCGAGAATTACAACCAGCAGGTGGTGTCTAAAAACCCATTCCTGGGGAATTTCTTAAAAGAGGCACAACCTGTTTTTGACCAACCTTTGACCATCGCCCAGATTTCTTTTGAACCAAAACAAGCGGTAGAAAACCATATCATCATGTGCGGAGATACGGCGGGGCTCATACATCCCTTATGTGGTAACGGTATGGCGATGGCCATTCATAGCGCAAAAATTGCTTCCGAGTTACTGGTCGATTTTTTTTCGGGCTCCACCATGACCCGTGAGCAATTGGAGAAAAATTATATCCGTAAGTGGAAGAAAGCCTTTCAGAAAAGAATTTGGTGGGGCAGGCAATTGCAGAAAATACTGTTGAAACCGAAACTATCAAACATACTATTGAAGGCAGTGGGCAAAACACCGGGGTTGTTAAACTTTATGGTCAAGTGTACTCATGGTAAACCTATCAGCTAATGATTAACTTAAAAAATAGATTTAAAGGAGAAGAGCTGATGGATGGCAAAAACATACCAAAAGCAACCTTACTACCTGTTTTTGAAGATATCAATCGATGCAATCGAATTTTAGGTGGTACTAAAATTACCTTAAGTCACCTGAATCAAAATATAAACAGGTTCGACAAAGAATCGTATACGATATTAGATGTGGGTTGCGGGGATGGGGAAATGCTTAGAAAAGTAGTTTTACAGGCCCGAAAACAAAATCGAAAGGTAAAATGCTACGGAGTTGACCTAAACGAAACTGCTTTGGCTATAGCTCGAGAAAAATCAAAAGAGTATCCAGAGATTGTCTTTCTAAATCAAAACATTTTCGACTGGGAAAATCTCAATATTCCCGTAGATTTTGTTTTGTGTACCTTGACCTTACACCATATCAAAGAATTTCAATTATCAGCTTTTTTGAAGAAATTGGCACAAATTCCTTCAATCGCTTTGATTATAAACGATTTACAAAGAAGTACCTGGGCGTACTACTTATTTGAGCTCTTTAGTACTATTTTTATAAAGACCGAAATGGCCAGAAAAGATGGTGCTACCTCCATCAAAAGGGGGTTTTTGAGAAAGGAGCTCAAAGAGATGTCCAAAGGGTTGACCTTTGTGGAACATCAAATTAAATGGCAATGGGCCTTTCGATACAGCTGGGTCATGACCCGTAAGAATAAGCAGAATATATGAATGATGTACGAGTTACGACCGTAACCAAAGAACTACCCCCATATTGGCGGGATACCAAAGATATCATACCGTTAGTTGATTTATGGCTATCGGATCAAGAAGAGCGATTTCGCCGCAAGGTGGTTAAAATGTTCGAAGGGGCGGCTGTCGATAGGCGCTACAGCATTATGCGGCCTGAAGAGGTGTTCACCATCACCTCTTTTGAAGAGAAAAATGAAGTGTATGCTCGAGAGGCCAAGAAATTGGGGAAGGCTGTGCTTGAAAAAGCATTACAGCAACAATCATGGTCACCCGAATCGTTAGATTATATAATTACGGTAAGTTGTACGGGTATCATGATTCCTTCCCTTGATGCTTATCTCATCAACGATTTAGGGCTCAAGCAAGATATTGTGCGGCTTCCTGTTACCGAAATGGGTTGTGCTGCGGGGGTTTCCGGAATGATTTACGCCAATAATTTCCTTCGGTCCAATCCTGGAAAAAGGGCCGCGGTAGTGGCAGTTGAAAGTCCGACCGCTACGTTTCAATTAAATGATTATTCCATGCCCAATATGGTCAGCGCCGCCATTTTTGGCGATGGAGCGGCCTGTGTCTTGTTATCCTCGGAAGAAAATGCAGAGGGACCAGCATTGGTAGCCGGTGAGATGTACCATTTTAAGGATGCCACTCATATGATGGGGTTCGACCTGACGAATTTAGGGTTGAAAATGGTTCTGGATATTGCGGTTCCGGATACCATTGCTGAACATTTTCCATCCATCATCCATCCGTTTCTAAAAAAGAACGGAACTTCAATTGAGGAAGTCGATCATTTGATTTTTCACCCTGGCGGTAGAAAAATTGTACAAACGGTAGAAGAACTTTTTGGGCAAATGGATAAAAACATCGATGACACCCGTGAGGTACTACGGCAATTCGGTAATATGAGCAGTGCCACGGTTTTGTATGTTTTGGAGCGGTTTATGCAAAAAGATATTCAAAAGGGCGAGCAGGGGCTGATGCTGAGTTTTGGACCTGGTTTTTCCGCCCAAAGGGTTTTGCTAAAATGGTAATTGTAGCAAATGATGATGTCTAAAGAACCAAAAAAATACTGGGCCTTGATACTGGGAGGTAGTAGCGGACTAGGTTTGGCTACTGCTAAGAAATTGGCCAAAGCGAATTATAATATTCTCATTGTTCACCGAGACAGGAAATCTGATTTAGAAGAAATTAAACGTTATTATCAAGAAATTACTTTAATGGGTGCTCAGGTGAAAAGTTTTAATGTTGATGTTACCCGTGCCGATAAAAGAGCAGCGGTTTTGCAAGAAATAGGCTCTTTACAATCCACTTCATCGGGTATTAAAGTAATGGTTCACAGCATTGCCAAGGGCAGTTTAAAACCAATGGGTGGTAATGACGGCACTTCTTTGAACCTGCAGGATTTTCAATTGACTTTGAACGCTATGGCCTTGAGCATGTACGAATGGGCACAAGATTTGATCAAGCATTCACTTTTCGCCGAAGATGCTCGAATCATATCCTTTACTTCAGAAGGCAATAAGAAGGCTTGGGAAGGCTATGCCGCTGTTTCCGCCGCCAAGGCTACGTTGGAGGCCCTGACAAGAAATATGGCTTTGGAGTTTGCGCCTATCGGAATTAAAGTAAACTGCATTCAGGCCGGAACGACCGATACCAAGGCGTTTCGAATGATTCCGAAGCATGAAGAGTTAAAGAAGAATGCCTTATTGCGAAATCCGAACAAAAGGTTGACTACACCCGAAGATGTAGCCAATGCCGTCTATTTGTTGACATTGGAAGAAGCCCGATGGATTACAGGAACGGTAATCACCGTGGACGGAGGAGAAAGTTTGCGCTAATCAATGAAAAAACTATGCCCTACGAAGAAATACTTGATCAGTTACCCTATACCGAGCCTTTTTTATTTGTGGATGGATTGAACTCCGTGAGTGATGATGGAACGGAAGGGTTCTATACCTTTCCTGTCGATGCCTATTTTTATGAAGGCCACTTTAAAAATCATCCGGTGACCCCAGGAGTGCTTCTAACCGAGTGTTGCGCCCAAATAGGGCTTGTTTGTTTGGGAATATTTTTACTGAAGGATGATGATAAGGGCTATGGTAATTTATTGGTCGCCATGAGCAGTGCTGAAATGGAATACTTGGCACCGGTATTTCCGGGCGAGAAGGTCACCGTCACATCTGAAAAGGTCTATTTTCGGTTCAATAAATTGAAGTGTCAAGTGAGAATGTTCAACGCTCAAAAAGAATTGGTTTGTAAGGGAACGATTTCAGGAATGATTAAAAAGAACTCAAGTGAGCAATAGGGTGGTAATTACCGGGTTGGGGGTTTGTGCCCCAAATGGAATCGGTCTGGACGAGTTCACGGCATCAATGCAAGAGGGCATAAGCGGCATACGCTACGTCCCTCAACTAAAAGAGTTGAATTTCTCTTGTCAAATTGCAAGTAAACCCATAGTTAACGATGCTGTATTAAATAAATACTTTAATTCATTAGAGTTGAAGGGACTCCAGTCCACCGGTATTATTTACGGTGTCATTGCAGGTTCACAAGCGTGGTCAGATGCAGGTTTGCATCCCTCCGAAGAAAACCGACCTGATTGGGATTCCGGAGTGGTTTTTGGTTCGGGAACCTTAGGGGTCGATAAATTTCATGAGGCCATTCATAATATTGATAAGGGACAAGTACGCCGATTGGGAAGTACCGCGGTAGCTCAGACTATGTCGAGCGGTATCAGTGCTTTTCTAGGGGGAAAATTAGGTTGCGGAAATCAGGTGACAAGTAATTCTTCTGCCTGTAGTACCGGAACAGAGGCCCTATTGATGGGTTATGAACGTATCAAGAACGGACAAGCAAAACGAATGCTCGTAGGTAGTACCAGCGATAGTGGCCCTTATGTCTGGGGAGGCTTCGACGCTCTGCGCATCTTGCCTCGAACCTATAATAATCAACCGGAAAAGGCCAGCCGCCCTATGAGTGCATCCGCTGCGGGATTGGTACCGGGCAGTGGGGCGGGAGCTCTTGTTTTGGAGTCTTTGGAGAGCGCTCTACAAAGGGGTGCCAACATCTATGCCGAAGTGTTGGGTGGGCACGTCAATAGTGGCGGACAAAGGGGAGAGGGAAGCATGACCGCCCCCAATAGCGAGTCGGTGCAACGCTGCATTGCTCAAGCCGTTTCCAATGCGGGAATTGAGACCAACGATATCGATACCATAAACGGGCATTTAACAGCTACTACCAAAGATCCCGTTGAAATTTCGAATTGGAGCCAGGCCTTAGGTCGTTCGGGCAAAGATTTTCCTTTTATCAATTCCTTCAAAGGGCATTTTGGTCATTGCTTGGCAGCTTCCGGGAGCATTGAATTGGTTGCTTCCATCCTTCAGATGCGAGAGAACAAATTTTTTGGAACCGTCAATTGTGAAGACCTACATCCTGAAATAGAGAAGTGGGTGCATCCCTCCAAAATTCCTACCCAAACGATGGATTATTCCGTTCAGGTTCTGGCCAAGGCAAGTTTTGGTTTTGGCGATGTGAATGCTTGTACTATTTTTAAGCGTTTTTAAATTGGAAAGAACCTATGAATGAAAACCAAAAGTACGATAAGCTTAAGGCGATCATATCTACTTATTTACCGGACGATGTTTCGGTAGATGATATTCAAATGAACAGCCATTTTATCAATGAGCTCAATATCAATTCGGCCCATTTGGTAGATATTGTACTAGATGTAGAGGATGAGTTTGACATTATGCTCGAAAATGAAGATATGGAGCAGATGCAAACTGTCAAGGATGCCTTGGAGATAATCGACGCTAAACTTGCCTAATCACTACTATTATGAACCAACCGATTTCTTGGGCCAAAACACAATTAAACGTTGATAAGCGATTGATAGCCATTTACTGTGTGGTCTATTTTTTATGGGGGCTCTTGATGAACTGGTTCGGTGCAGCTGTTGAAATTGCCAAGTTTACGTATTGGTGGCAGGTCATCACTTGCTATATTCTTTACATGGTTCCCATTTCATTATTGCTGAGAAACTTGCCCTTTCACATGCAATATGCGTACGGACTCATCGCAATGGGTATTTTGGAGTTCGCAGGTTATGGATTGGAGACTTCCTATGCGTACCCCAACAACCTTTTGGACCAATTCTTCGGAATCAGAAATTTCTCTTTGGGTATGGCCTTGTTTTTTGCGCTCTACTTTCCTGTAGGGAATTGGGTAGTAGGCAAAATCTACCATTCAATATTTAAAGGTAAATAAATCATTCCCCTTCGGTGGAGATAGGTTCTTCACCTTCCTTTTCAGGAATGAGCAGTGATGCGACTATACCAGCCAGCAACGAAACCGATATCACGGTCAATGATACCCATTCCGGAAGCTCGATATAGTGCGAAAAGAGCATTTTGAGACCAACAAAGGCCAAAATGACCACCAAACTGTAATTGATATACCGGAACTTCTCCAACATGCGGGAAATAAGAAAATACATAGAGCGCAACCCTAGAATGGCCAATATGTTCGAGCTGAATACGATAAATGGGTCCGCTGTAATCGCCAAAATCGCCGGTATGCTATCGAGGGCAAAAAGAACGTCGGTCAATTCGATGACTATCAATGCCATAAATAATGGGGTGGCTGCCCGAACCCCCATTCGCTTCACAAAGAAATCATGCCCGTGCAGTTGACCTGTAATCGGGAAAAGTTTTTTCGCCTGTTTAAAAATCCATGAGTTTTTCGGGTCAAAATCACTGTCATCGGACTTTAACATCTTAAAGGCCGTGTATAACAGAAATACGCCGAACACGTAAATAATCCATTCAAATTTGGTAATCAGCGCCACCCCAAAGAGAATCATTAATCCTCTAAAGATTATGGCGCCCAAGATGCCCCAAAAAAGGACCCGGTGTTGGTACAACGCGGGAATTTTAAATGCCGAAAAGATAACGGCAATAACAAATACATTGTCGATACTGAGCGAAAGTTCAATCAAATAGCCGGTAACATACTTTAAAACGGCATTGTTCGGCGTGAGTCCGGTAGGGTTTTCGACCAATCCACTACTAAACAGCCAGTAAATGACTCCACTGAAGCCCAGGGCTACGGACACCCAGACGGCGGTCCATATACCAGCTTCCTTACTTTTAATAACGTGTTCATTTTTGTGAAATACCCCAAGGTCCAATGCCAAGAATACGATTACTACTGCAATGAAGATTATCCACACCCACATAAAAAAGCTGTTTTGAAGCGGCGAAGTTAAACAAAATTAGGGTTTCGATTGACCCTTTTGAGTTGCTCTTAGCCCCATTCGATACGATGTTTTTTCCATCAAAAATCGAATCGCATGAATCAATCCCTTGGCTCATGTTCTGCTATCTTGAAGAAAAACTTTAATACAAGAATGATATGAACGAGATAGAACAAATTGCGTTGGATAAAATTGCTAATAACGACCATGAGCTATATGCTCTGATAAAACAGCGCTACAGTCCTAGAATATTTGACCAGAAACCGGTGACGGAGGATGATATGAAAAAGTTATTCGAAGCAGCTCGCTGGGCTGCCAGTTGTTACAATTGGCAACCGTGGCGATTCATCTATGCCTTTAAAGGCAACGAAGGTTATGACAAAATAATGAACACTTTAAGCGATTTCAATCAAGAATGGGCAAAAAACGCCCCTGTATTGATGTTGACCGCTTATAAAGAGAAAACTCCTGAGGGAGAAGAGAACTTTCATGCGCTACATGATTTGGGCCTTTCGATGGGTAATATGACCGTACAGGCACAGTATATGGGCATTGCAATTCACCATATGGCCGGCGTAGATTGGAAGAAAGCACAAGAGGTATTCGATGTACCGAAAGGATATCATATTTCTACTGCTGTAGCCATAGGTTATTATGGTGGTGAACTTGAAAACCTGTCCGACGAACTTCAGGAGCAGGAACAAGCGGAGCGTGAGAGAAAACCTCAGAAAAGTTTCGCATTTGAAAACGAATGGAAAGAGAAAGACTAATGTTATGAAAAAGAATTCGACATTTTGGGCCTTGTTGTTTTCCGGTTTCGGACTGGTAACCATCATGAGAGGTCAAGACACGTATTTTCAAGAGGGAAGCAAAAGCAGTGAAACCTGGGCCAAAAGCCTGACCAGGGCTTATCAGCCCGAGCTGGTGCTTGGTAGTGATCAAGTGCTCTTGTTTCAGAAAAAGCTCGAAGAATTTTTGATTCGTGAGAACAAGATTCAGAAAGCTGAAATGTCTCCCGAAGATAAGATGTTCTTGCTGTCTCAGTTGGCCGATCAGCAGAGGGCCGAAATGTCGAATATTTTAACACGACCACAACTTAGACGTTACGAAAAGGTCAAAGACCAAATTCAACCGGTGTCCGTAGTGGTCGATACCCTAAATCATTAAAATTTAATACATGTTAATACCAAGAGAAAAAGTACCCCAACTAGAATTGAACTTAATAAATGGTACCAAATGGAAAATGGATGCCCAAGATAATGGCTCCTTTACCATGATTGTTTTTTATCGGGGGCTGCATTGTCCGATTTGTAAAAAGCAGTTAGAAGAATTATCACAAAAGCTCAACAAGTTCATTGATAGAGATGTTAATGTGGTGGCCATAAGTATGAATGATGAAAAAACTGCCCAAAAAACGGCAGAAGAATGGAATATCCCCGAATTGCCGTTGGCCTATGGCTTGACCAAGCAGCAGGCTACCGATTGGGGACTTTATCTTTCCAAAGGTATTTCGGATAAAGAACCCGAACAGTTTTCAGAACCAGGATTATTCTTGGTGAAGCCTGATCGAACGCTATATGCTGCTTCGGTACAGACCATGCCTTTTGCTAGACCTTCTTTCGACGACATATTAAGTATGATTGATTATGTGGAAAAAGAAAATTACCCGGCCAGGGGAGAGCTTCAGTTGCAAGCAGAAGAACAATTCGCTTAGGAAAAAATAAAAAAGAACTTCCGTGATTACGGAATAAAATCGATACAGAATATGAAAATTGGAATTATAGGAAGCGGTAAAATAGGAGGAACGTTAGGCAAACATTGGGCCAAGGCCGGTCATGAAGTTTTGTTTAGTTCCAGACATCCTGAAGAATTAAAAGATTTGGTTTTGGAGGGTGGTAAGAACACGAAAGCAGTGAGTGTTGCACATGCTTTTGAAGAAAGTGTAGATGTGTATTTACTGGCCACTCCTTTTAAAGCAATTGATGAGACCGCCGAGGTTTATGCCGGGGAATATGGTGATAAGGTTATCATTGATGCCACCAATCCATATCCTGAAAGAGATGGTGACGTGGCTCAAAAGGTGAGAGATGACAATAGAAACGCATCTGAGTACACGGCGATGAAGTTTACGACGGCTTTAACAGCCAAGGCTTTCAATACGATTTACCATAAAGACCTAAAAAATAGAGCCTTTGATGAGCAGGAACCTATTGCCATACCCTTTGCGGCCCAAGATGTAAAGAGTAGAAAGGTCACGGAGCAACTAATTTCTGACATAGGCTTTGTACCGCTGTACGTGGGTAATTTAGGCGCGACCAAGGCGATGGAAGTAGATGAAAAAGTGTACGGTGTTACTACCGACCAGCAGGAAATGCGCTCACTACTTGAGATGGCCTGAACCTAAAGTCAGTTGTATACGAACCGACACCTTATTTTCGGTACGCTCATCTTTAATTTGAATGTCAAAATCAGACGTATAAAGACTGGTAGTACCGATAAGCCGATTACCTTGCTGCTCAAAAGTTAGGGTAATCGGTTTTTTTATGCCCTTTATGGTCAAAGTACCGGTTACCTCATAAACGTTGTGTTGTGACGTTGCTTTAATTTCATTACTTTCAAATAGTATTTTTGGGTGGGCGTCGGCATCAAAGTATTTTTCACTTTTTAAAGACCAATCCCTTAAAAAGTTTCCGGTTTTCAGGGTTTCGACTTGTACAGAACCCGATAATCGGGCCTTGATCAGATCATTAGAATTGATTTGGGAGGTAGATTTAAAACCGCCAATGCTGCCATCTACGCCTTTCGATTCAAATCGAAAAGAAACGGTGGCCGATGAGATGGATGGGGCATTTTGGGCGCTGATTGCTGATACTGAGACACAGAATAGGATTAAGAGAACCGCTTTTTTGAACATAAGAACTATTGTTGGTTGTTGGTAAGGTATTAATTTTTCGTTTTATCGATTTGTTATGCCGTTCAACCCGTTTGCATACGATGGCTAGTGCCAATTTCTAACTTAGCTCACGAGACTATATGAAAAACCCCTATGAAAAAATTAATTTTTAAGGGTATATGCCTGGTTATGGCATTTACCGCAGGTAATGTGGCGCTTCAGGCGCAGGAGCAATCAAAAAAAGAACATGAGGTTACCAAATATACGGTGATGGAACGTTTTGAGCCTCAGATGATTTTGACCCCTGAAGAACGCATCAATTTAAAGGAAGAAAGAGTTGCCGATATGAGGCGCACGCGCGATATCGTTGATACACTCGATATCTCGGAACGTAAAAGAGAACGATTATTACAAGATATTATAGACCAACCTTATTCCGCCCGTTTGTCCAAGACCATGGCCAAACTGGAGTTCGAGGATGAGGATAGCCAACAATAGAAAAAGCCACCTTTACGGTGGCTTTTTTGATGTTAAGTGTTTGTTTAAATAAAAGATTCGTCTTTCGTTGTCGACTTGGTGACCGGCTCTTCACCCATATTCTTCTTTTCAAGACCGGCCGAATCGACTTCAAAGAATTTTAATACTTCCGAGCGACTGGTGACCTGCATAAACTTTTTGCCTTTAATGGCAATCGGGTTCTGCAAAAGCTCCGGATTGTTATCGATTAGCTTTAACCAATCATCGGTATCGAACGAATCGCTATCCTCAATATCCAACGTTTCGGTATTGTCGAGCGAGAACAGTTCACCCAAGTCTTTTCCGAGCCCATCTGCCAAGGTTACCCATACGGCATGGCCCAATTTCGTTTCAGCAATATCTATGGTACGTAGGGCATCACCTGCTCCTTGAACGTAGCCAAGCACTTGCTTGCCCAAGTGCGACTTTGAGCTATAGACCAAAGTCAACATATTTTCATCGGTACTTAATACACTCATATCTTCCATAGTTTAGTGACTTTTCATTTTATCTTTTCTCTTTTTCAGTTGTCTTTCCAACTCTGACACCGATTCCCTGATAGAGGTCTCAAAAGTATCGTTACTGGCCTCGGCGAATAGGCGAGGGCCTGGTGCACTGAGGCGTATGTTACAAATGAGGCCTGTTTCTGGGCTTGAGGTATTTTCTTTTTTGAAGAAAACATCCGCCCGAACCAGAAAATCGTATCTGTCGAAAAGTTTACTGATTTTATCTGTTGCCAACTGCTCTAAGCGGTCACTGGCACTTACGTTATCGTATTCAAAATTTATGTTCATACTGCAAGTTACTGGTAGCCCGTGGCCCGATGGTGCCGTAAAAAACAATTTATTGCCACAGGTAAAAACTGCCAATAGTTAAAATGTGTTAAACTCTGATTTTATGACTTTTACGAAATCGATGTAGTATTTTTTTTCGTAACTTTAGAAGACATCCCTGATACTTTCTTACAAAACTCAACATCTTAACACTACTGCTATGGAAAAATTTAAACAAAATCGCTACCTGAACTGGGAATCGGACAGCAATAATGCGCTGGTGGCCCGACTGGAAAGAAACCAAAGAAACCTTATGCAATTAAGGGGGCAGCTGAGCTCTTACCGCTCAGAACCTACCACTTACAGTCTTTATGAAAGGCTCGATCAATTGCGACGTGCAATGGACCGTTGCTCTAAGAATAACAAAGATATCATTACGGGGCTCAAAAGTGACCAAATACCTATGAGTGGTTACATCGTAGAGGCCAAAAAACAATTGAACGCATTTCGCGAAATTCACAAGAATGTAGAGAGCTATTTAATCAATTGTGCCGAGGGCGAATCGGAGGAATGATAATATAAGTGCTTCAAATTTAAGGACTTATTAACTTTATTAACATCTCTTTTGCAGATTGGTAAATTCGATGTGAAATTTGGGTTAAATATCTGTTTATTGTAAGAACTTCAGTAAGTTACAGATACCTTTGTCGCACGAAGAACACTTAACTACAACGTTTTAGATGGAAAAGAAAGCTAGCTTATTCGAAAGTAATTCTCTGTTGCGGCGGAGTTTTGCCGTTCAGCTCAATAGATTGGATAGAAATGAGAGGGACATTGAGTTTTTTAAAAAACAATTGGGGTCTTACTTGGTAGAACCTAAAACCCATGAAGATTTTTCTGTCTTCTATAAGTTGAATACCGAAGTGTCGTACCTTGAAAATTCATGTACGTTCATCTATTTGAAAATTCGTACACACGAAACAGCTCTTGACCAGATTTCGAATCTTATTGATACCCATCTCAAGCGTACCAAGCTGTTGGCTCATAATATTTCCGTGTATCTTGAAAAAATCAAAAAACCGGAAACCAGTAATTTGGAGTATCGAATGAGTAGTTAATTCGCCTGAACCATCGAACGGTTGAATAGAATCCATCTAGGGATTGTAAAAAATCCTTCATCATATTAAATAGAAATGCCTTCCAGAAGCTTGGTTTTTGGAAGGCATTTTTTTATGTCCGTGTGCGGATTACTCCTCTTCAGAGTCGGCCATCACATCGGCCAGCTCCAATTTTTCATCCATTTCCAAATTCACGGGAACGGAATCTTTTAAGGCATTGAATTTTTCAAGCTTCTCCATTTCATTTTCATCTCCCGAAAAGTAAGGGAAAACATCCATAATAGGCGATTCGGTAATGGCCGGTATGGTATAATCGCCCATAGTATCTTTCATCACCTGTACGGTATTGTCATAGGCTTCTTTTACATCGTTAGCCTGAACCAGTAAATATTCGTTCGTCTTGCGCTCTTTACCGCTTTCCTCATCAAAAGCGATCAAAGAGATTTTCGATTTGAACCAACGGTCTGAATTCTCAAAGGGATGTATCTCGGCATAGTTGGCCACTTTGATATTGGTTATCTTGATCTCTTCACTTTCGGCCAAGTAGGCCTGCATTTCTTCGGTAATTCTACTTTCCGCTTCGGTGTAGGAAATGGCATCGACCAAAAAAGGTTCGGTTTTCACTTTCAAGGTTCCGGAAGCTTCGTCCAGTTTTCTATATTTTACTTTACACTCGTACCAGGTTGCACTCATTTTTCATTGTTTTTGGGCTGCCAAAGATAGGAGGAAGCATACACCTTCTAGGGCTAAAAACAAGAATAGATATTCACAATTTGAATAGGGTAAACGTTGCCTTTTGAGAACCAGTAAATTAGCTTACTACAGAAGATTTTTACTTTCCAGGTTCTTTTTGAGGTCTTCGTGGTTGCTCCAAAACCGGTTTTCGATTTTTTGCATCACCGGCTCGAATTCGGGGTGCGATTGTAAGGGCGCTAAACAGGGATCTTTTCGCATAAACAGTACCGCCCAATACTGAAAGTGGTCTTTGGTGGCAAACTTCTTCAACTCTTCAATGGCTTGGTCGGCATGGCCTTCGTAGGCCAATTTAACAGCCATACTCGCCGGTTGGTAGATAGACTGGTCATTCTCGCAGTATGTAGTGTAAGCGTTCATGAGACGCTCGCTCTCGGCTTCAAAGCCCATTTTTTCATAGACAAAGGCGATTTTAATATCCTCATGGGGATAAATATTCAGGTTTCTGACTTTTCGAATGGAATCGAAGCGCTTGTAATGAACGTACGCGCTGTCATACTGTTTCAGAAAATAGTAGAGCCTACCCGTTTCTTGAAGAATATCCAAACGGTTGATGTCTTTCTTCAATTCGTTCTTGATGGCCACTAAGGTGTTTTTGAGATTCCCATCCTTGGCATACATGATATAGGCCTTGGCATAGGGGGCATAATAGTTCTGGGGATTGTAAGCCAACGATTTGTTGATATAGGTAATGGCCTCATCGGTAAAACCGGCCTGTATCAGGGCATTGCCCAGATGCAGGTAGAGGTAACTCTGACTGACGGAATCGTTTGCTGCCACCTCCAATTGCCTTCCTTTTAGGGCATATTCGAGATATTTTCCGGTATCGGGTATGTAATTCGCATAAAGGTCGGATAACAGTTGAACCACAGCGGACGAATTGGGGTTGTATTCCATGGCCTTAAGCAAATGCGGTACGGCCAAACGATAATCGCCTGTATGCATGTAGTAAAGGGCCTTGGCGACCAGACTTTCGGTCAATTTCGAGTCGTACAACAAGGCTTTGTCGGCATTCTTGTTGATTTCCTCTGTAAATTGTTTTTCCTTCTTAAAAAGATCCAAGTAATAGTAGGTAACGGCTAAATCGGCATAGACCAAGGCAAACTCGGGATCTTCTTCCAACGCTTTTTCAAATAGGGGAATGGCCTTCATGAGTCCCTCGGTCGTTCGCTGCAAAAAGGGTTCTTGCGCTTGTAGGTAATAATCGTAGGCGACCAGATTATCGGTAGGTTTTTTATCAATCTGTTCCAGTTCAGAAGGGGTGACGGAGGCCTTGATGGCATCGGCGATTTTTTTGGCCACCTCGTTTTGCAGGGCAAAGATGTCGACCACTTCATGGGTGTACCGCTGCCCCCAAACCGGGGTATCAGTCGCCGCATCGATCAGTTGTATGTTCAACAGTACCTGATCTCCGATTTTTTGTCCGCTTCCTTCTACGACATAATTTACACCCAGTTCATGAGCTATCTCGGCAATATTCTGGTCGGAATGACGGTATTTTTCCACTGAAGTGCGGCTGATGACCCGCAGTGCCTCAATTTTCTGAAGGTTGCCCAAAGAGGCTTCCATCAGGCCATTGACAAAATAGAGATTGGTCGAATCGTTACTCTCGTTCCTAAAGGGCAAAACGGCTATCGATTTTTCTAATTCCCCAGCTTCCGTATGAGTCGTATTTTTTTTGGAAGGAAGAAAGACCACCACCAATAAGATCAGTAGAAGTACGGCTGCGGCCCCGGATAAAAAGGCCCAACGGTATTTTTTCAGAATGGAAGTAGCCGATGCTTCGACATCCCCATCCGTAGCAACGTTTTCCTCATGGTTCATTTTGGCAACTTCCCCAGGGGGGTATCCGTACTCTTCCCTAAAACATTTGATAAAATACGAGCTACTGCCAAAACCGACCCGGTAAGAGACTTCCGAAACGGTCAGTTCCGGTGATTCCTTTAAGATATCCATCGCCTGTTCGAGCCTAATTTTTCGAATGAACTGACTCGCCGATAACTGCGTCTGCTTTTTACACTTGCGCAACAGGTTCGAACGGCTCATATGCATGGCATCGGCCAGTTCGGAAACCCCAAAGTTTTCGTTTTCTAGGTTTTCAAGCAAAATGGCCTTGGCCTGTTCGGTAAAAAGGTGCCCTGTTGGTCGGTCTTGCATGGTAGTAAAAGGGTTGGTCGCCATGCTGGCAAAAACAAATATAAGCGATTGTTCTTCAAGGTGAAAATGCGCCTTTTGCCGCATAATTTATATGCCTGCGCCATAAGTGCTATCGGCTGTGCAAGGCTTATGTACAAAGCGGCATAGGTGATTGGTGCTGCGTCGGCGCTTGGCGGACATTTGCCTTGTAAAATTTAATGTTCAACAAATAAAAACAATCACCATGAAAAAATCATCAATGACTTTAGTAAACCCATGTAAGTATGCCTTCTTGATTTTGGCCCTAAGCTTGACCGCGTGCGGACAAGAAAAAGGGAATAAGGAATCACAACCCACCGCCCAGACCGAATCCATAGCGCCCGATATCGATTTGAACGCTGCTGTGATGGGCGGCAACCTTGATGCCGTACAGCAGCATATTAAAGCGGGTACCGACCTGAACAAAAAAGAGGCCCTCAGCGGTTCGACCCCTTTGATCACCGCCATTACTTTTGAAAAAGATGAGATTGCCGACGCCCTTATCGATGCCGGGGCCGATTTATCCATCAAAAACAACGATGGTTCAACCGCCCTTCACGTGGCCGCTTTTTTCTGTAGGGTAGAGTCCGTTCAAAAGTTGATTGATGCCGGTGCCGATAAGACCATCAAAAACAACTATGGGGCCACCGCTCGCGAAACGATTACCGCCCCTTTTGAGCAGATGAAGCCCATTTATGAGATGATGCAGCAGCAATTGGCGCCTGTCGGCCTGCAAATCGACATTGCGGAAGTGGAAAAGACACGTCCCGTGATAGCCATGATGTTACAATAAAAAAATAAGACCGGAAAAAGCCATGGAAACAGCACGACGATACGACATCGATTGGTTACGGATCATTGCCATCGCCCTGTTATTGATCTATCATATAGCCATCATCTTTCAGCCCTGGGCCATGTTCGTAGGGTTTGTACGAAGCGAACGGCCCTTAGAAGGATTATGGACCCCTATGACCATGCTCAACGTGTGGCGCATACCCATTCTGTTCTTTGTTTCGGGCATGGGGCTCTATTTTGCCATGCGCAAACGCAACTGGAAACAACTGATCGGTGAACGTACCCGTCGCATACTCATACCCTTCGTTTTCGGGTTTGTGGCCATTTCGCCCCTGCATATGTACCTGTTTCAGGCCATTAACGAAGTACCGCTGGGTTATTACCCGCATGCGGGCCATCTTTGGTTCTTGGGCAATATCTTTTGCTATGTGCTGCTGTTCTTGCCCGTTTTTTATGCGTTGAAGAATAGGGGGGAAGGTCGGTTCAAAAAAGTATGGGGCCGGTTGTTGGCCCACCCGGGAGGACCTTTGTTGGTATCAGTATTTTTTATGTTGGAAGCCGCACTGGTCAAGCCCCAAATATTTTCGCTGTACGCGGAAACATGGCACGGGTTCTTTTTGGGCGCTTTGGCCTTCTTTTTCGGGTACCTATTTATGTATGGTGGGCCTACCTTTTGGCAGACCGTTAAAAAATGGAAGTGGGGCTACCTCCTTTTGGCATTGGGGCTTTATGCCCTTAGGTATATCGAATTCAATCGGGAAGCCCCGGGCTATTTAATGGCTTTGGAATCGAATTGTTGGATCTATGCCATTTTCGGTCTCGTACACCATTATTTAAACCGTCCCAGTCGGGTATTGGTATATTTGACCCAAGCCGCTTACCCCGTGTATATTATACATATGTTCGTGATGTTTTTTGGCGCATGGTGGTTATTGCCCTTGGCGATGCACCCCATGGCCCAGTTTGTATGCTTAACCGTATTCACCTTTATCGTCTGCTACCTGCTGTACGAACTCTTGATTCGTAGGGTAGGGGTGTTACGCCCTTTATTCGGGCTCCCATGGAAAAGTAAAAGACAGAAAGGCGAAAAGCTACTGATAAAAGAGCCTACACTCGCGAAAGAGACGAATTAAAAAGTAGCTATTTTTATATGGAAAGCCCTAACCGTAGTGTTGGGGCTTTTTGGGTTAATGGAGTTTTATGGAGCACTTATTATGCGACCCGTCCCGATAGCTATCGGGAGGAGGGGAAGGTAATGTGTGCGGAATGGGATTTTAAAACATATTTTTAATTGATTGCGGAATCCCGTAATTTATTTCTTGTTAAAAGAATTATATTTAGAATAATTTAAACTTTTTATCAATGAGTAGATTACCCGCCAAACTTGAAAAATTAAACCCAAAACTTTTTAGTGATTTTGAAGCAACAAAAGTCATAATTTCAAAATTACTACAGCAATATATAAAGAATTTCCCAACATATACTGACCATTCTATTGAACATACACTTGAGGTATTAAATTTAGCTGGCGAAATAATGACCGAAGAAGAAATTAACTCTTTAAACTCTGATGAGTTGTATATTCTTTGCACGGCAAGTATTCTACATGATGCAGGAATGTGCATTCCTGAAGAGAAGATAAAAGAAATCTCGAATACCGATGAATTAATACAGTATAGAAAAGATAATTTAGATTTTTCAACAGAAAGATATATAAGAGATATACACCATGAATTGAGCTATAAATTCATAATTGAAGAGTGGAATAAATTGCACATACCTTCGGCTAAATATGCCGAGGCAATCGGTTTGGTTGCACGAGGTCATAGAAAAGTAGACCTTAATGATTTTGAACTTTACAAACCCCAATTTTTTGTGAAGAACGGAAGGGAATTTGTTTGTTTGCCTTATTTGTCCTGCATTTTGAGAATTGCTGATGAACTCGACATAAGTAACCTTAGAACACCTGATATTTTATATAAATATTACATTCCAGACAATGATGTGAGTAGAAAAGAATGGCAAAAACATAAGGCGACTACACAAATTAATTTTATGGATGACAAGGTTTTAATCGAAGTTAAATGTACAGACCATAATATTTTAGGAGCTTTAGATGAACAATTTGATAAAGTGACATCCGTATTAATACAATGTCAAAAGACTATCAGATCAATTCATGTAATTGAGAATCGGCGTTTTGAATTAAAACTAAAAACTCTAGAACCAATTTATAATTATATTGATTTTGATCCGAAGGGAATAAAATATTCCTTCGATGTCAAAAATGTAATTAACGCTTTTATAGGTGAAGATTTATATAAAAACAAGGAAGCTGCTTTACGGGAAGTTGTCCAAAATGCTGTGGATGCCTGTAACTATAAAAGGACTCTTTCCAAAAATGACTATAAACCTAATATAAAGATCGTTATTGGAGAAGATTTCATTTCGGTAGAGGATAATGGACAGGGCATGGATGAATTTATCATCGAAAACTATTTTGGAAAATTGGCTAGCAGTTTTTATCAACAAGAAATTGTCCAAAGTGATTTTCAAGCAATAGGTCAATTTGGTATAGGTGTATTTTCTTTCTTCCTCATCAGCGAATTTATCGATGTGGAGACAAAGAGAGCCGAAAAACCAGGGTTAAAGTTTAGAACTGACAAAGACCCGAATGCCTATTTTCATTTTTTTGAAGATTTTAAAAAAGAGAATACGGGAACTAAAATCACATTGCACTTAAAATCAAAATATCATACAAAATTCAATGTCAATACGGTATCCAAATTTGTTGAAAACACTTTTCGGTTTACTGAAATACCAATATCAGTTGAGGACGAAAATGAGAAGCTTAATTTGACTTCTGACAAAATGATTATTGACTTCGATAAAGATATTCTACCTCATTTTTACTATAATCAACGTGAAACTGCAAGTATGTTTGAAACTTTGACGTATTCTTTAAGTAATAGCGAGCTAGAGGGTATTGTAGGTATACTAGTTCCGAAGAATTTTAAAGAAATACCATCAGTCAACCTATATCAACTAATTGACGTTAATTCTTTTGATGATAAAGCAAACTATGGTGCCGATCATGGTAGTATTGCTTTCTCACAAAAAGGGGTCTTAATTAATAATTATGAAAGTAATGTTGGTTTTACATTTGGTAAAATAAATATTATTAAAAAATTGAAGATTAATCTTAGTAGAACTGAATTTGTAAATCAGGATTCTGTTAATAATTCGTTAGCTGCTTTCGAAGTAAATTTAGTAAAGCAAGTTTTTGATAAATTTTTTATCCATCATAGTTCGAACAGTATTGAACATGTTAAGCTAACTAGATGGTTCATATATAATTACTGGCCATCAGAAGAATTTAAGGACAAATCAGAAATGGCAAATCTTGTAAAAGATTGTTTCTGTTATGAATTCCTAATTAAAAGCAAAACTTACTATTATACATTGAATCAAATTGAAGAAAATTTCAAAGAATTTGTAATTTTCGAAGATGTCAATGATGCTGAACTACATTCAAAATATTTAAATATTCCATCTTTGACAAAATCCGAATCTAGCCGATACCGTAATGATATCGATCAATTTTTCAATTCATTTTGCAAATTCGGGAATTCTCTCACCAAAATAGAAGAACGATACTTTCTTTCTTATTCGAAATCCGCATATAACAAACTTTTTGAGTTAAAAAATTCCTTGGATCCTTATAATCTCTATTATAACTTTTCAGAATTTGATAGCAAAAAAATTGGAATCAACTATATGGAGGGTCATCCATCCTTTAAAGATAAAAAGTTCTCCTACCATGGTGAAGCTCACTTCAATTCAAGACATCCCATGATTTTAAAAATCGCAGCATTTGTTAATGAAAAGAAATTAAACAGTAAAGAGGTAAGGCTTTTGAAAGAGTTGTTAAATATCATTGAGTCTCTTCTTGATCAATATTGTACAGAAGAGCGAGTTGATAAAACTATTGCTAAATCCAATAAAATCATTGATAATATTTTGGAAGAAGGGCGTTTAAAACTTGATTACCTGACAAAAGAAGATTTTGCTGTATAATTCATTTGTTTTGGACATTATTGGCATGAGATAATTTTCGCTGAATGAGTAGGTGAGAGGAGCGTTAAAAATTTTAGGGGGCTGGTTACTAGTTTTCTTGAGAATTGAAAAGGTTCTTAAACCTTAGAGAAGTCTTAAGAATTACAATGGATCCTAAAATGTAGCGGCTGAGCCGTACATTGTTTCCAATCCCGATATTTATCGGGAATTTGTAAGCCTTGAAATCGAAGATTCACGAATACCATTAAAAAACAATAGGTATGAATGAGTATCTTTTTGTTTCGCCACCGCGCCGACTCACCCTAAATATATTTCGGCGTATCAAGAAAAAAAGAAAGGAGACTTCTTTCAACGACATATTGGTAAATGCCAACGCTACAGCTGGCCCAAAATTTCAGAGATACTTAATCTCTAAAATTTCTGTCCTATTTTACATAATGTTAGAGGTACTTAAAACTTCAAACAAGATGTGAGGTTAGCAAGGGCTAAGAAATTATCTCGCTTTGCCAACGCATCATCTCGCTCATATTTTAAAAGGTCTACTAGACCTTCCAAAATACTGCCGTTAGCTGTTGCGGCAAACTGATAAGAATGCTGTAGAAAAAAATCTTGCATAGATTTCCTTGAATACGAGAATTTTGAAGAAAGCTCAAAGGCTAGCTTTTAAATAGCGTTGGTAAACGATGACAAATTGGGTTTAAAATAAATTGCCTGAGTATTTTGATTTTAAAAAGCAATCGAGCATTAAGAATTATAGCTTACGAATGCGGAACAGAAACTAACCAACGTGTAAAACTGCTATGACATAATTGTTGACGATATGAGCCTAAAGGCAGTCATATCTACAATTATATCAAATACGGTGGTATTGGCGCAGTTTTACCCATATAAGCATTTGTACTATAATTTATATTATGTAAAATAGAATATTTAGGTAGATGATGGGTTGCGGTCTTTTAAGTACTATATGTTCCACTCTTTCCAGCGTTTCATTCCATCGTCAAAACACTTATCGCCAGAAATAAAAGTCAGGTCATTATTGCGTTCTACACGAAAATCTAACGGTTGGTTGTACAGATGTCCGTTTTTCCAAGATTCAAAACAATCCAGCAACAATTGAATCTCGTTTTCTTTGGTTAAATCCATATCCAACAAATACAGTTGTTCAATCAGCGGTACGACATCTGTAGGCGTTTGTTGATCAAAATGAATCAATGGAGACAAACGAATGATATTCTCGTTAGGTTCGAGTCCGCTTGTAGCTTTTAAGAATATCATGGCCATATAATTGGCCGTATCGGGCGGTTGGTACAAAATGGTCTTCGCCTGGTTCAATACGGTCGATTTAAAAAATTGCCATTGTGCCTTTAGTTTCCAGAGGTACCATTTCTTTCTTCTAAATTGCTGCGCCGTTTGTTTGGCTTTCCAAAAGCTGTCCTTATCCGCTTGCGACATCAGCGAATTACTGGTACCCAACGAAACGACCCGAATGGTCTTTAGGTCTACCCCCAATTTATGGGCCTCAATAATACCCGCCAAAATGGGGTTATTGAATCCGCCGAGGGCGCCATCCCACAATTCATAGAAAATCTCGCTTTCCTTGGCCTTGAACCGCACCGGAAAATCAAAATATTGCACCGGGGCGTTCGATGAACCGTTGATGGCCTGTGTAAGGCGTACCGAATCAAACCCGTGTTGGTTGCTCGAATACGATTTAAAGAACTTGGCCCGGTTGTTCAGCGCATCATAGGTACATACCACCAATTTTAAGGAAGGTTTTCCGATAATTTCGGGCAAGGCTTCCATCTGTACGCTATCGCTATTCGGAAACAGGTATTCAAAAGCTTCCTTCTTTTTAACGGTACTGTACTTCGGGCCGAACGGCATGCCCCAAAAACGTAGATGGTCCACCGGAAAAAAACGGTCTAAAAACGCATTTTGATGAAAAATTCGTTCCCGATTCTCCTTTTCCTTGAACAGACCGATCGCCTGATCTAGGGAATAGTTTTCCGCTAATGCGGCCAAAACGATACTGCCTCCCGAATTGGCAATCACCAAATCGAAATTTTGAAGCAGCTCATGCCCTTTGATATTGCCATACCGATGTTTGAGGGTCAATAATTGAATAATGGCCCAGCTTCCACCCCCATCTAAAGCTAAAATATTGAACATCAGTTGTTTTTATTTTGTTGCATTCAGAAATTACCTGTTGGCTCTATTTCACCTTTAAAAGTAAAAATTTGCGGGACGAACGCTCACAAGCAAATCCCCCTATTTTTTGGGTTTTCTGTTCGCCGGCGTATAAAGCAACGACCACTACCCTTTTAAAATAGTGGTCGTCAACTATCAACCTAAACTAACTACTACGCTTATTTAAAGGAGGTCATTCGCGCGCCTGGCACCGGAAAATGCTGGTCCATTCGCTCTTGATTGACCGCTTGCAACCTATTGATGGCCCCCAAACCGTTATCGGTAAAGTTATCGGGATCAACGGGGCTCTGCATGGCATCATCGACAAACCCGGTACGTTGGGTATAGGTGCGTCGGCTACCGTTGTTCATGATATCGTCGGCAATCATTGGGTCGTTATGGCCGTTTTTCTCAATAATATACCATAACAGTGCGTGAATGATTTCATGGGCCATTGTTTCCCCGATTAGGCGACCGTAAAAATCACTGGCGAACTGCTCCAATTGAGGGTCCCCCCCTACCCCTTGCGATTTTAACTGAATGAGCAGCGCTTGTGTTTCCACATCTAATCCGGTGGGGTCAACGGCTCCGTTTGGTAACGAGTCGTCAAACGCGTTCGGATAGATATCAATGGTACGGTTGGGCACAATATTATCGACCGCTCCGGCTACGTTATGGGTAACGCCCATGGTGTACAAGTCGGTGGCATGCTGGTTTCTAACCGTCATTTTTGTCACCTTATTCGCAGGAATATGGGCTGGTAAGGTTTCGGAGAAAGTACCCAGTTGCCAAATGGTACGTACGTTACTGCCCACCAATAGATGATCGCAGGTGGTTTTGGCCGTACCGATAATGGCATCTTTTAAAGTGGTCAGCCCCAAATCGGTCAATGCCTGGTCAAACTCCGCTGCGGACTCTTCAATAGTTACGAATTGCGGAATGCTCAACGGTAGTTTTAAGCTCTGCACCGTTTGGTCGCTCACATTTTTCACTTCTACGTCGATATGGCTGAGGCCCGGTTTGATGCCTTGAACAGTTACCTGTTTGCCGATGGTCGCTTTTGGTCCGTTTTTAAGGGTGTAATCGCCATCGTTCGCAGGTGGAACGCTCCATTTTACATAACCACCGGCAGGCATATTCGAAATACTGACCGAAAAGGTGGCTTCGCCCGTTTTGCTACCATTACCGGGAGCGGCTGAAGTAGCCGGTTGAAAGCTTCGGGATTCAGCATCTAAATCAGGATTCTCTAAAATACGGGGCGTTCCCGATTTGTCATCTTTAGACACCGATACCGTTTCAGAGCCATCGGGTGTGGTTCTGCTCACATTGATGTTTCCGTTCTCTGAATTGCTGGCATTCGAAATGGCCTTCTTAATTTCAGGATCTTTGGTCAGCGCATCTTTGTTCTCTCCCTCTTTTTTACCGGAAACCTTATCGGCTGCATTCGTATACGAATCGAGTACTTTCTTAATCTGTGCGGTGGTTTCCTCATCATTGAGATAACCATCTTTGTTCAGTTTTTTGATTTGTTCGATTTGTTTGGCACCATCCTCTTTTTGAGATCCCATCAAGGCCAGATTGGCAAAATCTTTGGAAATACTGGCCATATCGGTCGCACTTTTCGAAGTGGTCTGTAGGGCCTGCAATGCATTGGCCTGGGTACCTTCAAGTCCGGTCATATCCTTAAAAACATCCGATTTGCCGAGCAATCCATATGCGGCTGCCAATCCCGTTGGGTCCGGTGCCGCAGGTGCGGTCTGCATATTGATGATATTCGATGGAAAATCTTTGGGCTGTAGGTCGGCTGGTTCGCTTCGACGGCTAGCGGTCGATACAGGTTCTATTTCGGTGGCATCGCATCCGCAGGGCTCATCGCTAAAACGCCAATGGCGGGTCTCATCGATTTCTTCACAGCTGTTGCATTTGCCCATGACCGATTCGGCATAGACCCCTTTGGTCGGTACGCTCAGACGATACGGGTCGGGCTTGGTGGTTGGTCGATAATATTCCAAAAGGTCATCGACGCTCCTGAACACAGGATCCAATCGTTGCCCGGGAATCACCTTAAGAACCAAGTTATTGCCCACAATACCCATTACCTTATTTTCCACCACACTGGCCACACTTCTTCCGCCACTATGTGGGGCGATATACCCATCGAGCAGGCCGAAAAGGCGGCTGCTATCGATATTGGCCCAAATGACCTTATGTGACATTTCAAGGTATTCGTTCAAAAAGGTGACCAAGGCATCGGCTGCTTCGCGGTCTTCCTTTCGGGGATTGCGGACTTCGCGGCTGTTCATCGGTGTGTAGAACAAAGCGGCATCGGTTACTTGTACCGTGCCACTAATTATTGACACGGTCTTCAAATTAATGATATCGTTATTGATATTGTTTTTCTGAAGAATGTATTCGCTCAAATGGGCCGTTCTATAATGCAGGTATGCCGAGCGGAGGATGATTTTTGATGAGGATTTCACTGCGGTATTGGCCCTAAATCGAAGGTGTTTTATCTGTCTGCGTGTAATCTCGGGCACACTCGCTGCATTGATACTTATTTTTAACGGTACACCCTTTCGATAGGTACTTAACAACGTCACATCAAAGTCGAGCAATACCTCGTTTCCGTTATCGGCTATGGCGTGAAAAGACATTTGGTCAATAAACTTGCGCACAATGTCAGCAGCGTACTGTTGTTCAAAAATAGCGTCCTTTTCAGCTTCGGTGAGGGGTACTTCCCTCTCCAAAGGAAATTTGAGCCATCCCGAAAACCATGGGAACGGTAAGGAAAGGTCATATTGTTCGGTTTTGGTGGCCTCATTGATTTCAGCGATATAGGGCCGGTCCAGTTCAAAAGAAATGGTAAAATGACCTGTAAACTCCTCAATCGGCACATCGGCATAGGTACCAATGGGAAGGTCTGAATTCGCATAATTGTTTTCTATGCGCTCGATGGCATCAAAGCCACGGAGAAGCTTTCGCCCGTACATTCCTTTTCGCAGGGTATTCTTCCACCGCAGTACCTTCTTGAAATCGAAATGACTCATGGGCATGGGTACAAAAAGACATTCTTGCACATCGACCAATTCTTGTTCGATGGCGTAATGCTTCAATACCTCAAAATACTCCACGGTCATGGCGTGGCAATGGTTGTTATTCTTGATTACCTCGGTCTGTACGCTCACCGATTCGTTTTGCGAAACACTTTGCACCACCGTACTACGTTGACTGCGAAGGCTTGATGCCGATTGCGATGTAGAATCTTGCAAGCGGTTGAGCGCATTCGCCGAAAGGTTTCTTGATGAATTCTGGTTGGCATTACTTTTAGAGGAAGCTCCGGAATGGGCGACACCACCGGCGACACCGAACAAGACGCCCTTGAGAAAACCTCCCACGCCGGCACCGATGGCGGCACTGGTCGAGGAGGTTTTGTTGGAAGAAGAGGCACTGATCGACTCGTCGAATGAAGAAGACATAATTTCTGTAATATCGCGATCCCTTGAAATTTGGGCCTGAAGTTGTTCGGTAGCCACCTGCTCTTCGGTACGAATACCGGTTTCATTGCGATCCCAGTCAACAATGGCAATATGCTTTTCTTGACAGGGAGCCAATGGCAGGCTGTATAGGAGGTCACCCAATGAATATCCGGCTGCTTTCCACTTTTGCTTGAAATGCAGAATATGTCCGTTGGCAATGGTCGTATTTTCGTAAATGGTCGGGGTATCGTCCCAATCAATGCTATTTTCAACACTGAGCTCTACCCTACCCGGATGGTTCTGTAAATAGGCACGGCGCAGTTCTTCCACCCTTTTAAGGGCGATATTAACCTGACGCTTGGTGCTAGTGAGCGTGTTCTTGATTTCGTCGTAGTGCTCATAGAAATAATCATCGTCAAGCTCGGTGGCAAAACGAAGGTTGGAACGGTAGAATGTGTAAAATTCGTCGAGCAGGTTGAGAAAGGCGGTTATGCTATTGAGAAATATATCGTAGTAGGCCTTGATCTCTAAAATCTCCGCCAACGTAAAGATGCTTTTGTTCTGTAAAGTTTCTTTCAGTTCCTTGAATTTCTGTATCAAGCAGAGAATACCCATATTATCGGGTTTGGCGGTAATGACACAGGGGTCAAAATCAAGGGTGGAACCTTCTTCAGCACGGGCGAGCTCAATTACAATACGGCGCAAATAGCCCAACATAATTTCTTTTGTCTCGGGATTTTTAGAGTCGCTATCCGCCGTAATAATCAGCGCCTCTATCTTTTTGCCTACGGCGGACATGGTTTTGGCATCAGCATTTTGCTTTTCGACCAACTTTTCCAAATCTAATAGTCCGCCCGCAAATTGTTTTTTTAGGGCTGCCGAAAGGTTCATTTCGGCCCTGACATTCTCGACATGGCCGATTAAAGAGCGTAACTCTTCACGGTCTAGCGTGTCTTTTTCGGCCAAGGTCTCACAATAGGTTTTAGCTTCCTGTACTCCATTTTTTCCACAATAGGCAGAGGCCAGTTTTTTATGAAGCGCTTCAAGCTTTTTACGTTTTTTGGCCTGTTCCGCCGCTAGCTTGACGATATCGGCCGGTCTTAAACGGTTTTCAACGGCTATAAGGTCGTTGGTATTAATCTTGAACGGCGTTTTTAATCCGGTATTGATTTTAAGAAGATAGTTCGGAAACGCATTAAGGGTTTGAGCAACGGGTTGGGTATTGCCATCGGTAGCCCGTGCCACTTTTTGTTGGGGAGCATTATCCTCTTCGATAGTATAGGGCACCATGGATAAGGAAGTGAACGAATTGTTCATTCTACCGATTAGCTTAAAGGCATGGTCGCTAATATCGAATAGTTCTTCGCGTATGTGTCTTGTCTGCTTGGCGTTAATGGTGAGTCCTTTTATTTCGGGCTCTGTAGTTCGAACCGTGTGGTAAAAGCTAAACTCTTCCAAGGTTCGGTTGGGTATGGTAAAGTCGACACAAGAACCGCCTATATCTTGGGAAAAAGCGTTGGAGTGCACCAAGTCTTCACCATCGGGAAGCACGGGCGTAGATGACGAGCAGCCACACCCATCTTCCTCTGGTCTGCCCGACAGGTCGGCAACTAACAGAACCTGCTTGGGCAATTTATTGTTCTCTAACGGAATGGTTATGGGTTGGTCTTCGCTACCGGCGATGACCCCAAAAGCCTGTTGTACGGTCTGGTTGATGACACTACCATAAAAGTAGCCGTCGCCATCGGTAGTCGCCGAGAATACCGTTTTGAATTTTTGTACATCAAAATCCGCAGAGGCATCTTCAGAAATCATGATGAGCACCTCTAGGTGCGAGGTCTTTCCGTCACCAGATATATCGATGACCCGTCCGTTCAGCTTTTTGGTAGCCGATTCGGCGGGCGAAGATTGATTGAAGGTGATAATCTTTGGGTTGATCTTAATTTCCAGTTCTTGGGTGTTGTCTTCCGCACCGATCGGTATATCTGCAGAATTAAGAGCCCCATGGCTGTAACTCTGGCTTCCCATCATTTCACCATCAGGGGCATATGCCTCAACAATGATCAATTCGGTGGCCAGCAGTTCTTTTTTCGGCACAAAGAACCTAAAGATTCCTTCTGGATCAACATCCACCCGATCTTTGCTAAAAATTGAATGGCCTTGAATCAACTGATTGTAGCTCACTTTTAAAAAGTGACCTGTGTACTCATTGGTAATTGAAGACCCGTCTAGCGGCACGAGCCTACCATTTACACTTACTCTTTCCATTTTCTTGATTTGATAGTTATAAGTTTCCTTTTTTGAAATCGCGAAGGTTCGGGAGAGAGCCGCTTTTGAGCGGGTACCTTTTAAAGATCAGTTGAAATTAATCTGAAACGGGAAAGATTGTAGGGTAATTTGTACAGATGGATGATGGCATTGTATAGCCTACACAAAAAGCTGTTTGGATTTAAATTTTAAGAGAATGGCATAAAAAAAGCCCTTTTGAGGGCTTTTTTTGTCCAAATCGGACGATTTTTTAAGAATCCACAAGTTTTCTTTAGTGGTATAAGAACTGCTGTTACCACTATTTTAGACCCAAAGTAGTTGATAGATCACTTTTGGTAATTTTCAGGTGATGATATCCGACAAAAAGTTTGATTTTTCTCAGGGTTTATTGCCAGCCTCCACCTAGACTTCTATATAACTCTATATTGGCAATTAAAATTTGTCTTTTTGCATTGATCTCATTCAGTTCACTTTCCAAAGCGTCACTTTGTGCGGTGATTACCTCGAGGTAATTGGCAAATCCGCCTTTGAAAAGAAAAGCCGCATCCTTTAAACCTCTTTGGGTGACTTCAATACGCTCCTGGGCAATTTTATATTCTTCCGTGAGTTTATTGAGTCTGGTCAATGAATTAGAAACATCTTCAACTGCACGAATTAAATTATCCTTGAACTCCAACTGAGCGATTTCCCTTTCCGATAAGGCCACGCGATAATTAGTTTTTAACTTCCTATTATTAAAAATGGGTTGAAAGATTGAACCGTTCAACAGGGCAAAGGCTGAACTAAGCGGGTCTATTAAATTTCCAAAATCCAATGAATTTAAACCAAGTCCTGCATCAATGGTTAACGATGGGTATTTTAAGGCTTCTGCGACTCCTGCATTTGCGTTTTTACGCATCAGTTCATATTCTGCCATCGCAACATCGGGTCGGTTCTGTATCAACTTAATCGGAACACCCATATTATATTTGCTCTGAAACTGAACTTCGTCAAAATCGCTATTCAGTTCAATATTTCTTGGAGATCGGCCCAACAATCTATTCAGTTTATTTTCCTGTACGATATATTCACGCTCTAATTGGGGGATTAACGATTTCGCCTTTAACTGCTGTGATTTTGTCTGTCTTAGCGCTAAAGAAGTTGTCTCGCCAGCATCATACTGTAACTTTACAATGTTATAGGTACTATCGTTCAGGGCATAGTTCTTCTGCGCTACTTCAACCTGAGACCTGAGCATAATCAGGTTATAATAGGTTGATGCTACTTCTGCAATCAACTCGGTTTGTACCGCTTTCTTGAATTCTTGGGATTTCATAAATGCTGCCCTCGCTGCTTCCTTCTTCCATCTAAGTTTTCCCCAGATATCGAGTTCCCAGTTCGACTGTAGAGCCGAGCTATATTCCAAACGCTCTGTATATAAACTTGTTGGCGGATTTTCTCCATGATTACGTCTCGCACGGTTAGAGCCATAGTTATTGTAATTTTCCGAATAATACTCCCTCCTAAAACCTAAAGGGGTTGCGTTGACAGAAGGTAGAAAGTTAGCCCTTGATTGCGCCAGATACTCTTCACCAATATCGATATTGCGCATCGCTTTCTGTAAATCGATATTGTTCACTAAAGCAGTGTCGATAAGCGCTGTTAAGATACTATCCTCAATAAATTCCTTCCACGGAATTTGAGACATCATTAGGCTATCTCTACTAATCGTTGTCCTTGCAAGAGAGTCATTTAAAACCGAATCTTTTACATAGAATTCATCGGAAATTTCATTGAACTCTGGGCGCTCATATCTTTGCCCCACCTTACAGCTACTTATGAGTATGAATAGAAAAAGTATAAATCCAGCACCAATCCACGAACCATTATTTGGTAATCTTTTTGAGGCTAGTATATCAATCATTTTTTTCATGGTGACCGGGTTAGTTATCTTCAATAATTTCTTTATCCCCAAAGCGCTCTAGGTTATATTTATCATGCAACATTTGAAAAATGTAGGCCATTACCGGAATGACGAAAATACCTAAGACGATTCCCCCGACCATTCCACCGGCAGTACCTATACTTACCGAGTGATTTCCTTGGGCCGAAGATCCCTCGGCGAACATCAAAGGAATTAGACCTACCGTAAATGCAAGTGAAGTCATGATAATAGGCCTGATACGTAACGCACTCGCTTCCAAGACTGCCTCAAAGGCGGAAAGACCCGTACGTCTTTTTTGTGCTACGAACTCTACGATCAAAATGGCATTTTTCGCCAAAAGACCAATCAGCATAATAATCCCTATCTGTACGTAAATATTATTATCCAGTCCCGCTATATTAATTGCGGCAAAGACTCCAAAAATCCCCACAGGAAGTGATAGCATTACGGCAAGTGGAAGTAAAAAACTTTCATACTGAGAAGCCAAGATAAAGTACACCAGCAGAATAATGATTATAAAAACAATAATCGTATCACCGCCCGAGTTTTTTTCTTCCAGACTCATGCTGGTCCATTCATAGCTCAAACTAGCAGGCAATTTTTCACTGGTCAGTTCCTCAATTTTCTTCATCACATCACCGGTACTGTACCCTTTTGCAGGGGTTACGTTTATTTTGGCGGCATTATAAAGATTGTAGCGGTTGACCACTTCAGGGCCATAGGCCTGTTCAAGACGAACAATAGTATTTACGGGTATCATAGAACCCTTATCACTCTTTACAAATATGCTGTTAAATGATTCTGGGGATTCCCTAAATGGTATATCCGCTTGCATGTAAACCCCATATTGTCTACTAAATCGGTTGAAATCTCCGGGTTGTACACGACCAAAATAGGATTGAACGGTAAACATCATGTCTTTAACACTAACACCTAGTGCCTTTGCCTTGTCATAGTCGATATTTAAGCGATACTGTGGGAAATTAGGATTGTAGGAAGTAAATGCATTATCTACCTCTTTTTGATTACTTAATGTATTGATAAACTCATTTACGATTTGACCAAACTCACCTAAATCACCGTCCGATCGGTCCTGAAGCATGAATTGCACCCCATCAAAATTACCAAAACCTTGTATGGTAGGTCTTGGGTACATATTGAAATCCGTTTCATCAATTTGATCAAGTTTTGAAAGCAAATGTTTTATTACTTCCGAAATTTCTTGGATATCTCCACGCTCAGAAGCATGTTTTAACTGTACATATCCTAATCCCGAAGATGGGCTATTGGCATTATCGACCACGTTAAAACCTGACACTGTATTAACGCCCTTAACGGCGGGATCAAGCTGAAGAATTGAATCTGCTTTTCTCAGTGCGGCATTCGTTCTGTGTAGTGATGACCCTTCTGGCATTTTCATTGAGAAAATCAAGAAGTTATCATCTTCAGTCGGAATAAATGCGCTAGGGGTTACCCTTGAAAGGAACACTGTTAATAGGATAATAACTGCGAGGGCCCCTACTCCAACCCATTTATAGTTTAATAACCAACGTACAGCTTTAAGGTACTTATTGGTAAATTTATCGAAACCTAAATCAAATTTGCGTAGTCCCTTACGTTTGGCAACCTTGGCCTTTCGTACTGTTCGGAGCTCCGAAACCGTTTTGGCCATTCCCTCTTTTTCCTTCTTACGCTTTTTCTTTCCAAAGAATATTTTTGTAAGTACAGGGGTGAGTGTCAATGCATTGATTGCAGAAATCAATACCGCAAAAATGATGGTGTATGCAAACTCTTGATAGAATACACCAACAGGGCCACTCAAGAAAGCCACGGGTAAAAATACTGCTGCAATCACTACGGTAATAGATATGATTGCCCCTGTAATTTCATCCATCGCCGCTGCAACCGCCTTTCTGGCCGAAAGGCCATGGTGCGTCATTTTCTCATGAATAGCCTCCATAACCACAATGGCATCATCGACCACAATACCGATTGCCAGTACAAGTGATAACATACTAAGTACGTTCATGGAGGCTCCAATAATGTTGAGAAAGAAGAAGGTACCTAATAACGAAACTGGTATTGAGATTGCCGTAATAATAGTGGCCTTGAAATCTTGCAAGAATATAAATACAACAATAAACACCAGAATAAAGGCCTCAACCAAGGTGTGCATCACCTGACTCATCGATTCATCAATCTGATCCCTTACACTATAGGTGATTTCGTAATCAATACCTTCAGGAAAAAGTTTTTTCTGTTCTTCAAGAATTTCCCTTATTCTTTCATCGATACTTTTAGCATTGGCGCCGTTCATCTGAACTATATCAATGGTCACCGAGGGTCTGCCATCAAGCCGGTTTTCACTGGTATAATTAGAGGCTCCAAATTCAACGCGGGCAATGTCTTTTAGCCGCAATTGGGCACCGGCCTTGTTGGTTTTTATTACCAGTTTTTCATATTCCTCAATCTCATTGAAGCGCCCATCATACTTCATTACAATTTCGAAAAGCTCATCTGAGTTTTCACCAAACTTACCCGGTGCAGCTTCAAAATTCTGATCCCTTATCTGATTATAAACCTCTCTGGGCGTGAGATTATAGGATGCCATTTTTTGAGGATTCAACCATATTCGCATGGCATAATCACGCTGGCGCAATATAGAAGCTTCGGCAAGACCTTCAACTCGTTTAAGTTCCCTTCTTATATTGATACGCGTATAGGCATTAAGGAAGGTTTCATCATAGGTAGAATCCTTGCTAAAAATATTGATAGTCATTATACTACCCTTCATTCTTTTCGTAACCGAAATACCGGCCTCTGTTACTTCTGGGGGTATTTTTTCCGTAATCACGGAAATACGGTTTTGAATGTCGACGGCAGCCTGATCGGGGTCTGTTCCTGGCTTGAAGTATATGGTTACCCTTCCACGACCGGAATTCGTTGCAGTAGAATTTGCATAGGTCATATTCTCCGTACCGTTCAAGGCTTCCTCGATGGGTAACAGCACAGATTTTGCCACTGTTTCGGCGTTACCTCCTGGGTAGTAAACCGCCACACTCACGCTGGGGGGAGCTATTTCGGGGAAACGTTCAACAGGTAGTGAAGTAATACTGGCCGCTCCGGCAAGTATCAATACTATCGTTATAACCAATGTAAATACTGGCTTTTTTATTAACTTTTTAAACATTGGCTAATCTGTTTCGTTATTAATTTTAATACGAAATAAGTACTAGTAAATTTTTTGGGGAATATTACAAGTTGCTGGTAAGTTGTCCGCGTTGAATCGGGTTTATTTTTATGCCAGACGCTAGTTTGTCCAAACCTGAAATAACAATGCGGTCATCTGGAGATAAGCTTTTTGTATCAACAATATAATTATCACCTGATCGTCCGCGGGTGATAATTTCTCGACGCTGGGCCAAATTATTTTCGTCAAGAACGAAAACAAACTTTTTATCTTGAATGAAAGTGGTAGCGCCTTGTGGAACCAGTATTGCATTTGGGTAAATTTCCTCTACCAATACTTTTCCAGTATTTCCTGATCTTAGAAGAGTATCCGGATTACTAAATTTGGCCCTTAGCGTAATAGAACCGGTAGAACGGTCAATCTGCCCGGAGTTTGCATCAATCTTACCATTATGTTCATAAACAGAGCCATCAGCAAGTACGAGTTTTACCTCGTCGTTTACTTTATTCCTTTTTGATAATGTATCGTTTTTTGCCCGCTCAAAATATAAATAGTCCGACTCGCTCATCGAGAAATACACGTAGATATCATTTACATTTGAAAGATTGGTTAGCGGTTCTGAGTCCGTTTTCTTTACTACGTTTCCGATGGATTTTGGAATACGCCCCATGAACCCATTCACTGGAGCTTTTATAGTGGTAAAATCTAAGTTGATACGCATGTTGGCTGCTTGTGCCTGGGCCTGTTGTAAGGAAGATAGTGCTACTTGATAATCTGCTTTCACAGATTTCATTCGTACTTCTGAAATAACCTCGTTGTCAATAAGCGGCTGTAATCTATCTACGTCGGTTTGAGCCTTTTCTAGCTTTGCCTTTTCAAGATTTACATTGGCCATTGCATTCTTGTAGTCTTCCATGTAAGGTTGACTGTTGATTTTGAAAAGTACTTGATCCTTGGTGACAAATTCTCCTTCATCAACATAAATGTGCTCAAGAATACCATCTACCTGTGGTCTTATTTCAACGGACTCGACCCCCTCGATAGAACCTATGTACTCAAAATTTTTCGCTGCTTTGGTTTCCTTTACACTCATCACAGGAAGTGGTAAACCTTTATCTACGACTTCCTCCTCTCGACAAGAAACACACATGATGATAGAGAGCGCAATAATAAAGTAACCGAACTTAGTGAATAAGTAGTTTAGATTTTTCATATTTCAATTCTTATATTACCAGTATAGGATCGATTAACAACTAACTAAAAGAAATACTGGTTCGTGCTTTGTGATAAAATACGCAGCTAAACGAGAGATGGATGTTTGGGCTATTTTTTTTGAGAAATCCTAAATGGGTGGTGCATATTGTTAAAAATATACCATCTAAATACAAGGTTTGATATGAGGTTCTTAATGGGTGAAGTGAATATTTGGATTAATTAACTGTATTTAGTGCGGATGAGGACAGTTCGCACAATAAAATGATGGCATTTTCGGAAAGCGACTCCATTTCAACGGTATCGAAGCCTTCTAGCGACAAAGAGTCTTTAGATTCTAAAAGGCGATTTTGAAATTCAAAAGCACCATTGATAACGTGCGTAAAAAGAAGGTGATGAGGACTCGTCATCTGATAGGTTGCTTCCTCACGGCCGTCAAAAACTCCAAAAGAGATATTTAAACTTTCACTTTTAAATAAATCATTAAAATAATTGTATTTTAAATAGTTGGATTTAATATGATTGAAATTTAATTCTTTCTCAACCTTTATTATGAGGTAGTTGATTAGCTTCGATTGATGGGCATTGATGATATTTAAGGTCGGGGTTTCTGAATGCGGAATTATGATAAGCTCTTCAGGTTTTAGGCTTACTGTTTTATTATTGAACTCCACCTTAAAACTTTCGACCAAGGGAAAGATAATCATCGATTCACCCGCGACCATTCTATAACTTTTAGTAGCGTTGGGAGCAACTATTTCATCATCAAAGTTTTTGAGAATTCCTAGTTCATGTGCATAATTGCCGCACGGTACGCTTTTGCATTCGTTGGTTCTCGACAATAGCGATTCTCTCTGAAACGATTTGAATATGCGAGCTTTTTGAACGAATGTCATTACAATCAAGCTTTTACATAAATATCATGTGTCAATGTATAGCCTTCCGAGTTGCTTCCTGAAACATTGGCCAGTTCCTCTTCTACTCCATCACCGAACACATTATCACGTTCATGATAAGTATATCCGCTCATTCCCTTGGTGTAGCCTTGGTCGCTGGCGGCATTGACGCGGACGACAGCGCTATTTTCACCTTCAGGAAAAGCAATCTGGGTAACTAGAAGTGAAGAACCTTCTTCATCGTATACGTGAACATGAATATGTGTAGACCGGCCATTGTACCAACCTGGAAATATGCTCGTAAATTCTACTAAACCTTCTGAATTCGAAATTTGCCTTCCCCTTAAAAAGTGATTGTTGACATAATTGGTCGGCTGCATGCCTGAGCCACCATACTCCGAATAGTTTCCGTCTTTATCGCAGTGCCAAATATCGACAAAAGCACCTGTCAAAGCGTTACATTCATCATTAACATTTCTGATGGTAATATCCATATCCAACGAAATTCCTGTTCGATCACCAACGATATTCACCCTTTCATAATCTTCCGGATTTTTGGTAGGAAAGGGTCCTTCGGTTTCACTTGGAGTGACTTGGCAATCACTTGAAGCCGTATCGGTATCGCTCGAATCGTCTGTTGAAGAATCGGTATCACTTTCATCGTCGTAAACAGAATCTGAATTGTCGCTAGAGCAAGAGCCCATTAACAATAGACTACTGACCGACAAGCCTGCCAAACCCAAACCCTTGATAAATTCTTTACGTTGCATAGTTTTCGTATTAGTATTTGACCCAAAACTAAAATGAAGGTAGGTCACTTTTCAATTTTTGAGGTAAAAGCATGTTTGTCAGCGGTAAAAGCGCTGAAAAAGTTAAAGGTTTTTTAAAATGTCTTTTTTATAAGTGCTGCCAATAGGTATTTTAAAAGCACCTATGTTGATAACGTCTTTATAAACCGACCTGATTTTACCGATCGGTACGATAAAGGAGCGATGTACCCTCTTGAAGTCGGTTTGAGGCAGTTTTTTTAAAATTCCCTTCATGGTTGCCCTTGCCGTAAGACGTTGGTCGCCTTCTAAATGTATCTGAATATAGTCGTCCAATGCCTCAATTAGCAAAATGTCTGTCAAAGCTATTTGATGAAGTTTAAAATCGGCCCGAATCGATATATGGGTGCTGTCAACATCATTGTGTTCGAGTCGAAGTTCTCTTTTTACCTTTTCGATGGCTTGGTGAAACCGTTCGGGCGAAATGGGTTTTAAAAGGTAGTCGGTAGCACTGACGTTAAAGCCCTCTACCGCATACTGGCTGTGGGCCGTGGTAAAAATGACCTTGGTTTTTTGCTTCAAGGTTTTATAAAGGTCGATACCATTTAAATCGGGCATTTGAATATCGAGAAAAAGTAGGTCAACATCAAACTTATTCAAGTATCGAATGGCCTTTTTTTGCTCTGTAAATACCTGAACTAGTTCAATTTCATCGGTCTTCTCACAATAGGTTTGCAACACTTGTAGTGCCAACGATTCGTCATCAAGGGCGACCGCTTTGATCATAATAATTGAATGTAAAGTTTTACCTGATAGGTATTTTCTTTCTGTAAGATATCCAAGTTATATTTATTAGGATATCTATAGTCTAAACGTTTTTTGGTGTTGAGATGCCCTTCTTTTGTAGATTCCGATAAAGTCTGTTTGTGTACCGAAATAATGTTCGTCAGATCAAGCAGAACACCTTGCTCATCAACGCTAATGTAAATATCAATTTTAGAAGTTTCGTTAGGGTTAACACCATATTTAAAGGCATTTTCGATATAGTTGATTAAAATAATGGGAGCTATAACCTTACCTTGTGCGCTGCCCTTAATTTCAAAGGTTAGGTCTAAACTACCTCCAATACGCAATTGTTGAAGTGCCACATAATCTGAAATATAGGCTAACTCTTTTTCCAAAGGAACATTGTCAGAGTCACTTTCGGTAACAACATACCGCATCATATCCGACAACTTTAAGATGGCCTTAGGGGCTTTGTCCGATTTTGTTAGTGCCAAGGCATAGATGCTGTTAAGGGTGTTGAACAAGAAATGTGGATTTATTTGAGCTTTCAGGTACGATACTTCACTTTTCAATTTCTCACTTTTTACGGTTTTCAATTGATTGTCCATCTTGAGAAGTAGTGATAAGACCAAAACCATTAAGTATTGGAATATAAAAGAATCTCGAAACCTAAAAATATCAAATGGTCTGGGTTGTAAATCATTGAAAGGATACGGATTAGGAGGTGGCACTTCAAATGGTACGTTAGGTTCGGGTTGATTGAAAAACAAAACTTCGGGCACCCTACTTACCATCAAATAACAAACAATCATTAGCAAGGCGTACCACCACCATTTTCTTTTAAAATAAAACGTGGGAATGAAATAGTAGTAGTTCAGGTAGTAAAAGAAAATCAGTAAAATATAGGAGACTAGGCTTTGTTGAAAGCCGCTAATACTGAATAAAGATACATCACGACCAAAATCAGGCGAAGTTAGAACAGGTATGCTCAGGAGGGCCAAACCTATTAATATATTGATTAACAGGTGTCTGTTTTTGAGAAACGAATACATACTTCGAATTAAAAGATAAAAGTATTCTTTCGGTCTATAAATCTGAAACTGTTGCGGTAAAAACTATGTTCTCTGAGGTTAATGAGGTAGCAAAGGTCCTTTTCGGATTTCTTAATTTATCAGACCTTCTTCCTTTAAACGCTGTTGGTATTGACTGGGGCTCGTACCGTTAATTCTTTTGAACATGCGGTTAAAATAAGAACGGTTCTTAAAACCACATGATAGAAAAACGTCGGTGAGATTGCATTCTTCATCCTTCAACAGGTCGGTAGCTTTGGCAATTCTTTCTTGGTTGATAAAGTCGATGGGAGACTGCCCTAATTCTTGTTTGAATACCTTATAAAAATTGCTTTCGCTCATATATGCTTTTTCACTCAGCTCTTTAACCGTTAACGATTGGGGTAAGTTTTGTTTAATGTACTCAATGATATAGGCAAAACGGTGCGTACTTGAAAGCTCTTTGCTATGGTCGTTATATGTCTTTCGTGTATTTGCCTGCAATATGCGAACGATCAGTTCTTGCATCATGTTAGAGACAAAAAAGTCTTTAGAAGGGTGTTTCTCTGCATATAGATAAACAATTCTTTGAATGATTTTGTAAAGGCCCGGATCATTCGTAAAATGAAAATTATAGTCCATTAACCGCCATTCATTACCATCGGCTTTTTCCATCTGTTCATTCATGAACTGTACTACTTTTTTGATTCGATCTTCACCAATTTCCAGGGCGAGACAACGAGTGGGTGTGTTCTTGCTAGAATCAGGAAAGTCGATTGACATAAGTTCGTTCGAAGGTAAGATCAACGATTCACCAGGTAGAAAGTCGAAAGACTGTTTGTTGCTAAGATGCATGATTTTCTTTCCTTGCAACATGCTCGCAAGCACGGGTGAACCAAATTGTAATTGCACGAGTTCTGCTTTGGCATGGGTCTCAAAAATGTGCATTGCCGAGTCTTTCAATTCGTAGGTCGTTTGGTTTTCGACTATGTCGACCAACTTTCTAGAACCATAAAATGAGTCAGGTAATTGCATAGCGTAAATTTCAAAATCACTTTAATCTACTAACTATATTTTTAAATTGATGGTACAACCCTCCTTTTTTTATCGATTTAATAAAATTCGATAGAATAGTTCACTTGATTGATAGTATCGTACTAAGAAGTGGAACGAGAACCAAGTAATTTGGTAGTCAATAATTCAAAAGTTCAACTCCTTAAAATTACAGAATATGAGTGATGTAAGCACTATCAAGAAAGAGGAATTGGTAAAACCCAATTTCAAAAGTAAGTACGATAATTATATAGGCGGTAAATGGGTCGCTCCCGTTAAAGGACAATATTTTGATAATATTTCCCCGGTAGATGGCAATAGTTTTACCCAGGTGGCCAGATCGACCGAAGAAGATGTTCAACTGGCTCTAGATGCCGCTTGGAAAGCCGCCCCGGCATGGAACAATAGTTCGGCCGCCGACCGAAGCAATCGACTTTTGAAGATTGCCGATGTAATGGAAAAACATTTAGAAGAATTGGCCCGGGCCGAGACTTGGGATAATGGTAAGGCACTTCGCGAAACATTGGCTGCCGACCTTCCCCTTGCCGTTGACCACTTTCGCTATTTTGCGGGGGTTATTCGCGCTGAAGAAGGAACGGTAAGTGAGCTCGATTCAACTACCATTTCTATGAATGTTAAAGAACCTCTAGGGGTGGTCGGACAAATTATTCCGTGGAATTTTCCATTGTTGATGGCCACATGGAAGGTAGCCCCTGCCCTAGCTGCAGGTAACTGCGTTGTTCTAAAACCAGCAGAACAAACACCGGTCGGAGTTATGATACTGATGGAACTTATTGATGGTATTCTACCTGAAGGTGTTCTAAACGTAATCAATGGTTTTGGTGTCGAAGCCGGTAAACCATTGGCCTCTAGCCCAAGAATCAATAAGGTAGCCTTTACGGGAGAGACGACTACAGGTCAATTGATTATGCAGTACGCGTCTAAAAACATCATTCCCGTTACTTTGGAGCTCGGAGGAAAGAGTCCGAATATCTTCTTTGAAAGCGTCATGAGCGCCGACGACGAATTCTTTGATAAGTGCTTGGAAGGTGCCGCCATGTTTGCCCTCAATCAAGGGGAAGTATGTACATGTCCTTCCAGAATTTTGGTGCAAGAAAGTATTTATGACCAATTCATTGAAAGAGTGGTCGAGCGGGTCAAGGCCATAAAAATGGGACACCCATTAGACCCGACAACTATGATGGGCGCTCAAGCTTCCAATGATCAGTATGAGAAAATATTAAATTACATAGCTATCGGTAAAGATGAAGGTTGCGAAGTGTTGACAGGTGGCGAAGCGGCCTATAACGAAGGTCTTGAAGGTGGGTACTACATACAGCCTACCCTGTTAAAGGGCAATAATAAGATGAGAGTGTTTCAAGAAGAGATCTTCGGGCCTGTTGCGTGTGTCACTACCTTTAAAGATGAGGCAGAAGCTATTGAAATCGCGAATGATACCTTATATGGGTTAGGTGCTGGTGTGTGGACAAGAGATACGCACCAAGCGTACCAAGTTTCGCGTGCCGTGCAAGCTGGTAGGGTCTGGGTCAACTGTTACCACCTCTACCCTGCCCACGCGCCTTTCGGTGGTTATAAGAAATCGGGTATCGGTAGAGAAACGCATAAAATGATGTTAGACCATTACAGACAGACCAAGAATATGCTTATTTCTCACGATAAGAATGCCATGGGTTTTTTCTAATATGATAGAACGTGTTTTGATAACGGATGCCGCTAAAAAGGTGGTCGATAAATTAAGGGAACAACATGGGGAACTGATGTTTCACCAAAGCGGCGGGTGTTGTGATGGATCATCACCCATGTGCTATACCAAAGGGGAACTGATGCTCAACGAGACCGATGTTCTCTTAGGAACTGTAAACGATTGTGAGTTTTACATGAGCCAAGATCAATATGAATATTGGAAACATACCCAATTGACCGTTGATGTGGTAACCGGAAGAGGTTCTAGCTTTTCGCTTGAAATTCCGATGGGACTCCGATTCGTAATAAAATCAAGAATTTTTAAGGAAGAGGAGTTAGAAGATTTAACTCCTTTTCATTGAATGACGGAAACGTTAGTTGATTTTTGTTGAATTCTTATGTTAAGAAAACCCCATGAAATAAATTCATGGGGTTTTTAATTTGATGACGAATAAAATTTATTTAGACGGTAAGTGAGCTGCCAACTTCCAGGAGCTCTAGTTCTTTTCCAGCTTTCTTAAAGGCTTTCAAAGCATCGGATTTGTTGATTTTGGTAAACGGGAAAGCATCGTAATGCACCCCAAGAACACGATTACATTCCACAAAATCACTTGCTATTATAGCATCATCTACTCCCATGGTAAGCACATCCCCTATTGGTAGAATGGCCAAATCGATTTTTTTATACATCGGTATAAGCTTCATATCCATAGTAAGAGCGGTGTCTCCGGCAATGTAGATGCTTTTTCCTTCAGAAGACATTACAAAACCGCCAGGGTTTCCGCCATAACTCCCATCTGAAAAACTACTGGTATGAATAGCATTGACGTATTTGACCTCACCAAAATCAAAGGTTCTAACTCCTCCGTGATTCATAGGCATAGCATTTAAACCTTTGGCATCGTAATGGCTGTATATTTCGAAATTGCTGATAATGGTGGCGTCGGTATTCTTAGCTATAGCCTCGGCATCTAAAGTGTGGTCAAAATGGGCATGAGTCAGAAAAATGTAATCGGCCTTCAAATCATTGATGTTCACTTTGTCTTTTGAAAGACCGTTTTCGGTTATAAAGGGATCTACAATTATATGTTTACTTCCCATTTCAATTGCCAGTGTATTCTGTCCGTAAAAAGTAATCTTCATTAAATTCTGTAGTTTATTTATTATTGTTTGTTTTAGGGATTATAAGGAATCGTTTTCCAATTCTTTGACGGTGCCTGTGTACCCAATAGTAAAACGCTGGTTGCTGTTGACCTGAATGTTTGAATTCATTTGAGAAAACAGATTGATAGTCACCTGAAAAGTCTCCATTTCATTTTTTACTTGAAAATTAAATCGATGGCTTCCTTTTTTTTCATTCTTAGAATATTCCCAATCTTCGGCCAACCCTTTAAATTCAATACCTGAATTTCTGGTATTATAACCTCCACCCATTTGTCGTTCTCCCCAATAAGACAAATTTGCCTCGACGCTATCTCCCTTGACTTTTAAAATATTGTATCCGCCAGAAAGATAAAGCTGACCAGGTGCACTGCCAGGTGGAAAAAGACCCGCATTTGCAATACTTTGCATGCTAGTCGTCATCATGGGCTGGGCCCTATCAACGCTGACCATAAATCTCTTGGCAACCACCAAGCTATCAAGAAGCTCTAATGAGCGCTTCGCTGTTTGATTCTTTGATGAACCGCAGCAAACTGCTAAAAAGAGAGAGAGTCCCAATCCGAAAAAAACAAGATATTTTTTAAATCGTGGTTGCATATCGAAAAGTTAATAAGATTTGGCCATTAATCTATTTAAATACTTCTTAAACTTTAGGGTCCTACCTTACACCTTATCCATCGCGGCACCTATCAATTCTTCACCGGCGACCATTTCGAAGGCCTTATCGATAACCGTGTCGTCATGCAGTGCCCTTACCAATATTTGGGCAACATCTTCTCTAGAAATTTCACCATGCTCTTCTAATCTATCCGCCGTTTTTATTTTGCCTGTACCCTTTTCGTTAGTCAAGGTTCCAGGTCTGACGATGGCATAGGTTAGTCCGCTTTTCTTTAAGTACTCATCGGCATTGTGTTTGGCTTTTAAATACTCTTGTAATCTATCAGATTCCTCCGGATGGCCAGCGCCTATCGAACTGAGCATTACGAATTTCTTTATGTTAGCCTTTTTAGATTCGTCAATGAGCTTTTTGGCACCTTCTTGGTCTACGCCTTCAAGGTTCTTACCCTTGGAACCGGCCGCGAAAATAACCTTGTCAATGCCTTTGGTAACATCGTTTAAATTCTTTTCAAGGTCTCCCAATCGCGAATCTACACCCTTACTTTTAAACCTTTCTGCTTGTTCTTCTTTACGAACCATTGCAATCGGTTTAAAATATTGCGACTCTTTTAAAAGAGAGATAACTTTTTGACCTGTCGTGCCGTGGGCACCTGCTACTAGTATATTTTCCATAATTTTTTTTATGTCATGAAATTAAGAAGGTAGAACCATTATGAATTGTGTTATTGGGTATATTCTTGATGGATAAAAAACATACTGTAGATAAAGGGTATGCTTTTTCGTTGGAAGTGATTAACTTAGGAAAACTAACTTTATAGTATGATTACAGATAAAGAAAAGGTATTTCTTGAGGAGAACGGATACCTTAATTTAGGTCAACTGCTGACAACAGACGAGGTTGCTGCTTTAAATTCTAGAATTAAAGAATTAATGGATGCGGAAGGCGAAAATGCCGGAAGTGAGCTTGCCGAATCAAAGTATATTCGGCACCCGAAGGAAGAAGGAGCTGATCGCTTGGCAGATTTAGTGAATAAAGGAGCACTTTTCGATATTTTTTACAGCCATGAAAAAGTTCTAGCAGCCATCTCGGTGGTACTCGGCAATGATTTTAAATTGTCTTCATTGAATTACAGAGCAGCCAAACCTGGGAAAGGACTACAAAAGTTACATGTAGATTATAAAAATGCAGTGGCGGAACAAGGTTATAAGGTTTGCAATTCAATCTGGTTGCTAGATGATTTTACCAACGATAACGGTGCTACGCGAATCGTGCCAGGTACACATAAATCAAGTCGGTTACCGGATGAGGTTTTGAGCGACCCGCTATTACCACATGAGAAACAAATTCTCATCAATGCACCGGCCGGTTCTGTAGTTATATTCAACTCACACGTCTGGCACGGTGGCACCACTAATAACACCTCTAAAACAAGAAGAAGCATCCATAGTTATTTCTGCACAATAGACCAACCACAGCAAATTGACCAGAAGAAGTATATTACCGAAGAAACCAGAAATCGGCTTAGTACTAAAGCTTTAAAAGTTTTGGATGTTTAGTTTGACTCATTCGTCAACCTCACTCTAATTTCCGTTTGATTGTTTTGCACTGTATATGCAGGAATACGCAATTCAAGCCTTTTTAGCCCTTCAATCGTTCGATCTACTTGTAGAGGCGGAGGGTCAAGAGATACGACTGAAAATGAAATATCAGGATGACTGAGGTTGTTCACAAATAATCGCTTTCCTTCCTGTTCGAGCATAACACCTGAGTCTAACTTTTTTATTTTGGCGGTCGTCATCATTTGCCAAGTTATTGATTGGGTAGAATCATTGATGACCAGTATATCTTCAACAAGAAGTGATGTTTCGTTCTCTTTGGTGAACTTTCTTTGTGCCGAATCAACTAATTTACCGAAGGCGGGGCCTAAATCAATTGTTGCCTCAGGCTTGTTACCATCGTTGTAACTTAGAAAATAAGCTTTTCCATCTACTTGATGTAGTTCATTATTAATGGTCAAGGTGCTGTGGCCAAAGTTGTTTTTCGTGAGCAACGTCCATCGCTGGCACTCCTGACAGCTATCCCAAAGTTTGAAACCTATCTTTTCTAGGTTATGATAATTTTGATTACCTGGATCAACCGACCATCTTACCCCGTCAAGTTCAAAAACAAACGAGCCTCCATCCATGTTACCATGATTAGTACTTCCATTTCCGCCTTTAGCCCCTAGATAAAATTGAGATGGTTGATCGGGTTTATTCCTTGCAATAAAAATCGGATTTTCACCATCACCTTTATAAACAAGAGGGGGCTCTAATAGATCACCTTCGCTAAATTGTGAGATCCAAACCAAAGAGACGGCAGCTAACCTGCTTAATTTTCCCATCTTATCCGCTGGCATTAGAAACCTTTCTTTTTCGAAGAATGCACCATTATTTGTTTTATTCGCAAACCAAGCCAATGTGAAATCTCCTTTATCACTTCTACTATCGCCACAATCGGCAAAATTGTAATACATATTGGAAGGTGCATTGCACATGGTTCTATAAATGGCACTTTGCATTAAGGGTTTATAGTTGGAAAGGCCAAAATCTGTTTGAAAAGCACTTTCAAACATAGCGGCTGTCGTAACGGTAAATGAGGTTCCGTAAGACCAGTAGGTAGAGCCTTCAGGATAAACCCCATCAGGGCCATACGCATACAATGCATTTGGTATGCTGTCGAGTGCTCGACTAATAGTATTCGATGCGAGTTGCGGGTTTACGTCTGCTGTTGTGATAGCTGCTGCCACCATGCCCCCATGGCAGACTTGGTTCCAATTGTTGCCTCCTCCTATCCACCAGTGTTTGCTTTTAAAACTAGGTTCCAGCCCCATTTCGATGAGTGCCTTTTTTGCAATTGCTACAGTAGATTCCGGAAGACCTTCTCCGGCCCAATCAACCGCTAGAGCAACAGCCAATGACATTTCTGCAACATCAAGAAAGTGTGAAGGGTTCCAATCGGAAAAACTACAAACTGCCAAAAGCTCATCATTAATTCTTTGCAAGGCCTTGTCGTCTTTATCAATTCTATAAACCATACTTAGCATATTCATTCGATAGAGCATCTCTCTTGAGATGTGCAATAACCTTCTTCCTTCCATCTCTCTGATGAGCAAAGGTTCATCATAAATCGAATTGGCATTTAGCTTGATGGCCTCATAGAGGTTTCGCACAACATCATTTGTAGCTATTTGCTTTCTAAGACGTTTCTCTATTTTACTATTTAAGACCAATTTTGGGCCTTGTTTTGGGAGCTTTTTACTTAGATACCTGACCGATATCGGATTTTCAAGACTAAAATCTTCTTTGGCAGGTTCATTTTGGGCCCACCCATAGTAACCTATTGAAACTAGTACTAGCAAGCTCACCCATTTTCTAGATCCTATGATTTTATCAAACATTCAATTGTTTTAAGATTGCTTAAAAATTAGACAGGCTACCAACCCGGATTTTGCCCTAAATTGGGGTTTTGAGAAATTTCGGATAAAGGTATGGGCCACAAATAGTGCTTGTTCTCATCAAATTGCGGGGTTTCCCAAGCTGAATCACCATAAGGGTCGATGTAAGTTTTTCCAGAATCCGGGTCTACTGCGGTTTTAACGGTAGCACCTTCATACCTCGCTTCAGCGGCAGCATCCCATAATATTCCTAAATCTTTCTGTCGAAAAAGGTCTCCCCGCTTCCATCTTATCAGGTCGTTATACCTAAATCCTTCCATAAATAATTCAACTCTTCTTTCTCTTCTAATTTCATTGATAAGTGGAGAAACACCACTACCAGCATATCGTGGGTCATCAGGTATATTGGTAAGTTCCAGATGCGGCATGCCAACCCTATCACGTAAGGCATTAATCGTTATATCGAGATCTGATTGACTAATTGTTCCCAGTTCAGCTACTGCCTCTGCATAGTTTAACAGTGCTTCGGCTAAACGAAGGGTGATGGCCGGGGTCCAAGAGGTATTGTACGAACGATAGGCAGCTTCTACTTCATACACTTTGATGATATGATAACCTGTTGAACTTTTTTCTCCGCCCACCATACCCGTTAACCGAGGATATTCGAAATCGGCACTATTGCCAAAGTTGTAATATTCCCTATCGTCAGGGTGTAAAATAGTTTGTCTTAATCTTGGATCACGGTTTTCAAATACGGTTTCTATACTTTCGTCACCCGCATACAATCCGGAAAGTGATATGGGTAGACCGTCAGTACAAAGATAATCTTCGACCATACTTTTGGTCGCTCCCCCATTGTAGCCGCGCCAATAAGACATTACATGATTGGTAAATTGACCTGGATCATATTTTCTCCATAAGATTACCTCTGGGTTTCCGTCAAGGTCCAGTTGCCTGTGAAACGCATTGTAATCATGCTCTGTGTCACCGGTAGTATATAAAGAATACGGACCATTATCAATAAGTTCTTTGGCAGCTTCAGACGCTTCGGTCAACCACATTTCAACATTGCTTCCACCATGATATTTTTGCCAAGTACCTTCGTAGAGGCATATACGCGACTTCAGTAATAAAGCGGCCCAGCGATTAAGTCTACCATGATTACCGCCATCGCCCCATGATTCGGGTAAGTTTTGAGTGGCAAAATTTAAATCTTCAAGTACGTTTGCCATGACCTCATTTCGTGGGGTTCTGGCGCTGAATAGCTCTTCAGATGCAGTACTCAATTCCGTATCGATCCATGTGATATCTCCGAATTTGGAAACCTTATCCGCATAGAACCATGCTCTAAAAAGGCGGGCCTCACCTCTATATATATCTTTAATTTCTTCCGAAACGTTGGCCAAATCATAATTCTGCAAACCTATGTTTAAGGAGCGAATAAAGTTCCAGCCCTTGTATCCGTACAATTGCGCATTATCAGGTACGGTGTGTATTCCTGCCCGTAAAGTTCTGTAGCGGTCATGTCTATTATGCTGGGCCACTATATTGTCAGATGCTTCATCTAAGTACCATATACTTATGTTGTTGCTATCAAAACCATCGTCATGGGCCATCATAATAGGTACATTATCATCATTTCTAGCCAAGTCGTAAAAATTGTTGTTATATACCTGTAAGTCGCTCTCTGTGTTCCAAAAGGTAGCGTCACTGACATTGTCAAGAGGAACACGCTCAAGGAAATCGTCGTTGCAGCCAACAAAAATGATAATGGTAGCTAACCACAGTACGTTTATTTTATTGATATTTTTCATAATGAGGTTTTACTGATATTAGAAGGATGCATTGATGCCAAATGTGAATATTCTCTGTAGATAGTATTCTTGCGTAACCGTAAAAACGGATTCGGGGTCGAGAGGCTTGTGCATTTTGGTATATTCCCACACATTCTGGCCGGCCAAAAATAGTTGAAATTTGCTCATGCCTAAATTGTCGAGAACGGTGGAAGGAAGGTCATAACTCAATGTGATGTTCTTAAGCCGTATATAGGCCGCATTTTGAACATACCTTGACTGAGGTACAATATTTCTCTTGTTCGATGTACCGACCAATGGCGCGGCAAAATAAGCATCACGGTTATCAGGGCTCCACGATTCGGTCAGATAGTACTTTTCGGTTACTCCTGAGTTGTTGGGGTAAAAAGCGTTCCAGTTACCATTACCAGGAAGATAATCTCTAAATAACCCTTGAAAAAATAGGTCTAATGACCAGTTTTTAAATTTAACATCGGGGTTGATACCAAAAGAGTACCGAGCTGTCGTGTTACCAATTACCCTTCTATCTCCTGGGTCGCTCAAGGTATTACTACCGCTATCAATCTTACCGTCACCGTTCAGATCGGCATACTGCATATCACCTACCATAAAATTGGGATCAATGAATGCCTGATCGGGTGCAGCGTCAAGAGAGGCTTGGTCTTGAAAAACTCCTACAGTCTCATACCCCCATATCTCTCCTATCTTCTGACCGACATAATATTCTGAAAGCGCCCCGGAAGGGTTTTCGTATTTCGTGATTTCAGATTGACTATCGGCCAACGCCAAGTTCAATCCCCATCTGCCATTTTCTCCAAAACTATCTCTCCATGTAACAGATAGCTCCCAACCTTCATTTCTTAAATCTGCCGCATTTGTGGCAGGAGCAGATGTGCCCAATAGACCAGGGTAGTCGACTGACATCAACATATCTTTTGTATCACGAATATAATAGTCGGCCGTGATGGCTAGTTTATTTTTGAAGAGGGCCAAATCAACACCGATATTTTTACTAACCACGGTCTCCCAAGTTAAACTAGGGCTCACAAGACCACCCGGACTAACATAAGGCGTTCTTCCTGAGCTCAAAATATAAGGGGAGGTATTTGAGTTTAGACTGGTTATATATGGATAAAAAATGTCGTTTCCATTACTATCTTCTACTGATTGGTTACCCAATGCACCCCAAGACCCCCTGATTTTAAATTGGTCGAGCCATCCCGTAGCACCTTGCATAAACGGTTCTTCCGAGATGTTCCATCCAACTGAAAAAGATGGGAAAAATCCGAATCTATCTTCTTTCGGAAATCTTGAGGTTCCATCATATCGTCCGTTAGCCTCAAAGAGGTACCTATCCTTAAAAATATAGTTGACCCTATAAAATCCACCTCTTAGTGAAATATCACTTTCATTGCCATTAGTGGTCTGTGCGCCAGTAGTCGCACTAATGTTAGTTATCAAAGGTGTAATTAGGGTTTGAGCTCTTGAAGAGAAAAATCTTCGATGCCCCCATTCCTGATTAAAACCGACCATTAGTTTTAAAAAATGATCTTTTTCAGTTTGATCGGCATTAAATTCATACTCTGCGTAAGAATTGAGAACATAATATTCGTTGCGATTATTAGATTCGAGAATATAGTCATTACCACTTAAGCCATTGGTTATGAAAGGGTCGGCATTCAAATCGGTACTTACTACCTCTATCTTGCTTGCAACTTCCTTATCGTTTCTATTGAAGGTGTTGTATGAAAAATCACCCCTGATTTTGAGGCCCGTAGCAGGGGTCAATGTCAAACCTTGGGTCAACCACGTATCGCCTGTTACAAATGTGTCTCTCCCACCATCTTCTAAGTATGGAAAAAATATAGTTCCACCGAAATATTTGCCGATGTATTGTTCGTAATCTGCACGATCACCAGGTGTTTGATAATATGGCAAATCTGGAAATTGTACAGGTGTAACCGCATTTACCCTTGCCACGGAATTGATGTTAACATCCCAATTATAGAAGTGTGGTTTATCGCTATTTTGTGCATTGAAAACAACTTTAGAATCTAAACTCATCCAATCGTTCACATTGTATTCTGTTTTCATCAAAACATTGTAGCGTTTGAATTTTTCGTTCTTATCGCTATTTTTTATATAGCCGTCTTTGCTTAGGTAGCCAAAAGAAACGTAGTAGGAAGCTTTCTCTGTCGCACCGCTTATACTGAAATCATACGTCTTTTGAGGAGCGAAATCAGCGATGGCCTTACTATTGTAATCATTATAGCCATAGTATCTAAGGTTGCCGTTAATTACGCCCCACTCATTTTCAGGTATCGGATTTTGAGAATACCTAAGAGTGCCGGCTTCATAATCCTCATCATATCTTGGCTGACCACTGGTTCTTATTTGAGCCTCGTTTAAATAGGTAACCAAATCATATGGGTCGGTGACCGGGTCAATATTGAAAATGGGTTTTGCATACGATTGTTGTGTGCTAAAGTTGATGCTAGTCTTGCCTACGCGACCCTTTTTTGTTTCTACCAAGATGACCCCGAAGGCACCTCTGGCTCCATAAACGGCAGCAGCAGAAGCATCTTTAAGTACAGAAACGCTCTTAATATCGTTAGGATTGATTCTTTCCAAATCCATAGGTACCCCGTCAACCAATACCAATGGGCTACCTCCGTTAATCGATTCGAAACCTCTAATATTGAAATCGGCACCTTGGGTGGGATCACCGTTTCGTATGGAAACATTTAAGTTAGGAACAACTCCCTGTAAGCCTTGCCCTGCTGAGGTAATAGGTCTGTTTTCTAGTCTTTCGGCATCAGCTATACCTACAGAGCCCGTTAAGTTTTTCTTCTTTTGAGTTCCGTATCCCACAACCACAACCTCCTCCAATTGACCGGCGTCGATAGATAGGCTTGCATCCACCGTTGAATTTCCACTTACTGGAAGTTCAGTGGTCTTATACCCTATATAACTGAAAACCAAAATATCGTTTGCGGAAGCTTGAATTACATAGTTTCCGTCAAAGTCGGAGACTGTACCCGTATTCGTTCCTTTTACTACAATCGTTGCCCCTGGCAAGGGTATCCCATCAGAATCTGTTACAGTACCTGTCACTTCTGATTGAAAAGCATAAGTCGCTTTTAAGAGAGCACGGTATGGTGTCGAACCTACCGCTCCTACTTCTGAAATTACTGTCAGGAAAAGTAATGCAAATAACCATGACATTCTCGAAGTATTACTTCGCAAAAGGTTTTTCATTTTTTCGGTTTTGGTGATTATTAAGAGTATAACTGCGTACGAATCATCTCTCATTTTTAGGAGAGATGACAAAATGTTTAATCGATTACACTACTATCGGGGGTTCTTACAGTTTACAATAGCGAAAACGATTTCGCACAAACTGATGTTTCGAATATATAAATAATTTCGTTTGAAATTATAATTATGATAATTTTTAAATACTTTTTTTAAAAAGAATTAAAAGAACTGGAATTGCTCTAATAATTTACCCTACTTGATATGGGATAGGACATCCAAAAAAACGTAAACAGGGAAAGAAGTGTTTTGTAATATTATTATTGATTATCATCTCTTTTTCAAAAATACCAAAAGGTATGATGGTTTCCATAATCTGTCAGTCAGACTTATACCATGGTTAAAGTACAACACATTTATATAAAAAGAAAACGGCTGAATACCCAGCCGTTTTCTTTTTAATTGTTATTTAAAATTTTGCCGATTAACTATTTATTCAAGCGTTTCTCAATCTTGCGCTTGATAACGGTTAATCGCTTCATAAGGTCCATAAGGGCCTCGTCTTTTGTTTTTTTATAGATTTCGTTGATGGAAAGAATTAGTTCTTTGGCCTCACGAGATGCGTTAATTCTATCACTAGTGGTCATGCCAGACCATTTTCTGTTTTCAAAATCTGCGGCTCTATTAAGCAAGTCCATATTGTATCAATTTAGTAAAAAACACCTTAAAAAAGTGTTGTTGGCAACTGATTTGCAAGTTACAAATAGAGTTTTTTCTGCATAAATGGTTTAACAAATGTTTAAATATTAAGATTATAAAATTGTTGATTTGAGGTTCCTGAAAACGATGAAGAGATAGGGTGGGATTATACGATTGGTCGAAAAAAATGTGAGAACCCCGAAGTAAAATTTATCGAATGTACATAATTCGTAGATTTGGTAGTATTCTGGCTATCAACTGAACAAAAAAAGTTAAGATGGAGTTTAGGAGTTTCAAATGGATTGTTATCGGTTCTTTAATACTAGGAATATGTGCATGTTCCAGTGATAATGCAAGTGATCCAGAACCAACTCCAAACCCTGAGTCGCCAACACCGGAACCGGAGCCAGAAAACCCATTATTGGAGGTAAACGCAATTCCTCCTTCGACACAACGCCCCGGGGACCCAGAGATAGGTTATCAGTATTTGATTTCAGGAGAATATATGAGCTCCGGAGTGCCCTATTCTGCTTATATCAACGGATATGGAGAAGATAATAGAAATCTTCTAAACAGAATTGGAGATAATAGCAAACTACCCCATGATTTCACCGCTGCCACAGCATCTAATGGGGTTCGTATCGTTTCACCCAATTGTATGTCTTGCCACTCAGGTTTTCTAGACGATAAGCTGATTGTAGGTTTGGGCAACCATAGTGCTGATTTTACGATGAACAGAGCGGATGATATCGCTTTAGTGAGTACCGGAATTTCATTTGTTTATGGTCAAAATAGTGATGAATGGGATGCCTATGACCAATTTAGAAAGGGAATTATGGCTATCGGTCCGGCAACGGTGACGGATGTAGTAGGTGTGAATCCCGCAGACCGGATTACTCAGGTTTTGATTTCCCATAGGGATAAAAATACTTTGGAGTGGTCTGATGAGCCGTTGATAGCTTTAGATGATGAGGTGATCCCCACAGATGTGCCAGCTTGGTGGCTTTTAAGGAAAAAAAACGCCATGTTCTACCACGCCTTGGGCCGAAAAGATTTTTGCAAATCATTTATTGGTTCTTCGTTATTGACGTTGACCGAAATGGATAAGGCTGTAGAGGTAGATTCAAAAATGCCAGATGTTCTGGCTTACATCGAGAGTTTAGAACCACCTGTTTATCCTTATTCTATAAATACAAATTTGACCCAGCAAGGCAAATTGGTCTTCGAAGAACACTGTGTAAAATGCCATGGTAGTTACGGCGAAGATGAATCGTATCCAAATCTACTGGTAGCTTTGGCGACTATCGGTACAGACCCTGCCCTTTCAGATAGGTATTCTGAAAATTCAGCACTGAACGATTATTTTTTCGACTGGTTCAACACCGGTTGGTTCGGCAGTGGCGATAATGCCTTGATGCTTATGGCAGAAGGCGGTTACATTGCGCCTCCGCTGGATGGTGTTTGGGCTACGGCTCCTTATTTTCATAATGGTTCGGTACCCACTATTGCAGATGTTCTAAATAGTACCGAAAGGCCAAAATATTGGAAGCGTAGTTTTGAATCGACTGATTACGATTCGGATAACCTTGGATGGAACTACTCCGAAGAGAGTGGGAATACGGACAAATACACTTATGACACAACGCTTAAAGGTTATGGCAATGAAGGCCATACTTTTGGAGATATTCTTACCGATTCTGAACGAGAGGCCTTGCTCGAGTATTTGAAAACCTTATGACAAAAAAATCGCTTTGATCAAGCGAGCTTTAAACAGTCTTTGTACTTAACATCCAGAAAGTTAAAAATTTTATAAATAAAAGGTTAGGTAGCAATTGTGTGTAACAAGCTATGGCTTTGGTCGTCTCTTTTGTATAAGTCAATCAAAAAATATTATAGTCATGAAAAGTTTACATCCTCATTTAAAAAGGCCTCGGGTTTATTACACAATTGGTTTCGGTTGGAATACCGATTATTGGTATGATAAGAAGACAACGAAACCAATAAAAAAGGACTAATCAGGTCATCAAAAAAAAAATCATCAATCACAATCATCATTTAAAACGAATCATCATGAAAGCATCATCAAGAAAAACTGTTACAGAATCAAAAACATTTAATTATTTCTCCAGTTTAAGAAATAGTAAAAGAGTTCAATGGGCAGAGTATCGTAACTATAACCGATAGAAAAATAACCTATTAAAACAAACAGGCCCTGCTAAATCTAGCAGGGCCCGTTTATTTATAAATCTGGTATTTATTAATCTTTTAACGAGATTTCTTCTTCCGTACCATCAGGGTAAGTAAGCATTGCTATATCATCGCAAGTACTGTCACCAAAGTCAACTGAGACCTCAAGCCCGTTTTTGCTCAAGGCCATAACTCCTTCACCAAAATACTCACATCCGAACTTAATTTCCATTAAATCGGTGATGTCAACGATATAGGTGTTTCCATCAGATTTTAATATCCATTCCCCATCTAAGGTAACGGCACCGTCACTAAAATCTTCACCAAATACGATGGCCATTGTTTTTTCGCCTTCCTCTGAAACTTCGGAACCATCGGCTAGAACAATTTCCATTTTGCTATCAACGGTCCAACTGATTGATTGACTTTCCTCAGAACTGTTGACCTTAAAACTTCTGGTACCATCAATAGACGTATTGCCTACTATCAGTTGGTCATAAGTTATTACAAAAGCATATGAATCGTTATCGCCACCATATGCTACACTTAAAACGCCATCTAGAACTTCACCGCCATCTTCAATACTACAGCTATCGAAGGTTAAGGTAAAGCCCGTTTCGGAATACTCAGCAACATAGCACGTTTCTTCAGTTTTTGCAGTTGTGCCCGATTGTTCATTGTCATAAAGCTCAGAAACCAATTGGTCGGCTACACTGGCAACGTTATCAGTTTCGATTATTGTCTTTAATTCTGTTTGAGACACTTTAGCGTCTTCGGTGTATTCTAAATCATTATTTCCGTCATCGCTACAGCTGAAAAGGATAAGAGCAAAGGCAGAAAGGCCCAGAAATCTTCTGGTGTTCGCAATTAAGTAACACATATTCAAAAATTTAGGTTTATGCTCTATGAACGGAAGCATATGAGGTTTAGTGTTTTTATGAGCCTATATTGGACGAAATGCACTTTTCATGCAGTCTATGCCATTTAATTATAGGGTTTTTCTTATAGTTATAGTCGAGCTCAATTCAAGGCAAGCTAAATATCATAATCTAATAATTCAGTTGAAGATAGATTTGCAACTATGACAATTCTTTCTTTAATTTAAAATCGTATACGATGTTTAATTGAAGTTATGACATATATTGTTAATCATAGAGATAAGGTAAGGGAGCATTTACTGAAGGAAATGCAAAAGGGCCGTTTGCAACCAGGACAGAATATAAATTTGGCCGCTGTCGCAAGAGTCTTGGGAATAAGTGTAACACCTATTCGAGAAGCCCTAACCCAACTACAACAGGCGCATATTGTGAAAGCAATAAAAAACAGAGGTTTTGTAATTGCGAAGGTAAGTACTGAAGAAGCCAAAAACCTTTATGAACTAGTAGCCCACTTAGAGGTATTGGCCCTTGAAGAATCGCAGTTTAACGAAAAGGATATTCTTAGGCTTAAGAAGCAAAGAAATATCATTGCCGATGCAGAGACTGCTATCGATCGAGTACACTCCTATATGGAGTTTCACCGACTGTTAACACAGAACTATAAAAATGAAGTTTTTCAACAAATTCTTAAAGATTTAAAAACACGTATTTTCTTTTATGAAAGGGCATTTATGTCAAACGATTCGTTTCATTATAACTCTAACGATCAGCATGATGCCATCATTTCAGCTATCGAAGATGACAATATACCTTCGGCAGCTTTGGTGTTAAAAATGAACTGGATGATGATTCAGAGTTATATTGCCAAACAATTAGTGGTTTTGTAAACGTTGGCAAACCCCCTGCCCATGTAGTTTCAGGTATAACAACTCATGGCTTTTCGATTAAGTAATCACAAATTTTTCGTAAAGTGTTACAATTAATCGAAAACCTAGTCTAATTTTACCTCGAATTTGAGTGGTACATCGAAAAGTGAACAACAAAGTAGAGTACAGCTCGTTAGGTTAGATGTCATTTAAAAACATGGTTATGGGTTACTTATCTCCACAAATCGAAGTTTTGGCCAAAAAGAAAAAAAAAGAAGCAAATTCTTTAATTAAAAAAGAATACTCTTGCGGAATTTTTCAAGATTATGGCCATGCTGAAGTTGAGCCTAGTCAGAAAATAGGCTAACACTTAGTGATTCATTACGTTCAGGCTTTCTTGATGATTAGTCTGCATGTATAATGCTATCCATAATTTGCCTGAGCTCCGAAGGAAGGTTGTTCTCCCCAAATTCGGCAGTATAGATGTCTTGCCCCTCAGTGAAAAGAAATGAATACTTCTGCCCGTCTCGAATGGGAGAATTTTTGCTATTCGAGGTTTTCAACAAATCCAGCAGCTTCTCTTTCTGAATTTCATTCAAATGCCTCTCCCCTTCATAAAACTTAGGTATTCCCGTGAAACCACCTGATATTTCAATCTTATATTTCATTACACAACGATTGGGGTTAAACCGACTGATGAAAAACTTTTTGATATAGCGTCTACCGATTGCTCATTGACCCTTCCTTCGCTGGATAAATTCTGGGCAACACTAATCAGGGTTTCAACCATATCATTAAAATTGGCAGTTCGCCAAAGTGATTTGAGCGTTTCGAACCAAATAAGGGCGCAGTCATCGATACCTATTTCTAAACAACTCAAATAAAAGGCCTTATTCGGTATACCTGAATTGATATGCACCCCTTGATTGTCGGCCGTACCACTATAGTAATTATCCATATGGTCGGGTTGAGTATCAAAGTCATTGGCCGTACCTGGGGCTTTCATTGATCTTATGGCTATACCGGGAAATTCTTCAGTAACCACCAAATCACCGATCAACCAATCAGCATCCTCAATATCTTGATCCAAATACTTTTGCTTGATAACTGTGCCGAATACATCTGAAAAATGTTCGTTTAGAGCACCCGATTGTCCGTAGTATTCCAAATTGGCCAAAAATTGGGTAACGCCATGGGCAATCTCGTGTGCTACGACATCAATTGCTCCGGCGAAATTGGTGAATTCTTTGCCATCTCCATCTCCATAGGTCATTTCGTCTCCATCCCAATAGGCATTATTATAGTTTTCGCCATAATGTATGTTTGAGATGATGTCTATACCGTTTCCATCAACGGAATTAAGTCCGAAAGTCTGTTGAAAATAATCGCGAACAAAACCCGATCCGTCATAAGCCAGATTGGCCACTTCATCATCAGTTGGTTGGTCGCCCTCGTTCATTACCAGTTCTACCCGTTGCTGATATTTATTTTGACAATCATAGACAAGGCGATTTGCTGCTCCATCTTCCTGTTCTCGAACCAATAAATGGTTCAGCGCGGTTTGTCTACGCTCTAAAATGCGGCCAGTGTCGTTTAAAGTTCTTTTACAGCTTTTATTTCCTCTTTTGGCAAGTTCCTCCAATATGTGGGGTGGCACAATAAAACATTTCTCTTGGCACATGATGTATGATTTAGGGTAATCGTACTACAATTTCGACTCTTTTTAAAAAGCGGACAAATAAATGTCGTTAACCCTTTGCTAAATATTTAACAAGCTTGAGTTTTTTTAGACAAGAGGAAATTCAATCTTTTGGAAAGAGACTGTTATCTAGACCAGGAATAAGGCCAAGTGCATTCTTGTAGTATACCTTTTTCAAGACTTCATCGGGCAGGTTCAGGCCGTACATAGCCCAAAAAGCATGATACTTTTTGTAATATGGAAAATACTCATCATCGCTCTCTAAAACCCTGAAATAGGTAGGAAACTCCTTAGGTTGCCAGCTATCTTTACCGAAAAGTATTCGGTCTTGGTACTTAATGAAAAACGCACGGGCGTTTTGTGGTTGTCTGCCCAGCTCGGCAATAACGGCCGCTATGCCTACGTACATATTAGGAATGTCATCTAAAAGACCTCCTAGTTTTTGAAGGTCGTTGGCATACCAACCCATGTGGGCATTAATAAACTTTGTCTTTGGGTGCTTTTTGAACATTCGATGTTGTTCATCTATAATTTGTTGCCAAGGGGCAGGGTCAGAATCGGTTCGCATTCTCCTTGGGTGTGTTTTTAATTCTAGCCAGCGTTCATTATCGCTTGTCATCGGATCCCAAAAAGATTTGGGGTCGGCAGAATGTATAAGAACAGGTATTCCCAATTCGCCGCACATACTCCAAATAGGGTCAAGACGGGTATCATCGACGGAAACTCGATTGCCATTGGTATCATTGTAACGAAGACCGAGACTTTTAAAAATTTTTAAGCCTTTTGCACCATTTTTCACATCGTTTTCCAGTTGTGTCACAGCTCGTTCAGTCCATCCTTCTTTACCAATTCCATCAAAATTGATGTTGGCAAAAAGGACAAATCTGTTAGGGAATGTTTTATCAATATTGTTTTGGCTTTCCTTTAATCCTTCACCATTCCCGCCACTTAAATTGACCATAATGGCCTCGTTCAGACGGTCCATATCTGCTGCAAGCTCCAATAGCCGTTGTTCAGACATATTTCTTTGATGACTGTGGATGTCTATAAAAGGGTACTTGGCTTGTTCAATTTTATGTTCGGGAACTATGAGTGTCGACTTGGGGTTGTAATCTTCAAAACCCATTTCTTGACTGATGCCGATTGCCGTGGTGAGAAGTAATACTAAGCTGGTAGTGAAGGTTTTTGTCATCTATAATTTATTTTCCAACAGGTTTCGGTACTCTTCTTTGGTATCAATATCAATGGACTTTTTTCCCAACTTTACGGTAGCCACTTCCTTCATATTCAGTTCGATAATGGTCTGCGCACCTGCCCTTGCGCCCAATTTGGACAATTGTGAATAGTATGATTTACTAAAAATTGCGGGTACTCCTGCTCTTTTTTCATACTCGGAAGCAATTATCGACTCGGATACGCTTTTAAATTTAGTAATTAATTTATTGAGGTGCTCATAATCTACCAAGGGCTGATCGGCCAGCATAAAAAGAATTCCGTATACCTCTCCTGTGTTGTTCAAAAGATGATTTACAGCTACCGCAATTGAGCTTCCCATTCCATTTTCCCAATCAGGATTGATTACGAACTCTACTTCTGCACTTTTATGTGCCTCTTCTATGAGTTGTGCATTGGCACCCAAAACCAATACTATTTTTTGTGCATCGGATTTTTTTGCCTGTTCGATGGCGTTTCCGAGTAATGTAGTATGGTTATAGGGAAGCAGTTGTTTTGGTTCGCCCATTCTTGATGATGAGCCCGCGGCCAATATAACGATGACAATATGCTCAAGGCTATCGCTCATTAACTATGTATTCTACCTGATTTGTTCTTCAACATCATCGGTTTTTTATCTCGCACAACTGAAAGTATTTCCGATAAAATGGATACTGCGATTTCTTGAGCACTTTCAGCCCCAATGTTCAGTCCCGCAGGGCCGTAAATAGCGTCAAAGAATTCGTCGCTAACTTCTGGGTAGTACTCCATAAACTCGTCCAACAATCGCTCCCTACGATTGGCCGGACCTAACAGCCCGAGATAGATAGGGCGGGTTTCTTTAATTGCCAAAAGGTATTTTAAATCACGTACATAGCTGTGAGTCATAAGAACGACTGCTGTTTGGTCATCAATATTCTCTAAAGACAGCATTTCCGGTTCGACCGTCATGAACTTATCGGCCCCGGGAAAATCGTCTTTACTCTTTTGTTCGGAAGCCGAGGCGATTATAGTGACTTCCCAGCCAGTCAAACCAGCATAGGAACACAATTGTACGGCATCGTGTTCAGCTCCTATAATGATCAATTTGAAACAGGGATTCATTGTTTGCTCGAATGTATCTTTGTTTTCATTCATTTTGAAATTCGGCCTTAAGCCCATAAACTCATTTTCAAAAACAAAAGAAGAACCGAACGCATTGTTTTCTCTCTCTTCCTTATCAAAGGCTGCCCTGATTATAAAACTTCTTCGTGCAATTAGAAAATCGTCGAAAGTCGCAAGGGTTTCATTGCTTGGTATAAAGGGCTCAATCAAAATGTAGAGTACACCCTCGCAACCCAGACGGTATCGACCGTCGTAGGTCATCATTTTCGGGATACCACTTTCAAATACCGTTTGTGCCTGTCTCAAAATTTCTTTTTCTACGCAACCCCCACTCACGGCTCCGATCATTTGGCCGGTTCGGGTAATAAGCATTCGAACGCCTGGCCGCCGGTAAGAAGAACCGTCTAATGCAACTACAGTTGCCAAAACGCATTCGCTGTTGGCTTCTTTAGCCATTTTATAGGCATTCACTATCGTTTTTAGCTCATGTGTCATGCGTAAAATTGATTTCATTAATGACCAAACCTCAAAAAGTATATTCATTACCATTTAGGTCACGAACATACTTTTCTAGTCTATCTAAGTTTCCTTAGGAATATAAAGAAATTACCTAACCTAAGACGGGCTTTTCGGTAACTTTCCAAATTTCCTTATCAAGCATAAATGGTTGCTTGTACACTCTTTTTCCGGTCGCAGCCTTTAAGGCATTGGCCACGGCACCCCCTGCTGGAGGCAATGTTGGTTCACCCAAACCTGTTGGACTCAGTTCATTCTCAATGAAGTAGGTTTCAACAACGGGAGCCTCTTTCATGCGTATCAAGCGATACTTGTCATAATTTGAAGCTTCTGGCACTCCTTTGTTAAAAGCGTAATTGCCATACATACTATGACCGATACCGTCTACCACGCCACCTTCTACCTGATTAATGGCTCCGGTTCGGTTCACCACTATACCGCAATCGACCACACAGGTTACTTTTTTTACCACAGGAAGGCCGTTTTGTATTTGAACATCGGCAACTTCGGCTACATGGGTATTATGGCAATAATAGGCAACAAAGCCCTGATAGGTGCCTTCGGGCGCACTACCCCACCCCGATTTATCAACAGCCATCTTAATGACCCCTTGAAGCCTTTCCGGAGAATATTGTATACGCTCATCAGTAGTGCCTTTAACTTTTTCCAGTAAATCGAGTCTCAATTGAATCTTATCCGCATCCATTTCTTCGGCCAGTTCATCAAAAAAACTTTGCTCTGCATAGGCCAAAAAGTTCGTATACGGGGCACGCCACGCACCAGTTGTTATGTTGCTAGTATAATTGGCAACATCAACTTGATAGTTTTCTACCGCACCCGCGGGAAAGAAGTTCGGAATCAATCCGTACATGTTCCCATTGATGGCGGCTTCCTTTAGCTGATATCCCGTTAACTGGCCATCTTTTATGGCCGCTTTAATGCGGTATTTTATGGCTGGTCTATAAACCCCTGTAGTCATATCGTCTTCCCGAGAAGAAATCATTTTGACCGGCTTTCTAATCTTATCTGCAATTTCGGCCACCTCATAGACAAAGTCGCCGTATAACCTACGACCGAACCCACCGCCCATTCGAGTCATTTCAACCTTAATGTCGGTAACATCCCTACCCAATAGCTCGGCAACGGTAATGGCAGCATCTTCGGGAGTTTGAATCGGCCCTGCCAAATGAATCTCGTCATCGGTTATATTAGCAAAGAAGTTCATTGGTTCCATACAATTGTGAGGCAGAAAAGGTGATTCGTATGTTCTCTCTAACACCTTATCGGCTTGTGAGAACGCTTTTTCTACATCACCGTCTTTTCTTAAGGTCGCGAATTCCTTTCCATCAAGTAGTTCGTTCAGCTTTTTATCATGAAAGTCGGTGCTTTCTAAGGGGGAAGCCTCTTTCCATTCGGCTTTGAGCGCTTTTTTACCTTCGAGAGCGGCCCAAGTATTCTTTGCGATAACGACCACTTTGCCCGTACCGCTTAATTGAGCCGTCCAATTGATTTCTTCCTTACTTAATAATGATTTGGCCTTTTCGCCTATTTCTATGACATCGATCACCCCAAGAACTTCCTTGGCGGCAGAAGCATCAAAGGAAACCAGTTCCTGACCAAAGGCAGGCGGTCTCAGTACGGAAGCATAGACCATACCATCAACCTTGTAATCGAGGCCGAAAAGAGGTTGTCCCGTAATTATTTTATCAATATCAACGTTGACCTGATCGGTTCCAATGATTTTATAATCCTTTGGGTCTTTTAATGCCACATTTTCGGGAACTTCCAGTTTAGCAGCCTCTTCTACCACATCTCCGTAACCAAGTGTTTCACCTGCAGCATTCGTGATTATACCTTCACTGGCTTTTATTTCACTTGCATCAACGCCCCATTTGTCTGCGGCGGCATTAATGAGCATTTGCTTCGCAGTCGCTCCCGTCTGTCGAAGGGCATCCCAGCCAAATCGGATACTTTGACTACCGCCAGCAACTTGCCGTGTATAATTTTTGGTATCTAAGTGCCCTTGTTCTACATACACCATATTCCAAGGTAGATCAAGTTCTTCGGCTATAATCATGGGCATCGATGTTTTGACCCCTTGACCAATCTCTGGGTTGGGAGAAAAAATGGTTACAGCCCCATTCTTGGCAATTTTGATAAAGGCATTGAAATCGGAATAGTTCAAGTCGGCCAAGTTTACCGGAGGTTTTGCCTCGGGTCTACAGGCGGTGAAAAGATTAAAACCTATTAATAGGCCACCGCTTGCCAAAGAAGAGGTTCGTAAGAAAGCCCTACGATTGAATTTTATATTATTCGAAGTTGAAGACATGTTCAGTTTGTTTTGTTGATGTTTGAATTAATTATGACAGGAGTTAAACCATTTTTTTGGCGGCTGTTGATACCGCCTTATGAATACGGTTATAAGTAGCACATCGACAAATATTGCCGTGCATGGCATCTTTGATTTCCTCATCGGAAGGATTGGGATTCTTAGCCAAAAAAGCGGTAGCTGTCATAATTTGACCCGCCTGGCAATAACCACATTGAGGAACATCAATTTCCTTCCAGGCTTCCTGTACAGGGTGAGAACCATCCTCTGAAAGTCCTTCAATGGTAGTTATTTTTTTCTCACCTACTGTGGAGACCGGTAAAGAGCAGCTTCTTACCGCATTGCCTTCGAGGTGAACGGTACAAGCACCACATTGGGCTATACCACAGCCGAATTTAGTGCCCACCATATTCAATTCATCGCGAAGCACCCAAAGTAATGGGGTATTGTCGCTTGCTTCTACAGAATGAACTTTACCATTTACGTTTAGTTGATACGTTGGCATATAGATAGATTTTTTAGGAGTCATTGGATTAGTTGTTAACAAGTTACCAAAAATCAGAGACGATTAAGGCCTTTTAACAATTTGTTAAACCAAATTTATGAAAGCTCTCATCGATTGAACCAGTAGTTGAATTTTAGCGTGAGTGCCCAGTTTCGACCCTCAAAAGGTTCAATGAAATAATTGTTAGTGTATACAAGGAACAAATCGGAAGCAGGACTATAGCGCCATTGAAACCTCGAGTTAAGGTTAAAATTTTTGGTCTGCTCATTGTACTGAAACAAATTGGCAAAAAAGAGTTTATTGGTAAAAGTGATATCGACTTCTGAACCGATCAGCCAGAATTCATTGGTTTTCCAAGGGGCAGGAAGTTCAATATAGTTATAGTCTAAACTGGCACTTAAACTAACATAGGGTTGAAAACGATAGCCCAATTCAGTAGAAATATTGGTTCTATTTCCATCTAAGTAATACCCACCGAACCTACCTGCCAAACTGTAGGTAAAAAGACTTTGAGGCTTTGAAACATACTCCCATCCTATCGCATTCCATTGATGTTTTGTGCCGGTATCTAAGTCGGCGATACCTAATCGAGTTGGATCAAATGGTGAGAGCAGTTCTACATGGTCGTCAGAAACAAAGACCATGAACTCGGCACGGTTTCTAAAGTTTAGAAAATACTGTAGATAACTGGTATTGTCAGTTCTGTAAAAATCTTCATTGAAATAATAACTGCTATTAATTCGAGGACCATGACTAACAATTTTTTCTGATTTTGGAAAAAACAAGTATCCCAAATAACCATTAAAATTCACATATCCGTTTCGTGGCACATAACCTACTTCTGCCGTGTAATTATCAGATACCCATTCTTCTTGAATACGCCAGCTCCATTTACGGCTTCTATATTCTAAGTGTGCCGCTTGGGTTACTCCCCTATTCTCTCCATCGGGCGAGAATGATTTGAGAAGAAAGGCTTTTCCGTTCCATAAGTTGTCTGAAGAGGCCAAATTGTATTCTAAGCCTAAATTTCTGTTGAATTCAGGGTGAATTGCCTTCACTGAATCGTTTTCTTGCGGGTAATAGGTCGCTTGCTTATTGACGAACATGAGACCTATACTTGATCGACTGAATACTTTTCTCTGTAAAGACAGCACGCCAAAATTATGGGCTGGCAGGCCTGTTTCTTCCACACTGGCCGTTTGCATATCCATAAGTCCTAGCCTCCATTTTTCATTCAGATTACCACTTACACGAGCCCCGGCATGTATGGGAACACCTAAACCAATTCTTCTCGAAAAGAAAGGTCTAATGGTTTCGTAACCGAAATTGGCAAAGAGATCGCCATTTTCTAGGAAGAACTGCCTTTTCTCGGGGAAAAAGAGTTCAAAACGGTCTAAATTGGTTACTTGACGGTCAACCTCTACCTGTGAGAAATCAGGATTTACCGTTAAATCAAGATTCAGGGAAGATGTTAGGCTGAACTTCACATCGCCCCCCACCTTTACGTCATAATCGGTATCGGCATCATTTTCTAAATCTTCACTTACGTTACCTAAAACATACGGAATCAGAGAAAAATTCACACCTGGGGAAGGTGGTGGTGTATCCCAAACTAAAGTGCCGGCCAAGGCCAACGATGCCGTGGGGAATTGTCTTGCAATGGGTGTCCAGCTAGATTTTTCACTTGATTTGAGATCTAACCGACTAAAGTTGATACCCCATTCAGAAACGCCATCTTCATATCTTATCGATTTGAACGGCAATGCCATTTCAAAAACCCATTTTTCTTCATCACGAGTGGTTTCCGAAACCCATTTACTATCCCAGTTCAAATCAACACTTCCGCCATTGTACATGGTACCATCCCATTGGGCTCCATAGGCATTGGCCCCAAAAGAAAATCCGGTAGTTTGATTGTTGAAGGGATCTAAAAAGAGCAGAAAATTATCATTTTTACCAAAACTGAAATCACGTCTCAAAGATTCTACGGTATAAGCGCCTTTTTTTCCGTGATAAAAAGTGGCCAATAGGTATATATTCTCTTCGTCATAGGCCATGCGAATTTCGGATTGCTCATTGGCCTTGCCATCATCCATAGGCAAGACCATAAAAAAGTCTTTGGCTACGTTGGTATATTTCCAAGCTTCGTCATCACCTTTTCCATCAATAATTACAGGTGATACGAGTTTAGAGATATGAAGTCGGTAATCGGCATTTTTCTTTTGGCCTTGAACGATAAAATTGGTCAGTAAAAGGCAAAATAAGGGTGTTAGGCGAAGAACGTTTCTTCGCAATGGGTTGGTTGGGGTCATTTTGGTTTAATTGGTGGTGTAAGCTACAAAATTCAGGGGCTTTAGTGTTAACAATGTTTAACATTATTTTTTTGAATTGCCATACTTTATATTGATTTTCGCCGTTCTGATGGTTGAACCATAAAATTTAGAAAATGAAATCCTCCTACAAACTTCTCCTTTTATTTTTGTCGGTAATTGCCTTGAATTCATGCGGGAATGCTGATGATGACGTGAATTTTGCTTTACCTAATGGCGACGGACTCGGGCAAGGTAAGCCAGTAGATGACTGCCTCGATCTGGGAGAAAATGACCTTGTACTTTCAATACAAGACCAGTACACTACCCTACCGGGAAAGGTGTCTATATTCTTTAAAGTTTCCGATAGCAATGGCAACCCTGTTTCCGGTTTGAATGCTGAACAGTTTACCATTTACGAGCAAGGTAGAAACGATGAATGTTTCAATACCATTTCTACTTCAGAGTCGAAAGCAAGAATATCGCCAAATTCACAGATATTTAGTAACAATACTCTTTTGGTGCTCGATTTGAGTAACAGTGTTTTGAGCAGCAGTTTAGAAGAGCTTAAAAGTGCGAGTATCAGTTTCATTAACAATGTGATGCCGGCAACTACCCAAGAATCTTTTAAAATGGCCATTTACTGGTTTGATGGAGAGAAAGAGTTACATGAGTTGAACCCTCTAACTCCGTCGAAAGAAGAGTTAACCGCCGCTGTGCAAGGTATTACAGAAGATATTAGCAACGACCCTTCAACCGATTTATATGGAGCCGTCATTAAATCTACCGAAAGAGCTTCTGAACTATTGGTTGAAAGTACCAAGGGAGAGAAAATAGGTGCTGCTTCCGTAGTTATCTTTACCGATGGTACGGATCAGGCATCACGCTATACCCAAGAAGATGCCCAAAAACGTGTTGATAATGCTGACCCTAATATTTCTTTCTTCACTATCGGATTGGGTGAAGAAATCGATACACAGGTGTTAACAGATTTAGGTAAGACGTCCAGCGTTTTTGCAGGAAACAAAGATGAACTTGAAACTACCTTTAATGATATTTCGGATCTGGTATCTGAAAGGGCCAATAGTTTTTACCTGTTCGAATACTGCAGCCCTAAAAGAGATGGCAGTGGTGATAACAATCTAGCCATTCAAGTTAAGACCGGTAGTTTGCAAGGTGCAGTTCAAACGAAGTTCAGTGCCAACGGGTTTACTGGCGGTTGCGAATAACAGCAAGAAAATATATGATTTTAATAGAAAGTGCCCACTTGGGCACTTTTTTTATTCATTAATTTATCTTGTTCAAATTACTTAATAACAACCTTTTATTGATTTTTGAATCCATTTAAATTAGGTGTGTTAATACCTCTTTAACATCTGAAAAACGTACTTGAAGCGTATGTTAAGATGAATTAGAACCATATAATTTAAATTTTACAAAATGAAGAAATCAATTATTGTCGGTACACTTTCAATAGCCTTGATGGCATCTTGTGTTTCTAAAAAGAAATACACTGCATTGGAAACCAACCTTTCTGAAACCCAAAGTGCACTGACGAAAACTCAGGTTGAAAAAGAAGAATTAGAGGCTAAAATGGCCAAGATTGAAGCCAGAGTTACCGAATACAACCAAAAAATCAGTTCCCTAAAAGAAGTCAACGATAGCCAATATACTACAGTTGATGATGTTGCGGTAATGAGTAACAACACAAAGAAAAAAATGAGGGCTACACTTAAAAATGTTGACCCGGCTAAGTTAGCAGAGGCTAAAACCCTTCAAGATTCAATGAACTTGGCTATTTCCTACAATTTGAAAAAATCTATTTCTGACGATGAAGAAGATGTAGATGTGAATATTGACAAGACAGTCGTGATGATCAATATTTCAGATAAATTACTTTTTAATAGCGGTAGTTACCGTGTGAGCAGCAAGGCCAATAAAATTCTGTCTAAGCTTGCCGACGTAATCAATTCAGAACCTGCGATGGAAGTAATGGTAGAAGGTCATACCGATTCTCGTAGCATTAATACAGCGATGTTCCGTAATAACTGGGATCTTAGTGTCAAGCGTGCTACTTCTGTTGTTGACATCCTTCAAAGCAAGTATAACGTTGATCCTGCCAAAATGATTGCTGCCGGTAGAAGTAGCTATTTACCGCTAGTAGAGAACGATTCTAGAGAGAATATGGCAAAAAATCGCCGTACTAAAATTGTAATTCTTCCAAATTTGGACAAATTTTTTGCATTATTAGATGCAGAAACCTTATAATTGCATAAAATTGGTTTAAAACCAGTGTTAATAATCTGGGAAAAGGGAGAACTTGACGGTTCTCCCTTTTTTCTTGCGGTTCATCGAAAACAAGAATTTTAGTTAGGGTTTGCGTGAAATAAGTTGTTTAATGCATAAAGAACCCTATATCTAAATTGAAAAAACCTACATCCTAAACCGTAATGCTATTTAACTAAAAAGCAAAATTATGGATGTATTGAACACTATTATTGAAAACAGCGCATTGCAAGGTATGCCGAAATGGTACCAAGCGCTCACTTTGACACTATTTTTAGCCATTGCGTCTATCGTAATGTTGACTTATTACTTTCTGTTGTCGCAAGGCTCAGATATGATTGTTAGGTTTTCGTATTGATTACCTATAAATCATCGCATTTTTTACCTTTTGGGAAGTTTCTTTGTAATTAGCAAAGTCAATCAAAAATCCGTTGATTACGGCATATTTGATTTCATTGCCTTTTTTTAGAAGGAAGGTAGGATTAACGCCTATTTCCATTCTGAAATCCGGTAATTTGGTCTTATCCCCTATAATATGAATGGGAACGGGGGAAGATAACTTCTCTTTGGGGATATCTTTTACGCGAACATAAGTGTAGCCAGACTCTAACATTTTTTTTAGGTCAAGCGATTTTAATTGATCCATACTTGAAAGGGTTTCGGTATAGACCTTACCGGCAACAATTTCCAAACCGGTAGCATCAAGCGTTTCATACCCGTAGTAGGTAGAAAGATCACCCTGCTCAAGAATTCTGCTGCTGTACCAAAAATCGTTATGCTTTTCTTTGTCTACTTCTAGCCTGTTGGCAGCAACATCTAAAATATACTCCTTTCCTAGAAGGTTGTAGGTGGCATTGGCAATTTTCAAATCGAAAAGCTTTCGGTCATTTTCAGGAATCTCTTCATACCTTTCAATAGGAATGTTTTGGTAACTTTTATTGGCGATGGTATAAATGGCCGACAGAATCGAGACATAGTTCAATTTTCTGATTTCCTGCTTTTCAACATCTTCAGGATACCCGCCAGATTCGATGAGAATGGCACTGGTGCCCCATTTTTGAATATTATCTCCGAAAGCTCGAGGTTCAAAATCATCATTATATCTCCCTACCTGTCCCGGAGCATATTTTTGAATAATATCGTTCATAAATACGATGACCTTCATAGCGTTCGCACGTACCTCATTGACTTCTTTCTCGTAATTATAGGCCGGTGCCAAGTACGAAATAGTGGCAGGTTTTTCTGTTCTTTCAGCATTATAGTAGGTACTTTGATCGTGAAGGTTGAAACCGAAATCGGCATCTAGACTATCCCTCACTTTTTTCAGGGTTCTCCCTTCGGGAGATTGCAGACGAAGAGCATCTCTATTAATATCAATTCCTAATCTATTTCTGCGTTGAAACACTTCAGCACCATCAGGGTTGAGCATAGGAAGAAAGTGAAGAGTGCAATTGCTTAGTATTCGTTGTTTTTCAGCGGTGAAATCAGGGCTATCCAAAAAATTAAAAATATCGAATATGGCTTGCGTGGCGGTAGGCTCGTCACCATGCATTTGAGACCACAGAAAAACCGAGGTATCTCCTTCTCCAATACTTATTAAATTTAAACTTTTGCCTTCGATAGACTTCCCTACTTTGGTGACCTTAAAACCTGCCTTGGTTCTGTATTTTTCAATCAGCGGTTGTAATTGGGCATGCTTGATTCTTCTTTTTCCCAATTCGGTTTCTTTATATTTTTCGTAGGTTTCATAAAGTGATTCTGTGATATCGATGTTTTGAGCGTTAGCTGTGGTAAACGTTATCACAAGAAAAAGTAGGATAATCAATTTCATTTATGTCTATTTATTGGGTACAGGTTTAAAATTAAATTTTTTGGTAGCAGCCCTTACTTTTGCCATAAAGTCTTCGCCTGGGTCGGTTTTTTTAGTTCGGTAGCTTTCATCGACCTCCAGCCACAACGGATGGCCTTCAAAGTTGGTATACTCATAATGCCCGATTAAATAGTCGATATCGTATTTTTCAGCTAAATACTTTACCAACCAAATATTTGCTTTTAGCTGAGCTTCGGTCAAAGGGGTATCTTCGGTTCCTCCTACGTTTTCAACACCCAGGGCAACATGGTTAAGCCCGATAACATGCCGTCCCATAATATCTTCGGGCATCAAGCGATATATAGTTCCATCTTGGTCGACCAAGAAATGACTCGAGACGTTAAGTCCACTTACATTTTTGATATCCGGTCTCCAATTCGGTAATTTACTTTCTTTAAACGCATCGAATGAACCCTCGAAAGTGGGAATGGCCGTCCAATGAAGTACAATCATTTTCGGTTCAATGGTCGGCTCTTCCTTGTCAATACCATATCTGTTCAATAGATATTCAGATGTCAATTGCAATCGTTCTTCATCAAAAACTATCGGCTTGTCTACAATTCGCTTGGGTGTCGCACAGCTGATGAAAAACAGCAAGAAAAATAAAGAAGGTAAAAAATATTTGTTCATATTATTTGGTATTTGGCAGACTGTCTTTTTTAACTCGATAGTGAACTTTTAGTTTTTTGCGACCCCATTCGCGGGCTTTTTCAACATCTAGCCCCATATACACGTCAATCTTATTTCTCCATCGGTAGTGCATTTTATCTTTGACCAAGTAAATGCCTTCAAACCCTGTAATCTTAACTTGAGTGTTGTATTCAAAACCAATGGGTATCAAATCTCTCGATACGGCTATTGATTTAATACCTGGTTTCAAAGTATCGCCCCAAGCCGCAATATTTGGCTGGCCATCGGTTTGAGCTCTTGTTGAATTATAGGCCGAAACCGTAACTTCTCTGGTTTTCCAAATATAATTCTTGTCCGCAGTTCCACAAGATATAAAGGTAAGGACCAGCAAGATTGACGATATGTTTTTAAGTTTTATCAAATCAATTCAACATATTTTCTAAAATCAATAAATCGACGTTTTCATTTTTCCATCGTTCCTGAAGTTCTTTGGGGATGGGACTATAGACATAAGTCAACGAGCCTAAGACAATATCAATATCACCATCATGGTCAATATCGCCGCTATCCAATAAAAACCATCGGCCTAGATTGGGATCCGCCAATCTATAACTTTTAAAATCAAATGTCTTGGTATTTCTATTTTCAAGATAGATAAAAGTTTCATGTGGATGATTTTCATAATCGGGGAAGGTAGACAACAGCGCCAAATCTTCATCGCCGTCTTGGTCAAAATCGCCACTCAAGAACCTGGTGCAGCCGTTCAAGGGGTAGAAAAAGGATTCTTCAAAATGATTGAGCCCATCATTTAAATGAATTCTTAACCCGTGATACGGTTTCATGGTGTAGGTTTCATCGGCATTATCGCCATGAGCGGTTATAATATCTAGGTCGCCATCTTTGTCAAAATCCAACGTTTCAAACCAGCTAGTACCATAATTGGGAGGAAATCTTAAAACCTGCTCTGGTCTAAATTTCATTTCTTCCGTTTGATATAAAATAGTAATTCCTTCTTCCCCTTGTGAGGTAACTGCAATTAAATCATCTTTACCGTCATTGTTTATATCTCTTGCCTCTGTTTTTATAACGCCTGGCTGATTTAGCAGCACTTGTTCAATAAAGTGGCCATCAGCATTTTTTTTCCAAAGTGCCAATTGTCCTTTTAAATCGCCAAATTCACTCACAACAATTTCATCAATACCATCTTTATCAAAATCATGTATTAACGTATGAACGGGTCTATGAAGCTTTTGGGGCAGTGATTTGATGATTTCCCCATTTTTTATTCCCAAGGCTCCGGAGGCTATCTCGGAAGGTAACAGAAAGCCAATAGTGGTCAGGTAGGTATTATCAGATTTTTGAGTGTAGTCTGTGATGGTACTAGCTGCTTTAATGACAGGTTCTAGTTCTGAAAGGGCATAATCATACCTTAACAGTTGACCCTGAAGGCTTCCCGCTAAGATTTTCTGGTTATTTTGATCAATCTTCAGATAGGAAATATTGCTTCCTTCTATACTGTCTATCGCTAAAGTCTTGGTCTGAAATTGTTTAACTTCCGCTAGAGGCCTTGTAGGATAAGAGCTTAATGAATCTGGTGCATTATTCAGAATGTATTCTTCAAGAATTTTCCAATCTTCCATAGCAATAATGGGATTTGACGGATATACACCTGTTTTCAATATTTCGCCTTGTTCTACCAGAGACACTCCTTTAAATGGATTATTGGTAGAATCTCGTATGCCCATTCTTGCGGCCATTTCAGGCAGTACTTTGTTTTTCCATAAATGTTTTGGCAATGAATTAATATCAGGTGCCATGTGGCAAGAAGCGCAATACGAGTCGAAAAGCGCTACCTGTCTATCCTTTTTATTAGGCGCGCATCCTATGAAAAGAGTGATTCCTATAACTAAAAACGATCTTATGAATACATTTAAAAGCATACGTGCTACTAAAAATGAACTTGACTAATTTCAACTATCGACAAAAAGATACTTTAGGCCTTATTTCACCTCTTTGTTAATTAAATAAGGAATTTTTTCCCCTTTGTACTTGGCTATAATATTTTCTGCTGCGTAAATCGACATTCTGTTTCTGGCTTCTTGCGTAGCAGATCCTATGTGAGGTGAAATTGAGACGTTTTCCATATTCAATAAGGGGTTAGAGGGGTTCATTGGTTCGGGGTCGGTCACATCAAGTCCGGCTCCCCATATATGTCCGTTTTTTAATGCATCGGTCAAATCGGATTCCTGGTGTACTGCTCCGCGAGATGTGTTAATGAAAATGGCCGTACTTTTCATTTTTTCGAATGCAGACTTATTGAAGGTATGGCGTGTCTCATCAGTAAGGGCACAATGCGCAGAGATAACATCACTAGCGGTCAATAGTTCTTCAAAACTAACTTTCTTGGCACCCAATAGTTCTTCCGCTCCTTGATTATGGCTTCGGTTAAAGTAAATGATATTCATATTGTAAGCGCCTTGGCATCGTTTGGCAAACTCTAGACCAATTCGGCCAAGGCCAAAAATGCCCAATGTTTTGTTCTTAAGTTCTATACCCAAATTTGATTTTGGTTGAAAATGCTTCCAATCTCCTTTGGCGATTCGTTTGTGATGAAAAAGAAATTTACGAGAAGTTGCGAGCATCAATAAAAATGCAGTATCCGCAGTGGCATCGGTCATTGAGTCGGGGGCATTACCTACTGGAATACCTAAATCGGTCGCAGCCTTTATGTCGATATTATCATAACCGACGGCGTATTGTGAAATTATTTGAAGGTGTTGGTTCTTTTTTAAAAATTCTGCATCGATTTTAAAATTTGATGTACTCAAAAGGGCATCAAACTGTGACATGTGGTCGACAAACTGTTCTTGACTCATGGGCATGTCCTCAGTCCACTTGGTTACTTTGATACCCTGCTCTTTCATTAAATCAATACCCGAATCGGGAATATTCAAACTGACAAATACATGCATTTATTTAATTTTAGGTTTGTGAAAGTACGGCAATCTAAATTCTTTTATTTTTACTTTCAGAGAAAGACCCTCACCATTACTTTGATTCAATGAAAATAGCAAAAAGAGTTCTTTTGGCCGTATTAATTATTTTGGCCATTGTCATCTATACCCAATACCCCAAACTAAATATTATATCGGGCTATGCCGCCAAGAACATGGCCTCCACCGTTTTCTTGGCCCATCGCAGTGCAGAATCGGTCAACGCTAATGACAATAACGTTCCTTTGATCAAATTGGCAGAGGTTAGCTCAAATGAAACCAGTGCCGAAGCATCCGTATTCGGATTAATGCAACGTACATCTGTTTGCTTCGAAGGTATCGGTTGCATTTTGGTCAATGATGATTTTGATGAGAAAGCCTCTTATAGAATTCCCTCTAGAAGTAAATCTACCGCTCAACTCCCATTTCCTTACGGTAATAAAGAACCAAAAGATACCATTTTCCCCGAGGTAGATTATCAATTATTAAACAAGGCTTTAGACAGTGCATTTTCTAGACCAGAGGTTCAAAAAACACGAACAGTATTGGTAAACTACAAAAATCAGATGGTGGCAGAACGTTATGTGGATGGATTTAATGCGGAAACCCCGGTGCTGGGTTGGAGTATGACCAAAAGTGTTTTGGCCACGCTATACGGTATTTTAGAATATCAAGATAAAATAGATTTGAACCTACCAGCGCCAATAGAAGATTGGAAAACCGATGAGCGAAAAGAAATTACCATCAACCATCTGCTGCGAATGCAAAGTGGGTTGGAATGGGAAGAAGATTATTCATCAATTTCAGATGTGACACGTATGCTGTTCTTAGATACGGATATGACTTTGGGCCAAGCGCAGAAACCTGCCATTGCCAAGCCCACAGAAATATGGAATTATTCTTCAGGTACCTCGAACTTACTTTCAGGTATTCTTCGGGACCATTTTGAAACCCAACAGGCTTATCTCGACTTTCCCTATTCCGCTTTAATAGACAAGATAGGCATGAACTCAATGATTATAGAAACTGATCAGGCCGGCAATTACGTAGGGTCTTCATATGCATGGGCCAATACCAGGGACTGGGCAAAATTTGGTATTCTGTACCTAAATGAGGGGGAATGGAATGGCCAGCATCTCTTCGATAGACAATGGGTCGACTACATAACCACCCCTACCGCCCATTCCGACGGCACTTATGGGGGGCACTTTTGGCTGAATGCAGAAGGTAAATACCCTGATGTGCCAAAGGACATGTATTCAGCAAATGGATATCAAGGGCAGCGAGTTTTTATTATTCCATCTAAAGATTTGGTCATAGTCAGAACCGGATTGGCTGAAGAGCCTGATTTCAATATTAACACCTTTCTTAAAGACGTATTGGCTGCCTTTCCTTCAACTGATAATTCTGGCTTAAAATAGCTAAAAAGAGAAATTGACAACAACTGTGCCTTGACTGACAACAAAGATTTCATGTTAAGGCCAAACGGCTGTATGTTTATATCATAATTCAGCAGGAGTTAATTTTTTCATATAGTGTGTTCTCAATTAAAAAGCCTTCCCGGCAGGAAGGCTTTTTTTATTTCTACTCGTGAGCAACCCTTTTTAAGGGATCCATTTATTTTTACCGAAATCCGGTTTTCTTTTTTCCAAGAAGGCATTTCTTCCCTCTTTCGCTTCTTCGGTGCCATATGCCAAACGGGTTGCTTCACCGGCAAATACTTGCTGCCCTACCATGCCGTCATCGGTGAGGTTCATAGCAAATTTGAGCATTTTAATACTTGTCGGTGATTTTTGCAATATCTCTTGGGCCCATTCATAAGCAGTTGCCTCTAAATCTTCGTGGGGTACCACGGCATTGACCATTCCCATTTCATAAGCTTCCTGTGCCGAATAATTTCTGCCTAAGAAAAAGATTTCACGGGCTTTTTTCTGACCTACCATCTTCGCCAAATAGGCAGAGCCATATCCTGCATCAAAACTGGTTACATCAGCATCCGTTTGCTTAAAAATGGCGTGTTCCTTACTGGCTAAGGTCATATCGCAAACCACATGAAGACTATGGCCGCCACCCACTGCCCATCCTGGTACGACGGCGATTACAACTTTGGGCATAAAACGAATTTGACGCTGTACTTCAAGAATGTTCAAACGGTGCATACCATCGTCGCCGACATAACCTTGTTCTCCCCTAGCCTTTTGGTCACCACCACTACAGAAAGAATAAATGCCATCTTTTGTAGAAGGCCCCTCAGCGGATAAGAGAACAACACCGATGGAGGTATCTTCCTGAGCGTCATAAAAAGCCTTATAAAGTTCACTGGTCGTTTTCGGCCTAAAAGCATTTCTAACATTCGGCCGGTTAAACGCTATTCTTGCTACCCCATTACACTTTTTATAAGTGATATCTTCGAATTCTATAGCTGTTTCCCAATTTATTACGGACATATTTTTTTATTTAATCAATTGCAAAATAAACTATTTTAAAGTGAATATGTCCTAAAGTAACAAGTTGAACTCTAACGTTTGAAATATAACGTTCTGTATTTTTAATTAAAATTAATATTATTATTCTTACATTTTAAGTAGGTATAAATTCTTAATAAGATTTATACTGTTAAAAAAATATTTTTGTTAAATTGCCTAATATTACTGATATTTAAGGTGTAAAGTACTAACTTTGTGCAAGTTTTCTTTTTGAATGTTAAATATTTTTGTAGGAACATCTAACCCATCTTTCAAGAACAGTTAAACGTGAAAGAAAATCAGAAAAGCCCATATCTGACAGAGAACGATCCTTATTCCGTCGCCAAAATTGGTCATTGGTATTTAGATTTTGAATCTATGACCTCTACTTTGGATGATGTGACCTGTAACATTCTTGAAATTCCTGAAAATTCTCGACTTTCTTTAGATAAGACAGATATTTTCTATGTCAATGAATCCGATAAGGATACCATTAATGATGAATTAAGCAGGATAATTGAAGACGGAGGTTCATTTTGCGAGATTGTCCCCCTAAAAACCCCAAAAAACAACTACATCTGGGTTATTTTGGCGGCTTCTGCTGTCTTTGAAGACGACCGCTGCCTTCAAGTCAAAGGTCTTACGCTTGATATCACCCATCAGAAAAAACTGGAACGTGATTTACTTCAAAAAAATCAGTTGTTCAATGTTGCCCAGAGAAAAGCACAATTGGGACATTGGTTATGGGATCGAAAGACAAATTTGGCCACTTGTTCCGACAATATGTGTGAACTTTTAGGAATTAAAAAAGGATCAAAAGTTACCCTTGACACGCTTCTCAAAGATGTACACCCTGAAGATATGGTCGATGTTCAGGCAAGCTTGGCTATCACCATGCAAACCAAGAGCTACCGAAGTTTTACACATCGGGTGATTATTGATGACGAGATTAGATTTATCAAGGTTATAGGTGAAGTTAATACCGATTCGGAAGGTAGAGTAGTTAATGTTCTCGGAATATCTCAAGATGTTACCGAACAGAAGAAATTTGAAAACGAAATACTTCGAAAAAACCACTTACTTAATGTTGCAGAGCAGAAAGCCAATATGGGGCATTGGTTTTGGCAAAATGGAACCAATTATATTTTGGGTTCGTGGAATCTTTTTAGACTATTCGGTATTGAATTTGAAGATGAAAAAGCTCCCATACAGACTCTTCTTCAATTTGTTCACCCTAAAGATGCCGAGAGGGTTGAGAAATACCGAATTCGAGCACTGAAAGAAAAGAAATTAGACCAATTGGTCTTTCGTATCATATTGGGTAATAATGATGTTAGAACTCTCATGGTTACGGGTGAAGTCTATGAAGATGATTCAAATGAAATCAAGGAAATCTTGGGCATCTTTCAAGACATTACGGAACAAAAGAACTTTGAGAATCAGATAATAAAGAACAATGATTTGCTAAGTCTTGCCGAAAGGGAGGCGCAAATGGGACACTGGCATCTAAAACCAGGTGATAAATACGCCACTTGGTCAAAAAACCTTTTGGCCATGTATGGTATGAAACCTGAAGATGGTAAGGTTACTTTTGAAGAAATGCTAAGTTATGTGCACCCCGATGATCGAGGAATTTTAAATGACCATAAGAAGAAGATAGAATCAAATGGAACATATGGCGACTTTATTCATCGAATAATATTGGCCGATGGTACCGTCAAAACCATTAAAATAAATGAGACGGTATACAAAAATGAGCAAGGCGAAGTTGAGGAAATAGTGGGCGTTTGCCAAGACATAACCAAACAGTATAAAGAAGAGGCCAGAATTAGAAATATTATCGACTCGGCCCCCTACCCCAATTTTATTTTGAATCAAGACTCTACCATTGAGATGGTAAATAACGAGGCGCAACGGCTATTTGGATACTCAAGCCAAGAGTTGATAGGTAATAGTATAAAAATGCTGATACCGACCAGGTTTCATGACAAGGGCAAAATGATAAGGCAGGCATTTTTCAATACTCCCAAGGTGCAGCATATCGATATCGGCGAAGACCTGTTCATGACATCGAAAAAAGGCAAAGAAATACCGGTAAAAGTAACCGTAGGCCCAATTAATAATGAAGATAGCATTCTTTGTTCTTGGATTGCCCGCGATGTTACCAAAGAAAAACAGGCCGAAGAAAAAATACTTGCTTCTAATGAGAAGCTAGAAGCCTTGGCCAATGAGCTGAAATCGCAGAACAATCAGCTAGAAGATTTTTCCCATATAACAACCCACAATTTACGTTCTCCCGTAAATAACCTTAATGGTCTTCTGAGTGTTTATAAAATGGTTAAGACGGATGACGAAAAAAAGATGCTTTTTGAAAAGTTTGAGAAAGTAACCGAGCACTTGACACAAACCTTAGATACATTGGTCGACACATTGAAAGTGCAGACAGGTGAGCCGGTAAAAAGGGAGAAACTGAAGCTGAGCGAAACTTTGCATAAGATCAAAGAGATATTGACAGCCGAAATCGAAGATAGTCAAGCAGAGATTATCATGGATTTTTCTGCGGTAGATACCATTGTTTATAACCAAATCTATCTTGATAGCCTTTTTCAGAACATGATCAGTAATGCCATAAAATATAGAAGTCCTGACCGTAAGCCAAAAATAAAGGTAAGTTCTAAGTTGGTCGGAGATAAGATTAAACTGTCTTTCAAGGATAATGGTTTAGGCATTGATATGGATAAGTATGGAAAACAGCTGTTTAGAATGAACAAAGTTTTTCATAACCATCCGCAGGCAAAAGGCGTCGGACTATTTATGACCAAATCTCAAATAGAGGCCTTAGGTGGTACTATTAAAGCCATAAGTCAGGTCGACAGGGGCACCACATTTGATGTATATCTCAAAAAGCTAAAAGTTTTCGATAACGAAAATTAAACCTTCACCCTCTAAAAGGTGATATTCACAAAGGGGATTACGGGGCTTGTATATACACTTTCATCATCTTTGTATAGTACATTATACTTGACACCAAGAGCGATTTTGTCCGTTATATTGAGTCCTGCGCCAATAAATAGAATAGACTCCCAAAAACTGTCTTTAATCTCGCCAGTGACCTCTTCTTTCTTTGTATTTACATTCAACTCGGCAAATTCTATCAAGGTAGTCAAGCGCTGAATAGGATTATATTGAGTGATGACATTTGCACCGAATGTGGTCGTGCTCTGTACATCTTTTATTGAAGTGTAATTTCCTTGCAGGCCTGCACCAACACTTACCTTTTCACTTACAGCATACATTAAATTTGGGGCTAACCCTATGTTGGTACCGCCGACAAAACTTAATCCGAACCCGCATCCAAATTTTAAGCGTTTATCGACTACGGAGGCACTATCGATAACACCAATATCTGTTGTTTGAGCTAAAGAGCTTTGGCTAGTTATTAAAAAAAAGAGGGCAATCGTAAATAAATTTAAGTTTTTCATTTTCAAGGGTGTTAATGGTTATTTAGTGTTTACCACCCAAGATATAGTTTTTCGACCAAAAATTTGAACACAATTAGTTTTTAAGGTTCAACTACTTATGGGATTGATTGCGAGAAGACTTTTCTTCAATCCATTTCGACATATATTTAGTTGCCTGCATGGTCTGATAATTTAACATGGCCCCAATAAAATTTTGTGAACGGTGCTCCTTAAGATTTTTTGATAAATGGGTTAAGCAATTTCGAAGTCTATTCTGTAGCATTTCTTTATCATACCATGCTTTTAAAATAGTAAATCCGTTTTTCTGACTTTCCTGCCAGCAGGTACTATCAAGAAAATGCCTTATAGACTCGTTGGCTATGTCATTTGCCGTGTTTGCAACAGATCCGCCCCAAGCCAATTGGCCGTGCATACCTTCGGCACCAATCGTGGTAGTAACGCTTGGTGTGCCGGCCTGCATGCTTAAAAGCAATTTGCCCTTAATACCTGCGCCAAATCTTAACGGCGCCAAACACACTTTATAGCGCTGCATGGTTTCTTGGGCATTTTGGGCCCAGCCCTTAATTAAGAATCCCAGCTTTTCATTATGCATTTCTTGAATCTGTTGTTTTAAATAGGCCCCATATATGTGAAGTTCAGCTTTTGGCAATTCTTTTTTTAGAAGAGGCCAGATTTCCTTCTTAAGCCAAATAAGGGCGTCAACATTTGGTTGGTGCTGACCGTTGCCCATACAGATAAAATGATTTCTGTTTTCAAAAGGAAGCTTAATGGCATTTAAATTCTTTTTCATGTCGACCATAAAAGGCAGGTGTAGTAAAAGTTCTGGCGGTATTTTAAGCTTATTTACCAAAAGATCCATTTCAAAAGAACTGATTATAAGGGAAAGGTCGCATCGAAAAATACTTGCTATTTCTCTCTTCGTCATATCGTGGGTAAGCCAATCATCTAAAGCAAAAGGCCGTTGTTTTTTATGGCTTGATTGTCTAACTGTACGAAGGGAATGAAGGTCTTCAGTATCAAGAATACGTAGGGCATTGGGCACCTGCTCTTGCACTCGCCAACCAAATTGTTCTTCGGTCAAATAACGATCAAAAAGCACAATATCAGGGTTTAGTTTCTTGACGAAAAGGTCGAAGCTAGAATCGTTGAGAATGATTTGTTGTTCATCAATGCCGAATTTTTCCAAATTAAGGGAGAAATCGGTTTTATTGGCGGTACTTGCGAAGGTAATGTGATGCTGTTCTTCTAAAAAGAAGTTCAACAACTCATACATGCGATTACCTGCCGCAGTAGTGGCGGGCTCAGGCCAGGTAAAACCAATAATCAGTATTTTGGTCTTTTGCATTACCTCGTTTTAAGTCAACCTAATACTTCGATGAAGGGGCCACTACATTTTTTCTGCAAACATTCTAGAAATGGCCGATCGTAGCTTACGCTCATAATCTTCTTCTAACCACTCTTTGTAGTTCTTGGTGTTATTCATGATGCAGTATGAATATTGCCTTACACGATAGGCAATCTCGTCTTTCAACTCTTTGGCCAGGATTCGGGCGTCAAACACATCTTCTGCATTTTCGACACAAATCTTGGCATGTTGGTCAATGCTTCGCTGAATAACAATTTTTGATTTGAGACCTTGAGCAAAAACGCTTTTATATTCCGCTTTTATATCGAAGGTAATATCTTCAGATTTACTGAACTTATCTCTAAGCTCTGGAGGCATTTCATAAACGAAATCGCGTTCGATTTCCTCATCGTTCTTGATGTTTTCCAAATAAAAATCAGGAAAATGAAATATTTCTTGCCAATCAATTGGGGCATCCCACAGGCCAAACCTGGCCACATTGTTACCTAAATCTACAACAGTAAACTCATCCTTATTGGAAAGAATACGACTGCCCCGCCCTATCATCTGAAAATAAAGGGTTAACGAACGTGTAGCCCTGTTCAAAATGATAGTTTCTACCGAAGGTTCGTCAAAACCGGTGGTCAAGATACTTACCGAGGTAAGAATGGCATCAGGTGTGTTCGAGAACCAGTCTAAAATTTCTTTCCGTTCGCTTGCCGTGTTTTTGTTGTCTAAGTGACGAATATTATACCCGGCTTTTTTGAAGGTTTCATAGACATAATGCGAAGTATTGATACCGTTGTTGAATATCAGGGTTTTGGTTCCTTCGGCGATATCCTTATAAGCGGAAATAAGCTTAGTAAGCATGTTGTGGTTACTGTACAGCTCATCTGAAGATTTGACCGTATAGTCACCACTGATACCTAGTTTTAAACTTTGAAGACCGACATCATAATTGTAAACATTGGCCTTTGCCAAAAAATTCTTTTTGATCAAAGAAGAAATCGACTCCCCTACAATTAACTTTTGATAATTGTCTTTCATAGGAAGTTTGATATTCGAGCTCAAAGGTGTTGCCGTTACCCCTAAAATCGTCGATTTTCTGAAGTATTTAAACAACTTTCGAAATGAATTGTAATGCGCTTCATCGATGATAACCAGGCCGATATTCTTTATTTCAACCTTTTCTTCTTGCAGCCTGTTGTTCAATGTCTCGACCATTGCAACGAAACACATAAAATTATCTTGGTCGGTCAGTTCTTTGACCTCACTATTGATAATTTTATTTTTCACCCCAAAACCCTCTAGCATTCTAGAGGTTTGTGAACTTAGTTCTATTCTGTGGGTCAGAACAACTACTTTCTTTCCGGTCTTTTCAATATACCTTCTGGCAATTTCTGAAAAGACTACAGTCTTACCGCCGCCAGTGGGCAGTTGATAAAGTAGGTTGCCTTTTTCATTATCACTTTCAAGATGTTCAAAAATCTTATGAAGATCCTGAATCTGATAGTCATAGAGCTTTTTCTCGGTTTTGTCTGATTGTACTTCCAAGTAGGTGGCCGTATTAAAATTTATAGGTCGTTTTTCTCAAGATTTCGCTCAAACCTCAATTTGCAAAACTAAAGGAAAATTGCGCTAGGATGAAATTTATCTTTCGGAAAGCCCCAAATGCAAAGCGTTATAAAAGAAAAACAGGACTGCTTGAAGAATGAATTTTGGGGTGGTAAAGATATATACTGCCTTAATAATCAATCACATCCAAAGCACGGGAAAACCCCTCGGCAAAAGGCCAGTTACTTTCTTGAGTCTCTTGATAAATTTTTAAGATACGCTCTTTTAAATCGGGTAATAACGCATTGATTGATATAAAATGAAGACTTTCTTCAAACGATTTGAGCATACTTTTATAAAATGCCTCGTTTACATTTTTTTCTTTGGCGAACAATTGGGCAATTTCAATGTTGTACAACATCACATCTGCCAACAAAACTGGCTCAACGCCTAATTTGAGAAAGTGTTTTATGAATTTGTGGGCGACCGAACGACGGGCTTTTGGCTTTCTTCGTTTAATAGGAAAATATTCATTCCCAATTTTAGTTTTTGCCTCTTGTACAAGTTTGTCCTCTTTAGGGTTGAATATGAAATCGTAGTAGGTTTTGACCTCGGGAAATCTTACATATAAATCGAGCAATTGCTCTTCTAAAGCCGGTTTTGGTAATTCTCGAAGGTACTTTTTAAGGTCTCTTTTACTCATATTTTACGGGTTCTCGGCAAAAATAAGGTATTACTGCTGTTCTAATAGCGTGCGGAATTCAAATCTTAAACTTCTCATAAATATTGTATAATAATACTGACAAACTTTTGGAAAAGAACAAATAAAAGTGTATACTGAGAACTTGTAGTATTAATAAATATAAGCGAAATATATGAGGCAATTAAAGATTATCAAGCAGGTAACCAACCGGGAATCAAAATCATTGGACAAATACTTGCAGGATATCAGTAAAATAGACCTGATCAATGCGGCCGAAGAGGTTGAACTAGCACAGAGAATACGTGCAGGGGATCAAGTTGCTCTTGAACGTTTGACCACTGCAAACCTAAGATTTGTTGTGTCGGTAGCCAAACAATATCAAAATCAAGGTCTAAAATTGCCCGATTTGATCAACGAGGGTAACCTAGGTTTGGTGAAGGCAGCCAAACGTTTTGATGAAACTAGAGGTTTTAAGTTTATTTCGTACGCCGTTTGGTGGATTAGACAGAGTATTCTACAGGCATTGGCAGAGCAATCAAGGGTTGTAAGATTGCCTTTGAACAAGATTGGGTCGATTAATAAAATCAAAAAGACCTTTTCATATCTAGAGCAAGCTCACGAACGCCCACCATCAGCTGAGGAAATTGCCAAAGAATTGGAAATGACAGTGAGCGAGGTGAAGCAGTCTATGAAAAACTCAGGTAGGCATGTGTCTATGGATGCTCCTCTACGCGAAGGTGAAGACTCGAATTTATACGATGTTTTGCGATCGGGAGAGTCTCCGAAACCGGATAAGACCTTAATGCAACAGTCTTTGAATACTGAGATTAATCGTGCATTAGAAACATTATCGCCTAGAGAGGCCGATGTCGTTAAGCTTTATTATGGCATAGGTGATCAACAATCAATGACCTTGGCCGAAATTGGTCAGACTTTTGATCTTACTAGGGAAAGGGTTCGGCAGATACGTGAAAAGGCAATACGTAAGTTACGCCATAACTCAAGAAGTAAGCTATTAAAGGCGTATTTAGGCTAACAAACTCTACTTTTTTATAAAAATATAAGGCCCCATCTCTGGGGCCTTTTCTGTACAACTAACTAATTAACTAAAAATACTAAGAATAATTTAATTTGCTTATCTGTTGACTTTTAAGAATTTCATTGAGGCTTTCAATAAAGTTCATGTAAGCGGCATTGTCTGGGTTTTGGTTTGCCATAGTAGTAGGTTTTAAATTAAGAATTAGGACTTGATTGGGGGGATTACATATAATCCAATTCTACCAATTCGTTTACGCTTAAGATTTCATTTAGTTCTTGTAAGAATGAAAGGTATTCTTCTCCGTATGTATCGTAAAGCATGATGTATATAGGTTAAGTTAGACTTTTTATGTTTTAGCAATTTGGGTTGCTTGATTACATAGTAAAACTATTTATATGTTCTTGGGTTTACAATTAATTGTGGTGTAACACTTCTATTTTGTTGTAAAATGAGAATTTTCTGTAAAACTCAATTATTAATCAACTTTTTAAGTGCTCAAATCATATAGTTTTAAGCTCTATATCGTAGCGAATGTTTTTTACCGTATTAAATATCTTTATTGAAGAATGTTCTTAACCCCTCAAAAATATAGTGGTCGCAACAGTTTTGAGGTTCATGATTTTATATTTTTTTGAACAATAAGGTTCAAACAAGAATCGTTTTAATTAAAGTCTAATTACCCCGCGAGCGGGCATTTTTCTTACAACTATGATCAATTCGATTCAATTAAGTAGAATTCACCTTAGCTGCTTTATTTTCTTGGGCATTCAGATATTTATCTCGAATTCACTTTTTGCCATAACAACTAATGAGATTTTTGAAGATGAGAATAATTCATCTATAACATTAATGAGCCATAGTTTTAATGCCAAACAAAGAAGTCGTTTTGTTTATAACGGGGTAGCAGAACATGTAGAAAGAGGCTTGACCATTATTCATTTTATGGGCGAGGGAACATATGAATTCAAATCGTTTGACACTTATGGAAGCGTAGATGCCTGCGACGAATTTGATAAAACTCTTGAGAGTATGATGGGCAACGGTTCTAAACTTGCCATTCTGGCCCATGACTCTGCCGCTAATGACAATCTGAAAAATTCATCCGTACTAAAAAAATGGGGCCTTCATCAACTTATAGGCCTTAAAAGTAGGCAAGCTTATATAATGCATAACCTGACGGATGCTCAGATAACCGAGCAAGTCGATGATAATTCTATCGAACAAACTTTTTCGATACCTCTGACTATTGATGATACTAAAATTTATTTTCCAAAAATCAAATATGAATTTGAGCCTAACGACAACAGATATATAGCCCATGCCGGTGGCGAAATTGATGGTATTAAATCGACCAACTCAAAAGAAGCTTTGGATTATAGTTATAGTAGAGGATTTCGATTGTTTGAACTTGATATTATAGAGACATCGGATGGTCATTTGGTAGCGGCCCATGACTGGAAGATGTGGTCTCGTTTCACCGATTATCAAGGTGACCTGCCCCCTAGCCTTTCCGAATTCAAAAAACATACTATTTACGGAGATTATCATACCATGGATATGGAGGCAATCAATAAGTGGTTTAAAACGCATCCCGATGCTATTTTGATTACTGATAAAATAAACGACCCTGTCGCTTTTGCCGATAAATTTGTTGACAAGAAGCGCCTTATGATGGAGCTTTTTAGTCAATTGGCCATTGAGGAAGCTTCTCAGCATGGTATTAAGACGATTATATCTCAAGATCCCTTAATGAGGTTAAAGGGCAACAAAACCGATTATTTGTCCATTAACGGCATTGAATATGCTGCAGTATCGAGAAGAATAATTTCTAGCCAAAAGAAACTAATGCTGCAGTTAAAAGAACAAGGGGTCAAGGTTTATGTCTACAATGTCAATTTTGACCCTGGTAAAGACGAACAATATGTTTATGATAATGAATTAGGCCTCGTTTACGGCATGTATGCCGATAAATGGGTATTTGATACTATGTCAAAAGAAAAGTCAGCTAAATAAGCTCTCTAAGCTTTCTTCCTTATTAGAATTTTACTTGATAAGTGATACCTGCGGAAATTCCGTAGAAAAATTTACCTGCAGCAAAGGCAAGTTCTTGACGGGTAGCCCCTAGATTGGCCCTATAAGCGTTTTGGTTGTTCTTTCCTGTAAACTGATATTCCAGACTCAATCGTTGAGATTCTACATAGAGTAAGGTTTCTGCCAAAAGCTCATCTCCCGAAATAATTTGTCTCAATTCTGGGGAGTAACCCATTCCGACATTCAATCCGAAATAGTTTTCCGCATCTTTCAGGTACTTCCTGACCAATAAATTCCCCGAAAATTTGGTCAAGTTATTTGGTTTGGGAGTGATATAGGAACGCAAAGAAAAATAATAATTGCCTCTGTAATGCCCTAATGAATTGGTTATAACACCAACATTTCCGGAAGCAAAGGTAATATGTCGTCCTCCAGCCGAGAATTCTATGGCCCCGGGTAGGTTAACATAGAGGTCACCACCGAACTTATGCTTGGGGTAAATAGATGAATTGGAATAACCGTAATTCAAATAGGCATAAAATCTTTTCGAAAATTTCGGATAAAAATCCAAATCGTACTGAAGTCCATTTTTACCTAGTCGATTGCTATAATTCAATCGTGGAATGATACTACCGGCCATAGTTTGTCGCCTGTATGAGATACTGGTATATATCATTGGGTCGTAGCGTTGGTCAAAGACAGTTACCGCATTTCGAATATCAAACCTATTATTAAAGACGTCGTTTTGGGCTTCATTACTATTCTTAATAAGCTCTTTTTCAGCCGTTTCATCCTCAGGTTCTGTCATTTCTTCCTCACCTTTTTTATTTGATTTCTTGACCGAGCTTATCGAAGAGTCAACATTGTACCAACCCTTCTCGGGATATTCTGTTTGATTGATTCTCTGTTCGGCTATCTTTTTCAATCGGTCCAGTTCTGAATCATTATTAATAAAGCTTAGCGCTTTGTTGGCCAGGCCTAGAGCAATTAGTTCGTTCTTGGCGTAAAGTTCGTTTTTAATGGCCCCTGACCAGGCGGCCTTATCGTATTTATCTGATGATGTTACTTTGTTGAATTCAATTCTTGCTTGATCATATTCGCCATCCCAACTGTATGTGTTTCCCAATAAAACACGGGCTTTACTATCATCGGGTTTTTCTGCTATTACCTTGATAAGGATGTCTTTGGCACTCTTATGGTTGCCTTCATAGGCCAAACCATAGGCATTCTCATATGAGGGTGTAGTTTGGTCATTAAGAGCCAAATCTTGTGCACTGCCAATGGATATGAACAGTAGTAAAAGTGATGCTATGTAACTTTTAGACAAATACACTACAATGTTGAAACTTTAGAACGACTCGCTAATTTGGTTTGGTGCGCCATTCCCTTTTTTCGAGCCTCTCTTTTTGCTCGTTCTATTTTATCGGCTATTTCATGGGCACTTGAACTATTCTGTTCAACTAAATCGATTAGCTCCAGAGCTTCTTTAGTTCGCTCTGACCAGTAATAGACATCAAAAAGTGCCGAATAAGAATCGATATAATTAGGATTCATTTTAATACACTCTTTCAATATCTTGATGGATGAGGGATAATCGCCGCTCCAAACACTTACTCGACCCATCAAAACCTTGGTATCGATGTGGCTTGGTGATTCCGATAAAATGTACCTACAAAGCAACAATGCCTTATCGTACTCTTTTTCAAACGCCAAAGCTCTCGCTTTCATATATACCTTGTCAAAATTCTCCCCATTGTATACACTATTGATCCAAATGATTTCGCTATCGCTGAATTTTTCTTTCTGTACGCTGAAAATGGCCAAGCTATCGGGAATAATTTTATTGTTGTTGGTTACATAGGCATTCATAGATTTGAAAGCCTTCAGTTTTCCTTCGACTTTTGAACCGCCAAAGCTTGAAGAAAGGTTCATTTCTTTATCCAAGCTATAGACATTTCCATCTGAGAATAATTTCTCGCCGCTGATGTATTCTTTAAGTTCATTTTTGTTCCTCATTAAGGGGATATCCTTATTTCCCCTAAATTCTTCGTTCATATCCAAGGCATCTCCCATCCAAGCCACCTTTTTGGGCATTTTCATTTCAAAATTACCATCTAGAAGCGCCAATAGGCTTGGAGTTACGTCAAAGTGCGAAGTAAGTGCGCTCATCTTTCTAGGGCTTTTGAGCATGGGACTGAACATAATCAATGGTACATGAAAACGACTTAGATTGTTTCGCTGTGGTATGGGTATCAATCGATGGTCACCGGTTATAATAAATATGGTATTCTCGTATCCAGGCTTCTTTTTATATTCTTCGAAGACATATTCCAGAGCCTCATCGGTATACATAAGAGTGGCAAAAACATTGCTGTTCTTCTCGATTACTTTTCTTGTTTTTCCTTCATGGGAACTCGATGACAGTATGTTCTTTACCTTTTGCTCATACTTATCTTGCTGTGGCGGTATAAAGGGCTCATGGGTACTGATGGTCATATAGACCTCCATTCTCGGATTTTCATTATCCCTCGGTAAACTCATACTTTTCTTGAACAACTCCTTGTCCGGATAACCCCAAGAAGAACCTGCAGCATCTTCCGCTTGAAGGGTATATTTATTTCCGAAACCAGATTTGTCGAGAATAAAATCGATATTCTCGCTATTCAAAAATCTATCGACATTATCAAAAGCACTATTAGTGCCTTGATAAAATGAAGTATGGTAACCATTGTTTTTTAATATACCGTAAAGGGTTAGTTTATTGGGGTATTTCTCCAATTCCATAAATCCACTTTTGCCGAAAGGCAATGAACCCATAAGAGATGGCAGAACACCAAAAGTACGACCCGTGTTGCTAAGGCAATTCTCCCAGTAGAGTGACTGTTTGGTCAACTTGTCAAGAAAAGGTGTGAAACCGCCGAATTCTGCCCCCTCACCCACAAAATCACGGCCTAGACCTTCCACCATTATGAAAACAATATTGGGTTTTTCGTTTTTTAAATTGAAATAAGGCCTCAAAACATTTTGAGTTCTTTTTGACTTAATTAACGGGTATTCGACATCAGAATCATAGGAGGCATCCTCTGTTGACGAATCGTATATGTTAAGAGCTAAATACTGGGTTTTGTTGTGGTTGATAGGTTTGCCTTCGATAAAAGAAGTCATAACGAACATACTGATGAGAATGATGGTAAAAGGATACATTCTACTGATATGATGGTAGTGTTTGCTCGTTATCTTGTATAACCAAAAAAAGAGCCCAATTATAATTACCACACCTACCACAAGTGAAATCGAAAGCCCCCCAGAGTTGGCTATGGTAGTTTTTATATCGGCAAAGCTATACCCCAAAAGATCAGACCCTAGAGGCACTAAAGCCGTACAGAAATAGCTGATCAGCATTGCTTCTACAATCAGCAAAAGTATCAACAAGACAAAAATGAGATTGAAACCGTATCTTGGCCTTAGATTTTCCCAAAAATTAAAAGGAAATACTAGTATCACACCCACCAAAGACGCAAAACCCAATTGGTGCACCGTGGCGATAAAAAAACTGGTGCTCAGTATAATATCGACCACACCCTTGAAATAGAGGCTGACATATTGGTAAACCGTAAGCACAACAAGACTACCAAAAAATGAGATAATCATTCTGGTATAATGTTTTAAACTATATCTGTCGCGCTGACTTGTGTTCATATGCTAATTAGGTGGCTTTGGCAAAACCTTTTCTTACCTGAGATCCCCAACCTGATTTTATTTTAAACAGTTTTTTATAATTACCACGCACCGCTGACCATACGACAATGGGGTGAAAAGCAATTGGTTCTACAATGGCGCAGAACATGAGTATCAAAATATCTTTTGTTTTCTTGTATTCGTTATAGCTGTAAACGTCCCAAAGAATGGCGTAAAAAGAGAACATAATCGAGAACACATAAACCATTGCGGTAATTGCGATAAAGAAATCCCAATTAAGAATGCCCAAATACATGAAAAGTATGATGGTAAAAAAGCCAAAAAACTCCATTAAGGGAGCTAGCCATTCATAAAAAAACCAATAGGGATAACTTAGAAGCCCCAAACGACCGTATTTCGAGTTAAAGAACATGTCTTTATGCTTGAAAAGGGTTTCTAGATTGCCCCTCGCCCAACGGTCTCGTTGGTTGACCAATATCTTAACATCTTCTGGAACCTCTGTCCAACAAAGAGGGTCAGGAATATATTCTATGGTATAAGGTTCACGCCGGTCGTGCATATGCCTTCGCATCTTGAATACGATTTCCATATCCTCGCCAACTGTACCGGTGTCGTATCCCCCTACTTCCAATGCGATTTCACGGTCAAAAAAACCGAATGCCCCAGAAATAATCAAAAGGCTGTCAATTCTACCCCAGGCCATCCTTCCTAAAATGAATGAACGGGTGTATTCCAATAATTGAAACCTGGCCAACCAATTTTTTGGCAGTCTAATTTCTTCTAATTGGCCACCCTCGATAATACAGGAATTGGCCACACGGATGACACCGCCAACGGCAATAACCCTTTTTTCAGATCGTTGATAGAATGATTTAACAACATGCAAAAGCGCATCTGGCAGAAGAAGACAGTCAACATCGATACACCCGACATATCGGCTTGTAGAAAGAGCCATTCCAGTGTTCAAGGCGTCTGATTTGCCACCGTTTTCCTTATCAATGACCGTCAATTTTGAAAATGCCCGATGTGGCGACTTATACACCCCTCTTATAGGTTTGTTTTTCCAATTGGGGTCAATCTTAAAGTCGATCTTTTCAAGATCGTAGGCATCGATCATTTTCTGTAACGTATCGTCTTTACTGCCATCATTGACAACCATTACCTCATAATTGACATAGCGTAGTGACATCAGGGAACGGATGTTCTCTACAATGGTCAAACCTTCATTATAGGCAGGTGCAATGATTGTAATGCTTGGGGATAATGGCGAAGCCATTATTTTAGAGAGGTCACCGAAACTATTTTTTTTTCTGTAATGGATGGAATTTCTGGTGGATAGATATCCCATAATGGTGAATAGTGTAAACAATATCACCGTAAACATTAGAAAGACAATGTTTATGTATTCTAAGGTGATATCGAAGAACGTACTATCCATAAAATTTACCTATAATAAGTTTAGGTAGTTCATAAATTTAAACATGAGCGAAGCCCCATTTGGTGTTATTTCGGTAGCCACAACAGGTAGCTCTAGTACTTGTTGGGTATGAGTTTTTTGCAAAACTTCTGAGAGTTCGAAATCAATGTCAAATAGCTCTGGATCCACAATAGTTTCTACTTCTACGTCGGCCTCGATTTCTTCGAGTACTTCATTGTATTCCGATTCGGTATAGGTCACTCCAGGATTCTCTTTGGCCATTTGGTTGTCGAAAAGCTCTTTGGTGAGTTGCTCATCCTCGTCTTTTTTTTTACTCTCTTCTTGATTTTCTTTTTCCGAAACCTTGCTGATCAACAGTTTTAATGCTTTTCGAGCTTTTTTGCGCAATCGACGGTCTGGATCCTCTAAAAGAGTATCTAAAAATTCAATTTCTTTTTCATCGCCCACAGCAACAATTTCATCTAATAGAATTAGTTTGGCCTCACGGTCGATATTCTTGAACAAGTCGGCAAATACGCTGAAATTAGGGAGGTTCAAATTCTCTAACTGTAGTTTTGGCATGGAGATATGACCATCTTTCTCTTTTGAAAAGACAGCTATCATTCGAACTATACGCTCTTTAATGAATTCTTGCTTTTCATCTTCAAGAAGTTCTTCGAGCAGAGCAATTTCCCGGTGGTCTCCTAACTCTTCTAAATCATCTAGTAACCCCATCATATAAGCTTCATGCTCATCGTAATAAATGGGTTCGGGTATGGCGTTGGTAATTTGAGAATCTTCGTTTTCAACTATTTCTTCATACTCTACTTCAATGTCATCTATCTCATTTTGACTCATCAGCCAACTGATGACATCATCGGCATTAGAGGTATTGGAATCGACATTGATTAATGATTCGCCACTTAGCTCAAAATCAAACTCTTTAGTTTCTTCTTTAATATCTTGTGGTTCAAAATCAATTTCGAAATCCGAAAGTTTAAAACCATCCAATTCTTCTACCGCACTCTCTTCTTCAGGTTTTGTTTGAGCCTCAGATTCAGTTACAATTGGTAGAAAATCAAGGTTATGAACTTCTTCTAATAAGCTTTCATCTTTTAGATGGACGCTGTCTTTATTGGTTTTGTCGTTTTCTACTACAATGGGCAAAAAGCTTATTTCTTCTATATCAAACGTTTCTTCATTTACTTTTTCAGTTATTTCTTCAGCCCCATTTAGCTGTTCAAAATTGACCTCAATCTGGCGAATTTTCTTGTGCGGATATTCGGAATCGTTTTTGTCTGTCATTTGCTTCTCATTGTTTTGAACTGGGGGCTGTTCAGATATTACGATTGGTAAAAAGTTTATATCAAGTAGAGGCTGGTGGGTTATTTCTTCTTCTGTAATCTCTATATCATTTACCTCTTCAATTGGTGTAAGATTTCCGGTTTCTACTTCCGCTTCGGGGACCATGGATTCTTCAGTTTCAGAAACTATAAGCTCAAAATCAACTTCTAAATTTTCTATCTGAATCTCGGTGGGCTCATTAACATCCTCTTCATTGGTAGAAAAATTAGGAACTTCCTCATTTTCCTCCATTGCTTCAGAGGATTTCACTTCTACGGTTTCTTGATCGGTTGATTCTTCTGATTCACTTAAAATCACATCTACGGGAACTGTTTCTGAATGAGGAATTACCGGAGCTTCAACGGTAGAATTTGGTTGAATTTTCTCAGCCGCTTCCTCTAAAATGGTTTCAGAATGATTTTCATCTTCTGTAATGGTTGGCTGAATATTATCTTCGCCGTTAACGTTTTCCTTGGCATCCTGGGTAATATCGATTCCCCTGTTATCTAAACCTTCTGTAGGCATAACTGTGTCGGGGGCAATCATATTAATGGCTGATAAAGCCTTGCTCTTAACGGCAAAGTTTCCTTCGCTCTGGGCAGTTTTGTTCAAAAATGCGATATCGGATTCGTCGCCCAGTTCGCCTAAAGCTCCTAATATGGCTATCTTGACATCAACACTACACTTAGGGAACACTTGTTTAAGCATAGGTTTGGCATCAAGTACAAAAAATTCTTTTATGCAGCCAATGGCCTCCATCTTGATTTGGTTGTTTTTGTGCTTTACCAGTTCGATCAAAGCTGCGTTTGCATCATTCTGGTTATAAAACTTGATAAGGCGCAACGCAAAGAATACCACATATCTGTTGGTACTGGTTAGCCAATATTTAAAACGAGGTGGTTCAAAATCTTCACGATTTCTAAGTACATCCAATAATTTTAACTGCTGCCATTCAGAAATTTTATATCTGGTGGTGTCCAAGAAATAATTGATTCCTTCCGGTTTCAAGGTAACGGCAGCGATTTCAGCTTGCTTACGCACGGTAGAGCGCCGGTCATTGATGAATTTTGTAATGAAGGTATAAGCGCTCTCGACCTGCATTTGGGTCAGATGTGAAATACCTTTAGAGATGACTTCCCACCGCCAACTCTTCAGTTTTTCGTAGGCATCTTGGTCCAACCCTAAATCTTGATAGAGCTTAAAAAGTCTTTTTTTGGTATCTCCAGAAACGTCTTTTCTTAAATCTAACAGAACTTCGGTAAGCACTTTTCTGTTGAAGTCATTCTTAAGTAACTCCCTTATCTGAATCTTTAGGTCTAGGTAGTGAGACTTTTCGGCTTTGTCAGCATCCTCTTCGTAGAAAAGAAACTCACTGACCATCGGAGATAATTCTTTTTTCTGTTTTTTGGTTCTTGAGGAAGTAGAAGAAATCTTGTTTCTAAAAATGAAAACAGAAATGAAGTAAAGTAAGGCAAGGCCAACAAATACCAAGGTTAGTATCCACAATGTTTCGGTATCGATTTTTGGTGCGGATACTAATGGAATATTTGAATATGTTGTTTTGGCCCCGAACAAATTAGTTTTTATTGAGTTCTCTTTCGACCCTTACCAAAAGTTCTGAAGGGCTTACTGGTTTTGATATAAAATCGTTGGCGCCCAACTCAAAAGCGTTGAGCACATTTTCTTCATTTCCTGCAGAGGATATGATGATTATCGGAATATTCGATTTCAGTTCGTTTCGTACATAGTCGATAAGTTCCATACCCGAGAAATAGGGCATCATGATGTCGCTGACTATGATATCGGGCATTTTTTGGGCAAGAAATTCTTTGACCTGCTTGCCATCGCCACTATGCGTCACATCGTAACCTCCTTTTTTCAATCTAAAATTGAGTAAAGAGGCCAGTAGCTCATCATCTTCGGCTAGTAGTAAGCTCTTCTTCATCATTCTATTGATTTAACTTTTTTAAATCTTCGTATGCGTTATGCAAGGCTTTCTGTACTGCCGGGAATTCCGTAACAAAACAATTGTACAAAAACTGCAAGTGCTTGGGATCGTTATCGGTCTTACAGGTCTGCTCTATTTGGTTGATGATGGTGTAAAGGTCATTCGTGTTCAACATTGCCAAACCGGCCTTAATTTTATGTGCCGCTAGCTTTAAACGGTCGTAGTCGGTATTTTGAATGTGAATTTTGGCTTGGCCGATGAATTCTAGGGCATTCTTTTCGTAGAGGTGCAAAAGTTCATCTAAAAGTTCCATCTCGCCCATACAATCGTCCAATATGGGTTGAAGGTCAATATAGAGCCTGTTGGTGGTTTGGGTTGGAGTGCTTCCAGAGAAAATAGAACTATAAATTTCGCTTTTCATGGGGGCATCGATTTTTAAAGATTTGAGTACTGAATTGTATGATTCGTAATGCCGAACAACGGCGTCGTAGGTTTGCATATCAAAATCGCCCGACTGGTTCTCGGGCAACGGCGAGGTCTTCAAATATTCTTTATGCTCAAGATTTTCAGAGGGATTGATTGTTTTGTAAAGGGTGTTTTTGAACAATAGAAAAGATTTTCTCACCCTTTCGGCTTCCTCGGCAGTGAAATTTTCATAAGAAAAATCCACTAATTGAGCTTCCATATCACATAAATGGTCAAGTAGGTTCTTAGGTTTCAAACTGTATTTTTAATTTGAGTTGTTAGACTTGGGATTTCTAAACCGCTCGGTCACATGAAAAACTTTGACAATTTCACAGAATAAGCTGTTTATATTGCTAAAATTCCCTATTTCTATAAGGCAGGGCAACTAAATGTTACCTATGCTATTATATATGTTGTCAAAATGCTTTATTTGTAGGTATAAATTCTTACAGTATGCGGCAAATAGTCTATTTATTAGGTCTTTTAACGATTTTTTCATGTAACGAAAAACCTCATAAAAAAGAGGAATCATTTGAAGAAACCGCACGACGAATACATAATGCAGTTATTACGATAGACACCCATAACGATATTAATGTCAGTAACTTTACTTCAGAAAAAAATTATACTCAACGCCTCTCAACACAAGTGAACCTGCCCAAAATGGAAGAAGGTGGGTTAGACGTCACTTGGTTGATTGTCTATACCGGGCAAGATTCTTTAACCGATAAGGGGTTCAAAGACGCCGAGGAAAATGCCATGAGCAAGTTTGAGGCCATTCACCGCTTATGTGAAGAGTATGCCCCGGATAAAATTGAATTGGCGACCACTTCAGAAGAGGTCAGAAGAATTCATTCGGAGGGCAAAAAGGTGGCTATGATAGGTGTTGAGAATGCCTACCCGATGGCCCGAAACATCAAGAACATTGAGAAGTACCATGAGATGGGCGCACTTTATGTTTCGCTTGCACATAACGGCCATAACCAATTTAGTGATTCGCACACGGGTGAAGAAGATGATGTATGGTTAAACAATGGTTTAAGTGATTTAGGTAAAGAAGCTGTAAAAGAGATGAATAGGGTCGGAATTATGATTGATATATCGCACCCTTCCAAGGAAGCTATCATGCAAATGATAGAACTAAGTGAAGCACCCATTATTGCTTCACATTCTTCTGCCAGAGCTTTATGTGACAATAGCCGGAATCTTGACGATGAGCAACTTAAATTGATTGCCAAGAACGGTGGCGTAGTTCAAACGGTTGCTTTTAGTTCATACGTCGACCAAGAAAAGGACACCCTACGCCAGGCATTTATGGGTGAAATCTATAAAAAAGTAGCCGATTCGCTGCAATTGCCGTGGTACGACCGTTCAGAGTTATCTACTCTTGATGCCGATAAAAGAAAGACCTTTTTTGGAAATTATCAAACAGTGGTCGGTATAGCCACCGAAAAGGCTAAAAGCTTGAAAGATGCCCCGCCTGCGGTAAATGTATCCGATTTTGTAAACCATATCGATTATATGGTAGAATTGATTGGAATCGACCATGTCGGCATCAGCTCTGATTTTGATGGTGGCGGAGGTATCGAGGGTTGGTCAGATGCATCCGAAACCTTCAATGTAACACTAGAACTTGTCAAGCGAGGCTACAGTGAAGAAGAAATCAGAAAATTGTGGGGCGATAACCTTCTTCGCGTACTTGATGAAGTTCAAAAAGTAGCTGCAAGCTACTAATCGTCGGTAGATCCCAATCGATCTCTAACGTATTCTACTTTCTTTTTGCCATGAGGTTTTGGCTTGCCGTTATCCCCAAGGTTGACCATAATAATATTATCAACGGTTACAATCGTTTCACGGGTCATTTTGTTTCTTACTTCGCAGTTAAGTGTCAATGACGATTTGCCGAACTTGACCACTTCAATACCGATTTCAACAATATCACCTTTCTTGGCCGTACTGGTGAAGTTGATTTCTGACATGTATTTGGTGACGACCTTTTTATTCTCTAACTGAATAATACTGTACAGGGCTGCTTCTTCATCTATCCATGCCAGAACACGACCTCCGAACAAAGTTTCGTTGGCATTTAAATCTTCAGGTTTTACCCATTTTCTAGTATGAAATCTCATAAATCTATTTATTAAGGGGAAATTTACGATGCAAAATTACATAAGATAACGCCCTTAAAATAGTGTGTCATTTGTTTTATGAAGCGTTTTCGGAATTTTAAGATTTGTACCTAATTTTTTGTTCAACCTTTCAATAAACTTAGCTGATATTAATGGAGATTCCAATTCCATATTTTGGTGAACAAAGAAATGAATGTTGTTCAACCCTTGAGAATGCCATTCGCTCAATCGGTTGATCCAATCATCTATTCGGTCGTAATCACTTTGATGGTTAGCACCTACATATCTAACGAATGCTTCATTATTCGTCAATCGCATGTGAAGCATATCTCTTCTACCCGCCGTATCAACTAAAACATTGGCAATTCCATTTGATTCCAATAAATGATAAAGTTCTTCCGATACTTTTTCATCATTGAACCAATCGGTGTGTCTAAACTCGATTGCCAAAGGAAATTCTTTAGGCCAATATTCTACGAAGCGAACTACCCTATCCCAGTTTTTAGGTCCGAAATTATTGTGCATCTGTAAGAAAATAGTACCTAGCTTTTCTTTCAGATTCGACGTTGCTTCTAAATATCTATCAACAATGGGGTAAACCGCATCATTTAAGCGTCTTAGATGACTTATATCATTTGATACTTTAGGGAAAAATTTGAATTTTTCAGGGGTTTTATCGTACCATTTGGTATACTGTTCCCCTGGAAAAATTCGATAAAAGGTAGCATTCAATTCAATGCAATTGAATTGACTCGAATAGTACTCCAATTCATCTTTGGTGCCCCTCGGGTAAAAGTTTTTTAAATCTTGACGGTTCCATTTGGCACATCCGACATAAACGTTCAAAGGACTTTTTTTTCCATCTCTGTTCAATACTACTTGTGTATCAGGATGGTCTTTGGGTAATGTAAAATCTATAAGTTCAGGATTCTCTACTTTTCCGAATTTCATTGCTGTCAGTTATCTGTTGAGGATTTTAAAAATAAAGGCTTTCTTTTAATTTTTAAGATAAACCGTCTTTTTATTCACAAACTCCCTAATACCATGTGATGAAAGTTCTCTACCATATCCTGAAATTTTGATGCCGCCGAAAGGAAGCCTAGGGTCGCTTTTGACCAATTCGTTTATGAAGACAGCACCTTCTTCAAAACAAGGGGCCAATTTTAAAGCTTTTTCGGTGTCTTTTGTAAAGAGACTTACTCCAAGACCGAATTCTGAATTATTGGAAAATCTAATAGCTTCTTCATCAGATTGAAACGCAGTAATACCGATAGCCGGCCCGAAAGTTTCTTCTTTGAATATGGGCATTTTTTCGGTAACATTGGTGAGTACCGTAGGCTCGTAATAGGAACCATTGCGTTTTCCGCCAAGAAGCAGTTTTGCCCCCATTTCGATGGATTTTAATACCTGTTTTTCCAAATCTTCGGCTAAATCTTCACGTGCCAAAGTCCCGATATAGGTGTTTTCATCCATAGGATCACCGCTTTTTAGCTCTCTCACCTGTTTAATGAAAAGGTCAACAAATTCTTCCATTATATTCTGGTGCACCAACAGCCTCTTTCCTGCTATACAGCTTTGACCTGTATTTTGAAATCGAGCCTGAACACAGGTTTTTACCGTTGAATCTAGGTCGGCATCTTCAAAAACAATCAGCGCGTTACTTCCACCAAGCTCCAATACCGTTTTCTTGATATGTTTTCCGGCAATAGCGGCTACTGAGCCTCCAGCGGGCTTGCTGCCAGTTAGAGTTGCAGCCTTGACCCATTCATTTTCCAAAACAGTTTCTACCAAGTCACTACCAATGATTAGGTTTTGAAAACAGCCTTCAGGAAAACCGGCCTCTGTGAAAACCTCCGCTATGAGTTCTGCAGATTTCATTACGTTTGAGGCGTGTTTTAAAACACCCACATTACCAGCCATTAAATTGGGGGCGGCAAATCGGAATACCTGCCAAAATGGATAGTTCCAGGGCATTACGGCCAAAATAATCCCAAGAGGTTCGTAGCTTACATAGCTCTTTTGCGCATCCGTTTCAATAATTTCATCCTTAAGTTGGTCCTTTGCTTTATCGGCATAATACTCACACACCCAAGCACATTTTTCAATTTCTGCCACTGCCTGAGAAATAGGCTTTCCCATTTCTTTACTTATGGTCTCGGCATACAGAGTTTTGTTTTCAACAAGTACCTTGGCGGCCCTATTCATGAGGTCAGACCGCTGCTCAAAAGTGGTCTCTTGCCACTCAAGAAAACATTCATGCGATTGTTGAAGCTTTTCTTTTAATTGTTTAGTGGTCAATTCTTTAAAGCTGTAGAGTTTTTCTTGAGTATAAGGATTTATCGAGGACTTCATGTTTAACTGGATAGAATTTTAATAAAGCTACATATATACTTGTACTTCAAAAAATTGCTCTACTAGTTTTTACTGAAAGAACTAATATTTGATGGATTAGAACTCAGGCCTGATTTAGATTAAAAGGTGTTTATAACCCGGTTAAAAAGTAATATATGTATGGCCAAAGCCAGGTTAGTAATTGATTACCTTTATAAAAACCAGTAAAATGAGCGATCGAACCCAGAGTCTTCTGCGCATTCGCCCAGAAATACCTTCAGCTATAGTTCACGATGGAATGAGTGCTGATGAACAGTTTCAGAACGGCACTTTAAGGCCTGTCATCAAATTACAGAACGAGTTATTTATTGCTGTCTTCAAAAATTATATCGCAAAGCACAAGAACTCATTTTATGAGCTTTCATTGAACAAGCGCTTTCTTTATATTGAAAATGCGATTCAAAAAGACATTAAATTTCGCAATTCCCTCAAAGGAATTGTTATTGGGCAATTCACCGCCGAGGAGTATGAGATTTATATTAAAAATTCGTCATCATTGAACAAGCGAATGATGAACATGGTCATTAATAGGCTCAAGGATCAAATTCAGCTTTTTGAAGAACCGGCGTTAGTTTAATAGTGACTCACCGTTCAAATTAGTGGTAAGAACGTCGCTCATATAGTCAAAGTAAGGGCGTATGGCCTTGAACGATTCGCATACCTTATCCTTAAACTGATTAGAAAGTACTTCTTTATCCGTAAAATTTCTGATGAAAATGTACTGCTTGTATTTTATAAGGTCTATATTTTCATGATTCTTATCAAATCCCTTCGGTGCCGTTTTTACGGTATCGCCTTTTAAGGTACCCCAGATATCTTTAAAAGACTTATCATTCATTAAATCTCTCATTTCAGAAGCATCCTGCTCAAATTCTTTTCGAATTCGTAAGAGATCATCTTTGTTCGGATTCCAAAAACCTGTTGCAATAAATGATTCGCCCGGTTGAATATGAATATAGTACCCGCCCCGTAACTGGGCACCTAGACGTGAAAATGAACCAGCGAAATGTGTTTTGTATGGGGTTTTATCATGCGAAAACCTTATGTCTCTATAAATACGGAACATCTTCATCTTTTCAATGTCGTCTTGAGTCTCTAGGTGTTCCTTTATTCCTGAAAAAAAGCTTTTGACCTGTTTTTCGTGAGATTTGAATTCTGTTTTATGTTCGGTAAACCATTCCCGATTGTTATTCTCTTTTAAGAGCTTTAGAAAATTTAGTGTTTCTTTCGTAATAGTTGATTGTAACATACGACCAAAAGGTTGTTATTTATGCTAAAGTTAACCTTATTTCGGAAATCGGCTTTGGCAATAATCCCTATTTTTGGACTACAATAGATTCTTATGAACAAGAAGTCGATTATCGATCAAATCAAAAAACACAAAAAACAACCCAACCTACGGTACAAACTAAAAGAAAAGGTAGAAGTATTTACCAATCTTCTCTTCTATACCTTATTTGACATTGATACTGCCGTTGAAAAGAACTTAGATAAATTGGAAGACCAGTTTGATGGGCTAGTCGATTTAGCATGTTGGGATGTTGATAAGACCTGTAAAGCTGTTTGGTATAGTTATGTGGCCAAATTGCCCAATATTTTGAAGCGTTTGAATTTAGATGCCGAAGCCACGGTCAATTGCGATCCGGCGTCTCTTTCCATTGAAGAAGTATACATGGCTTACCCTGGATTTTATGCCATAGCCATTTATAGGCTGGCCCATGAGCTCTATCTAGAAGGTTTTCCTTTGGTGCCTAGGTTGATGACCGAGTATGCCCATCGTCAAACCGGTGTAGATATCAACCCTGGAGCACAAATCGGCGACTCATTTCATATCGACCACGGTACCGGAATTGTAATTGGTGAGACCGCTATTATTAAAGACCATGTGAAAATATATCAAGGTGTTACTTTGGGTGGACTTTATGTCGCTAAGCATTTACAAAAAACCAAAAGGCACCCTACCATCGAAAACAATGTGACCATTTACGCAAATGCCACCATTTTAGGCGGAGATACCATAATTGGTGAGAACTCGGTGATTGGTGGTAACGCTTGGTTAACGGCTTCTGTACCGCCCAATTCAACAGTTTTTCACACTCCCGAAATAAAAATTAAAACTTTACCGCATGTCTCATAACCTTCTCGATTTGGTAGGCAATACGCCTTTGGTCGAATCAAGAGTTCTCAATACCAACCCCAACGTTAAGTTGTATTTTAAGATGGAAGGGCACAACCCGGGCGGTAGCGTTAAAGACCGGGCCGCACTCAATATGATCAAAAGCGCTTTAGAGCGTGGTGATTTCGACTCCAATTCAAAGTTGATTGAGGCCACCAGCGGAAATACGGGAATAGCACTTGCCATGATTGCCGGAATTTATGGTTTGGATATAGAATTGGTTATGCCTGAAAATGCCACGAAAGAAAGGGTGCAAACGATGAAAGCCTATGGGGCAAAAGTTACCCTTACTTCTTCTGATGTGGGAATAGAAGGCGCCAGGGATTATGCGGAAGCAAAAGTGGCCAACGATGGGTATATCATGATCAATCAGTTTGCCAATGATGATAACTGGAAGGCCCATTATAAGACTACCGGCCCGGAAATTTGGAAGGATACCGAAGGTAAAATAACCCATTTTGTTTCCGCTATGGGCACCACGGGAACTATTATGGGTACTTCTACCTTTTTAAAAGAAAAAAATACCAATATTCAAATCGTAGGTGTTCAACCTACGGACGATTCAAGCATACCCGGCATTCGAAAATGGCCACAAGAATACCTTCCTAAAATATTCGATGCCTCTAAAGTTGACCGAACTATGGAAGTTAGTGAAGAAGAAGCCAAACAAATGGCCATAAGGCTCGCCAAAGAAGAAGGTATTTTTTCAGGAATGAGCAGTGGCGGAGCGGCAACAGCTGCCCTGAGGTTGGCGGAAGAATTGGAAAGCGGTATTATCGTTTCTATTGTTTGTGATCGAGGTGACCGCTATTTATCTTCCGACCTTTTTGGTTGATCAATTTAAGGCCTGTTTCATACCATTTTTAAATGCTTCATAATCTTGAAGGTAGTTATGGCCACCCTTCTCGATGGTAATCAAGTGCTTATTAGTACCGGGAATGGCCTTAAACAAGCGTTTAGATGAATCATAGGGAATTACGAAATCTTCTTTTCCGTGAAAGATATAAATCTCCCCTTCTACGTCTTTGATATATTTGTACGTAGGAAACCTGAAATTAGATAGCAGGCTTACTGCCAGAAAAGGAAAGCGATGCTGACCTAAATCAACAGCACTGTAAAATGGTGATTCTAAAATTAGCTTTTTGGGTTTGTTCATAGAAGCTAGGTAGGTAGCGATGCTGGTACCAAAAGAGCGGCCGTATACCAATATGTTTTTTTCGTCATATCTGTTCTTGGCGTAATCGTAAAAAAGTTGAGCATCTTCATATAGGGCCGACTCACTCAACTCACCTGTGCTTTTTCCGTAGGTTCGGTAGTCAATTAGAATAGACTCATATCCGTTTCGAGAAAACATGTTCGCTACATGTATCAAATGTGAAACGTTTCCGGAATTTCCATGGAAATAAATTATTACTCCCTTTGACTCTGGCTGCTTAATGTGTACTCCATTCAATCGAGCTCCATCCTCTGTATCAATAAAAATTTCTTCGAAAGACTGACAGAAATCGTATTCGTGGTTTAAGGGCATTTTGGATGGAAAGAAAATCAACCTTTCCTGAAAATTGTAGGCCAGCAGGGTTACAAGGGCATAAATAGCTATCAAGACCAAGCCCCATTTTTTTAATCGTCTCATTCAAAACGGAAATTCAATGGAAAGAAAAATACTAATTTAATTAGGTATGTGACAAAAAAAGAAGCGCCCAAAAGCGCTTCTCTTCAAGTATAAGTGTATTGCAGAATTACATTTCTTCGTGTTTTTCAAGTACCAGTTCAACTACTTGTCCATTATCGTCTGTTATAACAATTAAAGAATTAAGACTTTTTTCAGTCATATTCTCTTTATTGCCCACATTTAAGTACTTACTATTTTCTAAGGCCTTGAAAATCTCATTGTCATTGGTTCCGAATAGAAAATCTTTGTTGGCTTCAGAAGTGTAGCTAAATTTAAGTACCTCGTCATAATCTTCATCGGTATCATTATCGATACTCACCGTTTTGAAGATTTTTTTGGGAGTTATAACCCTTCTGGCGTCGATTTTATCTTCGTCTTCTTCGGCAAATTTGATATCCTGTTTCACCACTGTATGAATCTTTACTGATTTCTTGACCAATTTGCCTTCTTCATACATTTCATATTTCTTTTCAGTGGTCTCCTCTGAAATTTCCCTGTCTATTCCTTGGGCGCACATAACGCCTGTTACCATCAACAAACAAGAAAATAATATTTGCTTTGTATACTTCATATTTTCTCTTTTATGATTAAAGCTGCAATTTACGGTCGGTGAAGTACCTTGCTTAGCTCATTGCAACAAAATTTGAAACCATTCAAGAAGGGAAATATGGGCTTAAAGCCAATTTTTACGCTTAAAGTAAATCATCATACCGATAAACAAAACTATCATAATGCCCCAAACCATTGGGTAGCCGTGTTCCCAGTGTAATTCGGGCATATGGTCGAAATTCATACCATAAATACCAGCTATAAAAGTCAAGGGTATGAATATAGATGCCATAATGGTCAGTACCTTCATTACCTCGTTCATCTTGTTACTCATATTACTCATGTACATCTCCATCAAGCTCATCGACATTTCACGATAGATTTGTAGGCTTTCATTGATTTCAAGGGAATGATCCAACACATCTCTTAAGAATACTTTGGTATCTTTCGTAATCAATGGGTTTTCAGAATCGATAAGTCTACCGACCAATTCGCGTACGGGCGAGATCCACCTTCTCACCTTTAATACCTGCTTTTTTAGGTCTTGAATTTCATGGGCAATTTCTTGGGTGGGGTTTTGATAGACCAATTCTTCAAGGGTTTCGATTTTGTCGTTCAAAAATTCTAAAATGACAAAGTAGTTATCGACAATGGCATCTAAGAGTGCAAAAAATAAATAATCTGCCCCCCTACTTCTTATACGTCCCGATTTGTTTCTGACCCTACTTCGAACCCCGGCAAATACATCATCTTCCAACTCTTGAAATACCAAAACACAATTTTCCAATAAGATTAATGCCACATGCTCATATACAAGTTCATTGGTATCATCATCAATATAGAGCATTTTAAAGACCCCAAAAATGTACTCTTCATATTCATCTATCTTAGGCCTTTGATGCGGATTGACCGTATCTTCCATTACCAATGAATTCAGACCAAAACGTTTGCCCACCTGTTCTATGAACTGTTCATCACTAATACCTATGATATCGATCCATGAGGTCATCGGAGGGTCACGATGGGCTACGATGGTCTCTATATCACCAGGGCTGGTAATATTCAGGTCATCGTTATTATATTCCATGATATTGACCACACTGGGTTTTCCCTCTCGTTTGCCCATATACGTGATGGTACCAGGGGCCTTGCCCATTTTTTTGTCAAATTTTGACTGTTTACGGGGCCTTAACTTTGAAAGCAATTTTCTTTTCTTTGGCTTTGCCATAGCTACAGGTATTTTTATAAAGATAGCAAGATGCGATTTTAATGGCTTTATCGATAATCCAATCGATTTAATAAAAGGCCGGAACCCGGCGCCACAAAAGTATGCTCTATACCACTGTTCGGTTGAAGCGAATCTGTAATATTTTCAAGTGATAGCTCTCCCCTGCCCAACTGTATTAGAGCTCCCATTATCATTCTAATCTGATACCGCATAAAACCAGCACCTTTGATATGTAATGCGTAACTATTCTCAGGAAAAAAGCTGGCTTGAATAAGGTCGTTTTTTTTGATAAAACATGATTCGATGGTTCTAACGGTCTTTGTTCCTTCTCGTAACCGTGCAGTATAAACAGAAAAATCGTGGGTGCCACAAAAATGTGTAGCGCCTTCTTTCATTAAATCAATATCTAAAGGTTCAATGATATTGGCTAAAAAAGGAGCACAGAAAGGATGGTTCTTTTCACCGAAAGAGAATAGATAAACGTATTCCTTATCCTTTGCATCTTGTATGATATTGAAGTCCGCAGTTGTCTTTTCAATGTTCGTCGCTCGAATGTCTGGCGGTAAATTTCGGTTGAACGTCTCCTTAAACTCATTTAGATTCTTCAACTCCTCCCCTTCTAAAAAAAGTTCAAATTTCATGGCCAATGCAGAAACTTTTGCATCGGTTCTGCCAGCCCCTAATATTTTATAGCTTCTGTTGGGTAAAACGAATTTCAACGTTTTGAGTAGCATTGATTCCAGCGTTTTTTGCCCCGGTTGATTCTGCCAACCACTATACCTAAACCCTAAATATTGTACATCTATCAAGTAATAATGTCGGGTACTGTACATGCTTTTTATTTGAGACCAAACTAGCCATTTTTTTGTATTTTGTAAAGACAACCTTTTAAAACCACCATTATGACAACCCATCTGAACAAACCCGGCACAGTTTTCTGGGTAGTGGCCATTCTTGCCTTGATATGGAATGTTATCGGGGCCATGGCATATCTCGTCGATGCCTTTATGTCAACTGAGGCACTGGCTCAATTACCAGAAGAGCAAAGACTTCTTTATGAGACAAGACCAGCTTGGGTAACCGCTTCTTTTGCTATAGCGGTATGGTCTGGCGTGTTAGGGGCTATTGCATTATTACTACGCAAGAAATGGGCAATCACCGCGTTTATCATTTCGTTGATTGGAGTACTGGCCCAAAACGTATATCAGTTTTTCTTGAGCAATACTTTTGAAGTAATGGGAACATCGGCTATGATATTTCCTATCATCATCATAATTATCAGCGTATTACTTATATTGTTTTCAAAAAATGCACTAAAGAAGGGATATTTAGGGTAGTCAACGATTTTTTTAAATTTCTCTTTATAATAATTCTATCTTTCCATTTAAATCGACTAAGTAAGTTCCCCCGCATGGGTAGTCAAGACTACAAAAAGTGCGGTTTATCGAATTAATCCAATAAACCAATTTTAAGATTCGTTGTTATTTTTTGTCAATCGAATCTTGATTACTTTACTATGAAACTAGTTGAGAAGCTTTTCACATGGAGGATAACCATTCAACTATCTATTGTAACGTTGGTGGCATTATCAGTACTTAATTTTTACGGACTCTATACCCAGACTTTTCCCGTTTTTAGGCCTGAGAACTTTGCATTTCCCATTATCGCTTTGGTACACTTGGTATTTCTCTATGTTCTCTGGTTTAAAATCACTGAATATGAAGATACCGACCCTCAAATGCGTACTATAGAATATATACTGTATGCAGTGGTTTTGGTATATCTATTTTATTTAGCCAAAACAGTTTACACACTTTTGAGCTACACCGATTTTGAAAACCACGTCATTCCAGTGTCATTTTTACCAATGGCACTAGTTATTCTAGTCTTACAGACGTTTCTAATATTCATGACCGTCTTGGCCATTGGATATAGGAAAAAATTGGTTGGGGATTATAATTTTGATGATATCAGCAGACATATAGATTCTTGGGAACAATAAAAAAAGGCCAGGTTTTAAACCCCAGCCTTTTAATTTTAAACTCATTGCCTACTCTGATTCGATAGTAATTTTTATAACATGTGAGGTTGCAGGTATATTATCAAACTCATCTCCATTGACTATTCTCACCGTATAATTAGGGTCTTCCGGTCCTGTATTCGGATTTCCTTGGCGAATAACTTGGGTCAAACCTGCCCCTGGGTGCTCATCTGCCTCGGTGCCTGCATCAAAGAGGTAAACATATCCGGTCATATCACCATACATCGCTTCCCCATCTTTAAACAAGGGTAAACCTTCAGGTTTAAATCCATAGAACCAATCGTTACTTTGGGCAAACATACTTGCAATCGATAAGTTATAACCTTCTTCTGCCGTAAAAGAGAATTGGTAACTATTCCCCGGACCGATGGGTCCTGCTTCGGATGCTCCAACAGGTGTATTAAAAATGCCATATTGCATCAATTCTTCTTTATTCATTAAAGACTCTGAAAGCATGGCAATCGAACCATCTTCGGCAATTCCCTCCAATCCTTCACCAAAATCGGCCATACCTTTTTCATATAATGGCATATCGCCATCTTTGTGTATAGCCCAAACCCCAGGTGAAAGTGGCACAATCAAACCTGTTGCAGCTTTCGTATCCATAAGTAAATCATCAAGAAAGCCGTCTTCCGCGACATCTTCGACGCCTGAAGTACTACCTATCAATCCGGCGCCAGAAGCAACCTCTCCCTCTACAAAGAATGGTGCTGGTATTGTATGAACGGCATACACTCCGGGCGAGATGGGTACTGCGGCCCTAGCATCTTTTCCCATAGCGGGCACAGCAATAGTGTTTGAATCGGATACATTTTTAATTCTCACCTTGAACCTGGCAGGAGCAATTAACTCAATAGTAACTTTTATAACGTCATTATTTTCAGGAAGCACATTGCCGAAAGAACAGCTATTATCGGTTATTCGGGTAACCACACCATTTTCTTCTTCCCCTTGGTCCATCGCTTCTGGTGCCTGTTGCGGCTTTTGATTAGGTCCCCCGGTTTTTTCATTCACTTCAGTACCGGCATCCCAAAGATAAATTTGGTCAGTTATATCAACAGGGCCGTCACCACAAATAGGTAAGTCGTTTTCATCGTACAGAGCGATACCTTCTTCATTAGGAGCATAAAATAGGTCATTCGACTGTACAAACATGGTAACGAATGACAGTCTGGTGCCCCCATCGCCCGGCAATACATGAGGGCCCGCGTTTATCTCAAACTCATACGCTTCACCAGGAAATAATGGTGCAGGTTCTGATTTACCCATAGGTACGGCAAACACGCCGCTCTCAAAAATGGGTTTTGGAGTTACCACATTTTCTATTGTTACGGTAAAATCAGCAGAATTCAATTCCATTTCCTCTTCTACGTTTTCTTCAGAATCTACCGATGAAGTTTCTGTACCCTCTGTTACAGATTGTACGTTTTCATCAATTTCAGTGCTTGTAATTTCTTCTTCACATGCTGTAAAGGCAACCATTGCGGCCCCCAAGAATACTGGTAATAGTCTTTTTGTTTTCATAATAATGTCGTTTTATGTTGAAAACAAACTAAGCCATACTATATCATCACAAAATCACATAAAAATCAACTTTTATCGAATTTCTGTGAATTTTCTGTGAGCTTTCAACTATTTGAACGACTGACTCTTAGACAGAAGGTTATTGTATTAAAGATTTAGTAAGTGTTTTGATTGTACAATTATCGCCGTGATAATTGTGTGATACTTTTTGTTTTCATTCGTATTTGAGATGATGAAAGAAATTTTAATTATAGAAGACGATCCGGAAATCATCAAGTTGTTGGAGATTCATCTAACGGATTTAATCTACAAGACCGACAAGGCCGTTGATGGTGCCCAAGGGCTAAAAATGGCCATAGAACATTCGTATGATTTGGTTCTACTTGATTTAACACTGCCTACAATGGATGGTGTTGAAATATGTAAACGAATAAGAGCACAGAAAAGCACCCCTATTATAATGCTAACGGCCAAATCAGAAGAAATAGACCGCGTACTAGGGCTTGAAATAGGTGCGGACGATTACATAACCAAGCCTTTTAGTATAAGGGAGCTTCTGGCTAGAATCAAGGCTGTTTTGAGAAGAACCAATCAACAGGGCAAAGCAAAAGGGAATTCAAGCGATATGTCGTTTGAGGGTATGCATATCGATGTCGACAAGCGAAAGGTTCTAATCGAAGGGAACAAAGTTGATCTTTCACCAAAAGAATTCGAGCTATTGGTATTAATGGCCTCGAACCCTGGCCGAAATTATACAAGAACCGAACTTCTAAATATCATCTGGGGATACAATTTTGATGGTTATGAACACACCGTAAACTCGCACATCAATCGGTTAAGGGCTAAGATTGAATCAGATATGGCCAATCCTTCCTACATTCTAACTACTTGGGGAGTTGGTTACAAATTCAATGAAGATATATCGTTATGAGCACAAGAGAAAAAACCTTAACACCCAAATTGGTCAAAAAATTGTGGCTGGCGTTCGTTCTTTTAGTGCTTTTGATGGGGGCATCCTATATTTTCATTACGGGGTATTTTGCGAATAAATACAGTCAAGAAACCACTCAACGGTTAAATGCCGATATCGCCAATCATGTTATAGCCGAAAAATTCAGTGGAGCATCGCCCTTTTTAGCCGACGGAAGTGTCAACAAAGAATTGTTCGGTGATCTCATGCATGATATGATGGCCGTTAATCAAAGTATCGAAGTATACCTTTTAGGTCAGGAGGGAGATATACTTTATTCCGTGGTTCTTGATCCCGAGGATAAGAATGCGGCAAAAAAGGTAGATTTGGCTCCTGTAAAATCATTTATTGCCGATAGTGGGGAAAAATTTGTTCTCGGAGACGATCCAAGAAACCCTGGTGCAAAGAAGATCTTTTCTGCTGCACCCTATAATGTAGATGGTCATCAAGGATTTATCTACATCGTTTTGGCCGGAAAAAAATTTCAAGAAGTAAGCGATAACCTAATGAGCCAATATTTCGCTCGATTGGGGATTGGAGCGACCATTCTTACCATGATTTTCTCGGCTATAATCGGTTTGTTGGCCATTTGGTTCTTGACTAAAAATCTGCGTTTGATTACTCAAACCGTACGTAGGTTTCACGATGGTGACCTTGAAGCTCGCATTAAGAACCCCGAGAAATCCGATATTGAAGTTTTTGCAAAGTCTTTTAATGAAATGGCCGATAGTATCGTTAGTAATATGGACAAGATGCAATCGGTCGACCAATTGAGAAGAGAACTGATAGCCAATGTGTCACACGATCTGAGAACGCCACTGGCCATTTTAAAAGGCTATATCGAAACGCTACAGATCAAAAGGGATAGCCTTTCAGAAGTTGAGAAAGACGAATACCTTCAAATTACTCACGACAATGTAGACCGCCTATCCAATCTTATCAACCAGCTTTTCGAATATTCGAAATTGGAAGCGGAACAAGTGGTTCCCATTAAAGAACCGTTCTCTATCACCGAGCTTTCTCACGATCTTATTGCCAAATTCAAGGTGTTGGCAGACAAGAAGCAAATTGATTTGAAAATGGATAATCCTGAGGACAACTGTTTGGTCTATGCCGATGTTAGTCTCGTAGAAAGGGCATTGCAGAACTTGATCGAAAATGCTTTGAAATATACCGAAGCCGGCGGACATGTGACGCTGTCATTGCAAAAAAAAGGAAACAATATTGAAATTGACCTTACCGATACAGGTACGGGCATACCTGTTAACGAGCAACCTTTTATTTTTGATAGGTACAAGCAAGTAGAAAAAAATGCAAAGAAACATGGCTACGGACTTGGCCTGGCCATTGTCAAAAAAATAATGGATTTACATGACACCACTATCACCGTTTTAAGTAAACCAAAAGAAGGAAGCTCTTTTACTTTTCATTTACCGGCATATCAAATCTCATAAAGAAAAAGCCCCGGTGAACGGGGCTTTTGAAAACTTTCTTTTATAATCCGCTTATAAAACTACCGTATAAATCTTTAAATTGATACCCTTCGGAAAAGCGACTTTTGCTTAATTTTTTGTGGGATACCAGCCCCCACAAAACCAATTCTTTTAAAAAGTAAACATCCTCTTTTGGAAAATCAGGTTGAAACTCCTTTACCAATTGATTAAGTGCCGGAATACTGTCCAACGCCCTTTTGTATTCCTCATCGGTAAAATCGTCTAACAATTCAAACCCTTCCCCCTGAAAAAACCACGTAACTAATTCATCATACGGGGTGATGGCATCTTTTTTCTCTAATTTATTAATCGCCGGAAAGTAATTAGGAAACAAACTTTTCACCGCATCATCGACCAAAATCTCCGCTACGGAATCGGCACCTTCCTGTTCACCTTCATAGACCAACTCAATTTTTCCGGTTATTGCTGGTATAACACCCATAAAATCACTTAATCGAACCATTGTTGTTTCAGAACCTGTTTGAAGAGCCCTTCTTTCTGCTGTACTCAACAAGTTCTCGTAAGCTGTGATACTGGTTCTCGCACTGACCCCACTTTTGGCATCTACATATTCACTGTTGCGTGCTTCAAAACCAATCTGCTCCAATAAATCTTTGGCCATATCGGGTACATATACAGTTCTCGATTGCCTATCGTCTAAATGGGCCTCTTGCTCAGTGATTTTTCGTGCAATTTCTATAGACTCAGGATAATGTGTCAAAATTTGAGAACCAATTCTATCTTTCAGAGGTGTAACAATGCTACCTCTGTTGGTGTAATCTTCAGGATTCGCCGTGAAAACAAACTGAATATCCAAAGGCATTCTTAATTTAAAACCCCTAATCTGAATATCGCCTTCCTCTAAAATATTAAAGAGCGCCACTTGAATACGGGCTTGAAGGTCAGGCAATTCATTGATGACAAAAATGCATCGATTGGCCCTAGGTATCATACCAAAGTGAATGACCCTATCATCTGCATACGATAATTTAAGATTCGCCGCTTTTATCGGGTCGACATCGCCAATCAAATCGGCCACCGTCACATCTGGGGTTGCCAATTTTTCAGAAAAACGTTCGTTTCTATGCAGCCAAATAATTGGGGTTTCATTCCCCTTATCTTCAATCAACTGCACAGCAAAACGAGACATGGGCCGCAAAGGATCATCGTTTATTTCAGAACCTTTGACAACAGGTATCCATTCATCCAGCAAATGCACCATCAATCTGGCCAACCGCGTTTTGGCCTGCCCTCTTAACCCTAGTAAATTGATATTATGTCTAGATAGTATAGCTCTTTCCAATTGTGGAATGACCGAGTTCTCGTAACCCCATACACCTTCAAAACTATCCTCTCCGTTCTTGATTTGCTCTCGCAGGTTATCCCTAAGCTCATCTTTAATATTCTTACTTCGATACCCCGATGCTTTTAAATCGCCCAAGGTTTTTATTTTCAAATGATCAATACTCATATTCTCTTCTCGGTTTGTATCTATTTTATCATTTGCAAAAGGCGCAAACAATACTATTTATAGCAATTATTTTATACGTTTTCTTCTATTGGCTTCGTAGTCTTCAAAAATCATTTCACCCAGACCCTTTAGCCCTGTAAAAAAGGCTTTTCCTTTATTGGCTTCGGTAAAATGCCTAACGAATTGCATTAGATAAGAATCTTGGGCAATCATAAAGGTGGTAATGGGAATGTGAAGTTTACGCGCCTGACGGGCCATGTTGTAACATTTCTCGACTATATAATCGTCTAGGCCCACACTATTTTTATAGTAATTACCATCAGGAAGCCTCAAGCAACTCGGCTTACCATCGGTAATCATAAAAATCTGCTTATTGGTATTTCTTTTTCGTCTCAACAAATCCATAGCCAATCGTAAACCTGCAACGGTATTGGTATGGTATGGGCCTACTTTTAAATAAGGGAGCTCTTTAATGGAAATCGGCCAAGCATCATTACCAAAAACCAATATATCCAGAGTGTCTTTCGGGTAACGGGTAGTAATTAATTCGGCCAAAGCCATTGCCACCTTTTTGGCAGGTGTGATTCGGTCTTCACCATAAAGTATCATACTATGGCTGATATCGATCATGAGCACCGTACTCATCTGCGCTTTGTATTGGGTATCTTCGACGACCAAATCTTCTTCGCTAAGAGAGAAACTACCAATACCATGGTTAACTTGGGCATTTTTCAAACTCTCGGTCATTGAAATATGCTCTAGGCCATCACCATAGCGATATTCCCTTAAATCACCGGTATGTTCATCACCCTGGCCAGATTTGCCCGTTTTATGGTTGCCAGAACCTTGTCTTTTTAATTTACCGAAGATTTGATCTAAGGCTCTTTGCCTAATTAATCTTTCTAGTTTGGCAGTAATCGAAATTTTTCCGTTTCCAGAACCATCTCCTTCATCACCTTCTTGCCCATCGCCCATTTCGCCGCCACCATCTTTGAACTCTTCCCTGATGTACCCTTTCGCCTTTAGTTCTTCAATAAAATCGTCGATAGTATAATCGTCGTCGGTAAGCTCATATTCTTTATCAAGCTCTCGCAACCAATCTATCGCCTCATCAAAATCGCCAGAAGTGTGCGTGATGAGTTCTTGGAAAATTTCAAAAAGTCTTTCAAATGGGGTTTGTTCGGGAGCTTCGTATGGGGTGAAGCGAAATCCGTTTCTAGTATTCATAGCCATTACATAAAATTAGTGTTTTTAGCTGTGAACACCTCTATTTTTAGGAAATGTTAACGGTAAGGAAGTGGCCCACCGTTGGTTGCAGGCCAATCCCTTATCTGTATTAATATCATTCTACTACAGCGAGTTCATCAGTAGATTTCCAGTTACCTCTGGTAAAATCAGGAAATTCTTGTGGGGCGCCATTAGCTGCAACTGAAGCTTCGCTTAGCGGTGCCACCGCGCTCCATAGGCAACCTTCGTACATATTCTGGTCTAAAGGTTCGCCGTTTCTTAGACATTCAACTATTCGGTATAGCATCATAAAGTCCATACCGCCATGTCCACCCATTTTTACCGCAAGTTCGCCCAACCTTTTGTAGAGAGGGTGCTCATACTTTTCATAAATCTTGGCAAGACCGTCGCCTTCAGCCCATTGGTGATGGTCTTCGGTAGCTCCTTCAATACCCCCCTCGATGGCCATACGCGTAGGGAAACCGGCCAATGTACCCTTGGTGCCCTGAATGAGGTTTAACCTATTGTAAGGTCTCGGACTCGTCTCATCCCACTGAACCATAATCGTTCTTCCCAAGTCGGTTTTAATGATGGAGGTACTGATATCACCACCTTTATAGTCTAATTCGTTCCACTGATGATCGGCAGGAAAATTCTTTTCAGCATATAATTTTCTTCCCTTGGCCGGCGATGAAAAAGAATTAATGAATTTGAAATTATCTTCACCACGTGCCAAGTTCATGTATTGTGCCACGGGACCCAACCCATGGGTTGGATAAAGGTTTCCGTTTCTTTTCGCGTAATGATAGGTTCTCCAAGAGCCCGTACCACGTTCAACTTCGTTCATTTGAGAGCGTAGTTCGTGAATATAAGCAGCCTCACCGTGCAAAAGTTCACCAATGACACCTTGACGGCACATATTAAGATATAGAAGTTCTTCCCTACCGTAATTGACGTTTTCCATCATCATACAGTGCTTTTTCGTCTTTTCAGAAGTATCGACAATTTGCCACATTTCGTCAATGGTAAGTGCCAATGGTACTTCAACGAAAGCATGAGACCCCGAATTCATCGCCTCGATAGCCATAGGGGCATGCAGTTTCCATGGGGTGGCGATGATGACAGCGTCGGGTTTCTGCTCCTTAAGCATCTTTTTCCAATCTTCCTCTCCGTTGGTATACAGCTTTATTTTTTTATGTCGTTGACCCTTGCCCGCCTCTTTGCAAGCATCTGCCGATCTTTGGGCCAAATCTTCATATAAATCGGAAATGGCCACCACTTCGGTACCTTCAATGGCCGCAATTTGTTTGGCATGGCCAGAGCCTCTGGCACCAACACCTATAAAAGCAAATCGAACCTTATCTATTTTAGGAGCGGCAAACCCACCCATGTACTGCGCATCAAAAGGTCTTGACGGGCCCAAGAGGTTTGCTTTCGATAAAGAAGGCACCAAGGTAATGCCCGCACCTACTATCGATGATTTTTTAATAAAATTTCTTCTGTTGGAATTCATTTGGTAGTAATATTTAGTTTAGTTCTTAAGGCTTGAACGTACAAGATAGACAATAAAAAGGGAATCTTTAGGTCTTCATATTCAATTGATTTATTTTGATGAAGACAATATTCAAACTATTTTAATCGAGTATGGTGAACTCATTACATGAAGGCTTTTACAGAACAAAACCATTATGGTTGAACGAGCAGTTTGGTATTGAACAATTCCATTTTCCTGAGGTAACCCTGCAACCACCGTTCACGGAAACTATACCTGCCAAAATGCGATTAGGGCATCAAATGGAATTTGTCTTTAAAGACCTTATTGAAAGGTCCGGTGCATATGAAATTCTTCTCTACAATCAACCCGTTCTTTCTGGCAAACAAACCATAGGTGAGATTGATTTTATTCTTGGTAATAAAGAGACCTTTCAACAAATACACGTAGAACTTACCTATAAGTTTTATGTAATCGATAGTGCTATTTCAGAACCGATACATCGTTTAATGGGCCCGAACAGAAGAGACATGTTCTTTACCAAAATGGAAAAAATCAAGAATCGTCAATTTCAATTATTGCACAGCGAGGAAGGGAAAAAAGTTCTGTTTTCAAAGAATATCGACCCTAACTGCATACACCATTTATGCTGTTTTAAGGCGCAACTATTCCATCACTATCTAGAAGAGCAAAGCCATATTAGACCTTTGAACAAAGCCTGTTTATCTGGCTTTTGGATTAGGTTCAAAGATTTTGAGAGTTCAGCTTTTCGAGGTTATCACTACTACATGCCTAAAAAATGGCAATGGGTCATAAGGCCTCATAAAACTGTAGAATGGATGTCGCATTTTGAGACGTTAATGGAAGTTAACCTGAGAATGATCAATGAAAATTCACCTATGCTTTGGCTCAAAAAGAATGATGGAACCATTCAAAAGCTATTTGTAGTTTGGTGGTAATTATAAAGTTAGGGAAGGAAGATAGATTTCTGCTTTTCTAAAATATGTTTCCTCCCCTCTTCTCAATCACTCAAATGTGTAGCTCGTTTTGACCACTTGGGTAACCCTAAAATACCCATGCGCATAGTTATCGGCATTGGTCAAGTTGATGCAGTTGCCCTTAACCGATACCGGGATAGATTCAAAAAGACCCATTCCCCCAATTTGATTGATTAGAATTCGCATGTATTTCAGATAAGCAGGTGATATGGCATAAAAGGAAATATCTACCGTATCTCCTGGTTGAAAGGCTTCCTTTTCGTCGGTATCATCATCCTCACCGATTTCGTAGAACCAATCAACCTTGTTACCATTAACAAATTCATCATCAAATTCTTCAAAATCGGGAAGCAAGTCTCCCCGTTTCCAAAATTTAAAGAAATAGCTGTTGCCTTCCTCCTCTGGGTCTATCAAGGTCATATTTACCTCAAGATCGTCTTCACTAAAACCATCTTCTTTTGATTGCCCTACGACTGTAAGGTCAGGTACAGCAAATAAGGTTTCTTCAGCGATATAGGTTTCATCCTCATAGATTACCTCCAATTGATATCTATGCCCAACAGCGGGAATAAATTCATCAGTGTAATAACTGCCGTTGCCTTGATCAACAAAATCAAATAAATCACCTGTGTTCAAATCAGTAACCTGAATGATTGCACCAGTAATTATCGGGGCATTACCGCTACTGAAAAATTCTGTGGAAGCACTTAAGTCAATCGTTTGTTCATTGCCTTGCGTACCTTTTTCCCAATCGAGACTTGCTTCGATGACCAAACGCGTAGGGGCCGTCTGAACATCAACATCTACCACATCAGTACACGATATGCACAGTAGCGTACTCAATAATGCCAAAAAATGATTTTTATAATTTTTCATTTGATCCTAAAATTTAAAGTTGTAAGTAATGGACGGTACAATACCGAATATGGCCGTTCTGGTAGCTTCATTAGCACCTGTCTCCCTATTTTGGCCAAAAGAAATTGAAGCCGCATTCTTGCGATTATACACATTGTAAATTCCTAAGACCCACTCCCCTTTCCAGCGAGAATTTTCTCTTCTGTCAGGTTGGTAGTTGACCGATAAATCTAAACGATGATAGGCCGGCAAGCGGTCAGAATTACGGTCGGAGTAGCTAGCTACCGATATGTCTTCATATTCATATTGGCCATTGGGGTACGTGACCGGTCTGCCTGTTTGAAAAACCAAATTGGTACCAAAACTCCACTTTTCATTTAATCGGTAAGTGCCTGCCACCGAAACATCATGGGTGCGGTCATAGGGAGTATTGTACCAGTCGCCATTGTTAATACCCAAGCCTCCTGCCCTTCCACCTGGTGTACGCTGTTCCGATTTTGACAAGGTATAGGCGACCCAACCCGTTAAATCGCCCTTATTTTTCCTGAAGAGCAATTCTAGGCCATATGCCCTTGATTCGCCATTCAATATTTCTGTTTCAATAGTCTCTTGGCCTATCAGCTCTGAGCCGTCAATGTAATCGATGCGATTATCGACCGTTTTATAGTAACCTTCTAGTTCGACCGAATAGGCCTGGTCATTGATGTGCCTGAAGTAACCAAGTGCATATTGATTTGATAATTGGGGTTTTATGAATTTTCCACTAGGTGCCCAAACATCGACCGGCGTAACTGAAGTTGTGTTCGATAGTAAATGAATGTATTGGGCCACCCTTGAAAACCCTGCCTTCACCGAAGAATTATCGTTTAATTGATAGGCAATATTTATTCTAGGTTCCCAGTTGTCGAATGTTTCTATGGCATCTCCTTTTTCGTAATAGGTTTCTCCGATAACAACTCCACTTTCGTAAATACCCAATGCGGAATTGTAGCGTACCGGCAAATCATTCAAATATTCATTCATCACTTGTCCGCCAAGCCGATTGAAACGACTATAACGAAGGCCGTACTTGAGTGATATTCTTTCAGAAAGCTTCTGTTCGGCATTTACGTACAAGGCTGATTCCAAGGCCTTTTTCTGATCTAATACCAACGGATTTATCGAAGATTCACTTGAAGTTGGTTTTAACCTACCCGGATCAAATTCATAAAAAATTCCACTGGCACCGAAGTCTAGTTTGAACCTATCGTTAAAGTAGTACTTGAAGTCATATTTCAAATTATAATTATTGATGGAAGCCAGCCAATCAAAATCCTCCATATCAAACCCAATTTTGTAATTATATCTACTTACAATGGCAGACATATTAGAGAATAAGCGGTCATTGAAAATATGGTTCCACCTCAGGTTACCAGAAGAATTACCATAATAGCTGTCAAAAATATCGCCGAACTTAAGAACATCACGACCAAAATAACCGGAGAGATAGACCTTATCATTATCGGTCAATTCATAATTAGCTTTTAAGTTCAAATCGTAAAAACTAGCCCTGTTTTCTTCGCCGGCCAACATTAAGAATAGATGGGCGTAAGATGTTCTTCCGGCAACCAAAAAGGATCCTTTTTCTTTGAATAAAGGGCCTTCTACCGCCAACCTACTTGAAATAGCACCGACACCACCGTTTATCTCAAAGTTTTTATTGTTGCCATCTTTTTGTCTGACATCCAAAACAGAAGAGACTCTTCCCCCGAATTTTGCCGGTATGCCCCCTTTGTAGAGTTTCATGTCTTTTATAGCGTCGGCATTGAACACCGAAAAAAAGCCGAAAAGGTGCGATGTGTTGTAAATAATAGCCTCATCCAATAAAATAAGGTTTTGATCTTGGGCGCCTCCCCTTACGTGTAATCCGCCTGAGCCTTCTCCATTATTGGTTACGCCTGGTAGCATATGCAGGGACTTCAGAATATCCACTTCCCCAAGAACTACTGGCATTTGTTTAACCGTTCCAATATTCATCTTTGCCACGCTCATTTCAGGTTTTCTGAGCACAACGGTTTCAGGTTCGTCTCCCGTAACCACGACCTCTTCTAACTGGGTTGATTCTTCGGCAAGCTCAAAATTCAATTTTTGGTCACGATTAAGTTGTATCTCTTTTACTTGACTATGATAGCCCATATACGAAATGATCAAGTTGTACTGACCGGAAGGCGCGGATAATGAATAAAAACCGTATTCATTAGTTACCACTCCAATGGTGGTACCTTCCAATAAAATTGAGGCTCCAAAAAGGGTTTCGCCATTATCGATATCGGTAATCGACCCATTTATAGTAAAGCTCTGCTGTGCATTTGCCGTAAAAATTGCAGCTGTCAAACTGATGATGCCAATGCAAATTTTAATCAATGGGGGTATTCTCGTTTTGTTTGATATGCTCATACTATTTGTTTTTTGATTGTTGAACACCCTTACTGACAGATGAAAAATCAATTGGTTGCATTTCAAAAGAAAATATTCAAAAACAAAGAAGACACTGACCGTATTTATAAATCAGCACCCTGTCAATTAAAAAATTTGTGGGATGATGCAACCTTGAATATTTTATCTTGTCTTTGATATTGAACTGATACGACATAACAATCGCCATCCTTTAATAATTGGAAACCGAAATTCGATTTACACATAAGGCATTAGTGGAAAAAAGCAAGCTAGGTGACCGAAGCTCACAATACGAATTGTATGAGCTTTACGTCGATGCTATGTATAATATAGGTATGCGTTTCCTTCGAATTAAAGAAGATGCCGAAGATGTGGTACAAGACAGTTTTGTTGACGCTTTTAAGAATCTTGATCAGTTCAAGTACGAGAGTACTTTTGGGTCTTGGTTAAAAAGGATTGTCATCAATAAATGTATCAACTTCCTAAAAATTAAACGAGTGCCTTTGACTCCTATGCAAGAACATGAATTTCATATCACTGATGAGGAGACAGATTGTAAGGAAGAAGCGGTCGACATTAGAAAGGTTAAGCAGGGTATCGACCGACTACCAGTAGGGTATAGACAAATTTTAAACCTCTATTTAATTGAGGGCTATGATCATATGGAGATTGGAGAAGTTTTAGGAATTACCGTATCTACCTCAAAATCTCAATACCATAGGGCCAAAAAGAAACTAATCGAAATTATAAAAGAACTATGATGGACAATTTCGAAAAACACATACGAGAGAATCTCGAACAATTCGATGAACATAGGGCTGACAGAAGTAAGATGTGGGCCGAAATAGAGCAGAAATTATCAAATGAACAGAAAAAGGTGATTCCGTTATGGAGAAGGTCTATTATACAAGTGGCGGCCGCTGTATTGTTGCTTATAGGTTTATCGGGAATCATTGGAATAACCTTCTACGGAAATAATCAAACCGGTTCTAACACCTTCGTATCGCAAGAACTTAATGACATCGACACACACTATCAAGGTTTGGTAGCCTATCAGGTAAACTTAATCAAAGAAAACAAACAACTAAGTGAAGCTGAAAAAACGGAGTTTCTCTCATTTATGGATGATTTGGATAGGGAATATGATGAGCTCAAAATAGAAATGAGAAATAATCTTGACAACGAACTTTTGCTGGAAGCAATTATTGCAAACTATAAAAAGCGTATTGAATTGATAGAGAATTTATTGCGCCAACTGAATGAATCAAAAATTAAAGAAGAAGATTATGGCTATACTCTCTAAAAGGTTGGTATTTTCGTTACTAGCACTAGCCACAATGACACTAGCTATGAACGCTCAGGAGGTAGTTAGTAAAAAGTTGGCGAAGACTTACCCATTCACCGATATCGGTGAGTTCAATATTGAAAATAAGTATGGCAACATCAATATTTATGGCTGGAACAAAGAGGAACTCTCTATTACGATGAATATCTCTGTACAGCATAAAAAGAAAGAAGATGCCCAAGAAGTGCTTAGACGTATTAAGCCTATTCTAAGACATACCGAAAACTATGTTTCGGTTACTTATGAAATTGAGGAAGAGTCTTCAGGATTTTTTACTCAGCTCTTCGAAAAGGCGAATCCGTTCGATACCGATAAAAGCACTATCAAGGTTGACTACAAAATATACTTACCTGTCAAGGCTGAACTTGATATAACCAATAAATTTGGCGATGTTTTTATTGAAGGTTGGCAAGGTGAGCTAAAATCACAAATAGAACATGGTGACATGTGGCTCAATGATAATTTGAACAAGGCGACTATTTCGATTGAATACGGTGAAGTCAAAGCTCGCAATTTAAACTACGGTACAATAGAAGTTAAAAATGGGGCTTTCGATATGCAAGATGCCAAGAGTCTACATATCGTAAGTGACGGTAGCGAAATTGAGGTTCAAAATACTTCTGCATTAGAAATTCATTCAAACAAAGATGAAATCAATCTAACAGAAGTAGGCAGTATGTATGGCACATTACGATTTACCAACCTACATTTAAACCGACTGGTATCTTACGCCGATTTAAATTTAAGGGTAGCCGACCTAAAGGTTGACCATATCATAAAGCCCGACGGGCAAATGAATATAGAACAGGAATCCTCTGAGGTAAGCATTAACATTAGCGGTTTTGCCCATAATTTTAATGCTGTTTTAGAGGAAGGACTGGTTCGGCTTCCTAAAACATTCGAAGGCGTGAAATCGACCATGCTTGACAAGGGTAAAAAACTACGTGAGATAAATGCCTCCTACGGAAATAATGGTAAGGGAGAAATAAACATTAAGGGCAGTAAAGGTATCGTTCTTTTGAAAGAATTATAAGAACTCTTTTGGTTGAAGACTTCTGAGATGACCGGTTCACTTTTTTACAGCACTAAAGTAGGTCCAGGCGATGAATATCAACTGTAGTGGAACCCTGAACCAAAGGTATGCAAGGCCCGGCCCGTCAAAATCGCCTGTTTGATAGTTTAAGTTTTGTTGCGCGGCATAAATATTAGCCGGAAAGAGAATTATAAAAAACCCTATTAAAATCCAGCCCGTTGTAGTAATGTAGGTAGGAATCATAAGACTCACGGCCAGAAGCATTTCAATAACGGCCGTAAAATATACGAGTTCTGTCTTTAGAGGTATGGGTGGCGGAATCATCATTGCCATACCCTCAGGAAACATAAAATGCCCCATAGCCGTAAAAAGCAACATGACCGACATGGCAATTCGTGCGGCCTTTTTAAAATCATCGTTGCCCGTGGCCATTTTTAGAATGAGCAACACAACAATAAATACAGAAAGTAAAACAATAAGTGGCTTCATAAACGGTGACCAAAAATCGTAAACCCAAATAGTTAAATCAATGAATCTGGGTTAAGAAATTCTTTTTCGAATTCTACTTAAGGCTTGAGGAGTGACACCTATGTAAGAAGCCAGATATTTCAAAGGTACTTTTTTAATCAATTCCGGTCTATTGGCAAAAATATCGAGATAGCGCTCTTCTGCTGTTTGGTTGATAAATGAAAGTTCACGATTCCATTTTTCTACTAGATTATATTCCGCGAACACCCTACCGATGATATTGCCTACGCTGGTTCGGGCATAGATTTCTTGAAGGTCATCATACTCAATACACCAAAGAACAGAATCTTCCATAGCCTCTAGACTGTAGTGGCTTGGCTTTCTTGAAACGAAAGAATCGTAGGCACTAGAAAACTCGTCTTCATGGCGAAAGCCAAAAGTGACTTCAATGTCTTCAGATCTGGGTATAAAATAGCGAATAGAGCCCTTTTCCAAATAGCAAAACATGTTTTCTATTTCTCCCTTTCTCAGAATGATTGATTTCTTCGAATAAAATCTTTCTTCCAATTTTGAAATAAAGAATAGCCAATCGTTTTTTGGCATATCTACCATCGATTCAAAATGGGCTTTAATTTTATTGATTGCATGGCCACTTACATTCTTCATGTATCAGTTTTTAAAGTGGCTAAGAGGTACGTTGGGGTCGAAGTACGAATTTCAAAAATGGTCAATATCTACACAAACCAAGATACTTTTGGGTCAATCAGTTCAAAAACTCGTTTAAGCAGTTACAATATGCAATAGGTAATTAGGGAGATGGTGTTTTTCCGTTCCCTTGAGAGCGAAAGAGGCTCATAGAGTCATAATACGATTCATGTTTACTAATTTTTCCCTCGTCATCAAAAGTCAAAATTGCAAACCCATAAATTGAAGTGCTGCGCCCTACCCCGGTTCGACCAATGAAGGTTCCTGTACTTACCCACCTGTAGAAAGCTTGGTTATCGTGTATGACCAAATTCTGCAAATCTGTTTTAAAGTCGGGTATGGTAGTATGCCAATTGTCTACCAAGGCTATCAGCTCTTCTTGATTAGAAGCTTCTAACTTACCATTGGCAAACCTTTTGAAATCATCTGCTAATATGCATTTTAAACTCTCAGATTTATTGGTGTTCCAACAGCCCCAATAGGCGTTGACTGTTTCCTCCATATTTTCAGATGGACTTTCTGAATTGAACGAGAAGTTTGATTTTGATTGGTTTTGACAGGAAAAAAGAAATAGAGTAATAAGTCCATACGATGATAGCTTACATTTCATAGTTCCGAATGGGTTTGAGCGAGTTGGTTGCTTACGACCTAGGGCATCATTCGGGGGAAGGAAGTCTTGAGCCGGTCATTTTTTTGTTTGGCTATTATACCAAACGTTATCTAAGGTAGTATAATTCTTTGATTATAAGTGGTTTTTATAACTCTTATCTCTCTATTAAAGTTAAAATTACTAAGAATTAGGAAATGTTTTTAGTGTATGTAAAAAACATCAAAATTTAATAGAAGAAATTACGCACACCCTTAATATTATAATCTACTTCATCCGGAATCAAGTCACATACATCATAAAAACTTCAGTCAAAAAGGATTGTGACATCTACTTAATTACCAAAACCAAAAAAAAATTCATTCCTGGTGCAACTTTTTAAAAGTCTTGTTGTCTATTAAAACAACAATCAATGAACGAACAGTTATGAAAATACCTAAAATTACTTTATTACTTTCCCTATTATCTTTTTGTACGACCATTTGGGGGCAAGATTCCGACGACGGTTACATTGAATTCAACGACCGTAACAATGTTGTACACGGTGTTTATTTGGGCTTGACCTTGGGCGCAGGTGAAATAGATGATGAGCCTACATACATGACGGGTCTTAAAGTGGCCTATGTGGCCAATCAACAGTTTGAAGTGGGTTTTGCAGCCAATATGCTGTATTCGAGACAAGACCTATATTTCATTGGGTCTAACAGAAATCAAGATTTATTTGCCTTTTATGGCGGCCTTCATTTAGAACCTATTTTCTTCAGTAAAAAATTGGTCAGCCTCTCTTTTCCAGTACTTATTGGAGGTGGCGCCGTCGGCTATATTGAAGACGATTTTGATGAAGACTTTGATCCAGAACTCACCGAAGACGATTTCGATGCCGTATTCATTATCGAGCCTGGAGTGAGTGCCCTGTTTAATTTAAGCAGGTATTTGCAGATTGAAGCTGGCGTTACCTATCGTTTTAGCAGCGAAATCGAGTTGGTACCAAGCCCGATTGACCGTATCGATGGGTTTACGGCATCGGTTGGTGTTAAAGTCGGTGTTTTTAATATGGGACGAAATAGATATAAAAAGAATTTATAATGAAAACAACAAAGGTTAGATGTGCATATTGCCACGATATCATTGAAACGAAATATGTGTATGCACACAACAATCAGGTATATGTTAAAAATAATACTGAACCCAACTCTATGACCGATACAGACTGGTCACCAATCAATTTTCAATGGATTCCGGTATTGCAACTTCAAGAAAGATTAGAAATACAATAATCTCTATAAATCAATCAAAAAATGAAAAATTCATCTAGTTTATTCATTCCATTTTTGCTATTAATTCTATTATCATCATGTGATTATGAGCATGTTCGCGCTCAAGATGAAGTTACCAGTCGTAACCTGAGCCTTTCAGGCTATAACGGACTAAAAGTGTCCAATGCTTTTGATGTTTTTGTAACCTTTACCGATTCAGAAGAAAGTATTATTATCGAGGCTAACGATAACTTACATGACCGAATTATCGTTGCCAGAGAGGGTGATGACCTTATTATCAAGTTGAAAAAGTTTACTTCTATTAAGGGTAGAGCTACGCTGAAAGCTTACATTAAAACAAAAAATATCGAGGATTTTGATTTAAGAGGAGCTTCTACCGTTATTCTTGAAAATTTATGGGAAACAGACCGTGGGGAAATTGAATTAGCAGGATCATCCGAATTTCGTGGTGAGGTGGCTATCAATCATCTAGAAGTCGACATGTCAGGGGCTTCAAAGGCCGAAATTTACGGTGCCTCCCAATCAATGTACGCCGATCTTTCAGGAGCCAGCGACATAAGGGACTACGACTTGGTGACGCGCAAATTGAATATTGAGCTATCAGGTGCTAGTGAAGCTTTTCTGTCGGCCACAGAAACTATTGATATCGAAGCTTCAGGAGCCAGCATTCTGAATTACAAGGGCGATGCCGAAGTTCATCATAAAGAATTACGTGGTTCTTCACAGATAAAAAATAGAAACTAATCTTATTTGTGCCGGTTTTGTAACTCTGTCTCTATATCTTTTAGGCTGAAACCTTTGGCCTGTAAAAGAATCAAGTAATGGAACAACAAATCGGCACTCTCATATAAGAACAGATCATCATTCTCATCTTTTGCCTCTATAACGGTTTCAACGGCTTCTTCACCTACTTTTTGGGCGATTTTGTTGATTCCTTTTTTGAATAATGATGCTACATATGATTTTTCAGCACTGGCTGAAGTTCTTCTTACTTCAATAATTTTTTCTAACTCGGAGAAAAAACCAAAGTTGGACGAATTATCTTCATTCCAACACGTATCGCTTCCTGTGTGGCAAGTCGGGCCTTGAGGCTTTACCGAAACCAAAAGCGTATCATTATCGCAGTCAACCTTTATATCGACAAGGTTCAGAAAATTACCGCTCTCCTCACCTTTCGTCCATAACCTTTGTTTGCTACGACTATAGAAAGTTACTTTTTTGGTTTTTATGGTTTCATTATAGGCCTCTTCGTTCATATAGCCTAACATCAAAACGTTTTTGGTTATGGCATCTTGAACTATGGCAGGCACTAATCCATCAGCATTTTTCGAAAAATCTATCTTCATTATCTAACTTCTAATTATATGTTTTGTGGTACTCCTTCCATTTTCATCAAATAAATTGGAAAGCCCAAACCTTCTTCGGTATTGAAGATTTTTAAACCAAATTTTTGATACAATTTTACATTGTTCTCGTTAGCGGCATCAACTATTATTGGCAACTTGGTTTCCCTAAAAGCTTCATAAACCTGAAGAATAAGTCTAGGCGCGGTTACGCCACCTTTGAATTCTTGTTTCACCGCGAAAATCATCGGTCTTATATAAGGTGTTTTAGGGTAATTGCGTTGTATGATCTTTTGACGTTCTAACACCTTAGTAACCCTTTCAATGCCTATACACTTGAAAGCTAATCTAAGGGTCGAAAAAAGCTTGCCGAATGTAAATTTATCACGGTTGGAGTAGGTTAAAAGTAAACAACTGGCTTTGTTGTCAGATATACAGACAACCCCAGTTCTTAAAGACTTGTCAAATAAATACTCCATTAAAACACGCATTCGTTCTTTGCGCTTTTCGTCTTGTTTGACCACAAAATTGATGGAACTGTCATCATGAATAGGTTCGAATGCATCTACCAAGATGTCTACCACTAAATCTCTATGCGCTTTTGTTGCCTTTATCAATTGTTATATGCTTTTCTAAATCCTTACAGGAATATTGCTTTCCCGTAATTTACTTTTTAAATCCCCTATCGCGATTTCCTTAAAATGGAAAACACTGGCAGCCAATGCGGCATCTGCTTTTCCTTTCAAGAATGTATCGGCAAAATGCTCTACTTTACCAGCTCCGCCAGAGGCGATAATGGGTATATTCAATTCCGTCGATAATTTAGCAAGTGCCTCATCGGCAAAACCATCTTTGGTACCGTCACGATCCATTGAAGTGAAAAGAATTTCACCGGCACCTCTCTCTTCTACTTCTTTGGCCCATTCAAATAGTTTTCGGTCGGTAGGAACCTTTCCTCCGACCAAATGTACAATCCATTCTCCATCTACTTGCTTGGCATCAATGGCCACAACAATACATTGTGACCCAAACTTGGCGACCAGGTCATTAATCAATTGAGGGTTCTTAACAGCCGATGAATTAATTGAAACTTTATCGGCACCATTTTGTAGAAGAATATCAACATCTTCAACAGAAGAAATACCACCACCGACCGTAAAGGGAATGTTTATTTTTTCAGCAACGTGGTAAACCAAGTCGGCTAATGTCTTACGCTTTTGTTCGGTGGCCGATATATCTAGAAATACCAATTCATCAGCCCCTTCTTTGCTATATATTTCAGCCAATTCGACAGGGTCGCCGGCATCTCGTAAATCAACAAAATTTACACCTTTGACCGTTCTGCCATCTTTGATATCTAAACAAGGTATTATTCTTTTCGCCAGCATAATCTGATTTTGAAACTTTGTGTTTTAAGTGAGCTTAATTTCTATTTTGGTTTCAAAAGCTCCCAAATTAAAAACAAATTTGAAATTTTGCCCGTGCACATTTCATTTTTTTGTTTCGTTAATTCTTAGCAAACTCTAAAATGAATTTTTCTAGCTGCTTCAACGAGATTTTGTTTTCATAGACGGCTTTACCTATAATAGTTCCTTCACATCCCATTTCTGCCAATCGAGGAAGCTCATCGTAGGTTGAAATACCGCCCGAAGCAATGAGTTTAATGTCTTCACATTCATTCAATATTCGTTGATAAAGCTCAAATGAAGGCCCTTGCAACATGCCATCTTTCGAAATATCTGTACAAATGACATATGAAACACCTTCATTTTGATACTCTTTTATAAAAGGAATTAATTCTTCAGTAGACTCTTCTTGCCAACCAGAAACAGCTATTTTCTCGTTCATGGCATCGGCGCCCAGAATGATTTTTTGTGCCCCGAAATGCTTCAACCAATTAGTGAACGTATCTCTATCTTTAACAGCGATACTTCCACCAGTTATCTGATTGGCTCCGCTTTCAAAAGCTATGCGCAGGTCATCGTCAGATTTAAGTCCTCCACCAAAATCAATTTTTAAACTTGTTTTAGAAGCAATCTCTTCTAAAATTTGATGGTTTACGATATGTTTCGATTTTGCCCCGTCTAAATCAACCAAGTGAAGGTAATCGATACCATGAGCTTCATAAGCCTTCGCGACCTCTAAGGGGTTTTCATTATAAATTTTCTTGGTGTCGTAATCGCCTTTTGATAAGCGTACGCACTTACCTTCTATAATATCTATGGCGGGGATTATTCTCATCGTTTGTTTTGTTCTTTGTATACTTTCTTTGATTATCCTACATGGATTTCGTAGCATGCATTTGAACCAATTCAAATGAAGCAATGCTCAAATAGTTTACTTAAGGTCTAAAAAATTCTGCAAGATTTTTGCCCCTACTTCACTACTTTTTTCTGGGTGAAATTGAACCCCATAAAAGTTATCTTTCTGAAGCGCGGCGCTATAGTCTACACCGTATTCAGAGGTGGCAATCGTCTCATTACAAATTGGGGCATAGTAACTGTGAACCAGATAGATATGTTCTTTTTCGGTTACACCTCTGAATAGTTCGCTTTTCAGACCTTGAATTTGGTTCCAACCGATTTGGGGCACTTTTACATTTTTAGAAAAGCGAACGACATCAACATCGAAAATTCCGAGTCCGGAAGTATTTCCTTCCTCCGATCTATTGCACATCAGCTGCATGCCTAAGCAGATGCCCAATACGGGCTGAGATAAATTAGGAATTAAATCTTGAAGCCTTGTCTCTCGCAACTTCTTCATGGCACTACTGGCTTCTCCCACCCCAGGAAAAATAACTCTATCAGCCTCTTTGATTTCGTTCGGGTCATCACTTAAAATGGCTGAATATCCCAATCTTTCAATGGCAAACTTGATGCTTTGTATGTTGCCCGCCCCGTAATTGATAATTACAATTTTCACTTTATGTTATATTTTATAAAACACCTTTGGTGCTGGGCAATACCATTTTTTCAGTATCGCGTTTAACGGCCATTTTAATCGACTTGGCAAAAGCCTTGAATATGGCCTCGATTTTATGATGTTCATTAGTGCCCTCGGCCTTTATGTTTAAATTGGCCTTCGCCCCGTCGGTAAAAGATTTGAAGAAATGATGAAACATTTCTGTTGGCATATCACCTACTTTTTCACGGTTGAAGTCAGCTTCCCATACGAGCCAATTTCTTCCTCCAAAATCAATAGCAACCTGAGCCAGACAATCGTCCATAGGCAGACAGAACCCATAGCGTTCGATACCTAATTTATTTCCTAGTGCCTGAGCAAAGACTTCACCTAAAGCAATACCAGTATCTTCAATTGTATGGTGTTCATCTACTTCTAAATCACCGTCAACCTTTATGGTTAGGTCCATTTGGCCATGTCGGGCCAATTGGTCTAGCATATGGTCAAAAAAAGCCAAACCGGTCTTAATATCACTTTTGCCTGTTCCGTCTAGATTTAAATCAATTTCGATATCGGTTTCATTGGTCTTTCTACGAATGGAGCCTGTGCGGTCTTTCAGTTTTAAGAATTCATAGATGGTCTGCCAATCGTTGCTTTCGAGAGCGATAAAATCATTCAATTCTTCCCTTTTCACGGTAATTTCACTGGTGCCTAAATGAGTCTGGTCATTTATAAATATACCTTGGGCGCCTAAATTTTTGGCTAATTCAACATCGGTCAATCGGTCGCCGATAACAAAGGAATTTACCAGGTCATAATCCTCAGTGAAATATTCGTTCAAAAGTCCGGTGCCCGGTTTACGGGTATTTGCATTTTCATGAGGAAAAGTTCTATCTATAAAGACCTTATCGAAAACAACTCCTTCGTTTTCAAAAGATTTGATAATGAATTCATGAACTGGCCAAAAGGTCTCTTCAGGAAATACTTCTGTTCCGAGGCCATCTTGATTGGTGATCATCACCAATTCATAATCTAATTCTTTGGCAATTTTACCCAAATAGGAAAAAGCCTTTGGGTAAAAAATCATTTTTTCGAAAGCATCTATTTGCTCGTCAACTGTTTCTTTAATTATTGTACCGTCGCGGTCAATAAAAAGTACTTTTTTCTTCATTCAATCAAGCTTTTAAGGGCGGTAACCAGTTTTATGTTCTCGTCACGGGTACCGATGGTAAATCGTAGGGTGTTTTCACAAAGCGGCTGCGAACTTCTATTTCGAACAACTACCCCTAATTTTAATAGCTGTTCGTATCTTTTGGCAGCATCATCGACCTTTACCAGTACAAAATTGGCGTCTGATGGGTAAATCTTATCAACAAAACCAATTTGCGGCAAAACGCTTAGCAATAATCTCTTTTGCTCTAGTATTTCGCGAACCTCGGATTGTATTCGAGCTTGGTCAGTCACCCTTTTAAGGGCGTGAGATTGCGTAAGCTCATTGACATTGTAAGGAGGTTTAATTTTATTTAAAACAGCTATAATTACAACGGAAGCAATACAAACCCCCAACCGAATTCCGGCCATACCGTATGCTTTTGAAAGCGTTTGAGTGATCACCAGATTAGGAAATTCATTCAATCGCGTTACCCAAGATAATTTATTGGAGAAATCGATATAAGCTTCGTCAATAACTACCAAACCTTCAAAAGAAGTCAATAGATTCTCGATTGAACTACTATCGAAGCTATTTCCTGTGGGATTATTGGGAGAACAAATAAATATCATTTTTGTTCTCTTATCAATCTGTTCCAAAATACCGGAAACATTGGGCTGAAAACCATCTAATAGAAGTACTTCCCTGTTTTCAATATGATTGATATCAGACAGTACCTTGTACATTCCGTAAGTTGGCGGAAGCGTAATAATGTTATCGACACCAGGTTCACAAAAGGCCCTGAACAAAAGATCTAAAACCTCGTCACTACCGTTACCCAACAATATATTTTCAGGTTGCAGGGATTTTTGTTCGGCCAGAATACTCTTAAGATTTCTTTGTTGTGGATCAGGGTACCGATTGACCCCATTTTCAAACGGATTTTCGTTGGCATCGAGAAATACCATGCGCGATCCGTCGCTCACATATTCGTCACGTGCCGATGAGTAAGGCTTTAGGCCTTTCACGTTCTCCCTAGTAATATTTTCGAGATTAAAACCCATAATTTAAGCTTTAGTTTTTAAACTTTTCAATCGCAGGGTTACCGCATTTTTATGTGCCTGAAGACCTTCGGACTCAGCCATTTCTTCAATTGCTCTTCCTATATTGAGAATTCCCTTCTCTGAAATTTTTTGAAAAGTCATACTCTTCATAAAACTGTCTAAATTAACCCCGCTGTATTGTTTTGCATAACCGTTCGTAGGCAAGGTATGGTTGGTTCCCGATGCATAATCACCTGCACTTTCAGGGGTGTAATTGCCGACAAAAACCGATCCGGCATTATGAATATTATCTATAAAAAAATCTTCATTTTCAACACAGACAATGTAGTGTTCCGGCCCGTATTCATTGATTAAATCTGCAGCGATTTGGTCGTTTTCAACCAGTATCAAGCGACTATTTTCGATAGCCTTTTCAGCAATCTTTTTTCTAGGCAATTTTTCTAATTGCTTCTCTACCTCTTCCTCAACATTTTCGATGAGCTTTCGGGAAGTAGAAACGAGAATTACCTGGCTATCTACACCATGTTCCGCTTGGCTTAGCAAATCAGATGCGACAAAAGCCGCATTTGCGGAATCATCGGCCAAAACCAATAGTTCACTAGGTCCGGCGGGCATATCTATGGCTACGCCATATTTAGTAGCCAATTGTTTAGCTACGGTTACATACTGGTTTCCAGGGCCAAATATTTTATAGACATTCGGTATAGTTTCGGTTCCGAAAGTCATTGCAGCAACGGCTTGAATTCCGCCGACCTTAAAAATTTGGGTTACCCCGCATAGATGCGCCGTATACAGAATAGCCGGATGAATCTTACCTTCTTGATTCGGTGGCGAGCAAAGAATAATCTCTTTACAACCAGCAATATTTGCAGGTACGGCCAACATTAATATCGTTGAAAAAAGGGGAGCCGTTCCTCCGGGAATATAGAGGCCAACTTTTTGTATAGGTCTTTTTTCCTGCCAACACAATACCCCTTCGGCCGTTTCGAGGGATACCCTTTCCGTTTTTTGTGCTTGGTGAAAGGCTTCTATATTCTTTTTGGCCAATTGAATGGCATCTTTTAAATCTGGCGATACTAAACTACCTGCTTCCTCTATCTCAGCTTTGGAAACCAAGAAGTCGGAAAGAATAGCTTTATCAAACTTTTCGGTATATTTCTTAAGAACACTATCGCCTCCTACCCTGACTTCTGCAAAGATATTTTCTACGGTGTCCTCAATAGCCTCTAAAGTTTGTGTAGGCCTTTTGAGCACCTCTTGCCAATTTTCTTTCTCCGGATTATATATTTTATTCATTTATGTCAATTTACGCTGATAATGATACCCAATGGCTTCATAGCCCTGACTGGACCAAAATTTATTACCGCCGTCATTATGAATGTAACAATTTAATTCAGAGGCCTCACAACCCAGACTCTTGGCATAATCAAGAATCCAACTTACCATTTGTTGCCCAAGGCCTTTGCCCTGATATTCCTTTTTCAAGTAAACATTGTCTAACTCTACATGCTTGCCCACATAGTACTTAATCAAAATCCATACTCCGGAAATACCGATTAACTCATCATCAAGAAACATTCCTACACAACGGTAGTTGTTCGCCACCATTTCATTTTGCCTTTCTTTAAGCGTATTCTCAGAAATATGTGGGTTCAACTCCCTTAAGAGAGGAATCGTTTTATGCAGTTCGTTATTTGGTATGACCTTGATTACATACATTACAATACCATTTTCTCTATAGGGCAGACCAGAATACCTTCTGCACCAGCGGCCTTTAATTCATCTATCACTTCCCAAAACTTTTCTTGATTGATTACCGTATGAACGGAACTCCACCCTTCTTCGGCCAAGGGAAGTACCGTAGGGCTTCGCATACCGGGCAAAAGTGAAATAATCGAATCTAGCTTTTCGTTCGGGGCGTTCAAAAGTACATACTTCGATTGACGCGCCTGAAGAACCGATTGAATTCTGAATTGTAAGCGCCTCAATATTTCTTTTCGTTCATCGGTTATTTGAGGTGAAACGGCCAAAACCGCTTCGCTCTTCAACATCACTTCAACCTCTTTTAAGCCGTTCTTGAACAACGTACTACCACTTGAAACAATATCGCAAATACCATCGGCCAAACCAATATTCGGGGCAATTTCTACCGAACCATTAATAATGTGTAAATCAGCTTTTACCCCATGTTTATCTAAATACATTTGTACCGTATTCGGATAGGAAGTCGCAATGCGCTTACCTTCAAAATCAGAAACCGATTTATATTTTACCGATTTGGGTACGGCCAAACTAACCTTACATTTTGAGAAACCGAGTTTTTCGACAATGGAAATGTCGTCACCTTTTTCGATCAGTACATTTTCTCCAATAATGGCTATATCAACCACCCCATCACGCAAGTATTGTGGAATATCACCATTTCTCAAGTAAAATACTTCTAAAGGAAAATTACGTGCGGAAGCCTTTAACTGATCTTTACCATTATCTATCGAAATACCACAGTCTTTTAAAATCAATAAAGAGTCTTCATTGAGCCGACCTGATTTCTGTATGGCAATTCTAATTTTAGTCATTTTCTTTTTATATTCAGTGATTAGCATGGGTTTCAAAAACAAAGCCCGTTTGATTTCTCAAACGGGCTATAAATATGTTGTAACACTACAATACATTTTTACCTCGCTTGAGAGCAAGTATAAAAATGATGATGTGTGTTTCTGTTTTTCATTACGTTCGTAAAATTAAAACTTAATTTTTACCGTACAAATTTATTTTAGTTATTTCCCAAAATGATAGGTAGACCTGATTCTCCACTACCCACAACCACTACTTTGGCATTGGGAGATTTAGATAGTTCTAACGTGGCATCAATACCTTTATCCTGCAAAATTTTATCGTTTAGAGAAGCACTTAAAATACGGTTGGCATCGGCTTTACCCTGAGCCTCAATACGTACCTTTTCAGCTTCCTTTTCGGCGGTCACCAATCTAAATTCATATTCCAGTGATTCTTGTTCTTGCTTTAATTTGCGTTCTATTGCTTCTTTAATGCTTGTGGGAAGTGTTACGTCACGAACCAGAATTTCATTCAGTTGAATGTATTGACCATCAACTATCTTTTTGGTTTCCTCATAAATTTCGGCCTGAATAGCGTCGCGCTTGCTTGAATACAATTGTTCTGGTGTGTAGCGCCCCACAACACTTCGAGCTGCCGACCGTATCGCAGGAAGCAAAATACGCTCTTTGTACATCTCGCTTTTTTCTTTGTGTAACTTTCCCAATTCGTCATATTTCGGCTGAAACCATGTTGACGCTTCTAACTGAATATCCAATCCGTTGCTTGAAAGTACTTTCATGGTCTCATAGACCTCTTGCTGTCGAACTTCATAAACGAATACCTTGTTCCAAGGTGCCACAATATGAAAACCTTCGCCTAACGGGGGCTCTTCGGTTACAACACCGCCACCGAATGTTTTATAAAGTACACCGGCCTCACCCGAGCCGATGGTAACGGCAGATTTAGAAATAAGAATGACCAATACAATAAATGCGAAAATAACGGGTAATGCGATTTTGGGTAATTTGTCCATTGATTTGTGTTTAGATTAATCCGATATATTTCCGAATGAACCATTCGGCGGCCAATGTAAGTGCAATTAGGGCCAATAGAATTCGAAAATCTATCAAAGATACTATATTTTGGTTGCTCGTTTGGGTCGGCACGTATTGGGGATTACTTTCCAATTCTTCGAGAAGTTTCGGAACTTGATCGGTAAAATATAAATTCCCACTGTTCTGCATTGCCAAACGCGAAAGTTTTTGGTAATCGGTAGCGGCAAATTGCTTTTCAATATCAAATTCAAGAATTGAAAATTGCCCGGACTTGCTCAAGTTTTCACCCTCTACCGAAACGGAAAATTTGTACTGACCAGGAGAAAGATTACTCAAATCGGCCTCATAATTACTGTCTTTTAAAAGAAAAGGTATTTCTACAGAGGTATTCGACGCTGAGTTAGTGACTTTTAATACGATGTTGGCATTTCTATTAAAGATGAATGCATTGTCAAAATAACTGGCGTAGATTCTGGCTTCATTACTTCCGTCAAAAACGGATGGATAATCTAAAGTGAGCCTCTCTCTTGCACCATTACTAGCGAGATATAAAATAATCTTCGATATCAGTTGGTCAAAATCTTCAAAACTTTGATTTCGCTTGAAGGATGCCATTCTCCATTTCCATAAATCTTCACCAAAGAGTACGGCCTGTCTCTGTTGATTGTTTTCAAAAACAGTTAATAGCGGTTCATCTAATTCTACCCCTTTAATGCTCTGGGTTAATACGTTCTGGGAATTCGCAATTATTTGAATTTCACCAAGCGTACTGCGTAATGGCGGATAATCTTCAACAGAAAAATCGCCCAAGTCAAAAAGAGAAAAACCTTGGTTCAAAATAGGAGATATGTCTTCCGTTTGATCGTAGCCCTCCTTTGAAAATGAATTCTGAATTGAATTTAAAAAGTTCCAATCGGTTTGACTTCCAGTTACCGTAAAAACGCTTGATTGATTCTTTTGTAACAAGTCGTAGACCGGCTTATATGATGCGTCCGGTTGGTACAGAATGAAAAGGTCGGCTTCCTGCCAATTACCTACATCACTAGTTTTATAAATACTTACGCTTCGCTGTTCGTTACTCTCTATAGCCTTTTTTAAGGTGCCGATATCTGGGTGCTCCCAGTTGGACACTATCGCAATCTGAGTTTTTTCATCGATTACTTCGACCCCTACTTCCCTAGTGTTATTTTCGACGAACTTTTCATTGGGCAAAGTAGTCAATGAGACTTTAATGTTTTTAAGGCCCACGGAACGGGCATCTATCAACGTGTTTATAGCTTCCGAACGCTTCGTTCTATTGAATGAAATAGATTGTCTGAAAACCTGTCTACCGTTCACTTGTATCGTGAGCTGAGTGTTGACTTCTGAAGAACCGGTATAATCTGCAAATATTTCAATGGGAAATTTATTGTTCAGAAAGGCAAACCGATTGGCATTTACCTGCGAAATGGCCAAATCATCGTAATGAGTAGTATCGCCTACGGCTATAGTATTGATGGCAAAGTTATTTCTTGCCTTAAAAAAGCCGTAGTCTTGACCTGATGTCTGGTTGCCGTCAGTCAAAAGAAGGGTTACTACCTTTGAATCGGAATGAAGTTGCTCTATTTCACTAATGGCTCTATTGATATCGGTTCCATCTCCTTCATATGTCAGACTATCAAGATTATTTAATGATTTATCAAAACCATATTGATGTATGGAAAAACGATCATTCAAGCCATTGAAGCTTTCTATTTGACTTAATAGATTCTCTAGTTGAGCCCGATACTTTTGTACGGAGCTTGAATTGTCAGTCAAAACCACCAAATCAGTCTTTCGTGTGCTGTATTCATTCTTGACCATTTTAGGATTAATAATGAGCAGCAAGAGCCCGAAGAACGAGCAAAAACGTAAAAAAGAGAGCAACCACCCGGTACGCCCTCTTTTTTTTACATCTTTATAATATTGAAACAATACTATCGATAAGGCAACAACAGCTGCTAGAATAATCAATAGTACGGTTTGAATTTGCATAAAATTATGGATATTGGGTGCGAAGTTAAAAATCTATCTCCGTCTAACCTTTCCATTCATAAACGAGCTTAAGTAAGCATTCCGCCATCAACGTTCAGAACCTGACCTGTAACATAATCGGACATGTCTGAAGCGAAGAACAAACAAGCATTGGCGATGTCTTCTGGAGAACCTCCCCTTTTTAAAGGAATTCCGTCACGCCAACCTTGAACAGTTTTCTCGTCTAACTTTTCGGTCATTTCAGTTTCAATGAAACCGGGAGCTATGGCATTGCATCTAATGTTTCTTGAGCCCAGTTCTAAGGCTACCGATTTGGTAAAACCTATCATACCTGCCTTTGATGCCGCATAATTGGTTTGACCTGCGTTTCCTTTAACCCCAACAACACTACTCATATTTATGATTGAACCCTTACGTTGTTTCAACATTGTTCGTTGAACCGCCTTGGTCATATTAAATACCGATTTGAGATTAATTTCGATTACACTATCAAAATCATTCTCAGACATGCGCATTAAAAGGTTGTCTTTTGTAATTCCTGCATTGTTTACCAGAATGTCGATCCCTCCAAAATCTTGGAGTACATCGGTTACCAACTTTTCGGCTTCCTCAAAACTAGCGGCATTGCTTTTATAGGCTTTTGCCTTAACTCCCAATGCATTCAACTCTTTTTCCAAAGCCAATGCCGGAGCTTCACTAGAGCTATACGTAAAAGCTACATTCGCTCCTTGTTCGGCAAAAACTTTGGCAATACCGGTACCGATTCCGCGACTTGCCCCTGTAACTATGGCAACCTTACCTTCTAATAACTTCATTAGTTAACTTTTTTCTATGTCTATTTTCAAATATAAGTTTTGTTTACTTCACAACGATAAAAAAATCCCGTTTCCGAAACTATCGAAAACGGGACTAACTTTATGTTTTTAGGTATTAACCTAGAACCTCTTTAACTTTTACTCCGATTTCGGCAGGAGAATCAACTACATGAATACCGTGCTCTCGCATAATTTTCTTTTTCGCTTGTGCCGTATCATCACTACCGCCTACAATTGCTCCGGCATGACCCATGGTTCTACCGGCAGGTGCAGTTTCGCCGGCAATAAAGCCAACTACTGGCTTTTTGCTACGGCTTTCTTTATACCATTTCGCAGCATCGGCTTCCAATTGTCCACCGATTTCACCGATCATAACTACACATTCGGTATCAGGGTCATTGATAAGTAATTCCAAAGCTTCTTTTGTGGTTGTACCGATAATAGGATCACCTCCGATACCAATAGCTGTTGTAATACCTAACCCTTGACGAACCACCTGATCCGCGGCCTCATAAGTCAAGGTACCAGATTTGGAAACGATACCTACATTACCTTGTTTAAATACAAAACCTGGCATGATACCAACCTTGGCCTCACCCGGAGTAATAACACCGGGGCAGTTAGGACCGACCAAACGACAATCTTTATTTTGAATATAGTCATAAGCCTTAACCATGTCAGCCACAGGAATACCCTCAGTTATCGTAATAATAACTTTGATACCCGCATTGGCAGCCTCCATAATAGCATCAGCAGCAAATGCCGGTGGCACAAAAATAATGGTAGTATCGGCACCTACTTTCTCAACAGCTTCGGCCACAGTATTAAAAACTGGTTTGCCCAAGTGCTCCTGCCCTCCTTTTCCCGGAGTAACACCACCAACTACATTGGTACCGTAATCTATCATTTGACCAGCGTGAAAGGTACCTTCACTACCGGTAAAACCTTGTACTATTATCTTGGAATCTTTATTAACTAAAACGCTCATGCTTTATAGTATTCGTTATTATTTTTTCAAATTCTTAAGGTCGCCAACAAAAATATAGGATAGCCTTCAATTTCTAAAGGATTAGAGAGGTAATTATTTCTCTATTTTTTTTAGGATGGCGGGTATTTTCTTTACGTAGGCCAATTGCTTTAGTTTTTCCCTTGATTCTTCAACGGGAGTACCAAAATAGCTCTTTCCTCCTGCGACGGATTTTGTAACGCCTGTCTGGCCCATTATTACGGCCTTTTTGCCAATGGTTATTCCGCTATTGGTACCGACTTGACCCCATAAGGTAACTTCATCCTCAATTACAACGCAACCGGCTATTCCCGTTTGGGAAGCTATTAAACACTTTTCCCCGATAACGGTATCATGCCCTACATGAACCTGATTATCAAGCTTGGTACCTTTTTTAATCGTAGTGTCGCCCGTTACCCCCTTATCAACTGTACAAAGAGAACCTAGTTCAACGTCATCTTCAAGAACCACTCGGCCACCTGAAATCAGTTTATCAAAGCCTGTTTCCCTCTTTTTATAATAAAACGCATCGGAGCCCAAAACGGTACCTGCATGTATAATCACATTATTACCAATAATGCAGTTGTCATAAATGGTAACATTAGGATGAATAAGGCAATTATCTCCAATAGTAACATTATTGCCTATAAACACATTGGGTTGTATTACCGTGTTTAGACCGATTTTTGCCGATGAGGCTATGGAGTTTAATGCTTTTTCGAAAGGTTTAAAAAACTTGGTCAGCTTGTTAAAGTCCCGAAACGGATCATCAGAAATCAATAGAGCCTTTCCTTGAGGACATTCTACTTGCTTATTGATGAGTACTATGGTTGCCTTACTGGAAAGTGCCTTATCGTAGTACTTCGGATGGTCGACAAAAACAATATCCCCCGGCTCTACGACATGAATTTCGTTCATGCCGGTAATCGGAAAATCGTCTAAACCGACATATTCACAGTCGATAATAGCAGCGATTTGTTTTAGTGTGTAAGCAACAGGAAATTTCAAAGGATCAGTATTAAAATAAATCTAAAGAAAAATCTGCTAGCTATTCCTTTACGCGCTCCATATAAGAGTTGCTCGAAGTGTCTATCTTAATTTTATCGCCTTCATTAATAAACAAAGGAACGTTCACTTCAGCACCTGTTTCTACTTTAGCCGGTTTGGTCGCATTTGTGGCCGTATTACCCTTAACACCTGGCTCGGTATAAGTTACTTCCAACACAACACTGGCGGGCATATCGACAGACAAAGGCATATTATCTTCGGTATTGAACAGAATGGTAACTATTTCCCCTTCCTTCAAAAGACCTGGGGTATCCAAAGCACCTTCTTGAAGGGTAATCTGGTTGTAGTCATCGGTGTTCATGAAATGATAAGTTTCACCCTCCGCATAAAGAAACTGGTATGATCTTGTTTCTACACGTACATCCTCTATTTTATGTCCGGCAGAAAAAGTATTGTCCAATACTTTACCATTACTCACACTTTTAAGTTTAGTACGAACGAAAGCAGGTCCTTTACCGGGCTTTACGTGCAAGAATTCGATAATCTTATAAATATCATTGTTGTAGCGAATGCACAAACCTTTTCTAATATCTGATGTTGATGCCATAAATTTGTCTGTTTTTTATAATGAAACGAAGTGTTTAGAAGTAGTCTACTCTAGTTATTGCTAAAATAGCCCTTCATGATACCTCGCTGTGAATCTCTAATGAATTGTAGAATTTCGTCGCGTTCTGGGGTTGCCTCCATTTCCGCTTCGATAATCTGGGTAGCCTGGGTATTGTTATAGTTTTTCTGATATAGAATTCGATAAATATTCTGAATTTCCCGAATCTTTTCTGAAACGAATCCGCGTCTGCGCAAACCAACAGAATTAATACCTACGTAAGACAAAGGTTCCCTCGCTGCTTTTACAAAGGGAGGCACATCTTTTCTAACCAACGAACCACCTGTGACAAAAGCATGCTGACCGACCGATACAAATTGATGTACGGCCACTAAACCAGCAAGAATTACATTGTCGCCAATGGTCACATGGCCGGCCAAAGTTGAGTTGTTCGAAAAAATACAATTATCACCAACAATGCAATCATGGGCCACATGGCAGTACGCCATTATCAAGCAGTTTTTGCCGATAACTGTCTTATGACGGTCTGAAGTACCTTTATGAATGGTAGCGCACTCTCTGATAGTAGTACCATTCCCAATAGTAACAGTGGTATCTTCACCATTATACTTTAAATCTTGCGGGGGAGCCGAAATGACCGCACCAGGAAAAATATTACAGTTCTTACCAATTCTGGCGCCTTCCATGATGGTTACGTTAGAACCGATCCATGTGCCCTCGCCAATGGTTACGTTATTATGAATGGTGGTGAAAGGTTCTACCACTACATTTTTTGCAATTTTAGCTCCGGGATGTATATAAGCAAGGGGTTGATTCATCTTATTTTACTTTTGAGATTTGCGCCATCAGCTCTGCTTCACAAACCAATTTGTTATTGGCATAGGCATAAGCCTGCATGTGGCAAATTCCCCTTCTAATAGGCGAGATTAAACTACAGTGAAATATTAGCGTATCGCCCGGAAGTACTTTTTGCTTGAATTTTACATTATCCATCTTCATAAAGAAGGTTAGATAATTCTCTGGATCGGGAACGGTACTCAACACTAATATACCTCCCGTTTGTGCCATAGCTTCTACTTGTAAAACACCTGGCATGACAGGAGCTCCTGGAAAATGACCAACGAAGAAGGGTTCGTTCATCGTTACGTTCTTCATGCCCACTACGTGGGTATCCGAAAGCTCTAAAATACGATCGATCAGCAAAAATGGAGGTCGATGTGGCAACATCGACATTATCTTATGAACATCCATCAATGGCGGTTGATCTAAGTCATATTTAGGTATTCTATTTCGTTTTTCAAGCTTGATGATTTTCGCCAATTTCTTTGCAAACTGGGTGTTCACGTAATGGCCAGGTTTATTGGCAATCACCTTACCTCTAATTCGGGTGCCTGCAAGTGCTAAATCTCCAATAACATCCAACAACTTGTGGCGAGCCGCTTCATTAGGTTGGTGTAGAGTAAGGTTATCTAAAATTCCGTTAGGTTTTACAGATAGCTTCTTCTTATCGAAAGCCTTTTCTAATTTCAACATTGTTTCATCCGATATCTCTTTATCGACATAAACAATGGCATTATTCAGGTCACCTCCTTTTATAAGCCCGTTTTCAAGAAGCATTTCAAGCTCATGCAAAAAGCTGAAAGTTCTAGCATTGGCAATCTCTTCTTTAAAATCTGAAAGTTTTTCCAAAGTGGCATTTTGGGTACCCAAAACTTTGGTGCCGAAATCGACCATGGTAGTTACCTGATAATCATCCGAAGGAATTACGGTAATTTCACTACCAGTAGCCTCATCTTTATAGGAAATGACATCTTTTACTACATATTCATCCCGATCGGCTTCTTGCTCTACCGCCCCGACAATTTCCAAGGCTTCAACGAAATATTTAGAAGAACCATCCATAATTGGTGGTTCGGGAGCGTTCAGTTCAATAAGTACATTATCGATTTCCATACCTACCAAAGCGGCAAGCACGTGCTCCGATGTTTGTATTTTTACTCCCCTTTTTTCCAAGTTTGTTCCCCTTTGCGTGTTGACCACATAATTGGCGTCGGCCTCAACAATGGGTTCCCCTTCTAAATCTATTCTTTTAAATGCGTAGCCGTGATTTTCTGGCGCCGGAACAAATTTCATGGTTACTTCGGCACCGGTGTGTAACCCCACACCTTTGAGAATAACCTCTTTCTTAATGGTTCTCTGTTTCATTCTTGTATTGCTCGCTGTATTTTTTTTCCAGTTCGTCAATTCTATTTGAAATTTTCGGTAAGTTCTTAAAATGTACGTAAGACTTATTATAGTCACCGTAATTCAATGCCGGTGATCCCTGAAGAACTTCATTGCTCTGTACATTTCGGCCAATTCCCGATTGGGCCTGTATTCTTACGTTATCACCAATGGTAATATGGCCTACAATACCCACTTGCCCACCTATCATACAATGTTTTCCTATTTTGGCAGACCCGGCAATACCCGTTTGGGCAGCAATTACGGTATGTTCGCCAATTTCAACATTATGGGCAATCTGTATTTGATTGTCTAATTTTACCCCTCTTCTCAAAATGGTCGATCCCAATGTGGCCCTGTCAATAGTTGTGCCTGCTCCCACATCGACATTGTCTTCCAAAATGACATTGCCTGTTTGCGGCACTTTCTGAAATTCGCCATTTTTATCAGGACTAAAACCAAACCCGTCCGCACCAATAACAACGCCGCTATGTATAACGCAGTTATTACCGATAACCGTTTCGGAATGCACTTTGGCACCAGCAAAAACAGTGACGTTATCACCTATTTTCACATTGTCACCAATATATACATTCGGATGGATTTTCACATTATTTCCTATTTCTACATTACTGCCCAAATAGGAAAAAGCACCTAGGTAAAATTCATTACCATATGATGCCGTATCAGAAATGAATGCGGGCTCTTCAATACCAGTTTTATTGTTTTTGACCTGATTGTAGAACTCCAAGACCTTTGAAAATGCCTCGTAGGCATCCTCTACTTTTATCAATGTGGTAGAAAGTTCTTGTTCAGGAGAAAAATCTTTGTTTACAATGGTAATTGAAGCCCTTGTAGTGTATATATAAGATGTATATTTTGGGTTTGCCAAGAAGGTCAAAGACCCTGCTTCCCCTTCTTCAATTTTTGCGAGTTTATGAACAGCTATCTCTGGATTTCCTTCGAGTTCGCCCTCTAAAATTCCCGCAATTTGACCTGCCGTGAATACCATGAGCACAAAAGTAAGAAAAATTGTCAAACAGATTCTTTGGGATAACAGATATAATATTTGGTCACCGTATTGGAAAGTGCCTTTATATTAAGTTGATCCGAAGCCTTGGCGACATCCATCAATTTTCCGTTTTTCTTTTGAATATTAATGTGCTGTTTCTCTTGATCGTAGGCCTTGTTCTCAATCTCACCGGTGAAAACAAAATAAGAAGCCTCATGGGCCGATAGAGAAAATTGCTTTATTACTTTGTTCAAATATTTTTCTTCACGGATTTTGTCAATCGGCTTGTTCTTCAATTTTACCTTTAACAATTGCCGGTTTAAAATCATTTGACAAAGTTCAGAAAGAACAAAATCGTCATTCTTTTGCCAAGTTTTAATGGCCGATAAAATATCTACATCATCTAACTGAGCAAAAGTATTCAACACCTTCTCATTAAAATTTTCAGATTCAATCTTGTTCTCAAGAAAAAACTGCAAGGGTTCACTACAGCTTTTAAGGTGTTCTTCCTTTAATATTTCTTTGGCGCGTTTCAAGACCCTTATTAATAATTGTTCGGCAACAATACCTGTCTTATGTAGATAAACCTGCCAATACATAAATCGGCGAGCGATGAGAAACTTTTCTACCGAATAAATGGCCTTTTCCTCAACTACTAAGTCTCCGTTCGCCACATTTAACATAGAGATAAGGCGTTCAGAATTGATATTTCCTTCGGCGACACCCGTATAGAAGCTATCTCTTTTAAGATAATCGAGCCGGTCCATATCAAGTTGGCTTGAAACTAATTGTACGAGAAACCTTTTGTCATACTGGCCCTTGAAGATGGCAATCGCAGTGTTCAATTTACCTTTAAAGGTTTTATTGAGCGACTCCATAAATTGGAGCGATATGAACTCATGACTGGTGCTCTCAACAATACTGTGCTCCATGGCATGTGAAAAAGGCCCATGGCCTATGTCATGTAATAGTATGGCGCAATAAAGTCCGTTCTCTTCTTCTTGGGTAATTTCGACCCCCTTAAAGCGAAGTACCTGAACGGCCTTTTGCATTAAATGCATGCTACCTAAGGCATGATGAAACCGTGTGTGATGGGCCCCAGGATACACCAAATAGGAAAGGCCCATTTGAGAAATTCGACGCAACCTTTGAAAGTACGGATGCGCTATTAAATCAAAAACTAGCGGATTGGGAATAGTAATAAATCCGTAAATTGGATCATTGAAGATTTTCAATTTCCTAGAGGTCGTCAAAATATTGGAGTTTTCCTTTTTGTAAACGCCAAAGTTAATTAAAAGAAGATGTTTGGCGTTCGAATAAGATTTTTTTCTAACTATCGAAAAAGCCCTTAAACTTGCATCATTTTTGAAAATCTACTAATAATCGAAAAGTCAGAGAATGAATAAAATTTCCATTCTATGGGTCGACGATGAAATCGATCTTCTCAAACCTCATATCATATTTTTAGAAGGAAAGAACTATCAGGTTTTTACTTGTAAAAGCGGCCAAGAAGCTTTGGAAAAATTGCGAGAAACCAGTGTTGATATTGTTTTCTTAGATGAAAATATGCCCGGTATTTCAGGTTTGGAAACCCTGAACGAGATAAAGCTGATAGATGCCTCTTTGCCCATAGTGATGATTACTAAAAGTGAAGAGGAATTTATTATGGAAGAGGCCATCGGGTCAAAAATTGCCGATTACTTGATCAAGCCAGTAAATCCTCATCAAATACTATTGTCCTTAAAAAAGAACTTAGACCATTCTAGGTTGGTTTCGGAAAAAACAACTGCCAATTATCAGCAAGAGTTTCGTAAGATAGCTATGGATCTTTCAATGGTGAATACGGTCGATGAATGGATCGATCTTTACAAACGACTGATTTATTGGGAAATGCGGTTAGAAGATATTGAAGATAACAGCATGTTTGAGATACTCGAATCTCAAAAAACAGAGGCCAACAATCACTTCGGTAAGTTCGTAGACCGTAATTATATTGACTGGTTTCATGGCGACGGGCCCATAATGTCTCATACTCTATTTAAAGAGTGGATCCAGCCAGAATTAGATGACAACCCAACCCTATTGGTAGTCATCGATAATCTGAGGTACGATCAGTGGTATGCATTCGAAGACACTATATCGGCTTTTTATAAAAAATCAAAGGAGAATTCTTATTTCAGCATCTTGCCAACAGCTACCCAATATGCCCGAAATGCCATATTTTCTGGATTGATGCCATTGGATATGGAAAAAAAGTATCCGCAATGGTGGAAAAACGATACAGACGATGGCGGCAAGAATCTACATGAATCTGATTTTTTAGAGGCACAAATAAAAAGATTAGGCCTCGATTTGAAATGGGAATACCATAAGATTAGCAGCCTGAAACAAGGCAAGCAATTGTCGCAAAACTTTAAATCGCAAAAGGAGAATGATCTAACGGTTATCGTCTACAATTTTGTAGATATGTTGTCACATTCCAAAACCGAAATGGAGGTTATCAAAGAATTGGCAAGTAACGACAAGGCCTATAGAAGTCTTACGCAAAGTTGGTTTAAAAATTCCCCTCTTTTAGAAATTATTCAGCAAGCGCAATTATTAGGAATGAAGCTGATTATTACTACTGACCACGGCACCATTAATGTTAAGCAACCAAGTAAAGTTATTGGGGATAAAGACACCAGTCTCAATCTAAGATATAAAACGGGGCGTAGTCTAACTTTTGAAGATAAGGATGTTCTGGCAGCTAGGGATCCAGAAAAAATTCATTTACCTAGAATTAATGTGAGCAGCTCTTTTATTTTCGCAAAGAACGATTTGTTCTTTGCTTACCCTAATAATTATAACCACTACGTAAGTTATTATCGAAATACTTATCAGCATGGCGGGGTTTCTTTAGAGGAAATGATTATACCCTTTGTTGTACTTTCGCCAAAATAAATTAGTTGACTATAATGGAATTAATCTATAAGGAAGAGGATTTAGAGTTGGTGGCCAAAAAAGTTCTGAAAGAATTGAAGAGCAATGTGGTACTTTTTTATGCTCCAATGGGTGCCGGAAAAACAACGCTTATAAAAGCTTTGGTAAAGCAGTTAGGCGGAACTGACTCAGGAAGTAGTCCTACCTTTGGTATAGTTAATGAATATCATGATAAGCAGGGTAAACAACTAGCGTATCATTTTGATTTTTATCGGTTAAATGATGAGATGGAAGCATTAGATTTAGGTCTAGAAGACTATTTGAGCCAGCCTGGTTTTGTATTTATCGAATGGCCTGAGAAAATACCAACCCTTATTAGTTCTGATTATCAGAAACTTAAGATTGAAATCTTAGATTTTCATACAAGAAAACTTCATCTTGCTTAGATTTCAAATATTTTGTTCTATTTTGTGCTCGTGCACATCGCTATTGCATAAATTTTATTGCTCTTGTTTCGTTAAAATCGACAAAAAGTTCAATTTTATCGATTAAGTACGTTTTTTTTCAGATGTATAACATTTTTTTGGTGGTTTTTTTCCTACTTTTGTAAGTGTAATAACCTTTTTATTAACCGAAAAAAACCCTCGAAAATGAAAAAATTCGTGTTTGGCCTTATGGCAAGTGTAGCATTGTTAGCTGTTTCATGTGATTCTGCAACTACAGCAGATGACGATAGCCTTTATGAAACGCATAGTGTTGACAAAAAGAAGGCTGCAAAAGCTGTAAGGGCTTAAGCAAGATCATTAAAAAGAATGCAAAAAGGCGATTCGTTTACGTGTCGCCTTTTTTATTGCAATAAATATTTATTTTTTTTGTTATGTACATGTCGATGTACAGTTCACATGGGAGAGAAAAAGATAGTTAGAAGAAAATTGATTTTAGAGGGTGTAATCGCGTTGATTATCACCGTTTCTCCGATTATTTTCTATTCATACAAGTATCTTCCTTTTAATGAAGATGAAACCTGGTCTTTTTTGGGCATGCATTTTACCGATAACGGCTATGGTGAAATCTCAATGGCCTTCTATTTTTATTTAAGTAAAATTATTCCTCTTGTACTACTGATTATATGGTTCTCTACCTGTAAAAGATGGTGGTACCATGCCATTCTTATTCCTATAGCCATGTATAGTTTTCAACTGTATAGTGTACTTGTAGAAGACATCAAAAAAATAGATGAAAATGAAATCATGTACCTTTTAGGTGTATGTATGGTAGTCATACCTATTGTCTATTTTATCAGAATCAAACTGGTTGATAAATATGTTCATGGCATAGACCTAGAAGCCATGGAAGCAGAACTTAAGGAACTCAAGGATAAACAGGCTAGAGAAAAGGCCAAAAAACTCAAGCTACAATCAAATGAAGATGTGATGGATGAAGAAATTCTTCCGTCGATTTCAGAAGAGTTGGATGAAAAGCTTTCTACTCATAAAATAGGCTCTAAGATTAAAGAAGTTCAAGGGCAATTAAACGATTGGCTTCAAATAAAATCTTAAGCATTTAACTTCGAATAGTTAACTGCACCTTAAATTAAAATCTCTTTTCCATTCCACAAATTGTCGTATTTTTACTGTTAATCCAAACTTTGCGATTAGCAAACCTAGACCATGAGCCAACCTGCCTCACCATTCAGCAAGCAACAGTTACTTCCGCAAGAAGAAACCTTAGAAGTTTTCAAACAAAAAAGAGAGCTTTATATAGGTATACCCCGCGAAAACCAATATCAAGAGCAACGAATCTGTTTGACACCCGATGCAGTAAACGCAATTACCTCAAACGGACATAAGGTCTTAATAGAATCGGGAGCTGGAGATGGTGCTCATTACACCGATTTAGATTATACCAATGCGGGAGCGGAAATCACACGAGATACTAAGAAAGTATTTTCTTGTCCCCTACTACTCAAGGTTGAGCCTCCCACCGTTTCAGAAATAGAATTGTTGAATCCGCAAGCGACGGTTATTTCCGCATTGCAATTAAAAACGCAAAAGAAAGAATATTTTGAAAAGCTGGCCAAAAAGCGAGTTACGGCCATTGCTTTTGAATATATTAGGGATGAGGATGGAAAATACCCTGCCGTTCGTTCTTTAAGTGAAATAGCTGGAATATCATCCGTTTTGATTGCATCTGAAATTATGGCGGCTACCAACGACGGTAATGGTTTAATGTTCGGTAATATAAGTGGCGTTCCCCCTGTAGAGGTAGTTATTATCGGTGCGGGAACCGTTGGGGAATTTGCTGCCAGATCAGCTTTGGGGCTCGGGGCCAACGTTAGAATTTTTGACAACTCAATAACCAAACTGAGAAATATTCAGGCGCACCTAAGGCAAACGGTTTATACTTCGACCATTCAGCCCAAGAATTTAATCAAAGCACTCAAGCGCTGTGATGTGGCCATTGGTGCAACGCGAGGAAAAGACAGATCGCCAGTTGTTGTTACCTCTACCATGGTTGAGCAGATGAAAAAAGGTGCCGTAATAATAGATGTCAGTATCGATATGGGAGGCTGTTTTGAAACCAGTGAAGTCACCAATCACACCAAACCGACAATAGAAAAATTTGGGGTAATTCATTACGGGGTGCCTAATATCCCATCGCGCTATCCGAAGACGGCAACCTTATCCATCAGTAACATTTTTACACCTTATCTATTGGAATTAGGTGAAAATGGGGGAATGGAAAATGCCTTGAGATTTAATAAAGGGCTTAGAAACGGACTTTATATGTATCACGGAATTCTAACCAACAAATCGGTCGGTGAATGGTTTGATCTTCAGTACAGCGATATTAATTTTCTGATTTTTTAAATCAAACCTAAGCGGGAAAACATACCTAATTTTGCCAAGCTTATTTGTATTTTTGTGGCCTTCTAAAAATTAGTTCATAAGATTTTATTAGATGGCTTTTTTAAAACGTCTTGGTTTTTATTTAGTGGGATTATCGATAGGTATTGTCTTTCTCACCTTTTTCCTTAAAAACAAATCTGAAGAGACCGGAACAGAGTTTTGCTACTTTCCGAATTGTCGTGCTATAAAAGACTTAAGCAGCAAGCCTATTTCATTTTCGGAAGAGATTGAAAAATCAATTCAAAATCAGCAATTGGATACCTTGGATATTTCTAATTTTCTCAAGGACGGTAATGTTGATTTTGGTAAAAGTGATACACAATCAACCCCATGCAAAATCTATATCGTTGAGGGTACATTAAAAGGAAAAGCTTCCGTTTTGCAATTCAAAAATTGCAGGGAAAAAGTCGTTCTAGAGAAGATTTTGGAATAAAAAAACCGTTGTTTCTATCCTAAACTGAATTTAAAATATCTGAAAAGTATTATATTTTTCTACGCTTTCTTTCTTTCTCCAATAAATCAAGTTCTCTACTGGTCTGTCCGGCGACCGAAGTGTTTTCGTCTGCACGTCTTATTAGGTAAGGCATTACATCTCGTACTGGTCCGAAAGGTAAGTATTTGGCAACTTTATATCCCCTGGCCGCCAAATTAAACGATATATGATCGCTCATACCATATAATTGACCGAACCATACCCTATTATCGTCATTCTTTATTCCGCGGTCATTCATTAACTCCATCAACCTATAACTACTATTTTCATTATGGGTACCGGCGAAAATTTCAATATCTTCTAAATGGTCGACCATATAGGTAATGGCATTGTCGAAATTAACATCGGTTTCTTGCTTTGATGCACAGATTGGTGTGGCATAACCTTTTTCTTCAGCCCTTTCGTTTTCTTTCTCCATGTACGCGCCACGTACTACTTTGAAACCAAGCTTAAAGCCTTCTTCTCTGGCCTTTTTATGAAGGTTTTTAAGATAATCCAATCGGTCCCAACGATACATTTGTAACGTATTGAAAACAATGGTTTTTTCTTTATTGTACTTGCGCATCATGTCCTCTACCAAAAGGTCCGCCGCATCCTGAATCCAGCTTTCCTCGGCATCTACTAATAAAGATACCCCCAGTTCATGGGCACGTTTGCAGGTTTTATCAAATCGATTTAGCACTCTCTGCCATTCTTCCTGTTCTTCTGCAGTAAGTGTTTTACCTTTATTAACTTTATGAAATAGCGAAAATCGTCCGTAGCCAGTAGGCTTGAAAACCGCAAAAGGAATAGCATCTTTTTCCTTCACAAAATCCAACACCTTTAAAACCATGGCCAAGGCATCGTCTAGCGGATCTTCGGTATCTTTTCCTTCCACAGAATAATCAAGTACCGAACATACATTCTTCTCATACATTCGATCTACTGTAGGCAAACAATCAAACTCGTTTACACCTCCACAAAAATGATCAAAAACCGTAGCCCGGATCAATTTCTCTACCGGCAAATGAGTTTTAATGGCAAAGTTCGTAATAGCCTTGCCAATTCTGACCAATGGTTCATTGGCAATCATTTTAAAAATAAAATAAGCGCGCTCAAGTTCCGAATCGGTTTTCAACGCAAAAGCCGTAGCAGTGTCTTCGAATATTCGCTTCATTCCTTCGTGTTAAAAATGGGGGCAAATATAAAGACACAATTTATATTACTGGCCCAAAAAATATCCTTTATTTTGCACTTAACATTTTATAAAGATTTCCGCTTAGTACAATCATTTACAAATCATCATGCAATCTATAATTTCAGACTCTTACGCCGTTCATTTCAATCAAAGAGCCTATGATGCCCTGAACAACCACCTTATTGAGAATACATATTCAAAGGTATTTATAATGGTAGATGAAAATACCCATGAGCACTGCTTGCCCAGTTTCATGGCCCATTTACGAGGTGATTATGAATTTGAAATAATTGAAATAGAGTCTGGTGAAATTAACAAGAATATAGAAACCTGCACGCAGGTCTGGCATGTACTTTCAGAATTGGATGGTGACCGCAAAAGTTTGTTAATCAATCTTGGAGGTGGCGTTCTTACCGACTTAGGCGGTTTTGTAGCATCTACCTTTAAAAGGGGAATCAATTTTATAAATGTGCCTACTACCCTACTATCAATGGTCGACGCCTCAGTCGGCGGCAAAACTGGAGTAGATCTTGGAAGCCTGAAAAATCAGATAGGTGTTATTAATCAACCCGAAATGGTTCTTATAGTGACAGATTTTCTAAAAACTTTAGATGAGCGCCAATTGCAAAGTGGCTATGCCGAAATGCTCAAACATGGTTTGATCAAAGATTCAAATTATTGGAACCAGCTTAAGTCAATTTCATCTTTCAACCTATTAGATGATTTAATCTATCATTCGGTAACCATCAAGAATGAGGTTGTAATTGAAGACCCAACAGAGCAAAATTTACGAAAGATTTTGAATTTCGGACACACCTTGGGGCATGCCATCGAATCGTATTGTCTCGAAAATGTAGATAAAGAGACACTGTTGCACGGAGAGGCCATTGCTATAGGCATGATTTTAGAAGGATATCTCTCTAAAGAACTGACCGAGCTGCCGACTGAAGATTTAGAAGATATCAAGACCACTTTTTTGAGTAGATATGAGAAGGTAGATTTTACGGACAACGATATTGACTCTATCTTGGAATTATTGAAATTTGACAAAAAAAATTCGCACGGTAAAATCAATTTTGTGTTGCTAAACGGCATTGGAGAACCGGCTATTGATGTTCAAGTTCCTGGTGAACTATTTAAAGCTGCATTCGCATACTACGCTGAAAATTAAGTTCATATACTAAAAACAACCATTTACAACTCTTTGGAATTTTCTATTTAAAAATTATATAGATTAGGTAAGGATTTCAGATAGACCAAAACCTAATTAAATTTTTAAACTATTTAACCCCACAGAGTTATGTTGCGTAAACTTGTTGATTACAAAAAGCTTGACCATGAACTGGCAGCTCTTTTAATTGAAACCTACCCTGATGGGTACGGTGACGACGATTTGATTGTCTTTAAGAACCTTCAAGGTGAAACTGTTCAGGCCGTTGAATTGAGAACCACTGATACCGTTTACTTAGTTAAGATCAGTAAAAGCCTTTCCGATTTTATTGCCAATTTCGATGAGACCATTGAACGTGAGTTGGAATCAAAGCCTGAAAAAGTTCATGATAGTTCAGATGCAGATGAATTTGATCCAGGACTGGAAACCGACATGGAACTGGATGAAGATTTAGATTAACTCAGTTTTCTTTTGGAAGTGCATTTTTATTAGGCTCTACCTTTTCTCGTATATAATGTGCATATTGAAAGGTAAATTCCGCCCCGAAAAACATAATGATGCAGGTATAATAGACCCAAAGTAAAATCAGAACGACTGACGATGCTCCGCCGTATACCGAAGTCGGATCACTTGTAGTGAAATAATAGCCCAGTAGATATTCGCCAATTAAAAACAAAACTGTAGTCAGTCCCGCTCCCCAAAAAGTGGTTCCCCACCTTATATGAATATCAGGTAACAAACGGAACAACGCTGCGAATAGTCCCGTAATTACCAAAAAAGGCAATAGAAGGCTAAAAAAATTAGCCACAAAAACAGCGATATCGGGCGCAAAAGTGCTGACGTAGGCACTTAAGGTCTTTAAGACTACAGAGAGTACTAAAGATATTAGAAATAGAAAGCCCAAAACCAACACCATTCCGAAAGAAATCATACGGTCTAAAAACATTTGTATCCATACCTTCTTTTTAGACTCTACCCCCCAAATATCATTCATTGCCATTTTAAGCCTTACGAACACTCCCGTGGCACCAAAGAGCAACATACCTACACCTATGACTACGGTTACAACCGAGCCATCGTTTAGGGCGGCATTGGCAATCATACCTTCAATTGCCTCGGATACCCCTTCACCAATGAGCCCCCCGATTTTCTCGACTATTCTACCCTTAACAGCTTCGACCCCATAAATGGAACCCGCAATCCAGGCGACCATCATCAATAATGAGGGTAAAGAAAAGAGCGCATAATAGGCCACAATAGCACTTTTGCCAAATGGGTCGTTATCAACCCAAGAAACTCCGGTTCTCTTGAGTAATAACCAAAATATTTTGAGTTTTTTCAGAATCATAAATAACGTTCGCGCAGAATATTTCTGTGATGTTTTTGATGACCACAGATGACAAAACCCAAAGCACCAACACTCCAATCAAGAGAACTTGCTATACCCTTTCTTTCCAAATCGTTAGTATCAAATTGATTGAACAAGTGAAGTGTAGAATTCCGAACTATAGAATACTCATCTATCAAACTTTGTAAGGTTCGATTATTAGCTTTGGAAAAAGGCACATAATCGTCCTGTTCAAAACCTGGCAAAGGAGTTTGATCACCACGGGAAAAGCGTAGCGCCCTGTATTGAAAAATTCTTTCTGAGTCTATAATATGCAAAAGCACCTCTGCCATCGTCCATTTATTCTCCGCATACCTAAAATCTAATTTGCTCTGCGGTATGGTAGCCATAAATTCAGGAAAATTCTGAGATTGCCGTTGCAGCATATCCATCAATTCCACATCCTTCACTAAGTCTATATAGTTTTTATAGAAGGGAAAGGGTTTCGTAAACTGTAAATCTGTCGTCTTCATGTAATACTAAGCTAAAAAAAATCCCGAACACAAAGGTTCGGGATTGATTCAATTATGAATTCTTTTTATTTATAGCTCGTTGAAGATGGTATGCATCAATCGTTTTTTATCATTGATACTTTCTTCTAGGGAAATCATAGTTTCCGTTCTGCTAATACCATCAATATCATCTATTTTAAAAATGATGTTTTTGGCATGATTGGTATCTTTTGCCCTGATTTTACAGAAAATATTGAATTTTCCTGTGGTAATGTGGGCTACTGTAACGTTTGGTATTTCTTCTAAACGTTCAAGTACAAATTTAGTTTGGTGTGTCTTTTCCAAGAAAATGCCCACATAGGCTATAAAGGCATAACCTAGTTTAACATAATCGAGGGTTAATGAAGAACCTTTAATGATTCCGGCCTCCTCCATTTTTTTAACCCTTACGTGAACCGTTCCTGCCGAAATTAAAAGCTTTTTGGCAATATCGGTAAAAGGGGTCCTGGTATTGTCAATCAACATGTCCAGAATCTGGTGGTCAATTTCGTCTAATTTTACTTTTCCCATGATGGTTAGATTTTCAGCAAAAATAAAAAATTATAAAATAAAACGTACTAAATCTTCATTTTTTATAACAAAAACGTAACGAAAACGTTTTTTTAAGATAAAGTCTGAAAAATCTTATCAATTAAAGGGTAATACTCTTTGGCTTTAAGTTCTTGTAAATCACTATCTAGAGAACAGTCAATTGTTAAATGTCCGTACTTGATTTCTGTATCCTCGGGGTTGTAGTATTCAGGAACGAACTCAAGACTTCCGTTAATTAATGTTTCCTTAAACTGGACCGGAATGGTTATTTTTGAGGAATTATTTTCCTTCAAACCATCTGCATTGATAAGTAATATATCAACGAAGTGTTTGCTATTCTCCGGAATCAAATTGTATTTCTCAATAGAAAAATTTTCCACTTTTGATTCCGCAATTACATTGAGAGCCTTCAGCAATGAGAGAAAAATATACTCTCTGGTTTGTTCACGCATATAATCGTTCGGAGAATGACCAGATTCGAATAATATGGTAGGTGTATTCAACATTTGAAAGGTATCACCAACACAATTGGCATTGAAACTATCATCATAACGGCCTATCCTATTCGGAATAATACCTTGCAGCATTTCATTCATAGCAACAATCAATTTCATACTAATTGCCCTAGACGGAGAAATGCTTCGTTCTTCATCATGAGCGGGAGCCAAAAAGGACACGGTAGCCGGTTTATTGCTTTCACCTACATTAAATATGGTACGTTGATCATGAAGGTTGAAACAAAAATCAGGTTCAAATCTTTCAAAAACATCGCGCAGAACGTTACTTTCTGGCTGACTTCTATCTTGCGCATCCCTATTTAAGTCAACCTCGTTGGTATTAACCCTGGTATAAGCCTCAGCCCCATCAGGGTTCAACATGGGGATAATCATTAAGGTACAATGATTCAATATAGATTTAGCAAGTACATCGTCACTTACTAAAAAATTAAACAGATCGCATACTGCCTTGGTAGTGGTAGACTCGTTGCCGTGCATCTGCGACCACATGAAAACCTTTTCTTTTCCGGTACCTATTTTTACGGCATTAATACTTTTCCCGAGAACCGAACTACCAACATGCTCAATTTTATATGACGACGGTAAATTATTAAGTACTTCTTGAATTTGACCATGTACCACATATCTACCTGTAATAGATTGTTCTTTTATCTTTTCGTAAAGCTCGTTTGATATCACCTCAATTATTTTAGAAAAGCAAAAATAAGTTCTATTTATTTTACATTTGTATAATTAGTTGTTTTCAATTGTAAATAAGTCGGTTTTTACAAGGGCTTGTATTTTACATTTGTAAATTAACTTCTGATTAAAAACACCATTTGTTTTTATTAAAATTCAAATCACTTAAAATCAATGTTTTAATATATTTCATTAAGAGCGTTAGTCTAATTAAAAATTTGATAACTGTAAACTTTTTACCTATCTCATCACCAGAAACTTTTATTTAAAAAGAGAATAATTTACAATGGTAAACTCGTCGGAATTCATTGAAAGATTAAATCTTCTGCTTACTCATTATGGCTTAACGGCGTCACAGTTCGCAGACCAAATACAAGTTCAGCGTTCGAGTATTTCTCATCTATTATCGGGCCGTAACAAACCAAGTCTAGATTTTGTGATGAAAGTAGTCCAGACATATCCTGCAGTAAATCTTTATTGGTTGTTGAACGGAAAGGGTGAATTTCCCTCTTCCCCTCAAAATTCTGACCAGCATTCTTATCCATCTCCGAAACAAAAGGACCCATTAGCGATACAAACGGTTCAAAAATCCACAAAAGCGGAAAGAAAAATTGAAAAAATCATAATTTTTTATTCCGACGGCAGTTTTGAGCCTTTTACACCCAAATAACCATCCTTTGATATAACCGAAATGCATGTAAATAACAGACATATAGGTTATCTTGCAGCTTTAAATTTTACCTACCTTTTATTGATGATACGCCCTTTACTTTTAAGCTTGTTTGGTTTTTTTACACTTATTTCTTGCTACCAACCAGAAAGAAATTGCAAAAAGTTTAAGAATGGTAAGTTCTCCTTTACCACGGAAATAAATGGAGAAGAAAAAACAACCATCTTCGAGCGCTTTGGTGAACTAGAAATAGATTATTTTGAAGGTAAAGCGGACTCGGCAAATATTCGATGGATAAACGATTGTGAGTATATCGTTAAAAAGCTTAATCCGAAGAATATGGCTGAAGAAAAGCCTATTCATATGAAAATATTGTCAACCACTGATAATTCGTATACATTTGAATATAACATAGTTGGCCAAAGCCGAAAATCAAAAGGTGTGGCCATTAAAACTGACTAAACCTTTCTATTATGTTTGAAATATTTTCCAATCCAGATGCGTGGATTGCGCTTTTGACCTTGACATTTTTAGAAATCGTTCTCGGCATCGATAACATCATTTTTATTTCAATTGCTGCCGGTAAGTTAGAGCCCGGTCAACGAAAGAAAGCCACCAACATTGGTTTGGTTCTGGCCATGGCAATGCGAATCATACTTCTTTTCGGCATTACGTTATTAACTTCTATGAAGAAACCTTTCTGGGTCTTTGAAAACGATTGGATTTCAGGGGGAATCAGTGGCCAAGCCATAATCTTATTCGCCGGAGGATTATTTCTTCTCTACAAGAGTACGAGAGAAATACATGAAAAAGTAGAACACAAAGGTCATGACGAAGCAGAGGTTAAGAAAGGGCAAGCCACTACCCTGACGAAAGCTATCGTTCAGATTACACTGATCAATATTGTCTTTTCGTTCGATTCCATTTTGACGGCCATTGGTATGACCAATGGTATTTCCCCTAATCCGAATGACGTATTGGTACTGATGATTGTAGCGGTAGTAATTTCTGTGGTTATTATGATGCTGTTTGCCAACCCGGTTGGAGAATTTGTCAATAGACATCCTTCCATTCAAATACTGGGTCTTTCCTTTCTTATTCTTATTGGGTTTATGCTCATTGCAGAGGCAGCCCATATCGGGCACCTTATCGTTTTTGGAAACGAGGTGGGAACCATCCCTAAAGGATACCTCTATTTTTCCATTGCCTTCTCCTTGCTCGTCGAGTTTCTTGACTTACGAATGAAGAAAAATACCCGTTCAGAAATTAAGGAAATAAAAGAGTAACAAACTTAATAAAAAACCCCCAAGCTATTTCGCTTGGGGGTTTTTTATTTAAAGTTTTAAATTACTTAGTTCGGTCTACTGAAAACAGCCTCAGGGTTTTTAGTTTTTTGCTCATTAAACATACGCTGCTGTTGCTTAACGGTCAATGTACTGCCGTCAGGACTCCATCCCGGAGGGCCAAAAATATACATCAGCTTGTGAGAAAACTTTTTGGCCTTCTTTACATCGGCCCAAATATCTTTAAACTCGTGTGTCAAAATCACTATAGGATTATATGAATTAGGCGCATGAATTACCCCAAATTTCACTTCGATATCATCATCCAATTCTTTCCAAGTGCCAAATATCTTATCGAAGATGTTTAAAAATCCGCCGTGGTTTTTATCTAGATACTCTACATTTTGACTGTGGTGAACCTGGTGCATGGTGTGCGTATTGAAAACTTTTTCGATCCATCCCATTTTTGGCACATAAAGCGAATGCAATTGAAATTGCCATAGCGACTCGATAGCCAAGCAGATAATGACCATTTCGACCGGAAAACCAATGGCAGGCATCCACATATAAAAGAAAGGTTTGTAAAGTAGGGTAAACCAACCGTTACGAACTGCTGTGCCTAAATTAAAATTATCGGAGGAATGATGTACGATATGCGCCGCCCAAAGAATGCGAACTTCATGGTTGGCCCTATGGAACCAATAATAAGTGAAATCATCGGCCAATTGGCAAAGAAGCCAAACGTACCAAGCATAACCAAAAGATTTATACCCCATAATATTGGTTCGCACGCCGTCAACTATCGGATTGAAAACCTCATAGGTAAACTCAAAAACAACAATTAAAACCGTAACCTTAATGAGCGGCCCTAAAATTGCGGAGCCAATACCCATAGCTCCACTAGCCATTAAATCTTTCCAAACATACAGGTCGTCATGACCATGAGTTTTACTGTAAGTAAGTTCTAAAAGTATAAAAGCAATAAAACAGGGGACTCCGTAAACGAGGGGGTTGGTAAAATCCATTCAATCAGTATTTCGGCTAAGATAATGATATTAAGAACTTATAGACAAATTGATTTGAATTTAGCTCGATATAACGATAACTAAAATCGATGGTAGAATTATCAGCTACTTTTTAGTTTGCCTTAAAATCTCGTTTTGCTCTTGCAAAAGTTTTTCCAAGCTTGATAAAAGCTCGATGTTCTTTGGAGTTTCGACCTCTTCATTATCAGGGTCTTCGGCCTTGTTCTTAAATCGGTTGATACCCTTTACCACGACAAAGATGGTCAGGGCGATAATAAAAAAATCGACCAAAACCTCAAACATTTCACCGTACCCGATAGCTACTTCTTCTGCCCCGTCAACGGCCTTTTGCAGCACATATTTTCTATTCGAAAAATTAACGTCGTCTGTCAAAAGCGACAAAGGAGGCATTATAATTTTTTTGACAAGCGTATTGATTACATTATTGAAGGCAGTTCCGATAATGATACCAATGGCCATGTCTATCATGTTGCCTTTTATGGCAAAATTCTTGAACTCTTGATAAAAATTCTTCATGCTATTTTAATCGAATAATGACCCTTGAGTGCCGTCTTCATCTAAGTTTTTTCTATTCTCTGAGTCGGTTTCAGAAGAATCTTTGGGTTGAGCCGTGTCAACGTTTTCTTCATCTACCACCTCAATTTCCTCCGTTTTCGGCGGTTCCGGTTCTTCATAAGGCAGAGGGTCAAGACTATTGATTTCTAAAACCTTTTCTTTGGTCAATTGATTTCCCATGGCATTGATTCCCTTGACCGATATAAATTCTTCAAGGTTGATTACCCAATTATCTTTTCTTTCTTGACCTCTTTTCTTGGCAAATACCACTTCTACTTGAGGTCTATAATCAGTGGAAATGACCTCTAAATAAGATTTTGAATGATCGGTCAGTACATTTTCGTCTTTATCGGGGTTTTCTACCAAAAATCGTTTTACATAGAAAAGTTCCTTTTCACCTTCCCAATAAATCAATGACAAAGGCTTATTAGGTAGCCATTTTTCCAAAACAATAATATCGTCATCAAAATGTAGGGTAAGCTCCGGAATCACAGTTTTCACCTGTCCGTTCTGATTCACGATCAAAAGTCTGTCCTCACTGGTAAACTCTCCTAAGAACTCCCCTCGCTCATCGATATTCAAGCGCTGTACGGTCTCATCAAACCATAGTTTTCTAGGCTTTAATGTGGAAAGGCCTTTTTCTTTCAATTCAACCCGTTTCACGGAATACTTGGTCACGATATTACCCTTACTGGCTCGACCCTTTATCAGCACATCGGCAAAATCAACATCCCATTTCAGTTTTTTGATACTACCTACCTGACGCAAGTTGATGGTAACCGTTTCCGCCTCTCCGTTCGGGTTTCCAGAAAAATAATATACCATTGTTCCGGCCTTACCTTGACCTAAATCGTATAAGCGATCGCGCGTAATGCTCGTGACGCTAAATCTCTTGATGTAGGTTGCTCCACCTTTACCATCTTTATAAATCATATTATAGATGGTACGCTTGTCTTTCTTTTTGAAGATGGCGACATAGATAATTCCCTTACCGACAAAAGTCTTGGAATCAACTTTAGAGACCATCATTTGACCGTCTCTGGTGAAGGCTATCACATCGTCGATATCACTACAGTCGGTGACATATTCATCTCGCTTTAAAGAGGTGCCGATAAAACCTTCTTCACGGTTAACGTAAAGCTTTGTATTTCTTATGACAACTTTCGTTGCCTCAATATCTTCAAATAATCTAATCTCTGACTTGCGCTCTCTACCCTTGCCGTATTTTTCCTTAAGATTTTTAAAATAATCAATGGCAAATTCAACCAAATGATTTAGATGATGTTTGACCTCGGCTATCTTCTTTTCTAGGTTATCTAGATTTTCTTGAGCTTTATCCAAGTCAAATTTTGAGATACGCTTGATCCGAATTTCGGTCAGGCGAACAATATCTTCTTCCGTTACCGCTCTTTTAAGGTTTTGGGTAAAGGGTCTTAATCCGTCATCGATAGCTTTAATGACCCCTTCCCATGTTTCTTGTTCCTCAATATCGCGATAGATTCTGTTTTCGATAAAAATACGCTCCAGGGAAGCGAAATGCCATTGTTCTTCGAGTTCACCCAGTTGAATCTCTAATTCTTGCCTTAACAAATCGACCGTTGCGTCGGTAGACCGACGAAGCATTTCAGAAACCCCAATAAAAAGAGGCTTATTATCTTCAATGATACAGCCTAAGGGCGAGATAGAACTTTCACATGAAGTAAATGCGTAGAGAGCATCGATTGTTTTGTCAGGAGAAATACCAGGCGGAATATGCACCAGAATCTCTACGTCGGCAGCGGTATTGTCCTCAATTTTCTTGATTTTTATTTTACCCTTATCGTTGGCTTTAAGAATAGAATCTATTAAAGAGGAAGTGTTGGTACCGTAAGGTATCTCGTTTATTACCAGCGTATTCTTACTGTGCTGTGAAATCTTGGCACGGACCCTAATTTTGCCCCCACGCAAGCCATCGTTATAGTTACTTACATCAATTATACCCGCCGTTGGAAAATCAGGAAACAGCTTAAAACGTTTTCCCTGTAAATGCTTTATAGAAGCATCAATCAGCTCAATGAAATTATGGGGCATTATTTTCGTGGAAAGACCTACGGCAATACCTTCGGCACCTTGCGCCAATAACAGAGGAAATTTTACGGGAAGCTGAACGGGCTCTTTCTTTCTGCCGTCATAAGAAAGCTGCCATTCCGTAATTTTAGGGCTAAAAACTACCTCAAGGGCAAATTTAGATAGCCTAGCCTCGATATATCGGGAGGCTGCCGCACTATCACCTGTTAAAATATTACCCCAGTTACCTTGCGTATCGATTAAAAGGTCTTTCTGCCCAATTTGCACCATGGCATCCGCGATACTGGCATCACCATGCGGGTGGTATTGCATGGTATGGCCCACCACATTGGCCACTTTGTTATAACGCCCATCATCCAATTCCTTAAGCGCATGCATGATCCTACGTTGCACGGGCTTAAAACCGTCTTCAATGGCCGGTACCGCGCGTTCAAGAATTACATACGAGGCATAATCCAAGAACCAATCTTTGTACATTCCAGTTACGCGAGTAAGCGCATCATCTTGTATCGATTCTTCTTCCTCGTTCGCCTTAGACCCTTCGCTATTTTGTTCCTTTTCACTCTCAAGACCTTCGTCACCGTTGAGAGGTGTACCTTGGTCTTCAGATTCGTTCAGTTCGTCATTTTCTTCCATTCAGAAAAATACGTATGTCTTTGGTTTATATTTGGTTTTCCTCTACTAAATCAACCTCTACTTTAAGATTTTCAATAATGAATTCTTGACGGTCAGGTGTATTTTTACCCATATAGAAATTGAGCAATTGCTCAATGGACATCGCCTTGTCCAACATTACTGGTTCTAAACGAATATCATCACCAATAAAATGTTGAAACTCATCGGGCGATATTTCACCCAATCCCTTAAAGCGAGTAATTTCAGGTTTGCCAGAAAGTTTTTGAATAGCCGCCCGACGCTCTTCATCACTGTAGCAATAAATAGTCTCTTTTTTGTTTCTCACCCTAAAAAGAGGTGTTTGCAAAATGAAAAGGTGAGCTTCTTTAATCAGTTCTGGAAAGAACTGAAGAAAAAATGTAATAAGCAGAAGGCGAATGTGCATACCATCTACATCGGCATCGGTAGCGATGACGATATTGTTATATCGAAGGTCTTCCATTGACTCTTCAATATTAAGAGCTGCCTGTAGCAAATTGAACTCCTCATTTTCGTATACGATTTTTTTCGACATGCCATATGAGTTCAAAGGCTTACCCCTCAAACTAAAAACAGCTTGCGTATTGACATCCCTCGATTTTGTAATCGACCCGGAAGCCGAATCACCCTCGGTGATGAAAAGTGTACTCTCTAACCGTCGGTCGTCTTTCATATCGCCCAGGTGTATTCTACAATCCCGAAGCTTTTTATTGTGCAGATTGGCTTTTTTGGCCCTATCCCTAGCCAATTTTCTAATTCCCGATAACTCTTTTCGCTCCTTTTCAGCAAGTACGATCTTTCGTTGTAGCTTCTCGGCAGTCTCTTGATGTTTATGCAGATAGTTGTCTAAATGATAACCGACAAAATCGTTGATGTAGGTTCGTACCGTTGGTAAATCACCACCCATATCGGTGGATCCCAGTTTGGTCTTTGTCTGACTTTCAAAAACAGGCTCCATTACCTTGATAGAAATGGCGCTTATAATCGATTTGCGAATATCGGAAGCATCATAATTTTTATTGTAAAAATCACGTATCGTTTTAACAACTGCTTCCCGGAAAGCCGCTTGGTGCGTACCCCCTTGGGTCGTATGCTGCCCGTTAACAAATGAATGGTACTCTTCACTATACTGCGTCTTACTGTGGGTCATTGCCACCTCGATATCGTCACCCTTTAAATGAATGACAGGGTAAAGAATATCTTCCACATTGTTATTGTCCTCTAAAAGGTCTTTAAGTCCGTTTTCAGAAAAGAACTTTTCGCCATTAAAAACAATGGTCAGGCCAGGGTTCAGATAAACATAGTTTTTGAGCATTCGCTCTACATACTCATTTCTGAACTTATATTTCTTAAAAATGTTTTCGTCAGGAGTAAAAGAAACCTTCGTTCCTCTTCGGCGCGTAGTTTCCTCGAGCAATTCTTCATTGACGAGTTCGCCAATCTCAAACTCGGCAGATTTAGATTTGCCATCTCGCGTACTTTCAACCCTAAAAAAACTGGATAGGGCATTTACCGCTTTGGTACCTACCCCATTAAGGCCAACGGACTTTTTAAACGCTCGGGTGTCGTATTTACCACCGGTGTTCATTTTAGACACCACATCGACCACTTTACCCAACGGAATACCCCTACCGTAATCTCTAACAATTACTTTCGTACCTTGAATGGAAATATCAATGGTCTTGCCCGCACCCATTACAAACTCATCGATACAGTTATCGATAACCTCTTTTAGAAGAATATAGATACCGTCATCGGCCGAAGATCCGTCACCCAATTTACCGATGTACATACCCGGCCTTAGCCGAATATGTTCCTTCCAGTCTAATGAGCGTATGTTGTCTTCAGTATATTGAGAGTTATTGGACATTGAGCGGGGTTTGGATGAATAGTAACGCTAAAGATAATACGACATTTAAAAAGATAAAACACCTATTTGTTAAAGTAATTAACAATAAATTTTAGCGGTTTGTTGATATTACTGGCCTTTCCACCCTACTTTTAAGTTAAATTTTAGTTGAATATGGTTGATTTTTTAGCAGTGAATATGCCAACTTTGTACGAGTACAAATTCTTTTTCATCTCTAACTTTAAACCTGTTATTCAATAATTTCACCTAATGGAATTTATCGATTATTATAAAATATTGGGGATTGACACGAAGGCCAGTGATGCAGAAATCAAGAAAGCTTATAGAAAATTGGCACGGAAGTATCATCCTGACCTAAATCCTGATAACAAGGAAGCACAACAGAAATTTCAACAAATCAACGAGGCCAATGAGGTATTGAGCGACCCCGAAAAACGAAAGAAATACGACAAATATGGTAAAGATTGGCAGCATGCCGATGCTTTCGAAGAAGCTAATAAAAGAAATGCCTCTCAAAGTGGATTTGGCGGAAGTTCACAACGAAATACGGGAGGTTATTCCGATAGTGATTTTTCCGATTTCTTTGAATCGATGTTCGGCGGAGGTGGTTATAGTAGAACTGGGGGTAGAGGCACTTATCAATTTAAAGGACAAGATTTTAATGCTACCCTAAGACTTCAACTAACTGATATTCTTTCATCACAGAAACAGACGATTGACCTTGGGGACAAAAAAATCAGATTGACAATACCTGCCGGAGTTCAAGACGGACAAACCATACGAATTAAAGGGTACGGTGCAGAGGGTATGAACGGTGGACCCAAAGGAGATTTGTTCATCACTTTTGAAATTTTGAACAATACCGGTTTTCAACGTGTAGGCAATGATTTGTTCAAGACCATTGACATTGATTTGTACAAAGTCTTATTAGGCGGTGAAATTCAGGTCGATACTTTGACCGGTGCCGTTAAACTTCATGTTAAACCGGAGACCCAAAATGGCACCAAAGTAAAATTGAAAGGAAAAGGAATGCCTATTTATAAAAAAGAGGCTAGTTATGGAGACCTCTACCTTACCTATCAGGTTAATCTACCTAAGAACCTAAGCGCAGAAGAGAAACAATTATTTACCGAACTATCTAAATTGAGATAAAATGAATACCGATAACTATATTTTAGTAAGACATTATTGTGAAACCACTCAAATTTCTGACACGTTTATTAGTTCACTTCACGAATATGGCCTTATCGAATGCAGAACGATTGAAACGGAAATTTACATTGAGGCCGATGACATTCCTGAAATAGAACGTATAAATCGCTTGCACCATCAACTTGGCATCAATTTAGAAGGCATCGATGCCCTTAACCATATGCTAAAACGAATGCAGCAAATGGAATCGGAAATTAAGAACCTAAAAGATAAATTAAGAATTTACGAATAAGAGACTACACGTTGAACCTGAAGTGCATGACATCTCCATCCTTCACAATGTACTCCTTACCCTCAACCCTCATTTTTCCTGCCTCTTTCACCTTGGTCTCACTACCAAAAGAAACATAGTCGCTATAAGAAATGACCTCGGCACGTATAAACCCTTTTTCAAAATCGGTGTGAATGACACCTGCAGCTTGAGGTGCAGTAGCACCAATGGGAATAGTCCAAGCACGAACTTCTTTTTCTCCTGCCGTAAAATAGGTTTCTAAATTCAACAAACGATAAGCGCCTCTAATCAACTTGGCAGACCCAGGCTCTTCCAAACCTAGATCTTCAAGAAACATTTGTCGCTCGTCATAAGTTTCTAACTCCGTAATATCCGCCTCGGTCCCCACGGCCAAAACAACTACTTCTGCGTTTTCATCGGCCACCTTCTTTTTCACCTCTTCCACATAATCGTTACCACTAGCAGCCGCACCTTCATCAACGTTACAAACATACATGACCGGTTTGTCAGTTATAAACTGAAGTGGTTTTACATACTCAATGCGTAGTTCTTTATCAATATCAATGGCACGCACAGAAACGCCACTTTCAAGACCATCCTTTAATTTCAGTAGAACAGATTCTTCTTTTTGAGCCTCTTTATTTCCCGTTTTGGCGGCACGTTTCACCTTATCCAGTTTTTTCTCAACAGTTTCGAGGTCTTTTAGCTGAAGCTCCATATCAATGGTCTCCTTATCTCTAATTGGGTTCACGGAACCATCGACGTGCACAATATTGTCATTGTCAAAACAGCGAAGCACATGAATAATGGCATCGGTTTCTCTAATGTTACCTAAGAATTGATTGCCTAAACCCTCTCCCTTACTGGCTCCCTTTACCAAACCGGCAATATCTACAATTTCTACGGTTGCCGGAATCACTCTTTCAGGGTTCACCAAAGATTCCAATTTCTCTAAACGGCTATCAGGTACGTTTACAACACCAATGTTCGGTTCTATGGTACAAAAAGGAAAATTTGCGCTTTGCGCCTTTGCGTTCGATAGACAATTGAATAGGGTAGATTTACCCACGTTTGGCAATCCTACGATACCTGCTTTCATAAGGTTTAATTGAGAGATTCTTCTAATTCGGGCGCAAAGATAGTGTTTAAAAGTTTTAATTATACTATGAATATTTTAACACGAATAGTAGTACCTTGGGGTATTAACCTAAACTCGAACACTATGAAATCAACACTTTATTTATTGATTTTAACCCTATTCTTAAGTGCCTCCGCTTACAGTCAAAATTCTGTATCGGGCACTGTTACAGATGACTATGGCGAGCCTCTGCCAGGAGTCAACATTCTTGAAAAAGGCACTTCTAATGGTACCGTCACCGATTTCGATGGTAATTACTCGATCGATGTTTCAGAAGATGCCGTACTAATCTTTAGTTATATCGGTTTTAACACACAAGAACTGACCGTACAAGGGCAGACAGAATTGAATGTTCAAATGACCGAAGGCGTTCTATTGGATGAAGTGATGCTGGTAGGTTCAAGAAGCCCCAAACGAACCTCTACCGATACCGCCGTGCCTGTAGATGTTATCGACATTAGCGAGGTAGCTACCCAAAGTGGTAAAATTGAGGTAAACGAACTGTTACAGTATGCTGCACCTTCATTTAATGCGAACAAACAATCAGGTTCTGATGGTGCAGACCATATTACCCCTGCCACCCTTAGGGGGCTTGGTCCTGATCAAACATTGGTTTTGATCAATGGAAAAAGAAGACACCAATCATCATTGATCAATATATTCGGAACAAAAGGTAGAGGTAATACCGGTACCGACCTTAATACCATTCCCGTAGCTGCCATTAAAAGGATTGAAATTCTTCGTGACGGAGCTGCTGCCCAATATGGTTCTGATGCCATCGCCGGTGTAATCAATATTGTATTGAAAGATAAAACAGACGGCGTTACCGGAAATATCAGTTATGGCGCTTACAATACGAACGCCCAAGGAGAATTTCCTGCGGGAACCCCTAATACCGATGGTAACCGATTAGATACCGATGTCGATGGAAACCAAATCGGAGATGACCAAAGTCTTGATGGTGGTTCGTTAAAAGCTGCAATCAATTACGGCGTAGGCCTGGGCGAAAAAGGCTATGCCAACTTTACTACCGAATACATCAATAAGAATAAGACCCTAAGACCCGGTTTCGATTTCAGAAGAGGTTTTGGTGAAGCGGCCGTTGAAGGTTTTAACCTCATGGTCAATGCTGCCTACCCGGTAACTGAAAACACTGAAATATATGCTTTTGGAGGAAGAAATTATAGGGATACCGATGCGTATGCTTTTACCAGAAATGGCGGTGAACGCGTCGTTACAGCTATTTATCCGAACGGGTTCAACCCGCGAATTACATCAAACATTATTGACCATTCGATTGCTGCAGGTCTTAGAACGGAGCTAGAAAACGGGTGGAAAGTTGATGTGAGCAATACTTACGGAAAGAATAATTTTCACTACTTCATCAAAGGTACCTTGAACGCTTCCCTAGAAGAAGCATCTCCTACCGATTTTGATGCAGGTGGGCATAGTCTTAGCCAGAATACGGTCAATCTAGACTTCTCAAAATATTATGAAGATGTAATGGAAGGTATGAACCTTGCTTTTGGTGCTGAATATAGAACGGAGAATTTTATCATTTTTTCTGGGGAGCCAGGTTCTTACGGAACATTTGATGAAAACGGATTGCTGATTACGAATCCGGCAACACAAAACCAACCTACCATAATTATTGATGGTGAAGAAGTTGCTAGACCTGGGGGCTCACAGGGTTTTCCCGGTTACGGACCATCAAATGAGGTCGATAGAAGCAGAAGTAACTTCTCTTTGTATGCAGATGGTGAATTTGACCTCTCGGAAACATTCTTGTTGAGTGCCGCCGCGCGATTTGAGAATTATAGTGATTTCGGTGGTACCATCAACGGTAAGTTAGCAGCTAGGTTAAAAGCATCGGAAAATATAAACATCAGAGGTTCTGTAAGTACAGGTTTTAGAGCTCCTTCCCTAGCCCAGATATACTACAACTTACGTTTTACCAACTTTATCGGGGGTGATGCTGTTGACCAGTTACTTAGTCCGAATAACAGTCCTGTTACCGCCTCTTTCGGTATCGATCAGCTAAATGAAGAGAAAGCGGTTAATGCGGGCCTTGGTTTTACCGGTACTTTCGGCAATTTCACCACAACGGTCGATGGTTATTATATTAATGTAAAGGATAGGATTGTTTTAACGGGCAATTTTGCGACCGACGACATTCCTGGCGTATCTGCGGCCCAATTCTTTGTTAATGGTGTCGACACCGAAACTGCGGGTCTTGACATTGTTCTTTCATGGAAAAAGAACCTCGATAATGGTAGCTTGTCGGCCACCTTTACCGGAAACTTAAATAGCATGGAGATTACCAATGTTAACAATGGTAGTTTGGATGCGGAAACCTTCTTCGGTGAACGTGATAAGGCATTTTTATTGGCATCCGCACCTGAAAGCAAGCTGGCACTTAATTTAAATTATGCAAGGGACAAGTTTGATATTGGTTTGGCATTTACCCGCTTTAGCAGTATAGAACTATTGGATTTTCAAATGTATGAGGCTACTGCCGATTATGGTAGTTTTGCCAACAAACTCAGTGCAGCTACCGATAGCTACAACCCCAAATTGATTACCGATCTGGTCTTGGGTTATCAAATTTGTGAAGATGTAAAATTACAGATAGGCGCCAACAACCTTTTCAATGAATACCCAGACCAACAAGATGATTGGGTAGAAGGCGGTGGTTATTGGGATGCCGTTCAAATGGGCTTTGGGGGTGCCTACTACTATGCCCAGATGGCTTTCTCCTTTTAAACATTCCAAATAAAATCAAGACATAAAAAAACCGGACATTGTCCGGTTTTTAATTTTAATATATTCCCTGAGCCTATCCGTTTGGGTGCATAAACGCTTGTTTGGCCAGTAGGGTTTCCTCGCTTTCCTCATGATCATCATCAGGTACGCAACAATCTACTGGACATACGGCAGCACATTGTGGCTCTTCATGAAAGCCCATGCACTCGGTACATTTATCAGGTGATATATAATAGATCTCATCACTAATGGGTTCTTGGGCTTCGTCTGCATTTACCGCTTTACCACTTGGCAAAACTACATCTCCCTCCAAAGAAGTACCATCAGAGTAACGCCATTCATCTGCTCCTTCGTAGATGGCGGTATTGGGGCATTCCGGTTCGCAAGCCCCGCAATTGATACATTCATCGGTAATAACTATTGCCATAATTTAATTTTCTTACTGTTTAACTTCAGCTTCCTGTTTGTTACAGTATGCTTACTTTTGCATTTGTTTAAAACAAAGGTACAGCCTATACCTGTTTATCGCAAATATATGAACGACCATCACAAAACATTTATTGCTTTCGTTAAACTTGGCGAGTTTTTAAGTGATTTTTGTCAATCAAAGTCTAAAAATGACCCTTGGTTTGAAAAATTAGATGCTGCCATTGATTTGGCCAAGCATAAAAATGGTTGGTTTACGAGGGATAATGTCTTATTTGCCCTTAGTGGATGGGCCGATTTACTTACCGAAGAGAATTTAAACCTTTGGCTAAGTGAATATGATTTAACGCAAAACAGGCATAAAACAGTGGCACTGATTATGGCAGGTAACATACCACTGGTCGGTTTTCATGACTTTATAAGCGTTTTACTCACCGGTAATAAGGTAATTGCCAAGCTATCTTCCAATGACGATGTTTTGATTTCATTTATAAGGGATTACCTAGTTTATCTGGAACCTGAACTTCAAAAATCCATTGTTTTTGAAAAGGGACAATTATCTGATTTTGATGCTGTAATTGCCACAGGAAGTAATAATACATCTCGCTATTTTGAACATTATTTTGGTAAAGGGCCACACATCATAAGAAAGAACAGAAATTCAATTGCTGTTTTGAGCGGCGATGAGACCACGGCACAACTTAACGCACTTGGTGAAGATATTTTTAGATACTATGGTCTTGGGTGCCGAAGCGTATCGAAAATTTTTGTTCCTAAAGGGTATGATTTTGACCAGCTATTTAAGGCGCTGTATTCCTACAACAAAATCATACATCAAAACAAATATGCCAATAATTATGATTATAATAAGGCGGTGTATTTAATGTCTGAATTCAAGATTCTTGATAACGGCTTTATCATCTTAAAGCAAGATGAAACCTATGCCTCACCTATTGCATCTCTTTTCTATGAATTTTATGAAGATTTAGAAGTTTTGAAGATGAAACTGAAGGAAGAAAGTGATCAATTACAGTGCATAGTTTCTAAAGGAATTATTGAAAATGAGGTTGCTTTTGGCGAAACCCAACGTCCCGGCCTTTCCGATTATGCCGATAATGTAGATACTGTTGATTTCCTGTTAAAAACCTAATTGAATTTTTACTCGATCAATAGCTTAGGTTTCTTCAAAATTGATGAACTTTAACCTCTTAATTTCAAAACCGCTGGGGGATTTGGCATAACAGCCATATATGGCGGTTTCAATTGTAAACTACATCTTTATGAAAAAGCATAACTTTAGTGCTGGCCCTTGTGTTTTACCTCAAGAAGTATTGTTAAAGGCTTCAGAAGCCGTTATGGACTTCAATAATTCAGGTCTATCGCTAATTGAAATATCACACCGAAGCAAAGATTTTGTCGAGGTAATGGATAAGGCACGAAGCTTGGCGCTTGAACTTTTAGATTTAGAAGGCAAAGGCTATCAAGCCCTCTTTCTTCAAGGTGGCGCCAGTCTTCAATTTTTAATGGCCGCCTACAACCTATTGGAGAAAAAGGCTGGCTATTTGAATACCGGAACATGGAGTAGCAAAGCTATTAAGGAGGCAAAAATGTTCGGTGAGATTATAGAGGTAGGCTCTTCAAAAGATGAGAACTTCAACTACATACCAAAAGGTTATTCTGTGCCCGACGGATTGGATTACCTTCACTTGACATCGAACAATACTATTTTCGGAACACAGATTAAAAAATTCCCAAAGACAGAAGCTCCTTTGGTCTGCGATATGAGTTCCGATATTTTTTCACGTCAACTAGATTTTTCTCAGTTTGATTTGATTTATGCCGGAGCACAGAAAAATATGGGCCCCGCCGGAGCTACATTGGTTGTAGTTAAAGAAGAAATTCTAGGTAAGGTAACAAGGCAAATACCTTCTATGTTAGACTACCAAGTGCATATCTCGAAAGAAAGTATGTTCAATACCCCTCCTGTATTTGCGGTGTACACCTCAATGCTTACGTTAGAATGGTTAAAAGCCAAAGGAGGAATTGCGGCTATTGAAGAGATCAATGACAAAAAAGCCCAATTGGTATATTCAGAAATTGACCTGAACCCAATGTTCGAAGGCTTTGCTCAAAAAGAAGATCGCTCCAACATGAATGCCACCTTTAATCTGGTCGATGAGAAGTTAAAAGAATCTTTTGATGCAATGGTCAAAGAGGCGGGCATTAACGGAATCAATGGGCATCGATCTGTTGGTGGTTACAGAGCTTCTATGTATAATGCCCTTAGCCTAGAAAGCGTGGGTGTTCTTGTAGATGTGATGAGCGAATTAGAAAGAAAAGCATAAAAACTGGGCCTTGTTATCAAGGCCTTTCAGCAAACCAATATAGAACATCATGAAAATTTTGGCTAACGATGGTATAGCCCAGTCGGGTATTGACAAACTCGAAGCTTCGGGCTTTGAAGTACTGACCACTACCGTGGCACAAGAGCAATTGAAAAATTTTATCAATGAAAATTCTATTGAAGCCCTCTTGGTGCGCAGTACCACTAAGGTTCGCAAAGAATTGATAGATGCCTGCCCCAATCTAAAACTTATCGGTAGAGGGGGCGTTGGTATGGATAATATTGATGTCGATTATGCCAGGCAAAGAGGTTTGTTCGTCATCAATACCCCAGCTGCATCATCAGGTTCCGTTGCTGAACTGGTTTTCGCGCATTTATATGGCGGTGTTCGATTTCTCTACGATGCCAACCGCAACATGCCACTAGATGGCGATAGTAAGTTCAAACAGCTTAAAAAATCTTATGCCGCCGGAAGCGAACTTCGGGGTAAGACCCTTGGTGTCATAGGCTTCGGAAGAATTGGTCGTGCAACCGCCAAAATAGCATTAGGTGTCGGCATGAAGGTTGTTTTCTTTGATCCTTTTATAACCGAAACGGAAATTGCCGTGGAATTTTATGATGGACAATCGGTAAGCTTTCCTTTAAAAGGAATGAGTAAGGAGGAGGTTATTTCTCAATCAGACTTCATTTCATTGCACGTTCCTGCCCAAAAGGAATACGTTATCGGTAAAAAAGAATTTTCCCAAATGAAAGATGGGGTGGGAATTGTAAATGCGGCCCGTGGAGGTGTTCTTGACGAAGTAGCTTTGGTCGATGCGCTAGAAAGTGGTAAGGTAGCCTTTGCCGGTCTAGATGTTTTTGAGTCGGAACCTACTCCTGAAATTAGAATCTTGATGCATCCGAAAATATCTATGACCCCACATATTGGGGCTGCAACAGGTGAAGCCCAAACCAGGATAGGAGCCGAACTTGCAGATCAGATCATTACTTTACTTAAATAAGAAAAGGCCGTGTAGATTGGGTTTTTACCCAAGAGCTTCACCTGCTACAACAAGTTTTTTTGTACATTGTAAGCAGTAACTATAAAACACTAAACACATGTCAGGATTATTGGATATTCTCAACAGCCCAATGGGCAAACAATTGATAAGTGGTGCAGCCGCACAGACCGGACAATCGACCGACCAAACAGGTAGCGTATTAAGCATGGCTTTGCCCGTACTCATGGGTGCAATGAAAAAGAATGCCGCAACCCCTGAAGGTGCTCAAGGTTTAATGGGGGCACTTTCCGGTAAACATGACGGCAGCATACTCGATAACTTAAGTGGCCTATTAGGCGGTGGGGTTGACGAGTCGGTAATGAACGATGGTGCCGGTATATTAGGTCATGTACTGGGTGGAAAGCAGGCTCAAGTTGAATCGGCGTTAAGTGCAAAGTCAGGAATGGATGCAGGTTCGGTAGCAACTATTTTAAAAGTGGCAGCACCTATCTTAATGGGTTACCTCGGCAAACAGACCAGACAGCAAAACATCAATGATTCCAATGGTATAGGCAATCTATTAGGAGGTTTAATGGGTGGTAATCAACAACAATCTTTAATCGAGTCCTTCTTGGATTCTGACGGCGATGGAAGCATTCTTGACGACGTAGCCGCAATGGCTCTTGGAGGAAAAAAAGGAGGTATTGGAGGTCTTTTAGGTGGTCTTTTCGGCAAATAGCCCCTACTCCAACAATTTTAAAAAGCCACTTCTTAAACAAGTGGCTTTTTTTGTACCTTAAAGTGGAACGAAAATTGCGATAGACCTTAATAAATTACAGTGCTATGAAAAAGATGATGTTATTCTTAGGGGGAATGTGCTTTTTTATCCTTTTGATAACCGGTAGTTGTACCGGAACCAAGCAAGCGGTAGATGTTTCCGATAAAGAACAAATGGCGTTTGATCAAAAGGTCGGCGATACCGTCGAAATTTCCAGTGATAGTACTGAATATGAAATCATTATCATAGAACCTGGTTTCAACTTCTGGTTGCAAAGTATTGCACGGCCCGAAGGGTATTACTCCCAATCTTTTCTAGAGAATAGAAACCAGATTTATGTGATTAATTACAATCAGAGGGTTTTGCAACCTATGCGCTACTCCCCTAGTCTCTATGAATGGCAAATCGATTATAATCCAAATATCGACTATGGCTATGAAGTGAATTATAAATTATATAATTACTTTATTTACTTTCAACGCAAATACAATCAGAGACTTGGCCCTTTTGTTCCTCGAATTTGATTAGTATATTTGCCGGGTTAAATTTATGGAAAAGCTTAAAAAACGTTGGGGCATAGACTCTAACTTTCAAATTGCGATTATCTTCATTGTTTTTGCCATCACAGGTTCCAGTGCGGCAAAATTGGCCGAGCCCCTATGTGAGTTTATTGGCTTACATCGTGCCTCGACCGCATCTTGGTTATACTGGACGGCGCGAATCCTTTTGATTTTTCCGATATATCAAGTACTTCTGGTATTTTTCGGTTGGCTTTTTGGCCAGTTTCGTTTTTTCTGGAATTTTGAAAAGAAAATGCTAAGTAGAATGGGCCTTGGTTTTCTTTTTAAATAAGCCACTTATTTATCGATAAGCCAATTTAACAAGCCTTACCTATCAATTTGCCAAAAAGGTTGATAGAGAACAGGTCTCTGTTTGCAATTCACTATTTTTGCCAGATGCAAGAACGAATGCGCCATATTAGCTATTTGGCAAGCCTATTTTTAGTGCTTTCGATTCTTACACCCTCTATTACCAAATTGGCTCATGCCGTATACGAGCATGAATACCGTGATTGTGATAAAAATGGGAATTTACATGTGCATGAGGCGGAGTTAAACTGCGACTTTTTCAAATTTCATTTTTCTCCTCAATCACCAACCTTGTTCTTTCAAGAACTACCACTAAGAGTAAAATCAGGTACTCAAAACATCTTATCATCTTATACTTTCCTAAGCAAATTTCAAAAGCTTCACTTTGTTCTTAGGGGGCCTCCCACTCTTCACGTTTATTAAGATTTAAATTCCTTTAGTTAAAAAATTACTTTCAATCATACGAAGTATGAAAAATATGTATGTGGCAATTGTCTTTGCCTTACTCTGCAATATGGGTTTTTCACAAAACTCACTAACAGGCACTATTAAAAGTGCCGACCAAAATGAACCTCTTTTTACCGTTCAGATATATTTCCCCCAATTAGAAAAAGGCAGTGTTACCGATGAAAATGGCAACTACACTATAAATGGCCTTCCCCAAGGTAACTTTAAAGTTATCGTGGCGTACATGGGGTATCAAACCTATTCCGAAACCACCGTAATCAGTGAAGGCACCAATGAATTGAACATTACGTTATTCCCAAGTGCTATTGAAATGGAAGAGGTAATCGTATCTACCCCATTTCACAAATTGCAACGCGAAAATGTAATGAAAGTAGAAAGAGCTTCGGTTAGTGAGCTTAAAACAAAAGGGGCGGTAACCCTTTCTGACGGAATTACCAATGTGCCTGGAGTCGAGAACCTTTCCACAGGTATGGGTATCGGTAAACCGGTCATCAGGGGTTTGAGCTCGAACCGCGTTTTGGTTTACACTCAGGGCGTTCGTTTAGAAAATCAACAATTTGGTGATGAACACGGTCTGGGAATCAGTGATGCAGGTATCGAAAGCGTAGAGGTTATCAAGGGCCCTGCTTCTCTTTTGTATGGCTCCGATGCCTTAGGCGGCGTTCTTTACCTGAACCCAGAAAAGTTCGCCGTTGCAGGACAGACGGAGGGCGATGTAAACATCAATTATTTCACCAATACCAATGGAATTGCTGCCAATGCGGGTGTTAAGTCATCCGGCGACCGATTCAAATATTTAGTGAGAGGTAGTTATGCCAGCCATGCCGATTATCATACGGGCGATGATTTAAGCGTTACCAATACCCGTTTCGGTGAATATGACCTTAAAACCGGTGTGGCCTACCAAGCGGTCAACTTTAAGACTGATATCAGATATAATTATAATCAGCTAAAGCTTGGTATACCTGAAGAAATTGGGGAACAGACCAATGAAAGAACCCCTCAATCGCCTTATCAAGAGATCAATAACCATATCGTCAGTTCTAAATCCAATTTCTTTTTTGACAAATCGAGTTTGGAGGCGATTCTTGGTTACACCTTTAATAACAGAAAAGAATTTGAAGAAGGCGAAGAAGGAGCTGCGTTGGATATGGATTTGTCAACCATAAATTACAATATTCAATACCATTTACCGAAATGGGGCCTTTGGGAAACAATCGTAGGCACCCAAGGTATGTTCCAGAAGAACAGTAATTCAGGGGAGGAAGTCTTAATACCGGACGCGAATACCACTGATTTCGGAATATTTGCTACCTCTCACCTCCATTTTAAGAACAATAGCGATCTGCAACTCGGTTTAAGGTACGATACACGCTCTATTACCGGCGATGAGACCGGTATTGTAGGGGAAGAGGGTTACATTGAAGAATTGGATAATAGCTATAACAGTATCAATGCCGCTTTGGGTTATAAATGGGAATTTCTTTCTAATATAACGGGGAGAATCAATTTAGCTTCCGGCTTCAGGGCCCCAAATCTTCCTGAACTTACCTCGAATGGTGTTCATGAAGGTACGAACCGATACGAAATAGGAAATCAAGACTTGACCAACGAACAAAATATTCAGACCGATGTCTCTTTTGAGTATAAGAATGAGCATGTAGAGGTCTTCGTCAATGGTTTTTATAATGTCGTAAACGATTATATTTTTATTGAGCCCAACGGAGACAATATCGATGGCAATTTCGTATTCGTTTACCAACAACAAGACGCCAAATTATATGGAGGTGAAGTAGGTTTGCATTTTCACCCGCACCCACTCGATTGGCTGCATATTGAAAGTAGCTTTGAAAGCGTTACCGGAAAACTAGATAATGACAACTATTTACCGTTGATACCGGCCAACAGCTGGACGAACACACTTAGAACAGAATTCAACAAGGGAACTTCATGGTTGCCTTCGAGTTATGCCTTTGCTACTCTAAAATCGGTTTTCGAGCAGAATAATGTGAGTGAGTTCGAAACAACAACGCCATCGTATGCCCTATTCAGCATTGGGTTAGGAGGAAGAATTTTCATCTCTGAACAGCCTGTAGATATTAGGCTTAGCGGCAACAACCTTTTCGATAAAGACTATATATCTCATCTCTCAAGACTAAAAGTTGATGATATCGGTAATATCGGTAGAAATATCAATCTGGGGGTCAGTCTACCTTTTTAAGGACAGTACATAGGAAATGGATCTCCACGGTCCGTTTCCTATGTGATTTCTATATTTTGCTAAGATTTTTTGAAGCCGTAAAAAAGTTGCTTCCAAAAACTTTGGGGTATTTTTTCATCTCCTTCGAATCCTAAAGGCACGAGACCACTATCTTCGGGAATGAAATCGGTTTTAAATAAGTAATCCCACAAACTAAGGCTTATACCAAAATTCACTCCGTACCTGTGATTTTCAGGTAAAGAATAAGCATGGTGGTAAAGATGCATGACCGGATTGTTGAAAAAATATTTTAGAGGCCCCCAAGTCAATTTAATATTCGAATGGTTCAAATGCCCGATGGCAATCGCCATAAAATGAACTATGTAGGCCTGTTCTGGTTCAAACCCACCTAAAATCATGATCCCAAAGGTTTTTAGGGGTTTATAAAGTACGTTTTCCATCCAATGGAAACGCATATGTGCCGCAAAGCCCATTTCTTTTACACTGTGATGAATTTGATGAAAACGCCATAGAAATTCGTACCGATGAAGTAGTATATGGGTAAACCACTGAACAAAATCCAACACGATAAAAAAGACAAAAAGCTGAAGCCAAACGGGCCAAGATTCGGTGTTTACTATAGCTAAACTATTCATGGAAACCCCGACACTCAAGAAGAATGTTTCCAGCACTTTATAAACGCCGCCTATAGCGATGGCAAAAATGAAAAAGTTAAAGAAAATATAGATTGTGTCAAGCCAAAAGTCCTTTCTAAAAATGCCTTGATTCTTTCGCCATGGGAAGACTATCTCCAAAATCCAAACTACTAATGACAACAGAATAACACCATAAAAATAGTTGGTATACCAAGGTACTTCGAAGAGTATGGACTTGTACGTCCAATTCAAAGTACCATTGAATCCCTTTAAAAAAGCATCGATATACTTCTCCAAAATAACAAGTTTTAATAAGGTATGGGTCGGTAGTATTTTCTATTACTTAAGCTCGTACCAATCAATATCTGTTAGTGCTGCCCTTCTACCTTTTTCTTTTGGCGGATAATTAGTGGTCAGGTAGTCGATTATGATATCTTCGTTAGCTCCTAAATCCCAAAGATTTTGGGTCTCTTGCATCCACCGTATAGTTGCCTTCCACCTCTCAGCGGTCATTCGGTTCTGCAATACCAGTTTCGAAGAATGGCAATTTGTGCAATTTTGTATGGTTTCTTTCATCCCGGGGGCATCAACAAAACCAGTGCTAACATGTATACCATTCTCTATTTTATCGAAATCTTCCTCAATGGCTATTTCCGGTAGTTCGGTTGTTGAATCATCTTTTTTAAAATCGAAAAATTGAGGATTGATAATCAAGTAACCTATGATTAACCCAAAAATGGCCACGATCACAATGGTAAGTATGGCAAGTCGATAAACTTTCTCGAACTCTTTTTTAAGATTGCTTTTGTTGGTGTCTTCTTTCATCTAACCAATCTTTACCGCTATTCTATGGCAAGCATTGTTCAGGTATCCCTTCGGATTCCAACCGGGCAATAGCATAGGCTGAGCTTTGCCGCGTGAATCGGTAGCCCTTGCCCATACCTCGTAATAACCCTTTTTAGGAAAATCTACCTCTGCCGAAAAGTGTTGCCAAGCGAGACGATTGACCGGCTTCTCCAATATACAGGAATGCCATGTAGACCCAAAATCAATAGAATAATCCATTTGGGCGACTTCAAGCTCTCCTGCCCAAGCGTGACCTCTTATAGAAAGTTTTTTGCCTTCGGAAAGCATGGCTCCCGATTTCGGGTAAGTTATCAACGACTTAACTGGCATCGATTCAATTATGCACATATCTTCATCGGCCACTTTTTCACCCGGTGCCACGGTCTCGCACGGTACGCGATACGAACTACCTTCCATTTTAGCACCATCGTGCACTTTGTTTCGAATACTAATTTTGGTCAACCACTTACCAGAAACCGAAGCTGGCCAGCCACCTGCTACCAAACGCAAAGGGTACCCATGGGCCAGAGGAATATCTTCACCATTCATTTGAAAAGCAATAAGGGTTTCATCTTGCAATGCCTTGGCCATCGGGGCTCCTCTTGAAATTGGCTCTTTCTCAGGATTCCTGCTTAGGTGCAAATCGGCTGCATGATAACCGATATAAACGGCATCGTTATTATAACCTGCATCCTCTAAAACATCTCGTAATCGAAGGCCTGTCCACTTAGCACATGAAACGGCACCCACTGTCCATTGATTTCCTTTCGCGGGAGGGTCGAATTCACTTCTACCGTTTCCGCCACATTCCAAGGTCAGTTGGTACGTATAAGCTTTAAATTTCGATTTTAGATCATCGATAGAGTATGACTTTTGGTTTTTTACCGATTCCCCATCGATGGTCAACTTCCAACTGGCAATGTTTATATCCTCAGGAATCAATCCGTTATTTCTGATGAACATTTTTGAACTAGGAGTCACCTTATCATCCAACAAATGTGCTTGGGCCTCCATATTCCATGGCTTGTCGTTCAATACGACCATTCCCGCATCTTTTTTGAACAGTTTAAAAGGGTCAGGTTCTTGCAACGCCAGTGGTACATAACCAGCTGGCATTTTTAACCCGTAAACGATTTCTGCCCCGACCAAGCTGGCAAAAGACGCCAGCGTAGCGCCCTTAATGAATTTTCTTCTTTGCATAAACCAATCAGTAAGTTTATAAAGTTAGGAATAATTGAACGCACCTTCGGTAACTTCTGTTACATGATTGCCTCTTTAAAAGGAACACGTTTGATAATCAGGGAAATAAAAAAAGCACCTTATCGGTGCTTCTGATTTATTATTTCGAGAGCTTAGACCTCGATTGTGGTTTTTGCCGGTGATTTCTTGAGCACATATGTGTATAACCACATAAGTGTAAAGGTGGGTATAAGGTCAAAACCTGGAATAATTTCTTCAATAAACGTGAATAGACCTGCCCCCTGACCTATTTTACCTTTATACATTCTGGTCATTAACCAACCGGCCAATGGCGCCCAAATAATATCGGAAAACTCTCCTATAAACGGAATGGTGAATGAAAGCATTCCTATGGCATCGAAAAGTAGGCCCAAAGCCAACTTTTTATACTTATTGTCTTGATTTGTTGACATGATATATATTTTTGATTGAACTACTTCAATTTAACAATAAAGATGCCAAACTCACAATAGGGACTAATTCCAGACTGACTTAAAAAACTAGGACAAATCGGAACTGATCAACTTCAAAAACTCATTACGCGTCTCAATTTTTTCAAACTGCCCTCTGAAGCCTGATGTGGTCGTGACCGAATTCTGTTTTTGAACCCCCCTCATCATCATACACATATGAGAAGCCTCGATCACTACGGCCACCCCTTTGGGCTTTAAAGTATTGTTAATGCATTCCAGAATATCGTGCGTAAGACGTTCTTGAACCTGTAATCTACGTGCAAACACGTCAACTACCCTGGGTATTTTGCTCAGACCAACAATGTGACCATTGGGAATATAGGCGACATGGGCCTTACCAAAAAAAGGCAACATATGGTGCTCACAAAGTGAATACAGCTCAATATCTTTAATAATGACCATATCGTCGTAGTCTTCTTGAAACATGGCACTTTTAAGAATTTCAACGGCATCTTGTTTGTACCCTTGAGTCAAAAAAAGCATCGCCTTGGCAGCCCTTTCCGGTGTTTTAAGCAATCCCTCTCTGGAGATGTCTTCACCTATTTCACTAATGATTTTGGAATAGCGGTCTTTAACTTCGCCGGTTACTTCCAAATTATATTCCTCTAAGTTCCTATATGGAGCCATACAACTATTTGTTTATCCAATTTTGTTTTTTGTTGAACAAAATTACATCTTTAATTTTAACCTTGACCTCTAAAACGGTAAATATAACACCAATGGCCAGTATGATTCTTGAAACTTCAAATTTCCTTACTTTTATCGAGCAAAAGTCACTCTGACTGATAAATTAATCTTATCCGATGATCAAGGCCAGCAATATTCAAAAGTTTTATGGTGATTTACAAGTATTGAAAGGGGTTGACCTGCACATAAAAAAGAAAGAGGTCATTTCTATCGTGGGTGCCTCCGGTGCCGGAAAAACCACGCTACTACAAATTCTAGGCACACTTGATGTGCAAAGCAACGCTAAAGAAAGTGAACTGTTGATTAATGACACCGATGTCACACAATTATCGGAGAAGAATTTGGCCAAATTTCGCAATGAACATATTGGTTTTATTTTTCAATTTCACCAATTGTTACCGGAGTTCACGGCATTGGAAAATGTTTGTATTCCCGCTTTTATCAAAAACACTCCCAAGGCACAAGCCGAAAAAAAGGCAAAGGGGCTTCTTGATTTTTTAGGGTTATCAAAGAGATACCACCATAAGCCTAATGAACTATCGGGTGGTGAACAGCAACGAGTGGCCGTAGCAAGGGCTTTGGTCAACGACCCGTCTATTGTTTTCGCAGATGAGCCAAGTGGTAATCTCGATTCAGAAAGTGCCGACAATCTTCATAAGCTCTTTTTTGATCTTCGTGACGAATTTGACCAAACCTTTGTCATTGTGACCCACAATCAGCAACTGGCAGATATGGCCGACCGTAAGCTTACTATGGTTGATGGTCTCATTGTGAATAAAGAAGTAGTTGTCTAAATTAGGTTCATTTTATTTTGTCTTCAAAAATTATAGCGGTTTGGGAGTTTTTTAAAAATCCGACTTATGAAGAATCGCTAGAAAAAGACCCTCATGAACGGCTACGTTGGTTCACAGAGCTATTGCTGTATGCTTTAACTCTAAGTTATTTAATAGGCATGGTCAATGCCGGCTTGCAGAACTATTTTGACATCGATATTGGTAAACATGCCAGTGAAGATTTGATGAATCGTTCTTTATTATTATTATTTGCCGCAGCGGTAATTATGGCTCCTGTAATGGAAGAGGTGATTTTTAGAGGTCCGTTAATTTTCTTTAAGAAAAAGAACTATTTCAATTGTATCTTTTACTTTTTGACCTTTATATTCGGATTTTACCATATTTCGAATTTCGAGCTTACTACTACTACCCTTCTACTATCGCCGTTGCTCGTGGCGCCCCAATTAAGCGTCGGCATTTTTCTAGGGTTTGTTCGGGTAAAGTTCGGTTTGCTTTGGGCCATAATCTTTCATGCCCTATACAATTTCATATTAATGACCCCTTTATTATTTATGAACTTTCTTGATTTACTTTTAGAATGACGATTGCCGAACTCAAAGATTTTTTAGATACAAAGGCCGAACAATACGAGCACCCTCGATTTTTGGAAACTGACCCCATTCAAATACCTCATGGTTTTCAATCGAAAGAGGATATTGAAATAAGCGCATTTCTTACGGCTACGATTGCCTGGGGAAATAGAAAAAGTATCATTAATAATTCAAAAAAAATGATGGAACTTATGGATAACGCTCCATACGATTTCATCGTCAACCATACTGAAGATGATTTAATGAGATTCGAATATTTTGTTCACCGTACTTTTAATGGTCTAGATTTGGGCTTTTTTGTTCAAAGCCTTCGAAATATCTACCAATTTCATGGTGGTCTGGAGAATGTTTTTGCGCAACCAACCGATGACTATGGCTTGCAATCAGCCATATCTCGTTTCAAAGAACTATTCTTTGAGCTGCCCCACCCCCAAAGAACAACCAAACACGTAAGCGACCCTCTGAAAGGTTCCGCTGCGAAACGCATCAATATGTTTTTAAGGTGGATGGTGCGGCCGGCCAAAGCCCAAGTAGATTTCGGACTATGGAAATCAATTCAACCCTCTCAATTATCTTGCCCCCTTGATGTACATTCTGGAAATGTCGCCAGAAAACTTAAACTTTTAAAAAGGAAGCAGAATGACGCGAAAGCGCTACAAGAACTCGATAAAAAACTGAGAAGGTTAGACCCTATTGATCCCGTCAAGTATGACTTCGCTTTATTTGGGCTTGGGGTTTTTGAAAAATTTTAGGTTAATAACTAAAAAATCAACCAATTTTCGAAACTGTATTTCATTTATATTTAAGAGTGTTATCTGTAGCTATTCACGACCAATGAATGAAATAGAACGATTTGATCAAACCCTAAATTTGTGGTCTAAAAGCCTATTGAATTATCCATTGGAACAATTGGTAAAGCGACCTGACAAAGAAAGCTGGTCTTTAGGGCAGGTATATGAACACTTAATTAATGAAACCAACTGGTATTTTGATCAGCTTGAAGGTGCGTTAAACGACTTGTCCCATCAAGATATGCCCATGTCGGAAAAAGCATCGGAATTATTTAAAAGAGGCTCATTCGAAGACAAGCGCGTTAAGACCGACCCCTTGATCTCTGATAATGTACCCCAGCCAAATTCAATCGAGTCTTTAACAGAAAAACTCTTGTTTTTGAAAAAAAGGGCGCAAAGCCTTTGGCAAAAAATGGTTTCTGGTAACTATTCCGGAAAGACCCGGCACCCTGGTTTGGGTTATTTTAATGCCCATGAATGGCTGGCATATTCCGAAATGCATTTGCGGCATCATTTAAAGCAAAAGGCAAGAATAGATACATTTCTTTCTGCTATAAATTGATTTTGAGCATACGCAGTTATCATAAGTATTAATCTATGAATCGGATTAAAATTTGAATCAATAGGCGCTTTAGAGGTCAGGTCAAAATAGTAGTTTGCGGTCAACCGCTCAAACTTAGACAATGCAAGCTATACTTAAGGAAGTCGAAAATTACATACGGCAACTTTTCACGGAATCACCTTTCAAAGATCGTGTTTTTTACGATTACAGACATACTCTAAAAACTGTTGACCATACCAACGAACTTCTTGAAAATCAAAACGACAATGATTTAGATGTTGTGGCCCTACGATTGAGCTGTTGGTTTTTGTTTCTAGATGATGTGCATTCCCAAGAAAAAACACCTGTCAAGTCTGAAGAAAGGCTTCAAAGGTTTTTAAAGGAAAAATCGGCAGACCAGAACCTTATCGAAAAGGCAAGTGAGCTACTAAAAGCAGCATGGAGCTTAGAAGAACCTAAAAGCGAAGAAGAAAAAATAATTAAGGATGCCAGAAGCGGTTATTATGCTTCCGGCAATTTTGATGAAGTTCTTGAATTGTTATTGATAGAAGTAAATCGTGTCAATGGTACTGAAATGAGTATTAATGAATTGCGGGAGAACTATATCAACATTCTTCGCAATGAGCATCGTTTTTACTCCGATTATGCCCTTGAGAATTGGCAAGAGCAAAAAGAGAATAATGTGATGGATTTGGTCGCTGCAATTGCCAAATCTGCAGCCCGAAAGAAAAAAGAAAAGCTTAAGGTCAATTTAAAGAATGAAAGCCCTGAAAGGGCAATTCAGTCCCTATACAGAACACAGTTACGCAATCACTTGAAATTGAGCGATATCGCCGATACCAAGGCGAACATATTATTATCGGTGAATGCCATAATCATTTCTTTGTTATTGGCGAATTTGATTCCCAAACTAGGTAACCCTACCAACTCGTACCTCACCTACCCTACGGTCATCTTTGTGGTATTCAGTATTATTTCAATGATTATGTCGGTAGCTGCCACGCGACCCAAGATAGACAATAACAGTTTGGTCGATCAAGATATTAATGAGAAAGACATTAATTACCTGTTTTTCGGAAACTTTCATTCCCTAGAACCCAATGAATTCAAAGAAAAACTGCGTTCTATTATTGTTGATAAGCAATCAATTTACGACTCTTTGAGCATGGATCTTTATTACCTTGGTAAAGTTCTCAAGAAAAAATACCAACTCTTACGGTGGACGTACACTGTTTTTATGTTCGGTATTATTCTTTCTGTTATTGCCTTTGCCATTGCCCTAAAATATTATGGCATGGACCAAGAGTTGATTGAAGCGGTTACACCTGATACACCTTAAGTAAAACTAAAAATCAATGTGATGATCAAAAAAGTGCTTGCTTTTATTTTGTTCGCCTTTTTTCTTTTTATGGTAGTCATTTATTTTTCCACGGCTACCACAGACAAAAATTTCAGCACATGTGAAATCTTGGACTTATCGAGTATAGACCATATTGACTTTAGGGAACACGACTCCGTTATGGTAGCGGCCAGCACGCTTTATCGTGGTAATACCCTAAAAAATATAGTACAGGGCGAACAATATAGAAAAGTATGGGAAACGCCCGTTAAAGTGCCCATTGCCTTTTTGGATACGCTGAAAGGTGGATTAACTATTTTGGAACAAGGTGGTGGTAAGCAGACCCATTCTTTAAAGGTAAAAACGAAGAATGATGACGTCTATACCTTACGCAGTGTGACCAAAAACCCAGAGCCTTTGATTCCTGATTTTATTAAAGCCGTGGGGCTCGAAAACATTGTAGTTGATGGTATTTCTGCCCAACACCCTTATGCCGCACTGGCGGTGGCCGAGTTGGCACATAAGTGCGGGTTACTATCTACGCGGCCGCAATTGCTGTTTCTTCCCAGACAGGAAAAATTAGATTCTTTAAACGATAAATATGGTAACAGGCTTTTTCTTTTCGAGCATGAAAATGCTGGAAACGCAGAGTGGACACAACTAGAAAAAGCTTCTGAAATAATTGATACCGAAGACCTACAAGAACTAAAATCAGAAAAGAAAGATTTATTACATGTTGATGAAAATCTATTGGTGAGGGCCAGATTATTCGATTTGTTGATTGGTGATTGGGATCGACACGCGAAACAATGGGGTTGGGTTTTAACCAGTAAAAATGAAGAAACTCTGGCAACTCCGCTGCCCTGCGATAGAGATAATGCCTTCTTTAATATTGATGGTATACTGCCGACACTCCTTTCCCATAAATCCATACTGCCCGATTTACAGAATTTCGAAAAAGAGATTGATTACATTCCCGGATTGGTGATGGATTTTGATACCTACTTTCTGAAAACGATAGACAAAAGTATTTTTTCCGAGGAGGCCACTTACCTACAGAGCACGCTGACCGACGAAAGTATCAACCAAGCTTTAAAGGTTTGGCCGAAAACCATTTATGAGCAAGACGGAGCTGAAATCGCCAAAAAAATTATGGCCCGAAAACAACAATTGACGGAATACGCCATGCGATTTAAAGAGGAAATCGATAAGACCGAATTTTTATCCGAATCATTAAAGGGCTCTGAAGACCTAAATTTACCTTCTGAACTGGTCGCTTGTTTCGATTGCCTAAAATAACCTTACCTCTGACATCATCTGACACTCCCTACGATTACTTTTGAACGGAATCAAAAATATTCTTATGAAAAAAGTAGCTATCACCCCTTTCTTTATAATGGGTATCTCGGTCAGAACCTCCAATCAAGACCAACAGGCTTTAAAAGATATTACTAACTTGTGGCGGCGCTTTGGCGAGGAAGGAATTCTTGAAAAAATTCCTCATAAGAAAAACGAAGTCATATACTCACTATATACCGATTATGATGGAGACCATACACAGCCTTACACTACTGTAATTGGTTGTGAGGTTACCAGCTTTGATAAAGTACCGGAGAATATGGTCGTAAAAAAGGTGGAAGGAGGTCGCTATTGGAAGTCTTCCGCTAGAGGTGATTTAATGAAGGGTATAGTCGGTAAACACTGGAATACCATATGGAATACCGAGCTTAAAAGAAGTTACCTATCGGATTTTGAAGTATATGACGAAAGAACAGCTGACCCCAGCCATGCTGAAGTGGGTTTCTATATTGGCATAAATGATTGATGATGCAAATAATTGTTGACCCGAAAGTCGATGATAAATTCGCCACTTACCCCGAAGAAGTCTTAATAAAGATGAACTTCTTGCGCCAACTGGTCATCGAAACGGCATCTGATAGTGATTGGATCAACCGTTTAGAGGTTACCCTTAAATGGAACGAGCCCAGTTTTATTACCAACTGCGGAAGTACGTTGCGAATGGATTGGAAAGAGAAAAATCCTGAGCAATATGCCATGTACTTTCAATGTACGAGTCGTTTGGTCGATACCTTTAAAATGATATTCGGGCCAAAATTTATGTATGAAGGCAACAGGGCACTTCTCTTTGAAATGGACAGTGAGATCCCTGTTGACGAATTAAAATCCTGCATTATGGCTTGTCTTACCTATCATAAAGTGAAACACCTTGCAACATTGGGCATTTAAACCATATACTTTTCGATTTATCGGATTTGGTTACAATATACATGGATTAGACTACCGGCTACCACTTAATTTTTGCCAACTTTACACCATCAAAAAATAACGATATGAGCACAAAAAAAATAGCACTGATTACCGGTGGCAGTAGAGGTTTAGGTAGAGATATGGCCCATAATATTGCAAAGAAAGGTATCGATATCATTTTCACCTATCACTCAAACCAAGAAGCTGCTGAAAAGGTAGTGTCTGAAGTAAACGAATATGGTGGCAAGGCAAAAGCTTTTCAGTTAGACACCAGTAATATTAAAGAATTCGATAATTTTTATTCCAGCTTAGAATCTTATTTGAAAGAGGAATATGGTCATTCTAAATTTGATTTTTTGGTGAATAATGCCGGTACGGGTATCTACAAGCCTTTTTTGGAAACCACCGAAGATGATTTTGACGAAATGCAAAATATTCACTTGAAAGGTGTTTATTTCTTAACGCAAAAAGCAGTTCCTTTTCTCAATGAGGGAGGCAGAATAATTAATATTTCTTCCGGATTAGCCCGCTTCTCCTTTCCTAATTCCAGTGCCTACGCTTCGGCAAAAGGGGGCGTTGAGGTTTTGACCAGATACTTGGCGAAAGAACTGGCATCGAAAAAGATATCGGCCAATGTAGTCGCACCCGGTGCGGTAGGTACCGATTTCGGTGGTGGCGAAAACAAGACCAATGAGCAAAAAATTAAAGCTGTTTCTAATTTGACCGCTTTGGGTCGAGTTGGTGAGCCAGAAGATATTGGTGGCGTCGTTGCCTTTTTATGCTCAGAAGATGCTCGTTGGATCAACGGTCAGCGCATTGAAGTAGCAGGTGGAATTTTATTGTAGAAAGATTGAAGAACAGAATTCGAAAAATAGAGACCATTACAGAATTTCATAGGATCAGGGGGCTTGACAGCCCTCTTCATCCTTTGGTTAGTTTGGTAGATTATGGTCAGACCAAGATATTTCCTGAAAATTATGGCGAAAGCTGGCATTTCGGGTTTTACTCCATCGGCGTCAAACGAAATGTAGGAACATTAAGATACGGGCAGCAAAAGTATGATTTTGACGAAGGGCTAATGTCATTTATCGCACCAGGCCAATTATTAAGATTAGAGCCGAACTCTAGGGCGAACTTAAAGCCTGAAGGTTGGTTACTGTTGATTCATACCGATTTTATTTGGAATACCACTTTGGCGAAAACTATTAAAAGATATGACTTCTTTCAATATGCCATAAACGAGGCGCTCTTTATGTCTCAAAAGGAAGAGAAAACGGTCGAGTCTATTTTTCAAAACATAAAAAATGAGATAGAGACCAATATAGATGCCTACAGTCAAAATATCATCATCGCTCAAATAGAACTGCTCTTGCAATATGCAGAAAGGTTCTATCAACGGCAGTTTATCACCCGAAAAAAGAACAATCACGAACTGCTAGCCAAGTTAGATACCCTGTTAGCAAAAGCTTTTGAAGACGAAAACCTGAAGAATGACGGACATCCTTCCGTACAGGTAGTTGCAGAGCAAATGAACTTGTCACCCGATTACCTAAGTAGTCTTTTGAAGAACATCACTGGCACCACTACCCAGCAATATATTCAACAACGACTCATAGAAAAAGCAAAAGAAAAGTTGTCGACCACAGAACTATCGGTCGGCGAAATTGCCTACACCCTCGGTTTTGAGCACTCCCAATCTTTTAGTAAACTTTTTAAGGCCAAGACCAATCTTTCCCCTACCGAGTTCAGAACCACTTTCAATTAATTTGAACCCGCGTCAAGCAATATTGCCAAATTTTGGTTCTGTTTTATCTAAGTGATACGTACCTTTCTACCAGGTAAACCAATTGGTGGCGACCATGAGAATTGCACTGGCACAAATACAGTCTTTAAAAGGTGATGTTCAGGAAAATATTGAATTGCATAAAAAAGCGATTCGGTTATCTCTGGCTAACAAGGCAGATGCTATTTTTTTTCCTGAGCTGTCATTAACGGGCTACGAGCCCATGCTGGCCGAAAAGCTTAAAATGAAATTAGGTGACAAAAGGCTTTTAGGTTTTCAGGAAATAAGTAATACCGAGAAGATAACTATTGGTCTTGGAATGCCCTTACATACGAAGAGCGGTATTGAAATTGCCATAATCATTTTTCAACCTAACATTCCTCTTTCTGTTTATACCAAACAATTGCTGCACGAAGACGAACTGCCCTATTTTCAAGCAGGAAATAAATACGGTCACATTCAATTGTGCGAACAGCACATCGCTTTGGCCATTTGCTATGAAAGTCTTCAAAGTGAACATGCACGTGAAGCCATTAGTCATCATGCAGATATTTATTTAGCCAGTGTTGCCAAATCGCAAAGCGGAATTGAAAAAGCCTATGAACACTTCAAAAAACTATCAAAAACTCACCCTTTAACTGTTCTGATGTGCAATAATATAGGGCCTTGTGACAATTTTGAAGGAGCAGGTCAAAGTGCAGTATGGAAAAATGGAGATTTATTGGGAAGCCTATTTCCTGATAAAGAAGGTATCTTGATATTTGATTCTACAAAACAATCTACCGAGAGTTTTTATTTTTAGATATGAATTATCACGATAAAAAGTTCATTCCCGTAAAAAATTCAGAGAATGGCGAAACCTCTGAAGAAACCATATTTCATTATCAGCAAGATGGCAACATTCTTACGTGCGAATATTCCGGAGGTAAAATTAAAAAAGGGCATCTTATCGGTGTGGTGAGTTCCACCGGACACATCGATATGCGCTATCACCAAATCAATATAGAAGGAAAGCTAATGACCGGCATTTGCCATTCTACCCCAGAGATTCTCGATAACGGAAAAGTTCGACTTTACGAGACTTGGCAATGGACGTCAGGTGACCAGTCAAAAGGAGAATCTATTCTCGAAGAAATATAGGATTTGTAGCTCTTTTCAAATTATAATAATTTAACGACGCCAAGAAAATAAAAGATGAAGAACGAAAAGATTGACCTTTATTTAGAAAAAGTAGATCAATGGCAGGCCGAGTTGACCCGTTTAAGGCAGCTGGTTCTTGACTGTGGTTTAGAAGAGGAATTGAAATGGGGGGTGCCGTGCTATACCTTAAATGGTAACAATGTACTCATCTTAGGCAACTTCAAACAGTTTTGCAATATCAGTTTTCTCAAAGGAGTTCTGATGGATGACCCTTTGAAAATTATGGAGAAACCAGGCGAAAACTCAAGAATTGCCCGCATCATCAAATTTACCAGCGTTGAAGAGATTAACTCACAGTGGGACACCTTAAGAGCTTATATTTTTGAGGCCATTGATATAGAGAAAAAAGGCCTTAAGGTTGAGAAAAAGCCAGAAAGTACAGAAGACTTTGTTGAAGAACTTCAACAACGACTTGAAAGCGATTCCGATTTTAGCGAGGCTTTCAATGCTCTCACCCTAGGACGACAACGGGCCTATAATATTTATTTTTCAGGAGCCAAACAGGCGAAAACTAGAGAATCGCGCATAGAAAAATATACCGAGCGCATTATGAACGGTAAAGGTTTTCATGATTGTGTCTGCGGCCTTTCTAAAAGAATGCCTACTTGCGATGGTTCACATAAAAAGCTGGCCAAAAAGTCTTGATTATTTACTATTCTACAAACTGAAGCACTTTTTGCGGAAGCAAGATTTTATCAATAATATGTACCACTCCGTTTTTGGCTTCCACATCTTTGATATTAAAATAGGCCCTGATTTCAGAGGCATCCTTTATCGCGAAATCTTCTCCTTCCTTTACCAGTTGAATTGAATCGTTGGTTAGCAAGGTTTCAACAACTCCTTCTTTAAAATCAGTTGAAAGTAACCTTTGGTTCGTAAAATGCCCAAGAAGAATATCGTTCAACACTTGTAGTTCAAAGAAATTCTGAAAATCATCAAAATCATCATAGGGATCTCCCAAAATATCAAAGAGAAGTTCAACAGCTTGGTTGTTCGGAGCAAAAATAGTTAGGGCTTCTTCCCCTTCCACCAGATTAAAAAGATCAGCCTTCATCATTGCTTCTTCAAACATTTGCAAATCTTCATTGTCAACAATAATCTCTTTCAATGTAGGCTTCGGAAAAAATACATCTCTCACCGATGTGGGCCATAAAATTTCATTCACACCATAAACCACACCGTTAGCAACTTCTGAACCTAAGTCTATAAGTTCAATTGATTGGTGGGAAGCAGTCTCTAAGTAAATACTCTCGCCAACTTTCACTTTGATTTCCTCTCCATGTTCCGACGAAAGGTAATCGTCATTTAAAAAGTCTTCTGAAAAAAGAGCGTTCCCACGCAACAAATGATACTGAAGTATGGCCTGTAACAGTTCAATCTCTGAAGCGTCATCAAAATCATCGAGAGAATCATATCCGTCTATACTTTCTAAAAAATCGCTAAAGGCCATATCGGTAGGTGCAAAGAAGGTAATCATTATTTCGCCCGATAGTAGTTCGGTGAGTGATGCATCCACTTTGTTCAGAGCTTCGCTCAACATATGGTAATCTTCTGTTTGCGTGATATATTCATAAGCATTCGGAGTACCATCGCCCTCTTCATTATTGTCTTCCTCTTCTTCTTGGGGTTCATCCACGACTTCTTCCTGGTCGGGATTAGACCCCTTGTCATCGATCTCCGGGCTGTCATCACTACTAGAGCAATTTGTTAATAACAGGGTAAGGATGATAACCACTAAAGAAAAAAATGGGTGCTTGTATTTTTGTTGCATCGTTATATTTTTTTGGAACGTCAAAAGTCACTTTTAATAGAGACATTACTGATTTGCATTGTTTTCGGAACTACTTTGCGCCACTAATTGACTATTATCACCAGTTTTGCCCTGTACTTTGGTATCAGTAAGCGTTTTCAAAAAGGCTATAATGGCCCTTTGTTCACTGTCCGATAGCTGCAGTTCATCAAAAGGTAGGGTTTGATGTTCGAGATCAAAACCCATTCCGCCGCCGCCACCTTGATTGTAGAAATCCATTACTTGTTCCAATGTTTGGTAGGCACCGTTATGCATATAAGGGGCGGTTAAGGCGACATTTCTTACTGTGGGAGTTTTGAACATACCCCTATGAACCTCTTTGCCATAGCGCCAAAAGAAGCCCAAATCATCATCTAACTCTTGATTGGAAGCCGTTTCAGGAACCCCGATGACCTCTTTTTCGGTTTCCGAAAAAAATGGCGGTACCGTACCATTGGTCAATGGCATGAAATGACAGGTGGCACAAAGGGCTTTTCCCATGAAAAGGTTCATTCCTAATTTTTCTTCTTCTGAAAAATTTGATTCCTCTCCCCTCATATTTCTATCGAATTTCGAGTCAAAACCATTCAGGGTAGAGATGTAGGTCGACAATGCCCTTATGACATCGGTATTTCGGGTCGAAACTTTACCATAAGCTTCTTCAAACATGGCCGTATAGGTCGAATCGGATAATATTTCTGTAGAAAATTCATGAACACTACTAGCAAATTCTTGCTCATTGGTAAAAACAGAGGTTATTTGGTCCAAAATATTCTCGGCACGCCCATCCCAAAAAAAACTTTTTTGAAATGCCACATTGATTAACGTAGGTGTATTTCTTTGTAAAGTATTGCCTGTATTATCTAAATTGGCCGTTATGCCATCGGAATATGCCTTCTCAGGAATATGACAGGTGGCACATGACATAGTACCATCTTTTGCCAATTTTGGCTCAAAAAATAATTTTTTGCCCAAAGCCAATTGTTTCTCATTGGTATTTCTGTTAACGGGAGGAGTAAAATAGGTGAGATTAAAGGCATCTTTTTCGAAAAATGTAGAAGCGTCAAAATTGAACGGTTTGTTGTTGACGCCTGCCCAAAGACCACTCTCTTTTCTGATGGACACCCAATTTCTGGTTATAGGATTCATATAATCCCTTATGAAGGTATACCTATCAAAAGTTTCAAAATCGGTATTCTGATCCAGGTATTGAATGGCCATTTTAATATTTTCAGTAAAACTTGTATCCAGATCTTGGTTTTTATCTTGAACCAAATTTTGGATGGATAGACCGTAAACCGTATAAAGACTTTGTAGTGAAATTTTACTTTCTTCTAGCCCCCATAAACTAACAGGAGTGTCAAAACCTACAATACCAAGGCTGACAATGCGCATCAATTGCTGATGGGTAGCTATAAAGAAACGCTCGGCATTTAAGCTTCTTTCCCCAGTGTTTTCCAAAAGGTTGACCAAAAGACCCTTGGTCAAGTTGGTCTCTCTAATAAATACGGTGGCATCTTCACCTCCTTCAAAAATAGTTTCCTCTATCTTTTGCAAACCTAAAGGAGCCAATACCCTTTCGGTGTCTTCGGCAAAAATGGGCAATGCAGGTCCATTCGCTCTATGCCCAATAGCGGGATTTAGATAAGACGCATAAGGCTCGGCCTTTTTAAAGTTTATCCTTAACTTTTTGAAGACTTCTTTAGCCTTCTCACTTTCAGGATTTAAATGAGCAAGAGAGTCAATCAATTCGACCGTTCTTGTCATATGTGAATGATAAAATTTTTGTGCTTCGGTCCAGTCTATATCAGGGCCTTTCTCATGATTATTGGCCAATTGTTTAGAGCCATCTTTACACGATATAAAAAACATTAACAATAAGATGGAAAGAAAATATTTGTACATGACGGACACAGCATTTTTTTTAAATAGGTAAGACCCCTGATGAACAGGGGTCTCAACCAAAAACAGAATAATTAAGCGTATTATCTAGGCAATCCTTTCAATATAACTATTTGGCCACCTTGATCATCTTCACGGGCACCAGCTGCAATGGCATCAGGCCTATCAGACTCCATATCATGACCATCTACACTTTTAAAATCATCACTTTGCCAGTAATGGGGTTGAAGGTTTAGCAAGAAAGTATTTGGCTCTCCAATTTTCTCTGAAATATCTTCAAGTGCACCGAATTCGCCACTGAACCCAGAACCGCCAGAAGGATCAAGGTCATTTCTAATTACCAATTCTAAAACAACCTTTGCATTGTTACCGTTCAGGTCAGTTTGATAAATGTAGGCAGCATGGCCTCTATCAAAAGAGTTCGGGTCTTCTTGCAGGTAGATGAAGTTTTCGGTTACACAAATGTTATCAGGACTTTGAAGCTCAGGCACATTACCATCCATATTATTTGTATCGGTATTACCGCTGACAATCTGAGTAAGCTTTCCAGTCAAAGGAGAATCTTCATCCAATTCTAAACGATAGGCAGTACCCCAATCGTTATAGGTACCGGCACCTGGGCCGCGGCCTGTGACCGCTACAAAAACGTTTCTGTTATTGTCAGAAGAACCTTTTTGATAGTCAACATCCTCTACCCTCATAAATGCACTGGCATTAACGGCAACGCAGGCATCTTCCATCTCGTCTTTTGTCATATCGGCACCGTTCTCAATTTCTACAAATTCAAATGCATAAGTTTCACCAAAAGCCAAATCACCTTCATTGTAAGTAACACCAGAAGATACGGGTGCAGGGTTTATGGCATTACCATCGGCATCGGTGGACCCCGAAGCAACTTCTTTTAACCTTAATACATATACTTTACCATTGTTCAAATCGGCATCGCCGTTTTCAGACATGTAGAGAATAATTTGTCCTTCAGAACCGCTAGAGTCATCATCACCTCCTATGATTACGGTTTTTCCAGGATAGGCATCTCTAGGTAACGGTACTGCATTTTCCCATGAGAATTCTCCTAGCGCATCAAGACCAAAATCGGCCGTTGGGGTTGGGGTCTCTATGTAGGGATCAATAGCTTTTACATCGTAATGAAAGCTCTCGGAAGCCGATAAGAAAATATCACGTGGGCCACCATGTACACTTGCTTCCCACATGGTTCCCGAACATTGTCTTGCAAAATCAGCAACCCCAGAGTTCAATAACCACTCCCCTCCTGTTGGGTTCATATACTCATCAAAATGAAGTCTACTAACGGCATAGTCATCTTCGGCATTTACTATGTACATGTAGCCGTCACCTTCTTTTAAGAAACCGGCGCCATCTTGTGCACCCACCAATCTAAAGCCATCTTGCAATACATCGGTTGAGCTGATTAATGAGTAGGCTTTAACAAAGTTGAATTGAGGTTTCATGGCCACTAAGGGCTCTAGTTCAGATTTATTCTCGAAAATGGTTCCTTTCTCCTTTCCAGGACCATGGCCGAGAAAATCATCTAGCTTGTCGCATGAGCTGACCGTAACGGCCAACCCTGCACAAAAAAGTAGTTTACTAAGTGTTCTCATTTTTGTTTCTAGGTTTTTCTTTAAAAGTTCTTTAACAAAAATATGGTTGAGAGCACCCATGGAAGTTAACTCAATATGGTCATAATTTAAACGTAAGTTGAATTTTATGTTAAATGGTTACGACAATGTTACTATTAAAGATGATTCTAAATAATATCCTCAAAATGAACTATCTAACTCAAATTTTATAATAGTCTAGAAACCATAAATCAAACAAGTAGAACTTTATAATAAGTAGGCGCGGGTAATTAAAACACTTTGCTCGATTTTGACTCTTCAAGTTTGTTTATATTAGTCATGCCAAGCAAAAACTAGAACTTTACCGAATGCAACCTAACGGCATCTCTATTTTCAATAATCTGAAAATTATTCATACAGCCCTACTCATCGGCATGGTGCTGTTTGGCATTTTTGTCTATACCCAGAACGGACAGTTTATTGCAGAAATCGAAGAGGGAGATATTTTTGTTTATATCGTTCCAATAGTAGCCTTTGCCGCCTATTTTTTGGGAATGCTTTTTTTCAAAAAGATGATTCTTAGATTAAAAAGGGAAGATAGCCTAAAGCAAAAGTTGGAAGTCTACCAAAAGGCCAATTTGGTCAATTACGCCTTTCTAGAAGCGGCCGCTATGTTGGCACTTGTTGCCTACTTTCTGAAAGGTACCGCGCTATACTTGGTCATTGCGCTCTGCATCATGGCCTTTTATATTTCGAAACGCCCTACTATTAATAAGCTGCTCAACGACTTACCACTTTCAATGGAAGAAACAAATCAATTAACTAAATAACTTAAAACTACATATGAAAACTTTAAACTCAACTTGCCTGACCCTATTTATGGCCTTAAGCATTTTTACTACCATATCGGCACAAGATTGGCCCAACCTTAAACAGTTTCAAGAGGCCAATGCCCAACTTCAACCTGCTAAATCAAAAGAAAACAGAGTAGTTTTTATGGGAAATTCCATAACCATCGGATGGCTGAACAAACGACCTGAATTTTTCGAAGGAAAGCCCTATGTCAATCGCGGTATTAGTGGACAAACCACCCCTCAAATGCTACTACGTTTTAGACAAGATGTTATTGACCTTGAACCGAAGGTGGTCGTTATTTTGGCCGGAACCAATGATATAGCGGGCAACACAGGGCCTTCAACCCTCGAAATGATAGTTGATAATATCAAATCAATGGCCGAAATAGCGAAGGCCAATAATATTAAGGTGATTTTAAGCTCCACTTTACCCGCGTACAAATATGGTTGGAAACCCGAAGTTGAACCTGCTGAAAAAATTGTTGAACTTAATAAAATGATTAAGGCTTATGCGAAGAAAGCAGGTCATATCTATCTTGATTATTTTTCGAAAATGGCCGATGAACGAAATGGATTGCCCAAAAAGTACGCAGATGACGAGGTGCACCCCACCGTTGAAGGCTACATGGTAATGGAACCTCTTGTTGAAGCTGCTATCGCTAAAGCCCTAAAAAAGTAATAGATGAAAAAATTATTGCTCATCGCTTTTGCTATCATAACGCAAATAGCCCCGGTAGCTTCACAAGAGAAAAAAGATGCTCCCTTAAGGGTTGGTGTCGTCGGTTTGGTACACGGTCATGTAGGTTGGATATTATCCAATGAAAAAAAGAGTAACATCGAGATAGTCGGTATTGTAGAGCCCAACAAAGAATTGGCTCGAAGATTGACCAAACAGCACGGACTTTCTATGGATATTGTCTTTGATACAATCGAAGAAATGGATGAAGCCGTACATCCTGAAGCGGTAAACGCCTTCAATAGCACCTTTGATCATTTGGAAACCGTTCGCTATTGCGCCCCCAAAGGAATTCATGTAATGGTAGAAAAACCATTGGCCGTTAGTTGGGAACATGCCAAGGAAATGGTCGAACTGGCCAGAAAACATAACATACATTTATTGACCAACTATGAAACTTCATGGTACGGTAGTAATCACAAAGCCTACGATTTGATAATCAAAGAGAAAGCTATCGGTCAAATGCGTAAAATCAATTTTCATACCGGCCACTTTGGTCCTATAGAGATTGGCTGTGGGGATGAGTTTCTTGAATGGCTAACGGACCCCGTTCTTAATGGTGGCGGGGCCCTAATGGATTTTGGATGTTACGGCGCCAATATCAGCACTTGGCTAATGTCTGGCAAAACCCCCATTTCGGTTACCTGCACCACTTCTAGCTTCAAGCCGAGCAAGTACCCTAAAGTTGAAGATGATGCCACGATTGTTCTTCAATACCCGGATACAGAAGTGACCATTCAAGCTTCATGGAACTGGCCCCATCATGTGAAGGATATGGAAGTTTTTGGAGCGACCGGATTCGTTAAATGCAAAAACGGTACGGACATGGAACTGATGACCGATGAAAAAATAGGACCAAGTTCTTTAAAGGCAAACGACCTACCAAAAGGTGAAAACGACCCTTTCGCCATATTTAAAAAAGTGGTTCATGAGAATTACAAATTACCGGCATATGACCTTACCTCACTGGAAAATGCCCAAATAGTAGTTCAAATATTAGAAGCTGCAAAAATCTCTTCAAAAGAAGGTAAAACAGTATTATGGAAAAATCTTTATCCAGAGAATAAATAAATCAGTTCACCACTATTTTAGAACTAAAGGCCACCTTAAAAGGTAGGCCTTTTTTGATACTTCCAAATTGAAAGTTGCCTTTTTAATTCTTCAATGCATACATAAAATTTATCCTACCGTACATATTAACATTTTCAATTGTCAACTACTGTCTAATATTGTTGCATGCTTTAAAAACAATCCCTAAAGCAGTTTTTTATTCCCTCTTAAATAACCCACCAACAATACTTCCTTTTTTTTAAAAAAAAGGTATCTCTCCCCCGTTGCTCTACTAAATAGCTCTTGGTTAAAAGCATTAGTGCTATTTGGTATTAAAAGGTGTATTCCTCCTACAGAAATTCAACTCATAAAATCTAAATATCATGGCTAAAAAAAGTAATCCAGTAACCGTAAAGATTGATATCAAAGGTCAATCTCTACAAAAAGACCTTCAGATTTTCGTTTTTGATAAGAATGAGAACCTTTTAGAAGCGACCGCACTTAACAAAGAACAGATTAAACTGAAAACAAGTGCGAATGAAATTAAAAGTAGAGGGCAAATATTTATCGGCCCTTCTATTCCCAAGGAGTTTGAAAAGCGCAAATTGACTCCTGTTACTATTAAAAAAATGGGAGGCTATGAACCTTCTATTCGATTAGACGTAAATAATGATATTACTATTTCAAAATTACCCAATATAATTTTTCCTAATTGGTATTGGTGTCTAATTACCGGAAACTTAAGCAAGACCTTTACTATCGACGGGCAAAATGAAACTTTACCAATTTGTGAAGCAAGAGTACATATTTGCGAAGTGGATAGAATTAAATGGTGGTGGCCAAAGATACCACGGGCAGTAATTACCGATTTGGGTAAAAAATTGAAAGAGATATTAACAATTCCTGAAGTCAAATTTCCACCATTACCTGATCCTGGTCCTCTTCGACCACCCATAAGACCAATTACAGGCTTTACCGAAAAAGCTTCGAACAATTCAGAGGCCTTACAGAGAATATCAACTCTAAAATTACCTGATGATGTAAAATTGGGGTTATTATCTGAGTCTTCATCAGTAGTTAGCGATACGATTTACAAAAATTTTCATTTACTACATCCATACCTATGTTTGTGGCCTTGGTTCTGGCCATATTTCTATAGATGTACAGAAATAGCTACGGTCTACAGTGACTGTAACGGACATTTTGATTACAATTATTTCAATTTTGACAATGACAAAGACATTTATGTCTGGGTAGAAGTCAATATTGATGGACAATGGGTTACCGTATATCGACCTCCCATGTCTTGCTATACCAAATGGAACTACAATTGCGGTTCTGAGATTAATATTCGAATCACCGACCCAAGGGTAAAACCTTGCGAATGTTCACCTATACCTGGTGCTATTGTATGGATGAAAAGAATCAACAGCGGTGTTCGCTTGCGAAAAGTGCAACAAAACAATGGTTCTAGTGAACACCTTACCAACGCCATAGGCCTTACCGATTTCATAACCGCCGGCCAGAAAGTATCGCCATTTGGAGGTTCTTTTCCTTTTGTGGTGCAATTTGGTAGTGGATTTCCGAATTCTACGGTATCACATTATCGTTGGTCTTATAAAAGACTTAAAGATGCTTACTTAACGTCTATCAGTGATGTATCACATCATTTGGAAGGTAATATTAATAAATCATACACCTATGAGGTTTCAACGCCGACCGGAACCGTATTCGCCACAGGAGCATTTAACTTGGGGCCGACATATAATTCTGGAAAACCTAAGTATAAAATACCCCATGTGGAAGCTTCCGATGATGTGCCTTCAGAGCCAACTGCCGAGTGGAACCAAGATACCAGCAGCATTTATGTTAATACCTCCGGTTTTGCAGATGGGCTTTACGAATTCACTTTTGAACTTTTAGACAACTCAGGAAATGTGATGCCTGTTGATGCCAAGACGTTTGTGGTTGACAGATTATCGTCAGATCCTACCGGCGAAACTACCATAAGTGCCGATGGCTTACCAGAAAACTATTTGGTCAAAAATACTGCGGGCAAGGCTATAGCTTTCACTTTTAAAATGCGAATAGATAATCAAGCCTGTTATGCCGATGTATTAGATGCTATTGTAGATGGCAACACCACAGACACCGCTTGTGGTGTTGGTAGGTATGACAATAAAACAACTGATAAAGCCATTATCAGGTTTTTGGCAGGTCAACCACTTAACTTCGCTTATTATGGTTTCAACATAGTCAAAGGTAATAGCAATGCCGTGCCGGTAGCGAACTCGGCCGGTTATGTAACCCAGTCCGATAACGGATATAGTATAAGTACCATACTCGATGCAGGGGTACAGAAAACGTTTTATAAGAAGCAATTAAATGTAAGTGATATGCTTGGCTCATGTAACATGGCCGCCTTCGCCGAAGTTCTTAGAGTGAGGGCAACGCATACCAATGGTAGTGTTAGAATAAGCTCATATGATAGTGAAGATGTAGGTGCCATAGCAATGGCCACTTCTTAATCACAAATGGTAATTATTAAATGGAATGGCCCGTTAAGGGCCATTTTATTTTACCATTGGCACCCTTTTTTTTTTAGAAGATCCTACTCTTATCAAAATCATCACTTCTTAAAATTTATGCATATCTTCACTTTTGTTAAAGAACCAACAATTTTATTTTCAGACAAAAGGTCTGTACAATTGTTCAAATGACAGAAAAGAATAGCACTATAAGTACCCAAAAGCAACCACAGAATAAGAATTATGACGCTATTATCATTGGGTCTGGGGCAGGTGGTTTGGCCTGTGCCATTTGCCTAGCGCGAGAGGGCAAAAAAGTACTGGTGCTAGAGCAACACGATGTACCAGGAGGATGGTGTCATAGCTTCTATCTTAACGGACACCGATTTACACCTGGTGTACACTACGTTGGCCGCTTGGCCGAAGGGCAGACCACTAACGACTTATATAGAGGCCTAGGCATCGCCAACGATTTGGTTTTTTTTCGAATGAATCCCGATGGTTACGAGCATGTAAAAATCGGTGATCATCAGTTTGATTATCCTGATAATTTTGATGAACTGATCCATCGGCTTTCAGAACAATTTCCCGAGGAAGAAAAGAATATATCAAAATACCTAAAACTTACCCGAACGGTCAGTAGAGAATTATACTCCATCCCCTATTTTAAGGGTTTTTGGCAGAAACTGATAATGCCCTACAAGACCAAATATTTTGGTAAATATGCGCTCTTCAGCCTCAGTAGGGTGATTGGTTGGCATATAAAAAATCCACTTTTGAAGAAAATACTCAATATTCAATGTGGCGATCATGGGGTAGCCCCGAATAAGGTGCCATTCTTGCTTCACAGTGCTGTTATGTACCATTACATTCATGGTGCCTATTACCCCATGGGTGGAGGTGGTGCTCTCATCAAATCGATGACCAAGGTGATTAAAAAGTATGAGGGTGAAATAAGAACCAGTACGGCCGTTAACAAGATATTGCTAGAAGGCGATAAACGAAAAAAAGCCGTAGGGGTCGTACTCGATAATGATGAAAAGATTTATGCCAAATACATCATCAGCAATGCCGATGTTGGTATTACATACAATCAACTGATTGGAAAAGAGAATCTTAGTAAACGCTTGAACCGAAAACTAGAAAAAACCACCTATTCATGTACATCGATTATGTTATTTCTTACGGTGGATATGGATTTAAGAAAGCATGGGGTTGATTCTGGAAATATTTGGCTAATGCCCGACCGCGGACCCAATGATTTTTATGAGGAAATCTTTGCCGATCGTATTGATGAAGGTGATGCTTTTGAGGGAATGTTCATTAGCTGTACCACACTAAAAGACCCCAGTAGTTACGACGGTAAACACCATACCATTGAGGCCATCACTTTTGTAGATTATAAGACATTTGAGAAGTTCGATCAAAAAAATCAAGAGCGGTCTCAAGAATATCTTCGATTAAAAGAACGATTGACCCAAAAAATGGTCAATGGTATCGATAGAGCTGTTCCCGGTATTAAGAAGCACATTGTGCACAAGGAGTTGGGTACACCACTAACGAACGAATATTATATTAATTCGACCAAGGGCAATGTATATGGTACGGAGAAAAGCATGATGCACATAGGGCCATTTGCTTTTAGGGCCAAAAGCGAGATAGAGAATCTATATCTCTGCGGTTCTAGTGTACTTTCACATGGGGTAGCCGGAGCTTCCCATTCCGGAGTCGATACAGCGGCCCGAATATTGGGCTGTACTTCTGATGAACTAAAGAAACCACAAGAAGATCAACACATAAGGCTATACGAAGCTGAAGATTCTTCAGCTTATCCTGATTGGCTGAAGAAAAAAATAGCCAGTAAGCAATCTAAAAGAAAAAAAGCATCGGTCGAAGCTGCCAATTGATCGAATTTTCGTTTTGATAGTAAGCTACGACCGCCTGAACTTAATCTGGTGAAAAACGTTAGCTATATATTTTTATTATTGGCCTTGTTGGCCGAGATATTGGGAACCATAGGGGGTTTTGGCTCGTCAGTTTTTTTTGTACCCATCGCTAATTTTTATTTTGATTTTGAATCGGTATTGGGTCTGACCGCAATTTATCATCTGTCGAGCAACCTTAGCAAGATATTTTTGTTCAAAAAAGGCCTAAACAAAAGACTCTTGATAGCCATAGGTTTACCTTCGATTATTTTTGTGATAGTGGGAGGAATACTCACAAAGGTGGTTAATTCTAATTATTTAGAAATAGTATTGGGCCTATTCTTAGTAACTCTCAGTGCTATCTTTTTGATGAATAAAAATCTAGCTATTAATCCCAATAGAAAAAATGCTATTATTGGTGGAAGTTTGTCAGGATTCTCAGCAGGACTTCTTGGCACAGGAGGTGCCATTAGAGGTCTCACCATGGCAGCATTCAATCTAGAGAAAAATGTGTATATCGCAACCTCAGCTTTTATAGATTTTTGGATAGACTTTTCAAGAACCTTTGTTTACTTATTTAACGGTTTCATACATAAACATGACCTAGTTTACGTTCCGTTTTTACTATTAATTGGACTCATAGGTACTGCAATAGGCAAAAAAATACTCCACTACATACCGCAAGAGAAGTTCAAACTAATCTCTTTAAGTTTAATTCTAACCATTGGTCTAGTAACTCTATCAAGGCTGTTTTTTAAGTAGAAGAAATGAAGCTCAAAAATCATATTAAAAGCTATGCACAGTTTAATTTCTGGGCTAACAATGTTTTAGCAGACTATATTGAGAAAGTTCCTAGTGAATTGAAAAAACAACAGATTCAATCAAGCTACCCCAGTCTTTATGAAACCATAGAACATATGGTGCAAGCACAAAAATTCTGGCTTTTGGTACTTGGTGAAACATATGATTACAAAGTTCCATACATCGACCAAAGATTAGCCTTTGAAGGATTTGTTGATGAATTCAAAAATCAGTCAAAAATCTTTCTGTCAGGTTTAGAGATGGTTCTGAATACTGATTTAGAAAGAAAAATTAAAACTCCGTTTTCCGAGGAAACTATTAATCTTTCTGACGTATTTATTCATGTAATCGATCATGAAACCTATCACAGAGGGCAATTGGTAACAATTTTGAGACAATTAAATTTGAAGGATATTCCCAATACAAATTATTTTCAATTTTGTTTAAGTAGAAATCAATTGTAGACAAGTATATACGTTAAGTGGCAAACACTGACTTAAATAATCTGGAGGCACTATCTAAATCTAACATAGAGCATTCATGCCTTTTATGTCAATACCAACTATGCAGAAGTGTAGCAAAAGCTAGAATTTTTTATGCCATGATAATGCCCGTCCTCTTTATTTTTACATGTAGATTTAGAACTACAATCTAGGTGGTCATTAACACCGACAGATTATTTTGTTATTGACAAACCCCATCATATTGGGAAGATATTACCAAACTACATTTGATATTTCTCAAATGCCAATTGTCTTTTTTTATTTGGCAAAATGGTTTTCTTAGTCGGCGCACTTTTACTCTATTTCTCTGGTACGTTACTAAGAAAATGACTCCGTATAAAGGCCAGATGTTGTCGCAACAACGTTTTTGCTTTGGCTATTACCTACTCCCAATTCGTAAAATGGAGAGAAGTGAATAAAATTACTCCACTAATCAATGTTATCTATCTAATCAATTTTTTTAGGGAATGAGCCTTGGCGATTAATATTTAAATGAAATAAGCATCTACCTTCCCATCCAACCGCCATCAACTAGCATGGTCTCTCCATGCATATAGCTAGATGCCGCTGAAGCCAAGAAAACAATTGGCCCTTTGAAATCGTCGGGTTGCCCCCATCTACCGGCCGGTATTCTGGCCAGTATAGAGTCTGCCCTTTCCGGATTATTTCGAAGCGCCTCGGTATTATCGGTACTGATGTAACCCGGTGCAATGGCATTTACGTTAACACCTTTTCCTGCCCATTCATTGGCAAATGCCATCGTAATCTGCCCCACGGCGCCTTTACTTGCGGCGTAGCCTGGCACGGTTATGCCTCCTTGGAAAGTTAACAACGAAGCAGTAAAAATAACTTTTCCCTCGCCCCTCTTGACCATTTCTTTACCAATTTCCCGAGTCAAGATAAATTGTGCGGTTTGGTTGATTTCTATCACCTTGTCCCAATACTCATCGGAATGCTCCACAGCTGGCGCTCTTAGAATGGTACCTGCATTATTGACCAGAATATCTATTTTGGGAAAATCGTCTTTTACTTGTTTGATAAACTCATATAATGATTCCCTATTGCCGAAATCACAGGTGTATGCCTTGAACTTTCTTCCGATGCCTTCGACCTCTTGTTCAACCATGCTGCCATGTTTTTCCAAAGAGGCACTTACGCCAATAATATCGGCACCTGCCTCGGCCAATCCTAAGGCCATAGCTTTTCCGATTCCTCTCTTGCACCCTGTTACCAATGCTATTTTTCCTTCAAGACTAAAACTGCTGAGTATACTCATTATTGAATTGATTTTTTATGTTTTTTATTGTTGACAGTCCATTAAAACCTTCATTCCATCAGGATTCAAATCAATTTGTTCAAATACTGATTGAATGTTTGTCAATGGCTGAATATCCGTTATCATGTTTTCAAAACCTACCTTATTCTCGGTGACAAGGGTAATAGCGCGTTCATAATCTTCTTTTTCATACACCCTTGCCCCTATGAGCCGTAATTCTTTCCAGAAAAATTTAAAAAGATCGACTTCTTTTTTTTGACCGTGAATCGCGACCATAACTATTCTACCCCTGATACCTGCAACTTCGGTCATAATATCTAAAGTAGCCTGAACACCGGCTACCTCAAAGACCACATCGGCCCTTCGGTTTTCGGTACGATTCTTCACTTCTTCTATTAAATCGACTTTGGTAGGGTCAATAACATTCAAACCCAATTCTTTTGCTTTTGCAATACGTTTTGGGTTGATTTCAGAAACAAAAACTTGAGCACCAGTCTGCTGGGCTACCAAAGCAACAAGAAGACCAATAGGCCCACCGCCAAGTACAACAGCGGTTTCATGTTTCTTTAATTCACTTAATCGAACATCGTGAACAGCTACGGCCAAGGGCTCAATAAGTGCGGCCAACTTTAAATCGGTATTTTTTGGGAGCTGATGAAGGGTAAAGGCGGGAACGTTCCAAAACTGTTGCATAGATCCTGGACTATCAATGCCTATAAATTTTAAGTTCTCACAGATATGGTTAAACCCTTTATCTGAAGGTAAAACTCCCCTATCATCCAATGGTCTGACTACCACTTTATCACCAACCTTGTAATTCGTTACATCAGCGCCAATGGCATCGATTGTGCCCGACATTTCATGACCAATGGTCACTGGCATTTGAACACGTTTATCCATCATACCATGGTAAATATGAACATCTGTACCGCAAACGCCCGTGTAGGCTACCTTTATACGAACTTCATCACTGAGCGGATCAACTTTGGCTTTATCAATCACCGAAAAGGTCTTATTACCGATATATTGGGTGGATTTCATTCTTTGTGTAATCGATTGTATTTAAAATGGGCCATAAAAATACTAGCTAACTTTGAATAAGCAATAAGCAGCGAAGAATTTTCTTTACTTTTTGGGCAGCACCTATTTTAGTTCCAATGGTTCGACTGTATTACCATCGTTACCTCTTATTGCCAGATAGCCTTCAATCATTTCTTTTAATTTATCGGGATGACTGCTAGCAAGATTATCGCTTTGGCCTATATCTTCCTTTAAATTATATAGTTGATATTCTTTTGAATTGCCCAATTCGATATCAACTTGTTTGTTTACAGCGGCACCTTCATACGGTGGTATCATTACCCAATTTCCTTCCCTAAAGGCTGTTCTACTGGTAGCTTCCAAAATCAAATGATTACGACCTTCTTGGCTATCTCCCAAAAGAACATTCAATAAATTTTTGCTATCTTCAGTTTTCACATCACTATCCACCAAACTGCCTAAGGTAGCCAAAAGGTCGATTTGCGAAATAAGTGCTTCGGAAACCCCCGGGGTTATTTTACCCTTCCAATAAGCAAAAAACGGAACTCTGGTTCCCGCCTCGAACAAACTATATTTACCCCCTCTCAATGGCCCTCTTGGATTATGGTTCCCCACTTTCTCAACGGCATCATCATAATAACCATCATTCAATACGGGGCCATTGTCACTCGAAAAAATAATCAATGTATTTTCTAACAACCCCTCAGATTCTAGCATCTGAACAAACTGCCCTACAACCCAATCGGCTTCTACTATCACGTCGCCCCTCGGGCCCATACCAGAGGTGCCAACAAATCTTGGGTGCGGTGTTCTTGGCACATGGGGCTGTTGAAGAGCATAGTACAAGAAAAACGGATTCTTTTTATGGCCTTGAACATAAGATTTGGCTTTATTTAAAAAATGGTCGGCCATGTCAATATCAGACCATTTAGCCGCCTCTCCCCCTTTCATAAAGCCTATTCTAGGTATTCCGTTTACAATGCTGTTATTATGGCCATGATGCCATTTCATAGTAGTAAGTTCAGGATTATCCTTGCCCGTGGGTTCGCCTTCAAAATTTTCTTCATAGTTGACATAAATAGGGTCATTGGGGTCTAAATTGACAACGTGGCCATTTTCGATATAAACCGTAGGCACCCTATCTTGCGTTGCAGCCAAAATATGACTATAATCAAAACCAACTTCATTGGGGCTATGTGCTATTCTCTGGTTCCAGTCTACATTTCCGTTACCAAGGCCTAAATGCCATTTGCCCACTATTCCCGTAGAATACCCTTTAGTTTTCAAAACTTTGGGCAGCGTTATTTGACTCGTGTCTATAATAAGAGGAGCAGTACCAGGCAGAATCTTGGCATTTTTGTTTCTCCATGGATAAACACCGGTTAACAGAGCATACCGGCTTGGGGTGCAGGTCGCAGAAGTAGCGTAACCATTGGTAAATCGCATACCTCCATTGGCAAGCTTGTCTAAATTTGGTGTTTTTAATTCAGTCGCACCATAAGCACCCATCTCTCCATAACCTAAGTCATCCGCATATATAATTACAATATTGGGTTTTTCTACTTTGGGGGCTTTTTTAGAAGCTTCCGGTTTTTTCGTCTCTTGACAGGATATTAATAGTAAAATAACCCATACAAAAGAGGTCAACAGTGAGCGTATAGTGATCGATGTGGAATTTTGCCTTTTTGTAGTAGTTGAAATCTTTTTAGGATTGGTCATAGTATTTTTTGATAGGATGGATTTATACTCCTTCGAATAATAAGGGAAAGAACTTACCTTGCATTTTTTGCCCTTTAGGTATAATAGGAACCCCCGCTAGCAGTTCATCGTCGGTATTACTCACCGTACCATCTGCAAAAACATTTAGAACGAAAGCCCTTCTGCTTCTCTCCGATTTATTTTCGTAGGAACCATGAACCATTAAAGGATGGTGAAAAGTGGCAAAACCCTTCTTAAGTTCAATAGGTACAGGTTTGTCAAATTGTTCCTTTTGTTCTGTAGAGAGATAGCTCTTTAAACCGTTCATATCCCCTGCAAGAGTTGGAGCTTCCAAGAGTCCCCATTTGTGACTTTTGGGAATATAGTGTAAACAGCCATTTTCGGTGGTTGCATCATCAAGTCCCGTCCAACAGGTCAGATGCTGCATCGCAATTGTTCGCGTCCAATAAGAATAGTCTTGATGCCATGCTACCACACCCCCATGCCTAGCGGGTTTACAGAATAACTGGTCATGCCAAAAACGAACCGGCCTATCATTCAATAGTTGATAGGCGGCCATCACAAAAGCAGGGTTATAAAGCACATCATGAAAACCTTTTGTAATACGCCAATGACCTAACGAATGAAACAGAACCGAATTTGGATCATTCGATTCATTGGTATGAAACTCATAGAACAAATGGTGGCCTGGGTGCTTGGGGTTGGTTAATTCTTCCAATTCCTGGTTTAAAAGATCGACTTGGTCTTCATCTAAAAGTTTGATACCTGACACGTAACCTTCTTCGTGAAAATGCTTGACCTGCTCGTCGGTAAGTCTATAAGCATCCCACTCTCCTGTTGTTTTTGGCCAGTGAAATAAATCGCTTATTAAATGTTGTTTTTCAGAAAGATCACCTATGAATTGCATACGCATGAAATTAACCTTTTATTTATTTTTAATACCATTTCCACCAAAAATCTTAGAAACCTTTAAAAATAATACAGTTAACTTAGTTTTTTTATAATTTAGGCGTATCTCACCTCAGGTAATTACTAAATCTCAGATAGTGAATGAATTACATAGTTTGTGAAAAACCTAGGCAATTCCATTTAAAGGAAAAAGCCTATCCTTCAAGAAATTCTGGTGAGGCGCTTCTAAAAATTACCAAAGTTGGTATTTGTGGTACCGACCTTCATGCCTACGCCGGTAACCAAGCCTTCTTTACATACCCCAGAATACTTGGTCATGAATTGGCGGCAGAGGTCTTGGAAATAGATAAAAACCAAAGGAATATTAAAGCCGGAGACAAAGTGGTAATTATGCCCTATTTGAGTTGTGGCAGATGTATCGCTTGCAGAAACGGAAAAACCAATTGTTGCGTAGACATGTCTGTTTTGGGTGTACATACTGATGGGGGTATGCAAGAAAAGTTAGTGGTGCCCGAAAATATATTGTTACCAGCCAATCAACTATCCGATCAAGAAACAGCTATAGTAGAATGTTTGTCTATTGGTGCGCACGCCGTCAGAAGGGCCAATTTAGAATCTGGTGAACAGGTCGTGGTGATAGGTTGTGGTCCTATTGGCATTGGGCTAATAAAATTTGCTCAGATTAAAGGAGCTCATGTAATAGCCATTGATATGAACCAAGATAGACTCGACTATGTCAAAAAATATTTGGGCGTAGAGCATACCGTTCTAGGTGGCCAACAAGCTGTTGAACACGTGAAAAAAATGACCGGTAGTCAAATGGCTACTGCCGTTTTTGATGCCACTGGGCACAAGGGGGCGCTAGAGTCAGGTGTCGATTTTATGGCTCATGGCGGTAGATATATTTTGGTGGGCCTTTCGAAAGGTGAGCTTACATTTTCGCATCCTGCTATTCACGCCAAGGAAACATCGATTCTTTGCAGTAGAAATGCTGCATTGGTCGATTTTGAACATGTGATAAGCGTATTGGAAAATGGAGAATTTCCTGTTGCGTCTTTTATAACCCATAAAGTTCATTATACCGATATGATTGCCAATTTTGAGAATTGGTTACAGCCTGAAAATGGAGTCATAAAAGCGATGGTCGATTTTCAATAACATTTTGATTACCCATGATTATAGACAGTCATCAACATTTTTGGATCTACAACAGTAAAAAACACGCTTGGATCGATGACGAAATGGCAAGCATTCGAAAAGATTTTCTACCTGAAGATTTAAAGCCAATTTACCAGCAAAACGAGGTAGATGCTTGCGTGGCCGTGCAAGCGGATCAAACAAATGCAGAAACCAATTTTCTTTTACAGCTTGCCAACGAAAACGATTTCATAAAGGGTATTGTGGGTTGGATCGACCTACGTTCCAGAAAAATAGTAGCAGAGTTGGAGTCTTATCAAGCGCAACCTAAGATTAAAGGTTGGAGGCATATTGTTCAAGGTGAAGCCGATGTCAATTTTCTTTTACGAAGTGATTTCTTAAATGGAATTGCCCAACTTGAGCAATTCGAGTACACCTATGATATTCTGGTGTATCCCCACCAATTGGGAGCAGTTCTCGAATTCGTGAAAAAATTCCCAAATCAAAGATTTGTAATTGATCATTTAGCCAAACCCTATATCAAAGATGGTTTTTTTGACGGATGGGCCATTTTGATGAAAGAAATTGCAAAAAATGAAAATGTATATTGCAAGCTTTCAGGTATGATTACCGAAGCTAATTATACCAACTGGTCTGAAAAGCAGCTAAAGCCATACATAGATTTAGTAATGGAAGCTTTTGATGCTAAAAGAGTCATGTATGGCTCTGATTGGCCTGTTTGTTTGGTGGCAGGCACTTACACACAGGTAATTGATATCGTTAGAAATTATATCGGGTACTTAGACGAATGCGATCAACAAAGGATAATGGGTAAGAATGCCCAAGAATTTTACAACTTATAATTAAGGGCTTTTATCCCCCTTTAAAAAAAACAAACAACTTAAGAAATGGATTTACATTTAAAAGATAAAGTAGTTGTCATTAGCGGAGCCGCAGGTAAATTCGGTAGTATAGGTGAAACTATTTTAATGAGATTGGTAGATGAAGGTGCTATTCCCGCCATTATCGACCGAAACGAAAGAGGTGCTGTCTATGCCGAAGAAATTAGAAATAAAGGCGTCGACGCACACTTTTGTCAGACTGACGTAACAGATCCTGAACAGGTGGAAAATGCCATGAACGAAATCAGCAAAAAGTATGGTAGAATTGATGTTGTTCTTAACAATGTAGGGGTAAACGATGGTGTCGGTTTAGAGGCCAGTTATGAGGAGTTCATGAACTCTTTAAAGCTCAACATGGTAAGCTATTTTTTAATTGTAAAACATGCCCTACCCTATCTTAAAAAATCAAAAGGCAATATTTTGAACATCGGTTCAAAAGTAGCCCTTACAGGCCAAGGAAGAACTTCGGGCTACGCTGCATCTAAAGGCGGTGTACTGGCATTGACAAGAGAATGGGCCGTTGATTTGGTTACTTATGGCATTCGCTCCAATGCCATTATCATTGCCGAAAGCTGGACACCATCTTATGATACTTGGATCAAAACCCTACCCGATGGGGATAAAAAACTAAAGTCAATAGTCGAAAAAATTCCTTTGGAAAATCGAATGACATCGCCAGAAGAGATAGCCAATGTTTGCCTCTTTACTATATCAGACCGTTCTTCACATACCACTGGTCAGTTCATATTTGTCGATGGGGGGTACGTACATCTAGATCGAGCACTATTGACAGAAAACTAGAAGCCTGAAAACCAAGTAAACCAAACCCTCAACATGAACAGCAACAACAAACAATCAGTAGTATCAAAAGCGGTACTCGTGCCTTTTATTTTGATTACCTCACTTTTCGCACTATGGGGATTAGCAAACGATATGACCAACCCAATGGTGAGAGGTTTTCAAAAGGTATTGGAGCTAAGTAACACCCAAGCCTCCCTAGTTCAGTTAGCTTTTTATGGTGGTTACTTTACGATGGCTTTGCCGGCTGCTTTATTCGTCAACAAGTTTTCGTACAAGAAAGGGGTTCTTTTGGGCTTGGCTCTTTATTCAATAGGGGCCCTTTTATTCTGGCCAGCTGCGGCCAAAGAAAGTTATGGCTTCTTTCTGGCTGCCTTGTATATCTTGACATTCGGTTTGGCTTTTTTAGAAACTACGGCTAACCCTTATATTCTATCAATGGGTTCGGAAGAAACTGCGACCAGAAGGTTGAATTTTGCCCAAATGTTCAATCCGATGGGTTCTATTCTAGGGTTGCTCATAGCCCAAAATTTTGTTTTAGGTGCCCTGCGTTCAGATGATGTGACCGAAGATGGCATCCCCATTTACGACACCCTTTCAGAAGCGAGCAAAAGCCTGATCAGAACCAGTGATCTTGAGATTATTAGAAACCCATATGTTATTCTAGGGGTCGTTGTCATTTTCTTTTTCCTTTTGATCAGTTTCATTAAAATGCCACAAAATAAAAGTCAAGAGGCTAAAGTAAAGTTTTCAGCGTCGATTAAAAGGTTATGGAAAGAGCCTAAGTTCGTTTTTGGGGTGATTGCCCAAATGTTCTACATAGGCGCTCAAATCATGTGCTGGACGTACGTCTACCAATATGCGGAGACCTTGGGTATCGATGCACAATCGGCAGTATGGTATGGCCTGGCCGGCTATATTTTCTTTTTAGTAGGAAGAACGGTAGGTACCGCTTTATTGGCCAAAATAAATTCGGGCAAATTGTTGATGCTCTTCGGTTTTGGTGCCATGCTCTCGCTTTTAGGAGCTATTTTTCTCCCTGGTATGTTGGGTATCTATGCGCTGCTCTTGACATCGTTTTTTATGTCGATCATGTTCCCGACCATTTATGGTATTGCCTTAGAAGGTCAGGGTGAAGACGCCAAATTCGGAGCTGCTTTTTTAGTAATGGCCATTGTCGGTGGAGCACTATTGCCATACCTTCAAGGCTATATGCTTGATTTTGGTGGAAACGGATATGAGGATGTTCGTTTCTTAGGGGTTTCAGAAATGCGCTTTTCATTTGTTCTTTCATTTATATGCTTTTTTATTGTTGCTATCTATGGAAGAAAAGTTTATACCAGTTACCAAATCAAGTAATAAAACAATGCCTAAAAACACTAAACGATATTTCTACTCCTGTGATTTAAAGGACAATGCCGAACTCATTGCCGAGTATAAAGCGTACCATGAAGTGGGTGGGGTACCAAAAGAAGTCATCAAAAGCATTAGGGATGCCGGCATCATCCATATGCAAATATCTTTGACCGGAAATAGAATGTTTATGGTTATGGAAGTTGATGACACCTTCGACCCAGACAAAAAAGCTCAAATGGATGCCCAAAATCCTGCTGTGCAAGACTGGGAAAAACTAATGTGGAAGTTTCAGCAAGCCCTGCCTTGGGCAAATAAAGGAGAAAAATGGGTGCCGCTCGAAACAGTTTTTGACCTAAAGGAGCATTGAAATTACGGTCGGCTAAGCAACGTAATTCACTAAGGTTCCAATATGTTCAATACTTATACGAATCTCGTCTTCCGATTTTAAGGTAAACTCATCCGGAGGAATAATTCCCGTTCCGGTCATTAAGAAGCATCCAACGGGAAAATTACATTCCCTGAAAAGGTAATCTACCAAATCTTGATGTTTCCTTTTCATTTGACTGATGGCAATAGTGTCTGAAAAAACAGATGAGCCAGACCTTAAGATCTCAAGGGTAATAGTGGTGGTTTCAACAATTGGGTCTTCAGAAACTAATATACATGGGCCCAATGCAGCACAACCTTCGTATGTTTTGGCCTGTGGCAAATAGAGCGGATTCTCTCCTTCTATACTTCTTGAGCTCATATCATTTCCAATAGTGTATCCTTCAATGGTACCTTTTGAACTTACTAAAAGTGCCAGTTCGGGCTCTGGCACGTCCCAACCGGAATCTTTTCTGATACGTACCTTTCCATTGGGGTCAGCCGTTCTTTGACGAGTGGCCTTAAAGAATAGTTCAGGTCGATCGGCATCGTATACACGATCATAAAAGGTGCCGCCTCCCGCTTTTTTTGATTCTTCCATACGCGCTGTCTTACTACGCATATAAGTTACTCCAGAGGCCCAAATTTCATGGTCTCCCATGGGTTTTTCCAGTGTAGCACCGTTAAGGCCTTCATTTCTCTTCTCGAATGAATCTAAATCGTTCACCAAAGCGCTAAACAAATTTTGTCTGTTTAAAAAAGTATTCCAATCGGTTATCTGTTTTTCATAGAATTGACCTTCGTGTTCAATAATGGCAAGCGCTTGGCTTTTGTAAACTTTCATAAAGTTGTAGTTGATCGTTTTGTTTGTCTAAAAGTAACGGTTTTTTGTTTCTTTTTTAAGTAGAATACGTACACTTTTAATTTTTAGGGGATATTGTTTTATATTCGGCTTTCGAACCTTTAAACAATAAAAATATGTACGGCATCAAAGACAAGATTGCCATAATTACAGGCGCCAGCGGTTCATTGGCCGGTAGTATCGCCAAAAGTTTTGCCCAGGCCGGAGCTCAATTGGTCTTACTCACCCGAAAAGAATCATCTTTGAACGAACTTATCGGTGAAATAAATGAGTTAGGTGGTAAAGCTAAAGCCTATGAGGCCGATATACTAGATGAAGAATCGCTTATAAAAGTCAAGAATCAGGTAATCGCAGATTTCGGAAGAATTGATATTCTTTTGAACATAGCCGGCGGAAACCTTCCAGGGGCCACTATTGCCGTTGACAAAACCATATTCGACCTATCAATTGACGCTTTTAGAAAAGTAACCGACCTTAACCTCAATGGTACGGTCATTCCGTCTATCGTTTTTGGCAAGGCCATGAGTGAACAAAAAGAGGGGGTCATCATCAATTATTCTTCAATGGCCGTAGAACGCGTTATTACACGTGTTGCTGGTTATTCCGCCTCAAAGGCAGCCATGGAGAACTTTACCAGATGGATGGCGGTAGAGATGGCCTTGAAATTTGGTGAGGGTATTCGGGTAAATGCCATTGCACCTGGTTTTTTTATAGGAAAACAGAACCGTGCACTTCTTACCAACGAAGATGGATCTTACACCCAAAGAGGTCAAGATATAATTAGAAACACACCGATGGGCCGATTTGGCGAAGTAGAAGAGCTTAATGGGGCTGTGCAGTTTTTATGCAGTGATGCCGCCAAGTTCATAACGGGTATAGTTTTGCCTATCGATGGTGGTTTCAGTGCCTTTAGTGGTGTATAACTCTCAACAACTCATTCTAATCATTAGCATAACTTAAATTACTACAATGGAACAAACATGGCGTTGGTACGGGCCAAGTGATCCCGTAAGCCTTCAAGATATCAAACAGGCCGGTGCTACCGGTATCGTTACCGCTTTACATCATATTGCCAACGGCGAAATATGGCCGGTAGAAGAAATAGAAAAGAGAAAAAAAGTACTTGATGAGTATGGCTTGGTATGGTCTGTGGTCGAGTCTTTACCTATTCACGAAAACATCAAGACCCAACAAGGTGATTATAAAAAGCATATTGAAAATTACAAACTAAGTTTAAAAAACTTGGCCTCATGTGGGGTGACCACCGTATGCTATAATTTTATGCCCGTTTTAGATTGGACTCGAACCAGTCTTGACTTCGAAGTAGAAGATGGTTCAAAAGCACTTTCATTTGAATTTAATGCTTTGGCCGCCTTTGATCTATTTATTTTAAAAAGACCAAATGCGGAAGCTACCTATACCGAATCGCAAATTGCCGCAGCCAAAGAGCGGTTCGAAGCAATGAACGATAATGATATCTGGGAATTGGTCAAAACAATAATCGCTGGCTTGCCAGGTTCTTCAGAAGGATATCCCGTACCAGAAAAAGGTTTTGATCTGAGTAAGTTTCAAACCATTTTAGATACTTATGATCAAATCGGTGAAGATGAAATGCGAGATCACTTAGTTTATTTTTTACAAGAAGTGGTTCCTGTTGCCGAAGAAAATGGGGTTCGACTCTGTATTCACCCAGACGATCCACCATTCTCTATTCTAGGCTTACCGAGAATCATGGGTACAGAGGCAGATTATGCCTATATCTTTGAAAAAGTACCATCAGTACATAATGGCATTACATTCTGTACCGGATCATTAGGTGCCCGAGGTGATAATGACATTTTACAAATGTTCAAAAGGTTTGCCGACCGTGTTCACTTTTTGCATTTGAGAAGTACCAAACGAGATGGTAATGGCAATTTCTATGAAGCGAACCACCTTGAAGGTGACGTGCCCATGTACGAATTGGTGAAACTAATATTGGCCGAAGAAAAAAGAAGAACATATGAAGGCCGCGAAGATAATTTAATACCGATGAGGCCAGACCACGGTCATCAAATGTTAGATGACCTACATAAAAAAACCAACCCCGGTTATTCCGCTATTGGTCGCTTACGCGGCTTGGCAGAATTACGGGGATTGGAACTAGGTATCAGAAAATCTTTTTATTAACTAGCTTCTTATAGTCTTGATCAAGGCCAGGGTTTCTTTTACCTTGGCCTCAAGACCATCATAGTCTTTTGCGGCCAAAATCTCTTTACTGATCAATTGAGAACCCATACCCACACAGGTAACACCGGCCCCGAACCAACCTCTTAGATTCGCCTCTTCGGTACTCACGCCGCCAGTCGGCATAACGCTTGTCCATGGTTGTGGGCCTTTAATGGCCTTTACAAAGCCAGGACCGTATGTAGAACCAGGGAAAAGTTTAATGATTTCGCAACCAAGTTCTTCTGCCCTATTGATTTCCGTAAGGGTTCCGCAACCGGGAGACCACAATACCTTTCTTCTATTACAAACAATGGCAATGTCTTCCCTTAATGTAGGGGTAACAATAAAATTGGCCCCCATTTGCATAAAGAGACTAGCAGCGGCGGCATCGGTTATCGAACCTACTCCCATTATCATTCCGGGCAATTCCTTCAAAGCGAATTTGTTCAGTTCTAGAAACACCTCATAAGCGAAATCGCCTCTAGCCGTAAACTCGATCAAACGAGCGCCACCGTCATAGCAAGCTTTTAATACTTTTTTTCCTAGCTCAATGTCAGGATGGTAGAACAAGGGTACCATACCCGTTTCTTTCATCACCTGAGCTACTTCCAATCGTGAATATTTAGCCATTTTATATAATCTGTATTAGCATTTAATTAGAAAGTTACCTTATCGAGCTACCCTTCCGGAAGCGTCGCCTCCCATTAATTTTTCAACTTCATCTACGGTAACCAAGTTGGCATCGCCCTTGATAGTATGTTTTAAACATGAGGCGGCAACGGCAAAATCCAAAGCGTTTTGGTCATCTTCAGGATATTTAAGAAGTCCGTAAATCAAACCTCCCATAAAAGAATCTCCGCCGCCTACCCTATCGACAATGTCGGTAATTTGATATTGACGGGTCTCGTACATCTTTTCACCATCGTAGAGAACGCCCGCCCATGTATTATGCGATGCAGAAATAGAACCACGAAGTGTAGTGATGACTTTTTTAGCTTTTGTAAATTTTTTCATCATCTGTTTACAAACCGATAGGAAAGCATCGGCTTTTACATCATGACCATGTTTATGAACGTCTAGCCCTTCAGGGTGGATTCCAAAGTGCTTTTCGGCATCTTCCTCGTTTCCTAAAATCACGTCACAATAAGATGTTAACTCGGTCATAATAGCCTCCCTATCACCACCGTATTTCCAAAGTTTTGCCCGGTAATTTAAATCGGTAGAAATAGTAATACCTTTAGCACTAGCCGCTTTTACGGCTTCTAAACAGGCATCGGCCGCTCCCTGCGAAATAGCAGGTGTAATACCTGTCCAGTGAAACCATTCGACACCTTCGAAAACAGCATCCCAATCGACCATTCCCTTTTCGATTTCCGCCATGGCCGAATGCGCCCTGTCGTAAACCACTTTACTGCCCCGACTTACGGCACCCGTCTCTAAAAAATAAATTCCCAAACGGTCACCACCATAAATAATCTTATCGGTACCGACCCCTCTTTTTCTCATCTCCATCAAAGCACATTCCCCAATGTCATTTTTGGGCAATCTGGTAACAAAGTCTACTGGCACGCCATAATTAGCCAATGATACGGCCACATTACTTTCTCCGCCCCCATAAACCACATCAAAACTGGTCGTTTGCGAAAATCTTAAAAATCCTGGTGGAGATAATCTCAACATGATTTCTCCAAAAGTCACTACTTTCTTCATTATATGCTAAATTGTTTTGTTCGCCCTATCTTAAGTTAAAGGTCGATTTTAGATGGTATCGAAAATAAAAATTTACAAATGATTTATGTAGCAAATAGATTAGAAAAACCTTTAATCAATCGTGTTTAACAATATAAAACCTAATTGAGATATTTATTAAACAATACGATAGGTTAAGCAATATTAATCACCGGATGCATCTGTTATAGAAAGTTTTTTCGGTGGTCTTTTGTGCCAATAGGATGCTAAAATGGATCCGGTAATGTTCATCAACGGACCGAAAACCGCAGGTGCCAGACCCATTGTGGCAATCTTACCCAACGAATTGGCTATACCCGAAGCCAAGCCACCATTTTGCATACCGACCTCAATAGCTATGGTACGGGCATCTTGTTCTTCCATTTTGAAGAGCTTGGCAAATCCGTACCCAAGTCCGTACCCGAATATATTATGTATAAGCACCAAAATCATAAGAATGCCCCCAATATCCAATAGGCTGTCTCTACCCGCTGCGGTTATAATGGTAATTATAACTCCTATGGCCAACATTGATACCAAAGGCATGGCCTTATCTAGCCATTCGGTCTTGAACAGTTTGTTAAAAAGCAAACCGGCCCCAATAGGTATAATAATCATCTTGGTTATACTCCACATCATATCAAGAACATTGATTTCGATGAACTCCCCGGCCAAAAACTTCATTAGAAGAGGCGTTAGAAAAGGAGCCAATAAGGTCGCAATGGACGTAATGGTAATCGACAATGCCAAATTTGCCTTCGCCAGATAGGCCATTACGTTGGAAGCCACACCACTGGGCGAGCAACCTATCAAAACAATACCTGCTGCTATTTCTGGTGGGAAATCACTGGCCTTTGCAAGACCAAAGCCTACCAAGGGCATAATCAGCAGCTGTGCCGCTACCCCAATCATAACACCACGGGGCGTTTTAAAAACACCCGCAAAATCTTTGATGCTCATTGAGGTTCCCATTCCGAACATAATAATCTGTATCAAAGGAATGATAAGACCCGTAAGCTTAAAATCACCCACATAGGTAAACAAATCAGGGTAATATAGAGCTGCTGATACTCCAGCAAATATCATTGTAGTAAAAACCAGCCCATTTAACATTTTGTAGCCACTGAAACCCAAGGCCAAAAGGGCGAAAAAGGATAAGAATAATATGCCAGCCCCGCTGATATTACCCATTACAATCATTATGATAATGGCAATTAGAATAACAGCAGCAACGACAAGGCTTATAGAGTAAAGATTAATTTTTTTCAAAGCGTAGAATTCTAAAGTTTATATGCCTGTCTGGCCAACAGTAGCCATTTGCCCGATTTTTTCTGCCAAGTCATCATTACACCAATGCGCACATCAGCCTTCTCGCCATTATTGGTACCATTGGCGACAAAGATGTGGCGAGCGATCCCGGTATCACCTGATACGGTAATTTTCTGCTCTTCCGGTGTGATGGAGAAAAAATCAAAAGAACCGGTCAAAACCGCCTCTACATATTCACTTTTATCTTCAATCGTACCACTTGAATGACCATAAGTCAATTTCTCTGAAGTTAAATTTTCAAGAACTGACTTATTTTGAGATACCATTGCCTCATATAACTTTTTGACATTGGCATCTATTGCAGCTTCGTCTTTTGACTGTGCAAAAGTAAAGGTGGTCATTAGTCCGACCAAGACAAATAATAGAATTCGGTTTTTCATTTTTTTGGTAATTGGTTACTCGGTTTGAGGGATTAAAAATTAAGATTAATTATAATGTTCTTTTAAATAATCGTCCAGTTCTTTTCTGGTCATTGGTAATTGTGCGTTCGGATATTCTTTCAGCCACTTCAAAAAATCTGCTTTAATGGCATCCGTCCATTTGGTATCAATTTGGCCCGGGGTATAAGTTTTCTCGCGCAATCTTTGAAAGCCGAACAAATCACGTAAGCCCACAACTTCTGAAGAAATCACCAATTCTGCTACGAAATGTGAAGGTATGAAAATAACTCCATGTTGATTGGCCAATACCACATCGCCCGGTAATACGATGGCCCTGCCAATTCTTATAGGATTATTAATGCTGGTAAGCATCTGTTCTGCCAAGTACGATGGGTCGTCACCACGGTACCAACCATTGAAACCTTCAATATTCAGTAATCCCGCTACATCACGAACACCGCCATCAAAAATGACACCGTTCTGAGAGTTTGTGTAAATGGCATTACCCAAGTTTGAACCTATCAAGGTACCATCAATGATACGCCCGTAGCCATCTGCTACGTATACATCTCCTGGTTCCAATATTTCTATGGGCCATGAATTGCTACCGCCAATCGTATCTCGCTTTTCTTTTCCTCCTTGAACTTTTACTACCTCTTTAAAATCAGGTCGCAAAGGCATATACTGTGCAGTAAGAACTCTTCCGCTCATTACCTGATCAGGATGCAAAATCTTCCATTCTCCATCATATTGATTATGGTAGCCCTTGCTTCTCAAATAGCCCCACGCCTCTTCGATTTGAATATTCTTGATTCTTTTTAATAGAGCATCGGAAACTTTTGGGCGACCGTCTTCAAAGCGCTCACCTTTCCAATTAGACGTAAGTTCTTTAATATATTCAGGGGTTGCGGCAACACCCTGTGAAAAAATTGAACATGTGAAAAATATAAGAAGTGACGAAAAAAATACTTTTTTTCTCATTTGTATTGTATTGTGGTTAGAAAGTAAATATGGATTTTAAGATTTATTCGAACAATGTAATAAATTTTAAGGTCGTAAGCGAATTTGTTGAACGTCCCCGAACGGAAAGCTCGGGGAGCTCAACGGCAACCAAACCAACTCAAACAAAACTCTAGTAACTACCTATTTTGCTATGGCTTGATTTTTAAACACGTACCTTTTTAACTATAGGTACGGTCGTGAGACATTAAGGTGTTCCACTGGTCTGTAGGAGCAAAATAGCTCTTGTCTTTTGGGTGAACATGCTTTTTGAGCACTTCTTCGTTCAACTCGATACCCAAACCTGGTGCAGTTAGAGGTACGGTAGCAAAACCTTTGTCTATCATTTTGAAACCGCCAACGGTGGTTACCAAATCTTCCCACCAAGGAAGATCGACCGAATGGTGCTCCAAAGCCAAGAAGTTCTGCGATGCTGCCGCGCAATGTACATTGGCCATAAAGGAAACAGGCGTGCCTGCTTGGTGCATGGCCATTGCGATACCAAACTCTTCTGCATAATCGGCAATTCTCTTGGTTTCTAAAAGTCCGCCAGAAGAAGCCAAATCTGGGTGAACGATATCTACCGCTCTTTCATGAATCAGAGGTTTGAAATCTTTCAACAAATAAATATCCTCACCTGTAGTGGTAGGCGTATCAATGGAACGTGTAATTTCTTTCCATTGTTCAGTGTATTGCCATGGCACCATATCTTCGAACCAGGCCAATCGGTATTTCTCCAACGCCTTGGCCAACCTCATGTTATTGTTCATGTCAAAATGCCCATAATGGTCGGTAGAAATAGGAATTTCATACCCCACCATATTACGAACATCCTCAACTACCTGTTGTAGATGTTCCAACCCTTTCTCAGTAATCTGTATCTGGGTAAAGGGGTGCATGGTATTGCCATAAGACATGTAATTTCTCTGGTCGCCCCATTGAGCTAGATTGCCCTTGGAATCTTCCCAGAATTTGCCATTGACGACGGTATCTTTCATACCCTTTAGTTCCCCTATCGAAACATCCATTTTAAGCCAAGTATATCCTTGTTCCTTTACCCTAAAATTGATTAAGCGCTGTTGCTCTTCAGGAGAATTGGCTTCAGGAGTATCAGCATATAATCGAACCTTGTCTCGATATCTACCCCCCAATAGCTGCCAAGCTGGAACGTTATAGGCCTTTCCGCAAAGATCCCATAGGGCCATTTCTACAGCACAGACCCCACCGGCCTGTCTTGCCGGTCCACCAAATTGCTTGATGGTCTTGAATATCTTTTCGACATTACAAGGATTCTCGCCTAGGATTCTACTTTTGAGCATAAGTGCATACTTGACATCGGCTGCGTCACGCACTTCGCCCAAACCATGTATGCCTTGATTGGTCTCAATTTTTATAATCGGGGTACCCCCCATTACATTGGTAACCACATAGCGCATATCGGTGATCTTCAATTCAGAAGGTGCCGAGGCCCTATTAACTTTTGAAGTGGTCTCTGCAACCCTATCTTCGAAAGAATAGCCCATAAAGCTCGATAGTGCAATACCGCCCAAGGCCGTTTTCTTTAGAAAATTACGACGGTCATCTCCGGTTTTAGGATTATTGATTTCTTCTTGCCGAGATGCTGCGTATGCCTTTTCTTCCGCTTTATTTTGAGCAATTAATTTCTGTAACGTGTTTTTCATATCTAGTATTCTTGTTTGGATTTCTTGAATTTATTGATCCCACCAAATTTTGGTTTCGAGGTTATCGGCTCCCATTCTTGATACCGCCGCACCTAAGTTTTCATTATTTGTTGCCACCTCAGAATTGGGGTATGTCAATCTATTAATGAAATCAGTGCTTATATCTTGTGCCGGATAGGTATTTCTATCCAATGCAGGAAAACCGGTTCTTCTAAAGTTAGCAAATGCCTCGGGCCCATTCATAAAACAAGAAACCCAGTATTGATTTCCTATTTGTTCCAGTGCATTACCGGCATCAAAAGGGTTTTCGGCCAAGTAGGCCTCAATATCTTCATTCAGTATTTCGACCGAAGCATCATACTCTACCATAAGTTCCATATGCGCCCTAACCCCTTGATTGTATAGCTCGGTGGCATCACCACTCGTCCATCCCCTCACAGCGGCTTCAGCCAATAATAATTGGGTCTGGCTATAGGTAATAATATACATGGGTGCCGTTTGCTTGGCGATACGAAACCTATCTATTTGTGTAAAGTCATAAAAACTTGCCAAACCTAGATTGGATGCAACAGCGCCTATGGTCCCATTATCATAACCCATAGGCATACCTACCTGCTCTTCAGGATCTTTTACGCCCGCATCAATGGTTTGATCGGGTCCGGAGGTTGCACCTACGAAGCGAAGCGCCAACGATTCTAACCTTGGGTCGTTGGTAGAGGTAAGAAAGTCAACGAAAGTATCGACCATATAAAAGTTATTTGCTTCTGTTGCATTCAAAAGAGAACCCGCATTGTTGGTGAAATTGCTATCATGGCGGACCACATAGTTATCATCGTTTGACTGCATTACACCGCCAGCAATAGCATCATTGACCGTTTGCTCGGCCAAACCCGGATTCACCTCCGACAAATGCATGCCAAGTCTCAGAAGCAATGAATATCCAAATCTCTTCCATTTTTGGATGTCTCCTGAATATAGTACTTCACCATTTTCAGAAGGGGCCGACTCACTTAAGGCCGCAGTCGCTTCTTTTACTTCATTGATCAAATCGGTATAAATGGCTTCTTGGGCGTCGTAGGCCGGTAGCACAATCTGATCAGATATACCCTTACCTGCCTCAGAGTAAGGCACATCTCCATACTCATCGGTTAAGATCATAAACGTCATTGCCTGTATAAGGCGGGTCATTTGAAGTAAGTTGGGTCTTTCCGGAGCTTCTTCAGCTTGAAGTTGACCCATTATATCCCCGGTATTCTTGATAACATTTTCATAGTATTTAACCCAATGATCATCGGTCACATCCCTATTGTCTTGATTATAGTTAGCACCTGTCAAAACACCAGAGTTTGGTGAAACAATTTGCTGCACTACCCCCAAATCATAAATCAATTGGGCATTGGAAAACGAGGTGTTGATAATGGCATTGTTCAACAAGAATATAGGATCGACACTATCGCTCGTAGGGTCTACATTATTGGTATTAATTTCATCGAAATTTTTATCGCATGATATGACCAGGAAAACCATTCCGAAGGCCATAATTCTATATATTATATTTTTCATGATGTTTTCCATTTAGAATTTACAGTTAAGGTTAAAACCTATACTACGTGTAGTGGGAACACCAGTTGACTCAAGCCCGGAAACATTATCGGAGCTATAACCGAAAGAATCAGGATCAATATTCGGCACCCATTTTTTAATGATGAAAAGGTTGTTAGCGAAAAGATTGACAGTTACCCCTTTAAAAAAGGTATCGTCTGAAAGTAAATCGCTGAGGTCGTAACCCAAGTTCAACTGTCTGAACTTCCAATACCCACTATCATACACGATAGGTTCTATCAACTGTTGAGAGCGAACAACTTCCCAATAGGTTTGCGCCGGAGTGGCCACCGTATTAGGTTGCCCGGCCTGATTAACTCCGTCACCGACTACACCTCCTTCACGCCCCTCTAAGGTCATTTTATGAAGACCGTGGCGTGTGGCATTGAAATTGGTTCCGGAAATCATTTTTCCTCCTAGTTTAAAATCGATTAAGAACGATGCACTAAAGTTCTTGTACTTAAAACTATTGGTGATACCACCTACCCATTTGGGTAAGGCGCTACCGAAAAAGACGATTTCATCTGATCGTAAAGGTCTACCATCATCAGCAAACATCTGTCTACCCTGATCATCGAATTTATAACCAAAGCCTGCTAATTGACCGATTTCTTCACCGACTACCTGATAGAGAAAACCATTAAATGCATGGGTACCCACCACAATACTCTCTCCTGGTGCATCTGTAAGAAGGCTTACCACCTTGGTTTTATTGTAAGATGTATTGAGGGTAATATCCCATCGTAAATCGTCATTCCTTATCGGCACCAAAGTCAATAAAGCTTCCACCCCATCACTTCTACTTTCACCACTATTTATCAAGGTGCTTACAAAGCCTGAAGTATTTGAAATTTGAGCAGGAATGATTTGATCGAACGTCGATTTACGATATACACTCAAATCTAAATTTACTCGGGACTCGAACATCCTTAAATCCAAACCTATTTCTGTTTCCTTAACGCGCATGGGCTTAAGGTTAGGGTTGGGCAACGTGCTAGTATTGGCGGAAGCCACTGGTTGCAGAAGTCCATCGGAATTGGCAAATAGATTTGTATTGATATTGTAAAAGAGCGCATCTGAATATGGTGGAACATCTGTATCACTACCCACCTCTGCATAAGCAGCTCTTAACTTACCAAAACTTAGCCATTCAGCATTCTCAAAAGCATTTGAGAAAACATAACTCGCGGAGACCGAAGGATACAAAATGCTACGATTTGCCGGTGATAAGGTAGTGAACCAATCGTTTCTAGCCGTAGCGCTTAAATAGTACGTATCTTGATATGAAAGATCTAAAGCTCCATACAATGAATTTACCCCACGCTCTGAAAAACTATAAATTGGATCTTTTACCCGACCGTTCTGAACCGTGTAAAGATCTCTAATAACAAAATCGGTCACGTTTGTTCGGTTCAATTTAGAGATTCGTTTCATTTTGTTACCTCCTAAATTGACACCTATATTAAACTCTTCTCCCAAATCTTTATTGGCCGAGATGAGAAAGTCTACGTTTGTTTCCCTAAATCTTCTTACTTCTTGCGTAAAGGTACCGTTTACGAAACCTTCCGGTGCAGGTGGTCTTGAAGCTTGACCGGTAGGAAAACCATTATAGGCCTGATCTCTTGACCAATAATCTTGGCCCACTCGAATCTGACCAAAGAGCCATGATAAAAAGTCATATTTTAAAGAAACATTACCAAAAATTCTATCCCTTTCAATTTCATTAAACTGTTCGCTTAAAGTAAAATAAGGATTGGTACGGTTTCTAAATCTTGAATAAACATATTCGTTGCCATTTTCATCGAACTTATTGGCATCCAATAAATCCAAAGGCATTGAATTCGCCATATTGAAAAGAGCGACCGGTATGGTATTGTCTTGCTGACCTACGTTAGGAGGATTGATATTTCTTTCATTGGAATAATTGATATTCGTAGTAAAAGAAAGTTTACGTGATAAAATATAACTGGCTCCTAAACCTACATTGATCCTCTTAAACTCATTGTTCGGAGTAATACCCTTGCTCTCTAAGTTAGACAGGGACAGGTTGAAGCCTCCTTTTTCACTATTTCCTGAGAGTCCAATTGAATTGGTTATATCTAAACCATGTCTGTAGAACTTCTCGATTCTATCATAGACGGGCTCATAAGGCACCTCAATTCCGTTAAATAGAACTTGCGTCATCCCTGGCTGAAAGCGTTCACCGAAAGACCATTGGCCAGAAGTAGGGTTGGCAGAAGTAGGTCTTACCCCATTCTCCCCTTGGCCATACTCATATTGATAATCTGTAAAATCTAACGGTTTTTGGTCAGCGATGCTTAAAGTATAGGTGACACCTATACCTTCACCAGAACCCCGGGTCTTAGTAGTTATCATGATAACGCCATCTTTTGCTCGAGACCCATACAGAGCGGCACCAGTGGCACCTTTTAAAATGGTCATACTTTCAATATCATCAGGGTTGATACTGGAGAAACCATCACCCCCATCAGAATAAACACCTCCGTCACTTGTGCCTAATTCGCCGCTACTTCCGGAACTTCCAACGTTGGTTCCGAAACTAGTGTTGTCTATAGGAACACCATTTACAACAATTAAAGGGTTATTTGTACCTGAAATGGACGATTGCCCACGTATACGTACTTTTGAAGACCCACCAGGACCTGTACCGAGTGCCGAAACGTTCACACCCGCAACTTTACCCTGTAAAGTATTCATAAAGTTAGAAGAACGGTTAACGTTCACCTCTTCGGCATCTACTTTGGCCACTGAATAGCCGAGTTTTCTAGTCTCCTGTTTAATACCTAGGGCCGTAACTACCACTTCATCCAAAGCTTCCGAATCTTCAGAAAGTTGTACGTTAATGACAGTGGATTGAGCGACAGGCACCTCTTTTGTGGCAAAACCTAAAGAGCTAAATACCAAAACAGCATTAGAACTGCCAGTAGTCAACGCATAATTACCGTCGAAATCGGTTGCCGTACCGTTCGTAGTTCCCTTTTCGACTACTGATACGCTCGGTAGCGGTACGCCGTCGGTATCGGTGACCACCCCACTTATTTCTTGTTGAATTGTTCTGTTTGAAGCAGCTATTTTTGATAGCGAAGAACCAAGAGATTTGGTGAGTATAATCTGGGTGTCCAGAATTTCAAATGCAATCGGTGTATTCTTAAAAAGGTCTTCCAGCACTCCAATAAGAGGAGTTTTGTTATAACTGACACTTACCTTTCTATTATAATTTACCTGATTGTCATTGTAGAGCACCTTGAAATCGGTCATCGACTCGATTTCGTGTAAAACTTTCTCAACGGTCACGTTCTGCAACTGTAGAGTGATTTTTGTATCGGCCGAAGACGGATTACCCTGAGCCTGGAAAAAAATAATGGCAAAAAGGCAAATGCTGAGTTTCATTTTGAGCCGTAACTTCAATGGATGAGGGGTACCACCCCCCAACCATATGATTGGGTTTTTCATATCTTTGTTCAAATTTAGATGGTTAACGTAGTGTAGATCACTCTAAATCGTAATCGGGAAATGTGCCAGCATTTTCCGATTTTTTTATGACTAGAGTTGTAGTAGTTTTGTTGCAGTTACATTAAATCATAGGCATTCTAGTTTAAGGTTTTTCAATTATTACATTTTTTCCGGTGACTGTAAATTTCATTGGATAGTTCTTGTTGAAAGCTTCAAAGACCTGACTAATGGTTTCAGTATCAAAACTGGCATTGAACCTTATGTCATTAAGTTCTTGATAGTTATTTTGAATTATAACATTATAGTTTCGCTCTAGCTTTTTAGTAATATCTTCAAAGGGCATGTGACTGAAAATAATTCGCCCGTCCATCCAACCCGTAAAAAGATCGGTGTTGGTCTCCCGAAACTCTATAGTCTTTAATTCTTTTTCCCAAATGGCCATTTCACCAGGAACCAAGCGTCTACTTGTCTCATCAAAATCAGTTGTAGAATCATAGAAGCCCACCGAACCCTCAACCAATACGGTTCTTATATTCTCATCCTCAGGATAAGCCGATAGGTTAAACTTAGTACCTAGAACCCGTATGTTAAGTTCGTTCGCATTGATGATAAACGGACTGTTCTTATCTTCTGACACATCAAAAAAACCTTCGCCGGTCAAAAAGATTTGTCGTGACTTGCCCTCAATAAATTCAACGGGATACCTCAAAGAACTGCCTGCATTCAAGTGAGCTTTTGTACCATCTGAAAGAATAAGAACAAACCGTTTGCCGTAAGGCACATTTACCGTATTATAGACCAATTTTTTGGCCTTCTTACCCTTGTGGTAAATAAGTTGATTACCTTGTTGTAGACCAACGCGTGTTCCGTCTTTATCATACACAGAGGCATTACCGGCTTCTGAAATTGTTTTAATGCTACCATCTGATAGCTGCAAGGTGATTTGACTTTCAGGATTTTCAGAAACTTGGGAAAAATTCGAATTAAAGTTATGATCCCAATAGAAATAGCCCGCCGTGAGACAGACCAATAATACCGCTGCATATTTGACAAATTGAAAGAAGTGTAACCGCCTTACCTTTCTTTTATCCTTTCGAATGGTATCAAGAAGTTTCTTTTTGGCACCGCCGGTATTGTACTCACTCATAACATGTCGCGTAAAAAAATCAATTTCCAAATAGGTTCTGAACACATTATGATTGCCCGACTTGCTCAAAGAACCATTAAGTTCATCAAGCTCTTCCGAAGAGATGGCATTTGTAAGGTATTTTGCCAATTGTATTTCGAAGTTGGAAAATCTCATATTGCGATATCTATCATTAATACGAGTAAATTTTACACTACCCTAAAGTTTTTTTGATATTTTTTTTCATAAATTTAATTTCTAACCAATTTTGTATTGCAGAACCCTATTTATGAGAATTGATTTTAATGACAATACCCTGCTTATTCAAAACCTCAAAAATGGTGATGAAAAAGCATATGAATATTTAGTAGATAATTACCATCATAGGCTGTGCGTGTATGCGAATAGTTTGGTAAACGATCACGATCATGCCGAAGACATTGTACAGAATGTTTTCATTCGCACATGGGAGAGACGCCACAATCTCAAAAGTAACTTCACCATCAAAAGTTTTTTGTATAAGTCTGTGCACAATGAATTTATCGATCAGTACAGGAAGAAAAAATCAGTCACGGCCTTAGAAAAAAAGTACATTGAAGAATTAGAGCGCTTTACCGAAAAAGATGAGGTTTTCTTTGAAAGGCTACTGAATTTGGTACAGCGAGAGATTCAAAACCTACCACCTAAATGTCGAAAGATATTTTTGATGAGCAAGCAAGAGGGCTTTACAAATGTTGAAATTGCCGAACAGCTAAATGTTTCCATCAAAACCATTGAATATCATATTACTAAAGCCTTTGCCATCTTGAGGCAAAAAGCAAATAAAGATATGGAGCCTGTTTTGTTTTTATTGTTCGGATTTAGAAGACCTAGCAAATTAAAAGCCTAATCTACCACCGTCAACTTAGCATCTTTTAAGATATCTCGCATCTCAGGATACTGCTCATCGGTATCTCTATATTTCTTGCGTTCTTCAATCAATGCCTTTTTCATTGTTGCGATAATAGGCTTGTACTCTTCTTCGTTAATGGCATTATGCAATTCTTTTGGGTCTTTCTGTAAATCAAAAAATTCCCAGGCCGGTTCGGTTGTAGTCTCAGAAGTTCCCTTTTTATTCAGCGGTTGCCCATAAAAAAAGGCCAGTTTGTAGCGTTCATTCCGAATTCCGAAATGAGACGGTCTTTCAGGGTGATGAAGCCAATACCTGTAGTACATTTGACTACGCCAGTCTTCAGGTGTATTTCCCTTAAGATTGTTCCTGAAACTTCTACCCTGCATATAGCCTGGTTGCTTTATGCCGGCATAGTCGGCCAGTAATGCCGGAAAATCAATGTTCAGAATAATATCATCTATTCTTTGCCCTCCTCTTATTTCTTTAGGATATCTAATGACAAAAGGCATGCGAAGAGACTCCTCGTATATCATTCTTTTGTCAAAAAAGCCATGCTCACCCAAAAAGTAACCTTGATCAGCTGTATAAACAACTATGGTATTATCGGCGATACCCTCTTCCTCTAGAAAATCAAGAAGACGACCAATGTTGTCATTAATGGCGGCACCACAACGCATAAAATCCTTAACTAGTTTTTGATAGATTTTTTTCCTTTTCTGTATGCTATCCATTCCATCAAGGGGATAAGGAAGTCCGGGATAGGTGGTCCACCAATTCTCGGGATCTTTGGTGGCACTGTCCCACCTATTGCCCAGTTTTTCCAGCTTTTGGCCAATAAATGTTCTTCCTGTTGTTTCGGGGCCGAAGTCATACAAAGATTCCGGTTCAGGTATTTCTTCATTCTCGTACAGTGACTCAAAGCGCTCAGGATAATCGAAAGGCTCATGTGTAGCCTTAAAATTACAGAACATCAGAAATGGTTTTTTATCATCCCTTTTTTTCAAATGTTCGATGGTCAAATCGGTAATAACGTCGGTTGAAAAACCCTTGTATTCTTTACCTGCAGAACTATTGTGACCATCTTTCCAATCTTCTTTAGTTTTTAAAATGGGATCCCAATACCTGCCTTGGCCGGGTAACACATTAAAATAATCGAAACCCTGAGGTTGACCTACCAAATGCCACTTGCCAATGATTGCAGTTTGATAGCCATTTTCTGATAGTGTTCGAGCCACATTTGGGTGCCCATCAGGTAAAGGTTCGTTCAGGGTATAAACTTGGTTAATATGACTGTATTGGCCTGTTAATATGCTGCCACGGCTGGGTGTACAGATACTATTGGTACAAAAGGCATTATTAAGAACGGCACCTTCATCTGCCAACCGCTTTATTTGGTCGTTTTTCACATAGTCTTTGAGAATACCTCCATAAATCCCCCATGATTGAGAAGTGTGGTCGTCAGAAAGTATAAAAAGGATGTTAGGCTTTTTTGTTTCAGTTTGAGAAACAGATTTTTGAAAAGCAAAAAAGCATGCAAAAAGAGAAAGAAGGCTAATCTTTTTAGAAATCATCATGATTCTGGTCTGGTTTGATGAGCAATATAGCAAACTATCAATTACCCGACCGATATATCAAGTTTTAAATTATTGCCTTATTTTCGGAATGGTCAAATATTAAATCCATAGTTACATGAAAACGAAATCTATTCAGCTCAGCTTCCTCTTTTCAATCAGTTTCCTCTTTGTTTCGATCGCTCAGAACTCTGATGAAAAAGCTATTTTAGAAATTATGGCCCAACAAGAAAAAGCTTGGAGTGATGGTAATTTAGAAGGATTCATGCAGGGATATTGGAAATCGGACTCACTAACCTATTATAGTGGAGCCAGAATTACAAAGGGGTGGCAAACTACACTTGACAATTATAAAAAGGGCTACCCTAATAAAGACTATACGGGAACATTAAATTTCACCATTGACCAAATAACCCAGATAAACGATGGGGCTTACTATGTAATGGGACAGTACCATTTGAAAAGAAAAGTAGGCGACGCCAACGGAACGTTTATGATTATTTTCAAGAAAATTGATAGAGTGTGGAAAATTGTTGCGGATAGCTCGTGCTAAAAACTATTCCTTTTCAACCGCAATTTGTGGTTCTTCCTTTTTATAATAGGTGATTCTTCGCGTCTTGTACGTATTGTTCGGGGTAATGATTTCTTTTACCCAATTTTTGGCCTCGCTACCATCGAATTGATAAATATATTCTTTGGTAGAAAGCAGCCCCCTGTTCTTTTCTTTTGATTTGCTTAGAACACCTTCTTCGGTGTACTCATAATTGATTTCTTCTTGAGAAATCCACTTTTCGGTGCTCGAATCATAGATAGAAGAACATATAAAAAGTAATTTTTCTTGAGGTCCGATTACCTTTCTATTTCTAGTGGTCAATTCTCCGTTTAAATAATTCTTTGTTTCCAAGGTTCTTTGCCGTAACGAATCTCGGTCTATTTTACCATAAGTAGTTTCAACCGTCTTTGCTATTATTCCATTTAACTTCTGGGTCATCAATTCCCCTTCTTCAGTGTCTTCGTATTCAAAGGTTATTTCGTCGGTTCCATCGGTTCCCACGCGCACCATTCGAATAATCCGGTCCGAATCATCGTAATAGTACCTATTCTGTTCTAGTAATTCTTTTTCATAGCTAATTATTTTCTCAGTAACCATTCTCTCAGGAACCGTATCCAAGGTGTAAAAATTGGCTAATGAGGTGGCGCTGTCAAAAGTATCGTTCAAATAGTTTTCGATTCTTCTCTCGCTTATAAGACCATTTTTATACTTATAATGGGTGGTCTCGTAATCGCTATCACTGAATATCGTTACAGATTTGGTTAGTCTACCCTGCTGGTCAAAATGATATTCTTCTTTACCATAATCGGTAATGACCAAACAGGTTTTTACATTACCCCTTAAATCGAAATCGGAAACTTTAAATATTTCGATTTCCTGTGCGGAAAGTTTTGAAACCAAAACTATAAATAGGCAGAAACAAAGAAGGGGACTAATTCGTAACATGCTGCAAAATTAATGGTTATTCCTACAATCGGAAACAAAAGATGTACCATTTCGATAAAATGAAATCTGCCCGTTCCACTTTTTTATTTCGTCACTGTAATGCATTTTAACCAAAGGAAAGCTTCTACCTGTTGTATTTAAACCTATTAATAAGTAAATAGGCGTATTTAAGACCCTCGTAAAAATTTAAAAACCGTTCTTAGTTAGGTATACAAACATCTTAATCAAAAATTTTATGGAAACCCAACCCAACTCAGTTCAACCTTTTGTCGGCCAATTAGATGACCAGGCCCGTGTAGCATTCTATCGAAAAACCTACGCCCATTTGGCCGCGGCAGTTCTTCTATTTGTTTTAGTTGAAACACTATTTTTTCAAATCGATGCCATTGTAAGTCTGGCCTTATCATTAACGGGAGGCATAAGTTGGCTTCTACTTTTGGGCGGCTTTATGCTCATTACCAACTATGCCGAAAAAATGGCTTTACGAAGTGACGACAAGAATATGCACTATGCAGGTCTTGTTCTGTATGTGGTAGCGGAAGCTTTTATTTTTATACCCCTCATTTTCATAGCAATGGTCATGGCAGATGGTGGTGCATTTCAAATTTTAAACCAAGCAGCAGTTTTGACCTTATCCTTATTTACAGGTTTATCGGCCGTGGTCTTTTTGACCAAGAAAGATTTTTCATTTCTTAAATCTATTTTGACCATTGGTTTTTTTATTGCTCTAGGATTAATTGTCGCCGGAGCTCTGTTCGGTTTCGATTTAGGCCTATGGTTTAGCGTGGGTATGGTCGTTTTGGCTTCCGGATCAATTCTATATCAAACTTCTAATTTGATTCACAAATACAATGAAAATCAGTATGTTGCTGCTTCATTGGGCTTGTTTGCTTCGTTGATGTTACTCTTCTGGTACATCTTGAGCATTCTTTCTAGGGAATAGCTCATCACATATTAAAAAATAAAAAAGCCCCTGATGAAAATCATCAGGGGCTTTTTGTTTATGTATCAAGTGAATGTTACTTAACCTCTTCGAAATCTACGTCTTCAACGTTATCACCTTCTTTGGCATCTGCACTGGCAGTATCGGCACCGGCATCAGCTGATGGGCCTCCACCCTGTTGTCCTTCCGCTTGGGCTTTGTACATCTCTTCAGAAGCAGCTTTCCAAGCTTCGTTGATTTTGTCTAAAGCTGGGGCAATAACCGCTAGGTCTTTGCTTTCGTAAGCTTTCTTCAATTCTTCCAAGCAATCTTCGATAGGCTTTTTCTTATCTGCAGAAAGTTTATCGCCAAACTCTTTCAATTGCTTTTCAGTTTGGAAAATCATTCCGTCAGCCTCGTTCAACTTATCGGCAGTTTCCTTCGCTTTTTTATCCGCTTCAGCATTTGCTTCCGCCTCGGCTTTCATTTTCTTGATTTCCTCTTCGGTCAATCCTGAAGAAGCTTCAATTCTAATATCCTGGGATTTTCCAGTAGCCTTATCGGTAGCAGATACTTTGATGATACCGTTCGCATCGATATCAAAAGTAACTTCAATTTGAGGTGTACCTCTTGGCGCAGGTGGAATTCCGTCTAAATGGAACCTACCAATGGTTTTGTTATCACCGGCCATAGGGCGCTCACCTTGCAACACGTGAATTTCAACAGAAGGCTGATTATCAGCTGCCGTAGAGAAAACCTGTGATTTTTTTGTCGGGATAGTAGTGTTCGCCTCGATCAACTTGGTCATTACACTTCCCATGGTTTCGATACCCAACGATAGTGGAGTTACATCTAAAAGAAGTACATCTTTCACATCACCGGTCAATACACCACCTTGAATAGCAGCACCAATAGCTACTACTTCGTCAGGGTTCACCCCTTTAGAAGGCTTCTTACCAAAGAATTTTTCAACAGCCTCTTGTACTGCAGGAATTCTTGTAGAACCACCTACCAAAATAATCTCGTCGATATCACTTTTTGAAAGACCGGCAGCTTTAAGAGCAGCCTCACATGGCTCAATGGTTCTCTTTACCAAATCTTCGATCAATTGCTCGAACTTAGAACGGCTCAACGTTCTTACCAAGTGTTTTGGTCCTGTAGCGGTAGCCGTTACATATGGTAAGTTGATTTCAGTTTGTGCTGAAGATGATAATTCGATTTTAGCCTTTTCAGCAGCTTCACGCAAACGTTGCAAAGCCATGGCATCTTTACGCAAATCGATATCTTCTTCACTCTTGAATTCTTCGGCCAACCAATCAATAATTTTTTGGTCAACATCATCACCACCTAAGTGGGTATCACCATCGGTAGAAAGTACTTCGAAAACACCATCTCCTAATTCAAGAATGGAAACGTCATGTGTACCACCACCAAAGTCAAATACCACAATCTTTTGGTCGGTATCTTTTTTATCAAGACCATATGCCAAAGAAGCGGCAGTAGGCTCATTGATAATTCTTTCTACGGTCAGACCTGCAATTTCACCAGCCTCTTTAGTGGCCTGACGTTGCGCATCGTTAAAATAAGCGGGTACGGTAATTACCGCACGGCTTACATCTTGACCTAAATAATCTTCGGCCGTTTTCTTCATTTTTTGAAGAATCATGGCAGAAAGTTCTTGAGGTGTGTACAAACGACCTTCGATGTCTACTCTTGGGGTATCGTTGTCACCCTTAACCACGTTGTAAGGTACTCTTTCCGCTTCTCTACTGGACTCGGAAAATTTGTTGCCCATAAAACGCTTGATGGAATAAATAGTTTTATTTGGGTTGGTTACCGCCTGTCTTTTAGCAGGATCACCAACTTTGATCTCACCACCGTCAACAAAAGCGATAACGGAAGGAGTTGTTCTCTTACCTTCAGCATTTGGGATTACAACGGGCTCATTACCCTCCATAACGGAGACACAGGAGTTGGTCGTACCCAAATCTATACCTATAATTTTGCTCATTATATATGTTATTAAATATTAGTGCTTTGATTTTTTCGTCGGTTCTTAAATGACAAACAATATGCCAAGCCAAACCAACATGACATGATGTCATTTTGCCCATTCACAAACGAAACCAAACTGACCAAATGTGTTTAATTTATTCGTAGTACAACCAACAATGGCGTAATTTTTCTATTTTGCAGGTAACGAAAATTCAACTTTACTATGCATTTCAACAGACGCAATTTTTTACGTAAAGGAGCTACCTCTGCCGCTGGTCTGGCGGCAGCTTCTATGCTTCCTTTAGATATGTACGCCAACTCATTAGACCCCAATAAGGTCAGGGAAGTCATTGTTCCCAAAGAAAAAATCGGTCCCCCTAAAAATAGTATTCGGTTTTCGGTCATCGGAGTCAATCACGGACATATCTATGGAATGGTAGATTCCCTAATTAATGGGGGCGGCACCTTGGTGGCAGTTTATGCCAAAGAAGCTGATTTGCTCAAAAATTTCACCAAAAGATATCCTAATGTAAAAATCGCCAAAAGCGAAGAAGAGATTATAGATGACAACTCGATACAATTGGTAGCCAGTGCTGCCATACCTATTGAGCGTGCTCCCATTGGCTTAAAAGTTATGAAGTCTGGAAAGGATTATATGACCGATAAGCCCGGCATTCTAACTTTTAATCAATTCAACGAAGTAAAAAAAGTACAAAAGGAAACAGGCAAAATTTACTCAATTGTCTACAGTGAACGGCTATCTAACCCAGCTTCCGTAATGGCCGGTAAATTGGTTCAAGAAGGTGCCATAGGCAAGGTCATTCAGACTATTGGGCTAGGCCCGCACATTATGCGCCCGGAAAGTAGGCCTGATTGGTTCTTTTATCCCGAGGAAGCAGGCGGTATCTTATGTGATATCGGATCGCATCAGTGCGATCAGTTCTTGTTCTACACCAATTCGACGAAGGCCGAAGTAAGCACCTCCCAAATTGGAAATTTTGGTACTCCTGATTTTCCCAATTACCAAGATTTCGGTGATATGATGGTTCGTAGCGACCATGCTACAGGGTATATACGAATCGATTGGTTTACCCCCAAAGGTCTGGGTACTTGGGGCGATGGTAGAACATTTATTTTAGGAACGGAAGGATACATCGAAATGCGCAAGTACATTGATATAGCAGGAAGACCCAAAGGCAACCATCTCTTCTTGGTTGACCAAAAGGAAACCAAATACTTGGATTGCAACGAAGTGCATATGCCCTACGGGGAGCAATTGGTAAACGATGTAGTTGAGCGCACGGAAACGGCCATGAGCCAAGACCATTGCTTCTTGGCCACGGAGTTAGCCTTGACCGCACAGAAAGAAGCATTTCGATTGAATGTCGGATAATAAATCATTGACCAATTTCTAAAATATCCCATATGACCCCGATTAAAAAGGTAAGTCTAATGGCATTTATATGCCTTTTGATAACTTCCTGCAAAGATGAAAAAGTACAACTGACCATTATTGAAGAACAGGTAGAGGCTCCTTTTGACATGGCCTCCATAAAATCTCCTGATTTTTCCAATTGTCCAATCATTTCAATTGTTGATAAGGGAGCGGTAGAAGGAAACCAACAGGCGACAGAACAGGCTATTCAAGCGGCCATCATAGAAGCAAATGCGGCTGGCTGCGGTACCGTAAAGATTCCAGAAGGGGAATGGCTAACGGGCAAGCTGCACTTTAAAAGTAATGTCAACCTACATTTAGAGGAAGGTGCCGTTCTTTTATTTTCAGATAATCCCAAGGATTACCTACCGGCAGTACATACCACATGGGAGGGTATGGAGTGTTACAACTACTCTCCATTAATATATGCCTACGAATGTGAAAATGTGGCCATTACCGGCAAAGGTGAACTTCGAGCGAAAATGGGCACTTGGGAAAAATGGTTTGGCAGACCACCGGGCCATATGAACAGCCTTAAAAGATTGTACAATTTGGCAGCGAAAAACGACAATGTTGAAGAAAGGCAAATGGTAAACGATAGCGCCAATCTGCGCCCCCATTTTATTCAGTTCAATAGAAGTAAGAATATCTTATTGGAAGACGTCACCATTACCAACAGTCCGTTTTGGGTCATTCACCCTTATTTATCCAACCACGTAACGATACGCAGGGTAAAAGTCACTGCCCATGGTCACAACAATGATGGGGTTGATCCCGAAATGAGTCAGAATGTACTTATTGAAGATTGTGTTTTTGATCAAGGTGATGATGCCATTGCCGTGAAATCGGGTAGAAATCAAGATGCCTGGCGCTTGAATACCCCTTCTAAAAATATGGTCATTAGAAATTGTATGGTTAAAAACGGACATCAATTATTGGCAGTGGGTAGCGAACTTTCTGGTGGAATAGAAAACATTCTCATTGATAATTGTGTAGTGGAAGATAAAGCTTCGTTATTTCACCTGTTATTTATAAAAACGAATGAGCGCCGTGGGGGTTACGTGAAAAACATTATCATGAACAACATTAAGGCGAATGAGGTTAGAAATGGGGTTTTAGGCATTGAGACCGATGTGCTTTATCAATGGAAAGATTTGGTACCCACCTATGAAAGAAGGCTTACCCCTATATCAGATGTTAGCCTTACCAACGTTCAGCTCAAGAAAGGTAATTTCATGTCAAGAATCATGGGGCAAGAAGAAGAACCGGTTAAGAATGTCTCCCTTATAAATGTGAAAGTCGACTCTTTATTGGGAGAGCAAATGATTCATGAAAATGTGATTGGTTTTAAGATGGATTAATTGCGATTACTTCAACTTCCATAGAAAAAAATACTCCTACCTTTACTCCAAATAAGTCTTAGTTCATGGAGTGCATCAGTGTTTTTGATATGCTAAAAATAGGTATAGGGCCTTCGAGTTCTCATACCCTTGGGCCTTGGCGTGCCGCGGAGAGATGGATCAAAGAACTTAAAGACGCCAATATTTTTGAAAAGGTAAAGCATGTTCATGTTCATATTTATGGTTCATTGTCGTTAACAGGAAAAGGCCATGCTACCGATTATGCGGTTATGTTAGGTCTTTCTGGGGCCGACCCCGAGCATATTCCCGTAGAAGACATTCATGCTATCGTAAAAGAGATACAGGAGTCGCACGTTCTTCGTTTGGGAAATGAAAAGGAACTTCCTTTCAATCCTAAAGAAAACATATCATTTCATCGTAAATTTTTAGAGTTTCATGCCAACGGACTCAAGTTTGAGGCTCTTCTCGAATCTGGCGAAAAAAAATCTAAAACATACTATTCCATCGGTGGCGGCTTTGTGGTTGTCAAGGAAAGAAAAAATGCCAAAAAGAACCTAGAAGATTTTCATCGTTTTCCGTACCCCGTTGAAAAGGGCAGCGAACTTATTGAGCATTGTAATGCTCAGAAGGTCAAAATTTCTGATCTCGTTCTCAAAAACGAGCTTTCATTGAGAAACGAAAAAGTGGTAGATCGTGAAATGCTTCGTGTTTGGAATACTATGCTCGAGTGCATGTATACCGGCTGCCATACCCAAGGTAAACTACCCGGTGGGTTGAATGTACATCGACGGGCTTTCGATTTAAACAAATCGTTGCTCGAAGAAAACCACGGTAACTATCAAAACGCAACCGAATGGCTTGAAACTATTCGAAACACTAAAGTGAAATTTAGGCAAATTTTCAAGTGGGTAAGTTGTTTTGCGTTGGCGGTCAACGAAGTGAATGCATCTTTAGGTCGCGTGGTTACTGCACCAACTAACGGTAGCGCAGGGGTAATTCCTTCTGTATTGATGTACTACCTGGTTATTGAAAACCATAAAGCCGATTTTAAACAGATTAAACAATTTTTGTTAGTGGCAGGTGAAATTGGCAGCATATTTAAAAAAGGAGCTACCATTTCTGCCGCTATGGGTGGTTGCCAAGCAGAAATAGGTGTTTCTTCGGCCATGGCAGCAGGTGGCCTTACAGAACTATTGGGCGGCACCCCCGAACAGGTTTTAATGGCTGCCGAAATTGCCATGGAGCATCATTTGGGCCTAACATGTGACCCCATTGGAGGTTTGGTACAAATACCCTGTATCGAAAGAAATTCGATGGGAGCCATCAAAGCCATTACTGCCGCTGAACTTGCGTTGGAATCGAACCCTGAAGACGCCAAAGTACCTTTAGACAAAGTAGTTATAACCATGTGGGCCACCGCAAAGGACATGAGCTCTAAATACAAAGAAACCTCCGAAGGAGGTCTCGCTGTTGGTATTAATATGAGTGATTGCTAGAACTGATGCCCTAACAATGAAATTTTATTCAACTCTTGGGGTTACGGTAAATTTCCTGAATGAAATCGGACCATGGTCACCTTGAATATAGAAAGGTCCGGGCTCGCCTTCTTTACTATCTAAAGCACCTCCCGTAATTCCTGGAATATTCTGCTCGCTAATAATAGTTTTGCCGTTTGCCACAATAGTCACTCTTCTACCGATTAAAGTAATGTCATAAGTCTGCCATTCGGTGGCTGGGTTAGCGGCCATTTCATTGGGTGTTAAGAAGCCATATACACCTCCAAAAAGAACATTGCTCGGGTCGCTACCATGGTCATCGGTGATTTGAACCTCATAACGACCACGAAGGTAAATACCGCTGTTACTTCCTTCGGGAACCTTAAACTCTACGTGAATTTTAAAATCGTTAAATTTTTCTTCAGAAGCTAAATTGGCACCGGATTTTGGGCTCTTTAGAATGCCCTTTTCGACAATCCACTGATTTTCACCTAAAGCTTTCCATCCAGTCAAATCCTTTCCATTGAAAAGTTCTTTTGTTTTACCCCACTTAACTTTATCGGCATAAGCCAATTTTGGTGCTCTGTCAGCTGTCCATTGATGGGTATCTCCATTTTCAAATGACAAGGTTCCCTTTAAGCCTTCGCCTTCTTTCGAACCTTTGATAGTTATATTGCCTAAATCTTGTTCCCACTGCGGTGGAATAGTGAACGAAAAGCCGTTACCATCGAGTTTAATTTCAGAGATGGGGCGGGCACTACCGGAAGCGTACACAAATCTTCCGACCAAGGTCTGTACACCTGAGTGTTTGATTTCTAACCAAGAAGGAGATTCTTTACCATCCATCTGCAAGGTTATGTCCCATTTACCTTCATAGAATTTTTCATCCTGACCATAGGTAAACGAAGAAAAGGTCAGGGCCAATAGAAATAGCACCAAGTACAATATTGATTTCATAGTTTTCATTTGCGGGGGGATATTAATTGAGGCCAAATATAAAAAATACCATCATATTTGAACAAATTGCATTCAATACTTTAGAAAATGATTATTAAACTACACTTTAATTAGAGCTTTCATATATTTTTATACCTTTAGAAGCTAATTCTAATCCTAACTATATCAAAAGAAACATGAAAAACAAGAAGACTCAATCTTCAACCAATTCACGACGGTCGTTTATAAAAAAGGGGGCAGTGGCCTCTTCTATTTTTATAGTACCGAGACATGTATTGGGTGGTGTAGGCTACCTTGCCCCTAGTGATCGCCTTAACATTGCAGCCATTGGTGCTGGTGGTAAGGGTGCTAGCGATATTGCCAATGCATCTGTAAACGGTCGCGAAAACGTTGTAGCACTTTGTGATGTCGATTTTGAAGGATCTGCCAAGAGATCTGTAGAGCGATTTCCAAAAGCAAAACTTTATGCCGATTTCAGGGAAATGTTGGACAAGGAGAAAGGCATCGACGCCGTTACCATTTCTACCCCTGACCACGTTCACGGCCCAGCGGCCGCCTATGCGATGAACCGCGGCGTGCACGTGTACGTTCAAAAACCAATGACCCACAACATTAGGGAAGCACGTATGCTGACCCAAATGGCAAGGGACAAAAAGATTGTTACCCAAATGGGTAACCAAGGTGGGTCTAACCCTCTATTGGGTATGGTTCAAAAATGGATCGATAACGGTTCTATAGGAGCTGTATCTAAAGTTCAGATTTGGACAAACAGACCTGTTTGGCCACAAGGTGGCGCCATGCCAGAACCTAATGCCTCTATGAAACCCGATAGTTTAAATTGGGATCTATGGCTAGGGCCAGCTCCTGAAAAACCTTATACCCCTAACCTACACCCATTCAATTGGAGAGGCTGGTGGGATTACGGTACAGGTGCACTTGGTGATGTAGGATGCCACTTGATCGATATTCCTTTTAGAACATTAGGCTTAAAATACCCAACCGATGCTGAATGTAGTGTTGGTGCTGTTTACTCACAAATGTGGAATGCCGATTACCACCCAGAAGGTTGCCCGGCATCTTCTTTCATTACACTTCATTTTGATGCTACCGAGAAATCGAAGTCGCCTATTGAAATGACCTGGAGTGATGGGGGTATTCGACCTGCACACCCAGAAATTATTCCTGCGAATAATGATATAGGTGGGCCTGACAGTCAAAATGGAGTCTTGATCATCGGTGAGAAAGGTATTATTTCTACCAACATCAACGATAGTAGCCCATTGACACCAAAGTTATATCTGAATGATGGCACTACCGATTTCGGACCTGAAACTGAGCCAAACGATGAGCCCGAATACGGCCATCAGCGTAAGTGGGTCGATGCCTGTAAAGCCGGTTTCGCGAGTAAAGAACATAAAGAGCTTACTTCTTCGTTCGATTACGCCGGACCAATGACAGAGACCGTTCTGATGGGTAACTTGGCCATTCGTAGCTATCTTTTGAGAAAAGAAAACGAAAAAGGCGCCATGGACTTCTATGCCCGTAAAAAGTTATTGTGGGATGGAGAAAACATGCGTATTACCAACCTAGAGGAAGCCAACCAATACGTTGGAAGAACTTACCGTAAAGGTTGGGAGATGTAATTCTCAATAAATATTAAAACCTAAAGTCGAAAGGAACTGGAAAAATCCAAATCCTTTCGGCTTTTTTATTTACAACCCTCTACCCTTCTGGTATCGATTAAATAAATAATTTGCCAACCTTTCTTGGCATCTTTCACCAATTGAAAAGAATTGACACCACAGTGGTGAAAACTTCCATCTAAATTAAATTCATAGTCCGTCCAGGCGTTGGCCATTGGCCCATCAATTTGAATGTGGAAATTAGTAATGACCTCTTCAAATTGTGTGCTTTTGGGTATGCTGATGATTGATTTTAAAAATTCATTGAAAGGTTGTGTCTTTACAACGGGGGCACCCTCATTGTCTTTCGCAATAGTCTGCAATACGATATCGTCGGATACTGTTTTTTTAATTCCTACGGAATCTTGCCTGTGAAAAGCGTTGAAAAAATTCTCTATTGTTGTTTCCACCAAAGCCTCTTCGTCTTGGGCGTTCATTTGCACAGAAATAAAAAACAAGGCCAATGTTACTAAAGCTCTCATAAGTTGATGATTAACTGATTGAAAAGGTATTTTAATTCGAATGTAGAGTTTTTTATTAAATTCTGACCAAAATTGATTTGATTACAACCCTACCCTTGTGCTGAAACAATTTCCTTACTTTTAACCCTCCAAAACAATTATTGAATGTCAACTGCAAAAAAAGAGTACAGGAGAGTAACTGTTAAGTCCTTGGTGGACATGAAAAAGAATGGCGAAAAAATATCTATGCTTACGGCCTATGATTATTCAATGGCCAAAATTGTAGATTCAGCCAATGTAGATGTGATTTTGGTCGGTGATTCGGCCAGTAATGTGATGGCCGGCCACGAAACTACGCTGCCAATTACATTAGATCAAATGATTTATCATGCCACATCGGTAATCAGGGCCGTTCAGAGAGCACTCGTGGTAGTTGATATTCCGTTCGGAAGTTACCAAAGTGACCCGAAGGAAGCCTTAAGAAGTGCCATACGAATCATGAAAGAAAGTGGTGCACATGCCGTAAAACTAGAGGGTGGAGAAGAAATAAAAGAATCGGTCAAAAGAATCTTGAATGCAGGCATACCCGTCATGGGGCATCTAGGCCTAACCCCACAATCAATCTATAAGTTTGGTACCTACACCGTTAGGGCAAAGGAAGAAGAAGAGGCCGAGAAACTTCTAGCCGATGCCAAACTTCTAGAAGAGCTTGGTTGCTTTAGTATCGTTCTCGAAAAAATACCGGCAGAACTTACCAAAGAAGTTTCGGAAAGTATTTCTATACCTACGATAGGTATCGGTGGTGGAAAACACGCCGACGGTCAAGTCTTGGTCATTCATGATCTGTTGGGCATGACCCATGAGTTTAATCCACGTTTTTTACGTCGTTATATGAACCTATATGAAGATATGGGTCACGCTATTTCACAGTACGTTACCGATGTAAAGAATAGAGATTTTCCGAACGACCAAGAACAGTATTAGAATCAATAACTATGAGGAAGGCACCTTGGAAAAAATTAGCCATATTACTTTTGGTCGTATTGAATTTTGGGTGCGACCAGATTTCAAAAGGTGTGGTGCGCAAGCATGTAGAACCCAATGATTATATTAGGGTAATCGGCGACCAATTTATACTTACCAATGTTGAAAATACAGGTGCCATGCTTGGTTTCGGAAGGCAATTTTCACCTCTCTTGAAAATTGCTCTATTTCAAATGCTTCCCATACTAGTTTTGGTGGTTCTGCTTTTCAGGATTTTAAGAAAAAATCATTTGAACACTTGGTCTACTCTTGCTTTTGCCTCAGTAATCGGTGGAGGAATCGGTAATTTGGTGGATCGAATAGCCTATGGTTCGGTAACCGATTTCTTTCAAATCAAATTGGGGCTTTTCAAGACTGGAATTTTCAATATGGCAGATGTTTCTGTAACCTTGGGAGTATTACTTTTGCTTTCACTTACCCTCACAAAAGAAAAACCCGTTTTATAGTGGCCCAAAAAATACTCTCGACTGCCGAAAACCTTCAAGTTATTTATGAGGACAATCATCTGATTGCCGTCAATAAGAGACCTGGTGATATTGTTCAGGGAGACAAAACGGGAGACACCCCCTTAAGCGAAGTTGTAAAGGAATATTTGAAGATTAAATATAACAAACCGGGCAATGTATACTTGGGTGTTACTCACCGATTAGATCGCCCAACTTCCGGGATTGTTGTATTTGCCAAAACCTCAAAAGCGCTTCCTCGTCTCAATAAACTTTTTGCGGAAAAGGATGCCCAAAAGACCTACTGGGCCATCGTTAAAAATGAGCCCCCTAAGTCTGAAAACTTGCTAGTGCACTGGTTGGTGCGAAACCCTAAGCAAAACAAATCGTATCCGAACCCAAAACAAGTTCCCAATAGCAAGAAGGCCAGTCTAACCTATCGTATCGTTCAAAAACTGGATAACTATTTTTTGCTTGAAATTAACCTGCATACGGGCAGGCATCATCAAATACGTGTGCAGTTATCCGCTGTTGGTAGCCCTATAAAGGGCGATTTGAAATATGGTTTTGATAGGAGTAATAAAGATGCCAGTATCCATTTACATGCTAGAAAACTTTCATTCGTTCATCCTGTTAAAAAGGAACAAGTTGATTTGATTGCCGATCCACCTAATGACCCACTTTGGAATGTTTGTTGTTAAATACTTTATATTTAACATAATAAACACTGCACCATGTTCAAAAAGTTTCTTTTTATAGGTAGCTTGGTTTTACTTTCTGCCTGTAGCACTTACAACTCGATAGATACCTTTTACAATGCCCATAAAGAAGATGATCAGGTTACGGCTATACGTGTACCGCGGTTCATGCTCTCGATGATTTCTAACCTTTCTCCTGAAATGAAGGCCTTGGTAAGTAGCACGAAAGATTTAAGATATATGCAGTTTCCGAGCCCGACGCCGGATAGAACACAATTTCTCAACCAACAGATGAACGGAATAACAGGAAATTCGTTTATTGAAGTGTATAGAAAGAACGATAATCTTAAAAGAAATATAGTTTCTATTAGAGAAAAGAGGGACGCCGTTAAGGAAATCTTGATTTATAACAACAACAATGTTTCTGGCTCATTTTTATATTTTAATGGGAACTTTGATCCGGTCAAAGTGCGACAAATGGCGCAAAACGAAGAATTTCAAAAATTGGGCGAAGGGTTGATCAATCAATATCAATCGAGTAATTCTACTTCTGGCTATTGAAGTGATATCAAAAGTTGAAGGCTATTATTTATAAGACCTTCTACTCTCTAAAATTACCGATGCGAGAATCAGAGAACCTCCTAAAATGGTCGACCATCCAGGTATTTCCTTCAGAAATAGGGCACCAATGATGATACCATAAACCGGTTGAATACTACTAAGAATACTAACGGTGGTAATCGAAAAATGCTTAAAGCAATTGATGAACATTGAGTGACCTATGACGGTTGTAATCAAGACCAATCCGAGCAAAGCGGGTACATAGTTGGTGGCTTCCGTTGCATCATAGAGAAAGTAAGTCGGTATTAATAAGATCCCAATAATACCCATCTGATAAGTCATCAGCATGCTACCTTCGTATCTATCGACCTTGGTTTTCAAAATTAAATTTCGAAGGGAATAGGTGAAGGCTGAAAAAAGTCCGAAACCAATGGCTATCGTACTCGAATTTTTAAGGTTAAAATCAGGAACCAAAAAATATATGCCCACAAGAACCATCAGCCCCAATAACAAATGGGTTTTTCTAAACCTTGTCTTTAAAAAAATGGGCTCTAAAAATGAGGTCATGATCGGATAGGTGAACAATGACAACATACCGATTGCCACATTCGATAATTGCAAGGCATGAAAATAGGTCACTAAATGAACTCCCATTAAAACACCGGTAATCAAAATAGGCCAGATATCACGACGGTTCAGATGAAACGAAACGCCCCGAATCTTACAATAAATTAGCAAAAAAATAAAAGCCAATAGTGTTCTTAATTCGATTGTCAAAGGTGCCGGAAGCGCTATGAATTTTCCGAACGGCCCGGAAGTTGACATGAAAAGTACGGTAAGGTTGAGTTCCAGAAACCTTCTGGTAGGGTTGGTTGGGGTCATTTGAGGTATTTATCTTTTGACAGCAAGTGCCTTTTCACGAATGATTTCAGCCACAGGTCTATTTTCTAAATGACTTTCTAACCATGAAATAATATCGAGGTATAAAAAAGCCCTTTTTTCATAAGGGTGGTCTTCATACTTCTTCAACTCGGTATGCAATTTCTGAAATTCGTTTCTTAATTGGTTTGGGTAAATATTACCAAGGTTACGCAAGAATTTAATCATTTCTTTTTGAACTGCATGTAAATCGTTCATCTTCAACAAGAACTTATAGGTGCTTTTAAGCTGCACTTCCAAGTGATAGTCCATACCTGCTTCGTAATGTGCTACAAGACTTAAAACACGGGCGAAACACATCAAGTCTTCGCGCATTTTTAGGTTTTTGTTGTTGATTATTTTCTTGAGATATTGAATACAGGTCTTATTATCTCCGATTCCGAAATACAGGCAAGCGATTTTGTAATATAAGACCATGATATGGTGGGCATCGATACGATCTTTGTGTTTGTTGATACCGTACTCCACTATTTTCACCAAATAGAGGCCTTGTTGAAAAGTACCTTCCAAGAAATGCAAATTCAGCTTGTTGGCATTGATATACAAAAAGGCCAAAGATGAAATGTTATCGTTCTTTGGAAAATCTTTACTTTCTACGACTTCCTCCAGTCGCTCAAGTGTTTGCTTGAACTGACTACTATACTTTACATAAAAAAGTGACTCCAACAAATAATGGTTTCCCTTTAAAAAGAATACGGGGTTCAAGGCAATCTGTTCTTCGTGTTCATAGAACAAATCGACCCATTTACTGGCATATTTATAAGATGAGAGAAAGTCTTGAATCAAAAAACTATACCAAAGGTGCGCTTTATATAGCCAAAGTTTTTCCCTAAAACCAAGCATTTCAATGCGGTGTTTCGGTAAATGGCGTTCAAAATATTCCTTTACCCTTTTATGATCATCGTCGCTTCTTACATACCCTACTTTCAACATCAGACCGTACAATTGAAGTGATAGATTGGAAAGCTTACTGGTAATAACGTTTTGGGCCGAAAGTTCTTTGGCCTGAACCGCCAATTCATTGGCTCGGTCGGGTATACTTCGGGTGATGTATTGCGTTTCTATAATTTTTTCAAGCTCTACTATTTCGTAGGCAATATTCTTTTCCTCGTTCTCAATGGCGATAGACTTCGCCTTATCCAAAATCTTTAAACTTTGCTTGTAGAGTCCTTTTTGATATAGAATGGTAGCAAAATCGAGTTGTTCCCTAATTTGCAAACGAATGGTCTGGTTAACCGGGTTCAATCTTAAACTGACCAATATTTGTTTGTATAAATGGGCCTTTAAATTAGAGAGCTGTGCTTTCTTGACAATACCGGATTCTAGAATGGCCTTTTCATCATACTTCTTTAAGCGATCTAAAAGGTTGAAAAGGGCCAGAAACTTGGCATCGGTATTCACTCCCAATCGACCTACATATAACTTGAATTGGCGTTTCTCAGATTTCGAAAGCGATTTCACGAGCACGAATAAAGCATCTCTGTGCGCATTTGTCATCGTAAAAAGAATGGTTTAATTTACTGTTCTTCAAATAATTACATAATTGAAAAACTTATTTAACGTTGTACTATTTTTGGTTAGGCCTAGGTGTTTTAACCTAATGGTCATATCTTCGTAATGGTTAGCTAAACTACATAAATATAATGAGTAAAGATAAGGTACAGATTTTTGATACTACACTAAGGGATGGCGAACAAGTGCCCGGCTGCAAATTAGACGCCGCGCAAAAATTGGTCATCGCAGAAAGGTTAGATGAATTGGGAGTAGATATCATTGAAGCAGGGTTTCCCATATCAAGTCCTGGAGACTTTAAGTCTGTCGCCGAGATTTCCGATTTGGTAAAAAATGCATCGGTCTGTGGTCTTACCCGAGCCGTGAAGAAGGATATTGAGGTGGCGGCAGAAGCTTTAAAATCCGCTAAAAAGCCCCGTATTCATACAGGAATAGGAACTTCCGATTCACACATTAAATACAAGTTTAACTCCAACCGAGATGCCATCATTGAAAGGGCCGTTAGTGCCGTCAGTTATGCCAAAACCTTTGTAGAAGACGTAGAATTTTACGCCGAGGATGCCGGTAGAACCGATAATGAGTTTTTGGCCAAAGTTTGTGAGGCCGTAGTAAAGGCCGGAGCGACCGTGTTGAACATTCCTGACACTACGGGCTATTGCTTGCCGGAAGAATACGGTGCGAAAATCAAATACTTAAAAGAGAATGTCAAAGGCATTGAAAAAGCTACGCTTTCTTGCCATTGTCATAACGACCTAGGTCTTGCCACCGCCAATTCAATTGCGGGGGTTATCAATGGAGCACGACAGATTGAATGTACCATTAATGGTATAGGCGAAAGAGCCGGCAACACTTCGTTAGAAGAAGTGGTGATGATTTTAAGGCAACACCCTAGCTTGAATTTAGATACCAATATTAACAGCAAATTACTTTACGACACCAGTCAAATGGTTTCGCAAAAGATGGGTATGATCGTTCAGCCAAACAAGGCTATCGTAGGTGCCAATGCGTTTGCCCACAGTTCCGGTATTCATCAAGATGGTGTTATTAAGAACAGGGAAACCTACGAAATCATCGATCCTGCAGATGTAGGTGTTAATGAATCTTCCATCGTTTTAACTGCAAGAAGTGGTAGGGCCGCCTTGGCATACAGAGCCAAAATTGTGGGGTTTGAATTGACTAAGCTTCAGTTGGATCAGGTCTATCAAGAATTCTTAAAATTTGCCGATTTGCATAAAGAGATTTCTGATAATGATATTCCTAAAATTATCGAAGCAGCCAACCTAAAGATAGAGAGCGTTTCGTAAATCACACTTTTTCAGAAGACCATCTGCATAAATTTTCCATCGGTTTTATGCTGTAATGTCACCTTTTTTTTTAACCTTAGCTTAGCTTTGTTAAAACATTCGACTACCTTATTTCTAAGGCTTTTAGAATAGTAAGGTGGTTAAAAAGGCATTATATGCATTTGAAAATTGCACTTTTAGGTGGTGATGGTATCGGTCCTGAGGTATTGGCCCAATCGGTCAAATGCCTGAAGGCCATTGAGGAGACCTTCAATCATAATTTTGAATTGGTTGAGGCGCCGGTCGGGGCCATCGCCATTTCAGGAACGGGCAAACCCCTACCCGACTCTACCTTAAAATTATGCCATGAGGCAGATGCCATACTTTTTGGAGCCATCGGTGCCTTGGAATATGACAATAATCCTGAGGCCAAGGTTAGGCCTGAACAAGGTCTTCTCAAACTGAGAAAAGAATTAGGACTCTTTGCCAACATCAGACCGGTTAAGATGTTTCAATCGCTTATAAAAAATTCTCCTTTAAAAGAAAATATAGTCAAGGGAACCGACCTTGTCATTTTCAGGGAACTTACCGGGGGAATTTATTTTGGAGAAAAACATATTAACCAAGACGGCACAGTAGCTTCCGACTTGTGTGAATATTCTGAAAAGGAGATTAGTCGCATAGCGCATATGGCTTTCAAGGCCGCAAAAAAGCGCAAAAAGAAATTGACTTTGGTAGACAAGGCCAATGTTCTCGAATCTTCTCGGTTATGGCGTAAAACGGTAACCGAAATCGGCAAAAGCTACCCAGAGGTGAAATTTGAATGCATGTTCATTGACAACGCCGCTGTTCAAATGATGTTAAATCCGTCGCAATTCGATGTGATTCTTACCGATAACATGTTCGGTGATATTCTGTCTGATCAGGGCAGCGTAATTATCGGATCCGTGGGATTGCTTCCCTCTGCATCAATAGGTGCCAATAATGCCATGTTCGAGCCTTTTCATGGTTCATATCCGCAGGCAAAAGGAAAGAATATAGCCAACCCGGTAGCTTCTATCTTTAGTACCGCTATGCTTTTGCAACATTTTGGACTTGATGAAGAGGCCAATGCCATTGTATTTGCAGTTCATGAGTCATTCGCCAAAAAAGTTGTTACCGCCGATATTTTAGGAAGCAGCAAATACGGTACTGATTATGTGGGTGATTTCATTTCAGAGCATATCGTAGATTCCGATGAAAACTTGAACATAAACGATGAAAACATTGGGCTCGGCAAGTCTACTATTATTTAATTTGTCGATTTCTACTCTTCACGTAACTGCTGTACAAAAGTTTCGAATTCACTTTTAAACTCAACAAATTTATCGCCAGTGGCAGGCCCATTAAATCCTGTATGTATTTTTCTGACCGCACCCTTTTTATCTAAATAAATAGTAGTAGGATAGGAAAGAACATGGTTCAACATTGGCAGTTTTTTCTGCGCTTCGGTCTTATTGGTCGTACCGTACTGGGCTAATAAAATGGGGTAAGGCACATCGACACGTTCAACCAATCGATTAATACTCTTAAATGCCGAGGCTTCGGTTTTGGCATACTCGAATGCCAAGGCGACCATGGCTACATCATCGGGTCGGTTCTTTTTTATATAATCGACGTAAAACTTGGTCTCATCAAGGCAATTGGGGCACCACGTGCCCATAATCTGTAACAAAACCACCTTATCTTTAAATTGTTCATCTTTCAGGGAAATTTGCTCCCCCAAAGCATTCGGGAAGGTAAAATTAAAAGAATCATAGCCCGGTTTTAGAAAAGTCAAGGAATCAGCATCCGGAAGTTCAAAAGCATCATTTCTTTTTGCTTGAAAAGGCTCTTTGAAATGATTTCCTGAATAAAACATTCCGTCTAAAAGGCTGTCTGTCGCTTTCGCTACAAAAAGAAAAGCATGAGATCCATCAAAGGCAGAGAGCTTTAACGAATCCCCCGTAACCACCCCCTCCAGAAATCGGTAATCACCAGTTGCAGTTTCAAAAGTACCGGTGACCTTTTTCCCTTTTTGTTCAAAAACGCCCTTTGCTACATATCTATCATCAGTTCCATCACTGAACACTGTTTCCCAATTTCCAGATACATTAACGTTTGCCTTATCTCCTGTTTTGAAACGCTCTTTTTGCCCATAATGGGCCGAAAAAGGCACAGAACGGTTCAACTCTTCTTTTATGAAACGGCCGTTTATACTTTTCTCGGTAAAAATACCCGCGAAATACCCTTCAAAAACCGGAGGGTGAATTATGATGGAATCTTGTTTAATAGTTATTTCATCAACCTTTATAGTTTCATCAGCATTATATATTTCCATATGAATACTATCGTTTTCAGAGCGTATCAACCGGAAATTAAAAGGTAAATGGTACCCATCCATAGCTTCCAACTCCCCCAACCATAGACCATCGGCTATAGTTGATTCACGACTATGTTTTTTACAGGAGGCGAGAATTAAAAGAAAAATAATAAAGTAACTAAGATAATAGCGCATAGGGGTTTTATGTTTAGGTACGGATTATGGCTTAAAACTTACGATAAAATTTTAAGTATTTCAGTTTGGCACATTATTGAATCTCTTACCGCATTGTTTTATCTTAGCGGCCAATAAAAATAGCCAATGCAGATTTCATACAACTGGTTGAAGCAGTTCTTAAAACTTGACTGGGAAGCCAAAAAAACAGCCGAACTTTTAACAGACTTAGGACTCGAAGTAGAAGGGATTTCCACTTTTGAGTCGGTCAAGGGCGGTTTAAAAGGCGTCGTGGTCGGTAAAGTTCTAACTTGTGTGCAACACCCAAATGCCGACAAACTAAAATTGACCACTGTCGATGTCGGTACCGATGAAGTATTGCAAATCGTCTGTGGCGCCCCAAACGTTGCTAAGGGTCAGTTGGTACCAGTCGCCACTATCGGCACAACTCTTTACACCCCTGAAGGTGAAGCCTGGAAAATTAAAAAGGGTAAAATAAGAGGCGAAGTAAGTGAAGGCATGATTTGCGCTGAAGACGAACTTGGTCTGGGTACTAGTCATGACGGCATAATGGTTCTAAATGATAAATTACAACCTGGTATACCCTGTGCGGAAATTTTTAAAGTAGAAGAAGATGAAGTCTTTGAAATAGGATTGACCCCCAACCGTGCGGATGCAATGAGCCATTTTGGGGTTGCGAGAGATTTAAAGGCCGGTCTTAGGCAAAAAGAAATCAGCAAAGAGCTCATAACACCATCCGTCAGCAACTTTAATATTGACAATCGTTCTCTAAAAATGCAAATCGAGGTAGAAAACAGCAAGCTGGCACCTCGTTATTGCGGCGTTACCATGAGTAACCTAGTAGTACAACCCTCACCTGATTGGCTAAAAAACAGATTGAAGTCCATTGGGCTGAAGCCCATCAATAATGTGGTAGACGCAACGAATTATGTGCTTCATGAATTAGGTCAACCATTACATGCATTTGACGCCGACCGTATTCATGGTAAGAAAATTATCGTTAAGACATTGCCTGCCGGAACCAAGTTTATGACTTTAGACGGTGAAGAGCGTATCTTGCACGAAGATGATCTTATGATCTGTGATACCGAAAAACCAATGTGCCTAGCCGGAATCTTTGGCGGTATCAATACAGGTGTTACCAATTCAACAACCAGCATCTTTTTAGAAAGTGCTTATTTCGACCCTGTTGGCATCAGAAAATCGGCGAAACGTCACGGTTTGAATACCGATGCCTCATTCCGGTTTGAAAGGGGAATCGATATTGAAGATGTAGAATACGCTTTAAAAAGAGCGGCCCTTTTAATCAAAGAGATTGCCGGTGGCGACATTACTTCTGACATTGAAGATTTTTATCCTAAACGAATTGAAGAACACCAAGTATTTCTCACATTCGAAAAAACATACAGCCTCATCGGTCAAGAGATTCCTCAAGATACCATTAAATCGATTTTAGCTTCTTTGGATATCAAGGTTAAAAGTGTGACCGAGGCCGGTCTTGGGCTTTCGATTCCATCTTATCGTGTTGACGTTCATAGAGAGGTAGATGTAATCGAAGAAATTCTAAGGGTCTATGGTTATAATAATATCGATTTTAAAGACAAACTGAACGCTTCTATAGCACCGGTTTCAAAATTCGATGACTATAAACTTCAACAAAAAATAGGTGATCATTTAGCGGCACTTGGCTATTACGAGATAATGACGAACAGCCTTACTTCGCCCGATTATGCTTCACTATTAGAAGAAAATGAGGTGGATAAACCGGTGAAAATGCTCAATCCTTTAAGTAACGATTTATCGGTATTAAGGCAAACCATGCTCTTTTCGGGTCTGGAAGCTATTTCATATAACGTAAATAGAAGAAAGCCCAATTTAAAGTTTTTCGAATTCGGTAAGACCTATCACTTAAAGGGAGAGCAAAGAAACGAATACAAACATCTAAGTTTGCTTCTCACAGGTAATCGCTCTGCCGAGAGTTGGGCTGGTGCCGAAAGTAAATCAGATTTCTTTTACTTAAAGTCTTCCGTAACGAGTGTTCTTGAGAGATTGGGTGTTAACAATGTAGCTCAAGCTTCCGTAAAAAATTCCATTTACTCCGAGGGTCTTACTTTTTCAATAAACTCGAAGGACTTGGTATCGTTCGGTTTGGTGAAAAAATCGCTCTTAAAACCTCTTGACATAAAACAGCCTGTACTTTATGCAGATTTTAATTGGGATAATTTAATCGAGCTGGCCAGCAAAAAAAGTATTAGTTATCAAGAAATACCCAAGCACCCTGAAGTGAGACGCGATTTTGCCCTTCTATTGGATGAAAGCGTAACTTTTGATCAAATAAATGAGCTTGGTTTCAAGACGGAAAGAAAGCTTTTAAAAAACATCAACCTTTTTGATGTATACACTGGAAAAAACCTACCGGAAGGCAAAAAATCTTATGCGGTCAGTTTCACTTTGCAAGATGCCCAACGTACGTTGACCGATAAGCAAATCGATAAGATTATGGCAAAGCTTCAAAAGAGCTTTGAAGAGCAGTTAGGTGCAGAATTAAGATAATAATTCTTTAGATTTTTCTAGGTCGTATAACGCTGTCAATCTCATGAATGACCCCGTTGCGCTGATTGGAGTCGGCAACGACAATGGTGGCACGGCTTCCGTGACTATCGGTTAGAACGATGTCGATACCCTGCATGGTGGCCGTAATCTGCTCACCTTGTACTGTAGTAAAGGTGGCCTTGCCCTTGCCCCTGCACATAGCCTTTAAAATTTTAGAAGCTGAAAGTTTACCGGCAACTATATGGTAGGTCAACAATTCTTTAAGCTCTTGTTTGTTCTCAGGGTTGAGCAAGTGATCAATAGATTTACCTGAAAGATTCTCAAAAGCTGAATCAGATGGGGCAAAAACAGTGAAGGGCCCTGATTGATCAAGCAATTGTTCTAAATCGGTGGCTCTCATCACCGCCAGTAAAGTCTTATGGTTTTCTGAATTGGCCGTTGTGTGAACAATTGACTTTTTGGCTCCTTTAGCAACTTCCGTTTGAGCAGATGTAATACAAGCTGTGAACATCAATAAACAAACCGAAACCTTTAGAGAAAACCTCATGCCAATGAAATTAATTTAACAATTGATCCGACAAAATGCAGACTTTACCGACAAATAACGATCAATGTTTTAATTTTTACAAAAAATGCTTCTGTAGTACATCGATTTTAACATTATATTAACTTTTAAGATGTGATTATTCGATTTCATTCCCATGATGAAATTCCTAACTTTGAGATAATTGCTAAAAAGAAAATGAGATGTTGAAGAGAACCAATGTTCAAGAAGTATTGAACAAGAATCGTGGTAAGCACATCAGTGGCGACCACCTAATCGCTCAGGTACAGCGTATATTTGATGAAACTGCATCACAAAGAAGTAGAATTTCTACCACTCTTTCGAATGGCGGTTCTGCGGCCCGCAATTCGTTTCAATTAGATTTATTGGAGAGTAACAAAATCTATCACCTAGATGATATTAGACTAACCTGTATCAATTATCGCTTGCGGTTTTTAGACTCTAAATATTTTAAAGGTCAGATACCGGAAGAGGCAGTCAGTATAATAAGACAACTAGAAAAAGACCATGAAACTGAAATAAGTGGATTAAAAATTCTGGCTCCGAGCAAATTGTTTAAACTGGAAGACAAAGATGACCCCCTATTATTTGCACCTATCGGTAACGATTATTTCTATCTTATCCACAAATGGGGCAACGACCTTCACCCGTTAAGAAGATGGCTCATGTGGCCTTTTAAGAGTATTGTTAATCTTACTCTATTGGTGGTTATGATCAGTTATGTTTTGACATTAATGGTTCCGGAGGGGCTATTCTCGAAAAAGAGCACATCTGCGGAATTTTGGATTATTTTCTTTTTTATGTTTAAATGCCTAGCCTCCGTGGTTATATTTTATGGCTTCGCATTGGGCAAGAACTTTAATCCCGCTATTTGGAACAGTAAGTATTACAACGCATAATTTTAAATGTAGATTCAATTAGGCAAAAATTCTCTTCTACTTGATTTAGAAGAAAATTTTAATTGGTATTCCTTCCAAATTAGTATTATCTATTAAAACAGGGTTGGGAGTTGTTTTTATTCTAATCAATCCGCCTCTACTTTGGTTGCCTTTTTTCTTATAGCCTATCAATAATAAATCATTTTCTTCATCATACGATACCATAGTGGTATTCTCAATTTCGAATTCAAAGTCGCGTTGTGCCTCGGTCAAAAAGTTTTCATAGGCATAAAGAACTGCTGTGTTTTCATGAAAATCATAAATAGCGGAAATTAGGGGATAATTGCTGTATTCACCTCCAGGCATTGTATAGTATAATTTCCCGGAACTATCAAGCTGTAGACTTTGTGATTCTTTAAAATGAGGTTTGGTGTTTTCGCCGTACTTGGTAGTGGTTAATGACAATGTTTCGCCATTAATAGTCATATGCAAGTCATCATAGCTGACTATTACCGTGTTTTCGGGGCCTTCAAAAATTTGGCGAACATCGGAAGGTAACATATCACTATATAAAACGGTATCAGTATTACCATCAATGACCGAGAAGGCATTTTTACCGGTAAACAGTGTATCTTGTGTCAAAACGAATAATCTTTCGTTCACAAAAGCAAGACCTAACGGTTTTTTGAATAGGGCTATATCTCGAAAATCTTCACCAGAAGTTGACAAATCGAAAACACGAACATAATTATAGGTCAATTTATGAGTGACCGCTATTTCATAGGCCAAATAGATTTTATGGTCGGTATGCAAAATGGCGTTTACCTGTAGATTACAATTGCCTAAATCATTAAAAACTTGAAATTGAATATTACTCCCATCCTTAAAATCAAAAAGGGTCACTTTGCCTTCACAATCCCCTTGTTTTGAATAGTGGCTCCATTTACCTTTACTTTCGTAAGATACTGTGGGCTCTTTAACCGAAGAAAAAGGAGCAATTATCGAATCATCGCCCACAAGAACATCCCCACCCTGCTTAAAACCCAGGGTAGACAAGGTTTCGTTATCCTGTAAAACTACGGTATAACGGGCATTACCTTTAGTGAGATTTTCTGAAGAATCATCGTTAGAGCCTGACTTCGTACAACCAATGAACGCCAATGCCAAAAAGGCATAGCACAAATTGTAGGTTTTCATATGTAAGAGTTTCGGCCGACAAGACCCTACGCGAGCACACCGTACATCTTCTCTCTCTGCTCTTTTAACGCCTTATCGGACATGTACTCTTCAAACGATAAATATCTGTCGATGTTGCCTTTAGGCGTTAACTCGACGATTCTATTGGCAACCGTCTGGGCAAATTCATGGTCATGCGTTGTGAACATAACCGTTCCCTTAAAGTTTTTCAGGGAATTATTGAATGCAGTAATACTCTCTAAGTCTAAGTGGTTGGTCGGTTCGTCGAGCATAAGAACATTGGCCCTTAACAACATCATTCGGCTCAACATACAACGAACCTTTTCACCTCCTGAGAGAACGGTACACTTTTTCAACGCCTCTTCACCACTAAAAAGCATTTTACCCAAAAAGCCTCGAATATAGACCTCTTCACGCTCTTCTTCAGTCTTGGCCCATTGACGTAACCAATCGACTAGATTGATATTTTCTGTAAAATAAGAAGAGTTATCGGCAGGTAGATACGATTGATTGGTAGTTACCCCCCACTGAAACTCACCTTCATCGGCCTTTTTCTTGCCATTTATTATTTCATAGAAGGCAGTTGTGGCACGCGAATCTTTAGAGATTATAGCTACCTTATCTCCCTTGGCCAAGTTTAAATTGACATTCTTGAAAAGTAGATCACCATCCTCTGAAATCGCCGAAAGATTGTCGACATTTAAAATTTGGTCACCCGCCTCCCTTTCTCTTTCGAATATAATAGCCGGATATCTTCTGCTCGATGGCTTGATGTCGTCTACCTTTAGTTTAGATAACATCTTTTTACGAGAAGTGGCTTGCTTACTCTTGGCGACGTTGGCACTGAACCTTGCGATAAACTCTTGTAGTTCTTTGGCCTTTTCCTCTGCCTTCTTGTTCTGTTGTGCCCTTTGTCTTGCAGCTAGCTGACTACTTTCGTACCAGAAAGTATAGTTACCTGAATATAAATTCATTTTACCAAAGTCAATATCGGCAATGTGGGTACACACGGTATCTAAAAAGTGCCTATCGTGAGATACGACGATAACTGTATTCTCATAATCGGCCAAGAAGTTTTCTAGCCAGTTGATAGTTTCATAATCAAGGTCGTTGGTAGGCTCATCCATAATGAGTACGTCAGGATTACCAAAAAGCGCTTGTGCCAAAAGAACCCTCACCTTTAATTTAGAATCTAAATCGGTCATACTGGTATAATGCAAATCTTCCGATATGCCCAAATTTGATAATAGTGCTGCGGCGTCACTATCGGCATTCCAGCCGTTCATTTCTTCAAACTGAACTTGAAGCTCACCAATCTTATCGGCATTCTCATCGGTATAGTCGGCATATAAAGCATCAATTTCCTGCTTAATAGCAAATAAGGGCTTATTACCCATTACTACTGCCTCTAAAACCGTATTTTCATCATAAGCATTATGGTTCTGCTCTAATATGGACATTCTTTTGCCTGGTTCAAGGGAAACATGTCCTGAAGTAGGATCAATTTGTCCTGAAAGTATACGTAAAAAAGTAGATTTACCGGCACCGTTGGCGCCTATAACACCATAACAATTGCCTTCGGTAAAACTTACATTTACTTCATCGAACAATACTCTTTTACCAAACTGGACAGATAAATTAGATACCGATAACATAGCGCTGCTTTTTTAAAATCCGTGCAAAAATACAGAAATTTATATGCCTTGCCAATAATCTTGCAATCAATACTTTTCATCAATTTCCTTAACGTAAACCATTAATTTTTAACTCGCTATTAACAGCGTAGCAAATGGTGTTGTTTAATTTTGTTATGGTATCGGAGGTGCTCATATATGAATAAACATTTACTCTATCTCTCTCTTTTTTTCTTAGCAGCCTGTGGGTCAAACGAAAAGCCCAATAGTAACGTCCATTTTTCGGGTGAAATAGTCAATCCTACCAGTAATCAGGTTGTACTCTACAAAGGCGATGAAATTATTGATTCGGCAAAACTTGATAATAATAATAGGTTCTTATTCACATTCGATTCTATTTCAGAGGGTCTTTATCATTTCAACCATGACCCGGAGGTTCAGTATATTTTTCTTGAAAATGGAGACAGTATTGTCATTCGATTAAATACCGTTGATTTTGATGAATCACTTATTTTTTCAGGAAGAGGCGAAGAAGTGAACAATTTTCTATTGGAATTATTCTTGGCCAATGAAGAGGAAGCATCGAAAATACGGTCTTATTATTGGTTGAAACCAGAAGAGTTTGCCCAGAAAATCGATTCTCTAAAAGCTGATAAACTTGCCGTTTTAGACGACCTAAAGTCGGAATCTGAACTGTCTGAAAAAGAAGAAAAGATTGCATTTGCCAGTGTTTTCTATACTTACAACATGTACAAAGAGGGTTACCCTTTCAGACATCGTCGTCGTACCAAAAATGAGGTAGTTGATGAACTGCCAGACAATTTTTATGATTACCGAAGTGATATTACCTTTAACGATAACGACCTTACTTATTTAAGGCCCTATTACAATTTTGTTAAAAATCACGTTGGCAATTTGAGTTACGTACACTGTTCTAATGACTGTGATGATGACGAGTTAATTGCCCGCAACAACTTACACTTCAGTAAGCACAAGCTTCATATTATTGATAGTTTGGTTGCTGAAAAAGAACTGAAAGATAATCTGTTTAGAAACGTAGCCTTCGATTACCTTTTAAAGGTTCACGATAGCGAAGAGAACAATGAACAGTTTATCAACGGTTTTCATGAACTTTCAAGCAATAATCGGCATATAGAAGAAATAAATACGCTCTACGAGGGTATCAAGAACATTCAGCCCAATAAGACTATACCCGGTATTCAGGTGTTGGATTTTGATGGAAATAAAATATCGCTCCCCGAAATCGCCTCAGATAACAATACAGTATTCTATTTTTGGTCGGGAATCGATAGAAAGCATTTTGAAAACATTAAGAAGAGAATTGATAAACTTTCGGAAGAAAAGCCTAAATACAATTATGTAGGCATCAATATCAAAACGGAAGAAGGCCATTGGAAGGCTCTTTTAGAAAGTTCGGGCCTTGACCCTAAGAACCAATATAGGGCCCCGAATTTCGATGAACTTACCAAGGCGCTTATCGTCTACCCTTTAAACAAATGCATTATTACCAAAAAAGAGGTGATTGTAGATGCATTTGCCAATGTTTACGGTCCTTTATAAAATAAAAAAGGAAGAGCAAACCCTTCCTTTTTTCCTATTGTTTTAAAACTTGCCTTATTGATTACCCTTTTTGTAATCGGCCAAAAATTTCTCAAGACCGATATCGGTAAGAGGGTGTTTCAGCAATCCGGTGATGGAAGAAAGACCACCAGTCATTACGTCTGCTCCAATCTTGGCACATTCAAGAACATGCATCGTATGACGAATAGAAGCCGCTAAAATTTGGGTCTCAAATGCATAATTGTCATATATGTGACGAATTTCAGCGATAAGGTTCAATCCATCAGTTGAAACATCATCCAACCTTCCGATAAATGGAGAAACATACGTTGCTCCGGCCTTTGCAGCTAAAAGCGCTTGGCCTGCAGAGAAAATAAGGGTACAATTGGTTCTGATACCTTTATCCGAAAAATATTTTAAGGCTTTTACACCATCTTCAATCATAGGTACCTTTACCACGATTTGCTCGTGTAGTTCGGCCAGCTCCTCCCCTTCTTTTACAATATTCTCAAAGTCTGTGGCAATTACTTCTGCAGAAACATCACCGTCAACTATCTCACAGATATCTACATAATGTTTTAGAATATTATTTCTACCTGTAATTCCTTCTTTGGCCATCAGAGAAGGATTGGTAGTTACACCATCTAAAACACCAAGCTGTTGTGCTTCACGAATCTGGTCAAGGTTTGCCGTGTCTATAAAAAATTTCATTCCAGTTGTTTTTATTAGGTTTTGAATTTAAGCTTTATCAATATTTGTGGAAAATACCACGGTTACGAAATTACAACTTATAATGCTTAAGCAATAGTTTCTCGTACAGTTTATCGGGTAGTATGCCTTTCAAAAAGGTTGAAAATTTTTGAAGGGGTTCCCCGACCTTATAGTGCACCTTAGGGTTTTTGGTATTTATGATTTTATATACCTCTTTTGCCACTGCAATGGGGTCTCCTGAATTGACCACATCTTCATCGATCATTTTTAGTGTAGCACCATATGGCTGCTTATAGGGTGAGTTTTCTTTCACGGGAGCATGGTATCTACCTGCCGCTATATTCGTATTAAAATCACCTGGTGCTAAAGTACATACTTTGATTTGGTCATTTTTCACTTCCATTCTCAGGGCTTCGGTAATTATACCGAGAGCCCCTTTGGTCGCAGAATACACCCCGCGAAATGGCAGGCCCATATAACCTGCTATAGAGGTAATATTAATAATAAGACCTTCTTTCTGTTTTCTCATCTGAGGAAGCACCGATTTAACCATATGCAACGGTCCGTTCAGGTTGGTATTAAAAACCTTTAGCACTTCATCGTGGGGTGTTTCTTCAATGGGTCCGGTAATACCGACACCTGCATTGTTGACAAGCACATCAATTCGGTTTTCTTTAACCAGAAGATGTTTAATCGCAGAATCGATACTATTTTTGTCGGTTACATCCAGTTCAAGTAGTTCAAACGATTCAAAATCACTATGTTTCGCTAAGCTTCTTGTGGTTCCGTATACCTTGAACCCCATAGATTGTAGGTATAGACCTATTGACTTTCCTATACCTGAAGACCCTCCAGTAATAAGTACTACCTTATTTTCCATATGGTTGCAAAATAACAAATTAAATACGCCAAAGGGAAAGAAAAAAGGAATATGGCGAAGACCCTCAAAAACAAATAAAAAAGTTACAAATTCGAGTAGAAAACCTTGACTTTAGGGCATAAAAAAAGGCAAGCTACCTACATCGCACCGCTACGACCGTATACCCTTGCTGCGTTCCCACCCTGGGGGATTCTACAGGAGCTGGTCGTGTAGGACTTGCCGACCGCAAATATACAACCTTTTGTTGCTTTCACAATTCTTTGCACTCATAATTCTGTTCCAATATTGATTACAGTTCGCTATTTTTGTCACCGAATATCCTGTTTTATAAAGAGCTATAAACTGAAATCACAAATGAATTTTATCAAATTTTTTTCCTCAAGTTTTATTCTATTATTCTTTCTCGCCTGCGGAGGTGAAAAAGCCCCGGCTTCACTTTTTGAAATAGAGCTTGATGGTGGGGGAAACAAGTTTCAACAAAACCAGACGGTAGGTATTTCAATCAAGAATAAGAAAAACAAGACTATTGACGACGTTACTTATACCCTCGAAGGTGAAGAGTTGAACGTTGAAAACGGTAAAATTGTTCTCGATGCTACTACATTGGGCGACAAAACAATCAATGCAACGGTCAAATATGAAGACCAATCGGTAGAGGTTTCAAAAGCTATTAAGGTCTTAGCCGGTAAAGCTCCCGAAATCTATACCTATACAATTATCAATGAATTTCCTCACGACAACAAAGCATACACCCAAGGTCTTGAATTTTATAAAGATACCCTTTATGAAAGTACAGGTAAAAAGGGCCGGTCTTCTTTGAGAAAAGTGAACTGGGAAACAGGAGAACCTTACCAGATAGTGGAACTTGAGGACACTTATTTCGGAGAAGGAATTACCGTTTTAAACGATAAGATTTATATGCTCACCTGGCGTAGTGGTACCGGTTTCACTTACGATTTGGGCTTGAAACGTCTTGATAGTTTTAAATATGGCCAAAGTAAAGAAGGATGGGGATTGACCAATGATGGCAAAAAACTCTTCAAAAGTGATGGTACTGAGAAAATATGGTTCTTAAATCCGCAGACCTTAGTGGAAGAAGGAAGCATAGAAACCGTTACCAACAAATCAATAAATGACAGTGCAAATGAACTGGAATTTGTAAACGGAAAGATTTACGCCAATGTCTATCAAAAACCCAGTGTTATGATTATTGATGCCAACTCTGGCGCCATAGAAGGTGTTATTAATTTCAGTGGTTTAAGCAGTAAGGTAACCCATCATAGTACTTGGAGCGACACTGACAATGTTCTTAACGGTATTGCGTACCACCCTACTCGCAAGACCTTCTTCGTGACCGGAAAAGAATGGGATAAAATGTTTGAGGTGACCATCGAGAAGAAATAAATGCGTTCATACCAAAAGACAATAATCGTCGGTGAAGATGATTTGGACGAACTGAACCACGTGAACAATGTTAGATATGTTCAATGGATTCAAGATATCTCAAAAGAACACTGGCAAGTGGCCGTTTCTGAAGAAGTAAAAAAAGATATTGTTTGGGTAGTTATGACCCACCATATCGAGTATAAAGCAGCCGCAAAGCTTGGAGATGAGATTGTTATAAAAACATACATCAATAAAAGCAAAGGAGCCATTTCAGAACGAATTGTTGAAATGTATTTCGAACAATCTGACCAGTTGCTAATCCGTTCTACTACCAAATGGTGCCTTTTAAACAAAGAAAGTCAAAGACCGATTAGAATACCTAAACAGGTTATCGATATGTTTTCGAAATAATACGTTAAGGCAACTTTGCTATAAATGGGTAATCATGCCAAAAATATTCTTGTTTTTTTTAATGGTCACCATAGCATGTTTATCATGTAGAAAAGATTTCGACTATTCCCCAAGTAACGGAAACCTTAGATTTTCTAAAGACACCGTTTTTTTAGACACCATCTTTTCCGGTATCGGTAGCGCCACCTATCTTTTAAAGGTTTATAACGATAGTAAAGAAGACATTGAAATTCCTTCTATTTCTTTGGAGTCTGGCCTAGAAAGCAATTATCGACTCAATGTAGAAGGAGTGGCCGGCAAAATGTTCTCCGACATTCCTATCAATTCAAAAGACAGCCTTTTTATATTTATAGAAACCAACCATTCTATCACCAACGACAGCACTAATCAAATGCTGTATACCGATATTCTCAATTTTGATGTTGGTAGTAATCAACAAAAAGTGCCTTTGGTTACACTCATAAAAAACGCCATTTTTCTTTATTCACAGGAAAATAGCAATGTAACAACAGAACCGATACCCCTTTACACCGATCATCAAGGAAACGAGGTCAGCATAAAACCATTCGACCTCTCAGCCGAACATCTTACTCTTAACAATGAAAAACCCTATGTAATATATGGGTATGCAAAGGTACCCGACGGTGATAAATTAATTATAGAACCTGGAGCCCGATTGTATTTTCATAAGAACAGTGGTATTTATATTAGCAAAGAATCTTCAATTGAAATCAACGGAAGTGCAAGTGTAGATACCCTAACCCTAGAAAATGAAATCATATTTCAAGGTGATAGGCTGATAGATGACTATTCGGAAATAGCTGGTCAATGGGGGGGATTAATAATCGACCAAGGCGAGGTCGAAAGCCGTATTGAACATCTTACCTTAAAAAATGCCGTAAATGGACTTACCATTAAGGGTCAAACCTCCTCTCTCCACTTAAAAAATAGTCAAATCTACAATTCTTCTTCAATCAATCTTCATGCTATTTCAGCCGATATCAGAAGTGACAATGTTGTTTTTGGAAATGCAGGAATCAATTCAGTAAAAATTTCTGCGGGAGGCCGCTACTCCTTTCAACACTGCACGATAGCCAACTATTGGTCTCAAGGCTTTAGAGTAGGCTCCGCCTTAGAAATAGATAATTCCGCTTCACTTATTGCCGAAGTTGAAAATAGTGATTTGATACAAGCAGAGTTCATCAACTCAATTGTGACCGGAAATGGAAATAATGAGCTTTATTTATCTGATAATCAATCGAATTCCATCAGTTTCTTTTTTCAAAATAGTCTGATTCGTTATTCGGGGAATAATGAAGCAGGCGGGTTATATGATTTTGAAAATCAAGAATTGTATAATAACGTTTTTTTGAATGAAGATGAAGGATTCAATAACAGCCTTCAAAACGATTTTCGTCTACAATCATCCTCGTTTGTTATAGACAAGGGTGCCTCTGAGACCCTAAATGATTTACCTCTAGATGTTCTAGGTAATGAACGAACCAACCCACCAGATTTGGGCGCTTTTGAATTTGTAACAGTGCCGGATTAGATTTTGTAAGATTCTCAATTAAGCATATCTGTAGATTACCAGAATAATCAAATTCACATTTTAAAGTCCTAATTTTTATTAATTAGTAATTTTCTTACATTTTTATGTTTTTTTGAAGGTATTTTCTTTCAAACTGCTTAATTTTCAGGAATTTAGGCATAAAAACCCCAAATAATCGGGGGAAATACTTGGTTTTAGAACAGTATACAATTGGTAATTTGCATTAAAATCTTCTAACCCGTGGAATACAATTATAACATAATCGATTCCGACGCAGCATCAAACCTTCAGCTGCAACACTACCTAGAAGAGTATGGTGATTTTACTTGTACCTCCATTGCAAAAGACAGCAACGAGGGTATCAACTTCATTTTAAAGTATTCTCCACACATCGTTTTCATCAATTTGAACGAAAAAGCGCATGAATATTTTCAAATGGTGATGGAACTTCATCAATACATAACCAAGTTGCCCATCATTATTGGCATAGCCAAAGGAAAGCAACATGCATATGATGCCATTAAAAACGGATTTTTCGATTATTGGCTTATGCCATATAATGAGTTTGATATTCGTAAGTCGTTGCTTAGACTTAAAAAGCAAATGCCGGTGGAAGCCGAGCCGCAAACTCTATGCTTAAGTTCTTACCGTGATTTTCAATACATTAACACCGATGAAATTCTTTACTTGAGGGCAGACAATAATGCCACCGAGTTCATCATGAAAGACGGTACAATAAACAATGCCTTTAAAACGTTAAAGACATTTGAAAATCAATTACCTAAAAATTTTGTACGAATTCATCAAAGCTACATAGTAAACACCGATTGCATCTCCCGCATAAGTTATGGCAAATCGGTCTGCACACTAAAACAGAATAAGCAGCAGCTTCCTTTCTCGAAATCATATCGTAAAAACATAGATTACCTGAAACAGTTGTTGTCAAAAAACACGATTTCTGCACTTAACTGACCAAATTCTAGTAGAATACGGTCAGATACTCATAGAACTGCGTCATATACTAATAAGTTTTAGCGGGTCGTTTGTTTTCCACATCCTGGTGGTAGTTTAGCACCAAGAAATAACAATAACCCCTAAAAAATCCCACTTTAATTATGAAAAAAGTAGCAAGTATTTTCGCAGTAGTAGTAATGTCAATCGGAATGTTCTCTTGTGAGGCTGAAAACAACGTACAAGATACCGATGCGGTTTATGACCTAAACATTGATGCTTCTGTCGATGGTGATGATATCCCCCAAGATGAAAGAGACAATGGATAGTTAGATATCGATATAACAAAAAGCCTTAATGAAAATTAAGGCTTTTTTTATACCTTGTAATTAAGTGCCGCCGAATGCTTAAGAAATACATAATATACAAATCCTTCTTCCTCATCTGCTTTACTGCAGTCTTCTTCGCATTATTTTCATGTAATTCAAAGTCTGGGGTGAACAGCAAAAACTTTGAAAATCAGGTTTTGTTGGATTCAATAAACTTATGGATTGATAGTAGTCGCAACAGTGGTTTTTCTGATTCTATAAGACAGGAATATCTCAATAAAGCTGAGCAGAATTGTAAAGAAATAGGCAATGACTCGACTCAACGTCGTTTAATTTCTAGAATTTCCTTTGCTTATTCTAGAATTCCGGACTCTGCCAATTTCAGAAGGACAAATAAGTTAGTCTTACAATTATCAGAAGAGGCTAATGATTCAATTAGGGGAGCAGAAGCACATTGGGATTTAGCCATATTTTTTAATAATGAAGCTTTTCCAGATAGTGCTTATTATCATTTTTCCAAAGCTCAAAAGATTTACGAAAATTTGAAAAAGGATTTTGAGAGTGCTCGAATGCTCTATAACATGGCTAGAACTCAGGCAACGGTTAGAGATTATACGGGCAGCGAAATAAATACCATTAGGGCGATAGAACTTTTAAAACCATTAAATCAAAATAAACACTTATTCTATAATTATAGTAATTTAGGCTCTGTTACCAAAGAATTGAGGGATTACGATCGAGCGATTGAATACTATCAAACCGCTGCCGAATATCAAGAGAAAATACAGGGTAAGAACAATTTTGACGCCAGTCTGCAGAACAATATAGGCGTGGTTTATCAAGAACAAGGCAAATACAAAGAGTCGATCCCTTATTTTCAAAAAGTTTTAAATGAAGCCAACTTAATAGACAACAATCCAAAATTATATGGGTTGGCTCTCAACCATCTTTCCTATAGTAGGCTTAAAGCTGGCTCTACCAATGGAGTCGAAAACGATTTAAAAGAATCGATAGCTGTTTTAGATAGTATAGAAAACATTCCCGGCTTGGCACGGGCTCATTACAATTTTTCAGAGTTTTATTTAGCAAAAAGAGATACGGCGACAGCCATTCAACAGGCTAAACTGGCCTTAAACTTTGCACGAGAAAGTAATAATAATGACCGAACCTTATCCACGCTTCAGCTTTTGGCCAAACTACAGCCAGAATTGTCTTCGGACTACACTCGTAATTACATTACTTTAAACGATAGTTTACAGCAAGAAGAACGCCAAGTACGAAACAAGTTTGCTCGAATTCGTTTTGAAACCGACGAATTCATTGCCGAAAATTTACTTCTTTCAAGACAAAAGCAATTATGGACAGGTATTGCCCTTGCTGTACTGCTTTTGGGTGTAATGTCGTATTTCATTCTTGACCAAAGGGTGAAAAACCAGAAATTACGTTTTCAACAGCAACAGCAGGCGGCCAACCACGAAATTTTCAATTTAATGTTGGCCCAAAACCAGAAAATGGAAGAAGGTAAAAAACAAGAGCAAAAGCGCATCTCAGAAGAGTTACACGATGGCGTCTTGGGCAGAATGTTAGGGGCACGAATGGTATTGACAGGGCTGAACAAAAGAAATGGAGAAGATGCCGAAAGCGAGCGCAAAAAAGCTATTGATGCCTTGCAAGATGTAGAAAAAGAAATTCGAGCCATATCGCATGAACTGAGCCATGCCGCATATCAAAAAATCAACAACTTTATCTACTCGGTCAAAGATTTGTTATCCACCGTACAAAAAACAGGCAATTTCGAATATACTTTCAATTATGAACCCAATTTTGATTGGGACAGTCTAAAAGGCAACACCAAAATCAATCTTTATCGACTAATTCAAGAAAGTCTCCAAAATTGTGTAAAACATTCTAACTGCAAACACATAGAACTTGATTTAAATGTCAATGAAAATATCTTAACGATTAATGTCAAAGATGATGGTAAGGGCTTTGCCGTTAAAAGGGGCAAAAAAGGTATTGGCATGCGAAACATGGCTTCACGAGTTGAAAAACTTAACGGTAATTGGAATATAGAAAGTAATATTGGCCAAGGCACAACTGTAAGTTTTAATGTACCTTTGAACAAAATTCCTACCAAGTCCGCTTCGCAGACGGCACCGGTATAGATGATGTTTTTGTATGGATAATTTAATACGCATACTTGCGGTAGATGATCATGAAATGATTGTCTTGGGTTATAAATATACTTTAGAAGGAACTGACTTTGACGACTTTAAAGTGGTAGTAAATACTGCTCCCAGTTACTTAAAGGGCAAGGCTGAAATAGAAAGCTCTGCCAAAAGAATACCTTACGATATTATCTTACTTGATATTTCAATGTTTCCGGAAAACGCGAAGGAAGAAAGAAGTGGCCAAGATTTAGGCCTCTTGGCAAAAGAAATTTCCCCTTCCTCAAAAATTGTCTTCTTATCCTCATTTAGCGATAGTTACCGAATCAACAATATATTGAAAACGGTAAATCCTGATGGATACATGGTCAAATCGGAGGTTGATGAAAGAACCTTACAAGATATGGTCAAAACCGTTCTCTTTAAACCACCTTATTATACGGCTGCAGCCCTGCAAGCCATTAGAAGAAAAATGGCCAATGAAGACCAAATCGATGAAAGGGACAAAAAAATTCTTTATCAACTTTCCATCGGTACCAAAACAAAGGATATTTCCTCTATTGTTGCAGCTGCCAGTACAACTGTCGAAAATAGAAAAAGGCATCTTAAAGTAATTTTCGGAGTGGAAAACGGAAATGATTTCGCTTTAATCGAAGAAGCGCGCAAACGCGGATTTATTTAACATAGTATTCCGCGACCCGAAAAAAGATACAATTTATTGGCTTTGAGATAATTATATGTTAAATATCTCAAAACAAAGAAAAACCCCATAAAAATTGGGGTTTTTCTTTGTCTTCTTAGTGGGTTCTCAAGGTATTTTTGATAGTCAATTGAATTACACTATACGTTTATGCCTTCATTTTCAGATAATTTCGAGAACAATTCTTCCGGAGGTTACAACATAGACTTGCGGCTGGAGGGGATTGAAAGCTTTAGAAAAAGCTTGGAAAAATACTTTTTTTCAGAAGCTACGGTACGCAATTGTTCCAACAACAACAATGGCGTAAACCTTGCTGTAGAACTAGAATGTAATTTAAGTCTCGTAGAAATGCTATTTCATTTCAATAGAGGCACATGGGGCAATTTCAAACAAAATAGCTCTTCGTTCGTCGCCATCTTGGATAAATTCAGAAGAGAAAACCTGATCACCGTTGACATCGACGAACTCTCAATTCTGTTCAAAGACACGAGAATTATCATTAATAAGATTTATTCACGAAGTATTGCAGAGCAGTTAGACAATATTCTTAGGGAAATGGGCAAACACTATGTTCATTTTAGTAAAGGTCTTTCAGAAACGCCCTATGAAATATATGTTCCCGTTTTTGAAGAAGAGCATACGGCCACCGACAAAATATTATTTAGAAACGTAGAGGTTTCCAATCATTGCAAAAAAGATTATTTCAATTTTTGGGGACTCTATTTTGAGTCTGAAGACGATGCCGTGATTTATGACCTAAATGCTTCTCACCTTGAGAATGGTGATTTGTTTATGCTCAGCACCGATGAAGATTGATTCTTCGTCTTAAAATCGACTTACAATTATCCTTATACTTTAGCATTTTTATTCTAACCAAAAAAGGTTGCCCGTCGGGCAACCTTTTTTAATGCTCTGATAGTAAAGTAAGGGCAGATTAGAAATTAAACAACTCTCTACCCTTCATCAATGCATTAACTTTTTGCTTGACCTCTTTTACTTTAGTTTCATTTTCGGCATTCGTCAATACTTCATCTACCAGGTCTACAATAGTTGACATGTCATCTTCTTTCAACCCTCGAGTAGTAATAGCCGCGGTACCAAATCTGATACCTGAGGTAATAAACGGAGATTTGTCATCGAAAGGAACCATATTCTTATTGGCTGTAATATCCGCCTCAACCAAGACTTTTTCAGCATCCTTTCCTGTGATATCTTTATTTCTTAAATCAATCAACATCATATGGTTGTCGGTACCTCCAGAAATAATATTATACCCTTTGGCCACGAACGCTTTTGCCATAGCCTCGGCATTCTTTTTCACTTGAATAACATAATGAAGGAAATTGTCTGTCAAAGCTTCACCAAAAGCAACTGCCTTGGCAGCAATAATATGCTCTAATGGCCCACCTTGATTACCTGGAAAGACAGCTAAATCCAATAAAGCCGACATTTTTCTTAAGTTTCCGTTCTTAAGTTTTATGCCGAATGGGTTATCAAAATCCTCTCCCATCAAAATAAGACCTCCACGCGGTCCGCGCAATGTTTTATGGGTAGTTGTGGTTACAATATGGCAATGAGGTATCGGATCGTTCAACAAACCTTTGGCTATCAAACCTGCCGGGTGCGAGATATCGGCAAGCAATAAAGCCCCGACACTGTCGGCTATCTCCCTGAACCTTTCAAAATCCATATCTCTAGAATAAGCGGAAGCTCCTGCCACAATCATCTTTGGCTTCTCTTTTTCCGCTAGTTCTTGAATTTTATCATAGTCTAATTCACCAGTCTCTTTGTCAACACCATAGAAAACAGGATTGTACAGGCGACCGGAGAAATTTACGGGCGACCCATGGGTCAAATGACCGCCATGCGACAAATCGAACCCGAGAATGGTATCACCTGGCTGCAAACACGCGTGATATACAGAGGCATTGGCCTGAGAACCTGAATGTGGCTGAACATTGGCATACGCTGCTCCGAACAGTTCTTTAGCGCGATCGATGGCCAATTGCTCAACTTTATCGACAACCTCGCAACCGCCGTAATAACGTTTGCCAGGGTACCCTTCAGCATACTTATTGGTCAATACAGAGCCAGCAGCTTCCATCACCTGCGGACTAGTAAAATTCTCAGAAGCTATCAGCTCAATACCACTTAGTTGCCGTTCTTTTTCCTCGGCTATCAAATCAAAAATTTGCGTGTCGCGTTGCATACGTCAATATTGTGTTAAATGAGCCGCAAAAATACGAATTACTCATTGTCTATACCTATAAAATAATATATTTGATTCTCAATTTATCAAATAAAAATTAACAAAATAGACATGCCCATTCCTGCAAATGACCCTACGAGAAAAACTTGGTTACCAGTAGCCGATAATTCCGATTTCCCCATTCAGAACATACCGTTCGGGGTATTTTTAACAAGAGACGATATCATTACTATCGGTACTCGAATCGGAGATTATGCTATTGACTTGGGTGCCTTGCATCAATTGGGTTATTTTAAGGATATACCGTTGACGGATGATATTTTTCTACAGGATACTTTGAACGATTTTATTTCCGATGGTCAAAAAACATGGAGAGCGGTACGGAATCGTATCAGTGAAATTTTTGAAATATCGAATGATGAATTGAAGAACAATAAAGACCATAAAGATGTGGTCTTGTTCGCTATGAACGAAATCGAAATGCAATTGCCAGTGCAGATTGGCGATTACACCGACTTTTATTCTAGCAAAGAGCACGCCACCAACGTAGGAAGCATGTTCCGTGATCCTGAAAATGCTTTATTGCCTAACTGGTTGCATCTGCCCGTAGGATATCATGGTAGAAGTTCAACGATTATACCAAGTGGAACACCTATAAGAAGACCGGTTGGCCAAACGATACCCAAAGAAGCCGAAAAACCTGTTTTTGGACCATCGAAATTGGTAGATTTTGAGCTTGAAATGGCCTTTATTACTACAGATGCTAATGTCTTGGGTGAACCTATTCCGGTTCATGAAGCTGAAGATTATATATTTGGTTTGGTACTGTTCAATGACTGGAGCGCCCGTGATATTCAGAAATGGGAATATGTTCCTTTAGGTCCGTTCTTGGCAAAAAGCTTTGCTTCTACCATATCTCCGTGGATCGTTACTTTAGATGCTTTAGAACCCTTTCGTGTAGATAGCCCTTCGCAAGAACCTGAACCTCTACCCTATTTGCAATTGAACGGCAAGCATAGTTTCGATATTTCATTAGAGGTTGACCTAATTACCAATGACGAAAGCGCTACAACCGTGACAAAGTCGAATTTCAAATATATGTATTGGACAATGGCCCAACAATTGGCCCACCATACCATAAACGGTTGTAAAATCAATAGTGGTGATATGATGGGTAGCGGCACCATTTCCGGTCCTACGCCAGATTCTTATGGTTCGATGCTAGAACTCTCTTGGCAGGGAAAAAACCCTGTAAAGCTTAACGATGGTTCTGAGCGTAGGTTTGTAGAAGATAATGATACGGTGGTGTTACGTGGCTATTGTAAAAATTCTTCTGTTAGAATTGGTTTCGGTGAAGCCGCTACCAAATTACTACCAGCCCTTGAATTCAAAAATTAGCCCTTCAGGTTTGTTACTTTAATCGATTTCATACGATTGTTCATCGTTTTGCGTTAGTGAAAAGATAAGTTTTGGCACGCTGCTTGAATTTATCAAGCAAAACCATAAATCGTATGTTATGAAGAAAAATATACTGTTTATAACGGCAGTAACTTTGTTGACTGCCTGCGGAGGGTTGAAAAAGACCCAAAAAGCCTTAAATATTGGGGATTATAATCAGGCTATTTATACCTCTATCGATAACCTCGCTAAAAACAAAGGAAAAAAATCGAATCAACCTTATATTTTATTGCTTGAGGAAGCATATCGGAAAAATACGGAAAGGGAACTTGAGCGAATAGAATTTTTGAAGGAAGACGAAAGCCCGGTGCATTTTGAGGAAATTTATAATTCATACGTAAATTTGAATACCATTCAAGAGCGTATCAAACCTTTATTACATCTACAGGTTCAGGATGAGCACAGAAAAGCTAAGTTTGTTTTTAATAACTACAATGACGAAATTATCGATAGTAAAGATGATTTAGCTGAGTACTTATACGACAACGCAACAAGCCTGTTACAAAGTGCAGCTACCAAACAAGACTATAGACAAGCTTATGATGATTTAGCCTATTTGAATGAAATCGAACCCGGTTTTGATGACACAAGACAAAAAATGCAAGAAGCCTTTGAAAAAGGTCTTGATTACGTACGGGTCGATTTAATCAATGAAACCGAGCAAATCATACCCGCAAGACTTGAACAAGAAATGCTCAATTTTGATATTTATGGTTTAAATCAATTATGGACCAAATTTCACACTAATCCGCAGGCAGAAATCGACTATGATTATCATATGAATCTAGCCTTCAAGAGTATTTTAATATCTCCTGAAAGAATTAGTGAACAGCAATTAATAAAAGAAAGACAAATCAAAGATGGCTATAAATATGCCACCGACAGACAAGGTAACATTCTCAAAGACAGCCTTGGTAACAAAATTAAGATCGATCGATTCAAGACGGTCAAATGTAACTTCTATCAGTTCACACAATTAAAAACCGCCCAAGTAAGTGGCATGGTAGAGTTTACCGATTTAAGAACCAAGCAACCATTACAGACCTACCCGCTTACCAGTGAGTTTATCTTCGAACATAATTACGCAAATTACGATGGGGATAAAAGAGCGCTGGAGAACGACTTGGTTCGCCTAGTAAAGTTAAAAGAAGTACCATTTCCCACTAACGAACAAATGGTTTATGACGCGGGTGAAGATTTAAAAAACAGATTGAAATCAATACTTCAGCGACAGAAATTCAACTAAAAAAAGAGCCCCTATTTCTAGGGGCTTTTTTTATATATAAATCTCAAGCTTTAAATCTGTAATGGCACCGTGCGAATCATGGGCCACTACTGCGCCATCTTTAATAATCAATAACTGCGGTGATTGGTGAACAACATTGAACTGGTGGGCAACCTCGTTAGAAACAGGCCTGTATTGTTGTAAATCAAGAAAATAAAAATCCATTTGGTCATTTTCCAAGGTATAATCCTTAGTAAACATATTCAACACCATCCTGCTGATACCGCAGGTAGTCGAATGTTTGAAGATGATTTGTGGCCTATTAAAAGAGTTGGCCTTAATTTCTTCCAACTGGCTTATTTCTTTCAAATCAACCCAAGGAATTTTTGATGAACTGCTTTCACTCTCTCCTTTTCCTCCGAACAAACTGCCAAATAATCCCATTTTCAAATAATTAGTTTATAACTTAATCCTACCAATGCAAAATCTGCCGAAATGTCCTGTAAACAGTGGCTTTAACAGACATTTTGTCTGTCTCTTTCCGTTGGTAGGGTTATTGACTTAAGCAAATCAAAAGTAACAATAAGCTAAAGATATAATCAGATGAATTTTAATAATTATACAATTAAATCACAGGAGGCCATTCAGCAGGCGCAACAGATTGCGCAGTCACTGGGCCACCAACAAATAGAGAACGAACACCTGTTCAAAGCCATTTGGGAAGTAGATGAAAATGTATTGCCCTTTATATTAAAAAAACTCAACATGAATGTTTCTATAGTGAAGCAGATTCTTGACAAAGAGCTTGAGAGTTTTCCCAAAGTATCAGGTGGTGATATTATGCTTTCCAGAGAAGCAGGCAGAACAGTTACAGAGGCCAGCGTAATTGCTAAAAAAATGGACGACGAATATGTATCCATAGAGCATCTTATTTTGGCCATATTCGGGTCTAAAAGTAAAATTTCTCAGATATTAAAAGACCAAGGTGCCAATGAGAAACATTTAAAAGCTGCAATTCAAGAATTAAGAGGTGGTGGCAAAGTAACTTCTGCTAGCGCTGAAGACACTTATAATTCTTTAGACAAGTATGCGAAAAACTTGAACGAACTGGCCGATAGTGGTAAGTTGGATCCTGTCATTGGTCGTGATGAAGAGATTCGAAGAATTTTACAGATTCTTTCGCGACGCACCAAGAACAACCCCATGTTAGTAGGTGAACCGGGCACGGGTAAAACTGCCATCGCCGAAGGGTTGGCCCATCGAATCATTCAGGGTGATGTACCTGAGAATTTGAAAGATAAGGTTATTTACTCCTTAGATATGGGTGCGCTTATTGCTGGCGCTAAATATAAAGGTGAATTTGAAGAACGTTTAAAATCGGTAATTAAAGAAGTAACCTCTTCAGATGGTAACATTGTGTTGTTTATTGATGAGATACATACATTGGTGGGTGCCGGTGGTGGACAAGGTGCCATGGACGCTGCCAATATATTGAAACCTGCTTTAGCGAGGGGTGAATTGAGGGCCATTGGTGCCACTACCCTAGATGAATACCAAAAGTATTTTGAAAAAGACAAAGCGCTTGAACGAAGGTTTCAAAAAGTGACGGTCAATGAACCCGATACAGAAAGTGCTATATCAATTCTCAGGGGGATTAAAGAAAAGTATGAAGCCCATCATAAGGTTAGAATCAAAGATGATGCGGTCATAGCTGCCGTCGAATTGAGCCAGCGTTATATCACCAATCGTTTTTTACCTGATAAGGCTATTGACCTTATGGATGAAGCAGCATCTAAACTTCGCATGGAAATCAACTCAAAGCCCGAGGAACTTGATGTACTCGACCGTAAGATTATGCAGTTAGAAATTGAGATTGAGGCCATTAAACGTGAGAATGACAAAGCAAAACTAAGTTCTCTAAATATTGATTTGGCCAATCTTAAGGAAGAAAGAAACGAGATTTTTGCCAAATGGGATAGCGAAAAATCAGTGGTCGACAACATTCAAAAGACCAAGCATGATATCGAGGAATTCAAGCTGGAAGCCGAACGGGCCGAAAGAAACGGTGACTACGGTAAGGTAGCCGAATTACGGTACGGAAAGATAAAGCAGGCCCAAGAGCAACTTGAAAAGCTTCAGGCAGAACTTCAAGAACAGCAAGAAAACGAAACGCTCATTAAAGAAGAGGTTACGAATGAGGACATTGCAGAGGTGGTTGCCAAGTGGACAGGGATTCCGGTAACTAAAATGTTACAGAGCGAACGGGAAAAGCTATTGAAGCTCGAAGATGTTCTGCATAAACGCGTTGTTGGTCAAGAAGAGGCCATTCAGGCCGTGTCGGATGCCATTCGAAGAAGTCGGGCAGGTCTGCAAGACTCAAAGCGACCTATCGGTTCCTTTTTATTTCTAGGTACCACAGGGGTCGGTAAGACCGAATTGGCTAAAACGTTGGCATCATATCTATTTGATGATGAAAATGCAATGACTCGCATCGACATGAGCGAATACCAAGAACGCCATTCGGTGAGTAGATTGGTAGGTGCACCTCCAGGATATGTGGGTTATGACGAAGGTGGCCAGCTCACAGAAGCTGTTCGAAGAAGACCTTATTCCGTTGTGCTTTTAGATGAGATTGAAAAGGCCCATCCAGATACCTTCAACATTTTATTGCAAGTGTTGGACGAGGGCAGATTAACGGATAATAAGGGGCGCGTGGCAGATTTTAAAAATTCCATTATCATCATGACCAGTAATATGGGCAGCCACATCATACAAGAGAAGTTCGAGAACAGTAACGATATTTATAGTGCTACCGAAACTGCAAGGGTTGAAGTGTTGGGTCTTTTAAAAAAGACGGTCAGGCCTGAGTTCTTGAACAGAATCGATGATATCATCATGTTCACTCCTTTGAACAAAGAAGATATTTCACAGATTGTTCGTTTACAGTTAGAGCAGTTGAAAAAAGTGGTCGCAAAGCAACATATAACTATCGATGCTACTGAAGAGGCCATCGAATATTTGGCAGACCGAGGTTTTGACCCTCAATTCGGGGCAAGACCTATCAAACGGGTCATTCAGAAAGAGGTACTCAATAAGCTATCTAAAGAGCTGCTAAGAGGTAGTATTAGTGCTGAAAGTATCGTGTTAATCGATTCATTTGAAGATGAGTTGGTATTTAGAAATCAAGAGGAGTTGGTGTAAGATTTACCAAACCTTAAAGTAAGATTAGGGCATCTTTAAAAAAGGTGCCCTATTTTTGATAATCTTAAATACCATACAGTATATAATTTTTTTATCTTCGTAAGAAACTGCACTACCATGACCACCAAAGCCGAAAGAACTACCGCTTACATCATTGAAACCGTTGCTCCTATATTTAATAAACTAGGTTACATCGGCACAAGCATGAGTGATTTGACCGAGGCTACAGGTCTTACCAAAGGTGCTATTTACGGTAATTTTGAGAATAAAGAAGCTTTAGCTTTATCTGCATTTGAGTTTAGCTCCAAGAAATTACTGGCTAAACTTGATGAGGTTCTTTCTACGGAAGGCAGTTCGTTGGATAAAATATTCGCGCTTACCGAATTTTATAGACATTATGATACCTTCACTAATGATTTAGGTGGATGCCCTATTTTAAACACTGGGGTTGACGCCCAAAACAACAATAGACTATTAGCTGCTGCCAGTAAGGAAGCTATCAAGGAAATTGAAGGAAGAATTGCCCTAGTATTGGAAAATGGTACCAAAAGCAATGAATTAAAACTTCCGGTAACACCGTTGCAATTTGCCAAGCAATTTTATACTATGATTCAAGGGGCTATTGCCATGTCTACCATAACCAGGGACCGCAAATATCTGGTCAATACGATTGCGTATCTTGAAGTATTGGTCAAAAAGGAAATTAAAAAATAAACTCTTTTTTCCCTTTCCCTCCTGAAGAGACTTTTTCTTTAAAACTAAGTTTCTTTCACAATTCTGCTAGTTGCCTACAACTCTAAATATCCACGTATTGCCTTCGTATCGACCGCTGTAGTTACTATCCCTTGCCGCACGCGCTTCTTGCATCGTATTGAACCGCTCTAAATACGCATAGTTAAAGTTGTTCTTGCTTCTAACGAACGACCCTGGATTCATACCCTTGCTCTTTAAGTCTGCCATGAAGGCATCAAAGTACTTTTTGGTTCCGAATACATTGGCAATCAGATAATATCCTGGTTCTAACCCATCTTCGGTTTTAACCTCTTCGTATTTTTCTCCCGCTTGAGGTTTTGATTCCTCCTCCTGTCTGGCCAACGCTTCTTTTCTCTTGGCTTCTTCAATAGCGGCAATCGAATCTTTTCTACGTTCCTCGGCCAACCTTCTTGCCTCTGCAATTGCTGCTTCTTGTTTGGCATTATTTATCGAGTCAAGTTTTCTGGCCTGCTCTGCTTGTTGATTGGCCAAAGCATCGGCCTCCTCTTGAGCTTTTTCGGCATTCAGCTCGGCCAATTGTTCCTGTTCGGCCTTGGCAATTGCCTTCTCCTCCTTTTCAATCTCCCTAGCGGCCAATTTGGCTTCTTTTTCAACAGTTGCTAAAGAATCTCGTACTTCTTTTTCTCTCTTTCGCAACTCTCTTTCTTCCTCTTTTTGCTGTTTCTTGGCTTCCTTTCTTTCCTCTTTCTCTTTTTTGGCCAGCTCCTGAGCATTTTCCAACTCTTTCTTAATTTGCTCGTCCCTGTTTTCAGAGTCCAGTTCGGCAGGTATTTCTTCCTCCAAATTAATATCCTGGCCGACCATTTTGTGACGATCTTCGGGTTTCCCCAAAAAGTAAGCGGCCATCAGTTCAAAAGAGGCGTCTTTGGTAATGGTCGACCCAGTCCCTAATTCCACCAAAGCACCAACAGAAAGGTGCTTAAAGAAAGTTACGCCTGCCCCAATACCGTATCCGTAAAAATTATTATATCCTAACTGCCCCCAGTATTTATCAGTATTCAAAAGGGAATATAATCCGATTTGGTTCGATTGCCCAGGAATGGTTCGGAGATACATCGAAGGGCGTAAAAAAGCATTTGTGGCACTACCTAGTGTCAAAGGAAAATCATACGACAATAGACCCATAAAGATTTTATCTTCTTTAGAAGTATTGCCTTCTTTGGCGGTAAAATTGTAATCAATTAGATTTTCAGAGGCCAAGGCCAAAGTCAATCTTTCTACAGACAGGCTTAGACCGGGCGCCATTTGAACAATAAAGTCATCGGTCGCTGTGGGCATGGGAATGGGCAGGTTAGGGTCTGTTACAAACCTATTATCGGCCAATTCTTGCTGAAAGACAAAAACATTGGCCCCAACGGAGAGTTTTACCAATTCATTCAATTCAAACTGGTGGGCATAGTTCAAGGCACCGCCTGTATTAAAGTAAACCCCGGTATTCTGCTGAATAAATGCAAGACCTGCCGCAGATTCATTATTCAACTTTCTTGTATAGTTTAGAAAAATGGTCGTTGGGTCGGCATCAATACCTTGCCATTGCCATCTTGACCAAACGGCTATAGATTGTGGGTTGTTTCGATCTAACGAAAAGGCCGGGTTGAAGAGGCTGGCGTTGTATATAGTTAGGTTATGCTGTCTTAAATCAGCGGGTAAACGCTCTTCCCTTTGTGCGTTGGCAAAAAAGAAGGCAAAGAATACAAGTGGTAGGTATAAAGTTCTCAGCATACACAAAAAAACAAAAACAACCAGCTAAACATACTTTTTTCAACTAATTTTAGTTAACATTTATGCTTGAGTTTTCAACCAAAAAACTATTGAAATACATGAAAATCAAACAAATATCAAAAATTGTAGTAATTTTCTTATTTATCGTGGGATGTAAAGATAGTCAAAAAAAAGAGCAACCTACACCTACTGAAACTGCGATTTCTACCTATTATTTTATCCGTCATGCCGAGAAAGATTTATCAAATCCGGATGATGTTGATCCAGAATTGAACCAATCGGGTCTTGGGCGTGCTATGCACTGGGCAGAGATTTTGAATGAGGTACCACTTGATGCCATCTATACCACAGATTTTCAACGAACCTCGATGACCGCTGCCCCAACGGCCGTAAAAAAAGATATTACCGTTCAATATTACGACCCGCAAACCATTGATATTGATCAATTCAAAGCAGACAATCTGAACAAAAATGTGCTGGTCGTAGGCCATAGCAATACCATACCAGACTTTGTCAACAAAATAATCAATGAAAGTAGGTATTATGAAATGGACTCCTCAGACAATGGTAGTCTTTTTATTGTTCAATTAACGAACGATATCGCTACCGCCCAAAGACTTCACTTCAACTGTAATTGCCCAAAAGAAAGGGAGTAAACCTGTCACATCTCGCAAATCAACCGAGAAAATAGGTATTCTTATTTGAATTATTAAAATTGGCTCAACTTCATTAGCTTTGCGCCATGGTTCAGAAGAACATCAATATTAAGAATAAAAGGGCAAAATTCGAATACGAATTTATAGATACCTATGTCGCGGGCATCGTACTTGCCGGCACGGAGATTAAATCGATTCGCGAAGGAAAAGCTTCAATTGCCCAAAGTTTCTGTGAGTTCAATGATAAGGGAGAATTGTTCGTCATCAATATGCAGGTCGATGAGTATTCTCATGCCTATCATTTCAACCACAGGCCTAAAGCCGAGAGAAAGCTTCTACTGAACCGTGGTGAGTTAAGAAAGCTAAGAAAAGAAGTAACGACTACTGGTCTTACCATCGTTCCGCTTAATCTCTTTATAAATGATCGAGGACTAGCCAAAGTAAAGATTGCCCTAGCTAAGGGTAAAAAGCTTTATGATAAAAGGGAAACCATCAAAGACCGGGACAATAAACGTAACCTTGATAGAATCAAGAAAAGCTTCAACAATTAATTTGCCTGGCTAGTTTTTGTTTTCAAGTAGGGGAACAAATCGAAAAGACCCGTACTGATGCATTTCAAATTCCTTTTCCGACTTTCTGATGTATAAGGTCATTATTTGGTCATCAATACCCACGGGTATCACCAACCTACCTCCTATCTTGAGTTGAGACATTAGAGCTTTAGGAACTTCTGGAGCACCTGCCGTAACGATAATAGAATCAAAAGGAGCATCTTCTGGCAGCCCTTTGTAACCATCACCAAAAATTGTCTTCTTGGGCCTGTAGCCCATTTTACCAAATAACAGTTTGGTCTTTTTAAAAAGCTCTTGTTGTCTTTCGATGGTATAAACCTTCGCCTTTAAGTGCAATAAAACTGCCGTTTGATAACCACTTCCGGTACCTATTTCCAGAATCTTGTGTCCTGCCCGAACTCCTAATAATTGCGTTTGAAAAGCTACTGTATAAGGCTGAGAAATAGTTTGATCGGCTGCAATAGGAAAAGCTTTGTCTTGATAGGCGTGGCCTTCAAAGCTACTATCCATAAACAAATGCCTAGGTATGGTCTTGATCGCTGAAAGTACTTGAGGACTGGTAATGCCCTTGTCGACCAATACTTCGGCCAACTTATTTCGCATTCCACGATGTTTTAAGGTATCTTTCAAAGGTTTGGTTTTTGCTTGGTAAAGTTAGCTTCAATATTTTCAAATCACAAGAAACAGTTATTAACGATAATGGTAACTTTTTCTTGATTACTCAAAACAAGCTGTTCTTTTAGAAGCCTTAATAATGCGTATTTTTGATCAAAACATTATTTCATGCTAAAAGTTGGGGTCTTAGGTGCAGGCCATTTAGGTAAAATACATTTGCGATTGCTTAACCAATCAGAAAAATATCAGTTGATCGGTTTTTATGATGCCGATAGCATCAACGGTAAAAAAGTAGCAGACGAATTCGGTTATCAATATTTTGAAAACATCAATACGCTAATTGATTCAGTTGATGTAGTAGATATCGTAACTCCTACCCTGTCGCATTTTGACTGTGCAAAAAAAGCCATTGAAAAGGGCAGGCATGTTTTTATAGAAAAACCTATTACCAATACACTTAAAGAGGCCCTAAAAATTCAAGAACTGGCCAAACAGTACCAGGTGAAGGGCCAAGTGGGCCATGTGGAGCGTTTTAATCCCGCTTTTTCAGCGGTTAAAGAGCAAATTAAAAACCCCATGTTCATCGAAACGCATCGCCTCGCCGAATTCAATCCTAGAGGTACGGATGTTCCCGTGGTTCTTGACCTCATGATCCATGATATCGATGCCATATTAAGCGTGGTCGATTCAGAGGTCAAGCAAATCAATGCCAGTGGTGTTTCCGTTATAAGCAGATCTCCAGATATTGCCAACGCCCGAATCGAATTCAAAAACGGATGTGTAGCTAATTTAACAGCAAGTCGTATCTCATTGAAGAATATGAGAAAATCAAGATTCTTTCAGAAAGACGCCTATATCTCGGTAGATTTTCTTGAAAAAAAGGTGGAAGTTGTGAAAATGAAAGATGCACCTGAGGTAGCAGGTGATTTTGATATGATATTACAGAACGCTGAAGGCGAAAAGAAACAGATTTATTTTGAAAATCCTGATATTGAACAGAACAATGCCATTCTAGACGAGCTTGAGACATTTGCCGATGCCATTTCAGAAAATCAGGAACCTGTCGTTACCTTGCAGCACGGCACACAAGCTTTAAAGGTGGCCCTTGAAATCATCAACTCTTTTGAGAATCAAAGCGTTCAATAAAAATCAGTTACTGAATGTCGGTTAGCAACAATCTTAGTGAAATACGAAACTCGTTACCTGAAAATGTAACGTTGGTCGCCGTATCGAAAACCAAGCCTAATGAACTACTTATGGAGGCCTATGAAGCGGGACAAAGGGTTTTCGGAGAAAACAAGGTGCAAGAGATGGTAGCCAAATGGCAAGACTTACCAAAAGATATCGAATGGCACATGATAGGTCACCTACAAAGAAACAAAGTGAAATACATGGCCGAGTTCGTGTCTTTGATTCATGGGGTGGATAGCCTTAAACTACTTAAAGAAATAGATAAAAGAGCGAAGGCGTGCGGCCGAATTATCGACTGCCTTTTGCAAATGCATATTGCGGAGGAGGATACTAAATTTGGGCTCGATAAAGATGAGCTGCAACTTTTGGTCAACTCAGACGAATTTAAATCGATGAAAAACATTCGAATTAAAGGCTTGATGGGAATGGCCACTTTTACCGATAATGAAGACCAGGTAAGAAGGGAATTCGCTTCATTAAGAGCCATATATGAAGATTTGAAGGGAAAACTGCCCAATATTGATACGCTTTCTATGGGAATGAGTGGAGACTATGCCATCGCTATAGATCAAGGAAGTAATATGGTCAGAATCGGCAGCAGTATTTTCGGTGAGCGTAATTATTGATCCCATAATCGCTTTTTCATTCCGTCATACCAATTAATGTATCTTTACAAGACTAAAAGTTATCAATGTACGCAATTCTGGATATAGAGACCACTGGCGGAAAATTCAATGAGGAAGGAATCACCGAAATAGCTATTCACAAATTTGACGGACATGAGGTGGTTGACAAGTTCATTAGTTTGGTGAATCCGGAAAAAGAAATTCAACCCTTTGTGGTCAATCTTACGGGCATTAATAACAAAATGTTACGTACCGCCCCAAAATTTCATGAGGTAGCCAAGCGTATTGTTGAAATTACCGATTCTACCGTTTTGGTTGCCCACAATGCGCAGTTCGATTACCGTATTCTAAGAACCGAGTTTAGGCGATTGGGCTACAACTTTGAAAGAAAAACATTGTGTACGGTAGACCTTTCAAAAAAATTGATTCCTGAAGCGCAATCGCATAGTTTGGGCAAACTGGTGCGTTCTCTAGGTATACCGGTCAGTGATAGACACAGGGCCAATGGTGATGCCGTAGCGACGTTAAAATTATTTAAAGTATTACTTTCAAAAGATTCCGATAAATCAATAATTAAGAGTGTAATACGAAATAAAGAGCATGGTGAACTTTCTGATAGACAACTCGATATAGTTGAGTCTTTACCTTCTGAAACCGGTGTTTATTACATGCATGATAAAGACGGTGACATCTTATATTTAGGTGATAGTACCAACATAAAGAAAAGGGTCAATCAGCATTTCACCAATTCTGGAAAAAGGTCTAGGCAACTTCAAAAAGCGACTAAAAAAGTTTCTTTTGAAAGAACGGGAAGTGAGTTAGCTGCCCAGTTAAAGACCAACGAAGAACTTATACGAAACAGACCCCGTTACAACCAAAAATTGACCAAGCGTAATTTCAGTCATGGGATTTTTGCGTCCTTAAACGAAAGGGGATATATGACCCTATCTGCTCAAAAAATAGCAAACCGAGGCAATGCAATTGCCACATTCAACAGTTTGGCAGGTGCCAAAAATTTCATTTTCAAGTTGACCAAAGATTCCACTCTCTGCCCTAAACTGAACGGTATTTCAGAAGCAAAAAAAAATTGCTCCAATTATGATTCGGGCGAATGCAAAGGCGCTTGCATAGAAAAGGAAAATGTACAGGAATACAACCAACGGGTTGAGGTGGCAATTCAACAATATTCCTTAAATGGAAAAAATGAAATCATTGTTGACAAAGGACGTGAAATAGGCGAATATTGTGCCATTTTGATTAAGAATGGTCTGTTCAAAGGTTTTGGATATTATGACTTAAACCATCAAATTAATAATATTCATATCTTAGAATCAATTATCGTTCCTATGAACGGAGATCAAAACACGACCCATATAATCGAATCTTACCTAAGAAAAAGACGGGTACTTAAAGTTTTAGAGCTAAGCAACTAAGTCTTGAGAGAACACAAACCTGACAAGGGCTGGAAGCATAGAGTCCATGAAATTATATATGAAGCCGATACCCCCATGGGTAAATGGTTCGATATACTTCTTTTCTTTCTGATTATCATAAGCGTGCTCTTGGTGATGCTCGAAAGTGTTAGATGGATCGATGCCAAGTACCATAGAACATTATTTGTTTTAGAATGGATCGTTACCGTTCTATTTACCATAGAATACATCGCCCGAATCGCTTGCATTAAAAAACCTCAAAGCTATATATTCAGCTTTTATGGTATAATTGACTTTGTGTCGACCATCCCCCTCTATCTTTCTTATATTTTTGCCGGATCACAAGTACTCTTGGCCATTCGGGCATTTAGATTGCTGAGGGTTTTCAGAATATTGAAACTGGTTCGCTTCTTAGGCGAAGCCTCACAATTAAAAAGGGCCTTGGTAGCAAGCCGCGCCAAGATTACCGTTTTTCTATTTGCCGTTCTAATTTTATCCGTCATCTTGGGCACACTTATGTATTTGGTGGAAGGAGATGAAGCCGGCTTTACCAGCATACCAACAAGCATTTACTGGACCATTGTTACGCTGACCACCGTCGGGTATGGAGATATCGCGCCTATAACTCCTCAGGGGCAATTGATTGCGACCATCATTATGTTAGTAGGTTATGGCGTAATTGCCGTACCAACGGGAATTGTAACTGTAGAACTTGGCAAGCAAGGAAAGGGAGACAAAGCAGCAGGAGGAAACCATTTTGTTCATGTAAATACCCAGGCATGCACCGTTTGCGCTAAAGAAGGCCATAGAGATGATGCAACCCATTGCTATAACTGTGGAAGCAAATTGTAATGAAAAAAACGCTTGTATCGGTTATAGGGCCTACAGCCATAGGCAAAACGAAATTGGCCATTGAACTCGCCAATCACTTTGATACCGAAATCATTTCTGCCGACTCGAGACAATTTTTTAAAGAAATGAGTATTGGCACGGCTGTACCATCTAAAAAAGAACTCGCTCAAGCCCGCCATCATTTTATTCAGCATATTAGCATATTTGAAAACTATTCTGTGGGCGATTTTGAGCGTACCGCCATTAATCTAATTACCTCTCTGTTCAATGAGAAAGATGTTTTAATATTGGTTGGAGGCAGTGGTCTGTATATAGATGCCGTGACCAAGGGATTGGATAAATTCCCTAAAATCGACTCGGAAATTCGTAAAATCCTAAACGACAGGTTGGATAAAAACGGTATTGAAGACCTTCAACTCGATTTAAAGGAAAGAGATCCTGACTATTATTCAAAAGTTGATTTATCGAATCCCCATCGGGTTATTCGAGCCTTAGAAGTCTGTATTGGTACGGGACGCCCCTACTCTTCATTTTTAAGTTTAAATGAAATAACAAGAAACTTCAACACTGTTACTGTCGGCCTTACTGCAGAGCGCCAAACCATCTATGACCGAATCAACCACAGAGTTGATTTGATGGTTAAAGAAGGTCTGGTAGAAGAGGCGCAGGCATTATTAAAACATGAAGATTTAAATGCTTTACAAACTGTAGGCTATAAAGAGCTTTTCAAATATTTCAAAAAAGAGTGGGATTTCGATTTTGCTATCTCAGAAATCAAAAAAAACACCCGAAGATTCGCTAAACGACAAATTACCTGGTTCAAAAAAAACGAAGAAGCCCTTTGGTACGATTACCAAATGAGCAGCAAAGAAATCATTAAAGACATAGAAAAAAAATTATGAGCAAAACCCCTGTCATCTTTGTTATGGGTGTATCTGGATCCGGCAAGAGCACTATTGGAAAATTATTGGCCGAAAAGCTTTCGCTTAATTTTTTTGATGGAGATGATTATCATCCAAAAGAGAATGTTGAAAAGATGGCCAAAGGGCAACCCCTAAATGATGAAGACAGAATTGGTTGGCTCGAACAACTTAACCTATTGGCGAAAGAAAATACCAAAACAGGAGCCATAATCGCCTGTTCTGCCTTGAAGCATCAATACAGGAAACTGCTAAGAAAGGGTCTGGAAAATGAACTGGAATTTGTATTTCTCAAAGGTTCGTTTGACCTTGTCTCCGAAAGACTCAGTAAACGAAAAGGACATTTTATGCCCCCTGAACTGCTCAAATCACAGTTTGAGGCGCTTGAGATACCAACAGCGGCTTTGACCGTGTCAATTGACCAAACACCGGAAGAAATTGTTGAGTCAATCATGCAACAACTTCATTTAAACTAAAAAAGCCTTGTTGACTTTTTCAACAAGGCTCCAATATGATACTTCAAGTTTCTAAAGACTAATTTTCCTCGTCTTTGATGACTAATCTGAAACCTTCGCCGTGAATATTTAAAATCTCTACGGTATCGTCTCTTTTTAAATACTTTCTAAGTTTGGCAATATAAACATCCATACTACGAGAGGTAAAATAGTTATCATCTCTCCATATTTTAGTTAGGGCGAGCTCCCGTGGCATAAGATCGTTTTCGTGCAAGGCCAATAATCGAAGTAACTCGTTTTCTTTCGGAGATAGCTTTATAGATTCTTCATCTTTATACTTCAAAAAGCGAAGTTTCGAATTCAAATGAAAATTACCAATTTGAAATTCAAATTTCTTACTATCAGCTAATGTGTTAGACGCTTTTCTTTGAAGTATTGCTTTAAGTTTCATTAACAGCACTTCAGAGTCAAAAGGTTTGTTCAAATAATCATCTGCACCCGCCTTATATCCCTTAAGCACATCTTCTTTCATTGTCTTGGCCGTTAGAAAAACGATAGGCACGTTCTCGTTCTTTTCTCGAATTTCTTTAGCCAAAGTAAATCCGTCTTTATAAGGCATCATCACATCTAGAATGCAAACATCATAGTTGTCTTTCTTGAACTTCTCAAAACCCTCCATTCCGTTCTTGGCCAGCGTAACGTCAAATTCGTTCATAGACAAATAATCTTTCAGCACTATTCCGAAATTCGGATCATCTTCGACCAGTAATATTTTCTTATTGACTGTTTCCATAGTTTTAAGTTAAATTAAAGGCAATTTAATATAGAAAGTACTTCCTTTTCCTTTTTCACTTTCTGCGTAGACCTCGCCCTGATGGTCTTCCACTATATTTTTAACATATGCGAGCCCAAGGCCGTGTCCCTTTACATTATGTAAATCTCCGGTATGCTCGCGATAGAATTTTTCAAAAACCTTTTTCAATACCGCTTTGCTCATTCCCGAGCCATGATCCTGAATCTTTAGGATTATAAAATTTTTGGCGACCTCGGTAACTATATTAACCTGTGGTGCCTTTGGGGAATACTTTATGGCATTATCAAGAATATTGACAACAACGTTGGTAAAATGCATTTCATTGGCAAGAACCTCACTACGAGCTGCATCTAGGTGAGCTTCTATAAAACCTCCCCTATCGGCAACTATCAGCTCAACATGCGCTATGGCATCTTGTATGATATCGTGAAGGTCTACCCTATCTTTACTTATATCTAATTGGTTTTTCTCGAGCTTGCTAATTCTTAGTACGTTTTCAACTTGAGCGTGCATACGCTTGTTCTCGTCTCGAATCATACTCAGATACCGCTGTATTTTCTCTTGATCTACAATTACTTTAGGGTTACGAATCGCTTCGACGGCTAAATTGATGGTAGCAATCGGAGTTTTAAATTCATGGGTCATATTATTGATAAAATCAGATTTTATCTCTGATATCTGCTTTTGCCTTATCAACTGATAAATAGCCCCTGAATAGGAAGCAACTATAACCAAAATGAACAAGAGTGACAAAAATGCCATTCCCATAATCGAACCAATCAAGAATCGTTTCTTCTTAGGAAAATTGATCAACAAAGAGAAATTAGTCTCGCCCTCGCTATCTTTAAAAATGGGAGCTTCATAAATGGTACTTTGTGCAAACTTGAATCTTTTAGACTTCACCTTGGTAGGCAAACCTCTACTGTAAATACCATATTCATATTCAATATCCCAGCCACGATTCTTCAGCTCTCTATCTAAAAGAAGCTCTATCTCCTGTTTAGACACTCGTTGATGAATCGGTACTTTTTTCGCGTATTCCATGAAAACATCATCGAACGCTGCCTTTTCTAGAGAAGTCAATCCACCGATTTTTTCTATTTTCTCAATAGGTGTCAGGGAAATATTCTTACCATCAAGGTCGAAATTCTCTTTGAAAACCATACTGGTTCTCTTGCTCGTATAATTTTTTATAGTGGTAGTATCACCACTATCGCTGCTGTCAAAGAACGTTGATGCAATGTTATAGTCCTCTTCTAAAATTCCATGAGAATATGTACGTATCTCATTAGAATTCAAATCTTTATCTATAAATAAAAAATTACGTATAGGAGTAGTTTTAGGCTCGACCCCCATACTATCTATTTGACTAAGGTACCGTTCTGAGTAGTCTCGTCGCTCTCTTCTTTCTATTTTTTCGGTAACCTCGTTTAAGATATCGATAACGGCATTCGAAAACTGCTCTTCTTTATCGTCTACGGACTGTTTTATCCAGAAACTCTGAACGAAAATAATTCCGATCAATGAGAGGCTCATCAAAATCACCAGAAGAACAAACAACCTCTTATTCATTTCAATATAAAATTAAAAATTTAACAATTAGTAAATTGTACGTTTAACCTAACCTTAACAAAAATGTTAAAACCCAATAGACACTAGGCTTTCGAGAGAAGTTGATAATGAATTTTAAGTACTTGTCGGCGCGTTTCGCCTAAATCTAGGTTTTCAATTACAAAATGAGAAAGTTCTATATTTTCAGAATCTGAAGATTGGTTTTCAATACGTTCTTTCACACTTTCTTTAGAAGCACTTTCATCCCTTAACAAAACCCTTTTTATTCTTTCTTCTTCCGGTGCAACCACAAGCACGATGTAATCATAGAATTCTTGAATGCCACTTTCAAAAATTAGGGCACTTTCTTGAATGACATACGCGGTTTCCTTTCGTTTTCGCCAGTCTTTGAAATGTTCACGAACTGCAGGATGCACAATACCGTTCATCTTTTCAAGCAAAACCCCATCATTAAAAATTTTATTGGCGATATAGTTCTTATTGAGAATGCCATCAATATATGCATCATGGCCCAAAAGTTCTACAATCCTCGATTTAACGGTTTCCGAACCAACCATTAAATTCTTGGCCTCGATATCTGAATAATATACTGGTACCCCCAACTCTTCGAACATTTTGGCTACAGTAGTCTTGCCGCTGCCTATACCTCCCGTTAAACCTACGGTAATCATGCTATTCTTCTCTCTTGATTATAAATTCCACTTCATTTTCCAGCAGCTTCGCACTATGTACTTCTTCCGGTTTCTTATTCAATTTAAGGGGAATGACATCTTTATTTGAAGATTTAATACTGTTGTAATCGACAATTACCTGAAAATCCGATTCCTCAATATCTTTTAAGCGTTTCATTTTAGCCTTGCAAAGTACAGAAGCCATTTCTGGAAACGTTCTTACTTGCGCACCTTCCGGAAAATTCACTTTTTTTATGGGTAGTTTGAATATTTTCTCTGAAAACCTGGCAATCTCCCCTTTTATGTTAACCTGATAGGTTGAGTATGTCGTGTTTTCCAATTCGGGCGATTGCAGCAAATCAACTTTTTTAGAAAAGCCAGCTGCCAAGTCTGGAAGTACTATTTTATCACTTTTCACAAAATCGATACTATCGATTTCTTCAGCCGGTCCCGTTATGGAAATAGAATCTGGTATTACGGTCATTTTACCATCTAATAAATAATTTTTGACCAAATCTAGCTCTACATTCGGCTTGACAGGCACTTTCTTGGTCTTAACCGCCAGCATTTGAAAAAACAACGTATCGTTGTCAATCTCTAACAAAGCCATGGTATTGGGCAACTGATTTTCTATTTGTCGACGGTACGTATCAGGTGTCGCGTAAAACGATTCGCCATTGGTAGGCAATTCGCTTAAATCGACATACACCCTTTTGTTTATAAAATTAAATCGAAGGAACTGAAAGCCTCCAGCCCTCAACTTTACATCGACCTCTGTTTTTGACGCCTTTTCGAACAAATAACCTTCAGGCATGTTGACGAACTCTAAATCAAAATGTGCACCGCTTACATAGGTTCTCGATAATTTATTGATGAACCAAATAAGGGCAGAGCACAAAAAAAACACAAAAAACACTTTAACCTTACGCTTTTTAAGGCCTTTCTTTATTTTCTGTATCACTTGATTTTTCAGGGTTTAAAAAAAAGTTCTGGAAACAATTGTTCCGGTTTGCTTTTGCTAAAGTTAATTAAGATAGTGGACTTTAAAAAACCTATACCATAGCCATAGAATTGGATTGAAATCGCCACCAAAACCAGTATTGCAATGGCCAGATTTTTAGTACGCAATAAGGCGTCTAAAAAAACCACTACTAAGTAACACCCATAGAAATAAATGGGTAAAACTATGCCTATTATACCTAATAGTAAAGAAATACCAAAACCGAGGATAAAAAAAGTCGGAAACCAATAGGTTATTTTAGCGGTGTGTGGATGCCATTTATTTAATATCGGCCGTACTTTACCGAATTTAAAGACCTGCTTGTAAAATTTTGACCAATCAATTCTTCTTTTGTGATAAACGAATGCTTCCGGAATCAAGCAGGTATCGTAGCCCTTTTTCCATATTCTAAAAGTAAGGTCGGGATCTTCACCAGGGTGTATGAGGCCAAAACCTCCTGTAGCTTCAAAGGCCTCTTTTGAAATGCCCATATTAAAGCTACGTGGTTGAAATTTATTTAATGCTCTTTTACTTCCGCGAATACCACCCGTTGTCAAAACAGAGGTCATTGCGTAATTAATTGCCTTTTGCACCAAACTGAACGATCGATGTGCGGCATCAGGCCCGCCGTAACAATGAACAAAACGAGCCCGTAATGCATCATCGACAGCGTTCAAATATGTCTTGGGTAAGATACAATCGGAATCAAGTACTATAAAATAATTGCCTTTTGCCCGGGTCATGCCATAATTTCGCGAATCGCCTGGCCCAGTATTATGTTTTGTCAAATATGATATCGTGATTCTCGGTGAAGCCGCCTTTTGAAATTTTCTAACGACATCTTCAGAGCTTTCAGTAGACCCATCTTCAATTATGACAACTTCAAAAGGAAATTGAAAATTCTGCACCATCATACTTGCCAAAAGCTCTTTTACCTCTTCTGGGCGATTGTATACGGGTACGATAAAAGAATAAGATAAGTTCACTTATAAAATTTCAACGGGTGTAAAAAAAATGTGTCCGGAGGGTTTCTCCAGACACAAAAATATTATTTAAACTGATTTTATTCGATTAAGAAAATTGCTCAATCACTTCTTGGCTCACACCGGTGTTAGAAAAACCACCATCATGAAATAAGTTTTGCATAGTCACTTTCTTCGTCAAATCTGAAAATAGCGTAACGGTATAATCTGCACACTCAAGAGCAGTAGCATTACCCAAAGGTGACATTTTCTCGGCATAGCTTATGAATCCATCAAAACCTTTTACACCTTGACCAGCGGTTGTAGGAGTCGGGGATTGAGAAATAGTGTTCACTCGTACCTTTTTGTCTTTTCCGAAGAAATAGCCAAAACTTCTGGCTACCGACTCTAAATAGGCCTTATTATCCGCCATATCATTATAATCAGGAAAGGTTCTTTGAGCTGCCATATAGGTCAAAGCAACAATGCTGCCCCATTCGTTCATCGCATCTGCTTTATAAAGAGATTGCAATACCTTATGGAAAGAAAGTGCCGAAACATCCCAACCCTTCGTTGTAAAATCATATTTCTCGTCGGTATAGGCCCTACCCTTTCTAACATTAATCGACATACCAATAGCATGAAGTACAAAATCTATTTTGCCTCCTAATATCTCCATTGATTGCTTAACCAAGTTATCTAAATCTTCTTCACTAGTAGCGTCAGCAGGAATAATTTCAGAACCGGTCTTTTTGGCCAACTCTTTAATTTGGCCAAGGCGCATGGCTACTGGTGCGTTGGTGAGAACAAAAGTTCCTCCTTCTTCATGAATGCGCTCAGCAGTTTTCCATGCAATGGAGTTTTCATCCAATGCCCCAAAAATAATTCCCTTTTTCCCTTTTAGTAAGTTGTATGACATGTGTTTTAAGATTTGACTAGGTTATTTTCAAATATATTTAAAATGTTGACAAAGGTAATTAAATACCCCGTTCAAACAGTGAAATAGAAATTTAACGGCTTAAAATCGATTTTAATTCAGAAGTTGCCTTGCATGGGCCATAGCCGAATCGGAAATATTATTACCCCCCAACATAGCCGCTAACTCAATAACTCTTTCTTCTGAAGACAATCTCTTCATCTGGGTTTGGGTACCGTCTCCTTCTTCAGTCTTATATACCTTGTAATGCTGGTTTCCTTTTGAGGCTACCTGTGGAAGGTGGGTAATCGAAAACACTTGCATGCTTTTGCTCATCTCTTTCATGATCTCACCCATTCGATTCGAAATTTCTCCCGAGACCCCAGTGTCTATCTCATCGAACATCATAGTTGGCAAGTTTTCGTACTTGGCCAATATCGCCTTGATGGTCAGCATAATTCGAGATAGTTCACCTCCTGAGGCCACTTTTTTCAACTCACCATAACTACCGCCTTTATTGGCCGAAAAGAGAAAGCTTAAATCATCGGTTCCGGTGTTTTTAAACTCCTCTCCCTTTTTGAGAGATATGTTAAACGATGCGCTGGGCATTCCTAGAGAGCTAAGACTAGATTCGAGTTGTTTTTTTAGCTCAGGAATTACCTTTGTTCTTTTTAAATGTAAATCATTCGATGACCTGGTAAGAGTTTCCTTTTCAGCGGCAAGCTCTTCTTCTTTCTCCTTTATTTCATTTTCCAGATTCTCGGTCTTATCGACCTTCACTGCCAACTCATCCCTAATTTTCATTAACTCGACCACATCGCTTACCCCATGCTTTTTCTGCAAATCGTATAGCTGTTGCAGTTTAGAATTGACCTCTTCCAAAGCTTCTGGGTTAGCCTCTGTGCCTTCCGTCAAATTTTGAAACTCATCGGCAATATCATCAGCTTCAATAAATAAGGATTGGATTCGGCTATTTAAATCGGAATACTTTGACCCATAGGGAGAAAGTTTGTTGGCAATTTGTTTCAGCTCAGTAAGTAAATTGACAACACCTACTTGATCATCACTTAATAATTGATGCCCGCCCGACAAAAGCTCTAAAATATTTTCGATGTTGTTCAATTCTTCAAAAGAAGCTTCTAAATCTTCTTGAACACCCTCCTTTAAAGGAGCTGATTTCAGTTCTTCTAACAAGAAACTGTTATAATCATGTTCTTTAATTGCTTCTCTTTGAAAATCGATTAAAGATTCAAGCTCTTTCTGTATTTTACGATAATGTTTAAGCTGTTTTTGATACTCATTGAGCAAGTCATGATTATCGGCAAGTGCATCGATTACTCTTAACTGAAAATCGGTTTCCGTCAGTTGCAAAGTCTGATGTTGCGAATGAACATCTATCAAATTGTCACCCAATTCAGAGAGAATTGACAAGGTAACCGGCGAATCATTAATAAAGGCACGTGATTTTCCACTTGGCTGAATTTCTCTCCTAACGATGGTCAAATCTTCATAATCAAGGTCATTTTCTTTAAAAAATGGCTTTAAATTATATTTCTTGATTTGAAATTCGGCCTCGATAATGCATTTACTATCCTTATCTTTTAAGGATGACAAATCGGCTCTTTTGCCCAATACAAGAGAGAGTCCGCCCAGTAATATTGATTTACCCGCTCCTGTTTCACCGGTAATACAAGTAAATCCTTCTTCGAAAGCTACATTTAGCTTGTCGATAAGGGCATAATTTTTAATGGAAAGATTTGCTAACACTTATAAATTTTCTTCGCTTGCGGCCACAAAGATAATTCATAAAAACGAACGGAAAGAATCAGTATTTTATGTCGTTCCAAGTACTGGAATATAGAGGCGCTACCCTATTCAAGGTTTCTTTTAACTGAACAATATCCACTTTAGGTCCGTCGGAAAAAATATTCTGTATTTCCTCAGACTTGGCATCAAAAAAGGTTTGAATCAAAAATGCGTTGGGCCTCCTTTTGATCATGGTCTCAAACAGCTTCATCGTACCAGCTATAACCTGCTTGCCGGTACTGTTATTATCGCCAAGAATATCAAGACCCTTTCGGTGGTAGTTGTACATCGCTATTCGATATTCGCGATAGGTGTTAGAAAGGAGGTTATCGACCAACTCAAAACGACTACGATCCGTATTTTGATCCCATCCGGAATAACTGGTGCCTTGGGCCTGTGTTGTAATCTGTTGGGCCTTTCTAAAATGCTCGGTACCGCCTTCTAAGGAGAAGGTGTCGGCGTCTAGACCAAGAATAACATACACGTAATAGGAAATTACGCCCACCAAATTCGATTCAAAAACATTTTCGTTCAGTACCAATGGCTGAAACTCTATGTATTCAAAATTGAACTGACCGTCTTTGTAATTAAAAACCGGACTGTCGTAAGAGGTATTGTAAACAGGTCTTGAAGATTGAATTTGAATGTTTCCCTCAAATCGGTTTGATTCAAAATTCGTAATGGTAATGAACATTTGTGCATTGACCTTTTCATTTTCCTTGACTTTACGATTCGTCCATTTATTCTTATTGACAAAGTCGTTCAAAGAACGTTCTAAAGTTTTAAAAATCTGTTGATTAGTTTGAGATACCTGATCCGCATTGACTGTTATCAGACAATTCAATTCTTGTGAATGAGAAACCCCACCACAGACCAAAAAAAGTATTATCAATAGAATATTACGCATGATATCGCTTCAAGATTTCTGCAAAAATGTCATTCGCCACCTCTGACTTGCTCTTTAACTGAAACGTTTTTATCTCGAAATTCTTATCTATAAAAGTAATTTTGTTGGTATCATGGCCAAAGCCTGCCCCTGAGTCGTTAAGAGAGTTGAGAACGATGGCATCTAGGTTTTTTCTTTGCAATTTACCCTTGGCATTCTCAACTTCGTTTTCAGTCTCTAGGGCAAAGCCCAATAAATACTGGTTCTTTTTCTGCTCCCCTAAGGATGCTAAAATATCTTTCGTCTTAACCATTTTAATGACCAAACCATCATCTTTCTTTTTGATTTTCTGGTCAGCTACTTCACTTGGCCGATAATCTGCTACCGCAGCTGCACAAATAGCGATATCAACATCTTCATAAAATTGATGCACCATAGCATACATTTCTTCGGCGGAAACTACTCTATGTAATTGAACATTACTATGCTGCACGCTTAAATTCGTAGGGCCAGATATCAAGATTACTTGGGCACCCAGTTGAGCTGCGACGCTGGCCAATTCAAACCCCATTCTGCCAGAAGCATGATTACCCACAAAGCGTACCGGATCGATAGCCTCATACGTGGGGCCTGCGGTAATTAGAACTTTTTTACCTGATAGAGCTAGCCCTTTGACTAAATATTGCTCAATAAAATCTAAGATTTCTTCGGGTTCGGCCATTCTACCCTCACCATGTAAACCACTTGCTAATTCACCCGAAGCAGCAGGTATCATAACATTACCAAAAGATTTTAGCTTTTCAAAAGAACTCTTGGTCGATGGGTGTTTATACATATCCAAATCCATGGCGGGAGCAAAAAATACCGGACATTTAGCGGACAAATAGGTTGCCAAAAGCAGATTATCGCAGGTGCCATATGCCATTTTTGACAATGTATTGGCCGTTGCCGGGGCTATAATCATATAATCTGCCCATAGACCCAATTCTACATGATTGTTCCAATCTATTTCTCCATCCTCATCATGAACGAAAGAAGTTAACACCGGATTCTTGGATAAAGTGGCCAAGGTAAGTGGAGAAACAAAAGAGCTGGCGCTATCCGTTAAAATGACTTTAACGTTAGCGCCAGCTTTTATAAGTAAACGAACAAGAAAAGTGGTTTTGTAAGCGGCAATCCCTCCGGTAATGCCTAAAAGGATATTTTTACCGCCTAACATAGGTCTACCTTTCTTTTTCTGTGTTTCTATGGTAGATTTTGTCGTTCAACCACTCTTCTACTGCCAAAGCATGTGGTTTAGGAAGCTTTTCATAAAACTTAGAAACCTCAATTTGCTCTTTGTTCTCGAAAACTTCTTCAAGGCTATCGCTGTAAGTGGCAAACTCTTCTAATTTTTCCAAAAGCTCTTTTTTGATTTCGGAATTGATTTGAACCGCACGTTTTGAAGCAATAGAGATAGCCTCATATATATTGTCGGTTTTTAGATCAAAATCGTTTCTATTGATAGTAGTGGTAGAAACCGGTGCCTTTGAATTTTTCAAATCGTTCATGTTCATGGTTACAATGATTTATTTCGCTGCTTTTTCTTGGGCAACAAAGCCCAACAATTGTTTGTCTATTTTCTCCAGAAGGGCATCTGCTTTATCGGCATATTTTGTTTCCGGATATTGTTTTTTTAATGTGGCGTAATACTCTTTAGCCTCCTTTAACCTTGGCTGCTGTAATACCTCAAAACTATTCAAGGCGTAATGTGAAGCTGATTCAAATCGGTAGTACATCGCGTCTTCCCTAAAGATAGAACCCGGATAATCAGAGATAAAGTTATCGAAAGCTGCCACCGCCGGTGTCAAGAAAGTGAAATCGAACTCACCTATTTTATTGAACTGCTTGGCAATTTCATAGGCTTTTTTCTCCTTTTTCGTTGTCAATTCTTTGGCCATAGCATTGGCCTCATTGAAATATTCTGAATCAGGGTATGCGTTGATGAAGTTTTGCAACTTGGCAAGTGCCTTATCGGTATCGGTCTGATCAAGCGAATACCGGGGAGAGAGTTCAAAATAACTTTTGGCCCCGTAAAAAGATGCCTCTATTACCTTATCACTTTTAGGATATGACTTAACAAACCTTTCGAACTGGTAGCCGGCCATGTTAAAGTCTTTGCGTTGGTAGTACGTATCGGCCAAAAAGTACATCACCCTTTCACCTTGCGGCTTACCAACATATTTAGGGGCAATTTGCTCAAGAAGACGGTTGGCACGTTTCATATCGCCTTCATCATAAAACTGTTGTGCCAAATCATATTTGGCCTTTACATCATCATTCTTAAGCACCTTTTGGTACTCACTACATGAAAAAAGGCAAAGGCTAACAATTAAAATAGGGGCTAACAGTCTCATTTTAAAAAACATTTTGCAAAATTACGTATTCCCAACGGATTTAAAAAACAAAAAATAAGCTCCGAAAATAGAGGAAACCAATCTTCAACACAACGCTTTTGGGGAAGATTTAACAACCAAACGAAAAAACCAACAGACGTATTTTCAACAATACGTTAAATTAAATGGTCAAAAATTAAAAACGAGATTGTTTTTCGAACAATTAACCTGCAGTAACCTTCATAAAAGGCTTTACGAACGAGCGTATTTTTTCTTTTAATGGCTTGGTCGCTTCTACCAATGGCAACCGAACCGCCGCTTTTGAAAGTTGTAAAGCTTCAAAAATAGCTTTGATACCTGCAGGGTTACCTTCTTGAAAAATAAGTTCCATACCCTCTTGCATTGCGTAGTGATAGCGATAGGCTTCTTCGACATCCCCATTTAATCCGGCACGAATCATTTGTGAAAACTCAACGGGCAAACCTTGGCCCAAAACAGAAATGACACCCGAACCTCCCGCCAAAACTGTAGAAAGAGCCGTAATATCATCCCCTGAGATGACTTGAAAACCTTGAGGACAAGACTTAATCAGCTCTTGAACCTGCAACATATTACCGGCAGCTTCTTTAATGGCAACAATATTTGTTGAATCGTTGGCCAACCTTACTACGGTAGACGGTAACATATTACTACCCGTTCTACCTGGAACATTATAAAGTATAATAGGCTTGGGCGATGCATTGGCAATGGCCATGAAATGCTGATATATACCTTCTTGGGTAGGTTTGTTGTAATAGGGCGACACGGAAAGAACAGCCTCAAAATCGGTGAGGTCCAATGTTTTTAATTCTTCTATGACGGCATAGGTATTGTTCCCACCGACACCCACTACCAAAGGCACCCTACCTGCATTGGCAATAGTAACGGTATCCATTACCAATTGCTTTTCGGACTTGGTCAAGGTAACCGACTCTCCCGTAGTACCCAACACCACCAAATATTCAACACCGCCATCGATGCAGTAATTGACAATTTTGTGCAATGCATCGATATCTACCGATAAATCGGACTTAAAAGGCGTTATCAACGCCACCCCTGTACCAACTAACTCTTTCATCATTCAATTTCGTTTAATACCCCGAGGTATTTCTTCAGTTCAGTCTTAAAAGTTTTAAAATCGTTTAAGGGCAAATCGAGTATCAAATCATTATAGACCATGTCAACATCTTTAAAACCTGCCCTAAATCTTGCCTTGGTCTTTATACTCATCAATTGAACCAAAAGGTTCTCCTGCGTATAATAATTGACCAAAAGATCATATTCCCTACTTAAAAACTCCAACGCATAACTGTTCTCGATATTCCCGTTCCAACCCAAATCTTTATCAGAAAACACCGGGGTCGAGTAAGGCGAGTTTTTATCGTAAAAACTCTTGTAACCAATAATTTTTACAGCATTGGGCCTAAGATTATAATCTTCGACAAATTCATAAAACAAGCTGGCGTCATCAAACTGGTCTAAATCTACAATGCATCCTACAGAATGAATGCCTTTGCTTCTGTTGACCGTCGGTAGCTCTTTTGCCAATTCTTGTTTCAAAAATTTAACTCCCGAATTGTACTTGAACTTATCTTTTATTCCCTTAAACATGTACTTTTACATTTTAAATCACAACGGCCCAAATTGAGGTGTGGTATACAAATGTAAATAATCTCATCTCATATTATGGCGCTAAGATAGAACGAAATATGGGTTTAAAAATACAACATTTTGTTATATTTACAACTTTAGTGCTAGCCAGCTCCTGTAAGCACGATGTTCAGGAGCTATCAAAAATTACCGGAAAAGAACTACCGGTCGACTCTACCATTGTTCAAAATACTGCTATTGAAGATTTTGTAAAACCTTACCGCATGCGTGTTGACGAGGTTTTAGATAGTGCTTTGGCCTATGCGCCTAACATTATCTCAAAAACTGATGGCGCCCTTAACACAACCGCCGGTAATTTAATGGCAGATGTGGTTCTTTCGGAAACCAACCCTATCTTCAAGTCAAGAACAGGCTCGAACATTGACTTTGTGCTCTTGAACCATGGCGGTATTCGGTCTATGATTTCAAAAGGTGTAATTACGTCGCGTACGGCCTATGAAGTGATGCCTTTCGAAAATACTATTATTGTCGCCGAGCTCACCGGAAAATCAGTCAATGACCTTGTATCTTTTTTAAGGGATTCGGGTCGGGCACACCCAATTGCAGGGTTGCAGATTACACTGAACCACGACGGAACTATCAATAAAGTCTTGATACAGGGCAAACCATTGGATAAAAATCGCACTTATAATGTGGCCACTTCCAACTATCTAATATCTGGAGGTGACCAGATGAACTTTTTTAAGGAAGCCATTAAAACAACCGATACCGATTATCTCATACGCAATGCCATGATCGACTACTTTAAGAAGGTAGATACGGTCGCCCCATTGGTCGACGACCGGTTCATAAAACTAGAAATAGGAAATTAATGGAAAGACGCACATTCATTAAAAAAACGGGAGCTTCAACGGCTTTTTTAGGTCTAGGAGGTCTTTCACTACAATCTTGTAGTAAAGAAATAAGGCATATCACCATACTGCACACCAACGATGTACATAGCCACATAGACACATTCCCCAGTTCTCATTCTCGTTACGCAAATTTAGGCGGCGTGGCCAAACGGGCTTCTTTAGTGAGTTCCATACGAAATGAAAACCCCAACACTTTACTTTTGGATGCGGGTGATATTTTTCAGGGCACCCCCTATTTTAATTTCTATGGAGGCGAACTGGAGTTTAAGCTAATGAGTATGCTCAAATACGATGCCGCTACTATAGGTAATCATGATTTTGACAACGGTATCGACGGTCTGCTAGCACAAATGCCACATGCAGATTTTGAGTTGCTATCGGCAAATTATGATTTTAAAAATACGGTGATGGATGCCCATGTAAAGCCCTACAAAGTTTTTATGATCGATGGTATCAAAGTAGGTGTGTATGGTCTGGGCATTGAGCTTGACGGACTGGTAACCAAAAAACTATATAAAGAGACCCAATATTTAGACCCCTTTGAAATTGCACAGGATACTGAAAGTGTTTTAAAGAATGAAAAGGGCTGTGATTTGGTCATTTGTCTCTCTCACCTCGGCTACGATTACCAATCAAAAACGAAACCAAGCGATTTAATCTTGGCATCAAAAACGAGTTATACCGATTTGATTATCGGGGGGCACACCCATACCTTTTTAGAAAAGCCGACTGTGACCCAAAATAAAATAGGTAAGGACGTTTTGGTGAACCAAGTGGGCTGTTTCGGAATCAACCTAGGAAGGATTGATTTCTACTTTGATCAGCTGAAAAACAGCCAATCGGAAGGCGTAACCATTACGGTATAAAACTTCTTAAAGAAAAGTTACGTTTAATTTTTAAGCACAAACTCCGTGATCTGTTGAAGTTCTTCTTTCAAAGTCAGGTTGCAATAAGGCTTACCTGCCATTCTGTACCAATAGCCGGCATTGAACTTATCCCCTTCTACCCGATGTAGATACGCATGGATCCAACTGCCCAGATTGGTATGCATTTCTTGGGCAATGTCATGTGAAGCATCCCATTCATCTTTACCTGCAAACCATAGTGCTCTCAAGGCATCTGGCCAAGCACTTTCTGGTCGGTCTTCTGTAAAGGTAGATTCGAACTCTTCGTAAGTTAATTGCTGAGACATGAAATTTGGTTATGATGAAAAATACAAAATTACCTATTTTCACCTAAAATATCCTAACCTTTAGAAGTGGCACTATTAAAACCTATTTTAAGTCATAAATTGTTTCCTTATGGTTTAGCGTTGCTGCTTACTTTGTCTGTTTTGGGCCTTCATATGCTTCCGAGTATGGATAGTATGTTGAACGAGAACAACACCCGAATATCCCACGTTTTCTTAAAATCTCAAATTGACTATCATAATGAATTGCCACCCTTTGCCAGAAGACCTTTAACCACTTTTTTAATGAAGGGCACCTCTTCTATATTTAATATCAAGGCAGGATATTCTTTTATCTTCATCAATTTTTCTCTTCTCTTTCTAAGTGCCATACTTCTATACCAATTATCCCTATTGATTCTTTCCGAGAGAAAACTGGCCCTATTTAACATATTGGCTTACTACCTATCATTTTCAATTGTATTCGCATTTTTTCCACCGGTATTCTCCTATGACGAACCCTTGCAATACTGCCTACTATTTGCAGCTTTGATTACCTGGATTCGGAAAAGGAACTTAATTTTTATTTTGCTTTTTACGCTGGCCATCATTTCTAGGGAAACCAGCTTATTTCTAATTCCCGCTCTTTGGATCTTTCAACCCGGAAAAAATGAGCAGATTAAGCCTTTGGGGAAACAGTACCTTAAAACTGGCCTGATACTTTTAGTTCCAATTTTAGTCTACGCCATTTATCTATCCGTCTTTCTGCACTACAATCAATTGATGGATGAAACCAGTAGCGAGATGGCGAGTAGATATTCTTGCTTTCTTGAAAATTTTGAAGATTTAAAAAATTCCGTTGAATCTTTCACCTCTCTTTATTTGGGGCTAATCGTTTTTCTACTTTTCACCATCATACGCACCTTAAAGTTGGGTATAAACCAAGTGGATCGTAAATTTTTATATGCTTTTTGGTTGACAGCCATTATAAACACACCCATTGTTATTCTTACGGCATTTGCTCGTGAAACAAGGCTTTTTGCGTTACCAATGATTTTTCTTTGGCCTGTGTTTTCATCCCTATTTAAAGTAAGTTCTTTTAAATGGCCAAAACAATGGCCAATCAACAAGTTGGGCTCCATTATACTATCATTGCTCACACTAATTAATATTTGGTACAGCTTCTTTTATTACCAGAAGTTTAGCCTTAGCGCCAACACTTTTTACAAAGAATATTTGTTTATAATCAACCTCTTACTACACTTATACTTTACGGCACAATTTTTTCCAAAAACGGAAAGAGCTAAATAGCAACAATCGATTTGTGCTATTATTTTTTTGAATAGCACTCACCTTAAAAGCTCAGTCACAGTAATTTGGCTCCGAATCCTAAAACACAAAATTATGAGAGGTCTTCTTTGGCTAGTAGCTGTTATCTGCATTATAGTATGGCTACTAGGAATGCTTGGCGTAGTACCAGGTATGGGAACAAGCAGTTTAGTACACGTTTTAATAGTAATTGCCGTTGTGGTAATTCTCTACAATATCATATCAGGGAGAAAACCACTTTAAAAAGTTTTACCCCCGAAAAAAAGAGAAGGTCAAGCATTTGCTTGACCTTTTTAATTTTATGCACTTCAGCTTCACTTGATCAGCGCCATGAATTCTTGCTCCGATATAATAGGCACCCCAAGATTTTCTGCCTTCGTTCGCTTACTGGGCCCCATTTTATCGCCCGCCACCAAATAGGAGGTTTTTGAAGAAATGCTAGAACCTACTTTTCCGCCGTTGTCTTCTATCATTTTTTTAAGTTCATCACGACTTACGGTCTCAAAAACACCGGATACTACAACGGACATTCCCTTTAATTTATCAGTTTGATTTTCTAACTGTTCTTCCGACAAGGAAAATTGCACCCCAAAACTCTTTAATCTATTGACAATCTCGACATTCTTCTCATTTTCAAAAAACTCAACCACCGAATGGGCTATACGCTCACCAATTTCATTGATTGCAACCAAATCGGCAACAGGGGCGGCCATCAGGTTATCAATATTCTTATAGGCTTTCGCTAACTTTTTAGCTACGGTCTCGCCTACAAATCGAATGCCCAATGCAAAGAGAACACGCTCAAAGGGAATAGCGACCGAAGCCTTGATTCCATTAATTAAGTTATCTGCCGATTTTTCGGCCATGCGTTCTAAAGGAAGAACTTCTTCTTTGGTAAGGGTATACAAATCGGCATAATTGGTAATAAGACCTTCTTTGAACAACAACTCCACGGTTTCTCCACCGAGTCCTTCTATATCCATAGCCTTTCTGGAAATAAAGTGTTGGATTCTTCCGGTAATTTGGGGTGGACAGCCGTAATAATTCGTGCAGTAATGTTTGGCATCTCCTTCGGTACGAACGAGCTCTGTACCACATTCGGGACAATTTTCAATATACTTGGTCGGTTGGGAATCTTCAGGTCTTTGAGTAAAATCAACACCTACTATTTTCGGTATAATTTCTCCTCCCTTTTCAACAAAAACAGTATCCCTTTCCCGAATATCATATTTGGCTATTTGATCCTCATTATGCAATGAAGCTCTTTTGACGGTTGTACCTGCCAAAAGTACCGGTTCAAGGTTAGCTACCGGAGTTATTGAGCCGGTACGCCCCACTTGGTAAGTGATTTCATGTAAAACGGTAGACACCTGTTCGGCCTTAAACTTATACGCCATGGCCCATCGTGGAGACTTAGAGGTAAAACCAAGTTCTTCTTGCTGTTGAATGCTGTTTACCTTGACCGCTACCCCATCGGTTTCATACGGAAGATCATGACGGTGCGTATCCCAATAATTCACAAACTCCAAAACCTCGCTGGTCGAAGTACATAATTTGGCAATAGAAGGTACTTTAAACCCCCACTCCCTAGCCTTCTCTAGCATCTGCCACTGCGATTCAATACCGGTATCAGGCCCAACAATGCCATAGAGAAGACAGTCTAACGGCCTTTTGGCCACCAATGCACTATCCTGCAATTTTAAACTTCCCGATGCCGTATTTCTAGGATTCATATAGGGCTCTTCGCCATTTTCGATACGTTCTGCATTCATTTGCGCAAACCCCTCGAAAGGCAACACTATTTCGCCCCGAATATCAAATTTCTCAGGGTAAGCACCTTTCAATTGCAAAGGAACCGATTTTATCGTTTTTACATTGGTCGTTACATCATCACCTTGAAAGCCGTCTCCTCGTGTTATGGCCTTTGTTAAAGACCCTTTTTCATAGGTAAGACTAATGGAGGCACCATCATATTTTAACTCACAGGTAAACTCTACCTTATCATCACCTAGAATGCGTTGTATTCTTTTTTCCCAATCTTCAAGGTCTTCTTTCGAGTACGAATTATCCAATGAATACATTCGAACATTGTGTACGACCGTATCAAAATTCTTGGTAATCTCACCCCCTACCCTTAAGCTGGGGGATGAAGCGTCATAAAATTCAGGATGCTGAGATTCGAGTTCTTGAAGTTGCTTGAGCTTCATATCAAAATCGTAATCTGAAATGGTAGGGTTATCAAGCACATAGTAATTATAATTATGCTCTCGAAGCTCTTTTCTTAGACTCTCTATTTTTTCTTTCACTTGAATACTCTTTTGTTTATTCTAAGTATGTTTTATGACTCTATTTTCAATTCTAATCTTTCCAAACTGCTTTGACCATACGGTCATTGCCGTACATATCTTTTCGAAGTTCAATTTCTGAAAAATAGTTATCACCCAAAAGGCGAACCATTTCTTTTCCTAAATATTGATTAATTTCAAAGTAGAGACAACCATCTTTGACCAAATGTTTCTTTGAGAATTCAACGATTCTTGAATAAAATACTAGCGGATGATCATTTTCTACAAAAAGTGCCAAAGAGGGCTCATATTCCAGCACGTTGGCAGACATCTCTTTCTTCTCCATCTCTCTCACATAGGGCGGGTTTGATACAATGATGTCAAATTTTCTTTCTAGGGAAGGAACCTTTAAAATATCCTCTTCAAAAAAATCAACATTCACCTTATTTCCCAAGGCATTATTTTTTGCTACGGTCAATGCCTCTTTTGAGATATCCATAGCGGATATACTCCAGTCAAAATTGGTTTGCGCTAAAGCAATGGCAATACACCCGGAACCTGTACCAATATCCAAAACATTCGTTTTCCTTTCTTTATCGGTATGGTCATCTAATATCCATCGCACCAGTTCCTCCGTCTCAGGTCGTGGTATCAATACAGCTTCGTTTACCTTCAACTGCAAATCCATAAAATGAGTTACCCCGGTAATATATTGAACGGGGCATTTTAACTTCAACTTGCTTAAGGCTTCAAAAAGTGGCTGCTCTTCTTCTTTCGTCAATGAAAGATTGGGCTGTAAGGCCAAGATAAACCTTTCAAGACCGAGATAATGTTCAATCAAAATGTAGAAAAAACTGTTGGTCTCGTCTTTTGGGTATAGTCTATCCAATTCTTTATGAAAGATACTTTTGATTTCTCTTAATAGCATAATATCTCTTTCTGAATACCTTATATTGTAAAGAAGAGTTGAAACAAAACGGAAGCCTAAGGCCTAAGAATAAAATTCTATTTTTACGGTGTGAATATACATAGAAAATACATGTTGCGATGTTTACAAATCGCAAATAACGGGCTAGGTTCTACCGCTCCTAATCCCATGGTCGGTTGTGTTATCGTTGTCGACCAAAGAATAATTGGTGAGGGGTTTACCAGTGCCTATGGCGGGCCGCATGCAGAAGTTAATGCGATCAACTCCGTATGTGATAAGACCTTACTAGAAAAGGCGACATTGTATGTTACTCTTGAACCATGCTCCCACTTTGGTAAAACCCCACCTTGTGCCGATCTAATTATCAAACATTCGGTAAAAAGAGTGGTCATCGGGCTTTTAGACCCTCATGAAAAAGTGGCGGGCCAAGGTATTGAAAAACTTAAATCTGCCGGTATTGAAGTAGTGACCAATGTTATGGAAGCTGAATGTAGGGAACATCATAAACGCTTCTTGACCTTTCAAGAAAAAAAGAGGCCATACATTATTCTAAAATGGGCGCAAACATTAAATGGCTATATAGCCCCCACTAAAGAAATGAGATCAGAAAATCCGGAACCTTTTTGGATTACCGACTCTTATTCAAAGCAATTGGTTCATCAATGGAGAAGTCAAGAACAGGGTATATTGGTCGGTACCAAAACCGTTATAGAAGACAACCCAAAACTTAGTGTAAGAGAGTGGTCGGGCAAAAATCCCGTACGATTGATTCTTGACCCAAAGTTACGAATTGACCAAGCAGCAAATGTACTTGATGATACGGTGAGAACCATCATTTTCACCGATTCTGGTAAAGGAAATAAAAATAGAAACAACACAACCTTCGTACCTATTGACTATAAAGCTGACGTGGCCGGTCAAATTTGCCGCGCGCTTCATAAAGAGAATATCATAAGCGTGCTGATTGAAGGAGGAAGCAAGACCTTACAAACCTTTATTGATAGTGGATTGTGGGATGAAGCAAGAGTTTTTACGGGCAACACTACTTTTAAAGATGGTTTAAGGGCGCCTCAATTAAGTGGTAGGCACCTATCAAAAAAACAAGTAGGTAGAGATACTTTAAACATATATAGAAATGATTAAAAATATCATATTTGATTTTGGCGATGTTTTCATTAACCTTGACAAGCAGATTGTTTACCGAGAAATGCAGAGATTAGGCGGTTCTACCCAAATGACACCGGAATTGCTCGAACTAAACAACCTTTACGAAGTGGGCCAAATCAGTACCGATCAATTTCTAGAAGGTCTTTCAATTGTTTACCCTCATGCCTCTGAAATAGAAATTAAAGAGGTCTGGAATGGAATGCTATTGGATTTTCCTGATGAGCGTTTAGAGTTCGTGGAGGCAATGGCCAAGAAATCAGAATATCGCCTGTTTCTTTTAAGCAATACCAATGCGCTGCATATTGAACATGTTGAGCAGAAAATGGGCCATGAAAAGTTCAACAGGTTCAGAAATTCGTTCGAAAAGTTCTACCTGTCCCATGAAATAAACCTCAGAAAGCCTAATGAAGATATTTATCGATTTGTTCTCGACCAAAACGAATTGAAGGCAGAAGAAACCTTCTTTATAGATGATACCAAAGAAAATACCGATGCGGCAAGCAATATGGGTATTAAATGTTGGAATCTTTTAGTGGGGCAAGAAAACTTGTTAGACTTAAATTCACGTCTGTAGAATGCTCTACCTGTGCCTTAGCGTTTTGGCTTCTAGCCTTATTTTCGTTGTTTTTAAACTTTTCGACAAATTTCAGATCAATACGCTTTATGCCATTATAACCAACTATTTCGTGGCATGCGCTGTAGGGTTATATTTTTATAAGGAAAGGGTCGACTTTGTTGAACTATCAACCATGCCTTGGTTCTATGGTACTTTCTTTTTGGGCGTATTGTTCATAGTGGTGTTCAATTTGATGGCGGCAACCGCACAGAAGGTTGGCGTAAGCGTGGCTTCGGTAGCTACCAAAATGTCCTTGGCCATTCCAGTCGTAGTGGGTGTATTTTTATATGATGAAATTCTTAGTCCTCTTAAAATAACAGGCATTCTTTTAGCTTTGGCAGCTGTTTACTTTGCTTCGATAAAAGAAGGAGGTACCAAAAATTTTGAGATAAAGGCGTTGCTGCTTCCTCTTGGTGTATTTCTGGGATCCGGAATTATTGATACCAGCCTCAAGTACGTTCAGGAGAAACACATTCAAGTTAGCCAATATCCACTATTTTCTGCAACGGTATTTGGATCGGCGGCCACCGTTGGTCTTATCATAGTTCTCTTTAATGCTTTTAAAGGCACTTTTAAATTAAATCTCAGAAATGTGCTAGGTGGTATCGCCTTGGGCATACCTAATTACTTTTCTATCTTCTTTTTACTGAAGGCACTCAAAAATGACAGTTTGAACAGCGCATCGGTATTTACTATTAATAATGTAGCAATCGTGATGTTCTCGACGCTTTTGGGAATTTGGCTTTTTAAGGAAACTATAAGCCGTAAAAATTGGATGGGTATAGGTCTAGCCGTAATCAGCATCTTATTGGTAGCTTTGTTTTAATGGAAAAGGATAAAGACACCTACCACACTATTGACGACCCAACCGAAGAGGTACTTTTTAAGGATAGAAAAAGTAAATTTTATGGCCTCGCTTTTCCGGTTAGTGATGAAGAGCAGATCAAAGAGATACTTACCGACCTACGCAAAAAGTATGCTAATGCCAACCATGTGTGCTATGCTTGGCAACTCGGAACCAAAACCATAATATATAGGGCAAACGATGATGGAGAGCCCAATAACTCTGCCGGCATGCCCATTTACGGGCAAATTCAAGCCTTCGAGGTAACCAATATTTTGATAGCGGTGATAAGATTCTTTGGTGGTACCAAGTTAGGGGTCGGCGGGCTCATATCGGCCTATAGAACGGCCGCCCAACAGACTTTGAACAGTGCAAAAATTGTTGAGAAGATTATCACGGTCAGGTTTAGCCTTCAATTTGGCTACCCCCAACTGGATATTGTAATGCGTACCATCAAGCAAAACGGTTTCGAAATAGTTTCACAAGAAATGCACCTAGATTGCCAACTGACCATTCAAGTAAGAGAAAAAGAGGCAGACCGCTTACAAGAATATTTTGAGGGTTTGCAGGGCATCGAAATAAAACCTATCTGAAATAAACCTTTCGGTCTAATCACGCTATCTTTTCAAGAATATAATCGGGGCATTTTACAGGTTTTTTAGTCTTGGTATCCAAAAAGGCCAAAACAGTATTTCCTAAAGCTAAAATTTCACCTGTTTCATTATATATTTTATAGTCAAATTCTATCTTGACCAAGGGTCTCTTTTTGAGTTGTGTTTCGACCGTAATGAGGTCATCATAAACAGCTGATTTTTTGTAATCTATGCTCAAAGAAATTACGGGCAACATAATTCCGTTTTCTTCCATCTCTTTGTAGGAAATTCCCAACCCCCTCAACCACTCTACCCTTCCCATCTCCATATATTGCGGGTAATTCCCGTGGTACACCACACCCATTTGATCAGTTTCACCATAACGAACACGGAAAGAAATTCTGTTAAAATCCATTGAATATTGACTAAAAACTATATATTTAAATGATTTCGATTTTAGTGTTGAACATGAGAAAAAAAAAGGTCAAATTCAATAGAGTTTCAATTTTTTTTTTAGCTTTTTTGTTCACATATTTGCCCCACTAAGAAAGTACGGTTTTTCCCCTTGTATTTTCCACCGACTTAGAAATCACTAACCGACAAAATAAGAGAAACTTTAAAATGGGTGTTACTGCTAATTCCGTTTGGAAAAATTGTTTGGCTTTTATTAAAGATAATATCCAACCGCAGGCATTCAAAACTTGGTTCGAGCCCATTAAGCCCATTAAGCTTTCCGACAACGCCCTGAGTATTCAAGTACCCAGTAAATTCTTTTATGAATGGCTTGAAGAACACTATGTGAAATTGTTGAAAGTTGCCTTGACAAAAGAGTTGGGCGAAACGGCCAAATTGGTGTACATCATCCGAATGGAGAATACCTATGGCAACAAAGAGCCATTTACCGAAAAAATACCCAGTACCAATCGCGGAAACATGGGCCCTCAGGAAATGGATGTGCCGATCAAGTCAAAAAATCCTGAACTTAAGAACCCATTCGTTATACCTGGTATTCGAAACATTAAAATTGAATCTCAGTTAAATCCGAATTATAACTTTGATAACTTTTTAGAGGGTGACTCTAACCGATTGGCACGATCCGCGGGTATGGCGGTTGCCAATAAACCGGGAGGCACCTCTTTTAATCCATTATTGGTTTTTGGCGGGGTCGGTCTTGGTAAAACACACTTGGCGCACGCCATTGGTGTCGAAATCAAAGACAAGTACCCTGAACGTACCGTTCTGTATATTTCAGCTGAGAAGTTTACACAACAATATATTGAATCGGTCAAAAAGAATACTAGAAACGATTTTATTCATTTCTATCAGCTCATCGATGTATTGATAATAGATGACGTACAATTTCTATCAGGAAAAAGCGGAACACAAGATGTATTTTTTCACATCTTCAACCACTTGCACCAAAATGGAAAACAAGTCATTCTTACTTCCGACAAGGCGCCTGTAGATATGCAAGATATTGAACAAAGGCTATTGTCAAGGTTTAAATGGGGGCTTTCAGCCGAGCTTCAAAGTCCCGATTACGAAACTAGGGTATCCATTGTCAAGAACAAGTTATACCGTGATGGTGTCGAAATGCCCGATGATATTATCGACTACGTCGCCAAGCACATAAAAACGAACGTTCGTGAACTTGAAGGCGCCATTATATCTCTTATAGCCCAATCTTCTTTTAACAAAAAGGAGGTTACCCTAGAGTTGGCCCAACAAGTTGTAGAAAAGTTCGTAAAGAATACAAAGCGTGAAGTTTCAATCGATTACATTCAAAAAGTAGTTTCCGATTATTTCGAGATGGATGTCGCTACCCTTCAGTCGAAAACCAGAAAACGCCATATTGTTCAAGCGAGGCAATTGGCAATGTTCTTTGCGAAAAAGTTTACCAAGGCTTCATTGGCAAGCATTGGTTCGCAAATCGGAAAGCGTGATCATGCCACCGTGTTACATGCTTGTAAGACGGTAGATAATTTAGCCGAAACCGATAAGCAGTTCAGAAAGTACATTGAAGATCTGACCAAAAAATTCACTTGATTTTGAAGAAGACGAAGGTCTTAATGGTATGTCTTGGCAATATTTGCAGGTCTCCATTGGCCGAAGGCATTCTACAAAGTATGGTTGACCCTGAAAAGGTCTTTGTTGATTCGGCCGGTACCGGAGGTTATCATATCGGCAACCCGCCAGACGCTCGTTCCATCGCTGTTGCTAGAAAACATTCACTGAACATCGAAAATCAACGCTGTAGACAGTTCAAAGCCCATGATTTTGCAGAATTTGATGTAATTTATGCTATGGACCAAAGTAATTACAATAACATCATGGCTTTGGCAGCATCGAAATCTGATAGGGAAAAAGTAAAGCTTCTGCTATCGGAAGTGAACGTTGGTGTGAAAGAAGTTCCTGACCCTTATTGGGATGACGATGGTTTTGAAAAAGTCTACCAACTCATCGAAAGCGCTTGCGAAGTGATTGCCGAGAAGTTGTAACCAAACTTCCTTTTTATGAACGACCAACCCAACCAACTAGGAAAACTCTACCTCATACCTACAACTCTAGGAGATAATGCCCCTTTGGAGGTTTTACCAATATCTATCAAACAAGCGGTTGAGCAAATCGATATATACATAGTCGAAAACGAAAAAACGGCTAGGCATTTCATAAAAAAAATAAGCCCTCGAAAATCACAACCCTCCCTACATATATCGGTATTGAACAAATACACCGAACCGGAACAGATACCTTTAATGCTTGAACCTTGCTTAAACGGGCAAAACGTCGGAATCATTTCGGAAGCTGGATGCCCAGGGGTAGCAGACCCCGGAGCTGATGTTGTTCGTTTGGCCCATCAAAAAAATATACAAGTGGTACCGTTGGTAGGCCCTTCCTCTATTCTTCTAGCCTTAATGGCAAGTGGTATGAACGGGCAACGATTTTCTTTCAATGGCTACTTACCTATCGATAAATTTGAAAGAAAAAATGCGATTAAACGGTTTGAAAAACTATCCAATGAATTGGGTCAATCGCAGATATTCATCGAGACTCCGTATCGCAATGATAAATTGCTGGCAGAACTTCTCAAGAACCTGAGAAATGATACTAGACTTTGTGTCGCCTGCGACATTACTTTATCGACCGAATTTATTCTGACCAAAACAGTCTCTGAATGGAAGAATGTTCAGGTAAGCCTTCATAAAAGACCTGCCATTTTTATAATTCAAGCCTAAAAAAACAAACCCCGATGCAACATCGGGGTCCGTCCATTTTCATATGTATGTAATTCTTTCTAAGGTTGTTCTAAACCCTTGGATTACGTTTCGGCACCACTTCTGATACGTCGTAACCCGAAAACTTGTGCATGTAATGCGCAATGCTGGTTCCATAGCTATCGGCAACATCAATAGTACCCCATGACCGCAAGTATTTCTTCACATTACCTGCTCCGGCCAAATGGGCCGCTGCCAATATTCCAGATTCGGTAATTACCGTTCCGTTGATTTCTTTACCAACAAAACGAGGAATATCCCGTCTAAGAATCCACTTGTTTCTTGAAATATTGGTATGGAATACCTTTTCTTGCAAAATAGGGTCGTTTAGAAAACGGGTTGCGTTGTAGACGCCCATCAGTTGCAATGTACCAATACCGAATTGGTACTTACCCAAATACCCTAGGGTGTTTGTGGTAAAATAATTACCCTGAGATTCTTTGAATGCCAAGGCTTCTTTAAAGCCAATGTACGAGCTTCCTAAAAAAGGAGGCGCCATTAACATTGTTTTTGATACGGTTTTGTTTTTGGGGAACAAAACCAAAGTAGGTTCGCTAACTTTAAGGGTTTCTGGCACTTTAACCAATGTTGGTTTAAAAGAGAAACTCAATAAAATTCCGGTAATGATTAGGGGGCTCGTGTAACTTAGCCACTTTCTCATATACTGCTTTTCCTATGACTTACGGAAAAAACACCCGCATAGATTTCACAAGGGGCAAAGTTACGCCAGTTTTAAGTTTACGTTTAGAAATCTCTGTTAAAAACCGGCTTATTTAGTTAACAAGTCTTAAAATTTGGATGAAAGGCTACCTTTTGATTTTTTGCGCATTTATCCATTGGACGTACTGCACTTTATTTCTGTTATGCTGCGCCAAGGTTTTGGCAAACTTATGGTAACCGAAATTTTCAACGTCTGCGACAAAATAGAGGTAATCATGCGTCTCAGGGTTTAACACTGCGTCTATAGCCGATATGTCGGGCATGGTAATCGGCCCTGGAGGCAACCCTGCATATTTATAGGTGTTGTACGGAGAGTCAAGCTCTAAGTCTTTGTATAAGACGCGCTTAATTACTTGGGTGAAATCGCCCGAAGACTTTTTGATGGCATAAATAACGGTAGGGTCTGCCTGTAAAAGCATGCCTCTTTTCAATCTATTAAGGTAAAGACCGGCTACCTTTGGTCGCTCATCAACCTTGGCCGTTTCTTTATGAACCAATGATGCCAACGTGGTAACTTCTTTAGGTGATAGACCTTCGGCCTTTGCTTTTTGAAGTCTTTCATTATTCCAAAAACGATCATATTCCTTGACCATTCGATCCCGAAATTCTTCACTCGAGGTGTTCCAAAAGAATTCATAACTATTGGGCAAATACATGCCCAACTTAGTCTCTTCGTTAAAGCCTTGGGCTTTAATAAACTCTTTATCTTCAAAAGCCGCTAATAATGAGAGGCTATCGGCCTCTATTTGGTTCGAGATCCTCCCGGCCAAATCGGCTAAGGTTTCTTGATTATTAAAAGAGACCTTAACGGGGATATTGTTTACACGAAGGGTATTGATAATATCATTATTGTTCATACCCTTTTTAATCGCATATTTACCGGCCTTTACATTTGAGGTATACCCTTTGCGCTTCGCCACTTGTTCAAAGGTTTCCAAGTTTTTAAGAACAGGCTGTGCTAATTCTTTCACCTCTTGAAATGTACTTCCGGTCGGAATGTACAGATAAGCTTCTTCATTATTAAAAGATGTGTTAGGAGCAAAGATGGCGTTGTAAACCATATAAGAAAATATGCCTCCGACCACCAAACCGGCCAAAACAACAAATAATAATATTCGCTTTATATACATGCTAATTATTTAATTTTTGAAATAAAATTTCATTCTTGAAACGCCCTTGTGAATATATCCAATCTTTTTTAACGCCAATCTTTTGAAATCCCTTTTTACCAAAAAGGTGAACACTTGGGAGGTTGTCTTCCAACACATTAGCAAATAACTGCCTTAAATCGAGTACCGAAAATGCATAATGGCACACAAGTTCAATAGCCTCACCCCCTACTCCTTTGTTTCTTTCTGCCTTTTCCAGAACAATCAACCCCAAACCGGCACGTCTGTGCTTAGGGTCAAAATCGAATAAATCGATCAGCCCGATAACCTTATGGTCATGCTTGCAAATGCACAACCTGAGTTGTTTTGCCTCAAATATATCTTTGTGGGCATTCTCTAGGTATTGCCTCAATATAAATTTGGAATAGGGAGCGGTAGTTCCGCTAATTTCCCAGACATCGCCGTTATTTTCTAGCTCGTAAAGAAAATCAAGATCTTCAGGCTCTAAGGCACGTAAAAAAATATTTTCTCCTTGTAATTTTAGCATTCTATCTGTCCGCTAAAAACCTGGTCAGCGGGTCCGCTCAGGTATATATCTCTATAGGTATCGCCATCTTTCTTAAACCGGACCGACAATTCGCCACCTTGCGCCTTCACAAAGACTTCGTTTGCTGAAGTCTGATTTTGATAATGCATGGCCAAAGCTGCTGCGGTTACCCCTGTACCACAAGACAAGGTTTCGTTCTCGACCCCACGCTCGTAAGTTCTGACCGCGAAGGTGTCGGCCTTCAACTTTTCTACGAAATTGATATTGCTTCCGGTCTTACCGTAAAGTCCGAATCGCAATTTTTTTCCTTCATTGAAAACATCAAAGCTATCGACATTACCAACCAATTGCACATGATGAGGCGAACCCGTATCTAGAAAAACGTAATTCGGTTTTGTCTTAATATCTGAGAGGTCTTGCATTTGCAAACTCACTAGATTGCCATTGATGGTTGCTTGATGCAATCCGTCCGCAGCATTAAAAGTGGTCTTGTCATCTATTATTCCCAAAAATTTGGCGAAAGCGACGGTACACCTACCTCCGTTTCCACATAAGGAGCCTTCATGACCATCGGCATTATAATATACCATTCGAAAGTCTGAAGTCTCGTCATTTTCCAATAGAATCAATCCATCCGCACCGATACCAAACCTACGGTCACAAAGAAAAGAGACCAATTTGTTATCGCTTTTTGGAAACTCCAATGACCGATTGTCTATCATGACAAAATCGTTACCGGTACCCTGATATTTATAAAATTTGAGAATCATAGCTTATTCATAAGCTCACAAATATAAGATATTAAACCTATAGAATTCTTGCGAACACCATTAGAAACAGGTGTTTTGCAAGACACTGATTAAGATTATTTTAGCAGTTAAAAAGTCGTTAAAGCCATTTTAATCCTATCACAAAAAAAGTAATTTTAACATTTGAAAGAAAACTAAACATTTTTATTGCAGGATGAAGAATATAACAAATACCTTTCTAACCGCTCTTTTTGCCGGTGCCATTACTTTAGGTGCCTACAAAATGTTCTTTGAAAAGCCCAATTACATTGTTTCAGAAAATGCCGACCAGCCTGTTTTCAATACAAGTTTCACCCCCACCTCGGCCAAGGGTGCAGGTATTAATGAAGTAGATTTTACGGTTGCTGCAGAAACGACCGTAAACGCTGTGGTTCACGTAAAAAATGTATCGATGAGCAGGGGCTCCAATAGCTATCTGGATTTCTTCTACGGCCATGGAGGCAATGCTAAACCTCAGGTAGGAACTGGTTCCGGTGTGATCATTTCGCAAGATGGGTACATCGTGACGAACAATCACGTTATCGATAATGCCGATCAACTACAAGTGATGCTCAATAATAATAAGGTATATGATGCAGAATTAATAGGAACCGACCCCAATTCAGATATTGCTCTTATCAAAATCGAAGCGGACAGGTCTTTACCCTATTTGGCTTTTGGTGATTCCGACAATGTTAAGGTCGGAGAATGGGTCTTGGCAGTAGGTAACCCCTTTAGCCTTACATCTACCGTTACCGCTGGTATCGTAAGTGCCAAGGCACGTAATCTGGGCAAGATAGACCAGTCATTTATTCAGACAGATGCGGCCGTTAACCCTGGTAATAGTGGTGGGGCTTTGGTGAACACCAATGGCGATCTGATAGGTATCAATACCGCCATCACGTCTCAAACAGGATCTTATGTTGGTTATTCTTTTGCCGTACCAAGCAATATTGCCAAAAAAGTGATTGACGACATTCTAGAATACGGCAACGTACAAAAAGGTATTTTGGGCATTAACGCGGCGCGCGCCAATACACCCTATGCGATACAAAAAGGAATCAATCAAATAGAAGGGGTTTACATTTCGGGGATAGAGGAAGATACTGGTGCGGAAGAGGCTGATTTACGGGAAGGTGATGTCATCAAACAAATCGATGATATTAAAATCAGAAAATTTGCCGACCTCACTGGCTACCTTTCATCAAAAAGACCCGAAGACACGGTGCAGGTAACCATCAATAGAAATGATGATCTCATAACCGTTCCTGTAATATTGAAGAAAAGACAGGTTATTACGGTACCTAATATGGGTCTTGAAATAAAAAACCTCTCTGAGGATGACAAAAAGAAATTCCGTACCAAAAAAGGAGTGAAAGTTGTGGGTGTGCCAGAAATTTATCGAGGTTATGGTCTAGATGGTAAAGTATTGCTCTCACTTGATGATGAAGAGATCAATGATATTGAAGAGGCCAAGGTATTATTCGGAAGAATTTCCCGAAGAGGCCGAACAATAATAACCATGATCAATGAGAAGGGTGAAAGAGAACGACTTATTTTCCAATAAAACACACAGAACAGTGCCTCTAACCGAGGCACTTTCTTTTACAGGACAATAGCGCTTCCTCAAAACTCAGACTACTTTACCTTCTAAAAAGGAGGCATTATAATTACCTTTAAATGAGTTATTTCGTTGGCAAATCTATCGTAATACGGATGGCCTAAAGTGAACCTTGTAATCGATTTTTTTTCTTAATTAATATTATTCAATTACTTTAGCTCCCTCTAATTCATTAACTCCAAAGATGCATTTGAACATGAAAGGTTATAGACTACTGCTACTTGCTACGGCATTGCTTACTTTCAACCTACAGTTTGCACAAGAAGAGCAAGCAACTCCAGAAGAAGAGTTGTCATTGGAAAACGGTTCTATCGATAGCCAATTCGAGTTTGTTTACCAAAAATCAGGTAACTACAGAGCCGATGGCAAGAGATATGAGGTCGTTAGAACAATTTCTCTCGATAAACTTAAGCAAAACGTTCTCGACACCCTTAATAGTTATAATAAAAGGGAAGCGGAACTAAAACAAACCATTACCGGGCATGAATCGACCATTACTTCATTGAATGGTAAACTAGAAGAGACAACCAATAATCTTGCTGCAGTTACCGAAGAGAAAGACAGTATGTCATTCTTGGGTATCATGGTATCTAAAAGTACGTACAATGGTATTCTATGGACAGTGATCGGTTGCCTTTTGGTTCTTTTATTGTTCTTCATTTACAAGTTCAGAAACAGTAACATTCTTACTCAAGAAGCCAAAACGAATTTGTCGGAGCTTGAAACGGAATATGAAGATCATAGGCGTCGGGCCCTTGAACGTGAACAGCGTATTAGCAGGCAGCTTCAAGATGAAATCAATCGATATAAAAAACAAAAATAAAGCTCCTTTCGGAGCTTTTTTCTTAAACGACCCTCATGGCCATTATCATCAGAGCAGAGCGAGAACATTTAGCCGATTTGGCGACCTTGTTTGATGCCTATCGTGTATTTTATGGTCAACAGGCAGATGAAGAAAAAGGATTGAAGTTTCTAACGGAACGTTTCTTAAATGATGAATCAATTGTTCTTCTGGCATACGAAAATGAGACGGCCGTGGGCTTCACCCAGTTATATACCACCTACTCAAGCGTTTCATTACAATCACAATTTATTTTAAATGATTTGTACGTAAAACCCGAATTTAGAAAAAGGGGTGTTGGTGAATTGCTATTGCAATCGGCCAAAGAACTCTGCCAAGAAAAAGGCTTTAAAGGCTTGTCTTTGGAAACTGCCAACGATAACCCTGCGCAAAAGTTATATGAAAAATTAGGATGGAAAGCAGAATCTGACTTTATCCATTATTTCTTTAAATCTCATTAGTAGTTTTTTAATTTGCTTGTATGCGAATCGATATAATTACCGTTTTACCCGAATTGCTAGAGAGCCCTTTTAACGCCTCCATTCTAAAGCGCGCTATCGAAAAGGATCTTGTCGAGGTTCATTTTCACAACCTCCGAGATTATACCGACAACTCTTACAAGCAAGTTGACGATTATCAATATGGAGGTGGGGCAGGAATGGTTCTTATGATCGAACCCATAGATAAATGCATAAGCTCTCTACAAAAAGAGCGAATTTATGATGAAGTCATTTATATGACCCCTGATGGCCATACGTTGAACCAAAGAATGGCCAATTCATTATCCCTCAAGGAAAATATCATTATTCTCTGTGGACATTATAAAGGGGTTGATCAAAGGGTAAGGGACAAATTTGTAACCAAAGAAATTTCAATAGGCGACTATGTGCTTTCAGGTGGCGAATTGGGCGCGGCCGTGCTATGTGATGCCGTTATTAGACTTATTCCAGGGGTTCTCAATGATGAGACCTCGGCCCTTACCGATACTTTCCAAGACAACCTTTTGGCCCCTCCCGTTTATACCCGACCAGCGGAATACAAAGAAATGAAGGTACCAGATGTTCTTTTGACCGGCAACTTTGCCAAAATAGAAAAATGGCGAGAAGAGCAGGCCCTTGCACGTACGCAAGAGCTAAGACCCGACCTGTTGGAATAAAACCGGTCAAAAAAATCATAATTTTACTTGTAGATTCTATTATATAGACTAATTTTGCAACCTGTTAAATCAACCTCTGACGAGAATCGTGAATGTTGGTCTACGATAAACCATAAATTTTTATCATGGAAGCATTGTTAAAATTCGTTGAAGACGAGTTTGTTGCAAAAAAAGAATTCCCAAAGTTTTCAGCTGGTGACACTATCACCGTTTATTACGAAATTAAGGAAGGTGAAAAAACTAGAACCCAGTTTTTTAGAGGGGTAGTTATTCAACGTAGAGGTACAGGTGCTACCGAAACTTTTACTATTCGTAAAATGTCAGGTACAGTTGGTGTAGAGCGTATCTTTCCAATCAACATGCCTGCACTACAGAAAATTGAAGTTAATAAAAAAGGTAAAGTACGTAGAGCTCGTATCTTCTACTTTAGAGGCCTTACAGGTAAAAAAGCACGTATCAAAGAGGTACGTTCTTAAGACTTACCCAATAAATATTCAATCCCCTATTGATTTAATCAGTAGGGGATTTTTGCGTTATGAACAATTGTTAATTTCGATTGTTTATAATTGGTTGATTATAAATGTGTTAAAATTAATACTGTAGTTAAAATATTACGTATATTTATATCACGGTTAAAGTAATAATCTGTCGAAGATTTAAATGGAAACCGTTATAAAGTCAACGTTCTTTATATTGTTGTTTTAGCCTAGTGAAAATGAAGGTAATTCAAAATTGACGCAAAGATGGCGAGCATAGGTTCATTAAACTGTCGTTTTTTGAAACTGTTATGTGGGTGTACTTACCAACCATAAATTGACCTAGAGTCAATATGGTTGCTCTTAAGATCATCAAAACAACGAGAAGAGAAGCCAAAATGCCAAAGATATAGTCGAGAGCACAGAGGTGGAACAAACGTGGAAATAGTAATGCAAACGCAATCAATGGTTGCCGACTCTGAGAAATAGGGTGCGAAAGGTTTGATAGCTATTTCTAAAAAGCCATATCAATGTATTTATACAATGATATGGCTTTTGTTTTTTAATTACTTCCGAGCTAACCAAGGCATAGTCTTACCATCTTTTTTGAATTTTTCGTAATTCATGTACTTCGATACCTTTAATGTTATGGCTTTTTAACTTTTGGGCAGTAACACAACAAAAAATGGTATATTTGCTCCGCTTTAAATTAAACTCCAATTATTGATGTCGAAGATATTTTATACGAAGACCGACGAAGCTCCAGCTTTGGCGACACAATCTTTTTTACCTATAGTAAAAGCTTTTTCAAAAACTGCTGATGTAACCATTGAAACCAAAGACATTTCTTTGGCCGGTAGAATTATAGCCACTTTTCCCGATTTTTTGAATGAAAGCCAGCAAATTTCCAATGATTTGGAAGAATTAGGTGAGCTGGCTAAAAAACCCGAGGCCAACATTATTAAACTACCGAATATTAGTGCTTCGATTCCTCAATTAAAGGAAGCTATTAGCGAGCTTCAGAAAAAAGGGTATGCCCTACCCGATTATCCTGATAGCCCTAGCAATGAAAAAGAACAAGATATCAAATCTCGATACGATAAAATTAAGGGTAGTGCCGTTAACCCTGTTTTACGTGAAGGTAATTCGGATCGTAGGGCGCCAAGAGCGGTAAAAAATTATGCCAAGCAAAACCCCCATTCAATGGGTGCTTGGAGTGCTGATAGCAAAACCCATGTAGCTACTATGGGCAAAGGCGACTTCAAGAGCAATGAAAAGTCTTTAACCACTGATGCAGCAACAAAAGTTAAGATAGTTCTTAAGGGCCAAGATGGTTCAGAACAGATTCTAAAAGATGGTATTTCTTTACTCAAGGGTGAAATCATTGATGCCACTGTGATGCGTAAAGCGGCTTTGACCGAATTTTTAAAAGAGCAGGTCAAAGATGCCAAAGATAAAGGTGTTCTGTTTTCTTTGCATATGAAGGCAACCATGATGAAGGTTTCAGACCCCATCATTTTCGGCCATGCAGTTGAAGCTTATTTTGCAGATGTTTTTGAAAAATATAGTGAAGACTTTAAGTCTGTTGGAATTAGTTCTAATGATGGTTTAGAAAATTTATTTGCCAAACTTGGTAATCTTCCTTCCGATAAAAAGCAACAGATTGAGGCTGATATCAAGGCTACTATTAAAAATGGTCCTGATTTGGCGATGGTGAACTCAGATAAAGGTATTACCAACCTACACGTGCCTAGCGATATCATCATTGATGCTTCTATGCCAGCCATGATCAGAAATTCTGGCCAGATGTGGAACAAAGATGGTCAACCGCAAGACACCAAGGCTATTATACCTGATAGTAGTTACGCCGATGTCTACACGGCCACTATCGATTTCTGTAAAGAAAACGGTGCTTTTGACCCGACGACCATGGGTACAGTACCCAATGTTGGATTGATGGCCCAAAAGGCTGAGGAATACGGTTCTCACGACAAAACCTTTGAAATCGGTACTTCCGGTAAAGTTGAAGTTATCGATAGCGGTTCGAACGAAGTATTGATTCAACATGAAGTTGCCGAAGGTGATATTTGGCGTATGTGCCAAGTAAAAGATGCCCCTATTCAAGATTGGGTGAAATTGGCGGTCACAAGAGCGAAAGCTACCCAAGACCCAGCGGTTTTCTGGTTAGATGAAAATCGAGCTCATGATGCCGAATTGATCAAAAAGGTAAATGTGTACCTTAAAGACTACGATACTACAGGTCTTGTGATTAAAATTCTATCACCTAAAAAGGCAACAGAATACACCTTACAGAGAATGAAAGAAGGTAAAGATACCATCTCGGTATCCGGTAATGTTCTTCGTGACTACTTGACCGACCTTTTCCCGATTCTAGAAGTAGGTACTAGTGCCAAAATGCTTTCCATCGTTCCTTTAATGAATGGTGGTGGATTGTTCGAGACCGGCGCAGGTGGTTCGGCACCAAAACACGTAGAACAATTTTTGGAAGAAGGTCACTTAAGATGGGACTCTCTTGGTGAGTTCTTGGCACTGGGAGTTTCTTTGGATTTCTACGGAGAGAAAAACGATAATTTGAAAGCAAGAGTCCTTGGTGATGCTTTGGATAGTGCTACCGAAAAATTCTTGATCAACGACAAATCTCCTTCCAGAAAAGTGATGGAAATCGATACTCGAGGAAGTCACTTCTATCTGGCTCTATATTGGGCAGAGGCATTGGCAAAGCAAGATAAAAGTGCCGAATTGAAACAGGCCTTCACAAAGATATATGATGCCATGAGCGAGAATGAAGATAAAATCGCCGCGGAACTAATTGCGAGCCAAGGCAGTTCAAAAGATATTGGCGGTTATTACATGCCAGACTCAGAAAAAGTAGCTTCGGCCATGCGCCCAAGCGAAACTTTGAACTCCATATTAGATAGCATCTAAAAAATAATATTTCATATGAAAAGCCCTCTAATAACTTAGAGGGCTTTTTTTGGTCCTATTTTTATTTTCTTCTTGCCCATTTCTATCTATTTTTAAAGAAAAATTGCTTAATGGCTCCCTATTATAAGCTAGCCTTATTTATTAGTCTTTTCTCATTTTCTATAACCTTCGCACAAGACAAATTCACTTTAAGCGGAACAGTATCGGAAGCTTCAAGCAATGAAACCCTAATCGGTGTCACTATTGTCATTCCTGAATTGAAAACGGGGGTGACCACCAATGAATATGGTTTTTACTCTATAACCCTACCACAAGGCGAGTACCAAGTTCAAATCAGTTATTTGGGCTTTAAAGAGGTTCAACAGACCATCGTTTTATCAGAAAACAAAAAATTAAATTTTCGTTTAGAAGAGTCGGCCGAAGAGCTTGAAGAAGTTGTCGTTACAGAAGATGTTGAAAAAATTAGTATACGAAAGCCGCAAATGAGCGTCAATGCCATGTCGGCCGAAACAATAAAAAAAATACCCGTAATTCTCGGTGAAGCCGATGTAATCAAATCAATCTTGCTACTACCAGGAGTAACAAATGCGGGCGAGGGCGCCTCAGGGTTCAACGTTCGGGGCGGTGCCGTCGATCAAAACCTTATTTTGCTAGATGAGGCTACCATTTTTAATTCTTCTCACCTTTTCGGCTTTTTCTCCGTTTTCAATCCCGATGCCATTAAAGACTTAAAACTATACAAAGGGGGAATTCCGGCAAGGTACGGCGGTCGCGTTTCATCGGTGTTGGATATTTTTCAAAAAGAGGGCAATAGTAAAGATTTCAAGGTTAATGGAGGCATAGGTGCGGTTGCCAGTAGGTTATTGCTCGAAGGCCCTATCATTAAAGACAAAGCCGCTTTTTTGATTGGGGGCAGGGCCTCGTATGCACATCTTTTCTTGCCGCTTTTTGACGTTGACAATACCGCCTATTTTTATGATCTCAACACCAAAATAAATTTTAATCTGAACGATAGAAATAGTATTTATTTGTCAGGTTACTTCGGTAGGGATGTTTTGGGCATTAGCGAAAGCTTTGTAAATACCTACGGTAATGCCGTCGGTAACTTTCGTTGGAACCATCTTTTTTCAGATAAATTATTTTCGAATTTATCATTGATCTATTCCGATTACTATTACGGACTTAAGCTTGATTTTGTTGGGTTTAATTGGAATTCAGGTATTCAAAACTTTAATGTCAAATACGACCTGAAGCACTACGTAAATGACAAATTACAGGTGAACTACGGGCTTAATAATATTTACTATCGATTTAATCCCGGTAAAATCGAACCCAGTAATTCAGATTCGGGCATAGTTGAAGAACAACTGATTCAAAAGTATGCCAATGAATTTGCTGCTTATATTGATGTTGAGCATGACCTTACCGATAATCTCAGTATCAATTACGGGCTGCGTTTCAGTAATTTCATTCGTTTGGGCCAAGACGAACTTAATGTCTATGCAAATAATAATCCTGTAGATTTCGACCCCGATTTACTAATTTATCGAGAAGCCAATCCTTTAGAAACAAGAACTTCCTCACGCAAAGAAAGTCTAGCTACCTATAATAACTTTGAACCTAGATTTTCTTTGGCATATTCCTTAAATGAAAGCAACTCCTTTAAAGCCAGTTACACTAGGTTGGCGCAATACCTACATCTTTTGTCGAACACCAGCTCCCCTACTCCTTTAGATGTTTGGACACCCAGCGGACCTTTTGTAAAACCGCAATTACTGGATCAATATGCCTTTGGCTATTTTAAAGAATTGATGGAAGGCGATTATTCAATTGAAACTGAATTTTTTTATAAGGATATTCAAAATAGAATTGACTACATAGATGGTGCGAATTTGATTGCCAACGATGCTATAGAACAAGTAATTCTCAACGGGGAAGCACGCGCCTATGGGTGGGAATTTCTCTTGAAAAAGAACGAGGGCAGATTTCAAGGTTGGTTAGCCTATACCCTTTCTAAATCTGAACAGCGTACTCCTGGCCGTACACTCAACGAAACTGGTATTAACAATGGTAACTGGTACAATACCCCATACGACAAGACACACGACCTGTCTTTATATGGTAGTTACCAATTGAATTCAAAATGGAGCTTTAATTCTAACTTCGTGTTCCAGACGGGGCAACCGACCAACTACCCTGTGGGTCAATATAAGTTTCAGGGCTTGTCGGTACCTTATTACGGCGCACGTAATGAAGAAAGATTACCTACTTACCATAGGCTAGATCTTTCCGCTAATCTGAATCCCGATAAAAATAAGAACAGAAAATGGCAAGGTGAATGGGTTTTTAGCCTTTACAATGTATACAATCGTAGAAACGCCGCCTCTATCAATTTTAGCAGAAACCCAGACACACGACAAAACGAAGCGGTTCGTACAAGTATTTTCGGAATTGTACCCGCCGTAACCTACAACTTTAAATTTTAGAAAAAATGAGGAAGTACTTACTTATCATACCGGTGCTTTTTCTAATTACCTCTTGTGAAGATGTAGTAGAAATAGATACCCCTACCGAGCCTCCACGCCTATTTGTAGATGCTGTTATTCGTGTTGATACCGAGATGGAAATGACCAATGTATCGTTCACCGTAGGCGAAACCAGTAACTTTTTTGATGAACCACAACCGGCAGAGTTGAGTGAAATTCATATAACGAACATTGGTTACGAAAGCAACGACGCCGAAGACACTAACATCTTGGTTCTCACGCAAACTACTCCGGGGCAGTATGAAGGTTCAAAAAATACTTCCTTTTTTACAGATGGAAATGAACTACAATTAAGAATTGATTATAACGGGGTTATTTATTCCGCAACAACGAATTACGTGCCCACATCGCCGATTAGTCGTCTGGAACAAGGTGAGGGAAGTCTTTTCACAGGCGATGAGACTGAAATACTCATTTCTTTTACCGATAGCCCAGATAGAGACGATTACTACTTGTTTGATTTTGATTTCAATGAGTACCTGGTCTCCGAAGATGAATTCTATCAAGGTCAACCCTTCGAGTTTTCCTATTTTTATGATGATGGGGTGCAACCCGGCATGGAAGTACAAATTAGTCTCATTGGTGTAGATGAGCCTTTTTTCAATTATATGAACCAAGTCATCGTTCAATCCGGTGGAGACCAAGGGCCCTTTCAAACACCATCAGCGACGGTTAGAGGTAATATCTTAAATGTTTCCGATGAAAACGGTACCGATAATTTTGCCCTGGGTTACTTTGCTGTTTGCCAAACGTATACCCAATCCATAACCATAGAATAGCTCTTAATTACAATCACGGCTTTATGAAAACCGATAAAGAACTTTTGGTCAAGGGGATAAAATTTTTGGCATATACCCTGGTACTCATGTTCATGGCTCCGGTTGTTTTGTACCAGGCGTTTAAAAACCAAGAAAACATATTGTTCTGGCCTGTACTCATAATCGGCCTTGTCTTGGCCGTAGGCGCCATCGCAATGGGCTTTTACAGTATTAAGGTACTATTGGATTCGCTATTTGGACCCGGAAAGAAAAAAGATTGATTCTTGCGCGGATCACTTCTCCCTTTTACCGCTCAAAGTCCACTTATTGCTCAGTTGGGCATAATCATAATCCAAAACCGATTCTTGCCTCTCCAATTGATAAGCGGCGAAAGCCCTTTGAAGAATATCTTCGATTAAATAGTCTTCATGCACTTGATCGGGGTGAAACTCCTCTTTTAAACTGATACTGAACATGCTGGCCGTGGTATTGTACCAAAAGGCACGCCAACCGCTTCTTAGCTCCTTCACCAAATCAAAAGCCGTTTCGCCGGTCTGTCGGTAGATTAGTTTCACAAGTATTTGACCTTCGGTTCTAGTAAGCTTTTTAAGCTCTTCAGAAAACTCTTCCTCAATATACTTTTGAACTTTTTTAGTATATCTTTTTTGTTGACGCTTTTTAGTGATTTTTGAAATACTATCGTTAAGCTCAACCAATCTTTCAGCCGCCAATTTTGCATAAGGGTAAACCTTTAAGGTCTTTCTTCTTAAAATATAATATTTGAGTTTTTCTTTATAGGAGCCGAATTTTAATCGCCCAAAGAGATAGACTTCATCAAGATCGATAGAGCTTCTAAAAATAGAATCTCCCTCTACAATAATCATTTTTTCGGCTACGGAATCTAACGGTTCCTCCTGAATTTGAGCGTTGACCGACAAAAAACAGCAAATCAAAAAAAGAAAAATCGTAGTTTTTTTCATAGCGCATCTAAATGCAAAAGTCCTGCCAAAATTAACGATAATTAGTAGTGCTTATTATTAATTAAAAGTGAATATTGCTAAGTTTGTAAGTAAATCAATTTTAAATGGCTAACAAGAAAATTATAACGAAAAAGTCACTGGAGTTTTTCGAAAAATATTTGAACAATGCTTCCCCGACCGGTTACGAATGGGAAGGTCAGAAAATATGGATGGAGTATCTAAAACCATATGTCGATACCTTCATTACCGATACCTATGGCACTGCCGTAGGGGTCATCAATCCCGATGCGAAATATAAAGTGGTCATCGAGGGGCATTCCGATGAAATCTCGTGGTATGTCAACTATATCACCGATAACGGCCTTCTTTATGTCATCAGAAATGGTGGAAGCGACCATCAAATCGCGCCCTCAAAATGGGTCAACATACATACCAAGAATGGGGTGGTAAAAGGCATTTTTGGCTGGCCGGCCATTCATACCCGCGATAAGTCAAAAGAAGAACCGCCCAAACTAGACAACATCTTTATCGATGTCGGTGCGAAGGATAAAGAAGAAGTCGAAAAAATGGGGGTTCATGTGGGGTGTGTAATTACCTACCCAGATGAATTCAATATCTTAAATGAAGATAAATTCGTTTGCAGGGCAATCGACAACCGTGCTGGTGGTTTTATGGTCGCCGAAGTGGCTCGACTGCTGCACGAAAACAAGAAGAAACTTCCTTTTGGACTTTATATAACAAATTCTGTTCAAGAAGAAATAGGTCTGCGTGGGGCAGAAATGATTACCCAAACCATTAAACCCAATGTTGCCATCATAACCGATGTTTGCCACGATACGACCACACCGATGATTGACCAAAAAACACAAGGTCATACTGAAATTGGTTCTGGACCTGTGATTTCATATGCTCCCGCGGTTCAAAATAAATTAAGGGAACGCATTATTGAGACGGCAGAAGCCAAGAAGATACCTTTTCAGCGTATGGCGGCTTCAAGGGCGACCGGTACCGACACAGACGCTTTTGCCTATAGCAATGGCGGTGTAGCCTCGGCCCTTATCTCATTGCCGTTGCGTTACATGCATACCACGGTAGAAACAGTTCATAAAGACGATGTGGAAAATGTGATTCGTCTGATTTATGAAACGCTCTTGAATATAAAAGAAGGTGAAACCTTCAGCTATTTCGATTAACAAAACCGCCCTCCAATGGAGGGCTTTTTTATATGGACGAACTTATTGACATTCTCGACAAGTCTGGAAACAAAACGGGTAAAACGGCCATGAAATCTGAGGCCCACAAAAACGGTTGGTACCACGAATCGGTGCATATATGGTTTTATACCAAAGCAGGACAAGTGTTGATTCAGCAAAGGGCAGCAAACAAAGATACGCACCCACTACTTTGGGACGTATCTGTCGCGGGGCATATTGGCGCAGGTGAAAAAATCGAAACTTCTGCGGTACGAGAAGTAAAAGAAGAAATCGGTCTTGAAATCGAAGAGCAGAGTTTAGAAAAAATAGGAGTTCACGAGTCGTTTCACCAACATTCACCTACCCTCATAGATAATGAGTTCAATCATATATTTATTTGTGAACTTTCAGTACCCTTCAATCAACTTCAAAAACAAGAAAGTGAGGTAAACGACCTAAAATTGATACCCCTCATCACTCTTGCACAAGAAACTTGGGGATTGGCTCAAGTCCAGAAATATGTCAAACACGGCGCCGCTTATTACAAGATGGTATTAAGTGCTATCAAAGAGCGGCTTTAACCTAAGCTACTCGCCCAATGTACTCAGGTACATTGCCAAAATCAAACCTATGGCCGTGGCAATACCCGACCAATATTTATCTTTTTTATAGGATTCGGGAAATACCTCAAGTGCCAAAGAAGCAGTGACCGCCCCGCCGGCAAAACATTTTAAATATCCTAAAATATCTTTAGGCACGTCTGTTAAGAGGTAATATCCTATAAGGGATGCTGCCGATAGAAGAAGGGCGGTAGCACACCATAACCATAGAACTTTTTTCTTAGAATTGTTCCCGGCCATTTCTTTAGCACCTCCGGCAGCTTCTGGTAGATTGGAAAGTAATATTGAACCGGACAAAGCGGCGACCGATAATAGGTCAGCCCCTATCAGAGCTACACCAAGCGCTAAGTTCTCTGGAATACCATCCAAGGTAATAGCAGCTAATAAACCACCTCCACTTTCAGAACCCCACTTCTTTTTCACTAGGTAATCCAGTCCCGTGAAAGTTGCCGCCCCTACGAAAACAGATATGAATGCATAAAGTGCATTATATTTTTCGACAGCAGGGTAAATTAATTCCATAACCGCAGAAACCAAAAGGGCTCCACCTGCCAAGGCCACCAAAAAACCTTCAGTTCTTTTCGATAAGCGGCCATAGATGCCCCAGATAGCACCGAAAGCCAATGCGGCCGATACAATTGCAATGACGAGAATAAACATATTCTGAGTTCTTTGTTTTTAGCTAATCAATCTAGAGTACACCTAGATATATTAACTAATGCAAAGTAAGGAACACCCATACGGTATTACGCCTTCAAGCAAAATAGAAATTAATTCAATTGAAGAGATTGAATGAAATTATCAGGATTGCTCAAAAGATGGGTTTCCTGACTGCCTTGGGTCATGTTTTTAACTACAAATTCACCATTTTCCAATTCCTGCTCTCCAATCAAAATTACATAGGGAACATTTCTATTGTTGGCGTATTTAAACTGCTTTTGAATCTTGGTATCTGAAGGATAAATATCTGCCTTAATCCCGGCGTCACGAAGTTGATTGATCAATTTCAAAGCACGCAATGATTCTTTCTCACCGAAGTTTAGACATAGAACTTGCAATGATTGGTCTATAGCTTCGGGAAACAATCCTAATTCCTCTAGTACCAAATAGATGCGATCCAATCCAAAAGATATGCCTACACCGCTAACATCCTTCAAACCGAAAATACCCGTGAGATCATCATATCGTCCGCCACCTCCGATTGAACCCATTTTCACGCCCGAAGGAGCAGCCACCTCAAGTATCGCGCCCGTATAATAATTTAAGCCTCTGGCCAAAGTAACATCTATCGATAAGATGGCCGATTTCAGACCACTGTCGGCAACCGATTCTATAATAAAACGTAATTCATCAACACCCTTTGAGCCTATTTCCGATTCTTTTAATAAAGTATCGAGAGCATTCAGTTGCTCTATATTGCTACCGGACAAATGAAAAAGGGGTTCTACTTTAGAAATGGCCTCATCGGTCAGACCTCGTTCTTTCATTTCTTTCTTGACCCCGTCTACCCCTATTTTATCCAACTTATCAAGTGCTACGGTAAAATCGATTAAAAGGTCTTGCGCACCAATTACTTCGGCGATTCCGGAAAGTATTTTTCTATTGTTCAATTTAATGGTGACACCTTCCAATTTTAAGTCTGTAAAAACGGCATCGTACAATTGTACCAATTCAACTTCTTGTAGTAATGAATTGGCCCCGACCACATCGGCATCACATTGATAAAATTCACGAAAACGACCTTTTTGGGGTCTATCCGCTCGCCAAACCGGCTGTATCTGATATCGTTTAAAAGGAAAATCAATCTCATTTTGGTGCATCACCACGTAACGCGCAAATGGTACCGTAAGATCGTAGCGTAATGCCTTTTCAGAAATTCTAGGAGTAATCAAACTAAAATTTTTAGCTTCATAGGTACCTTCATCAACCTTACTTAAAAAATCTCCCGAGTTCAATATTTTAAAAATCAAGCGGTCACCTTCATCGCCGTATTTACCCATTAGGGTCTCAGAATTCTCAAAGGAAGGAGTTTCAATGGGCTGAAAGCCAAAAGTTTCAAATCGCTTTCGTACGATATCAAAAATATAATTGCGCTTTTGTACTTCTGAAGGTGCAAAATCTCTCGTACCTTTTGGTATGCTTGGTTTTTGGGCCATTAAATCTATAGTTGTGGGAGTAACCTTTTAATCGGTTCAAAGACCGATTCCGGTACGTAAGATGAATAATTGACAAATATGCGTCTAATTGATGATTTTATCAAACCATTGAAACAATTCACCCTTAGTGATAACCGCACCTTGCTGAATCAATTGAAACTTATCTAGGTTCTTATCCTCTGAATATGCTTTGGAGGCGGTCAGGTATTCTACAAAATCGGACTGCCAGTTCTTTTTGAACCAAGCAAACCCTTCTTTTGAAGTTAAATTAATCTCTGGGTTCATAACTTTTACCGATAAAAGTTTCATTTCTTTATCGGTTAAATGAAAAAGGTGCATTTGTTGGGTAGAAACATTCTCAAGGTATTCTACTTTACTGAGCACACCTTCCCAGACCAAATCACTAAAAACATCTATTTCATCTTCGGCAACCTGAGGTTTGTTCTCTTTGATATCGGACCACTCTTCAGCGGTGATCGATTGGGTGGCCAAAAAGTTGATAAACTCTGGGTGAAGTTCCTCTAATTGTTGTTTTGTTAGCCTTGTATATTTCATCCGGCAAAAATAAAAAGGCCATACGAAATGTATGGCCTAATTCTCAATATTCTTATGATCTATTTAAAAAATATAGCGTAAACCGAACTGAATTTGCCAACGCGAAAGTAAACTAGAGTCATAAACAAAACTGTCGGTCAATCCGGTATTGAATGTATAGGTCGGTTCGCTGGTAGCGGGATCAACGGTCACCGAAAGTGGGTTAGGCGTATTAGGTTGTTGCACGAGACCCCAATCGCTGTTCAAAAGGTTACCGAAATTCAAAATATCCATACTAAATTGTATCGTGTGCACTTTCTCATCGGTCACATTCAATCGGTAATCTTGAAGTAATTTCACATCCCATTTACCCCTCCAAGGAGCTAAGGCGCCATATCTATCAAAATATTCACCTCTATGGTCGCTCATATAGTCGTCTTGTTGAATGAAATTTTCGAAGGCTTGAGCTTGTCCGGCTCCTGAAAACTGCATTTGTTGAACTTCGGCCTCCGTAGGAATGTAAAGAAGGTCATTGTTCTGAAAAGAGCTATCATTGTTTAAATTGCCGGCATAGGTATAGTTGAACCTTCCTCCTTGTGCATATTCAAAGAAGGTCGAGATAGTGGTAGACCATTTATCATTTCCATATACGAATTGTTTGGATCCCACGCCGATAAACCTATGCGTGTCACCATATTTTGAATAAGACAGAACATCTGCATTCGCGTTTCCATAGTTCGGGTTGAAATCAAAAGCGTCACCCGTAATCTCGGCTTCGATGGAGTTGACATCTTTTGCATTTAGGTAATTGTAGGCCAAGCTTGTGTAAAGGCCGTTATCCCAGTTTCTTTGGGCCTTTAAAGAAGCATTCCATATTCTGCCCTTATCGGAATTGGTAAAAACATACCCGTTGTTACCTTTATCCGAATCGGCATAAATGGGTCTGTTATCACCGGGGGCATTCAATGTCAAAGTTGGATTTCTCAAGCCCCAGTTTTGCACGTGGGCTCCATTTATATCCTTGGTATAAGAGACATCAGCAGTCAAAATGATACCGTTATCGAGTCGGTGGTCGGCACCAATATTCGTACGCCATACTTGCGGCCATTTAAAGTCTGGATCCACAATTTGGTAGAAGAACGAATCTAGACCCTGCACCTGATTACCCAACCAAACAAAAGGGAAACGACCAGTAAAAACCCCGCTTCCACCTCTTATCTGAGTGGTTTGGTTTCCATTTAAATCCCAATTAAAACCAACCCTAGGCGAAATTAGGAAATCGTTGCTGGGCAGGGTTTCCGAGTCCAATTGAGTCTCTTGATTCGATTGCGGATTGAAATAAGAAATCGAAGGGTCGAAGGTAAAGGGCTTACGAGCGATATTCTCGCGAATTTTATCTTGGGTATCAAAATACAAAGGCTTATCTAACCGAACACCATAGGTCAATTTAAAATCGGAGGTTACGTTCCAATCATCTTGTACATAAATAGAGAATTGGCCCACATTGGTTTCCGCCAAGGCCCATCCGCCTTCATTACCTTCGCCTGCTGCATTGCTGTTGTCGAAGATGTTCTGGGCATTTGCCAGAGCAGCAGCCAACGTACCATCAGTAATATCGGTTTGAAAGGCTGCCAAACTCGGGTATGCCGCAAAGGCACCCACCTCTTGTACGAAATCGCCATCTTCATCATAACCATAGGCACCTAAGTTAAAGGAATTATCAAACTGAAATTTTTCCAATGAGGCACCGATTGTTAGCGTATGGTTACCCAAAAAGTAATTGAAGTTATTGGTTACCTGAAAGACCTTTTGATCTAATCTATTGTTGATGGAAAAAGGCTCATGACCTGCTATGATATAATTGCTTCCTGCACCATCTTGAATAGTTATGGCAGGTATGGGGGCCGATAATGCATTACGATAATCATCGAAATGTGAGTAACCCACTTGAAGTTTATTGGTGGCGTTATCACCAAAAGTTGAATTCAGCTCTAATTGTACCGATTGCAAATTATTGTTGATTTCATAGCCGCTGTTTTCAAATTGTAACACTTGAAAACTTGGTCCTCTAATACCCAAGGCAGTCGGGTGTGCGGGTTTTTCTTTTGAAGCACTAAGAAAGTTATATATCAATGCCAATCGGTGGTCGCTATTTACGTTCCAGTCAAGTTTAAGGATACCTTTGGTGGATTCCGCTCCATAAGTAAATCCTTGATAGCGACCTGTGTCATAACCTAATCCAGCAAGGGAGTTTTGAACGGTTATAAGATCACCCTCCGTAACCCTAGATTCATTTATAGCGCCAGAACCTGTATTTGGAACCCAACCATTAGAACCAAGGTCATCTCTCTGATCACGTTCGAAATTGGCAAAAAAGAAAAGCTTGTTCTTAACTACAGGCCCACCGATACTTATGCCATATTGATTTTGCTTAAGGTCGGGCTTCACTACGTCTTCGCCTTTTATTCTACCACCCGTCAAGTCTTCATTTCTAAAGAAGCCATATACGGTACCGTGAAATTCGTTGGTACCACTTTTGGTCACCGCATTTACGGTAGCACCGGTAAATCCGGATTGGGTTACATCGTAGGGCGCCAACGACACTTGAATCTGGTCAATGGCATCTAGAGAGATTGGCTGTGATTCGGTTTGCCCACCTGGCGTTGGCGAATCGAGACCGAAAGGATTATTAAAAATGGCCCCGTCAAGAGAGAAATTATTGTATTGGTCATTTCTACCACCAAAAGAATTACCGGAAGATGAAGGTTCCAACCTTGTAAAATCTTGGGCCGATCGAGATATGGTTGGTAATCGAGTAAGTTCTCTTCTACCGACGCTTGTTTCTGCACCGGTACGGTCGCTTCCGAAAGTACCTCCCCTATCCGATATGACTACCACTTCATCAAGAGCCTGACTTTCGGTCTGCAAGAGCACATCTAAAGTAAAAGTTTTACCAAGTGTAAGGTTAATGTCTCCAATGAGTTGTTCTTTGAACCCTACATAAGAAATTGTTACTTCGTAGGGCCCGCCCACACGAAGGTTAAGAATCTTGAACAAGCCGTCTTCATTGGTTATTGCACCATAGGTAGTACCTGTTGGAGTGTGTATAGCTACGACATTTGCACCAAGCAAAGGTTGGTTTTGGTCGTCAACGACCGATCCCGACATGTTTGAAGTGGTTACTTGGGCATTTAAACCAAAGCAGAGCAGCAGTAGGCAAGTAATTAGATAATACTTTTTCATATTGATAGGTTTGAGTTAATTTACCGTGAAATTAAAACAAAAAAAAAGAGCTATGCGCGCATAGCTCTTTAAACTTATCAAATGAATATCAACCGCTTACTTCTGTTCTGGTATAACTTCAAAGTCAAACTGAATGTTTACCTCACGATGTAAACGAATGTCAGCAGTATAAGGCCCAGCCCTTTTGATGGCTCCACCTTTGATGCTGATAAACTTTTTGTCGATTTCATGACCATCTTTAGCCAAAACATCTGCCAAATCAGCAGAAGTTACAGATCCAAAAAGTTTGTCACCGGCGCCAACCTTAGCTGGAATCTTAACTTCCAACTTAGCCAAAGCGTCAGCTGTACTTTTTGCTGAATCAACAATTTTCTTCTCTTTATGGGCTCTTTGCCTTAAGTTCTCTTCAAGAACCTTTTTAGCCGAAGGTGTAGCCATAGTAGCCATACCTCTAGGTATCAGGTAATTTCTTCCGTAACCGTTTTTAACAGTTACGATATCGTCTTTAAAGCCCAAATGCTCTACGTCTTGCTTTAATATAAGTTCCATCTTGCCTTAAATTTATTTTAGTAGATCACCTACGTATGGCATTAAAGCCAAGTGACGTGCCCTCTTTACCGCTTGGGCCACTTTGCGTTGGTACTTCAAAGAAGTTCCGGTAAGTCGTCTTGGTAAAAGTTTACCTTGCTCGTTTACCAATTTGATCAAGAAATCAGGATCTTTATAATCGATATATTTAATACCTGATTTTTTGAAACGACAGTACTTCTTCTTAGTATTTGTCTCAATGTTCAATGGGGTCAAATAACGAATTTCCCCATCTTTTTTTCCTTTCGCTTGCTGTTGTAATGTTGCCATAATACTTACGCTTTAGCTTTTAACCTTGTTCTTCTTTTTTCAGCCCACTCGATGGCGTGCTTGTCTAATTTTACGGTCAAGAACCGCATTATCCGCTCATCTCTCTTGAATTCTTGCTCATAAGGAGCAATTACACTACCAGGTGCGGTGAACTCGAACAAATGGTAAAAACCACTTTTCTTGTGTTGTATGGCATAGGCCAATTTCTTCAGTCCCCAGTTTTCTTTAGAGACCATTTTGGCGCCATTGTTAATTAAGAAATCCTCGAATTTCTTAACTGTTTCCGCAATCTGGTCTTCAGAAAGCACGGGATTCAAAATGAAAACAGTTTCGTAATGGTTCATAAATGTATATTTTTTAGGAGCGCAAAAGTAATAATATTTATGACACTTCACAAGAAAAGAGAATTTTCTTCGTTATAGATGGGTAACCTTAAAAAATCGAACTTAACCAAATCTTAACCTATGGTCATTGCAAATTACACAGGAAATCGGACGAACTTTACAAGTTTACTTGTAGTTGAACGTCAATTTTTAGTATTTTGTCGATGATTTAACCCCACAAATCGACCCATTTATGAAATTAAGAAGTATTATTGTCGACGACTCGTCTATGCAGCGAATGGCGGTGGCAAAGTTGGTAAACAGTCATCCGAATTTGGCGATGGTGGCCGAATACAGCAATGCCATTGAAGCTAAAAACGGTATCAAAAACAACGAAATCGATTTGATTTTTCTTGATGTTGAGATGCCGATCATCAGTGGTTTTGACCTACTTGAATCACTAGAGAACCGTCCGCAGGTAATTTTGATTACCGGAAAACCTGATTATGCCCTAAAGGCATTCGATTATGATGTAACAGATTATCTTCACAAACCTATTACCATGGCCCGTTTCGATGCCTCTGTAAAAAGAGCTATCAACAAATACGAGCAAATGCACAAGGTTCAGGAAGACGAAGAGCATATATTCGTAAAAAGCAATCTGAAGAAAAGAAAGGTAATCTTAAACGATATCAAGTGGATAGAAGCCCTTGGTGATTATATCAAGTTGGTAACCGATGAGGCCAATATTGTAATCTTATCGACCATGAAGTCTTTTGAAAAGCAGTTGCCTCAAGATAAATTCTTGAGAATACATAAGTCATACATTGTCAACTTAGAGAAAATCGAGAAGTTCAACAGTAAAAATGTTGAGGTAAGCGGAAGATCGATTCCTTTAAGCAGGAACAAGAAAACAGAGTTGGCCGAAGCACTGAGCAACGTCTAAACTTTTACTCAGAATATAAATAAAAGCCTCGTTCATACGAGGCTTTTTTTATTCTATATATGATCTACATTATAAATCACCCTGACACTTCGGTATTGAGAAACCGCATTGAACGACTTTTCTATTCTTCGAATAGATGACTTAACCCCCGACACTGAAGTACCCTTAGGAATTTTGACCAAAATATGCTTCAGGTATTGATTGCGTATTCTTGCCACCGCCGGATACTCAGGACCTAGAACATTGCCGCCGAAACTGTTTCTCAGCGATTGGGCAAACCATTCGGCAGACTCGTTCAGGCGGTTATACTCTTTATGTTTAAAGGTTATCTTTATTATTCTATTCTTTGGTGGGTATTTATATTGTTCGCGCTCGTACAATTGTTCTTTGAACATACCCTCATAGTCGTTCACCGAAACTTGGTTTAAAATCTGATGATAAGGGTTGTAGCTTTGAACAATCACCTTTCCTCTTTTTTGGGTGCGCCCTGCCCTACCCGCTACCTGTGTCAATAATTGAAAACAACGCTCGTGTGCTCGAAAATCAGGAAAGTTTAATAAAGAGTCGGCATTCATAATACCTACTAAACTCACATTTCTAAAATCGAGTCCTTTGGTCAGCATTTGAGTACCCACCAAAATATCGACTTCTTGTTGTTCAAAGGCGTTTATGATTTTTTCATAACCATGTTTACCACGCGTGGTGTCAAGATCCATTCGGGCAACCTTTGCATCAGGAAACAACAATTCTATTTCTTTCTCTACTTGTTCCGTACCAAACCCTTTAGTATCCAAGGTTGGGCTTCCACAAGCTTGACAACTCTCTGGCAATGCCATGTGATGACCGCAATAATGACAACGAAGTTGTTTTCTAAATTGATGATAGGTCAAACTCACATCACAATTCGGGCATTGAGGTGAATGGCCACACGTGGTGCATTCGACAATAGGGGCATAACCCCTTCTGTTTTGAAACAGAATTACCTGCTCCCCTTCATTAAGAGCTTCCTCAATTTGCAGAAATAACCTTTCGGAAAAATGACCCTTCATCCTCTTTTTCCGTGACTGCTCTTTGAGGTCGACCAATTCGATGTCAGGCATTAAAACATTACCAAAACGACGTTTGATTTCCGCAAAGCCATATTTGCCTGTTTTGGCATTTAGATAACTTTCAATACTAGGTGTAGCAGACCCGAGTAAAACATCACTATTATGAAGCTGCCCCAAAACAATGGCCGCATCTCTTGCATGATAGCGTGGCGCTGGGTCAAACTGCTTAAAAGAACCCTCGTGTTCTTCATCAATGATTATTAGACCTAAATCGTTATAAGGTAGGAATAAAGCCGACCGTGCCCCTATTACTATTCTGGCCTTATTTTTATTGTTGAGTACGTTATTCCACACTTCAACACGCTCTTGCACATTGTATTTTGAGTGGTATACGGATACGTGTTCACCAAAATAATCTTGCAAACGTGCAATCAATTGGGTCGTCAAAGCTATCTCAGGAAGCAGATAGAGCACCTGTTTACCTGACTTGATACACTCATCTATCAATTTTACATATACCTCCGTTTTTCCAGAAGAGGTAACCCCATACAGCAATGCGGTCTTTTGCTCTTCAAAACTCCGGTTAATAGCCTTAAAAGCATCCTCTTGAAACTCATTGAGTTCTTTCAGTTCAGAATTTTCAGATTCCCCTTCATAATTGACCCGGTCTTTCTGAAAATAATACTCCTTTAAAATTTCCTTTTCAATCAGTGAGTTTATAACAGCTTTTGATGCCCCACTCTCCTTTTCCAGTTCAGATACCTTTACAGGCTTTCGGTGAACGGCCTGAAGCTGAAAAAGGGCCAACACCACTTGACTCTGCTTCGGCGCCCTTGTCAATGACTCTAAAAGAGATTCCAGTTTTTCTTCCTTTAGATACTCATCACCTAATTTCACATACTTTACCAGCTTCGGTTTATACTGCTCGTATATTTCTTCTTTAATTAGGATAATCTTCTTTTCCAGTAGGCGGTTGAGTACAGGCAAAATATTCTTTCTATCTACGATGGCACTAACTTCTTGTACTTTTAAGCTAGATTGATGTTGAAGTGCCTCATAAACCAAAAACTCATCGTCTTTTAACTCAGACTCATCTATTTCTTGATCGGAATTTTTAAGAATTAGCGTTTCACTTTCCAATAGTAAGGCACTCGGTAGAGCACTGCGAAAGACCTCGCCTATAGAGCACATATAATAATCGGCAATCCACTGCCAGTGTTTGAGCTGAAAGGTATTGACAATAGGAAAATCATCTAAAATGCGATCGACCTCTTTCGCCTCATATACTTGAGGGGCTTCGTTATGTATTCGGTAAACAAGACCTGTATAAATTTTAGACTTCCCAAACGGCACGGCTACCCTTACTCCGAGTTGTAACGCCTCGGCCTCAGAAGAAGTAACACTATAGGTAAACAGCCGTTCTAACGGAATGGGTAAGATTACGTCAACAAAAAAATCCATATAAAATTTGATGCTAGCCTTCTACACGTTGCCAGGTCTGGGTGCGATACAGAAAAGAAAGGTATCCTCGTACTTTAAGCTCATCGGGGTCGTCGGGGTTAAGCCATATCTTGCATCTAAAGGTCATGGCCTGCTGAGGGTCGAACAATGTATCGCCCTTGTAAACACCATCTCCTGTATGCTCGGCCGCTTCAATAATATCCATACCCAAAACAGGTTTGTTCTTACGCTTGCCCTCACATTTTTCACATATAAAATTCTCCTTTCCCTCTTCAACTATTTCTATGACCTTTCCGTACATTAAACCATCCTTTTCATAAATTTCAACAATCGCCTTCGGTTTTCCGGTACGATCGTCTATGGTTTTCCATTTTCCAAAAATCTCTTGGGCCTGTATCAATTGCGAACTGCACACAATTAAAACCCAAAGTACACATCGAGTAAGTCTAATCATTCCTTTTTATATGTTTTGCGAAGTGAGTTCAACGAAGCGTTCAGCTCGAACCCAAGTAACAATATATTAGAATTTAACCAGATATAGACCATTAAAATCAACAAACCGCCCAATGCACCATATAATTCGTTATATCTTGCGAATTTTTCTACATAAACCCCAAATAGGTAAGAAGTGAGCATAAACAATAAGGTAGTCATCAAAGCCCCTATAGAGAAAAACTTGGCGTTCTTTCCTTCAGTAGTTCCAAAATAATAAAGAATGGCGGTAGTGAAATAAGATAGTAGAACAAAAAATAGCACCTTGCCAATTTGCGCGCCAACAATATCATTCTCTGTTAAGTCGTAGCCACGGGTTTTGGCCGCCCATACACTGAGGTAATCTAAAATATAGAATTCAACATATACATAAGCAACGGCGCCCACAATTAAAAGGATAGAAAGAATAAGCCCTACCATCAAGGCATACAAATATTGACGAAAGAAATTACGGGTCATTTCTACGTGATATGAGTTCTCAAACCCCCCGAAAATGGCATTTACCCCATTGGCCATTAAAAAAATGGAAAATAGAAATGCTGAAGATAGCAGACCACCACGCTTTTGATCCTTTATCTGCTGGTATATATCGCCAAAATAATCACTGGTGGCAGACGGTAAAAAGGACTCTAGGAAAACCAGGAACTGGGAGTCAAAATTTTCATTGCCGATACTGACATAAGGAATTATAAAGGGTACCAAGGTTATTAAAAAAATAAGTAGGGGAAACAACGCTAAAAAGAGACTGAAAGAAATAGAGCTGGCCCTTGTTGAAATGGCACCTTTAAAAATGCCAAAAATGTACATCTCCATCAAATCATAGAGGGAAAGACCTTCAAAGGCAGGCAATTTCACCTCCTTTAATACTAATGCCAACTTGTTAAGAAGCGGTATTTTAGCAATCTTTTCCTCTATTTCTTTTGACATTTACACCGCCTTTAGACTAAGGTCCATATTATAAACGGAGTGGGTCAATGCCCCCGAAGAGATATAATTAACACCGCACTCGGCGTATTCCCTAATAGTCTTTTCATTGATGCCCCCAGAAGATTCGGTCAAACATTTATCTCCAATCATCTTAACAGCGGTTCGGGTATCTTCGTAATTAAAATTATCGATTAAAATTCTATAGACACCCTCGGTCTTAAGAATTTCTTCTATTTCACCTAGGTTTCTAGCTTCGACTATAATTTTTAAATCTCTATCTGTTTTCTTCAGGTATTCTTTGGTCTTTTCAATTGCATGGCTAACACCACCGGCAAAATCAATATGGTTGTCTTTAAGCATGATCATATCATAAAGGGCAAAACGGTGGTTTTCGCCCCCTCCTATTTTCACGGCCCACTTCTCTAATGCACGTATGCCAGGTGTTGTTTTTCTGGTATCCAATATCTTGGTACCGGTACCCTCTAATAGTTTCACATATTTATTGGTTTTAGTGGCAATGGCACTCATGCGCTGCATGGCATTCAAAACCAAACGTTCTGCCTTCAGAATACTTTGTGAACTGCCGGAAACATAAAATACAACATCACCATATTCGACCGAACTACCGTCTTCTATCAAAGTTTCTATTTTCAGAGCTTTGTCTACATAAGCAAAAACCTGTTGGGCAAATTCGACCCCGGCAATGATGCCTTCATCCTTTACCAATAATTTAGCTTTTCCCTTCGCATCATTAGGTATACATGCCAATGAGCTGTGATCACCATCCCCTACATCTTCGCGAATAGCATTTTTAATGATTATATCTAACTCTTGCTGAAAAGCTTCTTTTGAAATCATAATTCTTATTTGTTATGGGCTAAATTAATAAATGTTGAGGGTTTTAATCCGTTAAGGTAGATTCAATTTACTGGCGACCATTCAGGCTATTCTTTTAGGAATAACTCTATATTTGCCCATGACCATTAAACTACTCGCCATAGGAAAAACGGATAGTAAAGCCCTATCTCAATTAATATCGGAGTACGAAAAAAGACTCGTTCACTACATCAAGTTTGAACTTGAGATTATAGCCGACATCAAAAATTCTAAAAATCTATCGGAACCGCAACAAAAAGAAAAAGAGGGCGAATTAATTCTTAAGAAGCTTAACCCAACCGATGTTCTAGTGGTTCTAGATGAAAACGGAAAGCAATTTACATCAGAGGCATTTTCTGAATATTTACAAAAGAAAATGAATGCCGGAATTAAACAATTGGTCATTGCCATCGGTGGTCCGTACGGTTTCAGCGAAACAGTCTACTCAAGAGCACAGGGAAAAATAAGTCTATCTAAAATGACATTTTCGCACCAAATGGTGCGCCTATTTGCAACAGAACAGATTTATAGGGCCTTTACCATTTTACGCAACGAACCCTATCACCATAGATGATTTATAATTGTAGTATCATCGAAAACAAAAAGACTTCGCTAGAGTTCAAATAAATAAGACTGTTTTCTATTTTAGTATTCTAAATAGAGAATAGGAAATTATGATTGTTACCAAGGGTATTCATATTAAAAAGCTTTTTGACTGGTCGTTCCATCACGTCATATGGCTATTTCTTTACATGGGCACGGTGGCCTGCCTGTACCGGTTCGACATTATTTCGTATAAAATACCTTGGCTGCCCGTTTCAGTAATCGGTACCGCCGTTGCATTTTATGTAGGTTTTAAGAATAACCAGTCGTACGACCGCATGTGGGAAGCTAGAAAAATATGGGGAGGCATCGTTAATGATAGTAGAACTTGGGGCATGGTGGTCGACGGTTACATTACCAATTTGTTTACCACCGAAAACCGAAGCTTAGAAGAAATTCAGGCTATAAAAAAGAGACTGATTTACCGACATATCGCTTGGCTTTACGCCCATAGAGAACAATTACTGGTACCCACCTCTTGGGAACATGTGGCCCAAGGCGGACTTACTACCAGACATGCCGAAAGGCTAGAAGAGAATTTCGGTGTGGGCTTGATAAGCGATCACGAAGATTACCGCCAACTTCATAACTTCTTATCAAAAGAGGAATACGATAGACTGACGCCAAAGGCCAATACGGCAACACAAATAATAAACGAACAATCGAGAGATTTACGCGAACTGCGCAAAGAAGGATTAATAGATGATTTTAGACATATAAAAATGGAAGATGTGCTGCGCACTTTTTACGAATTGCAGGGTAAAAATGAGCGTATCAAGAAATTTCCTTTTCCTCGTCAGTATGCCAATATGAGTTTTTATTTTGTGGGGATATTTATCTTTTTAATTCCGTTTAGTATGATGCCCGAAGTACTGGATGCCGGAAGTATCAACTTTTGGTTAGCCGTGCCCATTTGTGTTTTATTAGGATGGGTATATATTATGATGGAATTGATTGGGGATTACTCCGAAAATCCCTTTCAAAGAATGGCAAACGATATACCCATGCTTTCTCTTTGTCGAACCATTGAAATCGATTTAAGGGAAATGTTGGGCGAAACGGAGCTGCCACCTCCGGTAAAAGCACAAAGAGGTGTGTTAATGTAATTTTATACAATAAAAAAGACCCTCAAAAGGGCCTTTTAATTTATGATTTGCTCTTACTAATAAAGTACTCTAAACTTGATAGTGTTCTCTATTTTTCTAAGAGCTTTGATTACTTCTTTATTATATTCTTTATCTACATCGGTTATTACATACCCCACCTCACTGTCGGTAGATAGGTATTGACCTAGAATGTTAAGTTCATAAGTAGCCAGTTCTTCATTTATTTTGGCCATAATACCGGGAACATTCTTGTGAATGTGTAAAAACCTATGTGCGTTCTGTTGCTTCGGCAAACGAATGTTGGGGAAGTTAACGGCATCAACGGAATTTCCTGAATTGATATAATCCATGATTTTATTAGGTACGAAATCTGCGATGTCGCGTTGTGCTTCCTCTGTGCTTCCGCCCACGTGTGGAGTCAAAATCACATTCGGTATGCCTTGAAGAGCGGTATAGAACTCGCCATTGCTTCTTGGTTCTTCAGGATAAACATCAATGGCCGCACCACCCAATTTTCCGTTTTTAAGTGCATCCGCCAACGCTTCGATATCCACCACAAAACCACGTGAAAGATTGATAAGCATGGCACCATCTCTCATTTGTTTTATTTCCCTGGCACCGATAAAGTTATTATTGGCCTTATTATCGTCTACATGTAAAGTGACCACATCGGAGACATTCAATAAATCTTCCAAAGAGCTACACTTCTTGGCATTACCCAAAGAAAGTTTGTCCTCTACATCATAATAGTAGACTCGCATACCGATAGCCTCAGCCAAAATCGATAATTGCTTACCTATATTACCGTACCCCACGATACCTAAGTTTTTGCCCCTCACCTCACGAGAACCTTGGGCCGTTTTTTGCCATTGTCCGCTATGTATTTCAGAGCTTCTAGCAAAAACACTACGCATAAGCATGATAATTTCGCCGATAGCCAATTCAACAACCGAACGGGTGTTACTGTACGGTGCATTGAAGACCGCCACACCCTTTTTACGGGCATATTCAAGGTCTATTTGAGTTGTACCGATACAGAATGCGCCTACCACCAACAATTTGTTTCCGGCATCCAAAACTTTTTGGGTCACCTGCGTTTTAGAGCGAATACCTAAAACGTGAACCCCTTTGATTTTTTCAATCAACTCTTCTTCTGGAAGACTGTGCTTTACCAACTCGACCGAGAAACCGTCTTTAGAGAGGTTTTCCAACGCAGCGGGATGCACATTTTCCAACAATAAAATCTTGATCCTATTCTTCGGATAAGAAATATTTCTTGGTAAATCGTTCACAAAAAGAAACTCATCTAGATTAGGGGTAACATGGTCGGCCTTACTGGCAGCTTTTTCACGGTGTACGTTTTCGGTATAGGCAAAGAATTTATCGGCAATACCCGCCTCTTTCATCACATAATCACTGTAACCGTCACCTATCACCTGAACTTCACCATCAAGATTCATCTGGCGAAGACACTCAATCTTTCCATTGTGCTGAGAAAGTACGTTCTTTTCATCAAAACCGATGATACTTCCCTCATCATCAAATTTAAAGGTGTTGGCGTAAACCCTGTTTGAAGGTATGTTATACTCTTCGACAATAGGATCTATGAACTCTTTGAATCCGCAAGAAATCACATAAATATCATCAGAAAATTTTTCAAAGAATTCTTTGTTGGCAGCAATCGATTTAGAAATTTTTTGGCGAAGTTCATCAACCAACGGCTCTAAATCATCTTTATGGGCATTTAGAAGCTTGATTCGTCTCTCGAGCGACTCTGTAAAAGAAATATCACCATCTATGCCCAAGTTGGTGATTTCTTGAATTTTATTGACAATTTCATCCTTATCCGATTTATCTTTAAGGGTCATTTCTGCAAGAACATCCAATGCCTCTACCCTGGTAAGGGTGCTGTCAAAATCAAATACGTATTTTCTGTTTGTTGCTACCATGGTTTGACTGAAAAATTAAGGCACAAAAGTAAAGATTAATTCGGTGTAATTTTGGGGAATATCAACAAAAGTTACTTCTATAACTAATCTGTTAATAATGGCTTATTATTTAAATTCTTGCTGGTAAAACGGGTAAAAATAGGGTCTCAGAACTGTTCTAAAAAGTAACGTATATAATGCCGGTAATGATGGCCAAACCAAAGCTGAGAAGAGTACCTATTAATATGTATTCGGTAAGTTTTCTGTTATTACTTTCTTTTAAGTCGTTGAATCTGAAAACAGATTTTGCCCCTATCAAAAGACCAATAGCTTCCCAACGCCCCATAATGATGAACATAAGTACAAAAAGCCTCTCAATTATGCCAATATATTTACCGGCGTTAGGTAGAGATTTATGATCTAGCTCAATTTTATCCGACATGGCCTCCAGCAACTTACCCATGATAATGGCCGAAGGAAAACTTACAAAAACCAAGGCTGTAATCAACCCCCAATCCAGTCTTTGGAACAAAGTGACGGTGTGGGACCAAAAATCAGTATAGTAGGCGCATATATAGAGTATTATTAGATGCAACAACTGATCGATAAAAAAGGGGATGCTCTTCAATTTAAAATATGGAGTGGCATACAACTTGGCCAAATCGATAATATAATGTGACACGGCTATAATAGCGACCATCTGAATATAATCAAGGTCCCACAACAACACCATGGCCACTAGAAAATGGATGAGTACGTGAAAATAGATGTATTTAGAAGTTATCTTATTAGCTTCTTTATGAACCACCCATCTAGAGGGCTGAAGTATAAAATCACCTATCAAATGGGCCAAAAGAAGTTTTACAAAGACTATCATCTAGTTTATTTTAGTCAAGATTCTCTTTAAAATATTCAATCAATTGCAAAATCAGGTCTAGTCTGGCTCTTTTTAATCGTTGGCTTACGGCAGATTGCTGAATACCTAAACGTTCGGCCATTTCTTGTTGCGACATTTCTGGGTTTTGCAGGGCCAAAACAACGATTTCGGCAGAAACCGTACTCCAGGCGTCCATAATATCAAGTGCCAAGCGCAACATAAGGTTAATGGTGTCATCAAATTTTGCTTGCCCTGTATTCACCGAAAGATTCAGCTTATCTACTTTCAGGTGCTCAAATGTTCTACCTGAACGCTGATAGGCAGTACCATTTGATTCACTTACACTCTCTCCCTGAAATGTTTCAGAACCTATGCCAACAGCCATTCGTGCGTCTAAACCTTTTATTGTTTTGAGCAGCGCTTTTATGTAAATAGCTTGAAACAAAGCCTCTTTTGGTAATGCCAACTTGAGCTGAAATTCATCTCCGCGGTAAACTTCCCAATCATTTGACACTTCCCCAATGGTCGCTAAATACTTCTTTAGCATTACGAGCCATTCATAGGAGTCGTGATTTCCAGAACCTATAATATCGCCAGTGATTATCGCTATCATCTATATAAGTTTAAAAGCTAATATATTAATTTATCACCTAAAAAACTAATAAAAATAAAAATAAGCTTAAAAGCTAATTTTTTGAATTATAAGCCAAAGAGTCAATGAATTTAAAACCACCGACGGGTCTTGATGCAATACTGTCTAAATTCTTTACCGAAAATAGTTTCTAAGGCCTCTTCTTCGGGCACTATCTGAAACCGATTCATATATGCTACAAATGCCGCTGCCAGCAAAGTATTAAAAGCGTTACCCAACCAGAGCCCCCATGCCAATAGAATCATTAACATCGCTAAATACATCGGGTTTCTTGAAAAAGCATAAATGCCGCTATCGACCAGATGACTAGCCTTTGAAGGATTAATGGGGTCAACAGTTGTTTTACTGTTTTGAAATTGAAAAAGAGCTACCAATACGACCAAAAAGGCAGCTATTAATAACCCTAGTAAAAGATAATTTCTTCCAAAAAAGTCAAAATACCCGAAAGGCAATATCTTTGCCAACAGATACATCATCAGACCAAAACATAAGAAAACGATAACAGGAGGAATCTTTAATTTCATCAAAAAAGAGGTTCTACAACAAAATTACTATAATTTACATCCGATAGCGCCTTAAATCACGTATAAGAAGTATATCAAATGAAACTTGTCTTCGCCACCCATAACCGAAACAAATTCAAAGAGGTCAAAAAACTTGTTCCCGAGACCATCGAACTTCTATCATTGACCGATATCTCTTGTTTTGACGAAATACCTGAAACTGGCGATACATTAGAAGCCAATGCCAGAATAAAAGCTGATTATGTAACTGAAAATTACGGGTTACCTTGCTTTTCAGACGATACCGGGCTATTGGTAGACGCCTTAAATGGGCAACCGGGAGTATACTCTGCCCGCTATGCAGGCGAGCAAAAAAATGCCAATGACAACATGTCAAAACTTTTGTCAGAACTTAAAGGGCAAACAGATCGCAAAGCACATTTTAAAACCGTAATAGCCCTTAATTTATTAGAAGAAAATTATATGTTCGAGGGTGTCGCCGAAGGCGAAATCATTGGTGAAAAAATTGGTGAGGGCGGATTTGGCTATGACCCGATTTTCAAACCTAAAGGATACACACAAACCTTTGCCCAACTACCTATGGAAATCAAGAACCAAATCAGCCATAGGGGCAAAGCCATAACCAACCTGATAGAATTTTTAAGAACCAACCCATGTCAAAACAAAGCAAAAAAATAGAGGAAAGAGGCGGCGTACTTATCATCTTTTTCGTAGCCCTGTTGGCCATAATGGAAGTACTCAACAATTCATTCGAAAAACAGATCACCAACGCAGACAACAATGAAGTAAGCTACTCCGATTGGTACAATGCCAAAAGTATCAAGCAAGTGATGAAAGAGAACGAACGTGATTTTTTGGCGGCCCTACTCAGTACCGGCCTTATGGACCGTGACCACTCAAGCGTTTTAAAAGAAAAGATTGATAAAACGAAAGAACTGATCATTAAATATGAAGCCGAAAAAACCGAAATATTAATGGGTTCGGCCAATATACCCCCTAGCTCTTGGGCGCAAGACCTAGATGGCGAAATGGGCAAAATTACCGGTCTTCGCGAGTGGCGGGAAATATCAAGAAAATTAAAGGATACCGTTGGCAAAATAAATTTGGGTATTCTTTTTCTTCAGATAAGTGTTGTATTTGGGGTCGTCTGTCTTATCATTCAAGAAAATGTGAAATTGCAAAAAACCTTCACATTATTAATGTTGGCGGCAGGCATGATAGGCATTGTTCTTTCGTTATATGGCTATGCTTCCTCCCTTTAATCGAATCTTTACCAAATCGCCTTAAGTTTAAATAATTAGCACTACCTTTGCCGCTTATTTTTAACGCCGCCGGTATGGCAGGTGTTGCATTGAGTATCAGGGTTATACAAGATAATCGCTCTAAGCAACACACCTATTAGCGATTTAAGTATACCTTATTATGACAAAATTTGAAGCATTGGGGCTTAACAAGGCCCTTTTAAATGCCGTTACGGATATGGGTTTTGAGAGCCCATCCGAAGTACAGGAAAAAGCAATCCCGATTTTATTGGATTCAGAATCTGACCTAGTGGCACTCGCCCAAACAGGAACAGGTAAAACAGCCGCATTTGGCTTTCCACTGATTCAAAAGCTTGACCACAACAGTAGAACAACCCAAGGTCTTATTCTATCACCAACAAGAGAACTTTGCCTTCAAATTACCAGTGAAATGCAGGCATATTCAAAATATGTGAACGGACTTAGCACCGTTGCAATCTATGGTGGTGCCAGCATTACAGAGCAAGCTCGCCAGATTAAAAGAGGAGCACAAATAGTAGTAGCCACTCCTGGCCGTATGAAAGACATGATCGGTCGCGGATTGGTTGATATCTCAAAAATAGATTATTGCGTACTTGATGAAGCCGATGAAATGTTGAACATGGGCTTCTATGAAGATATAAAAGAGATTCTCTCCAATACGCCTCAAGACAAATCAACTTGGTTGTTTTCTGCCACTATGCCAAAAGAAGTGGCCACTATTGCCAAAAAATTCATGCATAACCCTATTGAGATAACCGTAGGGGCAAAAAATGCGGGTACCAATAACGTACAGCATGAATATTATGTGGTGAGTGGTAGAGATAGATATCCTGCTCTTAAGCGTTTGGCCGATGCCAACCCAGATATCTTTTCGGTTGTTTTTTGCCGAACTAAAAGAGATACTCAGAGAGTAGCTGAAAAACTGATAGAAGATGGCTATAATGCAGGTGCGTTACATGGTGACTTGAGTCAAAACCAACGTGACCTGGTAATGAACGCCTTCAGAAAAAAGCAGATTCAGATGTTGGTAGCCACAGATGTGGCGGCAAGAGGTATTGATGTTGACGATGTTACCCATGTAATCAATTACCAACTACCGGATGAAATAGAAACTTATACCCACCGTAGCGGAAGAACCGGTCGTGCGGGCAAATCTGGTATATCGATGGTAATTATTACCAAGAGCGAGCTAAGAAAAATCCGTTCCATCGAAAAAATAATTCAGCAGAGCTTCATAAGCAAAAGTATTCCTACAGGTATTGAAATCTGTGAGATTCAGCTTTATCATTTGGCCAGTAAAATAAAGGATACCAAAATCAACAAAGACGTTGAAAATTACTTGCCTGCTATTAACGAGGTACTTGAGGGAATTGACCGTGATGAACTGATCAAGAAGATAGTTTCGGTAGAATTTACAAGGTTCTCCAATTACTACAACAAAACAAAAGATTTAAATTCATCTTCTGACCACAGCTCTTCCGCTACTAATGCGTCATCTAATGGTTCGGTTAGATACTTTATCAACGTGGGTGAAAAAGATGGTTACGACTGGATGTCTTTAAAGGATTTTCTTCGCGATACACTCGGCTTAGGTAAAGAAGATATCTATAAAGTAGATACTAAAGACTCTTTTTCATTCTTTAATACAGATGAAGTGCATACCGAGAGTATTTTAAGCTTCTTCACCGACTTTAAATTAGAGGGTCGCTTTATTAATGTCGAAATCTCCAAGAACCCAGGTGGTGATGGTGGCGGAGGAAGAGGCCGTAAAGGAAAATCGAAAAGGAGAGGTAAAGAACGTGACAAAGGAAATCGTGGAAAACGCAGAGATCGCGGTGCTTCCAAAGGAGGTTCGAACTTCTCGGGAAAAAGGAGGAGCAAAAAGAACCGTAGTGATTTCTTTTAGTTAATCATATATTAAAAAATACGCTCCGGCGTATTTTTTTGTTTTGTTTAGTACTTTTAAATCCCGATTTTTAAGTTAATGAGAGCATTTCTTACTATTTCCCTTTTATTTTTTGGTCTTACCGTATGGGCTCAAGAAGAGATAGCCGATGAGCTACAGCTATCAGCTGTTATTGTTAATGCCCAGACCGAAAAACCAATGGAAAGCGTGCACGTGGTCAACCTCAACCAAGTGGTGGGTACGATTACCAATGCCAATGGTGAATTTACTATTAACGCTGCCGTTAATGACACCCTTTACTTTTCTTTCCTAGGGTTTAAATCTCAAAAGATTAGGGTTACCAATGATATGTTCAAGTTTAAGAATACCAAGATTGCCCTTACCGAATTGGCCTACGCTTTGGAGGAGGTTATTGTAAAGCCTTACCAATTGACCGGTTATCTTGAGATTGACGTAAAAAACTTTCCTATCAACAACTCATATCAATATAGTATTTCAGGCCTGTCAGTGAGTTACGAAGGGGGTAATAAGAATCCTAGCGCCGTTACGAAGGTTTTGGGCGCGATTCTGAACCCGGCAGACCTTCTGCGCAATCTTTTTGGAAAACAGCCCAATCAGATGCGTAAGCTGCGTAAAATGAAAGAAGACGACCAGATAAGAGACTTATTGGCTTCAAAGTTCGATCGCGAAACACTAACCGAACTACTACAGATAGAAAAAGTAGATATCGAGGATATTTTAAACAATTGCAACTATTCAAAATCGTTTATAACCACTGCAAATGACTTGCAAATACTGGATGCCATCAGTAGTTGTTACGAAGAATTCAAGGTCTTGAACCGTAAAAAATAATTCTTTGATTTCCCCATAGCATTTTATAGCTTTAGACAAAATAGTTGTCTATGAAGAACCTGCTCGCTGCGGTTATCCTACTGGTCACGATGGCTTCGTGCGTTGAACAAAAAAAGGAACCGACCGAAGAACCTACAACTTTGAGCGAGTCAAAGGCCGATTCCATTATCAAAAAACCTTTCGCATGGGAAGGTGCAAACATCTATTTTCTCTTAACCGATAGATTTTATAACGGAAACACCGATAACGACGTTAACTTCGATAGAAATGAACCTACTGGGCCTTTAAGAGGCTTTATGGGAGGAGATTTGGCAGGTATAACAAAAAAAATTGAAGAAGGTTATTTCAATGAGCTAGGTGTCAATGCCATTTGGTTCACCCCTGTGGTGGAACAAATTCATGGTTCAACGGATGAAAATACAGGAAACACCTATGGTTACCACGGTTATTGGGCGAAGGACTGGACAGCCCTTGACCCAAATTTCGGCACTAAAAAAGATTTGGAAACCTTAGTAAAAACAGCGCATAAGAACGGTATACGTATCTTGATGGATGTTGTACTTAACCATACCGGACCGGTAACCGAAGAAGACCCGGTTTGGCCAGAAGAATGGGTACGCTCCTCACCCACTTGTGACTTTAAGACTTACGAAAGCACTACCGCCTGCACTTTGGTAGCCAATTTGCCGGATATTAAGACGGAATCTGATGAGCCTGTCGAACTGCCCGACCAATTATTGGCCAAATGGAAAAAAGAAGGCAGGTTGAGCCAAGAGCTAGACGAGCTTCAGCTCTTTTTTGAGCGCACTGGTTACCCAAGGGCACCCCGCTATTACATTATCAAATGGCTGACGGATTACGTCAACAATCTCGGTATTGACGGTTTTAGGGTAGACACCGTAAAACACGCCAATGAAAATGCATGGGCAGACCTATACAAAGAGGCTTCCCATGCTTTTGAAAATTGGAAAAAAATGCATCCTGATAAAGTTTTGGATGACTCTCCCTTTTTTATGGTAGGAGAAGTATATGGTTATGGAATATCAAAAGGAAGGGAGTATGACTTTGGCGATAAAAAGGTCGATTATTTTGCCCACGGTTTTAAAAGTCTGATCAACTTTGAATTGAAAACCGATGCCCTCACCGATTACGAATCTATCTTCGGCAAATATCATAATTTGTTACACACTAACTTGAACGGTTTTGGCGTGGTTAATTATTTGACCTCTCATGACGATGCCAGCCCCTATGACCGTGGGCGATCTAACCCTATCAAATCTGCTAACGTTTTGCTATTGACGCCAGGCGCATCGCAAATTTATTATGGAGATGAAACGGCTAGGGATTTAAATGTAGAGGGCACCGAGGAAAATCCTGTTCAAGGCGATGCCTCTTTACGCTCATTCATGAATTGGGATGAATTGGATAGTATACCCCGCACCAAACAAATACTACAACACTGGCAAAAACTAGGCTCCTTTAGAAACAACCACTTGGCAGTAGGTGCCGGGCGTCACAAACGTTTATCAAAAACTCCTTATGTCTTTAGCAGAACTTATTCAGCAAACGATATAAAGGATAAAGTGGTCATCGGCCTTGACCTGCCGGAAGGGAAAAAATCATTATCGGTTAAAGGTTTCTTTGGTGACGGAACCAAGCTGTTCGACACCTATTCACAGACTCAAGTAACTGTTGAAAACGGATCGGTCAATTTAGACAACCCTTATGATACTGCGCTTTTGGAATTAGCTCACTGAGTGTAGTGCTACCCTATTGCCTTCTGAATCTATAATCAAGGCCATAAAACCATGGCCATTTCCGATTTCAGTTTTAGGTTTTATAATTTTGCCGCCAGCATCTTCCACTTTGGCCAATTCATTGGCTAAGTCGTCACAAGAAAGATATACTAACATCCCTTTGGTGGCACTGGGCGAATAGTGTTCGTGTTGAACCAACGAGCCTGAAGCCAAAGATTTGCCTTCTTGATTAGGAAACCATCCCATAACAAAACCTCCTAAATCATGTACGGTAATAGAAATATCAAAGACCTTTTCGTAAAATGACTTGGCCCTTTCCATTTTCTTTACAGGAATTTCAAACCATGCTACCATTTCAAAAAAATTAGAATAAGACCATTAATTTTCCAATTGGGTTTTTAAAGAACTTAACCCTTGTTCAAAGTCTTTACCGACCATTTTATCCATACTTAAGAACATGGCCATAATGCTCATCGGAAACTTATTCTTACCGGAGAAGCCCCAAGTAACGGTGGAAGTTTCTTCAGTACTACCCTTATCTATCTGAAGGTAGCAGTCAGAGGTCGATGCCCATGGCTTTAGAAACCTCAACTCAGATTCAATTCGCTCTTCTGGTACTATTTTAGTGATTTCCTGTTCCCCCTCCCCTACTTCTTTATTTCCGTTCCAATAACTGACACAGCCTACCTCACCATCGGTTCCCGTAAATTTTTTCTGCATATTAGGGTCTCGCCTGGCCCATGGAGACCAATCATCCATTTTTTTCAATGATTTTAAGTAAGTGAATACTTCTGATTGAGGCCTCGCAATTTGAATGGACCGTGAAACATGGTATTTTTTTGGTGCTATTAGCGCCAGTAAAAGAACGAGCGCCACGAGACCTACGATGATATAAAGTGCTATATACATTTGTTTTTCAATTGATTGTTGAAATAAATATAGTAAAAATACAGAACGCCAACACCCATTTATACCTCTGAATATTTAAACATCAAAGATCTATAACTCAAGAGGTAAGGCTATCATGGTAGCGCTGCACTATTTTATCTACACTTTTGATTGACTTCTTAGTCCAGTCCAATCTCTTTTCAAACTTCTCCTCTTCGGTTAAACCCCAATCTACTGTTGAATCTCGTAATCTTGCGGATAGCTGATGTAAAATAATCGCAACAGATACCGATATGTTCAAACTCTCGGTAAAGCCGAGCATTGGAATCTTTAAGAATCCGTCACTTTTTGAAATAGCCTCTTCGCTTAGCCCCTCTCTTTCCGTACCGAATATAAATGCTGTTTTTCGGTCCACATTGAAATCGTTCAAAAGACAGCTATCATAATATGGAGAAGTGGCCACAATTTGGTAACCTTTAGACTTAAGGGTATCAATACACTTCGAAGTAGTTTCGTACCGATGAACATCGACCCATTTCTGAGCACCCATGGCAATTTTCTTATCCAATCTTTTGCCAAACCTATTTTCAATTACATGCGCCTCTTGAATGCCAAAAATATCGCAACTTCTAATAACGGCACTCGTATTATGTAGCTGGTACACGTCTTCAATGGCTACCGTAAAAAATTTGGTACGTTCTTCAAGAATCTCGAGAAAGCGTTGTTTTCTCTCTTCTGAAATGAATTTCTCTAAATATGTAAGAAGTTGGTTGTCTTCCATTGATCTAAAATAATAAAAACTCTATTTTTATAAAGATGAAGAAGCAGATAACCATTTTAACCGGAGCCGGGGTAAGTGCAGAAAGCGGCATTAACACCTTTCGTGATGCGGATGGACTTTGGGAAGGCCGTGATGTCATGGAAGTAGCTTCGCCCCAAGGTTTTTACAACAACCCTGAATTGGTGTTGGATTTTTATAACCAAAGAAGAAGGCAACTCCCATTGGTAAAACCGAACAAAGCGCATTTGGCCTTGGTAGACCTAGAAAAGAACTATCATGTTGAAATTATCACTCAAAACGTAGATGACCTTCACGAAAGGGCTGGAAGTACCCGCGTCTTGCATTTGCATGGCGAACTTTTAAAGGTAAGAAGTACGGGCAACGAATCGGATGTCAAAACTTGGCATGATGACCTCATTCTCGGAGATTTTTGCGACAAAGGGCATCAACTAAGACCACATATCGTGTGGTTTGGCGAAGAAGTTCCTCTGCTGCAAAGAGCGGTCGAAATAACGGCACAATCAGATATTCTCATTATTATCGGCACATCGATGCAGGTATACCCCGCGGCAGGGTTGGTCAATTATGTTAGCCCCGAAACCCCTATTTACTTTATTGACCCGAAGCCAGCGGTTCAAGAGCGTGATTTTGAAAATTTGACCATCATGGCAAAAACTGCCGTGAATGGGGTTCCCGACTTAGTACTGCGACTAATGTCCGACCACAATCACAATTAAATAAATAGCGCTACGTGCAAAAAGAAGAACTTTATAAAGCACTTGATTATGTAAATCATTCCCGAGAAAAAAGGGCAGAAATGTCTTCTTTGGTACTCAATAACCCAGAATTAGTACAGCCTTTACTTGAAATAGCCTTTGATGTAGATGATTCTATTTCGAACCGGGCATGTTGGGTTTTAGAGTTTGCGGCCAAAGAGAATATTGGGTACATCTTGCCGTATCTCGATGTATTTACTTCTAACCTTCGAAACGTCCATTTCGACTCCGCGGTCAGGCCTATGGCAAAAATCTGTGAGTTTTTAACAAAGGCATATTTTTCAAAAGACAATAATAGGGTAAAGCAAAAAGTTACAGAAAGTCATCTAGAACTTATTACAGCGGCCTGTTTTGACTGGTTGATAGGCGAACATAAGGTGGCCGCGCAGGCATACTCTATGACGTGCCTTTTGCTTTTGGGCAGAAAGTATGATTGGATACATCCTGAATTAAAAATGGTCATTGAGCAAAACTATGGTTCGGGCAGTGCCGCATATCAGGCGAGGGCGAGGCATACCCTAGCGAAATTAAAGTAATCTGGTTTCCTTTTTCCTTATGAAGTAATCCTTAAAAATCGACCTGAAGTGGTATCTTTGCGTTTTCTAAAATCAATCTGAACGCATCAATTATGTCGCTTAATCCTTTAACCGCTATTTCTCCTATTGACGGACGTTACCGAAGTAAAACCGAATCTCTTTCCGATTATTTTTCGGAAGAGGCTTTGATCAAGTATCGTGTTTTAGTCGAAATCGAATATTTTATCGCTCTTTGCGAAATACCCCTACCTCAGTTAAAGGCTTTCGACAGTTCAAAATTTGATGCCCTTAGAGAACTTTACAAGAACTTCGATTCTGCCGATGCTCAGGAAATAAAGGATATAGAAAAAGTAACGAACCATGATGTTAAGGCCGTCGAGTACTTTATCAAAAAAGCCTTCGACAAATTAGGTCTTAGCGAGTTCAAAGAATTCATTCATTTCGGGCTTACCTCTCAAGATATCAACAATACGGCGATTCCGCTCTCTATCAAAGAGGCTATGAACGATGTGTATGTTCCAGGGTATTTAGAATTACTTACAAAACTTGAAGAACTTGCCTCGGAGTGGGAAGATGTTCCGATGTTGGCCAGAACCCATGGGCAACCGGCTTCACCGACACGACTGGGTAAGGAAATAGAGGTATTTATAGAGCGCCTAAGAGAACAGTTCAATCTATTGAACGATGTACCAAGTGCCGCTAAATTTGGTGGTGCCACCGGAAATTACAATGCCCATAAAGTAGCTTACCCTACTATCGATTGGAAAGCTTTTGGCCAACAGTTTGTCCAACAAAAATTAGGGCTACATCACTCCTTTCCTACCACCCAAATTGAGCACTATGACCATATGGCTGCCTTGTTTGACGCCCTAAAACGTATTAACACTATTATTCTTGATCTTGATAGGGATTTTTGGACTTACGTTTCTATGGATTACTTCAAACAGAAAATAAAAAAAGGAGAGGTTGGGTCATCGGCCATGCCACACAAAGTGAACCCTATCGATTTTGAAAATTCAGAAGGAAACTTGGGGATTGCCAACGCTGTTTTTGAACATTTGGCCTCTAAATTACCGGTCTCTCGCCTACAGCGCGATCTTACCGATAGTACCGTGCTTAGAAATGTTGGGGTACCGTTTGCGCATACTTTAATTGCCTTTCAATCTACTTTAAAAGGTCTGAACAAGCTTCTTTTGAACCGAGAGAAATTTGAAAAGGATCTCGAAAACAACTGGGCGGTAGTGGCCGAGGCCATTCAGACCATTCTTCGTAGGGAAGGCTACCCTAACCCCTATGAAGCATTAAAGGGGCTTACCAGAACCAACGAAGCCATCAATCAAACTTCAATATCATCATTCATCGATACCCTTGAGGTTTCTGAAGATATTAAAGCCGAGTTGAAAGCAATTAGCCCGAGTAACTATACAGGCATTTAAGTCAAGGTTTTTTTGAATAGCACCAAATACTGGTGCATGCTATTACTAAGTTTGCCATATTAGCGTATTTGCGTTATCACGGGTTGAACCGTGCCAATTAAATAACTCAAAACCACCCATATGGAAAACAAATTTTCAGTTGAAGACTCTATAGGCAAACTTTGGGATAAATTAGATGGATGGTTGGATGCCATCATCTTAAAACTTCCTAACATTGCAATGGCCATAGTGGTAATGATTATCTTTTATTTCATTGCCAGAGGCTTGAGAAGATTGTTCAGAAACGTTCTTCTCAAAAGAATAAGTCAAGTATCCATTCAAGAAATTATTAGCAAGACAGTTTTTGTAACCGTTCTACTAATAGGTTTCTTTATAGCTCTGGGTGTATTGGAGCTGGATAAGGTTCTTACCAGTATTCTGGCAGGTGCCGGGGTTATAGGTTTGGCCGTGGGGCTTGCCTTGCAGGGAACGCTAAGCAATACTTTTGGAGGGTTGCTTTTATCCTTCATGCCAAACATAAAAATCAACGATTATATTCAGAATGGTGACGCCTCGGGTACTGTAGAGGAAATAAGTTTACGAAACATAGTAATCAAAACCCCTGAAAACAATACGGTGGTAATACCAAATTCAAATTTTGTTGATAGCGCTTTCACCAACTACTCTTTGACAGAGAGAGGACGCGTTTTTGTTCACTGCGGTGTTGGCTATGAGAGTAATTTACAGGAAGTGGAGGATTTAACCGTAAAAATCATTACCGAGAATTTCGAGCAAAGGGGTAATGAAGAGGTTGAATTCTTCTTCACCGAATTTGGAGACAGCTCTATTAATTTTATGGTCCGTTTTTGGACGGATGTTAGAACTAAAAAACAAGAACACGCTGCTAGACACAAAGCAGTCAAATTGATTAAAGCTCATTTCGATGAGAAAGATATTAATATTCCTTTCCCTATCAGAACCCTTGATTTTGGAAAGAACAACCTAACAATTCATACTGAAGAAAAGAACACTGAAGATTAAACAACTTTAGCTATCTAAAACAAAAAAGGGCCGCACGGAGCGGCCCTTTTTCATTCTCTTAATTGCGATTTTAGCCCTTTTTTTGAATTTCTACTTGATGTGGGTACGGAATCTCGATTCCCGCCTGGTCCAATGCCAATTTACAACCTTCTACGGTACTGAAATAAACCGACCAATAGTCTTCTGGTTTGCAAAAGGGTCTTACGGCAAAATTTACCGAACTGTCGGCAAGCTCCGAAACATTGACAGAAGGTGCCGGTTCTTTCAAAACCTTTGGGTTAGAGGTCAATACTTGCAAAAGAACATCTTTAGTTTGTTTGATGTCCTCACCATACCCAACACCTACTACCGTATCTACCCTCATCTTTCCTTCTGTAGTGTAATTGATAATATTTCCATTAGCTAAAACCCCATTGGGCACAATCGCCAGTTTGTTCTGAGGGGTAATCAATTTGGTCGTAAATATCTCAATCTCCTTTACAGATCCCAGAACACCTTGGGCCTCGATTAAATCGCCGATTCTATAGGGTTTAAAAATCATGATCAGTACACCACCTGCAAAATTGCTTAGTGATCCCTGCAAGGCCAAACCAACAGCAAGACCGGCAGCCCCAATAATAGCTGCAAATGTGGTAACATTGACCCCTAGGGTCGATATTACTATTATGACCAACAGCGCTTTTAGTGCCCAAGCCAACATATTTACTAAAAACCTCTGTAACGAGAGGTCATAGGTGCCTTTGGCCATCATTTTTCGTACTCCTTTTAAAAGGTTTTTAATAACCCATGAACCGATAATATAGATGAGTATCGCACCTAAAATTTTTGGTCCGTACTCTACCGCAAACTCGATTCCTTGATTCATCCAGATTTCTGCTTGTTCCATAATTCAATGATTTAGTTAGTGTTAAGTCATAAAGTTAAAAAAATCACCGATTGGATTAAGGTTATTTTAATGTTACAAAATGAACGTTTATGTTAGTTATAATTCATTCCCAATAAAAAATCCCACTACTTTGAAAGTAGCGGGATTTAATATTGTTCTTAATGATATGTAACTAGCCTTTCAAAAGCTGCCCTAACTGTTCAAGGCCTTCCCCTTTATAATCTGATTTCTCAAGTGCTTTCATAAACTGGATCATATTGGCCGGATTCATATCATCACCTAAAACACGAACAAGCAGAAACCCCTTATCGTTACTGTCTCCATAAATTACCACCTCATCAATTGCCTCATCATCTCCCAAATAACTGATGGTGGCCTTACCGTACGCAGTATTCATTTTCATAAGCTCGGTAAATTTCGAGTCTTTTAAAATTGTCCTTACCTTCGTCCTCTCTACTTGAAATTCAGCATCGTTAGCTTCATTCTTTCTGAAAGCCAGAACATTCAATTTTTTAAATGATTCTAAACTTTTCTTCTGTTCTACCGACATATCTGCCATTTCTAAATTTAAAAGACTGGCCGGTAGATCAATCGATAAAAAATTGGGGTTCTCAGAATTGTCAACATAATATTCTTGTAAGCTTTGCTTCGAAGAACAAGCGCCTAAAAAAAGTAGAACTAAAAGGCAGAAGGTAACTCTGATTGTTTTCATATTTTTTATTGCTTTAAGGTTGAATGCAATTACTAAACACATTAAGCCGTTTTTACCTGCCGGCCTCATTAAGTTCTTTAGGCAAATTCATTTGTTTGGTAAGGGCCGAAATCTTGTTTAAATCGATATCACCCGTAAGTGAAACCAACACACTCTCAAACTTACGATTACCTATTTCAATGTTTTTATTGTTGATATCAGATACAAAAAGTAAAAGTTCGCGAACGTGATTTTCATCTCTACCCTGTTTGATATAGAACTTAACATTGGCTTCTTTGTCTTTTACCCTCATCAATTCTTCCATAGAAGATGATTTTAGGTATTTACTGACCGTTTTGTGCATGTCTTGAGAGATGTTGGCATCTTCTGTTACGAAAACCTTGATTCCGCTTAAGCCCCTAGAAAGCTCGGCGAAATCTTGTGCCTCTTGGTTCTCTCGATCAAGAGATGCGACATCACCCGCTAATTTTATTAGACCTTTGTTAATAGATATCGAGGTAACATGATCCATATCTTCAAACTTGTCAAAGATTGATTGAGCTGATCCTAAAAAGGGTAATAATGCAATTGCTAGTACTAAACTTAGTTTTTTCATGACTGTTGATTTAATGATTGATGAATTAATATTTGATTGTTTAAAATATCTCGACTTTGAATAAGCTGATATGATGTTCCTATTAGCGACCTCCTTTCTTTCCAGCTTCGTTCAACTCTTCAGGTAAGTTCATTTTCTTGGTCAATGAACCAATTTTATTGAGGTCGATATCGCCCGTAAGAGATAATAAGACCGTTTCAAAATTTCGCCCGTTGAGATCAATGTTGGCATTTTGTATACCGCTGACCAACATTAACAATTCGCTCACATGGTCTTCGTCTTTACCGCTACGTATGTAAAATTTTACGTTGGCATCTTTGTCTTTGACCCGCATCAACTCTTCAAGTTTGGCACTCTTTAAGTACCTATCGACAGATGTCTTCATATCGGCACCAATGGCAGGGTCTTCGGTAATAAAAACCTTTAGGTTATTGAGGCTCTTGGCAATATCCATAAATTCTTGGGCCTCTGGGTCGTCTACCTCAACATCGATTTTACTTAAAAGATTGAACATGCTTCGGTTTACGACTACTGCACTGACCTTGTCTAGATCTTCATATTTATCGAACAAAGATTGTGATTGGGCCAAGATGGGGGTAAATACTATTGCCAGTACAACTAGAATCTTTTTCATTTCAGTATTATTAATTTAGTTTTTGTTATAAATCTTCTCTTGCGCTTCTACAAATTCATTTAGATACGCTACTTTTTCAGTACCTCTGTTAAAGTTCTCGGCCAACATGGCCAACGCTTTTCGGGTTTCTTGGTAGGCATATTCGGCCTTTTGCTTTTCGAGCTGTTGCTGATCGTAATAATCTTTACCGAAATAGGTTCCGACCATTAAAACCGTTACCGCGGCAACCGATAACCAAGGGTATAACCTTTTTAGAGAAACACCCGTACTTTTCTTTAGCGGAACTTTTCCGGTGAACCGCTCTGACTTGGCACTATTAAGGTAGCCGAACATCGGTCGGTATTGTTCTAAGTGTGCCGGAATATCGGGCCGGGCAAAATATTCCTTTAATTCTTTCTCTTCGGCTATAGTGGTCTCAGCTTCAAAATACCTAGCCAATAAATCTTCTACTCTATCCAATTCCATAGTTATGTTTTTCCATTAATTTCTCCCTTACGGCCTTTCTTGCCCTTGATAGGGTCACCCTTACCGCTGTAGGTTTCATTTCAAGCATTTCACAAATCTCTTCAAAATCGTACTCCTCAACATCTCGCAATTGTAATACCATCTTTTGCTGTTCGGGCAATTCTTCCATTATTCGTTGTACCCAGTCTACACTGTCATTCGCTTCGACTTGCTTTTGCAAAGAGGTACCTTCTTCTTTGTAATTACTATGAACAAGTTTAAGGTTACCTGCCTGCTTTGACTTTAATCGATCCAAACAAAAGTTCTTTGTCATAGTCATCGCAAAGGCTTCTACATTGTTGTAAGAACCTATTGCCTTACTCTTTGACCAAAGTTTTAAAAGAATCTCTTGAGTGGCATCTTCAGCTTCTTCTCGAGACACTAATAACCGTTTGGCCAATCGGTACAGTTTGTCTTGAAAGGGTGTCACAATTTTTAAAAAATCAGACTGTTGCATTTTTTGATCGGGTTGTTTATGTATACCTGATGAGTGGTCTACAATAGGAAGACGAAGTACCCTCTTTTTTGTTACAATAAACTTTTATATTCTGCGTAATGTAAGTAATTTGGTCATTCATATACTAAAACCTACCGCCCTAAACCACTAAAAGAACTTATAAACTTCTATAAAACCTATCTTTTTTTGGAATGGTAATTGATATCCTTCCCCAAAACCCCAAATGAATAAACTATGAAAAAACTATTTCTCCCGATATACCTTGGTCTGTCTTTGTTTTTTATCAATTGTTCTTCCGACGACAATATCATACCTGATGGCGAACAGGAAGAAGAGGAGCAAATCGACGCAACTGCCGAAGACTATCCTGCGCAGCACTTTATGTGGCAGGCCATGAACATCTTTTATTTTTGGCAGGGAGATGTAGAAAATCTTGCCGACAACAAGTTCACCGGGCCTAACGACCCGAGTTACATTCAATTTTTGGCATCTCAAGATGACCCGGCCGCTTTCTTTTACGAAGATTTGTGCAACAATCATGTAGAAGCCGTTGGTGAGGCAGCTGCCGTAGACCGGTTCAGTGCCGTAGTCGATAATTACGAAGACTTGTTAAATTCATTGGCAGGCATTTCTAGAAGTAACGGTCTAGAATTCAATCTCTATTTGGGCAATAACCAAATTGATGTTTTTGGGGTGGTCAATTATATTATGCCCAACTCAAACGCTTCGGAACAAGATATTTCAAGAGGTGAGTTCTTTAACGGAGTTAACGGCCAAGATTTAACCATCGAGAACTATGCAGGGCTACTTTTCGGAGAAGATGCTACTTACACCCTTAATATGGCCGATTTGGTGAATGACAATATTGTTGGTAACGACAAAGAAGTTACCCTGACCAAAATTGAAAACTTCTCTGAAAACCCCATTTTGGTCAATAAAATAATTGAACAGAACGGAATCAAAATAGGATACCTGATGTATAACGGCTTTTTAGCCGCCTATGATGATGAACTGAACGAAGTGTTCGGTACTTTCAAATCAGAAGGTATCGATGAACTTATTCTCGATTTTCGATACAACCCGGGTGGCCGAGTAACTTCTGCAGTACAGATAGCCAGTTCGGTCTACGGTGCCAAAACCGACGAAGTATTTGTAAGGCCCCGTTTTAATGCTAAGTTGCAAGAGCAGTTCAGTACGGCCGACAATTTCACCGATGTTACTTACGACTCTGAAACTCCTTTGAACACCCTCGAACTTTCAAGGGTATATGTAATTACTACCGATAATACGGCCTCTGCCAGTGAACTGGTCATTAATGGTCTAGAACCGTACGTTGATGTTGTTCAAATAGGTACGACCACCGTTGGCAAAAATGAATTTTCGAATACTTTTGTTGACGACCCAGAAGGAGATTTTCTTTATAACCCGAACCGAATCAATCAGATCAATCCAAATAATAGTTGGGCCATTCAACCCCTGTTAGGAAGAAACGAGAATGCCGATGGGTTTTCAGACTATACCCAAGGCTTGGTACCTGACCACGAGTTGTCCGAAAACATTGAAAACCTAGGTGTGCTAGGTGATGAAAACGAACCCCTTTTAGCCCTCACCCTTTCTATCATTTCAGGAGGAACGGCTAAATATCAAGCGGCAGAACCTTATCCTGCCGATTTTTTAACACATTCCAAAATGTACCAGCCCGGAAAGAACAATATGTTTATGGATGGGTTAATCACATCATTTTAACTAAACACCTGAAAATAATACAATTGCTTTTACGTTGGTGATTATGGAGAAGCTACTTTCTTATTTCATTCTGACCTTAAAATTTAATTGATGAAGAATTTCACCTGGGGGCTGGTGATTCCCCTTTTATTATTTGTTTCGTGTGTTCAAGATGATGATTTTTCAATTCCTGATACGGTTGATCCAGATCCCGCAGCAGGAGTAGAAGTACAAGATTTTATGTGGAAGGCCATGAACTTCTGGTATTTCTGGCAAGAGGATGTTGAAAACCTTTCCGATTCCAGATTTCCTGATACCTCTGAAGGTTCTGCTGCTTACACTGAATTTTTACAATCGGAAAGTGAACCAGGCGCCTTTTTCGACAATCAATTACTCTTTTCCGAAGACCGTTTTAGCTTCTACTCCGATGACTATGTAACACTTACACAGTCATTATCGGGCATCACCAAAAGCAATGGACTCATATTCGGTCTTGTTCGTATTCAAGGTTCAAACGAAGTTTTTGGATATGTACAGTATATCATTGAAAATTCAGATGCTGCCGCCAAACCCATCAAAAGAGGCGATATTTTCACCGCCGTCAACGGAACCACTTTGACCGACACCAATTATTCTTCATTATTATTTGGTGAAAGTGATACCTACACCCTTACTATGGGCGATATAGTAGATGGAGAGGTTGTAGCGAATGAAACAGAAATAACTCTAACAAAAGAGGTCGGTTTACAAGAAAATCCCATTTTTTTGAACGAGATTATTGAGATGGGGTCTTCGAAAATAGGCTACTTGGTATATACAGGCTTCATAGATGAATTCGACGAAGAACTCAATGCTATTTTTGGGAGGTTCAAATCAAACGGAGTGACCGATTTGGTCTTAGATCTACGCTATAACTCGGGCGGTTCGGTAAATACCGCTATTTTACTTTCAAGTATGATTTATGGCACCAATACCAAAGATGTATTTTTAAAGGCCCGATATAACGATAAATATCAAAAGGTTCTTGAGGATAGCGGCACCGACCTGAAACGGTATTTTGCCAATAAAACCAAGAAAGGAACCGAAATCAATTCTTTGAATTTAAATAAAGTCTACATCTTAACGACTACGGGTTCTGCTTCTGCCAGTGAATTGGTCATTAATGGTCTTGAGCCTTATGTTGATGTTATTCAAATTGGTGAGACGACTCGAGGAAAGAACGAGTTTTCCACCACCTTGGTAGATGATAGAGACAATAATTACATTTATAGCCCAGAAAGAACCAGTAAGATTAGTTCTAAAAACCGATGGGCCATACAGCCTCTCTTGGGTCGAAACGAAAATGCCGATGGATTTTCCGATTATACTGCCGGTCTGACCCCCGATATTGAACTAGATGAAGATTTGACCAATTTGGGAGTATTGGGCGATTTAAACGAACCCCTTTTAGAAAGGGCATTAAGCGAAATTTCAGGAACATCCGCTAAAAGAGCTTTCGATGTGCAACTACCTGCAAAACCTATTACCAATTCTAAAATGTACGATCCGCTAAAAGATAATATGTTTATTAGCGATCCTCCGGTAATTTGGTAAAAGATAAAAGGCCCTTAAAAAGGGCCTTTTCTATTCATAAAATCGTTTGTACCTCGCTCGTAACCTCGAGGGAATTGAAATGGCTTTCGGGTGAAATAATCCCGCTAGAAGCTCAATACCATCAACCAACGTTCTTGCCGATGACTGTGTAAAAAGCTCAAAATCGGCCACAAACACATTGTTTGACCTGACCGCCTTTAAAGAGGGCCAGCCTTCTTGTAATAAGAGCGTATGCATTTCTTTGAAAGTTCTCTCTACACTAAAACCGCAAGGTGCTATCACGATTACCTCTGGGTCATATTGCTTAATCTTCTCCCAAGGGGTAACCGTACTGTCGCCTGAAGGATGTGATAACATATCTACACCCCCAGCCAGACCAATCTGATGGGGTATCCAATGGCCACAGTTATAAATTGGGTTCAACCACTCTAAAAGAAGTACCTTTTTTGTTCTTACTTTGGCCTTTCGCAATGCATCTACTACGGCATCAATTCGCTTATCAAGTTTTCCTAAATAATCATAGGCCAGTTCTTCCCTATCAAAAGCTTTCGCTATAGTCAATGCATTTTCAAATACATCATCAAGACCCTGCGGGCTAATCGATATTACCTGTGGCTGCACCGGAAGTTTGGAAACTGCCTGCATGGTACATTCCAAATCGATTTGGCAAACATCACAGACCTCTTGGGTAAAAACAATATCTGGCGCTATTTCGTGCAGTAGGTCCTCCTCTACATAATACAGCTTCTTACCTTCCTTTTTGCTTTCGGTAAAAAAGGTATCTATCTGTTTGCTCGAATAATTTTTCCCCTCAAGCACACATCTAACCACCGGCATTTTTTCCCGCAAGGCGATTTCCGGACATTCAAAGGTAACTCCCTTCAAATGCTCTTGAAGACCCAAGTCATACATCATTTGGGTAACAGCCGGTAGAAAAGAGCAAGCTTTAAGCGAATCCATCAATTGAAATAAACTCCTGTAGGAATAATACCTGCAGCAAGAGTGTTCGTCAATGTTTTAGTTTCCAAGTCATAAATAAGTAAATCTCCTTGACTGGCATAATCCTTGGCATCGGTACCGTACAACTTACCTTCATTAACGGTCATTGAATAGAAAGAAACACCATCTATATAAGGTTCTGTCGGTAATTCAGTAGCATCTGTGCTAATTGAGTATACGCCACCAGCTAATGCATAATACAGCTCGTTTCCATCAATATTCAAACCTCCCGGGTGTTGAATGGTCGTAAAATCAAAAGTTTGGCTTATCTCATTGGTAGTTGCATCAATCTGAACCAATGCCCCATTTGTTTCCTCAGCGGCGTAAGAAGGGGCTCCTCCGCAAAGTACCCAAAGATTACCTTGCGCATCCCATTGCATTGAGTTGGGCAAATCACCTACTTCAATGGTTTTTAAAACGGAGTCTGTCGTTGGGTCGATAACAGATACTTTATTATTTTGTCCGTAGGCTCCTTGATGGGCTACATATACATAATTCTCATTAGCCGAAATTGACTCTGGCCCTAATTCTACAGGTATGGTATTTGTTACTGTATGACCTTCTAAATCTATGATTGCTATAAAATCGTCTTCCTCATCCGAGGTGTCACCCCAATTGGTGACATAACCTTTGCCATTGGAAACGGTAAAATAGCGCGGGTTCAGTAAATCTTCTTCAATTACAGCTACGCTTTCAAAAGTATACCTATTCACCACTTGAATTTTATGGGAGTTGTTGACCACGATATAGGCTATGGAATCATTGAAGGCCATTGATTGAACTATATTACCCAAGTCTTCATCATTTACCTTATTAAATATATCTTGTTCGGTTACGGAAAGGTCTTCTGATATAAATGTGACGGTTCCCGTTCCATTATTAAAAGGGCCTTCATTGGCAATTAATATACCGTTTTCGTATGCATCTGGGGTTTCCTCTTCGACTGGTGGCTCTTCTTCCACAGGGGGTTCTTCTTCTATCGGTGTTTCATCGATTATGGGTGCGTTATCATCATCTGAACAACCAGTGACGAACAAAGTGGATAATACCACTAAAACGGACAGTTTATTGAATTTCATTTTCATATTTTTAAAAGTTTAGATTTAATTTTAGTTGCATATTTCTACCGGGCATGGGTCTAAAGGCCACATTTTGGTAATTTTTGTTCCAGATATTATTTAGTTGAAACTTCGCTGTGAAGTCTAAATCTTTATTCAATTTAAACTCTCTTGACACCCCCAAATTGGATACGGAATAGTCAGGTAGCTCATCAGAATTATCAGAAGTGGTATAAACACTGCCGTTATAGAAAAGTTGATAAAACAACTTCCAATTAAGATGACTCCAACTTATATTGGAGGTCGCTTTGTGCTTTGGCACATACATTAGATCGTTGTTGGTTTCATCATTTCTGGCTTGCGTATAGAAATAGCCGCTATCCCATACCAAATGATGTTGTCCCCAGCTTTCTGCGTATTTAAAGGAAACTTCTAGACCGTAATTGCTTGCTTCACTTATGTTGATGGGTGTCCATATCCCTGAATCATTAGGTCTCCATTGAATACGATCCTCCGAAGAAATATAATAGGCGGCCCCTTTAAATTGCCACTTGCTGTAAAGCAAGGCGTGACCGATTTCAAGTTGATACGAAGATTCAGGAAGAATTTCGGGGTTACCGCTAGAGCCTCCGCCAGTAATCCAGTAAATTTCATTAAAAGTAGGAACCCTATGATTTTTAGATCCATTTACGTAAAGGATATTTTTTTTATTTGGCCGATACTCTAAATTCAAGGCGTACACCAACGGACTATCGAAATCGTTCACAAACTCTTTTCTGATATTCAAGTCATAACTTAAATTACTGGAGACATTGTGCTTAAAAAGTAATGTACCCGCAAATGTGTTTCTTTTAGCATCTGCAACCGAAGACCCCTTACCGTTTACATGGTTAAAATCGGCAATCGCATCAAAAATCAAATTCTTGACCGTAATCTTATAATCGTAGTTTGCCAAGAAAGTATTCGTTTGTCCGAAACTGAATTCCGGTCTATCATTGTTTCCGAAATATTTATACTTCTCGTACAGATAGCCCACTTTTAACCTTTGCACCTGATTATTTTTAAAGTGATTCCACTCCAAAAGGTTTCTAGTATTGTAATCTTTATACTTAGAGTTTGATGGTGCCGTTAAAGTGCCGGAAAAATTCCGGTCCCCAAGAAAGGTTTGGTGATAGAATTTTAAAAGCTGCTTATCAGATATCTTATATCCGACTTTTCCATTAATGTTGATGGTCTCAAAATCACCATTTTCATTCTTTTGGTCCGTGCCCAAATATTTATAGTCGTTTTCAGAAGCCCTGTAGTTCACCCCAAAGCCGAAAGTAAATTGATCCGAACCCTTCGAAATCCTGTAATCGACCCCTCGGGTTTCAAAACTTCCATAGAACAATTCTATTTCATTTTCAAGACCGGAATTGAATTGTATTTGATCTTGAAGGTGAATACTTCCGCCGATTGCTCCACTGCCAAACTGTACACTACCACCACCCTTTCTTATCTGTACATCATCGTAATTGCTTGGTACAATAGTGTTAAAATCGACCTGACCCGTCAACAGAGAATTAATATTGATTCCGTTCCATACCACTGCCGTTTGTGAGGCATTCGTGCCCCGAAATGACGGGGATGAAACCATACCCAATCCGTTTTCTTTTAAATAAATACCTGAATTGAATTGAAGTAAATCGGTTAGGGAACTACCGTTTCTTTTTAGCACAGAATCTTTTAATACGGTTGTGTTATTATTGGAAAAATGCAAGAGCCTTACATCTGTCAAGATAACTTCATCGAGCACCGTAACACTGTCCGTTTGCCCAAAAACTTGCTTACCGAACAGCAAGAGGCCGACCAAAAGTAAACGCTGTAAATAGTTCATACCATGAAAGACTTTTTACCCGAAAGTCAAACAAATAAGGGTTAACGAATTTGGCAGGTCTCCTGACTTGCGTACCGTCATTTACCTTCCCAATTAGAACTGAATCTAATCAGTGGTTTTGAAGTAATGTCGGCCACCCACGGGCAAAGCTCACAGTTGCGGGAACAGTTCCGGATTTACACCGGATTCCCTTTTAATCCTATCCTCTCTAAAAAGATAGCAACCATATTCGCGGCGAAAATAAACATTTTGTTTAATCTTTTATTCGAAAGATCAAATAATACTACTTTTGAAGGCATTAATCGTACTATCTTGAAAAATCTGTTTCTCGCTGCCCTATTGATTTTTTTCTTTTCATGTAAAAGTGACAATAAAAAAGAATCTCCATCTGAAATTGACCCAACAAACGAGGTTGTCAGCTATGCCACCGGTTTTGAAATTGAAAGGTCGGGGGATATAACTGTTTTAAAAGTATCTTCGGCGTGGGTAGGTGCCGAGAAAGTGTATTCTTATGCCCTGGTTCCAAAAACGAAACTAGCTGCAATCACTTTAGATCGCAATGCCTACGATGCTATAATACCTGTACCTGTAGAAAGAATGGTCGTAACTTCTACCACACACATTCCTTCTCTAGAAGCCCTTGGGGTGAGCGAAACATTGGTTGGTTTCCCCAATACCTCGCTTATTTCTTCTATGGAAACGAGAAAGAGAATAAGCAATGGCGCTATAAAAGAATTGGGCAGCAACGAATCGATCAATACCGAAATGGTCATAGAGCTGCGACCAGAAGTTGTTGTAGGCTTTGGCATCAACAATCAAAATAAAGCCTATCAGACCATTGAGAGATCTAATATTCCTATAGTTTATAATGGAGATTGGACGGAGAACTCCCCTCTCGGAAAAGCCGAATGGATCAAGTTCTTTGCTCCGTTCTTTGAGCTGGAACAAAAAGCAGATTCCATTTTTAAGGATATCGAGTATTCTTACCTAGAGACCAAAAAATTGGTCGAAAACGTTTCTAAAAGACCAACGGTACTAACGGGAGGGCTCTATAAAGACGTGTGGCACGTAGCCGGTGGAAACAGTTGGATGTCTCAATTTTTAAAGGATGCCAAAGCAGACTACCTTTGGGCCGATAGCAAAGAAACCGGCGGACTCTCATTAAGCTTAGAATCTGTTTTGGAAAAGGCAAAAACTGCTGAATTTTGGCTGAACCCTTCTATGCATGTCGGTTACAATGAAATGCTGGAGGCAAACCGCCATTACGGCCAATTTGATGCCTTCAAAAACAAATCGGTATACTCAAATACTATCGCAAAAGGCCCCATGGGTGGTTTGTTGTATTATGAATTGGCACCTAATAGACCCGATATGGTTCTTAAAGACCTCATTCATATTTTTCACCCTGAAGTTCTACCTGACCACCAACTCTACTTTTTCAAACCTTTACAATAGGTGATGCCATTAAAAACACATAGCACTTCATTTATAATTCTTGCATTTTTATTGATGGGTGCTTTTGTGCTGAATATCAGTTTGGGCTCTGTAACCATTCCCTTCAAGCATATCTTCTCGATTCTTTTTGGATCTACCATCGAAAATTCTTCATGGGAATACATTATTATCAATTACAGAATACCCAAGGCCATTACAGCAATGTTATCGGGAGCCGCTCTTGCATTAAGCGGGCTGTTGATGCAAACCCTGTTTAGAAATCCTTTGGCAGGTCCGTTTGTACTCGGTATTAGTTCTGGGGCAAGTTTAGGTGCGGCCTTATTGATTATGGGCTCTTCGTTCATAACCAGCTACGTTTCCATTGCATATATAAACGATATTTCTCTGGCCATAGCCGCTAGTATCGGTAGCTTTCTTGTGCTTTTTGCCGTGGTGATCGTAGCCTCAAAGGTTAAGGATACCATGGCCCTTTTAATCATTGGTCTCATGTTTGGTAGTATTACGGGGGCGGTGGTAAGCGTACTATCCTATTTTACCCAGGCAGAAAAACTTCAACAATACGTTTATTGGTCGTTCGGTTCTGTAGGAAATTTAACTTGGGGACAATTGTCCATTTTAGCATCCTTAACAGTTATCGGAATTTTATTGAGTATTTTATGTATAAAACCTTTGAACACCCTGCTTTTAGGAGAAAGCTATGCAAAAACTATGGGTATTCATCTCAAAAAATCACGATATATGATAATTCTGGCAACGGGTTTGTTGGCCGGAAGCGTTACGGCATTTGCCGGCCCCATAGCATTCTTAGGGCTTGCAGTGCCACACTTGGCAAGACAAATTTTTAAAACGACCAATCACCGAGTTTTGGTTCCGGCGGTCATACTTTTCGGCGCAATTGTACTTTTAATTTGTGATACGGTGGCTCAGCTACCGGGCTCGGAAAGCGTTTTACCCATCAACGCTATTACCAGTATCATAGGTGCACCCGTAGTTATTTGGCTTTTACTTCGAAAAAGAAAAATGGTTTTTTAATGAAAGGGCAAGCGAGCGAACATAAGTCAATGGAAGCAAAAGCACTATCAATTGGTTACAAGGGTGTACCTATTGTTAGTAATATTGATTTTTCGTTAAATACAGGTGATTTCACCTCAATTATTGGAATCAATGGTGTCGGAAAGTCGACATTGCTGAGAACGCTGGCCCACATGCAAAATCATATTTCTGGAAGTGTTTTAGTAGATGGACTGGAAATTGGTTCCTACAATTCTTTAGAGCTGGCCACAAAGATGAGCGTGGTTTTGACCGAGTCGCTGGCCTCTAAAAATCTTTCTGTATTGGAACTGGTCATGTTGGGGCGACAACCCTATACCAACTGGATAGGTACTCTTACCGAAGATGACAAAATTCAAGTGAAAAATGCCATTGTCAATCTCGACCTAGAGTCCATCCAACATAAGAAATGTTACGAGTTAAGCGATGGCCAGCTACAACGGGTGATGATTGCCAGGGCATTGGCTCAAGACACTTCCATCATACTACTAGATGAGCCCACTACCCATTTAGACCTCTTTCATAAGGTTAGAATATTAAAGCTATTGAAAGAAATAGCCAAAAACACTCAAAAGACCATCATTTACACCACTCATGAAATAGATATGGCCATTCAATTATGTGATAAAATGATTTTACTTGATGGTCAGAACAACCCTTTTGGCCAACCTTGTGAATTAATTGAAAACAAGTCTTTTGAGAATATCTTCCCAAAAGATACCGTAGTTTTCGACCCTGAAACAGGCACCTTTAAGATCAAAAAGTAACGTAAGAAGGTTGATTACCTTTTCCGTCAAACTTGTATCTTTACTTCGAACACTAGGTACAACAAATGAACGAATATCTCATATACCTCTTGATTGGCCTTGCCTGTATCTTTCTAGGCTATTTTTTAGGGGTTTACATACAATCATTAAAGACCAAATCGAGCCAAAGTGCGCTTGAAGAAAGAGAACAGCAACTACACGCCAATCTTTCCTCTATGGAACAGCGCCTGAGGGAAGCTGAAGAACATAGATTGAACCTGCAAGGTGAGAAAGAACAACTGGGCAATCAAATTGTAAGGTACCAAGCAGATTTAGAAAATCTGGAGGCAAAAAATCGCGAACAGAAATTGGAAGTTGAGAAACTTCAAGAAAGGTTCACCAAAGAGTTTGAAAACCTGGCCAATAAAATACTGGAAGAAAAGAGCCTAAAGTTTACCGAACGTAACGAAAAGAATATCAAAGATATACTGACTCCTCTTAATGAAAAGATTCAACTCTTTGAGAAAAAGGTTGAAGAAAGTCAGAAAGAGAATATAAGCATACATTCTGCCTTAAAAGAGCAGTTATTGAACCTTCAGACTCAAAACCTTAAAATTACACAAGAGGCAGAAAACTTGACAAAAGCCCTTAAAGGGGATAGTAAAATGCAAGGTAATTGGGGGGAATTGGTCTTAGAGCGCGTTCTTGAAAAATCAGGTCTTGAAAAAGATAGGGAATATTCCGTACAGCAAAGTTTTACACGTGAAGATGGAACTAGGGTTTTGCCCGATGTGATTATCAATCTTCCCGATGGAAAGAAAATGATAGTCGATTCTAAGGTGTCACTGACCGATTATGAACGTTTTGTAAATGCAGAAGACGAGTTTAAAGAGAGATTTTTAAAAGACCACATCAACTCGCTTCGCAAACATGTCGACCAATTATCGGCCAAAAAATATGAGGATCTTTACGAAATGGATAGTCCTGATTTTGTGTTGATGTTCGTACCTATTGAACCTGCTTTTGCCATTGCCATCAACAATGATAATACCCTTTACAACAAGGCTTTTGAAAAAAATATCGTCATAGTTACGCCATCGACCTTATTGGCCACTTTACGTACCATTGACAGTATGTGGAACAATGAAAAACAGCAACGGAATGCGATAGAAATAGCTCGGCAAGCGGGCGCCTTATACGATAAATTTGAAGGCTTTGTATCTGACTTGACCAAAGTGGGCAAAAAAATGGACGATGCCAAATCGGAATACAAAGGGGCCATGAACAAATTGTTCGAGGGTCGAGGAAACATCATTACCAGCATTCAGAAACTCAAAAAAATGGGGGCAAAAGCCAAAAAGTCATTGCCAGAGCCAATTTTAAAAAGGGCGAAAGATGATGATTTTGAGGATATGGAAACCGAATCGGGCACCTCAGGAAGACTCAACCTTTAAACTTAGTACCAATTTCAGTTAATTTCTAAGTAATCCGCTTTATGAAAAAATCGTTGTTAATAACTCTCGGCATTATTCTGGCCCTTTTTGCCCTGGTTTATGCCTTTATATATTTTGTTCCCTATAGTGATGGCATTCGCTCCGGTGAACTCATAAAAATCAGTCACAAAGGTGTTCTTGTCAAAACTTGGGAAGGAGAAATCAGTCAAGGTATTTCCGGAGCGCAAATATTTTCCTTTTCCATTTTGGATAAGGATAAAGAGGTTATCGATCAGTTACAAGAATATCAGGGTCAATACGTAAAACTTTATTATACCGAACGCTTTGCTACCTTCTTTTGGCTAGGAGACACCAAATACTTTATTACAAAAGTCGAAAAAGAGCAATCCCCTCATTTTAGAAACTGATGCAAGAATTTAAAAGTGCCCACGAATCACGGGTTTCCATAACCGAATTGATGTTACCTTCCCACTCCAACTTCGGAGGTAAAGTACATGGGGGCCATATACTGAACCTGATGGACCAAATTGCTTTTGCCTGTGCCTCCAAACATTCGCAATGTTATTGTGTTACCGCCTCTGTAAACCGGGTAGATTTTTTACATCCTGTGGAGGTAGGCGAACTTTTGACCTTAAGGGCCTCTATCAACTATACAGGTAGAACCTCAATGGTGGTGGGCGTTCGCGTTGAATCGGAAAACATTACCAAAGGCACCAAAAGGCACTGCAATTCTTCTTACTTCACTATGGTTGCCAAAGATGAAGATGGCAAGAGTATTTCCATTCCCGGTTTAATTTTAGAAAACGAGCAGGGAGTAAGACGCTTTGCCAGAAGCAAGAAAAGAAAGGAAGAAGCCTTTATCAGAGACACTCAATTTGAAAGCTCGCACTTTAACATGAAAGAGCATCTAGAAGGCCTAAAAGATGAAAATGTAAAACTTTCGTTGCATTAAATGTTGGCCTTCAAGCCTTTTCCGAGACTCTCTCTTAACTCAGATTAGCCGCCGCCGCATCATCTAAAAACCAGTATAGATTGTTCGATGTAGGTGCTACCAAGGTTGCCGGATAATCTTTAAAGCTTCCTGTTCTTCGAACAATTTCACCCACTTTTTCAGCTTTACCTTCTCCTGTTACCAAAAAAGCAACCGTAGCAGCCGCATTGATAATTTTGCCGGTTATGGTGATCCGTCTTTGACCAGAATCTGGATGAACGGCTACTTCGCAAGTCTTTTCTGAGTGCCAAAGATCAATCTCATGCGGAAAAATAGAGGCTGTGTGGCCATCATCGCCCATACCAAGAATGACCAAATCGAATGCGGGAATACCGTTTGATTCCGCTAGATATTGCTCTATAACTTCAGAATACCGAACAGCTTCGCCCTTTGGCTCATTTTCACCTTTTATTCGGTGTATATTCTCTTCGGGAATTTCAATTTTTGAAAGCAAGTGCTCTACAGTCATTTTATAGTTACTTTCATCATCGGTCGGAGGAACACAGCGTTCATCGCCCCAATAGAAATGAACTTTGTTCCAATCTAAATCAGAACCGAACTCCCTGGCAAGTACATCAAAAACAATTTTAGGAGTACTTCCGCCGGACAGCGCCACATGTAAAGAATCACTTTCGTTCACTTTATCAGCAAAAAAGTTAGAAAACTCCGCCGCTACTTCCTGTTTGTCTTTATATATCTTTAATTCCATATTCTCTTTATAAAATCAATACTGTATTGGTTAGCAGATGACGCAAAAGCCTGGGTCATCGGTTAGATTAGGCCCTGGGTTACGCCATTCACCGATACCTTCGATTAGGTCGTTGGAGTTTTCTGGTCCCCAGACTCCAGAAGCATACCCGTACATTCTAACATCTTTGCCATCTTCCCAATACTTAAGAATTGGATCAACAAATTCCCAAGCGGCCTCTACTTCATCAGCCCTAGCATATAAAGTGGCGTCGCCTTGCATCGCATCAAGCAACAATCGTTCGTAGGCATCCATTACGTGGGTCTCTACCAAACTTGAGTAATAAAAGTCTAGGTTGGCACGCTCTACCTTAAAGCCTTGGCCCGGTACTTTAACCCCGAATTTCACCAAAATGCCCTCGTCAGGCTGAATTCTGATTATCAGCTTATTATCTTTATCATGCACACCAGAATCCTTAAAAATCTGATGATGCGGCGTCTTAAAATGAATGACCACTTCGGTCACCTTGGTTGGCATTCTTTTGGCCGTTCTCACATAGAAAGGTATATCTTTCCACCTCCAGTTATCAACAAAAAACTTTATAGCGGCATAGGTCTCCGTGGTCGAATTTTTATCGACTCCCTCCTCTTCACGGTAGCCCTTAACTTCTTTTCCGTCGATTACTGAACTGGTATATTGCGCACGAATAGTGTTATCGAACAAGGTCTGCTCGTCGTTCATGATTCGAAGAGACTTCAATGCCTTGACCTTTTCATCTCGAATATCTTCGGGTGCATCACTAATCGGTGGTTCCATAACGACCAACGAGACAATCTGTAACAGATGGTTTTGGAACATATCTCGCAAAGCCCCCGATTTATCGTAATAACCTCCTCTTTTTTCAACACCCACTTTTTCAGCATTCGTAATCTCAACGTGGTGTATATAGTTACGGTTCCATAAGGGTTCGAATATGCTATTGGCAAAACGGGTCACCAAAAGGTTTTGAACCGTTTCCTTACCCAGATAGTGATCAATTCTGTATATCTGATGCTCTTTAAAAAACTGTTGCAGCCCCTTGTTTAATTGCTGTGCAGTCTCCAAACTATAACCAAATGGCTTTTCGACCACCAATCGTTTCCACCCGTGATTTTGGGTACTCATACCGGCATCGGCCAAACGCTGTGCAATGGTTTCATAAAGTGTTGGCGGGGTCGACAGATAGTAAATAATATTACCTGAAGTCTGATATTTGTTTTTCAAGTCTTCGACCCTAGTACGTAATCGTTGGTAATCGGTATCATAACTACCCCCAAGATCTTCGTAGAAAAACTTATTGGCAAAGGTGTTGATATAGTCTGCATCTTGGTCTTTGATCTTATCTTTTAAATAAGAGCTTTCTAAAACCACCCTGTTTCGAAACTGGGTATCGGTCATATCACTGCGACTGGCGCCAAGCACTACAAAATTGTCAGGTAGCTGGTCGGCCACGTATAGATTATAAAGTGCAGGTACCAATTTTCTGGCTGTAAGGTCGCCAGACGCACCAAATATCACAAGAATCTGATTTTCTGTTTTATTCATCTTAAGGAGGAAAAATTAAAGTCGTAAAAGTATTTAAAAGTAAAGCGAATACCAACGAGTTTACCTGAACTTAATCTTTTGTCTCATAATTTTCATTTAATTTTGGAACGGTTCCGTAGAGTTTAAGGAACACTTCAGACAAAATAAAATTTACACATGGAGGACAAATATGATTTTGGTTTAGTAGGTCTCGGTGTCATGGGACGAAACTTTATATTAAATGTAGCTGACAATGGGTTTTCTGCCTATGGTCATGATTTAGATGCTGAAAAGGTGAACGCCTTAAAGGAAGAGGGAGGAAATGAAGCTAAAGTAAACGCATCTACCAGCATAAAAACATTTGTTCGCTCGCTGAAGCAGCCTAGAAAAATCATGTTGTTGGTACCTGCCGGTAAAATTGTCGATTCGGTCATAGAAAGTCTATTGCCCCATATCGACCGTGGCGATATTATCATTGATGGTGGAAACTCATTTTTTACCGACACCGATAGACGTGAAGAGTATTTACAAGAAAAGGCCATCAATTTCTTTGGGGCCGGAGTATCAGGTGGCGCGAAAGGTGCGAGACTAGGCCCTAGCATCATGCCGGGAGGCTCAAAATCAGCCTACAACCATATCAAGCCTATTTTTGAAGCGGTAGCCGCCAAATACAATGGCGAGCCTTGCGTAGCCTATTTAGGTCCAAAGTCTTCAGGAAACTACGTGAAAATGGTTCACAATGGCATTGAATACGGTTTGATGCAATTGACCTCTGAAATCTATGATATTCTTAAGAAGGCCGGTGATTTCTCAAACGAAGAACTACATACTGTCTATTCCAAATGGAACGAGGGTCGTCTTCAATCATTTTTGGTAGAGATAACTTCTAAAATCTTCATCCAAAAAGATGATTTGAACCTAAGCAAATTAGGACTTTTAGACCAAATTTCGGATAAGGCCAAACAAAAGGGTACGGGAAAATGGACCAGCCAAAACGCTATGGACCTAGGTATTCCCGTTCCTTCTATAGATATCGCGGTCAGTATGCGTGAAATTTCTGCCTTGAAGGACGAAAGAATTAAGGCCGACGACCTTTACGATAAGCCTGAAACCGAAAAAATAGATAAAAACGAACTTGAAAAATTAGCTGAGGAAGCGCTTTATTTTTCATTCATTATCACCTATGCGCAAGGTCTTCATCAATTGGCCGATGCATCTAAAGAATACAAATACAATCTTGATATTGCCACTATTGCGAAGATATGGCGTGAAGGTTGTATCATTCGGGCAGCCTTATTGGCCGATATTACGGAAGCCTTTAACGAAGAGCCTAATCTACCCAACCTATTGTTATCTTCGACATTTGTAGAAAAAATAAAAGGTACGGTGGACTCCGCAAGAAAATTGGTGGCTCATGCGGCCCAAAATGGAATTCCGTTACCAGGCCTCTCCAATTCACTGACCTATTTTGATGCTTACACTTCTACACGTCTTCCGTTGAACCTGATACAGGCGCAGCGAGATTATTTTGGCTCACATACCTACGAAAGGTTGGACCAAGAGGGTATTTTTCATACCGAGTGGGAATAAGCGATCGACTTAGACCTATTTAGGCAAAGAAAACAACTAGTATTATGAAAAGTAAAAGCATCTTATATTTAACAACAATAGTAACGGTGCTTTTACTTTTTCATTCTTGTAAAGAGAATCAAAAGAACGATGCCACCATTGAAATTTTAGATGAGCATGCCTTGAACCGAAAGGTAGACCAAAAGGAAAATCCTTCAAAAATTCATGAAGTCTATGTTCCGATATACTCCGACATCTATAATCAAACCAGAGATTCGCGAACCTTACTTACCGCAACGCTGAGCATTCGTAACACCAGTAGTAAAGACAGTCTTTTCATCAATAAAATAGATTACTTCAATACCCAAGGTGATTTGGTGCGCAGTTATATAGACCAAACCATTTATTTGCGCCCCATGGAAACTATTGATTATGTAATCGAACAGCAAGACGATTCTGGGGGTAGCGGCGCGAATTTTATTATTCATTGGTACGGCAAGAAAAAACTAAATCCGTTGTTTCAAGCGGTGATGGTAGGCGGTTTAGGCTCGCAGGCATTCTCGTTCACCACCGAAGGCGTGAATGTAGAAGACTAAGTCGGTAGAGCAGCTCGACCCAAACCTCTAAACACGGGTATCTTACTATCCATTTCCATAGCAAATGCTTATATTAGTAGATTAAAAAAAGACCTTCCCCATTCACCTAGGGTCTGCATCACTTATGAAAGTAATACGGCTCCCCACAATCTTTGCTTTTTTTTTATTTGCCAGTGTTGCCATTTCCCAAGAGCAACCTGAATGGCAATTAGATACACTTCAGTCTTACGTTGATCGGTCAAACCAAGCATACGACGTATATCAGTATAAAGATGCTATCAAATACGCCTCTTTGCTTATAGAGAAAGGAAAAGAGTTTGAGAGACCTGTATACGAGTTTCTAGGTTATGATATTTTAGGAGGAATCTACACGGAAACCGATGACAGCATCCAAGGAAAAATTTATTCAGAAAAGGCTTTGGCCCTGGCAAGAACTATCGGTAAAGATAGCCTAATCGCCTGGGGAACACTGAATCTGGGTATTCTTTATTCCGAAAATAAAAACACTTATCACAAGGCGATTCAATATTTTGAAGAGAGTATAGCCATTAATGAAAAGCTGGGTGATTATAATGAAATTTATCTCACCTATGTTAACCTGATTTGGACCCACCTTGACAATAATGCTCCTGAAAAGGCATATCAATTTCTTCAAAAGGCCGAGGCTTTATCGGGCAAACAAATAGATTCGCTAAACAAAATGTATATCGACTTGTTGTACGGTCGGTACTATCTAACACAGAAAAACTATACCCAGGCCCGATTGAAACTAGAGAAAATCGCTTCTCTAGCGGATGAGGATGCTCATATGGATTTGGCCCTGGAAGCCTATGAGAATCTTGCCAAACTATATAGTGCCACCTACAACTACGAAAATGCGTTTAAAAACCTAGATAAATATCACAACTATAAACAAAAGGCGTATACCTTAAAAAAACTGGAAGAAACCGAAAAAGCTCGTGCCAAATTCGAATTGGCCCAAGCACAAAAGAATCTTCAGGTTGCTCTAAAAGAACAGGAATATTCTGATGAGCTCATATCAAAGTCGCGGTCGCTAACCACCGTACTAATTATTGCCATAGCCATTTTGGTTATGTCGTTGATAGGGGTTGTCATTTTTTTCAGAACACGAAAAAAGTACATTACCAACCTACAAATAAAGAATCAAGAGCTTGAAATTGCCCGGGAAAAGGCCGAGAAATTGTCTAAAGTAAAGACCAAATTTCTTTCGACCGTAAGCCATGAGTTGAGAACGCCCCTTTATGGGGTCATTGGTATTTCTTCATTGTTGAAAGAAGATGAGAACCTGAAAGAGTATTCCGAAGACCTAGATGCGCTTAAATTTTCTGCCGACTACCTACTCGCCCTGATCAATGATGTGCTCTTATTAAGTAAAATGGATGCCGATGCCATTACACTTTCAAAAGTGCCTTATGAGATGAATGCGCTTTTAAAAAATATTTTAAGGTCCTTCGAAACAAGTCTACAACAGAACGGAAATCAATTACATTTAGAAATTGACGATAGAATTCCGAATAAGTTAATAGGCGACCCGGTGCGGCTTTCTCAAGTGCTTATCAACCTAGTGGGCAATGCTATTAAGTTTACCGAAAATGGAAATATTTGGCTCGAGTTAAAGCTGGTCAAAAAATCAAAGAAAGACCGATTTATGACCGAATTCGTAGTGAAGGATGATGGCCCTGGAATTCCTCTGGACAAACAAGGAGATATTTTTAAAGAGTTTACTCAAATAGAAAATAAGAACCATAGTTATAAAGGTACCGGGCTGGGCCTAACCATTGTCAAGAAAATTTTGAAACTATACGGCAGTAAAATTTCACTTGAAAGTGCGCCCGGCAAAGGAGCCAAATTTACTTTCAATCTCAACTTGAGGGCTTATGAGCCAACGGCGCCATATATACCCAAAAATTCATCTTCATTAAATGGCAAGGAAAGAGCCAATGAAGCTTCGGTCAAACATGTACTTATTGTTGACGACAACAAAATAAATCAAAAGGTAACCAAGAAAACGTTAGAAAAGCACCAAATCAAATCAACTTTAGCCGATGATGGAGCAGAAGCCTTGGAAATCTGTAAAGAAAGTAAGTTTGATTTGATCTTGATGGACATTCATATGCCCAATATGAATGGTATGGAAGCTACCCGGCATATTAGAAAGTTTGATAAGAATATTCCAATATTGGCATTAACAGCGGTAGAACTTGATGAAAACAAGACAGAAATCATCAATTCGGGCATTAATGATATTATTCATAAGCCCTATAACCTACCTGAGTTTCTTGATACTGTTTTTAAATACCTTTATGTAGAAGAAACTAATTCTGTTTCTTAGGATTAAGATTGACACATAAATCAAAAACCTTTGCCAAAAACGACCTATCATATCTATGTTATAGAACTTTCAAAAAAGGTCTTCACGGAGAACAGAAAATTCAGGGAAGCAAATCCTCAATTTAATGGAGTTTTAGAATGTCTGTATGTGGGTATGACCAGCAAAACCCCCAAAGAACGGTTTGAACAGCATAAAACGGGATACAGAAATAGCAAAGGACACAACCTATCTTCTAATCTGGTAAGAAAATATGGTTCGTATTTAAGACCAAGTCTCTACAATCATATCAACCCGATTTATAGCCGAGAAGAAGCACTTGAGATGGAAAAGACACTAGCTTTAGAGCTACGAAGAAAGAGATACGCTGTCTGGTTCAATTAAATAAAAAAGGCGACGAATAAATTCGTCGCCTCTTCAATTATAAGTTAATCCCTACTTAGATAGGTACATCTTTCTTCTACCGTAAAGATCATAGAACTGATCATCTTTCAGGCTCTCAATGAATAAAATGCTTTCTCCTGTACTCTTCATCTCAGGACCTAGGTTCTTGTTCACATTCGGAAATTTGTTGAAAGAAAAGACCGGTTGCTTGATGGCAAAGCCTTCCAATTGCGGATTGAATTCAAAGTCTTTCACCTTTTTATCTCCTAACATTACTTTGGTAGCGTAGTTAACATAAGGTTCTTTGTAAGCTTTAGCAATAAAAGGTACCGTTCTTGAAGCCCTTGGGTTCGCTTCTATAATGTAAACTTTATCATCTTTAATAGCAAACTGAATATTTATAAGACCTACCGTATTCAAAGCCAAGGCTATTTTTTTGGTGTGGTCCTTGATTTGCTGCAGCACAAACTCTCCTAGGTTAAAGGGAGGCAATGTGGCATTTGAATCTCCAGAGTGAATTCCGCAAGGCTCTATATGCTCCATTATTCCGATGATATAGACATCTTCTCCATCACATATTGCATCCGCTTCGGCTTCAATAGCTCCATCTAAATAATGGTCTAAAAGCAGCTTGTTATTTGGTATTTTTCGAAGTAAGTCAACTACATGCTCTTCAAGCTCCTCTTTGTTGATTACGATTTTCATTCCCTGACCTCCCAATACATACGATGGTCTCACTAGAAGTGGAAAATTTAATTCATCAGCCAATTGTAAAGCTTCATCGGCGGTTTCAGCCACCCCAAATTGAGGATAAGGAATGTCATTGGCCTTTAACAAATCGGAGAAACTACCACGATCTTCTGCCAAGTCAAGTGACTCAAAGCTTGTACCTATAATTTTAATACCGTATTTTGATAACTTTTCAGCTAGTTTTAAAGCAGTTTGACCACCCAACTGAACAATTACACCTTCGGGCTTTTCATGCCTGATAATATCGTAGATATGTTCCCAGAATACTGGTTCGAAATAAAGTTTATCAGCTGTATCAAAATCGGTAGATACCGTTTCAGGGTTGCAATTGATCATGATGGTTTCGTAACCGCATTCGGCAGCCGCCAACACCCCATGAACACAACAATAATCGAATTCGATACCTTGACCGATTCTGTTAGGTCCAGAACCTAGAACCACTATTTTCTTACGGTCGGTAACTTCGCTATCGTTTTCTACATAGCGGGTACCATCCGGTTTCTCAATTTCTTCCTCGAAAGTAGAATAATAGTAGGGAGTCATCGCCTTAAATTCGGCAGCACAAGTATCTACTAATTTATAGACCCTATTGATATTCATTTCTTCGGTACGCTTTTTATGTACCTCACTTTCATAACAATCTAGCATATGGGCTATTTGCCTATCGGCAAAACCACGTTGCTTGGCCTCAAGCATAAGCTCTTTGGTCAAAGTTGCGATGGTATAGGTAGAGATTTCCTTTTCCAATAGGTGCAATTCTTCGTATTGCTTCAAGAACCACATATCTATTTTTGTGATATCGTGAATTCTTCTTAGAGGAATACCCAATTGAATAGCATCATAGATAACAAAAACCCGGTCCCAACTTGGTACGGTAAGTTTTTGTATGATTTGATCGTAATTCTTGTACCCTTTACCATCGGCACCAAGTCCGTTTCTTTTGATCTCCAATGATTGGGTTGCCTTGTGCAGCGCCTCTTGAAAAGAACGACCAATGCCCATCACCTCACCTACCGATTTCATCTGAAGGCCCAAAGTTCTGTCAGAGCCTTCGAATTTATCGAAATTCCATCTTGGTATCTTTACAATCACGTAATCAAGCGTAGGCTCGAAAAGAGCGGAAGTTGATTTGGTAATCTGATTATCCAACTCGTTCAAATGGTAACCAATGGCCAATTTAGAAGCTATTTTTGCAATCGGATAACCGGTAGCTTTCGAAGCAAGAGCTGAAGAACGTGAAACCCTAGGGTTGATTTCGATGGCAATTATTTCTTCCTCATCATCGGGGCTCACCGCGAACTGAACGTTACAACCCCCGGCAAAGTCACCGATACTGCGCATCATATGAATGGCCATATCACGCATTTTTTGGAAGGTTCGATCCGATAAGGTCATGGCCGGTGCCACAGTGATGGAGTCTCCGGTATGAATACCCATTGGATCCATATTTTCTATGGTACAGATGATAACCACGTTATCGTTCTTATCCCTCAAAAGCTCTAGCTCGTATTCCTTCCATCCCATCAAGGCCTTATCAATCATGACCTCGTGTATTGGGGAAATTTCCAACCCCCTACTCAGAAGTTCATCAAAATCTTCAGGTTTGTGAACGATAGAAGCTCCCGCACCACCTAGGGTATAAGAGGCGCGAATAACCAAAGGAAAGCCAAATTCTTGCGCTATCTCTTTACCTTTTAAGAAAGATGTGGCCGTAGCCTGAGGGGCCATACCAATACCGATTTTCAACATAAGCTCACGAAACTTCTCTCTATCTTCGGTAATGTTGATCGCATTGATATCCACCCCAATGATTTCTACATTAAAATCTTCCCAAATACCTTTTTCATCGGCTTCGATACAAAGGTTCAACGCTGTTTGACCACCCATGGTAGGCAGTACTGCATCAATTTGGGGGTGTTTCTTTAATATTTCTATTATCGATTTGGTATTCAACGGCTTCAGATAAACATGATCCGCCATTGTTGGGTCGGTCATAATGGTGGCCGGGTTACTATTGATAAGAATGGTTTCGATACCATCTTCTTTCAAACTTCTTAGGGCCTGTGATCCGGAATAGTCGAATTCACACGCTTGACCTATGATGATGGGGCCGGAGCCAATAATTAAAATCGATTTTAAGTCTTGTCTTTTGGGCATTTTGAGTGTTCTTTTATGCTTGGAAATTTAATTGATTAAGATAGTGGTTTATCTCTTTACAGGCCAAAAAAAAGGTGCTACTTTAAAAAAGTAACACCTAATATTTCATATTCTTGATAGAATCATTTATTTCTTATGTCTCGGCTCAGAAGATACAGATAGTTTTTTTCTTCCTTTAGCCCTTCTTCGGGCCAAAACCTTTCTACCGTTTACAGAGGCCATACGCTCCCTAAAACCGTGTTTATTTCTTCTTTTACGCTTTGATGGCTGATATGTTCTTTTCTGTCCGGGCATTGTCTTATCCTTTTCGTAGTTCTAATGTTGCGTTTCTCTCGCAAAAATCTGGGCGCAAATATACAAAGAGTTTTTTCTTTCCCAAACACATTTAAAAAAATATTTTTCAAGTTTGTCCAAGGCCTAGAAATAGGTTTTTATTACTTTTGCCGAAATCTGATTTTTCTAACAAAATCAACCTATGAGACACTATTTGAGCTTCTTGGCAACCTTGCTTTTCACTTCCGCTTGTGTCGGTCAGACCGTCTTGGAATACAAACTTAAGAAGGATGCCATTTACACTATTAAGCAAGAAGCACAACAAATTATCACCCAAGAATTAGATGGTTCGACCCATGAACTTACCAATAAAATTGATGGAATTTTAGAATTCAAGGTATTGGGGCAACGCGACAGTATCTATGACATCGCCCTAACATTTAAAGACCTTAACCTTGTTATGACCTCTAGCATACAAGGTGAGTTGATGAACGTAAAGGCCAAAGAAGTGGTCGAAGACGACATGCAATCTCAAATATTCAATAGCCTTTTAAATAAACCTGTCAAAATGGTATTGGCCAAAAATGGCGATATTCTAGAAGTTAAGGGTGGTGACAATATTGTGGCTCAAATGGCGGAAGCATCGGGTCTGGAAGATGAGTTCTCATTGAAAATGATGAAAAAATCGTTGGAGAAGGAATTTGGTTCAGAGGCCCTATCCAACAGTTACAAACAGATGACTTTTATTTACCCCAAGAACAAGGTGAAAATTGGGGGTAATTGGAAAAATGAATATGGTGGAAAGCTTCAGGCCAAAAATGTTTGGACATTGAAAAACCTATCTAAAGAAAATGCCACCATAAGCGGATTGGCAGATGTTATCATGAACGTTAGCGAACCGACAACTACTATGAAGCTAACGGGTTCTCAAAAAACCCAGATAACCACTGATTTAAGTTCAGGCTTCATTCAAAAAATGGTTGTAGAAGGAGTTTCAAAAGGTGCATCGACCATGGCGCAGATGGGGGAACAAGAAATACCTACTACCATAAAATCGATTATAACCTACGAACTTATAGGGTCTCAAATACAAACCAATTAATCACTTTTAAAATGTTTCACAAAAACATAAAACTTGTTATTGCCGGTCTGATTATTGCCTATGCGGTATATCAATTCGTTGAGGGTAATATCGGCAACGGCATCTTCTTAATACTACTTTCTCTCATTTTCATTTTCTTGTATTTTAGGAATGAGATGATTCTTTTAGCCTTCTTAAGAATGCGTAAGCAAGATTTAGATGGCACCCAAAAATGGCTTGATAAAATTAAAAATCCTGAAGGTGCCCTGGTTACCAAACAACAAGGTTACTATAACTATTTACACGGTATCATTCATTCCCAGAAAAACCTCACCCAAGCCGAAAAGTATTTTCGCAAAGCACTTAAGCTAGGCCTTAACATGGACTATGATGTGGCCATGGCCAAACTTAGTCTTGCCGGTATTGCGATGCAAAAAAGAAGGAAAAGAGAGGCAACTACATTACTGAACGAAGCAAAGAAATTGGATAAAAACAATATGCTTACCGAACAGATTAAGATGATGCAGCAGCAGATGAAGCGTATCTAAAGCAAAATGCCCCTCACGGGGCTTTTTTTATAGTAGGGGTGCCCAAAGACGGCTAAACGACTCTTTTAATTTGCGTCGTATGCCACGATTTCTCCAACGCTCCAATTCAACTTCTTCACAGTCGTTCAAATCGTTCATAAAAATCTGCGCCATATCTTCATTTACTTTTTTGTTATAAATAAGGGCATTGATTTCGAAATTAAGTGCGAAACTGCGATAGTCGAGATTGGCAGTGCCGATAGTAGATAGCATATCGTCTACCACCATGGTTTTTGCGTGTACAAAGCCCCTACAATACCTGTATATTTTAATACCTGACTCCAAACATTGCTCAATATAGGAATCTGACGCATACTGAGCGGCCCAGGAATCCGACTCATAAGGTAGAATTACACGTACGTCTACCCCACTTCTGGCTGCTGTGGTCAAAGCAGTAAAAATGGCATTATTGGGCATGAAGTAAGGAGTAGTGAGGTAAATTCTCTCCCTTGCGGAATTCATCGCGCAGAAAATAGCTTCCATAATGTTTGCCCAATCGGTATCGGGGCCAGAAGCAGCCATTTGAATAGCTACAGGCTCTTGTGTCTCAGGCTTCACATTAGGAAACAAATGGTCTTCTATTTCCAGTTCATCATTCGAGGCAAAATTCCAGCTTAACAAAAAAGAGGACTGCAGAGAGCCCACCGCACCTCCTTGAATTCTTAAATGAGTGTCTCGCCAATAGCGCTCGTTATCATAAGAATTATCATATTTCTGATCTAAGTTGATACCGCCGACATAACCTATCTTCCCGTCTATTACTACAATTTTTCTATGGTCGCGATAATTAAGCTTGCTTGTTGAATTGGAAAAAATGACCGGCATGAACGGATAGTGTTCTACCTTTGACTTTTTAAGCTTACGCTTGGCCTTTCTCGATAGATTACTACCAACATCATCATATACCAATCGAACCCTAACACCTTCTTCCGCTTTTTTGCAAAGAATATCAATTAACTCCGTACCCAGTTCATCATCGAACAAAACAAAGTATTCTAGATGAATATGTCTTTTAGCAGCATCGAGGTCTTGCCGAAGTCTTTCAAACTTCTTCTCGCCATTGACCAATATTTCTATATCATTGTCAAAAGTTAGTACGGCTTTTTCATTGTTTTTTAAGAGCTTATATATTTTAAAAATACCCTCGCCAAAAGTTTCTTCGAAATCTTCGCGTTCTTGATAGTCAAGTTTGAACTTCTTTCTCCACTCTCGTATGCGCTCATTATCAAAAAGATACTTCTTTTCAAATATTTTTTCTTTGCGATAATCTTGTCCCAGAAAATAATAGACTATCAAGCCTAAAAAAGGCAGCACTGCGAGAGCAAATAGAAAAGAGAGGGTTTTTACCGGATTTTTATTCTTGAGAAGAATAATTATACAAAGGGCAAACACCAATAAATAATTGATACTTAAAAGTATAAGCCAAATGTTCGATTTTCCGAAAGTTATAATTTCACTCATTACTTAACCTACCGAAAGCGTTTGCTATTGGAAAATAGGTTGTCAAGATCTGAATTTTAAATCTTTTGAAATAACCCAAATGCGCTTAAAATGTACCCATCTGATAAAAGACTCTATTTTGAACCGCGATAATACCCCTTATAAGGTATTTCAATATTGTATTTTTTACGTGAGGCGTTATTTAGGTGAGGCTCGCGCAACCATGGGTTGTGGCGCTTTAAAATCTTATAGTTGATTTCATACTTCTGGGCAAAATCTGCAAAACTCAATACAGGCTCTTCAACTTCAACCTTGAAAGTAGGTACAGCCTTGTATAAATCTTTTTCTTCTACCAAGAAACCATATTTTTCGGGATGGCTCAAAATCTCTTTGATGGCCATAATTCGAAATACATAACGACCCGTTTCTTGACCAAGTAAAAGATCATAATAATCTTCTACTTGTTGAATACCCAAATATTTACTGATGGCACCGGCTCCCGCGTTGTACGATGCGGCAGTCAACGTCCAGCTGCCGTATTTCTCATTATACTTTTTCAAGTAGGCACAAGCTACTTCTGTTGCCTTTTCAAGATGATAGCGCTCATCTACATTGCTGTTAATTTCAAGACCGTATTCCCTACCCGTAGCTTTCATAATCTGCCAAAAACCGGTTGCGCCGGCCGGGGATACTACATTCTGTAATCCGCTCTCGGCAACAGCCAAATACTTAAAATCATCGGGCACCCCATTTTTGGCTAGAATAGGTTCGATAATAGGAAAATATTTATGGGCTCTTTTTATGAGAAGAAGGGCATTTGATTGCCAATACGTATTTACCAAAAATTCACGATCAATACGCTCCATTATTTCAGGGTCGTCTTGAGGCACCATCTCTCCAGCAAAATTTAAATCTTCGGGAATATCAATAGAAGAGATTCTATAACTGTCGGCAACATTTTTTTCTACATCATTTTCAGCTACATCCTGGACATCATCGGGCTGCTGCTCAACATTGCCCTGAACAGCAAAAATCAAGGTGCTAACCACAAAGAATACACCCAAAAGCATCAAAATATTCTTTAAAATCTTCATCTCTTTTTATTGATTGTTTATCAAAGTTACTATTACAACTCGCTTATTGCAAAATAATTGTGGGCAAGTGTTCATTAAACCACCGCGCCCTGTGTATAATCATGGTATGGGTGCCATTTTTTACGGTTATACAGTCTTTTATATTCGAGATAGGGAAAACGGCATCCTTATCACCGTGAATATGCACCAAAGGTGCTGAAAAATTTCGTTCGCTCCAATTAACGATTTGCTCTAGAGACCAATTGATATACGATTTATCTCTAATGGATAGGTATTCTTCGTACAACGACAGCCTTTTGTTGACTGTTTCGCCAAAAGCATACTTGGCGAGCACTTCAATATTGTTGACCAGACCGGTGGGCAATAACTTGTGCATTCTTGTCTTTTTGGCCCATTTCATTCGTCTGGGCAATTCATGGGCTTTTTTAACCGTAGATATGACTATAACCTTTTTTACCGAAATATAACGAGCCATTTCCTGCACCAACATTCCACCGAAAGAAACACCTATCAAAACAGGGTTTTCATGTTTGATGTTCAAGTTCATTTTTTGGGCATACGCTTTAATAGACATACCCCTGTCAGGAACAAACCACTCTAACCAATGAACCTCAAACTGTTCTTTGGGAAGGTCGATATGTTTGAATATAGTTGGGTTGGCCGCCATGCCTGGCATTAGATAAACATGTACCTTTTGATTAGACATAGGTATTAACCACCGAATTATTAGGAATTTAACAATTTTTTCACTACTTTTGTTGCGGACTTTTGGAAAACTCCAACGTTTACGTAACAATGGCAAAAGTATAGAAAATTACGATTGGGGAACATCGTGATTTTTTTTCTGCTGCTACTACAAAAATCAAACTATATGAATGAAGTAGAAATTAAAGACAATAGTTTCTTGCGTCAGTTCGAAACTAAGGTCAACGGTCACTTGGCCAAAATTGAGTACTCTTCGCAAGAGAGAAAAGTATTCCTAACCAAATTGGTAATACCTGAAGAAATTACCAATGAAGGATTTAAAGAAGATTTCATAAAATCTGTTCTTCACCACATTCAGGAGCAAAACCAAAGAGTAGTTCCAACTAGCCCTCAAATAGCAGGATTCTTAAGAAAAAATAGGCAATATAAAGAGATGTTACCCGTAGGTATAAGAATCTAGAAGACATTCTAAAGTTACCATTATTAAGAATCTCACTTTCAGTGGGATTTTTTTTATCCCTACCCTAGCTGACTTTAGGCGCTTATCAATTCTTTGACAAAATCGAAACGTACGAGGCCGCTTTCATCAATTTCAGTTAGCTTGACTTCGTGCAATGTATTGACCAAATTCGGATTCCAAGGGGCCATTACCTTCACATAATTCTCTGTAAAACCGTGAATGTAGCCTTCTTTGTTTTCCCCTTCAAAAAGCACTGTACGTTCTGTGCCCAATTGGCTCTCGTAAAAAGCCCTCCTTTTTTTTGCGGATAGGCCACGAAGCATTTTACTTCTTTTACTCCTTACCTTTTTAGGTACTACCCCATCCATTTCAGCTGCCGGGGTGTTCTGCCTCTCAGAATAGGTAAAGACATGTAAATAAGAAACATCCAAATCATTTAAGAAATGATAGGTTTCAAGAAAATGTTCATCTGTTTCACCTGGGAAGCCTACAATTACGTCAACTCCGATACAGGCATCGGGCATTACCTGCTTAATCTTCTTGATCCGATCTACATAAAGTGCACTTAAATAGCGCCTTCTCATCAATTTAAGAATATCGTCACTACCGCTTTGTAAGGGTATGTGAAAATGAGGAACAAAAGAATCGCTCTGGGATACAAAATCGATTGTTTCATTCTTCAATAAATTAGGCTCTATAGATGAGATTCTTAAACGGTGAATTCCATCAACGGTATCTAATGCCTCTACTAGCTCTAGAAAGGTGTGTTCATGTTTTTTATTACCAAACTCTCCCTTGCCATAATCACCAATGTTTACACCCGTTAAAACAATCTCTTTGATTCCCTGCTCAGAGATTTCGGCCGCATTTTTCAAAACATTTGAAAGAGTATCACTTCTTGAGATTCCCCTGGCCAATGGTATGGTACAGTAGGTACATTTATAATCACAGCCGTCTTGAACTTTCAAAAAAGCCCTTGTTCTATCACCTATGGCATAACTACCCACATAAAAATCGGCATCTTCAATTTCACAAGAATGAACCTCGCCAAAATCGTTTTTTGACAGGTCGTTGATGTAATCGGTAATCTTAAATTTTTCGGTCGCCCCCAAAACCAGATCAACACCATCTACAGCCGCTAATTCTTCAGGTTTTAATTGGGCATAGCAACCAATGGCCGCCACAAAAGCCTCGGGATTAGATTTTTGCGCCTGTTTCACGATTGTCTTAAATCGCTTATCGGCATTCTCGGTCACCGAACAAGTATTGATTACATACATATCGGCCTTTTCCGAAAAATCGACACGATCAAAACCTTCTTCTTGAAAGCCTCTGGCTATCGTAGATGTTTCAGAAAAGTTCAGTTTGCAACCGAGCGTATAAAATGCAACCTTCTTTTTCATGAGGGTTTTTATTTTGGGGTGCAAATATACACAGAATTAATGGGCCGCCTTTTCAATGTAGTTGGCATCCTTAAAAATTCGATTTGCTGAAATTTACACCACAAATACGGTTAGTAATTTCGCCATTTTTTGGTGAGTTCAAAAACATGTTCCAATATTTTGGCATCCAATTCTGTAAACTCGACATTTCTTCTGGCCATCATTACCTTAGCAGCCTCAAAAGCCTTTGAAGTTGCATAAGTAGAAAAGCCGGACGCCCCGCCCCAACTGAAACTAGGCACAAAATTTCTTGGAAACCCCGGCACGTAAATATTACAGTTGACCCCTATGACGGTGCCTGTATTGAACATCGTGTTAATGGCGGTTTTGCTATGATCCCCCATCATTAGTCCGCAAAATTGCAAGCCTGTTTGCTCAAATTTCTCGGTAGCATAATTCCACAACCGAACTTTGGCATAATTGTTCTTGAGGTTAGAATTATTCGAGTCAGCACCAATATTACACCACTCACCTAAGACAGCATTACCCAAATAGCCTTCGTGCCCTTTACTTGAATAACCAAAAATTACCGAGTTACTGATTTCACCACAAACCTTGCCATATGGCCCAACGGTTGTGGCACCATAAATTTTAGCTCCCATCTTAACTACGGCATTATGACCAAGTGCAAATGCGCCCCGAATTAGGTTTCCTTCCCAAACCTCAGAGTCCTTTCCCAAGTAGATTGGCCCATCGGTCGCGTTTAAAATACTGTGCTCAACTTTTGCCCCTTCTTCGGCAAAAATACGCTCAGGATGAATCAGCGTATTCGTATTTGATATGGGTGCACTCTCTCGACCTTCGGTCAGCAAATCAAAATCTTCTTGAATGGCCTCGGCATTTTTCGAGAAGATATCCCAAGTATTGATTACCCTGAGCACATCACCATCATAGTCGATGGCCGTATAATCTTCAAAATCAACTTCTTCTTGCGTGTCTTTGGTATAAAAAGCAATGACCTCTTCCCCCTGAAAAATGGCTTCACCTTCAGAAAGGCCCTTTACCAGTTCAACCAGCTCACTATTTGGCAAAAAAGAAGCATTGATTAAAACATTTTCTTCCATTTCGACCATGGGGTATTTTTCGGAGAGATAATCTTCGGTAATGGTCGTAGTAGTATAACCTAGGTAGGTTTCCCACTTTTCACGTATGGTAAGAATGCCTATTCTGATATCGGCTACCGGCCTTGTAAAAGTAAAGGGCAATAGGTTTTCACGAACAGTACCATCAAAAAGTATGTAGTTCATCGGTAAGCTATTTTCCGTAAAATTAAGTAATCTAATTACGGATGCCTTTTTAATTTATTGTTAGATTTTAAAATTAATTGCATGCGAGTGCTTCCGTGCTGCTACCCACTCTAGTAATACACAAAAAAACGCCCCCTTAAAAAAGGAGGCGTCTCTACCAAGCAATGTGCTTGATTATTTCTTATCAGAATCTGCCTTTGCTGGCTTCTTCTTAAATTTTTCGTACTTGCTCTTGAACTTATCGATACGTCCGGCAGTATCCAAGAATTTGGCTTTACCAGTATAGAACGGGTGAGAAGTTCTAGAAATTTCCAATTTTACCAAAGGGTATTCAACGCCATCAACCTCAATAGTCTCTTTGGTATCAGCGGTAGATTTGGTCAAGAATACATCGTCGTTCGACATATCTTTAAAGGCCACCAACCTATAATTTTCTGGGTGTATGTCTTTTTTCATCTTTATAAAATTTTACGCACCCATTCCGACAGGCACTCATTTTAAGGCTGCAAATTTAGTTATTTTTATTTACCCGACAAGTACTCAATTTAAAAAAGAGTAAGAAAATATTTTATATTTAGGCGTAACAAACAACATCACAATACAACTTATTATCTATAACAACTTAAAAACAAAATTAAATCATGGAAGAAAATCAACCAACTACAGGCAAGTATTCACTTAATTTTGGTGCCTTGGCCGGTGGTATCGGAATCGTCTTTGGCATTATGCTCTACACGATGGATATGCACTATGAAAGAGGTTTGGCAGTTCAAGCTACCCAAATCGCTATCTTGGCGGCCGTTATTGCACTTGGCATTTTTCAGTTTAAAAAAGCCAATCTCGGCTTTTTAAGTTTATCCGAGGCGTTAAAACTTGGTGCCGGTATTGCCCTAATTTCAGGTATAATAGGCTTAATTTACTTTTTTGTCTTCTCTAATTATGTTGAGCCCGATTTTATGGATAATATGTACGAAATAGGCAAACAACAGGCTATGGAGAACAACCCCGAGCTTACCGAAGAGCAAATCGACCAAGGTATTGAAATGCAAAAAAGTTTTGCATGGATTTCTTATCCGGTTATCTTGATCCTAAATGTCATCATTGGCTTGGTGGTCGGTCTTATTGCCGGATTAATTCTTAAAAAACAAAAACCTGCGTATTGATTGCAAAATTGTATTTTTGGGCAGACCTATAGAATAATTGAATGGATCTGTCCATAATTATCCCTCTTCTAAACGAGGAGGAATCATTAAAAGAACTTCACGATTGGATTGTTAAAGTAATGCGGTCTAATGGATATGTATATGAAATCATATTCATTGATGATGGAAGTTCAGATGGTTCATGGAACCTAATTCAACAACTTACCCGCGAAAACATTCATGTAAAGGGTGTTCGATTTGTCAAAAATTTTGGTAAATCGCAGGCCCTTCATGCCGGTTTCAAAGCTGCCAAAGGTAAGGTGGTCATTACTATGGATGCCGATTTACAGGACAATCCTGAAGAGATACCCGAACTTTATGATTTGATTAAAAATGAGGGCTACCATTTGGTTTCTGGTTGGAAGAAAAAAAGATACGACTCCCTCCTATCAAAGAACCTGCCTTCAAAACTTTTCAACTGGGCTGCCCGAAAAACTTCGGGTGTACAATTGAACGATTTCAATTGCGGCTTAAAAGCTTTTGATCAGAAAGTTATTAAGAACATTGAAGTCTCCGGTGAAATGCACCGTTACATTCCTGTATTGGCAAAAAATGCGGGTTATAGTCATATCGGTGAAAAAGTCGTTAAACACCAGGCGCGAAAATACGGCAAGACCAAATTTGGTATAGAGCGTTTTATTAATGGTTTTCTGGATCTGCTTACCATTTGGTTCGTATCTAAATTCGGCAGACAGCCCATGCACCTTTTTGGGGCTCTCGGGGTACTTATGTTTATCATAGGCTTTGGTTTTGCCCTTTATTTAGGTGTTGACAAACTTTTTATAAATACCAGAGGAAGGCTTATTACAGATAGGCCTCAATTTTTCATTGCATTGACCGCAATGGTAATGGGAACCCAATTGTTTTTAGCGGGTTTTCTGGGCGAAATATTGATAAGATCAAGAAAAAATGAAGCCCGTTATACGGTTTCCGAAGAAATTAATTTAACACCTGCTGAAAAGCAATATTCTTCTTAAATTTAAGTACAAAAAATACGAATACTATATACTATGGATGCCATTTTGAACACCGCTAAAAGCTGGTTGACCGATTTTTTCGATCCGGCCGTTAAAAAAGAAATACAAGACCTTATCGCCAACGATACCGAAGAACTTAAAGACAGGTTCTACAAGAATATGGAATTCGGAACAGGCGGAATGCGTGGTGTTATGGGCGTTGGCACGAATAGAATCAACAAATACACCTTGGGTAAAAGTACGCAAGGCCTTAGCAATTATTTGAAAAAAGTCTATGATGGCGAAAATATTAAGGTAGTTATCGCATTTGATTGTAGAAACAATAGCGACACCTTGGCCAGAACGGTCGCCGAAGTTCTTTCTGCGAACGGAATCAATGTTTATCTTTTCTCAAGCCTTCGTACCACACCTGAGCTTTCATTTGCCGTAAGACATCTTAAATGTCATGCTGGTATCGTATTGACAGCATCACACAATCCGCCTGAATACAATGGATACAAGGTTTACTGGACTGATGGCGGACAAATAGTACCTCCGCAGGATGGTGAAATCATATCCGAAATTAATGCCTTGGCTTATGAAGATATCAATTTTGACGCGAACGAATCTTTGATCAAATTAATTGACAAAGAAGTTGACGAAGCATTTTTTGAAGCCTCGGTAGCTAATGGTAATTTTGATGCAAAGGGAAAGGATAATTTTAAAATAGTCTTTACCTCGTTACACGGAACTTCCATAACCGCCATACCTGAGGTGCTTGAACGAGCGGGATACAAGAATGTTACTATCATTGAAGAGCAAGCGGTGCCGAACGGCAATTTCCCCACTGTTAAATCACCTAACCCCGAAGAAAGCGAGGCCCTATCGATGGCCATTAAAAAGGCGGAAGAAATAGGTGCAGACATGGTCGTAGGTACAGACCCTGACAGTGATCGTTTGGGTATTGTAGTTCGTAACCTTGATGGTCAAATGGAAATTGTAAACGGTAACCAGGCTATGGTTCTTATGACCAAATTTCTGTTGGAACAGCAGAAAGAAAAAGGTTTCAAGGGTAATGAATTTGTAGCAACTACCATTGTCTCTACCCCAATGATGGAAAAAATGGCAAATGCCTACGGCGTTGAGTTCAAAACTGCATTGACCGGATTTAAATGGATAGGAAAGATGATTAAAGATTTTCCTGAATCTCATTTTGTCGGTGGCGGCGAAGAAAGCTATGGCTATATGGTGGGTGATTTCGTGAGAGATAAAGATGCCGTTACTTCTACTCTATTGGCCTGTGAAATTGCTTCTCAAGCAAAAGCGAACGGGAGCTCTTTCTACAAAGATTTGATTCAATGTTATGTTGATTACGGTTTTTATAAAGAGAAACTTATCTCCATCACCAAAAAGGGAATGAGCGGTGCCGAAGAAATCAAGCAAATGCTAAAAGATTTCAAAGAAAATCCTGTTTCTACAGTGGCCGGTTCAAAAGTTGTATGGATCGAAGATTATAATACATCGATAGCGAAAAATGTAATCACCGGCGAAGAAAAAGCCATTGACATTCCCAAATCGAATGTATTGATTTACGAAACGGAAGATGGTACTCGAATCGCTGCCAGACCTAGCGGAACAGAACCAAAGGTAAAGTTTTACATTAGCACCAACGGTAAATTAGAAAAGGCTGAAGATTACAAAAAGGTCTCTGCAGAGCTAGATGAGAAAATAAATACCATCTTGGGCGAACTTAACCTCGGTTAATGGATTACTTTAAGAAGATTCTCAGGTTTGCAAAACCTTATAGCAAATACGGCTATTTAAACATCTTTTTTAATATTCTTTATGCATTGTTCAGCGCCCTTTCATTTGCGGCGCTGATTCCTATGCTAGATGTTCTTTTCAAACCTGAAAACAAGGTGACCGTTGAGCCTGTATATGAGGGTTTTGGGCAACTTAAAGATTACCTTCAAGATTATATCAATTACAGGGTCACCGTGTATTCCGGTGATGACGAGATGAAAGGCCTGGTTCTAGTAATTGGTCTTGTTTTGGTACTGTTTCTGCTAAAGAATTTTTTCAATTATTTGGCCATGTATTTCATTACCTTCTTAAGAAATGGTGTATTGAAAGACATTCGAAATAAAATGTACCAGAAAATCGTAGAGTTACCTGTGTCATTCTACTCCGAGAAGCGAAAGGGTGATGTCATTGCCAGAATAACATCTGATGTACTTGAAATTCAGCATTCTTTTCTATCGATCCTAGAATTGATAGTTAGAGAGCCACTCACCATCTTGTTTACCATTCTCATCATGTTCGGCATCAGTACGAAGCTCACATTGTTTGTCTTTATATTTATACCCATCGCAGGAGCCATCATTTCAAGAATCGGAAAATCTTTAAAGAAAAAATCGGACCGAGTACAACGAGAACAGGGCGAGTTTTTATCTATTGTTGAAGAAACTCTTGGCGGTTTAAGGGTTATAAAAGCCTTTAATGCCGAGTCTCACTTTTACCAATTATTTTCTCGCTCGACCAAACGATTTTTTAGGTTTTCGAATACTTTGTTGAATAGACAAAATTTAGCTTCTCCAACAGGTGAGTTTCTTGGTATTCTGGTCATAGGGGTTTTATTGTGGTTTGGTGGCCGAATGGTTCTGGTAGAAGAAACACTGGACCCTTCCTCTTTTATTGCTTACATGGGGCTGGCATACAACATTTTGACCCCGGCAAAAGCCATCAGCAAAGCTTCGTACGGAGTAAAAAAAGGAAATGCAGCAGCGGAACGGGTACTGGAGATTTTGGAAACCGAAAACCCTATTTCCGACAAACCGAATGCTGTTGAAATCTCAAGTTTTGAAAGGGGTATCGAACTACAGAATGTTTCCTTCAAGTATGAGGATGAATACGTATTGAAGAATTTTAACCTTAGTGTTCCAAAAGGGCACACGGTGGCCTTGGTTGGCCAATCAGGTAGTGGTAAAAGCACCATCGCTAACCTTATAACCAGATTTTATGACGTTAATGAAGGAGCTATCGCTTTAGATGGCCATAGCATCAAAGACGTGACCAAAAGCTCATTACGGTCATTATTGGGCTTGGTTACCCAAGACTCCATACTTTTTAACGATACGGTAGCCAACAATATAGCTCTAGGTAAAAAAGATGCTTCAGAGGCAGAAATAATTGAAGCGGCTAAAATTGCCAATGCCCATGAATTCATTTCTGAGTTACCGGAAGGTTATCACACCAATATCGGCGATAGCGGTAATAAACTGAGTGGCGGCCAAAAGCAGCGTCTTTCCATTGCCCGGGCAGTTCTCAAGAACCCGCCTATCATGGTTTTAGATGAGGCTACTTCGGCCCTAGATACCGAAAGTGAACGCTTGGTGCAAGATGCATTGGAAAAAATGATGCTAAACAGAACCTCAATTGTCATTGCACATCGTCTTTCAACCATTCAAAACGCCGATACGATAGTTGTTCTCCAAAAAGGAGAAATAGTCGAGAAGGGTACCCATAGTGAACTTTTGGAAAGAGATGGTGTCTACAAAAAATTGGTGGCCATGCAATCACTTGCTAATTAATTTTTAAAATTATAGTAATCATTGCATTACGGATTAAACCTTTTATCTTGGTCAAGGTCTAATAGTATATCTAAAGTGCATCTATTTGGTTTCCGAAGAAACTTTAGTTCAACAATTAAAGCAAAAAGAAAGTTCTGCAAGTGCCTTTGAAGTATTGGTAAGTACTTACAAAAAGCCCCTGTATTGGCATATTCGCCGAATTGTTCTTAATCACGATGATACCGATGATGTTCTTCAGAATACGTTCATCAAAGTATACAGGAATATCGACGGATTTAAGGGGGAGAGCAAGTTGTATTCATGGCTCTATCGAATAGCTACCAACGAGGCGCTCTCCTTTCTCAAGAAAAAAGCGAAACGCAACGGCTACACCGATGCCGAATTGCAAGAAAATATCGTCCAAAACTTACAAGCAGACGTATATTTTGAAGGTGATGAAATTCAACTAAAGCTTCAAAAGGCGATTGCCACATTGCCAGAAAAGCAAAAGTTGGTTTTCAATATGAAGTATTTTCAAGACCTTAAATACGAAGAAATTTCAGAAATTTTAGAAACTTCGGTAGGTGGTCTTAAAGCAAGTTATCATTTAGCGGTTAAAAAAATTGAAGCTTATCTCAAAACCGATTAAACCTTTTAAGTTTTTGAGTGTCAAATAAAAGCAATGAGCGACCTAAATAAAAATAATCCGTTTAATACGCCCAAAAATTATTTTGAGGGTTTTGAAGAAAAGCTATTTGAAAAGCTTTCTTCAAGCGAGAGCACTTTACCTGAAGATGATGGGTTTGCTATTCCGAAAGATTATTTTGATTCTTTTGAAGGAAGGCTGCTCGATACTTTGGCTGAAGAGAAAAGCAAGGTCATATCATTACGCAGTAATTACAGAAACTATTATTACATAGCAGCTTCTATCGCTGCCATATTACTTATCGCCATATTCATAAAATTGGGTGTTTCCGATGAGCCAACTTTTGACGACTTGGCCAATTCGGAAATCGATGCCTATTTTGAAAACAATGATATCGGGCTTACCAGTTATGAAATAGCAGATGTTATACCAATTGACCAATTAGAGGTTTACGACGTAATGGAAAGCCGTTTTGTTGAAGAACAAATGGTCGATTATCTCAATGAAAATATTGAGGATATTGAAGCCCTAAATCTTGATTATGATGAATAGCCGAAAAATTCTGATTGCATGCATGGTAGCTTTTGCTTCTACCCTATCTTTCGCACAAGAGCATTCTAAAAAAGATAAAATCAACGCGCTAAAGGTTGCATTTCTGACCGAAAAGCTCAATCTAAGCACAAAAGAAGCTCAAGAATTCTGGCCGCTTTATAATCAATATGAAAGCAACAAAGAATCACTTAGGCATGTGCAATGGAGAGAGGTTCGTTCTAAAATAAAGGATGCGAGCGATATTTCTGAAAAGGAGGCCCAAGCCCTTGTAGAGAAATATTTGGACTATGAGCAGGAAGAGGAAAAAATCGAAAAAGATTACTTAGAAGCGGTCAGCAAAGCTATTTCCGCGAAGAAAACACTACTTCTACTACGCTCCGAAGAAGAATTTAAGAAGCAACTTATCAAACAATATCGGGAAAAAATGGGCTACAATTAGGCCTCAATAAGTTTTTTAAGCAAATTTCGGGTTTCAATCTCTTATTTAAATACCAATCTTGAAATTCTGTTTTTTCCAGCAGCATACGCAACAGAATCGTTAACGAATCGAAGGGTATAGAAGGGTTCTTGAGAAAGGGCCGACCATGTTTTACCCTGATCAGATGATTAGGAAATTCCGGTAAAACCAAGGGCCACTATCTCCTTACCTTCCGATTTAGGAACAAACTGAATACAGCTTTTATATCCCGGTTCTAAACCATCCGCTATTAAGTTCCAAGTATTACCTCCATCCAAAGTAATGGCCTTATTATCTTTTTTACCATCGGGTTGAGTATAGTCGCCTCCTATGGCTAGACCAATCTCTTCATTGTAGAAATCCAACGAATAAATTCCTTGGGTTGGTTCCGATCCTTCTATTGGCGTGTCTTGAATGGTCCAAATTTTTCCCTTATTGGTAGAATGATACAATCTACCTCCGGTAGTAGCAATCCAAACCTTATCCCCTTGTATTTCAACATTAGTGTTACTGGCCGCGAAAGCCCCCTCCCCTTCCAATGCTTTAGGTAGTTCATCACACGGTAGTTTCGACCAATTATTGCCTCCATCATCAGTCATAAGTATACTAAGGCAGCCCTCGAAACTGTCTCCAACGGCTATTCCATCCGAATCGTTAAAAAATTTAAGCGAATCATAAAAAACATGCTCCCCTTCCTCTTTATATACAAGTTCCATTTTTCCTTTGTCACCCGTTTTGTAAAGTAACGCCGGTGTAGCGACCGACAGCATAAAAAAATCGGTAGACGTGTGCCCGACAGCCCTAAACTCTGGCGTGATGGAATCATACTTCTGTATATTTGTCCGAACTTTATGGGTATTTAAATTTATACTACCGAAAATACCGTTGCTGCCTGCAAAAGCCAAACTCTCGCCCATTAGCTCAATAGCCCTTATACTGACTGAATCTTCGTAAACATCGGTAACAGACACCGACGTAAACGGCTTTCTTTTATCCACCTCTTGACAAGAAAGAAGGATTAGCAAACAAACAATAGCACCTAATCTCTGCATGATTATAAATTTTGTCAAAAATAGAGCCATTCGCCATGAATACAATACCTTTGCACCCACCTTTTTAGAAACGAACTTTATGAGACTACACCGAAATCTTGTGTTTGCCGTAATTGATGCGCTACATTTAATATTTAATGAAGGCGAATATGCCGATAAGGTAGTGCAAAAGGTATTGAAGTTCGATAAGCGATGGGGAAGCAGAGACCGTGGCTTCATTGCCGAAACTACCTACGAAATGGTTCGCTATAAAAGGTTGTATGCCGAAATCGCGGGGGTTAAAGCTCCTTTCAACAGACCAGAGCTTTTTAGAATGTGGGCGGTTTGGGCCGTTTTGAAAGGCATTCAGTTACCCGATTGGAAACAGATTGAACCAACACCCGAAAGAAGGATAAAAGGCAAATTTGATGAGCTCTCCAAAATTAGGAAGTACCGCGAAGCGATTCCGGATTGGATAGATGAATTATGCGAAAAAGCATTGGGCGATGAACTTTGGACCAAGGAAATTGCCGCCCTCAACGAGCAGGCAGAAGTCATTTTACGCTCCAATACCTTAAAAACAACCCGCGAGAAACTAAGAAAAACATTGCTCGACGAGGGTATCGTTGCAGAACCTATCAAAGGCTACCCTTTGGCTCTCAAACTTGTGGAGCGTGCCAACGTTTTTGTGACACAGGCCTTTAAAGATGGCCTATTTGAGGTTCAAGACGCTTCTTCACAGTTAGTTTCAGAACTGTTAGATGTGCAACCTGGGCAACGAGTGGTCGACACCTGTGCCGGTGCAGGTGGAAAATCACTGCATTTAGCTGCGCTCATGGAAAACAAGGGCCAATTGATTTCTATGGATGTTTACATTAGTAAGCTAAAGGAATTGAAAAGACGTGCCCGACGCAACGGTGCCCATAATATTGAAACCCGGGAAATCGATTCGACCAAAGTATTCAAGAAATTATATGGTAGTGCCGATAGGGTATTGATCGATGCGCCGTGTACAGGTTTGGGTGTTATTCGTAGAAACCCGGATACCAAATGGAAATTACAACCAGAATTTCTCGACAAGATTTTGGCTACACAAGCAGATATTATTCGTAGTTATAGCAAAATTGTGAAACCCGGTGGCAAAATGGTTTATGCTACTTGTTCTATTTTACCTCAAGAGAACGGAAATCAAGTTCAATCATTTCTTCAATCGGAAGAAGGTAAAGATTTCAGTTTGGTGAAAGACAAGAATATATTTGCTTCGCAATCAGGTTTTGACGGTTTTTACATGGCTCTTTTACAGAAGAAGTAATCAACAATTTGTTGTTGATACTGTTAATTTTTCTTCTAGAAGCTTTCACCGAAAAGCTGTAAATTTGTGCTTTCTTAAAAACTATCAATCCTAAGATTCAATGGTTCTTTTTTTCGGTAATGCCAATACCAAAGTTTTCGCTGTACAGGTCTCCAGCGAACTTTCGCAAGAAGACATTAATAAACTTGTTTGGTTGTTCGGCAACCAACCTATCATAAACACGGCGTCTATTGACGCCTTTTTTGTTGGCCCGCGGGCAGCAATGATCACCCCGTGGAGTACCAATGCGACCGAGATAACCCAAAATATGGGCGTTACCGGTGTTGTTCGAATTGAGGAGTTTCAATCGGTCAAAAAAGACTTTACCGATTTTGACCCGATGCTATCTCAAAAATATCAGAAGCTAGATCAAGATATTTACGACATACATGTGGTTCCTGAGCCGATTCTTGAAATCGATGATATTGCTGCCTATAACGAAAAAGAAGGTTTGGCGCTAAGCAGCGAGGAAGTTGATTACCTCAACGATCTTTCTAAAAAGATGGGGAGAAAACTCACTGACTCCGAAGTTTTTGGCTTTAGCCAAGTAAACTCTGAGCATTGTAGACACAAAATTTTCAATGGCACTTTTGTCATCGACGGTCAAGAAATGCCTTCGTCGCTTTTTAAACTGATCAAAAAGACCTCTCAGGAAAACCCGAACGATATTGTTTCGGCCTATAAAGACAACGTCGCCTTTTTAAAAGGGCCGAAAGCAGTACAATTTGCACCTAAAAGTGCCGATAAACCTGATTTTTATGAGGAGAGAGAATTTGAATCGGTTATTTCCTTAAAGGCTGAAACCCATAACTTTCCTACCACTGTGGAACCTTTTAACGGTGCCGCTACGGGATCGGGTGGTGAAATTCGTGACCGTTTGGCCGGTGGTAAGGGATCGTTGCCTTTGGCGGGTACCGCAGTTTACATGACCGCTTATTCCAGACTTGAAGAAGAAAGACCGTGGGAACAGAATATGAAAGAAAGGGAATGGTTATATCAAACCCCTATCGATATCTTAATCAAAGCCTCCAATGGGGCATCGGATTTTGGAAATAAATTTGGACAACCCTTGATTGCCGGCTCCGTTCTAACTTTTGAACATGATGAAAACAAAGAGTCCAATGAGGGCCATACTAATCCGAGAAGGCTTGGTTATGACAAGGTAATTATGCAGGCGGGTGGTATTGGTTATGGCAAAAATGACCAAGCGTTAAAAGAGAGTCCGAAAGAGGGTGATAAAATTGTAATTCTTGGAGGAGATAATTACCGTATTGGAATGGGCGGAGCTGCCGTTTCCAGTGCCGATACAGGTGAGTTTAGTTCCGCCATCGAGCTGAACGCTGTTCAACGCTCCAATCCTGAAATGCAAAAAAGAGCGGCCAATGCCATTCGAGGCATGGTCGAAAGCGATGAAAATACCATTATCTCCATTCACGACCATGGTGCCGGAGGGCATTTGAACTGTCTCTCTGAACTGGTAGAGGAAACCGGAGGAAAAATCGACCTAGATCAATTACCTGTGGGGGATCCTACCTTATCGGCCAAAGAAATTATCGGTAACGAATCGCAAGAAAGAATGGGTCTTGTAATCGGTCAAAAGAACATTGACCTCTTACATCGTATTGCCGATCGTGAACGTTCACCAATGTACGAGGTGGGCGATGTAACGGGAGATGACCGCTTTACCTTTGAATCAAAGACTACAGGGGTCAAACCAATGGACGTTAACCTTTCTGATATTTTCGGGAGTTCACCGAAGACCACTATGACCGATACAACGGTCAAGCGAACTTATAAAGAGCCTCAATATTCATTAGAGCATTTTCATGACTATTTAGATCAAGTTTTACAATTGGAGGCCGTGGCCTGTAAAGATTGGTTGACCAATAAAGTAGATCGCTGTGTGGGCGGCCGCGTGGCCAAACAACAATGTGCCGGACCTTTACAATTGCCTTTGAACAACTGTGCAGTAATGACCATGGATTTTAAAGGAAACAACGGTATAGCGACCAGTATCGGCCACTCCCCTATTTCTGGGCTTATCAATCCTGCAGCGGGCAGTAAAAATAGTATCGCAGAAGCCCTGACCAATATCGTTTGGGCGCCGTTGAAAGACGGCCTAAAGTCAGTTTCCTTATCTGCCAACTGGATGTGGCCTTGCAAAAACGAAGGGGAAGATGCGCGCTTGTATGAAGCGGTCCAGGCTGTTTCAGATTTTTCTATTGAATTAGGAATCAATGTGCCGACCGGTAAAGATTCCCTGTCAATGAAACAGAAATATAAAGACGGTGACGTTATTTCACCGGGAACGGTAATTATTTCCGCAGCGGCGCATTGCGATGACATAAAGAAGGTAATTGAGCCCGTTTTTCAAAAAAACGCCGGCGCCATATACTACGTAAATCTTTCGAAAGATTCGTTCAAACTTGGCGGCTCATCCTTTTCTCAAATTAGAAAAGCAATCGGTAACGATGCCCCTACTATCAATGATACTTCTTATTTCAAATCGGTATTTGAATCGATTCAAAAGCTGATAAGAAGTGGCGCCATAGTTGCCGGGCATGATGTGGCCTCTGGCGGATTGATTACTACATTACTCGAAATGTGCTTTGCCGACTTAAACTTGGGTGCCAATCTTGATCTTACAGATCTTCAAGAAAATGATACTATCAAACTTTTATTTTCTGAAAACTCTGGAGTCGTTTTTCAGCTCAAAGATGAAAAAGCTGAAAAACTTCTTGAAGAACAAGACATTGATTTCATAAAAATTGGAGAGGTAAGTGATCAAGCCGTTCTAAGTATCAATAACCATGGGGTTCAAATGGGTCTGAACGTGTCTACATTACGTGACATGTGGTATAAAACGTCATACCTTTTAGATGAAAAACAAACCGCTAAAGGTCTCGCCAAAGACCGCTATCAAAACTATAAGAAACAACCTTTGGCATACACCTTTCCTTCAAACCCAAAGATAGACCTGACAGACTACAAGCCTTTTTCCGGTAGCAGGCCAAAAGCCGCCATTTTACGTGAAAAAGGAAGTAACTCGGAGAGGGAAATGGCCAATGCTATGTATTTGGCAGGATTTGATGTGAAGGATGTTCATATGACCGATTTGATTACCGGTAGGGAAACTTTAGAGGATATTCAATTTATAGGTGCCGTAGGCGGATTCTCCAACTCAGATGTGTTAGGAAGCGCCAAAGGATGGGCCGGGGCCATAAAATACAACGAAAAGGCAAATGCTGCTTTAAAAAACTTTTTTGCGCGACCCGATACGCTCTCTGTTGGTATATGTAACGGATGCCAACTTTTTATGGAGCTCGACCTTATCAATCCTGATCATGAAACGCACGGTAGGTTGACCTATAATGAATCGAACAAGCACGAAAGTAACTTTACCTCGGTACAAGTACAGGAGAACAACTCCGTTATGCTATCGAGCTTGGCCGGAACTACACTAGGCGTATGGATTTCCCATGGCGAAGGCAAGTTCAGTCTGCCCTATGAAGAGGATAAATACCAAATTGTTGCCAAGTATGGCTACGAAGGGTACCCATCCAATCCCAACGGAAGTAATTTTAATACCGCCATGATGTGCGATAAAACAGGAAGACACCTAGTTACAATGCCGCATATTGAGCGATCTATTTTCCCATGGAACTGGGCTCACTACCCAAAAGACAGAAACGATAGCGTATCTCCTTGGTTAGAGGCATTTGTCAATGCCAGAAAATGGGTGGAGCAACATTAAAAGTAATTACGAAAGCAACAGTTATAAAAGGCCACTGATTAAGGTGGCCTTTTTTGTTTACAAGACTCTTAATTGATTAAATCACAACCCGCAGCTACAAAATCCATTCTTCTTTCATTAAGGCTACCGGTTCCGAAAGAAACGCCTATCGAAATTCCGAGACCCCAATAGACCGATGGTTTATCGGCCACCCCGAATTTTTTGAACCAATTGTCACCAGACAAATTCAAATTATTGTGGGCCGCAATTTTGGTATATCCATCATAAATATGAACATGGTTGACCAAGGCTTTATTCGAAAATGTTCTGAACCTTAGAATGGCACATACAATTTTTAGCCTTTTTTGGTCCTTAATTACAGGAGTGGGCAAGGCAAAATGAAACCAATTAGTAGTATTGGGTTTCCCGTACAAATAGGTGTAAAATCCAGCTCTGGTGATTTGTTCCAACCGATCAGGAAACTCTACTTGAATACTGGTTCCATGAATCCATGGGGCACTTTCTATCGAATACCCCCCATAAATGGTTGTGATACCTGCGACGTCATCTCCATGTAGATATCTCATAGGCCCTGAATAGCTCGGAAACATTAAAGAACCGTTTACACTTGAATGCCTTAACCCAAGAGAATGGCCAAATTCGTGTGCAGCTACCGTGACCAAGTCCACTTTTCCTGAGCCTGTGGGTATATTTATCGTCCACGACTCGGCTTCATCAAAATGGGCATCTCCTGCCAAAGCGCCGGCATTTGGTGGCGGATAATAGGCATGGGCCAACACCCCTCCCGGCCCGTCAAAAGAAGAACCATCGCCATGAGGTCCCGAAACAAACTTGATACGAATATCGGCACTGGCGCTATTCGCGACTCGTCTAAAACTTAATGGAGTTTCAGCCGCCCATAAAGCAAAGGCCTGTTCAATTGCCTCATGAATGGCAGCTTGTGTCAACCCATTATCGGTGGTATAATTGTCAAAACCATAGGTCAGGTTCATAGTTGACCATTTATTGCCGTGGGTTGAGAACTCACCCAGGTCAGGCATACCACAACGTCTCGTATCTAACTCTTCTAAAGTTTCTTTGTCTAACTTACCCGTAATTTTCAGGCCGTGAAACTCTTGGTATTTTTTTAATGCCTCAACGGTGGCGGCATCCATAGTGCCCGGTTCTACATAAGAAGATTTCAGGCTCTCAAGGGCCGCGTCTTCCGGTTGTGGCGGACGATTGTTTCCGGTACCAAAGGCCGCATCGGACGGATTAAAATACCCGAATAACTGTAAATGTTTCTGTAGCTCGCTGATGTCCGTTGATTTCTGTGGAACATACTCCGCTTTTTTGAGCTTCTTTGTGCTCTTTTTTTCTGCAACTTCACTCATGATAAATGTTTTAGTTTTTGTTGTACAAATGCATGCTATCTAACTCCTTAAGAAGTAAAACTTGCTCACCTCCCATACGGGGTGGTGGCAAAGTAGGATCCTCGGTAAGTAAACCGGAGAAAACGACGCGTATTCCCGGTTTTTGAAGGTCTCGGGGAATCATTTCATTTTGGGCAGGTATACAGGTAATCTGGCCGTCGATAGTTTCTTTTTGGTGGTAGGTAATGATGAATTTTTGTAAATCTTCTCGATAATCAACCATACCTTGTTGTTCATCAACTCGTATTTCTTTCATGGCTTTGGTAGCTGAGATGGGTTTGTTGGTTTCTGATTTTCTTGTACCGCACCCCCATAGCAAACAGAGAAGAGTACAGTAAAAAAGCAGTGCTTTCACCTTAAATCGTTTTATGTTAGAATGTGTAAAATATCCCTACCTAGGAGGAACAAAAGAGGTATGGGCAGAGGTCGACAATAAGTAAGGCCTAAAAGAGTAAATCTTAAAAAAGGCTATTAAAAGTAATCTATTATTTACAGTTAAAAATGTTAAAGCCTACATTTTGTAATAAAACATGTGTAGATTGTAAGAATTTCGTTATTTCTCACCCTAAAAAATTTAAAACCGAAAAAACCAATCGATTTAAATCGATATTTTAAATTTCGATGTAATACAAGCAAATATTAAAGCAGGTCATATGAACATACGTAAAGCTGAATTAAATGATCTTTCAGAAATAGTGGCTCTTTTAGCCAATGACCCATTGGGTAGATTACGAGAAAATTTTGAAAAGCCATTACCGAAATATTATGTCAAGGCTTTTGAGGTTATTGAAAAAGACCCCCATCAATTTTTAATGGTGCTCGAAAATGTAGATTCTTCCATATTGGGAACTTTTCAATTGAGCTTTATACAATATTTGACCTATAGAGGAGGCATAAGATGTCAAATTGAGGCCGTAAGAATTCATCAAGACCACCGTGGTAGGGGCCTTGGAAAGTACATGTTTGATTGGGTAATTGAATTTGCAAAAGAAAAAGGGGCCCACGTAGTTCAATTGACCTCGGATAAAAATCGCACCGAAGCTCTTGAATTTTACAAACAACTGGGTTTTATGGCAAGTCATGAGGGCATGAAACTGCACTTATGAAAGAGCTAATTTTCATGCCCAACAATGAGTTTTGTAGGCCCCAATTTTCTATTTTATCATAATCTTATCACTCCAAATTCTATCATTCGAACTGGTAAGCTTATAAAGGTACAGTCCAGGGGAAAGGCTATGTTTTTGAATTGTAATTTTATTTTGTCCTTTTTGTGAATCACCGCTCATTTGATTCTGAACCATCTTCTTTCCCGTTAAATCATAAATTTCTAGCAGATAACTACCTGCTTTTTCCTCATAGAAATAGAGGTCTGCAGACTCTCTTACAGGATTTGGGAATAAAAGAGATTTATTGGTATCATCGAGAATAAAAGCTTTCGGTTGCTCTTTATTGTTGAAACTAACATTCTTGAGTTTTAAAGATTTGTCTTCTTCCGAACCGTTCTCGGCCAAAAGATTAAAATTAAGCACCCTAATATTCGAGAAATCGGTACTTTTTCCGTTCTTGGTGAAGTCATCAGTTGCTATAACATGCGTCTCCGTTTGAGCAGAAAGGTCGACCTTTGCGGAGTAGGTACTACCATCGCCCTTGGTTATTTTTACCTCAAGGGTTCCTGTACCTTCCGCCTCAAAACTTAACTTTCCGTATTCTGAAAGGTCAACCGCCGAAAACCTTGGGCTCAGTGCCCTGTAGACCCCAATGTAACTCGAAGTGCGACCGCTAAGCTCAATATTTCTTTCCACAGAATAACCTTCTTCCATAAACGGTTGGGTCGATTCAAGCACTTGATAGGTCTTAACCGTAGTACCTTCCGCGGAAGCATCAAGACCCCAAGGAGCATCAGCCACAAAAAGATCATCTGGTGTTCCGCCTTTGGTATTACTCACTCGAAAACCAAAATCGAAGAGACTACCTGTTTGTAACGATATGGAATCAAGATACCCATCGATAGGTGAACTGAACGACATACTTTCGGTTGAAAGCGTTTCCGTTCTTTTTAAGCCACCTTGAAGGTCTATTCCCCCCGATTTATTATTGTTAACTAAGTTCAACAGTACCTTACCGTTAGCATATTTGGCTGATTTAACAAAAACAGGAGGCGGCGTTGATGCCTTGTAATCGCTGATGGTAGCGCTTGCTTCTAAGAGGTTCAATATTTCATCGGCCAATGCCAAAAGATCATCGACTGTATTGGCCCAAATTTGGAAATTGTAGTACGATGAATTATCGGCATAAGCATCAATATTCCAATGCGATTCAATAACAAACTGACCTTGACCATCTATTCGGGCCGAGAACGATAAAGCGAATTCAGTAGCCCCGTCAGGTTGCTTGATAATCGACTTAATAAAGTCTTTTTCCCTTAGTTGAATATTTGAAACCGAAAGTAATTGGGCGCCTAAAAATCGGTCACAGATAAACTTGCTATGCTCATAAACCTTACTCTCGGTCTTTATGACCATCAAAGCACCAATATTATCGGAGCCTTTTAAATAATCAACGGAATAGATATCTGAAGCATTGGTCAAATCAAGTAAATCAGCTGGTGAAGATTCAATGGTGCTGGTTTCTCCTATTATATCAAGGGGAATGAGGTCTGCTAACGGAATAGCGTTTGCCGAATATTTACCACTTTTTCCGTAAGATGCTCCCTTTTTAAGCCTTTTAGCGGTTTTTTTATCAAACTTATAATTGGTTGCCGCCCTCTTATAATTTCTTTCACTGATCAAAGCGGATAAACGGTCGTTACTTTCAAGTCCTCCATCATTGGCACCCGAAGTTAGATTGATTTCCGGACAGGTGGCTACCCCTGAGCACGCCGGGTCATCACAGTCTACAAGACCATCGCCATCATCATCAAGACCATTGATGCAATCTTCTTGTGGTACAGGTGCCGTAGGGCATCGCGCACCATCATTAAGAGAAGAAGCAGGACCAAAAGCGAAAATATTGGATTGAATGAGGCCTCCTGCCAATATATTGTGCACATTATTAACTTTATAAACAGAACCGGTTTGGTTGGCAGAAACATAGAAGTTACCATCTACATCAAAATAGACGGCACCGAAAGTATAGTTGAGTCCGGAAAGTATGGGCACTACCCCTAAAGGAAGCACTACTCCTGTTTGTGCGTCAATTCTATAGAGAATGTTGGTGCCTTTTTCAACCGTATACAGCTTACCATCAACCGCATTAAAGGCCCAATCATGAATATTGATATTCTGACTTAGGGTGGTAGAACCAATAAACTCTAAATAGTTGTTCGATTCAGGATTCAGGTCAACGGCGTGATAAGTTGAAGAGCCTGACCTGAAATAATAAATACCGTCGATAGAAATATCTCCCACATACTTATTATTACTATCCGGTAGTTCCGGTATTGTATAAACATCCGTTGAAAAATTCTTACCTATTCTTACGATTGATTTGCTTGGGGTCGACAAATATCCCCAAATATATCCGTCGGCCGAGTTATAGGCCGCAGCGTTTATATTGCCCGGCGTTACATTTTCAGAAACTAGATAGGCACTGCCCGAGGCTAAATCTACCGCGTAAATATCGTTATATTGAAAAAGATAGGCATTGTAATCACATTCAAATGGCTCACCTTGCGCGTTTACATAATGGCTGCACAAAGCCGTAAGAGCCAAAAGATGGGTTAAAATGAAAGAGTTGCGAACGTAGTTTTTCATCATGCAATTCGGATTTAATTTAAATAATGTATTTTCCTACAAAAAATGAAATTATCACCTATAACAATAAGCATTACGATTTATTGTGAACAAAAATGAGATTACGATGAACTGCACCCCTCTTATCGATTAAATTCAAATATTCATACTAAAACAGCACTAATTTTGTTAATCCCGTTTTAAAATACCGCTCGCTTTTCATAATTTGCAACAGGTTAATAACAGCCGACTATGACAGATATCACTCTCCTTTTTGATTTTCCTTATTATCAATTGAAGAATTTCAATCTAGATAAATCACTGGTTACCAAGGTTAACGGACAATGGGTAGCTACTTCTACCCAAGAATATATTGATAAGGCCAACGCCATGAGCAGGGCCTTATTACGTATGGGCGTTGGGCCGAACGATAAAATAGCGGTCATAAGCATGACCAATAGAACCGAGTGGAACATAATGGATATCGGAATTTTACAGTTAGGTGCGCAGAACGTGCCTATCTATCCAACAATCTCCGAAGATGACTATGCCTATGTGCTCAACCATTCAGAGGCCAAGTACTGCTTTGTATCATGTCAGGAAGTGTATGATAAGGTCGCGGCTATCAGAGATCAGGTTCCATCACTAAAAGATGTCTACTCTTTTGATCAACTTACCGTTTGCAAAAATTGGAGTGAAGTACTTGAATTAGGAAAAGATACCTCCAACCAAGAAGAAGTAGACCGGTTAAAAAATGATGTAAAGCCATCCGACTTGGCTACCTTAATATATACATCCGGCACAACAGGTAGACCCAAAGGTGTAATGTTGTCTCATGACAACTTGGTCAGCAATGCCATAGAAAGCTCAAAACGCTTTCCTATAAAAGACGGACAGACCAAATCACTAAGTTTTTTACCGCTGTGCCATGTTTACGAAAGAATGCTGATTTATTTATATCAGTTCAGGGGGGTTACTATTTACTATGCCGAATCGCTAGATAAAATCAGTGAAAACCTGAAGGAAACCGGCCCGCATGTAATGACAGCCGTCCCTCGGTTATTGGAAAAGGTCTATGATAAAATTCTGGCTAAGGGAACAGAGCTAACAGGACTTAAAAAGAAACTTTTCTTTTGGGCCATCGAAATCGGACTTCAATACAAACCTTATGGTGAAAATGGTCGGCTATATGAGCTAAAACTCGGAATCGCCCGAAAACTGATTTTTAAAAAATGGAAGGAGGGATTAGGCGGCAACCTTATGTTGATAGCATCGGGTAGTGCTGCATTACAACCTAGATTGGCTAGAATATTCAACGCCGCCGAATTCGGACTCATGGAAGGCTATGGGCTTACCGAAACATCTCCTGTTATTTCGGTCAATGATATGCGAGACGGAGGATTTAAAATTGGCACCGTGGGTAAACCTATTGCCCGCACCGAGGTAAAAATAGCGGAGGACGGTGAAATATGCATTAAAGGTCCGCAAGTTATGATGGGCTATTACAAAGACCCCGAGCGAACCGCCGAAGTAGTCATCGACAATTATTTTCATACAGGCGATATCGGAGAAATAGACCAAGAAGGGTTTCTTAAAATTACGGATCGTAAAAAAGAAATGTTCAAAACCTCTGGCGGCAAATATGTGGCCCCGCAACTTCTTGAGAACAGGTTCAAGCAATCTCGTTTTATTGAACAAATCATGGTGGTGGGCGAAGGTGAAAAAATGCCGGCTGCACTTATTCAACCCGATTTTGAATATTTGAACGAGTGGGCAAAAGCGAACCAAATTACAATTCCTGAGAACTCAGATATTATTCTGAATGAAAAGGTATTGGATCAATTTCAAAAAGAAGTTGATGAGGCCAACGAAAAGTTTGCCAAATGGGAAAAGGTCAAACAATTTAGGTTAACACCCGATGTGTGGAGTATTAGCGAAGGCCACCTCACCCCTACCATGAAACTCAGAAGAAAAATAATTAGAGAAAAGTATCAAGAGCTATACAATGATATTTATGGGCATTAAGATGTCCCCCTCCCATAATTAAAATGAATTATCATCAATAATTAAAAGCGGAAAGAAGGCCGTAACAGTTAAATATTTTTTCATCATTTTATTATGCGTGCATAATAAATTTTTATATATTTGGATAACCTAAATCCAACCGATGAAAGATATTACTATTGACTACGCGCTGCGTGCGACCTGGCAAGCCGTAGCTCGAATGTATAACGAAGAGGCAAAAAAATTCGGTTCAACAATGGCCGTTGGCTTTACCCTTTTGAGTATTGACCCAAAAACAGGAACGCCCTCTACATCATTGGGTCCGAAAATGGGAATGGAAGCCACCAGTCTCTCTCGCATTTTAAAGAGAATGGAAGAACAGGGTTTGATAGAAAGAAAACCCAACCCTAAAGATGGTCGAGGGGTTCTTATTCATCTAACCGATTTTGGGCTGGAAAAAAGAACCGACTCTAAGAATGTCGTTTTGCGATTCAACGAAGCGGTACGGTCAAAAGTTTCGCAAGATAAACTTGACGGCTTTTTTGAGGTGATGGATTCGATTAACGAGATGATTGCTGAAAAGAACGTACAAAATACTGACAAAACAATTAACGGTCATAAACCTGAATGACCTCTTAACCTATAAACATTAGTAAAGTGAACAAACACATTAATAAAGTAGCGGTTATTGGATCCGGTATTATGGGCAGCGGCATTGCCTGTCATTTCGCCAATATCGGGGTAGAAGTCTTACTTCTCGATATTGTTCCTCGTGAGCTGAACGAAAAGGAAAAGGCGAAAGGTTTGACCCTAAATGACAAAGTCGTAAGAAATAGGCTGGTAAATGACTCATTGACTGCAGCCCTTAAATCTAAGCCTTCTCCTATTTACCATCAAAAATTCGCATCAAGAATAACTACAGGTAACTTAGAAGATGATATTGCTAAAGTCTCTAAGGTTGATTGGACAATCGAAGTAGTGGTAGAAAGGCTTGATATTAAAAAGCAAGTTTTCGAAAACCTTGAAAAACATAGAACGCCTGGAACTTTAATTACTTCAAATACTTCAGGTATTCCGATTAAATTTATGTCGGAAGGTCGTAGTGAAGATTTTCAAAAACATTTCTGCGGCACGCATTTTTTCAATCCTGCCAGATATCTCAAACTCTTTGAAATTATACCCGGGCCCAAGACCTCTCAAGAAGTTCTGGAATTTCTAAATGGTTATGGGGAAAAGTTTCTTGGAAAAACTTCCGTAGTGGCAAAAGATACTCCCGCCTTTATCGGTAACCGTATCGGCATTTTCAGTATTCAGAGTCTTTTTCATATGGTAAAAGAAATGGGAATGACCGTTGAAGAAGTGGATAAACTAACCGGACCGGTCATTGGCAGGCCTAAATCTGCCACTTTTAGAACCGTTGATGTCGTAGGTCTAGATACGCTGGTTCATGTGGCTAACGGTATTTACGAAAATTGCCCAAATGACGAACGTCACGATTTATTCAAATTACCCGATTTCATCGACACCATGATGGAGAAAAAGTGGTTGGGCAGCAAAACAGGACAGGGTTTTTATAAAAAAGTAAAAGACGATAAAGGCAAGAGTGAAATTTTGACTTTAGACCTTGATACAATGGATTATCGGTCTAAAAAGAGTGCCAAATTCGCCACTCTTGAACTTACCAAAACGGTGGATAAGGTCATCGATCGCTTTGCCATTTTAACAGGAGGTAAGGATAAGGCCGGTGAATTTTATCGAAAAAGTTTCGGGCAATTGTTTGCCTATGTTTCCCATCGAGTTCCAGAGATAACAGACGAGCTTTATAAGATTGATGACGCCATGAAAGCAGGTTTCGGTTGGGAACATGGTCCATTCCAAATTTGGGATGCCGTTGGTTTAGAAAAAGGTCTTGAGTTCATTAATTCAGAGAACCAAGAAGCCGCACAGTGGGTTTCCGAAATGAAATCAGCAGGAATCACTTCATTTTACTCAGTAAAAGATGGAGCGACCTATTTCTATGACATTTCTAAAAAGTCTATGGAAAAGGTACCAGGTCAAGATGCTTTTATAATTCTTGATAATATTCGTAAGAGCCATGAGGTTTTCAAAAATAGCGGTGTAGTTGTTGAAGATTTAGGTGATGGCATTTTAAATGTCGAGTTCCAGTCTAAAATGAATACCATCGGCGGTGATGTTCTTAGCGGATTAAACAAAGCCATAGACCTAGCTGAAAAAGATTTTCAAGGCTTGGTTGTCGGTAATCAGGCCGCAAATTTTTCCGTTGGTGCCAATATCGGAATGATTTTTATGATGGCCGTTGAACAAGAATATGATGAGCTGAACATGGCCGTTAAAATGTTTCAAGATACCATGATGCGAATGCGATATTCATCCATACCAACGGTTGCCGCACCTCACGGCATGACATTGGGCGGCGGTTGCGAACTTTCGTTACATGCCGATAAGGTGGTAGCTGCGGCAGAAACGTATATCGGCTTGGTCGAATTCGGTGTAGGCGTGATACCAGGAGGTGGTGGATCAAAGGAGTTTGCCCTAAGGGCACAGGACACCTTTAAAAAGAACGATGTTGAATTGAACGTACTTCAAGAATACTTTTTGACCATCGGAATGGCCAAAGTATCTACATCAGCATATGAAGCTTATGATTTAGGCATACTTCAACATGGTAAGGATATCGTAGTTGTCAATAAGGATAGGCAAATCGCCACTGCAAAGGCACATGCAAAATTGATGGCCGAATCCGGCTATACCAAACCTATAAAGAGAAAGGATATTAAAGTTTTAGGTAAGCAAGCCTTAGGTATGTTCTTAGTGGGTACTGATTCAATGGAAGCGAGCAAATACATAAGTGAACATGACAAGAAGATTGCGAACAAATTGGCCTATGTAATGGCCGGTGGCGATTTATCGGAACCTAGCTACGTAAGTGAGCAGTATCTTTTGGATTTGGAGAGAGAAGCCTTTTTATCCCTTTGTACCGAAAGAAAAACATTGGAAAGAATACAGCATATGCTTAAAACAGGAAAGCCGCTTAGAAATTAATCAGTCTGGTAGTTATTAGTTGAAAGAAGAAAGACTTAAGACATAAGACTATGGCAGCAAATCATAATTTTCGAAAACAAAAAATTCAATCACTACAAGGAATGATTTCACGTTTTATGGAAAGCCTGGAGAACAAGTCTTAGGTCTTATGTCAAATCATCCTCAGTCAAATTACAAATATGAAAACAGCATATATAGTCAAAGGGTATAGAACCGCGGTAGGTAAATCCGGTAAAGGTGGTTTCCGCTTTAAAAGGGCAGATGAACTTGCAGCTGAAACCATTGAATATTTAATGGGTAAGCTACCTGATTTTGACAAAAAAAGAATAGACGATGTAATTGTAGGTAATGCCATGCCCGAAGGGTCTCAAGGTCTTAATATGGGCCGTTTGATTTCCTTAATGGGGTTAGATATAGTCGACGTACCAGGGGTTACCGTCAACCGCTTTTGCTCTTCAGGGCTAGAAACTATTGGCATTGCAACAGCAAAAATTCAGTCCGGTATGGCAGATTGCATCATTGCCGGCGGGGTAGAAAGTATGAGTTCCGTACCCATGACAGGCTTCAAAACCGAGCTGAACTACGATTTGGTGAAATCTGGTCATGAAGATTATTATTGGGGAATGGGCAATACTGCCGAAGCCGTTGCACAGGAGTTCAAAGTCTCTCGTGAAGACCAAGATTTGTTCGCCTTCAACTCACATCAAAAAGCATTAAAAGCACAATCTGAAGATAGATTTCAAGACCAAATAGTACCTATTCAAGTCGAGCATACCTATGTGGGCTCCGATGGAAAAAAAGCAACAAAAAACTATACAGTCACCAAAGATGAAGGTCCACGGGCAGACACTTCTTTGGAAGTATTGGGTAGGCTTCGGCCTGTTTTTGCCGCCAATGGTAGCGTAACTGCCGGTAACTCATCGCAAACAAGTGATGGTGCGGCATTCGTAATGGTTATGAGCGAAGAAATGGTGAAGGAATTAAATTTAGAACCTGAAGCTCGTTTAGTGAGTTATGCCGCAGCAGGTGTTGAGCCAAGAATTATGGGAATTGGTCCCGTAAAGGCTGTTCCAAAGGCATTGAAACAAGCTGGCTTACAACAATCAGATGTAGAATTGATTGAATTAAACGAAGCCTTTGCCTCACAATCAATAGCCGTAATTCGTGAATTAGAGTTGAATAATGATATTATAAACGTGAATGGCGGTGCTATTGCATTAGGTCATCCGTTAGGGTGCACGGGTGCCAAGCTTTCCGTTCAATTGTTTGATGAAATGCGCAAAAGAAACATGCAGGGCAAACATGGCTTAGTGACCATGTGCGTAGGTACAGGTCAAGGGGCAGCCGGTATTTTTGAATTTTTGAAGTAGACGGGTTTTTGATATGTAATTAAAATACTATTAAATAACCTCGATAATTAGAAACAGGATAAAACCAATAAGATGAGTACTGAAACTATACAAAAAGACAACCTTTTAAGAGGTGGCCAATTTTTGGTCAAAGAAACCAAATGCGAAGATATATTCACCCTCGAAGACCTAAATGAAGAGCAGCGAATGATGCGTGACAGCACCAAAGAATTCGTTGACCGTAAACTTTGGGCACATTGGGAACGCTTTGAAAAGAAAGATTACGCCTATACGGAAGAGTGTATGAGAGAAGCAGGTGAACTGGGCCTTTTGAGCGTAGCAGTACCTGAGAAGTATGAAGGTATGGGTATGGGTTTTGTTTCTACTATGTTAGTATGTGACTATATCTCTGGGGCCACAGGTTCGTTCAGTACAGCATTTGGTGCTCATACGGGTATCGGTACGATGCCGATTACGCTCTATGGTACCGAAGAGCAAAAACTAAAGTATGTTCCGAAATTGGCTTCTGGCGAGTGGTTTGGCGCTTATTGTTTAACTGAGCCCGGAGCAGGTTCCGATGCCAATTCCGGTAAAACCAAAGCTATACTTTCTGAGGATGGTAAGCATTACTCTATTTCAGGTCAAAAAATGTGGATTTCCAATGCCGGTTTCTGCAATCTTTTTATTGTTTTCGCTAGAATCGAAAATGACAAAAATATCACAGGTTTTATTGTTGAAAATGACCCAAGCAATGGTATCAGCTTAGGAGATGAGGAAAAGAAATTAGGAATTCACTCCTCCTCTACTCGCCAGGTTTTCTTTAATGAGACGAAAGTACCGGTTGAGAATATGCTGTCTGAGCGTGGCAATGGTTTTAAAATTGCAATGAACGCCTTGAATGTAGGCCGTATAAAATTGGCAGCCGCGTGTTTAGAAGCCCAAAGAAGGGTCGTAACCGAAGGCGTCAAATATGCCAATGAGCGCGTACAATTTAAAACACCTATTATCAACTTCGGTGCCATTAAGGCAAAAATAGCGGATATGGCGGTTAATGCCTATGTAGGGGAATCTGCATGCTACAGGGCAGCTAAGAATATTGAAGACCGAATTGCCATTCGACAAGCTGGTGGCAATAGTCATCAAGAAGCTGAACTAAAAGGTGTTGAAGAATATGCAATAGAATGTTCCATTTTAAAAGTGGCCGTATCCGAAGATGTTCAGCACACGACAGATGAGGGCGTGCAGATCTTTGGTGGAATGGGCTTCAGTGCCGATGCTCCTATGGAAAAAGCTTGGCGAGATGCGAGAATCGCCAGAATTTATGAAGGTACGAACGAAATCAATCGAATGTTGGCAGTAGGCATGCTGGTCAAAAAAGCCATGAAGGGTCATGTTGACCTTTTGGGTCCGGCCACTGCGGTTGCAGATGAACTTATGGGCATTCCTTCATTTGATACTCCTGATTTTTCAGAGCTTTTCTCAGAGGAAAAAGACTTGTTGGCTCGATTAAAGAAAGTCTTTCTAATGGTTGCCGGAAGCGCAGTTCAGAAATTCGGCCCTGAGTTAGAACAACACCAGCAATTAATGCTTGCGGCCGCTGATATACTTATAGAGGTATACATGGCGGAAAGTACACTGCTTAGAACAGAAAAGAACGCCAAACGCTTTGGTGAAGAAAACCAAGCACCTCAAATTGCCATGGCACAATTGTATTTGTACAATGCCACTGAGACTATCATTAAAAGAGGAAAAGAGGCGATTATTTCTTTTGCGGAAGGTGACGAGCAGCGCATGATGCTTATGGGGCTCAAAAGATTCACCAAGTATACCAATAACCCGAACGTGGTGGCCCTTCGAAATCAAATTGCTGATAAAGTGGCTTCGGATAATGGCTATACTTTTGACTAGTTAGAATTTACATTACATAAAAAAGCACCCGAATTGGGTGCTTTTTTATTATTTACTGTTCTTTTTTAATCATTTATAAGTGTCATTCTAGATAATAAACATCACTTATTTATAGCTTCCTATAAATAAGTAATACTTAGGTTTTTATTCCCGCATTGATTCCAATATTTTTTCTTCACTATGCTTGTTCGAAAAATTGATGGCACATTCTATCAAGGCCAAATGAGAATACGCTTGTGGAAAATTTCCTAAAAGCCTTTTGGTCTTAAAATCAATATCTTCACTAAAGAGTCCTAAATGGTTACTGTAGCTAAGCAACCTGTCAAAATATTCCATCGCTTTTTCCTCCTGCCCTATTTTAAATAGACTGTTGACAAACCAAAAAGTACAAACCGTAAAAGAAGATGAGGGCAGCCCAAAATCATCCTCATTTTTGTATCGATACAAAAGTCCGTCATTACTCAATTCCTTTTCGATAGCTTCGACTGTACTAACAAATTTTTCATGTTTGGCATCGATACATCCATAAGATTCCATCAATAAAACGGAGGCATCTAAGTGCTTAGAACCGTATGACTGGGTAAAAGCTTTTACCTCATCATTCCATGCATTCTCATAAATATCGGCCCAAATCTCATCCCTCAGAGGTTTCCATTTCTCAATTTTGTGATGCTTATTGAAAATTTTCGCCACTTTTATGGCACGATCAATGGCCGTCCAACAAAGCACTTTCGAGAAAGTAAAATGACGATCTTCAGATCTAAACTCCCATATACCCTTATCGGCCTCCTGCCAGTGTTTATCAACAATCCAAACAATGCCTTTGGTAATGCTCCAAATATCTTCGCCATTGGCGATATCGGTGCTGAATTTCACTAAATTCTCATAAATGACATCCATTAGAATACCATATATATCATTTTGCCTTTGAATATAGGCCGCATTACCGACACGTACGGGCTTAGAACCTTTATACCCACTCAAGTGTTCTAAAGTCTCTTCTGTAAGCTTCTTTTCTTTATTAATGCCGTACATAATCTGAAGCTTTTCATCTTTATCGGGCATTAGGTCGATAATGAACTGAAGATAACGGCGAGCCACGTTTTTATGGCCCAACTCGCTCACCACTTTCACGACCATTGAGGCATCTCTGATCCAACAGAAACGATAGTCCCAATTGCGCACTTCGCCAATAGTTTCCGGCAAAGAGGTAGTCGCTGCCGCCAAAACGGCACCTGTTTTATCATAGCTTAACAGTTTAAGCGTCACGGCACTTCGGTGAATTTCTTTGTTATACTTTCTATAGGTGGGGGTATTGTTGCTCCAATTCAACCAGTATACTTTGGTTCGTTCGAGCTCTAAATACATTTTTTCGGTATTCGGCAATAGTATTTTCTCGTTGTAACCCAGAAGAAAATAGCCATCTTCGGTAATTTCCATTTCACGCCCCTCTACCACGGCATTTTTATTAAATGAGGTATATAGAAAAACGGTATCGAACGACTCTGCATGCGTTAAACTGGCGATGAAGTTATGCTTCACATAGGTCCTTGTTTTTCCTGAGGCATATTCTAATTTAGGGTCATACTGAACGGTGAATTTAGGCCGACCCGATTTATGTTTGATATAACGAGCGATTTCTGGTGGTGAATGATATCCGCCGCCTTCCAAATGATAACGAGGCATGAAATCATAGACTTCAAAAGCGTTTTCCCCATCTGAAAAAGAAGTCAACAAGATAGCGGTGTTACCAACGTAGGTCTGTTCTATATCATAACTCCCATCTACATTAAACCCAAAACTACCTCCGATTTTCTCATCGAGAAGTTTGGCAAACACCGAAGAAGAATCGAACTCTGGCAAACAGCACCAATCAATACTTCCTGTTTTTGATATAAGGGCCGCACTTCGGCAATTCCCTATTATTCCATAGTCTAAATTATCCATTCAATAAAATTGTTGATTCAAACGGCCCCTGAATTGTTATTGGCCATCTTTTTCACGAAATTTAGAGAAATAAACATCAAAACAAAGCAAAAAAACCAATTTATGGGCAAAACTATCATAATCTCAAACAGACTACCTGTTCAGTTACAAATCAGCAACGGTGAAATAACAGCTATTCCCAGTGTTGGCGGATTGGCTACAGGAATGAAATCAGTTCACTCAGGAGGGGATAGTTTATGGATTGGCTGGAGCGGACTAACGGATGAAGAAATACCGGACGAACTGGCTCCAAAAATTGACAAGGCATTAAAAGAGCATGGGTCGTCAAAAGTGAATTTGACCTCCAGTGAAGTAGATGGCTTTTATTTCGGCTTTAGTAACAGAACTATTTGGCCCTTATTTCACTATTTTCTTGAGTATTCTGAATTTGAACTCAAAAACTGGGACATCTATAAAAAGGTAAACCAAAAATTCGCGGATGCGATTTTGGAAGCCGCAGATGATGACGATACCATCTGGGTTCATGATTATCAGTTGATGTTAGTACCCCAAATGGTAAGAGAGAAAAAGCCCGATATATCCATCGGGTTCTTTTTGCATATACCTTTTCCTTCGTTTGAGATTTTTAGAACATTGCCATGGCGGGAGAAAATTCTTGAAGGTCTTTTGGGTTCGGACTTAATCGGTTTTCACACTTATGATTATGAAAGGCACTTTTTGAGTTCTGTTAGAAGATTGTTGGGGCTCGATGTGAGTTTCAATGATATTTATATGGATGATAGGGTCATCAAAGTCGACTCTTTTCCGATGGGTATCGATTACAAAAAATTCAATGAGGCTGCCAAAGAGAATAAAAAGAACCAGCCGGAAAATCAATCTGAATTACAACGAAGACTCAATAAACACAAAGATGCCGACAAAGAAGCTAAGTTCTTTCTTTCGATTGACAGACTTGATTACACCAAGGGCATAGCTAAAAGACTGTACGCATTTGAGTACTTTTTGAATAAATACCCGCAATACAAAGAAAAAGTACGCTTGATTATTTTGGCGGTACCTTCCCGTTCAAACGTACCCCAATATCAATTGCTCAAGAGAGAAATCGATGAATTGGTGGGCCGAATTAATGGGGAGTTTTCAACAGTAAGCTGGACGCCCATTTGGTACTTCTATCGCTCCATGCCCTTTGAAAACCTTATCGACCTGTATACATCGTGCGATATTGCTTGGTTGACACCTATTAGAGATGGTATGAACTTGGTGGCCAAAGAATACATCGCGACAAGAACTGACCAAACGGGGGTTCTCATCTTAAGTGAGATGGCAGGATCGGCCAACGAGATGAACGAAGCTATGCTGGTCAACCCCAACAACTTTGAGCAAACGGCCGACGCTCTTAAAGAGGCTATTACCATGCCTAAAGAAGAGCAAAGAGAACGTAATTCTATTCTGCAAAAAAGATTGGAACGGTATAACGTAGAGAAATGGGCGAACGATTTTATGGATTCTCTATTAGACCAAAAAGGAAAAGATTTCAGCCATGTGGCCAGAAAGCTGTCTGTCGATCTAATGGATACCATTGTAGATAATTACAAAAATTCGAGCAAAAGACTTCTTTTTATTGATTATGATGGCACCCTGGCCGGCTTTCATAAAGACCCGCAAAAGGCTGCCCCAGATGATGAGCTTTATGACTTGCTTGATACCTTGGCCAACCAAGAGAATACCGACATGTTTCTTATAAGCGGTCGTGACAAAGAGACCTTTACCAAGTGGTTCTTGCATAAAAAATACAATATGATTGTGGAACATGGCGTGTGGATTTCACAGCATGGTGAAGAGTTCAAAATGTTGGAAAAGGTCAAGAAAGATTGGATGGAAAAAATTCTGCCGGTACTCGAATCGTTTGTCGACCGAACTCCAGGAAGTTTTATAGAAGAAAAAAACTATTCTCTTGCATGGCATTATAGAAATACCGATCCTGATTTTGGCCAGAAAAGAGCCAGCGAACTCAACACCGTGCTTACCAGTCTGATCGGTACCGACGATTTAAGTGTTCTGAACGGTAATAAGGTCATGGAAATTAAAAGCAGTAATGTGAACAAAGGTCGGGCGGCCATGCGCATGTACGCTGAAAAAGACTATGACTTTTCATTTGCAATTGGCGACGATTGGACGGATGAATTTATGTTTATGGAACTTCCTGAGGATGCCGTTACCGTAAAGGTCGGTAGACAAAAAACCAATGCACGGTATTACGTTGAAAGTATTAAAAATGTAAGGGCTCTTTTGAATAGGTTCATCTATTAAAAGTTCGGGTTCATTCTGGTGTGTTTATATCCTGTTCAGTTGAGAACGCTGCCCGTGTTGCAAAATTGAAGTATCTTGACATCAAAAATTTATTTGATGAAATATTTCTTAGCCTTTTGTGGTGCACTTACAACAATCATAGCTACATCTCAAGAGTTTACGCAGCAAGATACCTTACGCGGCAGTATTACCCCAGAAAGAGAATGGTGGAACCTTAATTATTACGACCTATATGTCGATGTAAATCCAACGAATAAGTCAATAAAAGGTTCCAATCTGATTCGTTATGAAGTTTTAGAGCCCCAAAAAGTAATGCAAATTGATTTGCAGCCTCCGATGAAAATTGATAAGGTCGAGCAAGATGGGGCCGAACTCAAGGTAGAGCATGATGGCAATGCCCATTTCGTTCAATTAAAAAAGAAACAAAATAAGGGTGAGTTCAAAGAGGTAAAAGTATACTTTTCAGGGCATCCGAGAGAAGCGGTGAGAGCGCCATGGGATGGTGGTTTCTCTTGGAAAAAAGACAATAATGGCAAAGAATTTATAGCAACTTCAAATCAAGGTTTAGGTGCCAGCGTTTGGTGGCCCAATAAAGACCATATGTACGATGAAGTCGACAGCATGAAGATCAGGGTTAAGGCCCCTAAGGGTTTGATGGATGTTTCAAATGGTCAATTGAGGGCGGTAGATGAAAACAGCAACACCTATGAATGGTTCGTCAAAAACCCCATCAATAACTACGGGGTGAATATCAACATTGCTGATTACGTTCACTTTGAAGAAAAATATCAAGGCGAAAAGGGTGCTCTTCAAATGGACTATTATGTGTTGCCCTACAATCTTGAGAAAGCCAAAGAACATTTTAAAGATGCGCCAAAAATGATGGAAGCATTTGAGCATTGGTTCGGCCCCTACCCTTTTTATGAAGATGGTTTTAAGTTGGTAGAAGTACCCTACTTGGGTATGGAGCACCAAAGCTCGGTGACCTATGGCAATCAATACAAAATGGGGTATCTTGGCAGAGATTTATCGGGTACCGGATGGGGTCTAAAGTTCGATTTCATTATAATTCACGAGGCCGGTCACGAATGGTTTGCGAACAATATTACTTACAAAGATATTGCCGACATGTGGGTTCATGAAGGCTTCACGGCTTACTCCGAAAACTTATTCATTGACTATTATTATGGTAAGGAGGCTTCGGCCGATTACGTAATCGGAACACGCGCAAACATTCAGAATGACAAGCCTATCATAGGCAAATACGATGTGAACCACAGAGGAAGTGGTGATATGTATTACAAAGGCGCCAATATGTTGCACACTATTAGGCAGATAATTGGTGATGATGAAAAATGGCGTCAAATACTTCGTGGGCTCAACAAAGAATTCTATCACAGTACGGTGACAACCCAGCAAATCGAGAATTATATAATTGATAAGTCAGGGATTGATTTGTCGAAAGTATTCGACCAATATTTGCGTACCGCTAACATTCCCAATTTTGAATATCAGATGACCCCTGAGGGAATCAAGTATCGCTATAGTCAAGTTATCGATGGCTTCACAATGCCTCTTGAACTAAACATTGGGGATAAAAAGGTTACTGTTAACCCTACCACAGAGTGGCAACAAATGAAACTTGCTACTTCGGAAAAGGAATCAAAAATTACTGTTGACAGGGATTACTATGTTAATGTTCAGGATATTTCCAAAAAATAACGATTCTTACATTCATAAAATAATAAAGGCCGATGTAACATCGGCCTTTATAGTTATAGATTGAGTTGAGAATAAATTATCTGCCAGCAAATTTCACTCCTGTAACCGCCATTTGGCCCGGAGCCTCTCCTTCCTTAGGTTTATATACGAAATAAAGTTCATCGGCCTTTACATCCATCTCTTTGTTTAAAGGAATTAAAATCGCGCCGCCAGGTTGACCCGCTTGAGGGGTAGGCATGCTTCCTTTGCCCAAGAGCTCACCATCAGGTGAGTTTAAGTGAAGTTCTACTTCAATACCTGCCTTTGGTGCCTCTTGCCATCCGGCAGTTACCATAGCACTGTTGACACCCTTAAGGTCAATATTTTCTAAAGCAAACCAGCCTTCGTCCTCGGGTAATAGTAATAGGTTCATACCTCCAAAAGCTACTGGTGAAAACCCTTTAGCCTTTGTTGCCTCACTAAAGGGTACTGTACTGCCCTGTAAAGCTACCGATTGAACACCTGTTAAAGGTTTAACTCCATTAATACCTTTATCCGTATAGCTAGCGGTTAGAATCATTGCGTTATCACTACCTGTAGGTTCTGGCATTATAGTTCCCTCTAGTGGCAACGATTTCTCTAATTTTCCGGAATCGGCCAACGAAAGTATGTAAGCGGCAATCTGTCTAGTTTCATCTTCGGTAATGTTAGGATGAGCCGCCATCGCAGCTTCGCCCCAAACACCAGATCCGCCTGATACGATCTTCTTTTGTATATACCGGCTTGCGCCTCTATCATTTTTATACTTCTCAGCAATATCCTTATAGCTTGGCCCTATTGATTTTTCTCCTTCTTTATGACAAGCCTTACAATCCATACCTTGGGTCAGTGCTTTACCTGTAACAGAAGCAGAAACCTCTTGATGGCCTTGCGACTGATTTACTTGATCAAGACCTTCCATATAATCTACCGAAACAAAAACGTTGTTAGGATCTATATCGTCATTACCATCGGGGTCGGTCACCGTAACCTTATACTTAATGGGCGTACCCTTGATAAAGAAGGTCGAATTGCCGCCTTGCAAATCAATCGAAATTTGAGGTCTAGAATTGCCCGCGATTACTGTGGAAGATTCGCTCACGGCACTGGCCCCTTTATCATCTTTCACTTCAACTGATATTTTATACTCTCCGTTACTATTGTACGTATAGGTTAGTTTCGGTTCTTGGGTCTCTTTGGTCTCTCCATTACCTAAATTCCATAGATAAGAAACGGCATCACCTTCTAAATCTTCAGCTTTTACTTCAGCAGTAATTTCAAAAGGAACCTTTCCGGTGTCATGGTTTACCATAAGATTATCGATCATTGGCGGTCTGTTTCCACCATTATATTCAATAAAGCTCAGACCTGAATCGTCATTTTGAGAGAACCATCCGCTACCGTACTCCAATAGATATATTTTTCCATCAGGACCCAATTCCATATCTATCAGATTTCTCAATTTGATATCAGAAGCAAATGGTTCCATTTTGTTAAAGGTGCCGTCTTCAAAAAGGGATACGGCCATCATCCACCCACGCATCCATTCATAAATAATGGTCTTTCCATCATAGTAATCAGGAAGACCTCCACCGTCAGTAAACATATCGGAATAGTAAGTAGGCCCCGCCATGGCATTACGCCCGCCACTACCGACTTGGGGAAACTCAGAGGTTTCTGCATACGGATAATAGATATAGGCCGGCTTTGTTGGAGGAAGTTCTTTTAAACCTGTATTGAACTTCGAGTCGTTAATAGGTTTTTCAGGATTGAAGGCCTCACCACTTTCACCGGTTTCATAATTATAATCACGGTAAGCATAATTGTTACCTATAAAAAGTGGCCAACCATAATTGCCTGGCTCGGTGGCCAAATTCATTTCGTCATAACCACGCGGCCCCCTAGTATCTAAAGAGTCATTGGCAGCATCAGGGCCAACCTCACCCCAGAACAAATGCCCCTTTTTAGGGTCTACAGAAATTCTGTAAGGGTTACGATGGCCCATGGTATAAATTTCCGGCCTTGTTTTATCTGTTCCAACAGGAAACAAATTGCCCTCCGGTATATCGTAAGTTCCATCTTCCTTAACCCTTACTCTAAGAATTTTTCCGCGAAGGTCGTTTGTATTACCCGATGACCTTCTGGCATCATACTGCTCATGGTCAGGTAAATCGTTCAACGGGGCAAAACCGCTATTTACATATTGAACCCCTTTTTCATTAAATGGTGTCGAGTTATCACCGGTTGAAAGGTACAACAAGCCATCGCCTCCGAAAGCAATCGAACCTCCGGTATGGCAGCAGATTTCACGTTGCGATTCAATATCTAGAATAACTTGTTCAGAGGCCATATCAAAATTGCCATCTTTATATTTGAATCTAGACAATCTGTTTACCCACTGGTCTCCGGTTGGCGCATAATAAACATAAACCCAATTGTTATTGGCATAGTCAGGGTCTTTCTGAAGCCCCATCACCCCTTCTTCAGCATTAACGCCAGGGGTGTTCAATGTTTTAAAATACACATCTAATTTAGCTACTTGCTTTAACTCTTCGGTTTCTGAATTAAAATGCATGATTTCGCCCCTACGCTGGGCAATAAGAACATCATGATTTGGAAGAACCGTCATTTCGGTAGGCTCAAAAAACTCACCACCAACAAGTTCGACCTTGGTAAACCTATTCGCGTCTGGAGGAAGTTGCGTGGTGGCCTTCGAGTAATCAAGATTATTATTTTCTCCTATGGCATATTCAATTCCGCCTAAGAGATGCTTGAGGAACAAATCTTCGGAATAGCTCTCTGAAGTATGCCCGGCGCCGGTGTAAAAGGCTCTACCGCCATCATATTCATGATACCATGCAAAGGGGTGGTTATCTCCATTCAAACCGCCTTCATAGGTCGATTCATCAACTCTCATGACCACATGCACATCGGGGTTAATGCGCTTGTAATTGTAAATTTCATCGCTTCGGTGCCAAACAGAATCGGTAAAGTGTTTGGTTGCAATAAAATTCTTATCGGTAATAATAAAGTCTGCTTCAGGGGTGCCGGCAGGATGCGACACAAACTGTGCCCCTACCAATTTATTGTACCAACCCCAATCATACTCGGTATCTGTAGCGGCGTGTACGCCAACAAACCCGCCACCTGATTGAATATAACGTTCAAAAGCCGCTTCTTGCTTATGATCAAGAACATTCATTGTGGTACTAAGAAAAATAATGGCCGAATATTGCTTGAGGTTATCTTCATTAAAAAGTTCAGAGTTTTTGGTAGTATCTACCTCAAAACCGTTTTCAGAACCTAGTTTTTGAATGGCCGCAATACCATCTGGTATCGATGCATGCTTAAAGCCCATGGTTTTTGAGAAAACCAGTACCTTGGGTTTACCTTCCCTTTTGTTTCCACAATTGGCAAGGGTCAATCCCAAAATTACCAAGAGGGCAAGAGTAATTTTTTTCATGTTGATGTTGAATTGTTGATAGTTTAATACAATCTCTAAAAGTAAGGATTCACAATCTAAACCCCCAAGTTTTTTAGGGCAAAATGGTATTTTTAAAGGATATTTTGAGAATTTCGTAATCGAATTACAAAACATGAAAGAATTTTATTTTAAGAATTCAGATGAATGGCGCGATTGGCTGCATGTAAACCATACACAAGAATCTGGTATCTACCTTATCTTCTATAAAGTGGACCATGAAAATGAAAGTATGAGGTGGGAAGAAGCTGTTCGTGTGGCTCTATGTTACGGCTGGATCGACAGTACTGTCAAAAGCCTTGGAGATGGTAAACGCAGACAATACTTTTGTAGGAGAAAAGCGAAAAGTGTTTGGAGCAGAGTAAACAAGCAGCATATAGAAGAATTGATTGCCAATAACCTAATGCACCAAACGGGATTAAAATCTATTGAAATAGCAAAGAAAAATGGCTCGTGGTCTGAATTAGACGATGTAGAAAACGGAATCTTGCCCGATGATTTAAAGAAAGCATTCTCTAAGAACGAGAAGGCTTTAAAGAACTTTGAGAACTTCACCCGAAGCCAAAGAAAAGGCTACCTATATTGGCTGAACCAAGCGAAGAGAGAGGCCACCAGGCAAAAAAGAATCAGAGAAATTATTGAACATAGTGCGCTAAACATCAAATATAGAAACGGAAGTTCGAGATAAATCGATGTTCTGTATGCGATGTTTCTTGGCAGAACTTAAATTTTAGGTTTGCCTTAACAATCAATAAGTTATTGACCGATGTATAAATGCCTATTTTTAGGCTCCTAAAAAACCATTCATCTTCATTATGAAGAATTTATTAATACTATTTACTTTACTTTTTATTTCAGCTCAGGCATTTGCCCAAAACGGAGAAGACAAATTAGGGTCTTGGCATATGTACTTTGGCACCAACAAACTCTCTGAAAAATGGAGCCTTCATACTGAAGCACAATTACGTTATTATGAGAACGGTAAAAACTTCAACCAACTACTTTTACGTACCGGTGCCAATTACCATATTAATGAAAATGCCATTGCCACTTTAGGTTACGGTCATATAACCACCGACGGTACTTTTGAAGAATTTACCGATGAGATTAATTCTATTGAGCATCGAATTTTCGAACAGTTCATATTAAAAAACCAAGTCGGGGAGTTTAATTTCGAACATCGCTACCGACTTGAACAACGCTTTATCGATTTTGGCGACAGAAACGATACTCAACATAGGGCGAGATATAGGCTACAGGTCACCCTTCCTTTAACAGATATATTTTTTCTGAACTTTTATGATGAGATTTTCTTGAACCTTCAAGACGAGGTTTTCGGGCAAAATAGACTTTACGGTGCTTTGGGCATTAATATCACCCATAACTTAAGTACCCAAGTGGGCTATTTGAAAAACCACTTTCCTTCGGCGCATTACGACCGTCTGCAAATTGCCGTCTTTTATAATCCCGACCTGAGTAACTTATTCAAGAAAAATGGACAAGATTAAGAGGATTGCTATTAAAAGAAATGCTTTATAAGTAAATTTGACACTAACTAAACCAATAAAACAAAATGAAAAAAATCGGATTTTTTGCAGTAGCTCTTCTACTGATTGCCTCTAGTTGTAAAGAGACTAAAAAAGAAAATAGTTCAGAATCGGAAAATGTAGAATCGTCAGAGCAGTTCTCTTTGGTAGCCGACTCGACCAAGGTGAGTTTCACCGCTTATAAAACGACTGAGAAATTACCTGTAGGTGGGCAATTTAAAGAGATTGAAATTAAGAACAATCCTTCTGGGGCCACACCAATGGAAGCATTGAACGGCACTGAATTCGGCATTCCGGTAAGCAGTTTGTTCACGAATGACGCCACTGGCACTAGAGACCCGAAAATCTTAGAGTTCTTTTTTGGGGCTATGACCAATACCGAATTAATATCTGGCGTTTTCAAATCAGATGGTAGTGGCCAAAGTTCTATTGATGTTACTTTGAATGGAGAAACGGCCAACATACCCCTAACCCATAAAATGGTTTCCGATACTGCAATAACCTTTGATGGGGTGATGGACCTGAGCAATTGGAACGCCCTTTCCGCCGTCGAATCAATCAACAAGGCCTGCGAGGCCCTTCATACAGGTAAAGACGGTGTTAGCAAAACGTGGAGCGAGGTCGCCGTACACGCCGAAGTTTTGTTCGATAAAAAATAGAAAATACACTTCATTGCATAGCAAGTCCCGAACCTAACAGTTCGGGACTTTTGTTTTGACTTCATTTTTGACGCAAATAATTATAATACTATCACATATCGTTGTATTGTTTGAATGCGACTTCTTTTCTTATTACATTTCGATTTAATACCAAAAACATAACAACTATGAATCGAATAAAAATCACATTTCTTGCAGCAGGTCTTATCGCCCTAGCAAGCTGTAAAGAAGTAAAAAAAGAATCAGAAGAAGCAGGTGACGCCATGCAGAACGAAATGGAAAAAATGGAGGAAACTGCCAGTGAAATGAAAGCAGATGCTATGGGCAATACGTTGACCTTGGCGATGAATTCGGCTAGTGACAGTGACGTTAAAGGGGAGGTTACCTTTACCGAAGAAGATGGTGAGGTTAAAATGAAAGCTATATTTACTGGTTTATCTCAAGGAGACCATGCCATACACCTGCACGAAACGGCCGATTGTTCGGCCCATGACGGAAAATCTGCCGGAGGGCATTGGAACCCTACCGATCAACCTCACGGAAAATGGGGTGATGAAAAAGGGTATCATAAAGGCGACATAGGAAATTTTGTTGCTGACGAAGATGGTAACGCCACCGTAGATTTTGAAACCGATGAATGGTGTATGGGCTGTGATGATGAGAATAAGAACATCATCGGTAAGGCCGTAATTGTACATCAAGGTACTGACGATTATACGAGTCAGCCTAGTGGTGATGCAGGTGCACGCGTTGCCTGTACCCCTATCGCCAAATAATACTTCTAAAAAAGAAAACGCCTTTCAATAGGCGTTTTCTTCCTATATTTAAACTCTCCCTTAAACTCCTTATATGGATTTAGATGAACTAGTAAAACGTTTCCAAAGAAAAGATGTCATGGCCTTCGAGCAATTATATGGCATGTATTGGGAGAACATCTGCGGAGCCATTCACGTTGTAGTACGCGACAAGTATATGGCCGAAGAGATTTGTCAAGACGTTTTTACAAAGGTTTGGCACAATGCAGAAACCTACAACCCTTCAAAAGGAAGGTTTTTTACATGGGTGTTGAACATTGCTCGCAACGCGGCGATCGATAAAGTGCGCTCAAAATCCTATAAAAACCAGAAAAAAAACCTTAGTGCCGACTACTTCGTAGGTATTTTGAACAGAGCGGATGACATCGAGGAAAAAGATGAAAACCCTATCGATATCTCCGCATTAAAAGCAATGGTCTTAGACTTGAAACAGAAATGTCTTGAGATTATCGAGATGCTCTATTTCAAGGGGTACACACAAAAGGAAACCTCAAAACAGTTAGACATTCCTTTAGGTACCGTTAAGACCAGAAACAGAAGTTGTATTTCTAAGTTGAGGGAAAATATTACTGTAGGATGGAAGTAGAAAAGTACATAGAATCAGGTATTTTAGAGTTATATGTTGCCGGGGTTCTCTCTGAGGAGGAGAATTTTGAGGTGTACCAAAATGCTCAAAAGTACCCTGAGATTAAAAAAGAAATTTTGGCAATCGAAGATGCCATCTTAAAATTGACCAAATCGGTATCACCACAGTTGATGCTACCTAAAGGATTCGAAGATATAAGAGTTCGAATCGGCGAGCGCAAAGCGACCAAGGTAGTTCAGATGCCAAAAGAAGAAAAAACAAACTGGGCAGCATACACTGGTTGGGCAGCAGCTATTTTACTTGGTCTGGGCTTATTCTGGCTATACACGCAGAATAATGAGTTAAAGTCTGACGTAAAAGTTGTTGAAGAACAAAACCAAGTACTCGAGCAGCAGATTTTTGAGGCCAGAGGCTCTTTGGCAAATACTGAAGAGTTATTGAACGACCTTCGCGATAAAGATGTTGCCGTGATATCACTCGGTGGACAAGAAGTTTCACCTGAGTCGTATGCCAAAGCCTATTGGAACAAGCGTGAAAACAAAGTATTCATCGATGCCCAAGGTTTGCCTGAGCCACCTGATGGCATGGTGTACCAAGTCTGGTCGTTAAAACTGGATCCATTGACCCCTACAAGCATGGGTCTACTTGAAGAGTTTGAAACCGACGATAACAAAATATTTATTTTGAACAATCCTAATGAATCTGAGGCCTTTGGTATAACCTTAGAACCGGCTGGTGGTAGCGAAACGCCGAACCTAGAACAATTATATACACTGGGTGCCGTTTCCTCTTCATAAAAATTTTAATAAAGGCGAAAGCGAAAAGTCCGGGTTATTTTAACCTGGGCTTTTTTTATTGGGTACTATTCTGAAAAGTCTGAAGACTTCCAACTAAAAGCAGGATTAATCAAAACCGTCCCTATCTTTTCAAGATACCGGTCGAATAAGAAAATTATGTAAAGTTTTAATTTTTTGGGAGGGGAAATGAAATTTAAAGAGAATCAACAATACAAGATTGCTCAAATTAACTTTTAGGTATGAGTTACGGTCGTATTTTCTAGCAGATACCAACAGGTCGTTTTTAATGATTTTATAGGGTATTTGATTTCCTTTTATTCTTCTAAAGATTTCAAAATCTTCCATAATTACCTGCGAATCATCGAAACCACCCAGTTTCTCAAAAGTGGCACGTTGAATGAACAGGCACTGGTCGCCTCCGCCTGTAAAAATTCCGTCATTTGATGTAAAAGATGCGTTTATGGCCAGTAGCCGGCTTGGACTATCAAAACGATACGAGAAAAACCCGGCTAAAAAGCCATTACTAATGGCTTTATTCATATCGGTTACAAAATCATCGGGTGGAATAACATCAGCATGCAAGAATGCCAAAATCGAGCCTCTGGCTACCTTTGCCCCATAATTCATCTGCACAGCACGCCCTTTTGAAAGCGAACTGATAACAGTCACTTTTTCATTAAATTTAAGTTGATGGGAAGAATCATTATTTGTTGCAGAGAGAACAATTATAATCTCAAAATCGTGGTTCGTAGAACGGCTTAAAATATGCGGTACAAGTTTCTGTAGATTCTGTTCTTCATTATGTGCAGGAATAATGATACTGACCATTCTTATAGGGGTAGTTTTGATTCCTTAAAATTCCAAGGAATAAGTAAAACAATTGTAAAAACGCTATAAATGTTAGCTTTCGCAAAAAATCCAAGACAAACCTTATCCAAGCTTTTGCGTAAGTAACAATGATACAATTTTAAAAACATCTTTATGAGATTGCTGTGCTTTTATCTGCTGATTCTTTTCCTTCATAATCCCATGTCTAATGATGGCCTCATAGACAAGAGGTATCAGGATAGCAAAGTGGACTGGAACACAGTTTCGGAGAAATTTTTGGAAGACATCAAAAGTGGAAAAAGCACCAATGAAGTCAGGGCTCTTCTCTATAATACTTCCATTGAAGAATTAGAAAAAAATCTTAAATCTGACGAGCAGAAGCTTGCTTTTTGGATTAATATCTATAACGCCTACATACAAGTAATTTTGTCCGAAAACCCTAAGAAATATGAAGACCGACAAAGCTTTTTTAAAGAAGAGCAATTACCCATTGCCGGTGAAATGGTTTCGTTCGCAAAGATTGAGCATGGCATTATTCGAAAATCTCAGTGGGAACTAGGCCTCGGGTATGTTCGAAAATGGTTTCCAGATGATTTTGAGCGAAAGTTGCGAGTTGAAAATACCGATTATCGTATTCACTTCGCCCTTAATTGCGGCGCCAAAGATTGTCCGCCGGTAGCGATATATACCCCAAAGAGGCTTGAAGAGCAACTAAAGGAAAATACCAAAAACTATCTAAAGAAGACATCAACTTACAATGCTAAGGATAAGGAAGTAAAGGTTACCTCGCTCTTCAACTGGTTCAGGGGCGATTTTGGAGGTAAAGATGGTGTTTTAGACATTCTTAATCAGCAAAAAATTATTCCAACTACAAATGGAATAGATATAGATTATAAGAATTATGATTGGACCTTGGATTTGGATAACTGGACAACTCTTTAATAAACAATTAAAGATTTATCAGAACGCTTCCTTGATGGTAAAGTAGAAATTACCGCCTTCGGCCGACATACCGTAATCAGCGCGAATACGAACTCCGTCACGCTTGTTGATAATATATCTAATACCCACACCTGCGGCCGGTTTATACACGGAAGATAACGCTTCACCCAAATCGGGAGCTACAGTTCCGGTAGAACCGAAAGCAGCACCTCCGAACCTTCCGGCAATCGGAAATCTGTATTCCAGGGCAAAACTCAATTCGGCATTATCTTGAAAACGCCTATTATTGATACCTCTTGACCTTTTAGAACCTAAATAGTAAAGATCATAGAACGGTGTGTTCTCACTACTATTCGCTAAAAATAAATTAGCGGCAATAACCTGTTCTTTACCAACTTTTTGGTAAAACCGATTGTCAAGTTCAAACTTGTTGTAATTAAAACTGGATCCCAACAACTTTGATGAAGTGAAGAAATTACCTTGAATATAAAAGCCCTTGGTCGGGAAAAAGATATTATCCCTAGTGTCATAAAAAGCCAAGATGCCAACGTTAGACACGGTTCCATCTCCTTTTCCAGGTACATCAGACGCTTCCAAAGTACCGCCCTCCTCTATCTTAAGATTGCTAAAGCCGTCGAGTTCATAACCAACCCCAATAGAAAGATTGGGTACCACTTCGCGCAATAGCGATAATCTTACCCTAGGAAAAGTTACTTCATACGTTTCTTCATTTTCTTCAGGTGTATTGATACCAACACCGTAAAAATTATAGAAATATTTATAAAAACCTACTTCACCTAGCAATCTCCAGCGCTCTTCATCTTTATAAAACTCAAAGGGCATGTGGGCCAGAATTTGATTTTTAGTAGTGTAACTGAGACCGAGCTGTATGGAAGATGGCCTTGTCTCTTTACTTTCACCGCGCAGCCAAAAATTACCAATACCAAGACCACCGAAGCCAAAGGCCGTCTCGGGAGTGTAAAAAGCTACCGGAAAAGCCGATATTTTTAAATTTTTGACCAAGGAATCGTTTGTGGTATTACCTTGACCGAACGATGCTAATGAATATAAAGAGATGAAAAATAAAAATTGAAGTTTGGTCTTTAACTGCATATACAAATAAGATTCCTTTTGAATAAGCTTAACTCATTAAGTTAGAACACAAAACTAAAGGCTTTATTTGGCTCGTAGAGACGCGAAAGAATCAATTTATGGCTTGATACGTTAACGCAAGCGTTCAACAGCAATAACTTATTTACCGATTGGATGGTTTTTAGGAGAAAAGGAAGTTTTCTAATCCAGAAATTCGCTTAAGACGCACAAATGGCTGTCTCAAAGAAGTTTTTATTGAGAAATAAGCAAAGTTGGCTACCGCCAATTGCTCAATTTTAGTAAAGAGAAAAGTTCTACTTTTTAGCCTTTAGAACTTTTCGAAGTCCTCTGCGTGCATTAACCACCTTCAAGCATAGCATTAGCATGCAAGAAAGCCAAATCACAAAAAGAACGTACTCCATAACTCTATTAATTTAGGGGAACTATTAGGTTAAAGTTCAGTTACAATCTAAAATTTTCAGTATTTCAAATTCAGCAATTTTTTGTTTTTGGGATTATAAACATAGCAATACTGAGAAAACTATCCTATTCAAAAGTTAAAAAATTCACAATAAAACACACCTTTTTGTTTAAAAAAACTCTGTGCTACAGAAAATTAGATAATTCATAAAAAACACCCTTAAAAAATAGTAAATTATATCTTACACAATTAGTTACAAATTCGCTATACTCTGCTCGTACAGAGGTCCTAATTCGAAAATTGCATTTTTTAATTGACGTTTGATCTTACCAACTTTTTGATATTGACCCGTTGCCTTATATATTTCGGCAGCATAAAATAAAATTTCCGGGTCAAAGGTTTTGCCCTCAATTTCTCTTTCAATTATGTCAAGGGCCTGTTTGTAATCCCCTTTCTTCAGATAACTATAGGCCAATAGACTATATGCTTCCGGAGTAGGTCGGTTTTGAACTTCTTTCTTCGCCAAGCGAAGTGCCTTCTCATACTCGCCAGTCTCATGAAGGTAAATGGCAACATTTAACGTGTTGTACATATTGCCATAATCAGGATTACTTACCAATTTAAAATACATATCTAGGTTTGATAAGCTTTGCAAATCATCACCCATATAATCAGCGATTTCAGCCTTTAAAAGAAAGAAATCGGGTGATTTATATTTCTTGGTTACAGAATCCAAAATTCTCATGGCCTCACGAGGGCGGTTTTCATGTGAAAAAACTATCCAAGCAATTCCCTTTTTGGCATTGGCATTTGCGGGGTCGATAGTCAAAGCTTTTAAATAGAGCTCATAAGATTTTTCGATTTTCTTGGCGTGACCGTAATAATCGGCCAGTTGGGTATACGACCATAGTTGAAGCGACTTATTTTTAGAATCTTCGGCCTTGTCCATGGCTTCTTCCATGAATTTGATGGTACGACTTAAGTCTCCCTTATAATCATTCCACTTGGCCAAACGGACCAGTTGGGCGAAGTCCTCTACATCTTGAATACTATCCAGGTATTTTTCGGCAGTCTGATAGTTGCCAAGTTCCATGTGCACATCGAAGAGTAGAATTCGGCTTTGTCTTGTTCCTTTTTTGGTCGCCCTGGCCGAATCTGCCATAACCAAAGCTTCCATAAACCTATGTTGCGCTATATAGTTCCTGGCCAATGACCGAAAGTAGCCTGACTTACCGGTCGCAGCGTTGTCAACCGCCTTGGTTAGCACGGCTTCGGCTTTTTTCAGGTATTTGATATCTCCCGTATTTTGAAAAAAACGACTGTACTCACCGCCTATTATACCAAAACTCATTAGCTGTGTACTATCTTCCTTTGCTTTTGAGCTCCATAGTTCAAAAGCTCTGGAGACTTTATTAGCAGTAGTAGAGGTCAAAAACCTGTCATAATCGTTACTATCGGTAATAGTTCGACGGTCAGTATTACTACATGAAGAAATAATACCCATAAGCAGCAAAATACCTACGAAGTATTTCATTTTAATTTTCATTTTTTATAGTTCTCGTTATTCCCTTACAACCTGTTCTATCGAATTAAGGGAGGACGATATAAACCATCCTCCCTCTCTTCTTCATAGATTGCTAAGCTATATCCAGAATCCTAATTATGATGGTTGCCAGAGGCAAACTCTCTTCACAAAATCTTCTAACCCTTGTTTACCCTAGTCCGGCTCTTTGAACAATCACGGATAATAGGCCTGCAATTCATAATTACCTACGTAGTTAAATCACAAGGGTTTGGTTTTCAGGGTTAAAAAACTGTTAATAGCAAAAAAGATGTTCTTATGAAAGTTCAGCGAAGGGAATCAAAAATGAGGAAGAAAATCATTTTATCGCCTAAAAATACTAATCTCGAAAACTATGCGAGTAATAATGCGGTAAAGCTCAAAACGAAGTAAATATCTGCTGTAGTAACTGATTTTGTAGTAATTTGGCCCCTCTAAATTAAGCCCCATGAACCCTTCAGCGAACGGCTGGATAGATAAATTCGGTTTCATTGTTCAGAGCGAACCACCACTTTATAATGATTATCAATCATTATATGAAGCCCTAAAAACCTTCGGTTTTGTTTACGGCATAAATACGGGCATACCTAATTTTATCAATACACAGCACAGCCTCTCAGAAGATGAAATGGCTAAGGTGAACTTGCTGACCGCGCTATATGGCACATATAAAATAGAATCTAAAAAAACAGATTTTCATCAATTCATCACCAAGCTGTTTAAATTCTATCAAGAACTAAAAGTAGACAATAGTTCTTTTTTTCATAAAATCTTGATTGGTAAAAAAACCTCTGCCCAGCTAGAGGTTTTGATAGATTCTCGAGTGTATCTAGAGGATAATATTGTCGGAAAAACATTTAGCAGTTTTATAACGAATTCGCTACTCTTTATTGATGTTCTCCTGTTTAAGGAATTTCTATCGAATGCATCCGGCATTCGCGAAGAAGCCCAACGTTTGGAGTATCTCACCATCAACATCACTTATCACGCACTTAATTCAAAAGAAAAAAATAAAAGTGACGAACGGCTAGCTCAGCTATTTGCCTCTTCCTTAACCTTTATTGAAAGTGATGCCAAAAATTTTGACGGAATGTATCGTGAAAAGCTTTTGGGCAATACTTCGGTCTGGGAAAATCAATACTTTCTTGATATCGCCTGTTTGACCGTTTGGGAGGACAAATCTTTAGAGTATCAAGAATCGGAATTCGTTTTTGGATTTGGAAAAGATTTAGGGTTTACCGAAGAAGCTATTAGGCAATCACTAAAAGAGGTACAGCATTTTTTTAAAATCAATTCGCGCTCGGTACCCTTTTTAAAGGACTCGAATTTAGCTGTGCAGTTTTATGACAGTATGGCCAAAGTGGTCAAAAAACTTATTCTTAGAAACAGTAAGAGACTTCAAGGTGAACTTGCCCAGAGTAAAGAATTGGTCTTTCTATTATCGAAATCAACAGTAAGAGATTTGACGCCCGAGGAAAAGAAAAAAGTACAAAACCAACTTCTCGATATTTTTAAAAGTATACCATCACTGGCAATTTTCATTCTACCTGGTGGAGCGGTATTGCTTCCTATTTTCATCAAACTCATTCCTAAATTGCTACCCTCTTCTTTTGATGACAACCGCATTGAAAAATAATGCCACAAAAGGGTAAAAAGGACCTATAGAAAATATCTATTTAAATAAATAATAGTCTGTATATTAATTGACTAAAGGAAACTACTCCAACCAAATCTTAAAGTCCTTTACGCGCTCTCGACTTACTATAATTTCTTGATCAGAAAAGCGATTTAACTTGATTTGAAGGCGTGAATTAGTATAGGATACGATATCTCTTATGTGATTGATATTGATATAAAATTTACGGCTCACCCTAAAAAAATCTTTTGGCTCTAGGTCGGGCTCCAAATTCTCCAAGGTAGTGTCCAAAAGATAATTTCTACCATCAGACGTAGCCGCATAAGTACCTTTATTCTCGCTATAAAAACACTCTATATCCTCAGCGTTTAAGATTTTTAAGTGCTGCCCCACCCTCGCTGTAAAACGTTTTTTATATTCCCTTTCAATGGGGTTGACCAATAGCTTTTTGATATCATTAAAATCCAAGGCCAGCTTTGGCGCTGAGGGTTTCATCGATTGATATTTAGCCACCGCAGCTGCAAGCTCATCTTCATCGATTGGTTTTAGTAAGTAATCAATACTATTAAGTTTAAATGCTTGCAAAGCATATTCATCATAAGCCGTGGTGAATATAATCGCACTTTTCACCTGCACACGGTCGAATATTTCAAATGAAAGCCCATCCGATAATTGAATATCCAAAAACATTAAATCAGGGTGGTCGTTTTTTTCAAACCACTCGATTGACTCACTTACCGAATGCAACAAAGTTGTTACTTCGACCCCTAATTTATCTAACATTCTTGATAATCTTCTGGCCGATGGTTTTTCATCTTCGATAATTAAAGTACGTAAGGCTTGGCTGGACATAGGTAAATTAAAAGTTTATTTAAGAATTATTAAAATATTCATATTTAAATATTTATACATGAAATTAAAAACACCATCAGCTTACGAAAATTTATTTTTCCAAAATTTAGACGAGCCTAAAAAAGCATAATTGGCATGTATTAGCAATATTACTCCCCAGATTACCGGAATAAATATAATATTCAAAGCTAGCCAATTGTAAAATTCGCTATTGTGTATTTCTTGGTCTAAAAAGAAAGCAAAGATTTCCCCTTTGAACCAAAATAAAACAACATTAACTACTAAAAAGAGTAACGCATGCTCATAGAACTTCTTTATGCGTTCAACTTTTAATTTCGCCCTGGAATATTTCGATGAAGAATCTTTAATCATTTGAGTCGCCTTATCGGAATTAGTATTTACCAATCTCCCTTTTATCTTCCTCCATGAACTTTTCAATCTGCCTTTTTTCCCACTCCTTGGTAAAAACTGGGTTCCAAGAAAAGACTTTTGCGGCATGAAATGCCAAGCCTATACCCCAAAAGAAAGGAGTAACGAACGTTTCGAAGCTGAACAATGAATCAGCTAGGCTTACTCCCTCTTTCATACGCATAAAAGCCGTCATACCAACAATAAACGTATTAATCACCAAATACACCGTGGCATGTGAGTAGAATGATTTGAGTGCCTGCACCCTTTTTTTTGCCCTAAGTTTTTTATCCCTGTTTTCCATCTGTATATTTCCTATATACTTATTCCCATTTTTTTATTTGTTCATCTTCCTGCATAAACTCCTTTATCTTACGCTCTTCCCAGTTGCGGCCAAAAAAGGGATTCACATCATAGGTTTTCAACCATTGAAAGACCAGACCAATGCCCCAGCCCAAGGCCGGCCATAAAAACCAAGCATAGCTCCACTGGTCAAGATAGTAATTAAGCCCTGCCAAAAAACTGATGACTATGATATAAGAAGTCAAACTCGCATAAAACTTTTTAATATGGTCTACCCTTTCTTTAGCTCTCATGTACCTACTTTCTTTTTCAAAATCTTCCATTGTTTTTTGTTTTAGTTGTTATTTCTAGTACAAATTTGAATCAACACTGCTCAATTTCTAAATCAATTTATCTCAATTGTAGTTTTTGAAGGATGAATTGGAGAACCGACCCTTAAAATTAACCCTAACAAGGAGTTAAAAATTTTCATCCTCCATGTACTCACGCATCTTCTTTTCTTCCCATTGCTTGCCCCATAACGGATTGTACCCAAAAGCAGCCATGCCATGAATGGTCAACCCGAAGCCCCAACCAAAAATCGGAAAAAGCACCCAAGGGAATGGGGTTGTCTTATAATTCAAGTACGCCAAAAAAGGAATGATTACCACGTAGGCGAACAAGTTACCATAGAACGATTTAATATTTTCAACCCTTTGCTTAGCTTTCTTATATCTTTTCTCATCAATATAAGACTTCTGCTCCGCCATATAAGAGATTTGTTTTACCAACGTTGGTAGATATACCGTAAAATGGGTATCATTTTTCTCTATGCCCACTTGGCGATCGGTAAGCACTGCAAAACGCTGCCGTATATTTTGTAGCCCCACTCCTGTACTTTTTTTCACCACCTGTTTTTCCTGTAGGTTATTTGATACCACCAACATTCCGTTTTTCTCGAAAACTTTAATATGCAGGGGTCTACTTGAGGTCACCACATTATGTTTAACCGCATTTTCTAACAAGAGCTGTAACGACAACGGAACTATGCGCGCCTCGGGATTTTCAGAAGCATCAGGAATTTCAAAAACAATACTATCTTCAAACCTCATCTTCAAGAGCTGTACGTAAGTTTTGGCGAATTGTAGTTCTTCATCGACCAAAATCAAGTCTTTATTTTTTTGTTCAAGTACATATCGGTAAACTTTTGACAATGAGGTGGTAAATTTTTGTGCCTGCCTAGGATCTTCTTCAATCAAGCTAGTCAATACATTTAAACTATTGAACAAAAAATGGGGGTCTAACTGATTCTTTAAAGCATCAAATTGTGCCGAGGCCGTACCTGCTATTATCTTTTGTTCTTTAACCTTGGTCTCCTGTCTATATTTGTAATAATGGAAACCGTAGAACAGGGCAAGAACAGCGGCTGAAATAATCAGTGAATCTGAATAATCGCTTAATGTTTCATCTCTGATAAATTCACCAATCGATACATTATGCAAGGCCATCACCACTATTGATCTTGCCACGAATATGCCTATAAGGGTCACCAAGAAATTACCTGCCAGACCAAGTAACAATCGTCTAAAAGAACGAAAATTGCTTCCGAATTTGCTTTCGAGAAAACGCCAGACGTACACGTTGGCCAAATAGAGAATAACCGAAAAAATCATATTCTCATAGTAACCTCGCCATATGCGCTGCATATCAAAGCCGCTTTCGAGCTTGCCTGAGAAATAAAAGCCTACCAAAATGATTAAGAAAATTAGGGTTCCGATCAGGAAGGCCCTACCGACATCTTTTATGAATTTTTGCATTATACTTTGCTGCTATCTAGACTTTACAAATGTTGACCCGGTTCGACTAAAGTTAGTAAAACTTATCTTGCTGCCTTTTGCCTTACTATTTCTTAATTCTCCAATTTGTTTCCGAGCGCTAAAATCGCCCTAAAATACCGGCACTTCACGCTGTATTTCAAATTATAATTACCGAAATGTCGAATTGTAGGCATGAATTGACAATCATCACTCCCCTTCAGGTCAATTAATTATCTTAGTGACAATTAAAATCGTTATGAAAGCACTACAGATTATAGTTTTTTTAGTCGCAAGCCTTTTTTCATTGAACGCAATAAAAGCGCAAGGTGTGTACAAAGACCAATTTGCCCATACCTTTTCAATTGTTGCGCGAGATAGTATTACCGGAGAAATGGCCGTAGGTGTTCAAAGCCACTGGTTCTCCGTTGGTACCATTGTGGCCTGGGGCCAATCGGGGGTCGGTGTAGTAGCGACCCAATCTTTTGTCAACCCAGCTTATGGGCCAGAGGGTTTAACTCTTATGCAGGAAGGAAAGAGCGCAAAACAAGCACTCGAAATACTGACAGCAAAAGATGAAGGAAAAAATTTCAGGCAACTGGGCTTTGTTGACAACAAAGGCAACGTGGCTTCATTTACCGGCAAGAATTGCGTTGCTTCCGCTGAACATTTTGAAGGAAATAATTTTGCAGTGCAAGCAAACATGATGCTGAACGATAATGTGGTTCCTGCTATGGTCAAAGCCTATACCGATTATGCAGATTTACCGCTAGCCGAAAGGGTCGTCAAAACGATGCTAGCTGCCCAAGAGGCAGGTGGTGATATTAGAGGAAAGCAATCTGCCGCACTTATTGTGGTAAACGGAGCACCGGTCGAAAATACCTGGGAAGACAAAAAGGTAGACCTAAGGGTAGATGATAGCCCAGAGCCTTTACAAGAATTAGAACGGCTATTAAAGGTTCATCGCGCCTACGAGCATATGAATCGTGGGGATTTGGCGGTGGAGGCAAATGACATGACAACAGCCTTAGAGGAGTATGGCGCTGCTCAGAAAATGTTCCCGGATAACCTTGAAATGAAATACTGGACAGCCATCGCACTTGCCAACGGAGGCAAAGTAAATGAAGCCCTACCCATTTTCAAAGATGTATTTTCTTCGGATGGTAATTGGAAGACTTTAACAAAGCGCCTTCCAGAATCGGGTTTATTGACCGTTTCGGAAGGCGACTTGAAAAAAATTATTGAGCAGTGATTCTCTACGATAGGGTGAATTCGGGTAACTTCATCAGTTCCCCACCTTTTAAAGCCGACTCGTGGGCCAAAATTCCCACGCAGGTTATATTGGCCGATTGTCTCGCATTCGGGTAAGGTGACTCTTCTTTAATCAATGCATCGACAAAGGCATGTACCAAATGAGGGTGCGAACCGCCATGACCGGCCCCTTGCGTAAAAGAGAGATGTTGATTATCATCGGTATCGTACACCCCTTGCGTGGTAAATCTTTGAATCTCTTCGGGAAGTAATTTGGCAAAATCAGGACTTTCAACTTCCTCGGGTATTTCCGGCTCTGGTTTTTTAGCCGTATGCACTACTAATGGCTTTCCTTCTATCAAAGGCCATTCAACAGATTTCTTAGAACCATATACCTCAAAACTCTCACGATATTGTCTGGCAACATCGAATAGAGATCGGTAAACCTGAGCGCTCAAATCTGAATCCTTAAACTTGATGTGTGTAGTTTCAACGGCAAATGGCGAATTGTAGTGGCCGATTAGTTCTTCCCTAATAGTACCTGAACCAAAACATGAGACATACTCGGCCTGCCCTCTGGTCAAGCCTAGAACAGGGCCCACACAGTGAGTGGCGTAATGCATCGGGGGTAACCCGGGCCAATAATTGGGCCATCCGTCCATATCTTGTTGATGACTGGCCTTTAAAAACTGTACTTTTCCCAGTTCTCCATTTTCATAAAGCTCTTTCATATATAGAAATTCCCTAGCATACACCACCGTTTCCATCATCATATAGGTTAAACCTGTTTCTTCGGTCAACCTAACAATTTCTTCACACTCTTCGAGAGTGGTCGCCATAGGAACCGTACAAGCTACATGCTTACCGGCCTTTAATGCTTTTATAGACTGAATTCCATGGTCAGGAATAGGGGTATTTATATGAACAGCATCAATATCGGGGTCTTGTAACAATTCATCGTAAGATGTATATCGCTTTTCAATACCACAAGCATCGGCCAAGGCGTTAAGTTTGGTTTCGTTACGCTGTGATATGGCTATAAGATTTGCATTCGGATGCTTCTGGTAAATCGGTATAAACTCTGCGCCAAAGCCCAGACCTACGATTGCGACGTTTATTTTCTTTGTGCTCATCTACTTTTAATTTTTGAATGTTTCTTTTAAAAATTTGATTCCTTCTGAGGCAAATTCATCTTGGCTTGGTGCTAGGTTTTTCCAAATACAAACGGCACCTGCCAATTCCTTTATCTCTGGGGTAAAGCTTTCGATAACGATAGCTCCTTTATAGCCGATGTCTGAAAGGCCCAATTGAAAATCGTTCCAAGGCGTGAGTCCGGTACCAGGTATACCCCTGTGGTTTTCAGATACCTGCACATGAAGAAGCTTATCCCCCACTATATTAATGGCCTCTCGAATATTTTTCTCTTCAATAGTCATATGAAAACCATCCAACAATATTTTAGCATTCGGTTCATTGATATCTTTGGCCAATCGCACCACATCTTCGGCCGTATTGACCAAGTCTGACTCAAATCTATTAAGAGGTTCCAAAGCGATAGACTGGCCATAGTCCTTCGCTATAGAGCATACCTTTTGAAGGTTGGTGACCGCTAGATGCCACTCGGCTTTCTTTTGTTCTTCGGAAACCATACGAGCCTTTCCGACGGCACTGTACATCGGTCCGGCTAAAAAGTCGACCCCAAGTTCAGCACATATTTCAAAGCTTTTTTCAACATAATTAAAGCAATTGTCATGAAGCTGTTTATCATCGCTGGTCAGGTCTTTTGTAGGGCCGAAAACCCCACAAACGGTAGATAAAAGGCCGTTGTCTTCAAGAGCCTGTTTGACCACTTTTGTGTCGATTAATGAAGGGTCTTCTACAGGAATTTCAACCAAATCATAGCCCAATGCCTTGATTTTAGGAAATAGCGATATAGATTCAGTTGTAAATGGAGATTGCCACAACCAGGTGCTGACCCCAAATTGATGTATTTTAGACACGTTTATATTTTTGAATTACTGATTATTTGCTTGAGACCACCTTCATAACGCCTTGCATTATTCGCCAATGCCCTGGGAATGTACATATGAATGGATATTCGCCGGGTTCGGTAGGAGCTACAAAACTTAAAGTTGCACTTTCTTCGGGGTTCACGATTGCTGTCGCATAGAGTACCTCGGACATTTCGGGAACGTAGTTCATCTCTGCACCATTAGGTGCTACGGCCAATTTATCGGCAGCAGCGCCAACTTTCTCTTTCTCCCCTTTCTGAACAATTACCAAATTGTGCTGCATGAAATCTGTATTTGAGAAGTTGATGGTTACTTGCTTACCAGCTTCCACAACTATTTCAGAAACATTGAATTTCATTTCATTGGTGACGGTACCAATATTTATTACCGTACCAACGGCATCAGCTGTCAAGGCTACGTTTACAGCGCTACCTACCTTACCTATATAATTATTTACAAAGGTTTCGGCCAATTTATCACCTTCTAAATCAACTTTTTCAGAACCGGTAGCGACAGGTTGGGCTCTGTATGTAGGTTTTTCTTTTTGAAATGCACCGACAAAACCATCTATATGTTTGGCAGCTGCGGCGTACAAAGCTTCTGAAAGCCATCGGTCTTCTTTCAGGGCCTTATCTTTACTTGCTTTATAAAGGGCTGCACCTACCTCCTGTGAAGGTGAACGCTCAGAGAAATACAGAAGGGCGGCCAATCTGACCGAAGGGTCTTTATCATTGATAGCACCTGATAATAGCAAGGCTTCATCGACCTTCTCGTTTCTAGGCAAAATTTGTATGGCCGCTTTTCTTACTGCCGCCGCAGGATGAAACAACGCTCCTCGAACGACCGAAGCAGCTTCTTCGTTACCGCTCACGGCTCCTAAGCCATCCAAGGTCCATAAGGCGTGCAGAGCACCAGGGTTTTGCCCGATACTGTTCAATGAACTATCATTGATCAGTTTATAAAGTTTCTTAGAAACTTCTTGATTACCGCTTTCTACCAATAACCTCTGGGCAGTCATTCTCCAAAACATATTGTCGTCTGAAAGCGCATGCACCAAGTCATCTACATTATCTTTATCTAAACTGGACTTTTCACTTTCATGTTGCTTTTTAGGAACGACTCTCCAGATTCTTCCGTGCGATTTGTCCCGTAAAGGGTTTACATAAGCATTACCGGAGCCGTTTTCGGCGTCAAAACCACCGCGTTCTTTATTCGGGGTAGGATTATGTTGTACGATGAAGTTGTACCAATCTGCCACCCATACCGAACCATCAGGGCCTACTTTGGCCTCTACCGGACTGACCCACTCATCGGCTCCCGCAAAGAGGTTTCCGCCATCTTTCTCGATATATCCTGCACCTTCCTTTTCAATTTTAGATATATGCACAAGACCACCTGTTGGCTCACAAACAAATGCCGTTTTGTTCCAGTAATTACTCGGATAATTTCTAGCGGTGTAGAAATGGTGGCCGGCGGCGGCAGTAAATCCTCCGAAAACATCAACCTGCCTATAGTTCATGGTAATCGGCTGCATGTCGTAGTGACCGTCGATTTTAGCGCTTCCTTGAAACTTTACTCCCTCAACACCGGCAAAATTATCATTAGGAATTCCTAAAAACACACTGTGCGTATTGTTCGCGGTTGAAGCGAATATTGAGTTGTCTTCGGTAAAACCCAACCCCCAAGTATTGTTACTCGTATTGGTCAAAAATTCGAAATTCTTATAATCTGTATTAAATCGATAAACCCCCTGCCTAAACTTAAATTCTTTACCAAAAATTGAACCTTCAAAACCCGAATAGCCAAGTACACCATATACATGGTTATCAATACCGTACTGTAGGTTCGATGGCCCCGCGTGGGTGTCAAAAGTACCCCAACCATCTATTATTGTTTCCCTAACATCGGCTTTGTCGTCTCCGTTCGTGTCTTTTAAGAACAAAAATACAGGAGCCTGTGAAACGATTATACCACCGTTCGCAAATGCAAAACTGGTCGGAATATTCAAGTTTTCGGCAAATACTGTTACTTTATCGGCCTTACCATCTCCATCGGTATCTTCTAAAATTTTTACCTTATCATCACCAATACCTTCATCATTACGAACGGTATTGGGGTAATCGACTGTTTCAATGACCCACAGACGCCCTTTTTCATCCCAATTCATAGCAATGGGGTTGATAATATCTGGTTCGGAAGCGAAAAGTTCAAGCTTAAAACCGGCTGGCACTTGAATCAACTTGGCCGATTCTTCAGGACTAAGGGGCAGCTGATATTTAGGTGCCGGGTCGCGCTTCTCGTAGTTGGGTATATTCGCCATTTCTTTATAGGCCAATTGTGGAATATCGGTTGCAAATGCTTGCCAATTTTCCCTGACCTTGTCGGAAACCGCCCAAATAATACCCTCTTTAATAAGTTTTTGAAAACCTGGTTTTTCCCAAGTTCGCTCATCATGACCGTAGGCAGTGTAGAAAACCTTGCCTTGACCATAGTCTTTCACCCATGTCCATGGTTCCTTATGGTCGCCTTCTACCCTTTCCATTAATATTTGAATATCGTCGGCTATTTTATCATGTACATACGTTTCGTCCCATGTTGAAAACTCGGATACGTTCTGCATGATAGGATGTTCTTTATCTACAATATCGGCAGTAAAAGTGCCCGTCTCATGAGACATAAATTGGCCACCAACCATATCTACATAATCCTCTGAGTTTCTAAAACAAAAACTGGCACAGTGAATAGGTATAAATGCATGCCCTTCTTTTACATAGTCAATCAATGCTTTTTCTTCGGAAGAATTAATGTCATCATGGTTGGCATAAATGATAAGTCCGTCATAAGTCGCCAAATTCTTTTCGTTCAAATCGGTTACTTCTTCCGTATAGGTAATATTGATACCATCTTTTGCCAAAGCGGAAGCCAGTACCGGAAAATAAGCCCTAGAATTATGGTGTTCTTGCGAATGCCCTAAAAATAGTATTTCGATTCGTCTTGGGCCATCTTCTACATGTGCCGTTTGCTCCTTTGATTCTGAGCCACAGCCTACTAATAAAAAGAATAATGCTACAGTGCAAATAGCGCTTAATGAGGATTTCATAAGTCGGTGGATTTTAGAATTATCAATGATAAGCATAAATATGGTGTAAAATTCACACTCTCATATCACATTCTGACTGTATTATATCATCAAAACATTGTTTAGTTTAAAATTTTGGTATTTTAGTTGTCATTTACACAAAAAGAGTCTTTTGAAAGCTGCCTTACAGAAATCACCCATACCCACTTCACGAGCGTATGTTGCCAAACTACTGAACGAACCCGTTTTTGACCCTCATTGGCATTTTCATTCTGAATATCAAATATTTATGGTACTCAAAGGAAACGGCACCCGTTTTATTGGTGATAGCGTAAAACCTTTTAAAACAGGTGATATCACTTTTACCGGGTCTAACCTACCACATTTATGGCGTAGCGATCAAGAACAGGAACAGGCGAAAAACATAGCTTGGTCTCAAGGTGCAGTCATCTATTTCAAAGAAGATTTCTTAGGCACCAATTTTTTGCAGACCGAAGAAGCCATACGTTTGCGCCAGTTGTTTCGAAAAAGCCTTCGAGGAATGGAGTTTCATGGTGAAACCGCTCTAAAATTGCGTGAGATGATCATGCAATTAATAAGTATGGAAGGTCTTGAAGGTATTCTTCATCTTTTAAAAATTCTAAACTGTATTAGCCAAACCCAAGAATTTGAACTATTGGCCAGCGCCGGTTACACGAATACCCTTCGAGAAGCCGATACCGAACGTATGTATCAGGTATATTCTTATGTAATGAAAAATTTCAGAAATAAGATTGCCATTGCCCAATTAGCTGAAATGACGAACATGACGCCTACCTCATTCAGCAGGTATTTTAAAGTGCATGCCAATAAATCTTTTACCCAATTTGTGAGTGAGATACGAATCGGTCATGCCTGTAAGTTGCTCATCGAACAAAAGAAAAACGTTTCCACAGCCTGTTATGAAAGTGGATTTCAAACGCTATCAAACTTCAATAAACAGTTCAAAGCCATTACCAAAAGAACACCTATGGTCTACAAAAAGGAGTATGGACTTTAATTTCATTAAATAAACTCTATTAAAATGCCCTAATTTTGGCGGATGATCAAAACCCTACAATTACGATTATCTCTTGAGGAAGAAGCCAAAGAAGGTTTATTAAAACAAAAAGCTGCTCAATATCTAGGTCTCGATACTTCCGATTTTACCCTAAAGACACTCAGAAAGTCTATAGATGCCCGAAAACCTCAAGTTCTTTTTAATTATAAATTGGTTGCCTACATAGGTGAAGATGCTCCTCAAAACGATTATTCATTTGAATATAAGAATGTTCAAAACGCAAAGCCCATACATATCATAGGCTTTGGCCCTGCCGGTATGTGGGCTGCATTGCGTTGTTTAGAGCTAGGCTTCAAGCCTATTGTTTATGAACGGGGCAAAGATGTTCGCGAACGCCGTAGAGACCTTCGTGCCATCAACCAAAACCATGTGGTGAACGAAGATTCGAACTATTGTTTTGGCGAAGGCGGTGCCGGCACCTACTCCGATGGAAAACTATATACACGAAGTTTAAAGCGCGGTGATGTCAAACGTATTTTTCATAGTTTGGTTCATCATGGCGCTACCGAAGAAATTCTGGTTGACGCGCATCCGCATATCGGAACGAATAAACTTCCTAAAATCGTAAAGAACATTCGCGAAACGATTATTAACTACGGCGGCGAAGTTCACTTTGATACCAGACTGACCGATCTTCTTATTAAAAATGGCTCCCTAGAAGGTATCGTAATCAATGATAGTAAGGAGATTGCCACGCACAAGGTAATTTTGGCCACAGGCCATTCGGCTCGGGACATTTTTTATCTTTTAGAAAAGAAAAAGATTGCCTTAGAAGCTAAGTCTTTTGCCATGGGTGTGCGGGTCGAGCACCCCCAACACGTCATCGATTCTATTCAATATCATTGTTCAGGTACACGAAACGAACTTCTGCCCGCAGCCGCCTATAGCCTTGTTCATCAGGTAAAAGGGCGTGGTGTATATTCTTTTTGTATGTGCCCAGGTGGTTTTATTGTACCTGCTGCCACCGCCCCAGGTGAAGTAGTGGTCAATGGTATGTCACCATCAAAAAGAAACAATCAATTTGCCAATTCAGGAATAGTAGTAGAAATTAATGTAGATGAGGACCTTTCTCGATATCAAGGGTATGGAGCGATGAGAGGGCTTGAATTTCAAAAAGATTTAGAGCGATTGGCCTTTACGGCAGGGGGTAGAAACCAAACGGCCCCTTCACAGCGATTGACCGATTTTGTCGAAGGTAAATTATCGCCAAGCCTTAACCCTACTTCATACCAACCAGGGTTGAACTCTGCTCCGTTGCATTCACTTTTACCAAAACTGATGGGTAGTCGCCTCCGAAAGGGATTTGAAGAATTCGGAAAAAAGATGAAAGGCTACTACACCGATGAAGCGAATATCGTGGGCGTAGAATCAAGAACTTCATCACCGGTAACCATCCCAAGAAATGAACAATTAGAGCATCCTCAAATCAAAGGTCTCTTCCCATGTGGTGAAGGAGGAGGGTATGCCGGCGGAATTGTTTCAGCGGCCATGGATGGAGAAAGATGCGCTGAAGCCGCTATCGGGCTTTAATTTTTTAATGAACCGAAGAAGTAGCCATAAATAGGCGTACCTTCGCAGCCCTTAAAACACAACGATGAAATTTGAAGAGCTAGGCTTATCACAACCTATTCTAAAGGCCCTTCGGTCAGAAGGTTATTCAGAACCCACCCCAATTCAACAAAAGTCTATTCCCATTTTATTAAAGGGAAAAGACTTGTTGGGTGTAGCCCAAACCGGTACCGGTAAAACGGCGGCTTTTGGTATTCCTATTCTAGAAAGGCTTCTTCAAACTTCGAAAGGACAAAGCGGGAAAAAGAGAGTAAGAGCCCTTATCGTTACCCCTACTCGGGAACTCGCCCTGCAGATTGCAGAAAGTCTAAGTGCTTATGGCCGTTTTACACCCATCACCAACACGGTCATTTTTGGTGGTGTCAAACAGGGGCAACAGGTAAAAGCTTTACAAAAAGGGATAGATATTTTGGTCGCGACCCCGGGTAGATTGCTTGATTTAATGGGGCAAGGTTTTATCAACTTAAACGATTTGGAAATCGTGGTACTCGATGAAGCCGACCAAATGCTTGACATGGGGTTTGTTCACGATGTAAAAAAAATCATTGCGGCCCTGCCTTCCCAAAGACAGTCCCTATTTTTTTCTGCCACGATGCCACAGGCAATCGTCGAATTATCTCAAAAACTCTTGGGCGACTTTGAAAGAGTGACTATCAAACCTCAACAGGCTACCGCCGAACGTGTCGAACAAGGGGTTTATTTCGTCAGCAAAAGAAATAAGGCACGCTTACTCATTCATTTGCTCCGAGAGAAGGAACAAGACTCAGTTTTGGTCTTTTCAAGAACCAAACACGGGGCCAACAAGATCGTTACCAAATTGGAAAAGGCCGATATAAGGGCTTCGGCCATTCACGGTAATAAATCGCAAACGGCCAGACAGAAGGCACTGGGAAGCTTTAAAGATGGTAAATTGAAGGTTTTGGTCGCTACCGATATTGCCGCAAGGGGTATTGACGTTGAAGAACTGTCATTGGTCATTAATTACGATTTACCGAATGTACCTGAAACCTATGTACATCGAATCGGAAGAACCGGGCGGGCACAGGCCAGTGGTACGGCCCTTTCATTCTGTGACAAAGATGAAAGACCCTACTTAAAAGACATAGAAAAGTTGATCAAACAGCAAGTACCTGTAATGCCAGAGCACCAATTTGTTGATGATAATGAACAACAGGAAACCCCTGACAAACCTAAGGAAAACAGTCCGAAACCTAGAAGAAACAAAGGCAGGTACAACTCTAGAAGTTCAAATTATAGAGGAAAAAGCAACAATAGGCGCAATAGGCGACCAGGTGGTGGAAAGCCGAAAAGAAAAGATTAGACCGGTAGGTGCTACAATCGTTGTTCCTGCGTATCTACCTTCCCATATTCGTTCTTGTAAATTCGAACAACAATTAGAAAAAGACTGATCAATAACGGCCCGAAAATCAAGCCGATAAAACCGAATAAAGGTACCCCTACAATCACACCGATCAACGTAATCAAAGGGTGTACATTATCAAGCTTCTGCAGCACATACAGTCTAATTATATTATCCGTAGAGCCTACGACGACCAAGCCATAGAGAAGTATACCCCAAGCTTGGGCGTCATTACCGTTGGCCAAGGTTAAAATGAATACCGGAAGAATACCGACCAATGTTCCAACAAAAGGAATCATGGATCCTACTGCTACAATGGCAAACCAAAAAAACGGATTATCAATTCCGAAAATAAAGAAGCCTATCAGGGCGACAATCCCTTGTGCCAAGGCCACCAGTGGAATTCCTAACGCATTGGATCTTACCATTGCTTGAACTTCACGACCTATTATGCGCAAATTGGTTTTACTGATAGGGATGTATTCAAACAATGATTCCTTTAATTGCTTTCGATTGGTCAACATGTAGAACAACAAAAAATACATTATGGCTATCGAAATCAATAAAGTAAAGGTACTTCCAGCAAAAGCGGAAACACTTTCGGTAATCCATGAAGATGCACCTGCAGGGTCTATTTGAGAAGTCAGGTCATAATCGACCGTTTTTTCGACTACAAATAATTGGTCTTTGATAATCTCGATGACACTCTCAGATTTTTCAACCGCCTTCCCCATTTTACTTCCTAACATGGCGATAAGACCACTCACTGGTATCAATATACCGATAAATGACAACAGCATAATAAGAGTGGCGGCCAAATTGGGATTCCAACCTTTTTTCACTAGCTGGACCATCCATTTTCTGAAAATCACATAGATGGTAATGGCTCCTAGAATACCCGATAAATACGGAACTATTTCCCAAAATATGAGCCCTCCAATCAACAGTATTAGCAGTAGAACAAATACCTGTCTAATGATATTTGGATGGATATATTTCATAAAGTATGTTTGATTTTGTTGGGGTTTTATCGGAGGTGAAATTAAGATTATCAAATTTACCGCTATGACCTTTGCCGATAATTTTTTAACTGTAACCGTCAATTTTTCGACTTGATTAGAATGCTCATGTCACTTTTGAATTTGTAGAAATATTAAAATGATTGGTCGTATTTTTAAATTAGAAGTTCACCAACTATCAACACAGAAATACCTACCTTGCCCGAAATTATACCATCTACCATGCGCCTTTATATTTTATCTTTTTTAGCTATTTGTCTTAGTTCAGTGACAGGGTATTCACAGAGCCCGACTATCATGACCTACAATATTAAGTATGATAACGTGAACGATACGGTCAATAATTGGAACGACCGAAAATCTTCGATGGTTGAACTGATTGTAACCGAAGCCCCTGATGTTGTGGGTATGCAAGAGGTTCTTCACAACCAATTGAACTATTTAAACGAAGAATTATCCGGTTATGATTATGTGGGTGTTGGGCGTGAAGACGGAAAACAAAAGGGTGAGTACTCACCTATTCTTTATCAAAAAGAAAAATATGAACTTTTAAAATCGAACACTTTTTGGCTATCAAAAACACCCGACCAGATTTCAGTTGGTTGGGATGCCGCTCTTGAACGCATCTGTACCTATGCCCTTTTAAAGGAGAAAAGTACCGATAAAGAATTTTACGTATTCAATACCCATTTTGACCATAGAGGTGATAAGGCCCGAAAGAAATCGGTAAAACTTATACTTAAGAAAATTGATGCAATCAATACACAAGACCTTCCAGTGGTTTTAATGGGTGATTTAAATCTATCCCCCGAAAAAAAATCTATTCAGTACCTCAGCAAGAAAATGACAGATGGTCTAGAGGTTGCCAAATCAAAAAACGAGGGACCATCGGGAACCTTTAATGGCTTCAACCTACAGGATCCGATTACCCAGCGTATCGATTATATTTTTACCCGTGGTTTTTCGGTCAGTTCATATGAACATATTGATGAGCGCCTTAAAAGCGGAAAACATATTTCTGACCACTTACCGGTAAAAGCAGAATTGGTCAGATAGGCTTTTATCATCCTGAAGTTTTAGGAGATTGGATAAGACTTTGGTGTATGTAGGCTTTTAAACCGTCTTGGTTTTGCACCAGCACCCACTTGTCGGTCTGGCCAAAAACGGTCAAGACTTCGTTTCTCTTGGCCTCTCCAAGTTTTGTTCCCTCAATAGAAGGTTGCGACCTTAAATTGGCCAAAGATGATCTCACTTCGACCCGACCTTCTTCAAAATCCGGTGATTTCTCGGCATAGACAGGTATTTCTGTCTTTTGTATGAATGGTAAGGGGTCTATAGCACCTCTATAACCTTGGTAGATGCCGAAATGCAAATGAGGTTTCGTAGTTCTGGCGTTTCCGGTATTACCCACCAAGCCCAAAGTATCGCCCAGCTGAACCTTCTGTCCAGTTTTCACCAAGATACTGTCAAGGTGGGCATAATAAAGAGAACTGCCCATTAAGCCGTTACGCTGCCAAACCTGTTTACCACCTAAGCCCCTGTTTCCGGTTGAACTTATACGACCGTCGGTCACGGCCAATACGGGGGTACCTCGGTCTGCAAAAATATCAACGCCTTCGTGGCTTCTTTTACCTCCATCCCTAACAGCTCCCCAAAAGCTTTGAATAGCAGTATTATCTCTACCTGAAACTGGAAAACCAAACTCAGGCTGACTGTATATTCGCAAACTATAATTTGTACTCGCATCGATTTCTGGCTGCACAATCAGCTTATACCGCCCTGTTTCATCGATAGACTGTGACAGGTACCGCTCGCCTTCCTCATTGCTTTTAATACTCTTCAGATTCTGTGTTGAGTCATTAGAAATTCTGTAAAAATCTAGAAAAACTCTTTGAGCGATTGAGTCGGTCAGTATTTCGGCATAAAAAATTCTGCCTTTGTTCAATTCAAGATTATAGCTATGGGTTCTTATTAGGTTCTGAGTGAAAGACCCTGTTTCTACATATGGTAATTCAACTTCTAAACTATCTTTTTTACTGTTCAAAAAAGACGCATTCCATTCAGCAAAGGCTGTCGTGTCATTGGCAAACTCTCGCTCATAAATATCACGTGCCGTGGGTTCAGAAATGAAATCGGTAACCTTTCTCACTTGCTTGCAATTAAGCAAAAGAGCAGACCCTAACAACATAATACATATACCGAACTTTTTCATTTACATAACCTTTCTTTAGAAAGCAAAAGGCCAAGCGAATGCTCGGCCCTCTATTATATTTTTTGGCTATTACTTCTTTAAAAAGTCAATCAACAGCTTGTTCAACTCATCGGAGTGAGTCACATTCAAGCCGTGAGGTGCCCCTTTGATAATTTCGTAAGTATTATCGGAAATACCTTTTGCAGCTTGATCTGCCGATGTGGCAATAGGCACGGTTTCATCCGCATCGCCATGAACTATTAACGTAGGTACATCTACATTTTTCAATTCTTTTCTAAAATCGGTATGCATCCAGGCAAGGGCTGCTTCTATAGTGGCTCTCGGTGATGCATGAGAGGCAATAATAAAATCGTAATCTAGCTGCGCTTCGCTTACCCTATCCTTATTGTCATCATAATTATAAAATCCCTTATGGAAATCTTTCAAGAAACCTACGCGGTCTTTCTCCAATGCATCCTTTATATCGTTCAATGCTTTTTCAGGAACTCCGTCAGGATTATCATCTTTCTTTTTAACCAGAGGAATTATCGAACTGATCAAGACTGCTTTTGCAATCTTATCCGATCCGTAATCGGTAAAGTAACGTACTACTTCTCCCCCGCCCATTGAAAATCCAACAATAACGGCATCCTTAAGTTTGAGTCCTTCTATTAAAGTGTGTAAATCGCTGGCCAAAGACGAATAGTCATAATCGCCCCAAGGTGCGGAAGAAATACCGAACCCCCTTCTGTCATATGAGATACATCTAAACCCAGATTCAACTATCTTCCAAACCTGCTGCTCCCAAGATTTTCTGCTGAGCGGCCACCCGTGAATTAAAATTACCGGTTGCCCTTCTCCATAATCTTCATAAAATATATCTACGGATTCTTTTCCTTTTGTATTTGTTATAAACGGCATGTGCTTTAATTTTAAGTTTACGTAAATGTAAGCCCCAAGATACAGTCCGGTTGATTCGATGGGTTAGATTCTTGCTTTGAAAAAGCATTTAAGTTAATTTTAATACACTACGCCAAAATATCATGTACATACCTGAATATCAAAATAATAAAAACATTGATGAGCTCAAATTGTTTATTTCTGAAAACAGTTTTGGCATATTGGTCACCCATTCTGAAAACCGGTCACACGCCACCCATATACCTCTGTTATTAGAGAAAGACGAAGAGGGAGCAGATGTACTGACCGGTCACATCGCCAAAGCTAATTTTCAATGGAAGCATTTCGGACAAGACGACGTGCTTTGTATTTTTAATGGCCCGCATGCCTATATTTCGTCATCTTGGTATAAAGAGGAAGAAGTTCCTACATGGAACTATATTGCGGTTCACATATATGGAAGCCTGCAACTATTGACAGAAGAACAGACCATGAATTCTTTACATAGATTGGTAGATACTTTTGAAGCCAACTCTAAAAACCCTATTTCGTTGCATAATATGTCAACAAAGACTTTGAGACAAGTAAAGGGCATTGTGGGCTTTCAAATTAAAATCAAAGAAATACAGGCCCGCTACAAACTATCTCAAAATCGAGAAGAAGACCATGCCCAGATAGTTTCTGAGTTAAGAGAACAAAATAGCCAAAATACCAATGCCATTGCCGACCTTATAGTGAGAAACCCAAGTAAGTAATAATCTAAGCATATACTTATGGCATTTGACCAATTTATTGCCGATAGAATACGGCATACCCTCAAAAATAAAATGATATCATTCCAAGAAAAAAGAATGATGGGCGGTCTATGTTTTATGGTCAATGATAAAATGTGCTTTGGGCTAGATACCGACAAAAGCAATAACGCCCCTAGACTCATGTGCCGCGTTGGACCTATTAATTACGAAAAAGCTTTAGAGAATAATTTTGCATCTGAAATGGATTTTACAGGAAAACCCATGAAAGGGTATGTCTTTGTGTCGTCGGAAGGATTTGAATCTGAAAAGGACCTGGATTTTTGGATTCAATTATGTCTTGACTTCAACCCACTTGCCAAAAGCAGCAAACGAAATAAATAAGGGCCCTTTTTTCAAGGGCCCCTTATCATCTAACTTTCCTTTAGAGATTTCATATCGATTACAAATCGATACTTAACATCCGATTTTTGTAAGCGGTCATATGCCTCATTTATGTCTTGAATATTAATCATCTCAATATCGGCAACAACATTATGCTCACCACAAAAATCAAGCATCTCTTGGGTTTCCTTGATTCCACCGATCAATGAGCCGGCAATTCGCTTTCTTCCCATGACAATTCCGCCCCCATGTAGCGGTTCTAGTGGTTCAATAGCACCAACCAGAACCATGGTAGCATCTCGCTTGAGCAGGCCAACATACGGGTTCATATCATGGCCTACTGGAATGGTATTCAATAGAAAGTCGAATGACCCTGCATGCTTTTTCATCTGGTCCTCGTCCTTAGAAATCAATACCTCATCGGCCCCCAAACTTTTTGCATCTTCACTTTTGTCAGGTGAAGTAGTTATCATCACGGTATGGGCTTCTAGCGCATGGGCAAATTTTATACCCATATGGCCCAAGCCTCCTAGACCTATGACACCTACTTTATCTCCCTTTTTCACGCCCCAATTGGCTAGGGGCGACCATGTAGTAATTCCTGCACATAATAATGGTGCCGCTGCCTTGGCATCTATATTTTCAGGAACCTTTAGAACAAATTTTTTGTCTACGACCACCGCTTCGGAATATCCACCAAAAGTATGCCCCCCTAAATGCTTGTCGGGACTATTATAAGTGAAAGTTGCGCCATTCTCACAAAACTGTTCTAAATCGTCTTTACAGGAGCTACATTCTTGACACGAGTCGACTAAACATCCAACGCCCACCAAATCACCTTCTTTAAAGTTTTCTACATGATCACCTACTGACATAACCTTGCCGATGATTTCATGCCCGGGTACTACCGGATAAACCGAATTTTTCCAGTCGTTTCTTACTTGGTGAAGGTCACTATGGCAAACTCCACAATAAAGAATGTCAATTTTCACATCATCAGGAGTAAGCTCTCGTCTTTCTAGCTTATATGGTTTCAAATCGTCTTCTTTCGAAGCAGCTGCATATGCCTTTATTTCTGTCATAATCAATTTTAGTTTCTAGCAAGCTACCTTTAAAGAGTTAGGTACTTTAATGCAATCGACGAAAAAATGAAGGCACAAAAAAACCCGACACACTTTGTCGGGTTATGAATGCTTTATTTCTTAAAACTTACTCTTCCAGAGCTCTCTTTACCATGACCTTTGCCAAATGACTTCTATAATTTTCGTCTGCAAAATGGTCGCTCATCACCTCTATTCCATCGACTGCATGTTCGGCTGCATCACCATTACCCGTATAAGCCTCTTCAACAGCAGTAGCTCTATAGGGCGTATCGGAAACACCTGTTATACCAACTTTGACCTTACTATCATCGAATACCACGGCGACTCCCACAATAGCGAATCTTGAGGCAGATTGATAAAACTTCAGGTATTTGCCATGCGCCACTTTGGGAAAACGTACCGCAGTGACGATTTCATCGTCTTCTAATGCCGTTGTGAAAATGCCTTGAAAGAAATCTGTAGCGGCAATGGTTCTTTTACCCCCTTTTCCTTCCACCTCAATTTGGGCATTACAAGCCAGCACCACCGCAGGATAATCGGCCGAGGGGTCGGCATGAGCCAGACTACCGCCAATAGTTCCCCGGTTTCTTACCTGAACATCACCCAAGGTGGTAACAGCCTGATGTAAAATATTTACGGTTTTATAAACCATATCGGAATTCAATATTTGTGTATGGGTACAATTGGCTCCTATGATGACCTCATCACCTGTTTCCTCAATGGAATTCATACCTGGAATACCATTGATATCAATCACGATCTCGGGTCTGTTGAGTCTTAACTTCATAGCCGGTAAAAGACTTTGACCCCCTGATAATATCTTGGCATCAAAACCGTGCTCGTCCAATAGATTGACTGCCTCACTAATGGAGGTCGCCTTTATATAATCAAATTTTGCTGGTATCATGTTCTTCTTATTTTAATTCTGCATGGCTTTCCAAACCGTTTGTGGTTTTAGGGGCATTTGTATATCAGTAACACCAAGATGGGCCAGTGCATCAACTACTGCATTTACTACGGCCGGTGTCGACCCTATGGCACCCGCTTCTCCGGCCCCTTTCACCCCTAATGGGTTATGAGGACATGGCGTTACGGTATTTTCGGTCTCTATCATTGGTAGGTCATCTGCCCTCGGCATCGCATAATCCATATACGACCCTGTAATCATTTGACCCGCCTCATCGTAGGCGACCTCTTCCAACAAGGCTTGCCCGACACCCTGGGCCACACCGCCATGAATCTGACCCTCAACAATCATTGGGTTCATAATATTGCCCACATCGTCGACAGCAATAAATCGTTGCAATTCAACCGCTCCCGTATCGGCATCGACCTCAACAACGGCAATGTGTGTACCGAAGGGATAAGTAAAATTACTTGGGTCATAAAAGCTTGAAAAGTCGAGCCCTGGCTCTAACCCTTCAGGATAATTATGGGGCACATAGGCAGTAAGTGCGACATCGCCAAAAGAAACGGATTTATCAGTGCCCTTGACCGTCCATTTACCGCTGGCATATTCCAAATCGTCTTCAGCGGCCTCCAATTTATGGGCTGCTATCTTCGCACCCTTTTCCAATATTTTATCTATGCTTTTTATTATAGCACTACCCCCCACTGCCAGACTTCGAGAACCGTAGGTTCCCATTCCAAAAGCAACTTGGTCGGTATCGCCATGCTCGATTTCAACATCGGCCATATCTATACCCAACTTATCGGCCACAAATTGAGCGAAAACGGTCTCATGGCCCTGCCCATGGGAATGAGCCCCGGTAAAAACGGATACTTTTCCGGTGGGTTGAACACGTACCTGCCCTACTTCATAAAGACCGGCCCTAGCACCTAAGGCTCCAACCACTGCAGAGGGGGCTATTCCGCAGCCTTCGATATAGGTAGAAATACCGACGCCGAGCAGACGCCCGTTTTTGCGGGCTTCCGATTGTTCCTTTCTAAAATCATCATATCCTAACCTCTCCAACCCTTTCTTTAAGGCTGCTTCGTAATTACCGCTATCATATTGCAGGGCCACTTGAGTTTGATAACCGGCCTCTTCGACCCCATCAAAAGGAGGTATGAAGTTTTTATATCTGATTTCAGCAGCGTCCATACCCATTTCTTGAGCGCCCTTGGAAATAATACGTTCCAATAGATAGGTTGCCTCAGGTCTTCCGGCACCGCGATAAGCATCCACCGGAACGGTATGCGTAAATGGGGCAATTACATTTAGATGAATCAATGGCGTTGTATATACCCCTTGAAACAGCGTTCCGTGTAAATAGGTCGGTACTGCCGGAGCAAATGTTGAAAGATAAGCACCCATTCCGCAGTACTCATCGGTAAGATGAGCCACAATCTTTCCGTCTTTATCAAAACCCATTCGTGATTTGACCACATGGTCGCGACCGTGGGCATCAGTCAAAAATGCCTCACTTCGGTCGGATGTCCATTTCACTGGTCTTCCTATTTCCTTGGCGGCCCAAGTCAATAAAGCTTCCTCGGTATAATGATAAATTTTGCTACCAAAGCCTCCGCCTACATCTTTAGAAACTATTCGAACCTTATGTTCCGGTAAACCTAGAACAAATGCGCACATTAGAAGACGGATCAAATGCGGATTTTGGGTACTCGTGTACAACGTATATTTATCGCCATTCACATCATAATCGGCAATGTAACTACGTGGTTCCATAGCGTTAGGTGCCAACCTTTGGTTTCTATATTCCATTTCAGTTACATGATGGGCTTTCTCGAGAGCAGCCTCTACTTCTGCACGATCGTTACCGATACACCAGTCAAATGCCGCATTACTGTCCCAATCATCATGAACCAATGGCGCCCCTTCTTCCATTGCCTTTTTGGGGTCTGTAACCGCAGGAAGTTCTTCGTAATCTACCTCTACCAATTCCGCCGCATCGCGTGCCTGCTCCAGTGTTTCTGCGATGACTATAGTTACCGCTTCACCCAAATGGCGGATTTTATCTTTTGCCAAAAGTGGATGTTTGGGCTCTCGCATCGTTTCACCATTCTTAAAATCGACTTGCCAACCACATGGAACGCCATATTCGCCACAAGCATCTTTACCTGTGAAAATAGCTACCACACCATCGGCCTTCTCAGCCTCAGAGATATCGACATTTTCTATTTTTGCATGGGCATACGGACTTCTAACAAAGGCCGAATGTGTCATTTTGGGCAATTTTATATCGTCTGTATATTTGCCCATACCTTTGAGGAATCGGGCATCTTCACGTCTTTTTACTGATTTACCTATAAACTCTCCCATAACTAATCATTTATTGTTTCAGCAGCCAATTGAATAGACTTGACTATATTATGATACCCAGTGCAGCGACAAAAATTTCCTTTAAGCCCGTGTCTGATATCTTCTTCTGAAGGATTCGGATAGTTTTTGAGAATATCGGCGGCCACCATCACCATACCCGGTGTACAAAAACCACATTGCAAACCATGTTTCTCTTTAAAGGCCGCCTGAATCGGATGCATTTCTCCATTTTGGGCCATACCTTCAATCGTAGTTATTTCGCTACCGTCGGCTTGAACGGCCAAAACGGTGCATGATTTCACGGCATTTCCATCCATTGTTATGGTGCAAGCCCCACACCCACTGGTATCACAGCCAATGTGCGTGCCTGTTAAATCTAAATTCTCTCTAAGATATTGGGCCAAACTTAGTCTCGGTTCTATGTCATGGGTAAACTGTTTACCATTGACAGTGATGGTTACGTTCATATGCTAGTGTTTTAAATTGTAGAAATATTTAGAAATTAGGCGCTGCGCTTATCTATTTCTTCTTCCATTGATTTGAAGAACTGCTTAGAAAGCGTACTTACCACCCCGCTCATAATACGCTGCCCCATACTGGCCAAGGTACCGCTCATCTTAGCCTCACCCGTATACGTAACATCTGTACCACCTTCATCTGAAGAAGCCAAATTCATAACAATCTCGGCCACTACATTGCCCATCTTACTTTTCTGATCGATGACCAATGTGCAACCCTCTTCTTCTGTTTTATCTTTTATGGAAAGTTTACCTGTGAAATTACCCTTGACAGGCCCTACCCTAACTTCGGAAACTGCCTCATATTGGTCTTGAGATAGCTCTTTTAACTCTTTAATGCCCGGGGTAACCCTCTCTAAGATTTCGGGGTCCATAACCATATCCCAAACAACTGACCTTGAAGCCGGAAGTTTGTAATTACCTTTAATTTTCATATAGCTCGCTTGAGATATTGAATATAAAAAATCAAATTGAATATTCTAAACCAAAAGGGCTAATTTTTACTAAATATTTAGTTTAATTAAAGTTTAAATGACAAATTGTTAATACAAACTCAAAATTGACCTGCAATTTTCTTTCTTCTTTTCCCTATTAAAAGAAGAACCTTTTTTAAGCTTTCTAGGTTGTGGGCCGGAGCCAATTCATCGATATATGGAAGCGCCGACTTCATACCTAATACCTCAGGGGAAAAGTTTTTGTTACCAGCAAGTGGATTGAGCCAAATGACCTTTCTTGAGCTCTTAAAAATATGGTGCATGGCTTTTTGTATGTTAGTCGGTTTTCCAGTGTCCCAACCGTCACTTAATATCAAAACAATGGTTTTTTTATCTAGATATCGATATCGATAGGAGTAATTTTCTACAAAATCTTCTAGGCATTCACCAATTGTTGTACCACCAGACCATTGGGGAACCCTATCGGAGATACTTTGGAATGCATTTTCAAAATCATGGCCGTTCAAAATATCTGAAACCCGATGAAGAGCTGTACTGAAAACAAAGGTTTCTATTTTATCATACGAATTTTGAAAGGCATAAATTAAATGAATAAAAAAACGGCTGAAAAGGTCCATCGACTTACTCACATCGCATAACAGCAGCAATTTTAGCTTTTTATGCTTTGGCTCAGAATAAAGTAATTGCTGAATATCTCCCCCTTTTCTCAAACTTTGGCGAATGGTTCTTTTTAAATCAATTTTACTTCTGTGTTTGGTAAGCTTTTTTAGTCTGCTTTTTTTTCGCATGGCTTTTAAGGCCATTTTTTTTAGTAGCCGCATTATCAGGCGTACTTCATCATCACTTAAATCAGTAAACTCCTTTTTTGCAAGTACTTCTACTCCACTAAAGGATGCTGTCTCTTTGATTTCCTTTTCTTTACTCAGGTTCAGCCAACTTTTGAGCGCATCAAAACGTTCTTGTTCTTGCCTGGCCCTATTTTTAACTGGTGTTTTTCTTGTTTTTACTTTAGAATCTGAAGCCTGCTTCAGCTGGTGTTTAAACTCTAAATAGTTTTCTTTAAAATGGATGTACTGCTGTTTATTCTTGGCCAAAACAGTTTGTAGCGCCAAAATAAATTTTGCCTCTTCGTTAAAGTTATAGCCACCAAGGGCCAAAATGGCATCAACCTGCTCGACCGGGCCTATGACATAGCCTTTCTTACGAAGGAATTGACAAAGCAGTACGATATACGCAGATATTTCAGTTTGATGTTCCAGATAAGAGCCTTGCATGGTCGATCATTATTATTAGCCTATTCTCGATACCACGCCGGTTTTATCTAAAAGTTCGGAGAGGGCATCTTGTGTGTGCCTCATATCTTGCCAATCTTTGAGTACTACCCCAAGTGTAGATTCTACTACTTCTTTGTTTAGGTGTTTTAAGTGCATACCGGCCAAGGCTTTTGCCCAATCTAGGGTTTCGGAAATGCCAGGAGTCTTTTCTAGCCTCAATTGCCTAAGCTCTTTCATGAACGTACAAATCTCTTGCCCCAATCGCTCATCGGCCTCCGGAACCTTCGCTTTAACAATGGCCAATTCCTTCTCAAATTCAGGATAATCTATCCAAAGATAGAGGCAGCGCCTGCGCAATGCTTCCGACAATTCCCGGGTTCTATTTCCTGTTAGTATAATCTGTGGTTTTTGAACTGCCTTGATACTGCCGATTTCAGGTATGGTCACTTGCCAGTCGGATAGCACTTCCAAAAGAAAACTTTCAAATTCTTCATCGGCTCTATCAATTTCATCAACTAATAAAACTGGTTGTGTTTTCTGGGTTATTGCTTGTAAAACGGGTCTTTTGAGCAAAAATCGGTCGGAGAAAATCGTTGATTCGGCAGTAGTAATATCCACCTTATTATTCTCCTGCATTTTTAGATATAACAGTTGATGCTGGTAATTCCACTCATAAAGGGCATGCGTACTGTCTAAACCCTCATAGCATTGCAGTCTAATCAAATTGGTGTCGAGTGCCTTTGCCATTACTTTGGCAATTTCAGTTTTACCCACCCCGGCAGGACCTTCAACCAGTAAAGGTTTTTCAAGTTGCATAGCCAAGTAAACCGACATAGCAATCGATTTATCACCTATATACCCTTGAGAGGTGAGCATTTGTTCTATTTCAAGCAGGCGTCGGTTTTCCATGAAATTTGTTTTTACTACCAAGGTAAAGTTACGTATTATCGATTAAGCCTTAGAAGTAAACAGAGAAGGTTACAAATCTTCGTAAGATGTAAACAAACACAAAGTTTTATCAATTCATCATGAAATATGAACAATTCGGTAAAATCTATTTCAAATTACGCAGGTGTAGGGCCAATTTTACAACATCTAAAAACAAAACCATGAACATGAAAACTTTTACAACCATTTTAGCGTTGGCCAGTGTGCTGCTGATCAACGCGCAGTCTGAGAAAACCGCAAACATTAAAATAACGATTGAAAATGTTCTTTCTGAGGAAGGCTCGGTCATTGCATCTTTACATAATGAAGATACTTTTCTAAAATCACCAGGGGTAAAAACAGCTAAAGAACCGGCTAAGAAAGGTGAAGTGACCCTTCTCTTTGAAAATGTTTCACCAGGCACCTATGCAATCCTGGCCATTCACGATTCAAACAGCAATAATTCCATCGATTTTGATGCTTCTGGAATGCCCTTGGAAAGTTATGGACAGACGGGAGATATTAATCCGTTCGGGCCTCCCATCTTTGCCGATGCGAAGTTTGAAGTAAATGGTGAAGATCAAGAATTTAGAATTCGATTCTAAAAATAACGGGCCCCATGGAAATTTCCATGGGGCCCGTTATTCAATTTTCATTAGTCTCTAGATTTCTTCTGCCAACCAAGCCTTCATCATCCAAACCGTTTTTTCTTGTTCAGTGATAAAATCACTCATCATGGCGTTGGTACCCTCATCACCTGATTCATCAGAAGCATCTAATATTCGACGCTCAATAATGAGTAGTTCTTTCAAAGAATCTACAATCAACCTGATTGAATCTTCATCATTACTGACGTTCTTACCTACCGGTACTTTTGAGGTCTTGATATAATCTTCGAACGTATGAAGAGGTACGCCACCGAGGGTCAAAATTCTTTCGGCAACTTCATCAACTTTTTCATTGGCATCATCATATAGTTCCTCAAATTTTGGATGCAATTCAAAGAAACGCTTGCCTTTTATATTCCAGTGTATTCCACGAAGATTCTGATAATAACGTTGAAAATTAGCGAGTAATTGATTCAAATCATCACTAATCGATTTTGAATCTTTTTCGCTTAATCCTATACTATTGAGTTTCATAAATGTGTTGATTTTAGTTTTCGATTATAAAATTATAAAATATAAATCCGCTTAACGATAAATTTTATTGATAGTTTTTATACATTTATCGTCATAATTTATTAGCAATGACAATAACGCAATTACAATACGTTCTGGCGGTCGCAGAACATCAAAATTTTACCTTGGCCGCACAAAAGAGCTTCGTTACCCAACCTACTTTGAGCATGCAAGTTCAAAAACTGGAAGATGAGCTCGATGTGTTAATATTCGATCGTAGTAAGAAACCTATTACCATCACCGAAGTCGGTAAAAAAATTGTCGAACAGGCCAAGAATATCGTAAACGAAGCTCATAGAATTCAAGATATTGTAGACCAAGAAAAGGGCTTTATAGGAGGTGATTATACGTTGGGCATCATACCTACAGTTATGCCGACCCTACTACCCATGTTTTTGAAAACCTTTATTAAAAGATACCCCAAGGTCAACCTAATTATTAAGGAACAAAGCACCGAAAGCCTGATAAGAAATATTCAAGACGGGCATATCGACGCGGGTATTGCCGCTACACCTCTTGAAATCGAATTCATTAAAGAACGCCCCTTGTACTATGAGCCGTTTGTGGGTTATGTACCTAAGAACCATAGGCTCAATGGCCAAGACAAACTGAAACCGGAAGATTTAGATATAAATGACGTGCTCTTACTTCAAGACGGACACTGTTTTCGTGATGGCGTTATCAATCTATGCCAAGCCCCTCGAAATTTTCAGGAAGAACATTTTAGGTTGCAAAGCGGAAGTTTTGAAACCTTGGTGAACTTAGCTGATGAAGACCTTGGCATGACCTTATTGCCGTATTTAAATACTTTAGAACTGGATGAACAAAAAAGAAGTAAACTAAAGTTTTTCGAAAATCCTTCACCGGCCCGCGAGGTAAGTCTGATCTATCATAAAAGTGAGCTAAAGATTCAGATTACCGAGGCGCTCAGAGATGTGATACTCGGCATTGTTAGGGGTGCCATTGCTTTTCAAGATGTAAAAATCGTGAGTCCTGTGAACAAGAAATAGATTCAACAAAAAATCCCTCCGTTGCGGAGGGATTTTTTTATGCCTTTAAATAAATTAAACTTTGTTGAAGTTCTGGTTTGTCAGTTATAAACTGCTGCAACCAGAGTTTAAGTTCTTCGATTTCTTCGGGGAGTAATCTGGTAACTGCTTTTTTCAATTCTTTTAAAAACAGCCTTGAATCGAAACTAACTTTTTTCAGTACAGTTTTAGTGTACTCAAGCATAGCTTTAGCCATATGTGAAAAATCTTTAGTTAATTGTTTCTTGTGAAGCACAGCTTCAAGCTAAAGTTAAACATTAAAGCCCTTTTTATATTGCTAGTTCGTTGTTAAAAGTTCGCCAAATTCTTGTTAAAAGCCCTATTTTTGGGCTATTAGAGCTTTTTATATGAAATCATTCCTACCCGCATTACTATTGGCACTGTTGTTATTAAGTTGCGCCACGAAGTCTAAAATTGTCAGTAGAACAACAGAGAATATCTTGAATTCTAAATTCTACGAATCACAATTTACCGGCTTTGTATTATTTGATCCGGAAACAAAAGACACCCTTTACAATCAAAACGGATCGAAATACTTCACCCCGGCCAGTAACACTAAAATTTTTACGCTTTACACTTCCCTGAAGATGTTGCCCGATAGTTTGCCATCATTATTCTATCATCAAGCATCGGATACAACCTATGTTCAAGGAACTGGCGACCCGACTTTTCTACATCCTTATTTTGATGATTTAAAAGCGCTTGAATTCCTCAGGAAGCAAAACAATGTCAAACTATATCTGGGCAATCTTATCGATGAGAGACTTGGCCCTGGTTGGTCATGGGGAGATTATCAGTACTATTATCAACCTGAAAGAAGCGCAATGCCTCTTTATGGCAATGTAACTACACTTCAAAACATTCAAGAACCGAAGGTGCTACCTGCCGTGTTTGTTGATAGTGTGGTACGGGTAAACGCTGCCGATAATAGAAAGGCTGAAGAAAACATCTTCTTTTTTGACGGTAACCGAAAAGACACTTTAGAAGTACCTTTTAGAACAGGGCCCCAACTAACCAAATCTATTCTGGAATCAGAACTTAACAGAGCAATTGAACTGACCGATAAAAAGACATCTCCATCTTTAAAAACTTTTTATGGTATAGAATCAGATACTGTTTATCGCAGAATGATGCATAACAGTGATAATTTTATAGCTGAGCAATTACTGATTTTAGCTTCATCAACCTTGTCTGACACACTCGACAGCCAAAGAGCGAGAGATTTCATGTTAGAAAATTTTCTTTGGGATCTAAAACAAGAACCGCGATGGGTAGATGGTTCCGGATTATCAAGATACAATCTCATTACCCCAGAATCACTAATTCAAGTATTACACAAATTGTATACAGAGCTACCGAGGGATAGGTTACTGAGCTTCTTTCCTACTGGTGGAAAGTCAGGAACTTTAAAAAATTGGTATCCCGGTATTGACAAGCCTTATATCTATGCTAAGACCGGAAGCTTAAGCAACAACCATTGTCTTAGCGGATTTTTGATTACCAAATCAGGTAAAACTTTAATTTTCAGCTTTATGAACAATCACTTTCGGGAATCTTCTTCTGAGGTCAAAAAGAGAATGCAGCTTATATTGGAAAAAGTAAGGGACACTTATTAAGAAGGATGTTACTGACCTAATAATTGGTGAATCTTAGCGTACTGTAAAAGCATGATGGATTTAGCATCTCGAATTTCACCACTTGCTATCATGCCCATGGCCGATTCAAAATCAAGTTCTAAAACTTCTATGTTCTCCGTTTCATCTTCGGCTCCACCGCCCTCGTTCACTCTCATCTTTTCTTTATACTCTCCAACGAAAAAATAAAGTATTTCAGTGACCGATCCAGGAGACATATAGCTTTCAAAAACTTTTCTGACCCGGTCTATTTGATAACCGGTTTCTTCCTCTACCTCTTTTTTGATACACTCCTCAGGGTTCAAGCCATCTAAAAGACCTGCGCAAACCTCAACCATCATACCATCTTCGTTACCATTCACGTAAGTTGGCATTCTAAATTGCTTGGTCAGAACAATGGTGCCCTTCTTTTTGTTATAAAGCAAGATGGCGGCACCATTACCGCGGTCATAGGCTTCACGCTGTTGAGTCTCCCAAGAACCATCATCTTTCTGGTATTCGTATGTATACTTATTTAAAATGTACCAATTATCGGATAGTACCTTTTTTTCAATGTTCTTAATTCGATTGTTTTTCATGCAATTGGCTAGAGACTCCACTTATTTCCAACCTCAGAAAGAGGTTTACAAGATTCGTACCCACCAGGAATTGGGTCATAGCTCAAGATTTTCTCCCCTACCTCTTCCGAAGTGGTGTAGGCCCATATGGCCATCGACTTCATTGAACGATAGAAACCGATGGGTTCTTGATCTCCCACCGTAGTTCCCCAAACACCTGGGCTAAATTTTCCTGAAGTCTTTTCTTGCTCCTCCAAAACCTTTTTCTTGTCAGTTTCGTTCAGCTCATAAAAATTGGCTCCAAAGTCATTTTGACACTTCTTGTTAAATTCTGCGATTTGATTTCTTAGGTTTTCTTGTCCCTTTTCGTCATAGGTGTTCGCAACCACTTTATCGATAAAAATATCTGACTTGACATCTAAACCTCCAGGAGTTTCCGTTCTAGGAAGTACCATATCTATAATAGATGCTATTGTTAGAGCCTCTTTTTTAGAAAAGAATTCAGGGTTCCAGTCCAATCGCTTTTCATCTTTACAAGATTGTAATAGCGAAAATAACGAAGGTGCGATAACCGTAGCACCGGCCAACAGTCCGGTTCGCTTAAGGGCTTTTCTCCTATCCATAATTAAATATTTCGTTTTTTTAATTCTGATACGGCATGGTCTGCTGCCCTGGCAGTCAATGCCATGTAAGTCAAAGAAGGGTTGACGCATGAAGATGAAGTCATACAGGCCCCATCGGTTACAAAAACGTTTTTTGCCCCGTGTACTTGATTGAATTCATTCAATACCGCTGTTTTAGAATCTTTACCCATTCTGGCCGTACCCATCTCATGCACACCGTACCCTGGCGGATGTTCATTATCGAACCCAAGCACATCTTTCAGACCTGCCTTTTCGAGCATTTCTACCGCATCTTCTTGAATCTGTTTATTCAATGCTTTTTCATTTTCTTTAAACTCTGCATCGATGGACAGGGTGGGTTGGCCCCACTTATCAAGAACTTCTTTATTTAAGGAAATTTTGTTGTCATGATACGGTAGGCATTCGGCAAAACCGGTAATGAAAAATTCCCAAGGCCCTGGTTTTAACATATTGTCTTTAAAATCGGCACCGAACGACTCGGTATTAGCGGCATTACCGCCTCGATAGCCGCCACCTTGAAAACCAAAGCCCCTAACAAATTTATCCGATTTGGTTTGTTCGTCAACATTCCAGTAGCGTGGTATATAAATACCGTTAGGCCTTCTGCCCTTATAGTACTTGTCATCGAACCCATTAACCTTGCCCATAGCACCGACACGGTAGGTATGATCCATCAAATTATGCCCAAGCTCGCCACTATCGTTACCTAAACCATTTTCAAATCTGTTTGAAACAGAATTCATCAGTATTTGTGTAGTACTCAATGTTGAAGCGTTCACAAATATAATTTTGGCCGAGTACTCAATATCTTCGTTGGTTTCGGCATCGATAATTCTTACCCCCGTCGCTTTGCCCTTTTTATCATCATAAATTACGGATTGCACTATCGAATACGGTCTAATCGTCAGATTACCGGTGGCATTTGCCGGTGGCAATGTAACCGCATTACTGCTGAAGTAAGCACCATAAGGGCACCCTCTACTACATCTATTTCTGTATTGGCACTGCCCCCTACCATTATGGGGTTGCGTCAAGTGGGCCACCCGCCCTATAATCATATGCCTTCCCGGAAAATCTTTTTCTATTCTACCCTTCACATGCTTCTCAACACAGTTAAGTTCCATTGGGGGCAAAAAATGGCTGTCGGGCAATTGTGGAAGCCCTAGAGACTCACCACTAATACCGGCAAACTTTTCTACGTAAGAGTACCAAGGTTCTATGTCTTTATAGCGAATGGGCCAATCAATACCATGACCGTCTTTGGCATTGGCCTCAAAATCAAGATCGCTCCAGCGATAGGTTTGTTTTCCCCAAAGTAATGATTTGCCTCCCATTTGATGACCCCTAAGCCATAAAAAGGGCTTCACCTCAGTGTAGGGATTGGCTTCATCGTCTGCCCAGAAATGCTCGGTATCTTGACCGACCCAACCAGAGCGAATGTTTTTGTAATGCTTTTTCTTCTGTTCAGGGGTAAGTCCACCACGGTAATCCATATCCCATGGGTCTAAATGCATGGTAGGATAATCCACTACGTGTTCCACAATGTTACCCCTTTCGAGCACCAAAGTCTTTAGTCCTTTTTCACAAAGTTCTTTGGCAGCCCAACCGCCACTGATACCTGATCCTATGACAATGGCATCATAGGTCATGTCTTTTTTAGCGTCAATATTATAATTCGCCATAAAATCGTTAATTCATCTTTTCCGAAGATAAGAATTATTCAACCAGACGGCAAGCCATCGTCATTTTCTCAAAAATAGAGGGGTTAACTTTCTATAGATAATTGGCATTGAACACTTCTTCCAACAAACTTTTAGAAAGAGGTTTATCAAAATGACCTTTGACAGATGGATGCCCTTTAGCCTTCTTACGATCTCTGGAATTTGTAAAAGCAGAAAGAATATAGATGTCAGTACCGGGATTTCCCTGCGTCATTTTCTCGAAATTCGAAAGAAAAGTCCACCCATCCATGCCGGGCATAATCAAATCAAGAAGAATGATATCAGGTCTTTCCTCCTCATTATCCAAGGTATCGGAGAAAATTTTCAGAGCTGTCTCAGCGCTATCGAAATCAACCACCTTGCAGTTACTGTTCCACTGTTCTATTCCGTAACGGGTAGCAAAAATGGATACAAAATCATCATCTATTACCCATACGACCAATTGTGTGTTCGTTACCGAGTTAGATTCCATGAATTAAATTTGAAAGGGCATTAGGGGCACAAAACTGAAGTTTACGGCGTAAATATAATTAAAAGTAGGCATGCCAACACAATCTTTCTGAGCTTATTACGGCCTTCTAAAGGTTTATCAATTGAATTTATCTTTTGAAAAAGGCATGTACTTTCCACTCCTATTCTTAAAAATGTATTACCATTCCAGTCTTCTAGATCCTTCAAAATCGTGGAAGTTCAAGCCAATTAATCAAAGGGAATCCAGTAATAGCAATTGAATTTACGGAAGGGAAAAATTTGTTTAAAAACGATTATCACCGCCCACGATATCTCCCAAGGTGCCTAAAATACTACCTTCTCCCTTGTCTTTTCCCCCTCTAGGAACCGAGGCCAAAACACGGCCAGCCAAACGGCTGAATGGCAATGATTGTATATATACGGTACCTGGCCCACGAAGCGTTGCGAAAAACAAGCCTTCGCCCCCAAAAACCGTATTTTTGATTCCACCAATGAACTCGATATCGTAATCGACATCTTTTGAAAAGCCTACGATGCAGCCGGTATCTACTCGAAGCACCTCTCCGGGTGCCAATATTTTTTTGGCCAAAGTACCTCCTGCATGTACAAATGCCAGGCCATCACCTTCAAGCTTTTGCATAATGAAACCTTCACCACCGAAAAGGCCCCGCCCGAGTTTTCTAGAGAATTCTATACCTACTGAAACACCTTTGGCCGCACACAGAAAGGCATCTTTCTGGCAAATAAATTTACCCTGCTTTTCTGAAAGGTCTATTGGAACAATTTTACCGGGATATGGAGAGGCAAAACTAACTTGTTTTTTTCCTTGGCCTACATTTAAAAACGCGGTCATAAACAAGCTCTCGCCCGTTAATATGCGCTTTCCCGCAGAAAATATCTTGCCCAACACCCCTGAATCTTGGTTCGAGCCATCTCCAAAAATGGTATCCATTTTAATATCGGAGTCCATCATCATAAAGCTTCCGGCTTCGGCAACCACCGCCTCTTGAGGGTCTAGCTCAATTTCTACGTATTGCATCTCTTCGCCGTAAATCTGATAGTCTATTTCGTGTGCATTCATTTTTTTGATTGATTTATTGTGATGTCTATTGGTTGTCTATACCAATAGTTTTGTTACAAAAACTCTAATTATTTTGAACTTTTCACTTTCACCGTCCACTCAAAGTTAAAAGTAGAAACCACGACTCCCTGTTCGTTAACACCTACAGATTTCATCCAAAAGGTTTGCCCCTCGGCCGTGGCGACAGTTTTATCAATGGCCTCTTTGATAAGATGCCCATCATTACATGTAAACGTAATTTTACCGGTGGCCTTTTTTGAAAAATTAGCATTGTTATTGGCGACCAGCATACTAATTTTCTTTTTGCTTTTTCTGATTTCGTTAATGACCATAGCACCTGTACTTAACTCAGCGGCCATACCTTGAACGGCCCAAAACATACTCTTAAATGGGTTCTGATTGCGCCAAGAATGCTTAACAGTTACCACGCAGGTATCCCCATTTAATGATTTTACCCGAACACCCGTCCACCAAGCGGCAGGTAATTTGAAAAAAGTGAATTGATTGAACTTTTGTGCGGTAACGCCCATATCCATTAAGGTTTTACTCAAAAATATGCAAAATAACCGAATTTAAAATTGTTAATTTTATCTTAAATTTAAGTACTTTGTTTTGCATAGTACCTTTTTTTAGAAATATATTTGCATAAGAAATTACTAAGTCATGGAAAGTACAATCACCAAACACGAACGAAATCTATCGGCATTGATACATGCATCGACCTTTTCAAGGTTCCTTATTCCCTTCGGTAATTTTATCATTCCGTTGGTACTTTGGACAGCCAATAAGAACGAGAATTCATTTGTCGACTACAATGGCAAACAAGCCCTGAATTTTCAAATCAGCTTACTGATTTACTCGGTAGTATTGGGGGTCATTAGCATTCCTTTCTTTGTAGGTTTCTTTCCCGATATTTTCGATTTCGGCTTCTTCGGTTTCGACAAATTGAACAACTATAACAATTTTTCAATCAATTTCGATCCTGACAATTTCAGGTTTGGATCTTGGCTTATACCACTAAGTCTTGCTGGGCTGGCACATGCTGCTCTTTTCATCATTAACGTGGTATACACCCTATTGGCTACTATTAGAACGAACGAGGGCCAATATTTTGAATACCCCTTGACCATTAAGTTTATTAAATAAAATGGGGCTCATCAACCCTTAACTAACGGAGTTTATTCATCAATCAAAATCATCAATCAACGGTAACATGTTTATTCATCTATCAAAAAACGAACAGTCAACCAATGCAGAAGACATTTTCAAAACAAACACGTTCCCCCAATGTGAAGGAACTGCATAAAAAGCAAAACGAGATTATGAACGTAGAAAATACAAAGGCGCAAATGCGCAAAGGGGTTCTCGAATACTGCATCCTTTCCATTTTAAACGGAAATGACAAGTATGCCTCAGAGATTCTTGAAACCCTTAAAGATGCCAAAATGTTGGTAGTAGAAGGTACTATTTATCCCCTTCTCACCCGTCTGAAAAATGCAGGTTTGCTCAGCTATCGCTGGGAAGAATCAACTTCAGGACCACCTAGAAAGTACTATGCCCTAACCGAAACAGGTAAGCTTTTCTTGAAAGAGCTTGATTCGACCTGGGATGAACTTAGAACGGCTACCAACTTGGTAACCAATAACCGATAAACTAACGAACATAGCTATATGCCCTAAAAGGCTAACAACAACACAAGCCTAAAAACAACGACAATGAACAAGACAATAAATATAAATCTAGCCAACATGCTTTTTCATATGGATGAAGAAGCATACAATAAAATGCAGCGCTACCTTGAGTCGGTCAAACGCTCGTTTGCCAATACGCCCGGTAGCGAAGAGATTCTAGCCGACATTGAGGCTCGAATTGCCGAACTGTTCAGTGAAAAGCTGGAAAATGAAAGACAGGTTATAACGGTCAAAGAGGTCGACCAAGTAATCGCCATCATGGGGCAGCCCGAAGATTACATGGTAGATGAAGACATGTTCGAAGATGAACCAATCAGCGGTAAACAAAAAGCGCCTAAAAGGGCGAAAAAATTCTATCGCGATACAGATCATAAGTACATTGCCGGTGTATCATCTGGGTTGGGCCACTACTTTAATATCGACCCGCTTTGGGTTCGCCTCATATGGATTGTCTTGACCATTGGTTCAACAGGAGCTTTCATTGTCATCTACGCCCTGCTTTGGTTATTGATCCCGGAAGCTAAAACCACCTCTCAAAAACTTGACATGCGGGGGGAGGATGTCAACATCAGCAATATAGAACGCAAGGTCAAGGAAGGCTTTGATGATGTTGCCCACAAAATTAAGAGCGTTGATTATGAAGGTGTAACCAAGAAAGTAAAGAACGGCGGCAAATCGTTTTTTGAGACCTTGGGTGATATTATCATGTTTTTCTTCAAGATAATCGGTAAGTTCATTGGTATTATTCTGGTTGTTGTTGGTGCTGCTACCATTATCGGAATGTTCATTGGCATGCTAACCATGGGTACCTTAGATTGGATCAATCTACCAGGTGTTGACGGGGTACTGAACAACCTGACAGTAGCCCCGGTTTGGGTATTCTCAATTCTCTTGTTCTTTGCCATAGGTATTCCGTTTTTCTTCCTGATGTATTTAGGACTTAAAATACTTGTCAATAACTTAAAATCAATTGGTAACATTGCCAAGTTCTCATTGCTGGGCCTTTGGATTATCTGTATCATTTCATTAATAGTTTTGGGTGTAAGGGAAGCGGCTTCCCATGCCTTTACAGGTAGTATTAAAGAAGACTACTCTTTGACTATCGATCAGAAAACCGACACCCTTAACTTACAACTGGTATCTTCAGAATACTATGATGATGGCGAGTATGTTAGAATGAACGATATGATTCTGGTATATGATCAAGATGGGTCGCCTATGTTGCAATCTGAAGATGTTCGGTTCAATATCAAAAGATCGAACGATTCGGTAGCTCGTATCACAGTTAAAAAAGAAGCTAACGGGCCTTCTTTTGACCAAGCTAGGTCAACAGCAGAAAAAATAGATTATAAGTTCGAGCAAAAGGGTGAGACATTGATGCTTGACACCTACCTTACCACGAATGACCAAAGTAAATTTAACGATCAAGAAGTAAAGGTCAATCTCTATCTGCCGACGGGGCAGTACATGAAATATGCGCCTTCGAATACCCGAAACTGGACCATTCGGGCAGATAGGGATACCAATATAGATGATGCCGAAGATTATTTGTGGATGATGGGCGAAGATGGTCAGTTGAAATGTCAAAACTGTCCGGTTCAAACAGATGATGAAAATGGCGAAAACAGAATTAAGATAAATGAAAATGGTATCGACATTAACATCAATGAATCGAACGGAGAGTCTTTCAAAATGAAAATTGACAATAACGGGGTTCAAATAAAGGCAAAAGACCAGAAAGATTCTTTAGATATTAACATTGACGGAAGTGAAGAAAGCCCTCAATAAAGCAAGTTTTAAACAATTCATCAATATAAAAGAACAGTTCGGTAACATATATTGACTTCATTCGTCGTTATCGTACATCTTTGTTCCCATCAATCGAAAAACTTAAATCAACAATCTAAAAACCAACAGTCATGACAACTTTAGTACGCGTAGCAATCGCTTTCATAGTAGCCATATTTCTTTCTTCCTGTGGTTTCGACATCAACATTGGAGACTTCAGTACCGGAAAGCCGGGTAATGGCCACGTGGTTACCGAAAACCGTAACGTAAGTGGAGATTTTGACGAAATATCGGTCTCCGAAGGTCTTGAGGTGTACATCACCCAAAACGATGATTTCAATATTGAAGTTCAAGCCGATGAAAATATCATCGATTTGATAGCGACCGATATTGAAAATGGTAAACTACGTATTCATGCAGAATCGAATATTGGTAGGGCAACCAAAAAGGTTTTCGTCTCATTACCCCAAGTGAGCAGTTTGAGTGCCTCAAGTGGCGCACAGATGAAAACAGAAAACTCTTTAGTAGCCGAAGATTTACAAATCGATGGCAGTAGTGGTGCTCAAATCAACTTGGCGCTCGATTCTAAAAATGTATCGATCGATGCCAGTAGCGGATCAAATATCAATATCGCCGGTGATACCGAACATGCAGACATCGATGTAAGTTCTGGTGGCAACATCAATGCAAGCGACTTTCAAAGCCAAACCTGTAATGCAGGTGCTAGCAGTGGAGGTAACGTAAAAATCATGGTCGCGAAATCGTTGGTTGCCGATGCCAGTAGCGGGGGCAACATATCGTACTCAGGTGAGCCCAACGTTTCCCAAAAAAAATCCGTTTCAGGTAGTGTACATCAATATTAATCTATGACAACCGTAAACACCTAAACCCCCATGCCTCAATGGGGGTTTTGCTTTTTAAAAAAAGACCGTTTGAATTTAAATGGGTCGTTAGGTCTTGCTATCTTCGTATAAAGCTAATTCGCTATGCAACTGACCCTCGACAAAAAAGTGCTTGAGCTTAAGCACACCTTTAGCATTTCGCGTGAATCACATGACTTTCAAAACACACTGATTGTTGGTCTAGAAATTAACGGTAAAGTAGGTTTTGGTGAGAGTACCTCTAATCCCTACTATAAAATCACCATTGAAAGCATGATGGCCGAGATAGAGGCCATTCGGTCTGAAATCGAAACCTTTGATTTTGATAGACCAGAAATATTTCACCAATTTTTGAAAGATTGTCAACTTTCTAATTTTGCCATTTGTGCGCTTGACCTTGCCGCTTGGGACTTGTATGGCAAAATACATGATAAACCCCTATATGAAGTTTGGGGAACCTCAAAAGACTATTACCCGATTACCAATTATACCATCGGAATTGCCCCCATTGAAAAAATGGTTGCAAAAATGAAAGAAATGCCATGGCCCATTTATAAAATAAAATTAGGAACTGATGACGATGTGGCTATCGTTAAAGAACTGCGAAAACATAGCGATGCCATTTTCAGAATCGACGCCAATTGTGCTTGGTCGGCCGAAGAAACTATTCAAAATGCCCCTCTACTCAAAGATTTAGGTGTTGAGTTTCTAGAGCAACCCTTAAAAGCAGATGATTGGGAAGGTATGGAAAAAGTAGTTCACCAAAGTGTGCTACCAGTTATCGCCGACGAAAGCTGTATCGTTGAAGAAGACGTTGAAAAATGTGGCCTTCATTTCAATGGTATCAATATCAAGTTGACCAAATGCGGCGGTCTTACCCCTGCCCTACGTATGATAGAGAAAGCAAAACAAATGGGCCTGAAGGTCATGGTCGGTTGCATGACCGAATCAACCGTAGGCATTTCGGCCATTGCCCAATTACTACCACAATTGGATTATGTAGATATGGATGGCCCCCTTCTTATCAAAAACGATATCGCCGAAGGAGTAAAGATCTTACAAAACGGAGAATTAAAGTTTCCTGAACTGGCAGGATCAGGTATAACGATGAAGTAATGAGTTATCATATAGGTTCATTTCCTGGTAGAAAACTCAACCTCGATGGAGAAAGTTATCTCTATTTCGGGGGAACCGGTTATTTGGGGCTGCAGACAAATGAAGAATTTCAGAACTTATTCATCGATAACCTAAAAAAATACGGAACCAACTACGGTGCCTCCCGAAAGTCGAATATTCAAATTGATGTTTTTGATAAAGCCGAGAAGCTATTATCGAATATTGTGGGCTGCGAACGTTCGCTAACCTTATCGTCGGGTTATTTGGCGGGGCAATTAATGTCGCAAACCTTCAATAATAAATACCATCAGTTATTCTATGCACCTAATACCCACGCAGCACTCTACCAAAGTAAGATTCGTCCATATACCACATTTACAGCTTTAAACATAGCAGTTAGAGAACACCTTTCTACACGAAACATCAAAGAAATACCCGTTGTGTTTTTAGATGCCATTGACTTCTCAGGATGCAACTATCCTAAATTTGAAGCGCTACAGACCCTGCCTTTAGATGAAGTTATCTTAGTGGTTGACGATTCGCATGGTATCGGAATCGTCGGGCAGGAAGGAGGAGGTGTTTATCGTTCGCTTTTAAAGCTTAAGCCGAGAGAGCTGATAGTCTGCTGTTCGCTCGGAAAAGGCTATGCCATTCAAGGAGGTGCCATTTTTGGCAACCGGCAAAGATTGGATGCCTTGGAAAAAACCGCTTTTTTTGGAGGGGCGAGCCCGGCGACACCTGCATCTATAGGAACCTTTATCGAGGCACAAGACCTTTACGGTGTACAGCGAAAGTTGCTAAAGGAAAACATCGACTATTTTTTGCTTTTATTGAAGCACAAAAAGAAGTTTCACTACATGGCAGACCATCCCGCCTTTACATTTTCTGATGTTCAACTTACGGAGTATCTAGAGGCGCTTAAGATTATAGTGACCAGCTTTCCGTACCCAGATGAAGACGCCCAGTTAATGAGCCGAATCGTTTTGAGTGCGGCCCATAAAAAAGAGGACATTGGACATTTATTAAAATGTCTCAACGTCCTCCCAGAAATTTAATTCTCTTAAATTATTCTACATCCCAAAAAATTCGGTCCAACAAGGTCACCGAAGGTACGTTACCACCGTTTCTACTGACCTCATTATCTGGATATGGCAGCCTTCTTATATACTGGCCATTCAAATCAGGGTTTAAATTGGCAGGCAAGGTCATATTCTCATATTGATAGTCGTATCTTCTGGCATCATTCCATGTTTCCGGATGCAAGAACATTGCCACCCATTTCTCCTTGAAAATATCATCAATGGTAAAAGCCCCCTCACCCATCGATACTTCTGGGCTGGCCAAATATGCATCAATATCCTCCTGGGCAACTTCTAACATTTGCATATGCGCAGCAATACCGTCAAGATACGCCTGATAGGCACGAGGCTTATCGCCTTCAAAAGCGGCTTCTGCCTCAATAAATTTCAATTCGCTAAAAGTGCTGATTAGAACTGGCGAGGTTTGGCCCGTATAGTACTGGTCTTCTATTAGAGTACTTCTCGCACCTTGTTCCGGCGCGTTGCCTCTTCCTGCACCATTAACTGTACCTATGTATTCACCGTCATCAGTGGCCCCGACCATCAAAGGCAATCTAGGGTCTACCGTAGTATAGGTGGTACCATCAAGTGCTTCAATGAATTGTTCCGAAATCCATCCGCCTAAAACCAAATTCGCATTATCACGGGCCACATCTGACCATGGGTTAATAGACTGCTCAAAAAATGAAAGTTGTGCATTGGCATCATTAGATGCGAAACCGTTATCGACTGCATTCAATAACTCATCTGCATCATAAGAAGGTAAATCTTTCACGTGTACCATATACCTTGCTTTTAAAGTGTATGCAAAAGCAATCCATTTATCGATATCACCTGCATAAAGAAAATCGTCATCCCCTAGACTTGAGGTCGTAGGGCCTTGCAAATTAGCGATACCTTGATCTAGGTAATTCAATATAACTGTATACAGCGATTCGTCAGAATCGTAAACCGGTGTAACCGTTTCAAAATTAAAACCTTCGCTGTAGGGCATGTCTCCAAAAATATCGACGCCCATACCCAAGTTCAAGGCCATTAGAACTTGTGCAGCTCCCTGATAATGACCAGCCCCCTGTTCTTCGGCCTTATCGATTAAAACAACAAGGTCGGTCATTACATTATACAGCCTGAACCAAGTAGTGTTGTTACTGACAGGATCCATGGTATCAGATGAACTTGCCGGGTTCGGTGATGCCAGGTACTGAACGTAATTTGATGTTATATCGCCCACGCGAAAAACATTATACGCCGATTCATAAACGCTATTGATCATTAACCCAGAGATAGGAGCATCTTGAGGATTATTGGGGTTTTCGTTTACATCGAGATAGGAATCGCACGCCGATAGAACCAATATCAGGCCTATCGCGAAAATTCTTTTAATATTATCTGAAATCTTCATATGTCTTATATTTATTAGGATGGACAAATGTTGCCCATTACCATTTATAGTCCGAAGTTAAAAGTTAGAAAATAGCTCTGCGTACCTGGAAAACCAAGTCCGGTAAAGCCTACGGCATTGCCACCTGCACCAGCTGAAAATGATTCTGGATCAAAACCATCCCACGGTGAGTACAAAATAATATTGTTAGCTGCCAAAGACACTCGCATCGACTTAAAAGGTATTCTATCAAGCACCCTGTCACCAAAGGTATAGGCCAATGAGATGTTTCTCAATTTCACATAACTGGCATCTTGAACGAAGTTTTCGCTAACCCCTCGGTAGTAATTCCTCCAAAAACCTGCTCCGTAATCAACTCCATCAGGCCCTACACCTTGCCCTAACCAAACTTCTTGCGTGTTGGGCGAGCCGTCTGCGAGAACACCATCAAAAACCTTGAAGTCATTTCTCGTGAGAGTATATTCATTTTTACCAAAGGCCGATAAGAAATTATCAAATTGGTTGTACTGCTCAACATCGGCCCTGAAATCTACCAAAAAGCTTAACTCTAAGTTTTTGTATGAAAACATGTTTCGAAGACCCCCTATCCATTTAGGCACTGCATTGCCCAATATTAACTGATTTGAATTGGTTAGAGGAAAACCATTATCACCGATTACTGTCGGCAGGCCATTATTGAGGGATACCGCATTTTCATCGGCACCAAAACGCTCATAACTAGTACCATATAAATTTCCGTAGGCATCACCCTTTATCAATTTCATGGTAACGGTACTACCGGCGTAACCAAATTGAGATCCGATTACAATTTCATCTATTCCTTCACGAATTGACTTGATCTCATTGTTGTTCATAGAAAGGTTGGCAGTCGCCGTCCATTGAAAATCACTTTTCTTGATTATATCGCCGCTAAGTACTACTTCGAAACCACTATTCTCAATTTCCCCTGCGTTGGTTATGTAAGAAGAGAACCCCGTGCCATCAGATATCGGAACAGGAATAATTTGATCTTCGGCATTTGATTTATAGTAAGTGACATCTAAATCTAATCTACTATCTAAAAAAGACAACTGCGTTCCAAATTCAACTGATGTTGTCAACTCGGGTTTAAGTTCAGGGTCACCAAACTCGCTGTTACGGCTAAACCCTACTTGACCATTTAGAGGAAAAATATCATCGCTTACAAAAGTAGCCCCTAGAATATGAGGGTTGGTGTCTTTACCAACCTGTGCCCAAGAAGCCCTCAGTTTACCGAAGGTAAACCAACTTGGTGTCTCAAAATTCTCGGTGAAGACATATCCAAGATTTACAGAAGGATAAAAGAAAGAGTTATTGTCTTTCGGCAAAGTCGATGAAATATCATTTCTACCTGTCAGGTTCAGATAAAGAAAGTCTTTGTAATTGACCATCAAATCGCCGTAGAAACCGACTAGCCTTCTGATACTTTTTGCTTGGCCCGTAAATATTTGACGGGTATTGTTGACATTAAAAAAATCTGGAATTACATAATTTTCACCCCTTAAAAATACCCTATCGAATTTTCTTTGAAATATATCGTTACCTAAGCGAAGCGTGGTGTTGAAATCGTCGTTCCAATCTTTTTTCAGGGTTATGTAGAAGTTCGAAGTAATATCCTTACTATTAATTCTGGTCTCTTCGATAAAACCGGTTGAACTTAGGGCTACTTCATTATCTATACCTTTCGGTCCTGGAGTAATCTCGGTTCTCATATCAGTATAAAAGTCAGTTCCCAAACGATAAGAAAGTGTCATCCACTCCCAAGGACTGTAATTAAAGTTTAAGTTACCGATAACCCTATTTACATCGTCTTTATAGGTACTGAACCTAGCATCATAAATAGGATTGGTATTACTATATGTTTTCATCGTACCATCTGGATTGATGTAGTCACGAACATCTTGGGTCTCTGCCCAATACATCATACGCTCCATAAACCTATCATGGGGTACCCTGTTACCACCAGAATTGGTATAGTTGATAGAACCACTAAAATCAAATTTCTCATTGAGCTTTAACGTTCCAGAAATTTTGGCCGATGTACGCGCCCAATCACTAAAGGGAATAATACCCTTTTGGTCAAATCTACCGAAAGAACCATAGAACGTCGCATTTTCGCTACCACCTGATACACTAATACTGTGGTCGGTCTGTATACCGGTGTCAAATGCTCGGTTCCAGTTATCTTGATACTTATGGCCCGGTACGTCTTGAGCTATCTCTGCAATTGGCGCACCCCATGAAGGCCAAAAGCTTGATGGATCATACTCGCCACTAAATCCTTGACCGTATTCTTTTTGAAGCTTTGGCAGACGATTCAATTCTTCGAAACCGACCGATGTGTTCAGGTTGATCTTTACTTGACCTGCCGCACCTTTTTTGGTCGTAATGATGACGGCCCCATTCGCTGCTCTTACCCCATAAAGAGCTGTTGCAGCGGCACCTTTTAACACCGACATCGATTCTATATCATTAGGGTTGATATCAGAAGCACGGTTTGAAAGCCCACGAGGGGTATTACCATTATCATTGACACCTGCCTCTACCGTTGAGTTATCTATAGGCACACCATCGACCACGAATAAGGGTTGGTTATCGGCAGATGGGTCTAAAGAGTTGATTCCGCGTATGATAATCCTTGCACTTTGACCTGGCGCACCCCCGGAGTTGGTAATCTGAACACCGGCCACTTGACCTTGAAGGGCATTTACAATATTTGTTTGTTTGGTTTGGGTTATGGCCTCCGCATCAATACTTTGAGCTGCATACCCCAAGGCTTTCTTCTCTTGCGAAATACCGAACGCCGTAACGATTACCTCGTCAAGTTGTTCAGAATCTTCTTGCATAACCACATTTACACTGGTCTGATTTGCAACTTCAACCTGCTGGGCCAACATGCCTAAATAAGTAAATTCAAGAATATCTCCTGAAGTTGCTTCAATGGAATATTCTCCATCGAAGTTAGTCGTAGTACCCTTGGTTGTTCCAGAAACGATAATGGACACACCGGGTAAGGGTTCACCCGAGCTGTCAGTGACGTTTCCAGAAATCATTTGCCCCCACGTGAATTGTACACATAAGAGAGCGATCATAGCAATCGTAATGTTTCTCATATAACTTTTAGTTAACTAGTTTAACTTAAATATAACAAAATGATAGCCATTTGGTACTTCTCATGTAAGAAATAGCATATTGTCAAATTGTAGTACCGCTTTTTACGATATAGGTTTTCACCACCTTCCTATTTAAAAATATTACAATGTCAAACTGCTTTACGTGAATTAAATAATTTCTAATTAACAAGAGAAATATTAATAATAATTCAAAAAATATCGTATCTTATTATTGCAAATTGAATATCAATCCTTTAAAACACTGTATTATGAAAAAACTATTCGGATTGGTTTTCCTGATGTTATTTTTGGTATCGGCTACCATATACACATCTTCAAAACCTCAAACGGCCCCTACGTTAGAGGGCACTTGGGAACTTATCAACCGTTACAATTGGGAAGACGGTTATGTTTCGGACACCATACCCAATACGAACGGATATCAGCAAGTAAAGATTTATAGTAAAGGAAAAGTCATGTGGACGCGTTATTCGCCCGAAGATCCGAACGAATGGTTCGGCTACGGTTCTTATAATACCACTGATAATAGTTTGGAAGAGCGTTTGGAATATGGATCAAAAGTAATGATGAGTATTCAAGATACGATTGAATCGTTTAAATTTGAACTGGTTCTAGATGACAATTCCTATAGCCAAATATCACTTGATCAAAATGGTAATCGAACCTTCTCTGAAAATTACAGGAGAATAGATTAACACCATTCTAACATTTACTTCAAAAAAAATCCGGCTCAAATTGGCCGGATTTTTTATTTCTCAAGATTATCTTTTTCTTAGACAACCTCTTTTTCTGTTTCAACAGTAGCTAAGTAACGCTCGGCATCTAAAGCGGCCATACAACCCGTACCTGCGGCAGTTACGGCCTGTCTGTATTCTTTATCCTGAGCATCTCCACTGGCAAATACACCAGGCTTGTTCGTCTTGGTAGATTTTCCTTTGGTAATGATATAACCTGTTTCATCCATATCTAACTGACCTTTAAAAATATCGGTGTTAGGCTTATGGCCGATAGCAATGAACAACCCTGTTATGGCTATCTCATCTTTTTCACCGGTATCGTTATTAACTACCCGAAGACCTTCAACTACTTGGTCTCCCAAAACCTCATCAACCTCGGTATTGTATCTCACCTCGATATTCTTGAGGCTATTGACCCTATGCTGCATCGCCTTTGAAGCTCTCATGTAATCTTTTCTGACCAACATGGTTACCTTGTTACAAATATTCGCCAAGTAAGAAGCTTCTTCGGCGGCAGTATCACCGGCACCTACAATTGCAACATCTTGACCTTTGTAGAAAAAGCCATCACAAACCGCACAGGCAGAAACGCCCCCACCCCTCAGACGTTGTTCACTAGGAATATTCAAATATTTGGCAGAGGCACCTGTTGAAATAATAATTGTTTCGGCCTCAATTTCTTTACTGTTATCAACAGTTATCTTATGTATACCACCGATCTCATCGCTTAAATCGACAGAAGTTACCATACCGATTCGCACGTCAGTGCCAAATCTTTCGGCCTGTTGTTGCAACTGGACCATCATGGTAGGACCATCGATACCTTCAGGATAACCAGGAAAATTATCTACCTCGGTCGTAGTGGTAAGTTGCCCCCCAGGCTCCATTCCCGTATAAAGAACCGGTTTTAGGTCAGCCCTTGACGCATAAATAGCAGCTGTATAACCCGCAGGACCAGAACCGATAATCAATGTTTTCACTCTTTCTATGTTCTCAGCCATAATTGATTGCTCGTTTATAAAATTTAAAAAAACAAATGTAACTTTTTTGATATAAGCCCTTTGCAAAAGTTATCAAAAGTTATAGGGCATTAGTCGGCAATAAACGATTTGTCTTACAAACTACCAAATCAATGCAGCAACACCTTTGTATTAGAACCAAACGAAAAATAATTTTATAAAAACAAACCCTCTCTCAATTATTTCGTAGGTACGGTAGAGACCGATGAAAACTTACGAAAATGGAAAAATTGAGAACAGTAATTGTTGATGCTTCCGACAATCATAGAAATAAATTGTCACAATTAATTGAGGGCCATACGGCCCTTCAACATGAGGGTTCTTTTCGAAACGCCATTCATGCCAAAAAAGAAAGTATAGACCAGATTGCCGATATTGTCTTTTTAGACATAGAAATGCCTCTCATAAATGCTTTCGATTTAATCGACACTTTTCACGGAAAGCCAGAAATCATTTTACTCTGCGATAAGGCTGATTATGCTGCTAAAGCATTCGATTACCACATTACCGACTATTTATTAAAACCGGTCTCTTATGATAGATTCAGAAAAGCGGTCAATCGAGCCAAAGAGAACCTCAAGTTAAGGGCAGATGCAGAAGAAAAGGCTCACTTCTTTGTCAAAAGTAACCTAAGAAAAGTTAAGATAAATTACTGCGATATCAAGTGGATAGAAGCATTGGGTGATTACATAAAATTGGTGACCCAAAAATCAAACCATGTGGTACTCAGCTCAATGAAGGCTTTTGAGAAAGAGTTACCTGCCGAACACTTTATAAGAATACACAAATCTTACATCATCAATATCAACCGTGTTCAAAACTTGAACCATGCTGTGGTCGAGGTTGAAGGTCATCAAATGCCTATAAGTCGCAAGAGGCGGTCTGAACTCATGCTGGCTTTGGGTCTTTAAAACTTTTATAGTTCATGAAAGTCAATAAATTTTGAGTATTTGGCAATATTGTTAATTGATCTTTATGAATTTGTAAAGTAGTATATTTGCATATGGGGTGAACTAGAAGCAGAGCCCGGATTTTGATTCACATTCTACTTTCAAAAATGGTGAACTGAAATACCAAATTTGACCTCTGTTTCAATGAAAAAATAGACATGAGTATTCAAACACTGAAGTGCGTTGTTATTGACGATTCAAAAACTCAAAGAACAGCGGTTTCAAAACTTATAAATGATCACAAGAATTTGGTCTTGATTGCTGACTATGAAAATGGCATCAAGGCACAAAAAGGGCTCGTTGATCAACAGATAGACCTTGTGTTCTTGGATATTGAAATGCCGGTTATCAACGGTTTTCAGTTTATGGAGGCTTTGAAAGACCGGCCACAGATCATACTCATTACCTCAAAGGCCGATTATGCCATGCAGGCTTTCGATTATGATGTTACCGATTATCTTCTCAAGCCTATCAATTTTGAAAGGTTCAACAAGTCGGTACAAAAGGCTATTTTGAGAACCAAAGGTGCCCCAAATGAAGAAGAGGGCCATATTTTCGTGAACAGTAAGCTGAAAAGAGTAAAAGTCTATCTGAAAGACATTCGTTGGATCGAAGGTCTTGGTGATTATCTTAAAATCATAACTGATAATGAAAACTTATTGGTTTTAAGTACCATGAAAGGTTTTATGACGCAGCTTCCTTCTGACGATTTTTTACGAATTCATAAATCGTATATCATAAACCTGAATCGTGTAGACCGCTATAACAGTCAGTATGTGGAGCTATGCGGAGAACAAATTCCTTTAAGCCGTCATAAAAAACTAGAACTGGAAGAAGCCCTATTGAACACCTCTGTTCACTAGCTGGCTTCAACTATTCGCGTACCGCCACTAGGTTTCACTTCAAAGATTTCTAAGAGAATGTCGAACTTTTTCTTATAGGCCTCTTTTGCCGCTTCCGTGAATTCTTCTAATTGGTCTTCGTGAACAATATTCAGGGTGCAACCTCCGAATCCACCCCCAGTTTGCCTTGCTCCCAACACACCGGAATATTCTTTTGAGAAATCAACCAAAAAGTCAGACTCTGGGCAACTTACTTCGTAAAGTCGACTAATACCATCGTGGGCCTCGTACAACAACTCACCAACTGCCGTTAAATCGTTCTTTTTTAAATATTCGGTCATTTGAATAACCCTTTCGTTTTCATCTACTATAAAAGAACATCTTTTAAAAACCGTCTCCGAAAGTTCACCTTTACAATATTGTAACATTTCCTGCGTAACATCCCTTAAAGATTTTACCTCAGGGTAACTTTGCTGAATAATGGCAACCCCCTGCTCGCACTCCATTTTTCTCACATTGTATTCACTCGTGGCCAAATTATGCGATACTTTGGTATTCAAGAGAATTATTTTGTAGGGATTCAAATCGATTGGAATATAACTGCTGTCAAGGGATAGACAATCTAAAAGAATCACATGGCCTTCTTCACTCATTACGGAAGCATATTGATCCATAATACCACATTGCGTACCTGCATAGGTGTGTTCTGCCGTTTGAGACAACTGAACCATCTCTAGTTTGGTCAAATTCAATTGGAATAACTCGTTCAGACCGAAAGCCAGACCACATTCTAAAGCCGCCGAAGAACTTAGGCCAGATCCAGTTGGTAGATTACTCTCTAGAACACAATCAAAACCCTTTAGGTTTCGTTCTCGCAGTAGTATTTCATTGACCACACCTAGAATATAGTTATGCCATTCGACCTCGCTTTTAGCAACCTTGGTCAAATCAAAACTAAAACCGGTATCAAAGGTTTTACTATATATATTACAAATAGATTCAGAACCATTTTCTTGAAAATCGAAAGTGATATTCTTTTCGATTGCCGTGGGTAAAACATAGCCCATATTATAATCGGTATGTTCGCCAATTATATTGATTCTGCCAGGTGATACCACCCTCAGTTGTGATTTAAAATTCTGTAGAAATTCCATAAAAATTCGTGATACTATTTAGCATTGAGCATTTCAGTTGTGGCTACCGTTCTGAAACCCAAATGTTCCAAAGAAGAATCAAGGCTTGTTGCCATACGTGCAGAAACCCTATAACTCGCACAATAAGATGCGTTGCATAAAAAAGAGCCACCTTTCATAACCTTTTCTCTTGCATAAGGGTCTCGAGCATTGTAAGGTGATGTGGCACCCTGAGGGTTTTTGACAATTGTATTTTGAGTGCTTAGTTCATTGTAGTAATTACTATTGTACCAGTCAGAAGTCCATTCCCAAACATTTCCGGCCATGTCAAAAAGCCCCAAACTATTACTAGGATATGATTTTACCGGAGCGCGGCCCTCAAAGCCATCTTCTGATGTGTTCGTTACAGGAAACTCTCCTTCCCAAGTATTTGCTTTTTTGTTAAGGCCTTCCCCTGAATTTCCCCAAAAATAGACCGACTCAAAATTATCGCCTCTAGCCGCCAATTCCCATTCGGCCTCTGTAGGCAAACGTCTATTGGCCCATTCACAATATGCCAAAGCATCTTCATACGCCACCTGCACTACAGGAAAGTCATCTTTTCCTTCAATATTACTATCCGGTCCGTTCGGGTGTCTCCAATTAGCACCGATAGTCCATTTCCACCATTGAGAAAAATCATAGAGATTCGGTACGGTACTTTTTGCCTTTTTAAACGTTAAAGACCCGGGCTGCATGATGGAATCGTGAGGTTTTGGTGTTCCTTCGGGCAGCTGTTTTTTCATTTCTTCCCAATCAATTTCCCTCTCGGCTACGGTTACGTATCCTGTTTCTTCTACGAATTTTTTAAACTGCCCATTTGTAACTTCGGTAACATCTATAAAAAAACCGTCTACCGCTACTTTGTGTGCAGGCCTTTCATGAGACATTGCCATTTGATCACTAGCAACGGCCCCTTTCGTAAAAACACCTCCGGGCACCCATACCATGCCAGTAGGCACATTGACCCCTTCAGGAATATCTTTAACCACCGTCGTATCAATCTTTCCAGTTGACTGTGCTATTGAGGCAGTTGAACTGTCTTTTTGATTGTTTTTACTTTTTTCTTTTTCATTACAACCCAGCAATAGAAAAGTACAGATTGCCGAGAATAATAAACGATAGGGTAATTTCATAGGTTGAGATAATGAAGGTCAAATTTAACCTTAATTTTCTGCAATAAGGCCATTCTCGATTTCAGGAATTTTAAAATGTTCAAGTTCAGGGGCTTCACGTTCATTTTTAAAAATCATCGCCGCCTTTTTTACAATTTCCGGATGCTGGTCTGCCACGTTGTGCTGTTCAGTGGGGTCGTTCTTGAGATGATAGAGCTCCAAGGTCGAAGGTTCTTTGTTTGAGAGGTTCTGCCTTACCAATTTCCATTCTCCCATTCTTATGGCTACCTGCCCGCCATAACTTGGAAACTCCCAATACAAATATTCATGTTCTTTTTGGTCGGTTTCTCCCAGTAAGGTGGGTAGTATACTGATTCCGTCAGTATCCGTAGGTATATCAAAACCTGCTACCTCGCCAAATGTTGCCAGCATATCATAGTGCACAGAAGGCAAATCACTTCTTTGACCCGATTGAATATGATTTGGCCATGAAGCAGTCATTGGCACTCGAATGCCCCCCTCATAGAGATACCCCTTGCCTTTACCATAGGTGCCGTCGAAGGGTTTTGCACTATCGAAGAAAGTAGGGTCGGCACCTCCGGCATAACTAGGTCCGTTATCGGAAGTAAAAACAATCAAAGTATTCTCATAGATTCCCTCATCTTTAAGTTGCTGTACGAGACGGCCAATATTCTCATCTAGGTAAGAAACCATCGCGGCATAGGCCGCATGCGGATTTTTATGCGGAAAGTAACCATTAGAACCTAGGTAAGGTTCTTCATTCCCGAACTTATCGATATAATAGTCAACCCACTTTTTCGGTGCTTGAAGTGCTACATGGGGCAAGGGCGTCGCCCAATAAAGAAAAAAGGGATTCTCTTTATGAACCGATACAAAATTGGTCAACTCCTTGAACATTAAATCAGGTGCATACTGCTTTAGAGTGTAATTAGCATAACTATCATCATTACTGGGGTCAGCTCCCTTGACCAATTTGGTATTTGGGGCTATCGTATCATTTGACAGATGTATCCTAGACTTGTTTTTGTAAAGGTGTAAAGGATAATAGGTATGTGCCTGTCTTTGACAATTAAACCCGTAAAAGAAATCAAAACCCATATTATTGGGAATTGAATGGGTATGAGGCGCACCCAAACCCCATTTACCGACCATTCCTGTAGTGTAACCGGCCTCTTTAAACCGGTGCGCCAAGGTAACGGTCGATTCCGGCATGGGGCCTTGCCCTTCTAATGTGGAATCGTTGGCCATGGCTCGGTAGTTCCAAACATCTCCCCTTTCCTTCCATTCATAATTACTTCTAATATAAGAATGGCCGGCATGCTTACCGGTAAGAAACATATATCTGGCAGGGGCACACACAGGAGCACTGCTGTAGTGTTGTGTAAATAACATACCGGAATGGGCCAAGGCATCGATGTTGGGCGTCTCTATTTTTTCTTGACCGTAAACCCCAAGCTCGGCATAGCCCAAGTCATCTGCCAGAATATAAATAATATTAGGTTTCTTTGAATTGATAGAGACCTCGTTCTCTTTCTGTTGTTCTTTACAGGAATAAAAAAGAATCCCTGCCAAAAGCAGGGATACCCATATATTTAGAAATCGCATTTGATGCTGGTTTACATTACTTGCGTTTTGCCAGGGGTAGGTATATCATATAAACCTTCGGCATTTGGTTGAACCGGTGCCGGAGAATCCCATGTCAAAGTATCTGGAGCCAAAGCAAGATTTGACTGTAGCGCCTCATCCCACTTAATTACTTTTCCTGAATAGGTGGCCATTCTACCAATGATAGCACTCATGGTACTTTTAGCACCGTTTTCAGCGTCTGCAATAACACCTCCGTTTCTTATGGATTCAAAAAGTTTGATATGCTCTACTTGATACGGGTTTGGATCATCTTTACCTCTGTGCTCAAAAATCACTTGACCGGTCCAATCTTTTAGGGTAGCGTTGTCTCCTTCTGTCGAGACGGTTCCCTTCGTACCTTGAAAAAATTCCGATACCCTGCTCATAGTTTCTGGCATATGCCTACACTGACTGGCAATGACCGCTCCACTAGGGTAAGTGAACTCCACAAAATGATGGTCATAGATTTCACCATGGTCTTTACCCGTACGAACCTGTCTACCGCCCATTCCCTGTGCGGAAATAGGGTATTCCCCAATAAACCAGTTGGCTACGTCAATATTGTGAATGTGTTGCTCTAAAATATGATCGCCGCACAACCAATTGAAGTAGTACCAGTTTCTCATTTGGTATTCAAGTTCACTTTGGCCGGGCTGTCTTTCACGCACCCAAACACCACCACTGTTCCAATACACTTGACCAGAAACTATCGAACCTATGGCATCTTTATTTAGATGGTCTATAGCTGCCAGATAACTGTCTTGGTAATGACGTTGAAGACCTACTACCACGTTCAGCTTTTTCTCTTTGGCCACCTTTGCCGCCGCCAAGACTTTTCTAACACCGGGAACATCGGTTGCCACCGGTTTTTCCATAAACACGTGCTTTCCATTATTTATGGCATATTCAAAATGTTGAGGACGAAACCCTGGAGGTGTGGCCAAAATAACCACATCGGCCATATCAATGGCCTTCTCGGCCGCATCGAAACCTACAAAGCGATGCTTTTCTTTCACACTAACCTTCTTGGTTTCACCCATAGCCTTCGAAATATTCATAAGACTACTTTGCAAACGATCTTCAAAAGCATCGGCCATGGCCACTAGCTCAATATTTTCGTCGGCAGTAAGCGCTTGTACCGCTGCACCCGTACCTCTACCGCCACAGCCTACTAAGGCCAGCTTTAATTTTTTATCGTTCAATACGTTCACCATAGCGTTCATTTGCATATTAGGCAATAGCATGGCGCCCCCTGTAAATAAGGCCGTATTTTTTACAAACCCCCTTCTTGAATTGGTAACTAAAGGTGATTTTTGATTTTTTGAATCAGAATTCTTCATTTCTTACAGTCGTTTAGTTGAATTTGGATTTTAAACAATAATCCTGTGAATATATAAATAATATCGCACTCAAACGTTTGAGTTCTTATGTTTTTGATGATATTACGGTTTTTTTAACTCCAAGGTCAACCTTGGGCTTGTCTTAGTTACTGCCTTTGAGAAAATTACAGTTTTCTTTTAACTTTTTATCAGGCTGGTTTCGAAAAAATCAAGATAACAACTTCACCGTAATTTGTCGTTTCTAATGTATTTTTTTTATCAATTACGGATTTTTGAATTATCTTTCGTTGCAATTTTCTCAAAAAACACTGCTTTTCTATACCATATCGGAAGAGCGCACTTAAAACGATAAACCAAATAATACCTTATGGAAACATCAACGAATGTACAGGCAGTTAATGCCAATCGACTCTTTTATGCAAGTTGCTTTGCATTGATTACCACAGCATTTTCTTTCGCCATTGCGGCAGGAACCTTAGACCAACTAAAAACAGAATTAGAATTGACAGCCGGAGAAGCCGGTCTTATTTCTTCCATGTGGTTTTTGGGCTTCCCGATTTCAATGGTTATAGGAGGGCTTATTTACCACAAAGTAGGTGGTAAATCAATTATGCAGTTTGCATTTTTCGCACATACGATAGGTATTTTACTTTTGATCTTTTCAGGAAGCTATATGGGTTTACTAGTAGCCAACCTTTTAATAGGACTTGGAAACGGATGTACCGAGGCTGCCTGTAACCCAATGATTGCCGATGCCTATCAAGGAAATCGGATGAGTAAAATGATGAACCGCTTTCACATGTGGTTCCCCGGTGGTATTGCTTTGGGAAGTTTACTTTCAGGAGGTATGACCCAAATGGGAATTTTAGGTCAAAATCAAGTGTGGTTGCTTTTGGTACCTGCCCTGATCTACGCATTTCTTTTCTTTGGACAAACATGGCCAAAAGCAAAAGTAGAGGAGGCTGCAACCTTATCAGGAAACATCAAAGCTATGCTGTCTCCCCTATTCATTTTTATGGTCGTCTGTATGGCGTTGACCGCTATTACAGAGTTTGGGCCTAACCAATGGGTCGGACTCATATTATCAAATAGCGGTGCCCACCCTATGTTAATTTTAGCCTTGACCTCAGGTCTTATGGCTGTTGCCAGATTCTTTGGTGGCGATATGGTAAAAAAATTCGACCAAACCGGGGTTCTTCTAGGCTCTGCGGTTTTGGCCTTGGTCGGATTGTATCTCTTTAGCTCTCAAACAGGAGCCATGGCTTATGTTGCCGCTATTTTCTTTGCATTGGGTATTGCCTATTTTTGGCCGAACATGTTGGGCTTTATCGCCGATAAGATACCAAAGAGTGGTGCTTTGGGATTATCTATTTTGGGTGGTGTCGGAATGTTCTCTTCATCTATTTTTCAACCGATAATCGGTACTTGGATCGATGCTGATCAAGAAATGGCAGCTGCCCAAGGTTTAACAGGAAATGAGCTTAATCTAGTAGCGGGTCAGGCCACTATTGGTACTATGACCGTCTTTCCAATCATATTGATTGTATTGTTTACCATCTTATATTTCTGGGTTCGTAAAATGAAAGCTAGCACTAGTGCCCAAGCTCATTCAGAAGCTGAATCTACCGCCATGTAAAACGGTTAATTTATAAAATAGAAAAGCGGCCTTTGAGGCCGCTTTTTCTATGCCATTTGAAGTTGTATTCTTTGAAAATTACTTTTAGGAGCCTCACAAACGGGACAACAATAAGCTTCCGGAAGTTCTTTAAAATCAGTATTTATTGACATCCCTGCTTTCGCATCGCCGAACTGGGGATCATATATGGTCAAGCAATCGGTACATTGATATACTGGTTTGCTCTTCTCCACTGTAAATTTTTCTACCGTTTCAGCAATAGCCGGTTTTACTACCGACCCTAATTGGTCAAAGTATTTTTTACTTAATTCCATTAAGAGACCCGGTAATTCAATTTTATCCACATCTTGAGCCAAGGCCAAATATTTTTGTGTATTGGGGTCAAAATTCTCAAAGTGTAATACATTATAGGTCGGTCTTACCTCAAAATCTTTGATAATCGATGGCGGAGCATTTTTTTCAATGATAACGGATGCAAAATGAGAACGTTTTCCCACATCATTACTAATTCCGAAAGTCAACCCGTAGGTACTTATATCGTTTTGATCAAAACTTCTGACCAAAAACTTTTTAAGCTCCATGGCTTCTGCATCATCAACAGGCAGGTGCCAGTTCATCTCAAGTTGCGAATGCCGCACGTTAATTCCTCTTTTACCCAAAAATCTTTCTAATTCAGGTCTAGAGTTCTTTTTAATTCCTTTAATAATGAAAGACTTCCATGGGGTTATGCATATCTTTCCAATGCTGTTGTCCAAACAGAATCCGCAGAGTTCCTTCAAAAACTGAAGGTCGTACCTGTTGTTACGCCAATACAGCCCCAACCAATACTGTTCGAGCCCCATGCGGTTCATACCCTCATAGTACGGGAATTTAATATAAGACAACTCTAACGGTTTGTCAATAGTACGGCTGTTGGTGTCGAGTTTTTTATTGAGAACGAACGAAAGTTCTTCCACATCATTTACTTCTTCATATATCTCCTCTATGGCCTTTGCGAGATTCGAGATATCCCAACTATAGATTAAAACCGGATAGTATGCAGATCTTTTCCAGTGAGGCAATTTTATATTGAGATACCAATAGTCTTCATTGTCCGATGCTATAAAATTTAGGTTTCCGTTGAACAAAGGCACTAGACGTTGTTTCGGGTCCGTGATATTTATCTTGAGCTTGGGCTTAAAATCAAAACCTTCTAAAATATAAAGATAGGTAGACCCTTTTAACCAATAGGTCATGTCGAATATATCGGCGGAAACATAGGAGCATACAATGTTTTGATAACTTCTGTTGGGTTCTATTTCTACATTGAATTTCGATATGACATCAAGATGTTCATCATTAACCTCAAGAGGAAATAACAAATCTTGCCTAGATCCAAAGTAAACCTCTTTTAAGCCGGCCGCCTCTAACATGGCAATACAATCTTTCAGCTCACCCGGTGAGGTAACGCCCCCTTTGATCATTATTCGATGTAGATTATCGTTCATAGCCTTTAAATATCAATTAAACTCAATGTGCAGCAACTTGTATTTGCGATGACAAGATTTCTTGTACTTCGGGTTTACAGCTACCACAGCCCAAACCGGCACCTGTTTCAGAACAAAGCTTACCAAAGTCTTCACAACCACCCCGAATTGCATCAATGATATTACCTTCACCAATTTGGCTACAAGAACAAACCAATTTACCTTTCATGGGAACCGAACTTGAATTGCCCCTTAACAGCTCATCACGCTTCTCTGACAATTCAATTTCTTCTTCGATCAATCTCTTGAATTCGGCAAATTCATTCTTATCGCCCATTAATATGGCACCTTTTAAGGTATCATCTTTCACGATACACTTTTTGTAGTACCGTTTACTGACATCCATAAAAATAATCTCTTCATAACTTGGGTCGTCAGAAGGTATGTTCACCATACCAAGACTACAAAGGTCTAAATCTTCAAACTTGAGTATGTTCATAAGAATTGACCCGTTGTAAATACTGGAGAAATCCCCTAAAATAAATTTTGCTGCAATATCGGCCTGCTGCTCTGCCGCAGAAGTAATACCGAACAAGGCATTTCTAAACTCGGCAATCTCACCGAGGGCAAAAATATCGGGCTCACTTGTTTGCAAATATTCATTCACAATCACCCCCCTACTGGTATCGATATCAGAAAATTTGGCCAATTCAATATTCGGTCTGGTACCTATGGCATATACAATGGCATTGCTTTTAATGGTTCTACCTGTTTTGAGAGTGATGCTCAAGAAATTCTTTCTTCCTTTTTCCTCAAAAACAGTGCTAACCTCATTATCAAAATATATCTTGATACCCCTTTCTGAAACATCTTCGGCCAACAACCTACTTGCCACCCGATCTAATTGGCGCTCCATTAACCTCGGTGCCCGCTGTATAATACTGATGTTGATATTTCTTTTTTTCAAAGCGGCTGCCAACTCCAGCCCCAATAAACCGCCTCCCACAATCACCACATGCTGTTCTTCTTCCGGTAGGCCAGTTTGGTGAAGGTACGTTCTTAGTTCATCGGCATCACCTCTTTCTCTCATGGTAAATCGCCCTGGCAAATTGATGGGCACATCGCTGGGTACAAATGCACGGCTGCCTGTAGCCAAAATCAGTATATCATAAGCATGCACCTCTCCTTTCTCATCGGTTACCTGCTTTTTGACTTTATCGACGCTTTTAATACCAAGCCCCGAATGCAAGGTAATACCAAGCTTTTTTATCTCTCCTTTTTTCAGTTTCTCCAGTGCTTCCCAAGAAAGCTCTTCACTCACATATTCCGGTAATAAAACCCGATTGTAAAATGGGTCTTTTTCTTTGGAAAATACATGAACTTCATCCGTTCTGTTTTTTGACCTATAGGTCTGAACAAATCTATAGGCAGCGGCACCTGCACCAATGACTACCACTTTTTGTTTTGCCTTCACATATTTTGATACTTGTACGGCACAGTATTTAAAATCAGGTTCTTTTGAAATGGGGTCGACCAGATCGCTGGTCATATTATTGGCCCTACCAAAATCATTATTGAGCATTTTTCCCCAATGCATCGGTAGAAAAACAACCCGTTCCCTAATATCGTAATTAACCTTAACCTTTACCTGTACATCACCCCTTCTACTTTTAACAACCGCTACATCGCCGTCTTTAAGGTTTCTCAGGTAGGCGTCGACTTTGTTCATTTCTAGAAACGGTTCGGGTATATGGGTCAATAATCGTTTCACCTTTCCCGTTTTGGTACGGGTATGCCATTGATCCCGAACTCTACCGGTATTCAAAATCAACGGGAAATCTACATCGGTCTGCTCTGACTGATTATATAATTTGGGAGGCGCATTGAAATGCGATTTTTCGTCGTTGGTAAAAAAATGCAAATCGGTAAATAGCCGTGGGGTACCTTTATGTTTAGGGTCTGGAACCGGCCACTGAAAACTGCCTTCGTTTTTCAGTCGATCATAAGATAAACCTGATATATCGATATTCGTTCCTTTGGTCAACAAGCAATGCTCATCATATACTTCGCTTGCATCACTATAATCAAAACCTTCATACCCCATCTTTTTGGCAAACTTCCAAAGTATTTCTACATCGGGCAAGGCTTCCCCGGGCGGGTCGATCACTTTTGGAAGGTAACTGATACGCCTTTCGGAGTTCGTCATGGTGCCTTCTTTTTCCAGCCAGCCAGCTGCAGGCAATAGCAAATCAGCAAATTCGGTTGTTTCAGAATTATGCGATATATCTTGAACCACCACGAAACTGGCATTTTTTAAGGCCCTTTCAATTTTGTTGGCATTCGGGAGACTAACAATGGGGTTGGTACAGATTATCCAAATAGCTTTCATTTTTCCACTTTCCAAAGCATCGAACATTTCCGTAGCCGAATAGCCAGCTTCGCCGGAAATTTCCTTTCCCCCCCAAAATTCAGCCACTTCAGCTCTGTGTCTGGGATTGCCAAGGTCCCTATGAGCCGCCAGTAAACTTGCCATACCACCTACTTCCCTGCCACCCATGGCATTTGGTTGACCCGTAAGGGAAAAAGGACCCGCACCTGGCTTACCAATCTGACCGGTAAGTAGGGAGAGATTGAGTAGGGCCAAATTTTTACTTACCCCAATGACACTTTGATTGAGACCCATCGTCCACATAGAAATAAAAGCTTTCGCATTGCCTATATAACTGGCGGCAGTACGTATATCATCAATCGAAATACCACACAATTCAGCCGCCTTACGCAATGAAAGCTGAAAAGCACTTTCTTTACACGCCTCAAAATTCACAGTGTGGTTCTTAATGAACTTTTTATCTATTTTCTTTTTTTCGATAAGCCAACGGGCAATCGCATTGAATAGAATGACATCGGTACCCGGCAATATTTGAAGATGCAAATCGGCAATGGCGCAAGTTTGCGTTTTTCTAGGGTCAACGACAATAATTTTAACCTGCGGATTTTCCTCTTTATGTTTTTCAATTCTTCTAAAGAGAATGGGGTGACACCAAGCAGGGTTGGCACCCGCAATCAAAAAGCAATCTGAAAGTTCGATATCGGCATAAGAAATAGGAACCGAATCTTCGCCCAACATTTTTTTGTAACCTACCACTGCAGAACTCATACAAAGCCTACTATTGGTATCGATATTATTGGTGCCTATAAAACCTTTGGTAAGCTTGTTTACGAGATAATATTCTTCGGTAAGGCACTGGCCGGATACGTAAAAACCAACACTATTAGGCCCATGTTTGTCTATGATACTTTTGAATACAGCCGCCGCTCTTTCGAAAGCAGTATCCCAAGAAATTCGTTGCATAGGGTGATTTCGACTCCACCTCATTTGAGGATATAGAATTCGATCCGTAGTATCTTGTGCTACATAATTCAGGTTTTTTCCTTTTGAGCATAACATGCCCATATTTACGGGATAGCTCTCATCACCTTTCACAGAAAGAGTACCTTTGCTATCAACAGAAACCTCTATACCACATCCAACACCACAATACGAACAAATGGTTTTATGAGTACTTTTCTTTAACATGACCCGAGCCTTTATAAGTTAAGAACTGTAGATACATGCAAGTTATAAAAATACGTATATATACGTAGTGAATTAATCGTAAAAGTCGACCTTATTTTTACGAGTACTTTAAAAAAGTGTTGGTTTTAGTTCTATTAATTCAACTTGACAGTTGAAGAATTCGTCCTTTTTCTGGGGGAATTTCAATAAACACGGTATCTGAGTCTACATTTTTTTGAAAATCGGCATCCAATAAATCAATTAAAACACCTTTTCCCAAATTTATTTTGACACTAACTTTTGCAGCACAACTAGCCATATTTAAGGCCATAATTAAATTTTCTTCCCTGAATTTTCTTACATAAACAAATTGTTCGCCACTTACCAATATGGTTCGGTAATTGCCTTTTCGCAGCGCAATTTGCTTGCGACGTATCGATATCAACTTCTTGATCCAATTGAACAAGTCTGGCTTATGGGCTTTTTCAAATCTATTCCTGTATCGTATAGCAGGCCTCAGTTCATCATCAATATGACCGGTTTTTTTACCTGAATACCCATATTCACTTCCATAATAAATAGAGGGAATACCTGGTAGGGTAAACAAAAGAAAGTACAGAAGGTTCAAATGTTCTTTATGGTGAATGGACGTATAAGAACGTTGCACATCATGGTTATCTACAAACGAGTATAATTCTAAATCAATGTACCTACCATACATACCGAACTGATCGCTCAGTATCTTTTCAATAAACTTGAAACTTCTTTTATTAAAAGACTCGAAGAAAGGTCCGTGAAATTCATAATTCGTTACTGAGTCTAACTTTGCTTCTTTTATCCATCGGTTGTAATCGCCCTGTACCACTTCACCCATCAACCAAAATTCAGGATTCAGACCTTTACATACCCTATTCAGTTCCTGCATGAAATTGAAGTCGAGAATATCGGCAGTATCCAATCGCAAACCGTCTATGTTAAAATACCGGATCCAAAACTTGACCGCTTCCAGAAGATGTTCCTGAACTTCTTCATTTAATAAATCAAGCTCTACCAACTGGTAGTGGCCGTGCCAAGCATTATAAGTAAAAGAATCGCCCATAGGGTTGCCCTTACTAAAATCTAACCCGGAGAACCAATATTTATAGGCTGAAGATGATTCTTTTTTCAATACATCTTTAAAGGCCCAAAAATTACGGCCTACATGGTTAAAAACGCCATCGAGAACGACCTTGATATTTCTTTTATGGGCTCTTTCCACGAAATCTTTAAAGTTTCTGTTGCTGCCCAGACGTCTATCGATTCTGAAATAATCAGCGGTATCGTACCCATGTGAAGTCGATTCAAAAACAGGACCTATATATAAAATGTCGCAACCAAGGTCTTGCATGTGATCCAGCCAAGAATACAAATCTTTGATTCTGTTGGTGGGCTCCATTTGAAAGGAATTTTTCCTCTCCGCACCCAAAAGGCCGATCGGATAGACATGATAAACAACCGAATCTTGAATATTTGTCATTTAACACTGAAATGGGAGATAAAAATTAAGGAATTAAATAAGAAAATGTGTATTTCATCCGTTATTTGTGTAATTCATCCTATATTCATGCCACATAACCGAACTACTAAATCCTAACTTTTTCATGCGGACTATCAAATTTCTGGCTGTATTTGCAATTTTAGCCCTTACCATGTTCATTGCAACTTCAAGTGTCAAAACGCCAGAAAAACTAAATACCTCTTCAGAAGCGACTGCTACGATTACCATAAAAGAGGAAATCAAAAATCCCGTCGACGCCCGTCAATACAAAGCTGACAAAGAAGAACTACAGAAAAAATTACGTAGTTATTTTGCCAAGGCCATTGCCTCGGGTGATATTGTTGGTGCCGGGGTAAGCATCGTTCAAGGTGATAGTATTATTCTTTCTGATGGATACGGAAAAAGAAATGCCCGTTATAACGATCAAGTTGATGGAGAGACCGTTTTTCGATTGGGTTCTTTATCTAAAGGGTTTGCAGGTGTACTTGCCGCCAACCTTAAAAATGAAGGTTACCTTTCATGGAAAGATAGAATTATCGATTATCTACCTCAATTTCAATTAGGAGATGCAGTAAATACTTCGGAAATAACTCTGGCCAACATTCTTTCGCACACTTCTGGAACTCCTTACCATAGTTTCACCAATCTGGTTGAGGCTGGTTTACCGATGGAAACTATTGCCGAAAGATTTAAAGAAGTTGCTCCGATCAGTAAGCCAGGTGCTATGTACAGCTACCAAAACGCCATTTTTGCTTTATGCGGCGAGGTAATGAAAAAAGCGACGGGAGATGAAATTTCAACCTCTCTAAAAAATAGATTTTTCAGTCCGTTAGGAATGTGCAGTACGTCAATGGATCACAAAACCTTAAAACAGACTATCAATATTGCACTGCCTCACTCCAAAAGAGGTCATGGATGGAGAACTCTCAATCTATCGGATAATTATTACAATGCCGTCGCTGCTGGCGGAATCAACGCCAGTGCACATGATATGGGTCGATGGATGCGTTTTTTACTTGGCCACAACCCTGAAATCATGGGTAAAAATGCCTTGGAAGAAGCCTTTACGCCTTTTATAGAAATTACCGGGCATCATAAGTATTACCACAAATGGCCCGGGCATCTTAAATCTTACTATGGTTTTGGATGGAGAATTCACAAATTTAAAGATGAACAAAGCTCTCAAGAAAAGACCATTTGGCATCATGGCGGTAGCGTCAATAACTATAGAAACGAAATTGCGGTATACCCCAATTCTGATTTAGGCATTTGTGTTCTCTTGAACAGTAATTCAAGATTGGCGCGCACGGTCATTCCTGATTTGTATGAAATCGTTTCTGAGATTTACAATTCGGAAAACGTCGTTCAAAAAGAAGAGCAAAACAACACCTTATAGGCCCTTTAAGAGTACAAATAGAAGGGAATAATTCAGAAAAACTAAAGTCTTAAACCAAATTAAATTCTTGGGCTTTTTTTGATAAATCTATCAAGTTCTTTACCTCCATCTTACGCATTAAATTAAATCGATGGGTTTCTACGGTACGTTTGCTATTTTGCAGTTTTTCTGAGATTTGCTTATTTGTTAAACCAGAAAGAACCAGCTCTAAAACCTGTAATTCCTTATTGGTGAGGTCGAATGGGTTATTGCCAATTTTTGGTTTTGTAGTGGTTTCAACTATTTCTTTATTCGGATTGAGAAGGTTATTGACCAGTACATTTGAAATATCGCCACTGTAGTACTTGCCCCCTTCCCTAACCGTATGAATAGCTTTAATAAATTCGGTCTTATCAGTGTCTTTCAGTAAATAACCTTTGGCACCTGCACTAACTGACTGCAATATGTACTCTTCAGAATCATGCATGGAAAGAATGATACTTTTCACTTGAGAATTATTGGCATTCAAGGCCTTGACCGCCTCTATACCTGTCATTTCAGGCATTCTAATATCAATAATCAACAGGTCAGGATTCTTTTCCTCGACAAGTTTTAAAGCTTCCTTTCCATCAGCGCCCTCGCCAATGACCTCTAAATCTGATTCACTTTCTAATAAAGCCCTGATACCGTCGCGTACCAAAGAATGGTCATCGACTAGCACTATACTGGTAATTGTACTCAAAATTATAGGTATTTATACGTACAAATATAGTTGAAATTTGAGATGAACACCAGCTTTCTGAACTAATCGGTATATTTTTCGGATAGAACTATTTCAAAATACAACAAAAAAAGGACCGCAAACACCTAAACTGGTGAGCACGGCCCCATCGAAGCATAACAGTAAACAGAATTTTTATTCTTTTGCCGTGTTCAAGAACTTAGGCTTAATAATCAACATGGCCCAGGCCCAATTTTGACTACTTGCGGCAGCATCTTCAGCAACACCCTTCAGCTCATACATACCACTAGCTGAAAACATTTGTGAGTAGCCTATTTTTAGGGCATAACCGTTGAAACTATGTGAATAGACCAAATCAACCTCGGTTCCTAATGACTTCTCACCACTCGGTAGCTCTTGTTCGCCATTAAACTTTAAGACCTTTAAGAGTAATCCTGATTTTTCTCCCAATTTAAAATTGGCACTTGCGTGAATATCGAACAACCCAATAGAATTGGCATGGTTGCCCACGTAGAAATAATCCATAAACCCATTGAACTTGTGATTGGTTCCATAAAGAGGGAAGAAAGCCTCTGTTTTATCAGTAGTGTCGGCCTTATTGCCGCTAATCAATTCGGTACCCACACCTAAAGCAATTTTTGGGCTTGCCTTATAGGTCAAATCTAAACCTAAGAGATACGCCCCGCCAACATCTACGCTATTTTGGCGTTCTCCGGTCTGAAGAAATGCGTTAAGCGCTGCACCAAATTGCCCTGATTTGTAATTCAAATGTGTACCGAAAGTCTGAAGGTTGCTCACCCCATCGGCCACTTGCGCATCTCCTTCCCCAGAAAAGTTCTGAAAGCCATTGTTCAAGAGTAAAAAGCTACCTGACAAATGCTCTCCCGATTGTTTTAGATAAAGGTATTGCATGGTTTTATATGAAAAGAAACCGGTAGTCGTATAAGCGGTACCTATAGATTGAAAACCTGCTGGGTTACTGAAATCTTGATTAAAGGCCAGACCCAAATCCATATAAAACTTATTCTTTTTATAGTTGATCAAGGCGGCATCATGGTTACGGCCCTGCTGCGCCCAATCTAACCCCCCAAAAATACGTTGGTCATCATATGAAATGACCTGTCTACCCAGTTTAGTAGAGAAGCCTTTGCCCAAATCAAGTTTGGCCCATGCCTGAAAAACTGCAAATGAATTATTTTGATCGTATGGCAGGATCTGACGGTTCTCGCCCCACACCATCACATCTTGTAGACTTAGGTAAAACTCATAAGAACTAAACTTATAACCTGCGTTGAGCCGCGTTCGCGTAGATATGGCGAAACCGGGGTCTACCGCATCGGGAATAATACCTCCGAAGCCATTTCTATATTCGGTACGAGGCCTGAACTCACCATCCAATAGAAATTGAGAATTAATATATTGAGCCGATAGGAATACTAGGATAATAAGAGTGTACTGCTTTTTCATCTTGGTTTAATGTTATCGTTAGTTATTTAAATTAGTGCTCTAAGAAATCGATAAGATGTTTACGGTAAGTATAGTAGTCGTCATGCTCCAAGACTGCCTTTCTAGTTCTAGGTCTTTCAAAATCAATATTTAAGATATCACCGATTTTGGCCCTTGGCCCACTTGTCATCATGACCACCCTGTCGGCCAAGAAAATCGCCTCGTCAACATCATGGGTAATCATTACGGCAGTAATTTTCTCCTTGTTCCATATTTCAATGAGAATATCCTGCAACTCGCCACGGGTAAGCGAATCTAACATTCCGAATGGCTCATCTAGTAAAAGTACTTTGGGTTTGATAGCAAATGCCCTTGCGATACCTACCCTTTGTTGCATACCTTGAGATAGCTCTTGCGCTTTTTTATGAAAAGCCCCATCAAGACCTACCTTATGTAGATAGTACTTGGCTATATCATTTCGCTGTGATTTCGTAGCATGCGGAAAAACCTGGTTCACTCCTAAAAGTACGTTCTGCAAAGCCGTCATCCATGGCATTAGACTCGGCGCCTGAAATATGACGCCTCTATCAGGACCCGGCCCTTTGACCGGGTTGCCCAATACTGATATGTTCCCCCCGGAAATTTCGTTGAGGCCGGCAATCATCGAGAGCATTGTCGTTTTACCACAGCCAGAATGTCCAATTATGGTAACGAACTCCTCTTTCATTATCTGAAGGTTCAAATGTTCAAGAACTACATAATCTCCTTTTGGTGTCGGATACACTTTCTTAAGATCGTTCAAATCTAGCATCACTTGTGAAGGATACAATATTCCGTTTTCAACAGTGCCTAGATTTTTTTTAGATTCTATGGTAGTAGTACTCATGATTTTCTTTTTAATGTTAGGCTACAAAACTCTTTGGACTCAGGTCGGGAAGTACATACTCTTGTTGCACCACCGCTTTTCTTTCGTTACCAATATCCATCAAGTATTCAATGATGGCGTTTCTCGTCTTTTTATAGACAGGATTATCATTTAATGCCGTTTTATCCCTAGGTCTTTCTATATCGATTTTAAATTCAGGACCGAGCGTTGCATTAGGACCTGGTCTTAAAGGAATAATTCGATCGGCCATATAAATGCCCTCATCTACATCATTTGTAATTAATAATGCAGTTCGTTTATCCTTACTCCAGATGTTTAATATTTCATCCTGCAGGTTACCTCTGGTCAGTGCATCCAAAGCGCCCAAGGGTTCATCCATAATAATCATCTCAGGGTTCATTGCAAGTGCTCTGGCAACGGCTACCCTTTGCCTCATTCCTCCAGAAAGTTCCTTTGGTCTTTTATTGATTGCGGGGCTGAGGCTTACCATATCCACAAAATCCCTTACTCTCTTTTGCAGCTCACTTTTCGATGCCTTCGGAAATGCCTCTCTCACTGCCATATGCACATTTTGACCTACGGTTAACCACGGCAAAAGAGAATAGTTCTGAAATATGACGCCACGGTCATGACTGGTATCTTTTACTGGTTCACCTTTAAAAAGCACTTCACCGCTTGTAGGCTGCAACAAACCGTTGATCAAGTTGACCAATGTGGTCTTTCCGCTTCCGGTAAAACCGACAATCGCTACAAACTCGCCTTCTTCGATGCTCAAATTAATATCTGTAAGCACTTCAGTGGCATCGGCCCCTTGACCGTATGTTTTATATACATTTTTAAGTTCTAAATAAGCCATGACAATTATTTTTTAGATATTAAATCGCATCGTTTTTATTAAAGGACACCATGTTTTGTATAGTCAGCATCAATCTATCTAATAGGAAACCAATTATGCCTATTACGAACATCGCAACAATGATTTTTGAATTAGAATCTATGGCCCCGTTTTGAAATTCTTCCCAAACGAACGAACCTAATCCCGGGCTCTGTGCCAATAGTTCTATGGCTATAAGAACCATCCACGCTACAGACAATGTGATTCTCAAACCTGTAAAAATCAATGGTAAAGAAGAAGGTAGAATAACCTTGAATACCTTTTGAAGAGGTCTTAGCTTTAGAACTTTTGCGACATTGATATAGTCTTTATCTACTGATGAAACGCCCATGGCAGTGTTCACCAAGGTTGCCCACATGGCACATAGACCAACACTTATAAAAGAAATGATAAAGGCACTATCTGAATTAGAATCTTTAGTCATAGTCTTTACAATCATAAAAACCAATAGCAACCAAACAACGGGAGAAACCGGTTTAAAAATCTGTATCAGCCAATTGAAAGAACTTCTCAATACTGGGCTTAAACCTATAACAATACCAATAGGAACGGCAATAATCAATGCTAACAAGAAACCGGCAAAAACAGTCTTGAGACTCGTGAAAATTTGATCTACAAAAGATGGTCTACCCGTATAAGTAATCGGAGCTTTACCCTCTGCTTCCCTTTTGGCGTTTATACCAGCGGTTTTTTCGGCAAAGGCTTTCTTATCGGCAGAGATTACTTTATGGTCTGCGATCAATGATTGTAATGACTGCCAAACTTGAGATGGAGAAGGCAGCGTATTTGGCTGACAACTTACGTCGCCAGATGCAATACATGCTTGCATGGCTTCCGCCGCTTCCCTACCCTGATCTGTAAGGGCTTTTTCTATCTTGTAATCGGCCTCCATTTGAAATAATGCCTTCGAACCCGTATGCCATAAACCGACAAAGAGCAATATCGACAGTGCAGGAATTAAAAATTTTCTAAGAATTTTATTTCCATCAAATTTGAAGGATCCAATTTTGAATTTTCCGAAAATAGACTTGGTACCTACCAAATCGCTTACCTTGTTCAACACTAAACTCTGTTTCATGATGCTTCGTTTTACTGATTAAACTTTTCTAGAGAGATGAATCATCTTTGTTTCCGATACTGAAACTATTGATGTAACCAAGGGGGTCTTTGGCATCGTAGGTTTTACCGTCGATAAATTCATCGGTAGCGGGCTTATATCCATCTGTTTCGGGGACATCCGCTGCAGGAATATGACCTTCTTTGACCAATAGGTTGGCCGCTTTTTTCCAAATATCAGGTCTATAGATTTCTTTAATAGTCTCATCGTACCATTCGGCTGGTTTTGATTCAGGAATTTGTCCCCATCGACGCATCTGTGTCAAAAACCACACTCCATCTGAATAGAAAGGATAAGTTGCATTGTATTTGTAGAATACATTGAAGTCGGGCATTTCTCTTTTATCACCCTTTTCGAATTCGAAAGTACCTGTCATAGAATTAGAAAGAACAGCCTCATCTGCCCCAACATACTGTGACATAGAAAGTATTTTCACCGCTTCCGCCCTATTTTCTGGCTCATCAAGCCATTTACCCGCACGAATGAGCGCTTTTGTGACCGCAATGGCCGTATTAGGATTCTCCTCTACGAACTTCTTGGTCATAACGAATACCTTTTCAGGATTGTTTTTCCATATGTCGTAGTTAGTTGTGACCGGCACACCAATACCTTTAAATACTGCCTGCTGATTCCAAGGTTCACCAACACAATATCCGTAAATCGTGCCAGCCTCCAATGTCGCTGGCATTTGGGGAGGTGGGGTTACCGATAACAATACTTCGGCATCTATCTGACCTTGTACATTGTCTTTTGTATACATTCCCGGGTGAATACCTGCTGCGGCAAGCCAATAACGAATTTCATAGTTATGTGTAGATACGGGAAATACCATACCCATCTTAAAGGGCTTGCCGTTATTCTTATACTCCGTAATAACCGGCTTGAGGGCATCTGCCTTTATAGGATGTACCGGATTACCATCTTCATTCAGCGGTAAATTAGATTTCATCTTCGACCATACTTCATTGGACACGGTGATACCGTTTCCGTTCAAATCCATTGAAAAAGGCGTTACCAGTTTGGCCTGTCTACCAAAACCCGCTCCGGCAGCTATTGGCTGCCCTGCTAACATGTGTGAACCGTCAAGCTGACCATCTATCACACGATCTAGTACGTTTTTCCAATTTGACTGAGCCTCGACCGAGACAAAAAGTCCTTCATGTTCGAAGAAACCCTTCTCCTTGGCTATTGCCAAAGGTGCCATATCTGTCAGCTTTATAAAGCCAAAAGTGAGTTGAGGCTTTTCGATATCTAATGTGCTCGCACCGCTTGCATCTATAGAAACCTCGGCACTTGCAGTTTCAGCCGATTTTTTTTCACTTTTTCCACCGCAGGCCACAAAAAGAATAGCTGACAGAAAGAAAAAAACTGATTTTGTTCTCGATTTCATGACTAAAGTTTTAAGAGTGAATATTTAACTACGTATCAAACTTACGTATTTAATTACGTATTAATACTTAGTTTTTAAAAAAAATGGCTTTTGATGTGTAGATTTGCCAGTCTGCAGAAATGACAAGCTGAAAATTGCTATTTTCTAAATTGAAGATGTGCTTTTTTACCAATTACGTATTTAGCACAGTGACACTCAACTCGGCATTAAGAACCTATACCTTAATATTATAGCGCCGAGAACAAAACACGCTGAACCTCATCGTTAAAAAAGGAAGGATGTTTAGCCACAACATTACCTATAATTATAATACCGGGCATTGATTGATTGATTTGTTGTTTGAAGTTTAAAATGGTAGATAGCGTACCAACCGCACAAGATTCATTTTTCAAGGTCCCGTTCTGAATTATAGCGATAGGTGTATCGGAGCCCCTATATTCACTAGCTTTACGAACGATTTCATCGAGCTTTCTTATTCCCATCAATACGACCATGGTGGAGGATGACTGCGCCGCTAAAACAAAGTCATCTGAAATTTCGGTATTCGATTTAGTCGCCGTCATCACCCAAAAACTTGTACTAACACCCCTTGAAGTCATAGGAATACCTTGACTGCCCGGTACCGAAATCGCACTGGTAATACCAGGTACAACGGATACAGGAATGCCAAAAGATTCAACATAGGCAATTTCTTCGCAGGCCCTGCCAAAAACAAAAGGATCGCCACCCTTTAACCGTACGACGTGACCATAATTTAACGAAGCATTTACCAATAATTTATTTATTTCCGATTGAGTTACCGAATGACTTCCACAACGCTTTCCTACGTATATTTTAGGTATGTCACCACGTACCGTTGAAAGTAATTCTTTATCCACCAAAGCGTCGTATAAAATAACGTCCGCATTTTCCATAGCTCTTAAACCTCTAATAGTTATAAGGTCTGAGCTACCGGGACCAGCACCTACCAATGTTACTTTTGCTTCTTTATTTACTTCCATATCTAATTTGTTAAAGGTCGCTGTTGCGATATCCGCAATAAAAATACGTAATTATTTCTATAAAATCATACGTAAAATACGTATTTATACTTATTTTTGATTCATAGATTCTAAATCGAAGCAGTATGAAAACAATAATTGTTGTCGGCAACGGCATGGTCGGATACAAGTTTTGTGAAAAATTTGTTTCCAAGAATGAAAGCAAAAACTTCAAGCTTCAGGTATTCGGTGAAGAACCTAGGGCAGCCTATGACCGAGTTCATCTGAGTCAATTCTTTGAAAAAAGAGACGCTAAAGCCCTCGAGCTGGCTCCCTTAGAGTGGTATCAAGAAAATGATATCCATTTAATCGTGAACGAGCGTGTCACAGATATTCATCGCGACAGAAAAAGTATTACCACCTCTACCGACAAAGAGTATCATTATGATTATTTGATACTGGCGACCGGCTCCGCGCCCTTTGTCCCCCCTATTACCGGTATCGAGAAGAAAGGAGTGTTTGTTTATAGAACTATTGAAGACCTTGAGGGTATGCTTGCTTATGCCGATGAAATTAAAAAGAACAAGCCTAATTGTCGGGCAGCCGTTCTAGGAGGTGGGCTTTTAGGCTTAGAAGCAGGCAAAGCTGTAATGGATATGGGCCTTGAACCACATGTAGTTGAGTATGCTCCAAAATTAATGCCGAGACAATTAGATTCCAGAAGCAGTAATGTGCTGCAGCTCACTTTAGAAGAAATGGGTATTAAAATACATACCGGCAAGGCTACTAACCAAATATTGGGCAATGGCGTCATCACCGGAATGGACTTTGGAGAAGATGATACCCTTGAAGTTGACATGCTTGTTGTTTCCGCAGGAATACGCCCTCGAGACGAATTGGCAAAAACATGCGATTTGGAGATGGGCGTTAGAGGAGGCATCGTTGTCAACAAAAAAATGCAGACCTCAGACCCTTACATATATGCTATTGGAGAAGTAGCTCTGTACAATCAAATGATTTATGGTCTTGTGGCACCCGGTTACGAAATGGCGGAAGTAGCGGTCAACCAGATACTTGAAAACCATCAGGCTGCCATGCAAGAAAGCATCGATATGTCGACCAAGCTAAAACTGATAGGGGTTGATGTTGCCAGTTTCGGCATACCGTATATGCCTGCAAACAAGGGTCTTTCGATTATTTATGAAAACAAGACCAAAGGCATTTATAAAAGAATCAATGTAAGCCATGACGGTAAAACCCTGTTGGGGGGAATCATGGTCGGTGATGCTGCGGATTATAGTATTCTACATCAAATGTACCTCAATAATATGCCCCTTCCAGATAATGCGGAAGAACTGATTGTTGGGGCACGAGGAGAAGGTGGTTCTGCGTTCGGCAGTGCTATGGATTTACCCGATACTGCCGTTATCTGCTCCTGTGAAGCGGTTACGAAAGGTGCCATTTGCTGTTCTGTTCTAGAAGATGGCAATGAAACCGTAAAAGGTGTTTCTAAAGCTACCAAAGCAGGTACTGGTTGCGGTGGGTGCAAACCCATGTTAAGCGATTTGGTCGCAGAAAGTTTAAAATCTATTGGCAAAACCGTCAAACAAAGCATCTGTGAACATTTCAACTATTCGAGACAAGAGCTTTATGATATCGTCAAAACTAGAGCGGTTCAAGACTACGATGAACTTCTTGATACCGTCGGTACCGGTCATGGTTGTGAAGTCTGTAAGCCAGCTGTTGCGGCTATTTTTGCCAGTATATATAACGAAACCGCCAATAGACAAGAGACTATTCAAGACACCAACGACCGTTTCTTGGCGAATATTCAGCGAAATGGTACCTACTCTGTGGTACCAAGGGTTGCCGGAGGTGAAATAACGCCCAAACAACTAATGGCATTAGGTAGAATTGCACAAAAATACGATCTATACACTAAAATAACCGGTGGGCAAAGAATAGATATGTTCGGGGCCAAACTTCATGAATTGCCCTTGATTTGGGAAGACTTAATAGCAGAAGGCTTTGAAACCGGTCAAGCCTATGGTAAGTCGCTTCGAACCGTAAAGAGTTGTGTCGGATCTACCTGGTGCCGATATGGAATGGACGAAAGCGTCAGTTTTGCCATCGAAATCGAACATAGATATAAAGGTATTCGCTCACCGCATAAACTAAAAGGTGGCGTCTCTGGATGCATTAGGGAATGTGCCGAGGCCCGTTGTAAAGATTTCGGATTCATTGCCGTTGAAGGCGGATGGAATGTTTATGTAGCCGGTAATGGAGGCGCTAACCCGAAACACGCCGAACTATTGGCCGAAAAAGTAGATAAACAGACCGCGATAACTTATGTAGACCGCTTCATCATGTTCTACATCAAAACTGCCCAACCCCTGCAAAGAACAGCTGCTTGGCTAGAAAAACTAGAGGGTGGAATCACGTATTTGAAAAATGTGGTCATCAATGACTCCTTGGGCATAGCGAACGAGCTCGACCTTGAAATGCAAAGTTATGTCGACACCTATAAATGCGAATGGAAAGAGGCTGTAGAGAACCCTGAAATTAGGTCTAGATATTCCCATTTTGTCAACTCTGAAGACGAAGACGACACTATTGAATTCGTGAGTTTAAGAGAACAAAAAATGCCCAAACAATGGGCCTAATTAAAGCCTTTAAAAAGTTTAAAAAATTAAGTTATGCTCAAAGCAATAGAAAAATATCAACCCGTGGGTGCCGACCAAATAAAAGTCTGGTATAAGGCCGCCGCCTTAGAAAAATTTCCAAAAAACGGGGGGGCGTGTATCAAGTATAAAGAAAAACAGATAGCCGTTTTTAATTTCACGCGAACCGGGCAATGGTACGCCTGTCAAAATCTATGCCCGCATAAAATGGAAATGGTTTTATCGAGGGGAATGATTGGCGAAGAGAATATGATTCCGAAAGTAGCCTGCCCTCTTCATAAAAACACCTTTTCGTTACAAACCGGCGAGAACCTAAACGGTAGTTTAGAGGCTATTGCCACTTATCCCGTAAAGGTTGAAAATGGCTATGTTTACGTGGGTTTTGCTGAATAAAATGAGTATTCGGATCGGTCGTTAGAAGGCACTTTATTCAAACGGAAAAAGTAAATTGCTATCTTTCCTAAAAATTTGTCCCTATGTCCACCTCCGATAAACTTATTGAAGCCTTTAAAAAATTTGACGAAGCCAACAGTGCCGACCCGAATATAGAGGTTTATAAAGGCGAGAGCTATCCTAAAGAAGTTTTGTACGCCATGCGCATGACCAAACAGCTCAACGAGTTTGAACCCAATGCCTCAGAAGCCTTAAAACTAACGGCTCGAAGTCAGCATATCAAACGTTGGGAAATTCCACGGGAGTCTTATGAGATGAACCGTGTAGGGTACCTTAAGTGGAGACAAGAGCTTAAAAAATTTCATGCGAAGACTGCCTCTGCTATTTTAGAGGAGGTCGGTTATGACGAAGAAACCATTGATAAGGTTTCCTTTTTACTTGAAAAAAAACAGCTAAAAAAGAATGAAGAGACCCAAATACTCGAAGATGTTATTTGTTTGGTCTTTATGGAGTACTATTTCGAAGATTTTAGTGAAGAGCATCCTGATGAAAAGGTAATTGACATTCTACAAAAGACTTGGCGAAAAATGTCTGAAAAAGGGCAAGAAGCTGCCCTAAAGTTGCCACTCTCACAGAAATCAGTCGATTTGGTAACAACAGCAATCGAAGGATTGTAATCATATTAAATGAGGTTCGGTGGAAGAAAAAAAGTACCATAAATCACTTGATAATGCGACCTTTTTACGTATTCGCAAATGGTATCTTTTGGCACTTGCCGGTATAGCCTTGACCATTGTAGTAGCCCAAATTCTTATTCAAAGCCACTTAAATTCTCAATTGAGTGATTCTAGAATCATCAATGTAGCAGGAAGGCAGAGGGCCTATAGTCAAAAATTGGCCAAAGAAGTTCTACTGATCAATAACTCCGATAATAGCAAAGAAATTTCTGAACAGATAGCCAACCTGAAAGAAACGGTTAGAATTTGGTCTATATCGCATTTGGCCCTTCAAAAAGGCAACGACTCCATTAATTTACCGGTTGAGAACCATCCTGAAATTTTAGAATTATTTAGCGAATTAGATCCTCACCATGAGGCGATGGTCTCAGCTGCACGCCAAGTTATAGCATTACATGGTGATGAAAAACTGGAAAAGGCGCAATTAAAAACGCTTACAGAGAGGGTTTTAAATAACGAGTCGGCCTTTTTGTTATTGATGGATAATATTGTGAACGAATACGATATTAGAAGTAAACATCAACTTGAAAACCTTAAGCAAAAAGAATATGTTCTCTTAGGTATTTCATTACTTATTTTACTACTGGAGATTATTTTCATTTTCAGGCCACTATCCCTACAAATACGAAAAACGATTGCCCGTCTAGTGGAGAGCACCCGCAAGTTTGAAAATCAGGCAAAAGAGACCAAAAACATGTTCTTGGAAAAAGAAAAGTCGCTCAAAGATTTACAAGAATTAAATTTCGTAATAGATAATGCCGCCCTTTTTGCCAGTGCCCGTCAAGACGGAAGCATTGTTTTCATCAGTAAAAAATTTCTAACACTTCTCGATCTCAAACCCAACGAAATCAAAAAGCACATCTCAGAAATTTTGACCACCGAAGAAGGGCAGCAGCAATATTTAAAAGAGATTCTCAAAAACAACAGAAAAAATGTAATACGTACCGAAGAGATTAAGATTGTTACCGTGAAAGGCAACCATTACTGGCTTGACGTATCAATAGTACCTATGCATCAATCGAGCGAGCGACAAAGCGTTTTGATATTATGCTCAGACATAACCGAACGAAAAGAAAATGCCTTAAAGGTAGAACAACTTACCCAACAGAACTTCGAGGAGCGTATGCGCCAGAAGAAAATTCAGGCAAGCCAAATTGTTGAGGGCCAAGAACAAGAGCGTAAAAGAATCGCCAAAGATATTCATGATGGTATCGGGCAAATGCTTACGGCACTTAAGTTCAATATAGAGTCTATAGACCCGGAAAATGTTGAAAAGACTACCGAAAAAGTTGAATACCTCAAATCGTTATCATCAGACCTGATCAAGGGCATTCGCACCGCAACCTTTAATTTAACTCCTCCAGAACTGGGGGATCATGGCCTTTTTCCTGCCCTTCATAAAATGACGGGAGAATTGGCAAAACTGACCGGTAAGAACATTCTTTTTGAAAACAGAACCGATGACCATATTCGTTTTGATTCCCTCGCAGAGACCAATATTTATCGCGTAACACAAGAGGCGGTAAATAACGCCATTAAATACGCCCAGGCCAATTATATTTTGGTGACTATCAATTACAAAGAAGGTATTTTAAGTGTTGTAATCGATGATGATGGAAAGGGATTTGACCCCAAAAGGATTTCGAGCGCCCCAAAAAACAACGGAGGTGGCGGTATGGGACTCTTTTATATGAAGGAACGGATCAGTTACATCAATGGTCGATTGTTCATCAATTCAGAACCAGGCAGTGGCACAAGGGTTACTATCAATTATAAAACAGAACATAAAGAAATTGTAAATACATAGTCAAATGAAGATTAGAATAAAGGGAAATTCTGTTCGCTTGCGCCTAACGCGTACAGAAGTGGAGACTTTTTGTGAAACTGGAATGTATACTGAAACTACAGAGTTCATTTCACAACAGTTTGTTTATGAATTACGTGCAAGCGCACATATTACTGGACCGCAGGCCGATTTTAAAGATGACAAGATTACTGTATTGATTCCTTTTGAAGAATCGAAAAACTGGGCAAACGACACGACGAAGGTGGGCTTTGAAGGAAACTACCGCTTACCGAGCGGAGAAAGCTTGTATCTTCTGATTGAAAAGGACTTTGTATGCCTTGATGACCGTGATGAAGACGAGTCGGATAACTACCCGAACCCTCTAGCCATCAAAAACAACACAACTAACTGATTTATAGTAATTTTAAGGTATTTGAAAGAATATACCTACAACGTTATAGTTGACAGTAATTTTACTCAACGTCGGTTAACTACCATTCGTCTACACTTATTTTCCATTCGTCTACAAATCGAATTTTTTCTATGAAGAATGTAGGTACTTTGTTATTCACTTAATGAATTGCGCCATGAAAATACTTTTTATAGAAGACGACCAAGTAGAGACCATGAAAATGAAACGGACCCTTGCCAAACTGCAGTTAAAGCATGAGCTTATACTTGCTGAAAACGGTGAAGATGCCTTAAACAAATTAAAAGATAGCAGCAGACTACCTGATCTTATTTTGCTCGATCTTAATATGCCACGTATGAATGGCTGTGAATTTTTAAAAGCCATCAAGCAAGATAACAGCTACAAAAACATTCCTTCTGTGGTTTTGACCACCTCTCAAAATAGGGATGATCTTCTGGACTGTTACAGCAGCGGAATAGCAGGTTATGTAACCAAACCTCTTAAATACGATGATTACGTCGAAAAAATGAGAAAGGTTTTTGCTTATTGGGAAGTTAACGACCTTCTAACCGTTTAAACGAATTTGATTCGGAAATTTTAAATTTCTTTATTTCTTCTTTTTTACTTGAAGCAAAACCTTGACTACCGAAATTAAATGGCGTAATTGCTGGTCGTCTGTTTATATTGTGCACAAGTCTTTAAGCCCTTCTCGATTTATTAAATCAAATACTTAAGAAACACAATTCTAGCCGCTTTCTTACCGTTTGTCTAGTAGCAAGTAGTTTAATTTTGTTAATAGCAAAATATTATTTGTAACTTAAACAGATAATATCGGTAGGTAATTTCTTGACTATGAACTGCATAATAGTTGATGATGAAGCAGCTGCTAGAGCAATAGTAGCCCAACTCTGTTCCAAAGAGTCTAATTTGAATGTAATCGAACAATTTGAAAGTGCTGTAGAAGCTATCAAATTTTTAAATCAGAATACCGTCGACGTGGTATTTCTTGACATTCATATGCCAGGCTTTACAGGCGTTGATTTTGTGCAGACCCTCAAGAACCCGCCGCATATTGTTCTGACCACTTCAGATACTGAGTTTGCCATCGAAGCTTATGAATATGAGGCCATAGTCGATTATATCGTTAAGCCGATTACCCCAGAGCGTTTTCAAAAATGTATTGTAAAGCTTGAAAAGGTTATGAGCCGTGCTCCGAAAATAGAGAAAAGCGAGCCAAAAGAGCCGTCAAGTGAAAATGATTTGTACATCAATATTGACCGAAGGTTGATAAAGCTTAAATTAAACGATATTCAGGTTATTGAGGCCAAAGGTGACTATATTGAAATTAAGCTTGAAAAAGATACACATCGAGTACACACCACCCTTAAAAAAATAAAGGAAAAGCTTCCTGAGAAGACCTTTTTACAAATTCATCGCTCATTCATTATCAACTTCACCAAGATTATAGATATTGAAGACAATAGCGTGTTGATAGGTAAAAACGTCGTACCTATCAGTCGTTCGAATAGACCGGAGCTCATGAGAAGGCTTAATTTGGTCTAACCAGAATCCCCTCCTACTCCATTTCATTTAAAGTTTTCAGCACTAAACTGAAAGTTTGAATTACACCCTATTTTCAAAAAATATAAATCGACGGATAATATCCATCCACCATAGGTAAACTACCACCCACCGATCCTGGCAATTTTTCTTCCTTTAAGTAACGGATATTCGTAGCACCAAATCCAAAGACTTAACCCGATGAAGAGATATTTACTTTGCCTACTAGCAGTTCTTTCTTTTAGTGTTGCATCTGCCCAGAACTATAATTTTTTGGGTTCTTACACTGCTGACGGAACTCCAGAATATTTTGATGAAAAAGATTCGGTTTCCCCCGAAACGCTGAGCATGATTGCCGACGCTCTTCCAGAGAGCTTTCCGGTGCCTCAGTACAACCCGCAGTATATCACCTCTGGCTACGATACTGATGTTATCTTGAACGAGAATGCAGATGTATGGGTAACTTTCGTAGCAGAGGGTGCGGGTTACAGAAATGTTTTAGGCTTCTATACCTATGATATCAATAACCCTTTAACCCAAGCCCCAAGCCCAGAGGATATAACCATTATCTTTCCGAACGTATCGGCCAAAAATTCAGGTGGTAGCTTAGAAGCCGGACACAAGGTAAAAATAGGAACTTTCTCTGCCGGTACCGGTATCGGATGGGTTCTTTTGGCGAACGGTTGGAACGGTTCACAGGTCACCTCAGGTCTTTGGCAACTGTATTCCGGAACGGCCTTTAATCCTGAACCACTCGAAAATCTTAGACATCACAACGTTCTTTTGAACGATCCTGATAATGAAAGAATTATTCTAGGTTTTGAAGATATTAGAAGAGATTACGCCAGCTGTGACAATGATTTTAATGATGCATTGTTCTATATATCGGCCAACCCATATACGGCTATCAAAACTACCAACTTCAATAAAATAACCGACCATACCGATGTTAGTTCAGGTAATGACGGTGGTCTTGAAAGCAATGGTGATTTGGCCTCATTGATAGCGAAGAGAAACTTCGATAGAAATAAGAACAATACTTTTAAGAACACACAAAAGCGCCAGAGCAAGTACAGCAAAAAAACGTATAAGGGTAATGCCGCTATCGATGGAAGCTTAAATGCCTATTTTCCGGAGACCGGAATGTTCGGTGATGAATCGACCTATATTTCAAGTCCTGACGACCTATTGGCAATCACAAATGCCAGCCGCATATTTTCAATTGATTATTATAGAGGCTATGGTCGCGTTGCCGCCGCACTTGCTACTGAAACCGTAGACGGCGTTTACAACCATACCAAGACTATCTGCGATCGACTTAACGATTCAAAACTTCTTGACGTGCGAACGGTAGAGTTACAGGGTCACGAATTGGTCTACACTCAATTGGAAAGAGCAAATGGCGATTTGGAATATGCGCTACTCTTTTCTGCAAAAATCGACGCAGACCATTACACAGTTTACAGCTTTTGGAATCTTGACCAATATCCTGCCGGCGATTATATCAACTTTCAGGTATGGGGTCATAGTATGGGCCAGGTTAGTACGATGGTCAATCATATAATCGAACAATTGAACGAAGAAAAGGCGGTGAACCCCTTCAAGACCGAAAATATTCTGCCAACTGTTTTTATCAAAAACGGATTTTATAAGAACGGAAAGCTACACTTGAATGTGGTGAACTCTTCTAAAGCCAGATCATTGAATATAAACTCAAATTACAAAGCCACTGAGCAGTCTGGTTTGAGCAAGTTTTCAAAGTCTATCTCGCTTAACGGCAATTGGGAAGAAGAGGTTATTGTAGACACAGGTTTCTTGTTCGATGCAGGCATTTCGATAAAAGGTGATAATTCTCCCCAAATCGATGCCCTTTATTTAGCAGATGGGCCGTGGGGTGTTGATTATAATGCACAGGCCGATTCGATAGGGTCTTTTGAAATTACCAAACACGAAGGTAGCGTTCAAAAATCTGAAAATTATATGGTAGAGCGAGGGGTAGCCCTCGACGGTGAAGTAAAAGAAACTATTAATATCTTTAGAAATCTCTTGGCCGGCGACCGTAACCTAAGCGTAGATGATTACAGCTACCTACAGTTCAGCATCGAAAATGATACGCCCATAGAAGTGAGCCTGGTTACGGAGAACACTGCGGACTGGAGCAATCGATTAAGGCATCAAATTTCTGTTCACGATGAAGAGTCGGTAGTAAGCCTACATTTTTCAGACTTCACCGACGAATCAGGAAACCCAGTTCAGTTCAGCGAAATTAAATCAGTTGTTTTTTCGGTACAAGGTGATTATCATGGCTATCAGGAGTATTCCCTAAAAATCAACTCTATGGTTCTTAGCGCTGAAGGCTACACTCCCGCAGAAGAAGAGGTACTTGAAGAAACCGAGGTTGCACAAACCACGGAAGCCGATTTAGAGACCATAGAAGAATTAGAGAACAACGAAGTAAAGGTGCGAAACTATCCCAACCCGTTTACGACACACACCAGCATCGATCTACCTAAATCAACTTCAAAGGTTGAAATAAGATTAACAAACACCGTAGGGGCCATGGTTTACCATAAAATGTTGCATACCCAAGCGGGAGGTAGAACTGTCATGATAGAAGCCTCATCTCTGGTAAACGGTATCTACATATTTACGGTTTTAGATGCCGAAAATGGAAAAATCTATCAAGGCAAAGTGATTAAAAATTAAGTTTTTCGGTAGTGATTATAGACAGCACCCTTTTTTTATTTGGGTTCAAAGCGGTGCACAAGTCTCTTTTAAAGCAACCAGGTCAGGCGCATCTGGTTGCTTATTTTTTTAGCGGTTATATCATCTGGTAGGCAAAAAATAGCTCAAAGAAAGAAATTATCCATTCGTCTACAGAAAATTTCCATTGACCCATTTCTCTCTATTCAAGCATTGTTTACTAGTGATATTTGTTAGACAAACAGGTTGCTGAACAGCGCTTGTTCAATGATAACAGAGAACACTGATAATATGGAAATTAATAGAACTTCCCCCGAAAGGTTGATCATAGGTAGTGCGCTTCTAGCTAATGGAAGCAGCTACCTATACAACCTTCTTCTGGGGCACATAATGGGCCCGGAGAGTTTTATGCTGAAGGCACATACCATTACGCTAATAATCTATTTTATTTTTTTGGGATTTTTGATTCGTCTTGCCTGGGGCAGACTGGGGCGATTATTTAATCTAACTTCAACATCACTAATAACAAATACCATGGGTTGCCGTATTACTTTTGCCTTACTTGCCGTTTTAGGTATTCTATTTTTTTCAGAAGACTTCACGGCGTACTTTACTTTGCAGGAAGCCGGAATCTCTTTAGGAATAGGCATCGCATTTCCCGTCTGTATGATGAAGAAAGTTTTGCCCAAGAAACTTCAACCGCTATTCTTTGGCAACATAAAAAGAGTATCTCGAGAGCACACCAAAAAAATAATCTTCTTATTGCTATTGATTGCCGCTTACGAGCTCGCCCATATCTTTTTGAAGAATAGCGATATATTATTGGTGAGACAATATTTTAGCCAAACAGAAGCTACCCTTTATACGTCTATAGCGTTGGTCGGAAGGGGAATTTATTTAATCGCTTGGATTTTTTTAATCGTGATTGCCACCAAATTCGTCAATTATAAGAAGTCTGGCGTCTTAACGGCCACGGTCATTAAAAAATACATCATGCGAACCGCCCTCTTGCTAATGGGTTTATTAATGGTTTGTTACTTATTTCCTGAACAGATTATTAATTATTTATTCGGTCCGGAATACTTATCAGTGGCCTCCTTTCTTTGGCAACATGCCTTAACGACTTCACTTTTTATAATGGCCAACATTTTCACATATTATTTCATGTTCTTAGGAGAGTACCTTCCCATTCTCTTTTCTGTGCTTGTAGGTATTGTTCAAATGTTACTAATGAGCATTTTCAATAGTAGTATGGATCTAGTGGTACAACTGCAAATAGTTGCCATGGTTGCACTTTTAACGGCCAACGCAATCTTCTTCTATAGCAGAACCATTAGGTAGACCACTGCTTGAGTTTTATTCTTTAAATAACCATTTTGGGCTTCAGTTTCTATTTTGTTCAATTACACCTCTCAGATAAAATGCAACATTATCGGATAAGTGAATTTACGATGTGTTTTTTGATCAATCATGAAATTGCTTCTAAGCTACACTAATTTACCATTCGTCTACACCTAGGCCCTAACCGTCATCAAACAACACCTTTGCCCGGCCATAAGTGGGAACTTTGTTTCAGTCAAGTAATTGATGTCCCAAATAAAGAATTGACCTATGAAACTTGCAATCGTGACCGCCTATCCCCCGAGCGAATCAAAACTTGCCGAATATGGTTCGCAACTTGTAAAGCATTTTAGAATGCAACCAGAAGTATCTGAAATCATTCTATTGACTGAAAAACATAAAAAGCAAATTATAATTTCAGAACAAGGTTGCCCCGTAACCGTTCAGCAATGTTGGAGTTTTAACGGCTATTCAAATATTATTAAAGTGACCCAAAAGGTACTCCAGTTCAAACCGGATGCCGTTTTCTTCAACCTTGAGTCCTTAACATTCGGGAATAAGAAAATACCAGCTACCCTTGGTTTTATGATTCCTTTTTTCAGTCGTGTTACCGGAATAGCCACTATATCACTATTACATTCCCTACCAAATAGTATTTCGGACTATAAAGGTTTTACACTCAATGAGCCGAAGGGTAAAAAATATGGTCGTAGCTTGACTAAAATGGTTCTTGCCTCAGATTTAGTGGCCGTTACTAAAGAAAGAATGGTCGATTTGCTAAAGGAAAAGTTTGATGCCGCTAATGTTGCCAAAGTACCTTTCGGAACTTTTGATAGCATGCCCGAGCCGGATTATCGTCTCTCGGGAGATAAAAAACAGGTTTTGACCTTCGGTGAGTTTGGGTCTGACAGAAAACTTGCCAATCTACTGGAAGCTGTACAACGCATTCGCGCAAGAAGAGAGAATTTAGATATAGAGGTAATTATTGCAAGTACTGAAAGTGTTCAAAACCCTGGCTATATAGACAGTGTTCAAAGAAAATTCAAACATATGCCCGATGTTCACTTTGTGAACGTTAAAAATCGAGAAGAACTGGCCGCCATCATTGAACCATCTGCCTTGGTCGTTCTGCCTGAAATGAAAGACACCGAAAATCTAAAAGATATTCAATTTGCCGCAAGCCATGGTAAAGCACTAGTGCTTCCGTATTTCGAAAACCTCAACCGGGCTATAGAGGAATGGGGCTACCGAAGCGAAGTTTACACCCACGATTGCCCCGAATCGTTATCGGAAGCTATTGAGAACGTATTGGTATTCAATTCTTATAGAATACATCTGGGGATGGCCAATTACAAAGCCTATGTAGCACACCCTATTGAAAACAGTATTCGATTGTATATTGAATATTTCAAGGCAATTAAACAATCGAATCAAAAGAATCTTGAAAAAACCGGTTACTAAAAGTTAGATCTAGGTTTAGGTCATGTGCAGAAAGGGGAAGGTCTGGTCAACCATTCCCCTTTCATTTTTATGCACAGTTATTTTACTGCTTGGTGTAAGTAAAAGTTACCTCGGTCTGAACCGTTGCACCTTGCACATTGGTCACATTAAAGACTTCGGAGAAATTGAAGGCCGAAGAATCTTCATTAAATTCGATAGCCAAATTTTGAATATTACAAGAGCCTACTAGGCTAATGGTATTGCTTGCCAATTGCCAAGTACCTGCCAAGTCAACCTGACGCTCACAACCAGAAGCACGAAGGCCCTGTTCAAAAGTGTAACCGCGGTTACTGCTAAAGGTATAAGCCCCATCTCTTTGACAATCGCTGTATTGGGCATATATATCGGTTGAAGGGTTTTCTTCGCTATCGTCTGTAAGGTCAATTTCTTCTTCCGAAACGATTGCAGTCAATAGCCATTCACCTACCATTTTCTCTTCAGTTGCCGCCAAAGCCCCTGTATAATCTTCTGGGCATTCAATCTCGTTATCTGAGTTACAGCCTACTAAGCCAAACATAACTACCCCTAACCACGAAATTGAATTAAATCTGATTTTCATATAAAAGTTCAAGTTTTAAGTTCTTGTACAAGATGAAAACCTGGGGCAAAGGTTGCCTTTAAATAGCTTAAAATTTTGTAAAAGCGGGATAAAGAAGTATTCCAACCATAAAATCAAAACCCTTATTTAACTGATCAATAACCGATTACCTAACAGTAAAAAAAATCAATTTGAAAATTATTCCCACTTTTTCAAATGGTACGCACTGTTCCAAAATTCATATTCAAGATGGCTCGCTGTTTTAAACGCTTCGGTCATTTTTGTCAGTTGCGCTTTTGTTAACTCTTTTGCGGCTGCATCCGTAATGTTGATTGCTTGTTGGGTAATCAAGCCAAATTCTTCACCCGCGTAGGTATCTATCCATTTTTGATAGGGATTCCCTTCTTTTTTCTGATTTTCGTAAATATAATCTCCCACTCTTTTATAAATCCAAAAACAGGGTAAAACAGCGGCCATAGCTACCTCAACTTGATCTAAGCTGGCCGTACTTTTTAAAAAGTGACCATAGTGGTGGCATGTTGGCTGAATCTTACCTCTTTCATATTGCTGAAATTCTTCAAAATACGATTCATGCAATGCTTTTTCGACAACAATAGCACCTTCGGCGAATTTTATGTATGCCAAACTATCTTCTACTTTATCGACCCTTGCCCCAATTATAGCCAAAGCCCTACCAAAATGGTCTAGGTAAAAGGCATCTTGAACCATATAATATTGAAACTTTTCCAAGGGTAAGGCACCATTCATCAACTCGGTGATAAAAGGCATTTCAATAATCTTATCGTAGATAGGTTCTATGGTTTTCCAAGCGCTATCGCTCCAATTCATTTTTAATAAGTTTTTCAGGATTAAAAAAATGGTTTAACGGTCCGTTGCCATGGCCTACCTGTACATTCTTCCCGTGATAAATAGCTTTATGTACAAATTCCTGACCTTTACCAACGGCCTCTAAAATAGATTCTCCTCTCGCCAAATAACTGGCAATAGCAGAAGAAAGGGTACAGCCCGACCCATGTGTATTATTGGTGTCGTACTTTTGATAACTAAATTCATGTACCTCTCCCTGTTTAGTAAAATATAAGGAAGTAAGATGCTCTGTTTTTAAATGGCCACCCTTTAACAATAAACCTTGTACACCTAAATCAATTATACGCTTTCCGGCCCGATACATGTCTTCAACACTCTCAATTTTCATGTCGGCCAAAATAGCTGCCTCATCTAGATTGGGGGTTATCAATTGCGCCAAAGGAATCAATTGTTTGGCAATCACCTCAATGGTATCATCTTCAATCAATTTGTGGCCGCTTGTGGCCACCATCACTGGATCAAAAACGACCGGCACTTGCGTATGCGAATGAAGTGCTTTGACTATGGTTTGAACCAGTTCACTGGTATGCACCATTCCTATTTTAATTGCATTTGGAAAGATATCTTCAAATATGGTCGCCAATTGTTCTTCAATAGCCGCATTGGGAATAGAAAATATATTCTTTACTCCCATGGTATTCTGAACCGGAAGGGCCGTCAAAACCGAGGTTGAGTAACAACCTAAGGCAGAGGCGGTCTTAATATCGGCCTGTAGACCGGCTCCACCGCTTCCATCAAAACCTGCAATGCTAAGCACCGAGGGATATTTATATTTTTTCATAATGCTCTTTCTATTTCATTTCTCAAAATTTCGGCCGCCAAGACCGGGTTTTCGGCCTTACAAATAGCAGAAACAACGGCAATGCAATCGGCGCCGGCACGTATAACTTCCGCCGCATTTTGCTTGTTCATATTACCAATGGCCACAAGTGGCTTATCGGTTAAAGTCCTAATTTTCGATACCCCATTTAGTTTCCATTCTGTAACGGTATCCGTCTTGGTCTCAGTGCTGAATACCGGGCTAATACCTAGATAATCCGATATTTTAGTCTTTTCGGTATTAAGCTGTTCTATATACTCAATCGAGTATCCGAGACAATGAGGTGATGACCACTGTGATTTTATTTCAATTGGTGAGAGGTCATTATTGCCTACATGAATACCAAATGCCTCTACCCTACGGGCAACATTTAAGTTATCATTGATGATTAAGGGCACATTGTGCTTTACTAAAACCTCCTTTAGTCGTAAAGCCCTGTCTAAAAACTCAATATCGCTTAGGGCCTTCTCCCTTAACTGCACTATATCTACACCGCCTTGTACAGCTTGTTCAGCAACTTCCAGAAAATTTCTACCCAAACAGCTTTCTTCAGAAATAACCAGGTAAAGGCGGTATGGAAACGCATTAGTTATCATTCTACGGAGAATTTCAACAGACTGGAGAATTCTTCTGCGGTTAGGTTGTGGAGTTTATCCAAAAGGTGCATCTGCAAACTTCCAGGTCCGTCTGCATTTTTAGCAGCTAGTTCTCCTGCCACTGCCATTAACGACATTGCCGCAGAAACGGCTTCTAGTTTATTATCTATAACCGCAATAAAAGCTCCGATAATCGCTGTTGCAGAACAACCAAGACCGGTAACCTTGGTCATCAACTCATGACCGTTCTTTAAAAACACCTTCTTTTTTCCGTCAAGAACAATATCCGTTTTTCCGGAAATACAAACGACCGAACCGAACGCTTCGTTGATACTTAAACCGGCTTCAATGGCCTCATTGCTCTCGGCGGTACTGTCAACACCTTTCGTAGGCGTTGTATTCAGTTTCGCCAATGCCATTATTTCTGAGGCATTACCGCGAACTACCGTCGGTCTGTAATTAAGTAATTCCGATAAGGTTTGATCTCTAAAACTAGTGGCTCCGGCACCAACCGGATCGACCACAAATGGTTTGCCCAATGAGCTCGCCTTATCGGCTGCCAAAAACATTGATTGTTGCCAGTATTCATCTAATGTTCCGATATTGATTACGGATGCCTGGCAGATATTTACCATTTCCGGTATTTCGGAATGTGCATGTGCCATAATGGGCGATGCGCCTGTTGCCAAGAGAGCGTTCGCCGTATTGTTCATCACCACAAAATTGGCTATGTTGTGCACTAAAGGCGATTTTTCTCTAATAGATTCTATGTGGTTCCAAAGGGTAGTACTGTCCATAATTATTTTGAATTAAATATTATGGCAATAGGTAGTATCTCTCTTTGATGAAGAAATAAAGAAGAAGATGATACGAACTTTTCCCTACGCTGGTGTCAACCAAATCAGGTTCAAAGGGACTCTCTCAATTCCATTTAAAAAAGGAATACCCCTAAAGCCGAAACAAAGATACTATTTTCAATGACTTGCCCTTGCCTTTTCAGAAAAAGTACAAATGGCGAAAGTAGAAGGATTATTAGGAATCTGATTTCATAAGTTCGACCATCAAAAAACAACATAAATCATACTATTTTACACTTCTTTTATTAATTTAACCCTCTTCAACGCATATATAATATCATTCATTGAAGGCATTACCGTTTAATATTCCGAAGCCGAAGAACGAAAGTCTTGTGTTTCAAATCGATAGGGAGCATATTTTTTATGAGCAGTTTCATCAACATGAAGAAATTCAAATCAGCTACATTGTTAGAGGCACCGGAACTTTGATAGTCGGTGATTCTATCAATGAATTTAATTCGGGAGATATTCTTATAATCGGTGGCCTCATACCTCATGTTTTTAAAAGTGAGCCCATAAATGATGATGATTCAGAAATGTTCACCCTCTTCTTTGCCAAGAATTCTTTCGGAAACGAATTTTTCAATTTGCCCGATTTGGTAGCGACCAAATCTTTTTTTGAAAAAGCCGAAATGGGAGCGAAAGTGATTAGCCACAAAAGCGAAATTATTGAATGGTTTCAAAAGCTGCCCAACAGCGATAAGATTGAACAATTGGGTATTTTACTTAAGATTTTAGATACTATTTCCAAGGCTAGAACTAGTCGTTTGTCGAACTTTATCTACAAAAAGAGCTATACCGACATTGAAGGAAAGCGAATGGGTGATGTGCTGAAATTTGTCATGGACCATTATTCGGAGCAAATAACCCTAGAGCAAATTTCTGATGAAGCACATCTAAGTAAAAATGCCTTTTGTAGGTACTTCAAAAAAAGAACCAATAAAACTTTCTTTCAATTCTTGATTGAAATACGAATTGAGAATGCCTGCAAGCTTTTGGTCAATGAACCCGAACGCGCCATCACATCTATTTGTGAACAATGTGGTTTTAACAACATGGCCAATTTTAATAGAAAATTCAAGGCTTTAAAAGGATGTACACCTTCGAATTATCGCCATAAATTCACCAATTAACCAAACGCCTTTAGTTTTTATAAGACTCATCTAAAAATAAATAGCGCGCATCGTTTTTAGCATCGACCGACTTACTTTCTGTATTGATAACCATTACTGGCGGGGCCGCATCCTTGGCATCGGCATTTGGCCATTCTGGAAGGTTCTCACCGTTAGGGTTTCCATTGATAATGAAGTTGGCAAAGAAATTTTGCATGGTCTCAGAAGTCCTGTAGTCATCCGCCGTCCATGCGTAATCATCGACCAAATGAAGGTTTCCCATACAGTATTCTATTTCACAGGCGTGAGGTGCACCAATCGGCTCCGGTGCTTTCGGTGCATTCGAATCTTTAGATACAGTACCACCGGCCAAACCTGAGGCCAAGTTTTGGTCTTTTAAAGGTGGACGAAGCTTGCTATACAAATAACGGTACACCGGTTGGTCACTGTTTTTTCGATGCAGGTCGAACCATTTCCAAGTGCTGTATACGATGAACCGGTCAGAGGCCAAATCGGTCGCCGACTGTTCTACTTCGTTTTCCGTATTATGAGGATACAATTTTAAAACCTCGTTATATTTCTTAGGATAGACCTCCCTCACCTTTGTGGTAAATTGCTCTTTTGTATAAGGGCCTTGAGTAAATGCCATACCAGGTATTTCAGCTGAATTCCATCCTAACAGAAGAGGAACTTGGGCCTGTTCTTTCGCATTGAAGATTTCTGGAAGGCTTTTGGGTAAAAAGTAATTGTCAATGACCATTGGAAAGCCGAATCTTTTAGATTCATTGTAAATCTCATAGACCTCTCTAGTGCTTAACTTTCTAAAATCTACTATACTTGAATAGCCAGCATTTTTTACGAATTCGGCACCTTGGTTTTCAGCTTCCTCCAAAGATACCGGTGCCATTGTAGGATGAATGGCTGCACCGCTTTCGCCGATGGCCCCAGCTATTAAATTTTTGCTTAAAGGAGAGGCCATTTGGGCACTTACCCCTATCGACCCGGCCGACTCCCCAGCGATAGTTACTTTGCTCGAATCTCCGCCAAATACCGAAATGTTCTTTTGAACCCATTTTAAGGCGGCATGTTGGTCTAGCATACCGTAATTGCCCGAAGCTTTGTAAGATGCCTCTTTGGTTAGTTCAGGATGTGCCAAGAAACCAAAAATATTCAAGCGATAGTTTGTGGTCACAACCACCATACCCTTCTTGGCCATACTTTCACCGTCATATCGTGGTTCGGAAGCGTCTCCTGCCACATTTCCGCCTCCGTAGAAATAAACGAGAACCGGAAGATTTTTGGTATCTCTCTTAGCGGGGGTCCACACATTCAAATAAAGACAATCTTCACTAACACCGTTCGAACGAGACTTCATATCACCAAAAACCATGGTCTGCATAGGTCGCGGACCAAATTGTTTGGTTTCTTTAACACCTTCCCATTTGTCCAGTGGTTGTGGTGCCTTCCACCTTAAATCACCAACGGGCGGCTTTGCAAAAGGCACACCAAAATAGGTTTGTATTCCCGTGTGCGTATTATAATTACCTTCTATAACCCCCTGTTCAATTTTTACCTGCACCGGAAAGGCATTTAAATCTTGTGCTTTAAAATTTTGCGTACTTACAAGACCGACCATTATAAGAATTATGTAATTTTTCATACCCTTTACTATTATTGTCTCATTTTGTTACAATAATACTTTGTTTTTATTGAATTTTGGGCTTCATTTGAAAAAAAAGTGATTTTTGGCAAATAAGGAAAATAGACCGTTACCCAGTATCGATGAGTACCTACCCCATATAGCCTATGATTTGGTTATATTTGGTTTTAACGGTAAAAGTTTAAAAATACTCTTGTTAGAATACGATAACACTTCTTTTTTTGCGTTGCCAGGAGGTTTTATCAAAAGAGATGAAAACGTTGATGATGCCGTAAAAAGAGGGCTTGAAGAACGAACCGGGCTTAAGAATATCTTTTTGGAACAGTTTTATACCTTCGGTAATGTTGAAAGACCGAAACCGGAGGTCATGCGAACAATTTTAGAAGCTAATGGTTTCGACCCTAAAGACGGTCATTGGCTACTCGATCGGTTCATTTCGATTGCCCATTACGCGCTTATCAATTTTGATGAAGTAAACCCAAAGCCGGATAGACTCTCAAAATCGATAAATTGGTATTCTATTGATGACCTACCCAGTCTTATGATGGATCATAAGGCTATTGTGCTCAAAGCTTTAAACGTGCTTCGTAACAACTTAGAAAATAAACTGGTAGGCATCAACCTTTTACCCGATAAGTTTACCATGAAAGAACTGCAAATGGTATATGAAACCGTACTAGGCGAAAAGCTGAGAAGAACCACTTTTCAACGAAAAATGCTGAATAAAGATATATTAACGCGTCATGAAAAACTCTTTACCGGCGGGGCACATAAAGCGCCCTATCTGTACAGTTTTAAAGAGCACTAACAAGGCCGTAGGCACTATTTATGAAAATATTTCAACTCAACTTGATTATACTGGCTTTTTTTGCCACAACCATAGTATGGGCCCAATCGAACATTGACCATCTACAAGTAGAATATCAACCTACGCCCTTAGGCATCGACGTACAAACGCCCCATTTTAGTTGGCAAATGGTTACCAAAAACGGCGTAAGGGGTCAAGCTCAATCGGCCTATCGAATATTGGTCATCGATGAAAGAGGCCGTTTTGTTTGGGATTCGGGAAAAGTCGATGACCACCATTCCGTTGGTATAGCATATGAAGGTGAGCAACTTGCCCCTACCACCCGATACGATTATACAGTAACTGTTTGGGACGAAACCGGGGAAACCAGCGCCAATTCATCTTCTTTCGAAACCGGACTAATGAAAACTGATATTTCTGCATGGAATGGCGCCCAGTGGATTGGAGGCGGTGATGATGACCTCGTATTCAATTCCCATTACCTATCCGTTTTCAAATTCGGTTATTCCATAAAGCTAGATCAGAAATCCAAAAGTTCAAAAGCGAGCTTTTTGTTAGGTGGAAACGACCCTCGACTTATGGACAAAAACTTGAACATTCAAGGTGTTGAAAATTCACAAGACCAGTCATACATAGCTTTTGAGCTTGATATTTCAGAATTGAACGGTTCAGAAACCGGTATGGCCCGATTAAACGTTTACCGGGTCGGTTACTCTGCCGAAGATTCTAAAACAGAGCCTTTCCGCTCCTTTGAAATTTCAAGAGACCTTATCAACGACAGTAATAAATATGAACTTCACACCGTCAATGCCGAGTGCGTTTTTGGCTTTTTTCAGGTATGGCTAGATGGCACTGAAGAAAAGAACAAAGTTTCTACAAATGATGATCAATTTCCGCCCCCAAGGGGTAAAGTTGGTTTTAACCTGAATCCCGTCGGTCGTGGTAATGATTACATCAGTTTTCCGATGGTGGGCGATATAGGTTTCTCCGTTGACAAAGACCAAAGTGCTATTTTCAGTAACGTTCAGATAAGAAATTACAGAAGTCCATCTAATCTACTTTTTCAAGAAAATCTTGATTCCGTTCAAAAGGAAAGTATTTTCTACAGTAAAGCGGACAAGGCTTTTAGCATAACACCAAATGGTTACGAAATCAGCGGAAAGAAGGGGTCGATGCTCGTATTGGAAAACCCTAGTAAACATGGGACTCCCATGCTACGCAGCACATTTAGCAGCGAGAACAAATCCATTGCAAAAGCACGGCTGTATGTAACGTCTAGGGGTATTTATGAAATTTACCTCAATGGCAATCGTGTTGGCGACGACTACTTTAACCCGGGTCTCACTCAATATAACAAAAGCCATATGTACCAAACATACGATGTAACTGATATGGTCAGAAATGGCGAAGCCAATGCGCTGGGAGCTTGGTTGAGCGAAGGCTGGTGGAGCGGTAATATCACCTATACCGGCGAAAACTGGAATTACTTTGGAGACAGGCCTTCTTTACTTGCCCAAATGATTATAACCTACTCCGATGGGTCAGAACAAAATATCGTTTCAAACGATACGGATTGGAAGCTGTACACCTCTGGGCCCATCACCTATGGAAGTTTTTTTCAGGGCGAGGTTTACGATGCCCGTCTAGAAGATAACATTAAGGGTTGGAGCACTACCAATTTCGATGACAGTAATTGGAAAAAGGCAGTTCAAGTTCCATTAACGGGTACTACTTTTCAGGATAATGATTTGAATTATGATTCTCTTAAACTTATGGGGCAAATTGGCCGAAATGCCAAGGTCGTTAAAACTTTAAAAGCACAAAGCGTCGAAGAAGTAAGACCGGGTGTTTTTGTGTACGATATGGGTCAAAACATGGTCGGTGTACCAAAAATAGAACTGCCCAGTGGCTCCAAGGGCGATACTATTACCCTACGTTATTCCGAAGTCACTTATCCAGACCTTGAGGAATATGGAAGTAATGTGGGTATGGTAATGCTAGAGAACATTCGTGCCGCACTGGCACAAGACATTTACATAAGAAAAGGAGGTAATGAAACAATTGCACCGCGCTTCACTTTTCACGGCTATCGCTTTTTGGAAATCTCGGGTATAAATGAACCCCTACCACTTGAAAAGGTCACTGGTCAAGTAATTAGTTCAATTGATGAGCTAGCCTCAAACTATCAGACCTCAAACGAATTGGTCAATAAACTCTGGGAAAATATTACTTGGTCCCTTCGTGGTAATTTCCTGTCGATACCGACCGATACACCGGCTCGAAACGAACGAATGGGATGGAGTGGCGACATCAATGTTTTTTCTAAGGCAGCGACCTATTTCACCCAGGCAGAACCATTTCTTCGAAGACATCTATTGGCGATGAGAGATATTCAAACTGAAGAAGGCCGCTTCACCGATGTAGCACCCGTTGGTGGAGGCTTTGGTGGTACGCTATGGGGCAGTGCCGGTATCATCATCCCTTGGGAAATGTACTTACAGTATGGCGATTTAGAGGTGCTTCAAGAACATTATGGCGCCATGAAAAAATATATGGAGTTTCTCAATTCTAAAATCGATACGGAGAGCGGAATTTTAAACGAAGGGCCATTGGGCGATTGGTTGAGCCCCGAGGGATACAAAAATGACGATACTTTTTTTTGGGCATCGTATCACCTTTATAATCTGGAAATACTATCCAACGTAGCAGAATTATTGGGCAACGATAGTGATGCGGAAAGTTTTAAGAAACGATATGATGAGCGCAAATCGTTTTTAAACGCTACATACCTAGATTCACAAACCGGAAAAACATTGCATTTGGGCCACCAAAGCCTTCGCTTTGGTCCTCCCCTGCCTGCTGATATGCAAAAAGAAAAAGGTGATTTTGTCGATACCCAGGCTTCCTATGCCATTCCCTTGAATTTGGGTGTTTTGAATGAAGAGAACCATCAAAAAGGTATTGAACATTTGGTGGCTACCATCAATCGTGAAAATACCGATGATTTGGGTCAAATACGCCCCGAATATAGTTTGATGACCGGTTTTATCGGCACGGCATCTTTGAACCATGCCTTGTCAAAAAATGGTAGGCACGAGACCGCTTATAAACTATTGCAGCAAACCACCTACCCCTCTTGGCTCTACTCTGTAGAGAATGGTGCGACCACCATATGGGAGCGCCTTAACTCTTATACCGTTGAAAATGGTTTTGGCGGAAATAATAGCATGAATTCATTCAATCACTATTCATTCGGCGCAGTTGCCGCATGGATGTACAATTATTCCCTAGGTATTCAAAGTGACCCAAAAGAGCCCGGATTCAAGCATATTATACTTCAACCTACCCCCGACCCTACCAAACAAATGAAATGGGCGAAAGGCCATTATGATTCTATGTACGGTAAAATTGAGAGTGAGTGGCGATGGGCAGAAAACGGATGGGATTATAAGGTGACAATCCCCGCTAATACCACTGCCACTTTGTTCATTTCAACAGACAACATCAAGAATATTAGTGAGAGCGAAAAGAAGGTGGGCAAGCTAAAAGAAATAAAAATTCTAGCTGAAGAAGAAGAGGCAATTAAGCTTCAATTAGTATCAGGAAAATATCAATTTCATATCAAAAATTAACTTATTTATTAATTCAAACATTTAAAACTCAATAACAATGAAAACCAGTTTAGTAAAATACATGTTGGCACTATTTATCGGTGTTAGTATCATTTCTTGCAAGGAAAACGCCAAGAAGGCCGAAGAACAGGTGGATGCCGAACCGGAAACGGAGGTTTCGAACGAAGATTATGGTGGTTTGGCACTTTACACGGTAAGAGAAGATATGGGCAAGAATGCCAAATCTACCCTTCAATCGGTGGCAGATGCAGGTTATGCCTATATTGAAGCCGCAGGATATGAAGAAGGTAAATTCTATGGAATGAGCCCGGAAGAATTCAAGAATTATCTAGCGGAGCTTTCGTTGACTCCTGTAAGCACTCACCAAGGTGCGGTTACCCTTGAGAATGCCGAACAGATGATGAAAGATGTGAAGGATGCGGGTTTTGAATATTTTGTTATTCCGGTTCCTCCGATGGGTATGTTCAAATTTGACCCTGAGACCAGAACATTGGGAATGACAGGATCACCACAAGACTTGGCCGATATTATCAACGAACTGGGAAAAAAGGCAGACGAAGCAGGTCTCCAGTTACTGTATCATAACCATGATTTTGAGTTTATGAAAGATGCGAACGGTATAGTACCGATTGACTATCTTTTGGAAAACTGCGACCCAAAATATGTGAACTTTCAAATGGACCTTTATTGGGTGACCAAGGCAGGTGCCGACCCATTGGCCTATTTTGAAAAGTATCCGGGTCGTTTTAAGATTTGGCACGTAAAAGATATGGATGATCAAGGTAGGTTTGCACCCGTAGGTGAAGGTCAAATTGATTTCAAAAAAATATGGGACAAGAGAGATCAATCGGGCATGAAATTCTATATGGTCGAACAAGACATGACTTTTGATGGAATGGAAGCCTTAGACGCTATCGAAATCAGTCACGAAGGTTTAAAGAAATTCGGCTTTGAGTAACCAACATTTCTTGGAAAGTTGAAGTCGTACTTCATCATAATAACAAAAAGGCCCATTTTTTAAATGGGCCTTTTCTACTTAATCTCAAAAACTCACTATGATAACCTAAATCTTAATTTCATTTATGTATTAAATCTTGGTGCTTTTAATTTGTTTAAGCAACTCGGTTTAAGGATATTTTTAAGAGGATATCCTCTATTTTTGGATAGCTCAATGGCTTTTCCAAAAAATCGACTACCGAGGTAAACTCATTTGATTTTTCTCGATCACAAGGGCGTAAAGAAGATGTAACGATTACCACCTTCGAATCGGGGCACATATTATTGGCTTCTTTCTCCGCCAGAAATTCAAACCCATCCATTATAGGCATATTAATATCGAGAAATATGATATCTGGGCATGTATTGTTCTCTATATAGGTTAGGGCATCAAGACCATTTTCGACACAACTTACATTTTCAATACCTAAGTGGTTTAGTTTGTGAGTAGCCAAATAATTGGCAACCGAATCGTCTTCAACTAAAAGGATGCTAAACTCTTTGATAATCTGTGGTTTCATTTATAGGTATATTTTAAACTCTGTTCCTTTATTTACTTCACTTTGAACCTCAACGTGTCCGCCCCTAGATTGGGCAATAGACTTCACGATATATAAGCCTACGCCTTGACCTTCAACATGGGTATGCATTCTTTTGAAAAGACTAAAAACCTTTTCTTCGCCCAACTTATTATTGAAGCCGATACCGTTATCCTTGATTTCGAGAAGTATTTTTTCTCCCTCTTTTCTGGTGGTAATATGAATTAAGGGTGACCGCTCTGGGTGCATATATTTGATGGCATTCACAACCATGTTCTGCAAAATGCTATGCAATTGTAGGTTGTCAATAAAAATGGTGGGGCAGGCGCTAAAATCGGAAATGATCAAGGCTTCGGTTCGAGAGATTTCTTCTGAAATTTCGTGTCTGATATCCTCTAACACTTCGTTAAAAACCAATAATTGAGGGTTTTTCCCGAGATTCGATTTTAATGATATCACATTGTTAAGAGCATTAATTCTATTAATCATAATTTCGGAGACCTCTTCTAACTTCTGAAAAATAGGGTGCTCGGCCAAGTTCATTGATTCATCTTCGCGAAGAATATCCAAAAGGGTGGCTACATTAGTTAAAGGTGCCTTTAAATCATGGGCCGAGACATATGAAAACTCCTCCAGTTCTTCATTTCTGGTCGATAGACTTTGGTTCAACTCTTGCAAGTTTGCCTTAGTAACTTCTAACTCGTTAATGGCATTGACCAACTTGGTAGTATCTTGAGCGGCGATACCCAGGCCTTCTTCTATTTTAAATACTTTAAGTGTAATCATGTAGACCTCACCATCTACCTCAAGTTTCAAGTGGTCAACATTAATGCCCCTGCCAGTTCTTATGACCTCTTTATAAGCATTGATTCTGCCGCTATTTTTAGACTCAGGAAATATGTCGGTCAAATTCTTACCAATAACATCTTCCCTTTCCTTTGAAGTCAATAACAAGGCAACTTGATTGACGTCAACAAAATCTAAGTTCTCATCTAAAATGATGAATGGTGAATGCGCATTATCGAAGAAAGTTCCTCGGTGGCAAACTTGATCGGTTTCTGGTCGCTTTACAGGCCTGTAACCAAGTTCAGGTCTAATAAAACTAATAATTTCTGAGGGTACCATTTTATTCGGGTTTTGAGATTAATTTGCTGCTAATTTATTGTCGCACTTATATAACCCGCTCTGCCTGTAGATGGAAGAACTTTTTCGTTCGGTGAATGGAAAATGCAAGTCGTCGAATTGTCATTTCCAACCAGTCAAAAATAGGCTAACCCTCTGCATTTCAACTATTAAAACAACACTTCAACGACTTTGATTTATTGCATTAAAAAACCCCTTGGGTTGAGACCAAGGGGTTTTAATAGTTTATGTGTTTATTTAAGTTCTACCGCAATAAGTAATTACTGGTTTCCTCTCCACTTTTCATAGGCAGAAAACTGATCGGCCGAAAGAATACTTTCTAATTGACGGTCTCTTTCATCATCTACCGTACCCAACATTTCACCATTGGCAGAACTTCTTTGCTTTTCTTCAAAATCATCCATCGCAGCTTCAAAGGTCGTGATTTGGTCATCGGTCATATTGATGGCCTCATACATATTGGAACTATCTAGGCTACCCATGGTGGTCGTAGTATTTGCCCCTGTATTGATATTTGCGTTTCCACCAGTAGAACCATTTGCTCCTTGAATTGAATTGGCACTTATCTCTGCATTTTCGTTTGAAGACATCTCATCGTCGGTCTCATCATTTGAATTCATGGCAGTCTCACTACTTTCTACTTGTGCCGTGTTTTCAGGGTTTAAAGTGGTCTCTGCATTTATTTTAGAAGAGCCACAGGCCGACATAATGACCAATGCCCCCATTGCCGTTAAAATTGTATACTTTTTCATTTGATTCGTTTTTAAAGGTTACTATGTTTTGACAGTGCAATTTACCTTACAACAGTTCTTTGGTGTATCGCAAACAAAAATATATTTGACCTTTTAAGAAAAGCCTTTTTGACTGGCTTTGATGTTGGTCAAGTGCTAAATGAGCAATAAGTGGTAATCGCTTCACGATTTTAATATAAAGCTTACGATATAAGCTCACTGTTTATATGACTTCAACCCATGCTAATATTGAAACTATGAAATGCCAGGGCCTAATTTTACCTTTCAAAAGGGCTGGGACGATTAACGTTATTTCGTAGGAATTACTACCTAAATTGTAGCTAATCCGCTTAAAATGAATTAGAACTTCCCTGAATATATGTACTCTGTAACCTAGGTTACTCTGCAACTATGGCTATTGAAATACTTTTGACACAGGATAACTTTCTACCTATGTTCAAAAAGAGAATTCCTATTCTGGCTTGGTTACCCAATTATAAAAAAGAATGGCTTAGCGGGGATATCTCTGCGGGTATCACTGTTGGCGTAATGTTAATACCACAGGGGATGGCCTATGCCATGATTGCCGGCCTACCTCCTGTTTTCGGTTTGTACGCATCATTGATACCCCAGATAGTATATGCCTTCTTGGGTACTTCAAGACAGCTTGCCGTTGGCCCGGTGGCTATGGATTCTCTTCTGGTGGCCTCTGGCCTAGGCGCATTGGCCATCTCCGGCATTGATGAATACATTTCAATGGCTATCTTTTTAGCTCTTTTTATGGGTATCATACAATTCACCTTAGGCTTGCTGAAAATGGGCTTTCTGGTCAATTTTCTATCCAAACCTGTCATTAGTGGATTTACTTCAGCCGCCGCTATCATTATAGGCTTTAGCCAAGTAAAGCACCTATTGGGTTCAAATTCCATAATTATTGAAAATCAAGGACTTTTTGACAAAATCGGTATTACACTACAATCAATCAGCATGGCCACGCTATTGTTTGGCGTCAGTGCCATTATTTTCCTGAAAACGCTCAAGCTCATACATGAAAAAATACCTGCGGCCCTGATTGTCGTATTTTTAGGAATTTTTCTTTCTTACCTATTTGACTTGCAATCATACGGGGTGACAGTTGCTGGCATCATTCCACAAGGGCTACCCTCTTTCAAAATTCCCGAAGTAGATTTTACCAGAATTTCAGAGCTCTTATCCATTGCCCTTACTCTAGCTTTGGTCGCATTTATGGAGGCCATTTCCGTTTCAAAAGCCGTCGAAGCAAAGCATGGGGACTATGAGGTAGATGCAAATCAAGAATTAATCGCGCTCGGCACGGCAAATATGATCGGTTCCTTCTTTCAATCATATCCGACCACAGGCGGTTTGTCTCGAACTGCCGTAAATGATCAAGCTGGTGCTAGGTCAGGTATAGCTGCTTTTATCAGCGCTCTCATAGTGGGGCTTACCCTCCTATTTCTTACTCCCCTTTTCTACTATCTGCCCAATACCATTTTGGCCGCTATTATTATGGTGGCTGTAATGGGGCTCATTGATTTAGACTACCCCATTGCCCTATATCGAAACAGAAAGGATGAATTTTTGTTGCTTGCCGCAACTTTCACATTAACACTTATTATAGGTATCAAAGAAGGCATTCTTTTGGGAATGCTCTTCTCGTTACTGCTATTAGTCTACAGAACCAGTAAACCTCATTTAGCCATTTTAGGAAGAATTAAGGGAACCGACTATTTTAAGAACATTGACAGGTTTGCAGATGATGTCGAAAGAAATGAGAAAGTCATCATCGTACGTTTTGACTCACAATTATATTTCGGAAATAAAGACTACTTCAAAAGGGAGCTTTTAAGGATTATCGAAAGGAGTACTGCTATGCCCGAAGCTATAATTATAAAAGCAGAACCCATCAATTATATAGATAGTAGTGCCATGTTCATGCTTGAAAGTTTGATTGAAGAATTAAAACATAAAGGAATCAAGGTTTTATTCTCTAATGTCATTGGGCCTACAAGAGATATTATTCAAAAAACTGGATTATTAGAAAATATTGGCAAGCAACACTTCTTTGTAAATACTATAGACGCCTATAATTATGTACTCAACCAAAGCCCCAGTAACGAGATACAGCGTAAAATATCCTTACAAGCATTATAATCTTAAAGGCCAATAAGAGGTTTTTTATTTCTTTGGAAAGGATGAAGATTCATAAAAAAAGCCCTTGATATTTCAGGGGCTTTCTTTTACTATCTGGCGAAAAACTAAGCTTCGCAACTAGTACATTCCTTCTTCTGTCTGAACTTTTGGGCTGCATTCATACTGTGCTGATAATACATTGATTTAAGCCCCAGCTTCCATGCTGTAACGTGAATCTTATTGATTTGCTTAACTGGCATTTCCGGATGTACAATAATATTTAAAGACTGCCCTTGGTCGATATGATGCTGACGAGCCGCCGCTTGGTATACAATATCCAACTGATCCAATTCCGAATAGGTCTTGAAAACAGCCTTTTCTTCATCGGTTAAAAATTCTAGATGCTGTACAGAACCATCGTGGTCGCGAATATCCTTCCAAACCTCGGCCACGTTCATTCCCTTTTCTTCTAGAAGTTCCATCAGGTAAGGATTCTTAATCGTAGTCTTGATTTTGGCAATATCCTTTACATAACAGTTCGACCAAATAGGTTCAATACCCTGAGACACCTGACCTAGAATAAATGCCGAAGAAGTGGTCGGGGCGATTGCGTTCAAAGTAGCATTACGTCTGCCATATCCCTTCAAAACATCCGGTTCACCAAACTTGACCGCCAACTCAGAAGATGCTTTATAAGAACGCTCTTTGATTTCCCTAAAAATCTCGTTGTTAAGATTATAAGCTTCTTGACTGTCAAAAGCCAATCTTTTCGATTGTAGCAGCGAATGCCAACCAAGGGCACCCAAACCTAAAGCCCTGTTTTGCTTGGCAAAATTGTAAGCTCTTTCCATAAACAAAAAGGTCTGTCTATCCTCCCTGTTCGAAGAGTCTCTATAGGCCTCTAATTTTTCTATAAACTCGGTAATGGTAGCATCTAAAAAGTAAACCATCGTTTCAACCGCATCGGTATCCTTCCACTTGTCGTAGTGCAGTAGATTGATACTCGAAAGCACGCATACAAACGACCAATTATCATTTGAAGGTAGCATGATTTCAGTACATAGGTTGCTAGCGTGTATTTTATAGTTGTTTTCTTGATACACCTCTGCAGCGCCGTTATTGGCATTATCGGTAAAGAATACATAAGGGTATCCCATTTCACCTCGTCGTTGTAACACCTTTGCCCAAACGGTACGTTTTTCAACATCGCCATCTATCATTTCTTGCATCCACTCATTAGTGACAGTTACACCATGGGTAAGTTGTTGAATTGGGTTACCTTCTGTACCTATTTCTAAAAACTCAAGAATGTCTTTATGCTCGATAGGCAAATAAGGTGAAAACCTACCTCGTCTTACCGAACCTTGACTGACCACGTCGACCATTGATTCGAACAATTGCATAATATGAACAGCGCCTGAGGCTTGACCATTATTTTTAACGGGAGCCCCTCTGTGCCTGATGTTACCAAAATAACCGGAGGTACCGCCTCCTAATTTAGACATCATACCGACCTCAGATTGTGTATAAAGTATATTGCCCATATCATCATCGATGTGTGAACCGAAGCAACTGATTGGCAACCCACGTTTTTTACCAAAGTTCGACCAAACGGGTGAAGCCAAAGAGAAAAAGCCTTCTGACATATAATGGTAAAACTTGTCAGCATAACCAGGTATCTGAAGTATTTCTTCCGCTCTCTCGGCAATTTCACGAATACGACCTTCTGGGGTTACCCCATCGGTCAAATATCCAGAAGCCAAAAATTTGCGGCTATTTTCGTTGAGCCATGCAAAATTGCCTTCTGCTGAATTAGATTTTAATTCGGCCAAGGCATTCTTTCGCGCGTTGACCAAATCGATTGTTTTGTTTTCTTGCTCGGTGCTTGATAATGTCTGTGTCTTGTTATCCATTTTTTAAAATAGGTCGTCGCTGGTTATACTTTGAGTTCTTTTGCTATAGTTGATGGAACGCTTCACGAAGAAATCGCCATGTTTAGTACCGATAATCTCATCATCGAACCATTCTGTTTGAGCCAACAGTTTTTGGTCGATATCGAATATTTTACCGATACCGATACTTTCAAGTGAGTTGTTAAAGCGGTTCTTTATAAATTCATTGATAACGTTCTTTGGCAAGAAGTCAAGCTCACCTGCTTCAAAAATCCAATTGACAACCCTACTTTCCGCCAAGAATGCTTCTTCACAAACCTCTTGAATCATGTTCGAATAGTCTTGATCGAACCACTCAGGATTTTCACTCTTGATGATGTTGATCAAATCGATACCAAAATCACCATGAATCTGCTCTTCTTTTGAAGTTGCCTCTACCACATTAGAGATACCTTTCAATACGTTCTTATGTTTATTGAACGCCATGATGATTAAAAACTGAGAGAAAAGGGAAACATGCTCTATAAAGAGAGAGAACAACAAAATAGATTCGGCGTACTCTTTTTTATCTTCACTTTTGGCGTTTTTGAGGGCAGTTTCTAAATAATGTACCCGTTTCATGATTACGGGCTTTTTCTTTAAATCTTCAAACTCGCTGTTAAGACCTAAAATCTCCAACAGATGCGAATATGCATCATGGTGCCTTACCTCACTTTCGGCAAAAGTAGCCCCCACAGAACCGATTTCAGGTTTGGGCAAACGCTGATAGATATCACCCCAAAATGTCTTGACCGCTACCTCGATTTGAGAGATGGCCAACATCGTATTCTTGATCGCGTTTCGTTCTATTTCGTTCAGCCCTGATTTAAAATCCTGTATATCGCTGGTGAAATTGAACTCGGTATGAATCCAATAAGAATGTCTGATGGCTGCCACATATTCGTACAATTGTGGATACTCATAGGGTTTCAAATTGACCCTCTTCTCAAAAACATCCGTTTTGCGAACTTGTGCCCTTTTATTTCGGTAAATGATGTAAGCTTTCGCAACGTCATGAAACTCACTTTCCATGAGTTTGTTTTCGACGACATCTTGCACCTCTTCTACGGTCGGAAGATAGTTTTCATCTTTCGTTTTTCGCTCTAAAAGCGTACCGTAAACACGTTGCGCAATGGCTTCGGCGTCGTTTACATGGCCATGATCCACAGCGGTCATCGCCTTCGCTACAGCATTCGTAATCTTGTGTAATTCAAATAGTTGAGACGTAAAATCTCTCTTAATTATACGTTCAATTTTCATGAGGAAATTTGTTTGGAAGAATTCTAAATAGCTCGTAGTGTAAAATTCATATTTTATTTACTTTGATTTAAAGTTGACCGATTCAGTTTTTCAACATTGTTATCAACAGGCCACTTTTGAGCAGAAATTTTCGCTTCCAACAAAAGGTTTAAAGGGCAATTTTCATAGTATTAGAGGGACTTTTATAATGAAGATAAAATCAACGAAATTGTGCCAAATGATAATCCTAAATCTTAAAATTTTGGAGAGATGTAATAAAAAATAGAAGGGAAAAGAGCCTTCGAACGGCTTAGAAGAAAATAAAATTCGTGTAGAATTATTGAATCTTACTCTCGAGAGATTATAGTCTTTTTCGCAAGGCGTAATTTTGAAACAAAGGGGGCTATTTTTCTAAGTACCCTAATGATTCAAGTTCTTCTTTTAATTTATGGTAGGTATCGATTTTTCCCTTTAGAACTTCTTCTTGAGATTGTTTGTTTGACTTTTTAGGAACTGAGATTTCATCAAAATCTGCGAATTCAATTGAAAGTTCATCTCCTTCCTCTAAACCAACACCGGGCCATTCGCAGAACTCTTGAGCAGAGGTATCATAACCATTCATAATCAAATTGACCTCGTCATTTTCTTGGTTATTAGAATGTCTAAGAACTATTAGTAAGCTACCTTTTTCAATTGCGGCGACTATGGTTTTCTGCTTCCATTTGACTTCAAACCCCTTCATGAGCTATTCTTTTTTTCAATAATAACTCTTTTTTAAAGAATTAAGTAAAAGCATACCCATAAAAAACTATTGCAATAAAAAATTGATTATCAGTTAGTAAACTATTCGTTCTTCAATAATCGCTTTCCGGTAAATTCATATTGTTGCCATGTGGGCAAGGGGTGAAATTCAGAGGCCTGAACATCCCTAAACAATCTTTCCAACTCATTTGTTTTAAAGAAACTTTGTCCGCCGACAATTTCCATGGCCATAGAAACGACCTCTTTCGTTTCCTTCGATATGTTGGTTTTGAAAGAGAGCGCTTGAACCGTAGTTTGTTCGCTAGGCTTAAAATCTAAATCGTTGGCTAAGGCAATAAGTGCCTTCCATTGCGTTTTGGCGCTCAGCAAAGCATTGTTCATTTTGCCAATCATAGCAAGCAGTGTCTCTTTCCCCTTTCCTTTATTTTTTGTGAAGCTAAGTGCCAATCGCATTGCTTTTTCGGCAATACCCACATACGTTGACATGATCAGCGGCAATGCAACGGTAAGAACCACATCCCAAATCATATGAAATTCATCTTTGGGGCGGGCCAAACTGATTGACGATTCCGGTATAAAAACGTCGTTAAATTCAATTGTATGAGAACCTGATGCCCTCATACCCATCACATTCCAATTCTCGATAATATGAATGCCTTCGTTTTTCATTGGAACGGAAAAATGAAGTACATCCCACAATTTATCCGCCTTTTTAAATTGGGCGCTGGTCACAATCACATTACCAGCTACCGACTGACTGGCAAAATGTTTTTTACCATTAAATAAATAACCTCCTTCTGTCTTGGTCAAAATTCCGCTAGAACCTAGCCAATCTCCCGCTCCGGTACTTATTAGAATCAATTCGTTGTTCGCTACTTTGCTCAACATTTCGGCACCCAAACCTTTGTGCTTGAATTTCCATTGGGCAGCAGCAATTAAATGTTGGTGCATAGAAAAGGCCAAGGCCGTTGAACCGCATGACTGGGCAATTTTATTGATCATTTGGCACATGGCCGAGTGAGATACTCCACCACCGCCCAAATCTTCAGGTATGCAGGCAGAGAAAAATCGATGCTTTTTTAAATCATCATAATTCTCATGAACAAAAGAGCCCTCTTGATCGAACAATTTACTTCTTTCTTCAAAGGCAGATTGTAATTCTGTTAAAACCCTAGAATCAAATTTTCTGTCAATTGCCATATTTTCCATATCACTTTGGTTTTTAGTTGAATGCCCTACGAATTTAAGGGTTGAATTTTTACCAAACTTTGCCCAAAAGTTTAAAAACCTTGCTTAAAAGTTCAATTTAACCCTGAATAGGCACTTTTCGATAGGTACTGGGGGAAGATTTATATTTCGTTTTAAATACCCGGCTAAAATGGGAAACATCGGCAAACCCGCTCTCAAAGGCAATCTCGGTAATTGTATGGTCTGAATTGATCAATAGGTTCGCGGCATAGCCCAAACGCTTGTCCAGAAGCCATTTGCCCGGAGTCGTCTGATAGTGACTAAAGAAATCTCTTTTGAAGGTTGAAATGCTTCTATGGCATAATTTAGCGTATTCTTCAATACTCAAGTTGTAGCAGAAATTGGTTTCCATTATCTGCTGTAAAGAGGTCTTATGGCTGTTTTTCAACTCGTTTAAATAGGCCATCAAACCGAAGTCGGTTTTCTCCAAAACCAAATTCAGAAGCAATTCTTTCAATTTTAGTTTGATAATGGAGTCGGCCGGTTGCATTTCACTTCTGAAATAGTGTAGCATCGAAGTGAAAAAGCCTTCTAAAAACTCTTGTTTTTCTAATTTGACCGCACTGAAATTCTGTACGGTCGTATCGTTTTGGGCGGTGATGGGCACCGTATAACCTTGTAACGATTCACGTATCAACTCGTCAGGAAGAAAAAAACCGAGCATACAAAAATCTTCGTCAAAACTTTGGGTAATAATTGCTGCCCCTTTTCTAACATAAAGGGTTTGACCTTCTGTGACTTCCCATTCTCCATTAATGGTGGTCCATGTTTTTTTGCCACTCAAAACATGAACTATGTAGTCGTACTTGGCGAACAAGCCCAATCTTTCATCTTCCAATGGGCAGGTATATTCTACACAAACAAGGCCATCGATGATGAACTTATTGAAGTGGAGGCTATTTTTTATTACTTCATAAAGATTGCGCACAGAACCAAATCAAAATAATTAATCACTAATTTTTCAAACACTTAAGTTAATGATTTTACCTGATTTAGATGGTTGATGCTTCCCGGTGTTGCATATGGTGACAGGTAATCAACGCCCGTAATCAATCACTGATTGATCTTAAGGATTGTTTAATAGGAAAAAAGGACATGAATTTTAAACAAAAACATGCCCCTTTCATAATTTTATTTGTCCTTCCAATTCTTTAACCTATCGAGATATAGATAGCTTTCAACAAACTTTCTATGGGAAGTATCGGTCATTCGCTCGAGCAGTTCAAGCGCGGAAATATAACTGGCCAAATTGCCATTCGAAGAACTGAATTTTCCGTCTCTCACAAACGTTACCAAACTATCGTCTTGCACCAAAAGTTCTGGATAATCTTCTTGAAGTTGTTTTCCTCCTCCAATCCATGTAACAATTTCATGGCCATCGGCGATACCGGATTTTCCGATCAATTGCGCACCCCCGCAGTTGCTTACTACATATTGGGCCTCTTTGTTCTTCTCGCGAATGAAATCTACAATGGCCGTGTTATGAATTTGCGAATACATATCATAGGCGCTTGGCACGAACAACGCTTTAAGTTTCGGGCAATTATCAAAAGTATAATCAGGAACGATTTTAATGCCCTCTTCAGTTACGATCGGTAAATCGGTTTCGGCAATGGTAATTACATTAAAAAGCTGCTCACCGCTCTCGGTAGGCTTGGCAAAAACATCGGAAGTCGCAATTACCTCGCTTTGCAATACGCCATTGTACATTAACAGGCCGATGGTAGGCAATTCCTTTTTAAAAGGTTTTAAATGAGTGGTAAGAGTATCTTTTTTCTGTTCAGTGACCTCGATTTTTGAAATGTCATCTTTTTCATTTTTACAGGCCAAAAAAGAGATAAAAAGAACAAACGCAACAGTAAAATATTTCATGCTAATCCATTAAAGGTTTGTGCGTGCTAATCGCCAGTCGGTTCCATGCATTGATGACGGTAGCAGCCATTATTATTTGGGCTAAATAGGTTTCAGAAAAAACTTCAAGGGCCATTTTGTATGTCTCATCGGTCAGTCCCTTTTCATGAATCAAGGTCAGTTCTTCGGTTATTGCCAAAATGGTTTGTTCTTCTTTGGTAAAAAGATCGGACTCCCTCCACGCATCCAACAAAAAAATTCTCTTTTGAGATTCTCCGTTTTTAAGGGCATCCTTCGTATGCATATCAATACAGAAAGCACATTTGTTGATTTGCGAAGCCCTTATCTTGATGAGCTCTTTATGAGACTTGGTCAGTTCACTCTGGCTTAAATAGCCTTCAAGCCCAAACATAGCCTTGTATGCCTGTGGCTGTAATTGTTCGATTTGAATACGGTGTTCCATGGTCTTGAATTTTATTGGAACAAAGTTACCTCGTAACGGAACGATTTTTCTTGAACTGGTTCAAGATACATCCTTCCTTCGCAATTTACTGACATATTCCGGGGAGAGACCTAAATAAGTGGCTACCAAATATTGCGGCACATTGTTTACAAATTCAGGAAAGGCATCCCTAAACTTAAAATAGATTTCTTCTTTGGTATAGGTAAAAATATACTTCATTCGCATAATGGCCGCTCCGTAGGCTATTGCATAGATGTTTCTGAAATAAACTTCCATTTGCGGAAACCTTTGCAACAAGTCGGCCTGTTTTTCATTTGATATAATTAAAACCTCCGATGCCTCTACCGCCTGAATATAGAATTCTGAGGCCGTTCTGTTTCGAAAGGCCTGATGGTCGGTGAGCCACCAATTATCTATGGCGAACTGCAAAGTCTGTTGGCTACCGCGTTCATTGATCAAATACATGTGAAGACAACCTTTGACCACGAAAAAATGCCCGAGATTATTACTGCCAGCTTCGTAGAGCGTTTCCTTTTTAGAAACCCTTTTATATTCAAAATAGTCTCTAACCAACTCGAACTGCTCGTTGTTTAAATCGCAAAACCCTAAAATATGTTTATGTAATTCATTCATCGCATTGGCCCAGTATGGTCACAAAATTAAGGCATGGAGGCTTTAATAAAAACAAAATTTGATACGCTTAGATGACTAATGACTATGCTCTGCTTCCCCTTTTTTCATTTCGGCCATCAGGTAATATGCGTTGTTAAAGGCAAAAAGTGTTTGTTCCGGCAAATCATCCATAAACTTAACAGCTACCCAATCTTCATCTGTTTCCCCTTTTATGACCTCCACCGGTATAAATTTCCAATTGTCATTAGTCCTTTCCGCTCTGAAAACGACCGTTCTGCCACCATCTACCGCAAGGGCACTTTCCGGTAAAGCCAAAGTATGTTGTTCTTCGGTCAGAATTTTACCCTCGATATACATTCCAGGAATCAGGTTTCCCTCTTTATTCTCTATTTCGGCATGCACATGAAGTGCCTTGGGGTTTACTTCAAAGGTCTTGCCGACCGAATATATTTCGGCATTGAGCTGGGTACCGGGTATGGATTGAACATTAAATTTCACTTTTTGGCCTCTTTGCACCTTACGAACATCTTTTTCAAAGACCATTAAATCGGCATGAACATGGTGGGTATTGACAATCTCAATTAGATCGCTACGGGGATCAACGTACTGCCCTGTTTTAATTTCTACTTTTTGAACCGATCCCTCAATGGGGCTTCTCAAAGCCACCCTCTGTTGAATGTTACCCTTTTTTAAAGCAGAAACATTAACGTTTAACTGCTTCAATTGTGCTTCAAGCCCCCTTGATTCTCCGGTCGAGGCATTGAGGTCGGCTTCGGCTTTTTGAAAACTCGCACCACTACCGACACCGCCTTCATAAAGCTTTTTCTGCCGCTCATATTCCTTTTGTAAGAAGAGACTATTGTTGTAAGCGTTTAGATATCTTGTCTGCTTTTCTACAATGTCAGGATGCGATAAATAGAGTAACACTTGGCCTTTTTCGACCTCGTCACCTTCAATAACCTCTATAGAAGATACATTTGCCCCTATGACCGAAGTAATTGTGGCTTCATTTTGAGGTGGTACCTCTAACTGTCCATTTGCCTCAACATAGCCGCCCATTTGACGTTCCTTCAATGTGTCTACTTTCATTTGCAAGGCGGAAAATTGTTTCTCGGTGAGGGTTACATGTTCCTCTTCGTCAGCACCATGTTTTGCCTGTGCGGTTTGGTTCGATTCATGAGCTTTGTTTTCAGAAGCGGAATCTCCACAACCGCTAACCACTATTAGTAGTGAGAGGCAAATTATTATATTCTTTGGTAAGTGTTTCATCTTAAGTATTATTAGAATTGGTAGAAATTTTATGTGGTCTTAAAATATTCCAGTTGAAAGTAGGCCTCGAAATATTTGTTTAATACATCTATGCCTTCCATCTCAATTTTTATAGCATCGCCCATTAATTGAGTGAATGCCGTATAATCGATAGCCCCTTCGGTAAAGGCCATTAATGCGCCATTTCTTTGCTCTTCGGCGAGAGGTAGCATTTCGTTTCGATAAAGGCCCCAAGCAGCGCTCCATTTCTTAAAGTATGCATTGGCCTGTGCGTAGTCGTTCAGTAATTTTCGTTGCGTTAAACTTGAATTGACCACAGCTATTTTCTGCTCGATTTTAGCGGCTTTGATCTCACTTCTTTGAACGCCCGACAAAAGTGGAAACGTTATGCCCGCTTGATAGCTGTAAAAGCCGTTTTCCCCGTTTATGCTCTGCCACCCCCCTTGAAGGTTAAAATTGGGTAATAAATTGGCTTTAGAAACTTTATAATTTGCCTCGGCCTCTTGAATCTTCTCCGTAGATAGCCTAATCGCTGGATGCTCGTTTAAATTGAATTCGTTCTCATTGCGCCTTAATGTCGATAGTTCAAAATCGTTGGAAACCGTGAAAAGAGTATCTGAAAACAGCCATAGGTTGAATCTTTGTAAAGCCATGGTATAATCGCTTTTAGCCAAGTTCATTTGATTGCTTATTTGCAAAGCTTGATTTTTGGCTGCGGAATATTGCAACTTTGATATGGCTTCTACTTCGTAATTGAGTTCAACAGCCTTCAAAAATTTTTTGTAGATGGAATCAAGTTCTTGATACAGTTCATATTTACGATTTTCTCTATATAAATCGGACCATGCCTTTTTAACCTTCATTTCTATTTCAAGTTCAGAAAGATTCACCGCAGTTTCAGCCAGAGCGATTCTTTGCTTCTGTAATCGTTTTTTACTGGCTATGCCGAATAGATCAATATTCTGCTGCCCTATTCCCAGATTGGTGTAAACTCCCTGATTACCGGAAATTTCTTCCCCTCCCGTAAACAATTGCGTTTTACCAAAATCGTAGGCGCTCCCTTTAAGACTGTTTTGCTTTTCTACTTCTAGCTTTCCTGTTTGTAAAGTAGGGTAGTTCTTCAAAGCCAACCGAGTGGCCTCACCCAAACCGATTCTAGGAAGAGAATCATTCGGGCTATTTTGACCGTACCCCCATGTCAAACAACTAAAAAGTAACAAAGAAAGCACTGTAGCTTTTGTAGGCGCCGGAACTATTGTTCTGGATTTTTTCCGATTTTCCATCCACTGATAAAAAATTGGCAAAATGTAGAGGGTCAAAAATGTAGATGTCAACAGGCCCCCAATAACTACGGTAGCCAGAGGGCGCTGCACCTCAGCCCCAGCGGATGAGGAGATAGCCATGGGAAGAAAACCCAGAACATCGGTCAAAGCGGTAAGCATTATCGGCCTTACCCTTCGTTTAGTACCCAGTTTGATACGTTCTCTGATAGCTGTAACTCCCTCTTCTTTCAATTCGTTCAGACAACTGATCAAAACCAATCCGTTTAAAACGGCTACCCCAAACAGAACAATAAAACCTACCCCTGCAGAGATGCTAAATGGCATATCTCGCAACCATAGGGCAAAAACCCCACCTATCGTGGCCATAGGAATAGCCAGATAAATCATGATGGTCTGGGAAAGTGATTTTAAGGCGAAATATATGAGGATGAAAATCAGCACAAGGGCTATAGGCACTACCGTTTGTAATCGTGCGCTGGCCCGCTCTAAGTTTTCAAAAGCACCGCCATAACGAATATAGTACCCGGCAGGAAGTTCAAATTCAGCATCTAATTTCTTTTGAATGTCTTCAACTACCGACTTCACATCTCTGTCTCGAATATTGATGCCCACGTAAGTTCTACGGTTGGTATTATCGCGACTTATCTGCATCGGGCCAGGTTCATAACTAACATCTGCCACTTCCCTTAAAGGAATTTGAGATCCATTAGGTAGATTGATAAAAAGGCTTTGAATATCCTCGATGTTCTGTCGACTGTCCTTTTTTAATCGAACAACCAAATCAAAACGCTTCTCCCCTTCAAAAATCACTCCGGCAGTACCACCTGCAAATGCAGACTGTATGGTGGCATTCAACTGATTTATCTGTAAGCCGTACTGAGCTACCTTGTTACGATTATATGAAACCGTTATTTGGGGTAAACCTGCCGTTGCCTCTACTTTCATATCGGCCACCCCAGGAATATTCGCTATTAATGCACCTAGCTCTTTGGCCTTGTCGGCCAAGACCGACAAGTCTTCTCCAAAAATCTTGATAGCGACATCTTCACGAACACCGGTCAACAATTCGTTAAACCGCATTTCTATCGGTTGGGTAAACTCGAAATTTACCCCTGGCACCACGCTGACCGCTTCTTTCATTTTAGACACCAACTCCTCCTTAGTTTTGGCAGACGACCATTCTTCCACAGGTTTCAGAATGGCAAAAACATCCGCAATATCCATAGGCATGGGGTCTGTAGGAACATCGGCCACACCGATTCTACTGATGATGTTTTCGACCTCTGGAAACTCGGCCTTTATAATCCGCTCTATTTTAGTGGTCGTCTCAATGGTTTCAGATAGAGAACTGCCCGGGTTTAATATGGCGTGAAAAGCAATATCACCTTCATCAAGTTGCGGAATGAATTCACCCCCCATTCTAGCAAAAAGTATGACTGCGATAAGTAAAAGGCCGAGCGAAGAAATCATAAAAACCTTACCCTTCGAAAGAACCTTGCCCAGCATTGTATCATATTTGTCTTCGACATAGCGAACAAAACGGTCTCCAAAACTTAATCGAGTCGAAATCTTGCGCTTTAAGAACCAAGCGGACATCATGGGAACATAGGTCAAACAAAGGAGCATGGCCCCTATCATGGCAAATATGAAGGTCAGAGCCATAGGCTGAAACATCTTACCCTCTACCCCCTCAAGAGCCAGAATCGGAAGAAAAACTATGAGTATTATCAACTGGCCAAAAAAGGCGGCATTCATCATTTTTTTAGATGCCTTCGTCGCTATCTCATCATTACTCTCGACCGGAGCTTCGTCTTTTTTGAAAAAATGTGCATGTAAAGAGAAAACAGTAGCCTCAACGATGATGACCGCTCCGTCAACAATAATTCCGAAATCAATCGCACCCAAACTCATAAGATTGGCCCATACATCAAAAACATACATGAGTATAAATGCAAAAAGTAATGACAGGGGAATGGTAGACGCCACAATTAAACCGCCCCGCCAATTACCAAGCAACAATACCAATACGAAAATGACAATGAGCCCGCCCTCAAGAAGGTTATTGCTTACCGTGCCCGTTGTTTCAGCTATCAACTCGCTTCTATCTAAAAAGGGTTTGATAACCAACCCTTCAGGAAGAGATTGTTGAATTTGGGCAATTCGTTCGTTGACCTGGTCAATGACAGAATTGGAGTTGGCACCCTTTAGCATCAATATCATACCGCCAACAGCCTCCCCTTTTCCGTCTTTGGTCAAGGCGCCATATCGTACCGTATGCCCCATGTTTACCTGGGCGACATCTTTTATCTTTATGGGAATTCCGCCATCACTCTTGACTACCACATTTTCGATGTCTTTAAGATTACGCACTAGGCCTTCACCCCTTATAAAATTGGCTTGGTGGTTTCTTTCTATATATGCGCCTCCGGTATTTTGATTGTTATTTTCAAGCGCTGTGAAAATATCGGTAATCGTTATTCCTATGGCCCTGAGTTCATCGGAGTCAACCGCCACTTCGTATTGCTTGACGGCACCACCAAAAGCATTTACCTCAATAACGCCCGGAACCATGGCCATTTGTCTTCGCACAATCCAATCTTGAACACTTCTCAGCTCAGTGGGGGTGTACTCTTTGGTAGCACCTTTCTTTTGCTCAATAGTATATTGGTAGATCTCACCCAATCCTGTAGATATGGGCCCCATAGAAGGCTCGCCAAAACCTTCAGGTATGTCACTTCGAACTTCCACCAATTTTTCCGACACCAATTGTCTTGGCAAATAGGTTCCCATTCCATCGTCAAAAACAATGGTAACCACCGAGAGACCAAACCGTGAAATCGAGCGTATTTCTTTTACGCTAGGTAAGTTGCTCATGGCAATTTCAACGGGATAGGTCACAAATTGCTCAATATCTTCAGTGGCCAGATTAGGCGCTTGGGTAATGACTTGAACTTGATTGTTGGTAATATCCGGTACCGCATCAATAGGTACCTTGGTCATACTCCATAATCCCCCTCCTATCAAGGCAAGGGTAAGTAGACCAATAATAAATTTATTATTGATTGAAAAATCAATGATCTTATTAATCATATGTAATGTTTAATTCAGTTATAAACAGTTAGAGACCTCCCAACCCAATGCGGGAAAGGAGAACCATGTATTGACAGATTAAATCTGTACAGTTACTGAATTAAACCCGGGGAGGTTGAAATAGGTAAAAAGGCAGCTCTTTGCCGAGACTATCGAAATGGGAAAAGCTTTTTTTAGGAAAGGTCTTTGGCAATGGGTCAAAACTTAGTTTGTTCAAAACTACGGTATGCGTGTGGCAACAGTGACATTGACAGAATGGGGAGCAGAGGTCACAATTATCACCATTATGATTATCTAAATCAACCATGGTAACGTTGGCCGAACCTTCAATCGAATCACCTGAATCGCTACAGGGAATAAGGTTCAACGACAAGAAATAAATCGTCAGTATGACCGCCAAATACTTCATAAGGCAAAGGTAAGGGAATTAAGTTGCAATCTGGTTGCAAATTGCGAGGATGGAAAATACCTACTCTACCCGATTGACGATTATCTGGCTCAGACCTTTGATATGCCTTCGCCCCGTTTTATAATCGGTAGTGGTGATAATCAATATGCTATGTTCCATTTCAGGCAAGCTCTTTCCATCTCGAGAAGTGACCAAATACAGGTTATCGCCCGTAGGGGAATTGAAAATCTCATTCCAAGAAAATACTACTTTATAACCGTCGATAGCAGCAAAGGTGAAATAGAATTCACTGTAAAGTTTCGGGTTGCTCTCTTTTAGTTTCATGTCTGCCAAAAGGTCTTTCACCAAAACACCTTTTAATTGACTGGCGGTTCCACGGGCTTCCCCCTTGTGATTAAGAATTTCTAATTCCTTAATATCACTCGCGTTAAAATCATCGATATCGGTCAACGAAAATGACATTGTTTGCTCTACCTCGCCCACCACACTGAAACTGGAAGTTGTTTGTGCGCTCAATTGAAATTCTATTGACAAGAGTAGAAGCAGAAAGAATATGTATTTTGATTTTCTCATTGTCTTAACCATATAAAGTTATTCTTAAATCGGAACATTGCTAGGTTCAATATGGATCATTACGTTCTCGATGTTATCCATTTCCTGCATCAAAAAATCTTTCAGCCGATGGGCTATATCGTGCCCTTCCCTAACCGAAATATCCGCATCAACAATAGCATGCAAATCGATATGATATTTCATACCTGTTTTACGAACAAAACACTTTTCGGTCGCCAAAACCCCAGGTACTTCGAGCGATTTTTGCTCGATCTCATCTATCATTTCTTCGTAGATGTGCTCATCCATAATTTCGGCAAGTGCAGGCCTAAAAATGAGATAGCTATTGTAAATTATAAAACCAGAAGCCAAAAGTGCCGCCCAGTCATCTGCTGTTTCATAACCTTTACCAAATACAAGAGCAATCGATATACCGATAAAGGCCATGATTGAGGTAATCGCATCACTCCGATGGTGCCATGCGTCGGCTTTCAGAGACGAACTATTGGTTTCCTTGCTTTTTTTAATGACCCATCGATATGATATTTCTTTCCAAAGAATGATTCCTCCCAACACAAACAACGTCCATGATTTAGGAACCTTATGAGGCGTTCGAATATTCATGATGCTCTCATAAGCTATGATAGAAGCAGAAACCACTAAAAACGCCACTACCACAAATGTGACCAAAGGCTCTATTTTGCCATGACCATAAGGGTGGTTTTTATCGGCAGGTCTTTTTGCGTATTTCAACCCCAAGAGCACCAAAAAAGAAGAAAATATATCGGTGGTAGATTCAATGGCATCGGCAATCAAAGCATAAGAATTACCGAAAAAACCCGCCAATCCCTTTATTATAGCTAAGCTTGTATTGCCTATAATGCTAAAATAAGTCGTTCGAATCGCCGCTTGTTCGTTCGTAGTTGCCAACTCAATTGAATCTTATAAATGGATAACAAAAATAAGCCAATTAGGTCTACTTCTAAGAAAGTTCGCTGACAGATTTTTCGTGGTTGATATGGTTCTTCGAACCCACCATAATAACTTCAATACGCTCAAATTTCAATTATCAAAGACTGTTTTCAGACGAGGTGGAAATGAAAAGCCAATGAACCCCGAATTTATCGGTTATACTTCCGCTAATTTGGCCCCAATGATTTTTGGTTAAAGGCCTAGAGGAAATACATTCTTGCGATAAACACCTGTAATAAAATGATAGCTCTTCTTCATTGGTGCTTTCTAAAGAAATGGAAACGGAATTGCCTTTTGACAAACCTTCATCTTCGACCAAATCGGAACCATTGATGCGAATACCCCTTCTTATTAACCTAGAAGTAACGACATATTTTTGCATATCGAACGGCAGTTCAGCAGCATGGGGCGAATCTTCAAGAGTTTGTACGCTTAAATGACCTCCTAAGCATTCGTGATAAAATCTCATGGCCTGACCACAATTACCGTTAAAGGTAAGGTGCACACAAAGTTCAGCCATAGGCCGATATTTTACATGTTGCAAAAATGATAGTCTTTCTCCAAATACCATGTCATGCTTAATCACATTTGATTGTGAAGTAAGAACTAGCTTTTAGGTAATAATTCTAGATGACTATTCGGGTATTCTAGCAGCCTTAATCTTATGGTAGTAGATATAAGAAACCATCAGAATAGCCAGAATGATTAAAGGGAAAATCGCATTCATGCTAAAACCTTCAATGGCCCAATGACTTATAGAGGCAAACAAAAAGTTAAATGTGAAACCGGCATAGGCCCATTCTTTAATTCGCCAATTAAATTTGGGAATGACCAGAATAATGGCTCCCAAAATCTTGAAAACTACCAGCGTATTGCCAAAGTAGTCAGGGTACATTAAATGACGAATACCCTCTTTTGCCATTTCAGTTTGAGAATACATGGCAGGCATAACACCTTCAAAAAGCACTATGATTATAGTGGCGACCCAAAAAATAATTCGATTGGTTTTCATTGTTCAAGTTTTTAGTTGTTTTGGTTTTCTACGTAGTCTTTAAAATTGTTGAGTATTGCTTGCCAGCCAGCTTTTTGCATCTCTTTTGAATTTTCGCTTTCCGGCTCAAAAAAGGTAGTGATTTTTGTTCGTCCGTTTTCATTCAAAAACTCGGTTTTAACCCTTCTTCCATCGGCCAAGGTGTACGAGATGAGTTTGTTTTCTTCTACTTCGTCATAAACTCCGGAAAAGTCAAAACCATAACTACCGTCTTTTGCTTCCATACGTGATAAAAACGTACCTCCAACCCTAAGATCGTTCTCAGCTTTTGAAGTATGCCAGTCTTCCGATGGTGTATTCCAAACCTGAATGTGTTGTGGGTCGTTCCAGTACGACCAAACCTTTTCAGCTTCTGCCTTTACCTCAGCCTGAATTTTTATTTTTTCCATTTTGTTTGTTATTAAAAGTCTATGATACAAAGTTGTTGAACATTGCTCACTATTGCAGGGTGACAAAACGACGTTTTTGGGGGGCAAACACGCCAATTTGTTGCTATATTTATAGTTATGAAAAATATTACCATACTCGTTCCGGAGTCTTCAGTCATAGAAGCGGTTGCAGATCCGCAATATATGTTTTCAGCGGCGAACGACTTTCTTATCGCGAATGGTAAAAGCCCCCTATTTGAAGTTAGCTTGGCCGCCCTAAATAGAGAGGTTAAGTTCAATGGTGGAATGTTTACGGTACATACCGACCGTTTGCTTCAAGAGGTGGTTGATACCGACCTCATCATTATTCCCGCCCTTTTCGGAAACATGAAACAGGCAGTCGAAAAAAATAAAGAAGCGCTGCCCTGGATAGTAAAGCATCATAAAAAAGGAGCCGAAGTCGCTTCACTCTGCGTTGGCGCCTTTCTACTTGCCTCAACGGGATTATTGAACGGAAAAAAATGCTCTACCCATTGGGCATTCTACAACGAGTTTCGAGAGACTTTTCCGGATGTCGAAATTATGGATGGAAGCATTATCACCGAAGAAAACGGATTGTATTCGAGTGGCGGGGCCAACTCGTACTGGAACCTGTTACTTTATCTTCTGGAAAAATATACCGATAGGGAAACCGCTATACTTGCCTCAAAGTACTTTGCCATTGATATTGATCGTAAAAGCCAATCGGCTTTTACCATGTTCGCCGGGCAAAAAGATCATAACGACAAAGAAATACGCCGAGTACAAGAGTTTATCGAGAAAAACTACAACGAAAGAATAACGGTCGATGACTTGGCACAAATGGTCGCTTTAAGCCGAAGAAGTTTTGAAAGGCGCTTTAAAAAAGCTACTGATAATACCGTTATCGAATATCATCAAAGAGTTAAAATTGAAGCGGCCAAGAGAAGTTTTGAAACCTCAAGACAAAATATATCAGAAGTAATGTACGATGTCGGTTATACCGATACGAAAGCGTTTAGAAATGTATTTAAAAAGATTACGGGCCTTACCCCTATCGAATACCGTAACAAATACAGCAAAGCTGAAATTAGCTAACTATTCCGTTCTTCCTGAATTAATTTTTCGCAAAATTAAAATGCGAGTTATTGAAATCTATTAAATCGATTTTTGATTTAGTATCCTTAAAAAAGACCAGAGACTTTAACTCGGCAAGTTCTTCATCGTTCACGATCAATGCAAGATTGGCCTGCTGCGTGGGAATGGGTATTTTTCTTTTTAAAACGCTATCGCATAGTTTATGGTTCCAGTATTCAGAATCTAATTCCTTCAAAAACCGACCAAAGTAATAAAGCTCTTTTCGGGTCAGTTCTAAGTAAAATTGGCCAAATGTCAAATGATAAAGCTTACACTGCTCGCAATAGACCAAAAGACCATTATTCGTTTGACTAAGTGTACAAGATTTGTGCTTCATGATTTTTTACATTTCAATTAGACTATGCCGTGGCCTTCAGCTCACTTGGGCATATACCGTACCTCTTTTTAAAGGCTGTTGAAAAATGTTGCGGATTGCGATAACCGACCTTATCTGATATCTGACTGATGGTCATACTTTTATTGACCAACAATTGCTTTGCCTTTTCCATACGTAGTTCACAGATGTAACCAAAAACAGTAGTGCCATAGATAGCCTTAAAATTTTTCTTTAATGTATACTCATTGGTGCCCACCTTGGTCGCGAGTTGCTTTAAGCTCAGAGGGTTTTTGTAATGATGGGTTACATACTCAAGGGCCAATTGCATCTTTTCCCTATCATTCGAACCACCAGAAATCCGATTGATATTACCCTTATTGAATAACTCTAATTGCGATGATAAGAGCTCGAGAACTTTGGCATGAATATGCAATTGCCTTAATTCTTCTTTCAATCCGCAATTTTGAATGTCATTGAGCAATAAATTCAGAACCGGATTAATTGTCATATTCTCCTGCGACAAATACCCCGCTCTTTTATTTTTAGCGTTTTGCCAATAGTCTATTAAAAACGAGTTCTGTGGTAATACGCTAAAGAAAAAATCTTTATCAAGATCGACCAAAATCACTTCAGATCTACCTTCACAAAGCTCGATTTGCCCATTTACTGGAGGGCGAAACATGATATTATGTTCCCCAGTCTTGAACCCGTATGTATTTCCATCTATAGCAATAATCGAATCTCCTTTTAGCTGAAAAACCATCTGAACCACTTCACCGGTATAGTTAAAATCAAGCTGCCCCCCATGTGTGGTATCGAATACCCCATAAGCCAATTTAAAGTGTTTGAAAAGTGTCTCTTTAAATAAGATGCTAAGCCCTTTTTTATCGATAACAGTTTCTATGCACTCGGTAGAACTTTGATTCAGTTTTACAGCCCGTTCTTCATCGAAAACCCGTTCACCATGACTACCAATGGTAAAAGTTGCTGATGGTATATTTCGGGGTTTTATCATTCTTTCTATGCTCATTAAGGGGGTATGCTTTGGTTTGGTTTCATGAGCGAAAATAGTTATTTAAATTTAATCTAAATAAAATATATCGGGTTTCAGAATAGATAAGCGCACTACTAAACAGGGTCAAAACCCCTGTAAACACTAAGGCTATAGGTCATTTTGATTGCTTCTTAAGATTCATATAATTCCGTTTGGCGTAACCTTTTCTCCGTTTGGCGTTACTCGCCAGCTAGGTTAAAAAATAATTTTACCGCCCAAAAAAAATAGAAAAGGCAATTGACCATTTCGAGCAATAAGAAATGATTTAATAGATAACGAATCTAATACCCATGATTACAGCAGCTATCATCATAACCTTCTTTGGCTTTTTCTTTTGTTATAGTACCTCAAAACGGGCCGTCTATCAAAACTCCATCAAATTACAGGCTTATTTAAAAGACTCTTACACCAAAGGCAATACTCTCGGGGTAGCTCTACTCATAGTTGGTCTTATCGTAAGTATAGCGGCTTTAGGTTGGGGTGCGGGAATATTCTCTTATCTGGTCATTTTAATGACTTTGGGGAGCCTTATCGTCATTTTGACACCTTTACGATTTTTCTCAAAATACACCTTGGTAGCTGTGAGCATTTTGTCATTTATCATCGAACTATCTATTTCTTAAATATGCCAGCCAACAAAAAGCACCTGACCCAGTCTTCATTACACCGAATTTTAAAAATCACCGCTGGTTTTTTTGGGGGGTATGCCATAACGCAAGTATTTCATATGGTACTTATCGAAATCTGGGATTCTGCCAGTACACTCATAACCCTCCGTTTTGCCGGCTTTATTGTATGGGCAACCCTGTTGGTGTGCGCATTTATTCCAAAAAACGGCTTTAAAATATGGGGTATTTACTTGGCCATATTCGCCGTGCTCGCCCTTATAGTTTTCATCAATCAAACACCACAAGCGATTTAATTATGGCCAATCGACTGTACAACGTATTTTTTCATACCCATACCATCAGTGGTATTATTATCAGTGCCGCCCTATATGTCATTTTTTTCACGGGGTCCATTTCTTTTTTAAGGGATGAAATAAATGCTTGGGAACGTAACCAACCAATAGAAACTGACTATTTTAAAACGATAGATTTTGATAAAGCTCTTTCGGAAATTGGAAAAGAGAAAGAGCTATATGGCAGAGACATTAACTTCTCGCATCGTTATTTTGAAAGAAGGGTCGGGGTATCAATGGGCAGATCAAAAGACACCACCCTACAAGAACCTAAACAACGGGGCCGAAGGGGAAATTTTTTCTATATGGATATGGAAAATTTTGACCAGAAAGATTACAACTCCAATTACTCTTTAGGAGAATTTTTCTACCGACTTCACTTCTTTGCACAATTGAACTTTTTTGGACGGTCAGGATACTTTTTATCGGGTTTTGTGGCCTTCTTTTTTCTATTTGCGGTTATAACCGGTGTTATAGTGCATTGGAAAAAAATAATCTCAAGCTTTTATGTTTTTAGACCAAAAGCCAAATGGAAAGCAATTTGGACAGACGCCCACGTAGCTTTAGGCATGATCGGTCTACCCTATCAATTTATGTTTGCCGTAACCGGGGCTTTTTTAATTATCGGTTATATGGTCATGCTACCTCCCGTTCAATCCGTCATATTTGATGACGACGCCCAAAAGATGGAAAAAGCCATGGCATACGATAGCGAACAAGAGTACGAGTTCAGCTGGAACAAAATGGATCAACAGATTTCTATCAATGATTTTGTTGAAGAAACGGCCAAAGATTGGACCGATGTACAAATCACCAATTTACAGGTAATCAACTATGGCGACGAAAATATGCACATAAAGATTTCCGGATCGCCCTATTACAGCGAAAAATTACTTGGCACTGGGCAAAAAACCTATAGAGCCAGAGATGGTTTTGTAACCTACGATAAAGACCCGTTTTCAAAAATATCGTACGCAGAAGGTGCTTTAGACACCTTACGTAGGCTTCATTATGGCGATTTTGGCGGATATGGTATGAAATTGATATATCTGGTCCTTGGTTTTATCACCTGTTTCGTGATTTTATCCGGAGTTTTAATTTGGCAAGTTGCCAGAGATAGAAAAACTGTTTCATTGGCCAAAAGAAGGTTCAATGCCTGGTTGGTTCATCTATATGTGGCGGTTTGCCTTAGTCTTTATCCTGTGACAGCTTTGGCATTTATAGCCATGAAGTTATTCGCAGATGATTATGGTGACATGCGACGCACCTTTTTGTACAATGTTTTCTTCTATAGCTGGCTCTTACTGATAGTAGTATTTTTAATTAAAAGGAATAACGCATTTACCAATAAGGTAAGTCTATGGTTAGGCGCTGTAATCGGACTTTTTGTTCCGATAGCGAATGGATATGTTACCAATAATTGGCTCTGGACTTCATGGAACAACGGCTACTATCAAATCTTTGTGGTAGACCTATTTTGGCTATTGATGTCGCTAACCGCTTTTGCTGTTCTTTACAGGATAAATGCTACCACTAAGCAACCTGATAAAGTTAGTACTGCTTAAAAATTCCTTCTTACGTAGTTACTTCTCCGTTTGGCGTACTTCTTCGGTCAAGAACACTTCTATTTTTGCATCAATTTTAATTTAGTCTAAATTAATTTAATTATCTCATTTACATGAGTCTCTCTTTTCGATTTTTCATATTGCCTATTTTCTTGCTTATAGTGTCGTATGCCTCTATGGCTCAGAATGCAACATTATCAGGAACCGTTTTTGATGACAACCAGGTTCCCGTTTTTGGTGCGTCAGTAGTATTATCAAAAACTGGTAAAGGGGTAATGACCGATGAAGCGGGCGCCTACTCATTCCAAAATTTAAGCGCAGGCACCTATAAGATTCAAGTTTCTTTTATTGGCTATCGAACTGAAGTAAGCCAAACTGAGATACGCACCAATCAGGCTAACATCCTAAACTTTTCTCTAAAAGAATCTACTTATAACTTAAACGAAGTAACCGTTACGGGGAAAAGTATCGTTCAACAAGTAAAGGACAAAGCTTTTAACGTAGGGGTCATAGACGCTAAAAACTTACACCATACTTCATTAGATCTGGCACATGCCCTTGATCGTACTTCAGGCATTAGGGTTCGTGAAAGTGGCGGTGTGGGATCACAACTCGATATATCGTTAAATGGCTTTCGGGGCAATCAAGTGCGATTCTTCATCGACGGTATTCCCATGGAAAATTTTGGGTCGGCTTTTCAGCTGAATAATATTCCCGTCGGCTTGGCCGAAAGAATGGAGGTCTACAAAGGCGTTGTACCCATCAGTTTGGGTTCTGATGCCTTAGGTGGTGCTATTAATATCATCACCAACTCATATGCCAAAAATCATCTTGATTTTTCTTATTCCTATGGTTCCTTCAACACACATAGAACCATTGTTAATGCTATATATGTATCTCCAAAATCAGGTTTTACGGTACAGGCCAACGCCTTTCAGAATTATTCTGATAACAATTACAAAATGCATGTTGATGTAGCCGATATCAATACCGGCGAATATTTTCGCGACCAAACCGTAGAACGTTTTCACGACAACTATCACAACGAGACGGTAATTGCACAGTTAGGGGTGGTAAACAAACCTTATGCCGACAGGCTTCTTATCGGCGCTACCTTAGGAAAGAATTATCGTGAAATTCAAACTGGTGCACGTGTAACCGGTGTTTTTGGGGCTTGGCACAGAAAAGGAAACATCATCATGCCCAGTTTAAAATACAGCAAGAAAAATCTTTTCACGAAGGGATTGGATGTTCGACTGAACGCCAATTATAACTTGGGTTCAGAACAGAATATAGACACTTTAAATAGAAGGTATAATTGGTTTGGTCAATTCAGGGAATACCCCAATGAAGGCGGGGAAAGATCTTACTCTCTATACAAGTACAAAAATAACACTGGTATTGCTACAGCCAATTTTGAATACAATTCAAAAGATAGACACAAATTCGCCCTGAGCAACACATTGAATACATTCGATAGAAAAGGTGATGATCAATTGAACCCAGATAATAATCAGTATGATCAACCCCGTAAAAACCTGAAAAATATTCTTGGTTTCGGTTATACCCTGGAACAGGAAAAATACAATGTTTCAATTTTCGCAAAGAACTACTTTCAACAGAACAAATTTACGCGAAGGATAGATGATGAAAACTACGGTCCGGGTTACGAATATGTTGATTTCATCAATACCTTCAGCAGTTTAGGCTATGGCAGTGCGGCATCCTATTTTATAAATGATAATTTACAGATAAAGGCTTCCTATGAAAAAAGTTATCGCTTACCCGAATCTAACGAGCTCTTTGGTGATGTCATTAACCTACAGGGCAATATTGATCTTAAGCCAGAGCATAGTAATAATTACAATTTAGGCAGTAGCCTCTGGGTGCGCTTGAACGAGTACAATCAATTCAACCTTAACGCCAGCGGCTTTTATCGCGATGCAAAAGACTTTATAAGGCCTCGGTTGAACAACAACCAAGTAATGCTTGTAATGGACAATCTTGGAAGTGTCACCAGCTTGGGGGTCGAAGGAGAAATTAGGTATCAACATAAAAATAGCCTAAATATCGGGGCCAATGTTACCTATCAAGATTTAAGAAACAATACCAAATATGAAGCTGGGCAGACTACTGAAAGTGTAGTTTATCGTGACCGTATACCTAACATGCCGTATTTCTATGGCAATGCCGACGCTACCTACACCTTAGCTTTAGGTCCAAAAAACAGAAGATTAAGCATTGGTTATAATTTGCTCTATGTGCATGCCTTTTACCTGTATTGGCCAAGTAGGGGCAGTGACAAGCTAGACATTCCCGAGCAAATATCACATGACCTCACTCTCACTTATTTTTTCAACGACAACCTTCAATTTACGCTTGAGGCGCGAAACATCGCAGACCAAGACTTATACGACAATTTTAGTTTACAAAAACCCGGTCGAAGCTTTACCGGTAAAATCAGATACAAAGTTTTTTAATTCTAACATTTAGCTTAATTATGAAAAAAGTCAATTTATTTTTTTCCCTTCTATTTATGGGGCTTCTTTTTGTCGGCTGTAGCAGTGATGACAATGGTGGAAACAACCCAGGTACCGAAAATCCCACTGGTGAGGAGCCGCAACCGGAAGAAATGGAAAAATATGTAGTTACCGCTACACCACTGGCGACCGAAGGCGTTGCCGATTATATACTTACTACTGACGACCTAAGTTCAGGTAGTATTTCGACCGAGGGTAACGGTATAGAACAAGATGGTACGTATCGTTATTATGTAACCAATAACGACAAGTTTTTTAGTTTGCTTTACGGACAGGGAAACCCTGGTGCCGTTACAACATACGGTCTTAATTCTGAAGGAGAACTGGAACTTCTATCAGATTTTCAAGCTGAAACCGTACAGGCATTCGAAGCAGTTGACGATGATATTTTGATGATGAAAATTTCTCGAAGTAGTGACGCCCCTTTTGCCTACTGGTACCGATTAGACACTAATAGTCTTCAGATTGCTGCCGAAGGACAGATCAACACCCAAGAACTAGCCGATAATGAGAATGGTGAAATCGCCTTCTTTTCATGGATTACCCAGATAGATGATAAGGTATACCTACCTTATTTCTTAGTTAAAGGTTGTTGTGATGATCGATTTGGGACCGAGTTTCCTGATGAAGCTCATGTTGCGGTTTATTCTTATCCTGAGATGGAATATGTTGAAACCATTAGCGATGACCGAACAAGTTTCATTGGCCGCTACTTTGTGAACGGGTTGACAGCTGACGAAAATGGTGATGCCTATGCCTTTTCTTCGGCAGTAGCTACCAATGCAGGTGAATTCAATTCAACATTGCCTTCTGCCATAACACGTATACCAAACGGTTCGAGCAGTTTCGATTCTTTTTATTTTAATCTTGAACAGGCTTCGGGTGGTTATGTTATAGACTCACATATCTATGCCGGAAATGGCAAATTCGTCGGCATTATGCAGAACAAAGCGGAAATGACAAGTGCTTATGGCGGCGGAAAGGAATTTGCTATTATCGATGTCTACAACGAGACTTTCGAATGGGTTTCCGGTTTGCCAGACCCTTCTACCATTACCACCTTGACTTATAGAAATAATTACGTTTCAGAAGATGGTAAAACCGTTTATGTGGGTATAACTACCGAAACAGGAAGTTTCGTTTACAATATTGATGTTGATGGTGCTGCAGCTACTCAAGGACTCGAAGTAGAGGGCGGGGTTATCACAGCCTTGCATTCGCTAAAAGCAAGCGCAGAATAATTCACAGAAAGATTAGTTTTCAAGTTGGTTTGATTTGGGCCTGTTCTCTTTAAAGAGAGCAGGGCCTTTTTCTGAAACGGTTTGCTTTTTAAACTAAGGTCAGTATTTGACGGGCTTCAAGGAAAAAGCCCTTGCAGGGTTCACCTTCATTAACAGATGTAGTTCTTCAGGCGTAAAGCCATTTTTCTTGAGTTCGGGCAAAAGCACTTCAAAGATATCGGTATACCCCCTAAAACTTCCACCGTTCTCTTCACCAACCGTGTACCATCCGGCATCTTGCGAAATCAGAACATGATCGAGAAACTTTCTCTCTTTCAAAACAAGTAGGCGCTGCACATAGAAATCTATGTTTTTCTTTCCATTTTCTCCATCGGCATTAACACCATCCAAAGAAATCCATCCCCCTTGTCCGACAATGTCAAGATTACCTTCCATAGTTCCATTCTGTGCATGAGCCCAGACAAAGGCACTTGTGGGAGCCTCCATTTTTTTCAAAATATCTATTTGTTGACCTGCGGCTTCATCCGAACCTGTGTGGGATACAATGGTAAGGCCTGTTTGTAAATGGGTTAGAGCCGCAGCTGCTACCAGTTTTTGATGGAACGATGACAGTTGGGTATTAGCATCAACCGAAATTTTTATAAAACCAGGCTTGATACCCGTGGAATCAATTCCTTCAAAAAATTCATGAATCCATACACCAGCAATGGAGTCCTCTGAAGCTTCCAGCACTTTTTTGGGAACATATTTATTTTCACCGGCCCCATAAAAACCAGTGTTGGTCATGATTTGCAAACCTGAAAGTTCGGAAAGCTTTTTTAGCACCAAGGGATCACGACCCAAATAAGCGGGCGTACAATCTATAAAAGTGGTCACCCCCTTTTGCTTTACTTCCTGTAAAAAAGGCAAGGCACGTGCTACCACCTCATTGACCGACCAACGATGATTTCCGGTTTGATCTGCCCCTACCCAATCTACCATCACGTGTTCATGCGGCAATACGGTTCCCATAGATTCTGAATCGATTTTTCCCTGTACCGTCATTATCTGGGAATAAGAAACAGGAAAATACCCTAGATATAGCACCACAAAGCACAGTGGGTATTTAAAGAGGCGTAAGAACGAACCAGACATATAGTTATGATTAGAAGTTTAATCGAACAGGTAACTTATTTTAGGTAATCTGAAACCTTTACTAAGTTGTAATTAGGGTTATCACCCAATAAATCACTTAACACACCTATGTGCAGTTGACCCATAATCAACACGATACGCTTCGCTCTGTTTTGAAGCTGCACATTCAAAATATTGGAATAAATCTTCAGGTTTCTATTGTAAAAAAGGGTAATATATTCGGCACCGATATACCGCTCATCAATACTGCCAATGTCTACCGTATTCGTACCATCTTCAGAAAATTTTCCATCGATTACATAGGCCGGCAGATTGAAAATTAGATTATGCGATAAACTAACGAGTTCAGGACGGTTCATGGTCTTGATATATTCATAGATGGAAAGGCTATCTTGTTGTACCTTCTTTTTCAAGGGGCGAGCAGTACTGATCAACTTCATTAGGCCATTTTTGAACAAATCAAAGTTAGTTCCTGATTTTAGCAGAGACTGCGAAGTTGATTCATAATGATCAATACCATGAACACCTTTCAAACCCATTTTTTTGGCCAGCCTAAAACCCACTTGAAAAGTTTCAGAAGAACCACCTTCTAGATCGGCCAATTTTAATTCACCCTTATCAAATGCCATATAAAGACTGTCCATTAATTGCTGCTCTTTTGGCTCTCTTTCTATCATAACCATATCGGGTTCGAAATCTGCAAGACCAGCGACTAGCTTTTTTATTTCCTTCTGTTTTTTATCACTAAAAACGTTTGAAGCGGGGGTACCGTCGTCCATCTGACTGAGGTGGTCAAATCCGACCAATAGAATATCTATCTTTTCCTTTTCCTGAGCTTGAAGTGGAATTGTTAGGGTGCTAATCAACAATAAAAAAAAGAACGTTTTTAAAGGCATACAATATATTTGAAATTAAAGTTTAGTAATCGAATTCATCTTCGTATCAATTTCTCCATTTTGCTCCATGTTCTTCTACGGCCACACGTCTATACTCCGCTATTTCTCGAATTAGATCTACAGGTAACGGCTGGTTCAAAGGAAATTGAATGGAATCTTGCCCTAAGACATAAGGCCGCAACTGGTTTTTAAAGGGCTCTAACGCCTGTCTGGTCGGCACAAAATTCAGGTGTGCCTTATGGCATGAAAAAGCGAATAAAATAGTTTCAGTTTCCAGTATAGGCTTTCCCCATTTTAGGTTTTCTATTGCACTAGGGGCGACCTCTTTTAGAAGTTTTCGTAGTTCTTCGAACTTGCTTCTTGAAGCCTGAGGAAGGTTGAGTATATATTCATCTACGGCTTTTGAATGATCTTTCGCCCTCATAGATTAGAAAAGTCCGTTTTCATTGGGGGAATCCTTTTCAATCACTTGACCCAAGTCCCAGAGTTCTACAATTTTATCAGATTCAAATCTAAAGATGTGAACCACGGCAATATCCATATCTTCTTTTACCACCAAAGAGTGCGTAAGCACTGTATCTCCATCTTCATACGAATACTTTATATCTATGCTTTTATTAGGGTGGGTAAGGTGAGCTTCTTTCATTGCCTCTAGCAAGGCATTGCGACTCCCTTTAAAATATTGGTTGTGATGAACAAATTTATGAGAAACATACTTTTCATAAGCTTCATCTACTCTGCCCATACCAGCAGATTTTAAAAACTCAGCAGCTATTTCTTTTCTATTCATGGCTCTATTTATTTAATCGCTAAAATCATTATAGCCCCATAAATCTACGTTTTCCTTAAATATTTCTCTAAAGCACCAACAAAAAATTTATAAGATAAGGCCCATATAGTTTCTTGGCTTTGGTAAAAGATTTGTGATTTTCACCTAAATAATTTTTGTACAGTTGTTTTTTATAAAGATGGCTTGATTCTTGTGGCAAATAAATTACATCACAAAATCAATTAAAACCCATTAATACCACCTAACTACACATCATGCCACTGCATTTGACCAAATATTATAGAACAAATTCAACTTCTTGTAGCTTATCTGAATTAGACCAGCTTTATCAAAATACCATTTCTAGCCTGGCCTTAAATTTTAGAGTAGAGTACTGCAACAGACTTTTAGACAGCCTTTTGTTCGACTTAAAGAATAACGAAGACAGAAAAGGAAAGAAAAAACTCAAAAAGTTACTGAAAGCTACCGAACAAGAATTGTTGGATTTAAAAAATCGTAAATGACAGGACAGAGTCGTTAGTTTGTACATTTAAAGCTGCATTTCTCAAAACAAATATTTTATTTACTTTGAGAACGATAAACCGCCATGAACGTACGATATTCACTAGCTACCCGTTTTGCCCTTTTCTTTACGGGAGCCCTTATATTTTGTATTCTTCTTACCGGTTATCTTGTTTTTACGAAAGCTTCAGATGTTATCGTCTCTTACTCAAAAGAGCGAATCGACCATACTTCTGAGCTTGCTGAACAATCGTTTCTTTCACTTTTAAAAGAAGTTTCAGATGATGTGGCCATAATTTCTTCCAGTCCCGTACTGAATAACTATATCAATTCGCCCACTCAGCAGAATTTTGGTGACATTAAAGAGTTGTTTCGGCTTACCCTTGAAAATAAATTGCCTTATTTTCAAATAAGATTTATTGGTAAGGAAAACGGAGGGCAAGAACTTATTCGTTTCGACAAGCTGAACGACAGTATTTTTATTCCTGACAATCTTCAGAAAAAAGGAGATCTTGATTACTATCAGGAAACTATACAGATGAAGAAAGGTCAGGTTTACCTTTCAAAGATCAACTTGAACGAAGAGTATGGTACCATCAGTGAACCCGTAACCCCAACGGTAAGGGCAGCCAGCCCCATCTTCAATCGCAACAACGATTTAGTGGGTATTTTGGTCATCAATGTTGATTTAATCAGTTTTTACAGAGACCTAGAACGAATTTCAGGGAGAGAGTCGCAACTTTTATTGATAGATGCCGAAGGGCAGTACCTTTACACTCCAGAATATCAAAAATGGTTTGCCTTTCAAACAGGCAAAAGTTATAACTACTTTACTGATTTTAAAATCGGGAAAGACTCTGTTATCAACCAAGCAAGCTTTTTTGGTCAGATAAAAGACATTCAAAATAATGTTTATTTATGTGGCTTACGTGAATTGATATATTTTCACGGATCTCGAAAAATCTATCTTATTTCATCTATCGAACAAGATATTCTCTTGCAAAGTGCAAGGGCGGTTCGTAGCGATAGTCTAAAAACCTCGCTGTGGGTATGTGGTTTCGCCATTGTTATTTCACTTCTGTTCGTAAATATATTTTCAAAGAAAATAAGACAAGTGACCAAGGCAATAGCCGACTACGAAGATGGCGGGTCTACCGACATTAAGTTACCTACCAATCGAAAAGATGAAATTGGCGTTTTGGCCAATACCTTTTCGAAAATGAAGACCAAGATTGACCAAAAAGTATCGGAACTGAATGTAGCCCTTCAAAAAGAACAACATGCCAAAAATCAGCGCGACGAATTTCTTCAGAATATGAGCCATGAGATGCGTACGCCTCTCAATACGATTCTTGGCCTGACCAAATTATTGGGCAAACAGTCCCCTAAAAAAGCACAAATACCGATACTATCCTCATTAGAAAAAAGTGCTCAAAACCTAGAAGGATTGGTGTACGATGTGCTTGACCATCAAAAACTGGTTGAAGGAAAATTAAAGATCAATCTAGTGCCTACAAATTTAGTAGAGCTTTTTACAGACATACACCAGAATTATAAGTATGAAGCCCTTAGAAAAGGACTTTCCTTTAGACTTACCGTTGATGAAGAAATTAACGGAAATAGTTATCTGACCGACCCTTTGCGTCTATCCCAGATCGTCACCAATTTGGTTGTCAATGCCATAAAATACACTCAAAAGGGTGAAATAGAATTACAAGCAGGTTTGAGTGCAGACATTTCGCCACAGCTCCAGGTAAAAATTAGAGATACAGGTATCGGCATTGAGGCTGATAATCTTGCAAAAATTAATGAACGTTTTTATCGAGAGAAAGAGAATATAGACGGTAGATATGGTGGTTATGGTCTAGGGCTATCCATCGTAAAACAATTGACCACTTTATTCGGTGGGGTACTTTCGGGCAAGTCGACCAAGGGAAAAGGTTCTGAGTTCATCTTGTTGATTCCCATAGAAAAAGCAGGACCGGTTAAAAAAGACCAAGGAAAATCAAAAAGAATTGCTTTTCCCCTACTAGACAAAACCTACAGAGTACTGCATATCGAAGACGATGAATCTACGCAACAACTAACGAAGCATGTTCTCGATGACCGTAGCATTGAGTTGAAACAAACTAAAAGTTGGAGAGAAGCTTCTAAAGCCATTTCCTCTCAAGAAGTAGATTTAATCATTAGCGACCTAATGCTAGATGATAACAACCTGGTGACTTCTTTAACTGATTTGAGAAAGAAGGGAAAGATTGATTGTCCGTTGTTGGTAGTATCCGCTTTAGAACCATTGGTTATGAGAAAAGTCAGTAACCACTATCTTCAAAAACCTTTCGACATTGATCATTTTAAAGATGTTGTTTACCGCATTTTAGGAAGCAATGAAATTAATCCACCTGATTTTAAGCCTTTCTACAAGAATTATGATAAGGATACCTCAAAAATCAACAGAGTACTTGAGTTGTTAGAAAAGGAATTTTTATCATATTCAAAAAGAATAGAAAAGGTGTATGACATCAAAAATCAAAAAGAATATGAGGCCATTTCACATAAATTAATCGCCCACATCAATACCCTCAAATTAGAACAGCTTCAAAAACTGTTACCGAAAGAAGTATACCAACTTAAAGAAACCGAATTGAAAAAAATCATGAACCTTTTCAATTATTATCAGGTTTGTATAAGGTGCGAAAGACAAATCAATTCAACAAATCAATCTTATTGAACAAATCTTTTTCATAGCGCTGGCTGATAGGTATATGGTCTCGACCAATTTCAAGTGATTTATTGTCTATGGTGTCAATCTTATTGAGGTTGATAATAAAAGAACGGTGTACTTTTTGAAAAAAGCTAGGCAATTTGGGCTCAAGCTCCTTCAAGGTCATCAAAGTGAGTATCTTTTGATTTTCCATCACCACAGAAATGTAATTGGCTTCTGATTTGAAGTATTTTACATCTTCCAATTTTATTTTAACCAAACGGTTTCCTTCTTTAATAAACAAACGCGACTTTTTATCGGGGTTTTGATTTAAAAAACTTTGGGCTTTCTGAAACCCTCTAAAAAATCGTGCAAAATCGACCGGCTTTACGAGATAGTCGACAATATTGTCATAAGCGTAAGAATCGGAAGCAAAATCTTTATGGGAAGTAACCATTATCACCGCCGTAGAGGGTTCGACGATATTCAATATTTCTTTACCTGTAAGATCAGGAAGATTAAAATCAAGAATTATCAGGTCAAACGTCGAGCCGTTAATCTGACTTACCGTTTCAAAGCCCGACATAGCGGTAGTTACGCCATTAATATCGTCAATCTTACTACAGAAATGCTCTAGCAAATCGCAAATCAATGGGTCATCATCTACAATAAGACACTTCATAAGTCACTACTATTTGTGGGGGAACAGGTTACCTAATAAAGGTTTAAAAAGTTGATTTATCAGATTATTTACTACGAATTTAAAAAAGTAAAAACTATTACCTCAAAGCATCTATCATGCATTCACTTACGATAAAGTTCAGTTTATTTCTTTAATGCCACCAAATTAGATTGCCGGTAAATGTAAAATTCTATTTTAATTAAAGAAGAATTATTTCAATTTAAAAAGAAAGGTTATAGGCCAATGATTCCTTTACTCTCAAAAATTTTCATTTTTAAGACAGGGTCGTCCTTCATATAAGTTTCCATTTCCAGAAAACAGGTCTCAGCCAGCTTGTGATAAGAAACCATATCCATCTTTAGAACCCCACCCTTATCAGATTTCAAGGTGTTGAATTCTGGCAATTCTTTTCTGAGCAAAAATAATTGTGTTAAATAATCAATAGACATTAGCGAAGTGCCCGGGTCGTTTATGGCCGGGGAGCTAGCTTTTACGCCCACCTCTACCATATGTTTAAGACCGACCTCGATTACATCAATGGGCTCACCCCTATCAATACTGATACACCTCTTTATTTTTTGTTCAATGGATTCGTTTATTTGCCTGGAAACAGCTATCACAGGTTGATTTTCGAGTATAAAGGAACCCATTTTTTTTAGTAGCTTTATTTGAATATCATGCTCTTCAGAAATACCTATTAGCTTCTCTATTCTTATTTTATTCAAATAACCGCACTGGGTCATAGACACATACTGCTCCCAAAAATCTTTGCTTTTTTCTTCACTAGTCATTTCAAAGGGCAGATTCTTAATATGATAAATGGCGTTTTTAGTATTGGAAAAAGACTTTCGCAAAACATAGTTCACGTGAATCGATTGCGAAACGCTATGTATAAAATATATGAAAAGAAGAATATTAAAAATGCCCATTAAAATAGCCAATGGCGCCGCGACCGAAGGAAACTGGTCACTAGATTTTCCGGAAACAAAAGCCGCCATAATCATGCAATAAATGATGGTACCACTGGTAACTCCCAAGATAATTTGGTGGTGCTTTTCTTTTAAAATGAGCGGAATCAATCTTGGTGAATAATTGCTGATGCTGCGGTTCAAGACATCCATCACCATGGTATAACTAAAAATGGTGAGGGTAAAAATACCACCAATCGTAAAAGTTAAGATGAATTTGACACTGTCTTTGTCCGAAATAGCCAGCTGAGGATAGTCATTTAACAACGAAGGCGATGTAATCACCAAAACAATAGCCAAGATACCGAAGCCCAATGCTATGCAAAAGGTCATGAAAGAAATACTATTGAAAATTCTTCTGACCAATGAAAGTATGTTCACCATTTCAAAAAATCTAAAAATCAAGCATTTACCTGAAACTTGCGTTTTGTTGCAATATTAAAAAAGAAGATTATTGGCATAATGCTGTTAAGGCAAAAAAACGGACTGAAAAAAAGAAGTACCCCAAGTAAATACGAAACAAAATTTATAAAAATATTGTGCAACTAAATAACTGCATTTATATTTGCAACCAAATAACTGCGTAATGAAATTAAGACGAGACGTTTTTCAGGCTATTGCCGATCCGACGAGAAGGGCCATTGTTACCCTGCTAGCTTTTCAGGCTATGACCCCCACCTCTATTGCCGAAAATTTCAATTCGACCCGGCAAACGATTTCAAAGCATATTCAAATATTGAACGAATGTGACCTTCTAAAACAGGAACAAAGAGGTCGGGAGATATACTATCAGCTTAACCCTGATGGTATGAAGGAAATCGCCGATTTTATCGAGCCTTTCCGGAAAATGTGGGATACCCGCTTCAATAAATTAGAGGAAATCATGAAAAAACATCAATCAAATTCATAATGGAACAGAAAACAAAAGTAACGGCGCCAGAAGGCGCACAAGAAGTTTGGATCAAGAGAGAATTCGACCTTCCTTTAAACTTACTTTTCAAGGCATATACCGAACCGGAACTGGTAGCACAATGGATGGGCACCAAGGTACTAAAGCTTGAAAGCAAAAGGCATGGTAGCTATCAATTTGAAACGACCGACCCAAAGGGCAATGCCCATAGGTTCAACGGTACCATTCACGAATTTAAACCTGAAAAGCAAATTGTTCGCACCTTTGAAATGGAGAACACCTCCTTCCCTATTCAATTGGAGTATTTGACATTCGAAGAACTTACCCCGACTACCTCAAAGCTTATCATTCAGATAGTTTACAAATCTTTATCCGATAGAGATAACATGCTTAAATTACCCTTCGCATTTGGCATAAATATGGCTCATGACCGACTTCAAAAAATTGTTTCACGATTAAATCAAGAATAATGAAAAAGAGAAATCGAATTATTTATTGGGTTGCCACGCTATGGTTATCTCTGGGGATGATTTCTACTGGAATCGTGCAATTAATCAAGATGGATGAAGAGGTGGCCAACTTTAACACTTTGGGTTATCCTGTCTATTTGATGACCATCTTAGGCATTTGCAAGCTTCTGGGCACGGTAGCTGTTTTACTCCCGAAACTCGCCATATTAAAGGAATGGGCCTACGCTGGTTTTACTTTTACCATGTTAGGGGCGGCTATTTCGCATTTGGCGGTCGGAGACCCGATGATTACCCTGTTCGGGCCTCTTTTATTGCTAGTTCTTACCATCATCTCTTGGTCATTTAGACCTCCTAGCAGAAAAATTGTGAAACTGGAGCCGAAAATGACTATTGAGACACCCCTTTGAAGGTCATTTTAACCGGTTTGATGGTACCATCAGAATTGAATTCCATTTTGTCCATACAAGTCACCCTGTGATCACGGTCTTTATTGGGTATCGGCCTTCTATGGTAAACAATGATCCATTCATCGGTACCTGGCTTATTGACTACGGAGTGGTGGCCAGCACCAGTAGCTATATCGCCCTCTTTAGCCTCTAAAATGGTGCCTACTCGTTTGTAAGGGCCCGTAGGTTGGTCTGCCATAGCGTAGGCTACCTTATAGCTACCATTCGTCCACCCGCCTTCTGACCACATAAAGTAATAGATTCCGTTTCGCAAGAACATAAAGGGTCCTTCAACATAACCTTCCGGTGTTATCTCTTTGAATAGTGAGCCATCTTCCCAAGGTTTAAAGCCGGTAAAATCATCATTCAGTCGCCCCAAATTACAATGGCTCCATCCTCCGTAGAAAAAATAATAAGTTCCGTCTACATCCTTAAAAGTAAATTGGTCAATTGGTTGTGCATCGTTATAAAATTCAGAAATGAGGGGTTTGCCCAAATAGTCGCTAAACGGACCACCTGGCGAATCTGCCACAGCGACGCCAATACCGCCATAATGATTAATATCGTTCTTAGGGTCGTAAGAATCACGGCCAGGTCGCTGAATATCGTTAGCGCCAAAAAACAAGTAATATTTGTCTTCTTTTTCAATTATGGAAGGAGCCCAAAGGGCCTGTCTTAGCCATTTAACCTTTGTAGTATCAAGAATACGCTCATGCTTGTGCCAATGCACCAAATCTTTCGACGAGAAAGCATCGAAGTGCAATTGTTTATCATAATCGTCGGAAAAAGTAGGGTACACCCAGTAAGTATCATCAAAAACCATAGCCTCTGGGTCGGCATACCAACCTTCGAAAATAGGGTTATTATCGCTAGGTAACCTTTTTTCCGATTGTTGGGAGAAGCCGTTTGAACTAATCAAAAAAATAGCAAGAAAGTAAAGTAGTCGTATGTTCATTCACGTAATCTTACAAGTTTGACAAGGCAAACCATTAAAATTCTCAAATAAATGGTTTTTTACGCACCGAAGAAAATACCAGGACCAAAAATCATCATAGCAACGGTTATTCTTTATCTGAATGTACTAAATAGAAAAATTGGCCCCTAAAATAATTTGCCTAAACCCACCCGGAAATACGCCCGAAGTAGCCCTGTTCAATCTCGATGCCCTGTAAATTTTATTGGTTAGGTTTTTGCCGTTAATAAAGAGCCTTAGCTTAGAACCTTGACCTAAATCAAAATCATAATTCATAAAAGCATCCAACGTAAAATACTCGGGTAATTTACCAATGGCCCCATCTGAAGATTCGCTCTCAAAGTTATTGAACTCGGTATATTGTTGGCCTACATACTGACCACTAATACCTACGGCCAAATCATGCCAGTCATAATTAAAACCACAGTTTAAATTGACATTAGGCGTGTATGGGGCTTCTGTGTTATCAACCCCATCTTCACCTAGAATAATGACACTTTTGCTTATACTATCAAAATCTTCAGCAGTTATCGTTTGATTCTCAAGCGGTATTTCTTGACCGTTCGTATCAACCGTGTAAAGTTCAAAAGCACTACGATTGGCGTTCACTTTGTCAATAAATTCAGATTGGGTGGCAGCGTTATGTATCACTTGAGAAAACAAATCTTTATCCCAAAGTTTACCTTCAATTACCTTGGAATAAAGAAGAGTGGCATTTCCGAAAAAATTAAGGCTTTGAAATGAATCTTTGAAGAGCTCAGCGTTTAGTGATACTTCAACCCCTTGAACGTTGACCTTACCTAATTCTTCGAAAACCTCATTTCTACCACCTGCATAAAAATTTCTACTCGTATTGATGAAATATGTAAGTTGACCGTTTAAAATGTTACCGAAAACACTTCCTCTCCAACCTATTTCACGGTTCCAACTAAGTTCAGGTTTTATGTTAATGCTCTCACCGGCAAAAGGGTTTGTAACTACTCCGTTCTGCTCAACCAAAAAACCGAAAACCTTTGACGGGGCAATCATTCCCTCATAGATACTACCGAACACTTCCCCTTTCGGCAATTCATAATCAATGGTTATACCCGGTAAAAATTGGTCGTATACATTTGGTTCGCGGCCTTCTTCTATACTCTCTAAATCGGGGTTTTCGGCCAACGTTATTAAATTTTGGAGGTACATATCAACATGCTCCCATCGCACTATAGGCGTAAGGCCCCAATTTTTGAATTTGAATTCATTTCGTATGTACGAGTTGACCGACCATAGTCGGTACCACAAATCGGTAGTGATGTCGCCATGTCTGGCCCAACGTGAATTTGGCGCCTCTAAAAAGCGATCCTTAAACGTCTCTCGGTGAAAGTTCAACCCCACTTCAAGGTGTTGTTTTTCTTCCCCTAAATTCCAGTCTAAATCAAAGGTCTCTTTCACCCCAGAAACAGTATAGGCCCAGCGGCTATCTGTGGTGCTTTCACTCCCATTTTGCACCCTGCCAACAATGACATAATCTTCTTCTCCGAATTCAGAGCCCGATAAATAACTATACCGCTGGTTGAATATCTCTGAACCGACATAATCTTCAACATCGACCACTTGTACCTTTGCCGTCGTCTGTCTCCACCAATCCCTTTCAAAGTCAGACGCATATAACTTAGAGGTAAAACTGGTTTTGGCATTAGGTAGCCATTTATGAATAATATCCATACCGTAACGACGCATGGTAAACTGATCGGCATCTAACGGATTCTGTTCTGGGTCTAACCCAAACGTAAAGGGAGTTATAGAACTAAGTGAAGCCTTATTATCTTCAAACTGACCACTTACCTTAAAATATAAAGATTGAGATTCGGATAGCTTGGCAAATACTTTTGCGTTCAAATTGAGTAGTTCCACTGATGAATTGTTTGTAAACCCATCAAAAGTCTTGTAAACACCTTCAACCAAAGCTCCTAAATTGTTCCAAGTACCACCGTATGAAAGCAGACCGGTTCTGTAATTTCTTTGACCGCCCACCAGCTTGACCCTTAGTTCCGGTTTTTGTGGTGGAAGCATGGTTATATAGTTAATAGCGCCGTACATATTATTGGGTCCGTAGCGTAACATATCGGCACCTTTATAAACTTCAATAGCCGCAATTCTATCGCTTACCGGGTTATAGTATGCCCCTGGGGCAATGTAGGGTGCGGGTGCAGACGGCGAGCCGTCCTCCATGAGTAATACTTTTTTTGAGCGACGGCCCCATGAGCCCCTAATGCTAATATTGGGGCGATTAGACAACCCCATGTCACCTACAATATTCACCCCGGGAACTGTCCGTAATATTTCTTCGGTACTTATCGGATTACTATTTTTCAGTGTTAGTGGTGAAAGCCTAAAATTACTGCCTTTAAAATCTCTTTTATAACTCTTTGGGGATGAGCTGACAATTACCTCATTTAAGGTGGTACTATGAAGACTCAATTGAAGGGTGCCCAATTGGGGGCTATTTGTATTGATGCTGATTGTCTTGTCTTCGTAACCCAAATATTTGATCAACGCGGTATAAGTTCCTTCGTTTAAAGACATTGAAAAAATTCCGTTATGATCGGTTACCGCTCCTTTTTCGGAGCCTACCGTAATCTGTGCCTCTATCAAAGGTTCATTTGTTTGGCTATCGACTACCTTTCCTGTAACCGCAACTTGGGCGTGGATGTGTATTTGTGTTAATAATAAGAATAATGAAAATAGCGTAAAGGTGTTTTTTAAAAACATGAATATTGTAATATTTGGGCCGAATAAGTTTTTCTTCCCTGGGGGATTAAAATTTTCTTGTCGTGCTCAAGATTAGTCCGCACCATCTGCCTTGGCGACATCAATAGTGTATTGGGCCACTTCCCGACCCTGATCGGTACCAACGGTGGCGTCAAAAGACCAATGTATGCCACCATACACCCTAGAAATAGCTGCTTCTTCTGCCCAGCCTCTGACCAGATTCGCCTTCTCTGGAAAAATATAGGCCAATACCTCAGCTGCGGCAGCAGAGAAAACACTATGGCCCGACGTGTAACTCGGAAAATTAGGCGTACCCGCAATGGTCTTAAACCCGGCAACCTTCTGTATCGGCCTAGGGTAATGATAGTAGTATTTGGCGTCCCAACAGCTGATTCCAGCATCCATAATGGCCATATTCAGATAGGCCATGGTTCTGGCACTTCGTAAAGGATTCATTTTACTTTCAACTATGAATTCGTTCGCAAACCTGTTCCAATGCCCGGGAGGCGTATAGGTACCTAAACCATCTTGCCAAAAGTTGGCAATACGCCTTTTCTCTTCGGTCATGTTATCGGCATGGTCTTTTAGCACTTCTACATCTTTAAGGTATTCTTCGGAATCAAAAGCAGGAGGAGGGGTCGGACGAACCGATTCAACATCGGCAACGTTCCACATTGTAACTCTTCCGAACAAAGGAGTCAAACCGACCGGTCTAGTGGGCAGCTCTAAATTATCCCACTGCCACCCAAATCTTTCAAAAGCCGCTGCTTTGATAGAATCAGAAACCGCTTTTGGCGCTTGGGCGTTTTTCATACCATCGTTAGCGGCTCTGGTTAAAGCTATTTGCGAAATGCTATCACCTATAGTTACACCTGCATCGATATCACTTGGTACGTTCCCGCCCGATAACAATAAGCTTTCAAGGTGCTCTTCTTCCAACTCCTGTAAATAATCTTTTTCTAAAGGAAACATAGCGCTCAATACTTTTTTAGATACGCGCGCCAGCACAGCACCATCGGAAGGATAGGAAGGAATGTCGTTCGGTTCGTACGAATAGGAAATATCTCTGTCCTGTTGATAAGGTGCCGACCTCTGGTACATTTGCTTGTAATGCCAAGAAGTAATCAGTCCGTCAAATTGTGCCACCGATAAATAGGCCAAAGCTCTGCATGCGTAAGGCGGATGTGCAAAAGGAAATGCCGGTGGACCGTCAGGACTACTGGGGTTGGGTAGTGTATAACCGCCTTCTTCATTCGGTCCGGGAATGAGATTGTATTTTGCTATCAGTTCGAGTGCTATTTCATTCCAACGAACCACCGAATTGTTCGTCCAATACTCAATGGCCCTTTCCTGCTCAGAATTTATACTCTGAATAGCGGTTTTAAGTTCTGCGATTTCGTTGAGATAGCTTTGTGATGAAGCATCTTCCGGAGCATTTATTTCTATGCTTTCGGCATTTTCCAGTAATATCGGCTGCCAGTCTCCTCCATCGGTATCCATTCCCGAGAATTCATAACTTTCAAAACCTAAATTGGTCGGTATATCTTTTTCACAAGAAAACAAAGTTGCCCATACGACCGTTAACGAAACTAAACGATAAGCTCTACTCCTCTTCATCTTCTTCATTTTTTTCCTTTAAATAGTTGAATTGATAGGTTAAACCTATGCCGGTATTATTGAATTTTGCGGTGTTTAGGCCGTTCACCATGCGATGATGGTAGGCCACCAAGCCCAAGCCTTTAATCGATGGAATGTAGTATTGGGCCGAGAACCCTACCCTATCGAATTTTACCTTGTTGGTAGGCTGGGCGGCGTTATAGGATCTAATATCGTCTCCACTAGTCGATTTTAATCCTACGTAGTTCAACTCCAATTTAAGGCTATTGTTCAAAAACCAAGAGCCGACTACCGCCTCAAAGTTCCATGCGTTTGGCACATCCATGGTAGCCGAATAGTAACTTCCGTTGTTATAGTAATAATCACGTTCAGCTTCGGTATAGCCCCTCCAAAGATGTGCGACCATACCCCTTACGTAATAACCCTTGTGAAGTTGGTATTGTGCAATTCCCCTAACCGAAAGTTCAGGAGCTCCAAAACCAAGGCTGTACGGCATATAATCGGAAAGGTAGTTAGATGCAGGGGTAGAAAAGCCAACAGTTGTAAACAGTCGCAATCGGCCCACATCGGAGTTTTTTTCAAAAAATTTATATTTTAAAGCGAAAGAAATATCCTGTAAACCTTCTGCCCCATTGAACCTACCCCCGTTCGGCTCTGTAGACCTAGTTTTAACATAAGGCAGCCCAACATATAGGTTAAGCTCATCAAAAATACCAATGGCGACCATCGGTAAAATAGTAGTGCGTTTCACCGTAGCGATGGTCAGGTTTTCACGAAGGTAGTCGCCTTCCCAGTACTGATCAAATTCGCCATGATCGTAATTCAACAACACACAGGCATTTTGGGAAGGCATCATTAAGGCGTCTGTAGGGGTTTGGGCCATAGCATGTCGCGCGATAAAAAAGACAATTACCATTTTTATGTAAAGTAATTGCTTAAACTGCCTTGAGTAGGTTAAAGTATTGAATCCGTTAATTCTTATTCCCGAAACACTTGAATGCATTTGAAAATTGGTTTAGGTCGGTAATTAAGGCCCAATGCTAGTCATTAAAGAGAGATGGTCTTGAGTTATTACATGAACTGGCAGTTTGAATTGATGAATGAGTAATATGGATTGATGAGTGGGGTTGGTTTGTAGAGATAAACAAAATAACATTAGCTCTTAACTCCGCTCAACTCGCGTCGTAAAGAAAAGTTTCTAAAGAAGGCGAAATAAAATGCTTTTCGAGAAAAGCTGGGCTATCATTAAAAATTAGTGGGATAACAGCTATAAGAAGAGAAAATTAGTCTTCAAGATAAATGGCATCAGGCCTTTTAAGCAATAACATTAGCTTAAGTAAAACGTAGGCATATTTGCGGGCAAAATCATTTATATCTTCAGCGAGCATACAATTTTTCAACTCCTCTAAATAACCTTCGAACTGCAATCTAATCTGCGAATTTTCGAAGTTAAATCGACTTGAATAGGCATTGATCAATTCATAGGTCGCCATTGCATTTGAACGAAGGTAATAGTTCGATTGAAATTGTTTTAAATCTTCAATTAAGTCGTTCAACTCTATTGTACTCATGGGGAAACATTATTGTCTAAGCCAAGTTTGGTAAAAGCTCGGCTAACTATTTTACAAACTGTTTTGGTTCCAATTATTTTGATTAGCAGTTGGTATGGCCAATATATTAACCGAGATCAACGTTATCGGGTTCAGGCTTAAAAGCCTCGACAATTTGCCTAATTTTCGAAGCGGTCAGGGGTTTGCCTATAAATCCGTCACAAGCCTCGTGTTTTTCGGCATTCATTATATACTCAAGTTTGGTGGTAGAAGAAAGCACTATGGTTTTTACGGGCAGCCGATTCGACTTTTTAAGTTCAGACAATCCATCTAAAAAACCAAAACCATTTAGGCCGGGCATATTAATATCAAGAATAATGATATGGGGCATTTCCGCTTTCGAATTTCCCTTTGAAAACGTTAGTGAAAGCAAGTCATCCAATGCTGATTGGGCATTATCATACTTAGCAATATCTTGGTTACCCAATTCAAGCTCTATCATTCTCTGACAAACGAAAAGGTCTATTTCGTTGTCATCTATCAACATAAAATTTATTCTCATAACTCTAAGCGATTAAGGTTTTCACCTTCAGGCATATTTCCCTAAAATTTTTATCAGGACTTTAATTTTGTCGGGTGGTCAAACTCCTTTTTATAATTCAAGCAATGTTCTTTTGCCTTGGAAAGGTCATTGAAAATGGCATATGGTATTTCGGTGTGATAAATTCTTTTATAAGCCCTAACCAGTAGGTTGATGGCAAAGGAATTTACCACGTACACCTCACAGACAGCTATCTCTAAATTATTAAGACCTCGAGCCAAGTGTTGTGCACCCTCTACCGAAATGGTTCCTTTTACATCTCGCAAATCGAACAGAATTGGTACGGGCTGCCCTTTTGAAAGAGTTTTCATAGCATTCAAATACTTCTTGGCCGTCAACTGATCAAGTTTTTTAGCTTCATTCGTGTTCATCAACTTGCAGCATAGTATGCCACTATCGTCTCTCCAAAATGAGGCATTATTTTCTAGTTTCATTTGGTCATTGCTCATAATTAAATTTCGGTAGGGTTGATGGTTTCAGACATTCGCATACAATAGTTTTCAGCTTTTACCGAGCTATTGAATATGTGATTAAAAAAGGCATTGCCTTTCAAAATACAATAGACCATCAGGTACATTCTCATTAAGAATGACTGTACCAAGAATGTTGGTCTGTGCATACCAATATCATTCAGTTTGTAAGGGGACAATATTTTAAACAGGTTGATCAGTTCTCTTTTGGGTACTTCTCGAAGATCGATAAGTAATGGTAGGTACTTGCCTTTCGACAAGAATTTGATTCTTTCAGAGAACCCTTCTGAAAAACCCTCCTCCAGAAAACTTAAATCGAAATGATTTTCGATGGAACATTTGATGATGTTGGAATCAAGTCTAAATGATGCCCCATTAATTTGAACCATGCTTCTCCCTTTTTTAGAAACTTGAAAGTCAATTGACATGCCAAAGTCCTGAAAAAAGAATGGCCGGTTTTGTAACAAACTGATTTACAGAGATATTAAAAAACAGACGAGTACTTGTGAGAAAATTCTAGTTAACGGAATACCGTGAGCTTACTATTTCTCATTTTAAACATCACGGAATACCGTGACCCTAAACGGGCTTTTTGATGCCCAGCTTAGACATTTTATCGCGTAATGTACTGGGCTTTAACCCTAGAAGTTCGGAAGCTCCATCCTTACCGGAAATTTTCCAATGGCACTTTTCAAGTACTTGAAATATATGTTTACGCTGTACGGCATCTAAGGATAGTTCGGAATCTTTGATTGAGACCTTTGTCTTTTTTTCACCATTATCAAAACCGGGAATGACAAGAGTATCACCATTGGATAAGATAGAGGCCCGTTCGATTAGATTCTCAAGTTCGCGAATATTTCCTGGCCATGCGTAGGCTTTGAGTTTTTCCATGGCCTTGTCGGTCACGTATTGAATCTTTTTTGAATACTCTTTATTGAACTTATCTACAAAATGTTCTACCAATAGTGGAATGTCTTCTTTTCTATCCCTAAGAGCAGGAACCTGAATGGGAAATACGTTCAAACGAAAGTAGAGATCTTCACGAAACTGCTTTTTCTTTATTTCTTCTTGAAGGTTTCTATTGGTTGCAGCAATAACCCTCACATCTAATTTTTTCACACCGGTACCGCCAATCATTTCGATTTCACCCTCTTGCAAAAACCTTAAAATTTTTGGTTGCATATCAATTGGCAACTCCCCTATTTCATCTAAGAACAAAGTGCCCCCATCGGCCAATTCACATTTGCCGACCTTATCGGCAAAAGCACCTGTAAAAGATCCTTTTTTATGTCCAAAAAGTTCACTCTCTATCAACTCTCGCGGAATAGCTGAGCAATTTACCTTTATCAGCGGTTGATCGTTTCTTAGACCTATATTGTGAATGGCCCTGGCCAATAGCTCTTTGCCCGTGCCCGACTCGCCGAGTAAAAGCACGGTTGCATTGGTCTCGGCAACCTTTTCGACCTCGGAAAGAACGTTACTGAATTCCGCGCTGCCATATACCATTTCCTCAAAATTGAAAACTAAATCAAGTTCGTTTCTCAAGTATACATTTTCCTGCTCCAATTTGTTTCGAAGTTTTTGCAACTCTGTATTGGCCTTTGAAAGTTCCGAATTGCTTGCAATCAACTTATCCTCTGCCAATTTTCTCTCACTACTCTCGACCATTAACGACACGATACTGGCAATTGAAGTGGCAAACTCTTGCTCATCAGCTGTCCACTTACGATTACTATCCCCGACATGTTCAAAACAGATAATGCCGTAATAACCTTCGGCACTACTAATAAAAACATCCATTAGGGAACGGATATTACTCGGTTTTAAATAATCTGCGGTAAATCGCCTAGTAACGGGGTCTTCCCAAGCATCATCAATAAGAACGGTCCTGTTTTTTTCAAGGGCCTCAAAATATTCTGGGTTATCTTTTTTGCTCAAAATACCTCCCGCCGAATGCTGCCCTGAACTTAGGGTAAAAAGATGCTCACATTTAATGGTGTCTCTATCATCGTTCAAACTCCAGATACTTACTCTTTCCACATTCAAAGTGGTCGAGGCCAACTTGGTAATTTCGCTCAATGAATTTTTGAATCCCCCACCGACCAAACTGGCCAGTTTTAAAATAACATCTTTCTTTTTGGAGGATTTAATAGCACTGTCTTCTAAAATTTGTTGCGATCGGTATTCTTCAGAAATATCTTTCATAGTGCCAAAAAGTGCAATAACATCCCCTTTATCATCGGTTATATGGCCCGTTAGAAATGTGGCCTTAAAAACCTCACCACTTTTTTTAATGAAATCAAAATGAAAGGAAGGCGCCTCACCTGCCGCAACTTTTTCGTTCGTTCGGGCAATCTCTTCAAAATCTTCCGGCTTGGCAAACGGATAGGGTAATTCCATACCGACCAATTCCTCTTTCGAATACCCTAAAATCTTACAAGTAGAATCGTTCACCATGATTATCTTACCGGATAGATTCACAATAATCAGCCCCTCTTGCATTGACATGACCAAGCTATCTGTAAATTCTTTGGCCAGTCTCAGTTCATCTTCTGCTTTTTTGCGATCGGTGGTATCGATGATGGTCGCAAAATAGGTTTGACCGGTCATATCGGGATTGGTAAAACTTGATACCATCACGTCAACATTAAACCTGGTACCATCTTTCTTCATGTAAACGGTCTCAAAATTTTCGAGCTCTTTACCCTGGGCTATTTTCTCATGCCTTCGGTTCGACTCTTCTTCAATTTCAGGTGGTGAAAACGGATAAGGGCACGCTTTACCTAAAAGTTCTTTTTCCGTAAAGCCCGACATTTCACAAAAAGCAGGGTTCACTTTACTTATTTCTGTCTTCATGTTAAAGACCACCAAACCCTCTCGCATCGATTCTATTAGGGCTTCAGAGTATTCTTTTTGAGACCTTAGGTTCGATTCGGCACGCTTTAACTCGGTTACATCATGAATAATCCCAATCAAAAACCGCTTACCATTTTTATCGACAAATCGTGTCTTTTTCGTAGAGATCAATCTGGTTTCAGTACCCCGAACGGTTAGGCTTTCTAAATTCACATTTTCCAATCCGGTTTCTAATACCTCTCTATCGATTTTTAAGAAACTGTCTCTTTCGTCTTCATTAACATCTTCTGCTAGGGATTTTCCAATGATATCGGAGCGTTTGAGATTAAAAATGGAACAAAAGGCATCGTTTACAATCAATAACCTGCTTTCTGAATCTTTTACAAAAATGGGGTCACCAATGGTATTGATAAGGTTATCTAGGTAATTTTCGTTCTCCGAGAGCAATTGCTCAATCTTTTTCAGATGGGTAATATCGGAGTAATAAATGGTCAACCCATCAGGATATGGGTATGCGCGAACTTCGAACCATTTATCAAAGGGCTCGTAATAATCTTGTAACTGCTGTTTACTTTGTGTGGTAACCGCATTATAACAAAACCTGTAAAAGGCACTGCCTACCAAATCGGGAAACTCGTCCCAAATATTCTTACCTATAAGGTTTTCACCTTTAACCGCCAGCAATCGTTGGGCCGTGTCGTTAATGTAGGTGTATCTCCACTTTGTATCTAACGATAAGATACCGTCTGAAATATTGTTGAGCGTACGGTCCAAGACTCCAAGAAGGTTTTTGGATGTATATAACTCGATTGTTTTTCGCGTGTATTTCAAATTCTCGAGTATTTCACCCTTATTTCCTTTTAGCCTTGATTGCCCATGTAGATTATTCAATGGCTCTATCAAAACCAAACAGGCCATCGGACTTACCTGTGTGTTAAAAAGGGCGGACAGCGAAACGATAACAGGTATTACCACTTGATTCGTACTCTTATAGCTTGTTTCAAATTCTTCCGAAATACCCGAATTAAAGACTTTCTGTACGTGTTGAAGAAACTCAGCACTGCCTTTTGAAGTTCCGAAGGTTAGAGACGATTTACTATCTGTCAAATCCGGTCTTTCTGACCCCGATAGATGGCAAAATGCATCATTTGCTAAAAGCACATTTCCTTCACCATTTAAGATAATCAAAGGGTGTTGAACACTTTCAATATAAGTATCGGTAAAACCAAACTTATAGCGGAGTTCTCGAATCAATATGTCGTTTAAATTACTCGGCACGGTCGGGTGAAAAAAGAAATCTAATTAATAGTCGTGATTAATTACATCCTTACAGCAATTTTTTTTAACTCACATGTAATTAAGCACTTATAAAGTAAATAAAAAAATTATTTGGGTTAATACATGACTTAGGGTTTCAATATATTCTTAACGTAAATCTGATTTCCACCAATCTGTATTCTTACACTTTTTCTAAAATTCGGCATTTAAGTCATCTCTTATTCAAATTTGAACCGCTTGGTAATTCATAAATCACCTCTATTCAATTTGATAGAGTCCACCCAAAGAATGGATTTTAATTAATTTTGCCGGCCTTTTAAACAATTCGTAAGACACTGAATTCTAAATAATTAAAACCAAAACTCACTTTATTTGAAATTTTCCTTTCAAAAAAAGTGACTTAATGCACCTATCGGTGTCTAAATAAATAACAACCAAAAGTTCCCATGTTTTGAGCAAGTTCACATTACGCGATGCGATTTCCGATGAGGAACTGGTCAAAGAAGTTACTAAGACCAAAGATCCAGAAATTTTCGGTCAACTCTATGATAGATATGTCAGCAGAGTATACAACAAATGTTACGGTTTTTCAAGAACACCCGCTGAAGCTGAAGATTTGACCCAAGATGTATTTCTAATGCTCTATTTAAAGATCGGAAAGTTTAAAGGCTATTCAAAATTCAGCACTTGGCTCTACTCATTCGTATATAATTTCTGCGTTAATCACGTCAACAGAAATACCCAACGAAAAATGGCCGACCGAACCCGACATCTCGATGAGCGAGATGATGAAATCTTATTGAATGTTTCAGATCAGACCCTGCTTCAATTATCGGTAGAGCGGCTGAAGAAAGCAATGAATATCATTAGACCGGAAGATAAGGCGATGCTATTACTTAAATACCAAGACGATGCGAGCATAAAAGAATTGATGGCACTGATGAACCTTTCTGAAAGCGCTGTTAAAATGAGACTTAAACGGGCCAAAAGTAGAGTGGTTCAAGAATACAATAAAATCAAATGATATGAACAGTAACAATGCCTTTAAAAAATTGGAGGATAACGTCAGAAGCGTACCACCTGATATGCGGCAAAAAGTGATGAAAGATGTTGCAATGGCCAAACTACTAATGGATTTTACATTTTTCGTAACTGACAATTATCCCGCTGCACTCAAAAGGCTTTTCAGAACACTTGACAATAACGAAAACTAAACACTGACCAATTTATTTATGACAACAATCAACGAATGGAAAGATGTAACATTGGAATCTTTCAAATCAATGGGCGAAAAAATCGGTAATACCATTCCTAAGCTAATTGGGGTATTTTTCGTTCTTCTTATAGGATGGATCATTACCAAACTACTATTAGTTCTGCTCAAGAAGATTTTACTTCTAATAAAAATCGACAGCTTTGGAGAGAAATTCAACGAATTGGATATTCTTGAAGGAAATCAAATTCAAGTAAACATCTCAGAGGTGCTCTTAGGCTTCGCCAAGTGGGCCATCTATCTGATTTTTTTGACGGTTGCTGCCGATATTATGGATTGGAATATCGTTTCAACAGAAATAGGCAATCTATTGCGGTATTTGCCCAAGCTCTTTAGCGGAATTATTCTCTTCATCTTCGGAATTTATATAGCCACGCTAATCAAAAAGGCCATAAGTACGCTTTTTGGCTCAATGGGGCTCAATGGCGCCAAGTTTATCGGAACCATCATATTCTATCTAGTTGCGGTGTTCTTCACCATTTCAGCACTAAACCAAGTGGGTGTCGATACAACGATTATAACCAACAATGTTACAATGATAATGGGCGCTTTTCTCTTGGCCTTGGCATTGGGCTTTGGTTTCGGTTCGCGAGAAGTCATAAACATATTACTGCTCACCTTCTATACCCGCAAGAAATATGCAATTGGTGACTTGGTAGAAATTGATGGGCTTGAAGGTAAAATCGAGTCCCTAGACAATTTAAGCGTAACGCTTCAAATTAATGATGAAAGCGTAGTTCTGCCTATTAGAGAACTGGCCTATAAGAGAATTAAGATTAAACGGCGATTTGTTAGTTGATTATTGTCGCTTTGGAAGGGGTGGAATTGATGTCAGTGTTCCGCCCTTTCCTTTTTTACTTTTTCTAATTTCTCTCAACCAATTATTGAATGGCCCATATTGAATATGCCAAACTTTCAATGGAAAGAAAACCTATTGAAAGAACCATTTGTGAAATTCTTACCGCAGAGGTTAGAATCAATTTTAGCCCTCTTGTTATAGAAAAGCAGAAGCTTTTTAACTTACAATTATTTCTGGTCGATGCAATCGAGGGTTTTCCGGAAGCTTTTGCTTACACAGGGGAAAAACTGCAAAAATTCGGTGAGGCAGGCCTTTTGGTCTACAAAACTATTTTCTTGAAAGCTTTTAAGAATGGCATTACGGTGAAGAAAGACCTTTGCTTTAAGTCTGGAATACCGAAAAATGTGAACGGCGTTCGTTTGTATGCTGAAATATTTCCCGCATCGGGCGGTATTTCTAAATGGTCGAACAAATATTTCTTTGAAATCGAACTTGGCGGGTCGAAAGAATAAGTTTACCCGTCTTAATTAAAAAATAAACAGACTCAACTTTCGGGAAGAATTTAATGCCCTTACCTTTTGATCATAGACACAAATTCATCTTTTACCCCATCACAGATCATGACCGAATTATGGGTACAGTTTTTCATCGTAACAGGATCAAAACTATACATTTTAATTTTAGAAGGTTTAAATTCTTTGCATTGCAAGTGGGTAAACATATTCAATGCCGCTTTTGAGGTACAATAGGCAGTAAGGCTATAACCGGAATAGCAAAAACCATCATCTTTCATTTTACTGATATCACCTAATGAGCTGGTGATATTAATAATACGGGGGTCATCGCTTTTTTTCAACAAAGGTTTGAGTACCTGTATAACCCGTATTACCGAAAAGAAGTTAATTTCATAAACATCTTTAATATCATCGATGTGTATCTGGTCGATTTTATGACCAAAACCATTGACAATCTCGGCATTGTTGATTAACAAATCTAACTTACCATACGATTCACAAATTGTTTTTTCGAGTGTTGCCAAACTTTTCTCAGAAGTAAAATCGACTTCTATCAGTTCGTAATCAGGTTCAACCTCTCCATCCTCAAAAAGCTTTTTGTAACTACCTTTACAAGCGGCAAGTACCACTTGATAATGGTTGTCTTTAAGGATTTTCGCAAATTTCCTGCCCAATCCGTTACCAGCTTCCGTAACCACGGCAACATTCTTCTCATTCATTACAATCCATTTTAAAACATTTTACAAATTTAGTATATGGCTTTTCATAGTTAAAAACATTTGGTTTCTATTTAGTTAGTTGGTTATACGCACTCTCTTTTATTCACTTTACATTCTTCTGAATTGATTCGGTGTCACACCACTCAAATTCTTGAAGAACCTCGTAAAATGTGTTGGTTCTTGAAAATTCAGGCGATAGGCAATTTCAGCAATATCGAGCCCCGAATATTTTAATAGACTTTTACTTTCCATCAAAAGCCGTTCCTGAATAATATCTTTCGCACTTTTACCGGTCAATTTCTTGATGGTCGTGGTCAGGTAATTAGGTGTTATGTTCAATTCGTCTGCATAATCGCTTACGTTCTTCGTATCTACGTACATTTTATCGACCAATGCCTCAAATTTGTTCGCTATAATCTGTGACCGACTCAAATGGTTCTCCGTCGTTTTATGCCGTTCATAAATCGCCTTGCAATAATAAAGTAGAGATCCCAGCATACCCTCTAACATTTTTTCTTGATACGGATGCGGACTCTTAAATACCGAGTGCATTCTTTCTATATCAAAATTCAGCGATTCGTGCTCTTCTTTTGTCAACATCATCACACTATTCTCGGTCATCTTCAAGAACGGAAAATCTTTGTTAAGGTCAGGAAAAGTGTTGATCAAAAACTCTTTTCTGAACATTACATAAAAACCCGACATCTTTTCATCCCGCACCCACGAGAACACTTGACCCGGTACTACAAACCACAAGGGAAATTCTTCAAGCTCGAGTAAATCGGTATTCAGGTTGAGTTCGCTCGTACCCGTATAGTTCAGTAACCCGATTTGATAAAACCCTTGACGATAGGGCGGCATACACCTTCTTGCAGAAACCCCCATTTCTTCCACTTCAAACACATCGAAATTTGGGATGTGGCTTCTATGGGAAAAACCGATTGCCTCATGAAGGTCATTAGTATTTTCAAAAACTGGTATATCAGCCTTGCTCATAAATATTTGGATGGGTCGGTAGTACCGAAACTTAGTCTCTAACTACCGACACACCTTACACTGTTGGTTTTGTTAGTTGTCATCGGCCTTGGCCAAATGCATGGTTTCAAATTTAGTATTCAATTCTTCTTCAGAGATAATCTCCCATCCGCCTCCCAAGGCTTTATAAATGGCTATCAAAGAAGTGGCCGAAGAAATTTCGCTTAGGGCCAGGGCATTCTCGGCCTGAAGCAACACATTATCGGCATTAAGGTAATCTATAAAACTGTCCAATCCAGAATTAAAACGTTGCTTGGCAAAATCAGCGGCTTTGGCACTAGCCTCCGAAGAAATTCTCAATATTTCCCTTCTTTGCAGCTCTTTGGTATAATTGCTTAAAGAAGTCTTTATTTCCTCCAAGCCCTGTAAGACCGATTTCTCATATTGATTGATCGCTGCTATGGTCAAGGCATCGTTTCTATTGATTTGTTGCTTTACCCTACCTAGGTTAAATGCCGCCCAACTAATACTGGGCACCAATGACCAGGTGAAAGATGGCTTCTCGCCAAAATTTGCAAAATCTACCGCAGAAAAACCTACCGAACCACCAAATTCTATTTTTGGATATAGTTCCGCCACGGAAATATTGTAAGCTGCAATTCGAGTTTGAAGAGCGGCCTCCGACTGGCGAATATCGGGCCTTCTTCTTAGCATTTCACGAAGGTCACCTAAGGCGACCGTAGCTGGAAGACTTGGTAACGGTTTTTTATTGATCAACTCGTCATCTAAGTTACCAGGAACCTCACCAATCAAGACACTTATACCATTCTTTAAGGCCTCGATTCTAGCTTCCAACGGGGGAATACTGGCTCGGGTACTTTCGAGCTGGGCCAAGGCCCTGGAGACGTCAAGGCTATTACTCGTGCCGGCCTCGGACAATTTTACCGTAAGGTCGTATGTGTCTTTTTGGCCTTTCAAATTACGATTGGCGATATCCAACAAATATTGAGTGCCACGCAGTTGCATATAACTATTGGCCACCTCAGCAAATATACTGACATACATACCGTGCATATCTGCCAGTGCTAAATTGCTATTGGCGTAAGCACCTTTAATTCTATTGGTTACCCTACCAAAAAGGTCTGTTTCCCAAAAAGCATCAAAACTTGCGTTATACGTGCTATAAGTAGGGTTGCTACCTTGTACAAAAACGTTTTCACCTAATCGGGTGCGCGTATAATTACCGTTAGCGGTGACCGTAGGAAGCCTATCCAATCTATTTTCTTTTAAAAGAGCACGCGCAGCATTGTAATTGGCAACTGCCGAATTGATATCTAAATTATGCCTTCTTGCCTTTTCGATAAGGCTGTCAAGAATTGGGTCGTTGAACTCTGACCACCATTCTTTTGCAATACCAGATTGGGTAAAGGCCTTCTCGGTAATTTCTTCCTTTAGAAAATCATCGGTTACCTCTACTTGCGGCTGTACATTAAAATCACGTTTTGAAACACCACAAGAAACCAAAATGATTGCTATTGCTATTAATGTTATCGACTTTTTCATTACTGTTTTCTAGTTCTAGTTATGTTGATGTGCCAGTACTACTTTTTCTTGTGGAGCTCTTTTAGCGGACCATTTTCTGCCCAGATAATAGAATATCGGTGTCAAGAAAATACCGAACAAGGTTACCCCGAGCATTCCACTAAATACCGCAATACCTAACGACACTCTTAATTCCGCGCCCGCTCCGGTAGCAAGTGCCAATGGCACTACGCCAAGAATAAATGCCATTGCTGTCATTAAAATCGGGCGTAACCTTAGTTTCGAAGCCTCTATCACCGCCGTTTTCAAATCTTCACCCTGATCTTCTAACTGTTTGGCAAATTCAACGATAAGAATCGCATTCTTACTCGCCAAACCAACCAGTACCACCAAACCGATCTGTACCATGATATTATTGTCAAGACCCGCCAAATCGACCCCTATCATGGCCGAAAGCAATACCATAGGAACGATGAATATCACTGCAAGTGGCAATACCAAACTTTCGAATTGGGCCGCCAACAAGAGAAAAACAAACACTACGGCCAATAAAAATGCAATGCCCGCTGTGTTGCCCGCTTCCCGTTCTTGGTAGGCAATTTCCGTCCATTGAAAAGATATACCCTGCGGAAGTATTTCCGCTGCCAATTCTTCCATTCTATCCAATCCTTCACCAGAACTATAGCCGGGTGCAAAATCACCGTTCAATGAAGCCGAGGGATAAAGGTTGAACCTTGGTATTCTTGAAGGCCCCGCAATGTCTTTCTGTTGCGATACCGTACCTAAAGGAACCATCTCTCCCTTCTTATTGCGCACCTTGATCCTAGAAATATCATCGGGGGTCAACCTATTGGGTGCGTCTGCCTGTGCTGTCACCTGAAAAGTTCTTCCTAAATAATTGAATTCGTTCACAAAGGCCGAACCCATATAAATCTCCAACGACTGAAATATTTGGCCTACATCGATACCCAATTTCTCGGCTTTCACCCGATCCACATCCAAGAACAATTGTGGTGTTTGGTTATTAAAAAAGCTAAATACGTTACTCAGTATCGGGTCTTGATTAGCTGCCATCGCCAATTCGTTCGTCGCTTTCAGCAGTTCATCGGTACCCAAGTTGGCCCTATCCTGCACCATCATACGAAAGCCTCCGGCGTTACCGATACCCCGAACTGATGGGGGCGGAATAACTAGAACAATGGCATCATCGACTTGGGCGAATTTGGCCCTTACCGTTCCTAAAAGTTCTTCGTAACCTAGCCCTTTCTCATTACGGAGATTAAAATCTTCCAAGGTCAAGAAAACGGCCGCAGCATTGGATGCGTTGGTAAATGAGGCCGCATCGAAACCTGTAAATGACACTGCATTTTCCACTCCATCGATATCCAATCCTAAATCAAGCACCTCGCGTACTACCTTATCCGTTCTGGTAAGTGAAGATCCCGGCGGAAGCTGTACGATGGTAATAAAGTACTGCTGGTCCATAGCCGGAATGAATCCCTGTGACACCCTGTTGAATTCAAAGCCCGTAATGGCAATCAATCCGAAATAAACCACCATGACCATCATACCGGTTCTTACCAGTTTCTGAACCGCTTTACCATATCGCTCCGATAGCTTATCCATAAAGCTATTGAAACGATTACCTATGAATACAAAGGGCCTTAAAATAACATGCGTTTTCTTGGTACTCGACTTTTCTTCATGCTTCATTAGTAGCGCGGCCATGGCCGGACTAAATGTTAATGAAACGAAGACCGAAATGGCCGTGGCCACGGCAATGGTCATACCAAACTGTTTATAGAACTGGCCCGAAATACCTTCTAAGAATGCCGTTGGAATGAATACTGCAATCAATACCAAGCCAATGGCAACAAGGGCTCCCCCTACTTCATCCATCGTCTTGAAAGCCGCCTCTTTAGGAGATAGCCCTTTTGCCAGATACCGCTCCATATTTTCTACAACCACAATGGCATCATCGACCACAATACCAATGGCAAGCACCAAACCAAAAAGGGTAAGGTTGTTCAAAGAGAACCCAATGGCCTGCATAACCGCAAAGGTACCGATGAGCGACACAGGTATGGCCAGAATGGGGATGATAGCTGCCCTCCATGATTGAAGGAATAATAAAATCACCAAGACCACCAAAATTACCGCTTCGAATATCGTGTGATATACCTCATCAACCGATTTTTGAATAAACTCGGTTGGATTATATGCTATTTTATACTCTAGGTCTTTAGGAAAGTTCTTCGCAAGATCTTCCATTTTATCCTGTATTTGAGATGCCGTTTCCAGGGCATTTCCTCCAGGCTGTTGAAAAATGGGCATTGCAATTGCCGGGTCTTTTCCTAAATATCCCTTAGTCGCGTAATTCTGTGCACCAAGCTCTACCCGACCGATATCTTTAAGCCTTACGATTCGTCCGTCATCGCTAGATTTGATGATTACATTTTCGAACTGTTCGGTCGAGACCAGTTTACCCTGTGTCTGTATATTGACTTCAAAAGCAGACTGGCTTCCAGAAGGCAGGGTGTTGAGCGTACCACTAGCAATCTGAACGTTCTGTGCCCGCAAGGCACTTACCACCTCCCCGGCCGTAATATCGAGTGTCGCAATTTTATCAGGATTCAACCATATACGCATAGCATATTCCGCAGCACCGAATATTTGAATATCACCTACCCCTTTTATTCGGGCAAGTTCATCTTTCAATTGAAGTACCGCATAGTTACCCATATAAATTTGGTCATAGGTCTTATTTGGTGAATACATATTGACCACCATCAACATATCAGGTGATATCTTTTTAGTGGTTATACCTAATCTTTTCACCGATTCGGGCAACCTTGGTTCTGCAATGGCTACCCTGTTCTGTACCTGAACTTGGGCTTTGTCAAGGTCAGTGCCCAATTTAAAGGCAACTTGTAACACCACTCGCCCATCGGCCGATGATTGCGAAGTCATGTAAATCATGTCTTCTACTCCGTTGATTTCTTTTTCCAACGGGGCAGCTACACTCTCTGAAAGGGTTTGCGCATTCGCCCCAGGATAAACCGCCACTACTTCTATGGTCGGTGGTGCCACATCAGGAAACTGCGATATCGGCAAAGAGACATAAGCCAAACCACCCACAATCAAAATGAGTACACTAAGTACGGCAGCGAAAATGGGCCTTTTAATAAATATATGGCTGAACTTCATTTTTGGTTTCTGTTTTGAGAATGAGACTCCCGGTACCTATCCGAACACCTAATATTTTTAGATATTCGGATGGTATGAGAAGTTCCCTAATTTTAAATACTCTAGATTCTTAAGATTAATGGGCCTGTGCTACCTCTGTCAAATTATTGGTTTCGCCTTCAATGGCTACTTGTGATGGATTTACCACCATACCTGGCCTAATCTTCTGGATATTGTTCACAATTACCTTGTCTTCCGAAGAAATTCCGTCTCTAATAATTCTTAATCCGTTTGAGTGCAAGGGACCTAATGTCACAGTCTTGCTGACCACTTTATTATCTTCCGATAAGGTGTAAACAAATCGCATCGACTGATTGGTACCTATAACTTCATCAGGTATCATCAAGGCTTCATGTTCGGCACTTCCTAACAGGCGAGCCTTACCGAACATACCCGGTTCTAACAGATGGTCTTTGTTTTCAAGCACTGCCCTACTTTCAATGGTTCCCGAATTGTTATCGATTTCATTATCAACAAAATCCATGGTGGCTTCGTGAACAAATTCATCTTCGTCAAGCAATTGTATAAAGACAGGAATTCCCTCTGAACGGGCTTCGCCACGCTCACCGTTTCGGGCCAATCGTACATACTTCAAATAATCGGACTCACTTCCGGTAAAATAAAAGTGGATAGGACTAGTTGCCACTATGGTGGTCAGCAAGGTTGAGTTGGCACTACCACCATCGACAATATTACCCTCATTGACCCTGTCTCTACTGACCAATCCCGAAATTGGCGCTTTAACCTCAGTAAACTCGAGATTCAGTTTGGCATTGTTCACTTTTGCCTGTGCCAATTGAATGCTTGCCTCGGCATGAACCAAAGCTTGCTTTCTTCGGTCGTATTCCTCTATGGATAAAGCTCCTGTTTCTCTTAAAGATTCCACCCTTTCAAAATTATCTTGTGCTGTTTTAAGGGAAGCCAATGCTTGTGCATAGTTGGCTTCGGCCTCATCTAAAGCTATCTTGAACGGTCTCTGATCGATAACAAAAAGGGTCTGCCCCTTTTTCACATGTTCCCCATCTTGAAAATTCACTTTTTCAAGAAAGCCGCTTACGCGGGCGCGTACCTCTACCCTACTGCTGGCCTCGAACCTTCCGGTATATTCATCCCATTCGGTAATTCTTTCATAAACGGGCGTTGCTATTTCGACAGGCAAAGAAGCCATAGCCGCAGGCTGTTCTTGTTTTTCTTCCTCACTAGTGGTAAAAGCGAGTATAATTACTGCAATCAATAAACCTACAACCCCAAAGGCAAGGTTTCTATTGGTATTAAAATTTAGTTTTATCATGACTTTTAAAATTGATTCTTGTTTTCGTTAGCAAAATTATATGGGCGTTGCCCGTTATCGGTAACCATAATAGTTTCATAAATGACCAAAATCTTAACTCTCTATTTTATGGTTCTGGCTAGTGCTTTAAATAGTTTAATCCCATCCACCTAAAACTACCAGTCCATCTAAATATCCGTTTAGCGTGGTCAATCTCATAGTGTTATAAATTCCTGAAACGGTACCGGGTTCTAAAGAGTCTATATAGTGCAAATGCTTTTGTGCGAAGTATTTTACAAACGCATCTTTATCATCAGACTTTCTTGCTGCTTTTTTAAAGTGTTTTAGTATCTGTGTCTTTGCAATGGTCGTATCTGGAAAATAATAGACCTTATTCGTTAGCTTAGATTTTCTCAATTCATAGCGGTATTTGAAATCATCATCAAAAGCGATATAATTTGAGAATTGATCAAAGGCCTTTTCACTTTCCTCTTGACTGGATACGATTACCTCATCTAAATGAATGACCTTCTCTTGGGCACTTATAATGCTGCTTGACATTACTAAAAGTGCTATACTTACAAGTTTTAAAATTTTCATAGTGATGCTCTTTTGTGTGATTAGCTGTTTTAACGACACAAAATTACATGACGACCATGGCCAAAGAGCAACCAAAAAAAAGGGTTAAATGACCAATATCTAAGATTGGACATAAAACCTCATTAAAAATGGTCTATTTATATAAGTGGTAAAGCGTTAGGAAGGTTTGAATTGTAGACCTTAAAAAGAAGAGTTCAATAGAGGTAGTTACCTACTTTTATCGAACAGAAGCTACTGATTTAAAGGAAGTAGTTGATTTTGAATTAACGAAAGAGACCAAGTACAAGTACCAGCTATAAAACTCTTTTTCAGCTGATCACAGCATTTTTCTTAAGAAGCAAGATAATCTTTAGAAGAAGCTCTGAAAAAAGAAGAGCAAATTCATCGATAGATTCGACATTTATAGAGTTCTTAAGTCTACCCAAATACATATCCATTTCTATCTTGGTAGAAGGGTCTTCCAAGCCAAAACTGTTTAAATTGGAACTTAGCAAGCGGTAAGCGCCCTCAGCATGCTCACGATTATAAATGTCTGACTGGTATTCTTTCAACTGTTCTAGAACCTTCTTCATCATATACCCTTAAGATATTTTATTTCGAAACTGTAAAATGGTTTGGTGTTCTAAAAAAAAAATCAGAATCGGTCTTCAGAGTTGGCATGCGCGTAAGCATTTAACTCGATTTGATATGAAATCTTGTCATCACCATCCGTTCTATTTCGTTCCGTAAACTTCTGAGCGTACTGGGACAAAGCTTCAAGAAAACTATGATTTATTTTTAAATTGGCATCCATTATCTACTGATTTGACAGCAAAATGCCAATTAATTGAAAACAAGTGAAAATAATGTTGTCAAAATCTAACAATCTGTTACGAAAACGTTTTCGTAAGAGGTCTAGCAAAATAGTTTCTGCTCACAGGAAGTACCATCATTCCATTATTCAAGAAAATAGTCCTGCTGAAATAAAAGGAAAGGGATTCTAACCTTCAACCTGTACCCTAATACGATCACGTATACGCTGCCAGAACTGCAAATCTTTAATGGCGGTTTTAGAATCTGTATTCAAGATGGTTTTCATGTCAATTCCCAAATCCTTGGAAGCATCATCGTTACTGAACCTCTTTCTATCACTGATCAGTATCAACCCCCAATCATCAAAAATGCGGTCTTTTCTAGGGCCTTTCCAAAGAACTTCGACCTCGTCATGCCGCGAATCTTCGCCAATTAAGTCAAATAGCTCCAATACCTTCTTTTTGGGGCCTTCTATTAATTGAAAGAAATCATCACCATAATGTATCAAGCAGCCCGTTACCGAAATTATTTTGTTGTTACGGTCTGATTTCTTGACCAGTTCGGCCACCTCTGTATCTGAAAGATATAATTTGGCCTTTGACTTGTAGGTGAGCTCGAAGGTCCAATCTGATTGCTCAAAAGAAGAACGATAGTCTCTGGGCAACATGCCATATTTTTCTACAAAAATCTTTGAAAAATAACTTTTGCTGTTCAACCCTACTTCATCACAAACATTCGAAATGGGTATATTAGTAGTTTCCAAAAGTTCCTTCGCCTTCTCCAAACGCATATTTTTCACACATTCTGCCACGCTTTGGTTAAAGAGATACCTAAAAGCCTCCTGCAATTTTCTGGGATAGATTCCGCTCTTGTGCGCCAACTCTTTAACTGTGTGGGGTCTGGCGATATTTTTAGAAATATAGGTACAAAGGTGTACCACTCTTTCCAACTCGTTATCGGAGATATCTTGATGTTTTGCCGACCCGTTCAGCCCATCATGATCATCTAACTGTGCAGCTAAGGTGGCATAGGTTGCCGATTCGGTAATCAATTTACCCGCCAAATCAGTTCTTCGGTTTTCAATTAAGATTTTGGCGTGCTTTCCTATCGGGTTTTTAAGTCCGCCAATGAAACGGTAAGAGTCGCCATGTTCCATTTTTAAGACAATATCCCTCATTATAGAACTTACATTGCCTTTCGAATTGTTAGCTTTGACATTCAGTTTTTCCCTCAATAGAACAATGACCGAAATACGTAATTTGACCGAAGCGGGCAAGGTCAACGTATGCTCTTCTAGGTCGGAAGTAAGACTGATCAAATTTCTACCCTCTGAAACTATTTTCTCTCGTGAACCCGATTCGTACCTGTGCCGATAACTGCCTTCAAGGCAATAAATAAGATATAACGGAGAGAATTCGTTCTTCGTCAGTGATAAGACCAATTCATCGCGCAACTCGATATTATAGGTACGCACGATGATACCAGGGAACAGTTCATAAAGGTTAATATAACCCTTGCCGTTTTCGTTATCTAAAATGAGGGAAGATGCCCCGACACCCTCTTTAAAATCACCTCCTAAAGCAAGCGCCAACTTGCGCAAATGCTTAGAAGGGCATTCTTCATTTATTTTAAACATTTAATATAGTGTAGTAAAAGCTCTGGGGACAAACTAACTGGAAAGCTCAAAAAAGGAATGACAAATTTGGGTAAAAAATTAACATTTTACGCACAAACTGCCGTATGCCAATGATTTTCAAGATTGAATATCGATATTGGCCCTGCAATCATTGAAAATTTTAAATTTTTCAAAACAATGCTAAATTGCGAAATCAACCGAGCGGGCCTCATTATAGGCCAAGGATAAATTTCTTGTTTATCCGTAAAAAACCATACGAACTAACTGTTTGCGAATAAAATGAAAAGTATAAAGGTCAAATCACTTCCCTTGGGGGATGTTATTAAAAATATTGCATCAGAACTGAATACCGTATTTACCGAACATTGCGAAGAATACGTTTTAAAAATTCCGGACGAATATGGTAAAGGAGAAATTAGGGGAATCAACTTTGAAGGAGGCCTTGGCATTCTTCTCTACGACTGTCAATTTCTAGAAGACCTAGAGATTCAGTTTGTAGTAAACGAAGTACACCCTCTAAAATTTCTCTATTGTATTGAGGGCGAGCTTTTGCACCGGTTTGAAAACGATACCGTTGAACACAACATTAAACAGTTTCAAGAAGCAATAGTTGCCAGTGAAAAGCACAATGGACACATTCTGCGCTTCAAGAAAAATGTAAAGTCGAAGGTCAATAGCCTAGAAATTTCACGAAACACTTTTAGAAATAAAATTTCTTGCAACCTTAAGAGTGTAGACAAGAAACTAAATGATCTTTTTAGCGATACATTGGCCAAAAAGACCTTTTATCACGAAGGTTTTTACAGCCTGCAACTCTCGAATATTTTCGACGAGATGAAAAATTTTAAAGAGGAAGATTTCATAAGAAAGCTTTATTTAGAGGGAAAGGCCTACGAAATGCTCACCAAGCAAATTCTGCTTTATCACGATGACCTTAACGATTTGAACAAAACAGTTTTATTAAGACAATCTGAAATTAGACAAATCAAATCGGCGGTTGCCATAATCGAAGATGAAATTGCTAAGCTTGACAAAATCGATATCATCGCTTCTCGTGTTGGTCTTAACGTAAATAAAATGCAAGAAGGTTTTCAATATTTGTTCAGTAAAACGGTAAACGCCTATATTCAAGACTATCGGTTCAAAAAAATGCAAGAACTTCTGACCAATAGTGACCTTAGCATCTCTGAAATAGGCGATTTGGTCGGTCTTTCTAGCAAAAGTTATATCTCAAAAGTCTTTAAAGATAAGACCGGTACCACACCCAATCAATTTAGAAAAGATTATAAAGAATCAATGACCAAATTGAGGAAAAAGAATCTATAGTCGCCAATTCAAAAGGAATTTCTTTTTCTCTTTAAGAATTTAAACTACAGTTTCGATTGATAGGTGTTTTCAATAAAATTAGAAAGAAGAAGGTTCATCGGGGTATAGACCATATAGCACACTGGTCTCATTCAAAAGGAATGCATAAATCAAATTTAGCGCCTTGACCTTTTGAAGAGGATGTAATTACGAGCCCCCCATGATTGTCCATCACTTTTTTCACGATGGCAAGCCCAATTCCAGTTCCTGGGTATTTGTTCTTACTATGGGCTTGGTGAAAGACATCGAAAATTCTATGTTCATCCGATTGATCAAACCCAATACCTTCATCACTAAATGTAATGACCATAAAAAGGGCATCGGGGTCTTCACCCAATAAGCTTATATTACTAGCATTGACAATCTTGGTCTGTATGGTAATCCTCGGTGAGTCTCCGTCTTTGACGAACTTTATGGAGTTCTTCAAAAGATGTTGAAATACAATTTCAAATTGATGGGGAATCACGTTGGCATTGCCAAGCTTGCTATAAGAAATTTCAGCATTCGAGTCTTTTATGGTTCCTTTTAACAGATCTAAGACCCGAGCTAGCAATTGGTCTAGGTCTGTTTCCACAAATTCCTTTTCATTTTGACTTACTCTGGTAAAATCGGAAAACTCAGCAAGTATATCATCAACCTCTAAACCTGTTCTGTTTTGGTTTTCAAACGTCATATCCTCTTCAGAAGGGCCTTCTTGCGTTGACATGATATGGACTAGGCTTTCAGCCTTGCCATTTAAAACAGGAACCTTTTTCTTGTTCTGTATACAGGGAATCAAAATACCATCTACCGTATTTCCATCACACTTAATGGGTATGTAGCCAAACGTCCAATAATTACGGTATCTTTTACCCTCAAGCGATATATCTATACCTTGATCATCAAACCAATAAGTCATACCGGTTTGACGAACTTTCTGCAATGCAGGGCCGATTGTATCCCAAATATCTGACCAAGCCGTATCGGCATTAACCCCTAATATAGAGGGATGCTTTCCGGAATCATCTAGATAGGGTTTGTAAGCTTCATTGTAAAAGGAAACAAAATCTTCTCCCCAAAAAAGAAACATCGGAATTTGGGAGGAAAGTACTTGCTGCAGCACCGGTGTAAAGCATGGCGACCAGTTTTCCATTGTTCCCAAACTAGATTCTTTCCAATTTTTTTGACTGATTTCTTTTCCTACTTCTCCACTAGATTGTAAAAAGGGAAGCACATTTTTCGGGGAATTATATTGCATTCTAAAATTTATTCAAAACCACCTAAGGTCACTTTTAATAGAACAATGCTACTAATAAATATTCATTTATTGGCTAGGCATCGCAAGCTATTTCCTCATGCTTTTTGAAAGTTGTTCTTTCAAGAAAAAAACGGAGGCATTTACTTACAAGGTTTATTGTCATTTCATGCTTTCCCCTGCTATAATTGAGCTCTAGGAATAAATTGATGAATGAGACCGGGTTAAAACTACTTTAAAAGCACGTTAAAATTGTTTAACTCAATAAATAAATAGTTAAACATTTTGTACTTTTATATTCAAAGTAAAAGTTATGGCAAATACAAAGCAATTGACCCGTAAAGTACTTATCACTAAGTATATGAACCATGTTTTAGAACATGAACATTTTCCTAGTTCGATATATAAATTCTGTCAACAACAAAAAATCAAGGAACCCGAGTTTTATAGCTTGTATGGTTCTTTTGAAAGTCTTCAAAAAGGAATATGGAAAGAGTTTCATGACGAAACCCTGAAACTCATTCACCAAAACAAAGATTTTGAATCGTACTCTAACCGAAATAAGCTTCTTTCTTATTTCTTTACCATTTTTGAGATGTTCACTTTGAACCGAAGTTATATACTATTGGTTCTCAATCGCTATGAGATGCCCCTTAAGAATCTTGAACAACTGAAGGGTTTAAGAAAAGAGTTTAAGCTATTTGCCTCGCAACTGGCCGAAGTTTCCAATGAGAAAAAATCCATTAAGGTTCTTAAACAACCGAAAGGTCTTTTAGCAGAAGCCGCTTGGATACAATTTATGTTTTTGATCAAATTTTGGATGAACGACGATTCTCCTGCATTTGAAAAAACAGATGCGGCTATCGAAAAATCGGTAAATACCGCTTTTGACGTTTTTGACAATACCCCCTTGGAAAGCATCATCGATTTAGGAAAATTTCTTTGGAAAGAACAAATGGCTTAAATGAAAACACTGGATAGCATACCAACAGGAAAGCTCGAACGGGCCGGTAAATTAATGGGTACCGGCGCAAAGGTCGGGGTCAACTACCTAAAATACTATGGCAATCGACTCACAGATGGCCCCAATGCTAAGGATAAATTAGACCGTGATAATGCCGAGGATATTTATAACGGACTTAAACAGTTAAAGGGAAGCGCTTTAAAAGTAGCCCAAATGCTAAGTATGGAAAAAAACATACTGCCGCAGGCCTATGTTGAAAAATTCTCTTTGTCGCAATTTTCAGTTCCGCCCTTATCTCCACCTTTGGTCCGAAAAACTTTTTATAAAAGTTTCGGAAAATACCCCGAAGACCTTTTTGATGTGTTTACAGCTAGCTCTGTAAATGCCGCGAGTATCGGTCAGGTACACCAAGCCGAAAAAAATGGTAAAAAATTGGGTGTTAAGATTCAGTATCCTGGCGTTGCCGATAGTATTTCTTCAGATTTGGCGCTGGTTAAGCCCATCGCTATAAAAATGTTCAACCTGAAAGGTAAAGACAGCGAAAAATATTTCAAGGAAGTTGAAGGAAAGTTGCTGGAAGAAACCGATTACGAATTAGAACTTGCCCAAAGTAAGAGCATTACTGAAGCTTGTTCTTTTTTACCCCATATAGAATTCCCGAAATACTACCCTGAGCTTTCGAATAAGCGTATTTTAACCATGGATTGGATGGAAGGCCAACATCTATCGGAATACACCAAAACGGACTTTACTAAAGAGGTCGGTAATCAAATTGGGCAAACCCTATGGGATTTTTATATGTATCAAATTCATGGTTTAAAACAGGTACATGCCGACCCACACCCTGGAAATTTCTTGGTAGGAAAGGAAAATCAATTGATTGCCATTGATTTTGGATGTATCAAACAGATACCCGATGAATTCTACGTTCCTTATTTTGAAATGGCACAGAAAGATAACATCAACAATCCTCAAGTCTTTGAAGAAAAAATGATGGATTTAGAGATACTGCTTCCTACGGATAGCGAAAAAGAGAGACAATTTTTCTCCGAGGTTTTTCATCAAATGCTGAGTCTGTTCAGCAAACCTTTTCACGGTGATACCTTCGACTTTTCCGATCCATCTTTCTGGAACGAAATAGCCACACTTAGCGATAAGTTTCAAAATGACACCCAACTTCGTAAAATGAACGGTAATCGGGGTTCAAAACATTTTCTTTACATGAACAGAACCTTTTTTGGTCTGTATAATTTGCTACATGACTTGAAAGCTGAGATTAAAGTCAATGATTTTCAAAAGTATCTTTCTAAAGCTCAAACCCTAAATGTAATTGCTTAAAAAAGAGAATTTACCCAAAAAAATATGCCCTGTTTGTGAAAGACCGTTCTCATGGAGAAAAAAATGGGAAAAGAACTGGCAAGAAGTTAAATATTGCAGCGATAAATGCAGAATGAACCGAAAACGAGCCTAGTCTGGTTCAGAAACGACTTAAGAACATTTGATAATTCTTCTTTGACCAAGGCAAAGAAAAGCGGTAATCGTATTGTTGCAGTCTATTGCTTTGACCCACGCCATTTTCAGGCTGGCCCATTTTCCTTTAAAAAAACAGAAAAGTTCAGGGCAAAATTTCTTTTAGAAACCATCGAAGTTTTAAAAGAAAATCTAGAGAACTTAAACATTAGTTTATTCACCTACTTCGATCGACCGGAACATATTATTCCTCAATTGGTACAAAAGCTATCAGTGCACACCATATTCTTACAGAAAGAATGGACCTCAGAAGAAACATTTGTATTAGAAGAAGTAAAGCGTAAAACCCCTTCAACTATAAATTTTGTTGAAAGCTATGATCAATTTCTGTACCACCCCGAAGACATCTCGTTTGATATAGCAAAACTACCTAGGGTTTTTACGGAGTTTAGAAAAATCTGCGAAAATAAAAGCACCGTTAGAAAAGCATTACCATCGCCCGACAAGTTAGATCAAGAAAATAAGATTTCTAACGATACGGTTATTCCCAGTCTTGAAGATCTAGGTTATGAAACCTTTGAACTTCACCCCCAGTCTGCATTTTCTTTTCAAGGTGGAGAAATTGATGGACGCAACCGGCTTCACTCATACCTCTGGAAAACCAAGAAACTCCTAACCTACAAAAAGACCAGAAATGGCCTTATCGGAGCCGATTACAGTTCAAAATTATCCGCTTGGTTGGCCAATGGCAGTCTTTCACCACGTTTAATTTATTGGGAAATCAAAGAATTTGAACACCAAGTAGAAAAAAATGAATCAACTTATTGGTTGGTATTTGAACTAATATGGCGCGATTTTTTCAAATATGTTTCGCTAAAGCATGGTAATCAAATCTTTAAACAGCAAGGTATACTCAACCGAACCTATGAATGGGACGATAACGCTGACCTCATCGACCAATGGATCAACGGAAAAACCAAGTCAGCTTTCGTAAATGCGAATATGATCGAAATCAAAAAAACAGGTTGGATGAGCAATCGGGGCAGACAAAATGTGGCGAGTTATTTTGCCAAAGAGCTGATGCTTGATTGGCGAATAGGGGCTTCCTATTTCGAGTCAATGCTTCTAGATTATGATGTTCATAGCAATTATGGTAATTGGATGTATGTTGCCGGTGTTGGCAACGACCCTAGAGACCGAAAATTCAATGTTTCGCTTCAGGCCGAACGATATGATCCTCAAGGTAAATTTCAACAGTTATGGCTACAATCCAGTCTTTTTGATTTCTAGAGGTTCCTATACTTTATAATTGATTCGGAAAAGTTTCTTCTTCCCCTAAATCAACAAAGCTTTTAGTAATTGCATCTATATAAATTCTAAAACTGCTCATGTTTTAGGTTCATAAGCCCTTTATTTGGGTAAAAATTTCGATGACCTCCTTAGTATGCATAGTCTTGGGGTTTTTAGTGGCGGCTTGCGGAAGCCTTACCCCTAGTTTTCTCAACCTGACCGTTGTTAAATTTAGCTTGCGCTGCGGCAGCAAATCAGCTTTCTGCCTTATTGCAGGTTTCGCGACCGTTTTGTTCTTTCAAGCGAATATAGGGGCTTATCTCTCTAGTATTCTTATGGAAAACTCAGAATATATAACCCTCATTCAAAAGATAGGTACGGCCATTTTACTTCTCTTGTCAATTAACTTCTTTCGACTTCACTTTACACATAAAGAGAAAATGAAAAAGAAAGAGATAGAAAAGTCGAAGGCATATTCACATGGTATTGGCATGGCGCTGCTTAATACATTTGCTATACCCTTTTACTTCACTTCCATCTCACTTTTAATTGCTATGGATTTTTTTGAATATTCTTACTTAAATAGTTTGTACTTCTCAATTGGGTCTACTGCCGGTTCATTCACCATTTATGCCGTTTATGCTGTCTTAGCAGGAAAGATTGAAGGAAAAATTTCGTCATTAGGAAGTAAAATGGATCTTATTCTTGGTAGTCTTACAGGGGTTGTTGGCCTCGGAAATCTCATTTACCTTATGTAATTTCAAATCGGGATTTGAAATTATTTTTTAAGATTATATTTCATGGGCTTTTGATATCTTTAATAGGCAATCAACACCAATAATCCGTGTGAAAGATTATGAACCCAGACATTGAAATTTACAACGAGAAACAAACGGAAGCAGAGAAAGAAATCTGCGTTCTACTTTCTCGATTAATCGATAACCACCTAGCTTTTTCAGAAAGTAAAATCTGGCATTCACACCCCGTTTGGTTCTTGAACGGAAACCCGATAGTTGGTTATAGCAAACAAAAGAAGGGCATTCGACTGATGTTTTGGAGCGGTGCTGACTTTGACGAAAACCAGTTGAATGTGCGCGGCAGTAAATTTAAAGATGCCTCTATTTTTTACAACAACCCATCAGAAGTAGATACTGATAATCTAAAACGGTGGCTCGAAAAGGCAGAAAAAATTCAGTGGGATTATAAGAATATTGTCAAAAGAAAAGGAAAGCTCGAGCGACTAAAGTAGTCGGTCGGCCATAGACTTATCTTCATTTCAAATAAGCGTCATATAATTTTTCCTTTTATAAATATTTCCCTTCTTATGGTAGTTCATATCTCGAGAGTTGAGTTACCTGAGATCACTTTAAAGATTGGTTGCTTTATTACTCAGCATTAGGTATTTCGTTCAAATCGTAATACACTTTAAGACCCAATTCTTTAGCAATTTCTACATCTTGATCAGCTCCTTTAGATTCTCCCTCAATTCGAAAAACGGCATCACATTTGGTCAATAATCGATGTGCGGTTGGGTATTGTATCTCTTGAAAAATTTCGTCGCCGACCTCTTTAGAACCTGCAAGTTCTATTAAGGGGTTTGCAACCCATTCCCCAATCATCGGAACATGTCCCTTACGGAATATAGGTAAGGCAACTGATTCCAAATTATCCATATTTTTCTTTATAAGTTTTGGATCATTACCTGTTCCACTTCGATAAGGTCCTGCAATCAAGATTAACATCATGTCTAAAATTTTTAAGTAAAGAAAGCGTATTCCGTTGACTAAAAAATTAAGATAGTTTAAGACCGTATTATTTCTTTTTTACCGCACTTAAAAATTCGGGGGTTACCCCGAGGTACGAAGCAATCTGCTTTTGGGTTACCTTTTCTACGATTGCCGGATAATTTTCAACAAACTGCCTATATCTTTCCTCAGTAGTGAGCGAGATACTGTGCAAAGCCCTCTTTTGTTCGCGTATGTAAGCCTTTTGAAACAGAATTCTAAAAAATCGCTCAAACTTGGGTATTTTCTCGTAAAGCTGCTCTAACCAATCAGAGTTCCATTCAAATACCCCACTAGGCTCAAGAGCTTCGATTGACAAAAGAGCCGGTTTGCGATTCACAAAACAATCCATATCGCTAATCCACCAATCCTTTACCGCGAACATGATGGTAGACTCCCTTCCATTCTGGTCCACATTGTATGCCCGAAAACTACCATGCTCCACAAAATATAGATTTTTGCACGGGTTTCCTTGCTCCAATATGGTCTCTTTTTTAGAAACTTCCCTTAACGAAAACGAAGATTTTAAATACTGTTTTTCCGAATCATTCAGCGAGATGTGCTTCTCAATGTTCTTGAAGATTTGGTAATCGCTCACGTGGTTCAAACTTTTATAGATTAATTGAATAAATTTATCAAAAGTAAAAGGGCTATAAAAAATTTTAATTAAGGTTTGATAAGTACATGGTGAACACTCTCGACCGAACCAAGTAACGGCCAAATAAAACCAAAACCAACCACAAAACATTTACAACCAGCAGAAAATGAGCGAACAAAACCCTAATCAAATAAAGAAAAAAAGAGCCAAATGGATAATTAGAATCATTTTATTTCTTGGCACTGCCATTTCATTATTCTTTGTACCGTGGCTATTAGTAAAAGCATGGATACTTCCATTACCGGACACCATTCAAGAACAGGCCAATGAAGCAATCGGTCATGGGTTTGACGGAATGCTCGTTTATGTAGACCAAGCCAACCAACCGCCCCAATACTTTGCTGCAGGCTGGCATAATCGTGAAACAAAAATACCTGCCGACCCACACGCTTTGTTCAAAATCGCCAGTATAAGTAAGTTATATGATGCCGTGGCGGTAACCAAACTAGTGAAAGATGGAAGGCTTTCACTAGATAAGTCAATTGCCGATTATTTACCCGACCTAGTGGGGAGTATAGAAAATGCAGACAAAATTACCTTGCGATTAATGATTCAGCATAGAAGTGGCCTACCCAACTTTACCGATACCCCGAATTTTTGGGCCGCCCCGACTCAATCCTACGAAGAAAGTATTGCAATGGTTCTAGACCAACCTGCCAATTTTGAACCTGGTGAAGACTATGAATATTGCAATACAAACTACCTGTTGATTAATAAGATAATGGATGATGTGCTGGGTTATGATAACTTTCAATTTATTCAAGAAGAAATTTTGACACCGTTGAACCTTAGCCACACCTTCGGTTCGATTACCGAAGTGAACCTTGATGATGTAATGAGTGGCTACCATGTGGGGCACCCTCATGATTTAAAGGCTGACGAGCATGGTATGTTGGCAACAGCGCAAGACGTCGGCACCTTCTTAAGGGCTTTAAACGACGGTTCAGTGTTTGAACCCGGAGAGCAGGAAATATATGCTTCCGTATATGAATACGAACATGCGGGTTGGGTTCCCGGTTACCAGAGTTTTGCCAAGTACGATAAAGATTTAGATGCCGTAATCGTTGAATTTTATAGTACTACCGACCCTAAACTCTACAATTGGAACCTGTCGGAGATTATAAATAATCGAATTGTCAAAATTCTGAAAAAACAAAAAAGCTCTTAGTCATTATAAAATAAGATCTATCGTTTAAAATCTAATTCACCATTTTGCCCGGCATTAAATCAATACGAGTTTATAGGCTTTGATAAGGTAAAGCTTTCTTAAGTTTCTTATTAGTTTAGACTAAAGCCTTATTTTTCTAGGCCTGGGGGACATAATTAATTTTCATATTCGTACTAAGTCATCATGAAAATTTTCTCCGCATAGTATTGAAATCGAATAATTCCCTTTAATTCAGTAAATTCGAATGAGCTAATAATATTTAGGATAGTATCATGCTTAACTTTAAAAAATCTTCAATTTTCCTTAAAATTTGAGTTTTGGGCGAACTTTTGGTGTACTTAGCGGATGATGATTCAGAAGATCGGGAACTGTTCATGGATGCATTGTCCCAGATTCCGATACAAACCAAAGTAATTCAGTTTACTAACGGAATTGAACTGATGGATCGCCTGTTTTCTGATAAAACCCTGCCCTACATCATCTTTTTAGATCTTTTTATGCCGCACATGGATGGTTTTGACTGTCTCATGGATATCAGAAACTTTAAAAAGTTCAATACTATTAAAATTGTGGTCTATTCTTCTACCTACCAAGAAAGAGAGGTAAAACAGCTTAAAGCTGATGGTGCGAACGGTTATATTCAAAAGCCTAATTCTTATAACCTGCTTAAAACATTGCTCTACCAGGCGGTAAAATCAGTTTCTGATACCGAAAATCAACCTGAGACCATCAATTTCGATATTATCACTTAAATCATTCCGCATATTTGGTCCACTTTAAGCCAAATTTCTGTTCGGACTACATATTCATTTCTAGACTTGGTTTGTTTAACGCTGTCAACCAATGTAAAACAGCTATTTCAGCAGTGGTAGCACATGCTTGCAGACCATAGGCATACGGCCTAAGACCGGCAGCATGACAGAAGGTGATATCATAAACATTTTCTACTGCTCGGCCCTGTCTATTGATTAGACTGTAATCATTGGTAATCGCAATTCCGGGAGCTTTCAAATATTGAATATCGTCCTTTACAACCCAATTGAATGATTCTTCCGGAGCTTCCAATTCAGAATAATCTTTGAACCTTTTAAGCGCTGCGCTCACCGTTCCGGAGGCAATTAAACTCGGGAACGGATATTCTTCCAATTCAACATCCTTTTGACCTCCAGAACAAATAAACATATCATAATCAAGAGTTGTTGACTTCTGTTCGTCTTCCACCGAAACCTGAACTTTTTCTCCAATCGAAATCTGGTCAAGATTGACGATTCCGGCTATTAAATCTATTTTCTTTGCATCGTATAGGGCCAATAGTTTTTTAGCTGATTCAATAGGGAGTGCGGCAATGACATTCATAAGAAATGGCTGCATTGTCTCCTTATAATAGAGATAGTCTTCTGCCGAAAGCAGCTCAGCGTGATAATTAAGACAGAACATCAAATCATCTAAATTCTCTTTCCAGTGCGATGGTTGATGCTCAAAGTATAACTTTTCGGCCTCTTTCATTTCAACTTCCAACCCTTCAAACGCATTTTGATACTCATGTTTACGGGCCATACGTTCAATAAAATCGTTCAACTTGAATTCGGGCTGAAGTAAATCTTGAGCTAGAGATTGCTCTTCGTCTTTCAACAACGCCCTGTGCAATACCGGTCTACAGACCTGATCGAAAAATACATCCAGACTCAAAAAACCATCTTCGTCTACAAGTGCCCATAAATGTTCTTTATCAATAAACCTATACACCTTTCTCAAAGCGCTTTGCTGCTCATATTGAAGGTGCGGCAACCAACCATTGACATCATGTAATACCATATTGAAAGCTTCGGTATTTTCAAATGGCAGATAGACAAATCGATTGTCTACTGATTCAAATCGCCCGTGTCTGTGGGCAAGAGAAGCCACTACATCAAACGCACTAAGGGAAGCACCCAAAATACCTATAGAAAAGTCATGATAATTATGCTTTTTGGGAAGGATTTTTGAAATGGGCCATGGCGAACTAAAGTACTTCTCACCCCTATCGTCACGTACATTAAATTGATGCCCAGTTGCTATAAAAACCGTTTGAGCAGTAAAAATTTGACCGACATTGGAGAGCAAGTTACAGTAAGTCTCGTGGTAATGAATATCAATAATCTCAGTATCGCCATTAACCGAAACATTTACACCCATTTCCCTCAGTTTTTCACAACATAACCGGAATTGCGAATGAAAATATTCCCCCAGCACTAACCTACGGAACAATGTAGAACCGTTTATTTTCGATGGATCAATATCATATTTTTCAAAGAATACCGCGTCTTGCTCTCTGACCCAATCTTCAAGGGTTATAAAAAGGAAAGGAATCTCATCCGACGAGATATTCGCCATATTATGAATATCGGTGGTCTCTGGATGGTAGGGCATGCCAATACCTGGCAATGCCCTTTTTTCATAAATGGAAATTTCTTCAATTTGATTAGAAGCATTTTCCAGGCCAAGCAATATATTTTTTAACAGATAAATCGCCGATGGCCCACTGCCTATGATTGCAACAGATTTCATCTTAGTGTTTTAAGATATGGTATAGACCAATGCGCCGTAAGCGGGAATATTAACTTTACCCGACCAATTTTGACCATCAGCGGGTTCCTGAGCTATTATCATTTCACCGGAATGTGAGGTCTCTGAAAAATCAGGATCATATCCTTTCCATAGGGCGTCAATCTTCAACTTCCAATTTCTGCCCTCTTCTATCCCTATTCCGTACTTTTCAAATTCGGTATTTCCGAAATTCAGAATGACCATTACAGGTTCGCTACCACCTTCTTTTTCATCTCTTATATATGCCAGAATTTTAGTATCCGGATTGAAATGTACAATGTTGACACCTTGGGCACGAAGACCAAAACCGCCCTGTGTTTCACCGGTTCTTAGTTTTATCAAATCACCGGCCATTCTTGAAATACCCTTATGCTTCTCGTATTTTTTCCAGTCTAGTTGTTCCGTATCTTGAAAATATTCATCTTCTAAAAATTCCTGACCTTGAAACAGCATAGGTATTCCCGGAGCTGTTAGCGTGAGAACGATACCAAGTATGGCCCTTTTCTTGGCAAACTCACTTTCTGCATCCCCCGGTTGAATTTGCTCTGGTACCCTGGCCTTGCCATTGGCCACCTCATCGTGCGACTCGGTATATACAACGCGCTTGAAATAGTCTCCGCTATACTGAAAAGTTAGGGCATCGACAATTTTCTGAATATCACGGCTGTCATCGTGGGTATCTTGTAAAACCTCTCTGACGGGATGTACAAAAGCCATATCCCACTGTGTGCCATAGCCAAGGCCGCCATCGATAAAATCGTTGGTCACTCGGTGGTCTCTCTTTAAATCTTCGGCAATGGTCAATACGTACGGGTATTTTTCCTTCAGTTCGGCATTGATATCTCGCATTAGAATATTGCCTTCTTCTATTTCCGAATCAAACCCTAATCCTCCACCCTCATATCGAATGTATGATGTAGCATCCATCCTCAAGCCATCACAATGGTATTTTTCAATCCACATAAGTGCATTGTCCCTCAAGTACTGCCTTACCTCCGGCCTGCCATAATCAGGTCTTGTATCTCCCCAAGGGGTATCGCTTCGGTGGTCATTGTAGAAATAGATTCCGCCTTTTTCATTTTCGCTCCATCCATCAAATTGCCACAGGTCTACATCGGAAGGGCCGAAGTGATTATAGACTACATCCATAATAACAGCTATACCCAATTTATGGGCCTCGTTCACAAAATTTGCCAACCCATCAGGACCGCCATAATCTTGCTCTATAGCAAACGGATGTGCCGGATTGTACCCCCAAGAGATTCCGCCAGCAAACTCGGCAACAGGCAACAGTTCAATACAATTGATGCCCAAATCTTTCAGATAGGGTAATTTTTCAATCACATCGGCGAAGGTGCCTACCTGGTCTGGGTCTTTTCTATTAAAAGTACCTACATGTAATTCATAAATGACCAATTCGTTCCAAGAAGGCATCTTGAATTCGGCATCACTCCAATCAAAATTCAATGTTCTGATCACGGAGTTTCCGTCACTGTTCGTTACTTCAAAAGCATAGGGATCGTTCTTCTCCAAAACTTGATCTCCGTTATAAATGATGAACTTGTATTCGTCACCTTCTGAAGGAAGTTCAGAGGCACCGGCCCAATATCCATTTTCTTCCCTAGAAAGTTCTAACGACTCTTTACTCCAATCATTAAAGGAACCCGCCACACAAATTCTCTCGGCATGCGGTGCCCAAACCCGAAATGTCGTTATACCATCAGCCACAACGGAACCCATACCCGCTGATTTTTGAATAGCCATTTCGGCCGTAAGTTTTTCTATATTTTCCATAGCGTTACAATAAGTTGGTAAGGCCTAAGCCTCATTAGATAAATTCTCTTTCTTTATTTTTTTTGGAGTTGCTATAAGTGACATGGGCGTTATTCATCTTTGTTGAAGATGATAAATCAATGAGCTTTTGCAGATGGTTTAGCAGTAGACTTCGCACCCCAGATTCTAAATGCGGCGAAGAAAGTATGTTGATGCATTCTCGAATCTGCCTATGGTCTGATTTACCAATAAGCTCTACGGCACGGTCTAAAGAAACACAATTGAAAAGCTCGACCCGTTCAAGCCAATTAAAGGCCGGTCTTCTATAGATAGCGGTACCTTCGGCAGCATTCGAGTCGAGGTATCCTTCAAGTTCTAAAAGAAACTTTTTTTGAAGTTCTAGTCTTGCTTCTATGCCCTTATACTTAGTAAACGGGTTACCGAAGCGTATAAGAAATATGTTCAGTGAGTCGATGGTCGCCATCGATTTATCCCTCAATTGATAAAGATTGTTCAAAGCCCTATTGTACGTAACAGTATTCTCCATAGCGATGCAATTTCTGCACTGCTACGAATATTAATTAACTTTAAAAGCCAATTTAGTAGCCCAAAAATTCTAAAAGGTAATTATGTAAAATTGAGAGGATATTTGCAAATAAAGAAAAATCATAAAACCATTCAAATAACTGATTTACACACTACTAAATAGTAACATAAAATTGAATGGCACTACCTAATTCTAGTTCGATAATTTAACCTTTATGGAAAATCTTTTTCACTAATTTAACCAATAAAAAGACTACAAAGCCAACGATAAGACCCAGTAGGAACTCTTTTAATATGGAGGGAAGGGAGTTGAAATGGTGATGCAAATAATCAATACTATGAACAAAAATACCACCTGACACCAACAATAAGGCAATGGTGCCAATAACGGATAGACTTTTTATTACCCAAGGCAGTGCCAGCACCAAAAAGCCACCTATCTTATCAGAAATACTATTTGTTGCCTCGTTTAAATTAATAAGTCGATACCCGAATTCATCCATACGAACGATGAGCGCTACGATACCGTAGACCCCTACGGTGGCTAGAAGAGCAATAAGTGTCACCACTACTATTTGGGTTGATAAGGGTTCACTTTTAACAGTACCGAGTGCTATGATGATAATTTCTACTGATAGAATAAAATCGGTGATGATGGCCGATTTGACCCGTTCTTTTTCGAAAGATTCTAAATCGGTCTCATCGTTTACCTCAGCCACCTTCGAATCCTTTTCTTCGTGGCCTCCAAAAAATTCAGATATTTTTTCTGCGCCTTCGTATGCCAAATACAATCCGCCTAAAATCAAAATAATATCAATGGCGATAGGTAAAAAGGCACTCAAAAGAAAGGCAATGGGCAGTATAATAACTTTATTCAACAGCGATCCCTTAGTGATTTTCCATAGAACGGGTAATTCTCTATTCGACAGAAAGCCGGAAGCCTTTTCGGCATTTACCGCCAAATCGTCACCGAGAATTCCTGCTGTCTTTTTAGCCGCAACTTTGCTCATTACGGCTACATCATCCATTAACGTAGCGATATCATCCAGTAGGGCAAAAAAACCTGAAGCCATAAAATTCTTTTGTTTAGTTGGGTATTCTTATCAATCTCGAGTCACCATGTGCATAGCTTGTGCAATATCACCCAAATTAGTCACCTATCATAAAACTTTTAAGTAGAAATTAAAGTTTACTTTGATTAGGATGAGTACTTGTGCGACTAAAGCTATTTCAGATTAAAGACCTATTTCTAGTAATCAATATGAAATTCTAAGTAGTAATGTTCACTGCCTATTTCTGTGTAAGAAGGGCTTAAGCAGACTTTTATTTTTTTGTTCCAAAGTCTTAAGTAGATACAATTGTTATTCTCATCAACAAATGCATCAACCTTATGCCCGCCTACCTTTTCTTCTAAATCATATAACCTTTCTAGCAGCTTCATGGTTTTCTCGACCAATTCTGTTTGATTGTCGGTATTTTGATATTTAAAAAAGGCGAAATATTTACTGCATTCGAAATCTCGGCAGCTGTTATGGGCGAACTCATAAATGGCGTAGTAAAGTTCATAAGGAGTTCGCCATACTTCCATCTTATCAAATATTCCGATAGAAAAAGAACATTTTTCCCTTCTATCATCGCAAAAAGAAATAAAATCATTTCTAACTTCAGATGGAATATCGAGGCTGCCACTATGTGATTTAAGTTGAAGAAATGGAACCATGGTTCTATTCAAACCATATAATTCCATTGGGTTATTGCTAACATTCATATTCTCAATTTTGATTTCAAAGTTGAATATTATCAGGTCGGGCCGTTAACGTGTTCAAATCAACTTTTGTTCTATTCTGATTTGGGCCATAAAAAAAGGCACCCGAAGGTGCCCGTTATAAAATGTAATTTTATTAATTAAACCATAGCCTCTCGGTTCACGCGATTTTCGGCCAGCTGGTTCAACTTTTCATCAGCTGCATATTCTTCATTCAAGGTTTCTTGTAGCTTCTTGGCTATTTCAGGATGCCCTAATTCTTTGGCATACCTAACAGCTGTGCCGTACCCTGAAATTTCATAGTGCTCGACCCTTTGGGCTTCGGCAATCAAACCGGCATCCATAACATCGTCACCAGCTGCTTCTTTGATAAAACCTTCTGCCTCTTTGATGAGTCCTTCCATCGCTTTGCATTTTTCCCCACTGGGTGAAATATTCATCTCTCGGCATATTTCCTCAATTCTTTTCAATTGTACCTTAGTTTCCTCAAAATGATTTTCAAAAGCCTTTTTCAATTGCGAATCACTGGCATTCTCCACCATTTTTGGCAAAGCCTCCAACAACTGTTTTTCTGCACTGAACAAGTCTTTGAGTTGATGTACGAATAATTGTTTTAAATTTTTCATGATAGTGTTTTTTTAAAAGTTGCATCTTAAAATTAGTTCTGGAATAACCTCAGTATTACTCCTAAAAAACTGCTTTTTACCCCTAAAAAACCTTTAGCACAAATTAACAGTGATCGTCATTAGTTTTAAGAAATCTTCAACCTCGTTTTTAAAATCTCCTCTAAACGGTTGTGATTAAAATTCCGGCTTTCTTTTACCCAGTTCGGAATACTCATAAGTTCTATAACTTCAAGTGACCTTCTTCCCCTAAATCTTGCTTTTCACCCGTTAGGATACCAACTCCCATTTTCAAAAAACTGGTGAATTTTCCAAACTTAGTATCCCAATAATAGGCTTGTTTCGGTACCACTTTAATGGCCGTAAGGTTAGGGTCATCGATACCTTCGAACCAAGTATCATCCATCTTTCCATAATATTTTTTCAAAACCGCTTTATCGGAGGTGATAGATGCTTGACCATAAATAGTCATAAATTCCATATCGCCTGGTTTAGCATAGATGAGTTGTAACTCATTATCAATGTTAAGATTTTGATTATGCTGGCTGTCCTTATTACTAAGAAACCATATGGCGCCATCTTCATCAACCTCTTTCGTACTCATAGGCACCATGTGTGTCTGTTTAGCTATAAGATTGGTTTCCATAAGGGCAATATCGATGCCTTCTGCCAATTCTTTAAGCTTATCTTTTGCTTCTTTATCAAATAAATGCTCTGTGCTCATAACTAAATATTTTTTATGGAAGGTAGATAGTATTGGCCTGCCAATTTACACTCAACGGATTGGATGTTAACTCGATTGAAGAATATCAGTTAACCTGAAATTTGTAAAACTGAGCGGACAGATTCTTAAAATGTGGGTATTGGTTTCAAGAACATATTTTAAACCAAGTCCTTTTGTGCACAAAACTATTAGGAGATTATATCACCCTTGTGGACCAGGAACAAATTAAAGTTCTATATCAATTTCATTGAAGAGAGAGCATTAATAATTAATATACAATGCAAATGACACTACCATGACAAAAAGTACAATTATTAAAAGGTTATAAGATCTTCTTTTGGCTACGATTGATTTCAGTTTGGACATGACTTTAGAGTTATTGATTAATACTACTATAGTTTTATAAAAATTCTCAGGCTAATGCGCAATTCAATCTTTGCGTTGGTCGCTGAAAAACTTTTATTATAATTCTAATTGGATACCTTAAAGGTCAATAAAAGCAATAAAGAATCGATAAGAGGTCTCTTTCAAAATAAAGTTGCACTCTTATGCAACCTGCGTTCGTTTGTGGATTCGGAAGAGGTGCGGAGAGTTGGGGTTTGTAAGCTTCCCTAAAACTATAGCTGTAAAAGAAAACTTTTTCTTGAGGAACTAAATCTTACTTGCTCAAAATCTTTTTGGTAACAAACTCATCGAAAAAGTAATCCCTGTAAATATTCCCAATCGGTATTTCATTTTCTCCGATATACACAAAATTGTTGTCGACAGAATCAATATGACTAGCATTAACGATATATGATTTACTGACCCTGACAAAAATGTTCTCAGGCATTTGTTCATAAATAGTTTTTATGTTCATAGCCGTTACCAACCGAAACTATGACCCTGTAGGTTTGTGGTGTAAAGGTGATGATACGACTCAACAACCCAGTGATTTCGGACAACGCTTTCTCAGGATTGTAAGAGATCATCAAAGTTTCTACCTCGGTCTCGAACATCAATACAACCTCTTGCGCTACGGCAAAAGGTTGGGCCCCCGTGACCAGACCACGGAACAATGGCACAAGATTGACTTTTACAGTTAAGGGCATAATTAATATTTACAGGATAAGATAATTGAAAATAATGACACTTTAAAACACAGTACTCTGTTGGTCAATCAATTATACTCTTATAATTTATAATTAGCTGCGACAAAAATTGAATAATTGTTTCGTCCCATTCATTCACCGAAACATACCGTTTGAGACTATCTCTGCCCTCTTAGCGTTGACGGTGATACGGATATAAATGGTTAGCTTTTGGGGATTATTTGAAATGTCCCGCGTGAAGAGAAGTACTTTTAAAGTGTTGGAATTGCGCATGATACACGTCTTTAATTAAACAAACCTTGTTTGCAAAGACGACCTTAAATAGCCTTAAATGCTACTTAAAATTACAACAACTTGTATACCAATCCATTCACCGAACTTTACACCTTTTATATGATATCAAATGGATTCATTTGATATCATATAAAATAAAAAACACTGTCAACCAGTCAGTTAACAGTGCTTTGATACCACCTATTTAGTGGTTCGTCGGGATGACTGAATCATCGACAAAATCTTATCCTATTGAAAATCAATGTTTTTAATCCTGTAATCTTGAAGGAATTCCCGTTTAGAACACGGAAAGCAAAAAACAACTTTTGTACACAATTTTCATGTGGTTAACTACCTATAAAAATAGTAATAATATTCAAGCTGTACGTTTTCAAATTTAAAAACCAAATTACTTACTCTTGAACAAATCCATGGCTCAATACTTTGCTACACATCTTTGGAAAGTGGAGTCAACAAACACTATTGCAATTCAGAGCATTATTTAATTGAAAATTTACCCTTGCTGCTGTATTTGAAAAAGCAATTAAAGGGCTTAAATCAATTAGATTTCGGTTGTTTTAGAGTAAATAACAAACCGAAAAAATGATTTCATAGAACCGGTGCTATTTTAACTAGACAAAGTCGGTTTGTAAAATATTCCCTGAAAAAGCCACCTCTTGATCCTATTTCATGACTTCGGGGTGGCAGAGTTAGAACACTCCTCCCTACTCCTCTAAAAGTCAATTCATTACAAGGTATTTTTCTAAAAAAGGACATTTGCCTCAGCGTTTTGACGCTTTCGAATTATAAAAAATAGAGAAAGGCTACCAAAACAGTATGAATGGATTTGAATTTAATTTAATTTTTCCAAGAAAGAAATTCTTCCATAAAACAAAAATCTACGCGCTAGCAATAAGACTGAACTAGATATGCCTTAAATAAAGTACTATTCAAATTTTCATAAATTGTGGATTTAAAAGATAACATTCAATGAGGTAAAACTTTTCTCAATAGTCCATAAATAAAGGTTCCCAAAATGGCAAAGACAATGACGACCAAAATGGAGGGATAACGTGCACCGACAAGGGTAAACATGGGTCCAGGGCAGGCACCTGCCAAGGCCCATCCCAGACCGAAGATGATACCGCCGAAAAGATACCTAGGAGTGCTCCTTGCCTTGGGATGAAATATGATAGATTCACCATAGAATGATTTAATCTGGAACTTTTTGATGAGCTGGACTATAACAACCCCAACCACAAGCGCAGAACCAATGATTCCATACGTGTGAAAGGCCTTGAATTGAAACATTTCATAGATTCGGAACCAAGAGGCCGCTTCCGATTTAAACATCCTAATTCCAAAAATGATTCCTATAAGGAAATAAATAATGGTTCTCATAATTCCTAAAATATATAATTCGTTACAAAATTTATTTGATGAAAGTTGCTTTGGTTAAACACTTTTGAGGATTCGGTATTGTTCAGGTTTTCCTTGAGGACATAAAGGACATCAAAATTTAGCCCCTCAAGAAAGCCATGCATTTCATAGTGGAGTCTAGTATTGACTTGATAATATTCGTCGCTGTTATATTTATTGAAAGCAAAGCCGTCTATTCTTGTCCCCAGAACCTCGGTAAACTCCAACCCAAAAGTCAAGCCCTTAATATTAAAATCATAATCGCCAGAAAGGGTAAAGACATCGGCATCTCCCAAACCCTCCAACCGGGAACGTGGAATGGATGTAAAAAAATGGTCTCGGCCCAGTTCTTTTGGAAACAGAAACCTTTCTGTGTCAAAGGCTTTAGTATAGGCCGCTCCAAAATGCCAGTGTTCTGGATGATAGGCAAATCTCCAGCTCAGTACCTTGCCTTTTTCTTCGGGTTGGATGTATCTTGCCTCATAGTCCAGTTTTTTTGAAAACGATCGGGAAATTGCAGGGCATACTGTAGACCAAGAATCCAAAAGCCTTTGTGAAAATCCAATTCTATCATGCTCGTATTAAAAATGTGGTGAAGGTAATAGTGGTTGACACAAAGATCAAAATTGTTGAATTGGGTTTCATATTAGAAAGAAGCGATTCCTCTTGATGCTGTATCATCCCGATAATCAGGGGGCCTTCCATCGGGCTGAAATCCATTTTTCACCAATCCATTGGCCTCATCAAAATCATACCATTCTACCGTACTTCTTGGCCAAATGCGATCAAGCCAGCTCAGGTTGAACACATGTTTTCCCTTAAATAGCTGCAGCCATATACCTTTAAAAGCATAGGGTTTCATCCTGCCATCACTCTCATTGAGCAGGGGCGTTTCCTCAATGGCCAATTTACCATAGGTGGCGTAGCCATTTTGAAAGTTGTATTTTATATAGAGTTTCTCCAAACGGTCGAGGTCGTTAAAATTGTCCAAGTCGTTTATGTCGTACAGTTCGCGTTCCCATTTAGAGATACCCCCGGTCGTTTGATCAGGCTCATTTAAGTCCGCAGAGAACGTTTGATAGGTAAAGGTTCCCTTGACGCCCAGTTCAAATCCCATGTATTCATTGGTTTTAAAAGCAATGGCCCCACCCAGTGCATTCGTATAATAATCTTTCAGTCCCCGATTGTTGAGCGTGCTCATAAAGAAGTTTCGAATATGCCCTTCTATCTCACCCTTGGCAAATATTTCCTTAAGATTTTGAACACTTTGCCCATTATAGTTATCCTGTGCTATGGCAATGGATACACAATGAAAAACCAGTAGGTATCCCAATATTGCCTTCATTCTAAAAGATATAGGGAAATATGAAATGAATCATAACCAAACCACCGATAAAAAAACCGATAACTGCAATCAAAGAAGGCACCTGAAGATCACTCAAACCTGATATGGCGTGTCCAGAGGTACATCCGCCGGCATATCGGGCCCCAAACCCGACCAATAATCCGCCGATGGCCAGAACGGCTAAACTTTTCCAATCGGTTAATACAGAATTAGCAAAAAGTTCGGTAGGGAGATAGGCTTTGCCTGCACTTTCAAATCCAAGTGAACTAAGATTTTCAACAACTTGTGGATTGATATCAACTACAGTCTCTGTTGATAGATAATAAGACCCCAGAAACCCTCCAATAATAGCGCCAAGGACGACTACTAAATTCCACCGTTGTGCTTTCCAGTCAAAACGAAAGAAGTCACTGCTCCTGTCGGCCCCGCATATGGTGCACATGGTCCGTAAATTGGCAGACATCCCAAAGTTTTTGCCCACCATGAGCAATAAGAACATCACTAGGGCTATCATAGGCCCAGAAACATACCAAGGCTAGGGCTCTAACAAAAATTCATAGATTAAGTTTTATGATAACAAATTAAGGATAGTGAAATGAAATGGTCAGTAACCTAGGTTACAAAAACTAACCCAGCTTCTGAGGTTGATTTATTAATTTATATGTGTCTTCAATAACTCGTATCGTCGAGTTTGACCTTGCCTTTGAATGTTCTGTAAAGAAAAAGGAAGTACATGGCTATCAGGGGTGCCCCAATCAAAACAATGGTTAACATAATGCTCAATGATTTTTGGGATGATGCTGCATTGTAGATGGTCACGCTATACTTGGGGTCCAAAGTGGACGGCAGAAGTACCGGATACAATTGAAAGGCGACCAACATCAGTAAAAAAGCCATGGTCAACGATGAAAATACCAATGCCTGGACATATCTTTTTTTGGAGACCAACCTCGGTATGTTGGCCACTGCCAAAAAGGCCAACAATGGCAATATAAAAAAGACGGGGTTCTCTTTGAACTTATCGGAGACACCTGGAATAAAAACCAAAGTGTACAATGATGTAATGGCAAAACTAACCAGAAAAAAAATCATCCCCTTTTTCAGTAGAAACGTAAGCCTCGCATATAGGCGCCCCTCTGTTTTAAGCAACAAAAAGATTGCCCCTTGGGTCATAAAGATGGACAATGTCGTCAAACCCACCATAAGCGGATATGGGCCCAAAAACGAAAGAAGAACACCCCCTTTGTAGGTAAAATTCTCGCCGATATCGAAACCTGTTAGAATATTGCCCAAGACCACACCCAGCAAAAAAGCAATACCCGAGTTGGATATAAAATAAAGGATGTCCCAAGATTTTCGCCACCACGTCATGGGTTCGAAGCTTCTGAATTTTATGGCTGCAGAACGAAGCACCAATAACATCAAAAAGAGCATAAAGGGCACATACATTGCCGACAACATGGTGGCATACATCACAGGAAAGCCTGCGAACAGGGCACCTGCACCAATAATCAGCCATACCTGATTCGCATCCCAAATGGGGCCAATCGCGTTGATGGCAATTCGTCGGCTCATATCCTTTTTAAAAAAGAGATGCCATGCCCCGGCACCATAATCAAATCCTTCCAATATGGCGTAGCCAGAAAATAAAAGTCCGACCACTAAATACCAAAGTGTTGGGTAGTCTATACCTAAAAATTTTTCCATGGTCAATTCAGTTAAACGTATTTCAAAAATTCATCTGGATTTTCAGCTTCATCATAGGGCCCGTGTTTTATCTTTTTGTTCATCGAATAGAGAAATAATAGGAACAGTAGGGTATAGACAATGAAGAACAGGATAAGGGAAAACAAAATTTGATTGGACGAAACCTCTTGGGAAAATGCCTCACTCGTTCTTAAATGCCCATAGACCACCCAGGGTTGTCTTCCCATTTCAGCGGCAAACCATCCTGCTTGGTTTGCTATCTGTGGCAAGAGCACGGCAAAGGCAAAAATTCTCAACAACCATTTTTTATCGAACAATCGACCTCTCAACCATAAATATGTGGCATACAATGTAAGACCAATCAAAAACATACCTATAGAAATCATGATGTGATAAAATTGAAAAACAGCATTGACCTGACTTGGTTGATCTTCTTTTGGAAAGGCGTCCAATCCGGTTACAGGGGCTTTCAAATCTTGGCCGACCAAAAATGAAAGACCTCCAGGAACTTTTAGACCTGTCACTTCCTTGACTTCGTTGTCGACCCATCCCAAAAGATAAAGGTCAGCGGGTGCAGAGGTCTCATAGTGGCCTTCCATGGCCGCAAGCTTGGCAGGTTGATTTTTTGAAACACCCTCTGCGGAGCTATGACCGGAGACCAATTGGCTCAAGGAAATTGCTGTGGCTACCAATAGGGCTATCTTGAATGCCTTCTGGGATATTTCAACATACCTACCTTTTAAGAGGTAATAAGCGTGCACGCTAAGTACCAAGAAAGCACCGGCCAAGAAAGCACCTTGCCAGACGTGAATTATTCTATCAACACTCGATGGGTTAAAGACCATGGCCCAAAAATCGGTGACTTCCGCTCTTGCATTCAATCCTTCACCAACTATATGGTAACCCGCTGGGGTTTGCTGCCAACTGTTGGCCACCACTATCCAAATGGCTGAAAACATGGATCCCAAAAAGACACCAATGGTAGAAATAAAATGGACCTTGGGCGAAACCTTGTTCCATCCAAAAATCAAAATACCCAGAAAGGTACTTTCAAGTGCAAAAGCGAACAATCCTTCTGCAGCCAAAGCACTTCCAAATATATCACCAACATATCTGGAATAAACGGACCAATTGGTTCCGAATTCAAACTCCATGATAATTCCAGTGGCGACACCGATACCAAAAGTAATGGCAAATATCTTTAACCAAAAGCGGGTCAGCACCTCGTATTGCTTGTTTCTCGTTTTAAGATACAATCCTTCAAAAATCACCATCAGCAATCCGAGGCCAATGCTCAAAGGGGGATAGATGTAATGATATGCAATCGTGAAGGCAAATTGAATACGGGCAAGAATTTCGGTTTCCATAGGTTTTATAATAACTAATATAAAGTTAAAAATGGAATGCTATTTAATGTGTTACCAATGTTACTTAAAGCGACAAAAATCAACTATTCTACTTTAGCACATCGATTATAATCGTAAGCATTATATACTTTTTATCTTGAATCTCATAGGTTCTAATTCGCGAAAGTGATACCATATTATTTTTAAATAAAAATCTGAGTACTGTAACAAAAGTTACCCTGCTAGGGCAATTGAAAGTCTACTTTTGATTTAATTGTGAAATACAAGACTTACATATCACTAATACTTGCATTTATTTTTATAGCAAAATTTATTGCCGTGGATTCAAATGGTTTGAGTTTATTAAGCAATAGCGGTTTAACAGTGGTAATGCCGTTTTGTAAGAAGAAAAACTCACCCAAAACAATTGGTGATGCAAAAGATTTTTCTTTTTCTAAAATAGAAGAATCCTTTTCGCAAAAATTAATATTGAGCAGTTTCTGCAATCCTCAGTTTCAATTAGAAATTTTCATATGGGAAACTGGAATTTACAAACTTACCTCGATTTATAATTCTCACATTACTACAACCCTTAATTATCGTTTTCTAGATAACGATTCACCACCACCTCGTTTGGCTTAGTCCAACTCCCATTTTCAAAAATTTAAAGTCGGTGCTTCCGTAATGGTTCTCTGTATCCATAAAAATACGACAGGACGAACTATTACGAACAGACACCGCACAAATCAAAACATTTTAAATATCATTTACAATGGCGACAAAAATTTTAATTAGCCGTCGTTCCATACAACTGTTGCGCATACTAGTAAGCTGCATATTTCTCGTAGCGGGTTTCAATCACCTGCTGAATATAGAAAAAACTGCCCAGCGTATAGAACAAGCAAACTTTAAAGGTATCGCACTTTTTTTTGGTGAACCGGAATGGCTCATCATCCTATCAGGTATCGTAATGCTTGTAGCAGGTTTCCTATTTCTTATCGGATATAGGACGAAATGGGCGGCTATTGTATTGATGGCGGTTTTAATCCCCATCACATTAACTATTCAAGTGGGTCAAATAACAACGCTTGGACCTTTATTTAAAAACATAGCAATCTTCGGTGGACTTCTTTTTTTTGTATTGAACGACACCAGTAATCTTCTAAAATAAAAAAATGAAAACGTATTTATTAAGTTCAATTCTTTTGGTGCTAACCGTGTTCAGCATAAACAAAACACAGGCACAGCAAATGGACAACGACACAAACAATTATGTGGTACTGACCAAAAAAGTGCCTCAATTACAACCTATAATTCTAACGGCTAAAGCCCTTAAGGCCGAAGAAGGCGATTCCTTTGGCGATTTTCAAGTCATCATATGTGGCAAGGAAATAGGTGACATCACAGATGTTGAAAAAATGGGCGACTTCGTAAAAAAGGCTAAAAAAGCAGGTGTAAAAATCATAGCCTGTGGTTTTTCACTCAAGAAGTTCAAGGTAGATAAAACAAAAGTCCCTAAAGAAATTGAGATTGTCGAGAACGGAATTCTCTACAACTTTCAGCTTCAGAAAAAAGGGTATAAAAGTATTAGCCTGTAATGAATGAAAACGCAATGTTTACAACTATGAAAACAACTAACAGTAATATTTTGACGGCTATTTCCCTTATAGCAATAATGGTAGTGACGGTTGGCTGCAAAACAGAAAAATCAAATAAAATGAACAGTCTCAATAAATCAAAGGATACTTTAAGTATTACCGTACTTCAAACAGCCGATATTCACGGCCAACTCGACACACACCCTGAACTATTCTGGGAAAACGAAAAAATAGTATTTAAAGACCGTGGCGGCCTCGCCAATATCAAGACACTGTTTGAGCAAGAAAGGCCAAAAAACCCAAATCATACTATCATCGTTGACGGTGGTGACCTTATACAGGGTAGTGGTTATACCGCACTATCAGAAGGAAAGGTTATGCCTGAACTTATTAAAAATATGGGGTATGATGTCATCATCCCTGGCAACTGGGAAGTAGTATATGGTAAGGATGTGATGATGGACGTAATGAAAGGTTATGAAACTGATGTAATCGTCCAGAATATGTATCACGAAGAGAGTAACGTACCTTTGTTTCCTGCCTATTCCGTTAAGGAAATCGAGGGTTTACGTATCGGGTTTATGGGTATCAATGACCCAGACGTGCCCGTACGTCAAAATCCAATATTTAGTAAAGGTATTGGGTTCAGCGGTCTAACCGAAGACCTTAAAAATCAGGTGGATGAGTTAAAAATGAATGAAAACCTAGACCTACTCTTTTTGGTAACGCACATCGGTATTTTCAAACAGGTGGAACTTGCTAATAACCCTATTGCAGAAAATGTAGACTATATATTGGGAAATGATACTCACGAGCGTGTACGAGAACCCATTCAAGGTAAGTATGCCAAAGTCACTGAACCTGGCGCATTCGGTTCTTTCGTTGGTAAGTTGACGCTTCATTTTATCGATGGCAAATTAGTGGGTGACGAATATGAACTAATTGACGTTGACCCAGAGGTATTCCCAGCGAATAAAGAAATTCAAGAATTGGTGGACAAGGCAAAAGAACCATACAAAGACCACTTGGAAACGGTGATGGGATATACTAAAAAACCTCTCTATCGATATCTTACCGTAGAGAACCCGATGGACAATATGATTACAGATGCGGCTCGCTGGAAGACGGGTGTTGACATAGCCATTTCAAATGGGTTTCGATTTGGTAACCCAATTTTTCCCGAAAAGGGTAACCCTGCACCTATTACTCGCGCAAATCTTTGGAATTTACTTCCCGTGAATGAAAAGGTGAAAACAGGAAAGGCAACCGGCAAACAAATAAAAAAATGGTTGGAAAAAGAAATGCACAACGCATTTGCGCAAGACCCGACCGAACGTTTCGGTGGTTGGCTGGTACGATTTTCAGGAATGAAGGTCAACTTCAACAGTCAAAATGAAAAAGGTCAAAGAATCAATAGTTTAACCGTAAACGGCGAACCAATGGAAGATGATGATTATTATACCATTTCGGCCTGTGTACGCCCCGGCGACCCAATTGACAACCTTTGTAGGATGTCAGGTGTTAAGGATGTTGAAGTAAAAGACTATACCATTCACGAAGTCGTGGAAGAGTATTTGAATGAACATTCACCGGTATCTCCTATTATTGATGGAAGAGCATATGCAGAGGACCTTGGGGAATATTCTTTCTCTACTGTGCCTCAAACCGATTATAAATTTCAGTAAAAATTTAAATTATGGATAACAGCAAAAAAAGCAAACACACGAAAAAAACTTGGATTCAATATGGAATTTTTGCAATAGCCGGAATTACACTTTATGTCACAGGTTTGCATACCGAGGTAATAGGTTTCGCGCAACGTGGAATACTTGAAACTGGTTTAATGAATCCGAATGTTGAAGATGTTGCTCAAGATAGTAACATTGAAAATAAAGTAATGGCAAAAGCAGATTACAATCTGGATTTATTAGATAAGGACGGAAATGTCATATCTCTCAAAAATTTCGAGGGCAAAGTCATATTTTTAAATTTTTGGGCTACGTGGTGCCCACCTTGTGTGGCAGAAATGCCAAGTATTGAAAATTTACACAAGGATATGGGTAACGATGTAGTTTTTGTAATGCTCTCTTTTGACAATAATTTTGAAACCGCGAAAGAGTATATGAAAGGTAAGGAATATAATTTGCCCATATATTCGGTGGCCGGTAACATTCCTAATGTATATGATTCGAATGCCTTGCCTACCACCTATGTTATTAATGTAGAAGGAAATATTGTCTTGACCCACAAAGGGATGGCTGATTATAACAATGAGGAATTTAGGGGATTTCTTATCGGTTTGATGTAATGTGATTACCACAAATAAGATAAACCGCATTGGGTATCACATCCAATACGGTTTGTTTTTTTTAATATAATTATTTGCAATTCAATCTAGATATGCAGATAGCATCCACACCAATTTTTCCTGTTCTACGATATACTCGCTCATCAGGGCAACTGTACCTTCGTCGCCAGCTTCCGCTGCAAGTGCCAATATCGTCCGTTCTTTTTTCAATAAGATACCAAGTGACCCAATAATATTATCAACTGCAGTCGCGCCATCCGTCACATTCTCGACCGATTTTATTTCTGAAGTTTTGAGGTAGCCCTCATAAGAATGGATGGGGGTTGCTCCCAATGTCAATGCACGTTCGGCCAGTTCATCAATTTTCACCAAAGCCTCGTTGTACAATTTTTCGAATTTCAAATGCAGTTCAAAGAACTTCTTACCCTTGATGTTCCAATGAAATCCCCGTAAGTTCATGTAGAACAATTGGTAATTGGATAATAGGTCATTAAGCTTTTTTGCGACGTCTTCTGATGCGACAGCATCCAATCCTATTTTATTTATGTTACCCATAACCTTTTATTTAAAATCATTAATGTTTTCACTCAAGTCAAATACGGTGGTGTCCTTGAATGATTTCTCCAAAATGCTGCTTCCTGCTGCGCTGCGGTAGCCGCCTGCGCAATGTACAACGAGCGGCTTATCGGTCGGGATTTGTTTAAGTGTATCCCTTAATTCGTTGAGAGGGTGTTCCAGAGCGTTTTCAAAAAACTTTCCATCATTGATCTCACTCTGATTTCGTATGTCCACAATGGTATAGTTCGATGGATTTTGTTTAAAATCTTCCAAGTCGAGATCAGCACTCTGCTTTAAATTTTCTGTCCCCAAAGTGATTACCGATTCAAGTTGGGTCTCATAACCGATCTTCGAAACCCGCTCCAATATATCATGAAGTTCGCTGGGGTCTTCAATAATCAAATGAAAGGCTTCCATAGGTTCGACAATGGACCCTAGCCAAGTCTCAAACTTATCATTTTCAGAAGTGGCCTGGATATTGATGCTCCCTGGCAGATGACCTTCTTTGAATTTCGCTTCTTTTCGGGTATCGACAAGCAATCCTTTGACCGATGTATGGTACTGGAAAGGTACTTTGGCAATCGCCTTTCTAACATTTTCCGCTCCGGATTTATTGATATCCACATTGAACCCGAAATAAGAAGGGATGAACGGTTGGCTATCCAACAATGTGCTTACAAAATCATCTTTGGTTTGTTCTCTGAAAGCCCAGTTGCCCATGCGCTCATTTCCTAGGGTACTGCTATTATCACTACTAAGATTCTTACCACACAGGGATCCCGCTCCATGCGCAGGATAAATCAGGGCGTCGTTGGGCAAATCTTTGAATTTCTTCTGAATGGTATCGTACATCATTTCAGCCAATTCTTGACGTTTAGCGGTCATGTTGCCCGCTTTTTCCCTGAGGTCGGGTCTGCCTACGTCGCCAATAAAGAGGGTGTCTCCGGTAAATAAGGAGGTCTCGTCACCGTCTTTGGCAACTATAGTGATGCTATCCGGGGAATGGCCAGGCGTATTGATGGCAAATAGGGTGGCATCTCCAATGGAAATGGCATCGCCTTCATCAAATGAGGTGTGTGGATAATCGGCACCCAACTTTTTACTATTATAAATTGTAGCTCCAGTTTCCTCGTGAATCTGAAGGTGAGAACTTACAAAATCGGCGTGTGGGTGTGTTTCAATAACCGCAACGATTTTGCATTTGTTTTCTTTGGCAAACGCATAATATTGCGTGGCATTTCTTTCAGGATCAATTATAGCCATTTCACCTTTGCTTACAATGGCATAGGAATAGTGGGCCAATGGTTTGTATTCGAATTGCTTTATATTCATCTCGTTTGATTTAAAAAGATTGGTACTTTCTAAAAATATGCCAATTGCGTGCATATATGTGTTACGAAAGATTCTTCTTTGCTAGGTACCAAGTTACCTTTTCAACAGAATCATCTTCAAGTCTCTTGTTCAATTCATCCAAAGATTTTGGTGGCGGAACAATGGCTTTCTCACCTTTCTTCCAATCCAAGGGCATTGCCACGCCATGTTTGTCCGAAGTCTGAAGTGCTTCCAAAGCCCTAAGAATTTCATCCATGTTCCTACCTACATTCAATGGGTAGTACATAATCAGTCTGATTTTCTTTTTAGGATCGATAAAGAATACCGCTCTAACGGCTGCTGTTTCGCTCTCATTGGGTTGGAGCATCCCGTACAGTTTGGATACTTTCATATCCAAATCGGCAATAATGGGAAAGTCAAAATACACCCCCGTATTTTCCCTTACATTTTGTACCCAACCCAAATGGGCGTGTATGCTATCGATACTTAGCCCCAAAAGTTCAGTGTTCAGGGCATCAAATTCTTTTTTTCTGGTCGCAAAGCCGCTCATTTCCGTGGTACATACGGGCGTAAAATCAGCGGGATGCGAGAACATGACGATCCATTTGTCCTTTGCAAATTCTGACAATTTTATTTTTCCTTTAGTGGTCACCGCCTCAAAGTCAGGTGCATCATCACCTATTCGTGGCATTGTCTTGATTTCTTCGTTCAAAACATTTAAGTTTTCCATAGTTCTATAAGTTATATTTATTATTTTATAAATTCAATATAAAATTAAACTATGGTTGTAAAGTGTGCAGTAACCTAGGTTACACAGGTTTCATTTAACTTCCATTTAACGTTCCTGGGGTCACTTTTTGGTGCCGACCATACGTATGACGCTTGCCTTTCCTTTATGATATTGACCTTCGTTCAAGTTGATTTTTTCTTTTCGCAAGAGGTAAAATTCTAGGAATTTAAACTCCTCTTCCATTTCTTCCAATGAAAACAACATTTTTTCGTCTTTGGCCCCCCCAGATTCCAAACTAAGCTGTTCCTTCGAAAAGGCTTCGAAAATTACTTTACCCCCTGGTCTGACCAGTGATAATATTTTTTCAGAGGCCTGCTTTCGAATATCAGAAGGAAAATGGGCATAGATGAATGCGACGACATCAAATTGTCGTTCTGAATAGAAATCCAAAACGGAAGACACTTTATAATCAATAAGGGCATTTTGTGATTTTGCCAATGTCATGGCTTTTTGGCGGGCCGTGTCACTGATGTCGAAAGCGGTGACTGGCAAAGATATTTTTCAAAAGTAGGCCAATGGTATCGGAATCTTTATCAAACAACTCTGCCATTTGTCTTTGATTTAACCAAATGGTATCATTATTCAACCGTATTTCTATGCTTAATTTACCACCGTATAATATAATCTCCCCCTGTTCATCCTGTTTTAAGCTAAAGTTATAATCAAAAAAGAACAAATTACAATTCCGATTAATATCCCTTCTTTAAAAGATATTAGAATCACAATTTTTTAGCATTTAATTATTAAAAATATTGACCCTAATTGGTATCTATTGGTGACAACTTCCTTGTTCGGTAATTGTACTTTGACTTGTTCGGTTTGTAATCTTGAAAATACTTTTTTGAACTTTTTATTAAATAACCATTTCTGAATTATCAATTGTAGAAAATGGGGAAGGCTGCCATCCGAAAGCCTGATCGATACTTTCTTTTAAGCACGATAGAGGAATGTTCTGTTACAAAAAGAACCATCTTTCTGTTTTATTCTTTATCTAGATGTTAACCTTTTCCATTTCTGAACATTAATTATCAATAAGCATAAAACAATACGAATTAAACTATTTTATTATGAAGATTATGAAATTCTGTATTCTGTTACATTTTGTTCTTGGATCTGTCTTGATTTCCTGTGAGAAGGAAGGTCCCGAGGGGCCTGTGGGACCAGAAGGACCCCAAGGTGAACAGGGAGTAGCAGGTCCTCAAGGGGAACAAGGCCTCCAAGGTGAATCCGGTGAAGATGGGAACGCCAATGTTATATCGTCTGATTGGTTTGATGTTTCTTGGTCAACTAACCCCGGAACCTTTGGCTATCATGACCAAACCGCTACGGATATAACAGCCCAAGACTTGGAAGATTCGGTCATCCTCGTGTATTTTGAAAATTCTACTTACGTTTACCCGCTTCCCATGACCTGGTCAGCAACCTTAACCGTAAATTTTGCTTTTCAAGAGGGGCGAATTAGAATTTATTACAGAACGGATACGAGCAGTTCGGCTCCGGAAGGGAGAGCAAGATATATTATTATACCTTCGTCTTCGGTGAGTAGCAAAGCGGAAAGCCTGAATTACAATAAAATGACCTATCAAAAGTTAGTGGACCATTTTGGATTGGATTATTAAAGATTTTCAAGGCAAACTATTGAACCTGGGCAATCTCCCGCTTTTTCCATTTAGTATGTGGACAAGGTGATTAAGCTGTAGCCTTCCCCAAAAAGATTTCTGAATTAGCAATTGTAGAAAACAGGGAAGGCTACAAATTGGATTACTTGCCATTTTTGTTAGATTATAAATTCACAGTTCGCAAACATGATTATTTGGAAAAGGCCAAGATTTAAACTTGGCCTTTAATGTGGGGGTTAACTTTGCTAAACCAGCATATGTATTAAAACTGCACAGTCTTAATAATGTAACATAGGCTAGTTTTGGCTCAGAACAAGAACGCAATCAAGTGCTTTATATTACCTACATACCAACGCAAATTCCTACATGATTAGTAACAAACTGACTATATCAAATCTTTTTACTCAACATAACAATAAAGGCCAGGACAAGCCTGACCTTTACGGGGAATTTAAACTTTGCCTTAGGTCCCCACTAACTAACATGAGAGCGATACCGCAGTATTAATTTAACAAAATATTTTGATTTAAATGCTTTATTTTTAATTTTTTTAACAAATAATTTTCCTACATATAATCGCTTTTTAGAGGTTGGAACAAAATGTCTTGTTCCACCACCAAATTATCATATTGACTCGCCATTTTTAGCTCTTCTTTATCCGGGAAAAATCCGACCACGATTAAATCTGTATCTGCCCTTACATGGTCTTGGATTTCGGCTCCCCTCTCTGCCAACACCTTGGCCAGTTCGGTATAATGGTGGTATCCCGTGAAGGTTCCGGTAACCACAACTTTTTGTACCTTAAATAGTTTTGTTTTATTAATTGAATTGAGTATTCTCTCAATCGTTTGCGTTTATCAATCTATTTATTCAGATATTTAGTGATCAGCTCTTTCTTTTCATACTCTTCCGGACATTGAAAGACTGGTTTTAGTATTCCGGCCAGCTCCTCGGTTCGCTTTTAATGATTATCGGCTCCCGGGCTGGCCAAAAAAGATTGCAACATTGACTCGAAGTTTTCAAGATGGCCTTCGACCGAATCCATGGCAAGTACGGAACCTGCCCAATCCATAATCCGCTTTTTAAAAGAAGGCGAATTAACTAGCTTAAGTTCGATTGCATTGATCAATTTCGTGTATGTATCCGCATCAATTTTTGCCTCATTGTATAAATCATCCGTCACCTCTAACCAGAGGTCCATTTTTTTCAGATTGTTGCCCTTACGGGCGTGAGCTCGTTCCTCAGATAAAATCATCAAATCCGTCATAAATGGTTGGCATAATAGCCGTCTCATTATCAAAGGAACCTTTTGCCACAGGATACACGCGAAACTCTTGGTCGGTAAAACCTTCGTTGATATAATCCAAAATTTCAATCTTATTTAAGCTTTCGTCCAACCAACCTTTTTCCAAGCGCTTATCTAATACCAAGGGCATTCTTTTTGCTAGATTAACCACAATACTGAAAAAGTAATTTGCCCCGACCGTTACCATACTACAGGTATATTGATTTTCTCCTATTCGTGAATAGATACCGGCAATTGCAAATAACTTCCCTGCCCCGTTTTTATTGGGTATATAGCAATATACAGGTATTGATGATTTCATGGATTGGTGCTCTTCATAGAAACCATCCGCAATGATTAGGCACCTTCGTGATTTCGCGGCGGTAGAATAAGAGTCGCAATACATCATATATTCTCCCATACTCTGCAAAGTTTTATTGATTTTTAAGTACTCATCGATACTACCATACTTTTCAAAAAACCTTGTTCGGTCAGCAAATTCATCTTCTGGTACCAAGCCCCATATAGCGGGAACTATTTGCTCTGTGTTCTCTACGGTAATAATTTGAAGCTTGTCATTCTTTAAACCATTTAGTCGATACGAGGGATTATATTCTTCTAAAAAATTGGCTTTGAAACGTTTAGCAATTTTGTTTCTTCTGGCTATAAGGGATATTTGTAAACTCATGTCCGGACGTTATTTTTCATCTCAAAATTTCCAGAATTACGTTTTATTTTTTTAGTGAATTTATATGAAATTTTTTAGAAATAAGCAATTTTTATTGCCCATTATTGCTATTTGTCTCGCATGCTTGATAATTCTGTAGGCTAGAGCTGCGCTTTGAAATCGGCCCTAAACCGAATTCTCTGTTCTTTTTGGAAATCAAATTCTAAAATGGGCTATATTAGCCTTAAAGCTTAACTACTCTGTTATGAAAGATTCGGAACAGGTCCGCTTAGAACTGTACATGAACAAGGTGCTCGAGAAGAAATTCAATGATATCGTGGTGCATACCGACCATTATGGCGATGAAATTATGATTGCATGTCTTTGGAATCGACAAAGTGCAATTTTTTATGACAATGCCAAATCATTCATCTTCCATAAAGATAAGTTCGATGATGTATTCGAAAACGAAATAAAACCATTCTTCGGGGTTTAAACTGAATTACAGATATTTGGTCTTGATTAACTGACTGCATAAGGTCTGGCAAGTTATTGTTAATTTTTTTATTTAGGTCAACAACTTATTTAAATAAGGTATTGGTTAATCTTACTCCTGATTATATTATTGGGAATACTAAAATTTGTGAATGATAGAATCTGATAGAAAACGTTTGGAACTGTACATGTATGAGGTACTAAAGACTAAATACAAAGACATCGTCGTTCATGTCGAGCAATTCAATTACGAGGTAATGATAGTGTGTTTTTGGAATAGAAGAAGTATCGTCTTTTATAAGAATGCCAAAACGTTCACCTTCAATCAAAATGAATTTGATGCTGTAATGGAAAATGAAATTAGACCTTTTTTTGGGGTTACGGAAAGTATTAGCTATAACTAATAATGAAAAAGAGGATTATCATATAACTCATTCACTAGTAATTTAATGCCCTGCTCCGAGTGCTTCACCGAAAGCACCCTATAGACTTTACCAGCATTCTCTACCAAATCCTCTTTTTGTGGTAGGACTTCTAGATTGACGCTTATAGTTTTATGAGAACGATTATCTTTTAATCTAATTTTCATATTCTTATAATCAGAGAATTGTAGATACCCAGATCTTTAGGACAGGTTTTCTATAAAACTAATATAATTATCAAGCTGCTCTTTCAAATATATCAATAGGTCTTTCATAGTAGATGGACTGGTGTCTTCTTTCGTAGTTGTAATAATCAAAGTACTCTGTCAATAACAGATAAAGGTCCATACGGTCCATTGTCGGGTTCAGATATATCTTTTCGTATTTCACGTTCCTCCATAACCTTTCGATAAAGGCATTGTCCGTGGCCCTTCCAAGTTGAATGTCCGTTGCTCCATAATTTTTTGTTTTACCTAAAGCACCTGCATTGGTACCGTGTACCCAACCATGCAAAGTTGTAACCAACCACTTCCATTGGTAATCTACCCGTATATTTAAATTTGGAATGTTTATTTTTGGAATATGGAGACAGTAAAAAAGAACAACCACATTGGAAGAAAGATTGGCCGCATCCGTGAGCTACGAGGCATAAAACAGGAAACCTTGGCAGAGATGTTGGGTGTCAGCCAACAAAGTGTTTCCAAAATCGAACAGTCCGAGAACCTTGATACGGAACGTCTGGAAGCCGTCGCCAAAGCCTTGGGGGTCACACCTGAAGCAATTCATAACTTTTCTGAAGAGTTGGCCATCAATTATTTCAACAATTTCAATGACAGCAGTGAGGGCACATTCAATAATCATTGCACATTCAATCCATTGGACAAGGTAATTGAGCTTTATGAGCGTCTCGTTCAAGCTGAAAAAGATAAGGTGACTTACCTGGAAAACCTATTGGACAAGAAATAGCATAATACTTTAAATCAAATCTTCTTATAAAAGTTGCTTACAAAAAATCGAACGAAACGCAGTGAAGGGCTGCAAACGTCCCAAATGCTTACCTCCAACTTTTGCGCATGGATCCTATCGGGTTTTTGTAGTGTTCCGGTAGATAAGCGTGAAGCAAAAACCCGGTAGGGCGCAACCTACTTTTGGATTTCAGTAACCCATATCCTCACCTGTACCCCTTGCCTTATCAATCCCCCTACCTAGAGCTTTGATGATCTTGGCCGCCATTTGCACTTTATTGGTCGGTATACTGGGAGCCTTGACCCCCATTGTCTTAAGAAGTTTGAAGGCCATGTCCTTTTCCTTGGTGGGCAATCCCATCACCTTTGCAAAGAACTTCCCCGGTTCCTTGGCATGGGCCTTTCTCCCAACATAGGATTCCACATAGTTCCTCTTGAACCCTGTTGTCCTGTCGAAGGTCTTTTCGGCCGCTTGGTAAAAACTGTCCCGATCAAAACCCCTCTTGACCGTCTTTCCGTTCAGCTCCACTTCGGATGCCTTATGTTTTGCCATTGGCGAAAGGGTATAGGTGTTCGTTATGTCTCTTCTGCTGACAATGATATGGATATGGGTCTGTGGCCCCTCCTTTTTCATCCCTGCGGCCACCAACTGTCCGTTCTGTTTATGTGGGGCCAATCCTTCTTGCTCTTTGATTCTTTTTCCTAAATCATTGACATTCCTAAAGGATTCGCCCCGTTCCACTTTCCGTATCTCGTTCCTTAGCCTTGCTATCTCGCCTCGGTATAGAGCATTCTCTTGCACCCGTTTGTCAAGGCCCCGATAAGTGCGTTCATGCTCTATCTTGGCATAGTACTTCAGGTTCTCGGCCTTGACCTTTTGGTTGCGATGGAAACTCTTGGCATAATCCTCCATGAGTTTCCTTGTGTATTCCCTCAGCAGTTTAGGATCACTGCTTATGGCCTTCAGTTCCCTTTTATTGGGGCTGACCACTATGGAATAGAATTTCGGGTCTTTCTGTCTTAGTTTAGCGGTATTGGCATCTATTTCATCGATGACCGTTTGAGGGCTTACGCTGTCGTTCTCTTGGTCAAAGAATTCCTCCCTAAGTTCGGGTGACCTATCCTCGTTTTCCTTTTCCAGATAGTCCACATAGTTCCCTACACTGGAGTTATAGGTACTGCCCATTTTCTGTGCCGAGATGGTAAGGTACATGGCTGTTATCTTAATTGATGTTTTAGGCTTTCAAAATCCTCGATGCCCATATTTATTTTCAAATAAGGCTTGCCCATCATTGGTTCCACCTTTTCAACGCTGTTGAGCATTTTATTACAGCGTTTTTTATAGTCTTTAAATTCTTGCAGCATTCTATCATGCTCCACTTTTGGAACGGTATTCCTTGGTTCCAAAAAATCCCTTCGCTCTTCTTGTATTTTGACGGGTTCCCGTCTCTGTTTCCTCCCATCCTCTACATAGGCCTCGTAAAGTATCAGCACCATTTCATAAGTCGGCCGGATACTGGTCTTTTCTATGTTCTTGATAATGGCGATGAGCCTATCGAATTTTTTCATCATCTGACGCTCCAATTCTTTGATACTGTCAAGGATGATCTTTGTTCCCTCCCCAAAAGGGTCAAGGTTATTATCCTTGAAGTATTGTATCATTCCATCCAAAACCTCGCTATGCGATTTGTTGAACCTTTTGGAATAGCTCCGAAAACGAGTGGCCGTTTCCTTCTTCACGGTGATATTGGAATAACCACCTGTTCCTTTCCTTGTTCTGCCGTTTGTAGATTGCTTTTCCATAGGTGCGATTTTGTTTTTTAGTGAAATTGCGTCAATTTTTTCGTCAAAAATTTCCAGTGTTTATAGGGCTTTCCAAAGGGTTTACTGTAGATTCCGGAAAAGTCTACTGTAGCCCCAGATTTTGCACAGTATTCCAAAATCCTTTCAATCAACTGGTTTTCAACCTGTTGAAGACCCGAAAACAACCGTGATGGCGCAAACTGCGCATCACCCTCTTGCTATTCCTACGTCCCGCGAGCGGGACCGAATAAATACAGTCTTATCATCCTTCGGCTGATCGGTTGGTTTGCATATGATATATTAGGTTTTGCATATCCTCCCCTATCTTTTGTTCCAATACCCTGGCATAAATCTGGGTAGTGGCCAATTTGGTATGGCCAAGCATTTTGGAGACGGTTTCTATCGGCACCCCATTGGAAAGGGTTACCGTTGTTGCAAAAGTGTGCCTTGCGGTATGGAATGTTACTTTCTTGTAAATCTTACAGGCCTTGCAGATTTCCTTTAAGTAATAATTGACCTTTTGATTGCTATAAACAGGCAATAGGACTTTCATCATCTTTCTTTCTGCGGAATCTTCATATTTTTTGATGATTTCCTTTGCTTGTGGAAGTAAGGGGATTTTGAGTTTTTCGTCCGTCTTTATCCTTTTGGTGAACAACCATTCATTGCCATCTATTCCTTTAAGTAGGTGGTCTGGGGTCAATGCCTTCACATCGATATAGGATAGGCCAGTATAGCACGAGAAGAGAAACACATCCTTGCATTTCTCAACTCCCTCTTTTGTGAACGTGGTCTCTTCTATCAATTTCAATTCCCGTTTTGTCAAATATTCCCGTTCGGTTTTCTCAAAACGCAGTTTATAGTTTTCAAAAGGGTCTTTTGTTATCCAATCCAACCGAACGGCCAACCTTGACATTTTCTTAAGCCGTTCCATGTGTTTCATGGCCCCGTTATTTGTGCATTTGGTTCGTGTAGATGGTCTGTACTTTCTTAGGTACTGCTCAAAGTCCGATATAAAACGGTAGTTCAATTTTTTGAGCTTTATGTCCTCAACTCCATATTCCTCTTTTAAAAATAAACCCACGCATCGTTCGGTGATGTGGTAATTCTTTCTGGTTCCCGGACGTAAAGAAGTGTGCATGGTTCCATTGTGGTAGGCAATCAATTGTTTCAATGTTTTGCCTCCCTCATCTTCTCCAAAGAACCTTGCTTTTATGGCCAATGGGGTGATTACCTTCTCTTCTGCCATCGATAGCCTATGTGCCTCATGAAGACCAGTATAAATTTGGTCCAGGTACTTGTTAAGGGAGATAATGTAATTAGAAAATCCCTTGCCCCTTTTACGGCTATTGTCCCATAAATTGGTTTTTATCTCCCGATTTATGCTAAAATCGGTGCGCTCACCATCGATGGTAATCCTACAATAGACAATCCGGTTCTCGGATTGCACCTTGTGCTTCCTTGTAAAGAAATTGATTGTTAAACGATTGTTTTTCTGCATGTTGTAACCTTTTAGAGTGTGAATACCGTGAAAGTCAAAACACAAGAAAAATGGTTCTAAAAGTCATTTAAAGTTACAACAAGAACTGTAAGTGTTTGCTCCCGATGGGAACACGCTTGATATGATTTTAGATGGTTTTAAATGAATTCAAACGATATGCTTAAAAACACAAAACACTGAAAATCATAAGATTAACAGTGTTTTGATTTTACTTAAATAAGGTAAGTCGGGATGACTGGATTTAAACCATAAACACAACACCCTCAAAACCAATAATTTAAAAACTAAAACTTATAAATTGACATCAATTAGGACATCAATGAGATAATTTAGGCCTTCTCCTACAAATCTAACATATAAAAATTCAATAAATCCTAAAAATACATTTAGAGTTTGAAAGTTTTTACCGGAAAGATAAAGTCAGGATTATATAACCGTGATGGCCAAGCATGTATTTATAACTAGTTACCGCAATTTTCTTTCTTATAAAGCCAAATCAAAGGACTTTTAATGGCCATGTTGCGCTTTACTTCGAACGTTTTGGGAAAATGTCGATTATTAGCCCATAATTCATAAAAATCCAAACGATTGTAAATGATTGCCGAAAACAAAAATGTTGGATGTGCAACAGGCCATTCATTCCAATACATTACATCAGGCTCATGTGGCCAATCATTTTTCTTAGCCACAAAAGGGGCCATGAATTCCACCGCCTTTAATAAGGAGCGACCATTTATATCATAGTGCCAGAAACATTGAAAACTATCAGATAAAACCCAAGCGTTAATAGTCATTGCATCAAGATTAAATAAAGAATAACCATAAGGCTTCGTTCTTTCCAATTCCAAAGGGAAACTGCCATCCTTGGCCATTTGTCCTGGCATGAGGGTGTTTATAAAATTAGCTTTACAAAATTCCATGACCTTTGAATTGTTACAAAATTTGGCATAGGTCGCTACCTGCATATTCCAGCAGGTACCATGGTTATTTGGATGAACCATTTCATCTTTACTGTATTCATGGATCATCAACCATTCAAGGAGCTCAGAAAACCAAGCACGGAATCCAGTCATAAGATTTTCACTGATTAAACCTTCGTTTTCAAGGACCCAAAGGGATTGTACTGCATCCATAATATGAATACCGTCAATAATACCTATACCTCTTCCCGTATGCCTTCCCTTAATTGCTTGCGCGTACAAAAAGTGGGGATTCATACGCGTAGATTCGTTCAAGAACCAAGCCTTGCAGTGTTCCAGCGCGGCATCGGAATAGGTTCTGTCTTTGGTAATTAGATATGCAGAAGTTAAGGTTCCCACCATTTCTCCCATTTTCATGAGGACTTCTCGATGAGCCGTAAAGTTTTCGGGATTGGTAAAACCGTCTTTTCTAATGTAAGGGCCTTCAGGATTTTCTGGATCTGGCCACCAATAATCTCCTTCTGAGTAAAAGTCATTTTTGCCTCCAGAAGATCGTGAACATACGTAAGAAGTAATGGTAATGGGATATTCTTCTAAAAAACTATCAGCTATTTCCAAAATGTGGGAATCAAGTTCCAGAGTTGCGAGTTCACTATAGCTTTGACCTTTCAAAAATAGCGAGAAAAAAAGGGTATGTATTAAAATAACGTAAGATCTCAAATGGATTGACAACAATTTATTAAATGGAGACATAAATAATTAAACGTTTCGAACGCTTCATTCACCAACCTAAATTACATTCGCAATTTTATATGTTGGAAATCATAGTTGGTAACGACCTAAAATACTAAAATTAAAATCAGTAAATGAAATCCTGAATTCAAATATTACATTATGGCATGCCACTATCTCCCCAACAGATTTACTTAGAATTTGCGAAGTATCCCATTAATTTACAATCCTAACAATATTTACCAAATCAATCTTTATTCAAAAAATATAACTTATCACTAGAAATTTAATAGACGTGTGTCACGAATTGTTTTTACATCACTCTATGCTATTCTCAAGTGTATATCGCTGATATGTATTTAATAAAAAAAAATAATTAACTTGACTAAAATTGTAAGAAAGTTTACTGAATTCGAGATTTGGTCATGATATTTTTTCGTGGCGTAATCGTTATTTGTGCCTATTCGCTCAATATTGGTAGCGTTTTTAGTAAACTACCTACTGCGCTGGTTGGAAGCAAAGCTCTTTATGTCATGGTAAAGAACTTAGGGTTAAAGTGCTTGTTAAGTGGAACTTTAAACGATGATTCAGTGCAATTTTAGATAAGGATGTGCTACTCTCAAGCACATCCTATCTTAAAAATACTCAAATATTGTTCTTTATTGATGAATAGTGGTCTCGATGTAATTCAGCATCCAACTAATTTTCATCAGCGGTCGCAAATTTTCATCGATTTCTTTTTAGATTAAACCGTTTATCAAGTTTCCCAATGAAAGTTATTCCATCAATATTTTACCTATCGACTGGTCCTTTCTTTCACCTGTACTCAATCCAAGGGGTAGTTAGACTGAGAAAGACATTTTGTTGCTTCAAATTAGTACAGCAAACTCAAATGGATTCTAGGTAGTTCAGTTAACCTAGAAAATATGATCTAATCGATTATTTCCACCATCAAAAGAAAGATAGCGATTGTCAAGGCTATGATAGTGAATGTATATATAATGTTATTTTCTTTTTTCTCCAAGGTTTCTCATTAAAAAGGAAATCCTGTAAAGATTCGATAGAAAAAAGCATAGAGTACTACTGAGAATAAAATTATGGTAAACCATGTGAACGCTTTAAAATAGTTTCGAATCACGAAATTTCCTATGTTTCTAATGCTGTCCAGATAAATGTTCTTAATAAGAGTAATTGTATTCATATTCGGGGGTTTTAATTTGAAGCAAATATGCAACCTATGAATATGGTACCAATTATTATCTGTTAAACAGATAGTTTATTCGATGAATTAAAGTAGTGTAGGTATTTACATATATTCAAATAACAGTGGTTTATAAGTCATGCTACATTAATCTTTTTATAAAAAGTAAAGTTTTCAATAGGTAAAAGGCATATTGTTCACCATATTCCTGAGGGTCTTTCATTTTTTGGCAATCCTGAAAATTTTTAACCATGTCCATCCAAAATTCTTTAGTCGATTTTTGGTTGAATGGGATGTGGACAGTCCAAGATTCTAATAATATAATGGTTTGATTGATGTTTTCCTTACGATAAATATCGGATTGAAAACTACTCAATTCCTTGTATAGAGTTTCTAAATCCTTCATTATTGCTGACTTTTGTAAAAAATTGACAACCGGCCCGCTATATAATTGGACCGGTTATCTGTGGGGGTTTTTATTCAAAAAGCTCAATTCGAATTATTATCTATCTCTCAATATAATGCTCCAAAATTGTTTACTAATATGCAAAATTGCAAACAATTGTTGCGAGAGTTTATGGAATTGTGGCGAAAACGTTTTCGTTAGTTGAATTATTACTTCGTAAAACAAACTGGCCAGTTCCTTCTTATGAACTGGCCAGCTATATCTGAATAAAACGAAGACTTCTATATTCTCAATCTCATGAACAGCTCATGGGTACCCTTTTCAACACCGCCAACAGGTTTTTCCAAGGCGTTCTCATAAGCATACCCTACGTCTAATCCTCCACTGATATTGAGCAAGAATAGACCGCTGATACTTTCGCTAAACCTGTAACCCGCGCCGATAGTGAAACGCTCTGCAAAACCCACCATACCGGTGAGCTCATAGGAAACCGGGGAAGCGGTAACAAAACGAAGCATATTG
>NZ_JACYFK010000003.1 GCF_014855515.1 Euzebyella marina
CGATAGCTGTGATTCCGTAGGCGGAACCCCATTATCGACTGACGACTGCGACGGCGACGGGCTGACCACGGCGGAGGAGACCACCAACGGAACGGACCCGAACAATGCGGACACCGATGGTGACGGCCTGACAGATGGAGAGGAAGTCAATAATGTAGATGATCCAAGCACTGCGCTTATACCGACCAGCATCAGTAATCCTTTGGATAGTTGTGATCCTGATGGTACAGGTAGTACTTGTGGTACCGATCCAGATAATGATGGTCTAACCAGTAGCGAAGAAGCTATACTGGGCACCAATCCGAACAATCCTGATACGGATGGAGACAGTATCAACGATGGTCAAGAGGTAAATGTAGATAATACAGATCCATTAAACGATTGTGACAGCAACGGAGGTACACCATTGGCTGATAGTGATTGTGACGGAGACGGACTGACGACTGCTGAAGAAGCCCTAATTGGTACGAATCCTGATATAGCAGATACTGATAATGATGGTGTCAACGACGGACAGGAAGTGAATACCGATGGTACCGACCCATTGGATGATTGTGATTCAATTGGAGGAATACCGACTACAGAATCTGATTGTGATGATGATGGATTAACCCTTGCGGAAGAAGAAGCTAGAGGTACCGATGCATCAAAAGCAGATACCGATGAGGATGGTATTATGGATGGCCAAGAAGTAATTGATGGTACAGATCCATTAGACCCATGTAGCTCGCTAGGAGGTACTCCACCACAAGGTACTCCATGTGATATTAATGTGGAAACTGATTTGGTATCGCCTGAAATTAATGATGGAAGATTTATCATCAACAACATTGAAAGTTTCCCTGTCAATACGGTGGAAGTTTACAATAGATGGGGTGTGAAAGTATTCTCGACAGATGGTTATAACAATGCAGATAATGCCTTTACCGGAATATCGAACGGAAGGGTGACCATCAGACAGAAAGAAGAATTGCCAGTAGGCGTATACTTCTACATCATTAATTATGTGAATAACAACGAACAAAGAACTCTTAACGGATACCTCTATATCAATAGATAATTCTTGAGGTCTCCGGTAAGAGAGATGATTTCCCTAAGAGGGAAAGACGTACAAAAGTTTTGAAAAAGAGAATGTAAAGCATAACAAACCATGGTGGTGAATCCGGCGAAAGTCGGGGCTGGGGAGCTGTCATCGCCGTGGCGAGTTATGTGATTAACTCAAAATGATAAATAAAAGTTTTTGAAAAGGAGAATGTAGAGCATAACAAACCATGGCGATAAATCCGATAGAAAGTTGGGGCTGGGGAGCTGTTATCGTCGTGGTAGGTTATGTTATCAGCTGAAAATGAAAAATGATTTAATCGTTGGCCAGGTAGAGAAAACCTTGGAATTCTAGGTTCAAATCATCCAACGAAACAATATAAAAGTAAACACCTGAAGGTAGGCCACTGTCTCTATTGAGCACAAAATTGTTCTGGTTAGAGAAACCATTGAATTCATTAGTGTAATTGGTCTGGTCAAAAACCTTGCTTCCCTGACGATCAAAAATCATCATATGGTTATTGGGCGATAAGGCCAATTCAGGAATTTCAAGAAAATCATTGATTCCATCGCCATTGGGTGATACAAAGTAATTTTCCAAGTCAAGAAAATCACGGGGTTCGCCAAATGCACCGAAAGTCAACACTTCATAATCATCGGGAACGAACGAACCCGAAATAGCCACCCCATTAACCAAATCACCAACAGAAGCAGGTCCGCCGAGCATTTCCCATTGATTGGTAATTTTGCTCCATCCGACCATAACAATTTCCTCGACATCGTCGCTTAGGCTACCGATTTCACTTCTATCGTTCCAAGAAAGCTGTACCGATGAGAGAACCGAGCCTTCAAGCCTCCAAAACTCAATAGTGCTTATGGCATCAATGCCGCTGGCGCGTGTATTGGTATTAAAACTTTGAAATTCGCTCGGGGTGTTCGGGTCTTCAAAAAAATAGGCCGCTTTGGCCAAATTGTTTACCGCTTCAGAATTTAGGATTAGCGGTCTCAATTGTTCGGAATCCCCCACGGGGAAATAAAATTCTTGCTGTTGCCATACACTTGCGTACCCGTCTACCTTACTAATATTACTTTCGCCCGAAGGTAGGGCGAGCTCTAAGAAGTTAAGCGTGATACCGGGCTGGGCCGGAATGGTAATCACATCGCCGGTAATAAAATTGGCAATATTGTCAACATTGACCGGAGTATTTAAAAAAGTGCCGCTTTGGGTCATAAACTCAACATCGAAAAAGGTAGGGGGTAGGCTACCACTAATATTGCGGTCAGCATTGCCATAAAAACCTGCCAAGCCGCTGTTTTCATCAAAAATACCGTCGTTGATCAAGTCGGTATGAAAACCTATTTCGCCCCCTTCATGAATGCGTAGGTTGCCCGTGTTGTATAGGGCTGTTTGGGCCTGTAGGGAAACACCTAGAAATAGAAGCGGTATGTAAAATTTATTTCTCATAAAAGTGCTTTCTATTTCTGAAGAAGTGACTTGATTTCTTCCAAGTCTTTTTTCATGGCCTGAACTTCATTTGCCAAGGCTTCTTTTTCAGCTTTTAGTCTATTGATTTCTTTTTCTTGAGCAATGGTATGTAAAAACAGTTCTTCTATTTTTTCGAGGTTTTGAAGGTTAGAAGCACTTAAATTCCAATGTCCATTTTCTTCGGCCTGCACAGCAGAGGTCACACCAGGTAAATGATGATTCTTTTTAATAAAAGCTTCAACTTCTTCTAGATTTGAAAAATGGTAACTTTCTTTAAGTTCAGAGGTTCCTAAGTAATATTTTTGAAATACATAGTCTGGAACTTGGATAGTGGTATTATTGGAAATAAAATTACCGTCGGCACGAATATTTCCGGCAACATGGAGTTTTTCGACTGGAGAATCGGTTCCAATACCTACATTTTGTAAATCATCAATACGAATTACCTCAATTCCACCTGTGGCAAAGGCTAATTGTGTAACACCTGCTCTAAACATGCCAATTCCAGATTCAGTATAAAAGCCATATGACGGGTTGCTGGGTCCTCCTGCAATTGTGCTAGGGGGCGCTAAAAAACCATTTCTAGTTCTAATAGAACCATTAACATCCAATTGACTTTGTGGTGCACCCGGGAGCCCGCCTATACCAATATTACCTCCTCCAGTATCAAAAGATAAGTCAAATCCATCCAGGTCCAAAGTTCTATTTGCCTCTAAAGTTAAATTGGAGTTCCCTATATTTTGGGGACTTACATTATTAATATCAGCCAAAGCAATGGTCACGGTACCCCCTGCCGAATCGGTTAGGGTCAGGGTATCATCGTCGCCATCCGCATCGGTGTCGGATACTGTAAGGCTGGCATTGGTGGTGTCGCTTCCGCTGTTGATATCAGCCAGAGCTATGGTCACGGTACCCCCTGCCGAATCGGTTAGGGTCAGGGTATCATCGTCGCCATCGGCGTCGGTGTCGGATACTGTAAGGCTGGCATTGGTGGTGTCGCTTCCGCTGTTGATATCAGCCAGAGCTATGGTCACGGTACCCCCTGCCGAATCGGTTAGGGTCAGGGTATCATCGTCGCCATCGGCGTCGGTGTCGGATACTGTAAGGCTGGCATTGGTGGTGTCGCTTCCGCTGTTGATATCAGCCAGAGCTATGGTCACGGTACCCCCTGCCGAATCGGTTAGGGTCAGGGTATCATCGTCGCCATCGGCGTCGGTGTCGGATACTGTAAGGCTGGCATTGGTGGTGTCGTTTCCGCTGTTGATATCAGCCAGAGCTATGGTCACGGTACCTCCTGCCGAATCTGTCAGGGTGAGGGTATCATCGTCGCCATCGGCGTCGGTGTCGGATACTGTAAGGCTGGCATTGGTGGTGTCGCTTCCGCTGTTGATATCAGCCAAAGCAATGGTCACGGTACCTCCTGCCGAATCTGTCAGGGTGAGGGTATCGTCGTCGCCATCCGCATCGGTGTCGGATACTGTAAGGCTGGCATTAGTGGTGTCGCTTCCGCTGTTGATAGATGAAAGTGCAACTGATAGTGATGTGCCATCTGAATCAGTTAGTGTTAAAGAGTCGTCAGTACCATCAGAATCTGTATCAGTCACCGCAAAAGTTGAATTGGTTACCCCCCCTGCACCCCAAACAGTTTCACCTGCAGCATTGGTGGTTAAAACTTGTCCGTCGCTTCCTGCTCCATTTCTAGCAATCAGGTTGCCGTATAGTTGAATATCCCCATTGTTCTTGATTGTAAACGCCTTATCAGAAGTTAATTGTGGAGCTTCTCTACCAGTATTATTTTGGTTCAGTACAAAATGAAAATCACCAACTCCAAAATTGCCGGTTCTTTGAAATATGATAGCCCCTTTGCCATCATTAAATCTATCATTGGCAAATAGAATGCCTACTGCTGAGCCGGCAGACTCTTGCCTATTTTGTATTTCTAGAGGAAATGATGTGTTACCTCCTACGTTATCAATTATGTGTACTTTGGTATTGTTGTTAATCGCTTGGCCGTCTAAACCAATACCTAGAGCTCCATAGGCCCTACCACTTACCACACGGGCATCATAATCCCAGATAAGGCTCGGGTTGCCATTAGTAGGATGAAATGCCTGAGCAGGGTCACCATTAACATCAGCAAAGAATAGCGATTTTGATTGGCCGGTATGGCTTGCTGCAGAAGCTATTTCCCATTGGCCATTGGTTTCACTCCATCTCATGATTTGGCCGTCTGTATCCGCCCCCATATTACTAAAGTCCTCAAGAGCAATGGTACCATCTTTAATTTTTAAGGATGTGATAGAATCATTTTGGATGGTAAGCACTCCGGCATTATCCATAGCGGCATCGCCACTAATCGTGAGTTGTTGTGCAACGTCTCCCGTACCGCCAATGAGAATACTACCATCAGTAAGTGCTCCGCCTGACGCAACCGTAGCATCAACATATGCTTTAGTAGCGGCATCTTGATTAACCGTAGGGTCTTGTAAATCTTTAATCTGTAAATTTCCGGCACTGTTATTTGTTGTGAGTACTTGGCTTAAAGCAGGTGTTGCCCCTGTAGCCGGTACGTTGGCCCATACCACATTACCGCTTCCGTCGGTACTTAAAAACTGACCTGTCGTCGTTGATGGTTCAATTTTGAAAGGGTCTGCACCAGTTCCGATTCCCGTTAAAGTAATTCCGTCGACAACCTCTGTGGAGCCTCCACCACCAGCCAAAGAACTTAAATCTACTTGCCCGCCTGTGGTGAGATTATTGCTGATGGTCAGTACGTTGGTAGTAGTGTTGAAAGTTATATCTTGAATTTCGTTGGTAGTATCGGTATCTACTCCGGTCACATTTATCTGGTATGGGGTAGCGATGGTGCCATTTCCGGCAACTTGAGTATTGGTACCTCCAATTATTCGAGTGTCGGAACCATTTGAAGTAGGTATAGTTATCGTATTACCGTTCGTAATGCTCAGTTGGTCTCCAGAAATGGATAGGTTTTGTAATTCGTTGGTAGGGCTTTGATCCGTATCAGCCGTATTGGCTGCGGTATTGGCATCTATCTCGGCCTGTAATAAAGAATCGTCGTAAAATGCACCATTGTCAGAACCGGCTTGTATCACATTACCTGCATCGCCACTAATAATATCGGCGTTGGTAATAAAACCTTCATCATTGGTGAAATCTGACAAATTGATATTATCGTTATCCAAAGCAAAGGCACCTACCGAGTTTTCAGAAAGTTTGTCTTGAGTTACCGAATTGTTTTGAAGTTTTCCCTGCCCTATCGATCCATCTTGAATATCAACACCATTAATACCTCCATTTACAATTTGCTCACTATTGATACTATTGGGGGCAATCTCAAAATTGCTTCCGTTTTCTGTTTGGGTAATGACAATGGTGCTGATGTCATTGACTAGGGGGTCAGCAGTAAGATTGCCACTACTACCATCGCAAAGATTCACCCATTGGGTACCATTATAGTAATAGACACAATTGGCGGTAGTGTTATAAACCAAGGCACCTCTATTAGGTACAATATTGGTCATTTGCAACGAATCTACTCGGGTAATGACCAAAACTTTATCATTACTCTGTAGCTCTAACAAAGAGTTGGCGTCGATTGTTTGGGGATCATCGCCTATTTTAACCTGTGCCGTAACGGCGGTGGTCATTAACAGACCGATGAAGAGAATAGGTAATGCAATACGATTCAGCATATGATCAAGATTTAAGGTATTAGGGTCAACAAAAATAGAATTATCCGGCTAGATTGCTAATTAATAAGGTCGAACTACCGTTAACTGCTGTTGAATGGTGAAAGTTTTTTATTACAAGAGCCATCTCTGGCGATAACGTTAGAAAGCGAATTAACAAAAGTTTAGACGGCACGGTTTTTTTTAGACCCCAACATGTATTTTCTTTATAAACATTTTTGTTTTTTGGTGATTGGCCCGCCGAAAATGACTTGTTTATTTTTTGAGGCCAAGAACTAAAATTATATAATTAAACAATCCAATGAAGAATATCCCTACCCTTATACTGGTACTTTTTTTAACACTCAATGCCTTTTCTCAAGACGGTGAGCGACAAATAGTGAGAGGTACGGTACTCTATAGAGATGTACCTGTACCCAACGAGAATGTCATTAATATTACTTCCGAAGATGCAGTTATTTCAAATGACGGAGGACAGTTTGCGATTGAGGCAAAGGCGGGGGATGAATTGGCATTTACCGCCGTAAACTATCAGATGATAGTGGTTAAATTGACCGAACAAATGATTGCCAATGGTCGTTTGGTGGTGGAAGTGAAGGAGAAAGTAACCGAACTGGACGAAGTGGTCGTTACACCGGAAAACAGAGAGCGATTCTTGCAAGTTCAAAATGAGGAGTTTAAAGAGGTAGAGTACGAAATCGACCGCTCGACCGAGGTTGAGAACATAGCATTGAGCCGTTCGGAACGTGGCATGCAAGACGGAATTAATTTTGTGAATATCTTTAAGGCATTGACCAAATCAATACAAAAGAACGACAGCCCAAAAGCTAGATTAAAAATGAGCCAAGTGCTACGTCAGGTATATGATGATGAATTCTTTGTGGTCGATTTAAAACTGTCACAAGCCCAGATTGATGACTTTTTGGTATATGTTGATGGTAAGGTACCTGAAAACAATCTACTTCTCAAGCAGAACGAATTTCAACTGATCGATTTTTTGGTCAACCAAAGCGAGGCATACCGAAATCAAATGAATGGCGAGAAATAGCATCACATTTCTGATTCTTTTGACCCTTACGCTTCCAAGCAAGGCGCAAGAACTTTTTCAAAAAGAGTTGGAAGGTAGGGTCTATAGTAAGGATGGAGATGTAGCCGCCACCCACGTTCTTAATATGACAACCGGCAAGGCCGCTATTACCGATATCAATGGTTTCTTTTCCATTATGGCCAACACGAACGACACCTTGCTATTCTCGGCGGTTCAGTACAAAAAAAAAGAAATCGTTATAACCTCGGAAATGCTGGAATCTAAACTGCTTTTAGTGCCTTTGGAGGAAAACCTGACAGAACTGGAAGAAGTAGTGGTTATGCCATATAATCTCTCTGGAGACGTAAGTAGAGATGTCAATCGTATGTCCGTAGGTCCCGTAGTTACCGCCTCTACCTTGGGCTTGCCAAATGCTTATGCCGTTTTTCCGAGTCAGGCCGAGAGATTGCTCAACGAGGCTACGACCGGAGGAGGATTTATTCCGCTAAACCCTATTCTCAATGGCATATCGGGCCGTACCAAAATGCTAAAAAATAGAATAGCCCGAAATGAAAGGTATGCCCGTACACAGCGGGTACGTAATTTTTTTGCGGATTCTCTTTATGTTCAAGAGTTTGAAATTCCCGAAGATAGAATAGCAGAGTTTATGTATTTCTGTGAAGTCGACCCTAGTTTTCAATCCGTGGTCGACACTCATGATCGATTGAGAATCTGGGAATTCATGCGACGTAAAAGTAAGGTCTATAAAGATAACAACGGACTTTAATTGGCCGTATGGCATGGGTTTTGTTTATTTTTGCAGCATAGAAACAAGCATATGGCATTCACAAGAAAAATACTTTTTCTTCTCGTCTTACCGCTTTTGTCATTTGCGGTGGCCCACAAATTTTATGTAAGCGTAACCAATGTTAACTATTCTGAAAAAGATGAGGCTATTCAAATAACCTCGAGGGTTTTTATCGATGATTTCGACCAGTTATTATTGGCCCGGTATGATCTCGATGCCGAATTGGCTTCCGAACAAGAATCGCCCAAGGCAGATACATATATCGAAAAATACCTGCGCTCTAAGTTTTTGGTATCAATTAACGGCCAGCCCGTTTCATATGACTACATTGGCAAGCAATACGATGCTGATGTTGTGGTACTCTATATTGAGGTGCCCAAGATTGATTTGAGCAAAACGACTTCCATAGAAATAGAAAATGAGATTTTGACCGACCTCTATGATGAACAACAAAATGTGGTTCACATAAAGGTAAAAAACAAGAAGAAAAGTTTCGTACTTGTCAAATCGCATACTAAAGGTATGTTAAACTTGTAACAATCAGTTAACATATCCTTAAAAAACTTTATTTTTCACGGATTATAAACTAACGAGTAAATGAACAGATTTAAGTATCACATTTTCGCTGTTCTCACCATGTTCGCTGCCTTGGCGAGCGCACAAGATCAGCAAGAGAAAAAGGAAAGAGAACCAGGGCACTACAACCAAAGCAGATTCAAACAATTGTACGAAGAGTTTGCTACCCCGAATAATTATCGCTCTGCCTCCGGAGCCCCAGGGCCTGATTACTACCAACAACAGGCTGATTATGTAATGGATATTGAATTGGATGACAAGAACGCCAAGATATTTGGTGAGGAAACCATTACGTACACCAACAACTCCCCTGATAATCTAGAGTATCTGTGGGTACAGTTAGATCAAAATGTAAGGGCGAAGACTTCAAAATCTCCTTTGAGGGATGGTGGCGGTGTGCCAATGGCCGAGCAAGCCGGTGCTTTCGTTCAAAAATATATTACCGAGCCATTTGATGGTGGCTTCGTTATTGACTACGTAAAAGATGCCAGTGGAAAGGCTTTGCCCTACACTATTAATCAGACGATGATGCGTGTTGATATACCGCAGCCGTTGAAAAGTAAAGAACAAATCTCTTTTTCAATCAAGTGGAGTTACAACATTCCTGACCATACCGTTAACCGGGCTCGCTCCGGTTACGAATATTTTGCTAAAGATGGTAACCGCGCTTATGTAATTGCACAGTTTTTTCCGAGAATGGCCGTGTATAGCGATGTAGAAGGTTGGCAGAACCATCAGTTCTGGGGAAGCGGCGAGTTTGCCTTGCCTTTCGGAAACTATGAAGTTAATATCACCGTGCCGGCGGATCACGTTTTAGATGCTACAGGAACATTGCAGAATAGAAAAGATGTTTTCTCGAAAGAGATGATGAGCCGTTATGAAAGGGCCAAAAAATCTTATGATAGGCCAGTGATCATCGTGTCTCAAGAAGAGGCCGAAGCTGCCGAAAAGAATTTTTCGACCAAAAAGAAAACCTGGAAGTTCAAAGCCGAAAACGTACGTGACTACGGTTTTGCTACTTCTAGAAAATTTATTTGGGATATGCAGGCCGTAAAGGTCGGTAATCGAGATGTTATGGCGGTTTCCTTGTATCCAAAAGAAGGAAATCCTCTTTGGGAAGAGTATTCTACCAAAGCGGTAGCCCACACATTGAAATCATATTCTTCGCATACGTTTGACTATCCCTATCCCAAGGCTATATCCGTACACGCCAAGAATCAAGGTATGGAGTACCCAATGATCTGTTGGAATTACGGTAGACCCAATGAAGATGGTACGTATTCCGACAGGGTAAAATACGGTATGATCAGTGTAATCATTCACGAAGTGGGTCATAACTTCTTCCCGATGATCGTTAATTCAGATGAGCGTCAATGGGGTTGGATGGATGAAGGTCTTGATACTTTTATGCAGTACATGGCCGAGCAAGAATTTGGAGAGATTTATCCGGAGGCGATTGCCCCGAACTCAAAATATCCGTCAAGAAGGGGCGAGCCTTCTAAAATTGTGCCTTATATGGCAGGTGATCAAAGCACGATTGCACCCATCATGTCAAACCCTGAAAACGTATATCAGTTAGGGCCTAACGCTTACGGTAAACCGGCAACGGCCTTAAATATTCTTAGGGAAACCGTCATGGGCCGTGAATTGTTCGACCATGCCTTTAAAACATACTCACAACGTTGGAAATTCAAACATCCGACCCCTGAAGATTTTTTCCGCACAATGGAAGATGCCTCAGCCGTTGATTTAGATTGGTACTGGAGGGCTTGGTTCTACACTACCGATTATGTTGACATCGGCGTTAAGGGAATCAAAAAGTATTATGTTTCGAACAAGCCTAGCAAAAAGATGCAAGAATACATGGCGGCACGCGATATTAGCGAAGATGATCTGCCACCATTGGTTTATCTTGCCGAAGAGGGTAGCGAAGACGCCGACCCCGATTTAAAGGGTAAGTCTCCATCAGAATCATCTCAATCCCTTAAAGAATTCATGATGGACAATATGACCGAGAGCGAGCGTGCTTCGGTAAAAGAACCGAAATATTTCTACGAGGTTACCTATGATAAACCAGGTGGAGTACCCATGCCTTTGATTGTTGAGTACACCTATGCCGACGGTACTACAAAGAATATTACTTATCCTCCGGAAATTTGGAGAAAGAGCGACAAAGAAGTTAGCGTGGTTATTTCATCTCAAACAGAGCTTACCGGTGTGGTAGTCGACCCAAAAATGGAGACTGCCGATATAGATGTGACCAATAATACTTGGCCAGCTAATGAGGGTCCTTCTGATTTCGATAAGATGAAAGAGAATATAAAAGGGAAGTAAATTTCAATTTTCAGATTGATCAGACCTGTTAGGTTATGCGATTTACCATTAAGGTGATGCATAAAAAAACCTAACAGGTCTTTTTATGTAGCGAAGCTATTCTTCACTATATTTGTCTTATGTATATGATGCAATTTCTATTCATTAGTGGTGGCGAGATATTCTTTATCATGTTTATCGTCGTCATGGTTTTCGGTGCCGATAAGATTCCTGGTATAGCCAAGGGATTGGGAAGTGGTATGCGCCAGTTGAAAGATGCTACCGAAGATATTAAGCGTGAGATTCAAAAAAGCGCAGAGAAGCAGGGTATAGATACGAAGTTCGTTGATGATATCAAGAACGATATAAACGATGTGAAGGATAACCTTACCTCAGGTATCGGTACCGATATTAAAAAAGAAGTGGATCAGGTTAAGAAGAGTGTAGACGATGTGACCGGAACCATTAAAAGAAGCTAAATTTTGCTTGAACGAATTCTTGAATGGGACAGGCAGACATTTATCTATCTCAATAATCTTGGTATTGAGGATTACGATATTTTTTGGACGACCGTAACCAATTTCAGTACCTGGATTCCTTTTTTCGTATTTGTAATCTATCTAATCTTTAAAAAGTACCCCAAAAGGGAAGCAATTTTTGTTATTGCTACCATATTGGTCATGGCACTTTTTGTCAATACTTTGACAGACCTCACCAAACAGACCGTGGCTCGCCTAAGGCCTAATAATGATGAGGATATCAATACCTTGATACGTATTTTAAAAACCCCGACCACCTATAGTTTCTTCTCAGGCCATTCTTCCAGTTCTTTTTCGATTACTACCTTGATTGTACTCTTTTTAAAAGACCGCTTTAAGTGGAGTTGGTTGTTTTATATCTGGCCCATCTTATTCGTAATGAGTCGAATTTTTGTAGGTGTGCACTTTCCGGTAGATATCATTGTGGGCAGTGCGGTAGGTATTGCTTCCGCTTTTTTCTTTTATTTTTTATATGTGAGGTTTATAGCACCCTCGTTAGGGTTAAGCCATCCCTGACAGGTAATAGAACGGTTTCTACGCGAGGGTCTTCCTTCAGTTTTTTGTTATAGGATAAAAGTATCGGTGTCACCTTATCTTTCTTTTCGATGGGTTCTACCACTTTGCCAGACCAAAGAACGTTGTCGGATAGTATAATGCTTCCCGGTCGTGTCTTTTGAAGTACAAGCTCAAAATAATCAGGATAATCAGCTTTTTCGGCATCAATAAAAACTAGGTCGAAGGTAAGATCTAATTCAGGTATTATTTTCTTGGCATCACCAATATGTTGAAATATCTGATGGCCCCATCCACTTTTTTCAAAATAGCGGTGTTGAATTTCATAAAGTTCTTCATTGATGTCTATGGTGTGCAGCTCTCCGTCTTTTTGTATTCCTTCTGCCAAGCACAAAGCTGAATAACCAGTATAGGTGCCAATTTCTAGAATATTTTTAGGGGATATTATTTTTGAAAGTAGGCTCAATACCCTTCCTTGAAAATGGCCCGTTAACATTCTGGGGCGTAAAACCTTTAGATGTGTCTCTCTGGTAAGCTCTTGAAGAATTTGAGGTTCTTCTTGCGAGTTTGCCTCAATATAACTTTCCAATATAGGGGAAAGAAAATGCATATGCCTTTATTTTTTACAAATATACAGTACTTTAGAACTCCACCTGAAATTCGAAAACTGTTACTATGAATAGCTATAAAGTGAGAACCGCTAGAATCGAAGATTTAGAAACCCTATTGAATTTTGAGCAGGAAATAGTGAAGGCCGAACGGCCTTTTGATCCTACCATTCAAAAGGGAGATATTAGTTATTATGATATAAGGGAGTTGATTCTAAGCCCAGATGCCGAAGTGGTGGTCGTAGAATACAACGGAAATGTAGTGGCATCCGGGCATGCGAGAATTAGGGAAGCCCGGCATTATCTAGATCACGAGACCTATTCATATTTAGGTTTCATGTATACAGACCCCAACCATAGGGGGCAAGGGCTTAATGCCAAAATTGTTGATGCCTTACAGGCATGGACGACCAAAAAAGGAATTAAAGAGATTAGGTTAACTGTTTATAATGATAATGAAGCTGCGGTAAGGGCCTATGAAAAAAAGGGTTTTAAAAAGCATATTATCGAGATGCGTTTAACGGAGTAAATAGGCTTTGAACCAGATAAATTTCTTTAGGTAATCGTATTTTTGAAAAAATTCGGTTTTATGCAGTTTGAAAATACTTTGAGTTTTGCCAAATCACTTGATTTAAAAGATGAACTCTCCGATTATAGGTCTCAATTTCATTTCCCAAAGGTCAACAATAAACCTGTAGTTTATTTTACGGGAAATTCATTAGGTCTTCAACCTAAGAGAACCAAAAAGTTTGTAGATGAGATTATGGCCGACTGGGGAGACTTGGCCGTGGAAGGTCATTTTCATGCCTCAAAACCTTGGTGGGACTACCATGAAAGGTTGGCCGAGCCTTTATCGCATATTGTGGGTGCAAAAAAGGAAGAAGTATGCGTAATGAACACGCTGACCGTCAATCTGCACCTATTAATGGTGTCTTTCTATAGGCCAACATCAAAGAGGTTCAAAATACTATGTGAAGAAAAGGCGTTTCCTTCCGATCAATATATGTTGCAAAGTCAGGTAAGGCATCATGGCTTTGAACCTAGTGAGGCCCTTGTTGAGGTGGCTAAGCGAGATGGAGAGCATTATTGGCGAACGGAAGATATTTTGGCCAAAATCGAAGAGATTGGCGATAAACTTGCCTTGGTTTTAATAGGAGGTGTCAATTATTATAATGGACAAGTCTTTGATATGCAAACCATCACCAGAGCGGGTAAAGCGGTTGGTGCCAATGTAGGGTGGGACCTCGCCCATGCCGCAGGAAATATTGAACTTGAACTACATGAATGGGAGGTAGATTTTGCCGCTTGGTGCAGTTACAAATACATGAACAGCGGGCCAGGCAATGCTTCGGGTATATTTGTTCACGAAAGGCATTTAAAGAATGATAAGCTTCAGCGCTTTGAAGGTTGGTGGGGTACCAAAAAGGATACCCGGTTTTTGATGAAACCAGAATTTGAATCGACCCACACTGCAGATTCTTGGCAATTGAGCAACCCACCGGTTCTTTCATTGGCCCCTTATTTGGCTTCTCTAGAGATGTTCGATGAAGTGGGCATGGAGAAGTTGATCAAGAAGCAAAAATTGATTGTCGCTTACCTTGAGTTCGTTCTGAGGGAAATTGATAAGGAAACCGAAGGATCTTTTGAAATTATCACACCGGCAGATCGAGGTTGCCAATTATCTGTATTTCTGCACGGCCAGGGTAGAAAGTTATTCGACTATCTTATGGAAAATGGAGTAATTACAGATTGGAGAGAACCTAACGTAATTAGATTGGCGCCAGCACCTTTTTACTGTTCGTTCGAAGATATGTACCGCTTCGGTCAAATTTTAAAAAGCGGTATTGAGCGGTAAAATCTTAATTACTTAAAATATCCGAAGAGCTGATTTTCTCTACAATAAGGCCTATTTCTTTTTTGAGCTTGTCTTCGTCAATCGGTTTTTTTATGATGTGAAGGGGCTTTGTTGCCATAGCCCTTGCCAACGTCGGTTTGTCAGAGTTTCCTGTTAGGTATACAAAAGGTATTTGATATTTGGTATGTATGATTTCTCCCAAATCAATTCCACTAAGGTCACCTGTAAGTCCGATGTCCAAAAAAATTAGGTTGGGTTTTTCAGATTCCAAGAAAGTAAGTACATCATTACCTAAATCTAGGGCTCCTATCACTTCATGCCCCAGTGCCGTTATTCCAGACTCTAAAAACATTTGAATAATAAAATTATCCTCAACAATCAATACTCTTAAATCCATAACTCAAATAATTTTCAGTTTCATTAATCAGAACATCTCCTTAATAAAATAATAAGATTCTATGAGATTTGTTCTATTTCTTTAAAAGAGATGATATAATACGTACCCTTTTTGGTATTGTCTTTTTCAATGTTACCGCGCAGTTGCAGTACCAGTTTGTGAATGAGCTTTAGCCCTAACGACTTGGTGTTCCTGAAATTTATCTTATCGGGAAAACCTATACCATCGTCGCTTACAATTAATTGATAGTTGTAGTTACTGGAATTCAGTTTTTCCAGTTTGATAAAAATGGTGCCTTTTTCTTGACCTTTAAAACCATACTTTAGTGAATTGGTTATTATTTCATTGATAATCAATCCTAAGGGTATTGATGTGTCTAGGTTTAGGTGTACGTTGTTTATTTCGGTGACCAACTTAATATCGCTACCACTACCTTTCATTGATTGAATGAGCGCAGTAACCAATTCTTTAATGTAGGCCTCATAGTCAATTTTACTTAAATCACCGCTCTTATATAGCATTTCATGTACCATACCCATTGAATTGATTCGGTATTGGCTATAACGGAAAAGCATCTTTATATTTTCGTCGGTGATAAAGCTAGATTGAAGGCTCAAGAGGCTAGCTACTACCTGAAGATTGTTCTTAACCCGATGATGAATTTCTTTAATTAGGGTATCACGTTCCTTTAACTGGCTGGCAATGTTTTGATTTAATCTAGTGATTTTTGCATTCTTGTTGTTAAGGGCGTAGGTTATGATTAGAAGAAATAGCACGAAGGCAGATACCAATAATGCGGTGCGATAGGCCGCTTTTTTAAAATTGGATAACTTAGTTTCAATTTCATCTGTTTCTGAACGTGTGTAGATAGTCCAAAATTGATTGCCTTCTAGACTTAGTTTTTTATAATAATAAAGGGGTTGGTCATAGTTACCCCGTGCATCTAAATCTTCTTCAAAAGATGTGTAGAGTTTTTTCTGCTCGTCATAAAATATTTGGTTATCTCCATTTAACAGTCCAATATTTTGCCCTTTAAAAGTGTCAAACCAGTTTTGAATGTTCAGATTCAAGCCAATAACACCTGCTCGTTTATTTGAAGTATAAAGCGGACTAAAAAATCTAAGGGTAGGGCGGTAAGGCATTTCAATCAATCCATTTTCTTCATTGAGATCGAGTTCTGATACGTACACATCGTTTCTACCGACGTTGACAGCCTCCCTAAAATAATAACGATCTTGTTTGTTTTGTAGTTTTTCAGGTGGTGTGATGGTAACTTGATTGTCGGTATTTTCTACCTTGACCAACTCATTGCCGGCCATATCAATAATTCTGGCTTGAAAATAATAGTCATCGAGTTCAACAAACTTGGCTAATTTTCGAGAAATCAATGGCATTTCGTCATTGTTCATCATTTCAAATTCGACCATATTACGTATCATCGTAATATTCTTTTTGCTTATCTCATATAGGTTTAGAAATCTAGTTTCAGCATCCTTAAGCCTGTTTTGTGCTTGTCCATTCTCAATCTCTAGAATGTTGCTTTGATAGGTATTAATACGACGCCAAGCGGAGGACCATAATAAGATGTTGGTTATCAAAAAGATAGCCAATGAAATTATAATCAGATTAACTTGGGTTAATTTGAACCTCATTTTCGGTTGAAAGTTGTATTGTCAGATTTTCAGCTTTACGCTAAGTGAATTACGATAATTAAATCTAAAGGGTGAAATTATTGGTAATTTTTTAACATAACATTTTTTAATTAAGAAATAACCTACTATAGCCTGCGTAAAAGGCTATATTAAATTATCGATATTATGATAATCACCAATAACTCAAAAGGGGAAATAATGTGCTCTATCAAATTTACATAATTATTTCTATGGGTTGAAGGGCAGTTTAATTCATCTTCTGATTGATGTTCAAAAGCCATTTTTCATTCATCTTTTTCGGTTATCTTCGTCGGTCTTATCAAATAGCCGATGAAATCTCTTATTACCATTTTGACGAATGCCCGATACTTTGGTCCTTCATGGGTATTCGCCAGTATCAATATTCTCTTTGGTACTTGGGCGATATACATCCCCACAGTAAAAGAAAACTTGCAAATTGATAAATCGCAATTAGGTTTTGCCCTTTTCTTTTTGGCTTTGGGTGTTTTTACCGTTTTTCCTTTTGCGTCGACAATTATCAATAAAATGGGAGTTGGCAAGGCTACCAGAAATGGGGTTATATTTAGTTGTATTGCCGCAATGTTACCTTTATTGGCGCCCAATTATTTTACTTTGGCAGCTTCACTATTCATCTTTGGGGCTTCGAATGGTTTCACCGATATTTCAATGAATACCTTGGTTACGGAAATTGAAAAAGAGGATAAACAAAAGTTCATGTCCGCAAGCCACGGATTTTTCAGTTTAGGTGGTGTTTTGGCCGGTCTGGGTAGTTTTTTAATTGGTCCGCTAAGTAACCCACCTTTACATATGGCTTTGGCAGTTGTTTTGGTGGTAGTGGTCAATGCATTCTTTTACAGAAAATATCAAACTGTGGTTGCGGCCCCGGAAGAGAAAGAAAGTTTTAGCTTCGGACTTTTTAAGCCTCTATTGTTTTTAGGATTGATATCGTTCGTTTCAATGGGCAGTGAGGGGGCTATAGTTGATTGGAGCGGTCTTTATCTGAAGGAAATAAGTTTAGCGCCCGAATTTTTGTGGGGCGCCGGGTTTTTAGGCTTTCAACTTACGATGACCATCGGCCGGTTTTTAGGGGATGGAATCAGTTCTAAAGTCGGTTCGGTAAAAATGGTAGCAATGGCATCTGTCTTGGTCATTTTGGGCTACTCTTTTGTCTTGACTACACAGGTTTATATAAGCATCTTAGGGTTTGCCATCAGCGGCCTAGGCTTTTCGGTGATTATACCCGAAGTTTTTAGAATCGGCGGTAATGTGAAAGGTGTCGATTCGTCACAGGGGGTCTCTTTTATCGCGGGTACCGGTTATGCCGGCTTTTTGGCAGCACCGCCCATTTTAGGTTTTCTTGCAGATTCTTTTTCCCTTTTTACCTGCTTTGTGGTTTTGCTTTGTTGTGCTTTTGTAATTCTGGGCTCTACCTATGCCTTGCATAAAAGAGGAAGGTAGAATTTATTTGAGTTTTGCTTCCAAATTAGTAAAATAGAGTTTAAAACTACCATCTTCATTTTGGTGCATCTGCGCAAGGTTCAATCCGCCAACATCTTTGTAGTCTTCCCAAGTGGTTATCATTGAAGGCTCCTCTTGATTACCTCTCCTAAAAACCCATTCGTGAACTTTAAAATCATCGGTAAAATAGAAATCGTAGGCATCACCAGGGGTATACCCACCCTCTTGGTTGTAGGTAACTGTCAGCTTTTGCATTTCTTTTTTGCTGAGGGGGGCTGAAACCTTGGCGTTGTGCTCGGTCGTAATGCTATTTTCATCCCACAAAATATTGATGGGCGCCATCAGCCAATATTTATCATTGATAAACCCTCCATTTGTCTTATTGGCGATACTGTCCATTTCATTTCTGTTATAGCTAAGGGTGTCTTCCGCAGAAATAGCGGTTACCTCGTTGGTCTTCGTTTTCCAGATCCAAGTTCTTTCAAAATGCGAGGTGTCGCGGTCAACATTGAACGTAAATTTGAGTTCTTCAATATTTTGCCAATTCTCATATCCGTTAGCATAGGCTATCTCTTCTAAAAGAGAAAGTTCTTTCTGCTCCGGTTGGGCTTCGGTCTTTGGGTTGTCTTTACAAGAATAGAAAAGAATGGCAGTTATAGCGATTACAAGTAGCGGTCGTATCATCATTGAAGTTTTCTCAAATATAATCTTTTTGTGTTAGCAATCATTAGCTGAGTCACTTAAGAAAAAATAGGTGAAGCCATCATATATTTGTTAAATAGGGCTCTTGGGACAAGGCAATTGAATATCTTCCTAGGAATTTTGCCAAGAGATCTATTTAAATAAATTGCTTAATTTTGGTAGTAACAAAATACATAAAATGAGTTCTAAAAAAGGAAAAGTTCAAGAGGCTATCGACCAAAAATTATTGGAGGAAAGAAAAGTATTCCTTTGGGGTATGGTTGATGATGATTCGGCCAAGCACGTCATCGATCGTCTTTTGTATCTAGATATGCAGAGCAATGAAGAAATTCAATTGTTCATTAATAGTCCGGGTGGTTATGTTACATCGGGTTTTGCCATGTACGATACCATTAAATCACTTAAAAGCCCAGTTTCAACTATTTGTACAGGTTTGGCGGCCTCAATGGGCTCTATTCTTCTTTCTGTTGGAAAAAAGGGGAGAAGGTTTATTCAACCCCATGCCCAAGTTATGATTCACCAACCAAGTGGGGGTGCTCGTGGTCAGGCTTCCAATATTGAAATTCAAGCAAAAGAGATTATCAAAACCAAAGAGTTGAGTGCCCGAATATTGGCTGATAACTGTGGTCAAGATTATGAAAAGGTCTTGAAAGACTTCGATAGAGATTACTGGATGAACGCCGAGGAGTCTATCGAATACGGTATTGTAGACGGAGTCTTGGAATAAGATTTAAGGTTCTACATTAAAAAAGTCCTTCGCAAATCTATTGTGAAGGACTTTTTTTTGAATATATATAGGCGCTGACGCGGAATGTTTTTCTTTATATACGCTACGCAATTAGTGTTCAGATGGTCTGTGAAAGTTAAATAATTACTAAATAGACTTTAAAACCTTTCCGGATGCTCAATAACCTCTTGAGCTCTACTTTTCAATTTTTCTAGTTCATCTTTTGGCTTTTTGTTCAACAAGTTCATCATCATTGCCATTCGGTTGTTGTTTTCAAAATGAACTCTTTTTTCATCAAGGAAATTCCAATAAAGCGAATTAAATGGGCAGGCCTTTTCTCCTATTTTTTTGGTATGCGAATAATGGCAATCTTTGCAATAATTGCTCATTTTATTAATGTAGTTGGCACTACTTACATAAGGTTTGGTACCCACAATGCCACCATCGGCAAATTGGCTCATTCCGCGAGTGTTGGTGATTTCTACCCACTCAATAGCATCGATATAAATACCCAAATACCAATCGTCAACCTCCTTTGGGTCGGTCATGGTGAGAAGTGCATAATTACCGGTCACCATTAAACGCTGAATATGATGGGCGTAAGCTTCATCTAAACTTTGTGTTATGCAGTTCTTCAGGCAATTCATTTTGGTGTCACCGGTCCAGTAGAAATCAGGTAGCTTGTTTTTGTTACCAAGTTCGTTCAATTGGGAATACTTGGGCATTTCTTTCCAATAAACGCCTCTCATGAATTCTCTCCAACCTAGAATTTGCCTAATGAAACCCTCAATTTGCGAAATGTCTATAATGCTTTTATTTTCATAGTAATGGTCAAGTACTTTATCAATTACCTCTTTTGGTGAAAGTAGCTTGCTGTTCATGGCGAACGATACTCTTGAATGAAACAAGAACTTTTGGTCGGTATGCATGGCATCTTGATAATCGCCAAAATGTTCCAAAAGGTTCTTGCAAAAGTAATTGAGAACGGTTAGGCAGTCGGTCCTGGAAGTAGGCCAGTTGAATGAAGAAGGTTCGATATGGCCAAAAGTTTCGACGTTGGCCTTTTTGAGGTCTTTTAAAACCTCCTCTACATTTTTTCTAAATCCTCTTTCATGTGGTATTTCCGGCTTTCCTGGCCATTTTTTTCTATTACTTTGGTCGTAGTTCCACTTGCCGCCTTCAGGTTGGCCGCTTACCATCATGATATCATGTTTTTTCCGCATCATGCGATAAAAGTTCTCCATGACTATTTGTTTCCTGTTTGAGAAGAAATTTTTTAGCTCATATCTACTGGTATAAAAATGTTCAGTATCACAATTTGAACATGTTACGTTTATTGAGTCGCATATTTCTTTCAGCTGTATATCCAATCGATATTCGTCGGGCAGCAAATATTCAAACCTTTCGGCTTTGCTTTTTTTCAGGGCTTCTTTGATAATTTGGTCTAACTGCTGGCTGTTGTTATCATCGGTAATCTTTAGATATATAAAATGATGGCCCTTGTCGGTCATTTCTTCGGCAAAAGTTCGCATCGCACTAAAAAAAGCGACCACCTTCTGTATGTGGTGCTTAACATAATTAGTTTCTTGCCGCATCTCTGCCATCAAATAGGTGATATCGGGGTCGGTGTTTTGAAACCAGCTATGTTTATGGTTCAATTGGTCGCCCAAAATCAAGCGTAAAGTTTTCATCTGTCAGGGTTTTAATTTGATGGAGGTATGCAATTAATACATGTAGCGATAAAAGCATTGATGCTTTCAAATTTTATATGAACCGTATTTAACAGTATATTTGCTCGAACAGAATAACTGATTTTCTTAAACTTAAAGGGTTTATTGGGGTATTGCTTCCTACTGTAAGACCTTCTTATAAATTCCTAAACCTTTATAGCTGACCAAGTAATTGATAATATAGTTACATTTTTGGGAGGCTTTCTGCATCTATGACCCAACAATCTAAAAACATTGCCATTATAGGCTCAGGTCTTGTGGGCTCGCTTTTGGCTATCTATCTAAAAAAGTTAGGACACGCTATTACCGTTTTTGACAGAAGACCGGATATTAGAAATATTACATTTTCAGGGCGTTCTATCAATCTTGCCATGAGTAATAGAGGTTGGAATGCACTCGAAGAGGTGGGTATCGCCGAGGAAATCAAGAAGATTGCTATTCCTTTGGATAAAAGGGCTATGCACGTAATCGGTAAACCCATGTATTTTCAAAAATACGGAAAGGAAGGAGAAGCCATTTGGTCTATTTCAAGAGGGGTGTTGAACAAAAGAATGATAGATTTGGCAGAAGCCGAAGGAGTTCATTTCAGATTTGATGAAAAAGTTTGGGATGTTGATCTGCCGGAAGCTAAAATCTTTACCGGAGAAACCGAAAAAGGGGAGTGGAAGGAGTATAATTACGATATGATTTTTGGTTGTGACGGCGCCTTTTCGCGGGTGCGACACAAAATGCAACGACGCAGTCGCTTCGATTATTCACAAGATTTTATTGATGTTGGCTATAAAGAACTTTCTATACCTCCCAACGCTGATGGTACCCATAAGCTAGACAAGAACTCTTTTCATATCTGGCCGAGAGGAAAGTTTATGTTGATTGCGATGCCGAATTTAGATGGTAGCTTTACCTGTACCTTATTTTTACCTTTTGAAGGCCAAGTATCTTTCGACAGTCTGACCACTAAAGAAGAAGCAAAAAAGTTTTTTGAAACCTACTTCCCCAATGTGATGCAGGTGATAGATGATTTGTTAGTTGATTTCTTTAAAAACCCGACCAGTGCCTTGGTGACCATGAAATGTTACCCTTGGACTTATTGGGACAAGGTGGCCCTAGTAGGGGATTCTGCGCACGCCGTTGTGCCATTCTATGGTCAAGGTATGAATGCCGGTTTTGAAGATATTTTCGTTCTTCACGAATTGATTCAAAAACATGGTGACGATTGGTTACAGATTTTTGAGCAGTACCAAAAAGAAAGAAAGCCCAATGCCGATGCTATTGCTGAATTGAGCTACCGGAATTTTGTTGAAATGAGCAGTAAAACTGCTGACCCGAAATTCTTATTGCAGAAAAAAATTGAGAAACACTTTGCTTCAAAGCATCCCGATAAGTGGATTCCGATTTATAGCCGCGTTACCTTTTCAGATAGACCATATTCAGAGGCGTTGGCTATGGGTGATGAACAAGAAAGTATTATGAAAGAGGTAATGAAAATGCCCCAAATTGAAGATAAATGGGATAGCACCGAAGTAGAAAACAAAATGCTTTCTCTTTTGCAAGATTGATTCAAAGTAAGTGTGATAAAAAGAAAGGGCCGCGTTTTAAAACGCGGCCCTTTCTTTTTATTGACTATTAGCAATTAAAGTTTTTGAAAAAACTTTTGCATCTTTTCCTGTTCTTCTTCGGCCAATACTGGGTCAACCAATATACGGCCACTATGCTCGTCAGTAATGATTTTCTTGCGAGAAGCAATCTCTACTTGTACCTGCGGAGGAATCGTAAAGAAAGAACCTCCTGAAGCACCTCTTTCGATAGGTACTACCGCAAGACCGTTCTTCACATTGTTTCTAATTCTAGCGTAAGCCTTTACTAGGCGTTCTTCGATTTCATCCTGGTATTTCTCAGATTGCTCTAAAAGGGCTTGCTCTTCTTTTTCCGTTTCGGCCAAAATGGCGTCAAGCTCTCCTTTTTTATGCTTTAAATGAGATTCACGTTCGCCTAAACGCTCTTTGGTTTCAGAAATAACCTCTTTTTTCTGTTCAATTTGTGCTTTGAACTCTTTAATGTTTTTCTCAGCTAATTGAATTTCCAATTCTTGATATTCAAGCTCTTTACTGATAGAGTTGAATTCTCTACTGTTACGAACATTCTTTTGCTGTTCGCCATATTTTTTGATGAGAGCCTTGGCTTCCTCAATCAAGTTTTTCTTGGCGCCGATTTCAAAATTAATGGTTTCGACATCGGTCTTTAATTTATCTATTCTGGTTTTGAGACCTAATACCTCATCTTCCAAATCCTCAACTTCTAGTGGCAGTTCACCTCGAACGTTGCGTATTTCATCTACTCTTGAATCGATCAATTGCAGGTCATACAATGCCCTAAGTTTCTGTTCTACCGTAGCGTCTTCTTTTTTTGCCATAAATTTTTATAAATACTTGATGGGATTGGTTTTACTTTCCGATAAACGGACTGCAAAATTAGGAATTTTTTTTGTAAGATAATCAACTAATAAATTTTTTGTAAACTGTTCTGTTTCATAGTGTCCGATATCTGCAACCACTATTTTGTTCTCAGCCTTGTAAAATTCATGATACTTTATGTCTGCGCTTATAAAAACATCGGCACCCGTGGCTTTGGCTGCATCGATGGCGAAGGCACCACTTCCGCCTAAAACGGCTACTTTTTGAACAGGTTTACCCAATAACTGCGAGTGCCTAATGATAGAAGCGTTCATTGACTTCTTTACCCTCTTTAAAAAATCTTTCTCTTCTTCCAGCTCGTTCAGCATACCTACCATACCCATGCCCACATAAGGGTTCGTGTTGTCTAAAGAAACAATGTCATAGGCGACTTCTTCATACGGGTGGTTGTTTAATAGGGCATTGACGATTCTTTTCTGGTCAATACCAGAAAAAACGACACTTATCATGGTCTCTTTTTCGTGATGTAGTTGTCCAATATCGCCCTTTGTAGGGTTAGAATTCTCACCTGCTTCATAGGTGCCCATCCCTTCTAGGTTAAAACTGCAAGCGCTATAGTTGCCTATATTGCCGGCCCCAGCCTCAAATAGATGCTGTCTTAAATTCTCGGCATCGTCTTTAGGTACATATGTGGTAAGCTTTTTAAGGTTTGATTTTTTAGGAATCAAAACCTGAGGGTTCTCGATGCCCAGAACCTCACATATTTTAGTGTTCACCCCATTTTGAACATTGTCTAAAGCGGTATGCATGCTGTAGATGGCGATATCATTTTTGATGGCCTTTAAAACTACCCTCTCAACATAATTGGATCCTGTAAGTTTTTTTAATCCCCCGAAAATTATGGGATGAAAGCTTACTATAAGATTACAATTGGTTTTGATGGCTTCGTCAACAACATTTTCTAAAGTGTCGAGGGTTATCAAAACACCATTAACAATAGAGTTGTAATCGCCAACAAGTAAACCAACATTGTCAAAATCTTCAGCATTGCCCAAAGGAGCCAATTCTTCTAAAATATGGGTAATTTCTTTAACTGTCATGAAGAGTTTTTGTATCGCCTAAAGATAAAATATTATAATTTCGCCCAAATGCAAGTACTGAGAAAAATACTATTTCCGTTTTCGCTCCTATATGCTTTAGTAGTTTACTTTCGAAATTTCTTATTCGATATCGGGTTTTTGAAATCAAAAACTTTTGAGACTCCAACCGTCTGCGTTGGTAATTTAAGTGTAGGCGGAACAGGTAAAACTCCTATGATTGAATTTCTTGTCGATAACCTCAAAGCTGAATTGAAGATAGCTGTCTTAAGTAGGGGGTATAGAAGAAAATCAGAGGGTTTTATACTTGCCGATACCGACAGCAGCGTTGAAGAGCTTGGTGATGAGCCGTACCAGATTTACTCAAAATTTAAGGACATAGCCGTAGCAGTAGATGCGAATAGGCAAAATGGTATTACCTCTCTTCAAAAGATGGTAGACCCTGATTTAATTTTATTGGATGATGCCTATCAGCATCGTAAGGTGAAATGTACTTCGTACATTCTATTGACTGCCTTCGGTCATTTGTATTCAAAAGATTGGTACTTACCAACTGGAAACCTTCGAGATGCCAAGTCACAGGCCAATCGCGCCAATTGTATTGTGGTTACAAAGTGCCCGAAAAATTTAAAAACAGAAGCAAGAAAGAAGATTATAAATCAGCTCAACCCACAAACACATCAAAGGGTACTATTCAGTTATTTAGATTACCATGATGAAGTTTTTGGTCTGGATAAGAGTTATTCTTTGAATGATTTGAAATCAAAGAATATCACTTTGGTCACTGGTATAGCAAACCCAGCTCCTTTAGTGGAATTTTTAAAAAATGAAGGCGTCTCGTTTAAGCACTTGAAATTTAAAGACCATCATTTCTTCTCGGAAAATGAATTGAAAAACCTTAAAGAAAAGGATTTGATTCTAACTACCGAGAAAGACTATGTTCGTTTAAAGAATCAGCTTCAGAATTTATATTATCTACCCGTGAAGCATCGGTTTTTTGATGATGACGGGGAACAAATACTGAAAGAGATAAGGAATATTATATAACCGTGTCGCGTAGGTTTTTGTTGTCAAAGATATTTTCCCCAATTTTTTGGTAGAATACTTCTGGTTTAAAAGGCTTGGTGATTACATCGTTACATCCCGCTGCATAAAAACTTTCCAAGCTGTCGTCTAAAGAAATGGCGGTCAAGGCCACAATCGGAGTAATCTTATCGAACTTTCTGATTTCAATGGTAGCTTCTTCACCCCCGATTCCCGGCATATGAATATCCATCAAAATAGCGTCATATTTATTTTCTTTGGCCAAATCGATTGCTTCCCCGCCATTATTAGCGATATCACTGGTGATATCTTTTTTGGTAAGCATCTTCTTGGTAATAACCTGGTTGATTTTATTATCCTCGACTATCAATATGTGAAGGCCGTTGAACTCGAAATCTTTTTCCGATAGCTCAAATGGTACATCGTCTACGATGGCATCTTTACTCTTAACGTCGAGTTCAAAGTAAAACTTACTTCCTTTGCCCAACTCACTTTCTAACTGAATTTTACTATCAAAAAGACCCAATAGACTTTTTACTATGGTAAGCCCCAAGCCAGACCCACCATATTCACGGTTAATCTGAATAGAACCCTGCTCGAAACCTTCGAAGATATTTTCTTGTTGATCTTTAGAGATTCCGATGCCGTTATCTTGTACTTCAAAGTACAGCGTTACGTTTTCTTCTTCTTTTTCGAGCATTTTGGCAACTACCCGTACCTCACCATTCTTTGTAAATTTCAGGGCATTGCCAACTAAGTTCATGAACACCTGAGATAGCTTCAGAGGATCGCTCATTAGGTGGGAGGGAATATCCTCATCATAATCTAAAATAATGGCGGTCTTGTTGCCTTGAGCACTTTGTTGCAATGAATCAATTACCTCTTGAAGCACCTTCTTAAGGTTGAACTCTACATTCATTGGCTCAAGCTTATCCGCATCAATTTTGTTGATTTGAAGGATATCATTAATGAAGTTCAATAGGTAATCTCCTGAAAACTTTAGCGCTTTTAAATGCTCTTTTTGATTCTCGCTTGGGTTCTCTTCCAACAGCAAATGTGTCAAACCGGTGACGGCATATAAAGGGGTTCTCAACTCATGGCTCACAGTAGACAAGAAATTTGTTTTGGCTTCCATGGCTGTAACAGCGGCATCTCGGGCTGCTTTTAGCTCGGTGTTTTTTGTTTGGAGAAGATCGTTCGTCTTCAACTTTATTTGATTGTTTCTAAAAAGTGAAACCGCTAAAAGAGTGATAATGATCAGTAGGGCAGAAGTGAGTATAGCCGCTATATCCGATTGGTTTTTTGATTCGTTCAGTTCCTCAATCTTTTGCTCTTGCCTTCTTATCTCATCGCTCATAAAATCAAACTGAATTTTTTCAGCCGTCTTTGTCTCGGTCTTCATTTTCGCAATGTTGAAGAGCGAATCTCTGATGTAAAGCAGATTTTTATTATTGGCTAGAGACAGGTCATATCTTCCTTGACGCTCATAAATTCTAGTGAGCATTTCATTAGAATCCCATATTTCCTTTGAAAAGGCATTTTTCTTGGCAAGTTTCAATGCACTTTCTCCATTCATGGCGCTTTCCTCAAGCTTGTCGGTCTTAAGGTAAAGGTCGGCCAAGCCTAGATGGGCCTTGGTAGCTAGGTAATCACTTTCGTATATGTCGGTATTGACAATTAAAGAATTGAAGTTCTTGGCAGCACTCTCGTACTTATCAAGTTTCATATATATTTGGGCTTCTGCCAGCAGGATATTGTTGAAAAAATTTCGATCATTATTCAATTGCTTAGCCTCGTTCAATAAGAAAATAGCCTGAAAGTTTTTTCCATCATGAAATAAAAGAATGGCCTCAATATATTTTTGCATGGCATCGCCATACGGGTATTCAATGTCTTTTAAAAGTGCCTTTGCCCGATCCCAGAAAAAATAAGTGGTTTCTTCTTTATTTAACTTAAGATAGAGTAGGGCGTGAGCTTGATAACTATCGATCAATGCCTTGACATCTTCATTGGCTTCAGCTGATTTAGATGCTTTTTCCAACTCTTCGAGAGCCAAATCGGTTTGGTTGCGATTACTGAAATCACGGGCCCGATCTAAGTGTAGTTTAGGTTCGAGAAGTTCAACCGTATCTTGGGAAATAGGTGAGGTTTCTTGGGCAACGACCATTTGAAATGTCAAGATTGCTGCAAGAATAACTACTATGTTGTAGTATTTTATATGTTTGAAATCTATTGTCAAATGTAATTTTTGCTTCTCAGTAATTGAATTAAATCTACAATTCTACTGCTATAACCGGTTTCATTATCGTACCAACCGATTATCTTCACCATCTTTCCAATTACAGAAGTCATCTCTGAATCAAACGTACAAGAATGACAACTATTGTTTATGTCAATTGACACCAATGGGTTTTCGCTGTATAAAAGTATGTTTTTCAATTCATTGAGCGAATTTTTTCTGAAAGATGAATTTACTTCTTCTATACTGGTTTGTCGTTTTACATTGAAAGTGATGTCTGTAAGTGAGCCATTGGGTACTGGTACGCGTATACCGCACCCACCTATAACATCCGATAAATGCGGGAATATTTTAGTCAAAGCCTTGGCAGCACCTGTGGTAGTCGGCACGATTGATTGACCGGCAGCTCTTGCCCTGCGTAAATCTGAATGAGGTCGGTCGTGAAGACTTTGATCACTAGTGTATGAATGCACAGTGGTAATGTAGGCCTGTTCAATGCCGCAAAGCTCATCTATGACCTTTATCATAGGAGCTGCGTTATTGGTGGTACAAGAGGCATTGGAAATAATATCGTCTCCTTCCTGTATGATTGATTCGTTTACTCCCAATACTACCAAGGGTATATCATCTTCAGCTGGAGGAACCGAAAGGATTACTTTTTTGGCACCGTTGGTAATATGGTGTTGTAGCGTATCTCGGGTCTTGAACTTTCCTGAACATTCAACAACAACATCTACATCATAGGCGGACCAATCTATGTTTTCTGGAGAGCTTTCATTGAAAAGAATAATTTCATGGCCTTCTACAACGATAGTTCGGTCACGGTACGTAACCTCAGGTTCAAAAATGCCATGTATGCTATCGAATTTAAGTAAGTGCGATAAAGTTCGGGCATCTGCCAAATCGTTTATTGCGACTACCTCAAGATTCGATTGGTTTTGTAATAAACGGAAGAGGGTTCGACCGATACGACCGAACCCATTTATACCAATTTTGGTTGTTTTCATTGAATATTGAGAAATGGGGTCTATTAATCAGACCCTCATCTTTTTTAATGAATATGTTTGTGAGCTTTGTACGATGAGCGTACCAGGGCGCCACTCTCTACATGCCTAAAGCCCATTTTGAGGCCAAGCTCTTCATATTTTTTAAACTGTTCGGGAAGAATGAATTCTTTCACCGGAAGATGCTTTTTCGAAGGCTGCAAATACTGGCCGATGGTAACTACATCAACTTTTGCATTTCTCAAATCTTCCATCGTTTCAATGACCTCTTCCTCCAACTCTCCCAAACCTAGCATTATACCCGACTTCGTTCTGTTAGCCCCGCTGTCCTTTAGATAACGCAGAACTTCAAGGCTACGCTCGTACTTGGCCTGTATTCGTACCTCTCGAGTAAGTCTTTTAACGGTTTCCATATTATGGGAAACTACTTCAGGGGCTACCTTGACGATTCGGTCTAAATGCCTTTCAATTCCCTGAAAATCGGGAATTAGGGTTTCTAAGGTCGTTTCGGGGTTCATTCGTCTGATAGCCTTTACGGTTTCTGCCCAAATGATAGATCCCATATCTTTTAAATCATCTCTGTCGACCGATGTAACTACCGCATGTTTGATGCCCATTATCTTAATGGAACGGGCTACTTTTTCAGGCTCTGCCCAATCGACTGTCGAGGGTCTTCCTGTCTTCACCCCGCAGAAACCACATGACCGGGTACAAACGTTACCTAAAATCATAAAGGTGGCAGTACCTTCTCCCCAGCATTCGCCCATATTGGGGCAACTACCGGAAGTACAAATGGTATGAAGGTCATATTTATCTACCAGCCCTCTTAATTGTGTATATTTTTTTCCCGTGGGAAGTTTGACCCTGAGCCATTTCGGCTTTCCTTTTGGGGGTGCTACACTTGCTACGGTCTCTGTACTCATGTTTAACTAATTTTATACAAATATACGAACTATTAAATCCATTTAAGGTAACTCGCCGATTTGAAGAGTTTCCATACCGTCATTTTCAAAACTTGAAATTTTTAATATGGACAATGATCTATTTCGTGCCCTTAATTACTTGGGCCAATAATTTTTTCGCCCTTAGAAGTTTTACTTTTACATTGTTGATGGGTTCATTGAGCTCTTCGGCAATGTCTGCATAACTTAGCTCTTTGAAGTACCTAAGATTGATAACTTCTTGATAATGGGGTTTAAGTTTTTTAATGTGAAGTAAAAGGTTGGCTAAATTCTGTTCGGTTATCAAAAGATCTTCGGCAGAAGGAGCATCATCCAATACTTTCTTTACGGAATCTTGATTTTCCCCAATTTCGACACTTTTCTTACGCTTTCTGATGAGGTCGACGTGAATATTCTTTGAAATGGCTATTAACCAAGTCTTAAATTCATAATTATTGTCGTAAGTGTGCAGTTTGTCAAATGCCTTTGAGAAAGTCTGTATGGTAATGTCTTCGGCATCGTTCTCGTTTTCGGTACGTTTTAACTGAAAACCGTAAACACCGTTCCAAAATCTATCGAGCAATGAGCTATAGGCAATCTGATTGCCCGAGAGGGCTTTTTTAATAGTGCTTTGGATATCTTCAGCTTCTGCCAATAGCGGGGGTTGTTAGGTTAAATTTGTGTTTGAAGTTTAGACGAATCTTCTTTTCGGCAATCTTGCTCATCGGGCATTTTACCGCACATGCTACAAGCTTCGCCATCTTTATTTAAAAACGGACTTTGGCTTGCACAAGTTCCGGCAAATTTTCCATCTTTTTTTGCCCAAATTTTTATGGCGATTCCGGCGAATGCAACCGCCATCAAAGCTACGGTAAGCAATATCAACTTCATATCAGATATCTTTTATGCAAAGATACAAAATAAGCCCCGAAACAAAAGTCTCGAGGCTTTGGATATATAAGTGTTTAAAGTTGATTTCTAGTAAGCGAGATTGGCTACGATGTTTTCTACCGTCGGGGTATTGTTACCGCCCTTCGGTTCAATAGTAATGTAGCTTATAGCTTTATCTGCATAAGGCAGTGCCAATAATTTTTCTTGGCTATCGGCTTCGTGAATTATACCAAGATTCACCATTTCACCGTTAACCTCTGCCCACATCTGGTAACATTGGTCTTCCGGTAGATTAGGTAATTTGCTCACATTAATGTAAGAAAGTCGTTTAACGGGATTGATGTAAGCAACTGCTTTCAATTCTTTTGCCTTCTTATTGCCCTTAACACTAACTTTTTTGGTTTCAGGGTTTTGAAGAACAATGAACTGGTTGCGAACATCTTCTAATTGAGCTCTCATCGTTTCCTCAAGATTATCGATCTTGTTGTTCACGATAGCATTCTCTTCTTGAAGACTCTGGTTTTGGTCCCAAAAGAAAAAGCTCGCGCCGAAAGACATTAGAATAGCTATGGTTGCGGCTACGGCCAACCTGTAGTACTTTTTTCTCCCGACATGCTCTCTTCTTACCTTTTTTATTATTTCGTCTTTAAGGGCATCGGGCGCCTTTACGGCAAATAGCTTGGAGTAGGTCTCCAAATTTTCCTGTAGTTCGTTATAGGCATCACGCACTTCAGGGTACATGGCAATATAACGTTCGGCTTGTAAGGTCTCTTCTTGGGTTGCATTTCCAATCAGGTACTTTTCAAGTATATCCGAATCTAAAAACTGTTTTATTTTCTCTTTCATGATGTTGTTATATCATATTCATCGATAGGACTAAAATCATCGTAGGACCATAAATTTTTCTAAGTTCTCTCAGTCCAATTTTTAATCTAGACTTGATGGTTCCCAGGGGTATATCAAGTTCATCGCTCGCCTCTTGTTGTGTCATGCCTTGAAAAAATAAGGCATCTAACACAATTTGATATTTTGGCTCAATCTTGTCAAGATTCTCTCGAACGTCCATGAACTCTGGTCTAGTACTATTGACGCCCAAATTATATACGTCTGAAACATCAATTTGGATTTCTTTATCTGATTTTGTATTGACACTTCTTAATTTATCGATGGCCGTATTTCTGGTTATTCGAAAAAGCCACGTAAAAAGTTTTGCTTTTGAAGCATCGTATGAATCAGATTTTTTCCAAATTTTTACAAAACTCTCCTGAAGTACGTCTTGGGCAAGTTCTTCGTTTCTAACTACCTTGTTAGCAACCCCTAACAAGGTGTCTCCGTAATGCTCATACAGTAAAGAAATGGCCTTTTCATTACGCTCTTGAAGCAATTCTACAATGTGTTTCTCAAGTAAGGTGCTCATAAATTTTGGTAGGTCTCAAAAAAAATTTGATTTTTGGGCATCCAACCGGGTAGTTTAGTCCGTATATGTTGAAACGCTAAATTATAAAATTGATTGTTATATAGGCGTTTTGTGAAAATATTAATGAATAAATGTGCACTTGGTAACTGCACATTTAATTTTTGGTTAGTTTGGTTTGGTATAACCCCTGAAGAGCTTTCTTTGGGGGTTATTTTATGATATTAACCTCAGGTTCAATCTTTATGCCGAAGTTTTTATCTACCTCTTCTATAATGCGATAGGCAAGTTTTAAGATATCTACGCCAGTGGCATGACCATGGTTCACCAAAACCAATGCTTGGTTTTTATGCACACCTGCATCGCCAAATCTTTTTCCTTTAAATCCACTTTGCTCGATCAACCAACCCGCAGGTATTTTGTATTCATGTTCGCTTACTTGATAAAAAGGTGCTTTGGAGTTTTTTTCGATAAACTTTTTAAAAGTAGATTCATTCACCACTGGATTTTTAAAAAAACTGCCGCTATTACCTAAAACTGTTGGGTCGGGTAGTTTTTCTCTTCTGATTGCTATTACAGCATCTGAAATGTCTTTTATAGAAGGCTCGACAATTTGCCGCTCATTCAATTTTGCCTCAATGGCTCCATAAGAAGTATTTTTCTTATGTCCTTTTTTAGTTAGTTCAAATATGACAGAAGTGATGATGAACTTACCTTTTCCTTCGTTTTTAAAAAATGAATCTCTATACCCAAATTGGCATTCGGCATTAGTGAAGTTCTTCAGTTGTTGGTCACTGATTCGCATAGCTTCACAGCTAACCATTACGTCTTTTAACTCAACCCCATAAGCGCCAATATTCTGTATGGGCGCCGTGCCGGTATTTCCGGGTATTAATGACATGTTTTCCAACCCTCCATAGCCTTGTTCTAATGTCCACATGACCATGTCATGCCAATTTTCACCTGCCATTACCTTTATTTGAACGGTTTCGTTGTTTTGGTCGACGACTTCAATCCCCTTGAGATTGATATGTAACACAAGAGCGTCAATATCTTTGGTAAGCAGCATATTACTGCCACCGCTGATAATAAACTTATGTGGGTGTTCTTTTAATTGTAGGGCTTGCTTTAAATCTGCAATGTGGTTTATTTCATAGAAGTATTTTGCCCTTACATCAATGCCGAAAGTGTTGTATGTCTTAAGAGAGGTATTTGACTTGATATCCATTAGCCTTTATAACTATTTAAGGCCTGCTTTAGTATGCTCACGGCCCTTTTTAAGCTCTCTTTTTCCAATACATAAGCAATTCGTACTTGGTTCTTGCCGTACCCTTCGCTAGCATAGAAGCCAGCTGCCGGGGCAACCATGACAGTTTCGCCATCCACATTAAAATCGCTCAACAACCATTGTGCGAAATGATCGGTATCCGATACCGGTAACTCTGCAATACAGTAAAAAGCACCTTGCGGCCTGCCAATTTTTACACCATCAATTTTTGACAATTCAGCAATCAATAAGTCTCTTCTTCCTAAGTATTCCTCTTTCACCTCTTCGAAGTAGCTTTGAGGTGTGTCCAATGCGGCTTCGCTTGCAATTTGTGCGAATGTCGGCGGCGATAACCTCGCTTGCGCGAATTTTATGGCGGTTCTTACAACTTCTTTATTTTTACTGACCATACAACCAATTCTGGCGCCACACATGCTGTACCTCTTTGAAACGGAGTCGACTATGATGGCATTCTGCTCTAATCCGTTTTCTTGAAGAATGGAGTAATGTTTTCGTCCATCATAGGTAAACTCTCTGTACACTTCGTCTGATATTAGAAAAATATCATGCTTCTTGACAATCTCGGCCAGTTGGCCGATTTCTTCAGGTGTATAAAGGTAACCTGTTGGGTTGCCCGGGTTGCAAATTAAAATGGCCTTGGTTCTATCTGTAATCAGTTTTTCAAACTCAGAAATAGGGGGTAAGGCAAAGTTGTTCTCAATACTCGAAACTATGGGAACCACGTTCACGCCCGCTGCTGTGGCAAAACCATTATAGTTCGCATAAAAAGGTTCAGGAACGATTATTTCGTCACCAAAATCGGTAATACTGCCAATAGTGAACGATAAGGCCTCAGATCCACCTGTGGTAACGATGATATCTTGTGCTGTTACCGAAATATCATTTTTGGCGTAGTAACCTGCCAATTTTTGACGGTATTCTTCTGATCCCTCGGTTCTGCTGTACTCGACAATCTCAAGGTTGTTGTTTTTAACGGCATCTAGAGCTACTTGAGGTGTTTTAATGTCTGGTTGGCCAATGTTCAAATGAATTACATTAACTCCCCTCTTTTTCGCTTCTTCGGCAAAAGGAACTAGTTTTCTAATCGGTGATTGCGGCATTAAGCGCCCTTTCTCTGATACTGACGGCATAAAAAATGAAATTTTTGACAAAAGTGCTAAATCCAATTCGATAAAACTAAAATAGCGGCTGGTATTTGATTGTTATCTAGATTGTTAAAATTTAGGCAGGGAGTCATAAATATTTGTAAATTGATAAGAATTGAAGGTTTAATTTGAAGAAAGTTGAATCGTTCCCTTCTACATATTATCATTTTTATAGCTCTGCTGCCCTTTTTCGCTGAGGCACAACAGTTCGATTTGCCAAAAAGTAAGGATTCTGAAAAGCTAAGGTTCGAGTTGGTGAACAATCTTATCGTATTGCCAATTGAAGTTAATGGGTCAAAGCTTAATTTTTTGTTGGATTCGGGGGTGAGCCAGCCTATTCTCTTTAACATTTCAGATTTAGATTCCCTTCAAATAAATAATGTCTCTGAAATAACAATAAGAGGGGTGGGGCATGGAGAGCCCATTAAGGCCTTGAGTTCAAAAAACAATACTTTTAGACTCAATAATATTACCAACTTAGACCAACGGTTATATGTGGTGATGGACAAAAGCATTAACCTTTCGCCAATGGTTGGCATGACCATTCACGGCATCATGGGTTACGAGCTTTTTCGCGATTTTGTGGTGGATATCAACTACAGTAGAAAGGTAATTAAGTTTTTTCGCCCCGAAACTTATAAGTATCGAAAAGATAGAACCGCCCAGACCTTACCATTGGAAATCAATAAAAAGAAGGCCTTTTTGGAAGGGAACGTCCATCTAAATAATTTAGAAGATTTTCCGGTGACCTTATTGGTCGATACCGGTAGTAGCGATTCTATCTGGTTGTTTGAAGATGATCAAATCAGTGTACCAGAAAAAAACTATGAGGTGTTTTTGGGAAAAGGTTTGAACGGCGAAGTTTACGGAAAACGCACCAAGATCGATGGTTTGGACATCGGTTCTTTCTCTATTAAAAATGCCAAGGCAGCCTTTCCTGATAAAAAATCTTTTAGTTCTCTAACAAGTTTGGGTAGCAGAAATGGAAGTCTTGGAGGGGAGGTTCTTAAGCGTTTTAACGTGGTTTTTGACTATAGTAGGGGTAAGGTCATCTTTAAGAAAAATAAGTATTTCGAGCGACCTTTTCAATATAATCTCAGTGGCTTAGATCTTCAGCATAATGGTATGCGTTACATTGCTGAAAGCATTGCTGATTCTAGAGGTGTGGTGAGAAATGAGGAAAAAAGCTTTGGAGATGTGCAGTTGCTTTTTGAATCACAGGCCAAATTAAGTTTGGTGCCGGAAATAGTTATCTCCGCAATTCGAACAGGTAGCCCTGCTCATGAGGCCGGTCTAAGAGAGGGCGATGTGGTACTTGCGGTAAATGGTAAACGAATACACCGCTACAAACTACAGCAGGTCATGAATATGTTGAACGATAAGGAAGGAAAGCGAATCAAGCTCTTGGTAGGTAGGTATAATTCTGATTTGCTTTTTACCTTCGTTCTTAAAAATGTGCTGAAATAAAAAACCCTGATTTTTAATCAGGGTTTTTTATTTTATTGTTGATTTGAAGGTTACTTGCCTTCGGTAGCCTTAACCTCTCCTTTAATTTTTAAAACCTTAGTAGGTGTATCGGCATTGGAAATGACCGTAATGGCCTTTCTAATCGGTCCTACGCGGTTGGTATCATATTTAACTTGAATTTCACCAGTTTTTCCTGGTAAAATTGGCTCTTCCGGTTTCTTTGGTATAGTGCATCCGCAGCTAGAGCTTACCTTGCTAATGATCAAAGGAGATTCACCGGTATTGGTGAATTCAAAAACTCTTACACCATCAGAACCTTTGGCTATCTCTCCGTAGTCTACGGTCTCCGTCTTAAATTCGATTTTAGCGGCTTTTTCTTGGGCGGTTAGAGTTAAGCCCATGAGGCCGACAAATAATACAAGTACTATTTTTTTCATCTTTTTAAATTTAGGGAATCTCAAAAATAAATCTTTTCAGATGAACCTCCAAAATTCTTTTGTTATCAGTTAACGTTACTTATTTTTGTTTCGTATTTCAAAAAGGGCAAAATTGCCCATATTTATTAACAATGAAACTTCTATAGCGGTCTTTCTTTTTGACCGACACTTTTCAGTCAAAAACCGTTCCAAAAATATGGAAATCCCTTCAAAATATGATCCGCGCAAAGCGGAAAACCACTGGTACGACTATTGGATGCAGCATAATTACTTCTCATCAACACCTGATAATAGAGAACCGTATACCATAGTTATACCTCCCCCAAACGTAACAGGCGTATTGCATATGGGGCATATGCTTAATAACACGCTGCAAGACGTTTTGATTAGAAGGGCTAGGCTGATGGGCAAGAATGCTTGCTGGGTTCCGGGAATGGATCATGCCAGTATCGCAACCGAAGCAAAAGTGGTTGCCAAATTAAAGGCTGAAGGTGTAGAGAAAACCGATTTGAGCCGTGATGAATTCTTGAAGCACGCTTGGGATTGGACGAACGAATACGGTGGGGTAATTTTGGAACAGCTTAAAAAATTGGGCTGTTCATGTGATTGGAACCGTACCAAATTTACAATGGATGACGATATGTACAAATCGGTCATCAAGGTATTCGTGGATCTTTATAAAAAAGGATTGATCTATCGGGGTCACCGAATGGTCAACTGGGATCCAGAGGCTTTGACAACTCTTTCCGACGAAGAAGTTATTTATGAAGAAAGACAAGGCTTACTTTATTATCTAAATTATGCAATTGAGGGTAGTGATGAAAAGGTGACCATTGCTACGACAAGACCGGAAACCATTTTGGGCGACACGGCAATTTGTATCAACCCAAACGATGAACGCTATAAGCATTTGAAAGGCAAAAAAGCGATAGTGCCTATCTGTAATAGAGTCATTCCCATCATAGAAGATGAGTATGTCGATATCGAGTTTGGTACCGGTTGTTTAAAAATAACCCCGGCCCATGATGTCAACGATAAGGCCTTGGGTGAAAAGCATAATCTTGAAACCATCGATATTTTTAATGCGAATGCGACCTTAAACTCTTTCGGTCTTCATTACCAAGGAAAAGACCGATTCCTAGTACGCAAAGAGATATCAAAAGAGCTTGAAGAAAAAGGTTTTCTGCTTAAAAAGGAAAACTATGTAAATAAGGTGGGTACCTCTGAGCGTACCAAAGCGGTTATAGAACCACGTCTTAGCGATCAATGGTTTCTTAAAATGGAAGAACTGGTAAAGCCTGCTTTGAAAGCGGTACTTGAAACCGAAGAGGTGAAGTTCTTTCCTAAAAAGTTTGAAAATACTTACCGCCATTGGATGGAGAATATCCGCGATTGGAATATCTCGCGGCAATTATGGTGGGGTCAGCAAATACCGGCATATTATTTTGGTGATGGCCAAGACGACTTCGTTGTGGGAGAAACTATCGAAGAAGCTTTGCAATTGGCAAAAGAGAAGTCTGGCAATTCAGACTTTACCATTGAGGATTTGAGGCAAGACGAAGATGTATTGGACACTTGGTTCTCTTCATGGCTATGGCCAATTAGTGTATTCAACGGAATACTTGAGCCGGATAATGAAGAGGTCGATTATTATTATCCTACCAGTGATTTGGTTACAGGCCCCGATATTATATTCTTTTGGGTGGCGCGAATGATTATTTCCGGATATGAATACCGTGATGAGCGACCCTTTAAGAATGTATATTTTACCGGTTTGGTTCGTGACAAGCAGCGACGCAAAATGTCAAAATCGTTGGGTAACTCTCCTGATGCCCTACAATTGATTGAGAATTATGGCGCGGATGGTGTTAGGGTAGGTCTCTTGTTAAGTTCTGCAGCAGGTAACGACCTTATGTTCGATGAAGATTTATGCCAGCAGGGCAAAAATTTTGCCAATAAAATCTGGAATGGTTTCAGACTTTTAAAAGGATGGGAGATTGCCGATATTCCCCAACCGGAAGCGTCTCGATTGGGCATAGAATGGTACAAGGCGAAATTCAATAGTACTTTGGCCGAAATAGAAGACCATTTTAGCAAATACAGAATTTCAGATGCTTTAATGGCTATTTATAAACTTGTTTGGGACGATTATAGCTCTTGGCTATTAGAGATTATAAAACCGGATTACCAAAAGCCTATCGACCGCGTTACCTTTGATGAGGTTATTGCTCTTTTCGAACAGAATTTAAAATTATTACATCCTTTTATGCCGTTCTTGACCGAAGAGGTTTGGCAGCATATCAAAGAACGTTCACCTGAAGAGGCGCTTATTGCTTCAGAATGGCCAAAATTGTCTGCTGTGGATAGGAGTGTAATCGAAGAATTTGATTTTGCTACAGAAGTGGTATCAGGTATTCGTAATATCCGTAAGGAAAAGAACATTCCTAATAAAGATTCTTTAAACCTGTTCATTTTGAACGAAGAGAATGCTTCAAAAATGTGGGATGAGGTAATCATCAAATTGACCAATATTGCAGAACTCTCCTATGTAGATGCGTCCGTTGATGGGTCATTATCATTTAGGGTTAAAAGTAACGAGTATTTCGTTCCTATGGCGGAAGCAATAGATGTCGAGGCAGAGATAAAGAAAATTAAGGAAGAACTAAAATACACCAAAGGTTTCTTGCAATCGGTACAGAAAAAATTGGCCAATGAGAGATTTGTGGCCAATGCGCCGGAAAAAGTAATTGAGATTGAGCGAAAAAAGCAAACTGACGCAGAAGCTAAAATCGAAACATTAGAGAAAAGTCTGGCGAATTTGGAATAAGTAAGGTTGGTATTTAAAAGTCTTGCTAATGCATTGATACACTTGCTCTTTTAGTTAAATTCTTGAGGTTTCCTCATTAATTTTTAAATAAGCCTGAATATTAATGAATGTGTATTCGGTTAAATTGCTATCTTAGCTGTGTGAGACTTAAAGATGATGCTAAGATTGAGGCCATATTCAACTCTGCTATTGAGCTGACCGAAGAGATAGGCCTTAATAAGCTGACAATGTCCGCTATAGCCGACAAAGCGAATATTGCAAGTGGTACGCTCTATGTCTATTTTAATAGTAAAGAGCAATTACTGAACGACCTTTACAAGAGGCTTATATCCGAGGGTACACTCTCATTGTTACCTGCTATTAGTCACCTCCCCATCAAACAACAACTGTTCAACATTTGGTCGAACGTTCTTAATTTCAGGATGGCCAATAGTGCCGAAGTTGCCTTTATGCATGAGTTTAGGTACTCTCCTTATTTAAGTGATGATGCCAAGATGATGGATAGAGAGTTTGTCCTGCACATCTTAAAACTGCTTGATGCCGGAAAGGAAGAGCTGATAGTAAAAGATTTAAGCAACGACATATTACTGCCGTTGATGTATGGCTATGTAGACAATTTGGCCAGGCACTTGGTTTATAAAAATATAGGCTTAACCCCAGAAATTATAAGACAGACCTTTACTATTTGCTGGGATGCTATCAAAGCATGATTTTTTAACATTTATTAGTGAATACATATTCATTTATAACTTATCTTTACCGCAACTTTCTAAGAGTTTTTAATTTTTGTTTTTAGGATTAAGTTTATTGCCCTGAGTCTTTCGGAACGAAGACCGTATTTCTTTAGTTAATGGAAACCCCGTTTGTGCGATTATTGATAATGTTCCCCCCGAGTCAGTTCGCATAGGGGTTTCTGCTTTTTATTCTATCATCTCCTTCCACTCACAGAAACCTACATTTTTTGTATATTTAAAAGAAACACGAACAAATGAGGAGTCTTCTTTTAGTACTGGTTTTAGGGTCGGTTCAATTTTTATGTTCTCAAGAACAAACTATCTTGCCGAAAGAGGTTCAGATAGCCACCGCTTTGATTCCTGTACCAGAAGGGGACAAAGAAACAACTACGGTTTATGGCTATTCGCCAAAAGGGGAGTTGGTGGTGTTGCGCGAGGGTACCAACAATTTAATTTGTCTTTGCGATGACCCGAAAGTTGAAGGTATTAGTGTGGCGTGTTATTCCAAAGAACTTGAGCCTTTTATGAAGAGAGGTCGGGAGTTGACCTTAGAGGGTAAGAATACAAAGGAGAAAAGAGAAATTCAAGGTGCTGAGGTCTCTGCAGGCAAATGGCAGATGCCATTGGCACCGAGTATGATGTACGTTTATTACGGGAGTGACGATGCTTATGATAAACAGACGGGCGAATTAAGTGATGGGCAATATCGCTATGTAATTTACACGCCTTTCGCTACAGCCAAATCTACGGGACTGCCGACCAAGCCCCACGAAAAAGGAATGCCTTGGTTGATGGATCCAGGTACTTTTCGGGCACATATAATGGTCGGTCCTTTCAATTAAAAGAGTGATATCTATAGATAACTTGATTTTAAAACTTGAAGTTTGGAAACATATGCCACGGCCTTATTGTACGCCATTCCTTTTTTTGTCATTTTATTGTTGATTGAAATAGCTTACGGCTATTTTAAAAAAGACCAAAAACACAAGGTGCTTGATTCGGTTGCAAGTATCAGTTCAGGTTTTACTAATATCATTAAAGATACCCTAGGGCTTGGTCTGGTTCTCATTTCTTATCCTTTTTTAAGTGACCATTTGGCCATTACCGAATTCGAATCAACTTGGTTGGTCTGGTTAATTGCCTTTCTGACGATTGACTTTGCAGGCTATTGGAACCATAGGTTAAGCCATAAAATCAATATTTTTTGGAATCAACACGTAATTCACCATAGTAGTGAAGAGTTTAACTTGGCTTGTGCATTAAGACAGCCCATATCAAACCTTATAGGCTATTTTTCGCTTTTTCTTTTGCCAGCAGCTATTCTTGGGGTACCGAATGAGGTAATTGCGATTTTAGCGCCCGTACACTTGTTTGCTCAATTTTGGTATCATACCCAACATATCGGAAAGCTTGGTTTCTTAGAGTATGTTTTGGTAACACCATCGCAACACCGGGTGCATCACGCCATCAATCCTGAGTATATAGATAAAAATTTAGGTCAGGTTTTATGTGTTTGGGATCGGTGGTTTGGTACTTTTCAAGAAGAATTAGATCACGTTCCTCCGCAATATGGTGTTCTAAAGCAACCTCGTACCTGGAACCCTATAAGAATCAATTTTCAACATTTATATAGGTTGGTTCAAGATGCTTGGCGTACCAAGAGCCTGAAAGACAAATTAAGAATTTGGTTCATGCCAACAGGTTGGAGACCTGCTGACGTAAAATCAAAATATCCCGTCGAAACGATAAAAGATGTTTATAATTTTAAGAGATATAGTACACCTTCAACTCCGGCATTTAAGGCATATATTATCTTTCAGTTAATAGTGACCTTATGCTTTCTATGGTTTATGTTCTATAATTTCGAGGCAATAGGTTTTAGTGGTCTTCTCTTGTTTGGCACTTTTGTATTTGTTGGTATCTATGGATACACCAGCCTTATGGATCAATTGAACTATGGTGTTTATATAGAACTATTTAGGGGTATTGTAGGTATTTTGTTTGTGACTTTTAATGGCGATTGGTTCGGAATCAATCAATTTTTCTCATTTGGTAGTTGGTTGGTTTTGACTTATTTTTTTGTGACTGTAATATGCTCTGTCTATTTCGCCTTCATTGAAAATAAAACCTTCGGTAAGGGTTGGGTCGTCTAGGTCTGTCCTTAGCCTCTGTAATTAAATTCTAAAAATAAATTCTAGGCAAGGGGTTATATTTATCTAGAGCTTTGCTAAGTTTGTTTAGAATCAAATACTTTATGAGACCTTATATTCTGGCCGAAACCAATTGGGAAGCCCTTAAAAGTGCATCGTTTGATATGGTAATCTTACCTTGGGGCGCAACCGAAGCACATAATTATCATTTACCCTATGCCACTGATAATATACAGGCAGAACATATGGTGGCGGAAATGGCCAAGCATGCTTGGGAAAAAGGGGGTAGGCCCATAGTATTGCCTGTACTTCCATTTGGGGTCAATACAGGGCAGTCTGATATTTATTTAGATATAAACTTGAACCCAAGTACCCAATTGGCAATTCTTACCGATATTGTTGAGGTGCTGAATCGCCAAGGCATTTATAAGCTTTTGATTTTTAATGGTCATGGAGGAAATGACTTTAAGCCTTTGGTTCGTGAATTAGGACTGAAATTTCCGAAGATGTTTATAAGTTTCAGCTTTTTTCCTCAGGTGGTAAATAAGCGTAATTATTTTGAGGAAGAAGGTGATCATGCCGATGAGATGGAAACCAGTCTAATGCTCTATCTCAGACCTGACTTGGTGCTGTCAAAAGACAAATGGGGTAGTGGGGCCTCAAAAAAATATAAAATTCAGGCTTTTAAAGAAGGTTGGGCGTGGGCCGAAAGAAAATGGTCTCAGGTAACGGAAGATACTGGAGTTGGTAATCCCGAAAAAGCTACAAAAGAAAAAGGCGAACGCTTTTTTAAGGATATTACTTCTAAAATGGGCGATTTTGTTCTGGATTTATGCCAAGCAGATTTGTCAGACCTTTACGAATAGTAATTACTGCTTTTTTAAAGTAATTAATTCTTCACCTCTGTTTTAACGAGTTTTATATAAGCCTTCATGGCATCTTCTCGCCCCATGTTTTTCGCTTGTATCAGAGCATTGGCTTTAAAGGCATTGATAAGGGGCACTTTACTATCGGGGCTACTATAGTTTTTGTTTGCAATCTTGTAGTAAGCATACAGTTTTAGCAATAGGTCTGCCGGTAACGGATCGGTATAATTGTTTATATACTCGACCGCTTCTGCAAAATCAGTATGCAATTTCTCCTTCTTCATCTTTCTTTACAACAGCTGCTATACATGTCTTTGCCCCAACTACTTTTTGGTTAAGTTTTACTGTTACGGCACAGTCTAGAGGTAGAAATAAGTCGACCCTTGAACCAAACTTGATAAAACCGGCATCTTCGCCCTGTTGAACACTTTCCCCGATCTCGGCATAGTTGACAATTCTTCTGGCAAGGGCCCCGGCTATTTGACGGTATAAAATATCCCCGAATTTCGGAGTGCGTATGACAACAGTTGTACGTTCGTTTTCAGTGCTCGATTTGGGGTGCCACGCTACCAAATATTTTCCGGGGTGGTATTTAGAGAATTTGACACTACCGCTAGCAGGATATCTTGTTACATGTACATTGGTTGGCGACATAAAAATAGATACCTGTCTTCTTCTATCATTAAAGTATTCGGTTTCTTCAACCTCTTCAATAACCACGACCTTACCATCGACAGGGGCAAGAATTTCATCAAAGGTCTTAGCTGCCCTCCTTGTCGGATTACGAAAAAATTGGAGAATGAGAATCAAAAGAACAACCGCCAATAATTGCAATCCCCATCTAAGCCACATTATATCAACGTAGAATTGCGAAACCAAGATGATGGCGCAAACTATAAAAAAAGTGGTCAGTATTATTTTTTGACCCTCTCTATGAAACATAGTCAATAATCTTTAATGTTAAAAAGGCATATGGCGCCGCAAATACTAAACTATCTAAACGATCCAACATTCCGCCATGACCTGGTAAAAGTGCTCCGCTATCCTTAACTCCTGCGGCTCTTTTTAATTTTGATTCCACAAGGTCGCCTAAACTACCGGCAACTACAATTACGATTGCTAAAAGTACCCATTGCATCGGTGTAACTATGGGTTCGTATTTTCCTAAAAAGTAGGCAGTTCCCATGGCGAAAATCAAGCCTCCGAGCGCTCCCTCCACTGTTTTTTTGGGAGAAACTCGTCCAAAAAGCTTATGTTTTCCAAACGCTTTACCTGTAATGTAGGCAAAAGAATCGTTCACCCAAATCAGGATAAAAATACCTATTATAAGGAACTTCACAAAGTCATCATTGGTATAAGGTATCATGGTAAGAAAAATAAATCCCCCACCAATATAGAAAAGGCCAATAATGAATTTTTGAAGAGTATTGAAAAGTCTTTCTTTTTTGTTGAAAAGGTAAAATAAGAGGGCAGCGTTGGTTGCCAAGGTGCACCCTAAAAGGGTGTAAACAGGCCACATGTCGGTTACAAAATAGATGAATGCCCACCATAGAACTAAATAGGCAAAGTAAATATGTAACCCTCTTAGGCCAACGAGCTTTTTATATTCATTAAGACAGGCGAGGCCGAAAACCATGAATAAAAAATCAAAGGCGTCGGAGCTTAAAAATACCACGGATAATAGTAGCACAATATAAACTGCCCCAGTAAGTGAACGCCGAAGTATTTCCCTCATAATTTACAGGTCTTCCAAAAGTAAAAGATACAGATTTTTGGAACTACTCCCGTAAGTTAGAAAATCATCTGAATTTTCTTCGTTGGCCTGAAAATGTTTTAAGGTGGTAATATTGGCAGGAATTCTGCCACTGTATTTCTTCTTGATGGTCTTGAGACCTTCACCAATAGACTCTACCAATTGACTGGTGGTTGCAAACACGATAACGTTATATGGCAGTTCGTGAAGCTTTTTTTCCATTAGCTGATTCGAGCAGACCAAAATAGATCCATTCTGGGCTACAAGATGCTCACAAGTCGTAAAGAAAACATCACTATCGGCACTTCGATGGGTAAATTTCACCTTTTCTTTACCAAACTTGTCTTTTAATTTAGAATCCAGCACAAAGAAAGGATGGTCTTGCCAGTTATTCTCTGTGATGATGTTTTTAAGGGCTTGGGATATTTCGGTGAAAGAGTCACAATAGAGAAATTTACCACCATTTTTTTTGAAATGTATGGTAAATTTTTCGTCAACGGGAATGTTCAGGTCTGGCATGTGGGCTCCTCGGGTCTCTGCTGTTTCTTTGGAAACCTTTTTCTTGTTGCCTCCACCAAATAATTTGTCAAATAGCCCCATTTGGTATTATAACTCTATATGTATTCGTTTCCCTAAGTTATAGAAAACGTTAAATTAAATGATTTATTTTTCTTCACCTTCTTCGGCCAAAGTACCCGCGACCTCGGTATCATCGACGTTTTTGTCATCAAGCTTTTCTTGACCCTTTTCATCAAACTCTTTATCGAAAGGTCTTTTCCCGAAAATTTTCTCCAAATCTTCCTTAAAAATAACCTCTTTATCCAATAACCTTTCGGCCAAGGTAGTTAGTTTGTCTTTATTGTCGGTCAAAACTTTTATCGCCCTTTGGTATTGCTCCTCGATAATTTTTGAAATCTCTTGATCTATTTTCTTGGCAGTCTCATCGCTATACGGTTTGGTAAAGCCATAGGACTCTTGTCCTGATGAATCGTAATAGGTAAGGTTGCCGATTTCATCGTTTAAACCATATATAGTGACCATGGCCCTAGCTTGTTTGGTCACCTTTTCGAGATCACTAAGGGCGCCAGTTGAAATCTTGTCAAAAATTACCTTTTCTGCAGCACGACCACCCATGGTAGCGCACATTTCATCAAGCATTTGCTCAGGACGAACGATTAGTCGCTCTTCCGGTAAGTACCAAGCAGCACCCAATGATTGACCCCTAGGTACAATAGTCACTTTAACAAGCGGGGCGGCATGCTCCAACATCCAGCTGACCGTAGCGTGACCCGCTTCGTGAAAGGCAATGGTCTTTTTCTCGCCAGGTGTAATTATCTTATTTTTCTTTTCAAGACCACCAACGATTCTGTCCACAGCATCTAAAAAGTCTTGTTTGGTTACCGCTTTACGTTCTTTTCTAGCAGCAATAAGAGCAGCTTCATTACATACGTTAGCTATATCAGCCCCTGAAAAACCGGGGGTTTGACGTGCCAAGAACTCTAAATCTAAGGCTTCAGCGGTTTTAATAGGTCTTAGATGCACTTCGAAAATCTCTTTTCTTTCCCTGATATCCGGTAGGTCGACATAAATCTGTCTATCGAAACGACCTGCCCGCATCAAAGCTTTATCCAACACATCGGCGCGGTTCGTTGCGGCCAATACGATAACGTTGGTATTAGTGCCGAAACCATCCATTTCTGTCAATAACTGGTTTAGCGTGTTTTCACGTTCGTCGTTACTGCCGGTAAAATTGTTTTTTCCACGGGCCCTACCAATAGCATCGATTTCATCGATAAATATAATAGCCGGCGATTTGTCCTTAGCTTGTTTGAACAAATCACGCACCCTCGAAGCACCGACACCTACAAACATTTCTACAAAATCGGAACCTGATAGCGAAAAGAAAGGTACTTTGGCTTCCCCTGCAACCGCTTTGGCCAATAAGGTCTTACCTGTTCCCGGAGGGCCTACGAGCAGTGCCCCTTTCGGTATTTTACCTCCAAGAGAAGTATACTTATCCGGGTTTTTCAGGAATTCAACAATTTCCTCTACTTCTTCTTTGGCCCCTTCGAGACCTGCGACATCTTTAAAGGATGTGCGGGTATCGGTTTTTTCGTCGAAAAGCTTCGCCTTTGACTTACCAATATTAAAAATTTGGCCACCAGCGCCAGCTCCACCACCACCTGACATTCTGCGCATCAGGTAAATCCAAATTCCGATAATCAACACAAAGGGCAGAATACCCAACAACAGATCCATTAAATAATTGTTGTCGGTATCGTAATCTACGATGGTGTCAAGATTGTTCTCTTTCTTGATATTTTTGATTTCATTCTCGAAATTCTGAAGATCACCATAATCTAACACATACTGAGGTGTAGCCCCTGTTGAAGGTAAGAAGGGTTTGTCATTTACTTCTTTATGAACATCTTTGGCGAGCGCTTCTTCCGTTAGAAAAACCTTTGCCTGTCTAGTGTTGGTGATGATCATAATTTCTTTGACATCACCGTTTCTCAGATATTCCTGTAATTCTGAGGTGGTCGTTTTTTTGGTGCTGGCGAAATTACCGCTTCCTAAAAACTGAAAACCTAATAAAAGTACCGCAATCAATCCGTAAATCCACCACGAGCTGAACTTAGGTTTTTTAGGGTTTGTATTGTTATCTTTAGCCATTATTCTTTTTTACTGGTTTAAACTACTTTCTACCGAAGTTACTTTGGCATCGCCCCAAAGCCCCTCAATGTCATAAAATTCACGAATATGTTTCTGGAAAACATGTACAACGACATTTACATAATCCATTAAAACCCACTCGGCATTATCTTCGCCCTCTACATGCCAAGGCTTGTCTTTGATAGCTTTGCTTACGGTTTTTCGGATTGATCCTACTATTGCGTTAACATGTGTATTAGAAGTACCATTACATATTATAAAGTAGTCACAAACGGTATTTTCAATATCTCTTAGGTCGAGTAAACTAATATCTTGTCCTTTGACTTCCTCAATCCCCTGTAAGATCACTGCAATTAATTCATCTGCACTGGATTTGCTTTCTTGCATTCAAAAATTTTAGTTTCTACAAAGTTATTTATTTTTTTGTTCTTTTAGGTTCAGATTTTTCCCCAATAAAGGTATTATCTGCGAAAACCATAGTTTATGCATTTAATCAAACTTAATGCCACGGAATCGACCAATGACTATTTGAAAAATTTGGCCTCTCAAGAGACTCTGCCCGACTTTACCGCCGTTGTTGCCAAAAGCCAAACCAAAGGTAAGGGTCAAATGGGTGCTAAATGGTCGTCAGAAGAAGGTAAAAACTTGATTTTAAGCGTATTAAAAAACAATTTAAGTCTTTTTCCAACTGATTCTTATAGTCTCAATATCTGTGCCTCTTTGGCCATTTATGACAGTTTGAGCGCCATAGGGGTGCCTGATTTAAAAATAAAGTGGCCCAACGACATTCTGTCAGGTTCTTATAAAATATGTGGCATCTTAATTGAAAATCAATTACGCGAATCTCAAATTAAATCGGCCATCATCGGTATTGGGTTAAATGTTAACCAAACCAATTTTCCTAACTTACAGAACGCAGCTTCCTTAAAAATGTTGTTAGGTAAATCTTATGACATCGAAGAATTACTCACCCTAATTTTAAAAAAACTTCAAATTTTGTTTGACTTATCGGCCAACAAAGGTATGGCAAGATTATGGAAGCGTTATGAAAATGTTCTTTTCCGTAAAGATAAACCATCGACCTTTGAGAGTAAAGGGGGTGATTTGTTTATGGGTTTTATCAGAGGGGTCTCCAGTGACGGTAGTCTGATAGTAGAGTTGGAAGACCAAATAATTCAAAACTTCGGACTAAAGGAAATCAAACTCCTTTACTGAGCGTAAAATCAAGCGGGCCAGTCGCAGTTATATTTTGGACAGATTGCTGCTTAGGGTACCCATAAAGTTGGTAATCGGTTTTTTGACCATCATCGCCATCATAGCATTGAACTGACCTTCGAAACTTAATGACACCTCACTTGAGGTATCACCCACCGAATTTATATGGGCGGTTAATGAAAAAGGAAGTTTGTCACTAGCGGCGCCCAAAACGATTTTGTTATAAGGTATTTGCTCTTTTCTTTGAAGTACTATTTCGGGCATGCCCTTAAGTGCGAAAAGAAACCGGTCTTCATTGATAACTTCGAACTTATCGATATTCTCTGGCATGAGCTTCTCGAAGTTTTTCAGGTCGGTCAAGAATTCGTAAACTTCTTGGTTTCCTTTTGGTACGACGGTATTAGGGGTTTCTATATGCATAAGTCTAATTTTGCCATTGAGAAGGGTTTGTTCTCCATTCTCTTAGTGTATTTAACTGTTCTTCTTTGACGAAGTGAGTTTCTGAAGCCTGTTGAATTAAATGCTCATAATCACTGAGTGTATGAAGGTCTAGTTCTTTGGATTTAAAATTGTCTTCCGCCACATCAAAACCGTAGGTGAAGATAGCCAGCATTCCTTTTACGTTCGCCCCAGATTCAAGAAGGGCATCAACGGCGTTCAAGCTACTTTTTCCGGTGCTTATCAGGTCTTCTATGACCACTACGGTCTGGTTGGCTTCCAGCTTGCCCTCTACTTGATTCTGTCGCCCATGTTTTTTGGGTTCTGGTCGCACATAAATAAACGGAAGGCCTAAAACATCGGCAACCAGGGCACCAATACCAATCGCACCTGTAGCTACCCCAGCGATGACATCTGGTTTACCATATAGGCTTTCAACTTGCTTGGCGATTTCTTCTTTTACAAAGTTGCGAATGGCCGGGTAAGAAAGCAGAATTCTATTGTCACAATAGATAGGCGATTTCCATCCGGAAGCCCATGTAAATGGATTTTCGGGTTTCAACTTTATTGCATTAATTTGCAGTAGAAGCTCGGCTGTTTTTTTGGCGGTGTTTTTGTCTAAAACCATGACGCAAATGTATAAAGTTTTTGTGAACGAATTGCCGTTGATCTTAACAAATAAGCTCTCGGAAACTGCCAATGGAGAATATTTTCCCTTGAATGAAAATTCGATTCAAGATGCGATCAAATCACTCAAGAAGAAGAAGCTGAACGCCGCTTATATCTACCATCCCAACCACGAAGAAATACTTAAAAAATTCACTAAAGAAATACCATTGGTGGTGGCCGCCGGTGGGGTAGTTACCAATGAATTGGGTGAGGTACTATTTATCTATAGAAACGATAAATGGGATTTGCCCAAGGGAAAACTTGATAAGGGTGAATCAATAGAAGATTGCGCCGTTAGAGAGGTAATGGAAGAGACAGGTGTGAAAAATTTGCGGATCGAAAATTTCTTGAGAACTACCTATCACGTTTTTAGTAATAGCGGGAAGTATACTTTAAAAGAGGTTCACTGGTATGCCATGAAAACCGAGTATACTGGTAAACTCAAACCAGAGAAAAAAGAAGGTATTGTAAAAGTGAAATGGAAAGGCCCGCAAAAGATTCAAAAGGCTCTTCAGAATTCTTACCCCAATATTAAATTGTTGTTCGGCGACTAGTTTTTGTTGCCTTCTTGACTTTCTTTCATTAAGCGGTAAACCGGGTATTGGTTGTGCGCTTTTTCGTAATACTCAGAGTTTTCGTAAATGTAACTTAGTTGACTATACCAATTGCTGGCAAAGGTCGGGTCATTCTCTTTTTTAAGAAGAAAACTATCTTTTAAAGCTGCGTTTTCTTCTAGAATTTCTAATGCTAAATCTTCAAAAACGTAAGGCGAAAAACCTTCTTTCTGTTGCAATATGGGGTCGAAGAAGTTCCAATTGAAAAACGAATCGACGGTCGAAGGTTCCAATGCCTCTAAAATATACCTAAAACCAAGTTGGTCGGTAGGTATGATTACATCGCCTTGTTGAAATTGAACTCTTTTTACAGTGACATTTACTTCGGTGTTTTTATGCGGGTAGTGGCCTTCATAAGGTACTACAGATGTGTCATAATTTTTGATTTTGTATGCTTCGACCGTCAGAGAAGTATCTCTCTGTAAAGTTTGATAATCAATATCGTTAAGGTCTAGCAGGTCGGTAATTCTTGTCCATCCTTTTCTTAGAACGTACGCGCTTGGTATCTCTACAGAATCGACCGCTTTGAAATAATTTGAATAGCGAACTTTTTTGCTAAAAGGTCTTTCCCTATCATATTTTAATCGATCAAACCCCGTTATTTCACTAGTCAACGTATCGGCTTCATAGCCTAGGAAATCAAGTTGGGAAACCCGTGTGGTATCAACTTGCCATTGAGTTGGGTAGTATTTCCATTCTTTGTGCCTATGTACGGCTTCAGCTCTTAATAGTTTGATTTTCTCATAGTCGCTTTCGGCAATTGAAAGCATCTTTTCCATAAGCTTATAGGTTCCTTTTACCCGCTGCTCATATGGTTTAAGCATGTGGGTTTCGACCATCATACCAAACGTGTTCCATAAGGTGGTGTATCCAGTAGAATATCTTGGAGAATCCATAAACTGGGAAAAACCATTTTCAGGAACAGCATTAAAAACATTCACATAAGGCGTAATTTCCCAATTATCCTTTTTTAGACCTTCTACTAACTTAGGCATCATTTCTTCGTGCAAATAGGTGCCTAACGCTCCGCCAAGTTTATTATGTTGGGTGAATAGATGAGTTAAGGTATACTGATAATCGGCACCATTACTAACATGGTTGTCTATAAAAATATCAGGTTTTACCATGTGGAAAATCTCGTAGAATGTCTTGGCGTTCTTTGAATCTGCCTTTATAAAGTCTCTATTCAAATCGTAATTTAGAGTATTACCCCTAAAACCGTAAGATTTGGGTCCGTTTTGATTGACTCTGGTTGTACTGTTCCTATTCATTGCTCCCCCGATATTATAAATGGGGATGGTAACTAGAACGGTATTTTCAGGAGCCTCGATTTGGCCGGTAGCCAAATCTCTATACAAGAGCATGGTTGCATCGATTCCGTCACTTTCACCAGGGTGTATGCCATTGTTGATAAGAATAACGGTTTTCTTATCTCCTATTTTTTGAAAATTGAAATCGCCGTCAGGGTTATAAGTAATGATGTGCAAAGGATATCCGCTATCGGTCTTACCCATTGTTTGCATATTTATTTCAGGAAATTCTCGAGCCAGCCTAATATAAAAATCTATGGTCTGTAGGTAGGTTGCCGTTTCTTCACCATTGCTCGATTCAAAATGCGTCTGGTAGGTTTCACCTTCGTTTTGCTCTTCACTCTTGCACGAAAGAACTAAAAAGGAAACTAAAATTATATAGTAAAACCTCTTTATAAAATGCTCTTGTATTGATGCTCTCATTCGGTAAAATTAAGCAAAAACACTTTTGGCAAGAATGATAGACAGAGTTTAAAAACAAAAAGAACGGTGCTATAACAAAATACCGACAATTGTTAGCAATATCTAGGCTTTCTGGGTTATTTCGGCAATTTGTTGTTTGTAGAGAGGTTTGTTATTGTAAGTGATTAAATGGTCCGTTCTTGTTTGGTAGTGTTCCCATTTCTCTTTGTCGTGGGCATCAATTGATGAAGTGATGATATTGATGCGAACTTTTTCTTCTGAGGGTAAAGCGATGAATTCTTCCAAGAATTGCCACCCGTCCATGATGGGCATGTTAATGTCTAAAAATATGACCTGTGGTAAGTTTGCCCCTTCCTCAAGATTTTTTTTAATTCCGTCAAGTGCTTTTTTACCGTTTACGTAAGAACTGATATTGTCGCAAGAAACGGTCAAGCTCAGCATTTTTTGTACTCCAAATACAGTTATGGGGTCATCGTCAATAATGCAAATACTCTCAATCTTTTTCATTAAAATATATGTTGAACGTAGTTCCCGTACCTACTTCACTACAGACGGCCACGCGTCCTTTCATGGCTTCAATCTGATTTTTTGTGATGTAGAGACCGATTCCCCTCGAGTCTTTGTGGTTGTGAAATGTCTTATACATGCCAAAGAGTTTGTCGCCATACCTCTTTAGGTCTATGCCCAAACCATTATCTTCAATAGATAGCATAGTAGAACCGTTCGTGTTTTGAAAACTCAATTTAACGATAGGCTCTCGGTTTGGATCTCTGTACTTTACGGCATTGGTAATAAAGTTCATTAAAATACTTTCCATATATGCAGGTACTACCTTTACGGTAGCGTCTTTTTCAACGTCATTAATTATAGTGGCATTATGACTTTTAAGGAAAGCAGTTAAATTCTGTTGTACCGTTTCTATTTTTTCATGAAGTAAGATTGGCTTTTTCTCCAATCCTACATTGGTATTGATGGCTACGACCTCATTAAGGTTTTCCAACGTTTCCATCAAATTGTTGGAAGCATTGGTAAGCATGCCCATAATATTTTTCTTTTCGTCTTCGTCTTTTTCATCGACCAAAAACTCCAATAACATCGAAAAATTGGCAGTATGTGAGCGTAAATTATGGGATACGATATGGGCAAAGTTGACCAATTTTTTATTTTGTAGCGAAGCTACATTGACCAAATCGCGCAGTTTTGATTCGTTTTGTTTAATGTTGGTAATATCATGGCTGATACCAACAATACCGTTGACCTTGCCATGTTCGCCAATCAAAGGTATTTTTGAAACCAAAAAAGTGGTGGTTTTGCCATTTTTTTGACGTATGCTACTTTCTTTGTTGATGATAGGCACTAGAGTGTCCATCACTTGTTGGTCTTCTTGATTGAGTTTTTCGGCAATGTCGCTATCGTAAAGCTCATAGTTGCTTTTTCCCAACAATTCTTGAGGGTCGTTAACGCCGAGAAAATCACATTCAGATTTGTTGACCAAAATCTTACGCGACTCTTTATCCTTGATATATATATTCAAGGGTAGGTTATCTATTAAAGTATGTAAAAGCGTTTCACTCGCCTTGGTCTTGTTTTCAGAAATTACCTTTTCGTTTATGTCTTGAAAGGTCCCTCTAAGCGCAACTACCTGCCCATTTTCGTAAACCGGTGTTCCATTGGCCTGAACCCATATTTCATTGCCCTTGGCCGTTATCAGCATTAATTTTTCGCTATAGGAAGTACCTTTCGTCATAGCATCATGAACTGCCATGGCAATCATGTTTCGACTGTAACCATCACGATAGAAATGAATACCCTCTTCAATGGTCGGTTCGTAATCAGCGGCTACCTCGTGAATTTTTTTGGTTACCGCACACCAGATTAGTTTGTCGGCAGCTAGGTCATACTCCCAACTTCCAATTTTTCCGATTTTCGAAATGATATCCAATTTGGATCTAAGTCTTCCTAAGTTGGTTTCCGCTAATTTTTGATGGGTAACATCTTCCGTATGAATGATAAGACCGATTACATTTTCTTTTTCGTCAATCCAAGGATTACAGTGCCATTCAAACCATTTTTTTCCACTGGGGTCGTATTTGCATTCTTCAAAAGTTTTATCAACTTTTTCTGAAATACAGTCACTTAAAGTGTTGGTAATCTGATTATTGGAATTGGAATATAAGTAGTCGATACGCTTGCCGAAAACCTCAGAAGCCTTTAGGTTGTATAGTTTGAGCCACTTGTCGGAAGCATAAACTACCTCAAAATCTACATTGACAAATGCCGTAGCGTTCGGCAATTGTTTAATCAGATATTTTTGGTTATCTATTTCGGTTCCTTTCGGCATAATAACGAAATTTCGTACTAAAGTAGTGCGGATGGGGGATTTATCTAAAGGTTTGTTGTGAATATGACGAAAGCCGTTGTTTGGTTCAAGATTCAAGTGGTTTGGTCAAAATAATGAAATTTGAAAGTTATTTCCTACTATTATAATCTAAAAGTAGTATGATTATCTATGGCAAGAAAATAATTTAATTGCAAAAAAAGAAAATATAATGCTAAAGTTTTGCATTAAGTGAAAAAAACAGGCTAAGATACTCTCACAGTATCAGGAACCAGCCCTGTATAATCACCACCATTTCTTATGACATCTCTAACAATTGATGAACTTATGTAAGATTTACCTGACGAAGTGAGTAGAAATACCGTTTCTATTTCGGAAAGCTTTCTATTGGTATGGGCAATTGCTTTTTCAAATTCAAAATCGGCAGGGTTTCTTAATCCTCTTAAAATAAAACTGGCGTCCATCTTCTTACAAAACTCGACCGTTAAGCCTTCATAGGTCTGAACCTTTACCTTAGGTTCGTTTTGAAAAGCCTTGGTTATAAACTCCATACGCTTTTCTAAAGTGAACATATACTTTTTGTCGGCATTGACACCGATGGCAATAATAACCTCGTCAAAAAGTGTAATGCCCCTCATGATGATATCATAATGACCTAGGGTCAGTGGATCAAATGAGCCGGGGAAAATAGCACGTTTCATAATAGTTGGTTAGGATTTTTTAAAAATAAAACCTTCAATCGAGTTGTTTCGGTTCTATTTTTCATGAAAAATAAGAATCGAACGATTGATGACCAAAGATTCGCCCTATTTCTTTAAGGCCTCTTCAATAGCACTATCGAAAAGGGCCGAGATAGAAATTCCGGCAGTTTTTGCCTGTTGCGGTAGAATACTTTCCCTAGTAAGGCCCGGGGTGGTATTCATTTCAAGCATATAGGGTTCGTCGCCTTTAAAGATAAATTCACTTCGGGTGTAACCTTTCATCTTTAGTACCTCATAGGCTTTCTTAGCAACTTCGGTAACATTTCTTTCTTGGGCAGATGATAATCTGGCAGGGGTAATTTCTTGCGATTTACCTTCGTATTTGGCCTGATAATCAAAGAAATCGTTTTCACTTACGATTTCGGTAATCGGCAAAACTTTGGTTTCTCCTTGATAAGTAATTACACCCACCGATACTTCGGTTCCATCTAAAAATGACTCAATAATAACTTCATCATCTTCTTGATACGCCTTTTTGATGGCTGGTACCAATTCTTCATTTTTATACACCTTGGTTATACCAAAACTGCTACCCGCTTTGTTAGCTTTAACGAAACAGGGTAGGCCGACTTTGGCTACGATGAGGTCTGGTTTAATCTCATCGCCCATGTTCAAGTAATAGGAAGTAGCCGATTTGATTCCGTATGGTTTTAAGGTACTGAGTAAATCCCTCTTATTGAATGTTAATGCAGATTGATAATAATCGCATGATGTTTGGGGTATGTTAAGAAGCTTAAAATAGGCCTGCATCAAACCATCTTCACCCGGCGTACCATGAATCGCGTTGAAAACACAATCAAATGAGATTTTTTCGCCATTGATTTCTACGGTGAAGTCATGACGATCGACAGGGTGCTCAATATCTTTCTCATCAACATAAACCCATTTTTCTTTTAATATATGAATGCGATAAAGGTTGAACTTTTCCCTATTCATAGATTCGTAAACAACATTGCCGCTTTTTAAAGAAATCTGTACTTCGCTCGAGTAGCCACCCATGATTATGGCAATATTCTTTTTCATTTGTTCGTTTTTTGAAAAGTTCGATTCAAAGAAAAGAAAAACAGTCTGAATTGTCACTAAAATTTTGTGAGCAGTAGATTTATCATCGATTCTTGAATCGAATATTATATTATTCAAACTTTAGGTGCACCCAACTTTGTCTTAAAACAAAATATTGAAGCGCATCATTACTTATATTTGTGACGTCTAAATAATCCTCATGCGAAATTTTTTAAATTTTCTAAGAAGTAAAGTTTTTCTCATACAAATAGGTCTAGCCATTTTGGTTACCATCATTTTAGTGTTTTTGGTTTTACGTTATTTGGACAATACCACTAATCACGGAGAGTTTGTAGAGGTTCCTGATTTTTCGAAAATGTCGGTGCCTGAAATGAGAAAGGCCGTTGAAGATGCAAGTCTACGCTATGAGGTACTTGATTCTGCCAATTATAATCCTGAATATCCAAGATTTTCTATTATTGAACAAAACCCACCTGCGGGCAATAAAGTAAAAGAGAATCGAAAAATCTACTTTACGGTCAATCCTTCAGGATATAAAAAAGTATCCATACCCAACATCATACAGGTTACGCAACGAAATGCAACTTCTATGTTGCGTGCGGTAGGGCTCGATATTCAAAGAGTCACTTATATTGATGAGCTCGGAAAAGATATGGTTTACCACATCAAGTACAAAGGTAAATATGTGAAACCTGGCGATAAACTTCCCAAGACATCTAAGATAGAACTGGTCTGCGGTAACGGTACCGTTTCAGACGAGGCTAGGGTACAAGCAGACTCTGAATAACCTATGCAATCACAAGAAAATGAAGAGTGGAACGATGATGAACTTTTTGAGCATCATAGTTTTACAGCGGCGAAAGGTCAAGAACCTTTAAGGGTAGATAAATTTTTAATGAATTTTATCGAGTATGCTACCCGAAATAAAATTCAACAGGCTGCCAAAAGCGGACATATTTGGGTCAATGGCTCTATAGTTAAGCAGAATTATAAGGTGAAACCGGCCGATGAGGTCAAGGTGATGTTCGAGCATCCGCCCCACGAGTTCTTATTGGTGCCTGAAGATATTCCTTTAGATATAGTCTATGAAGATGAGGTGCTTTTGGTAGTGAACAAACCTGCCGGAATGGTTGTGCATCCCGGGCATGGTAACTACTCTGGTACCTTAATCAATGCCCTTCTGCATCACATTAAAGATTTGCCTGTCAATAGTAATGAACGCCCAGGGTTGGTACATAGAATTGATAAAGATACGTCCGGGCTTTTGGTCGTTGCCAAAACGGAGGCGGCTATGACCCACTTGGCCAAACAATTTTTTGATAAGACATCTGAACGGGAATATATCGCCTTGGTTTGGGGAAATGTCGAAGATGACGAAGGAACTGTAGAAGGTAACATTGCCCGTAACCCAAAAAATAGGTTGCAGATGCAGGTTTTTCCTGATGGCGATGAAGGTAAAGAAGCCGTTACCCATTATAAGGTTCTAGAGCGTTTGGGCTATGTTACCTTGGTTTCTTGTAAGCTGGAGACCGGTCGTACCCACCAAATAAGGGTACATATGAAATACATCGGCCATACCCTATTCAACGACGAGCGCTACGGAGGTGATAAAATATTGAAGGGTACTACATTCACTAAGTACAAACAGTTCGTTGACAATGCCTTTAAAATATTGCCCAGACAGGCCCTTCATGCAAAAACTCTTGGCTTTACCCATCCCGTAAGTGGTGAACTAATGCGGTTCGATTCTGAAATTCCGGAAGATATGGTAGCCTGTATCGACAAGTGGAGGCATTATTCGAAACATAGTCAATAGGTATAATCAAATTCAATGGCTTCATCAAGAAGACTATGGTTAGGCCGTTGCTTTTCATTTCTAACCTCCTTACTTTTACCCCGCTAAAAAATTAGAAATGAAAATTGTTGTTTCTCCTGCCAAGTCGTTGGATTTTGATACCGAATTGCCCGAAATAAAACCCACCCAGCCCCAGTTTATCGCGGAAGCTGAAAAGCTGAATAAAGTCTTGGCAAAGAAGAAGCCTAAAGCTTTGAAAGAGTTGATGTCAATCTCAGATAACCTTGCTGAATTGAATTGGGAGCGTAACCAGAATTTCGAAGTACCCTTTACAGCTGATAATTCGCGACCAGCTGCTTTTACCTTTAGCGGTGATGTTTACCAAGGGTTAGATTCATTTAACATACCAGTAGAAAAACTGACAAAGCTACAGGATACCTTAAGAATTTTGTCAGGTCTCTACGGTGTGCTCAAACCTTTTGACCTTATTCAGGCTTATCGATTAGAGATGGGTACCAAATTAAAGGTCGGCCGAAAAAATAATCTTTATGAATTCTGGAAGAAACCTGTTACTGATTTTTTAAATGCCGAATTAGATGATAATGAGTTATTCTTGAACTTGGCCAGTAATGAATATTTCGGGGCGGTTGATACCAAACGTTTGAAAGTACCGGTAATCAGTCCTGTTTTTAAGGACTGGAAAAATGATAAGCTTAAAATCATCAGTTTCTTTGCCAAAAAGGCCAGGGGCTCAATGGTTCGTTACATTATCGATACCGATGCGAAAACGCTGTCTGATATCAAGGGCTTTGATTATGACGGGTATAAGTTTAGTGAAGAGTATTCCGAGAAAGAAAACGAACCCGTATTCATCAGGTAGTTACTTTTTTTTCTTAATATCGATTTTCTCTTCCACGGTGGGTCTTCTTTTAATTTTGCGCGGCCTTTTGGCTCCGTACGACCTATTGGCAATTTTTCCTCTTCTAGATTTTTGATCTCCTTTTCCCATGATTTATTTTTTTGAAGGAGAAAATTAATTTTTTTCAGAAGAAATATCAAGTTTTGTTCGTTACCGGAAATTAAGAAGGCTTGTTTTTGCCCACGATAATCTCCATTTTTGAAACTTGGTTTTTTACCCTATCTGACTATTATAAAATTGTTCTGTCTTGTTTTTGCATACCCATCCTTATGAGCCATTTCTATTTCCCGAAGCCACAAAGCTCATCGTTGGTACGCTTCCTCCGCCAAGGTTCACATCTGGCGATTTGAAGCCCGATGATGTCGATTTTTGTTATGGTAGTAGAAATGGTATGCTTTGGCCCATTTTAGACCGCATCTTTAACTTGCAATTAAAATTCGAGAATAATCAGCAGGCAGTTCTCCAAAGAAAAAACTTTCTTTTTGAACAAAAGATAGCCGTTTGCGATATTGTTGAAAGTGCCGAAAGAATGAAAGTTGATGCTTCGGATTTAGGTATGCAAAATGTTTGCTTGAGAGATATAATTGGCCATCTTGAAAATTATGAAGAAATCAAGACTATTTTGTTCATGGGTGGCAACAGCAAAAATGGGCCGGAATATTTCTTTAGAAAATCAATAAAAGCGCACCATATCAAATTAAGAACTGTTTCGGATCAAGTGCCCCGAATCTATTCTTTTGAGTTACCAAAGACTAAAAGAACGATAGAGACTGTATCGCTTACCGCGCCATCTGGAGCTGCCAATCGGGCAGTGGGCAGTTTAGATGCCTACAAGTATCAAAAATCTTTAAACGTGGCGTATAACACCTTAGATTTTCGGGTCGATCAATACAGGCAATTTTTTATTTCTTAGAATTTCCCTTTTCCCATTTAAATCGCTATGTTGGGTGCTTCGTAAATCGAGTCGAAATTTTATGTAGTGAGGTCAAAAACCAAAAAGAGCCTTGTCGGTTTAGACAAAGCTCTTTTACGAGAACACTATATGAAAATGAAAAAATTTACTTCTGTTTTGTTTACATGAGTAAAAGTATCAGTAAGCAAAGCGATATCGAAATTATTGTTGTGAACTCTGTTGTTTTTGTAGTGTAGCCAAATATTTTTGTTATAACCTCAGCGATAGATTGACAATCACCGTAGAATACCGATATTTATGGAGCTAAAAGAAACTCGATTACCTGATTAATGATCGCCTGATAACCATATTTTTTATAAAACAGCCTATGCAACAGCAAGATGAGAAACTGAACGAGTTTAAAAAATCGGTCAATAATAAATTTAATGTCTACAATAGTCTTTTTCTAAACCTACCTTATCGAAATATTGAGAACGTAGGTATTCTTATTCCGCTTTTATTGGATCAATGCCAAAAAGGATTGGACTCCGGTCAAAATCCGCAAGAAATTTTGGAATCATTTTTTCAAAACTATGTGAAGATAGAATCAGAGAAAGAACGCATTGATTTTATGTTCCGGATCATTCAGTATGTTGAACGTCAAGTGGTACTTTATGATAGTGTTGAAGATGCGGCTTTTCCGAAACTGCAAGAGCATCGAAGATCGTTGAGCATTCCTGATTATTTTGAACTGGTAGATAAGAATAAGAGTTGGGATAAGGTCTCTAAGAAATTATCGACCTTCAGTGCCAGAATTGTATTAACGGCCCACCCAACGCAATTCTATACGCCGGCAGTTCTTGATATTATTGATGACCTTCGGTCTCTGATTTTAGAAGACCGTATCGATGATATCGACGTAACGTTACAACAACTGGGTTTAACATCACTTTTGAATGCCGAAAAACCAACTCCTCTAGATGAGGCCAAGAATATTATCTACATCCTCCGACATACTTATTATGAGGCTATTGGTGAATTATATTCTTATATCAAATCGAATATTCGAAAGGCAGATTTTGATAACCATAATATTATGAAACTTGGTTTTTGGCCAGGTGGTGATAGAGATGGTAACCCGTTCGTAACTGCTCCGATTACCAAAGACGTAGCGAACGAGCTGCGTGTCACTTTGATGAAATGTTATTATAATGACCTTAAGCAAATTCAAAAGAAGCTTACCTTCAAAGGGGTTCAAGAGCCGATTAGAAAACTGAGAAACAATCTGTACACAGCTATGTTCGATGCCAGCAAGAATGTGGGTTATGAAGATATTCTTCAGCCTTTGCTCGACATTCGCGAACTGTTGGTGACCAAATATCATAGCCTTTATCTTAAAGAATTAGATTTTTTTCTTGATAAGGTCAAAATATTCAAAACCCATTTCGCTACACTTGATATCCGTCAAGATCATAGCAAGCACAAACTGGCTATAGAAACCATTCTAAAGCAAAATGGTTTGATCAAAGAAACTGTCGATGAGCTATCCGAAAAAGAGCTTGTTGATATTCTGATCAATAAGAAGCTTGAGTTGAATGCAAGTGATTATGATGAGCCGATAGTAAAAGATACCATTGAAAACATTTCACAGTTAAAAGACATTCAAGCCACCAATGGTGAGGATGGTTGTAACCGGTATATTATTAGTAATTCAGAGGATATTTTTTCCGTATTGTTCGTATTCGGCCTATTTAGATGGTGTGGATGGGAACGTGAGGAAATAACTTTTGATATCATTCCGCTATTCGAAACTATGAAGGGTATGGATAGTTCTGAAGATACCATGCAAACCCTTTTCGATTTACCGGAATATCGTGAACATTTAGAAAATAGAGGTAATAACCAAACCATCATGCTAGGCTTCTCAGACGGAACAAAAGATGGGGGGTATCTTAAAGCCAATTGGAATATTTTAAAGACCAAAGAAACCTTATCGAAGATTTGTAGTAAAAATGGAATCAAGGCCATATTCTTCGATGGCCGTGGTGGACCACCAGCTAGAGGTGGTGGCAAGACACATCGATTCTATGCCGCTCAAACCAAAGAGGTGGCCAATAACGAGATTCAGTTGACCATTCAAGGGCAGACGATTACCAGTACCTACGGTACTAAAGAGCATTTTATTCATAACAGTGAGCAGCTTTTGACCGCTGGTCTTTCCAATAATTTATTTGGAAAAGAGAACGTAATCTCAAGGTCGCAGCGCAAACTGATAGAAGAACTTTCCGAATTAAGTTTTGCAAAGTATGATGCCCTTAAGAACCATGAAATGTTCATTCCGTACTTGGAGAATAGAAGTACATTAAAATATTACCAAAAGGCCAATATTGGTAGTAGACCGGGCAAACGCGGAAATAAAAAGAAACTAGAACTTACAGATCTTAGAGCGATTTCCTTTGTTGGGTCATGGAGCCAATTGAAACAGAACGTTCCTGGCTATTTCGGTATCGGAACCGCCATTAAGACCTTGAAAGATGATGGTAGAATTAATGAGATTAAAAAGTTATACAAAGAAGTACCATTCTTTAAGGCTTTAATGCTCAATAGTATGATGTCGCTTTCCAAATGCTACTTTGAACTTACCAGCTATATGAAGGAGGATAAAAAATATGGCGAGTTCTGGAATATTCTTCATGAAGAGTATTTGCTGTCGAAAAAAATGTTACTAATGATTTCGGGCAGTAAGGTTCTTATGGAAAACGAGGCAGTGTCTCGAGAGTCGATTAAGATTCGCGAAAACATTGTGCTACCATTATTGGTTATTCAACAATTTGCACTACAGAAAATTGGGCAAGAGTCTGATTTGACCGAGCTTTACGAAAAGATTGTTACCCGTTCATTGTATGGTAACATCAATGCCAGTAGAAACTCGGCTTAAGGATTAGTATCTAAATGAAATAAAGAGGGATTTCCAGTTTTATTGGAAATCCCTCTTTGATTTATAGAATTAACCGTTTAACGGATTTATTAGTTTTTGGTCATTTTGGTCTTTCTCCGATTAACTTATTGACGTAAGTTTCAACTCGCTTGATTCAATTCTTTTCATATGTACAAAAGGTATTTTTTTAGCTTGTGTTGTGTTCTTTTTCTTATTGGGTGTAGTGAGGCTGATGAAGATATGCCGGTCATTGAGAAAGGTAATCTAGAGGTGCAGGTTTGGGTCGACAATAAACCCTCCGAAAATGCCAATGTAACTACTTCCCCGTCAACTTTATCTCTAGTTACCGATAGTGAAGGTAGCGCTTTGTTCGAGAATATTTCTGTAGGAGAATACGAGGTAAAAGTAGTATTGCCAGAAGCTCCTGATGATTATTTTACGAGAATGGTGAACGTATTACATGATGAGACCATATTTGTAAAGTTAGAACTTGAGGCGATTCCTGTAATATATCCACAGGAAATAGATTTAAGTTTGGTTCTTGGTAATCTATATGAACAAATTGGTGATGGTTATAGTTTTGATGGCTTCAGTACTTTTTGGGGCGACATAGGTACAGATATCGCCTATGTTAATAAACAAACAAATGGTGAGCTAACGACTTTAGATAAATACCTATTATCTTCAGGTGATCCTATTGTGAATCGAGTTTTTTCAGAGTACTATGCGATAATCCGTAACATAAATATGGGCTTGGATTGTTTGAATGATCCTGAATGCTTGGGTGCCCAGGAAATTGATGAAGTCGAGTTTGAGGCTAAATTCAAATTTTTAAGAGCTTTAACGTATTTCAACCTAGTAAAGATTTATGGAAATCCTGTTTTGGTAACTACTTTGAATACCAATCTTGAGACTCCTTCGGAATATGTACAAGGTGGTGAGGAGGTTTATCAACAAATCATTGAAGATTTAGTCTTTGCCGAGCAGTATTTACCACATTTCGAATCCGTTTACGAATCTAGTAGAGAAGCGGCAACGGCTCTTTTAGGCAAAGTATATATGCAAATGGCGGGTTTTCCTTTGTTGCAAACCGAGAAATATACCAAAGCCTTGGAGCAATTCAAAAAGTTACTGAATTTGCTTTCTCTGGAGGAAAGTTATTCTAATGTGTTCAACTCAACCATGGCTTCCCAAAGCTTAGAAAACCTATTTGCCGTTAAATTTTCTTCCGGTTTCTATGGGGAAGCTTGGGGGCCTTTGGGATTTGCAACCGGGGATTGGTTATTACTGAGCCGTTCATTTATAATAGCATCTGGGGCAGGGAATACCTTTACGGATTCGGTTGCCTTTCCTATTAGCGTTCCCGATCAGAGATTCTATCACAATATAGCTTCATTTACAGTGGCCGGTGCACAAATTGAAGATGCCGTCAATCCCGAAGATTGGAGGCCATTAAAGTTTAAGTCAAAATTAGATATAACTGAAAGCGACATTATTAATTATTCTATTCTGATTAGATATGCTGATATTTTATTATTGCTTGCCGAAGCGGAAAATAATGTAAATGGTCCTACAGCAATGGCGTACGAAGCTTTTAATTCCGTACGCAGAAGAGCTTATCAAAATGAAAATTATGACCTGCCATCAGGATTAAGCCAGCAAGAATTTTTTAATGCTATCGTAGAGGAAAGAAAACTGGAACTTTGTTTTGAAGGTCTTCGCAAAGACGATCTCGTGCGTTGGCAATTACTAGAAGATAAACTGTTGGAGTTTAATGAATCACACCCAGAAGACCTAAAGGATTTTCAAAACCATGAATACATATGGCCCATTCCACAAAATGAAATGGATAGAAATTCATTATTACAACAAAATCCAGGTTATTGACTATTTATAAAATCGTAAAACCCCCGCAACGGAAACTTCCGTTGCGGGGTTTTTTTAGATTTGGCTATTTAATGTAAAGCCTCTTATTTCTTATTTTGTTGATTCTTGATGGTCTTTTCATCAAAATCAAACTTATTGGTATCTATTCTAGTGTTACCAGTAGGATTCGTAGGATTACTTTGTTCCTTCTTCCTTCTGAATTTTTTATCTTCTATAATTCCCATGTCTATGTTTTTTATTTGATTTACTTTAATCTAAACAATAGAAGGGGCAATCGCTGTTAAAGCATAGATAAGACTATGTTATAGATAGTTAAACCGTTAATTATCAGTTTTTTTGAGCACTTTTTACGATGCTGGCGGTTACCAACATTTGCCCTGTATGCCTTTGGGAGTGTTCAGCGGAATGAAACAGTAAACCAATTACCGTGCTGGGCAGTTTTTTTCTACCTACGGTACGCCCTTCCTTTAGAACATCTTCAGAAAGAGTCTTAAAGTAGGCCAAGGCTTCGTCGAGTTGACCATCAAAATCCTCGATGAGGTGGGCAATGGTTATCGTTCTATCTTCTTTTCCTTCCGCTCTTAAAAATTCGAACTGACTTTCGTTCAAACTTTTCCCTTTGGAATAAGTAATCATTCGATCTAAAACGCCGGTGATGTGCTGCAGATGAAAAGCTATGGAAGCCCTGCCATGGGGTTGTAGCCAAAGTTGCTCTGGGCAGATGTTCACAGTGTACTTTTTTATTTCCTCAGATGTTTGGAGTAGGGCATGGGCGGCTGGTTGCAAGAGAGCGGGAATACCAGCAATAGGGCCCCGTAGCCACACTTCGTATTTCTGATTTTCTTCCTCGTTTAACATTTGTCCTTATTCCTGTCTAATAGTATTTACGAATGAATCGAGTTTGCTAGCTCCGTTTTTATTTAGATGCTTAATGAGGGCCGACCCAATAATTGCGCCTTTGGCATGTTTTGTAGCTTGACCAAAAGTTTCTGAATTACTGATTCCAAAACCAACTATCTGCGGATTTTTCAAGTTCATGCTCTTAATGCGCTCGAAATATTCAACTTGTTCTTTGCCAAAACCACTTTTAGCGCCCGTAACGCTCGCAGAACTCACCATGTAAATAAATCCTTTGGAAACGGAATCAATAAATTGAATTCGCTCATCGGGAGTTTGTGGTGTAATTAAAAATACATTGAGGAGTCCGTTTTTTTCAAAAATGGCCTGGTATTCCTCATGGTATACATCCACCGGTAAATCTGGAATAATTAGTCCGTCAATACCTATTTCTTCACATTTTTTACAAAAGGCCTTTACACCATATTGTAGCATAGGGTTGAAGTATCCCATTATAATTAACGGAATGGAAACCGTTTTCCTAATATCTTTCAACTGATCAAACAGCACCTCGGTAGTCATTCCGTTTTTAAGGGCGGCTGTCGAGCTTTCTTGAATCGTTGGGCCGTCTGCCAAAGGATCGCTAAAAGGCAGTCCGATTTCAATCATATCGACCCCGTTTTTCTCTAACCCCTCGATGATGCCAACCGTATCGTTCAGCTCAGGATAGCCAGCGGTAAAATATATAGAAAGCAACTTTTTGTCTTGTTGAAGTTTTTCGGTTATTCTGTTTGTCATAGCTTAAAATAATCAATGTAGGTATTCAAATCTTTATCTCCCCGCCCCGAAAGGTTGATGACAACAATATCATCAGTGTTAAATTTCCGTTCTTCTAAAATCGCAAAAGCATGAGATGATTCTATGGCGGGAATAATACCCTCTAATTTTGAGAGCAATAAACCGGCTTGCATAGCTTCGTCATCTGTAATCGATATAAATTCACCTCTGCCAGATTTAAAAAGATGTGCGTGCATAGGCCCTACACCAGGATAATCAAGGCCTGCCGAAATAGAATACGGTTCTGTAATCTGACCATCTTGGGTCTGCATAAGCAAGGTTTTGCTCCCATGAATAATACCGACTTTTCCAAGTGCCGATGTAGCGGCACTTTCACCGGAGTGTATTCCTTTGCCGGCAGCTTCAACGGCGATGATGCCCACATCGGTATTATCAAGAAAGTGATAGTAAGCGCCGGCGGCGTTGCTACCTCCACCTACACAGGCAACCACATAATCAGGGTTTTCCCTACCTTCCTTCTCCTTCAATTGCCATTTGATTTCTTCTGAAATAATAGATTGAAACCTGGCCACCATATCCGGATACGGGTGAGGGCCAACGACAGAGCCAATAATGTAATGAGTATCTACCGGATTATTGATCCAATCTCTAATGGCTTCATTAGTGGCATCCTTTAATGTTTTACTACCGGATTTTGCTGGTCGTACCTCTGCGCCTAGCATTTTCATACGGGCTACGTTCGGAGCCTGGCGATGAATATCGATTTCACCCATATAGACCACACATTGAATACCCATCAAAGCACATACGGTAGCCGTGGCCACCCCGTGCTGACCAGCACCTGTTTCGGCAATAATTCTATTCTTGCCCAATCTCTTGGCCATAAGAATTTGACCAATGGTGTTGTTCACCTTATGAGCACCTGTATGGCAAAGATCTTCCCTTTTTAGATAGATTTTGGTGTTGTATTTGTTAGATAACCTTTCGGCAAAATAGAGTGGGGTAGGGCGGCCCACATAATCTTTTAGCAATTGATGAAACTCCTTTTGAAAGGAATCTTCTTTCATTACCGAGATGTAGTTGCGACGAAGCTCTTCGCAGTTGGGGTACAGCATCTCAGGTATGAAGGCTCCTCCAAATTCTCCGTAATATCCTTTTTCGTTAGCGTTGTACGACATTTAAAATTCGTTTTTAGTAAGCAATTCTTTAAAAGTCTTGACCTTATCTACCACCTTGAGTCCTGGTTTTGATTCAAACCTACTGTTGATATCAATGGCATGGCAGTATTGAGCCTCCGGTTTTTTTGAAAAATCTTGAATAGATTTTAGTTCTTCCAACCCTATTCCTCCGCTTAAAAAGTAGGGTTTGGTAGAGTTGTATTGATTTAATACCGACCAATCGAATGCATATCCATTACCTCCAGGTAATTTTCCTTTGGTGTCAAATAGATAAAAATCACAGACAGTTTCAAATATTTCAAGCTTTTCAAAATCAAAATCATCCTTAATGGAAAAAACTTTGATAATCTGTATTTGCTTAGCTTTCGTTTTAAGTTCATGACAGAATTCAGGACTTTCATTTCCGTGTAATTGTACCAATAGCAAATTATAATCCTCTATTTTCTGTAGAATATAGGTTATGCTTGCATCGACAAAAACCCCCACTTTTTTAATCTTATGGGGCAATGGTGGCGGCGAACCCTTAAAATAACGTTCGCTCTTTTCCCAAAAAATAAAACCAAGATAGTCGGGTGACAGTGAAGCGATTTCCGTTGGGTTGTGCTTCATGCCACAAACTTTAAGTTTTAAATGGCCGGTATCACTCAATGTTGAAGGTTTTTCTTTTGGATTAGTATAAAAGTAATTCATCTTAATACCGTTTATTCAGCCACAAGCTCACTGATAAACTTTTGGGCATTCATACCAGGGTTCTCTGTCTTCATAAAATTTTCACCGATCAGAAAGCCTTGATATCCATAAGTCTTTAGTTCGTTAATGGCTGCAGTAGTACTGATGCCGCTTTCCGAAACTTTCACAAACTCATCAGGAATTTCGGTAGCCAAAGTTTTACTGGTATCTAAACTGACTTCAAAAGTCTTTAAGTTTCTATTATTAACACCCAACATATCTAAGCTCGGCATAATCGACTTTTGAAGTTCTTCCAAATTATGGACTTCAAGTAATACATCGAGGTGTAGGCTCTTTGCCAGCTCAGAGAACTGCTTAATTTCTTCTTTGCTTAAAATGGAAGCGATCAAAAGAATTACATCGGCACCAAAGGCCTTCGCCTCTAATATTTGATATTCGTCAATGATAAATTCTTTTCTTAGGATGGGTATTTCTACTGAGGCCCGTGCCAATAGCAAGTCATCTAAAGAACCTCCGAAGTACTTTCCGTCTGTCAATACTGAAATACCTGTTGCCCCTGCGGTTTCATAACCGTAAACCACATCTGAAACATTCAAACCTTGATTAATGACCGATTTAGAGGGCGAGCGGCGTTTGTGCTCTGCGATGATTCCAGAACTACTGGACCTTAGAGCATCTGCTAGTGAAGAGCCCGAACGCCCGAACAAGACCGATTTTTCAAGTTGGCGGGCAGATATTACCGATTTTTTAAGGTCAACCTCGATACGTTTATCGGCAACTATTCTATCAAGTATGTTCATATTAAATCAATTATCGGTTCAAGCACTTAGCTGTTGTAATTTTTTCAGCGCATTTAACGCATTGCCATTCAGTAATGATTCCTTAGCTTTTTCAAATCCTTCTTTCGGGTTCAAATCTTGAACGGTGGCAATGGCAATACCTGCATTGGCACAAACCACATTGTTTTGTGCCTCGGTACCTTTACCTTGTAAAACATTCAGGAAGATTTGTGCCGATTCTTCAACTGAATCGCCACCCACAATTTCTGAAGCTTTAATGGTCTTGACCCCAAAATCTTCGGGTTTCAACATACTTTCGGTATGATTACTGATTGTTTTGGTATTTCCGGTCAGTGATATTTCATCATAACCATCAAGGGCATGCAGAACGGTAAAGTTCTTATCAGTATTTTGGTAGAGATAACCATACATTCTGGCCAATTCGAGGTTGAATACACCCACCATTTGATTTTTTGGAAAAGCAGGGTTCACCATGGGCCCCAACATATTAAAGAATGTCTTAACGGCGAGTTCTCTTCTGATGGGGGCTACATTTTTCATGGCGGGATGAAAAAGTGGCGCGTGCAATACACATATACCGGTCTCTTCAATTGATTTTTTAAGAAAATCAGGGTCATTGCTGAATTTGATACCAACAAATTCCATGACATTGCTACTACCGCATTTAGACGATACCCCATAATTACCGTGCTTGGTAACATGTACTCCGGCGCCGGCGGTAACAAAAGATGCCAGTGTAGAAATATTGAATGTATCTTTTCCATCTCCACCCGTTCCGCATAGGTCAATGGGGTTATAATCCGATAAGTCGACCGCAAGGCACAGTTCAAGAAGGGCATCTCTAAACCCTTCCAACTCTTCTATCGTAATGCTGCGCATCATATATACCGTTAGAAAAGCGGCAATTTGATTGCTGTTATATTCACCTTTGGCAATATTGACCAAAACTTGTTTCGCATCTTCTTTTGACAGAAAATCATGATTGATCAATTTGTTCAGTATCTCTTTCATTGTCTGCTTTCTCTTTGTTTTTTTAGGAGTTTAGCCAGTTTTTAAGAATTTCTTTGCCCTGAGGGGTCAAAACCGATTCAGGGTGAAATTGAACAGCTGACACATCGAAGGTCTTATGCCTTAGACTCATAATCTGTCCGTTTTCATCGTACGAGGTGGCTTCCAATACCTCGGGCAGTTCTGTATTCACGACCCACGAATGGTACCTGCCCACCTCAATTTCTTCAGGAAGGCCTTTAAAATTTGGATCGCTTTTAACAATCTTTATTTTTGTGGAAATGCCATGATATACTTGATCAAGATTGATTAATGAAGCACCAAAAACCTCACCAATGGCTTGCTGACCTAGGCAAACACCGAAAATACTCTTGGTGGGCGCATATTTTTCAATAATCTGCTTTAAAAGCCCTGCTTCATCAGGTATTCCTGGCCCTGGAGATAATACGATTTTATCAAAAGCATCTACCTCTTCAAGGGTTAGTTGGTCGTTTCTTTTGACAATAACCTCACAATCTAAATCTTCAAGATAGTGAACCAAGTTATAGGTAAAACTATCATAGTTGTCGATCATTAAAATCTTCTTCATGCTCATATGGTTTTGGCTATTTCCAATGCTTTGGTCAAGGCACCCAATTTGTTGTAGGTTTCTTGAAGTTCATCGTCAGGGTTCGATGCGGCAACTAGGCCCGCACCAGCTTGGTAATGTAGTTGATGGTTTTTGCTCAGAAAAGTTCTAATCATAATGGCGTGATTGAAATTGCCATTAAAGTCCATAAACCCAATAGCACCCCCATAATAACCTCTGCTTGTCTTCTCATATTTTTCTATGAGTTGCATAGCCATATGTTTTGGTGCTCCGCTCAAGGTACCGGCCGGAAATGTATCGGCGACCACCTTCATGGTCGTAATGTTCTCTTTTTTATGCCCGGTAACCTTTGAAACCAAATGAATTACGTGAGAGAAGAATTGAACTTCACGATAATTGGTAACCTCTACCATATTACCGTTTCTACTTAAATCGTTTCTGGCCAAATCGACCAACATTACATGCTCACTGTTCTCTTTGTCATCTTCTGTTAGTTTTCTGGCCAAAACCGCATCTTGCTCATCGTTTCCGGTTCGCTTAAAGGTTCCTGCAATCGGGTGAATCTCTGCCTTACCGTCTTTAACGATTAACTGTGCCTCTGGCGAGCTTCCGAAAATCTTGAAATCTCCGTAATCAAAGTAGAACAAATAGGGAGAGGGGTTGATCGATCTAAGTGCCCTATACACATTAAACTCATCCCCTTTAAAACCTTGTGAAAACCTTCTTGAAAGCACGAGTTGAAAAACATCGCCCCTATGGCAATGTTTTTTTGCCAACCGAACATGCTCCCGGTATTCATCATCTTCTAAATTGGAAGCGGCCTCACCCTCTAAAGAAAAGTTATAAGAGGCGAAATTACGAACGTTGAGAATCTGCTCAATCTGTGAAATATTATCGTCGCTTTCAAAGCAATGGGCGAACAGGTAGGCTTCGTTCTTGAAGTGATTGATAGCAATGATGTTCTGGTATACCGCATAATAGATGTCGGGTATGGCAACAGAATCTTTTTTCTTTGTTAAGTCGATATCTTCAAAGTAACGAACCGCATCATAGGCCATGTAGCCAAAAAGCCCATTATTGATAAACTTAAAGTCGTGTTCTTCGACCTCGAACAATTGACCGAAATCGTGAATTGATTGAACAACATCGGTTTCAGCATCAATGGTAGATTCGTGATTCGATCCATCAGGAAGCTGATGATATATAGTTTCATTTTCTACCTTAATCGAGGCAATGGGGTTGCAGCAGATATATGAAAAACTATTATCGTTTGCATGGTAGTCGCTACTTTCAAGAAGAATACTATTCGGAAATCGATCTCTGATTTTTAAGTAAACGCTGACCGGTGTTATGGTGTCGGCCAGTATTTTCTTGTAGTGGGTCTTTAGTTTGTACTTCATTTTCAATAGGGTTCAAAAGTAAAAGGCTTGTCGTGATTGACAAGCCTTTCTTTATAATGTTACTTATATGGAGGTTCGCTCACGAATTCTGTCGAGAGTTGTTCCACCACCAAGTATTTACTTTTCCGTTGTGCATGGTTCAAATATAGAAATCATTTTTATAACCGCAAATCAAAAATTGGTTTAAAATCAATCGTTGATATACGCGTCACATTACGCTCGCGTATTGTTAGAATAGTCAATCAGAAAATAAAAAAGCCCGCTTTAATAATAAAGCGGGCAAAACTTGTGAGGTCAAGTTTATTATAAATGTATCTTCTAATTAAAACTCAAGGTCAACGACCAAATCGAATTCGTCATAGATGGTTTTATCACCAAGGTTTTCAAAGAAACTACCTGAACCGTATTTGATGTCATAATTAGTTCTGTCTACCTTAACGGTTGCGGTAGCTTTGCTACCATAAATAGAAACATCAAAAGTGACAGGCTTGGTAATACCTTTTATGGTTAAATCTCCTGTTACTTCGTAAGAGTTCTTTCCGGTAGATTTTACTTCGGTGAAAACTAATTTAGATGTACCATGATTTTCAACTCCAAAGAAATCATCAGCTTTAAGGTGACCTTCTAACTTAGCCTTACCATCGCCTTCCATATCTGTGGAAATTAAGCTGGTCATATCGGCCACGAATTCTCCGCCAGTCAACTGGTCACCGTCAAATACTAAATGTCCGGATTCTAAATTAACAGTACCTGTGTGAGAACCGGTAACTTTATAAGCTTTCCAGGTAACAGTACTGGCATCGGTCTTTACTTCTTTTTTTTCTTCGGCAATCGGTTCGGTCGCAGCTGCTGATCCAAAGACCAAGGCCAATGCCAAGGTAAATACTCCTTTTTTCATAATTTCAATAATTTTAGTTAATAATTAGTAATGTTTATATAATCGTAATCAAGTTCTCGGTAGATTTTCTAACCTTTTTATAGTGCTGCGTTTGATCTTCTTCAGAACGATAACCTACAGCTGCCAGAACAACGGCGTTTAGGTTTTTATCATCTAACCCGAGAATCTCGTTGAATTGGGCCGAATCGAAACCTTCCATGGGGCAAGTATCTATTTTAAGATCTGCCGCAGCTGATAAAAGATTTCCTAATGCTATATAAGCTTGTTTTGCCGTCCAAGCGGCTTTTTGCTCATCTGTTAAAGGCATTAAATTCGCTTTCATTAAATCGGCGTAGGCTTTTAATCCTTCCACAGGTATACCCCTTGTCTCACTAACGTTCGTCAAATAGTCGTCTACTAGCTCATCGCCGAAAGTGGTTTGATTTGCCAATACTATAAGGTGCGAAGCCTCGGTAATTTGAGACTGGCCCCAAGCGGCGGGCTTTAGCTTAGCTCTTATATCATCATCTTTCAGGACTAAAATTTTGTATGGTTGTAATCCGTAAGATGAAGCACTTAAAGAGGTAGCCTCTAAAAGTTTGCTCAAATCATCTTCAGAAATCTTCTTCGTGCTATCAAATTTTTTGGTGGCATAACGCCAGTTAAGATTGTCAATATAATTACTCATTTGTATAAATTTAATATTTAGTTTAAAACTTATCTAGAAGTTTGTTTAATTCTTCTAAATCTTTAGTATTCAGATTGTTTAGTATTCTTTCTTCTGCCTTTTGCATGGCTTTATCAAGTTCAAGAAGAATTTCTTCTCCAGGTTTGGTAATTCTTATTTCTACCTTTCTTCTATTACTTGGGCAAATAGACCTGTCTACAAAACCTTTTAAGATGAGTTTGTCTACCAATCGGGTGGTATTACTCATTTTAGTAATCATTCTCTCGTTCAATGTAGAAAGGTTGGCGGGTTTGCCTTTTTGACCTCTCAAGATTCGCAGAACGTTAAACTGCTCAAGCGACATTTCGTAGGCTTTAAGTGAGCAGGTGATTATTTCATTGATTTTATTGGCGACTAGGCTTAAATGAATGATGGTCCTGCTTGGCAGTGGAATTTTCTTCTCGGTTTTTATTATTTCCTCAACATTCATGTCATTACAATTATTGTATATACAAATGTATGTTGTTTTGAATATAACTTTGAAGTTTGGCTTCACAATTTTTTGTTAAATGAATTGCTGTTTGCTCTTGGTAAAAAAATGTAATTTTGAAAACTGTATACTTTTAGAATAATTCAATGCCATGTAATATAAATGCTACTTGGCTTTAACACATACATTATGGATTTATCACAAGAAGAGTGGGAAGAACAATTAGAGCAAGATTCGAATGCTTTTATTCTCGACGTTAGAACACCTGAAGAGGTCGAAGACGGCTATATTCCCGGGGCTCAAAATATCGATATTCATTTAGGTCAAGGTTTTTTAGATGAATTGGAAAAACTGGACAAGTCTAAATCTTACTATGTTTATTGTAGGTCTGGGGCAAGAAGTGCTCAAGCATGTTCTATTATGAACGAAGTAGGTTTTGATAAAACGTACAATTTAGAAGGTGGCTTTATGAACTGGCAGGGTGAAGTGGCCGAATAGGCTTATAAAATATTATTCCAGTATATTTAAGTTCAGGTACTCTTAATTAATTGTGGTACCTGAACTTTTTTATAACCGATAACCCTATGCGAGAAGATTTGCTTCATTTTATTTGGAAGTATAAGAAACTGGCATTGCACGATTTGAAATCTACCGACGGTGAAGCCCTTGAGATAATTGATTTCGGGCAACATAATCAATTAGCGGGCCCCGACTTTTTTAATGCCCAAATAAAGATAGATGGTCAACTGTGGGCCGGAAATCTAGAAATACATCTAAAATCTTCAGATTGGTACGCTCATAAGCATGAAGAAGACCCCAATTATAAGAATGTTATTCTGCACGTCGTTTGGCAACATGATTGTCATGTTCTCACGGAGGGAGGTACTCATCTCGTTACCCTAGAGCTAAAAAACTATATTTCTAACACCCTCCTTACAGCCTATCAAAAATTGATGGATTCAAGAAACACTTCCTTCATCAATTGTGAAAACAATATAGGCTCGGTCAGTGAATTTCACATGAATAATTGGCTTGAAAGGCTATATTTTGAACGACTGGAACAAAAATCAGTTGAAGTGGCCGAACTTTTAAAACGAACCAATAATGATTGGGAAGGTGTTCTTTTTGCTCTATTATTAAAGGGATTTGGATCCAAAGTCAATGGACCTGTTTTTATGCAACTAGCCAAGGTTATCGATTTCAAGATAATTAGAAAAGTTCAATCGAACGTACAGTCGTTAGAGGGCCTTTTTTACGGTATGTTACAATTGCTTGAAGCTGAAGATATTTTAGATGATTATTATTTGGGTTTAAAAAAGGAATATGAGTTCTTAAAGGTTAAGTTTGAGATGGGTCATAAATTTGTGGGTAGGCCTGAATTTTATGGTCTGCGCCCTTCAAACTTTCCGACTATCAGATTATCTCAATTAGCTAATTTATATAATTCTAACAATGGTCTGTTCGCAAAACTGATGGAGGCAGAAACATCCGAACAAATGCATGGCATACTAAAGGTGGTAGCAAGCGATTATTGGAGCAACCATTATACCTTCGGTAAAGAATCTAAGGGTAGGGCCAAGGTGTTAAGTAAAACTTTCATTGATCTTTTGATCATCAATTCAATTTTGCCGGTTAAATATCTTTATTCGAAAAGTATTGGCAAGAATAGCGATGAACAAATTATAGATATTATGTCCGCTATTCCCAGTGAAAAAAATGTAATTACTAGAAATTTTCAGGGTTTGAATGTGCCACTCAACAATGCACTTTACGGGCAAGGAGCTATACAATTGTATAATAATTACTGTAAACTTAACAAATGTCTGCAATGTCAGATTGGGGCGAGCTTATTAAGTGGAAATGTTTAAATTTGGCCGTGTACAGGGCATGATGTTGTGCTTTGCTAAGATTCGATTCTCTTTTTATAGTTATTACCGACCCAAATGAACCTGTTCTACCAACTTCTCTATTACTTGCAAAAACGCGGATTCGAAGTTTGCGGTCGGATCGCCGATCGTTTGGGTATAAGGGCTAGGGTAGTGCGAACCTCATTTATTTATCTGACGTTCGTAACGCTAGGTTTTGGTTTCGCCCTCTATCTCTTTTTGGCATTTTGGCTTAAAATAAAAGACCTTTTATATACTAAGAGAACCTCGGTATTTGACCTTTAATATGTTGAATCTCTTCCGTTCAAGAATCTATCTGGCCGTTACTCTAATGGTGGCGGTTTTGGCTTTTGGGGTATTGGGGTACTGGCTTATAGCCGATTATTCGTGGGTCGAAGCATTTTATATGACCATTATTACCGTTACTACGGTAGGCTTCGGTGAGATTAGGCCCTTAGGTACAGAGGGCAAAGTCTTCACGGTCATACTTATAATTCTGAGTGTTTTTATTTTCGCGTTTGCACTCTCAGTAATTACCGAATATATTTTGAGCAGAAACTCGCTTCAACTTCTAAAAAAGAAAAAAGTGAAAAATCAAATCGATAAGTTGCAGAACCACGTGGTAGTTTGTGGTTTTGGTAGAAACGGCATGCAGGCGGCCGAACGTTTAACGGCTTACAAAAAGCCCTTCGTGATTATCGAACGAGACCGAGAGATTATCGAGAAATTTGAAGATGAAGTCTTGTTCGTTGAAGGTGATGCCAATGAAGATGAAGTTCTTATAAGTGCGGGGGTAGATAGGGCACAATACTTGATTGCGGCTTTGCCCGATGATGCTGCCAATCTCTTTGTTGTACTTTCGGCAAGGCAATTAAATGCTCAACTCTTTATTATTAGCAGGGCTTCATTGATTACTTCCCAAAAGAAATTGCAACTGGCCGGTGCCAATAAGGTGATAATGCCAGATAAAATAGGAGGAGACCATATGGCCTCTCTCGTCGTAATGCCCGACCTGATTACTTTTATGGATAAATTAGGAACCGAAGGAAAAAATACCACCAACCTCGAGGAAGTGGCCATTGAAGATTTTGGCGACCATTCAGACGGCAGCTCGTTGAGAGACCTCGATTTACGAAGAAAGACCGGCTGTACGATTATCGGCTACATTGAGCCGAACGGAAACTATATTATAAATCCTGAAGCCGATTTAAAACTTCAGCCAAAGAGCAAAGTTATTGTTTTGGGTAGGCCTGAACAGATAAGAAAGTTGAATGAAATGTTCCATATCGGATAGTTCACTCTTACGTTAATTCAAGGTTATTATTTGATTGTGTTGCTAATTTTTAGGATATTGGCACCCATCGAAAACTAAGATTAGATAAGTACCAAACACCATAAATTAAATTATGAAGAAATTTTCCCTGTTACTTTTTATGCTACTTGGTTTAGTGGCAAACTCACAAGATCTCACCGTAAAGGCTGCGGTCATGAACCCATCGAAAAATATAAACGATGGTGTCGTTGACCTTCAAGTGCTCGGTGGTACCCCTCCCTATAGTTATAAATGGAGCAATCAAAGTACGCCTTTGTCTTCAAAAAAGGCAACGGGCTTGGTCGAGGGTGTACCTTATACGGTGGTAGTATCTGACTCGAAGGGAAATACGGTTACTAAAGTATATAAGGTAGAAACAAATGCCATAGCAGAAATTTTCAACGGAACGATGACCCCAGCAGTAAATGCCTTGGGGTCTGTTTTGTTTTGGGACCCTTTTGCCGCTATCGGTATATATGATCCCGTAGCCTATGCAGATAAAAAATTGGTAGGTACGCCTGGTTGGTCCGCAGAGATTCAAGACAGGTTTGTACTCAAGCAATGGTTGAAGCCTGAAGGGTCTAAGGTGGTAAAAGGCGATCAAATTGCTATTATCTCTAGTGATAAAAATGGCGAAAGAAATGTTATCGCTTCTGCCACTGGATCATTAAAATATTTGGTTCAAGAAGGTAAAGTAATTTATAATTCAGATAACGCAGAGCATGTTATTGAACAAGGAGCTCACTATTTGGCCGAAATAGTATATGACGATCCGATAGTTATGACCCACCCCAATGGGGACCCTCTTACGAAAGACATTCCATTTATTGTTATTTGGTTGGTATTAGGAGCTCTCTTTTTTACCATTAGAATGGGCTTTATCAATATTCGGGGCTTTGGGCACTCTATCGATTTGGCCAAAGGAAAGTATGACGACCCGAATGCACCCGGTCAGGTAACCCACTTCCAAGCACTGGCTACTGCAGTATCCGGTACGGTTGGTTTAGGTAATATTGCCGGTGTGGCCGTTGCTGTTTCCTTAGGTGGGGCAGGAGCCACTTTCTGGATGATTGTCTGTGGTCTTCTTGGTATGTCCTCAAAATTTGTTGAGTGTACCCTTGGTGTAAAATATAGGGATATACTGCCTGACGGTAGGGTATTTGGTGGGCCGATGAACTATCTGCGTTATGGTCTGGAAAAAAGAAATTTAAAAGGAGTAGGTAAGGCATTGGCCGGTTTATTTGCCGTTCTTGCCATTGGTGCTTCTTTTGGTGGTGGTAATATGTTTCAGGCCAACCAATCTTTTGAGCAATTGGCAGGTCAGTTTCCTGCGTTGGCCGGTAACGGTTTTTGGTTCGGGGTGGTAACGGCAATTTTAGTAGGTGTAGTTATTATCGGAGGTATCAACAGTATTGCCAAGGTAACGGGTAGGGTAGTGCCAATTATGGCCTCTGTATATATTTTGGCCGCGTTGGCAGTTATCATTATGAATATTCAGAATATTGGTCCTGCTTTTTCTGCAATTGTAGACGGTGCTTTTAGTCCATCGGCATTAAAAGGAGGTATTGTAGGTGTACTTGTTGTTGGCTTTCAAAGGGCAGCTTTTTCCAATGAAGCAGGTGTAGGTTCTGCCGCTATTGCACATAGTACGGCCAAAACGAACCATCCGCCTTCTGAAGGTTTTGTAGCTTTGTTGGAGCCATTTATCGATACGGTGGTAGTTTGTACATTGACCGCTTTGGTATTGATTTTCACAGGTATGCACGAAGTAGAAGGTATGGCTGGCGCCCAATTGACCTCTGACGCCTTCGGAAGCCAGATATCTTGGTTCCCCTATGTATTGGCATTGGCAGTTTTCTTGTTCGCATTTTCTACAATGATTTCTTGGTCGTATTACGGTATGAGAGCTTGGACATATTTATTTGGAAAGAGCAAAAAGTCTGAAATGATCTATAAAATAATGTTCTTGATTTTCGTTGTAATCGGAGCCTCTGTAAGTTTGGGTGCGGTGCTTGATTTTTCAGATATGATGATTTTGGCCATGTCTTTCCCTAATATTATCGGTCTTTATATCATGTCCGGTGAAGTGAAAACCGATTTGGGAGAATACTGGAGAAAATTAAAAGCCAACCAATTGTTCAAGAAACAACGCGTGGCCAAATAGATTTACTTGAGAAATGGAAAATTTTAAATCCCACTTTAAGTTCAATAAACAAGAACGAAGTGGGATTTTCTTTTTGCTTCTAATTATAGTACTTCTTCAAATTGCCTATTGGGCCGTTAGTTACCTTCCTGATAATAAGGCAAGCGAAAGTCTTATGCTGAATAGTAAAGAGCAGTATTTGATCGACAGTCTAAAGGTGCAGGGGAGCAATAAATCTGAACCCAAGATTTTTCCTTTTAACCCAAACTATATTACCGATTACAAAGGTTATACGCTTGGGATGAGTACTGAGGAAATAGATGCTTTACATTCCTTTAGAAAGCAAGGAAAGTTTGTAAACTCTGCCGAAGAATTTCAGGAAGTAACCCATGTTTCTGATTCATTACTTGAAAAAATATCTCCTCATTTCAAGTTTCCCGATTGGGTCGTTAAGAAAGCCCCGGCCAAAGAAACAAAAGCTGAGGCATATAATGATAAGACAGAAGTTTCCATTCAAATTATCGACATCAATTCTGCCACGACCGACCAGTTAAAGGAAATTAGTGGTATTGGAGATAAGCTTTCAGCAAGAATTGTAAAGTTCAGAGATCGATTAGGCGGATTTTTGGTGAACGAGCAGTTATATGATGTATATGGCCTGGAGCCAAATGTTGTTCAAAGAGCATTAAAAAGATTTCAAGTTCTTAATCCTCCAGCGGTGATGAAAATTAATGTAAATCAAGCCACAGCTACAGAACTATCCCAATTGGTGTACATCAATTATCAATTGGCCCGTAAAATTATTTTGTACCGCGAAGCTCAAGATGGTATTGATTCAATCGATGAATTGAAGAACATAGAAGATTTTCCATCCGACAAGATAGATAGAATAGCCCTATATTTGTCGTTATAAAAAAAATGAGCTATGCATGGTATGTGCTTCACTGAAGAACACCAATTATTTAGAGAAAGCCTAAAAGATTTTTTACAAAAAGAAGTAGTGCCCCATATAGAAAAATGGGAAGAAACAGGAACCATTGAGCCTTTTATCTGGGAGAAATTTGGAGAAATGGGCTACTTCGGTCTCGCCACTCCTGAAGAGTATGGTGGTCTTGGTCTAGATCTTTTTTACACGGTTATATTTGTTGAAGAGTTACAGAAAATTAATTCTGGCGGTTTTGCTGCGGCTATGTGGGCCCACGCCTATCTGGCAATGACCCATTTAAATAAAAATGCCAATCATGACCAAAAGAATAGATATTTAGAGCCAAGTGTATCGGGAAAGAAGATAGGTTGTCTTGGTATAACCGAACCATTTGGTGGTAGTGATGTTGCGGGTATGCGCACAACCGCCATTAAAGATGGTGACGCTTACATAATTAATGGTTCAAAGACTTTTATCACCAATGGTGTTTATGGTGATTATGTTGTGTTAGCGGCAAAGACAGACCCTAAAGCGGGCAACAAGGGTATAAGTATGTTTATTGTAGACCTTGATGCCGAGGGCGTATCTGCTAGTAAATTGAATAAATTGGGTTGGCGAGCGTCAGATACGGCCGAGTTGGCCTTCGATAATGTAAAGGTGTCTTCCAGTAATATAATTGGGGAAGAAGGTAAAGGTTTCGGTTTCATTATGGAGGCGTTTGCTTTGGAAAGGTTGGTAATGGGGGTCAATGCGCATGCCCGTGCTGAATATGCTTTGGATTATACTTTGCAGTACATGTCAGAGCGCGAAGCCTTTGGCAAATCAATCAATCAGTACCAGGCACTGCGCCATCGATTTGTTGATCTATATGCCGATATGGAGCTTTGTAAGCATTACAATTATGGTGTTGCCCATCAAATGAACGAGGGGCATTATGTAGTTCAAGAAGCTACAATTTCAAAACTAAAGTCTACTAAAATGGCCGATGAGGTAATCTATAACTGTTTACAGTTCTTAGGTGGCTATGGCTATATTGAAGATTACCCGATGGCTAGATTGCTTCGAGATAGTCGATTGGGGCCAATTGGTGGTGGTACTTCTGAAATTTTGAAAGAAATACTTTCAAAGATTATTATTGATAAAAAAGAATATCGGGCTCCCAATAAATAGACTAAGCTGTTTTTAGTGTAATTGCTATTTTAATCCGTTCTTGAAATTTAATTTTCATATTGGGGTTCATTTTTAAAATTAGTTTATATATTTGCACCCTTAATTTTAAAGAAAGGAGGTTGTAGCCAATGTTAATTATACCAGTAAAAGAAGGAGAAAACATCGATAGGGCTTTAAAGCGTTTTAAGCGTAAATTCGATAAAACGGGTACGATGAGAAGATTGCGTAAGCGTCAACAATTCACAAAACCCTCCGTTGAGCGTAGAGCTCAGATTCAAAAAGCACAATACATTCAGGGCTTAAGGGATAAGGAAGAAATCTAAGTCCTGTAAATTCGGTGTACAAATATATTGTGAAATCCCATCAGCTATGATGGGATTTTTTTATTTTCAATAACTTCCTTTTTTAAATATTCTACTTCACAGGCCTCGGTTAGATATTCTTTCTAATTTAGTGATATGCACTTAGAGTCATTTTTATCTTACCTGTCGCTAGAGAAGAATTATTCTACTCATACTGTAAATGCGTATGCCAAAGATTTGGAAAGCTTTATCCATTTTTGTGTTGACCAACATGAAATTAACGATATAGATTCGGTTTCTTATTCTATAATAAGAAGTTGGGTGGTTCATTTGGTGGATTGCGATATTGCAAATAAGTCGGTCAATAGAAAAGTAGCTTCCTTAAAAGCATATTATAAATTTTTGCAAAGTATAGGTCGGTTAGAGGTTAATCCCCTGGCAAAGCACAGAGCTTTAAAAACTGCAAAAAAGGTTCAGGTACCTTTTTCCGAGGTTGAAATGGATTCTGTGTTGGTTCAGATAGAATACCCTGATACATTCGAAGGGGTTCGGGATCAATTAATAATCGATTTGTTGTATACCACAGGTATTCGAAGGGCCGAATTGATAGGTTTAAAGCTTACCGATATCGATTTGACTGGTTCTACCATGAAAGTATTGGGCAAACGTAATAAAGAGCGCATTGCGCCCCTTTTGAATGGCACTTGTCGGCTGGTTTCAAGTTATTTAGGCTATAGAAATGGTCTAGATGAAATTAAAGATAGCGAGTATTTATTCCTGTTAAAATCAGGTTATAAATTATATGAAACCCTTGTCTATCGTTTAATTAATAATTACCTTAGTAAGGTGTCGCTTAAAGTAAAGAAGAGCCCCCATATCTTAAGGCACACCTTCGCTACCCATTTGCTTAATAAAGGGGCAGATTTAAATTCAGTGAAGGAATTACTTGGGCACTCAAGCTTGGCATCTACCCAGGTGTATACACACAACAGTATCACCGAGTTAAAGAAAGTGCATGCCAACGCCCATCCGAGAGGTAAAAAATGAGGGCTTAGTTTACATTGTTTAACCTAAAAATTACGACCTATGAACGTAAATGTGCAATCAGTAAATTTCAATGCCGACAGAAAGCTTATTAATTTTCTTCAATCTAGAATGGATAAGCTTGAGACCTTTTATGATAAGGTAATCAGTTCAGATGTTTATTTAAAGGTACAGAATACAAGTGCCAAAGAGAATAAAATAGTTGAAATAAAGCTCAATGTGCCAGGGGATAAGTTTATGGTGAAAAAGCAATGCAAGTCTTTTGAAGAGGCTATAGATTCGTCTTGTGGTTCTTTGGAAAGAAAGCTGATCAAGCGAAAAGAAAAACTTCGAGTGCATGCATGATGAAAATTTTTTCGATTTTGTTTTGAATAAATAAAAATATCTATACATTTGCAGTCCGTTAGAAATAGCGGACTTTTTTATGCATAAAAAAGGCTGTAAAGGCCGATATAGCTCAGCTGGCTAGAGCAGCTGATTTGTAATCAGCAGGTCGTGGGTTCGAGTCCCTCTATCGGCTCTGAAATACTGGAAAAATAAGGCGGGGAGATACTCAAGCGGCCAACGAGGACAGACTGTAAATCTGTTGGTTTTCACCTTCGCAGGTTCGAATCCTGCTCTCCCCACACTGCCTGAGCGAAAATTCGGGCATTTGTTCTTTTTTTAAGAACGTTTTTGATATATTGTAATTAAGTATTGCGGGAGTAGCTCAGTTGGTAGAGCGTCAGCCTTCCAAGCTGAATGTCGCCGGTTCGAACCCGGTCTCCCGCTCTAAATTGGCAGTCGTGCCAATCCTGCGAAGGCAGGCATCTCTTCCTCTTGTTTTAGGGATGAAGATATTAAACACTTTACGCCGACGTAGCTCAGGGGTAGAGCGTTTCCTTGGTAAGGAAGAGGTCACGGGTTCAATTCCCGTCGTTGGCTCAATTAAGGCATTATTTGTACACTAATATATAAACTAAGATTAAAATTCATTAAAAATGGCAAAGGAAACTTTTGATCGTTCCAAACCGCACTTGAATATAGGTACTATTGGACACGTTGATCACGGTAAAACAACTTTGACTGCTGCTATTACTACTGTATTAGCGAATGCTGGTCTTTCTGAGCTTAGAAGCTTTGATTCAATTGACAACGCTCCTGAAGAAAAAGAAAGAGGTATTACTATCAACACTTCTCACGTTGAATACCAAACTGCTAATCGTCACTATGCACACGTTGACTGTCCTGGTCACGCGGATTATGTGAAGAACATGGTTACTGGTGCCGCTCAGATGGACGGTGCCATCTTGGTTGTTGCCGCTACAGACGGTCCTATGCCTCAAACTCGCGAGCACATCCTTTTAGGCCGTCAGGTAGGTATTCCAAGAATCGTTGTTTTCTTGAACAAAGTTGACATGGTTGACGATGAGGAGCTTTTAGAGTTGGTTGAAATGGAAGTAAGAGAATTGCTTTCTTTCTACGAGTATGATGGTGATAATGGTCCTGTGATTTCTGGTTCTGCCCTAGGTGCACTTAACGGTGAGCAAAAATGGGTTGATACCGTTATGGAGTTGATGGATGCTGTTGATAGCTGGATCGAATTGCCACAGAGAGATGTTGATAAAGATTTCTTGATGCCTGTAGAAGATGTGTTCACTATTACTGGTCGTGGTACTGTTGCTACCGGTCGTATTGAAACAGGTGTTGCCAATACTGGTGATGCTGTAGATATCATTGGTATGGGAGCTGAGAAATTGACTTCTACTATTACTGGTGTTGAGATGTTCCGTAAGATTTTGGATAGAGGTGAAGCTGGTGATAACGTTGGTATTCTTTTGAGAGGTATTGAAAAATCTGACATCAAAAGAGGTATGGTTATCTGTAAGCCAGGTTCTGTTAAGCCGCACGCTAAATTCGAAGCTGAGGTTTATATCTTGAAAAAAGAAGAAGGTGGTCGTCACACTCCATTCCACAATAACTACCGTCCTCAGTTCTACGTAAGAACTACTGATGTTACTGGTAACATTAGTCTTCCTGATGGTGTTGAGATGGTAATGCCAGGTGATAACTTGACTATTACTGTTGATTTGATCCAACCAATCGCATTGAGTGTTGGTCTACGTTTCGCTATCCGTGAAGGTGGTAGAACTGTAGGTGCTGGTCAGGTTACCAAGATTCTAGATTAATTAAGTATTAGATATCAATTGTTCTTAAGGGTGTCCTTCTCTGGTTGGGCACCTTTAAGTGCAATTATAAACGGGTGTAGCTCAGTTGGTAGAGCACTGGTCTCCAAAACCAGGTGTCGGGAGTTCGAGCCTCTCCTCCCGTGCCAAATTTAACGGTATGTTGACATATATAAAGGAATCAATAGAAGAGTTGCGTAACAACGTTACGTGGCCGTCAAGAGCAGAAGCTTCCAACCTAATGGTCGTGGTAGCTGTATTTTCTATTTTGTTCGCATTGGCGACCTGGGGTGTCGACACCGTATTTAGTAAATTGGTACAATTGTATTTCAACAACGTCTTAAACTAGAAGATAGCTATGTCGGAAGTGTTAGAAAAGAAATGGTATGTCGTACGTGCTGTCAGTGGTCAAGAGAATAAAATCAAAGGCTACATTGAGAGTGAAGTTGAGCGTCATGGCTTTTCTGATTATTTAGAAGACGTGTTGGTGCCTACCGAAAAGGTAGTGCAAATCAGAAACGGGAAAAAAATCAATAAAGAAAGGGTTTATTTTCCTGGTTATATAATGATTAAGGCCAACTTGGGCGGAGAAATGATTCACATCATTCGTTCTATAACCAATGTTATTGGCTTTTTAGGGGAAACCAAGGGTGGTGATCCCGTTCCTCTTCGAAAATCAGAGGTCAACCGCATGCTTGGTAAGGCCGATGAGTTGGCGGTTACTACCGATAGTGTAGCCATACCGTTCGTTCATGGTGAGACTGTTAAGGTAATTGATGGGCCTTTCAACGGTTTCAACGGTACGGTGGAGAAAATCAACGAAGAGAAGCGTAAGCTAGAGGTGATGGTTAAGATTTTCGGAAGAAAAACTCCATTGGAACTTAGCTATATGCAAGTAGAGAAAATATAATTTTTTAAGTGTTACATATTTAAGTTGTGTTGCTTCCAAACAAATACAGCTTCAATTTAATTTAATACAATGGCAAAAGAAATAGGTAAAGTAGTTAAACTACAAGTTAGGGGAGGTGCAGCGAATCCATCGCCACCGGTTGGACCCGCCTTAGGTGCTGCCGGCGTTAACATCATGGAGTTCTGTAAGCAGTTCAATGCTAGAACGCAGGACAAACAAGGTAAGGTTTTACCAGTTGTTATCACCGTCTATAAAGACAAGTCTTTCGACTTTGTCGTTAAAACACCACCGGCGGCCGTTCAATTGATGGAAGCAGCTAAGATTAAAAAAGGATCTGGCGAACCTAACAGAGTAAAATCAGGTAACGTTACTTGGGATCAAGTCAAAACTATCGCGGAAGATAAAATGGCTGATCTTAATGCCTTTACCATAGAATCGGCTATGAGCATGGTTGCTGGTACCGCAAGGTCTATGGGTTTGAAGGTTGCAGGTAAAAGACCTTTTTAAAATCTTATAAAGCAATTTAAATGGCAAAATTAACGAAAAAACAAAAAGAGGCACGTTCCAAAATTGATGGGGGCAAACTTTACTCTTTAAATGAAGGTGCCGCTTTAGTAAAGGAAATTACCAGCGTTAAATTTGACGCATCAGTTGATTTGGCAGTTCGTTTGGGTGTAGATCCAAGAAAAGCAAATCAGATGGTTCGTGGGGTTGTGACATTGCCTCATGGTACTGGTAAAGATGTGAAGGTTTTGGCCTTGGTTACTCCTGATAAAGAAGCTGAAGCGAAAGAAGCTGGCGCTGACTTTGTAGGTTTAGACGAGTATCTTGATAAAATCAAGGGTGGATGGACCGATGTTGATGTAATCATCACCATGCCTAGTGTAATGGGCAAACTTGGTCCGTTAGGTAGAATTCTAGGTCCTAGAGGTTTAATGCCTAACCCAAAGACAGGTACGGTTACTATGGATGTCGCTAAAGCAGTGTCAGATGTAAAAGCCGGTAAAATCGATTTCAAGGTAGATAAAACGGGTATCGTTCACGCAGCAATCGGAAAAGTATCTTTTTCCGCTGATAAGATTGCTGATAACGCGAAAGAGCTTATCGAAACCTTGGTAAAGATGAAGCCTGCCGCGGCAAAAGGTGTTTACATGAAATCTGTTTTCATGTCAAGTACTATGAGCCCAAGTGTTCAATTAGATCCTAAATCAGTTTAATCGAACTGGGTAGTTCAAAATTTACAGTATGACAAGAGAAGAAAAAGCAAACGTAATACAGGATTTGACTTCGCAGTTGGCCGATAGTCCAAGTATCTATTTGGCAGATATATCGGGATTGAACGCAGCGCAGACCTCAGATTTGAGAAGAGCGGCATTTAAGGCTAACATTAAATTAGCGGTAGTCAAAAATACCTTGCTTGCAAAAGCAATGGAAGCTTCCGACAAGGAATTTGGAAATCTTCCTGAAGTGTTGAAAGGAAGCACTTCTTTGATGTTTTCCGAAGTAGGAAATGCTCCTGCCAAGCTTATCAAGAATTTCAGAAAAAAATCTGATAAGCCATTATTGAAAGGAGCTTTCGTTGAGGAAGCAATTTATGTAGGTGATGAGAATTTGGATGCATTGGTGAGCATCAAGTCTAAAGAAGAAATGATCGGAGAGGTCATCGGACTGTTGCAATCACCTGCCAAGAACGTTATTTCCGGACTTAAGTCTGGTGGTGGCAAATTGGCCGGCATCCTTAAAACATTATCTGAAAGATAAGTACGCACTAAACTAAGTATATTTTAAAAATTTTATTAAACGATAGAAAAATGGCAGATTTAAAAGAATTCGCAGAACAGTTGGTAAACTTGACCGTTAAAGAGGTTAACGAATTGGCTGATATATTAAAAGAAGAGTATGGCATTGAGCCTGCTGCTGCTGCAGTAGCCGTTGCTGCTGGTGGTGGAGCCGCTGAAGGTGGTGAAGCTGCTGAAGAAAAATCAGAGTTTGACGTAATCTTGAAAGCACCAGGAGGTTCTAAACTTGCTGTTGTTAAATTGGTTAAAGAATTGACCGGTCTTGGTTTGAAAGACGCTAAGGATATTGTTGATAGCGCACCTAAAGCTGTTAAAGAAGGTGTATCTAAAGACGAAGCCGAAGGTATCAAAAAATCATTGGAAGAAGCAGGAGCAGAAGTTGAGCTTAAATAATAGCAGCGACCATAGCATTTTGTTTAGGTCTTTTTTCGTCCTCGGACGGGATTGGACCTAAACTTGTTTTTATATTCAGTACGTATGTTAAGAGGCATACGACCCTGTACAGCTTAGTATTTTTAGAGTATTCACGATCAAAACACTGTCCATAGATGTTCACACAACAGACTGAGAGAATTAATTTTGCATCCGCTAAGAACACGCCGGATTATCCGGATTTCTTGGACATTCAGATCAAGTCTTTTCAAGATTTCTTTCAACTAGAGACTAAATCTGACGAAAGGGGTGACGAAGGTTTGTACAACACCTTCCAAGAAAACTTCCCGATTACGGACACCAGAAACCAGTTCGTACTTGAATTTTTAGATTATTTCATAGACCCACCTAGATACTCCATACAAGAATGTATCGAGCGTGGTTTGACTTACAGTGTACCGCTAAAGGCGCGACTTAAATTGTATTGTACCGATCCTGAGCATGAGGATTTTGAGACAATCGTACAAGACGTATACCTAGGTACCATACCTTATATGACCCCCAGCGGAACATTTGTTATAAATGGCGCCGAGAGGGTTGTTGTTTCTCAGTTACACCGTTCACCTGGTGTATTCTTTGGGCAATCGTTCCATGCTAACGGAACAAAATTATATTCCGCAAGGGTAATTCCATTCAAAGGTTCTTGGATAGAATTCGCTACAGATATCAACGGGGTTATGTACGCCTACATTGATAGAAAGAAAAAATTACCGGTAACTACCCTCTTCAGGGCTATTGGATTCGAAAGGGATAAAGATATTCTTGAAATTTTCGACCTTTCTGAAGAAGTGAAAGTTTCTAAAGCCGGATTGAAAAAAGTATTGGGCCGTAAATTGGCCGCCAGGGTATTGAACACTTGGCATGAAGATTTCGTTGATGAAGATACCGGTGAGGTAGTTTCTATCGAAAGAAACGAAATCATTTTAGATCGTGATACCGTTCTTGAAAAAGAACACATCGACGAAATATTGGACGCCGATGTAAAAACCATCCTTTTGCACAAAGAGAATAATGCACAGTCAGACTATGCAATTATTCACAATACATTGCAAAAAGACCCTACCAACTCTGAGAAAGAGGCAGTAGAACATATTTATCGTCAATTGAGAAATGCCGAGCCGCCCGATGAAGAAACGGCGAGAGGTATTATTGACAAATTGTTTTTCTCCGATCAACGTTACAACCTAGGTGAGGTCGGTCGGTACAGAATGAACAAGAAATTGGGTCTTGATATCGGAATGGATAAGCAAGTGCTTACCAAAGAAGATATCATTACTATCATTAAATATTTGATCGAGCTTATCAATTCAAAAGCTGAAATCGATGATATCGATCACTTGTCAAACCGTCGTGTTAGAACTGTAGGTGAACAACTTTCTTCTCAGTTCGGTGTTGGTTTGGCTCGTATGGCACGTACTATTCGTGAACGTATGAACGTTCGTGACAATGAGGTGTTTACACCGATTGACTTGATTAACGCAAAGACTTTGTCTTCAGTTATCAACTCTTTCTTTGGTACCAACCAGTTATCTCAGTTTATGGATCAAACCAATCCATTGGCAGAGATTACACATAAAAGACGTTTATCTGCACTAGGGCCAGGTGGACTTTCTAGGGAAAGAGCAGGTTTCGAGGTTCGAGACGTTCACTACACGCATTACGGTAGACTTTGTCCGATTGAGACACCTGAAGGTCCGAACATTGGTTTGATATCTTCATTGTCTGTGTTTTCTAAGGTCAACCCAATGGGCTTCTTGGAAACCCCATATAGAAAAGTTGAAGATGGTAAGGTAGATACAGGCGAGTATACTTACTTGAGTGCTGAAGAAGAAGAGGGAATGAAAATTGCGCAAGCGAACATTCCTTTGAAAGAAGACGGAACCATCGATACCGATAAAGTAATCGCCCGTGAAGAAGGCGATTTCCCGGTTGTGGATCCCGTAGAGGTAAATTACACCGATGTGGCACCTAATCAGATTGCTTCGATATCGGCATCGTTAATTCCTTTCTTGGAGCACGATGATGCGAACCGTGCATTGATGGGATCGAACATGATGCGTCAAGCGGTACCATTATTGCGCCCCGATTCGCCTATAGTAGGTACGGGTCTTGAACGTCAAGTTGCTTCTGATTCTAGGGTGTTGATAAATGCTGAAGGCGAAGGAACCGTTGAATACGTTGATGCTAAAAAGATTACTGTTAAGTACGACAGAACTGAAGATGAGCGTTTGATCAGTTTCGACGATGATTCAAAAACCTATGAATTGGTTAAGTTTAGAAAAACCAACCAAGGTACTAGCATTAACCTGAAGCCTATTGTAAGAAGAGGTGATAGAGTTAAAAAAGGTCAGGTACTTTGTGAGGGTTACGCAACCGAAAAAGGTGAATTGGCTCTTGGTAGAAACCTTACCGTAGCTTTCATGCCATGGAAGGGTTACAACTTTGAGGATGCAATCGTAATTTCTGAGAAAGTGGTTAGAGAGGATATTTTCACCTCCATCCACGTAGATGAATATTCACTTGAAGTAAGAGATACCAAATTGGGCGCTGAAGAGTTGACCCATGATATTCCTAACGTTTCGGAAGAGGCCACCAAAGACCTTGATGAAAACGGAATGATCCGTATTGGTGCAGAAGTTAAACCAGGTGATATTTTGATTGGTAAGATTACGCCAAAAGGTGAATCAGACCCAACACCTGAAGAAAAACTTCTAAGAGCTATTTTCGGTGATAAGGCCGGAGATGTAAAAGATGCTTCTTTGAAAGCTTCACCTTCATTAAGAGGTGTGGTCATCGATAAAAAATTGTTCTCAAGATCGGTTAAGGATAAACGTAAGAGATCAGAGGATAAAGAAGAATTGAACAAATTAGAATTGGAATACGAAGTAAAATTCCAAGAGCTAAAAGATGTTCTTATCGATAAACTTTTCACCTTGGTGAATGGTAAAACTTCGCAAGGTGTTCTTAATGATTTGGGAGAAGAAGTATTGCCAAAAGGTAAGAAGTACACTCTTAAAATGTTAAATGCCGTTGATGATTTCGCCCACTTGGTAGGCGGAAGTTGGACTACGGATAAAGATACCAATACATCAGTAGCTGATTTATTACACAACTACAAGATTAAGTTGAACGATCTTCAAGGAAATCTAAGAAGAGATAAGTTTACTATCTCAGTTGGTGATGAACTACCTGCTGGAATCATGAAATTGGCTAAAGTTTATATTGCCAAGAAGCGTAAGCTTAAGGTTGGTGATAAAATGGCGGGTCGTCACGGTAATAAAGGTATCGTGTCTCGAATCGTACGTCAAGAAGATATGCCTTTCTTGGAAGATGGTACTCCAGTAGATATCGTATTGAACCCATTAGGTGTACCTTCACGTATGAACATTGGTCAGATTTATGAAACGGTATTAGGTTGGGCAGGTCTTAAGTTGGGCAAAAAGTTTGCCACTCCAATTTTTGACGGTGCTTCTCTTGACGAGATCAATAAATATACCGATGATGCCGGTATTCCTAGATTTGGTCACACTTACTTGTTTGATGGTGGTACGGGACAGCGTTTCGACCAGCCTGCTACTGTAGGTGTTATCTATATGCTGAAATTAGGCCACATGGTAGATGATAAGATGCACGCACGTTCAATCGGTCCTTACTCATTGATTACACAGCAACCATTGGGTGGTAAAGCTCAATTCGGTGGCCAGCGATTTGGTGAGATGGAGGTTTGGGCATTGGAAGCTTATGGTGCCTCTGCCACACTTCGTGAGATATTGACCGTTAAGTCTGATGATGTTGTCGGAAGGGCCAAGACTTACGAATCTATCGTTAAGGGTGAGACCATGCCAGAACCCGGTTTACCGGAATCTTTCAACGTATTGATGCACGAGCTTAAAGGTTTGGGCTTAGATATTAGATTGGAAGAATAGTTTTAACATACATTATAATATAGTAGCATAATACATTATGGCTAGAATTAAAGATAATAATCCAGTAAAAAGGTTTAACCAGATTTCTATCGGTTTAGCTTCTCCTGAAGCTATTTTGGCAGAATCGCGTGGTGAGGTGTTAAAACCGGAAACCATTAACTACCGTACCCATAAACCGGAACGGGATGGGCTCTTTTGCGAACGTATTTTCGGACCCGTAAAGGATTATGAGTGTGCTTGTGGTAAGTACAAAAGAATTCGCTACCGCGGTATCGTATGTGACCGTTGTGGTGTTGAAGTTACAGAGAAGAAAGTTCGTAGAGATAGGGTAGGGCACATCAACTTGGTGGTTCCTGTTGCCCACATCTGGTATTTCCGTTCGTTGCCAAACAAAATTGGTTACCTACTAGGTTTGCCATCCAAGAAATTGGATATGATTATCTATTACGAGCGTTATGTGGTTATTCAACCAGGTATTGCCAAAGGTCCTGAAGGGGAAGAAATCAAGAAAATGGATTTCTTGACCGAAGAAGAATATTTGACCATTCTTGAATCGATTCCTGTTGAGAACCAATATTTAGAAGAATCAGACCCTAACAAATTCATCGCTAAGATGGGTGCCGAGTGTTTGATCGATCTTTTGGCAAGAATCGATTTGAAAGAACTTTCATATCAATTACGTCACAAGGCTAATACTGAAACTTCAAAACAGCGTAAGACAGAAGCACTTAAAAGACTTCAAGTAGTAGAAGCTTTACGTGAATCTCAGGATAATAGGGAGAACAATCCGGAGTGGATGATTATGAAAGTAATTCCGGTTATTCCACCAGAATTGCGACCATTGGTGCCATTAGATGGTGGTCGTTTCGCCACATCTGATTTGAACGATCTTTATAGAAGGGTAATTATACGTAATAACCGTTTGAAGAGGTTGGTAGAAATCAAGGCTCCTGAGGTAATCTTGAGAAATGAGAAGCGTATGCTTCAAGAAGCAGTTGATTCCTTGTTCGACAACACAAGAAAGGCTTCAGCTGTAAAAACTGAGTCGAATAGGCCATTAAAATCACTTTCAGATTCATTAAAAGGTAAGCAAGGTCGTTTCCGTCAGAACCTTCTAGGTAAGCGTGTTGATTACTCTGCACGTTCGGTTATCGTCGTTGGGCCTGAAATGAAATTGTTCGAGTGTGGACTTCCAAAAGACATGGCTGCTGAGCTTTATAAGCCTTTTGTTATCAGAAAACTGATAGAAAGAGGTATTGTAAAGACCGTAAAATCGGCCAAAAAGATTATTGATAAGAAAGAACCAGTTGTTTGGGATATCTTGGAGAACGTTTTAAAAGGGCATCCTGTGCTTCTTAACCGTGCTCCTACGCTTCACCGATTAGGTATTCAAGCATTCCAGCCAAAATTGATCGAGGGTAAAGCGATTAGACTGCACCCATTGGTTTGTACGGCATTTAATGCGGATTTCGACGGTGACCAAATGGCGGTACACTTACCTCTTGGGCCAGAGGCTATTCTTGAGGCTCAGTTATTAATGTTGGCTTCGCATAACATTCTTAACCCAGCTAACGGTTCACCAATTACGGTACCATCTCAGGATATGGTTTTGGGTCTATACTATATGACCAAAGAAAGAAAATCGACTCCTGAAGTGCCTATTAAAGGTGAGGGCTTAACTTTTTACTCTGCAGAGGAAGTTGAGATTGCTTTCAATGAAGGTAAAGTAAGCTTGAATGCCGGTATCAAGGTAAGAGCTAAAGACTTTAATGAAGAAGGTCAGTTAGTGTATCAAATTATACCGACAACTGTTGGTAGGGTATTGTTCAATATGGAAGTACCTGAACAAGCTGGTTACATTAACGACGTATTGAACAAAAAATCGCTAAGAGATATTATCGGTAAGATTTTAAGTGTTACCGATGTACCTACAACAGCAGATTTCTTAGATAAGATCAAGACCATGGGTTATGACTTCGCTTTCAAGGGCGGATTGTCTTTTAGTCTTGGTGATATTATTATTCCTGCTGAGAAGCATGATATGATTGGCGAGGCCAATGAGCAAGTAGACGGCATTATGGCCAACTACAACATGGGTCTTATTACCAATAATGAACGTTACAATCAGGTAATCGACGTTTGGACCTCTACCAACGCAATGCTTACCGAATTGGCAATGAAGCGAATTCGTGAAGATCAGCAAGGGTTCAACTCAGTTTATATGATGTTGGATTCTGGTGCAAGGGGGTCTAAAGAGCAGATTCGTCAGTTGACAGGTATGCGTGGTCTGATGGCCAAGCCGAAAAAATCTACAGCTGGTGGTGGTGAGATTATCGAAAACCCGATTCTTTCGAACTTTAAGGAAGGTCTTTCGATTCTTGAATACTTTATTTCTACTCACGGTGCTCGTAAGGGTCTTGCGGATACCGCTCTTAAAACTGCGGATGCGGGTTACTTAACACGTCGTCTGGTTGATGTATCGCAAGATGTAATCATCAATACAGAAGATTGTGGTACTCTTCGCGGTATCGAGGTAGAGGCCTTGAAGAAGAACGAAGAGGTAGTTGAGTCTCTTGGAGAGCGTATTTTGGGTAGGGTTTCCCTGCACGACGTATACGACCCTCTTACAGAGGAGCTACTATTGCGTGCCGGTCAAGAAATCATGGAGTCCGATCTTAAGAAGATTGAAAACTCTCCAATCGAGAAGATTGAGGTGCGCTCGGCTTTGACTTGTGAGGCTGCTAAAGGTATCTGTGCTAAATGTTATGGTAGAAACCTGTCTACCAATAAAATGGTTCAAAGAGGTGAGGCTGTAGGTGTTGTTGCCGCACAATCAATCGGTGAGCCAGGTACACAGTTGACCTTGCGTACTTTCCACGTGGGTGGTATTGCAGGTAACATTTCTGAAGATAACAAGTTGATTGCCAAATTTAATGGTAGGGCAGAAATTGAAGACTTGAGAACAGTTACTGGTGTTGATTCTGAAGGTAACCCTGCAGAGATAGTTATTTCGCGAACTACAGAGATAAAGATTGTTGACGCTAAGACAGGTATTACCCTTAGTACAAATAACATTCCTTATGGTTCTCTTCTAATGGTGAAAGATGGTGCCGAAATTAAAAAAGGTGACATAGTCTGTACTTGGGATCCCTATAACGGTGTTATTGTATCTGAATTCCCTGGTAACATAGCCTATGAGAATATTGAGCAAGGTGTTACTTACCAAGTGGAAATTGATGAACAAACAGGTTTCCAAGAGAAGGTAATTTCTGAATCTAGAAACAAGAAGTTGATTCCGACCCTTCTTATTCAAAATGCTAAGGGTGAAACTTTACGTTCTTATAACCTACCTGTAGGTTCTCACATTATGGTTGATGACGGTGATGAGATTAAAGAAGGTAAGACTCTGGTTAAAATTCCTCGTAAATCTGCTAAGGCAGGTGATATCACGGGTGGTCTTCCAAGGGTTACCGAGCTTTTCGAAGCAAGAAACCCTTCTAACCCAGCAGTTGTTTCCGAAATTGACGGTGTTGTTTCATTCGGAAAAATCAAAAGAGGTAACCGTGAGATTATCATAGAATCGAAATTGGGAGAAATCAAGAAATACTTGGTTAAACTTTCCAACCAGATCTTGGTTCAGGAAAATGACTATGTGAGAGCGGGTATGCCGTTATCGGATGGTTCTATAACTCCTGAGGATATCTTGGCCATCAAAGGTCCGTCTGCCGTTCAACAATACTTGGTGAACGAAGTACAGGAAGTTTACCGACTTCAGGGTGTGAAAATCAATGACAAACACTTTGAGGTTGTTGTAAGACAAATGATGCGTAAAGTGAGAATTCAGGATCCGGGTGATACTATTTTCTTAGAGAACCAATTGGTTCATAAAGATGATTTCATCAACGAGAACGATGAAATTTATGGCAAGAAAGTAGTTGTTGATAAAGGAGATTCTGATAACCTTAAAGAAGGACAGATTATCACAGCACGAGAGTTACGTGATGAAAACTCTATCTTAAAACGTGCCGATAAAGAATTGGTTCAGGCTAAAGACGCGGTTGCGGCTACAGCTACACCGATACTTCAAGGTATTACTAGAGCTTCATTGCAGACCAAGTCATTCATCTCTGCTGCGTCTTTCCAAGAAACCACGAAAGTATTGAACGAAGCTGCCGTTAGTGGTAAAATCGATACTTTAGAAGGTCTTAAGGAGAATGTTATTGTGGGTCATAAGATTCCTGCTGGTACAGGTATGCGTGACTACGAGAACATAATCGTAGGATCTAAAGAAGAGTATGATGAAATCATGGCTCGTAAAGAAGCCTTGAAATTCTAAATATTATTTAAAAGAGCCAGATATTGAATATCTGGCTCTTTTTTTATTAAAATGTTTTATGGCCGATAACGATAAACAAAAGCAAATCAATATAGAGCTTGATGAAAAGACTGCCGAGGGAACTTATTCGAATTTGGCAATCATCAACCATTCTGTTTCAGAATTTGTAGTAGATTTTATTAGTATTATGCCTGGTGCTCCTAAGGCGAAGGTTAAAAGTCGAATCGTTTTGACCCCGCAGCACGCCAAGAAGTTTTTAAAGGCCTTAAGCGATAACGTGTCAAGGTTTGAGAAAGCCCATGGTACTATAAAAGATTATGAGCAACCTCCCATACCCATTAATTTTGGGCCCACAGGAGAAGCATAAAAAAAGCCCGCTATTTCAGCGGGCTTTTTTATTTACGATTTTTTCAATCAAATTCAGAAACGAAATGGAACTTGACAGAAGGATATTTCTGTTGAGTCATTTGCAAAGAGAACTGCGAATCGGCCAAGAAAACGAGTTGGCCTTTTTTATCTTTTGCTAGAAACTTTTGTTTAACCCTTTTAAACTCTTTAAATTCTTCATTTTTCGGGTCGGCAGGCTCTACCCAGCAGGCTTTAAACACCGGAAAGTTCTCATAACTGCACTTGGCCCCATATTCATGCTCTAAACGGTATTGAATAACTTCAAATTGAAGGGCGCCCACGGTACCTATGACTTTTCTTCCGTTCAATTCCAAGGTGAAAAGTTGCGCGACACCCTCATCCATCAATTGGTCAATTCCTTTATTCAATTGCTTGGCCTTCATCGGGTCGGCGTTGTTGATATACCTAAAGTGCTCTGGTGAAAAGCTGGGTATACCACGATAATGAAGCTCTTCGCCTTCCGTAAGGGTATCACCTATTTTGAAATTCCCAGTATCATGAAGACCAACAATATCCCCAGGGTACGAAATATCTACAATCTCTTTTTTCTCAGCAAAAAAGGCATTAGGACTCGAGAATTTCAAATTTTTATTTTGTCTTACATGCAGGTAAGGTTTGTTTCTTTCGAAAGTACCCGAAACAATTTTAACAAATGCCAACCGGTCACGGTGTTTCGGATCCATATTAGCGTGAATTTTGAAGACAAAGCCGGACATTGTTTTTTCATTGGCCTCTACCGTTCTTTCTTCTGCGGTTTTAGAACGTGGGGAGGGAGCTATCTCAATAAAGCAATCCAACAATTCACGAACTCCGAAATTATTCAAGGCAGAACCGAAAAAGACAGGTTGTTGTATACCTTTTAAATAGTCTTCTTTATTAAAATCTGGATAAACCCCGTTGACCAATTCAAGGTTGTCTCTTAGCTCTTCGGCCGCTTTATTACCGATGATTTTTTCCAGTTGGGGGCTGTTGACATCGTCAAATGCAATAGTTTCCTCAATATTCTTTTTACTATCACCACTGAATAGGTTGATATTCTTTTCATAGATGTTATAAATGCCCTTAAAGTCAAACCCCATGCCTATGGGGAAACTCAGAGGTGTAACCGACAGACCCAATTTTTGCTCAAGTTCATCTAACAAATCAAATGCATCTTTTCCTTCACGATCCAGTTTATTGATGAAGACAATCATCGGTATGTTGCGCATACGGCAAACTTCCACCAGCTTTTCTGTCTGCTCCTCAACACCTTTGGCCACGTCTACAACGACAATTACACTGTCAACTGCCGTGAGCGTTCTAAAGGTATCCTCGGCAAAATCTTTGTGACCCGGGGTATCTAGAATGTTTATTTTTTTATCCTTATAAATAAAGGCCAAAACCGAAGTAGCCACCGAAATACCCCTCTGTCTTTCAATTTCCATGAAATCACTGGTAGCAGACTTCTTTATTTTATTATTTTTTACTGCGCCCGCTTCCTGAATGGCGCCACCGAACAAGAGTAATTTTTCGGTTAATGTGGTCTTACCAGCATCGGGGTGCGAAATAATTCCGAACGTTCTTCTTTTTTGAATCTCTTCTTTAAAACTCATGAGGAAAATTTGCGCAAAAATACGGTTAATTAAATAAAAAAATGCGGCAACCTATTTGTTGGTTAAATGGCTCTTTTTGTATGGATTAGAAACTTACTTAGGTTTCATCTTTATCTGTGAAATCTAACAATTCGACTGATGAGTCTTTTTACCTATAGTCCATTTTGTCGATTAAATCGTAGATTCAAAGAGCGATGAAATGCTGGGGTATTGCTCTTTAACGAGTAAACATGTTGTTAAAAGATGAAACCTTGGATATCAATTCAAAACAATTTGATGATCTGATTTTTAACTATATCTTGCATCAACAAATAGAAAGAATCCCAAATTCTTACCTACTCTAGACTTGCTCGCCATGGTGCTTAGTTGAATTGAAACTAAACATTTATGGAAAAAACTACCCCTTTAGCGCTACTTATAAACATATCGAAGCGTTTTATCTTAAATCTTACTTTACCTGTTTTGGCAGTGGCTTTTTTCCAAGTCTCTTTATATGCCGAATACCGAAATCCAAATTTAGATACCACCAATGCATTTGAAGATGTAGTGGCCAATGAAACTTATGATGGCTGCCCTTTATTGGAAAAAAGGGAATTACGAACTTCTGATTTTGGTTTTGCCGACGGGGTAACCGACGGAAGCTTGAATGCAACCAATGTTGACCTAAGCTCTAAATGGGGGCTGCCAGCAGGAAGCATATTGGTAACCGTAGAAGGTGCAAGCTCAAAGAGTACGCTACAACTTTTCGAAGTGAACAAAGATCTTCCTGCAACATTTCGTTTTAGCGGCTCGGTGCCAGTGATGTTGGTTGCAGAACATTCGGCTAGGGTAGATGCCAATCATAGAGATGGTATTGTTGCATTGGACAATACCCCTTATATTCAGACCACCTCTTTGCCTGCTGGTATCATTGCCGGTCAGAACGGGACCGATTACTATGTTGAGAACACTACTTCTTCTGCCATCTACGGCCCCGATAGGTTTGCTTGGGAATCTCAGTCACCTGTAACTGATATTCAGTTTTATACAACATCAGATTTTCCAATCAATGGTATACGTGTTTGGGTGATACCTGTGGCGTGTGTCGATACCGATGGCGATGGGGTGAACGATAATGTTGATCTTGATGATGATAATGACGGTATACTCGATACGGTAGAAGATCTAAATATTGATGGTGATAACGACCCTCTTACCAACCCATACGATTCAGATGGCGACGGTTACCCGAACCATTTAGATATTGATTCTGACAACGATGGTATTCCTGACAATGTGGAGGCACAAACCACAGACGGCTATATCGCTCCCAACAACGATGATGCGCAGACCTATGCCGATAACAGTGGTGTAAATTCTGCATATCCTAGTGGTTTAACACCTGTTAATACTGATGGAAGCGATGTTGAAGATTATTTGGATGATGATAGTGATAATGATTCGGTGCCAGATGATAATGAAGGCAATGACTTCAATTTCGACGGCATTCCTAATCAAGTTGCTACGGGATTAGATTCTGATGGAGATGGTTTAGACGACGCTTTTGAAGGAAACGATGTGAATGACGGATTTGATGTAAACGACGAAATTGATGATCCGGCAAATGACTTACCTGATACTGATGGTACAGGTGATGTGAATTACCGTGATTTTGATGATGATGGCGATGATATCGATACGCCCGATGAAGATGCAAACAATGATGGCGACCCAACCAATGATGATACCGATGAAGACGGTACACCCGATTATTTAGATCCTAACGCTGACCCGGATAAAGATACCGATGGAGACGGAGTGCCAGATGTTACCGATTTAGATGATGATAACGACGGTATTTTAGATACAGAGGAAGACCCTAACCTTGATGGAGACGATGACCCATTAACTAACCCTTTGGATTCTGATAACGATGGTTACCCGAACCATTTAGATATTGATTCTGATAATGATGGTATTCCGGATAACGTCGAGGCACAAACAACCGATGGTTACATAGCTCCCAATGAAGACGATGAGGCAACCTATTTAGAGAACGATGGGTTGAACTCAGCTTACCCAGAAGGTTTGACTCCAGTTGATACCGATACCGATGGTACACAAGACTATACCGATTTAGATAGTGACAATGATTTGGTGCCAGATAACAATGAAGGCAATGACTTCAATTTTGACGGACAACCAGACCAAACTTTTACTGGTGTAGATACTGATGGCGATGGATTGGATGATGGTTATGAAGGAAGCGATGTCAACGATGGTTTCGATGTAAACGACGAAATTGATGATCCGGCCAACGACTTACCGGATACTGACAGCACTGAAGATGTCAATTATCGCGATTTCGATGATGATGGTGATGGTGTCGATACGCCCGATGAAGATGCTGACGAGGATGGTGACCCGACAAATGATGATACCGATGAAGATGATACTCCCGATTATTTAGATCCGGATAGTGGTACCACACCAGATACAGATACTGACGGTGATGGGGTTCCTGATAGTGTTGATTTAGATGACGACAATGACGGAATTCTCGATACAGTTGAAGATCCTAACTGGGATGGTGATAATGATCCGAATACCGAACCTTGGGACACTGATAATGACGGGTATCCTAATCATTTGGACATCGACTCTGATAATGATGGTATACCCGATAATGTCGAAGCTCAAACAACCGATGGGTACATTCCGCCCAATGACGACGATGAAGCTACCTATGCCGAAAATGACGGTTTAAATTCTGCTTATCCCAACGGTCTTACACCTGTAAATACCGATGGAGGCGATACCGAAGATTACAGAGATTTAGATAGTGACAATGATATGGTGCCCGATAATAATGAGGGTAACGATTTCGACTTTGATGGTCAGCCCGACCAAACCTTTACAGGGGTCGATACAGATGGTGATGGTCTGGATGACGGTTACGAGGGAAGCGATGTAAATGATGGCTTTGATGTAAATGATGAAATAGATGATCCAGCGAATGATTTACCGGATACCGATGGTACCGAAGATGTTAATTATCGAGATTTTGACGATGATGGCGATGGTATTGATACCCCTAACGAAGATTTGAACAATGACGGTGACCCTACCAATGACGACGGCGATAATGATGGTACACCATCTTATCTAGACCCAGATGAATCGGTTGAAATTGTCGTGATGCAAATGGTAACCCCAAATGGCGATGGTAAAAACGAGTTTTTATGGATCGAGAATGTAGATAAGGCACTCAACAATTCACTTAGAATCTTTAATCGATGGGGGGTTGAAGTATATCAAGGTGAAGATTACAATAATCAGAACAATGTATTTGATGGTCGTTCAAAAGGTCGTAGCACGGTAAGCGTCGGTGACTATCTGCCAGCCGGGGTATATTTTTATATCTTTGATTACAACACTGAAGATAACCGTAGTGTAACTGACAGAGGCTATATTTACATAAGCAAATAATCTACTAAGACCATATGGTAATTAAAAAGAGTCTTTTAGCTTCCCTTTTCTTAATACTTATTTTTTGGAATGAAAGTAGTGCGCAGCAAGATGCGCAGTACACCCAATATATGTACAATACTATGAGCGTTAACCCCGCCTATGCTGGTTCTAGGGGCCAATTAAGTGTCGCGGCACTTTATCGCTCTCAGTGGGTGGGTGTTGACGGGGCACCTGAAACATGGACACTCAATCTGCATTCTCCCATCAGAAATAGTAAGGTGGGGTATGGTCTATCGATTGTCAATGATAAAATTGGCGATGGTACCATTCAAGAAACCTATATAGACGCTTTGGTATCTTATACGATTGATGTTTCCCTAAAAGGTAAAATGTCTTTCGGGCTTAAATTAGGAGGTAATATGCTTAATCTTGATTTTGAGCAGTTACGTCAACGGCCCGGTTTTGAAGAAGCTACGAATACCGATAATATAGAGAACCGTTTTTCTCCCAACTTTGGGTTGGGTCTTTACTATCATACCGATAAATTTTATGCAGGTTTGTCCGCACCTAATTTATTGGAAACCGAGCATTTCGACGACGCATCGAACGACGCCAATGATGTTGATTTTCTATCACAAGACAGAATTAATTTTTACCTAATTACCGGGTACGTTTTTGATTTGAACGATAATGTAAAAATGAAACCGGCATTGTTGACCAAAATGGTCGGGGGTGCACCGTTGCAGGTCGATATTTCAACAAGTTTTCTTTTCTCCGAAAAATTTTCTCTTGGAGCGGCTTACAGGTGGGACGCTGCCGTTAGCGGCTTGGTCGGATTTCAGATAACAGACCAGATTCTGTTAGGTTTGGCATATGACTCAGAGACCACTTCTTTAGGAGATACGCAATTTAATAGTGGTTCTTTTGAGGTCTTTTTAAGATGGGAATTGGTAAAATCGTTTGAAAAACTAGTATCGCCCCGATTCTTCTAAACACGCAGCTTAGTATGATGAAAAAAATACAAATATTGTTGGTACTGCTACTAACTTCTGGCTCTATGGTATTCGCCCAAGATAAGCCTGATAGATTGGTGACTAAGGCCAATGCTAAATATGAGGAGTATTCGTTCAGACCGGCAATCGATATTTACAAGCGAGTGATTGACAGGGGGTATACTTCTGCTGACCTTTTGAAAAAATTAGGTAATGCCTACTACTTCAATGCCGATTATGAAGAGGCTGCGAATACGTATAAGAGGTTGGTAAAAGAGTATCCTGATGATGTAGCTCCAGAATATTATTTTAGATATGCCCAAACCCTCAAAACACTACAGGAATATAAAAGTTCGAATGAGGTGATGGCCATGTTTACGAACGCTACCTCCGACGATTTGCGGGCTTCCACTTATAAAGAAGAAAGAGATTACCTAAGCGAGATAAAAAAGAATTCTGGAAGATATAATGTAGCTCCTTTCAATTACAATTCACCTTACTCAGATTTTGCTCCCACTTTTTATAAAGAGGGACTTATTTTTTCATCGGATAGGGATACAGGCAACTTTGCACGGTACCGCCATACATGGAATAGCAAAGACTTCTTGGATTTATATAAGGTCAATGCCGATAGCGCCTCGAATAATCTGGTTGTAAAGTTAGGCGACCACGTAAATACAAGATTACATGAGTCGACCAGCACTACCGATAAAAACGGCGACGTGCTGTATTTTACTAGAAATAATTACAAAGAGGGTAAATACGTAAAAGATGGTAAGGGCATAGTTCGCTTAAAGATTTATAGGGCGACCAAAAATGAAGAAGGATTGTGGTCTAATATTGAAGCTCTTCCCTTTAATAGTGACGATTATTCGGTAGCACACCCTACATTAAGCAATGACGGTAGTACCTTGTATTTTGCATCCGATATGCCTGGTTCGCTAGGCGAATCTGATATTTTTAAAGTACAGGTAAATGATGACGATTCGTTTGGAGAACCAGAGAATCTAGGATCCACAATCAACACAGAGGCCCGCGAAACATTCCCTTTTATTACGAGCGAAGATATTCTTTACTTTTCGTCTGATGGGCACCCTGGCTTAGGTGGGCTTGATATTTTTGCGGCCAATGTTTCTGACGGTAGGTCAGATGGTGTTGTAATGAACATCGGAGAGCCGGTCAATGGCCGTATGGATGATTTTACTTTCATTTTTGATGAGAGCACCAGAAAAGGTTATTTCGCTTCTAATCGCTCAGAGGGCCTAGGCGCAGATGATATCTATACCTTTTTAGAAACCAAGGCTCTAGTTCTAGATTGTAGGCAAACCGTAACTGGTACCGTAAGAGACAAGATATCTAACGAAGTGTTGGTAGGTGCCACCGTTAAGGTCATTGATGAAGATAATAACGAGATTATGACATCAATTACCGATGCCGACGGTAAGTATACCTTAGAATTGGACTGTGATCAAGGGAATTTTGTAAGAGCAATGACCGAAGGTTACATACCTGCAGAAGAATATTTGGGCAAATCGGATGGTACACCGAAGACCATCAACTTCTTTTTAGAAAGAAACACAGTAAGTGCCGGCTTTGGCGATGACTTGGCGAAATTACTTCAACTGAGTACCATTTATTTTGATTTCGATAAATACAACATTCGAAAAGACTCAGAAATTGAAGTCGAAAAGGTAATTGCCGCTATGGAAAAATATCCAAGTTTGAAAATACAAGTCAACTCGCACACCGATAGTAGGGGCAAAGATTCCTATAACCTATGGTTATCGCAGAAGAGGGCAGAGTCAACTGTCAATTACATGATCAAAAAAGGTATAGCCAAAGAGAGGCTACAGAGCGAGGGATATGGAGAAACTAAATTACTTAACAATTGTGATGACGGTGTTTCTTGTACCGAAGAGGAACATCAGCTTAACCGCCGTTCAGAGTTTATCATAACAGAGTGAGACAATCTTCACGATACAGTAAAAGAGCGACCATTTAAGTCGCTCTTTTATTTTGTAACCTTCATGTCATCAATTGTTTATAGTTACACCTATACGAATAATTCTTTCACAACAAAATTTATAAATAATATTATTGTAAGAATATATTTACATTAAATATAGGTTTTAACGTATATTATAGGTTTTCATGTTTAGAACCAATGTAATTATAATTCTACTTTTAGTAAGTGCTACCACAGTAGCTCAGCAGATTTATTTAGATACGTTTTCTTCGGTTTCGTATTCAAATAATGATGGTAATAGTAATTGGGCTTCCGATTGGGTAGAAAGTGGTGATACCGATTTAGGCCCCTCCGCCCAATATATTTATATTACTGGGGGGCAGCTCACGTTTGCGTACATCTATGATGAGTTCATTTATAGGTTGGTCGATTTGTCAGGCGCTACAGCAGCTACTTTGAGCTTTGATTTTCAGACCAATAGTCTTGGCGGAAACCAAGAATTGGGGGTGTATATTTCCAACGATGGCGGTGCAACTTATAATTTTTTGGGAGGCGTCTCCGGGGCAGGTTCGTTCTCCCAAGACATATCTGCCTATATAGCTTCCAATACGTTATTGGCTTTTACTAAAACTGTAGATAACTGGGCTGCCGACGACTGGGCACAAATTGATAATGTACAGATAGTAGCCAGTTCTACCCCCTATTTGGTTGTAGAAGATGTAGCCGTTTCTGAAGATGTGGGTAATCTGATATTTACGGTCACCCAGCAGGGCGTTAATGCAGGTGCTCCCTATTCGGTTAATTTTAAAACTTCAGATGGTACCGCAATTGCCAATAGTGATTACCTTGCTACTACGGGAACCATTAATTTTAGTGGTGCCTTGGGTGAAGCACAGACTATAACGGTACCTATTGTCAACGATGCTATCACAGAAGCAGACGAGTTCTTTAATCTTAGTTTTACATCGTCTTCCAATCCCAGTTTAGACTATAGTGATACTGCTACCGGTACAATCAATTCACAGGTACCGTTTAACCAACCATTAGTATTACAACATCAATTCGCCGGGTATGTCAATTACACTTCCACTGCCGGAACTTTTAGAACACAGGACAACATTACAGATGCGTGCGCTTTGACGACCACATCAAGCAATACACTTTTTTCCTCGGTGCCTGCAACAGCATCTATTCAAAAGGCACTATTGTACTGGTCACATTCTAACTATACGCTTGATGATACCGTAACTTTTGAAGGCCAACAAGTAACTGCGGAAAGAATCTATGAATCAGGGCTGAACTTTAACGGTGATATACTCACCTTTTATGGTTACGTGAGCGATGTTACCAGTATTTTAGAAGGTATAGGTGTGGCCAATCTTGGCACGACCACTTTTGATGTCACTGATTTAGAGATTAACTCCGGTTTTCCCTTTTGTGATTATCAAACTGTTTTGGGTGGATGGTCTTTAATGGTTTTTTATGAGGATGCCTCTTTACCGGCTTCTAACATCAATCTTTATGAAGGTTTTGACGGGTTGAGTAATGCCAGTACCTCTTTTACCTTAGACTCGTTTTTTGCTATTGCTGGTACAGGAGCCAAGGCGTCCTTTTTATCTTGGGAGGGAGACGCCACTTTAGATGGCAATAGTGAGGGAACGACCAACCCTAATGGTGAGCGATTATCGATAACCAACCAGGCCGGGTTCAATTTTACCTTATCCGGTGATGGTGGCCAAACCGGCAATAATGCGTATAACTCTACGGCCTTTGATAATACTCAGGTACCGAATGTTAATAATGGATCATTATATGGGGTTGATTGGGATACCTTTGATATAGCCAGTTATATCGCACCAACAGATACCCAGGTTACCGCCAATGTAGATGTCGGTCAAGATTTTGTTGTATCAAATGCCGTGGTAATCAAGGTTCCTTCCAATTTGGTTACGGGGTTCGTTTTTGAAGATATCAATTATCCCGGAGGTGCGGGCAGAAATAGGGCAACTGCTTCCGGTCAGGGGGTTGCCAATGTGACCGTTGAACTTTATAATTCGTTAGGTCTTTTACAAACCACTACCACGACCGACGCCAATGGGCAATACATTTTTGGCGGAATGGCAGATGGTACTTACACCGTTAGGGTGGTCAATGAATCGGTAAGTTCTACGAGAGGTGGTGGAGTAGGATGCTCCGATTGTTATGCTGTGCAGACTTTTAGAAGCGACCATAACGGAACTGATGTTGTTGATGTAACCGATGAGGTCGGCGGGCCCAATCCTTCTCAAGAAGATGTTTCCGCAGGTAATCTTTTTGGGGCACAATCAGTTTCAACGGTTACTTTGGCCAGTAATGGTATAGTGGGCATTGATTTTGGCTTTAACTTCAATACTATTGTTAATACGAATGAAAACGGCCAAGGATCTTTAGATCAATTCATTGTCAACTCCAATAATCTAGATGAAACAGGTCTTGATATTGAGGCTAACGCTCTATTCGACCCCGTTGCAGGAGAGGATACTTCCATATTTATGATTCCAAGTGACGGCGACCCCTTGGGCAGAACGGCCGATACAAACTATACGAATGGCTATTTCGATATTTTTTTCAATGATGCCTTTATTCCTTCAGATGTTGTTTCCGATAATACGGTTATAGATGGAAGAACGCAGACGGCTTATAGTGGAGACACCAATGCGGGTACCATCGGAGGGGGTTCAACAGTGGGTACCAATTCCGTTGTACTACCGAACTATAATCTTCCCGAAATTCAGATTCATAGAAATGCGGGGGATGTTTTTAAGTTAAATGCAAACAATTTGGTAGTTAGAAACATAGCTGTTTTTGGTAATACCAACGCTGCTATTCAAGTGAATACCGGTACCGCCAACATTGTAGAAAACTTATTAGGTGTAAACGCTTTAGGCGTATCATCGGGAAATATTCAGTACGGGGTCGAAAATGTAGGAGGAGAAGTTACCATCAATTCTAATTATATAGCTTCAAATACGGTGGCCGGTGTGGTCATTTCTGGGGGAACCAGTTCTGTTCTGACACAAAATCATTTCGCCGAAAATGGGGCGACCAGCTGTGATGATGCTATACTGGTAACCAGCGGTAGCGGTATCAACATTCAGCATAATTTAATCGAGAATTCGGCATCGTTAGGTATTGATGCAGTTTCAGGTGTAAATAACTTGTCCATTCAGGGCAATACCATAGTAGGATCTGGGCGAGTGGCTGGGCTTTGCTCTTCTGAAATAAAGAATATGGGAATAGAAATCTCCGGTAGCAATTCAATTATTTCAAACAATGTAATTACTTCAAACGGTGGTGCCGGCCTAGTGATTTCGGGATCCGGGACTTCTAATTTAATAAGTGAGAATAGTTTTTTTGCCAATGGTACTGCCACTAGTGCTTTAGGTATTGACTTAGGCAATGATGGTGTGACAATAAATGATATGGGTGATACAGATTCTGGTGCCAACGGTTTAAATAACTTTCCGATACTCTCAGCAGCCTATCAAGCGGGTAATAACTTGGTTTTAATGGGGTGGGTAACACCTGGAGTCACCGTAGAATTTTTCTTTACTGATATAAGTGAGGGTTCAGCAGCTGAAGGGGCAAATACGCTTAGTAGGTCAAAAGATTACGGAGAGGGCCAAACTTATATTGCCACTAGAACCGAGGGTTCCGTTGATGATTTAGAAGGTGCTTCTTCATCTTATTCTGTATTTGATGGTAATACCGATAATGTCAATAGATTTAAGTTTTCGGTACCGTTACCAATTGGAACTGATTTAGGAGATAAGATTACAGCTACGGCAACTCTTTCTAATACGACATCCGAATTTTCACCAGAGGTCGAAGTTAGGTTACCAACTGTAATAACAAACCGTACAATTACTTATAGGGTTAATAGAAATTAAAGAATATTCTTACAATTTAATTTTGATTCAAAATGTAGGAAATAACTAAAATAGAACTGTTTATGGTCTAAATCTTCTGTTTTACAACAAAATTTATATTCTCGGTATTGGTCTATACTACATTTGGTAGATATGCTAGTTGATCTAGTATGTCCTAAATCCAACTGAAAAATGTATAGAACCTACTTATACCTGGTCTTCTTTTTTCTATTTTATACTAACCTAGCTGGTCAAGAAAACTATCTAGACCGGTTCAATAATGTATCCTATTCGAACAATAACGGCTCGCAAAACTTTAGCGGCAATTGGATAGAAACAGGAGATACCGATAATGGGCCGAACAACCAGTACATTCGAATTACTGGTAACCGATTGATGCTCTATTACCTTTATTCGGAAACAATTAGGCGTTCTGTTGACTTGAACGGAGCGTCGGCCGCCGTACTTACTTTTGATTGGCAGGCAGTTAGTTTAGGAGGTACAAGAGAACTGGCAGTTCAAATCTCAAGCAATGGTGGAGCGAGCTATACTACGATAGGCACTGTTACGGGAAATAATTCAGGGTCTTTCAGCCAAGACATTTCACCATATATCTCTAGTAACACTACCATTAGATTTCGAAAGACCTATTCTAACTGGCGTAACAACGACTATGCCTATATAGATAATTTTCAGATTGTCGCTACTTTCCCAGCTCCGATTCCAATCATTGAGGTTGAAGATATTGCGGTCGATGAAGATGCAGGCAATGCTATTTTTACGGTAGTTCACACAGGAACCAATGCTACGGGGCCTTTTGCCGTTAATTACCAAACTGTGCCTGGCTCGGCAACCGAAGGGTCTGATTATACGGCTACAAGCGGTATCTTAAACTTCAACGGTAACGTAAGCGATACTGAAACCGTTTCTGTACCCTTAGTGGACGATACCACCATCGAAAACCCCGAAGATTTTATTCTACAATTCACCTTGGTCACCGACCCTACGGTGAATATAACAGATACTGGCACGGCTGCAATTATTGATGATGATGCCCTAATAATGACCGATGGGCAAACAGTAAATACCTGTAACGATGTTTTTTTCGATCCAGGCGGGTTATCTAACTATTCTAATAATCAAGACGTCGTCTATACAATTTGTCCGGATACGGCCGATACCTATATCAACGTAAATTTCACGAGTTTCGAAGTGGTATCCGGGGACATGCTATATGTGTATGATGGTACGAATACGAGTGGTACGTTGCTTGGCCAGTATGATAGTTCTAATGTTCCTAGAAGTATCAATTCAAACAGTGCTTCTGGTTGTCTTACTTTTCGATTTGTCTCCAATAATAATAGCACTGGTGCGGGTTGGGAAGCGGAAATTAATTGTTTTCCTGAAGGCCCCATTATTGTTATCGATGATATTTCATTTGATGAAGATGTAGGTAATGCCGTATTTACGGTTCGCTCTACCCGAGCAGCTCATGGTAGAAACATTTTTCTTTTTGGTTTTGTAGAGGAACCCTTTACGGTTGATTTTCAGACTGTCGATGATTCGGCAACTGCCGGTAGCGATTATACTTCATCCACAGGCACTCTAACTTTTACGGGCGAGCTCAATAATGTTCAAACAATTTCAGTACCGATTGCGAATGACGGTATACCTGAATTGGCCGAAAGTTTTACTATAGAGTTTACAGATGCAGAGGCAGATTATGCACAGGTAAATTATAATGATACGGGTACGGGTACGATCAACTCGCAAATTTTGGCGAACGACCCGTTGACTTTATTCCAAGAATTTGATGGTTATTATGATTACTCCACAACTGGCGGTACGCTAAGAACTAGTCCGAATGGTGGCGACCCATGTGCGATAACTTCCTCTTCGTCCAATAGTTTGGTGTCCTCGGTGCCTGCAACGGCATCTGTTGAGAGGGCCTATTTATATTGGTCTCACTCCAGTACTGTGCGCGATGCCGATGTTACTTTTGAAGGGCAAAACGTATCTGCTAATTTTCTGTATCAAACCTCACTGGGCAATAGAAATTTTTATGGTTATGTCAGTGATGTAACCTCTATCGTACAAGGCGTTTCCAATTTATCGACCAATGTTTTTGACTTTGGTGACCTTGATATAAATAATACTGGTGACTATTGTAATACTAGTACTGTTTTGGGGGGATGGGCACTAATGGTTTTTTATGAAGACCGTTCGCTACCAGCGGTAAACATTAACCTATACCAAGGTTTTGATGGTCTAAGCAATGATGGTAATTCTTTTACCTTAGATTCCTTTTACGCGATATCGGGTACAGGGGCAAAAGCTACCTTTTTATCATGGGAAGGTGATCCTGACCTAACTGGCGCCAGCTCGGGCTCTACCAATCCTGAAGAATTGTCTATTACCAATCAAAGAAATCAGAACTATGTACTGACTGGCGATGGGGGACAAACAGGTAACAACTCTTATAACTCTACCATTTACGATAATACGGTTGGCCCAGTGTACAACAATTCAAGTACCTATGGTGTTGATTTAGATACGTACGATATATCAAGCTATATTCAGCCGGCCGATAGCGAAGTAACCGCTAACGTAGATGTAGGGCAAGATTTTGTTATATCTGCAGCCGTTATTCTCAAAGTACCCTCTAACCTTATTGCCGGAAGAGTTTTTGAAGATGTCAACTATCCGGGAGGTTTTGGCCGGGATAGAACCGCCTCTAGCGGAATAGGCATAACGGGCGCAGTTGTAGAGCTATATGAGAGTAATGGCAATTTCATTCAAAGAAAAAATACGGCGGCCAATGGTAATTATTCATTTGGGGGTATGGCCGATGGTGACTATTACATAAAAGTGGTGAATTCTACCGTTAGGTCTACTCGTGACAATGGGCCCAACTGCTCTTCATGTTATCCTGTACAGACCTATAGGGCTGAGGTCGATGCCGCAGGAAACTATAATGACATTACCAATGAAGTCGGGGGTAACGACCCTACGGCCATTCAAGATGTGGCGTTAGGCGTTTTTGCCAACTCTCAAAGTATTTCCCCTGTAACCGTTGAAGGTAATGGAGTAGTAGATATTGATTTTGGTTTCAATTTTAATACCATTGTCAATACCAACGAATCCGGTCAAGGTTCTCTTAATCAATTTATTTTGAATAGTAACACGCTAGGTGAAAACGGATTGGATGTTGAACCGAATTCCATTTTCGACCCGAACGTAGGTCAAGATATCTCCATATTTATGATTCCACCTACAGGTGATAGCATGGGTAGAACCGCTGATGCTAACTACGCATCCGGTTATTTCGATATTCTTATTGATAACAGTTCTGCTCTGGCCAATATCACCGGTACTAATACGATAATCGACGGTCGAACACAAACAAGCTATTCCGGAGATTCTAATAGCGGTGTGTCGGGCGCAGGCGGTACTGCTGTGGGTACTTCAAATACACTCTTGCCCAGCTATCTAAGACCTGAAATTCAAATTCATAGAAATGGCGGGGATGTTTTTAACTTAAACGGAAACAATGTAGAAATAAGAAATGTGTCTGTGTTTGCCAATAACAATGCCGGAATAAGAACTTTAGGGGGCTCTGCAACTATTTCTTCCTCATTTTTGGGGGTCAACGCATTAGGGGCATCCTCGGGAAATATCGATTACGGCGTTGAGCAAACAGGGGGCGAAGTAACCATTACTTCGAACTACATATCTGCCAATTCCGATGCGGGCATTTTAATAAATGGAGGTACTTCCACCGAAATTGTACTGAATCATCTATTTGCCAATGGCTCTTCCGCATGTTCCGATAACATATTGATTTCTGCCGGAAATAATGTGGAGGTATCTACCAATCTAATTGAAAATGCCGCAGCCTCGGGCATTGAAATTGATACGTTGAATGATGTACTGGTAACCGATAATTCAATTCTTGGCGCGGGTCAAAATGGAGGTAACTGCAGTGGGTCTTTTGAGGGTATGGGGGTTTTAATTAATGCCAGCAATGCCAATATTTCACAAAACAGAATTTTTTCCAATGGGGGAGCGGGCATAGTGGTGATATCAGGCGACGGTAATACCATTTCACAAAATTCCATATACGGTAATGGAACGGTGCTTCCGAGCCTCGGAATTGATTTGAATAGAGATGGAGTAACATTAAATGAAACGAACGATACGGACGGTGGACCTAATGGACTATTAAACTTCCCTGTTATTTCAGGTGCCTACATAAGCGGTTCAAATCTGATAGTTGAAGGATGGAGTAGGCCAGGGGCCACAATAGAAATATTCTTGACCGATATTAGTGAAGGTACTGCCGCCGAAGGCGATAATCAGTTAGGAATGACCTCTGATTATGGAGAAGGTCAGGTTTATTTGGCAAGTTTTATCGAAGGTAGTGCCTCCGACGTTGATTCACAGATAACATCTTACACCGACATAGATGGTAATACTGATAGCACCAATAAATTTAGGTTCAGTACCCCATTGTCATCTGGAGCAGCTTTTGGCAAGTTTGTTACGGCCACGGCCACTTTAACTAATACGACATCTGAATTTTCACCCGAAAGCATTATTAAGGCTTACACTCTTATAACGAACCGAAGAATTACATATAGGGTGAAAAAGAACTGATTTATAGACTAAAACGATAGCTTTTTCCTTTTCACACTATATATCAGTTCATTGGCAACATTTTTTATGCCCTTCAATCGACACAATGTAATATTGTACAATTGTCTATTGTTCAGGGGGTAAAATGAAATGTACTTGGTCATTAGTATTTTTCTTTTTCTGCGTGGGATTACTTTCTGCGCAGCAAGTCTACATGGATGCATTTTCGACCAATGCATATACCAATAATGATGGTAATACCAATTTTTCCAATGCGTGGGGAGAAGCGGACAATGCCGGTGGCGGTGCTACAGGAGGAAATATCTCGGTCAATTCGGGTTCATTGGTTTTCAATGGTCTCAGAAGTGCCGATTATATCTACCGTAATCTTGATTTAAGCGGCGTAACCAAAGATGTAGAATTATCTTTTAGCTATAATGCAACAAGTAGGGGCGATGAGCGATTAAGGGTTTACCTATTTAATGCCTCTACGAACACTTGGGAAAATATTACGACCTTACAGGTATCGACCGCAAGTACTGTGACCTATACCTTAACTGCTGGGCAAAAATCTAACCAATCAGGTATTGCATTTCAAAGTAGTTCAGGTGATTGGTCGGTTGGCGAAATCATCAGAATAGACAATGTTGCTTTTAGAATTGAGGATCAACCTCCAGTGATTACGGCGACCGGAAACCAAGATTATTGCCCTGGCACTTCTGTACCCGTAGTAGAAACGGTAAGCATATCAGACCCTGACGATTCTACTATTCAAGAGGTATCCGTACAAATTTCCAACGGCTATATAAATGGTGAAGATATTTTGACCTTGGCGGGTACACATCCGAATATCACTGCTAGTTGGATTCCCGCTGAGGGTAGATTGCTTTTAAGCGGTCCGGCAACTTCCACTGAATTTGAATCAGCCGTATCGGCGGTATTGTTCTCATCAAGTTCCGCTAGTCCTTCAGGAACCCGCGACTTTTCTATTATCGTGGGAGATGCATATTTCTTACCTGATACCGGGCACTATTATCAGTTCTTTTCAGACCTTGGAATTACATGGACCAGCGCACGCGACAAGGCTGCTTTATCAACTTACTATGGTCTTCAAGGGTATTTGGCAACGCTTACTTCTCTTGAAGAAGCTAATTTTGCGGGTTCTCAGATCTCTGGAGCTGGTTGGATAGGTGGTAGTGATGCCGCTGTTGAAAACGAATGGCGATGGGTAACGGGCCCTGAGGCAGGTACCGTATTTTGGAACGGTTTAGCGGGAGGCTCAACACCGAATTATGCATTCTGGAATACAGGAGAACCAAACCAATCAGGAGACGAAGATTATGCACATATTACCGAAGATGGTACCGGAATCGATGGTTCTTGGAACGATTTAAGTAATACGGGTGCCGGTTCGGGCGCTTATCAACCAAAAGGTTACGTGGTTGAATATGGGGGCATGCCAGGAGACCCAACTATCGATGTATCAGCAAGTACCTCTTTGACAGTTGATGAAGACCCGGTGATAACAGCACAACCGGTAGATCAAGCAATTGTAGATGGTGGCGACGCCACTTTTTCGGTCAGCGCCACTGGGGGAACCTTATTATACCAATGGCAGGTCAGTACCAATGATGGAGCATCCTATACCAACATTTCTGGAGCAACATCTTCTTCGGTTACAATTAACAATGTTACTTTCTCGGATGAAGGCAATAGGTATCGGGTTTTAATATCTGAAAGTGGTTCTTCGTGCGCGGCAATAGCTTCCGATTATGGTGTTCTATCTATCTTGATGGATTCAGATGGCGACGGTTATGCTGATGCCTATGATTTAGATGATGACAATGATGGTATTTTAGATTCGGAAGAATTAGGGTCATGTTACGGAACATTGGCATATGAATTCTACGATTTGACTCCACCCGGTAATACGGTCGACAATATACCTACAACTGGGGCCCTTTCAACGGGTTCTATAACTTCTTTTGATGTAGATGCGCTTCAAGGGGCGGTAGACCCTGGCGATGCTGATAGTTTCGCTATCAGGTATACGGGTCTGATAGATATCGCTGCGGCTGGTTCCTATACATTTTACACAACTTCCGATGATGGCTCTAAATTGTACATCAATGGTTTGGAAGTGGTCAATAACGATTTTGACCATGGCCCTCAAGAGCGGTCCGGGGTGATTAACCTAACGGCGGGGCTTCACGATATAGAGGTCTTATTTTTTGAAAATGGAGGAGGAGAATCGCTATTGGTACAATATGAAGGTCCATCTTTGGCTAAACAATCCATACCATTTACGGCATTTTATGAGGGTACTTGTGATATTGATGGTGATGGTTTGGCCAATCATTTAGACGATGATAGTGATGGAGATGGATGTTCTGATGCCGATGAGGCTTACGGCGCATCTGGAACCGATGTTGACGGTAATGGTATGTATGGTTCAGGAAATCCTACCGTTAATTCTGACGGAACGGTTCAAGCGGCCTCCTACGCAACACCCAATGATGGTGACAGTAATGGAGAAGACGATTATAAAGAAACGGTTAATGCACCTGTTGTACCTACTTCTAATACAACTGAAACAGCCTGTAACGGAGGTAATATCAGTTTTTCTTTAACGACCAATTTTGCCGATACTCACCAATGGCAGTTTTACAATGGTTCGTCTTGGATAGACCTTGCCGATGGTGGTATTTATTCGGGTACCGACACAAATACCCTTAATCTGAATGGGGTAACTCTAGCAGAAAACGGAAATCAGTATAGGCTAGTTGCCTCTTACAGTGGTAATGTCTGTAGAGAAGCTATTAGTGGTACTACGACCTTAAGTGTCATTCAACCAACGGTAGATGCCGGTGCCGATCAAACGATTTGTGATGGTGAGTCTGCGACATTGACCGCGGTTGGTTCTGGTGGTAGCGGTAGTGGTTATACTTATTTATGGAGCACGGGCGAAACTTCTTCTTCGATTACCGTATCGCCTGTTGGTAATACCAATAATAACGTCGACGTAGACTATACGGTTACGGTAACAGATAGTTTTGGTTGTACAAATAGCGATGTGGTCAGGGTTACTGTTGAACCAACCCCTACGATAACGGTATCAAGTTCGCCAAGCTGTAACTTTAGGTTATTTCAGCCTACCACCTATACTTTAGAAGTTACCGTCAGTGCAGGCTCGGTTACATCTACCAATGGTACGGTAAGCAATTTAGGGGGTAATGTGTGGCGTATAGCTGATGTTCCCGATGGCACTGATATAACTGTAACTGTTTCTCAGGGCAATTGTAGCAGAAATTTACCTGTAACGGCTCCAAACTGTACCTGTCCTACTGTAAACGCACCGGTTAGTGGGGGCGATCAAGAATTCTGTGCTGGAAGCCCTGTTCCTACTTTGACGGCTACGGTTGGAAATAATGAAACCGTTAATTGGTATGATTCCATTTCTGGTGGTACATGGTTACAAAGTAACAGCACGAGTTATACCCCTTCTTCGGCCGGCACATACTATGCGGAAACGATTAACACGTTTACCGGTTGTACGAGTAATTCTAGAACTGCGGTTAGGGCCATTCAGAATGCATTGCCTGTAGTTGATGCCGGACCAAATGTTCAGATATGTGACGGAGACTCAACAACATTGACAGCCTCCGCGAGTGGTGGTAGTGGTTCGGGCTATTCGTATTTATGGAGTACTGGCGAGACAAGTCAGGCCATTACAGTAGCGCCAACGGGGAGTGCAAATAGTAATACTACTGTGCCTTATTCGGTTACTGTTACCGATTCAAATGGATGTGAACAGACCGACTCTGTAAATGTGACTATTTACTCAAGACCCCAGGCTATCATTACAACCAACGACGCCACTTGTAATGTCAACAATGGATCATTTACTTTAAGCTTTCCAAATCACCCTAATCGAACATCGATTCAATTTAGCCTTGATGGAGGAGCGACCTATAGAACAAATGTGGCGGATAATTCTGGCTCTGTAACATATGGCGGACTTTCAGGTGGCACTTACAATATCTGGGCTCGATGGGGTAATTCAGCTTGCCCTGTAGAACTTGGTACCTACACTATTAATACCGTACCGGTGGTTACCGTGGTTTCAGAGCCTATAGATCAAACGATTTTTGTAGGCCAAAATACAAGCTTTAGTGTAAGTGCCAATAATGCGGACACCTACCAATGGCAGGTGAGTACCGATGGCGGTGCCGGCTTTGTTGATATATCTGATAACGCTTTCTATTCCGGTTCTCAGACGAACAGTCTAAATATAAGTACACCTGAAATAGACTTCAACGGAAATATTTATAGGGTCAGAATAACCAATTCAAGCACATCTTGTGCCCCGACTACTTCTCAAATAGCAACCCTAACGGTAAAAGTAAGAACGGTAATAAGCAATCGCCGTATTACCTACCGCACTAAAAAGAATTAAATCCTTCCTATTTTAAGCAAATTAGAATAGCTGCTCATCGAGATATTTATACAGAATAACTCTAACGTTATAGTTAAATGTAAGTCGTTCATATTCATATTTATTACATACAGGCCCTTACTTTTTTATCGGATTTTTCGTACCAGTTGTCCCTTGTAACTTATTGATATACTTGGCGTAATCGACGAACGAAATAATCATTACTTCAAATTTTTAATCCTATACACTACATTTTAACCAATACACAACAATTATTTTCCTGCGGCAGGCCTAAGATTAATTTTGTAATGTGCAATTGTGCCCTTTATCGAATAAATGGGTATCAAATGCATCCCCAAATAAAATAACTTAACCGAACATAGTCAGGATTTGTAAAAATTCCTGATGTAAATGGCCAAAGGAATAAAGTATTCTTCACCATTTCGCAAACATTCGCTTTGTAATGTTCCGGTTAAAGATTGTATAAAATTGAATGAACCGACTTCTATAGAAAATTTTCTATAGAAGGTACCAACTAATCTTGAACCTACGACATAGCTCAAAGTAATGGCCATGAAGAAAATCGTTTTAATCTTGTTGCTTTTTACCTCTGTGTATTCTTTTGCACAAACCACGGTTACTTTAGAAGATCAGTGTAATTGTGAGGTGTTAAGCGGAACAGATGTTACCGCCCCAGGAATGACAACTCCCAGTGGAGCTGATTTAGGTGACATTTATGTAAACACCGATACAGGTACCATTTATTATTGGGATGGAAATTCGTGGGAGCTTACCTCTTCTGATGACCAGCAACTACAGGCTTTTACTTATAACAATGGTACAGGAGAACTTTCATTGACTTTAGAAGATGGTGGTACAATTTCAGTTGTATTACCACTTGAAACTGTAACCACATTTTCTTCAACTGTTCCTTTTGGCAACAATATTGGCGTTTATGAAAATGAGAACGGAGATGTTGTAACCATTAATGAATCGATAACCAGCATTTCCGACAATGGTGACGGTAACGTAACCCTTGTCAACGAGGCGGGCAACAGTATCACCGTAGCCAAGTCCGACATTACCGACTTGGGTGGCGGACTCTATCAATTCACCAACGGTGATGGCACTGATGTGACGATTGATACTAATGGAACGTCCATCAGCAACGTAATTGCCGGTAACCGCATCGCTACGGTAACCGAAGCGGATGGCACTACCACCGATGTAAACGAAACGATTACTGATATTACAGGGACTTCTAACAGCGGAAACGAAATAGGTGTCTATCAAAAGGAGGATGGTACCACGGTTTCCATCCAGGAAAGTATTGTGAACATTACGGACAACGGTGACGGTAACGTAACCCTTGTCAACGAGGCCGGCAACAGCATTACCGTAGCCAAATCCGACATCACCGATTTGGGTGGCGGACTGTACCAATTTACCAACGGCGACGGAACGGATGTGACGATTGATACCAACGGTATGTCCATCAGCAACGTAATTACCGGTAACCGCATCGCCACGGTAACCGAGGCAGATGGAACCACAACTGATATTGATGAAACAATAACAAGCATTACCGATAACGGCGATGGTAACGTAACGCTTGTCAACGAGGCCGGCAACAGCATTACCGTAGCCAAATCCGACATCACCGATTTAGGTGGCGGACTCTATCAATTCACCAACGGCGATGGAACGGATGTGACGATTGATACCAACGGAATGTCCATCAGCAACGTAATTGCCGGTAACCGCATCGCCACGGTAACCGAGGCGGATGGAACCACAACTGATATTGATGAAACAATAACGGATATCACCGGAACCTCCAACAGTGGAAACGAGATTGGTGTCTATCAAAAGGAGGATGGTACCACGGTTTCCATTCAGGAAAGTATTGTGAACATTACGGACAACGGTGACGGTAACGTAACCCTTGTCAACGAGGCCGGTAACAGTATTACCGTAGCCAAGTCCGACATAACCGATTTGGGTGGCGGACTGTATCAATTTACCAACGGTGATGGCACTGATGTGACGATTGATACCAATGGTATGTCTATCAGCAATGTAATTGCCGGTAACCGCATCGCCACGGTCACGGAGGCGGATGGAACTACCACCGATGTAAACGAAACTATTACTTCCTTGACCGATAACAATGACGGTACAGTAACATATACTACTGAGGATGGCACTTCACAAACAATTAATAAGTCTCAGTTAACAACTAATGGGGATGGTACTTACACTTTTGATTCTGGTAACGGTACTCCAACTACTTTTGTTGGCACGGATAATCAAGATGCTTCCCAAGTTAATTTGGTCACTCCATTCGATATTGATGGAGACACTACTAATGAAACTACAGTTGAAGAAGCAATTTCTGCGCTAGCTTCAAGTAGTTCTGACAATCAACAAATAAGTAGTAGTGTAATTACCCCTAATGAATTGGTCAATATTGCTTTGGAAAGAGGTGGCAATACTAACATTGATATTCGTGACGCGGATTCGTCGGACAGCAATGAAATACAGATTATCACTTCCAATGATGGAACCGTCAATATTGCCCGTACCGTAAATGATTTTGACCTTTCAGTTGATGGTACCGAGACCTTAGTTAGTGGTGCGGGAATCAATTCGGTAACAGGTGATGGTTCAGCTGCTACTCCATATGTAATTACAGGAACGGAAGTAGATGGTAGCATCACAAATGAACTTTCTCAAGTAGGAGCAGGTACACCTATTGCAACAGGTGCTACGGCTGCAAATACTGGAGAGACCTATGTAGATACGAACACAGGTCAATTATATGTCTGGGATGGTTCTTCATGGGCCCAAGTCGGTGGTAATGCAACACCCGATGCTGACCCTGACCCAACGAACGAAATCACCGATGTCACGGACAACGGCAACGGAACAACGACCATTACCGACGTGAACGGTGGAAGCGTAACCGTTGATAATGACGGAGTGGATAATGTAGACGATGCCGACAACGACCCAACGAACGAAATTACAGATGTGACGGATAACGGCAACGGAACAACGACCATTACCGATGTGAACGGTGGAAGCGTAACGGTTGATAATGACGGAGTCGATAACGTGGATGATGCCGATAACGACCCGACGAACGAAATCACCGATGTGACCGATAACGGCAACGGAACGACGACCATTACCGATGTGAACGGCGGAAGCGTAACCGTTGATAATGACGGAGTGGATAATGTAGACGATGCCGACAACGACCCAACGAACGAGATTACCGATGTGACGGATAACGGCAACGGAACAACGACCATTACCGATGTGAACGGTGGAAGCGTAACGGTTGATAATGACGGAGTCGATAACGTAGATGATGCCGATAACGACCCAACGAACGAGATTACCGATGTGACGGATAACGGCAACGGAACAACGACCATTACCGATGTGAACGGTGGAAGCGTAACGGTTGATAATGACGGCGTCGATAATGTGGACGATGCGGACAACGACCCAACGAACGAAATCACCGATGTGACGGACAATGGCAACGGAACAACGACCATTACCGATGTGAACGGTGGAAGCGTAACGGTTGATAATGACGGCGTCGATAATGTGGACGATGCAGACAACGACCCAACGAACGAAATCACCGATGTGACGGACAATGGCAACGGAACAACGACCATTACCGATGTGAACGGTGGAAGCGTAACGGTTGATAATGACGGAGTCGATAACGTAGATGATGCCGATAACGACCCAACGAATGAAATCACGGATGTTACCGATAACGGCAACGGAACAACGACCATTACCGATGTGAACGGTGGAAGCGTAACCGTTGATAATGACGGAGTCGATAATGTGGACGATGCCGATAACGACCCAACGAACGAGATTACCGATGTTACCGACAACGGCAACGGAACAACTACGATCACCGATGTGAACGGCGGAAGCGTGACCGTTGATAATGATGGCGTTGATAACGTAGATGATGCCGATAACGACCCAACGAACGAGATTACCGATGTGACCGACAACGGCAACGGAACAACGACCATCACAGATGTAAATGGTGGAAGTGTAACGGTGGATAATGATGGCGTCGATAATGTGGACGATGCCGATAATGTAATAGGTAATGAGTACAACACAGGTAGCGCAATTACAGCAGGAAGCCTTGAAATTACCGATGGAGGAGGTACCGAATCTGTTAATTTGATCAGTGGTGACGCTAATAATGATATTGCGGTCGGTTCAGATGGTGCATTGTATTTGAATGTTGCATCCGTTAGTATCGCCGAGACCAATACCAATCTTACCGACAACAATAACGGTACGGTTACCTATGTGAATGAAAATGGAGTTTCACAAACAATTTCTAAATCTGAATTATCCGATAATGGTGACGGAACTTTCACCTTTAATAACGGTAATGGTACTCCTATTACTTTCAATGGAACGGATAATGTAGACGATGCCGACAACGACCCAACGAACGAAATCACCGATGTGACGGATAACGGCAACGGAACAACTACTATCACCGACGTGAACGGTGGAAGTGTTACCGTTGATAATGACGGAGTCGATAACGTAGATGATGCCGATAACGACCCAACGAACGAAATCACCGATGTGACGGACAATGGCAACGGAACAACGACCATTACCGATGTGAACGGTGGAAGCGTAACGGTTGATAATGACGGCGTCGATAATGTGGACGATGCAGACAACGACCCAACGAACGAAATCACCGATGTGACGGACAATGGCAACGGAACAACGACCATTACCGATGTGAACGGTGGAAGCGTAACGGTTGATAATGACGGAGTCGATAACGTAGATGATGCCGATAACGACCCGACCAACGAGATTACCGATGTGACCGATAACGGCAACGGAACAACGACCATTACCGATGTAAATGGTGGAAGTGTTACCGTTGATAATGACGGAATCGATAATGTGGATGATGCGGATAACGACCCAACGAACGAAATCACCGATGTGACGGACAACGGCAACGGAACAACGACCATTACCGATGTGAACGGTGGAAGCGTAACGGTTGATAATGACGGAGTCGATAACGTGGATGATGCCGATAACGACCCGACCAATGAGATTACCGATGTGACCGACAACGGCAACGGAACAACGACCATCACAGATGTAAATGGTGGAAGTGTAACGGTGGATAATGATGGCGTCGATAATGTGGATGATGCCGATAACGACCCAACAAACGAGATTGAATTACCTAGTGGAGGTAATAATGGTCAGGTGCTATCAACTGATGGAAGCGGAACTTATACTTGGGTAGATTCGGATTCAGGTCCAGCAGGTGCCGATGGAACAGACGGTAACGGTATTGTTTCTACAGTTGATAACGGAGATGGCACATTTACATTAAACTATTCAGACGGTTCAAGTTTTACAACTTCGAATTTCACTGGTCCGCAAGGCCCGGCAGGTGCTGACGGAGCTACCGGCGCACAGGGTCCTCAGGGAGAGACAGGCCCTCAAGGTCCAGCAGGTGCAGATGGAGCAGACGGAGCAACAGGTCCACAAGGCCCCCAAGGCCCGGCAGGAGCGGACGGCGCTGACGGTGCGGTAGGCCCCCAGGGTCCCGCAGGACCCCAAGGTCCAGCAGGAGCAGACGGTGCAACAGGTCCACAAGGTCCCCAAGGTCCGGCAGGAGCAGACGGAGCAGATGGCGCAACAGGTCCACAAGGACCCCAAGGTCCAGCAGGTGCAGATGGAGCAGACGGAGCAACAGGTCCACAAGGCCCCCAAGGCCCGGCAGGAGCGGACGGCGCTGACGGTGCGGTAGGCCCCCAGGGTCCCGCAGGACCCCAAGGTCCAGCAGGAGCAGACGGTGCAACAGGTCCACAAGGTCCCCAAGGTCCGGCAGGAGCAGACGGAGCAGATGGCGCAACAGGTCCACAAGGACCCCAAGGTCCAGCAGGTGCAGATGGAGCAGACGGAGCAACAGGTCCACAAGGCCCCCAAGGCCCGGCAGGAGCGGACGGCGCTGACGGTGCGGTAGGCCCCCAGGGTCCCGCAGGACCCCAAGGTCCAGCAGGAGCAGACGGAGCGGACGGTGCAACAGGTCCACAAGGACCCCAAGGTCCAGCAGGAGCAGACGGTGCAACAGGTCCCCAAGGTCCCCAAGGTCCAGCAGGAGCAGATGGTGCAACAGGCGCACAAGGTCCCCAAGGCCCGGCAGGAGCGGACGGCGCTGACGGTGCAATAGGTCCACAAGGTCCCCAAGGTCCGGCAGGAGCAGACGGAGCAGATGGTGCAACAGGCCCACAAGGTCCCCAAGGTCCGGCAGGAGCAGACGGAGCAGATGGCGCAACAGGTCCACAAGGACCCCAAGGTCCAGCAGGTGCAGATGGAGCGGACGGTGCAACAGGTCCACAAGGCCCCCAAGGCCCGGCAGGAGCGGACGGCGCTGACGGTGCGGTAGGCCCCCAGGGTCCCGCAGGACCCCAAGGTCCAGCAGGAGCAGACGGAGCGGACGGTGCAACAGGTCCCCAAGGTCCCCAAGGTCCAGCAGGTGCTGATGGAGCTACCGGTGCACAGGGTCCACAAGGAGAAACAGGTCCTCAAGGTCCACAAGGAGAAACAGGCCCACAAGGCCCAGCGGGAGCAGATGGTGCTACCGGTGCACAGGGTCCACAGGGAGAAACAGGTCCACAAGGCCCTCAAGGAGAAACAGGTCCTCAGGGTCCAGCAGGTGCTGATGGAGCTACTGGTGCACAGGGTCCACAAGGAGAGACAGGCCCACAGGGTCCACAGGGAGAAACAGGTCCACAAGGCCCGGCGGGAGCAGATGGTGCTACCGGTGCACAGGGTCCACAAGGAGAAACAGGTCCACAAGGTCCAGCTGGAGCAGACGGAGCAACAGGTCCACAAGGTCCCCAAGGCCCAGCAGGAGCGGACGGCGCTGACGGTGCGGTAGGCCCCCAGGGTCCCGCAGGACCCCAAGGTCCAGCAGGAGCAGACGGAGCGGATGGTGCAACAGGTCCACAAGGACCCCAAGGTCCAGCAGGAGCAGACGGTGCAACAGGTCCCCAAGGTCCCCAAGGTCCGGCAGGAGCTGACGGAGCAGATGGTGCAACAGGCGCACAAGGTCCCCAAGGCCCAGCAGGAGCGGACGGCGCTGACGGTGCGGTAGGCCCCCAGGGTCCCGCAGGACCCCAAGGTCCGGCAGGAGCAGACGGAGCAGATGGCGCAACAGGTCCCGCAGGTCCTCAAGGTCCAGCAGGTGCAGATGGAGCAGACGGTGCGGTAGGTCCACAGGGTCCCGCAGGCCCCCAAGGCCCGGCAGGAGCGGACGGCGCTGACGGAGCGGATGGTGCAACAGGCCCACAAGGACCCCAAGGTCCAGCAGGAGCAGACGGTGCAACAGGTCCCCAAGGTCCCCAAGGTCCGGCAGGAGCTGACGGAGCAGATGGTGCAACAGGCGCACAAGGTCCCCAAGGCCCAGCAGGAGCGGACGGCGCTGACGGTGCGGTAGGCCCCCAGGGTCCCGCAGGACCCCAAGGTCCGGCAGGAGCAGACGGAGCAGATGGCGCAACAGGTCCCGCAGGTCCTCAAGGTCCAGCAGGTGCAGATGGAGCAGACGGTGCGGTAGGTCCACAGGGTCCCGCAGGCCCCCAAGGCCCGGCAGGAGCGGACGGCGCTGACGGAGCGGATGGTGCAACAGGCCCACAAGGACCCCAAGGCCCAGCAGGTGCTGATGGTGCTACAGGTCCTCAAGGTCCACAAGGTCCTGCGGGAGCTGATGGAAACGGTATAGCATCCATAGTGGATAATGGAAATGGTACTTTCACCATAACCTATACCAACGGAGCTACATTTACTTCTTCAGATTTAACTGGTCCGCAAGGTCCAGCTGGAGCAGACGGTGCAGATGGTGCAACAGGTCCTCAAGGTCCTCAAGGTCCTGCAGGTGATCCTGCCAGTGATGATCAGACGCTTTCAACCAATAATAGCCCAGGAGATATTTCAATTTCAGGAGGTAATAATATCACTTTAAATGTGAATGACGCCGATTCTGTAGTAGGCAATGAATATAATAACAGCTTTAGTGTAGTTGGTACCAACCTCAGATTAACAGATGGAGGTGGTAATTTAGACGTTCCACTTTCTAATCTAGGTTCTGATGATCAATACGATGATGAAGTACCACTTAGAAATCCAATAGATGTTGATGAGGCCGGAGAGTCTTCTCCGACACAAGAGACTACTGTTCAAGAGGTAATAGAGGCCATAGCTCCTATTACTTCAGCTGCGGCAAGAATATTCTATCCTCCATCAATTGCAGTTGATGCATCTATTAACGGAAGTTTTACGGTTGATCTGTATGCTGAGTATATCTCTCAATATGGTAGCCCAACGGTATCGAGTGCTGGTGCACCGGTGGCCCTACCTACTTATGGAGCGACTGATCTTTATTACTATGTGACCTATGCTGATCCAACTGTTTTCAATACAGCTACCATGAGTATAGATGCCAATGGAGTTCTTAGTTATGAGATTATTGGACAACCTGCAGACTACAATTCGTTGATCAATGTGGTCTTCATGGTCAAGTAATACAATAATTCTGTAGACAAAAAATTGAAAACCATCACGACATATAAAATGATTATCCTCGGTATTGTATTAACAATACTGGGGATTGCTTCTTCACAAGCGCAATTCTTGTTGCAGGCTCCCAATAGTGGAGATGAAAATAATTATAGATGGTACGAGGCAACGAATCCTACCGTTGTTTTGGGTACCGATTCATTTTACGAGGTAACCGAAAGAGGGGTGTACTTCGCGACATATGACGGTACAATTTGTGGCCATAATGCAACAGGGTATTTCATTGTTACCAATTGTAATTCACCTTATAACGAGGTTACTTTAGATATTTCTAGAAACCCGATTCCTCCAGGGGCTTCCCTTACCTGGAGCCCATCAGTTTCAGGCGACCAAACAAGGCCTACGGTAATCGCAACTCAAACGGTGGCTCGATATACCGCAACCATCAATAAGGCAGGTAATAGTAAAAGCTTACCGAATTTCACCGTAGTATGTATTGACGAATCGGCTACATTGGTTGATGATCTAGTAACACTTGATGAAGATGTAACCACTATTATCGATGTTTTTGCCAACGATTCGGATTTACCTGATTCCGGTTCCTTGACTATTTCAAGACAGCCTTCCAATGGAACGGTTAGCATTGATACCAATGGTACCCCCAACGACCCTACAGATGATATAGTTACATACGTGCCCAATCCGGATTATAATGGAGTGGACGCTTTTAACTATTCGGTTTGCAATACCTTCGGCGACTGTAGTACGGCAACGGTTTCTTTGGAGATAAATCCAATAGTTGATGCTATCGACGATGCTATAGCTACTACCGAAGATACCTCTGTTATTATAGACATTTTGTCCAACGACAATGATATACCCTCTCTCGGTACCTTATCAGCTACTACGGCCACCGATGGCACGGTTAGTATTGATAATGGAGGAACACCTAATGATCCTTCCGATGATATACTAACCTACACACCCAACAGTGAATTTGTGGGCACAGATGTGTTTGGTTATACACTCTGTGATGACCAAGGAAATTGCAGTACGGCATCCATAACCGTTGTTGTTACCAACGCACTTGATTTAGATGCCGATAACGACGGAATACTGGACACTTTTGAAGATTTAAATCTTGATGGAGACAATGACCCAGCTACCAACATAACCGATACCGATGGTGATGGCATTGCCGATTATCTAGATATTGATAGTGATAATGACGGTATACCCGATAACGTGGAAGCGCAGACCACCTTCGGTTATATAGCTCCAACTTTACAGGACAACAACTCGAACGGACTTGACGACGCCTATGAGGCTGATGGTAGTCTAGGCGTTATTCCCGAAGATACCGATGGTGACGGTTTGCCTGATTATGTTGACGAGGATAGTGATAATGACAATATACCAGATGCTATCGAAGGCCATGATCATGACCAAGATGGTGTTCCGGAAGCACGACTCATTGGTTCTGATAAAGATAATGATGGTCTCGACGATGGTTATGAGGGCCAAACAGCCATTGATATTGATGTAAACGATGAAATTGACGATCCATATAACGATTTACCGAATACCGATGGTGATGGAGAATCTAATTACAGGGATACCGATGATGATGATGACGGAATAGAAAGTAAGAACGAAGATATGAACGTCGATGGCGACTATTCAAATGATGATAGTGATAACGATGGTATACCTGAATATTTAGAGCCTAACGCTGATGAAACGGCAATTGAGGTATTCAACGTAATTACACCTAACGGTGACGGTGTTCATGATGTATTGACTATTAACGGTCTTGAGAACTTCCCTGATAATTCTTTAAGAATTTATAACAGATGGGGTGTGGCAGTGTATAGCACACAGGCTTACGATACGCAAGGAAATACTTTTGATGGTACTTCTGAGGGTAGGGTAACAGTTGATGTTGACCGAAAATTACCGGTAGGTACTTATTTCTATATTCTCGAATATAAAACAGATACAGGAGAAACCAAAACCTTGAACGGGTACATATACTTAAACAGATAGCGATTATGATCATCCCAAATCTAAAGAGCTCTTATAAACTAACGTTGCTTTTTACCTTAGTTACATTTTTGACCGAATTTACCAGTCATGCCCAGCAAGATGCTCAATATACCCAGTATATGTACAATACGGTAAGTGTGAACCCGGGTTATGCAGGTTCTAGAGGACAAATAAGTGTGGCCGCCCTTCATCGATCTCAATGGGTTGGTCTTGATGGGGCACCGACCACACAGACTTTTAATATTCATTCTCCAATCGGCTACAGGGGGGTAGGTTTAGGTTTATCTATTGTAAATGATAAAATAGGCCCTACATCGGAAACCTATTTTGATATCGATTTTTCCTATACGGTTTACACTTCAAATGAAGGTCGTTTAAGTTTCGGTTTAAAGGGATCTGCTCATTTGTTGGATATTCGCTATTCTGAACTTAATCAGATAGCACCCGATAATAGTTTGCAGAACGATATTGACAATCAATTTTCACCAAATGTGGGTGCCGGAGTTTATTACCACACCGAAAAATTCTATGCAGGAATTTCAGTACCTAGAATTTTGGAGACTAGACACTTTAAAGAAGGCCCGGCTCCTTCTACTGCCAAAGAACAAATGAACTTTTATTTTATAACCGGTTATGTTTGGGATTTAAACCCTAACCTAAAATTTAAACCCACCATTTTGACCAAAATTGTTCAAGGTGCACCTTTACAGCTAGACCTTTCGGCCAATTTTATGTTGAGCGAGAAATTTATTCTTGGCGCTGCCTACCGATGGGATGCCGCTTTTAGTGGTTTGGTAGGTTTCAACGTATCGAATAAGTTTTTGATTGGGTTGGCCTATGACCGTGAAATTACCGAGTTGGGCAACGCACTTTATAACGATGGTTCTTTTGAAGTGATTCTCAGATATGACTTCATCACTACCAAAGGCAATTTGAAATCTCCTCGATTCTTTTAATTTTAGTTGTGCCGTTCATCCATAAAACGGAACCTTTATCTACTCGTAGGAATTATCCCCAAAGTACTTTGACGTCGTTAATAGTCGATAAACGGTCATTTTAACAAATGGCCTTCCCCAAGCGGTAAAAGTTGTTCGTTCAACGTGATTTTTAAATTACAATTCGAGCTAGGCTTAATTTTGCTTTTGAATAGGTCCCAAATCTATTCCCTAGAAAGGAAACTAAAGCTTAGCCATGAAAAGCAGCAATGCTACTCACTACATTACCTTAGCGCTTATAGTAAGTGTTAACCTCTTCGTATCTCTTCAAAAGATACAGGCTCAGGCCAACTCAATTCGCAACAATGTAACGTTTAACTGGGCAGATAACCAAACGGTTTTGAGTGATCCAGCCAATCTTCAGTCCATAACAATCAATGGGGTCGATTACAATACTTTTGTCGTACCATCTTCCTATGAAATGACAAGATTAGGCCCAGGTGGCGATTCCCAAAATAATATTTGGAGTGATGGGTCTAGAATCGTAGCTGGAAGTAACAGCATTAATTGGAACACTGAAGCTCTCAATGCTTATCAGTCATTGAACTTAAACCATTATTTTCAATCAGACAGCACAGGAGAGAATTTTTGTGGTGATTACTCTGCGTTGGCTACCTCAAATGCTCAAATACAGACTATCAGATACAATCCAGGTATACCATCCAATCCTGATGGTGTTATTGCCATTACTGAAAGAGGCGGAAATAACTGTATGTATGTCGAGCTTTATGGCATACCCGTAGGTGGAGGTGCTGAGCAACTTTTGGGACGAACCTTCGTTAGAAACCAAGGTAACTTGACTGGCGTGCGTCCTCAAGCACCGCCAACCAACAACAGTGATTATTGGAGCAGTGGCAGAAACAATGAGAACAATCAAATAATCGGCATTGCACTTTATGAACTATCGGAACTGGCCCCAACAGGTTCGATCATTACTTCTATTAGATACATGGGGGCAACGACAGACCATGGTGATGGTAAATTTTTCTTGATGCAAACCTATGCGGAAGATGATAGTTTACGCATAAAATTGGATAGAGAAGGTAATGGCGACATTGCCGCGAACGACCTAGTGCCCGACGGAAGCATTTATACCTTATTAAGTTCCGTATCGAATGGAACTTTAATCTTCCACCCTAACGGACAGTTCAACTATGTGCCTAATCCTGGTTTTACGGGTAATGATACCTTTGAGTACCAAGTATGTCTTCCTTCCCCGAATACAGGTGTTTGTGATACCGGTACGGCCGTCATAGTTATCAAGTTAGAGGCTATTTATGATAGCGCCAACATCATTCACAATTCGCTGAACAATAGAATAAATGTATTGGATAACGACAATTTCGGTAGTGCAGGTCCATTATCGAATGGTGCCATCACCAATTATAGTCTTCCCACCAATGGGTCGCTTTCATTGAACGATAATGGTACTCTAGATTCTTACGACGATTATTTTGAGTATAACCCTAACACAAATTATGTCGGTACCGATTTGTTTAGCTATGAAATAACTGATGCTGGGGGTAATACCGATAGGGCATCCGTGTATATAACTATTGATATCGACTCCGATAATGACATGGTCGATAATAGAACTGATTTAGATGATGACAATGATGGTATTATTGATAGTAATGAATCTCAAGATTGCATAAATACCAGCAATTTTGGCTGGCAGTTTGCTTCCCCCGTTGGAACATGGGAACAAGATTTTACCGAAGTTAGTTCGATTGATGATTGGCTATTATCCGATTCAAATTCAATTACGATAGGTTCGGGTATTTCAGCATTATCGCCATCTACTGAATTGCAGCTTACTGGCATTGAAGCATTGACCTTTGATGAGGCTATTAATTTGAATGAATATGTTGAGCTGACCTTTACAACTTCATCAAATCTGGTTAATCCAATGATTGAGCAGATAGGTCTTAACTGGAATCAAAATTCAGGCTCAACAGCCATTGGCAATTCATATGATGTGGCTTTAGCCATTTCAAATGATGATTTTGCCACTTCTATCTTACTGTATTCAGATATTCGAATTCATACACCATCAAATGGAGTCAGTGAATTTTTTGCCTTAATGCCACCTGATGCCAAGTTCAATCTTGAAGAAAATACTCCGTATACTTTAAGGGTCTATACTTACAATCAACAGACCGATGGTAATGTTGGCTACTCTGTTTTTGATGATTTCACCATAAATGTGTCGTCTTGCCAAGAGCAACATAGTGATACCGATACGGTAGCCGACCATCTAGATTCTGATAGTGATAATGATACTTGCCCCGATGTTATAGAAGCGGGTCATGAGGATACCGATGGTGATTTTTATTTAGGAAGCGCACCCCTTGTAGTCGATGTCGATGGTCTTGTCACTGGGCAAGGCGGGTATTCTGGCTCTACGGAAGCAGTTGTGACGGCCGGAGAATCTATTACGGTCGAAAGCAGTCCTACAAATATCGAGGTCTCAACGGGTTCCGATGTAGAATTTAATGCGGCCATTAGCGGCCCCAGTCTAACCTATCAATGGGAGGTAAGCTCTGATTCGGGGTTGACTTGGCTAATGGTTACTGACAATGACTCTTACAGAGGGTCAACCGGCCAGCGGCTTTTAATTACTCAAGTAGATTCGACTTTAAGTGGTAATCTCTATCGTTTGACGGCAGTTAGTTCAGATGATATGTGTATGCCGTATGCATCTACATCTTCCGCCATGCTATCTGTAAATGGAAATGTTACATTGGATAGTGATGGAGATGGTATAACAGATGCCTTTGAAGATTTGAACCTTGATGGAGATGACAATCCCGCTACCAACCCCACTAATTCAGATAATGACGATTTTCCAGATTATCTCGATATAGATAGCGATAATGATGGTATTCCTGATAATGTGGAAGCTCAGGATACTTCGAATTACATTCCCCCAAGTAATGTTGACGAGAACAATAATGGGTTAGATGATGCTTACGAACAAAACGGTAATCAAGGGCTGATTCCTGTGAATACTGATAATGAAGATATGCCCGATTATCTTGATACCGATAGTGACAATGACAATATTTTAGATGCCATAGAGGCCCATGACCATGACCACGATGGTATACCAGAAGTGGTTTTTATTGGATCTGACAAAGATAATGATGGTCTCGACGATGGTTATGAAGGAGAGGAAATGATCGATATGGATATAAATGACGAAATTGATGATCCAATCAATGATTTACCTAATACCGATGATGATCTTGAGTCTGATTATAGAGACATGGATGATGATGGTGATGGTATCATGAGTCGTGATGAAGATACCGATCATGATGGTGATTATTCAAATGATGATGAGAACGGTAATGGTATTCCCAATTATCTAGAAGCTCCTTACATTCCGGTTATAGTTTATAATGTAGTGACACCTAATGAAGATAATGTTCACGACTATTTGACCATCACAGGTCTAGAAGAGCGACCCAACAACAAACTCGAAATCTACAACCGTTGGGGTATTCTAATGTATGAGACTGAGGGTTACGATAGTTCTGGCAATAGATTTGAAGGTCAAAGCTTGACACAGATAGATTCGGGTTGGCAAGAGCGTATGCCTTCAGGCACTTACTTCTACATTCTTAATTTTCAAGAAACTACAGGAGAGAACCGTACTTTAAAAGGGTATCTCTATTTAAACTGATTTTTTCAGCGTGTTCGATACCTCATCCATTAACTTTATTTTATAGACAAGTATTTATAATACTTGACCAAAGATGCTATTTTTGTCAGAAGCCCTTAGGGCGATTCAACAAAACAATTGCATTTGAAAGAAGAACAAGTGATTCTGGTCGATGAGAACGACCAACCTATAGGTACCATGCCAAAAATGGAAGCTCATGAAAAGGCCTTGTTACATAGGGCATTTTCTGTATTTGTGATGAACGACAGGGGTGAGACTATGTTACAACAAAGAGCGGCCCATAAATATCACTCCCCCTTGTTATGGACGAATACCTGCTGTAGCCATCAGAGGGTAGGAGAATCGAATATCGAAGCCGGTAAACGAAGGTTGCAAGAAGAAATGGGCTTTGTAACCGAACTTGAAGAACTCTTTTCATTCACTTATAAAGCAGCCTTTGATAACGGTCTGACCGAACATGAATTTGACCATGTGATGATAGGTAGTTTTGAAGGAACACCCAACATTAATCCTGATGAGGTCGCCGACTGGCAATGGATGAAACCCGAAGATGTCAAGATAGACATTGAAAAGAATCCTGAAAAGTATACGGCCTGGTTCAAGATTATTTTTGAAAAGTTCTACGACCATTTAACCCAAAACGCTGGAAATGAAGGTAAAGGTTAGTAGAAAGGCTCATTTTAATGCTGCCCATAGACTTTTTAGAAAAGACTGGGACGAAGAAAAAAACGACTCCGTCTTTGGTAAATGCAATAACCCCAACTTTCACGGTCATAATTACGAGCTTGTGGTGAGCGTAACAGGAGAAATCGACCCAGCAACTGGTTTTGTTATTGATATGAAGGTCTTGAAAGACCTCATTTATGAGCATGTTGAAGAAGCTTTTGACCATAAGAACCTAAACATCGAGGTAGCCGAATTCAAAGATTTGAATCCTACGGCAGAGAACATAGCAGTGGTCATCTGGCAAAAACTCAGGCCATATATTGAAACCGACCACGACTTAGAGATTATCCTTTACGAAACCCCACGTAACTTTGTAACTTTTTCTGGCTAGCAATGGGTTTAAAAGTAGGCGATTTTATTCCGGATTTCTCTTTGAACGACCAATTCGGTAACGTCTTTTCAAGCTCCCAAATAAAGGGTGTAAAGCCCATGGTCATTTATTTTTATCCTAAAGATGACACACCCGGCTGTACTAAAGAGGCCTGTACTTTTCGCGATAGGTATGAAGATTTTAAAGAACTGGGGGCCGAAGTGATCGGTATAAGTTCCGATTCGGAAGAAAGCCATTCCGAATTTAGCGAAAAGTATAAACTTCCCTTTATTCTGTTGGCCGACCGAAATAATGCGGTTAGAAAGGCGTTTAAAGTAAGAAAAAGTTTGTTAATTATTCCCGGAAGGGAAACCTATGTTACAGATAAGAACGGAAAAATAATCATGGTTTTTAATAGTATGGATGCTACAAGGCATACTGACGAAGCTATTGAAGCCCTTCAATCATTAAACCAATGAACCTATACCCATTAAAATTTAAACCTATTCTCAAAGAACGCCTTTGGGGCGGAACGAAGCTGAAAGATGTGCTAGGCAAGCCTATTACGAGCGATATAACTGGCGAAAGTTGGGAACTTTCGGCTGTGGCAGGAGATGTTTCCGTTGTGGCCAACGGAAGTTTAGAAGGTACATCACTTCAAAATTTAATAGATGAGGATCCTAAAAAGCTACTGGGCGCAAGTGTCTTCGAACGTTTTGGTACAGATTTTCCGATTTTAATTAAGTTCATTGATGCCAAACAAGACTTGTCAATTCAGTTGCATCCCAACGACGAACTTGCCAAAACTAGGCATGATTCTTTTGGAAAAACTGAAATGTGGTATGTTATGGATGCCGATGATGATGCACAATTAATTGTCGGTTTCAATAAAGATGTAACCAAACAAGAGTATACGCAGAGTTTGGAGAATGATACATTATTGGATCTGCTCAACTACGAAAAGGTCAAAGAGGGTGATACTTTTTTTATCAATACAGGAAAGATTCATGCAATTGGGGCAGGCGTACTACTCGCCGAAATTCAGCAGACCTCAGATATTACCTATAGGGTCTTTGACTTTAATCGACGGGATAAAAACGGTAATCTAAGGGAATTGCACACCGACCTCGCCTTAGATGCTATCGATTATACTAAAAAAGACGATTTTAAGGTGAAGTACAGTGGTCAAAAAGATGAAGTTAATGCCATGGTCGATTGCCCTTACTTCACTACGAACTATTTAGATCTAGATCAAGATTTAAAACAAGATGTTTCTGATAGAGATTCATTTACCATTTATATGTGTGTCGGGGGTAACGCCACCATTTCCAATAATGAAGGTAAAGCTCAAATTCAAAAAGGCGAAACCGTCTTGTTACCGGCCAGTACAAATGAAATACATATAGAAACGAACGGCGCGAAGTTATTGGAGGTGACCATCTAGTTCTAGAAAAATTTATGCTATAAGTTCACTTTAAATAGTCTATTTTTGCCCAAAAATTTTCCATTATGGCAAGTGTTAAAAATTTAAAGAAAGACATCAACAACGTATTTGGTGATATAATTGAAGCGGTCTATATTGTTGATGGAAGCGGTAGCGAACAGACTTCAAAAGATGGTGACCAAATTATTGACGAGGCTATCAATAATTTTGATGAGTTGATTTCAAAGGTAAACGACAAAAAAGTTGATAATAGAAAGAAGCATCTGAAAGAGGTTCGCCAAGAATTGGAAACAAAGGCTCAAGCTTTGGTCGAAAAGGTCAATAAACTGAATTAAGAGCACTATACTCAATAAAAAATCCCGTCTGAATGGACGGGATTTTTTTATTTCTTGATATTTTCAAGATGGTTTTTGAGCCTTATGCCGTATTTCGATTCGGCTACCTCTTCGCTTAAAGAGTTATAGATTGAATCTAGGTATATTACATTGGCATCGCCCACTTCGTTCAAGGCGATATAGGGTGCTATATACGAGTCTTTATTATTCAGTGCAAAATTCAATGCAAAGGCATAACCGCGTTTTAGGTTTCTGTCGCTAAGTACCTGTAGAGAGTCTAACTGAAGAGAGTCAAGAGCATTTTCTTGACTTGCCGCCACTTGTAAAAGTTCTAGATTTTTCAGATTGAACCTCGACATTGTTTTTTGATATTCTTCTAGCTTCTTCTGCGTTTCCGACCCAGAAATTTTAGGGTTCATATCGAAAGTATTCCAAGAAGTGTTGATGGTCACCGTTCCAGGCTCTCCAAAGAAAGTAATTCGATCATTAATTTCGTTGGCATCTTTTTTACGTAAGTATAGATAAAAAATCTCAGGACTCTCCAATTCGGTCTCAAATTGAAAAGAGCCATCGCCCTCTACCAAAAGTGAATCTACAGTGGTCAATGTAGAATCACCGATATGTTGTAAAAATAGGGTGCCTTTTTTCAACCCCTTAACGTTTCCGTTTACGATCATGGTTTTTTTAGACCCTTCACTTGAACAAGAAATGATAAGTAACCCAAGTAAAGCTAAAAGTGAAATCTTCTGCATGTGATTTTTTTAACGGCGCAAATATCCAAAAAAAAATAAATTTACCTAAGCAGTTTGGCCAGTGTTTAAATTTTAGATGCAATTTCCATTAAGTAGGCACAAAGCAGCGCACCACCTGTACCCACCACATAGCCGAAAACGGCCAAAAGAACCCCCACTGAAGTTAGTGAAGGGTGAAATTCAGCGGCAACCACAGGGGCCGATGCGGCACCACCTACATTCGCCTGACTTCCAACGGCCAAAAAGAAATACGGAGCCTTAATTATCTTGGCAACCAAAATTAATAACCCGGCATGAATGGCAATCCATATAAAACCTATGGCTATCAAACCCGGATTTTCCAAGACTTTTCCGAGATCCATTTTCATACCGATGGTAGCAACAAGAATATAAATAAAGACTCCACCAATTTTGCTTGCTCCTGCACCCTCAAAGTTTTTAGCTTTGGTAAACGACAGACCGATACCGCAAGCGGTAGCAATAACCACCATCCAGAAAAAACCGGACCCCAAGAACGAAAGAAAGCTCTTTTTGTCGCTAACGCTTTCGTAAGTCGTTGTCAAGAAATCACTGATGTGATTTCCAAAAAAATGCGCTATTCCTGTAGCGGTGAATGCAAAAAATAGCATCATCATATAATCTTTCAAGGTAGGCACCCTAGTAATTTTTTCGGCAAAGGCAGTGACTTTTACTTTCAAAGTTTCAATGGCCGAAGTATCTGCCTTTAACCATCGGTCAATTTGTTTGTTTCTGCCAACACCCAAGAGGATAATGGCCATCCAAACATTGGCAACAACGATATCGACTAACACCATACCACCGTACTTTTCCGGATTATACCTGAATATTTCAAGCATGGCAGCTTGGTTGGCTCCGCCACCGATCCAACTACCAGCAATAGTAGATAGGCCGCGCCAAATGGCATCGAAATCATTACCACCTACCGTTTCAGGAGAAAATATGCTTACGATGAGAATGGCAATGGGCCCACCGATAATGATACCTACGCTACCGGTCAAGAACATGATTAAAGCTTTGGAACCCAAATTGGAAATTGCCTTTAAATCGATACTCAAAGTCATTAAAACCAAGGCTGCAGGCAGTAGATATCTACTGGCCATGAAATAAAGGTTCGAAGTCTCGTCAGAAATAAGTCCTGAACTTGCCAAAATAGCCGGTAGCAGATAACACATTAAAACAGCAGGAACCACTGAATAAAATTTACCCCAAAAACCGGTGGTGATAGAAGAAGTATAGAAAATAAAGCCCAAACAAAGGGTTAGCAATCCAAAAACTATGGTGTCATCGGTAATTAAAGGTTCCGTCATTTAGAAAAGATGCTTTTTTCCAAATATACTCAAAATACCAGATGCCGCTGAATATAGTCGGCTACACCGTGTTCAGTATTCGGTAAGGCAATGGCGTTGGCAATTGCTTTGACCTCTTCACGGGCATTGCCCACCGCCACACCGAGACCGGAATGTTGAAGCATTTCAATATCATTGTAATTATCACCAAATGAAATGACATCTTCCATCGTTTCGTCCTTTTTTAGTAATAATTTGATAGCGGTCAATTTAGATACTGCTTTCGGCGCAATTTCTATCAGAGTATCATTTGAGCGATAAATATTCAAGTGATCGGAAAAATGCTCGCTGAGCTCAGGGCTTATCGCATTTGCCGTGTTCGCAGTACCCATCAGCATTATCTTATGGGCACCTACACTCCTTTCTTTCCAATCATCTAGACTTTCTTCTGTGCTTCTAAAAACCGGTGTGGTTTGAGTATATCTTATTTCTTTTCGTACCCGTTCTGTATTTTCTTCGACATACCATTCATCTCCAGAGTATAGGCCCAACCCGATTGAATGTTTTTCTGCCAATGAATAAATTTCTTTTAGTAGTTGAATGTCTATTTCGGTTGAGGCTATTGTTTTTTCGTTGTCAACAACCAATGCCCCGTTATAACTTATGAGTGGTTGGTCTTCGATACTCAGTCTTCTCTGCAAATAGTTCATGCCCCTGGGCATTCTAGCGGAAACCAAGACAATCCTCAATTTGGATTTTATTCTATTGATTTCTGAGATGGTAAAATCGGAAACATCACTTTTGGTCGATAGTAGAGTACCATCGAGATCGGAACAAAGAACTTTATACTTCAAGATATTGTTGGTTTATCTGTGGGTAAAGATAAGCAAAGAGCAGCCCACAACCCAGTTATGATGTTAAGGGGTCGAGTTACCACTTTTAAATTTGCGTTTTCTCTTTTTGTCGGGATTTTTGAAAAGTCTTTTGAAGAAACCGTCTTTCTTGACAGGTTCGCAATCAAGCATATCAAGAACCATAGGGTCCGTTCGTTCAAACTGGGCTTGGGTTATTTCATTATACGAAGGGTGCTGGTTCATTTCTTGCATCAATTTAGCAAATATCGGAAGAGCGGCATTGGCACCCTGCCCGAGTTGCGTACTTCTGAAGCCTATTTCATGATTATCAAGACCCACCCATGTTACATGTACCAATTTTGGTGTCAAAGCAACGAACCAAGCATCTTTATTGTTTTGGGTAGTGCCCGTTTTACCTGCGATGGCATTATTCAGTTTATAGGTGCTTCGTAGACGGGAGGCCGTACCTTTGTCAATGGTCGATTTCATCATTTCTACCATTATCTGTCTGGTCTGTTCAGAGTAGGCCGGTTCAACCGCTCTTTTAGGCTCAAATTCGACAAGAACAGAATCTTTTTTATCGGCAATTGTTCTAATGAAATAGGGCAATACGGCTCTACCTTTATTTAAATAGCTTGCGTAGGCCCCGGCCAATTCGTTTAAGTATATTTCACCTGTTCCCAAAGCCACCGATGGCTGATTGGGCAATTCAGTAAAAATACCCATGTTTTTTGCCATGGTGAGCACATTGTTGATTCCGGTTTCTTCAAGCACTTTTACGGCAACCGTATTGACGGAATTGCTCAAAGCCTCTTCCATAGAATAATTAAGGTAGGTCTCATCTTTATCGCCTGAGTTACTGGGCGACCATCCTTTTAGATTTTCATATTCGACCTCTTCCGCAGAAAAATAGGTGCAGGGTTCTATACCGACCTCCAGTGCCGCGGTATAAACAAACGGTTTAAAGGTCGACCCTACTTGCCTTTTACTTTGGGCCACATGGTCATATTTAAAATGCTCGAAGTCTACACCTCCAATCCAAGTTTTAACGGCACCTGAGTGAGGGTCTAATGACAATGAACCGGTATTTAAGAATTTCATATAATGAGTGAGGCTATCAATAGAACTTGCATCAACAGTTTTTTCTTCTTCCCAATCGACTAGAACCATTTTCTTCTTTTGGCTCAACGAATCCCAAATCTGTTGCTCCTCAATACCTTGCGATTTTAATTTTTTATAGATAGATGATTGTTTGACCAACTTATCTACCAACTTCTTATTTTTCACCCAAGGTGCATTCTCACCGTAACTTTTCTCAAAGCTGGCCTGTAATGATTTCATATGCTCTCTCATAGCCGCTTCCGCCCAGTATTGCATATTGTAATCTAGCGTAGTGTAAATTTTCAGCCCGGATGTATAAATGTTGTATTCATTGCCATCTTCTTTCTGTTCTTGTGTCCATTTCAACATTTTCTTTCGTACCTCTTCACGAAAGTAGGGGGCAAGACCCTCATTATTATCGTATTCTTTATAGTTCAAAAGAAGGGGTAGGGTGGCCAAGCTATCACGCTCTGCATCTTCTATGAAATTGTTATGGGCCATAGCGGTAAGTACCAGATTACGCCTTGAAAGACTTTTTTCAGGAAAAACCCTTGGATTGTAACCATAGGTTGCTTTTAACATGCCCACAAGAGTTGCGGCTTCTTCTAATTGTAAATCTTTTGCCTTCTTATTGAAGAATTTTAAAGCAGCGCTTTCAATACCAAAAGTGTTATCCCCGAAAGAGACCGTATTTAAATAATGGGTAAGAATTTCATCTTTGCTAAAAATATCTTCGAGCCTGGAAGCAATAATCATTTCTTTCACCTTATCGACTACGATGTTGGTATTGACCCTATCTCGCCTGGGATACAGATTTTTTGCCAATTGTTGGGTGATGGTACTACCGCCACCTGAAGATTGGTCTTGCATTAAAATTGTTTTGAGAGCTACTCTTCCTAGACTTTGATAGTCGATACCTGAATGCTCATAGAAGCGTTCATCTTCTATAGCCACCAAGGCTTTTAAAAGATCCTCAGGAATATCTTTAAATGTAATAGGTTGTCGATCGTACAGATAATATTTGCCGATGAGAATACTATCTGCGGTATAAACTTCAGATGCTCTTTGATACTGGAAGTCGGAAAGGTCTTCTTCTTTAGGAATTTTTCCCCAAAGCCCCCAACGAATACTTGAGATAAATAAGACGAAGAAACCCAACAAGCCGATACAGGCGATTATACCCCATCTGAGATATTTATTCTGAATTTTATTTAGTATCAAGGTGATTGTTTTAAGGTTGCAATATCAAATTTAAATATGAAATCGATGTGTTTCTTAACAATAGATTTAATCTCATTAGCTACTTTTGAACACAAATTTTTAGAAAAATGAGACTATTGGTATTACTATTTCTAATTGGGCAAATAGGATTTGCAACCGAGGGTGAATGGTCAAAAACGGGGCATAGGGCCGTCGGTGAAATTGCCCAAGAGCATCTGAGCAGAAAGGCTCAAAAAGCGATAGAAAGATTAATGAACGGTGAAACTTTGGCTTCAATGGCCAATTTCGGTGATGAAATTAAATCAGATACCGCCTATCGAAAATTCGGGCCATGGCATTATGTGAACATTCCTTCCGATAAAAGGTATAAAGATATAGAGCCCAGTGAACGTGGTGATTTGGTAACAGGCATTAATAAATGTATCGAGGTTTTGGAAGATGCAAAAAGCAATCTGGCTGATAAAAGATTTTATCTGAAAATGTTGGTACACTTAGTTGGAGACTTGCATCAACCCCTACACGTAGGTAGGGCAGAAGATAAGGGAGGTAATGATATTCAATTGCGTTGGTTTGATGAAGGCACCAACCTGCACCGCGTTTGGGATGGGCATATGATCGATGATTATAAAATGAGTTATTCAGAACTTTCTAAGACCATGCCCCGTCTAACAAAACAGGAAATAAAGAGTATTCAGAACGGTAATCTTTTAAACTGGGTTGATGAAACCCAAGATTTGGCCAATGAAGTATATGATTCGGTCGAAGTGGGCGAAAAGCTTTTTTACAGGTATAGTTATGATTGGTGGCCGACCGTTGAGCAGCAATTACAAAAAGGAGGTTTGCGTCTAGCCAAAGTTTTAAATGATATTTTCGGATAAGAACCTATAGGGAATTTTTCTCAATTCCTGTTCACCTTACTTTTTGGCAATTACGCAACAAATAATCCATAAAAGCTATTAAGTCAACGATTTGAGATACTTTGGTACAGCTTTTGGAGTTATATTAAGGTTGGAAGTAAGGTATGAGGACATTAGTTGACTGCCCACCAGCTAAAGGCAGTACCGAACTTCGAAAAAGATATGGGTAACAGAAAATCGACCACTTAATTTAAGGTGGTCGATTTTTTTATTGAATGACCCTAAAGGTCAAATTAATGCGCTCTTTAACCAATCTCGAGGTCTTAGGTATTTGATGTAGCCAATTCTTTTGAGTATCACCGGACATGATTAGCAGGCTACCATGTTCCAATAAAAGTTTATACCGTTCCGATACTAGTTTTCTATGCTTTAAATGAAAGAAACGCTCTTGACCAAAAGACAAAGAGGCAATTATCGGTCGAGACCCTAATTCTTTTTCGTTATCGGCATGCCAACCATTACTATCTTTTCCATTTCTATAGAGATTGAGCAGACAAGTGGTGAAATGGGTATTACATTTAATATCGACCAACTTTTTCAAATCTATCAACAAAGGGGTAAACGAGTGTGGTTGCATCGTTAGGTTTGAATAGCTATAGGGTTTACCATTGTTGCCATACAGAGATGTTAATCTGGGCTGAAGGTATTCCTTACCAAATACTTTAATAGTATCTTGTTGCCAACGTGTTTGTGATAGCAACTCTTCAAATACAACCCAAGCCTCATTATGGGAAATGAAGTTGGGAAAATAGCTTATCTCACTATCGATTAAATGTAATCTGCCATTGATCGGGCCGATCCGATGCATTACTGCAAAACATTTTTCAATTCGTTTCGGTATTCAGAAGGGTTTTGACCCGTGAAAGCTTTGAACTGTTTATTAAAGTGAGAAAAATTATTGAAACCACTCTCCATACAAACTTCCGTAATACTCATAGGCTGTTCCGCTAAAAGCTTAGAAGCATGTACCAAGCGATATTCGTTGACAAATTGAACGAACGTTTTGTTGGTAATCTTTTTAAAATACCGACAGAAAGAAGGTACGGTCATACTGACCAAGCCTGCAATTTCGTCAAGGGTTATTTCTTCTTTGAAATTAGCTTTCACATGGTTGAAGACTATATTGATTCTATCATTATCCTTTACTTCGGTTTCCATTGAGAAGCCTTCCGCATTTAGAATCTTAAAATCTTTTGATATGGCCAGTTCATTTAAGATGTTCAAAATGGATAGTAATCGTTGGAAATCGGTTTGATATTCAAGAATTAAAAGTTTCTCGCCCAGCTTTCTCTTCGTCTTGCCTGAAAACGCTATTCCGCCCTTGGCAATCTCAAAAAGGTTCTGGATATTTTTCATTTCAGGAATTTTGAAAAAATCATTTCCTAAAAAATCTTGTTTCATCTGTATAACGGTTTCACATTCATTGCCCGTTAATTTATCCGTAAAGCCGCAATGGGGCAGATTACTTCCTATTAAAATAAGGTCGCCGTTTGAATAATAGGAAACATGACTGCCTATCTGGCGCTTACCTGAACCACCGTGTACATGTACCAATTCTATTTCTGGGTGGTAATGCCATACACTTTGTTTGTTGTTTTTGGTGGCATCAAACTTTTGATAGGTATAGGAATGACCAAAACTGGGCTCTATGGCCTCAAAAGCAGGTTTTTGAGTAAGGGGGAATTTGTTCTCCATATTACAAAATTAATACAGCTTAAAAACGCTTTTCTTTGCAAAATTAACCAAATAATGTTCAAAATTACCTTTTACCGATAAAAGGTTGCTACCCGATGTTAAAATAGCACATAAATTGGAAAAACCAGTAGTAGTGAGGTCTGGCATTCGGTACTAAGTTTGTACCAGATTATTAACCAAACCTGTTGCAAGACGGGCTTATAAAACAAAATGTCATGAAAAAAGTAGCAAGAACAGCAGCAATGATCGCCCTTATGTTCGGAACAATGACAGCTTCGGCCAACGAAGGGAAACTTAGCCTTATCACTAATGAAAATGCAAAAAGCGTGGTTTTTGAACTGGAAACTGAAGCCGGTAAAACAACCATCAAACTTTTAGATAATGAGAGCAACGTCATCTATTATGAGAACGTAGACAAAAAAGCGTATGCCAAAAAATTCGATTTACAGAATTTAAAAGATGGCCAATACTTTTTTACTACTGATGATGCTCTTAGAACAGTAGTTTACACTATAAACGTTAAAGGTTCCAATGTTTCTATCGTAGATACAAAAGAAGAAACAAAACCTGTCTTTAGAGTAAAAGACGATGTGGTTTATTTTAACCACCTAAACCTTGACAAGAACGATGTAAACGTCGATGTCTTTGATAGCAGTAACCGTTTGGTTTTTTCACAGGAGTGGAAAGATACCATGGTGGTTGAAAAAGTAATGAACTTTAAGACAGCTTACAAAGATGCTTACACTGTAGTAGTTACCGATGGTAAGAAAGCCTACTACGAGACCATAAACATAAAATAGTTGTTAAAAATAGTAGTTTAAGTTGAGTTGAGTTAAAAGTCCTGCGGGTTGCAAACCGCAGGGCTTTTTAATTGGTACCTATTCAGTGTATATAATAACAGGCCCAAAAAATCAAAAGTAACTGCAAGGGTATTCGTGCAAATAAAGCCCATTTTGGCAGGCCCATACCAGCTCTTTTATTGTTCAGCATATGAAAATGAACGGGGAGAAAAAAAGTAAGCATCAAAATTATGCAGTATAGGGCAGCCGTTTTGAGGGAGTCAAAATAAAGGGCAATACCCAAAACAACTTCGGCGATACCACTGATTACCACTAAAGCCTTGTGCCCGGGAATATAGGGCGGCATAATTCTCAGATACATTTTCGGCTTAACAAAGTGTAGAATGCCGGCAGCTATGTAAATGAGGGACATTACATAAAAGTGCCAAGGTTCGTTCAAATTCATATGTGCTATCTAAAATTTCTTTCCCAACATTAAAATCTGGCTGTGAAAGGGATTAGAAATTACAGATATTTTTTGAATTTTTCTTTCTTGTATTGCGGTACGGCATCGTTGTTCATAAATAAATACAGTAATTCTTTAGATTTTTCTTTGCTGTAGAGCAAGTTATGAAAGTGGGTAATGCTAAATTCATTGGAAGACTCGTTTATCAATTCCATTTCATCACCTTTGTTGACATGACCTTCTTCTATGACCCTGAGGTAAGAGCCTGGTCGAACCCTATCGATAAATTTTTTCAAAATACCTTGATCTTGAAAACGCACTCCTAGTTTATAGCATGGTTCTCTAGGTTGGGATACTTGAACAAGAGCGGAACCAATTTTGTAAATATTGCCAACTCTTAAGGTATTCTCGTCTAAACCTTCAATAGTTAGATTTTCACCGAACATGCCCCAGTCCCAATCCAAATCAGGGTAAATCTCTTTCCAATAAGCGTATTCGTCCGCTGAAAATATATAACATGCTTTGTTCGAGCCACCATGGTGAACCCTATCAATAATGGTATCGTTCGAAACGATTTCCTTTTTAAGGTCCAGGCCTTCATTAAGAGGATACTTAAAGATGCCAGTTTGTTCTGTTTTCCCATTCCAACTAATGGTTTGGGGCTTACCTATATTTGTAGAGATTATTTTCATGCCCAAAAATAAGAAATGAACAACAGCTTTTACAAAATAAGCTGAGGTAGGGCAGAATCTTATGAATTATTTACTCTTGTAGATGGATTTTATATCACAGTCTAAAGCCAATATCATTGATTTAAACTCCATTATATGAAAATAGATGGGGCTCTCACCTATATTTTCTAAATCTTGAATAACTTTATTCTTGGCTGGAGGTACGAAACGGGTATCATTTTCCTGAAACCTATAGAGATAGATACTGCCATCAGAAAAACGGGATACAGCTAAACCTTCGCACATAGAGGTTACGGTGTAACTATTGCTTATTCTTCTAAACCCCATTCTTTCATTGGGCTGAAGAAAAATTTCCCATACTTTTAAAGCTTTGTTCTCAAAAAGTAGCTTTTGACCTAAGCTATTCGATACCTGATTACGTTCAAGTTCACTTAATTTAGAAGCTTCCCATGGGGCAAAGTTTCCGACCGGGTTCAATTCTTGATATATCATTTGACCAACACTTACTTTTGATTTCTAAAATGTCTATGGAATACGTAACCAGTGGTAAGAATCAAAGCTGGCAGTATCACGAGGTCGTATCTCATTAAAGGGGCTGCTTTCTGCACATTGCCGCAATTGAGATTAAATTCCCAGATGAGGAATAAGCTCCAGATTATTATTAAGAACAGTACCGATTCCTTGCTAAACATTGAATTGAAATTATAATTAAAAACTTAATTAATTTGTAGTCTAAATATTACAATTTATAACGTCAAATTTCATAATATTCTTGTATAAAATCAATACGTAAAGAACTTAGATTTGGATTAAATATCAGATTTTTAAATACTTATGGGGTTGAAAACGATTTCGTTAGTGATAAGCAGGTCGTTTTTTATCGAGTTGTTAATTTTTGGTATTAAATACTCCAAATTTTTATCAAATTCTTACCGAGGGTTTCTAGTCAATTAGCTGTAATGTGTTAATCAATAAATCAATTGATATAATTGCCAAAATTTCTCTTTCTCATATACTGTTTCTCTTTATGATGAATTTATGAAATATAGCCCTTCTTTTTTATGATAATTATCACATTTCGGCATTACTATGTAATTATTTAATTTCTCTCCTTTTTTTAATTGGCAGGGTTGCTGCAATTTCCGATTCTATAAAAATTTCACACTCAAAAGAATAGCTTTCTCAACATACTTTTCCTTAAATGATTTTAATCAATAGATAGTTGTGGTACGTTTTGGTTGAAATAAAATGTTAAGAAAAATTATATACATTTATCGCTATGGCTTTACTAACTTTTTTACTATTTACCGGATTTGTTGCATTTTACGCAACATGGAAACTTAGACGCGATAAACTTGATACCCAAGACGGATATTTTTTAGGGGGCAGGTCGCTTACTGGAATTGTTATCGCCGGATCTCTTCTTTTAACCAATATTTCTACCGAACATCTTGTAGGGCTGAATGGTTCGGCTTATAGAAACGGAGCAATCATTATCGCTTGGGAGGTTACTTCGGCTGTAGCATTGGTAGTGGCGGCACTTTATTTCGCACCACGCTACTTGAAAATGGGTTTGACCACAATACCACAATTTCTGGAGAATAGATTCGATGGCTTGACCAGAACCCTGATAGCGGTACTACTTATATTTTCATTTGTCGCAACATTGCTTCCGATAGTGCTGTATACCGGCGCTCTGAACATTGAGGCCATTTTTGAAATATCAGATTTATTGAATGTAACCCAACAACAAGGTATTTGGGTTACGATACTTATAGTTGGCTCTATAGGTGCCGTTTACGCAATTTTCGGTGGACTAAAAATGGTTGCCTATACCGATACCATCAATGGGTTCGGACTTCTTGTGGCAGGTCTTTTGGTTCCGATATTGGCGCTTTTGAGTATAGGTGATGGAAACTTGTTTGAAGGTTTCGGAATGGTATTCGAAAATAGTCCCGAGAAATTTAATGTTGTCAGTGATGAACCTGGAGTGGGTGAGGGGGCCCGAACGGCCATATTACCTTTCGAAGTTTTATTCACCGGTTTTATGTTGAACCAAATTTATTTTTGGTGTATGCACCAGTCAATAATTCAACGTGTTCTTGGTGCTGTTAGTTTAAAGGAAGCTCAAAAAGGTCTTTTGTTTACGGGCATACTTAAAATACTGGTACCATTGGTTGTGGTTTTACCAGGTTTGATCGGCTTTTATTATTTTGGAGATAGTCTTTATGACAACCCTGATAGTGTGTACCCCCTATTGGTAAAAAAGGTTTTACCTCTATGGTTAACGGGATTTTTTGTGGCGGTGATGATGGGTGCTATACTCAGTACGTTTAACAGTGCCTTGAACAGTGCAGCCACCTTATTCAGTTTAGGTATCTATAAAAGATACATTAATAAGAACACCAGTGACCATAAACTCGTTTCGATAGGTAAATGGACATCGGCATTGCTCGCAATTTTTGCTATCGGTATAGCACCATTTGTAGCTAAAGCCCCCGAGGGTCTATATCAGTTGCTGCAACAGTTGAACGGAATTTTCTTCATACCGATTGCCAGTGTTATTATTGCCGGTTTTCTTTTCCCGCGGGTTTCTGCCGGGGGTGCTAAAATCGGTCTTCTCTTCGGCTTGGTATTTTACGTTCTTGTCGATTATATTTTTGAGGTGCAGCTTCACTTTGTTCATATCTGGGGTATTGAATTCGTATTGAACATTTTGGTGATGCATATAGCCTCCGCTCTAATGAAGAAAGAAGAAAGATTTGTAATGCAAGATGCAAAAGTTTTGGATTTGAAACCCTGGAAGTATGCGAAGCACTTTAGTGTGGCCCTGATTTCATGCGCAATAATTTTGTACATTGTACTTGGAAATGTGTGAATGAACGCGTTATCCCGTTTTTTGATGTTCACATCTGAAAAACGACTTAAACTCATTTAATAGAAACTACAGTAATGGAGAAAACATTTAGAAACTACGAGGCCGTAGATGTGAAAGCGGCTGTCAAAGAGCATTATCGAAAAATGCGTAAAAACCAGACGGTCGAATACGTTCGTAGTATGCATGACAAATATTTGAATTTCGATAAGCCAATGCCTTTGTTCGAGGCCATGGCCCACTTAAATAAACTTATTGACGTAAGTGACCCAGATCTTGATTTGCCAAACGTGCAGCATTTGATTCAGAGTGCGGAAGCTATTCGTGAAGACAACCGCCCAGATTGGATGCAGTTAACGGGGCTTATTCATGATTTGGGCAAGGTAATGTTTATGTGGGGTAGTGATGAAGATGGTACTAGTCAAGACGAGCAGTGGGGTACAGTTGGTGATGTTTTTGTAGTAGGTTGTGCGCTACCGGATAGCTGTGTGTATCCTGAGTTCAACAAATTGAATCCTGATATGCAAGACCCTCGCTACAATACAACCACAGGTATTTATGAAGAAGGATGCGGTCTTGATAATTTAACCTTGGCTTGGGGTCATGATGAATATCTTTATAGGGTATTGGCCAATCATAAAGAAAATAAATTACCCCCTGAGGCCATGGTAATGATAAGATATCATTCTTTTTACCCTTGGCATTCCGGCGGAAGCTATAAAGAATTATTGAATGATAAAGATGAGGAGTATCTACAGATTATTAAAGATTTCAACCGATACGACCTTTACACCAAATCGCAAAAGATTTATGATTTGGAAGATGTTATTGACTATTACAAGCCAATTGCCGATAAGTATTTGGGTACAGGCCCGATTTATTGGTAATAGCCGGTTTCCTTCAAATAAAAAAAGCTCTGATTAATCAGAGCTTTTTTTATACTTATCGGTAAAATGTTATTTCACCATTTCATAACTTCTCTTAATAAACTCGGTAAGTTCTTCACCTTTTAAAAGACCTTTTGAAAGTTTGGCCAAATCGATGGATTGATTGATTAGGCGTTCTTTCTTTTTGGCAGTCTTCGTATTCAATATTTCGCCTACCAATTCATGGTTGGTATTGACGATAATATTATACATGTCAGGCATATTGCCCATACCGAACATACCACCGCCACCGGTCTGCTGCATTTCTTTCATTCTTCTCATGAATTCAGGTTCGGTAATGATGAACGGAGAGGCAGTACTATCCATGGCTTCAAGCTGAACCGTATAGCTCTTATCATCGATAACTTCTTCAAGGCTTACCTTCAATTTTTCTTTCTCCTCATCGGACAATTTTGATATTTGGGTTTCTTCCTTTTTAATCAGATTATCGATATGGTCGGCATCTACTCGGGCAAATGAGATTTTTTCTTTCGAAGTCTCCAGTTTTTGCATTAGGTGACCGATAATAGGCGAGTCTAACAATAAAACTTCATAATTTTTGGCCTTTGCAGCTTGAATATAGCTGTGTTGCGATTGTTTGTCAGAAGCGTATAGAATAACCAATTTGTCATCTTTGTCCGTCTGATTGGCTTTGATTTTTTCTTGAAGTTCTTCAAAAGTATAGTAAGCGCCATCAACGGTTGGGTAAAGAGCAAATTTATCAGCTTTCTCAAAGAATTTTTCTTCGGACAGCATTCCGTATTCGATAACGATTTTAATATCGTTCCATTTTTTCTCAAAGTCTTCACGATTGTTTTTGAACAAAGAGTTCAATTTATCCGCTACTTTTCGGGTTATGTAAGAAGAAATCTTCTTGACCGCTCCATCCGCCTGTAAATAAGAACGTGAAACGTTCAACGGAATATCCGGAGAGTCGATAACACCACGTAACATGGTCAAAAACTCAGGAACGATGCCTTCTACATTATCGGTAACGAAAACTTGGTTTTGATAAAGTTGAATTTTATCTTTTTGTATGTTCAGGTCGTTAGTCAACTTCGGGAAGTAGAGAATACCGGTAAGGTTGAAAGGATAATCAACATTTAAATGTATGTGAAATAAGGGCTCTTCAAACTGCATTGGGTAGAGCTCTCGGTAGAATTCTTTATAATCCTTGTCTTCTAAATCGGTAGGTTGCTTCGTCCATGCCGGGTTAGGGTTGTTCACAAAATTATCGACCTCTTGTGTAGGTGCAGGATCATCTTCCTTCGCATCTTCGGGCTTAGGAAGTGTTTCCGTTCTAGTTCCGAACTTAATCGGAATAGGCATGAATTTGTTGTACTTTCTTAAAAGCTCGCTTATGCGGTTCTCTTCTAAGAACTCGGTAGAATCTTCTGCAATGTGAAGAATGATTTCTGTTCCACGTTCTTCTTTTTCGGCAGGCTCAAGATTGAATTCAGGTGAACCATCGCATGACCAGTGAACGGCTTGGGTGTCTTCTTTAAAGCTTTTTGTAATGATTTCCACCTTATGGGCGACCATAAAGGCAGAATAGAAGCCAAGTCCGAAATGTCCTATGATACCTGCATCTTTCGCACCATCTTCATATTTGTTGAGAAATTCTTCCGCTCCGGAAAAAGCAACTTCATTGATATATTTTTCGACCTCTTCTTGGGTCATACCTATACCTTGGTCGGTAATATGTATTTTCTTCCCTTCTTTATCGATTTTGACTTCGATAATAGGGGTGCCATACTCCACTTTTGCCTCACCAATTGCGGTCAGATGCTTAAGTTTTAAGGTTGCATCCGTAGCATTGGAAATGAGCTCTCTTAAAAATATTTCATGATCGCTGTACAAGAACTTTTTGATCAGCGGAAATATGTTATCAACCGAAACATTGATTTTACCTGTTGCCATAATACATTATTTTGACTCTGTGATTCTTTATAAATTAAAACTTGAATACCTTACAAGGTTGCAAGCATTTTGTTGCGTGTCACGATAATTTCAAAAAAAATACCAGAGTAATATAGAATGACAAACTGACACTATTCCGTTGAGCATTTATGACAAGAATAAATTAACATTTAAATTTGTTTAATAAATTTTATTATTTATTAAACAAAATGTATATTTGAGAGTGGATAGGAAAGATTGCTATGAAAAAGACCTTTACTATTGCCACATTCTGATTTTATTGGTTAGGTTGTTTGAGAACGTGCCCTCAAAAAGGGCACGTTTTTGATTGTAGCATTTCAAAAATTAAATTTCAACCTCTTAGCCTCAACCGACAGATAATTGTATTAAGCACATGCGGCTTATATTAAATCACTACCTTAGAATATGTCTAATTTTCTCTCTATAAAAAGATTCTTCTATTTTTGACATCTTAATTTTAGGCTTCCCTTCGATTAGATGGCTATTGAAGTTGAATAAACAACAAGAAGCTTAACTCAAAAACTTATACTATGTACAATTCAAAGATTATTGGGCTTGGGCACTACGTACCCGATAATGTAGTGAGTAACCATGATTTGTCAAAGGTAATGGATACCAGTGACGAGTGGATCCAAGAGCGTACCGGTATCAAAGAAAGAAGACACGTTATACCTGATCAAGATACTACCACGAGTATGGGGGTCAAGGCTGCTAGAATAGCCATTGAAAGGGCAGGTATTGAGAAAGATGACATCGATTTTATAGTCTTTGCTACCCTGAGTCCCGATTATTACTTTCCTGGTCCCGGGGTTTTGGTTCAGCGAGATTTGGGCATAAAAACAGTGGGAGCACTTGATGTTCGTAACCAATGTTCAGGTTTTATATATGCCATTTCTGTGGCCGATCAGTATATTAAAAGTGGCATGTACAAAAATGTATTGGTGATTGGATCAGAATTACATTCTAGAGGTTTGGACATGACCACCAGAGGGCGCTCGGTTTCGGTGATTTTTGGCGATGGGGCCGGTGCTGCAGTATTGACCCGTGAAGATAATAACTCAAAAGGAATTTTATCTACCCATCTTCATTCAGAAGGTCAACATGCCGAAGAGCTTTCTTTGATAGCCCCTGGCATGGGCAAAAGGTGGGTAACCGATATTATTGAGGAGAATAATCCCGACGATGAATCTTACTTCCCATATATGAACGGGCAATTTGTTTTTAAAAACGCAGTGGTTCGTTTTAGTGAGGTTATCATTGAAGGGTTAAAAGCCAATAATCTCGAAGCAGATAATATTGATTTATTGGTGCCCCATCAGGCAAATTTGAGAATTTCCCAATTTATTCAAAACAAATTTGGTCTATCTGACGACCAAGTGTTCAATAATATCATGAAATACGGCAATACTACTGCCGCTTCGATACCCATAGCTTTGACCGAAGCATGGGAGAGCAACAAAGTTAAAGACGGTGATTTAGTGGTTTTGGCCGCTTTTGGTAGTGGCTTTACTTGGGGCAGTGCCATTATTCGCTGGTAATCATAAAACAAAACCCCGATAAAAATCGGGGTTTCTGTCGTTGACTCCACTATACTAAACACTAACCATTAACTATAAATTATAGCTTTGTCAACGACCAATATTTTATTAAGATAAGCTGCTGCACGTTGAGAATAGACGGTTGGAAATTACAAACGTTACAGACTTCATAAATTTTAACATCCCTGCCAAACAAATGAAAAAAACACTTGTACTTGGAGCCTCACTCAAACAAAATCGTTATAGTAATCTGGCGGTAAATCGTCTTTTAGACCATAACGTTGATACCGTAGCATTTGGTTTAAAAGAGGGGGATATCAGACAAGTACAAATAAAGACCAATTTTGATGATTTTCAAAACATTCACACTATTACTTTGTATATAGGTGCAAAGCGTCAGCCTGAATATATCGACAAAATCTTACAATTAAATCCGAAACGCGTGATTTTTAATCCTGGTACTGAAAACCCAGAACTTTACCGTTTATTGGAATCGAAAGGCATTGAAGTAGAGGTAGCCTGTACCCTTGTTCTTTTGGCTACCAATCAGTACTGACGAAAATTGAAGGAATGTTCGATAAGAATTTTCCTAAAGAAATTTAACACTTGAATTATTAGAATTCTAGGTGTTTTTGGGCTCCACTTTTCTATCCCTAATTAACCACAACCCTAAAAAGGTCAACAAACCATTTATAGGTAGAAGTTCGTATCCTATTTGATATCCTCCCAAGATTTTGGGGGGCATTGAAGCTATGAGATAAATAATCAAAACTACGACCAGGGCAACAATCCAAACATACCTATCTTTTAATTGGTGTTTTGTGAAGATACCAAAGGTAAATAGCCCCAGAAGCGGCCCATAGGTGTAGGTGGCGACTTGTAAAAGGCCGTCGATTACGTTGGTATCTAAAATATGTTTGAAGGCTATGACCACCAAAACCAGCAAGAAACTCATGCCGACGTGGGTCGATTTTCTTATTTTTTTCTGGCGTTCTTCAGGTTTCTTTTCAATGCCTAAAAAATCGACACAGAATGAGGTGGTCAATGAGGTTAAAGCACTGTCGGCACTACTGTACGCCGCGGCTATGAGACCGAGCATGAAAGTTATGGCGACAACAATGCCCAGATCACTTTTAAGTGCAATTTGTGGAAACAATAGGTCAGATTTGGCTTCTCCGTTCATTAAAGGGGTGCTAATACCGAATCGGTCGGCATAGATAAACAATAGAGCGCCCAGAAGAAGAAAAACAAAGTTTACGACTACCAAAACAACGCTTAGGGAAACAACATTTTTTTGCGCATCTTTTAATGATTTACACGTCAGGTTTTTTTGCATCATATCTTGATCAAGACCGGTCATGCAAATGGTAATGAACATACCACCTAGAAATGATTTGATAAAATGATTCTTTCCGAAGAAGTCGTCAAAAAAAATCATTTTATTGTATTCCTTAAGTTCTTCTGATGCCAAAAATTCTGAGATGTTCCAATCCAATTGTTGATTGATGAAATAAATGGATAACCCTACTGACAAGAGCATAAAAGTAGTCTGAAGAGTATCCGTCCAGACAATGGTCTTGATCCCACCTCTAAAAGTGTAAATCCAAATTAAAAGAATAGAAAGAATTACGGTAAGTTCGAAACGAACGCCTAGGTCGTCAAATACAAATTGTTGAAGAACAATGGCAACTAAAAACAAGCGAAAAGAGGCCCCTAATACCCTTGAAACAAAGAAAGATATAGCCCCGACCTTGTAACTAGTCTTGCCAAAACGACGTTCTAAATATTCATAGATCGAAGTAACGTTGAGTTCATAATATATGGGTAGCAAAACGTAGGCTATGACCAGGTAGCCGGCCAAATAACCGAATACTACCTGCATATAACTAAATTCAGAACTCGCTACCCACCCGGGTACCGAAATAAAGGTAACCCCGGAAAGCGAAGCCCCGACCATACCAAAGGCAACTAGATACCAGGGCGATGACTTACCTGCCTTGAAAAAATCAATATTTGAGTCATTCTTTCCTGTAAAGTATGAGATGGAAAGGAGCAAAAGAAAGTAAATTCCAATTAGTAGTAGAATATGAATGGCGGTCATGAAGGAAAAATTTCAGCCAAATTACGAAAACTTAAGGTGCAAAATTATCAGTTACAGTGGCATATAGATAATTGAAGAGGTATATTTTTAAGAATATCAACATTTTAAGCTCACCTTACATTTTATCGGTAATTCATATCATTTTAACGATTATTTAACGGTTGTCCCACAATTCAGATTGAACATATACCTTACTTTCACCTGTTAAAATCTGTTAACTAAACTTAAAGAAACTTAAATTATGATGGGAACATTATCAAAAGGCCTTCTATTTATCGGAGCACTATTGTGTTTTGGTATTGGACAGGCTCAAACAGTGAATGGAAACGTTTCGGACGATACCGGTCCGTTAGCGGGCGCAAACGTTGTAGTGAAAGGAACTACCAACGGAACACAAACCGATTTTGATGGAAACTACTCAATTGATGTAGATGGCGGCGCTACATTGGTGTTCAGTTATATCGGATATGAATCGGCTGAGATTCAAGTAAACAATCGATCCGAAATCGATGTAGTACTACAACAGGATGCGGCCGAACTAGAAGAAGTAGTATTGATTGGTTACGGTAGCCAAAGAAAATCTGATTTAACAGGTGCCGTGGGGCAAGTAGATTCTGAAGAGCTACAAGAAAGACCTGTACAATCATTAAACCAGTCATTAGCTGGTAGAATAGCGGGGGTGCAGGTCAACACCAACTCAGGTCGCCCTGGGGGTAAGACCAATGTAAGAATTAGGGGTTTTAGCTCTATAAACTCTTCCAATAACCCGCTATATGTTGTTGATGGGGTTCAATTGCCTCAAGGAAACCTAGATCAATATAGCTCTGCCATTGACTTCTTGAACCCGAATGATGTGGTGTCAATAGAAGTTTTAAAAGATGCGTCCTCAACCGCCATCTATGGTGCCAGAGGTGCCAACGGTGTTATTCTTGTAACTACCAAAAGGGGTAGGGCCGGTCAAGGTCAAATCACCTATAATGTTGAATACAACGTTAAGGAGTTCGGGCCCAATAAAGCCGAAGTGCTTAATGCTGAAGAGTACATGATGATAGAGCAATTGTCATGGGAGAATTCTGCCAAGTTCGACCCTGAAGGTTGGGCCGCCGGTAACTATGCACAATATGAGCCACGCCTAAAAAGGGCCGATCCATTAATGGCTTCTTTATTCGATAGTAATGGCAACCCCTTATACGACACAGATTGGTCAAAAGAGGTGCAACAACATCGACTTTCTCAAAACCACCAATTAGGTTTTTCAGGTGGTAATGAAAGAACCACTTATGCTCTTTCATTGGGTATTAACGATGAACAGGGGCTTCTGAAAAATACGTATTTAAAGCGCTATTCAGGAAGATTTTCAATCGACGATCAGATTAAAGATTGGGTAAAAATAGGTGGTACACTTAGCTATAACTATCAAACAGAAAATCTGGCAGATACCAATGATGAAGTACCAAGAAGAATGGTGGAAGATTTTCCTTTTCTTCCGGTAAGGTATCCAGCCGGTCACCCAAGGGAAGGAATTTTTGCTGATAACAGAGACTACCCTTTCGCGGAAGGAACCTTTAGTTCTGTGCACAGACTCGATGGGCAACAATATATTTTGAATACACAAACAGCCTCTGGTAGTGCGTATTCCAACATAACTTTTACAGATGAGTTGGAAATGAGAACTGTACTTGGGGCTAACGTGATTACTCAAGAGAACCCAGAATTTCGTGATGCTACTCTGGCCGGAAACAGCCAAGCTTATGCCTCTTCAAGTAGCAATAAAGAAATTTTTTGGTCGGTTGAGAACTATCTTACCTATAACAAGCAGTTTAATGAGAATAACTCTTTAACGGCTCTCTTGGGATTGTCATGGCAACAGAGCAATTCTTTCTTCTTTAGTTCGGAGGCCAATAATTTTCCAACCGATTATTTTGAGTACAACAATTTAGGAGCTGGTTCAAATAATATAAGAGTAGGCTCAAATTCTCAAAGAGAAGCGTTGAACTCATATTTTGGAAGATTGAATTACAACCTATATGGCAAATATTTGTTTACGCTAACGGGAAGAGCCGATGGGTCTTCTAAGTTTGGAGACAATAATAAGTTTTCATTCTTTCCTTCCGCGGCATTGGCATGGAGAATTTCTGACGAGAATTTCTTGAAGGACAGTGAGACCATTTCCAATCTGAAATTGAGAACAAGTTACGGTTTGACCGGTAACTCAGAGATTGACCCTTATACATCATTATCGTTGCTTGGTTCAAATTATCAAACTATTTGGGGAGGCAATCTAGTAGGGGGTACCGGCCTTAACCGATTAGAAAACCCCGACCTGAAATGGGAAAAGACTGCTCAATATGATGTTGGTTTAGAAATTGGCCTTTTTAATAATCGTATTAGCCTTGAAACCGATGTGTACTATAGAAAAACAACTGATATGTTGTTAGATGCACCGGTGCCGCATACAACAGGTTATACAACTATTAAGAGAAATATTGGTTCCATGGAAAATAAGGGTCTTGAAATTTCCCTTAATACGGTCAACGTAGCACTGGAAGATTTTAATTGGACGACCAATTTCAATATCACAATGAACCGTAATAAGGTGTTATCACTGGCTACTCCTTCCGATATTTTTGGAGTTGGTGGTCCTGGAATTACCAATCCCACAAACGTTATCCGTATCGGTGAACCTGTTGGAGCATTTTGGGGGTTGACCAGATTGGGCGTTTGGGGAACCGACGAAGCCGAAGAAGCCGCAAGCTTCGTAAGCTATAGAAACGGACTTACCCTATTGCCTGGTGATATCAAGTATAAAGACTTTAACGGTGATAAGATTATTAATGATGAAGACAGAACAATCATAGGAAATGGCTACCCGACAGCATCAGGAAGTTTCATCAATAATTTTACTTATAAAGGAATTGATCTTACCATCGATCTTCAATATTCTTGGGGTAACGATGTGATGGACATGAACCTTCACTCAAGTGAAGACAGACAGGCATTGGCCAATAGTTATAGAACTGTGCTTAATGCATGGACGCCCGATAACCAGAACACCATGATTGCCCAAGTTCGTGATACAAGAGCGGGGTATGTAACCAATGTTGATTCGCATTGGATCAAAGATGGCTCTTTTTTAAGAGGTAGAAACCTTATTCTAGGCTACTCGTTCCAACCACAATTACTTGATAAATTACACTTGAACAAATTAAGAATATATGGTTCTACCCAGAATTTCTTTTTGTGGGTAGATGACGAATTGATAGGTGATCCTGAAATTACCCCAATTAGAGGTAATGCCGGAAGCAACGTTTTTTCTCAAGGAATGAAATGGCACGAATACCCAAGGTCTACGACTTTTGTTTTAGGTCTTCAAGTGGGTATATAAAAAGTAACTAAAAAAGAAAAAGTATCATGAAATTAAATATTAGATATACAATTAGTAAAGTGCTAGGGCTAGCCTTGGTACTTGGGGTGTTTGGCTGCTCCGATTTTTTAGACGAGCAAGACCCCTCGAATTTGCAGCCTGAAAGTTTTTATACAACTGCCACCCATGCTGAGTCGGCGATAGCAGCGGTTTATGCAGATGCTCGATTTGTTGGTGATGGTGCTGGTATATTCTCTTCTAACTGGCAATTTTTGTTGGCTCCGACAGGAACGACCACTACAGAAACAGCACAAAATTCTGATTTGAACAACCTTTATTCTCTATCGTTCGATGATAACACGTTACACATTAGAAACTGGTGGAGAGGTGTTTATAAGGTGATAGCAAATGCCAATTTAGTGTTGGAAAATGTGCCGGGAATCGATATGGATGAAGGACAAAAGAATCAAATTTTGGGCGAGGCCAAGTTTTTGCGTGCATGGGCCTATTTTTATGCTGTTCGTCTTTGGGGCGATGTTCCTTTGATTACGACTCCCCAGAGCGCTACTTCTGAAGATTTCTTTCCTTCAAGGGCACCACAGTCAGAGGTTTATTCACTGATTGTGAACGATTTATTGGAAGCTGAGAATGCTGGCCTTCCTTGGACGGATGAATCGGGTAGGGTTTCACAATCTGCAGTTAAAACCCTTTTGGCGAAGGTTTATTTAACGATGGCGGGTTTTCCTCTGAACGAAACGGCCAGATACGCTGATGCTGCTTCAAAGGCTAAAGAAATAATCGATAATCCAGGTCCACTTCGTTTATTCGACACTTATGGTGAAGTTCATGACGAAACACTCAATAATATGGGCGAACATATTTTTAGCCTTCAGTATAACAACTTGATAGGTGATAACCCAATGGGCAATATGTTTCCTAATTTTCAACCCGTGACATACAGAGGGCCATCAGGTACGGGTAGTACCATTCCACAAATAGATTTTTACAATTCTTTTGATGACGGTGATCTAAGAAAGCAAAATCGTGACGGTTGGTTCTATACGAGTTATTATACTAATGGTAGTGGTGAGCTTTTTGAGCTTGGCAAACCCTATATCTTCAAACATTTTAATGTTATAGCCAATGGTACCGAAGGTGTTGAGGGTACGGCAAAAGATAATTTAAATGTGCCGATATTCAGGTACGCAGAGGTTCTGTTAATTTATGCTGAAGCTGCCAATGAAGTAGGTGGGCCTACCCAAGACGCTCTAGATGCTTTAACGGCTATTAGAGATCGCGCTCAGTTGACTACTGGTGACTTAGGTAGCTTCAACCAGCAAACTTTCCGCGAGGCGGTATGGACAGAGCGTTGGCATGAACTATGCTTCGAAATGAAGCTTTGGTTCGACATGGTGAGATTGAGAAAGGTGTATAACAGCACGAACGGTCAATTCGATGATTTTATAGGTCATGTCAATTTGAATTCAGATCAGGCGCTTCAAGAAAAGCACTATTTGTTTCCACTTCCCGAGCAGGAAATTATCAATAGCCCGAACCTTACGCAAAATCAAGGTTATTAAGAATTAAAGAATTTTAATTTCAAATAGGCGGGTCCTTTACCCGCCTATTTTATTTTATGCCCCCTAATTGAAAGGCAACAAAAGTGCTACCTGAATAACTCTTTTAAAATTGTAATTTTGTTCAGTAATATTTAAATATGGATTTTTCTTCCAAATTACTTGAAAATGCTGTTTACGAAATGTCGCAATTACCAGGTATCGGCAAACGAACCGCCTTACGTTTGGTATTGCACCTTTTAAAGAGGCCTAATGAACAGACCAGCAAATTGACCAATGCACTTCAAGTTTTAAGAAATGATATTAAATTTTGTAGTAACTGCCACAACATTTCCGATACGGCTACTTGCGAAATTTGTGCTAGTCCGCGAAGAGACAAATCATTGGTATGCGTTGTTGAAGATATTAGAGATGTAATGGCCATTGAGAACACCAGCCAGTACAACGGGCTTTACCATGTTTTAGGTGGAAAAATTTCACCTATGGAAGGTGTGGGTCCTCAAGATTTAAATATTAATTCATTGGTGAAGAAAGTGAAGTTGGGTGAGGTTAAAGAACTTATTTTTGCTCTGAGTTCTACGATGGAAGGTGATACAACGAATTTTTATATCTATAAGCAACTAGAGGGTTTACAAGTTAGAACCTCTACCATAGCTAGGGGAATTGCAGTGGGAGATGAGTTGGAATACGCTGATGAGGTGACCTTAGGACGAAGTATTGTTAATAGAATACCTTTCGAGAACTCGTTAAAGGCTAACTAAAGAATAGGATAAGTATAATTTTCGGTTCTATTTTTTGGTATTTTTGCAGCGAAAATGGATTATCGAAGTTTAAAATAAGAATATGTCAAAGTTTGAACTGAAATTGCCTCGAATGGGTGAGAGTGTTGCCGAAGCGACCTTAACGGCATGGCTTAAGGATGTCGGGGACACTATTGAACTGGATGAGCCAATTTTTGAGATAGCTACTGATAAGGTAGATTCAGAAGTGCCCAGTGAAGTAGAGGGTAAGCTTGTGGAAAAACTATTCGAGGTTGATGATGTTGTCAAAGTAGGTCAAACAGTGGCGATTATTGAAACGGAAGGTGAGGTCGAAGAGAATCAGGTGCCTGCCTCACATGATGTTGAAAAAGAGAACCAAGAAGCGGTATTGGCCGTTTCTGAGAGCGTCGAAACCGCTAGAAAAACGGTGGCTTCAACAGCAACTCAAAAGACTTCTTTCGATAGTTCTGAAAGATTTTACTCTCCTTTGGTTCGAAATATTGCGAAGCAAGAAGGTATAACTATTGAGCAGTTAGATTCCATTGCAGGTACTGGTAAAGAAGGTAGGGTTACCAAGAATGATATTTTGGCCTACGTAGAAAATGGGCAACAGAGCTCAAATGGTAGTGCTGTCGAGAGTCAGCCTCAACGCGAGCAGCCATCCGTATCTGTTGAAAAAGTGGTAGACAAACCCCAAGAGGTAAAAGTGCCTGAAGAAGCTCAAGCTAGTAATGTTAATGGTGAGGTAATTGAAATGACCCGAATGGGTAAGCTGATCGCCAAGCACATGTCAGAAAGTGTTGCGACCTCTGCGCACGTGCAAAGTTTTATAGAGGTCGATGTTACTAATGTCGTTAATTGGAGGAATTCGGTTAAAGATGCTTTTGAAAAAAGAGAGGGTGAAAAATTGACTTTTACTCCCATCTTTATGGAGGCGGTTGCCAAAGCTTTGAAGAAATATCCGATGATGAATATTTCGGTAGATGGCGACAAGGTAATCAAGAAAAAGAATATTAATATCGGTATGGCCGCTGCTCTACCGGATGGTAACTTGATTGTGCCGGTTATAAAGAATGCTGACCAATTGAATATGGTAGGCATGGCCCGGGTGGTCAATGATTTGGCTCATAGGGCAAGGGAGAATAAGTTGAAACCCGATGAGGTGCAAGATGGTACCTATACCGTAACGAACGTAGGAACCTTCGGTAGCGTTTTCGGAACGCCCATAATCAACCAACCACAAGTAGGTATTTTGGCATTGGGCGCTATTCGCAAAATGCCATCGGTAATTGAAACAGCTGATGGAGATTTTATTGGTATTCGCAGTAAAATGTATCTTTCTCATAGCTATGATCATAGGGTGGTCAATGGTGCTTTGGGTAGTATGTTCGTCAAAGCGGTTGCTGACTATCTTGAAGCCTGGGATGTTGATAGGGAAGTGTGAAAAACGCTATATAAGCTTGTTATTTTGTCAATTTGCAAAATTATTACTTAAATAATTTCATTTTGTAGATCGATTAAGGGTTTTTGTTAGAAATCTTCGATTAACTTATTGCTAACAAAATCTTTGTCATTTTGGTGTTAAATTTGTCGCTTACCGACCAAAAATGCCAAAAAGACCAAACTCCATTTTCGAGGTTTTCCTCGAAAGACTGTTCTATTTTGTTCTCATTTTAAGCGCTACTATTGCTGCTTCACAAGAAACTGAGGATGAGAAAAAAGCGCCTATGCGCTTGTATATCAACTGCAATTGCGATAAAAACTTTCTAAGGCAAGAAATCAAGTATGTCGGTCACGTTCGTGATCAGGCACAGGCCAATATAACCCTTTTTATTTTCGACATTGCCAATGGTAGTGGCGGGAGAACCTTTAATTTAGAATTTAAAGGTCTAGGCGATTATGAGGCTATTGCGAGTAAGCTGACTTATGATACTTCTACCAATATGACCTCTGATGAGATTAGAAAGGGGATGCTTAAAAAAGTACAGTCCGGGTTATTGCCCTATGTTCTCGCATCTGGTTTGGCCGAAGATGTTACCTATACCGTCAATCAAAGTGGTATGGCCGAGGTGCAAGAAATTGACTTTACCGACCCTTGGAATAACTGGATATTCGAAGTTTTCGGTTCGGCAGATCTCGGAAAAGAATCTAGTAGAAAAGATTTCAAGTACCGATTGGGTTTTCAAAGTGACCATGTAACCGATAATTGGAGAATTCGAACCGATGTGGGCCTATTTCAATCGAACAGCGAATATGAGACTGATGGGGTTCTTTATACTAGTGAGCGGTTTCGTTACAATGCCGATGGTAGTATTGTGAGAAGTATTTCCGACCATTGGTCAACAGGTATTTTTTCTGGCTTGCGCCATGATACCTTTACCAATCTCGATTTCAGGTATTATGTGCAACCGGCCATTGAGTATAATATTTATCCATATAAAGAAGTCTTAAGGCGAGAAATCGTCTTTGCCTACAAAATCGGGTATTTTCATAACGACTACATCGAAACTACAATTTTCAATAAATTGACCGAGGGCATCTATGACCATTCTTTAGATATGCAAGTACGCTATCGACAGCAGTGGGGCAATATATATGCGCACATTAGGGGCTCTTCTTTTCTTAGTGATTTTACCAAAAATAGGTTACAGCTCAATAGTAATGTCAACGTAAGATTGGTAAAGGGGTTGGCTGTTCGGTTTGCCAGTCGCTATGAAATAATTAGAGACCAGATCAATTTACCGGGGGGCGATGCTTCTATTGAAGATGTACTATTGCAGCAAAAGCAAATTGCTACCGACTATGAACTGGGTTTTAGTGTAGGCCTGAGTTATACCTTTGGTTCGGCGTTCAATAATGTAATCAATACCCGATTATAGTTTGAGATGGAGAGCGGTTTGGTTTTTCTAGTAAAGGGTAAAACATATCTTTGCAACAAATCTTAAAGCAGATGCAACTTAACTTAACAAGACCTATTTGTTTCTTTGATTTGGAAACTACTGGTACAAATGTGGCCAAAGATCGTATTGTAGAGATTTCCATATTAAAAGTATTTCCCAACGGCAACAAAGAGAGTAAAACTTGGTTGGTGAATCCTGAGGTTGAAATTCCTGATGAGGTGGTGGCCATTCACGGTATTTCAAATGAAAAAGTAGCTGGCGAACCTACTTTTAAAGAGCTTTCCAAAGAAGTCTATAAAATGATCAAAGATTGTGATTTGGGCGGTTTTAATTCAGATAGGTTCGATATTCCTCTTCTGGCCGAAGAAATGCTTCGGGCCGATGTCGATTTTGATATGAAGCGCATGGTTTCTATTGATGTGCAGACCATTTTTCATAAAATGGAAAAACGAACTTTAGGTGCCGCTTATAAGTTTTATTGTGAAAAAGAACTAACCGATGCCCACAGTGCCGAGGCAGATACCCACGCTACCTATGAGGTTCTTTTGGCTCAATTGGATAGATATTCAGAACTTGAGAACAATGTAAAGAAGTTGGCCGAGTTTTCAACACATCGCCAGTTTGCCGATTTCGCTGGCTTTTTGGGCTATGATGAAGATGGTGACGAAACATTCTCTTTCGGCAAGCACAAGGGTAAAAAGGTGCTCGAAGTTCTAGAGAAAGAACCTGGTTATTTTGGGTGGATTTTAAATGCCGATTTTCCGCTGTATACCAAAAAGGTACTTACACAGATTAAGTTAAGCCAGTTGAACAACAAATTGGGTTAGGTGCCAAAACAAAGGGCCTTTAATTTTTCAATCTTATAAACAATGAAGCTAATTTGTATTGGTCGTAACTATACCGAGCATATTGAAGAACTTCAAAACGAAAGGCCAGATGAGCCTGTTGTTTTTATAAAGCCTGATTCTGCCGTATTGCCTAATGAGCAAGATTTCTACATACCAGAGTTTTCGAACGATGTGCACCACGAAGTTGAGGTACTGATCAAAATAAAAAAGGTAGGCAAGCACATCGATGAAAAATTTTCGCATAAGTATTATGATGAAATCGGGTTGGGTATAGATTTTACGGCTAGGGATGTGCAGCAGAAATTAAAGGAAAAAGGCCTGCCGTGGGAAAAAGCGAAGGGTTTCGATGGGGCCGCCGTCATCGGTAAATGGATACACAAGTCAAATTTTGACAACCTCGACAACGTATCGTTTTCTTTGGTCAAAAATGGAGAGGAAGTTCAAAAAGGAAATACCAGTCTTATGCTATGGAAGATAGATGAAATTATAGCATACGTGTCTAAATTTTTCATGTTAAAAAAAGGAGATATCATTTTTACCGGAACACCTGCCGGTGTTGGAAGAGTAAAGGCAAATGACTATCTTTCGGGTATATTGGAAGGGCATGAACTCTTCCGAATAAATGTAAAATAATGATTTACAATCTTGATAAGATAAATGAGATGGCAGAAGGCGACGAAGCTTTTATCAATTCTGTAATCTCGGTTTTTTTAGAGGAAGTTCCACAAGATCTTGAAGATTTGGAAACGGCACTCGACCAACAAAACCATGAGAGGGTTTATAAATTGGCCCACAAAATCAAACCTAACGTAGATTTGTTGGGTATGGAGCAGACCAGGGCGGTAGCACTGCAGGTCGAGACCCTAGGCAAGAACAACGCGAGTATGGATGAGATAAGAAAGGTGTTTCCTATGCTCAAGAAAGACATACATCAAGTGGTTGCCGAACTTCATAAAGATTTTGACCTCTAATCCACTGTTTTTCAAAATTAGGTTTTAATGAATTCATTATTGGCAGAGATCATCACCATCGGTGATGAAATATTGATTGGCCAAATCGTTGACACCAATTCAGCTTTTATTTCAAAAGAGCTAAATAAAATAGGTGTTTCCGTTTATCAAATAACTTCGGTTCAAGATGACCGTGAGCATATTCTACAAGCTTTTGAAGATGCCAAAAAAAGAGTTTCGATAGTAATAGTTACCGGCGGCTTGGGTCCCACGAAAGATGATGTCACTAAATTAACCTTTTGCGAGTTTTTCAACGATACCCTGGTTGAGAATGCCGAAGTACTTGAAAATGTAGAAAATCTTTTCAAAAGGCACATTACCAATACGCCTATTTCTGATATCAACCGCAAACAGGCACTAGTGCCCTCAAAAGCGGAGGTGCTGCAAAATGTTTATGGTACCGCGCCAGGTATGTGGATGCGGCAAGATGGTGTGGTGTTCGTTTCGTTACCTGGGGTTCCTTTTGAAATGAAGAACCTAATGATTGATAAGGTGCTGCCAAAGATAGCGCTGGAGTTCGAACGCCCTTACATCATTCACCGCACCTTGGTAACTTACGGTTTGGGAGAAAGTGCTATTGCCGATCGTCTCGAATCTTGGGAGAACAGTTTGCCCCACTACATACGTTTGGCTTACCTACCAAGTCTAGGTAAAGTTCGACTAAGGTTGTCGGCGAAAGGGTCCGATAGAGAGATTTTGCAAAAATCGGTTGATTCCGAGGTTCAAAAATTGAACGGTCTTATTAAAGACATCCTTTATGGGGTAGAAGATGACGAGTCTTTAGAACATGTAGTTTCTAAAATGCTTGCTGAGCGAGGAATGACCTTATCTACCGCGGAGAGCTGTACAGGTGGGCGAATTGCAGAGCAATTGACCGCTGTACCAGGGGCGTCGGCTTATTTCAAGGGTACTGTGGTCAGTTACGCCACCGAGGTGAAGATTGAAGTGCTGAAGGTGAAGCAGGAAACAATCAATGAATATTCGGTAGTTAGTGCCGAAGTAGCAAAACAAATGGCAGAAAATGTAAAGCATTTGATGAAGTCACATTTCGCCATTGCCACTACGGGTAATGCCGGACCAACGAAAGGAGATTCTGATGCGGATATAGGCACTGTCTTTATCGCCATAGCTACTCCCAGCGATATAATTGTCGAAAAATTCAATATGGGCAACCATCGGGAAAGAATCGTTCAAAAGACCGTACATAAGGCATTTGAGCTGCTACAGAAAGAAATTTTAAAAATCTGAAATATTCTTTTGTGTGTCCCGTAAAAATGATATAAATTTGCACCCTGTTTAAAGAAAAATCAGCGCAATGTCAAAAGTTTGTGAAATTACGGGTAAGAGGGCGATGTCTGGAAACAATGTTTCTTTCTCTATCAATAAGACCAAAAGAAGGTTCAACGTTAACCTTTCAAAGAAACGTTTTTACATTCCTGAAGAAGACCGTTGGGTAACCCTAAAGGTTTCTGCGAAGGCATTGAAAATCATCAATAAAAAAGGCGTTTCTGCTGTATTGAAAGACGCCAAAGCCCAAGGATTGGTAAAATAAGCTAGATAAAGATGGCAAAGAAAGGTAATAGAATTCAGGTTATTTTGGAATGCACCGAGCATAAAGATTCTGGTATGCCAGGAACTTCAAGGTACATCACTACCAAAAACAAGAAGAACACTCCAGAAAGAATGGAGATTAAGAAATTCAACCCCATTCTTAAGAGAATGACGGTTCATAAAGAAATCAAATAAGAACGTTTCTGCAATTTGAGTAGAACGCTATAAAAGTTATTAGCCATGGCAAAGAAGACGGTAGCAAGTTTACAGACAAGTTCAAAAAGATTGACCAAGGCCATTAAAATGGTCAAGTCACCAAAAACTGGTGCTTACACATTCGTAGAGTCTGTTATGGCTCCTGAACTTGTTAATGAGTGGTTAGATAAAAAATAATCCGCTCGTATAAAAGCATTAAAGCCTCTTTCGAAAGAAGGAGGTTTTTTTTTGCCCTAAACGAACGTTTGTTTCAAAGGTAAACCCTTTGTGAACTTGACTCTTACTTTCTTATATTTACAGCCATCAATTTTGTTATCATGAGTTTATTCAAGAATATTTTCTCATCTAAGAAGAAAGAGACCCTAGATAAAGGGTTGGAGAAAAGTAAAACAACATTCTTTTCTAAATTGAGTAAGGCCGTTGCCGGTAAATCAAAGGTAGATGATGATGTATTGGATGATTTGGAAGAGGTGTTGGTCACTTCTGATGTTGGGGTCAATACGACTTTAAAGATTATTGATAGAATTGAGGCCCGTGTATCCAAAGATAAATACTTGGGTACCGAAGAGCTTAATACCATATTAAGGGAAGAGATTGCAGGTCTTTTATCTGAGACACATGTGGGTGAAGACGTTGAGTTTACCACTCCCTCAGGAAAGAAACCCTATGTGATTATGGTGGTAGGGGTCAACGGGGTCGGTAAAACGACAACAATCGGTAAACTGGCACACCAATACAAAAAGAAGGGCCTTAAAGTGGTTTTGGGTGCTGCGGATACTTTTCGGGCGGCTGCAATTGACCAGCTTCAGGTTTGGGCTGATAGGGTAGAGGTGCCCATTGTAAAGCAAAAAATGGGTAGTGATCCTGCTTCCGTGGCTTTTGATACTTTAAGTTCGGCGGTAAAGCAAGATGCCGATGTGGTAATCATCGATACGGCCGGGAGGCTGCATAATAAGGTGAACTTGATGAACGAATTGACCAAGGTCAAAAGGGTTATGCAAAAAGTGGTTGAAGATACGCCACATGATGTGCTATTGGTTTTAGATGGCTCAACTGGTCAGAACGCTTTTGAACAGGCTAAGCAGTTCACCAAAGCCACTGAAGTTACCTCATTGGCGGTAACCAAACTTGACGGAACCGCAAAAGGGGGCGTAGTCATCGGTATTTCTGATCAATTTCAAATTCCTGTCAAATACATAGGGGTGGGTGAAGGCATTGAAGACCTGCAGGTTTTCAATAAATACGAGTTTGTCGATTCTTTCTTTGGGTAATCAGTTGCCCATTAGGGCATTGATTTTTTCCCACAATTGTTCGTCAAAACTAGAAGGGCCCAAGTTGCTTTCGCTAGCATCATCGCCAAGTCTTACTATGACCAGCTTTTGGCTGGGTACTACATATAATTTTTGATCGTTGGCACCTAGACCAGCTATCAGATCGGCCGGTGCGTTCTCCATCAATGGGGTAGGATACGAAACTTCAGACCGGGGCATTCTAACAGATTCTTTTCCGTTTAACCACCAGAGGTAACCATATGATGGGTTCAATTCTTGAGAGGTGTTCGTCATATCAAAAAAGTAGTCTTTGTCGCTGATAATCGGGGTGTTCTCCCAAGTGCCTTCATTTAGGGCTAAAAGCCCGTAACGGGCCATGCTTCTTGCATTACTGAAGAAAAGATTGTTATAGCCAACTTTCACCCACTGACCGCTCATGCCGATCAAATCTCCGATCTTTGTTTTGAAATAGTCTTTAAAATCCATTTCGGTGGCACTGCTTAGCACTTGGTCGAGAAGGGTATAAGGGGCATTGTGATAGTACCAGAAAGCGCCCGCATCGTTCAAGTAGTCGAGACATTCGGGGTCATAGCAAAATATATCGTCGGTATAATCAAGTCCGCTTGTCATCGTTAATTGGTTCCAGATGGTAATCTGTTGTTCTTGTTCCAAAGGCATTGACGTCCATCCCTCTCCCAAATAATCGGTTGTAGGATCATTCAAATTTAAAAAACCTTCTTCTTGGGCAATACCGACCATCATTGAAGTAAGTGTTTTACCGGCAGAGTTCCAGGTATGTTTTGAATCTATTGTAAATCCCCCAAAATACCATTCCGCTATTATTTTCCCATTTTTTAAAATGATAAAGGCATCTGTTCCCTTTTCATCTAAAAAGGTAATCATTGGCTGCACTTGAGATTCATCCCAATTTTGCTCTTCGAAAGTGGTTTCTTCCCAAATATCTGAATCGGTCGGAGGAAAATACAGAGCTTCCTCTTCAGGTTCCGGATTTTCCTCTGGTTCCGGATTTTCAACCGTATCTTGCTCAATTTCCTTTTCACTCGGCTGTGGATCATCGCTACTGCACGAGATGGCCACAGAAATACAAAACAAGCTTAAAACGAGATTGGAAAATTTCATGTCACTGGAATTTAAACAATTAGATTTCAAAACTTTATATAGGTTTAACGCTAAAAAGCAATAAATCGTCTTAAATATGTCTCGTTACTATTGTCTTGTTGTATTTTTGCATCCCAATTAAAACAAATGCGTACAAAATCCCTTAAAAAGAATCGTATCAACGTGGTAACCTTGGGTTGCTCTAAGAACCTTTACGACTCAGAGGTCTTAATGGGTCAATTGAAGGCCAATGACAAAGAAGTCGTGCATGAGGAAGATGGCAATGTGGTCGTTATCAATACTTGCGGTTTTATTGCCAATGCCAAAGAGGAAAGTGTCAATACGATTCTTGAGTACGTACAGAAGAAAGAGGCGGGCGAGGTCGACAAAGTGTTCGTTACCGGTTGCTTGAGCGAACGTTATAAGCCAGACCTACAAAAAGAGATACCGCATGTCGATGAGTATTTCGGCACTAGTGAATTACCTAATCTTTTAAAGGCTTTAGGGGCCGATTACAAGCATGAATTGATAGGGGAGCGGTTGACGACAACACCGAAGAACTATGCTTACCTTAAAATTGCCGAGGGTTGCGATCGACCTTGTTCTTTTTGTGCCATACCTCTAATGCGTGGTAAGCATAAGAGTAAACCCATCGAAGAATTAGTGACAGAAGCCCAGAAGTTGGCGGCTAAAGGTGTTCAAGAGCTTATTCTCATAGCTCAAGATTTAACTTATTACGGACTCGACCTTTATAAGAAAAGAAATTTGGCCGAATTGTTGGAGCAATTGGTAAAAGTAGAAGGTATTGAATGGATTCGTCTTCATTATGCTTTTCCAACGGGCTTTCCAATGGATGTTTTGGATGTCATGAACCGCGAACCGAAGGTTTGTAATTATTTAGATATTCCCCTACAGCATATTTCCGATGCGATTCTCAAAAGTATGAGAAGGGGCACTACCCAAGAGAAAACGACCAAATTGTTGAAAGAGTTTAGGGCAGCCGTTCCGAACATGACAATTAGAACTACTTTGATTGTAGGCTACCCTGGGGAAACCGAAGAGGATTTTGAAATCTTGAAAGAATGGGTCAAAGAAATGCGTTTTGAACGTTTAGGTTGTTTCACATACAGTCACGAAGAGAATACGCATGCCTATTCACTTGAGGATGATGTGCCGGAAGAAATAAAACAACAGCGTGCCAACGAGATTATGGAGATTCAATCTCAAATTTCTTGGGAGCTAAACCAAGAGAAAATAGGTCAGACCTTTCGATGTATGATTGACCGTAAAGAGGGTAATTATTTCATTGGTAGAACCGAATTTGATTCACCTGATGTTGATAACGAGGTGCTTATAGATGCCACCAAACATTATCTAAAACAAGGTGAGTTCGCAGAAATACGTATTTTCGAAGCGGCCGATTTCGACCTTTACGGTGAACCCGTTTAAGCCTATATCTTCAAAATAGAGTTGGGGTAAGACTGGTCATTATCATCCCGACCATTTTCACTTTAAAATTATTCACTACTTTAGGGGAGACCAACTCAATGTAGAAAGTTCTCAACCTTGCTGCATTGGAACTACTACATTTTAATGACCGATCTTCAAATCGAAAAGGTTGAACTTTTCAAGGTTCCGCCTAGATGGCTATTTCTAAAGATTACCACCAAAGGTGGACTTGTCGGATGGGGCGAACCCGTTGTTGAAGGGAAGGCCTCTACCGTACAGGCATGTGTGCATGAACTTTCAAAATTTATTATAGGGCGTTCTGCGAACGACATAGAGGATATTTGGCAGACTTTATATGCCGGAGGATTTTATCGTGGCGGACCTATTCTGATGAGTGCCCTTTCAGGAATAGACCAAGCACTTTGGGATATTAAAGGAAAACATTTGAACGTTCCCGTCTATGAGTTGTTAGGAGGGGCCGTTCGACAACGCATGAAAATGTACTGTTGGATTGGTGGTGATGACCCGCAGGTGGTTCTCGAACAAGCTAGACAGAAAGTAAATGATGGTTATCAGGCCGTGAAGATGAATGCCACCGGGGCTTTTGGTTGGATCGATTCGCTGGCTAAGGTCAAAATCGTGTCGGAGAATATCAGGTTGCTACGCGAAGAATTTGGTGATACGCTTGATATTGGGCTTGATTTTCATGGCAGAATTCATAAAGGTATGGTCAAACGCCTTATCGATGAATTGGCTCCCTATTATCCTATGTTCATAGAAGAGCCTGTGCTGAGTGAGAACAATGAGGCGCTTGATCAAATTTATCCGTATACCTCCATTCCTATAGCGACGGGCGAACGCATGTTTTCTCGTTGGCATTTCAAAGAATTATTGCATCGGGGTACTGTCGATATTATTCAGCCAGACTTGAGCCATGCTGGCGGAATTTCCGAAGTGAGAAGAATCGCTGCCATGGCCGAAGCATACGATGTGGCTTTGGCTCCACACTGCCCCTTAGGTCCGATAGCCTTGGCGTCTTGCCTTCATGTTGATTTTAATTCAATCAACGCATTTATTCAAGAAAGTAGTCTGGGTATACATTATAACAAAGGCTTTGATTTGCTTGATTATATGAACAATCCCGAAGTTTTTGAGCTTAAAGATGGGTATGTAAACCTTTTGAAGGGCCCAGGTCTAGGGGTTGAAATGAATGAAGACAAATTAAAGGAGGCCCAAAAAATAGGCCATGACTGGTCAAACCCAATATGGCGTAACTACGACGGTAGTTTTGCCGAGTGGTAGGTAAGTGAACAAAAATGCTTCATTATTTAATAACCAAAATTAGAATATGATTTATGTTATCGCCCTTTTGCTGGCACTTGCGTTCATAGTACTTGGAATTGTTAGATGGAAGATTCATCCGTTTTTTGTTCTCTTGCTTTCTGCCATTGCTTATGGTTTTATTACCGGCATGGGGGTTGAGCAGATTGTTTCGGCGGTTAATGATGGCTTCGGAAGTATTATGGGTAAAATAGGGTTGATCATATTCTTTGGGGTGGCCATCGGTACTATTTTAGAAAAGTCAGGTGGGGCAATGGTCATTGCCAGTAGAATGATCAAGCTTATTGGTGAAAAGTCGATTCATATGGCCATGATGCTCACCGGGTACTTGTTGTCGATACCCGTATTTGCTGATAGTGCTTTCATCATCATGAATTCATTGAACAAAGCGCTTTCCGATAAGGCCAAAGTTTCATATGCAGGCACAACTGCGGCCATGGCCCTTGGTCTTACGGCTACCCATGTAATGGTGCCGCCAACGCCAGGACCCATAGCGGCTGCCGGTATTTTAAATGCAGATTTGGGCAGTGTCATCTTATGGGGGCTTATCATCAGCTCGTTGTCTTTGATTACTTGTTATTTCTTCGCCGTTAAGATTGCCGCAAAGGTGAAAGTGCCCATAATTATGGCAACTTCCTCAGATGCACTTCATAAGCCAAAACTTAGGTTGTCTTTGCTTTGTATTGTCGTTCCTATAATACTAATAGTCTTAAAATCTATTTTTGATTATCCTGAACTGAATTTGACGGACAGTTCTGTTTATCCGGTCATTTCATTTGTTGGAAGTCCGGTAATAGCGCTCTTAATAGGTGTCATTCTTTCTTTGGCCTTGCCTGAAAAACTTGATGAAGAAGTCTATTCTGCAACGGGCTGGCTTGGTGAGGCAGTTCGTATTGCCGCACCTATCATTTTAATTACAGGTGCAGGTGGTATTTTTGGTGCCATGCTACAAAATTCGGGTATTGCCGATTTGATTACCCAAAGTTTTGATGGCATGTCTATCGGACTCTTTTTCCCCTTTTTGCTGGCTGCCTGTCTTAAAACGACCCAAGGTTCATCAACTGTGGCTTTGATAACTACGGCTTCTATTGTAGCACCTATGATGCCAGCGTTGGGCTTGGAAGAACCTTTTATGAAAACCATGACGGTACTGGCGATTGGCGCCGGATCAACGGTTGTTTCTCATGCTAATGACAGTTTCTTTTGGGTACTTACCCAATTGACGGGAATGGATGTAAAGCAGGGTAATCAAGTTCAAACAGTAGGTACTTTGGTTTTAGGTACTAGTGCCATTACCATTATCTTTTTGGTCTCGAAAATCATGATTTAAAACCGAAAATCAATTGGAAGATTGCTCCATCTAAATCGCACATCTTAAAGTTTAACTTATGAAAAAGCTCTTATTTTTTATATTTACCAGCTTCAATTTCGCAGGTCTTACAGCGCAGGAAATCAAAGAGGGCGCTCGAATTGAAATTTTAGATTCAATAGCTTTGGAGGTTATCAATCCGGATGCCGCGATTACAGTAATTGCCAAGGGTTTTCAATGGACGGAAGGTCCGCTCTACGTGGCCGATGGTGATTATCTTTTGTTTTCCGATATCCCTCAAAATACCGTCTTTAAACTGGATGCTTCTGGCAAGCTCACCGAATTTGTGAAACCTTCAGGTTATTTGGGCGATGGTACGTATGGTGATGAACCAGGCTCGAACGGCCTTTTGTTAAGCCCAGATGGCGAATTGGTATTGATGCAACATGGCGAAAGGCAAGTGGCTAAAATGGCTGCACCGTTAGAATCTCCCAAAGCAAGTTTTGTTCCTTTGGTTTCGAAATTTGAAGGTAAAAAGTTCAATAGCCCGAATGATGGTGTTTATGACCAACAAGGCAACTTATACTTTACCGATCCCCCATACGGATTGCCACAAAAGATGGAAGATCCCAACAAAGAACTGGATTATCAAGGACTGTTTTGTCTGAAAACTTCTGGGGAGACAGTTTTGGTGGATAAATTGTCAAGACCCAATGGAGTTGCGTTATCCGTTGATGAAGACAAGCTTTATGTGGCAGTTTCAAACCCGGAAAAAGCAGTTTGGTGGGTATACGATATTCTAGGTACGGGAAACCTTATCAATAAAAAGGTATTTTATGATGCAACCAATTTGGTCGGGAAAGAAGGTCAGCAAGGGTTGCCTGATGGTATGAAAATGCATAGCAAGGGCTTTTTATTTGCTACTGGCCCTGGTGGTATTTGGGTATTTGATTCAAATAAGCCCGTTGCCCGAATCTATACAGGCGAGAATACAGCCAACTGCGCTTTTGATGCGAAGGAGAAAAGGCTTTTCATGACAGCCGATGACTATGTTTTGCAGCTGAATCTTAAATAGGACTATTCTTCATCTGTTTGCATTTCAACAACAACGTTGCCTATTTTTTTTCCTGTGGATACATATTCGTAAGCTTCGATGATTTGTGAAAAGGGATAAATTCTGTCGATGACCGGATGAAACTCATTGTTTTCGACCAACTTTGTGATATAGGTTAAACTTTCACCGATTTTTGAAGGCATTGGAAAAATGACTTTTTTTCCTCCTGTAAAGGGCGATACGAGTGCCCAGAAAATGTTGGCCCCTCCTTTACCGAGTTCTGTGGAGATATACTTTCCTTTCGGCTTTAAAATCTTCCGGCATTTTTTAAAAGAGCTTTTACCTACCGCATCCAGAACAAGGTCGAATTGAATATTTTGCTTGGTAAAGTCCTCTGTTTGGTAATCTAGAACCTGTTCCGCGCCCAAAGATTTAACAAGATCAATATTTTTTCCTTCAGCTGTGGCAATAACCTTTATTCCCCTGCTTTTTAGAATTTGGATGGCCGCACTTCCGATAGCACCGGTTCCTCCATTGACCATTACCAGATTGCCCTTTTCAAGTTTTATCTTATTCAGGCAATTAATGGCATAGTGGGCACCTTCGCAGCAGGCAGCAGCCTCCGAATGGCTAATCGATGCTGGTTTCTTCTTTACATGCTTGGTACTCTTTAGTATCAAATATTCGGCATGTGAACTGATAATTTCATCATTGAAACCAAAAACTTCGTCTCCTACGCTATATTCTTTAATATCGGCACCCACAGCCTCGATGACTCCCGAAAAGTCAGTTCCTGGTGTTGGTTTCGTGGGTTTAAACAGCCCTGTAAAAAATCGACTGACAAAATAACGTGCGGTTAAAAGTCCCTCATCCGTTCTGTTGACAGTAGCGGCATGAACCCTTACCAAAATTTCAGAGGAGTTTGGAGATGGTTTTTCTCGATTGGTAATTTTCAAAACGTCAGTAGGGCGACCATACTTTTGGTAGACAAGAGCTTGCATCGATTGTTATTTTCCCATAAGACGCCATCAAGTACTATTTGTTACTAAAATATCAAAACTACTAATGGTCACTTTCGAAAAGTAGATGTATTTTAACCTATTAGCTTAATCAACCAAGAATAAAGCATTGGCAAAGAAGAGTTTACCATTTTGCCAAAAACCTCTAAACAGGGGGTTGTCGACCATATAAATAATAGTTCCCTTGCCTTGCTTCTCTGAGCCGAATACCAATGTTTCGCCTATTTTTTTCTGGGCTTCACTTCCTGCAAAACCGGCTATTGGTTTTGAATGTCCAGCATCTAAGAATACTACCGTGCCCTTATCAAGGTATTCGTAAGCATCGCTACCTAGTTTTAAAGAGAAATAATCTTTCTTATACCCGAAAGCCAAAGGGTGGGTGTTGTCTACCGTGGTTTTAAATATAGCCCCGGTAATCTCCTGTTTGATTTGTTCTCGTTGGTTCATCTCGAAAGATGGGGCACTAAAACTGCTATCCTGCTCTATTTTTTTTAATCCTATAGAAAAAGCTTTCTGCTTAGCCAGTGTTTTGAGTGATGCACCCATGGCTACTAATTTTCCACCTTGTTGAACCCAGTTTTTAATTTCGCCCATGACCTCTTTATCAAGAAAACGGTTGTAGTCATCACCATCGGGCAGGATCAGAATGTCATAATCAGATAAATCTATCTGTTTGAAATACTCTGTGTCGATTACAGTAACCGGGTAATTCAATTTCTGTTCAAAGAAATGCCAAATTTCGCCAAACCGTAGGGTAGAGGAGGGCTGGCCAGAGAGTATGGCTATTTTTGAATCTTTGATGAGACCTACAGAGCTAGAGCCAAAATCTTTGCCTCCTTCTACAAAACCGGTCTGGGTCGGGAATAACTCTCTTTGATGTTTAGATGCTGCTTTTGATAGCTTGCCGATGAAATCATCTAAGAATTGGTTGTCTGCCTGTGTAATGATCAATGAGCCTCTCTCATAACTTCTACCGTCTTGGACAAAAGGCTTTTTGGCATAGCGCACACGAATACCTTCCTTAATTAATTCTGAAAGAAATTGCGCATCGTTAAAGCTGTTCCATTTGGTGAGATAAGCATAGGCACCCTCTGCTACCGCGTTATCTTTAATACTGGTTTCTGGCCTAACAGGGTTATAACCAATGGCAGCTTCGCTCGCTACTGCTTCCAGACCGTAGGCGAAGGGCAATGACCACGCCGTAATATCATAGGTGAGCGAATCGGTTAGCTTGGCATTGGGTTCAAAAAGAACTTTGACTAAGGTTCCTTTGTTCTGTGTGACAGGTACCACCAAACTGTGCTGTGATGTTCTTAGATTTCCCGACTTGCCTTGTTCGAAAAGAAAGCCTTTGGCATTATTGGTTGATGCCATGCCGTACTCTATCTCATGTTGATCTAGCAATGCTGTAAGTTCTTTTATTTGGTCTGGGTTGCCGTTCAGTACATAGCTTTTAAACCTGTAGTTCTTACTTTCATGAAATTTTCTGAATTCTTCGTTCAGTTGGGCAGTATTCTCGGTTGCTACCTCTAGTGTAGATAGGCCTGTTGTTAAATGGTGTTCGATTCTGTCCTTCAGCGAAAGGGTGTCCCCGACACTGGTAGTGATTCCTAGCCCTGCACGTCCGCTACCTCCTTGTTCATAGGTCATGCCTATACTGCCATTGTAGGTAGGGTAGGTGTCGCCATAACTCGGATACAAGAGATCAAAAACTTCCTTTGTAAAATAAAACCACCCATTGGCATCGAAATATTTGGCGTGGTTCTTACCAACGGTTACTTGAAACTCGCGTTGAAAATCGGTTATAACTTCGTGAAATGGTTCTGCCGCTGGTGCAAAATAATAAGGGCTGTCTACTTCTTGCTCGTGAAAGTCTACATGAATATGGGGTAGCCATTGATTATAAAACTTGATTCGTTGTTGACTTTCTTTCTGCGTCAACCACGCCCAATCTCTATTCAGGTCGAACATATAGTGGTTGGGGCGACCATTAAGCCAAGGTTCGTGATGCTCTTTGCTGTTCGGGTCTATTTGATTCGGACTGTTCTTGTATTGGTAGTACCAGTTGACATAGCGTTCACGACCATCAGGGTTAACACAGGGGTCGATGATTACTACCGTATTCTTGAGATATTCCTGTTTCTTTGTTAGAAGTTCGTAAACCGTTTGCATAGAGGCTTCGGTACTTACACTCTCATTACCGTGTACGTTATAGCTCATCCATACAATAGCCTTGGTAGGCTTTCCATTACCATTGATGTTTTCTAGATGTTCTTGTCTGATCTGGTCTAATCGGGCCATGTTCTCTTCAGAAGAAATGTAGACCAGCATCAAGGGTCGGTTCTCGTAAGTGGTGCCGTACGCCACGAGTTGTATTCTTTTAGAGTCATTTTCAGCTAAATGTTCATAATAATCCATCACCCTGTGGTGACGGGTAAACTGTGTGCCGAGTTCATATCCCAAAAATGCTGAGGGAGACTGAATATGTTGCGCCCAAATTGTTGGTTGCATCAGAAACAATAGAAGAAAGAAAAGTGACTTTATGGGCATAATTTTCAAATTCAATAAAAAGCTTCCTAATAAGTGGCCATAAGGAAAGCGAGGGAAATCAAATCTAATGAATATTGGTTGATAAAGAATTCTTGTATCTACAATAAGGGCATTATTTCGACTAAACGTATTAACGAATTTTTAGCAAGTCGAAATGTTGAACTGTTTTATATTTACACCTCTATGGATATTGAATGTTTACCTTTTGACCGAACGGGGTATTTTACCGATTTAATTTGTGATTATATTTCTGAAAAAGAGACGATTAGTTCTCTTTTTAATCGATATCCAAGGCTGGAGAACTTTGAAGCTCAAATTCGCGAAAAGGCCACTAATTATCCCGATGCATACAGAGATATTTTATACACCGTTCTTCAAGACCAGTACCGAGGTTTCGAGGTAAGTCAAGAAACGGAAACCCATATCAAAAAACTGAAAGAGCCGATTACCTTTACCGTGGTTACCGGCCATCAGTTGAATCTGTTCACTGGACCTCTCTATTTTTTATATAAGATTGTTTCGACAATCAATTTGACTTTAGAGTTAAAGAAGGCCTACCCGAAGTACAATTATGTGCCTGTATATTGGATGGCTACGGAAGATCATGATTTCGACGAAATCAACTACTTCAATTTTAAGGGCAAGAAAATTCAATGGAATAAAAAGGATGGTCAGGAAGGGGCCGTGGGTCACTTTTCAACGGAAGGCCTAGATGAGGTGTTTGAAACATTCGCTGACCAATTGGGGAATAGTGACAACGCCAATCACTTGAAAACGCTATTTCAAGACGCATATTTGAAGCATGATAACCTTGCAAAAGCCACAAGGTATTTAGCAAATGAACTATTTGCCGAACACGGTCTGGTCATCCTTGATGGAGATGATAAGCGATTGAAAAAATTGCTCATACCCTATGCCCAAAAAGATATTTTCGAAAATCTGAGCTTTCAAAAAGTCTCAGAAACGGTGAAGGGTATTGAGAATCTTGAACCTTCATACGGCATACAGGTGAACCCTCGCGAAATCAATTATTTTTATTTGAAAGAAGGTTTGAGGTCTCGAATCGTATTTCAAGACGACCGTTTTTATGTTCTTGATTCTGAATTGCAATTTACCCGGGAGGAATTAGAGCGAGAGATAAATGAGCACCCCGAAAGGTTTTCGCCCAACGTTATTGCGAGGCCCCTATACCAAGAAGTTATATTACCGAATCTATGTTATATCGGTGGTGGAGGGGAAATTGCCTATTGGTTGCAGTTAAAAGAAATGTTTGCGGCCTTGAAAGTAACCTTTCCTATGTTGCTGTTGCGTAATTCTGTGTTGATTATTACAGAAAAACAAAATGGAAAACTGAAAAAAATGAATCTTTCGGTTCAGGATATCTTTTTAAAGCGAAGCAGCTTTATCAATAAGAAAATAAGGGAAATCTCTAATATAGATATCGACTTTGAGCCGCAAAAAAGATTGCTCGAAGAGCAATTCAAGGCTCTTTATGATTTGGCAGGGCAGACAGACAAGTCTTTTCTAGGTGCCGTAAAAGCACAAGAGGTGAAGCAGAAGAAAGGCCTTGACAATTTGGAAAAGAGGCTTTTAAAGGCGCAGAAGCGAAAGCTTGAGGATCATGTTACCCGAATGACCGAAATACAGAACGAGTTGTTTCCTAATCAATCGTTACAAGAAAGAAATGTTAATTTCTCGGAACTCTATCTCGAATTGGGTAAAGAATTGGTGCCACTTTTAATGAAATCTCTACATCCTCTTCAGTTAGAGTTCAGCATCATTAAAAATTAGGGTACTAAAAATTCACCGTTCCAGTCATTATCTTCTTTTGAGAACCTTATTCTAAGATGGTTCGGCCGTTTTAATTTGAGATATTCAATCTTAAAAGGCTCGATTTCGATCGGGCAGAAATAATTGTTTTCAGTGAGGTATTCTATCTGGCTGGGGTCGCTCACAGTACTTCCGGGAGCTATATGGGTTGTATAGTCTTTTTTGCTGTTCTCGTTTACTTGCTTCCAATATTGTTCCTTTAGTTCGCTATTGGGGATTAAGAATGCCAGTCCCTCCACTTTGATTTGCAATAATTTTTCAGGATGGTAGAACAGTAAACTGACCCTATTATTTTCTTTGATATGAAGCACTTTTTTAGACCGCCTGTCGGTGTAGAAGGTCAATTTTAGGTCAGGGCCCAGATGCCGAAGTACGATTGTTCTCAGCCTTGGCAGTCTTTCGTTGCCAACGGTCGCCAAGGTGGCATATCTAAAAGGGTGTCCTTTTTCGGTAATTCCGAGGGAAAGTTCCTCTTTTGTTTCTGTCCAAAATTGATGTGTCATGGTAGAAAATTTATATAAAATTAGAAAAAGTTTAGAATGGAGGTAGGGTATTTTTTTACTTGGGTGTTATAGATATAAAATGCTATGAAAAAGAATTTTTATTCTTTGAATTAGTTTATGTGTTTAGGTTGGTTTTTTGATTTTGATGTAAAGCCTGGGTGTGGTAGCCCGGGCTTTTTTTTGTCCAAAAATTAACTATCTTCCCCACTCATAAGTATCCCTTTCTTCATTAAAAAAATCGTGACGGGTTCTTCACATCACCAAGGGGAAGCCAACTCTCAAAAATGAGTTTTTCTCTTCGAAACTTTGTTTTTTTAAGCCATTTTTTAAGTTTGTAGGAATTGTTTTAAATTATTAAAATCCAGTATTTTAAAATATTTAATTTAACCTTGTTGTTTAATACAATAGAAAAATGAGTATTACCCATTAATCAATAAACAATATGAAGTCTTAGGAGCAATTCTTTAGGGATTTTGAGATTGAATGGCTTAGCCATGCACCAAAAAAATGACACGAAATTTGTGAAGTTTATTTCGACCTAAATCTCTTTGCCTTTATTTTGAAAAAGCTTGAATGCCTCATAAAGGCACTGTTGAAAAAAGCTATTATAAATATGGGCCAGAAGGCTTTTCGTGAGAACGGAATTTCCTATTTTTGGCCATGCAAAACAACGTACTTATCCTCGATTTTGGTTCTCAGTACACCCAACTCATAGCGCGAAGAGTTAGAGAACTGAATATTTTCTGTGAAATTAAGCCGTATAACAAACCGCCTGAAGATCTTTCGAAGTACAAAGCGGTAATACTTTCAGGTTCTCCTTTTTCCGTTAGGGCCGACGATGCGCCGCATCCTGACCTATCAGAAATAAGGGGCAAGAAGCCATTATTGGCCGTATGTTATGGCGCCCAGTATTTGGCACATTTTGGTGGGGGCAATGTGGCACCTTCCAATACTAGGGAATATGGTCGGGCCAATTTATCATATCTCAAACCTGATGAATTGTTTTTTGAGTCGATTTCTGAAGGTAGCCAAGTGTGGATGAGCCATAGTGATACCATTCAAAAGCTACCTGATGGGGCCCAAGTTTTGGCCAGTACACATGATGTAGAAAATGCAGCCTATAAGATTGAAAATGAGATTACTTACGCGATTCAATTTCATCCAGAGGTTTATCATTCAAAAGATGGTAAACAGTTGTTGGAAAACTTCTTGGTAAAGATAGCCGGTCTTGAACAGACTTGGACGCCGGATGCCTTTGTTGATATTACCGTAGCCGAATTGAAGAAAAAGATTGGTTCCGAAAAGGTGATACTCGGTTTATCGGGTGGGGTAGATTCAACCGTGGCTGCCGTTTTATTGCACAAGGCAATTGGCAAGAACCTACATTGTATTTTCGTGAACAACGGTTTGTTACGCAAGAACGAGTTCAGTGAAGTGCTCGAGCAATATGAAGATATGGGGCTAAATGTAAAAGGAGTTGACGCTTCGGCACGCTTCTTGGATGCCCTTAAAGGTGAAAGTGACCCAGAAAAGAAGCGAAAGATTATTGGAAGGGTATTTATAGAGGTGTTCGATGATGAGGCACACTTGGTCGAAGATGCTAAATGGTTGGCTCAGGGTACCATTTATCCTGATGTAATCGAATCGGTCTCGGCCACCGGCGGACCTTCTGCGACTATCAAGAGCCATCATAACGTAGGGGGTTTGCCCGACTTTATGAAGCTGAAGGTTGTAGAACCTTTGAAAATGTTGTTCAAAGATGAGGTGCGCAGGGTAGGTAGAAGTATGGCCATTGGCGATGAAAGGTTAGGTAGGCACCCATTTCCGGGTCCAGGTTTGGCCATTCGCATTTTGGGCGATATAACCGCTGAAAAAGTCGCCATTTTACAGGAAGTTGATTACATTTTCATTAAAGGTTTGCGTGATTGGGGCCTTTATGATCAGGTTTGGCAGGCCGGAGCTATGCTTTTGCCCGTAAATAGTGTGGGCGTAATGGGTGATGAGCGTACCTATGAAAAATGTGTAGCTTTGAGGGCAGTCGAAAGTACCGATGGTATGACGGCTGATTGGGTCAACCTGCCCTACGAGTTTTTGCAAAAGACGTCAAACGATATTATAAATAAGGTGCCGGGTGTGAATCGGGTAGTGTACGACATTAGCTCAAAACCACCGGCAACCATAGAATGGGAATAAAATGAACCGATTTTTGAAAAAATTAGCACTGCTACTTTTCTTTTCAGTGTCGTTAACCGGGTGTAAGGCCCAGAAGTTTACGACCCACTCCGTACAAAAAGGGGAAACGTTGGAAAGTGTTGCTAAAAAATACAATGTTACCCAATACTCGATACTGCAACTGAATAAAGAGATCAAGCAGAATGATGCCCTACGGCCGAACACGATACTCGTTATTCCTAAAGGTGGGGCTACTACCTCTGCACCGACAACAACAGAAGGAAATGCGTCACGCGCAACCCAAGAAGAACCCATAAGTTTCACTTCACACAAGGTGCGGAAACGGGAAACCTTGTACGGAATAGCACGACGTTTCAACATCACTGAAGATGATATTAAAAAATATAATCCTGAGCTTTATTCCAGTCAGTTAGACAAGAGAATGACCCTTAAAATTCCTCAGTATAGAAGAACTGGTGGACAAGAAGGGATGAGCGAAGATGATTTTGAAACGTATACCGTTGCACCAAAAGAGACTCGTTGGAGCATCGCACACAAATACGGTATCACCATCGATAGTATGTTGGCGCTGAACCCTGATTTGTCTAAAGCGAACAACTATTTGGCTACAGGGCAAGAATTGAAGATGCCCAAGCTGCCCGGAAGCACGGTAGAGAATCAAGAGACACAATTGTATTTGTCTTATACGGTACCGCCAAAGATGAACTTTTTTCAGCTCAAACAGCGTTTTGGTGTTGAACCTGATGAAATAGTACGCCTAAACCCTGAAATAACCGAACGTGGGGGCTTGAAAGAGGGAATGGTCATTAGAATACCTCAAAAGAACCTAGACCCGGGCGAGGTCAATACCGAGAATTATAACTTTTATGAGGTAAAACCAAAACAGACCGAATTCTCGCTTACCCGTAAATTTGGTATTTCGTACAAAGACCTTTTAGAGCTCAATCCTGATTTGCAGAACGGACTGAAGGCCGGTATGGTCTTAAAAATTCCGAAAGAGCAGAAAGGTGATTTCGAAGTTCGCAATTCGTTGGTGCTAGATAAAATTAATCTTTTAGACAGTATCGATACGGCCAATAGACCCAAATTGTTGTTTCTTTTGCCATTTAGGTTGGATCGTCTTGACCTGTCCGATAGGGCCGAAGTGGCCAATACCATTGACAAAAGAAATAGTCTTAAGTATAGTCTCGGATTGTATTCAGGTGCTTTGGTGGCATTGGATTCAATTGCAGAGCTTGGGGTGTCGGTAGATGTCAAGACCTTTGACAACCAATTGAAGTTGGCTAGAACCAAAGAAATCCTTCAAAGGGAAAATATAGGTTCTTTAAGCGCTATCATTGGTCCGTTAGATTTGGCTTCCTTAAAAGAAACCGCTGTGAGGGCCAGTAGTAATCAAGTACCGGTGGTCGCTCCCATACCGGCAGAAAGCGATTTAAGTCTTTCAAATGTCTTTTATAGCTATACCTCTCCTGAGGTGCTTAGAGGTCGTATGTTGGATTATATGACCGAGAAGTACGAAAATCAGAACATAATCATCATTGCTGATTCTGCCAGTGCCAAGGTTAAGGACCAGATCTTGACAAAATTTCCTAGCGCGAAAATTACCAAGGTACTTGAAGAGGAAAAGAATATCGGAATCAACATCGAAAGCTTACGTCAGCTTTTGTCCGATGAAACGGATAACTGGGTGTTTTTAGAGACCGAGAATTTTAAGCTGGTGTCAAGTGTAACCTCCATTTTGAATTCTTTTCAAAATTCACTTCTTGATCCGAAAGACACTAAGAGAGATAGGGTAAACCTTACCATGTTTACGACCAACAAGAATTCGGCGTTTGAGAATGACGTGATTTCCAACACACATTTATCGAACATAAAATTCACCTACCCTTCAGTGTATAAGTCACCTGATAATAATTCGTTTTCAAAACGCTACGAAAAGAAATTCGGTAGTTTGCCAGATAGATATGCACAAAGGGGGTTTGATCTAACTTTTGACCTTTTACTGAAGTTGGCCTTTAAAAACAACTTGATGGAAGCGTCTAAGTTCGTTGGTGAGACTTCTTATTCAGGCAATAAGTTCAATTATGAAAGAGACGCTGCTTCTGGGTATTACAACCAGTCATCGTACATCATGACCATTGAAGATTTGAGTATTAAAGAGGCGGAATAATACCCATCGGGTCCAAAATTGGCAGTAATTATGACATCAAAGATTACTTATACAGGAGAGCTAAGAACTACATGTGAACATGTGAAATCAGGTAATACCTTCATTACCGACGCTCCAGTCGATAATAATGGGTTAGGGCAAGCTTTCTCGCCAACCGATACGGTCGCTACAGGGTTTGGCAGCTGTATGATTACGGTAATGGGTATAAAGGCGAAAGGTCTCGGGGTCGATTTAAAAGATTCGGTAGTAGAGATTACCAAACACATGGCCGCTGACCCAAGAAGAATTTCCAAAATTGAGGCAAAGCTCATTTTACCTTCCGATGTTTCCGAAAAGAACAGAAAGATTTTAGAGCATACGGCCAACACATGTCCAGTTCATTATAGTTTGCATCCTGATATTGAAAGGGTGGTTACTTATCACTGGGAACTTTAGTTTTCGGTTTGATTTTTGTGGATGCTTTTAATGACCGCCTAATTTTTATCTGAGGTGAGATTGATGATTGGGTTATGCGCATAAGTTTTTTTTTCATTGCTTTTTTAGTTCTTGCTTGTGGCAATTCTTTTGCACAGGAAGAAATAATCCCGTGGAGTGCTGACAGAAAGTTGAAATGGTCTGATTTTAGGGGCACGTACCTAAAAACGGAATGGGCGGTAGCAACAACGGCAAGCAGTATCAGTTACCGGTTTTCAACCCAAGAAAAGGAAGGTCAGTGGTATGTGAATTTTGAGGTGGGTTGCGAGTTTTATCCCGATAAATCATGGTATAAACCTGATCAAGTCGATTCAGTAGTGTTGAGCCATGAGCAATTGCATTTCGATATCTCAGAATTATATGCCAGAAAACTGCGCAAACGGTTATCTGAAACCCAGTTCACATCCAACATTAAAGAAGAGGTAAAGACTATTTATCAAAAATTGTTGAAGGAATTGTACGTCTTTCAAAATAAGTATGACCGTGAGACCAATTTTTCTAGGGACGGTAAACAGCAATTGATTTGGAATGATATGATTGCGAAGGCCCTGAAAGAAGAAGGGCAACCTTCTCAATAACTTAAGAAAATTGCCCTCAATTTTTAGGTAAGACCGGCAATTAAAACCTGAAAGTAGCTCCTAACGTCAGATAGGCCGCACCGTAGCCCACTTCGGCAAAACCTGCAACAGTATCATTGAAATACCATCGGCCCCCAACATAGGCACCAGCACCTGGGCGACTATCAAAATCTCTAAAGCTATCTCCATCTCCATTGTAAATACGGTAAGAAACCATAGCCCCACCATACACATCTAAATTGTCGATATCAAAGCCCGTATAGTGGTAAGCGCCCCTAAAACCGATAGTAGTGTACGACCAACTGTAATCATAAACTACTTCGTCATAACTGAACCTCTTGTAACCCAAGTAGCCACCAAGACTAATGACACCCGGTCCGGGCATCTCCCAAATACCTCTTTCGTAACTGACGCTAAATACGGGGCTTTGGGTAGAAGTGTCATACCCGTAGTAATAGCCCCCAAGGCCAACACCTACGTTTATGGCATTTGTTCCTACTTGAAATTCTTGGGCTTTGACGACCGATGCCATACCCAAGATGAAGGAAAAGAGTAAAATTGCTTTTTTCATTTTCTTAAAATGTTTAATAATTGATGTAATTAAGATGGTATAAAGATATGTTCATTATTTTACTGGAAGGAATCATATGCCATAGTTTTTATGTCATTCTTCTGCCCAAGAGATACTACCATCGAGGATTAGAACTTTCTGTGTTTCGGTATTCGCTACGGTTGTACTATCGAACACCATGGTTTTATTCTCAAAATCGATGTCATATTTTTCACCACAATCGATAAAGGTGCCCGATGGTACAGAACATGCAAATCTGTATTCTTTACCGTCAATAAAAATAATCATTGAAATATCCTTTAAAGCACCATCATTTGAAACGGTATCAAGGTCGTCACCCCCTATCAAAATAAATCCGTTATTTAGATTGGAGGGTTCCGGACCTTCTTCTGTAATAGGGGTATTTTCGTCTGTTAGAATGACGGATTTGATAGTACCCGTCAAATCTTCACGCCCTACATCGATATGACCAACAGTCAAGCTAGTGCCAACCTCTGAAGTCTCTTCCCCGGATAATTGAATAACTCCAAGTGCTGCACCGTCATAGTTATCATCGTTTTCTTGCTCTTCCGATTCTGTATTCTCACCTTCATTTTCACCTTCTCCAGAATTTTCATCGGTTTCCTCTTTTTCTTCCTCTTCTTCTTCTTCTTCTTCTTCTTCTTCAGAAATATCAGGTGTTTGTTCGGTGGGCTCTGGTTGTGGTTCTTCACCAGAGGTGGAATCACTATCGCAAGAGAAAATCAAACAAAGCAATGTTAATAAAAGTATTTTATAGATCTGGTTCATCAAATTGGGATTAAAATTGAACAATCAAGTTGATCTAATCATCATCACTACAATTGGCCCGTATGAATTCTAGATCTGCAATGTTTTCTTCCGTTAGAAATTCTCTACATTTTTTTAAAAGTTGATCGATATCTTTTTTGGTTTCTTCACAACTTTTGTCTCCTCGGTCATATTCCTCGTCCAATTCGATTAAAAGTTCGGCGCAGTCAATCGCATCAAAAGAATCTTTAAGGTCTTTGGCTTGCTCACAACTATAGTTGAAGAATGTATAAATGATGGCTAATCCGGTTATTAAGTGTTTTTTCATGCTGGTTGGTTTTAATTGTTTTGGTATTTAAGAGAAATATTGGTGAACTTTCCGTCAGTTATTTGGTAGTTATTATTGCTGTCTTCATCCGTACCGGTAAAACTGAACTCGCCCGATATGAGTTGGGTTTCAAAGTCAAAGGCAGTGATGTGCACCTCTATTTCTTGGGTGTCATCCAAAGCGATAGCTACTTCTGCATCATCCTCATTTTCTGAATTGGCATCTTCGATGTAAACGCCCCAGGCACCCTCGGCAGTTAGGTCGGTAATGGTTGAGTTCCATGATTTGCCTGCTTTTAGCTTATCAAAATCATCCCCAATCAAATAGATGTATATATATTTGGCATCGGCAAAACCTCCTGAAATATCAAAACCTCCAATGGCGAGATAGTAAAGCTGGTCTTGTCGGTCGAGTGAACCGAACCGGAAACCTTCCATTTCAGGGGTGTGAAAATCATTGCCATTTACTTTAGCGGTAATGACCCCCAAGTTTTCAGAATTAGAGTCGTTATCATCTGATGAATCATCGTTATCGGAATCATCATCTTGCAAATTTTCATCTTCATCTGAGGTGATTACTTCTTCACCAAATACCTCTTCGAGATGTTCTTCTACCTCGCTTTTCGAACAAGAGAGAATTAATAGTACTAGAAATACCCAAGTGAATTTTCCGGTAAAGCCGCTGAGAATGTGGTTGATCATAAGTCAGTGTGGTTGTTGGTGGGTTTGAAAGTACTTCTTAATTGGCGCTCTCACCACGCATATTTAGTGATTGGTAGGTATGGGCTGATAAGCGTTCTAAAATCTATATAACCGTAAAAACCAAGTTGGTCCTGTTGTAGTTCGCACTTAATGGTACCTAATTTGTAATTATCTCATACGAAATGAGGTCTACTGTTTAGGATATGACTAAATTTAAGCCCCCCGATTGAACAGATACATTCGTTTGCGTATGAAATTGAATTGGGTCTCCCTGTTTATATTCTTTTCTTTATCGGCATATTCCCAACAAAGGCAGATTGATTCTATCGAACAAGAGCTAACGCATCACGTAGCACATGACTCTCTCCGTTTAAACCTACTCTCAGAACTATCTTATTTATACTATTCAATTGATCCTGAAAAGGGAATCAAGTCGGCGGACGAGGCGATCGAGCTGGCCCGAACCTTGGTAGATTCCAATAAAATTGCCATTGCCTATGCCTATAAAGGCCATAATTATAGTGCTTTGGGCAAAGACTCTGCCGCCCTAAAAATGTATGACGCCGCTTCTGATATCAGAAGGTTGACCCATGATAAGGTCGGTATGGCCCGATTGATCTATAACAAGGGGTTGGTGTATTTTAACCAGTCCGATTACTTAAGGGCCAATGATGCCAACAAAGAGGCCTATGAAGTTTTTAAGGTCGAGAAGGATAGTTTTTTAATGGCCAAAATGCTCAACAGTATGGGCATCAACTATATGTACCTTTCACAATACCCACAATCCTTAAAGGCGTATATGGATGCGAAGGTCATTTACGAAGATTTGAGCCTGCAAGACAATTTAGAATACGCTAACATACATGCCAATATCGGGCTGTTGTACGCTCATCTTAATAAACCGGAACTCTCCCATCAGTTTCAAAAATTGGCTTTACAGCATTTCAAGAAGCTTGGTTTTAAAGAGGGGGAGGCCAATTCTTTGACCAATTTGGGGCGCTTGTCCACTGAAAAGGGAAATACCGAAGTGGCCATTGACCTATACCATCAGGCCTACGACATCATGAAGCTCATACACAACGAGCGGGGTATGGCCAGTGCCTTGACGAATATCGGTATTGCCCACGTAGAAGAGGGACGGTACCAGGCCGCCATTCCTTTTTTTAAGCAAACCCAGGTAATTTATGAGAATCTGTCCAATGCTAATAACCTCGCCATAGTTCATGATAATTTGGGGGAATGTTACCTGAATCTCTTTGAACAATCCGATAAGATGGCAGACCTCGATGCCTCACTGCTTCATTATCGGAAATCGCTCGACAATGCCAAAACGGCCAATAGCGTTCGATTGCAGTACGTGGCCAATGAAGGTATCGCAGAGGCTCTCAGCAAAAAAGGTGATTATAAAAATGCCTTTGACTACAAATCCAGTTCGGTGGTATTGCGTGATAGTTTTTTATCTACCGATAAGCGGGAAGAAATAGCAAAATTAGAGGCCAAATATGAGTACGAGGGCGAAAAGGCGCTATTGAAGGCAGATTTTGATAAAAAGCAGGCCATTGTAAAAGCCGATTTAGATAAACAGCAATTTATCAGTCTCATGATTCTTTTAGGGGCGCTCTTTTTCTTATTGGCCACGGGGGTCGGTTTTGTTCTGTACAAAAAAAGGAGGGATGCACTAGCGGCCAAAAAAGTGGCCGATTTTAAGGCCGAGGTGGCAGAAACCGAACTTAAGGCGTTGCGTTCACAGATGAATCCGCATTTTATTTTCAACTCGTTAAATTCGATAAGGGATTATATGCATAAGAACGATATGAAGGCGGCCGAGGGCTATTTGATGAAGTTCGCCAAACTGACCCGATCCATTCTAGAAAATTCTGAGAAGAACTGGATTACGCTCGAAGAAGATCTTGAGTTGATGAAAATATACATTGAGATAGAATCGATGCGCCTCAGAAGTCCGATAGCATCAAAAATAGAAATTGATGGGGATGTCGACCCCGAAAATACATTGGTGCCGCCTATGATTTTACAGCCCTTTATCGAAAACAGTATTTGGCATGGGGTTTCCCAAAAGGAAGGTATGGGTGAGCTGGTCATAAAAGTGCGTACGGATGGGGAGTTTCTGATTTGTGAGGTCGATGACAATGGTATAGGCAGACAAAAATCAATAGAGATGAAAACGACCAAGAAATCGATGGGACTTAAGATTACCCAAAGCAGGCTGGAAATTCTTAATAGGTTGAAGGATAAGAAGGGGAGTTTTCAAGTTCATGATAAAGAGGTAGGCACTTCGGTCGAAGTAAAACTGCCCTTAGAATTACAATTTTAAGATATGCTCAAAGCAATTATAGTAGATGATGAGAAGCATTGTCAAGATGCGCTGATTCAACTTTTAGAAAATTACAGTGCTACTATCGAGTTGGTAAAAACGGTGGAATCAGTGGAGGCTGCCCAAAAGGCCATCAATGATTATGAGCCTGATGTGGTCTTTCTTGATGTGCATTTGCGAAACGAAACCGGTTTTGACCTGCTGAGGCAATTGCCCTTCATCGACTTTTATATTGTCTTTACCACGGCATTTGAAGAGTATGCCGTCAATGCATTCAAATATTCGGCATTCGATTATCTTTTAAAGCCGATCGATTCAATTGAGTTCAATGAGACGATGGGCCGGTTGTTGGAGAAAAAGAACCAAGAGAACAATTCAAAAAGGCTTGAGGTCTTGTTTCATAATTTCGAAAGCAATTTGGGCGGAATGAAAAAAATTGCCATCCCTACCTTAAAAGATTATACGTTTTTAAAAATTCCGGAAATTATCCGCTGTGAGTCCGATGGTAATTACACGCAGATTTTTTCCGTGAACGGTAAAAGGCTTACCGCCACGAGAACTTTAAAGTATTTCGAAGGTTTTTTAGACAGCATGCAGTTCTTCCGAATTCACAAATCACATTTCGTGAACCTATCGCATGTTGAAAAATATATCAAGGGTAAGGGCGGTTATGTCGTGATGTCTGACGGTACCACTCTAGAGGTGGCTGTTAGAAGAAAAGAGGAGTTTCTACAGCGTTTTAGCAATTAGAAACTCCCCTTAAAAAAAATCCTTATTCTATTAAATGTCGCAAATAGTCACCCCTTCTTTAAGGGCGGCTATTTTATCGTCCCAAGTGGGAATGAATTCTTGTGCCACGTAACCTTTGAATCCGGTGTCTAAAATGGCCTTCATAATGGCAGGGTAGAACAATTCTTGGGTGTCGTTGATCTCATGGCGACCAGGGTTACCACCTGTATGGTAGTGCCCAAAATACTGATGATAGTCTTGAATGTTTCTTATGATATCGCCTTCCATAATCTGCATGTGATAGATATCGTACAACAGCTTGAAATTGTCGGAACCTATCTGTTTGCACAGTTCAACGCCCCATGCACTTGTATCGCACATGTAATCGGCATGGTCTACTTTAGAGTTCAGTAATTCCATTTGCAGCACCACATTGTGCTTTTCGGCCAATGACATGATTTTTTTAAGACCGTCGGCGCAGTTTTTCAATCCTTCATCATCCGGCATTCCGTTACGGTTACCGCTAAAACAGATGAGGTTGGTATAGCCCGCTTCGGCAACTAGGGGAATGACCCTTTCGTAATCGGCGATTAGTTCGGTATGAAGTTTAGGGTTGTTCCATCCTTCTAAAATACCTTTACCGGCACCCCAACACATAGAGGCGTGAATATTGTATTTTCTCATGATGGGCCAATCTTCAGGTCCGGTCAGGTCCATGGCAGTAATTCCGAGTTCGTTCAGACTTTTTAGAAAGTCCTCCATAGGAATTTTATCATAGCACCATCTGCATACACTATGGTTGATATTTCCTTTCAATTTAGTAGTTTCCTCTTCGTCTTTTACCGACATTGCATTGGTATTCTTGCAGGCCATGATGCCCACAGAGGCGGCAGCGGAAGCACTGATAAATTGTCTACGTTTCATAATTTTTGGTCTTAAAGGGTACTAAAGATATATTTTTTAGCTTTAAAAAATGGAAATATCACCGGATAAACAGAAACTGGTAGAACTGGCGCATTATAGAATGCCTTTTGGCAAGTTCAAGGGGCGGTATTTGGTCGACCTTCCTGAACCTTACTTGGTCTGGTTCAGGAAACAAGGCTTTCCCGATGGTAAATTGGGTGTGCTTCTCAAATCGATGATGGAGATTAAAGAGAACGGCCTCGAACCTTTGATACGCAAGATTCAAAAAGAATTTCCTCCCCTTAAACTGTGATTTCTTAGGGCAATTTGTATCTTTGTGCCCCGTAACAAAGAAGACCAATATGTCGCAGACAAAGTATATTTTCGTTACGGGAGGTGTTACTTCTTCTCTAGGAAAGGGTATTATAGCCGCATCACTCGCTAAGTTGCTTCAAGCACGCGGATACAAAACCACCATTCAAAAATTAGATCCTTACATCAACGTTGATCCGGGTACGCTCAACCCTTATGAGCACGGTGAATGTTATGTAACCGATGATGGGGCCGAAACCGACCTTGATTTGGGTCACTACGAGCGCTTTTTGAACGTAAAGACGTCACAGGCCAATAATGTTACGACGGGCCGAATCTATCAAAGCGTAATCGATAAAGAGCGAAGGGGCGAGTTTTTGGGAAAGACCGTACAGGTCGTACCCCACATTACCAATGAGATCAAAGAGCGTATTCAGCTTTTGGGCAACAGCGGTGAATACGATATTGTTATCACCGAGATTGGCGGTACTATCGGTGATATTGAGTCTTTACCTTATATAGAGGCAGTTCGACAGTTACTTTGGGAACTTGGCGAGAACAATGCCATTGTTATCCATTTGACGTTGGTGCCTTATTTGGCTGCTGCGGGCGAACTGAAGACCAAGCCGACACAACACTCCGTCAAAGCTTTGATGGAAAGCGGTATCAAGGCCGATATTTTGGTCTGTAGAACCGAGCATCAAATTTCGGACGAGATCAAAGATAAATTGGCGCTTTTCTGTAATGTGAAAAGAGAGGCCGTTATTCAATCCATCGATGCTTCTACTATTTATGACGTTCCTGTTTTAATGCAAGAAGAAGGTTTGGATAAGGTGGTGCTACAAAAATTGGCATTGCCGAATATTACCGAACCCAACCTGAACCAGTGGAGCCAATTCTTGGAAAGGCATAAAAACCCGAAGCACGAGGTCTCCATCGGTTTGATCGGTAAGTATGTTGAACTGCAAGATTCTTATAAATCGATACTCGAATCGTTCATTCATGCAGGGGCCGCCAACGAGGTCAAAGTGAACATCAGGTCCATTCATTCGGAACACCTTCCCGATAACAACCTTGAAAAGAAAATGAAAGGTTTGGACGGTATTTTGGTCGCTCCCGGTTTTGGTGAGCGCGGTATCGAAGGAAAAATAAATGCGGTGCGCTATGCCCGTGAAAACGGAATACCATTTTTAGGTATCTGTTTAGGTATGCAAATGGCCGTAATCGAATATGCCCGAAATGTGGTCGGTCTGACCGATGCTAATTCTACCGAGATGAACGGTAATTCTGAAAATCCGGTCATTAACCTGATGGAAGAGCAGAAAAATATCACCGATAAGGGCGGTACCATGCGCTTGGGTGCTTGGGGTTGCGAGTTAGAAGACGGTAGTTTGGTCAAAGATGTGTATGAGGGGGTAGATGAAATTTCCGAACGCCATCGCCATCGCTACGAGTTCAACAACGAGTACAAAGAAACCCTTGATAAGGCCGGTCTAAAAGCTTCGGGAATCAACAAAGAGACCAACTTGGTAGAAATTGTTGAATTACCGGGCCACCCATGGTTTATCGGTGTTCAGTACCATCCTGAATACAAAAGTACGGTAGCCAATCCGCACCCGTTGTTCGTGGGCTTCGTAAAAGCTGCCTTGGCCTATAAAAAGAAACAAACTAATGCCAGTATGGCATAAACTTGCCGTTTGGGCGTATATTTGCGGTTCGTCAATTACTAACCAAGACATTTTTATAAGCCTTACGACCAGAGGCTTTTGTAATTAGATTTCAATGGAAGAAAAAAAACTAGACATCAAGTCCATTATTGGGTTTGTACTGATTTTTGGGATTCTCATCTTTATGTTTTACCAAAACAGACCGACTCCTGAAGAACTTGAGGCCCAAAAGGCGGAACAAGAACAATTAGCCAAAGAGGCCAACGAAAATGAGGGTTTGCAAGACAACTCGACCAACACCCCACCGCTGAACCTTCAAGATTCGACCGCCGTCGCCAATTATAAAAGCAATGTAGGCGCTTTCGGGTTTACCCAACCCAGTGAAAAGACCACCAAATTGGAAAACAAATTGGTGTCTTTAGAGATCAGCAATAAAGGCGGGCAAATCGTTGAGGCGCGTATGAAGCAGTTTCATACTTACGACTCTATTCCTGTTTATCTGATCAAAGATGGCAATGCCTCTTTCGGGCTGAACTTTACCACTTCCGATAACAGGGTTCTTAACACCAAAGATTTATACTTTGAACCTTCGGTAAGTACAAGTGGCGGAAACCAAGTGCTTTCGATGAAGGCAAAGGCCGGCCCCAGCTCGTTTTTAGAGTACCGTTATGAGATGAAAGAAGATGACTATATGGTCGATTTTACCATTAGGTCACAAGGTCTGAACGGCATCATCAACGGTAGCAGCCCTGTTAACTTGCAATGGGATTTGAAGAGTATTCGCCTTGATCAAAGTGTGGAATATGAAAACAGGTACACCGAAATTACCTATAACTATGAAGACGATAAAATCGATTACCTATCGGTAGGTGGTGATGATGAAGAGACCGAGGCCGATGTTAAATGGGTTTCGTACAAGCAACATTTCTTTAGCTCGATCTTGGCTACAAGACAAGGCAATTTTAAAACGGCCGATTTCACTTCTAAGAACCTGGTGGAAGAAGAAAGCAAAGAGACCAAATTTACCAAAGCGTTCAGTACCGAAATTCCGTTGGATTTGGTAGGAGGGGAGCTTGCCCATAACCTACATTGGTACTATGGGCCGACCGACATTAAGGTGTTGGAACAGTACGAAGAGTTGGGTCTTGATGATTCCATTTCTTTCGGATGGGGTATTTTCGGCTGGTTGAACCGTTACGTGTTCACCCCTTTCTACACCTTCTTAAGTTCGTTCTTGCCTTTCGGTATCGCTATTATTGTAATGACCATTTTGGTTCGTGTGGCCATGTCACCGGCCACGTACAAATCGTACTTGTCGCAGGCCAAAATGAAGGTCTTAAGACCGGAGATCAACGAACTGAACGAAAAGTATAAGGACAATGCGATGAAGAAACAGCAAGAAACCATGAAATTATATGGTAAGGCTGGGGTTAGCCCCATGAGCGGTTGTGTACCTGCTTTGTTGCAAATGCCTATTTTCTATGCTTTGTTCATGTTCTTCCCGACTTCGTTCGCTTTAAGGCAGAAGTCGTTCTTGTGGGCAGACGACCTTTCTTCGTACGATACGATTGCAGAGTTGCCGTTCAATATTCCATTCTATGGGGATCACATTAGTTTGTTCCCGATTTTGGCATCGGTAGCTATCTTTTTCTATATGACGATGACCACCGGTCAGAACATGCCTCAACAGCCTGGTATGCCGAACATGAAATTTATCATGTACCTAATGCCGGTAATGATGCTTTTCTTCTTTAACAACTACGCCAGTGGCTTGAGTTTGTACTATTTTGTCTCTAACTTGATTACTATCGGTATCATGTTGGTGATCAAGAACTTTATTTTAGATAACGATAAGATCCACGCGCAGATACAGGAGAATAAAAAGAAACCTAAGAAAGAGAATAGGTTCCAGAAGAAAATGCGTCAAATGATGGAAGAAGCCGAACGCCAACAAAAATCTGGCAAGCGCTAAAAATCATCCTTTACATAAATAGATAAAATGCAAAAACCCTGACCGGATAGGTCAGGGTTTTTTAGCATTAGTTAGGCTGGTTTGGTAAGATTTGGGACTGTGAAGATGCAACTAAATTAACGATGCAAAAAAAGAGAGTTGTCAAGGGTCTGATTTTGTATGCTAACTACAGATTATTGTGTGTCTTAAGTTTTTAGACTACAATCAATGTCATAGCTCGGTGAAGTATCGCGCATAAAAAAAGCCACCCGTTGGGTGGCCTTTCTATCTATCATAATAGGTATTAATTTTCAGTATCGGGAATCAAAACTGTATCAACTGCGTGGATCACACCATTAATGGCCTGAACATCGGCTTTTACAATCGCAATGCCCATGTTACCGGCACCATCGGTGATGGTAAAGCTTTCATCGGCCTCAGTAAAGGTTACCGAATCGCCTTCTAAGGTCGCAGGGGAAACCAATCCGTCGCTCAAATCACCCGAAACGATATTGGCTTCGGCAATCACGTGGTGGTTCAAGACCGCTGTCAAGGTCTCGCCCGAAGGTACTTCTTCCAAAGCGGCAAAAGCACTGTTAATAGGTGCAAATACGGTGAAAGGCGCATTGTCGGTGGTAGAACTTAATACCGAAACAAAATCAGGCTGCCCTTCGGCAGTTAAGGCACCAACCAAGCTAGAGAAGTTCTCACTATCGGCCACTGCGAAAGTAACCACGGTCGGTAAGTCGATTACGGTATCTACCGCATGAATGATTCCGTTGGTGGTGACCACATCACTAACCACTACCATACTTTGTCCGTTCAATTGAACTCCATCGTCTACGTTTACGTAAATGCTCAAATTATCACCATCTTCATTGGTAGCCGCTGTATTGGCATACATATTTATTAGGTCGGCAGCTGCCAAAGAGGTGCCGGCAATTACGTGGTTCGCTAAAATGGTATTCAATTCGTTTCCGTTAGGGTTTTCAAAATCGGTAAAGGCCTCATTTACAGGAGCAAAAACGGTAAACATCTGTTCACCATCGCTTAAAAGGTCGGTAAACGTAGTATTACCGTCCATGGTGAGGGCACCGACTACTTCTGAAAAATTGGCGTTGTACAAAGCATGGTCAACAAGGTTCGGTAGGCCGATTACCTGGTCAACGATATGCACGACCCCATTGGAGGCATCAACATCTGCCGTGGTCACGGTAGAACCGTTAATCATAACTCCGTCTGCCGTATCAACAAAAAGGCTCAGGTTCATTTCGTTCACACCTGCGGTAGAAAGTGAGCTGACATAGGTGGTAGAAAGGTCGCCGGACATTAAATCGCCTGAAACCACATGGTTCAATAAAACCTGTTCCAACACATCATCGGGTACATCGTCTAACGAAGTAAAGTTATTGTCTGCCAAAAATGCTTCAAAAGCAGCATTTGTTGGGGCGAAAACGGTAAAAGGACCGTCGCCCTGTAAAGTTTCTACCAATTCGGCCTCGGTCAGGGCCTCTACCAAAATACTCAAATCGGCGGTAGCCACCGCTAAATCTACAACTGTTGATTGTTGTTGTTCTTCTTCCTCTTCTTCCTCTTCCTCCATTTCTTCTTCCATGTCAGGATCTGGAATCGTGACCCCGTTGTCATCGTCACTACATGATACAGCGAAGAAGAGCATGAGCACCATGGGAACCAGTAATTTAATGTTGTTAAGTTTCATAATTCATGGATTAATAGTTAATAATTTTCTTAGAAGCAATTTTTGGGCGTGTTGTACACCGTTGAAAGCTGCAGCAATTTAGAACCATGAATTAGTTTTGTTTAACTTATTTGATAAATAGTTTAACACTTTTAAATCAAAAGAAGGGCAAAAAGCAATTTTAACTTTTGGTAAAAGAAAGAAGGTCATGGCTTGACGGTAAGATTTTACCTATATTTAGGCTTTGATCATTTTGATTAAATCTCTCCCCCAACATATCCAATAGATGATAATATCATTTCTATAGTCAGTTCTTGATATACATTTTACTATGACGAGGATTTATGTAGTGTTCGATTTAAATAGAAAAGGTTTTTTGGGGATTTGAATGTACAAATGCTTAGTAGGCAAGTTAAAAGCACTAAAATCCAGTTATATGAAGACAAAGATGATTTGGGCCAATTTGGGAGTAGATGATGTCGAGAGAACCCAGAATTTTTATCGACAATTAGGGTTTGAGTTAAATGGGCGCCCCACTAAGGAATCAGTTAGCTTTCTGTTTGGAGACAACAACTTTGTCATTCACTTTTTCAGAAAGGAGAAATTGCAGGAAAGCTTAGAAGGAGCATTGTGTAATCTAGCTAAAGGAAACGAAGTCATGTTTTCTCTGGCCGCGGAAACCAAAAACGAATATGACAAGTGGGTTGAACTAATCAAAAAGGCAGGTGGAAAAATCTTTTTTGACTCCAATAATGACCGAAAAGAGTTTTATGATGAGAATGGTTTTTTCGTTTGTGTTTTTGCCGACCCAGACGGCCACAAGTTCAATCTGCTGTACAATGACAACAAGTAAGTCTGTACGTAGGTCATATACATACGGTCATTATGATAGAAAGTGAATAATTAAGGGTAGTTCGTAAAGCTAAGTAGCTTTTAAATCCTGTGTTTCAAATTGGCAACCCCCTTCGCCGCAACATTTATAAAATGAAAAATAGCTATGTAGTAGTATTTCTCTTAATCATCATCGGTGCTTGTAAGCCTTCCGAAGCAGTGGTCAAAAAAAGTGAGGTTGATCAAGAGCTCATAAATTTTCTGTTTCGTAACTACACAGGTGAAAAACCAAGTGCCAGTTTTGTAGTCATAAAAGATGGGGAAATGTTGGCTTGTCAAAGTTTCGGATACGCCCATCTGGAAAATAAGACTATTGCCAATTGCGAAACCAATTATAGACTTGCCTCGGTAACCAAGCAGTTCACCGCCATGGGTGTTCTAATTTTAATCGATCAAGGCAAGCTGAACTATGAGACCAAACTTACAGAGGTAATTCCTGAATTTCCTGAGTATGGTCAAGAGATTACCATAAAAAATTTACTCACGCATCGCTCGGGATTACAAGATTACGCCAAACTCTATCCAGAAGATTCAGAAAAGCAACTGGTCGATAAAGAAGTGCTCAATTTACTTATGGCGCAAGACAGTCTTTTGTTCCCTGCGAATACCCAATTTAGATATAGCAATTCTGGGTATGCTGTTTTGGCCATGATCATTGAAAGGGTTTCAGGCAAAACCTTTAAAGAGTTTATGACCGAAGCGATTTTTGAAAAGTTAGGCATGACCAACAGCACCGTATACCTGAGCGATTCGCAAATCAAGAACCGGGCGTATGGCTATAAAGTGAAGGAAAATAATTTTGAGAAGAAAGACCAAAATATTTGGTCTGCCATTCAGGGGGATGGAGGAATTTACTCCTCGGTAAGTGATTACGCCAAATGGGATAAGGCTTTGTATACCGAAACCCTAATCAGAGAAGACTTACTACAAGATGCCTTTTCAAATTGGGACGAAAATGGTACAACTGATGGAAAAGGCTATGGTTTTGGTTGGCAAATAGAAGAAATAAAAGGAATAAAATACTTGGCTCATGGGGGTAGTACCATCGGTTTTCTGAACACTACCATGAGAATACCTTCGGAACGACTTACCGTTGCCATTTTTACCAATAATGGAAATTTAGGTGGACTCCAACGAAAAGCGCTGTTTTTGGCGAGCCATTTCTCTAACGGTAGACTACCTATGCCTGCCGAGATAGTACTTAGAAGAGAAGTGGAAGAGCATGGAATAGAAAATGTGGCCACCAAACTGAAAGAAATAAAGGTCAATAGCAATGACTACGATATTTCTGAAGATGGGCTTGTTGGCTTAGGCTTCAGCTATTTTAATAGTGAGCCTGAGAAGGCAAAAATGATATTTGAAACGATTACCGTTGAATACCCAGATTTCTTTGGTGGGTATTATGGTTTAGGTCAATACTACGCTTACAAGGCTGAAGATAAAAATGAGTTGGCCATAGAGTACTATAAAAAGGTTGTAGACATGAACCCTGTAGGTAGAGAACGATTGATGAATCATGCAAAAAATATGATCAAGAAGTTAAGTGAATAGAACCCCAAACGCCCCTTTTAAGTCGACCCACAGATTCCAGAACGTTAGTTGCTATTTCAAATTACGTGTAAATTAAGTCCAACGGCTACCAATAAGATTTTACCTATATTTAGGCTTAGATCATTTTGATTAAATCTCTCCCCCATCATATCGAATAGGCTAGAACATGATTGTATCTTTCTTGTTTTGATATACAAAACACCAAAATTCTAGATTTTTAGAATAGTAATATACAGATATATAGATATAATGAAGTTAAAGATATCTATGTGTTGTGAGCAATAAAACCCAACCATATGAAAATTAAAATCTTTACATTATTTGTTTTCTGTTTTGCTATTCATAGTTGCAAAAATGAAACGCAGAATGCTGCAAGTGAAACAGAAATAGTAATTGAACTTTATACGGGACCTATTATAGATATGCATATTCATGCTTATAATGAACAAATAGGCGGAATGATGTTCGGAATGGACCACCCTAATCCACTAAAAAATGAGACTTACAAGGGAGTTAAGACACCTGAAGAACAAAAAGCAGAAACCTTCAAGAAATTTGAAAAGCACAATATAGTTCTCGCTTTAACTTCGGATGGACAAATATGGTTTGAGGACGCACCAGACAAAATTCTTATCAGTGGTAGAAATATGCCTTTGGACAGTTTAAGGAAAATGGCTGAAAATGGAAATCTTTCCGCGATTGGAGAACTTAATCCATTCTATGGCGGAATAACAGCAGATGATGATAGTCAAAAACCTTTTTTTGATTTAGCAGAGGAACAAAATCTTCCTGTTGGATTTCACATTATGCCTGGTGGACCACCTGGAGGAATTTATTATATGGGAAAGGACAGAGTTAGGGTAAGAAATGCCAACCCAAAACAACTCGAAGAAGTACTTGTGAGTCATCCCAAACTAAAAGTATACGTAATGCACGGTGGCTGGCCTTATTTGGATGATATGAAAGCTATGTTATATGCCCATCCTCAATTGTATTTAGACATTGCCGCAATAGATTGGATATTACCAAAAGAAGAGCTTCGCAACTTCCTGAAAGGATTAGTAGATTCTGGGTTTGGTAATAGAATAATGTTTGGAACCGACCAAATGGTTTGGCCAGAGACAATTGATATTGCAGTGGATGCGGTAAATTCAGCTGATTTTCTGACTTTAGAGCAAAAAGAAGATATTTTCTTCGATAATGCTGCGGAATTTTTGAATTTATCGGAAGAAAAAATAAAAGAATTAAAATCAAGATAAATATTGCTCACAACAACGGTAACCTTTGCACAGCCCCTTGATCACCCCATTAATACCCCCCACCACAGTTACCCTAAAACGTAGGTTGCTGGTAAAACCTCATCTTTAAGTAAAAGTAGATAAGTAAACGTGCTTAACCGTAAGATTTTAGCTATATTTAGAATTTAATCTTCAAGATTAAAACTCTTTCCCCTCTAGTAAAATCAAGTATTTTATTAACAAAGTGGCATTCTTTGAACGGCCATACACGCAAGTTCCCCTTCATACATACCGAATTTTAAACAAGCAAGTAGGGCGTCCTTCCTGTCTGTTTTTTGATAGTCATACATAATAACCACAAAATCGGATAAGATGATAGAGACCATTCCAACTAAAAAAGCCGATCATTACTTTTTTTCGGTGATGGCCGTGTATTATTTAGGCACAGCTTTCATAGGTTTTGGATACTCTTCAACCAAAATTATTTCCAATGGTGGAGAGATTCCTGTACGGGCCATCATTCATGGAACGCTAGGGGCTGCCTGGTATTTCCTTTTTTTCTTTCAGGTCTTATTGATCATGCTTCATAAGAAAAGGTTACATATGAAGTTGGGCAACATCTCGGTTCCGTTGATTATTTTGATTTTTATAACGGGTATCTACGTGGTGTTGCTGCGCAAACCGCTTTCCTTTGAACCTGCCCCATATGCCTTTATGGGTAGCGAATTGGCACTAATGCTGATGGGAATAATCTATGTAGCTCTCGGTTATAAATACCGCTACAACGCACATTACCATAAACGCTATTACTTAATGAGTATCATTATTTTAAGTGGTGCAGGCATTCTTCGATTTTATAGTTTTCTAGGGTTAGAAATGTTCAATGCGCTAGTAGTTATTTATTTAATTCCCTTTTCGTTACTATTTCTGTATGACCTAATGGCGTATCGAAGAGTTTTTAAAGCGAGCTGGATAGGGCTTCTTATTTATATACTATTTCAGTTTGTTCTAGGAATTCCTTTTCAAATATTAGCAGATTTCCTTCGACCATTGGTCAATTCATAAGTTTAGAAAATCTTTTGGGGAGACAATCTACACCACATTTTAACCACGCTCGCAATTATAGCATAAAGTAAGTATCATGGGTTGCCCTTTTATCACCATTCTTAGATTTTTTGAAATGTAAGTAGCTGTTAACCATTATATTATATACCTTTACTCTCAAAGGTTAAAATTTCTCCCCCGGCATATCAATCCCTCAAGTACGATTGCATCAAGCTCAGCATGATAAACAGATTATTGAAACTTTATATTTCTTAAATATTGTAGTTCAATTATTTAGGTGTTTGGTTTTTTCAGATATCTAAGTATTGACGTGCGTATGAATAACCAATAACATTAAAAATGGAATATCAAACTAGAGCTGAAATTCGGTATGGGGGCATTCTACTGATTCTAGGTGCCTTAACTACTATAATGTGCATATTACTTGAAGTAAATGCGGGTTGGGCTTCACTAATCGTAGAGATAAAAAGAACAGATTATGAAGCAGGAAAATTTCTATTCAAGAATTGGAATGAAATGAGTTCAATTTGGAATTGGGCTTTATTCGGAAATGTTTTTCTGGCAATTGCATCCATACTTCTTATAAAGGATACTAAAAAAATTGGGTGGTTTCCATCAAGTTTCTTTTGGTCCATATATCTTATAGGTAGCGCATTGCTAATAGTCTCATTCGCCATCAGCCTTGGAAGCTATTTTAATGCCCTGAAGGTGATCGATGACCAACCTTATTTGTTCGAAACTATACGCGGAACGCCTCTATATCTATTTAATGTGGGAGCTTTATTTCAGTTGAGCGTATGCATCATCTATTTTCAACAAGGTTTTAGCAAACAGGGTATTGTATCACGTGGGTTGGCCATTATCATGTTAGTTATATTGATAAGCTCTTTAGTTTTAGCAGTTCTCGGAATTACATCAGTTGTGATATTTGCCATCGCATGTTTCTTGGTCCCTTTGTCTTTAGGCATATTTTATACTAAACTTTCATTGGATAGATCGGAAATCGGATCCTAACAATAACGAATTCCCTTGTATAATACGATTTCAAGGCAATGCCCATGGAGACTTGCGAATAGCCAAAACCGCTGTGAACATTAAGAAACAAAAAGTAGAAAAATGAAAAGAACCCTTCTCTTACTCTCGGTAATTTTAATTATTATGATTTCTTGTGATCAAGACAATAAAATTGCTAACCGTTCTAGCGACTTGGAGGTAATCAAAAAATTAATTGATGATTCTGATAAGGGCTGGGAAACAAAAAATTTAGAAGTGGTGCTTCAGGGATATTCGGAAGATATAGATTGGACGAATGCATTCGGAGATAGAAGGCATGGCAAAGAAGAACTTCGTGGTCTTTTGGATACCATCTTTGGTCTTGATTTTGTTATGGCAGGTAAAAACAACTATCAGAAACCTGATATCACATTTCCTAGTAAAGAAATTGCCCTAGCACGTTCAATAAATGTAAGAACCGGACAAAAATGGCCTGATGGAAGTCCAATGGATGATAGAATAATAAATCATTTAAGAGTTTATAAATTAATCGATGGTAATTGGGTTTGTATCAATCATATGATAAGCCAAGCACACAATAAGTTAAGAGACTAAAAAAAACCTTTGAACATAAGTAGTCGTTTCATACACCCTAGTCAGTTCCAAAATTGAAGATTGTTAGCCCCCTATGGGGCTTTTTTAGTAAGATTATTTTAGAAATTACATCAAGCCCAAAACCCAAAACACCCTGTTTTAAGCTCGACTCAGTTACCCTAAAACGTCTGTTGTTGGTAACCTTTCATTTTAATTAACTGTAATAGAATTTAGGTGTCTACCAATAAGATTTTAGCTATATTTAGGTTTTAATCTTTTTGATTAAAACTCTCCCCCAAAACATATCAAATGAGCAAGTGTATGATGGTATGCTGCTTAATTTGATGTACGAAACATCAAAATTTTAGATTTATTAAATAGTAATATACAGATACATAGGTATTGTGAAGTTCAAGATATCTAGATGTTGGCAATAATTACAAATGCTACTTCAATATGACTGGAAAATACGTCCAAGAATGGGATTTGAAAGAAAACATCAGTACGGCAGGAATGTCGATTGTTGGACACATTAAAGAAGTAATAAAAGAGCAAATTCCAGAATACTCCGAGTTTTTTCCATTTAAGATTGGATACACAAGCAATTCTTTTGGAGACAACGATTTTTTTTGTCTTCAAATAAAAGATACTAGTGGTCAAATTCCTGTTTGCGGAGAACTAAAAGAGCAACGTATCATAGAATTGGCAAAAAAAGTTTACTTACAAAATCCTTTTCCTACATTCGGCCAATCTTTCGAAATACTTAAAAATGAAGGATATGCATTTGATTTGTTCACATACGTCGGAGAGAAAAATGAAACAAAACTTTGTTGGCCACATATCACAGAAAATATTATTGACTGGTTAAATAATATAGTTGTCCCTAAGGTTTTGGAGATGAACACTAAGCGGGTCAAAGATGCAATACCTACCCCGCCAACTTATGATACCACAACCATTTTAGACAATATATATGTAATAGAAAGTGAGAGTGGGATGCTTCAAGGAACAGCCTTTCACTTAAAAGGAGTGGGAATTATAACTTGTGATCACTGCATTAGGGATGAAAGTACAGGCAAATTATTAGAAGATTTGAAGTTATTTAGGGGCAAGGACTTTGTAAATAAGTTTGACCCTATAGTTGAAAGATATAACTCTACAATTGACGTAGCAATTCTGAAGGCTGATAAAAGATTTTTAAGTGAAGGGTTAGAAATTGGCTCAACCGATAACTTAAAACAGATGGAGCATATTGCTGTGGCAGGCTTTCCAAATTATAACATAGGTGATAATGGAATATTTTGTCCCGGCCTTATTGTGGGTTTTAGGACATACTCCAGTATAAGGCATGTTTTGGTTAATACACCACTAATTTCTGGCAATAGTGGAGGTCCTGCAATTAATGGAGAAAATAAAGTTATTGGAATAGCTGTTACGGGAGCGGAAAAAATGTCTCAAGCAAATCAGACTGAAAAGCATGGACTAATTCCCGTTGATGTAATTGGACTATTATAAAATAACTATTGCCAACAATACCTATAGCAAATAGGGCATAAAGTTCTAAATTTAATGGCTTTGGCGTGCTTGCCAAGTCCGCCAAATCTTTTGGATTTGGCTTTTAATATGAAAAAGATAAAAACAAAACAAAAAGCTTTGGCTACTAGCGCAGACGGAAACGAAAAGTTTCCTTGCCTGCCCTACTTGCCATAGCCGAGACCGTTAGCGTACATTAAAACCAAATGAAGAGAGTAATAGCATTTGCAGACGAATTTGGAAATAATTCCTTTGATTTTGAAAATCAAGGTAGCCATTTCATTATTGCAAGTGTTATAATGAATCAGGATGAGTTGCCAGAAATCCAAGAACAGCTTGAATCAATCAGAAAAAAATACTTTCAAACTGGAGAAATTAAATCAAGTAAGGTCAAGTACAATCACAAAAGGAGAATCTTAATACTAAAGGAACTTCAATCAATTAATTTTTCAGTTTATGCCGTTGTTATAGACAAAAGGAAACTGTTTGGAGAAGGCTTTAAATTTAAACAATCTTTTTACAAATTCTTAAACGGAATACTTTACAAGGAACTATACAGAACATTTCCACAACTCGAATTGAAAGTTGACGAACACGGTGGAAATGATTTTATGAGAAGTTTTAAAAAGTATGTAGAGAAAAATCACATCCGAAATCTATTTACGGGTTCTGAATTCAACATTAAAAAAAGTCATAATGATTTAGGAGTTCAACTTGCTGATTTTATGGCTGGCACACTTGGCTATATTTTTGATGAAAATAAAAAGTCGGACAAGTCATCTGAATTTGCAGAAATTTTATCTGATAAGCTTATAAGTCTCAATCAATTCCCCAAAGAATATAAATCAGAGGAATTCAATGAAGAAGAGACATTTAACGAATATGATGATACGATTGCAACTTTAGGACTAAATAGAGTTTTTGACTACATAGACAAAACAACTGGTAATAGTCAAGATAACCTTGACCGTTTAAATTTTGCAAAACTACTCTTGCTTTACCATCAATCAAATCATCCAAAGAAATATACTACATCTGCTGAATTTATTAAGCATCTGAATGTAAACAGACAAAAGGATTTGAGTAAAGAACAATTTAGTTCTAAAATAATTGGACATTTAAGAGACAATGGATTGTTGATTGCAAGTAGTAGAGATGGATATAAAATTCCAACTTCGGCTCACGATATGAAAAAGTTTATAAAACACGGAAAGAGTATTGTATTTCCTGTTTTGAGACGGATTGAGGAATGTAGGAATGCTATTCTTTTGGCTACGACAAACGAATACGACATTCTGAACGAAAAGGAATTTGAAAAACTAAAAGAACTAATAAATAACGTACGCTAACATTGGCTATAAACAATTGGGGCGAAAGTGATAAAACGATTCAAAACATATAAAATAAAGGTCAGTTATAATCCGAAAAGCTAGTGCATAAAATCCGCTACTACTCATACACGAGACCGATGCACAATGATTCATATCATTCCAACAGTTTTTCAGATATTCATCGGTCGCTTCGCTCGGACACCTAAAGGTGAACCCCAAGTCATCCCGGTCCAAACCCTCTAAATATTCCCCAAGAATCACTAATTTTGTACGCTAAATAAAACGTAATGAAAAAGGTAGTGGTAGGGCTTTCCGGTGGGGTCGATTCCAGCGTAACGGCCTATCTGTTAAAGGAGCAGGGCTATGAGGTCATTGGTCTGTTTATGAAGAACTGGCATGATGATTCCGTGACCATTTCCGAAGAATGCCCGTGGTTGGAAGATAGCAACGACGCATTGATCGTGGCCGAGAAGTTGGGCATTCCTTTTCAAACTGTAGATTTAAGCGATCAGTACAAAGAACGTATTGTCGATTATATGTTCGCCGAGTATGAAAAGGGAAGAACCCCCAACCCTGATGTGCTCTGTAACCGCGAAATAAAATTTGATGTCTTTCTAAAAATAGCCTTGCAATTGGGGGCCGATTATGTGGCTACGGGCCACTACTGTCGCAAGTCCACTTCCGTTGATGCCAACGGAAAGGAAATATACAGCCTTTTGGCGGGCGTAGACGGCAACAAAGACCAGTCGTACTTTCTTTGCCAATTGTCGCAAGAGCAACTGTCGAAAACTTTGTTCCCGATTGGGGAGCTGACCAAACCGGAGGTACGCCAAATTGCTGCTGAAAACGGTTTGATCACCGCCGATAAAAAAGATTCTCAAGGCCTGTGCTTTATCGGTAAGGTACGCCTTCCCGAGTTTTTGCAACAGAAACTAAAGCCCAAAAAAGGGGTGATTGTTGAGGTGCCTTCCGATGTGTCGCAGTACAGTAGGGAGGTTCCCCCATTTGCATCCAAAGAGGCCGAGTTGGCCTTTAACGCTACCAAACCTATCTATCATTTAGAAGATGGCAAAGTGGTGGGCGAGCACCAAGGTGCCCATTATTTTACCAAAGGGCAGCGCAAAGGCTTGGATGTCGGCGGAACCAAAGAACCGCTTTTTGTCATCGAGACCGATGTTGATGAGAACGTCATCTATACGGGGCAGGGCAAGGCACACCCAGGGCTGTACCGTAAAACTCTTTTTGTATCCGATGACGAGCTGCATTGGGTGCGTACCGATTTGGCCTTGCAACCCGATGAGCAAATGGAGGTGATGGCCCGCATTCGCTACCGTCAGCCCTTGCAAAAAGCAACCCTGTATAAAATCGATGGCGGACTCTATGTTGACTTTGAGGAAAAGCAATCGGCCATTACCGAAGGGCAGTTTGTGGCCTGGTACCAAGGCGACGAGCTTTTGGGTTCGGGGGTGATTGCTTAAGGAGTAACGATGACACCTTGAGCGCAGGCGAGAGGACATTGTTTCACAGTTGGATGAGGTCTCGACTCCGCTCGACCTGACCATTTATTTGACTTAAATAAAACATATGCCCATGCCCAATAAAATCACCGAACTATTTGAAATTGAATATCCGATCGTGCAGGCCGGAATGATTTGGGCCAGCGGTTGGCGATTGGCTTCCGCGGTTTCCAATGCCGGTGGATTGGGCGTTCTGGGTGCCGGAAGCATGTACCCAGAAGTATTGCGCGAGCATATTTATAAATGTCAAAAAGCAACCGATAAGCCTTTTGGCGTGAATGTGCCCATGCTGTATCCCGATATCGACCGATTGATGGATATTATCATGGAAATGGGAGTGAAGATTGTTTTTACTTCTGCCGGAAACCCGAAAACATGGACGTCCGTTTTACAGGAAAAAGGTATTAAGGTCGTTCATGTGGTTAGCAGTGTCAAGTTTGCCCTCAAGGCCCAGGAAGCCGGGGTTGATGCCATCGTAGCCGAAGGTTTCGAAGCCGGAGGCCATAATGGTAGGGATGAGACCACCACCTTGGCACTTATTCCGGCCGTTAAGGAACAAATCGAGATTCCCCTGATCGCTGCCGGTGGTATCGCTACCGGAAGGGCCATGCTGGCCGCCATGATTCTCGGTGCCGATGGGGTACAGGTAGGTACACGTTTTGTAGCCAGTAACGAAGCCTCATCGCACGAACTGTTCAAAAGGAGCGTAGTAGAAGCAGGAGAAGGGGCTACCCATCTTACCTTAAAGGAATTGGCACCCGTGCGGTTGATCAAAAACAAGTTTTACAACGATGTGCAAGAGGCCTATGCACAAGGAGCTTCAGTGGAGCAATTAAAATCGTTATTGGGTAGGGGTAGGGCCAAACTGGGTATGTTCGAAGGCAATATGGAAGAAGGTGAATTGGAAATCGGTCAGGTTTCCGCTATAATACATGACATCAAACCGGCAGCGGACATAGTTGCCGATTTGATGTCAGAATTTAACTTGGCCAAAAAGGAGGCCGCTAACTTATGAGTTCGGTTCTTGCTTTAGTTCCGCAAGAAATTCGATAAGATCTCTTAATTCTCTTTTGGTAATCAATTTACCCATGGCAGGCATGGCCGAAGGCATATTTTCCCTTTTTGATATTCTCGAAAGAGGCACTTCTAAAGGTTCGGCCTGATTGGTTCTTAAAATAAGCTCGTGCTCATTTTCCTCCTCCAAAATTCCGTTGACTTTCTGTCCGTCTTTTAAGGTCAGGGACACACTACCATAACCAGGTGCCAAACGGGCACTAGGCTCGATGAGCGATTCTAAAATCTGTTCTCTGGTCAGGGTGTTTCCGATATTTTCAAGTGGTGGGCCTACGGTACCACCGGCACCACCAATGGCATGGCATCGGGTACATTGGGCCGTCGGGTTGTTGTTGAACACGCGGTAGCCATCTCGACGGTTACCACCGACCAAGGTTTCTTTATAGGCTTCCACCGAATTGCCATCCCCTTTTATTTCTTCCAACTGGGCAATCAACGCGGATGATTCGGTCGCCTCAACGGCTTCCACCAAATCAAGAATAACACTTTCATTCAATCGGTTGGACTTGGCATCGGCGATAAGGCCGGCGAGTACATCACCACTCTTTTCCTCAGGAAGTTCCCCTAAAACACTGAGCATACGTTGTTGTTCGCGTACCGAACCGCTTTTAAAGATAGGCTTGACCACATTAGGTAGGTTTTCCTTCGAAATTTCCAATTGCGGAATCAAGCCAACAGCGGTCGTTCTGACCATCGGTTCTTTATCGCGCATACCCAATTGCATCGCGCCTTCGATATTGTCGAACTGAAGTTCACCAAGGGCCTTTAATATTTCGGAACGTACCTCGGGCGACTTGTGCGTCTTCATAATATTGAAAAGACGGGTGTTCTGACTGTCGATACCCAAATTGGCCAAGGTCTTGGTAATACCTATCAATATTTCTGGGTTTCTATCTTCTATAAAATCAGGAATATCTTTGTCAATCTTGGTCTTTACTCCTTCAACATCCCTCTTCACTTCACCTCTGAATCGGCCGTCGACACGGTCTAGAACAGAAGGTTCTGCCCACATACCGATAGCGGCCAAGGCTTCCCCACGCAACGTGCTCGATACGTCTTGGCGTTTGGCAAAAGCGATCAAATTTTCCAATTCTTTATCCCCGCCCACGCGAAGAGCGGCATTAATGGCCCTTCTTTGCAACGGCTCAGAGGTGAAATCTTTTGAGTTCAGCATGTTGGCCAGAGCAGGCAATGCTTCCTTGATCGACCAGTCATCATTGATGGCACGGGCGGCCTCAGTAGCTACAAATTCATCTTCGTCGTTCAAGAACTCTTGAACTTGGGCATCTTGTAATGCTCTTAATACCAAAACGGCGGCAATACGTAAGCTTTTGTCTTCATTACCGGCCAAGGCAACCAAAGGATCGGCCTTACCGATTCTGGTCAAGGCCAAAACCGCGGCATGCCTCAGATATACATCTTCGTCATCGTTGGCCACAATCATATCTAACAAGGGCTGTACGGCCTTTTCATACTTGATTCTACCAATGGCCTGCGCTGCAAAAAACTTCACTCTAGGGTTATCGTTCTTGAGCAGTTCAACATAGGTGTCGGCGGGGTCGGTGTATTTTACGTCCCCTAAAACTTTTAATGCCTGAGCAATGATCTCGGCATCGCTATCGGAAAGCAAATCGACCAAAACCTTGGCATTGCCCAAATCCTCAGCAGCTTTTTGACCGATACCCCAAATAGCGTGTATACGGGCAAATTGATCTTGACCTTTTAAAGCGGTCTCTTTTAGGACCTCGAAACCATCAGAGCCATTTTTCACTAATTGAAACTGTGCGCGCTTGCGTATTCTCATATCGGAATAGGAAAGCAAATCTTTTAACTGGGCATTGGACTGTTCGGCATAGTCAAGGGTCATCAACCTTTCGGTTTCCTTTCTTTCTTTTTCCAAGTCGTCTTTTCCGCTGGAAACGTCCAATTTCCAAACACGACCATAGTTTTTGGTATTCCACCCATTGATCCAGTCGGCTACGTAAAGCGCACCGTCAGGTCCGAATTGAATACCGGTAGGAAGCACACCGCTTAGAATACTTTCATCGCTCTTCAATTCAAAAGAGGCTCCTTTTGGTTGAAGGTCGAATGCCCAGATGTGAGATCGGTCGGGGTTACCTACGAATTCCACAAGAAAAAATTTGTCCAACCAGTTTTTGCCCAAGGCCGTACCTGGGTTGTACAACATACCCGTTGGTCCGTTATGAAAGTTTTGAATAGGAGGGATGATGTGCGCCGCCTGACCTTCCCATCGTGGAACGTACAGCTTTTCATCCATCCAAACATTATAACCATTGTTCTTGCCGTCGGTGTACTTACCGTACTGCCAGTTGGCTCGCCAACCTGCATCGGAACCTTCTACGATATGAACGAGGCGTTCGCTTTCACCGGCGTGGTCGCCATCGTTATCGGCAGAAATGATATTACCATAGGCATCGAAAACGAACTCGTGCGTATTTCGAAGTCCGTGAGCGAAAATCTCAAAGTTACTTCCGTCGGGGTTGGATCGAACGATTACCCCTTGGTTAGGGTATTTATGCTTTTCGCCATCTACCGTGGTGATATTGGCACCGATATCGCCGATACCCCAATAAATTTTTCCATCGGGGCCTTCAGTGGCACCTGACATACCATGGCCGCCAAAACCGATATGAACGGCAAAACCGTTGGCCAACGAGGTCTTTTCATCCAAAATCAAATCGTCGTTCGTGTCGGTCAATCGCCACATATCAGGGCCTACACCTACAAATACATCTTCATCCCTCACGAGAAGGGCACCCGCTACGTCGGTAATTTCATCATGAAAATCCTCTAGAATTCTGGTGGCCTTATCCGCAACGCCATTGCCGTTACTGTCCTCAAGCATCCAAACTTCTTCTTTTTCAACTGCCAAATCTTTCCAGTCATGGCTACCATCGCCGTTTAGGTCTTTAAGCCATTCATTTTCTTCACTGTTTTCAGGAGCAAAGGTCTTGTGTAAAAAGGCCCTACGGTCTTCGGGAGACTCCCAAGAAATGGAAGGAGTCATCCAATCGCGATAGCCCCTGATATCGAATTCAGAGTTTTTCTGTCTGTTGGTTCTGGTGAGGTAGACCCTGCCGTATTTGTCCATTTGCATGGCAATCGGGTCGGGCGCCAGAGAGTCGGAAGCCCAGAGGCTCAGTTCTAGCCCTTCGGCTACTTGAGGGGAGATACTTTCCAGTATTTCCTTCGCCCGTGAAACTTCGGTCAAAGAGTCCTCACGCACCACCAAGGGCGTTTCTTTCGGCTTTTTGGGTTCGGAGTCACAGGAGGCTAAAATGACAAATGATAGGGCAAAGGGTAGTAGATAGTTGAGTCTTGAAGTAACTGTCATTGGTTATAATTTGGTATGGATTATTGCTAGCAGATAAAAATAGGGAATAATGTATAGACTATTCAAAAATTTACCCTAGATATTGTTAATCTTCTTGCTGTGCAGCAATAGCCCTGATAATCATCATGGCACGCTCATATTCATCTTCGTGAACATGAATTTCCAATTCGCCCCCAACATTGGCCGCAAAACCAGCCAAACGGGCCGATTCCGATTCATCTTTTATGATGGGAGTTACTTCAATTTCATTCAGTTTTTCTTCGATTCTCTGTACGGTGTAGCGATTGCCGGAGAATATTTTTCTATAGCTCGAATTCATAGCGCAAATTTTAGTTCAAGTTATAGAATATAGCCGCGTAATCATATTAAAATGAGAACGCTATCAAATTAATTGTTGACCCTAATTCGGAGTGTTCGGACGCTCGTTTTTTTCAAAATCATAGGGGCATGCGGCGAAGTAATCTTGAATACTGAATTTTCTATCGACGAATTGTTCGGGCAAAATTTTAAAATGCTGAATGCGATCGACACGAAAGGCCCGGTAGCCTTCCCTAAGATGGCACCAAGCGAGAAGAATCCATTTGTTTTCGGTGGAAAAGAAAACGTAAGGTTCGATTTTTCGAAAGGATATCTCGGTATCGTTGGCCTTGCGGTAGTTGATCTCGACGTAATTCAGATGCGTAATGGCAATTTGAAGTTCGGATAAAGCATTACTGGCAAAACTTTCTTGGCGCGGTTCAAATACATGAATTTTTGAACTCAATATTTCGCTCTTTTCCAAAACCGTTGAGCGAAACACCGATTTGATCTTGATCAGCGCTTCCTCAAAATCCTTCACAAATGAAGCGTCTTTGCTGTTGTTGACCAGATGGTGTGCGGTAATCAGTGCGTTGGCCTGTTTTTCGGTAAATTGGACGGGGGCCACGGTATAACCGTCCATAAGGGTGTAACCCCTGCCTTCCAAAGTCACCACGGGAACTCCAGACTCAATGAGCTTTTGAATATCGCGATAAATAGTGCGAATGCTCACATCGTACCTTTCCGAAAGTTCGGAAGCGGTCAAGACCCGACGCGATTTAAGCAAGGTCAATATGTTGATCAATCGAGATAACTGAGACATGGTGAGGTAAAGTTAAGAAAGCGGATTGGTATGAATGCCATCTTGAACCGGAGGGGTATTCAAGATGGCATTCATTTTTTAAAGGATTAGTTCCAAGAATGCAGGGCCACTTTGTTGCCTTCGGTGTCCATGATATGGGCCATGTATCCGTTTTCCCCAATATCGGTTTTAGGAATGACCACTTTGCCGCCAGCAGCTTCTACCCGTGCTAACGGAATGGCCAAATCGTTTCCACCATCCAGATAAACCGTAACCCCTTCAGAAGAAGGGTTGGCCCCTTTCATTTCCATTATGGCGCCACCGACCTTATTATTGTCGGAATCGTAGGGAAAAACACCGTACTTGCTTTCGGGCATAGGAACTTCCCTGATTTCAATATCCAAAATAATGGAATAAAAATCTTTCGCTCTTTCGAAATTTTTGACTGGAATTTCAAACCAGCTGATTGCATTGGTCATGATATTTGTTTTTAGAATTAAACTTTGACCCAAAGGTATTTTCGACCAATGTCAGTATATGTCAGGGGTATTTTTATAAGGATGATTTTTTTGAATTTATTCTCTTTTTTGAGAGAACAACCAAGGCAATTTTTCTTCGGTATCATTGACTTTCGACCACACGGCATGGCCGACGCCTTCAAACTCAAGGTATTTTGGTTTTCCGCCTTTGGCCCTGATGGCCTGTATCATATCCCGTGAAAGTTTTGTGGGCACATTGGTGTCTTCGGCGCCATGAAAGGCCCATATAGGCATATTCACCAACACTTCAGCTAGGTCGGGGTCACCACCGCCACAAACCGGCATGGCAGCTGCAAACATTTGAGGATTTTTGGCGATGAGATTCCAAGTGCCAAATCCGCCAAGAGACATGCCCATGACATACCTGCGGCTTGTATCTATGTTAAATTCATTTTCAAGGGCAGCCATAGCTTCGAGTACCAAATCTTCTATGCTGCTGTAATTGGGAATTCCACCGAAACTATGCCCCGGCGGGCATTGCGGAACGAATAAAAAAGCCGGGTATTTTTGACGGTTGGCCGGTTCCGCAAGTTTACGCGCGAACATCGCGGCTTCTATTTGCCTGATATTATCCGAGCCGTTGCCTCCGCCATGATGCAGGCAAACCGCTAAGGGATATTTTTTATCGGCATTGTAATTTAAAGGCCGCAATATCCGATAGTGCAACGTCTCTCCCGACGTGCCTGTAAATGAACGCATTTCGAAAATACTGGCCATCTCTTTTTGGCTTTGCGTGGCAGGGGTGTACTTGAGATTGTTTTGAAAGGCATCTTTAACGAGTAGAAAGAGGGTGGCAAAGATGAACAACCCTATGGTTATTTGGCCAAAGAGGTTTAAAGAACGCGTCTTTTTAGGAGGTTCTTTTACTTGTTTTAATTCTTCCCAAAAATGAGCTATCAAAGGGATAGACACAAGGCTGCCGATGACCGTAAGTGCATTGTGCAGTAAACCAATCGTTTCCCTCATTTCGTAGCTGGAGGCTTTCGAGGCCCCAAGCGAGGCAGCGATAAACAACAAGGAAACCAAAATCAACATTCCTCCTGCCCATCTGAGCCATTTGTGATAGTTCGTTTTACTGATTATAAGTGTTAGCCCGTACAAAAACATAGAGGATAACATACAGAGGTAAATAGCATGGTAATAGCTTTCTAGCCGCTGGGCCGTAACCATAAAATAAATGACCGTTAAATGGCAGAGCGAGAAGAAGAGGTATTGCAGGCAACCGAGGGTCGCCCACCAATACCTTTGGTGGTAATAGTAGATAATTAAAAATAGGTTGCTGAATATCGTAACTAGGCCATACGTTAAAAACCAAATATCAAAAGAAGTGAGATACCTGATCTTAATGCCGATTTTCAGGTTGATGATAGAGGCAACGAAGAGGGTTATAAAGCTGAAGGCCAAAAAGAAAATCGTAAAGTGATAAAAACTTCTTTTTGGCCTTATATGCTGCATAAACCGTTATTATAAGTGGTCTTTCAATTTTGTTTTACGAATCTTAAAGGACGCGTTGCCAGACGAACCTAATCTTTAACGATGGTCGTGGTCGTAATGCTGTTGAAGAATATCATCACCAAAATCATTCTCTAGATCTCTAACCACTGTATGCACATGGTTGTTATTGTTTTGGGTATTGTCGTATTCAATTAAAAGGGTAGGCCCTTGAATACTGTAATAGTGGCCTTGCCCTCTTTCAAGACTTCCGGCCCAGGCGAAATAAAGTTCGTCGATACCTTCTTTCTCTATTTTGGCCTTGAACTTTTCAGAAAACTTTTCTTCGTAATTATCGAGGTACAATTGAAGCAAGTTCCAAAAGGTCTTTTGTTGATCTTTGGTTAAATCGGAATATTTGATACCGGTATGCGCCAATTTTTCAGCTTTGGAGTGATTGCTGGTAAACATGTCGGCAGGGGCCGTTTCAGAGAAGCGAGCCACTTTTAACTGCTCTGGGTCAAGTGCGTTGACCATGGCGTAACCTAGGTCGGTCTCTTTTTTCAAAACTTCATGTCCTTTTCTCTTTCCTTCCAATACCCTTCCCGGATTAGAACCTAAAAAGAAGGGAGTGCTAGATACCAAGGCACCCTCTGAAGCCAAAAAGTTCAATGAGATATGATGGCCCTCAAAACGCCAACCCCAAAACTGTTCTTCAGCGGGGTCGCCGAAAATCCAGAAATGGTAATTAAGAGGGTCTCTTTTGGCCGTTCCATCGGGCATTTTCGGGTTATTCTCGAGAACGATAAGTATGTTCTCCAAATCCATAATAGCCTTGGTCTTTTCATAGGCTTCGGTACTGATGGAAGCTTTTAAAAGTGCAAGCGCCGCTTTTGTTTGGGCTTCGTTATATTGGTTGAAGGTCGTTCCCTTTCGGTAAACAGGGGTATAGAAGAAACTTTTGCGCTCGTCTGAAGTCAGTTCATAAAGCGTTTGTTCTCTCAACTCTTTGGAGAGCGAGCTTAAAAAATCGTTGGCCAATTGATGCAGTTCTTGTGCTTGGCCCTTCAAGAAAAACAAGCATAGGGTGTATGCTAAAAGGTACTTTTTTGACATGGTCTGGTAGTTTCAGTTTGTTAAAGCGATAAAAGGTACTACAAATTCTCTAATATGCTTGAAACCTACAAGATAAACCTTGGTAATCAAGTTAAAGTGGTAAGCTTGGAGTTAAAATTAAAGGTCTAAGGCCCTTCTGTATTGAAGGAGGTTCAATTTGGGGCGTTCCAAAAGTTTGAGGTTCGTGTACCCTAGTTTTTTTAGACTGCGGTGCAATTTGCTAAAACGATTGCCATCGGTGATTAGGCGTAACTCATAATCTTCGCACTTGATGTGAACCCTGGTTTCGGTAATCTTGTATTCTGAAGGATATACTTTGAGGTGGCGAGAGATTCGGTTGGGGATGCCCAATTTGGATAAAATATACATCGGAGACATATAAAAAGTGTCGATGACCTCTTTGCCTCGAATGAGGGTAATCGATTCAATCTCGTTTTTTAGTATGGGTATGATGGAGTCTTTCTCAGTAAAGTTGCCAACGACCATAAGCCCTTGAGGAAGCACCTCTAGGTTGCATTTGGTCTGGCTCAAAAGAACATCTGTTTTGTGCTGTTTGTTCTTGTAATCAATTAAGCGATAATGATATCTGGATTTCTTCCCCGTCCATTTTGACAAAAGGTTCAATTCGCCAGCGTGTGAATTGGTAGAGCCTTTAACTCCCATAGCTAACCTGAGTTTTGAGTTGTTCATGAGTTGGTGCCGTAGCACCGTCGGGGGAAGGCTAATTTATGTATAATTGTCCACTTTTTTGACACCGATTGGTATAGTCAAACGGTTCATTACAGCATATAAAAGATGTCAATGGTCGATGAAACAGCGCATTTTTCAGGCTCAGCAATTTTTGAATTATGAATTAAAAGTTATTAACAAATTATATTAATCCGAAATTCGTAATTGAATAGATGATTTTTTGATTAAATCGCAATGCTTTTGCTGATGGGACGAATACCCAATTTATGGGGTGCTATTTGCCTATAACAGACCTCTCGATTTGATTTCGAGATATTTGTTAATCGTTTTAAGGGTGAGTTCTTCCGGTTTGGTGAGAATGGTCTGAATACCGTACTTATGAAGCTCTTTTTGCATCAGCTGTTTTTCGGAAGAAAATTTCTCGGCGATGGTTTGGTGATAGATTTCTTGAAGCGATTGGGTGTTTTTTTCGATAAGCGCCTCGAGCTCTGTATTTTCAAAAAATATGACCACTAAAACATGTTTTTTAGCTATCGCCAATAAATAGGGAAGCTGACGCCTCAAAGCTGAAATATGCTCGAAATTGGTATATAGCATCAATAAACTTCGGTGATTGATCTTGCGCTTCACCTGGCCATAAAGTAATCCGAAATCGGAATCGCTAAATGCCGTATTCACATTATAAAGCTTTTCCAAAATGATATTTAGGTGGGTGACCTTTTGAACTGCGGGCACGAAAGTCTCTATGTTTTTTGAGAAGGTGAGCAAACCTGTTTTATCGTGTCTTTTTAGGGCTATGTTCGAAAAGGCCAACGAAGCATTGATAGCATAATCTAACAATTTAAGCCCGTTAAAAGGCATTTTCATCACCCGACCGGTATCAATTATCGAATAAACAGGCTGCGACCTTTCATCTTGATACTGGTTAACCATTAAATTACTTTGTTTGGCCGTTGCTTTCCAGTTGATGGTTCTGAAATCATCACCGGGTACATATTCCTTAATTTGTTCAAACTCTTGTGTATGCCCGATGCGACGGATTTTCTTCAGGCCCAGATCCGTCAAACGATTGCTGATCGATAAGAAATCGTACTGTTGCATTTGAATAATGCTCGGGTACACCGGAACCATTTCCCCATTTTGAAAAATGAACTTCCTTTTAATAATTCGAAGGGTGGTCGAAGCAAAAACTATAAGGTTACCAAATACATATTCCCCTCTTTCCACAGGGCGAACGGCGTATTCAAATTCGCCATTTTCACCTTTCAACAGGCTATCTCGGTACCGAAAGTCACGCTTTTGAAATTGTACCGGAAGCTCGTCTATAATTTCTAGAAATAGCTTCTGGTTGTAATGGGAGGTATACTCCAGTTTAATCGGATTATAATCGCTGTTGGATAGTTTACCAGGTACCGAGCGTTTCGCCGTGATGGTCTTTGCAGGGCTATACAACAAGTAAATGTCGAACAGAAATAGGGCACATAAAACCCATGTCAAAAGCCAGGCAATAGGGTAGAGGAATGGTACCCAATAAGAGATAACAAAGCAGGCGGCCAGTACTGCGATGTATCTGAAAAATGTGTTGTGTATGTAAAGTGATTTTACAAATTGCATGCCCTATCTAGGGATTTCGACGGATTCGGTAATCATTTGAACCACATTCTCCGTGGTCATCCCTTCCATTTCGCGTTCAGGCGTCAGGATGACCCTGTGGTTAAGCACCGGAACCAAGGCATTTTTAACATCTTGAGGTGTTACAAAATCCCTTCCGTTGATGGCGGCAAAAGCTTTAGCAGCGTTCAATGTGGCAATAGACGCCCTTGGAGAACCACCAAGGTATAGATGAGGGTGATTTCTCGTTTTAGTAATGACCTGGGCGATATAGTCTATGATTTTAGGTTCGACGATGACCTCCTGTATTTTCTTTTTGATGTCGGCCAGTTCAATAGGGTCCAGTATTCCGTTTATTTTTTCTTGTGGCCGGGCCCCTTTTCTTTCGTGATGTGTCTGTAAGATGAGAACTTCTTCTTCAACGGTAGGGTAATCGACCTTTATTTTAAAAATGAAACGGTCTAATTGGGCTTCCGGTAGGGCATAGGTACCTTCTTGCTCAATTGGGTTTTGCGTAGCCAATACCATAAAAGGCGCATCCATTTGATAGGTAACACCATCCATGGTTACTTGACGTTCTTCCATAGTTTCAAATAAGGCTGCCTGTGTCTTGGCAGGGGCCCTGTTGATTTCGTCTATGAGAATAATATTCGAGAAAATAGGGCCTTTTTTAAACTCAAAATCAGATGTTTTGGCACTGAATATGGAGGTGCCCAGAATATCACTTGGCATTAGGTCAGGCGTGAATTGAATACGGCTAAATTCCGTTTTCAAAGTTTTGGCGAATAATTTGGCGGTAATGGTCTTCGCCACACCCGGTACACCTTCTATCAATGCGTGCCCGTCGACCAATAGGGCAACGATAAGTAGTTCGATAAAATTTTCTTGGCCCACTATCACTTGGGCTAGCTCTTTTTTTATGTTCGCTACCGCAGACTTAAGGCTTTCAAGGTCTATACGGTTATTGAAATGAATGTCGTTGTTCTCGTTTTCAGTACTTTCCATGCACTCTATTTTTTGAATTGCTCTATTTGTCTATTTAACTCTTGTAAATCACCATTATCTATGCGTGTCTGTTGCTGTAGTTTTATAACCAATTGAAACAGTTTTTTTATCTCGTCTTTAGGTTGCCCACTTCGCGCGGCCAAGTTGGTATAGAATTCTTCATTCAGTTCTCTGGTGGGCAGATAGAATTTGTTTCGAACATACTCTAAAAAATGCTCCATTTTATATCGCGCAATGGCATCGGCATCTGACGATTCGTAATACATATCGGCAATAGTTCTAGTAAATGCCAATGTTTGGTTGGTCAATGGGCGTATTACGGGTATGGCCCTTTGTTTTCGTTTTCCTTCAAAAATGATATAGATGACGGCACCTATCAGAACCAAATAATAGGCCCACTTAAATTCTTTGTAATTCAAGAAAATATACATGGGCGAAGTGTAGAAAGATTTGCCCGATTTATGGTGATTGTCAAAGTATAATTTTTTTGAACTATCAAAATAGGAGAGAAGCCCTGATGTGTATTCCCTGTTCTCTTTTTTTAGGATAAAATAATTGGTAAACGCTTTGGGAAAGGTACTCAGTATAATCTCACCCTGCCCATGTTTTAAACTAATTACATTGGGGTGGCGGGCTTCTTCAGAAAGCGAGTCCTTTTCCTTTGCCACCGTCCCCAAAATTTTGGCATCAGAAAGACTGTCTTTCGGAAAATAGCTTACGTGATGGTCTTTTTCAAATTGAAAACCCTTGTCTAACTTGAGATACGAATTGACCAAATAGTGCTTGTAACCGCCAAAATTCTCAAAATCACTGAAAAGTGTGTTCGTTGTTAAGTTGAGCGTATCGAGCAAATGTTCTTCAAAATCATTTGAGGCAATATAGGCGGTATTGCCCTGGTCGACCCAATCCAATAATGCATAAAGCTCGGTATCGCCAAAATTTACCTTTTCATTGATGAATATATAGGTGCCCTGCACTGAATCGTTTTTGTTCAGAAAATCAAAAGGCGGACTGTACACCTGCTCGCTTTCGGGAAACTCGGTTTCAATAAAATCGGTAAACACTTTGGTGCCATAGGGTATTTTATGGTCATTTACATAAGAAGGAAACCAATTGATGTTCTTGGGCTTACTGTATTGAAGCAGCATAAGACCGGCCACCGTGGCCACTATGATAGCGATATATACAGAACCCTTTTTACCCATTGGAACCCAATTTGGTTTGTAGTTCTAAAAATGATCTTTCTGCCCTAGAATATCCGTTTTCATCAATGGCAAAATCTCCATACCAGATATAATCATACAACCAAGTGATTTTAGAGAAATTCAACTTGATGTCATCGTTATTGATTTCGGCTAGATAATCGCTGTTCGTTTTTTGAAGTTGCCACTCAATAAAATCTTTCTCGGTAAGTAGTTTTAAAATACCAAGGTAATAATACCTAATGGCGAGCCGGTAATTTTTTTGTGCAACCGCTTCTTTGATGAGCTGTTGAATGTCTTCGTTCTTGATGATGTTTTCCTCTTCGGATAAGATAACGGAGTGTTCTCTGTTTTTTGCCCCTTGCAATGTTCTTGCATTGAGTTGCAGAAAGAACTTGATCAAGAGAAAAATAAGTAGGGCCAATAAGATATACGGAACAATCTCTAAAAACGTAGCCAAAAAGCCGGCCGCCTTTTCGATGCCGAACAGCAGCTCGAACAACCTCAGAAACAGGTCGCCCAACCAGGCGGTAAAATCGTTCCACCAACCAATCTCAGACGTCGTGGTTTCATAATCGAACGCCTTGTCCGATTTATACTTTTCTAAAAAACTTTCGGGTATGGTACGAACGTTCAGAGGGGTATCGTCATAGTTCACCTTGGTAGAGTCTTGCTGCCCAAAACCATGCCATGAACAAATAAACGAACCGATTAGAATAAGCAGTCTATGCATTTAGTTATTCCGTTCCACCTAAATTTTTAATTCTTTCATAAGTGCCTGTAAAGTTCTTTTTCTCGTTCAGGTCAAAATAAATTAGAACACTGGCAACTACCGATATAATATTCAAAAGAAACTGGGCCAAAGTACTGAGGCTTCTCAAAAAAATACTGATAGGGTCGCCTACACCAAAGTTTTCGGCATCTACTTCACCTGAAAAGATACCCATTTTGGCGTAAGTATAAATGGTCGAAGGTATAGCAAAGGCATAGCTGGCGACCGTAACGATGATTCCTACCACAAAAAGAGCGGCAAAGGTGGCCCACCAATTATCTTTTACCAAGGTAAAACTATAGCTAAAAGCATCCGAAACACTTTTGCGGCTAAAAACCATGATACTAAAGGTAAGCACCAAAGGCACGTACAAGTACACCCCGGGAATAATACAGAACATAAAACCCACGCCTACACATATACCAACAAGAATACCCAAACCGATAAACTGCCAGAAAGAGCCATACACATTTTTCTTGATTTCATCAAAATTGGTCTGCCCTTGATGATCGGAATACGATTGTATATAAAACAGGGTCGTAGCTTGAGACATAACGTACGTGGCAATTAACGAAAGTACAAAGGCTGCACCGACGACGAAAAGTAAAATGGCGTTCGTGGCATCGGACGAACCTTGCATGCTAAAGCTGAAAAAATCACCGAACTGATACATGTAAAGGCCGTAACAAATTAGCATGACTAACAGATAGGGCCCAATAATCTTGAAAAAAGTGGTGAAGAAGGGTTTAAATTCCGCCCGTAAAAAGGCGAAAGTATCCGATAAAATCTCACCTAACTCCCTTTGTTTTTTAAATTCAATGAATTGTTTCATAAATCTCTTGTTGGTATACCGGTTTTTAACTGTTTGGTTTTTGGCCTTGGTCATTATCTACCAATTGATGGGTGGCCAACAATTGTTTTTTATGCAATCGTATAGGGTATATAACGTAGTAAAATAGAATTAGTGCGAGCGAAGATAAAATTATAAGAACTGCCAAAAAATCGGGCATTTCGGTATGTCTGGTCACAAAACCTTCTAAAAACCCCGCAGCTAAAAAAAACGGAACGGTACTCAACATAATCTTAAGTCCGTTCTTAACTCCTCTCTTAAATGATTCCAAACGGGTATAGGTACCCGGAAAGAGTATACCGTTGGCGAGTACCAGACCAGCGCATCCCGCAATGATAATAACCGATATTTCTATGGTACCGTGGATCCAGATTGTTCGGGCCGACTCCCATAAAAGTCCTTTTTCATAGAAAAAATACTGAAAACTGCCTAGCATGATTCCGTTACGCATGATAACGAACAAGGTTCCGATGCCGAGCATAATGCCGAAGGCAAACGCCATGAGAGCTACCCGAATGTTATTGATAGTAATACCTAAGAACATATTGAACTCGCCCATTTGCTTGTAAACAGCCATGGGGTCTCCTTTTTCAATGTTTTCCAAGGTCATATTTACATAGCCATCTCCTAAAATAGAGCGAACAAATTCACCTTCGTTGGCAGAAGAAAAAGCACCGACAATTGCGAAAAATAGAAATACTAGAAAAGCGATTAAAAGTTCTCTATGAAACTGGTGGAACATCAGGGGGAATTCCGTTTTCCAAAACTCGATAATTCGGTTTTTAGGTTCCCGTTTGGTCTTATAAATCTTTTGATGTGCCTGGGAGGCGAGCGAATTTAAATATCGTTCGGTATTACTACCTTGATAAAATGTTTTGGCATAACTCAGATGGTCAGTAACTTCTATATAAAGATCAGACAATTTATCTGGAGGTAGCGTCGTTTTGTTAGCCAAGGCATTTTCAAAAGTAGCCCATTTATCTTTATTTTGCTTAACAAAGGCGGCCTCTCGCATGCGTAAGGTGTTATAACCCAAAGAAACGAAACTATGGAGCAATTTCAAATAGAAACCGCCCAAAATATAACCATCGATCAAAACACGGCTCATCTGGGGGATCGTATGCTTGCCTTTATCATCGATACTTTTGTTATCATTTGCTATTTGTTCCTGGCCTTTTACTTATTGTCTGCCTTAAATATCGATTTTGGTGATACTTGGGCATTTTACATGATATTAAGTTTACCGGCATTTTTGTACTATGTCATTTTAGAAACTTTATTGAACGGGCAAACTATTGGTAAGCGATTAATGAAGGTGAGGGTGGTTAAATTGGATGGTTCAAAACCCGGGTTGTCAAGTTTTGTCATTCGTTGGGTACTCCGCATTATTGATGTGTCGCTGTCAACGGGGGGTGTTGCCGTATTGACTATCTTAATTCGTGGAAACGGACAACGGGTGGGCGATATTGCCGCTGGTACAACGGTCATTAGTGAAAAAAAGCGGGTGTCGTTACAAGACACTTTGTTGAGAGAGCTTCCTGTCGACTATAAACCTACATTCCCTCAGGTAACCGTTTTTAAGGATCATGAAATACAGACCATTAAAGAATTGTATGATTCTGCCAGAAGAAATGGAAACCATAACGTTATCGTGTCTTTGGATTATCAGATAAGAAAGGTCACCGATATTACAACGGAGTTAAAACCTATCGACTTCATAGATTTGGTCATCAAAGATTACAACTACTACACCCAACAGCTTTAACCTGTTAATTACCATCAGATTTAATTGCCAAATTATCTTTAAACCCACTGGGTTTGGTTGGGCAAAATGATACTTTTGCGCCTTCATTAAAAATCGAGTTCAAAGTGTTTTATTTTGTTATTGATATTTTAGGAACGATTGCATTTGCCATATCAGGTGTTTTAGTGGCCATGAACAAGAAATTAGATTTGTTCGGGGTTTTCATTATTGCATTTGTTACCTCAGTTGGTGGCGGAACCCTTCGTGACGTTTTGATTGGGAACACCCCTGTTACGTGGATGCAGGAAAGTATTTATATGTTGATTATAGCCTTAACGGTCGTTTTCGCCATAATCTTTTCGAACCACTTGCATCACTTGAGGAGAACCCTCTTTTTGTTCGATACGATTGGGATTGGCCTTTTTACCTTATTGGGTATTGAAAAGGGATTAACAGCGGATTTGTCACCCATTATGTGTGTGGCCTTGGGCACGATTACCGCTTGTTTTGGTGGGGTGATCAGGGATATTCTTTGCAATGAAATCCCTATTATTTTTCGCCGTAAAGAAATTTATGCCACGGCCTGTATTTTAGGAGGTAGTAGCTATTTTCTACTGATATTGCTGCCGTTTGATGGGGCCTATGCTTATGTAGCCGCTATTATGATTATCATCGTCGTTCGGCTTATGGCGGTAAAATTTAATATTACCTTACCGAATATTTACGGCAGGCAAAAAGCTTAACCAACCTTATTTTACGATTTCGGCCTTTTCGATGTATACGTTTTGGTGTGGCCAATCGCCATCGCCCACTTCTACATTATTGATTTTATCCACAACGTCCATACCCTCGATAACACGGCCGAAAGGGGTGAAGTCGCCATCTAAATGATACGAGCCCGGTTTTGTAACCACGATAAAAAACTCAAAAGGAGAAGCCAACATGTGAGGATTATCTATTTCACTACTTGGCATAGAAATGGTGCCCCGGTGATGATTGTAACCTTTACGTGTATCAGGTGGCAATAGATAGCGCCCGATATTATTTCTCTTTTCGGCCGTTTTCGAATCATCGGAACTACCGCCCTGAATGATAAAGTCTTTTACAACCCTATGAAATTGGGTGCCATCGAAATACTTTTTACGGGTCAGGTATATAAAGTTAGCCTTGTGATAGGGCACGTCATCATATAACTGCACAGTAAAACTGCCAAATTCGGTGGTGATTTTCACCTTATCGACCTTCAGGCCTTTTTGGTAGTCAAAGAAAAAATCAATGGCATTTTCTTCGGTGAGAAGAAATTTTTCCTTCTCTTTTTCGATTGTATCTGTTGCAATGGAGTCCTTTTGAACTTCTTGTCCTGTTTCTTTGGATTCGTTTTTCTTAGGAGATTCTCCACATGAAGAGACTAAAATTAGTAGTAATATTGCTAGGGAATAGAATTTTTTTAACTGCATGAAATTTGATGAGTTTTCCTTAAGGATTCCAAAAATAAAAAATCTGCCGTTACCCGGTGAGGCATCCCATTTAAAAATGGCACCCCAATTCCGTATAGAGGAGCTTCGAAAAGCCCGCCAAAAGGCAAAAAACTCTAAGAAGGCAGGTGTTATGGCCCTCTTTTATCCCGGAGCCAATGAAGAGACCCACTTTTTATTGATTTTACGAAAAAGCCACCCCAAAGATGTACACTCCAATCAAGTTGGTTTTCCTGGTGGAAAATTGGAAAAAAATGATGTCGACTTGGCCCATACCGCACTTCGGGAAACACAAGAAGAGGTAGGGGTAGACCCCAATGAAATCGAAATTGTTAGACCTTTAAGTGAGATTTACATACCCCCAAGCAATTTTGAAGTCTATCCATTTTTAGGACTTTATGCGAAACCAGCCTCTTTTATACCACAAGTGACCGAAGTAGCTGCTTTGGTAGAGGTTCCGTTAAGCCAGTTTTTAAGTGATGACGTGATTTTCACGCAAAAACTAAGCACCTCCTACGCTAAAAATGTGAACGTACCGGCCTTTAAATTAAATGGTTATACCGTTTGGGGAGCTACCAGTATGATGCTCAGTGAAATCAAGATACTACTGCATCAGGTTTTATAGGGGGTTATTTCGTAAATTTGCCCTCTATGGGCTTATTTAAGAGAAATCCGTTTGGCCATATTCTTTATTTTAAGAAGTGGCTGATTCGCATTTTGGGTGTTATGACCCACTCCAGATACAAACAATTTAACAAGTTGGAGGTTGACGGTTCGGAAATTATCAGGCAATTGCCTGACAATAATGTTTTGTTCGTCAGTAATCACCAGACCTATTTTGCCGATGTGGTGGCCATGTTTCATGTGTTCAATGCCAGCCTTAGTGGTAGGGTCGACAACATCAAGAACGTTGCCTATATCTGGAACCCCAAATTGAACATGTATTACGTGGCAGCGGCCGAAACCATGAAAAAAAGTTTGCTGACCAAGATATTTGCCTATGCGGGTTCTATAAGTGTAGAACGTACTTGGCGGGCAGGGGGGCAAGATGTGAATCGCCAAGTGAAAATGAGCGACATTACCAATATTGGCCGAGCGTTGGACGATGGTTGGGTGATTACCTTTCCCCAAGGTACCACTACCCCTTGGAAGCCCTTGCGAAAAGGTACTGCACATATCATTAAGAAATACAAACCCATTGTTGTACCCGTTGTCATCGATGGTTTTAGGCGTTCATTTGATAAAAAAGGACTTCGCATCAAGAAAAAGGGCATTCTTCAGTCGATGGTGATCAAAGAGCCTTTGGATATCGATTATGACAACGAAACTTTTGAATCGATAATTGAGAAGCTTGAATATGCCATTGAGCAGCACCCTTCTTTTTTAAAGGTGATACCCAAAGATGAGCTGTTGGCATACGAAGAAGAAAACGAACTCCGCCGTTTTAGAAATCGTAATAAGTTTTAAACCTCAAGCTGTTTCAGTTCTTTATAGTTCTTATTAAGCTTCCTCAAGAGTATACCGTACAGTAAAAAGTAGATACCACCCATAAAGGCGATAAACAGCACACTAAAAATGCTAATGGCCCAAAGCATGATCTGTTTGAATTTCTCTTCGGAAACATCAGGGTTTTCCGTAGGAAAGACTTCCAATATATGGTCGTTGAGGTAAATACCGACAATGATCATCACACAGGTAATAAACAAAAAGGTAAGTCCGAAAATAATATAATACTTCACCGTTTTTCGGGTGCGTATTATCTTTTCCATAAGGTTCTTGGCATTGTCCAAGGTTGAAATTTCGCGATACCTTTTATAGAAGAGAAAGATAAAATAAAAGGTAACTGCATAACCCACCACCCAAAGACAGGTAGAGATGTTTTTAATGCCCAATTTATCATAAATATCAATACTATCTTGCATACCCGGTAGTAGGTACAGCAAGTGCGGCACGGTAAACTCTAAAATACTGATGGTAAATATCCACTTGACGATGGATGATGATTTTTTCCACAGCATTTTATGAATCTCGTTAAACGACAACTTGGGAAGATGCTCGTCTTTCTTCTGCCAATCTTTTTTTAGTAATTCCAGTTCGTCCATCATAACCCCTTTATGGATTCAATATGGTTCTTAATTTTTTCTTCACTCTATTCATCTTCACTCTCGCATTAACCTCGGTAATACCCAGTGTTTCGCTGATTTCCCTATAATCCTTATCCTCCAAATAAAGAAACACCAATGCCTTCTCAATATCGCCCAGCTGTTTTACGGCCTGGTACATTAGCTTTAGCTGCTCTTCTTCGGTAGGATCATATTCGTCGGCTTTTATCTTAAAAATTACCGAATCGTAATCTTGTGTTTTTACACGTCTTTTCGATTTTCTGTACAACGTAATGGCGGTGTTGAGTGCCACGCGGTACATCCAAGTACTAAATTTCGATTCGCCCCTGAACTTCGGGTACGCTTTCCATAATTGAATGGTGATCTCTTGAAAGAGATCATTATGCGAATCCCGGTCATTCGTATAAAGGGTACAAACCTTATGAACAATGTTTTGATTGTTCTCAAGTTCCGTCACAAATTGATGTTCCAGTTCTTTGGTCACGTGTAGTCGGTGGGTTGCTAAACAATAAGTATGAAATTACTTTTGATTGTTACACCCGAACATAAGAAAATTACATTTAATATAAAGCGGGTTTCGAAAGATTGGTCGAATGCGGTGATTCCTAAGGGTCGAATGTTTATTTTTGGTTGAACTAAAATATGTGTATGATCGATTCAGATGCCCTGAATATACCTCGAAGCAGTTTTCCGAGAGTGGTTATTGTCGGTGGCGGCTTTGCCGGTGTGGCCATGGCGAAAGAGTTAAGTGGTAAAGAGGTTCAAGTAGTATTGATCGATAAAAACAACTACCATACCTTTCAGCCGTTGCTTTATCAGGTTTCTACCGGCGGTCTCGAACCGGATAGTATTGCATACCCCATTCGTAAGATTTTACAAGATTATCCGAACTTTTATTTCCGAATGGCCGAACTGCAACAGGTGCTTACAGAGTCGAATGAACTTGTGACCAATTTGGGCATGTTGGCCTATGATCATTTGGTCATTGCAGTGGGATCCGAAACCAATTTTTTTGGTAATGATGAGATTGAGCAAAATGGTATGGCCATGAAATCGATACCGCAATCATTGAACTTGCGGAGTATGATTTTAGAGAATTTCGAACAGGCTCTATTGACCGACGATTTGCATGAGAGAGATGCCTTAATGAATTTTGTTATAGTGGGTGGAGGGCCTACCGGAGTAGAACTCGCTGGTGCCTTGGCTGAAATAAAGAAGGGTATTCTGCCGAAAGATTATCCTGATCTTGATACCCGGCGGGCTCAAATCAATTTGATTCAGTCGGGAGATAGAATTTTAAAGGAAATGAGTGAAAAGGCCTCTAAAAAAGCAGAGGACTTTTTAGAAGGTTTGGGCGTTCAGATATGGAAAGAAACCAGGGTCACTGGCTACGATGGAAAAAAAGTAACCACTAAAACCGATTTAAAATTTGATGCAGCTACCCTAATTTGGGCCGCTGGGGTCAAGGGAGTGTCGGTAAAAGGCCTTGATTTTGAAAATATTGTTAGACCGGGCAATAGGCTTAAGGTCAATGAGTTTAACCAAGTAGAGGGCTATACCAATGTTTACGCCATTGGTGATATAGCGTGTATGGAAAACGATGACACCCCTAGGGGTCACCCGATGATGGCACAACCTGCCATTCAACAAGGCAGGCATTTAGGCGAAAATATTGTTCGGGCGTTAGATAAGAAACCTTTTAAACCTTTTGAATACAAAGATAAAGGCAGTATGGCGACCATTGGTCGTAACAAGGCCGTTGTTGATTTAAAAAACTACAGGTTTCAAGGGGTGTTCGCTTGGTTTGTCTGGATGTTCGTTCATCTTTTCTTTCTCATAGGTTTTAGAAATAGAATCGTAGTCTTTGTGAACTGGGTCTATAATTATGTGCGCTTTGATAGGGAAGCTAGATTGATTATCAGGCCTTATCAAAGAGATTATTCTCAGTTTAAGGATTCGGATACGGCTTAGACCATTTTCCATGTACGTTATTTAAGAGTTAAATAAGGTTTTTAGAACATCTTACAGCTGCAATACTTTTTATCTTTAGAGAGTAAGAATTTTCTTTTATGAAGATAGTGGCTCTAAGCATTTTTGCGCTCTTATGTCTATGGTCATTGGGAGCACAAACCAATGAACCTCTTTTGGCCAATCGTTTGTATGCCGATGGGCACTCATATCCAGATTTTTTGTTCGGTGAAAAACATGCTTGGCTTCTGATAGGTTATAGTATCACAGGAAGCACTGCTGTCGAGATACAGGCTTTCTACGACAAATATGTTATGGAGGAAAGACTGAGGGTGCCTTTGACCGTGAAACAGTACTTCGGAAGCAAGTGGTATGTATTTTCTGGGGTAGAATATGATTTTTTGCTTACCAGTATGGAAAATTTGGATGCCATTCAACAAAATATAACGAAACCTCAGATTAAACCCCGACTGGATTATCTCGGTGGGGTTGGTTACGATGTTCAAAAAGACTTTATGCTTGATGTGAAGGTGAACCAACAAATCAACGATTCTAAGCTTCATTACTTTGGACAAAAAACCAACACTGGTAGGAACAGCCTTCTGACCATTGGAGGTCGTTATAAGTTCTAAGTGTTATTTTCTTGGGTGGTACTTATTGACCACTTCCGTTAGATGAGAACGGTCAACATGCACATAAACTTCTGTAGTGGTGATACTTTCATGGCCCAACATTTGCTGAATGGCTCTCAGGTCGGCTCCATTTTTCAATAAATGTGTGGCAAAGGAGTGTCTAAAAGTATGCGGACTAATACTTTTTTTCAAACCGTTTTTTTCGGCCAATCTTTTTATAATGGTAAATATCATGGCCCGGGTCAATTGTTTGCCCCTTCGGTTTAAGAAAAGAATATCTTCGTGGCCCTTTTGAGCGTTTTGATGAACCCTGACTTCGTTTCTGTAGATATCGATGTATTTTATATTATAGTCGCTTATAGGTACAAAACGCTGTTTGTCTCCCTTACCGGTAACTTTGATGAAGCCCTCGTCAAAAAATAGATCCGAAATGCTAAGGCCGACCAATTCCGATACTCGAAGTCCGCAACCATAAAGTGTTTCGAGCATGGCCCTGTTTCTTTCTCCCTCGGGTTTTGATAAATCTATAGCTGCAATAATTTGGTCTATTTCATCTTCGGAAAGTGTATCAGGCAGTTTTCTCCCAATTTTTGGAGATTCGATTAAATCTAACGGATTATCTTCTCTGTAATCTTCAAAAACCAGATAATTGAAAAAGCTTTTTAGGCCGGAGATTATTCGCGCTTGTGAGCGTGGGTTGAGGTTTTTGGCAACATCGTAAACAAATTGCTGTATTGTTTCTTTTTGAATGCGAACCGGGCTTTCGGTTATATTGTTGACCTCTAGAAAGGCAATCAGTTTCTCGACATCAAAAACATAGTTTTTAATGGAGTTTTCCGAAAGGCCTCTTTCAATCTTTAGGTAATGCTGATAGTCGGTGAGGGCTTGCATCCATTTCATGGGATAAAGGTAAACAATGATGGCCATCTGCCGTTAGGGTATTATGTTTTGTACTTGTGTAACGCTTCTCCGGTAAGTTTTAGATTGATAACCCATGTGAAATATGGTTATCTTATTATTCATCTGCGCTAGTCGGTAACAATCCCTATCTTTAGGCAGAAATAATAGTATTCGAACAGGTGACGGTCCAGTTTTTATTAAAATGGATTGTGCTGTACGAGTAAACCCAATACCCTTAGAATAGATACCCCAGAAAAAAGGAAATAAGTTTTCAATGAAATTAATCATTATCAATGGCCCCAACCTAAACCTGTTGGGCAAGCGTGAACCCGAAGTGTACGGTGACAAAACTTTTGAAGACTATTTTGCCGACCTGCAATTTAGGTTTAAAGAAGTTCAACTGGAATATTTTCAGTCGAACATCGAGGGCGAGCTTATTGGTAAAATTCAAGAAACAGGATTTTCTTATGATGGCATTATTCTAAATGCCGCTGCCTATACCCATACTTCAGTCGGTATTGGCGACGCGGTCAAGGCTATTGAGACTCCGGTGGTAGAGGTACATATTTCAAATACCCATAAGCGGGAAGAGTACCGACACGTTTCCTATATATCTCCCGGGGCCAAAGGTGTGATTTTAGGTTTTGGCCTGCAAAGCTATGATTTGGCAATTCAGAGTTTTCTTTAGTACCTACAGCTTTTTAGGATTAGGGTAATATTGGATAAAATCGGTTTTCCGGCATTTTTCAATAGCCCTAACTATCTTATTTTGCCGAAAATTCAATTTTGAACATACTTCATTTAGTTTTTTTTCGTTTTTGATTTCCGATAAGAATAGAAATTTAGAATGATGAAACGAATAGTATTTTTGATTTTAATCTGTCTTTCCTTTTCAAAAATATCAGCTCAAGAAGGTTTTAAGCTAGGGCTTCAAGCAGGTTTGCCCGTGGGCGATTTTAACGAACGGATTGGGGTGGTCATCGGTGCCGATACAGGCTATATGTGGGCCCCGAACAAGACCTTCGACCTTGGAATAAAAGCAGGATTCATTCATGGTTTCTCAGAAGAATTTCGCGAGGGCACCATTCTTGAAGACTTGCCTAGTTTTCAATTTCTACCCTTGGCCGGGTCGGTCAGAATTTGGCCTGGAAAAACTTTCTCTTTCGGGGCCGATGTTGGTCAGGCACTAGGCCTTAATAAAGGTAATGATGGAGGATTTTACTTGAGACCTCAAGTTGGTTTTCAGGTAGGACCTCAATCTGAAGTTAATTTCTCGTATACCTCAATCGATGTGAACGATGAAAAATGGAATACCATTACTTTGGCCTACGTATATACATTTCTATCCGCAAGGCACTTCAGATAATTAGGCTTCGGCCGGTTGTAAATACTTTTGATCTACATAAAAGGTTGCAAAGGGTAGCAGGGAGGCCAATAAAAGCACTATCCCTTTTTTAATGCTCCATTTTCTTTCAAACCAAAATACAATAGCCAAAATCACGTAGGCTATAAATAGAATCCCATGCGCATACCCTACATATTTATTGGGCAGGGGAATGTCTGCCATATATTTTAGGGGCATGGTTACCGCAAAAAGGGCCAGATAAGAAATACCTTCAAGTATGGCTGTCAATCGAAATACTTTAAACATGGTGGAAAAATAAAAAGACCGGTGTCGTTTTAGAAGCCGGCCTTAATTGATTTTATAAGTGAATTACTTCGTCATAGGCCGCCGCTACCGCTTCCATCACGGCTTCACTCATTGTTGGGTGAGGGTGAACAGCCTTTAAAATTTCATGACCTGTAGTTTCTAATTTTCGAGCAACAACAGCCTCGGCAATCATGTCGGTAACCCCGTTACCAATCATATGGCAACCGAGCCATTCGCCATATTTCGCATCAAAGATGACTTTTACAAAACCATCGGCATTACCGGAAGCTTTGGCCTTACCGCTAGCCGAAAAAGGAAATTTACCAACTTTGATATCAAGACCTTTTTCTTTGGCTTGCTTTTCGGTCAACCCTACAGAAGCAACTTCGGGCATGCAATAGGTACACCCAGGAATGTTTCCGTAATCTAATGGTTCAACATGCATACCTGCTATTTTTTCGACACAAAGTATGCCTTCAGCCGAAGCAACGTGGGCCAATGCCTGACCAGGGGTTACATCGCCAATAGCGTAATAACCTGGAATGTTGGTCTGATAGTAATCGTTCACAAGTATTTTGTCTCTGTCGGTAGAAATTCCGACATCTTCCAATCCGATATTTTCAATGTTCGATTTGATGCCTACTGCCGATAAAACAACATCGGCCTCTAGAATTTCCTCTCCCTTAGCTGTTTTTACGGTAGCTTTTACTCCTTCTCCTGAAGTGTCAACAGAGGTTACCTCGGCAGAGGTCTTAATTTTTACGCCAGCTTTTTTGAAGCTTCTTTCCAATTGCTTTGAAACCTCTTCATCTTCAACCGGTACAATGTTCGGAAGGTACTCCACCACGGTTACTTCCGTGCCCATTGAATTATAGAAATAGGCAAATTCGATACCAATGGCACCACTACCAACTACAATCATGCTTTTAGGTTGCTTTTCAAGCGACATGGCCTCGCGGTATCCGATTATCTTTTTTCCGTCTTGTGGTAAGCTGGGCAATTCACGGCTTCTGGCACCGGTGGCAATGATAATATGCTCGGCGCTGTATTCAGTCTCTTTACCGCTCTCATCTTTTACCGAAACCTTTTTCTTTGGTTTTAAAGTTCCGAAGCCATTAATGACTTCAATTTTGTTCTTCTTCATCAAGAACTGAACACCTTTGCTCATGCCATCGGCGACCCCTCTACTACGTTTTACAACGGAGCCAAAATCTTTATCAACACCCTCGGCCTTTAGCCCGTAGTCTTCGGCATGTTGCAAGTATTGAAAAACCTGAGCAGATTTCAATAGTGCCTTCGTGGGTATACAACCCCAGTTCAAACACACCCCGCCTAAACTTTCTTTCTCGATAATCGCGGTCTTTAAACCTAATTGAGAAGCTCTGATAGCGGTTACGTATCCTCCAGGTCCACTGCCTAAAACTATTACATCGAAATTGCTCATATTCTTAATTTTTTCTATTCTAGATTTGAATTTGATAGCACATTAAAGAGGTGCAAAAGTAAGTAATTATCATTAATTTCTTTGCTGTCGGGTATCAGCTATAACAATAATTAAACATATAGTTTTTAAATAGAAGTTCTGCGGCGCACTAAGTTAGTGCACTTAAGGATTTTTTTGCTGGATAGGATTCTTTTAAGAACCGAACATTTTTCTATTGAACGCTTCCGATTTGCCTTTGGGAATAGACAAGGACTTCCATTGTGGACCTTTGATCATTTTAGCTAAAAGTACTATTTGACCTACATGGGAAGCATAATGCGCTAACTGCCTATGAACCGCTTCTGTAATCGAATGGTTTTCGTTTCTGATCTTCACTTGGCTGCCGAAATTGTTTGAATCGATTGTAGCAAGAGCATCAAAAAGACAATCCCAACCTTCTTCCCAAGCGGTTATTATCTCACCTTTACTTTGATACGAATTTTCAAATTCCTGTTCTCTTTGCCTCCAGCTTTTTTCACCATCTTCAGTTAAGAAATTGGTCCAACGGCTTAGCATATTGCCATTCATGTGTTTTACAATGGTGGCCACGCTGTTATCCGATTCGCTGGCCTTCCAATTCATTTCATGATAGCTTAACTGCTTCAAACAGGCATCACCGAGTACCTTGTATCGGTTAAACTCAAACTTTACACTTTCCAGAAAATGATTGCTGAAATCCAAACTGAGAATCTATTTTGAATCGGGCACGAAATCTAAGGCTACGCCATTAATACAGTGTCTTAGGCCGGTAGGTTTAGGTCCATCATTAAAAACGTGACCTAAATGTCCGCCACAATTGGCACAATGTTCTTCTGTTCGTTTATAGCCGATATCATAATCGACATCATATGCTACATTTCCCTCAATTTCTTTATAGAAACTGGGCCAACCGGTACCTGACCTGAATTTAGTCTCACTTTTAAAGAGGGGCGTGCCACAGCCGGCGCAGACATAGGTGCCCTTTTCTTTGTTCTCCAATAGTTCGCTTGTAAAAGGGTTTTCGGTAGCAGCCTTTCTCAAAACATAAAATTCGGCTTCCGTCAGTTCTTTCTTCCACTCTTCTTCACTTTTGTTGACGGCAAACTTTTTCTCTTCTTTAACCTCGCTATCCTTTTGTTGTTGAGAGACACCTTGACAACTAATGAAGACTAGACAAGCTCCTAAAATTAGGTGTTTATATATCATCGCTTATTTTTTTTTAGTTAATTGGACGTTCAAGTAAAAACATCCTTTCAGTGTTTCTATGTTAATGTACGAAATGAATCGTTGATGGTTCATAAAAAAGAACCCCACTTTTCAGGTGGGGTTCTGCATATTTTTCGTTGAAAGTATTTAGTGAATTTTTTTCACATCTGTTTCTTCAACACCTAAAGCACTCATTACCGAATTGAGATTGGCTTCATCTAAATTAACCGCTGTTCCCAAATCTCCTGGAACCACTACAATTCTAAAAATTTGATTGTTCGTCAAATCCGCAGGAACAAGATTAGCATCAAATTCTGGTTCTAAAAGAATGGTATAATCACCAACCGTAAAATCGAAATTATAATAGAGCAAACCTTCATCACTGAAAAAAGGTTGCGGCAATTGACGCCAAACATCAAGTCCGTCAGTAACCTCTTCTAGACGATAGACCAAGATAACATCATCTTGAATTAACTGTATGTCAGAAGGGTATTCGGTGAAGAATTCATATCTATTGGCACCCGAGTTAAAACTGAGGTCGACATCTATTTCAAAGGCTGCCGCTTCAAATGCGGCTCCGTCGAGCCCGTCAAGACCATCGCGGCCCGGAGGTCCTTCAGGTCCTTCACAAGAAACAATAAAAAGTGATAGTAAAGACCCGAGTATGATTGTAGCTTTTTTCATTTTTTAAATTTTAGCGAATTATTCAATTGCGAATTTAGTTTCAAAAAGTGTTCCAAAATTTCATCGTGCTTACAAAAACACTTTCTTGTCCTTTTTGAACCCTTGTTCCAAAAACTTTCTCAAAAAAGGATTTCGAAACAGAATGATAGTGATGAAAAAGAAACAAAAAAGTTATCTTGGCGAAAACTAAGTGTGCACTTGTTGTAAATAGGTGAACTTCGGTTTAAAGTTCGACATACTTTTTAATAAAGTTGTTAGATTTACTAATATTATTAGAAAACCTCCATTTGATTATGCCACATGTAACTGTCTTCAGTCTGTTCTCCGATTTTGATATTGATCTTTTTAAGTCTGGTAAGCATTTCCGCCTTTATGAAAAATTGGGTTCTCACCCGATGGAACTTAATGGTGTTAAAGGAACATATTTCGCTGTTTGGGCTCCTTCGGCGCGGTCGGTTTCCGTTGTGGGCAACTTTAATGGATGGGATGGCCATATGCACCAATTAAATGTAAGATGGGATTCAAGCGGTATTTGGGAAGGTTTTATTCCTGGAGTGGGTGAAGGTGAAATCTACAAGTACAAAATATACTCAAACAACCATGGTGCCGTGACCGAGAAGGCCGATCCTTTTGCGCGGTATTGTGAACAACCGCCTCGCACAGCATCCATTATTTGGAAAAAGAATTACGATTGGGGCGATAACGAATGGATGGAAACGAGAAAGTCTAAAAATTCGTTGGACACACCTTTTTCGGTTTACGAAGTTCATTTAGGCTCTTGGAAGCGAAATAAAGAAGGTAAATTCTTGACCTACGAAGAATTATCGGATGATTTGGTCGCTTACGTCAAAGAAATGGGTTTTACCCACATTGAGTTTATGCCGATAATGGAATACCCGTATGACCCATCATGGGGGTATCAATTGACCGGATATTTCGCACCAACTTCCCGTTTTGGTGAACCTGAAGGGTTCAAACTTTTGGTAGATAAAATGCATAAGGCCGGTATAGGTGTCATTTTAGATTGGGTGCCATCGCATTTTCCTGAAGACGCCCATGGCCTAGGGTTTTTCGATGGGTCTCATCTATATGAACATCCTGATAGAAGACGTGGTTACCACCCAGATTGGAAGAGTTTAATATTCAATTATGGTAGAAGTGAGGTACGTGCCTTCTTGATCAGTAACGCCATTTTTTGGTTGGATCAGTTTCATGTTGATGGCTTGCGGGTCGATGCCGTGGCTTCAATGCTTTACCTCGATTATTCTCGTGAAGATGGCGAATGGGAGCCCAACATGTATGGTAATAACGAGAACTTAGAGGCTCTCTCTTTTATAAGGGAATTTAATGAGACCGTTTATGGCACTTTTCCTGATGTACAGACCATAGCTGAAGAATCGACAGCTTTTACCGGGGTCTCAAAACCGGTGATGTACGGCGGTCTTGGTTTTGGTATGAAATGGATGATGGGGTGGATGCACGATACCTTGGAATACTTTAAGAAAGAACCTGTTTATCGCAAGCATCATCAAAACGATTTGACCTTTAGCATGACCTATGCTTTTAGTGAAAACTTTATGCTTCCGTTATCTCATGATGAGGTGGTTTATGGTAAGAATTCTTTGGTATATCGCATGCCCGGCGATGAATGGCAGCGTTTTGCCAATTTACGCTTGATGTTCGGTTATATGTTTACCCACCCGGGTACCAATCTGATTTTTATGGGAGGGGAATTTGGTCAGACCAATGAATGGAATTTTCAACAGAGTTTAGATTGGCACTTGACCCAATATGATGTACACTCAGGGGTTCAACAGTTTATCAAAGACCTGAACACCCTCTACAAATCGAGTCCAGCCCTTTTTGAGAAACAGTTCAGTCCTGATGGTTTTAGGTGGATAGATTATGGCGACCACCAAAATTCGGTGTTGGCCTATATAAGAAAGGGGCACGAATCTGAGAACGATATTTACGTGGCTTGTAATTTCACTCCTGTGCCCCGTGAAAAGTACTGCATCGGTGTTGAAAAACCATCGGGTAAGTTCAAGGTTCTTCTGAATAGCGATGATAGCAAATATTCCGGTTCCGGTATGAAAAGCAAGATTTCTACCATTAAGAAAAAGCCTTGGCACGGGCGCGAGCAATCGGTAGAACTTACTATTCCGCCACTCAGTATAGTGGTATTTCAGTGAAAAACGGCCGATTTACCGTTTTAACAACCGATTGCACATGAATGATTTCGTAATTAGGCCCTAAAGTCTTTTTTTTGTAGGGTTTTAAAACTTGCCGGATGATAACCAACACAGAATTAGAGTACAAGGGTAACCTTTATCCGAATCGAGTAGTAGATTATGTTAGGGATAAGGATAAATTTTATTTCACTTCCGAAAATGGGGTTATTCTTGAGATAACGGTTATTCAAGACCGAACCGTAAGGTTCAGATATGCCACCGAGAATAATTTTCAACCTGATTTTTCATACGCCGTTGATCCAGATGCCAAGAGAGGGTATAACCATCTTGAAATCTTGGAGACCAATACCGAATATATCATAGAAACGGCCAAACTTCAGATTTTGGTCGATAAGAATACCTTGCGAAATCAGATTTCCGATCTTAACGGAAATATTATCAACGAAGATGAACTGGGTTTTCATTGGGAAGAAAACTACGATTACGGTGGTAACACCGTCAAAATGAGCAAAATCACCCAGCCAACGGAGAGTTTTTATGGTATGGGCGATAAGGCAAGCCATAGCAACCTTAAAGGTAAGAGGTTGAACAATTGGGTAATGGATCAATACGCGTTTGGTAAGGATCAAGACCCTTTATATAAAGCCATACCCTTTTATATAGGTCTTCACAGCGGTCAGGCCTACGGTATTTTTTTCGATAACAGCTTTCGTACCCAGTTTGATTTTGCGCATGAGCGTAGAACAACAACGAGCTTTTGGGCCGATGGGGGAGAAATGAACTATTATTTCTTCTACGGTCCTGAGATGTACAAAGTGGTGAGGGCTTATTCGAACTTAACAGGTGTGCCCGAATTACCACCTCTTTGGGCTTTAGGTTACCATCAATCGAAATGGAGCTATTTCCCAGAGAGCAACGTAAAAGATATTGCGAAACAGTTCAGGGATTTACAAATACCCTGCGATGCCATTTATTTGGATATTGATTACATGGATGGTTTTCGCTGTTTCACTTGGGATAAAGAGCGCTTTCCTGAGCCTAAGCGCATGATAAAAGAATTGAGCGAGGACGGCTTTAAGACCGTTGCCATGATTGACCCGGGCATCAAAATAGATAAAGATTATTGGGTCTATCAAGAAGCGATGGAAAATGACTATTTCTGTAAGCGCGCCGATGGCCCCTATATGAAGGGCAAGGTTTGGCCGGGCGAATGCCATTTTCCTGACTTTACCAATCCTGAAGTGAGGGAATGGTGGGCCGAGCTCTACAAAGAATTTATGGCCGATATTGGTGTGCATGCCGTTTGGAACGATATGAACGAGCCGGCGGTCATGGAAGTACCGACCAAGACGGCACCTCTTGATACGCGACATGACTATGACGGCTACCCTTGTAGTCATCGAAAAGCGCACAACGTTTACGGCATGCAAATGGTTCGTGCTACCTATGATGGTGTCAAAAAGTATGTATACCCGAAAAGGCCAATGGTGATCACTAGGGCCGCATACGCGGGTACTCAAAGATTCTCCTCGACTTGGACGGGCGATAATGTCGCCACCTGGGAGCACCTATGGATTGCCAATGTACAGGTACAGCGTATGTGTATGAGCGGTTATTCTTTTGTAGGCTCCGATATTGGAGGTTTCGCCGAGCAGCCCAGTGGTGAGCTTTTTGCTAGATGGATTCAATTAGGGGTATTCCATCCCTTTTGTAGGGTACATTCGAGCGGTGACCATGGTGATCAAGAACCTTGGTCTTTTGGGGCCGAGATTACTCAAATCGTGAAGAAATTTATTGAACTTCGTTATCAGCTACTTCCTTACTTATATACCATGTTCTGGAGATATGTTAGGGAAGGTAAACCCATGATACAACCTATAGTCTGTTTTGACCAAGAAGATATGCAGACGCATTTTAGAACCGATGAGTTCATTTTTGGGGAGCAAATTCTCGTTTGCCCGGTGCAAGAACCCAATGCCCAAGGTAGGCGCATGTACATACCTAGAGGAAATTGGTATAGTTATTGGGATGATGAGGTTATTGAAGGAGGTAAAGAGAAATGGGTGGCCGCAGAATTGGATACCATGCCGCTATTCGTGAAGGAAGGGGCGATAATCCCAAAATACCCCATTCACCAATATGTCGGCGAAAAAGAGATTGAGCAACTAGTCTTGGAGGTGTATTTTAAGATCGGTGATGAAAGCTCAACGGTTTACGAAGATGCCGCAGACGGCTATGATTATGAAAATGGAAAGTTCAGTTTAAGAAACTTTAAGTTGCTCGGTAAAGATGATGAATTGATTATTCACCAGTTCAAAGACGGAGGTTTTGAAACCAGTTATAGTTCATTTGTAATTAACTTTCATGGGCTTCCTTTTGAAATAGGAAAAATTGAGATTGATAATGAAAAGGTGGGTGTAAGCGAAGTAAAGTTGAAGAACAATCGAACCATGCAACTGAGCAAAGAATTTACACAACTGCGCATAACGTCAAAATGATTTTTTTGTACCATTGCGAAAATAAACATTACTGATATGAAAAAGATACTATTGGTTCTGGCTGTCTTTTTAGGGGTTGCAGCATGTAAGACGAACCCTTTTACAGGAAAAAAAGTACTTAATTTTTATCCTAACAGTCAGATTTTCCCCATGGCTTTTGCCCAATATGACCAGTTTCTGACGGAGAATAATGTAGTAAAGAATACTTCTGAAGCCCGTATGATTACCAAGGTAGGGCAGCGAATTTCTTCGGCCGCTGAACGTTGGTTGACCGCTAACGGGTATTCTGGTTACCTTAAAGACTATAAATGGGAATATAACTTGGTAAAAGATGAAACGGTGAACGCATGGTGTATGCCAGGTGGTAAAATTGTCTTTTATACAGGAATTCTACCGATTGCGGAGTCAGAAACGGGCGTGGCCGTGGTGATGGGTCATGAGGTAGCGCATGCTTTGGCCGATCATGGTGCGCAAAGAATGAGTGCTGGAACTTTGCAGCAAATCGGTGCAGTCGCCGGTAATGTGGCAATTCAAGACCCACAAAAACGTAACATCTTCAACCAAGCGTATGGTGTTGGTTCTCAAGTGGGTGTCATGCTTCCCTTTAGTAGGGGCCATGAGACCGAAGCCGATAGAATAGGTCTTCAGATTATGGCAATTGCCGGTTACGATCCCGCAGAGGCAGCAGAGCTTTGGAAACGCATGAAAGCGAACAGCGGCGGTCAGGCCCCACCAGAATTTTTAAGTACGCATCCATCTAACGATACAAGAATCAACAATTTAACAGAGTGGGCACCAATGGCAAGGGCCGAGGCCAAGAAATTTGGTGTTACTTCGTTTGAATGATTCTGCTCAAAACATGTATATTTAAGACCGTTCTCAAAAGGAACGGTTTTTTTATGCAATTATGGGTAAAACAATAGCTCCGAAAGGAAGCAAAAAACTTTTGAATGCTTGGGCATTCTATGATTGGGCCAATTCCGTTTACAATTTGGTGGTATCATCGGCCATTTTTCCAATTTTTTACGGAGCGCTTACCTTGGTGAAAGATGAAAATGACAACGTCATTAGCGACCAAGTTTCCTTTTTAGGTATTGAGTTCAATAATGATACTTTGATTAGCTATGTTACCGCTGCCGCTTTTTTGGCGGTTTCTTTTTTGAGCCCCTTATTAAGCGGTATCGCCGACTACGTGGGCAACAAGAAAATTTTCATGAAATTTTTCTGTTACTTGGGCTCCTTGTCCTGCATTGGCCTTATTTGGTTTAATATGGATTTTCTTTGGTTCGGTCTATTGTGTTACTTCTTAGCTTTGATAGGTTTTTGGGGAAGTATTGTTTTTTACAACTCGTACCTACCTGATATCGCTTTTAACGATCAGCAAGATGCGGTAAGTGCGAAGGGCTACGCTTTAGGATATATAGGGAGCGTAATTCTATTGATTATCTGCCTGATGATGATATTAAAGTACGAAGCCTTTGGATTTCAAGATGAGGGTTTGCCTACCAGACTTTCATTTGTTCTTACGGGAATTTGGTGGATAGGTTTTAGCCAGTACACCTACTTTCACCTGCCAAAAGGAAATAAAAAGGAATCGTTTACCAAAGATTTACTCTTCAACGGATTCAAAGAGCTGAAATCGATTTGGAAAAAAATCAAGATCAATGTGCCTCTGAAGCGATATTTGGGTGCTTTCTTTGTTTATAGTATGGCCGTTCAGACCATTATGTTGGTGGCCACTTACTTTGGTATTGAAGAGCTTGATTGGGGAAAAACCGACTCTACCACAGGGCTTATTGTGAGTATTTTATTAATACAGATAGTTGCCATTTTTGGGGCGTATTTGACCTCAAAAAGTTCAGAAAGGTTTGGGAATATTAGCGTTTTGATGGTGCTCAACCTTATCTGGATCATCATTTGTGTATTCGCTTATTTTATAACCACACCTAATGAATTCTATATAACCGCTGCCTTTGTTGGCTTGGTTATGGGCGGTATTCAGGCACTTTCTCGCTCGACTTATTCTAAGCTATTGCCCGATGATGCGGTCGATACAACCTCTTATTTTAGCTTTTACGATGTCTCGGAGAAAATAGGGATAGTGCTGGGTATGGTCTGCTACGGCTACGTTGCCCAAGTAACTGGTAGCATCCGTGGGTCCATTATTTTTTTCGGTATTTTCTTTTTGGTCGGTTTGTTGCTTTTGACCAGGGTTAAAAATAGACCTGTCAACTCTTAGTCTAAAACGATAAGTAATTTTGAACTTTCTTGTAGGTTAAATAGTGTTATTTAATCGTATTAATTCTTTTCAATTATTTACTGGCAATATAAGATGTATACATTCGACAGATTCTTAATTATCGCTCTGTATTTTAGCGATTTAACATTTGTTTATATAAGTTGGTAGTTGGACCGATTAGATGGTCGTTTATCGATAATCCCCCTGTCATTAGAGTGATTACTTTTCATTTGTAATTCATTTGAAAAAGGGGGGATGGGGTATTGTGATTTCTTTAAAAAGACGAAGAAGGTTTATTGCTTACTTTTTGGATTATTGTTTATAAGTGCCATTCCCTATTATTATTCTGGATCAGGCTTAGACGAGGCAGAGGCTATTGATTTGTATCTCAATCATAATTTTCCGTCACGGGTAAGATATGATTTGAGTTATGAGCCAGTATTTTCCAATTTAACTTTTGATTCTCCCCTTACTTTTAATGAAGATGCCGCGTCCAATCGGATAATTGTAGGGCAGAGAGACGGTAAAATTTTTTGGTTTGATAAAGAGGAGTCAGTTATTCAAAAAAATACTCTTCTTGATTTATCTGATGAGGTTGGTGTAGTTTGGGATGGAGGATTTTTAGGTCTTGCCTTACACCCAGAGTTTGGATCTCAGGGGAAGAATTATTTTTACGTTTATTACACGACCGAGGATGCAAATGGAGAGGATTACCCAGATTATCATTCTGGTCAGTGGTGTACAAATGATCAGTATTGGGGTAATTACCTAATTCTTTCAAGATATGATTTAAACCCCGAAACTTTTGAGGTTGACAAATCATCAGAACAGGTTCTATTAAAAAGAAGAATGTATGGAACCACGCATCGAGGCGGTGGACTGTTATTCGGTGCTGATGGCTTTTTGTATCTCTCTACCGGTGATCAATCAGCATGGGTAAAAGCACAAGATATTAGCAATAATGTCGATGGAGGTGTTTTGAGAATAGATGTCGATAAAGATACTTTAAGAAGTCATCCAGCTATTAGGAAAATGCCTTCCCATGCCGGTTTTCAGGATGAAATTAGCGGTAATGATTATTGGATACCTAATGACAATCCATTCTTAAGTCCAGACGGCAAGAATTTTGAAGAATATTATAGTTTAGGGCATCGTAATCCCCATCGGATGACGATGGACAGAGAAACTGGTGTTCTATATGTAGGGGAAATTGGGGGTGCTCTGCATGAGGAAATTAATGTAATCGAAAAAGGTAAAAATTACGGATGGCCTGTTTATGAAGGCCTTGTAAAAAATACTTCTTGCGTGCCTCAGCTTCTTGATTCGATGCCGCATACAAGACCTTTAACGACCTTTCCAAGATCTGAAGCGAATTCTGTTATTGGTGGCTTCGTATACCGAGGTAATCAAATACCAGATTTATATGGTAAGTATATTTGCGCAGATTACGGTATTGGAGAAGAGATATGGTCAGTTAACATAGAGAATGGAAACTTTACTCAATTAGGAAATTTTGCATCAACAGATATCATATCTTTTGGAGAAGATTCAGAGGGAGAAATTTATTTGTTAAAACAGGGTATATCTAATCTTTACAAGATAACTTCGGTAAATAACCCCTACAATACGATTCCAGATTCTCTTTCCAAAACAGGGGCATTTAAAGATTTGGAAACACTTGAACCAACCGAAGGTTTAATACCTTATGATTTGGTAGAATCATTTTGGTCTGATGGGGCAATTAAGAAGAGATGGATGGCAGTTCCCAACGATGGGGACTATAACAGTGTAAATGAGAAAATTGTCTATTCTGAAAATGACCTTTGGAAGTTTCCAGTTGGTTCAGTTTTAATAAAGCATTTCGAATTACCAATTGATCATAATGACCCTACTAAGAGAAAAAGATTAGAAACTCGATTTTCCGTAAAAGGAGAAGATAATCAGTTTTATTTTCTAACATATAAATGGAATGAATCACAGACCGATGCGGTACTTTTAACTGAGGGATTAGAAGAAAGTATTCTTGTTCAAAAGTCTGATGGAAGTAGTGACTTTCAGATTTGGAGCTATCCTGATATTGGTGATTGTATAAGTTGTCATAACACAGTATCTGATGGAACCTTAGGCCCAAGAACTAGGTTTCTAAATAAGGATTATACGTATGATAAAACGGGTAGGACAGCGAACCAGTTGGTTACGTTTAGTCATTTGGGGATTATAGATCAAAACATAGAAGACATAGATGTTCCAACTTTATTGACTTCAAAATCCATCAAAGATTCAACCGCAACAATTGAAGAAAAGGCAAGGTCTTATCTGGATTTGAATTGTGCTTATTGTCATAGACCAGGTACTGGTAATAGGGGTGAATTCGATTTAAGATTAACTAATAATCTTATACAAACTGGTATTTTGAATGCCGCACCTGTAGAAAGTCTTGGGCTTCCAGATGAAAAAATTTTAGAACCTGGTAATTCTGGTTCCTCGATTTTATATCACCGTGTGCAAACTACGAACAAGTCTCTTCAGATGCCTCCTATTGGTAAAAACAAGATTGATGAAGAGGCTGTTAGGCTTTTGGAGACTTGGATTCAAAAATTGCAAGATCCTTGTCCCAAAAGTATTGTAATGGAGAGATATGACAATGTAGAAGGAACTTCAATTGCAGATTTGAAAAATCACCCTGGTTTTCCTGACATTCCCAGTGATACTTTGAGTCTTTACGAGTTCGACATCCCGGTGGATTCCGGGGACGACTACGGAGTGCGGGTGCGTGGTCTTCTGCGGGCGCCCGAGACGGGCACGTACCGTTTCTGGGTCTCGGGGGACAACGGCGTTGAGCTTATCCTTGGCACCGGCCCTGACGCCTCGGGGGCGGAGCGCATCGCGTACCACGACGACTGGTCCCGTTACCGCGAGTGGGGCCGCTACGCGACCCAGCGGTCGTTACCGGTCGAACTGGAGGCCGGCGGCCTGTACTATATGGAGGCGTTGATGAACGAGGGGAACGGCGGGGACCATCTGACGGTCGGCTGGCGTCGTCCTAGCGACGGCGATGGGGAGGGTCCCTCGGAGGTCCTTCACTGCGCGTATTTCGCCGAGCTTCCGTCGGTGGCCGTGACCGGTGTTTCGGTGTCCCCTTCCTTGGCGAACCTGACCGTCGGCTCGGCGCTGTCGCTTTCGGCTTCCGTCGCCCCTTCGGATGCCACGGACCCCGGGGTTTCCTGGTCGAGTTCCGACGAGGGCGTCGCCACTGTCGGCCCCGACGGTCTGGTCACCGGTGTCTCGGTGGGCGTTGCGACCGTTACGGCGACCACCTCGGACGGCGGGCACACGGCCAGCGCCGAGGTGACGGTCGATGACTGTGTCGGGCGCATAGTGATGGAGAGGTACGAAGGGGTTTCCGGCTGGTCGGTTTCCGGCCTTCGCTCGCACCCTTCCTTTCCCGGCTCCCCCTCCTTTTCGGCGGACCTGGACGAGTTCGACATCCCGGTGGATTCCGGGGACGACTACGGAGTGCGGGTGCGGGGTCTTCTGCGTGCGCCCGAGACGGGCACCTACCGTTTCTGGGTCTCGGGGGACAACGGCGTTGAGCTTATCCTTGGCACCGGCCCTGACGCCTCGGGGGCGGAGCGCATCGCGTACCACGACGACTGGTCCCGTTACCGCGAGTGGGGCCGCTACGCGACCCAGCGGTCTTTGCCGGTCGAACTGGAGGCCGGCGGCCTGTACTATATGGAGGCGCTGATGAACGAGGGGAACGGCGGGGACCATCTGACGGTCGGCTGGCGTCGTCCTAGCGACGGCGATGGGGAGGGTCCCTCGGAGGTCCTTCACTGCGCGTATTTCGCCGAGCTTCCGTCGGTGGCCGTGACCGGTGTTTCGGTGTCCCCTTCCTTGGCGAACCTGACCGTCGGCTCGGCGCTGTCGCTTTCGGCTTCCGTCGCCCCTTCGGATGCCACGGACCCCGGGGTGTCCTGGTCGAGTTCCGACGAGGGCGTCGCCACTGTCGGCCCCGACGGTCTGGTCACCGGTGTCTCGGTGGGCGTTGCGACCGTTACGGCGACCACCTCGGACGGCGGGCACACGGCCAGCGCCGAGGTTACGGTGGAGGACTCTCAAATACGGGTTTCAGGCATTCTTATTAGTCCAGATAGGTATGAATTAGTTGAGGGAGAAAGCCTACAAATGATAACCACACTAACCCCTACTAATCCTACAAATGACAAAGTGATTTGGTCAAGTAGTGATTCTTTGGTAGTTAACGTAGATAGCCTTGGTATGGCTACTGCTCTTTTGCCGGGACAAGCGGTAGTCACTGCGACTACGGACGATGGTGGATACACTTCTTCCTCCGAAATAATTGTAGCTGACAGTATTATACCTGTCTCAGGCATTTATTTAAATCCCGATACTGCTGAACTTATAGTGGGAAATACACTTCAAGTATTAGCAACCATAGCGCCAAATAATGCTACAAACGATAAGGTCCACTGGTCTAGCAGAGATTCTTTAGTGGCCAGTGTAGACACCTTGGGTTTGGTTACGGCACATTCTCCAGGAAATGTAAATATAACTGGTACAAGTGATGACGGAGGATATACATATAGTTCTCTAATTTCAGTTTATGAGGTTGTAACGACTAATACTAATAAGAGTATTTCTACTTCTAAGAAGAAAGATACCAATATCTTAAACCCTGTAAACGATGAATTTAAGATATTTCCGAATCCTGCATCAGATTTTATCACTATCGTTATTCCAGAAAATACTAAAGAATGTGTGTTAGGAATTTACGATGAAAGCAATAGATTGGTAATACGACAAATAGGATCTAATAATGAATTTAAGATAGATGTCAGTGGCCTGAGTAAAGGTGTCTATATAATAGTGTTATCGGATTTAGAAAACAATACTTTATATGGAAAATTTTTAAAAGAATAGTTAAAATCTTATCTATTAAAAAAGCCTCCGTTTAAGGAGGCTTTCTTAGTTGACTGATTTTCGCTTTTTGATGTTATAAATTATCCTCGAGAAATATCACCCGAGCCAGAAGTCTTTGTATCAACTTTTTTAGGGTTACCTCTGTAGCTGATATCTCCTGAACCTGAAACTCTAGCTTTTAATGATTCTTTGGCGGTAATCTTGATATCGGCAGAGCCCGAAATGGTCGCTTCTACGTGTTCAGCTTCCAAATCATAGGCTTTAATGTCACCAGACCCGGAAATAGTTGCCTCAAAGCTGCTTGTCGAGCCGCTAAGAGTGATGTCACCTGACCCTGACATGGCAGCGGTTATCGAGTTAGCCTCTAGATCTAAAGTGATATCGCCCGATCCTGACATAGCCGTTTTAAAGTTGTTGGTCTTGATTGTCTTTTTACCTACGATATCGCCCGATCCCGAGAGACTTACAGCGTCTATACTTTCTACCGGAACGGTTATTCTTATTCCATTGCTGTTTTTAGAAGGTTTTAAATTCATTCCTTTTTCAGCACGAATCGCCAATTTACCATTGTTTACCTCTGTAATGATGTGTTTCAATAAGTTTTGATCGCCTTTAATTGTGAGTTCGCCTTCTTTGCCATTGACAAGGTCGATATCGAACCAGCCCGATACCGATAGGGCATCATAGTCTTGTAGGTTTCTGTTTTCGGTGGTCACATTTCCATCTCCTTTAACTACACGGCCCCATTGCGCCGAACAAGAAATGGTTACTGATACTAATAAAATTAATAATGTTGCTTTTTTCATGATGATTGATGTTTTTCTGTCTAAGACAGAGGTTGATAATTAGTTTTTAAAGAATGTAATGCCACCGTAATCACTGGTAACGGAAACATTTTTACCGTTAGATACTGATCCATAATGACCTTTGTAATATTTGCTGTTGTTCTTTTCTTCGCTAATTTGAATGTCAAAATCATCTTTGCCACTAACTCCTGCATATGAAGTTCGTATTTCGAAATTGAATGCGTATTGTGGATGATACCCAATCTTGACCCCCGTATAATCTGTTTTTATTAATAGGTTGCCGGCGTCTTCTGCCATTTGGTCAATTTTTAAAGAACCATAATCTGCAGTAATATCTAGATTGCCGTGTACGGTACCGATCTGAACATTGATGTAATCTCCGCGGCCGTAAATATTATTGGCCTCGCCTACTTGAATTTTTCCGTAATCACTGGAGTATTCAAGGTTTTGCATGCTTTCTATTTCTGAATTGGTATAATCGGCATTAATGACCAAATCACCCGCTTTTTCGATTTTAAACCCGGAATAATCCGCTGAAATTTTAGCACTATTGACATAGCCAAAACTTGAGTTTGAGGTGTAATCAAAATTCAATTGATTTTGTCTACCTCTTAGTTCCCCAATATCTAACCTACCGTAATCACAATTGATTTTGGCATGTCCATCGACCCTATCAAGTATGATACTTCCGTAGTCGTTATCTAAGTTAATATTGCTTTTGATGGGTAATTTAATGGTGTAATCGACTTGCATATTAACATTGTTCTTTTTTCCCCAGTTCCATCCCCAACTACTATTATCATTGTTGAAGTTCGTCTTCGCCGATACCTCGTTACGGCTGGCCTCAAAATTCACATCGATTTCATTGAGCTTTTGAATGACCCTTTCTTCATTATTTCCGTTGGTCTTGATATGTACCTCAATGATAATCTTGTTTTCATTCCAAGAGGTAAGGTTTAGGTTTCCATAGCTGTTATTTACACGTAACAACACATCAGAATTGACGTCGAATTCCTTTTTAATGGTTTTTTCTTTGGTATGTTTTCCCCTAAAATCTCCATTATTGGCAGAAATGAGGACAGGAGCCAAGAGTAGGAGCAATGTCAAAAACTTATATGGTAGTATTCTTTTCATAATCTTTTGAATTTTTAATGTTTTCAATTTTATCGAGAACATCTTGCAATAAATCTATTCTGGTTTGAAAATTAGTGATCATGGCACTAAGAATTAGTTTGCTATCACCCCCATTTATAAGGTCTTGTGTAAGCTTCTTATGGTCTCTTTCGAGCTTTGTCAATTGGGAGAGCGCATCATCTACTAGTTTTTTGGTCTCGGGCGAACTCAAGTCTTTAAGCTCGTTGGTCTGCTGCTCAATTAGATTGGCAAAGTAAAATTCCGTTTGAGAGACTTCAGGTGAAATTTCGGCCACTTTCTCTTCTACGCTCGGGTCGGTACTGAAAAATAGAACCGATAAGGTACCGACCAATAACAAAGAGGCTGCTATACCAATGGGTTTCCACCAATTATTTTTTGGTCGATCGAATGGTACCGTACCTGCTCTTGAATTCAGTTTTTCGATAAATCGACTTTGATGTTCACCAAAAGGCTCTTGATCATCAAATTGACCTTCTAACCGAGCGAAAAGTTCGTCTATTTCATCTTTTTTCATATCAAGCACAAATCAGTTTGTTTCTTAAGCTTTCTTTGGCCCTAGAAATAGTAGTGCGGCAATTAGCATAGCTAATGTTCATAATCTTACTTATTTCTTCATAATCATAACCTTCGATAAGATGTAAGGTCAAAGAAATTCTGTAATTGTCTTTCAATTTGTTCATGGTCTCCATCACTTTTTGAGCCTTAAGTTCAGTTACGCCATGTGAATCGAAATTAACTTCATCATTATCTTCGACCCTGTACATCACATCTTCAATTGCAACTTCGTTCTTTTTTAATTGCTTTTTGTAGTGGTAGATACTGTTGTTGATTACAATTCGCTTTAACCAAGCGCCGAATGCGACTTCACCTTTGAAAGTATGCAGCTTCGTAAACGCGTTTAAAAACGATTCTTGCATAATGTCTTCAGCTTCATCGGTCTTCTTGACTATTCTTAGCGATGTATTGTACATAGCTTTATAATAGCGGTTGTAGACCTCTATTTGGGCGCTTTGTTTGCCTTGCAGGCACCATTTTAATAAAACATCAATATGTTCCCTTTTGTGGCTCAAAAAGTGGATGGTTTGTAGTAAAGATGTATGAAGATAACTTTTGTTACAGTTTGTTCGAAAAAAAGTAATGAATACGGTTTTTCATGATTGGCATAACAATTGTCTTAACTGGTAAGCAATAAAGCCCCCGATAATGCGATTATTAATCTACACGGGGCTTTTCAACGTTTATAAACAATTGAATAAATTAGGATTTCTGTTCAGATAATGACAGAATGACTGGAAATGATATTATGGGAGATTCTAAATTTTCAAATTTTGACAATATGTCGTTACACGGTATCGATGAAGATGCTGAATTAATACCCTTGTTGACACCCGAGGATGAAGAGGAAATGAACAATGAGGTTTTGCCTGAAACATTGCCTATTCTTCCATTGAGAAATACGGTTTTGTTTCCTGGGGTAGTGATACCCATTACTGCTGGGCGCGATACCTCAATCAATTTAATAAAAGACGCTAATAACGGTTCGAAAGTCATCGGTGTGGTTTCACAGAAAGATGAGGCAACCGAAAATCCTACCCCAGGCGATGTGAACGTTTTGGGCACAGTAGCCAGAATATTGAGAGTTCTTAAAATGCCCGATGGTAATACCACGGTGATACTACAAGGGAAAAAGAGATTCGAGATTGCCGAAGTACTGACCGAAAAGCCATATATGACCGCTACGGTTAGAGAGGTGACCGAAAATAGGGAAGATCAGCAGAGCCAAGAGTTTTTGGCCATTATAGAATCGATTAAAGAGCTTGCTTTAAAAATCATTCGCGATAATCCGAATATACCAAGTGAGGCTTCCTTTGCCATCAAAAATATTCAGAGCAATTCTTTTCTGATCAACTTTGTTTCTTCAAACCTTAATTTAGATGTAAAGGAGAAACAAGAGCTTTTAGAGATTAATAGTCTAAAAGATAGGGCTCTGGCCACGTTGAAATATATGAACCTTGAGCTCCAAAAATTAGAGCTGAAGAATGATATACAGTCAAAGGTCAGAAATGATTTAGATCAGCAACAAAGAGAATACTTCTTGCACCAACAGATGAAGACCATTCAAGAAGAGTTGGGTGGTGTGTCTCATGATGACGAGTTGTTGGAAATGCGCGAGAAGGCCAAGAAAAAGAAGTGGAGCAAAAAGGTGGGCGAGCACTTTGAAAAAGAGTTGGCCAAAATGCAGCGAATGAATCCGCAGGTGGCCGAGTATTCCATCCAAAGAAATTATTTAGACCTTTTTCTTGACTTGCCATGGAACGATTTCTCAAAAGATAAGTTTGATCTAAAAAGGGCACAAAGAATTCTTGACAGAGATCATTACGGACTTGAAGATGTCAAAAAAAGAATCATAGAATATTTGGCAGTCCTGAAGTTGAGAAACGATATGAAGTCTCCGATACTTTGTCTTTACGGGCCTCCTGGCGTGGGTAAAACTTCATTGGGCAAGTCTGTGGCTGAGGCTCTAGGAAGGGAGTATGTGCGCATGTCACTCGGCGGTTTAAGGGATGAGGCAGAAATACGAGGACATCGAAAAACCTACATTGGGGCGATGCCCGGTAGAATTGTACAGAGTATTAAAAAGGCGGGAACCTCAAACCCTGTATTTATACTCGACGAAATTGACAAACTGTCTAGCAGTCATCAAGGGGATCCTTCTTCGGCCATGTTGGAAGTTCTAGACCCAGAACAGAACAGTGAGTTTTATGATAATTTCTTGGAGATGGGATATGACCTCTCAAAAGTAATGTTCATAGCCACTGCCAATAATTTAAGTACAATTCAGCCTGCGCTTAGAGACCGTATGGAAATTATAAATGTCACGGGTTACACCATTGAGGAAAAGGTAGAAATAGCCAAAAGACATTTGTTGCCGAAGCAATTAAAAGAGCATGGTCTTTCGGCCAAAGATTTAAAAATAGGTAAACCGCAACTTGAAAAGATTGTAGAGGGATATACCCGTGAATCTGGGGTTCGTAGTCTTGAAAAGCAAATCGCCAAAATGGTGCGCTATGCCGCTACCAATATAGCGACCGAGGAAGAGTATGAAGTGAAAGTTTCCAATGAGATTGTTGAAAAAGTGCTGGGGCCAGCCCGTTTGGAGAGGGATAAGTACGAAAATAACGATGTTGCCGGGGTGGTAACAGGTTTGGCATGGACGAGTGTTGGAGGTGATATTCTCTTCATCGAATCCATTTTATCGAAAGGTAAGGGAGCACTGAATGTTACCGGTAATCTCGGTAAGGTGATGAAAGAGTCCGCTACCATTGCCTTGGAATATATAAAATCAAATGCCGATAGGTTTGGTATCGATTTTGGAGTTTTTGAAAAATATAATGTTCATATTCACGTACCGGAAGGGGCTACACCAAAAGACGGGCCAAGTGCTGGTATAACTATGCTTACGTCATTGGTTTCGTTGTTCACGCAGAGGAAAGTAAAGAAAAGCCTAGCCATGACAGGTGAGATTACTTTACGCGGTAAAGTGCTTCCTGTGGGTGGTATCAAAGAAAAAATATTGGCTGCCAAAAGAGCAAGAATTAAAGAAATTATTCTTTGTAAGGATAACGAGAAAGATATTCTTGAAATAAAAAAGGAGTATCTTAAGGGTCTAAAATTTCATTACGTAACCGATATGCACGAAGTAATCGATATTGCGATTACTAGTCAAAAAGTCAAGAACGCGAAATCCCTTTAATGCAAAAAATAGCAATTGCAATCGATGGTTTCTCCTCAACAGGAAAAAGTACGCTTGCTAAACAGTTGGCCAAAGCCTTAAACTATAAATACATAGACACTGGTGCTATGTACAGAGCGGTAACCTTGTTTGCCATGCGTAACGGTTTCATTGCCGAGGGTAAAGATAATTTGGGTGCTTTAGTTAAGCTTTTACCGACCATCCGGTTAAATTTTGTTCCAAATGAAGAGTTGGGTTTCTCTGAAATCTATTTGAACGGCGAAAATGTAGAAAACGAAATTAGAACCTTGCAAGTTTCTAGATTTGTCAGTAGGGTTGCAGAGTTGGAGCAGGTGCGCCATAAACTGGTAGAGCTTCAAAAAGCAATGGGAAAGGAAAAGGGCATTGTTATGGATGGCCGCGATATAGGTACGGTAGTGTTTCCCGACGCGGAACTAAAGGTTTTTATGACCGCTTCAACTCAAGCGAGGGCTACCCGTAGATATAAAGAACTGCTTGATAGGGGCGATAATGTTTCATATGAAGAGGTTCTTGAGAATGTTCAAAAAAGAGACTTTATAGATTCCAATAGAGAGTTTTCGCCGCTGCGAAAAGCTGATGATGCCATAGAATTTGATAACAGTGATATGGGACTGCAAGAGCAATTTGAGCGATTACATAGTATAGCACTGCGATGTCTTGAAAAAGTACAATGAAAAAAGGCCTTCATATGAAGGCCTTTTTATGTGTTATTCCCAGAATGTTATAGATTCGGAATGACCAATTCTTGATCAGGATGAATAACATCAGGGTTTTTAAGAATATTGGTATTCGCAGCGAATATCTGCTTGTATTTCATTGGGTCACCGTAATACTTTTTGGCGATTTTACTAAGCGATTCTCCACTTTTTACAGTGTGTCTCGCATAAACAGATGTGTCGCCCACAGTAATGTTAGCCTTAATATCACTTGGGTTTTCCCCACCGATTTCCTTTATTTTATCCCAAAGCAAATTTTTCTCATACTGGGTGCCTGCCTCTCCCTTTACTTTTAAAATGCCGCTTTCTTCCCATACATCGCCATTTTTAACTCCCAGTTTCTCACCTAGGTCTAAAACAGGTTGGTATTTTGCTTTTACGCTCATGATGTTCAATTTTTTAATGGTTAATATTCTGTGTTCAAGATAGCGATATTTGGCCTATGCTCGGTCAAAAACATGAATTTTCCGAGTTTTTCTGCAACCACTTAAAAATAAGGTTGGTTAAGTCAGTTTAAAGGTGTATTTTTGCACACCTTTTTTACAAAGAAATCAAGAGGAAAAGGAAAGCGAAAAGATAAACTTATAACATCTTCTGCGATAATTGTTTAACTCTTGTGAATTCGTAGAATACAAATTTTAATCAGCACATGGCTGAAGAAAAAAACACAGTTGAGGTAGAAGAAACTGCCGCAGCACAACAAGAAGCGAAAAAGGAAGTGCCACAACAAGATCCTCAAGAATTTTTGGAGAATTTTGATTGGGAGAAGTATGAAGAGGGTATTGAGAGAGTAGATGATTCCAAATTGGAGGAGTTCGAAAAGTTGGTAGCCGAAAACTTCGTAGACACTGCCGATGAAGAAGTAGTTGAAGGTAAGGTGGTTTATTTGACCGACCGTGAGGCAATTATTGATATTAACGCCAAATCTGAAGGTGTTATCTCATTGAACGAATTCAGGTATAATCCTGATTTGAAGGTGGGAGATAAAGTTGAAGTGTTAATTGACATTCGTGAAGACAAGAGTGGTCAATTGGTACTTTCTCACAGAAAGGCAAGAACTATCATGGCTTGGGATCGTGTAAACGCTGCCCATGACAAAGAAGAAATCGTTAGCGGTTTTGTTAAGTGTAGAACCAAAGGTGGTATGATCGTAGATGTATTCGGCATCGAGGCGTTCTTGCCAGGTTCTCAAATCGATGTGAAGCCAATTCGCGATTACGATCAATATGTTGGCAAGACTATGGAGTTCAAAGTGGTTAAGATCAACCATGAATTCAAGAACGTAGTTGTTTCGCATAAAGCCCTTATCGAGGCCGATATCGAAGAGCAGAAGAAAGAAATCATTAGCCAGTTAGAGAAAGGCCAAGTATTAGAGGGTGTTGTTAAGAACATTACTTCTTACGGTGTCTTTGTTGATTTAGGAGGTGTTGACGGTTTGGTACACATTACCGACCTTTCTTGGAGCCGTATCAACCATCCGAACGAGGTTGTTGAGCTTGATCAGAAAATCAACGTTGTTATTCTTGACTTCGATGAGAACAAGTCTCGAATCCAATTGGGTATGAAGCAATTGGAGAAACATCCGTGGGATGCTCTTAGCGACGAAATCAAAATTGGCGATAAAGTTAAAGGTAAAGTAGTTGTTATTGCTGACTACGGTGCGTTTATCGAAGTAGTTGAAGGTGTAGAAGGTTTGATTCACGTTTCTGAAATGTCTTGGTCTACCCATTTACGCTCTGCACAAGATTTCGTTAACGTTGGTGACGAAGTTGAGGCTGTAGTATTGACCTTGGATAGAGAAGATCGTAAGATGTCTCTTGGTATCAAGCAATTGACTCCAGACCCATGGACTGATATTACTTCTAAGTACCCTGTAGGTTCTAGACATAAAGGTATCGTTAGAAACTTCACCAATTTCGGAGTGTTCGTAGAAATGGAAGAAGGTATCGACGGTTTGATCTATATCTCTGATCTTTCATGGACTAAGAAAATCAAGCACCCATCAGAATTTGTGAGTGTTGGTGATACAATGGAAGTTGAAGTTCTTGAATTGGATGTTGAAGGACGTAAGTTGAGCTTAGGTCACAAACAGACTACCGAAAATCCTTGGGATAAATACGAAAAGGAATTCGCTGAAGGAACAGTTCATAAAGCAGCCATTACCGATGTAGTCGATAAAGGTGCTACTATTGAATTCAACGAAGACATTACGGCTTTTGTACCGCAACGTCATATGGAGAAAGAAGATGGTTCTAAACTTGGTAAAGGTGAAGAGGCCGAATTCAGAATCATTGAGTTCAACAAAGACTTCAAACGAGTGGTTGCTAGTCATACAGCGATTTTCCGTGAAGAAGAGCAACGTAACATCAAAGCTGCACAGAAAAAAGCTGCCGCTGCTGCTGAAGAATCTAAGCCTACCTTAGGTGATGCAAATGAGGCACTTCAAGCTTTGAAAGACAAAATGGAAGCTGGTAAGAAATAAGTTTCGATTTTATAAATTCAAAAGCCCTGTCGTTTATTCGGCAGGGCTTTTTTATTGATGGGTGTATTGTGAATATCTTCCGTAATTGTCATGCAACGAAACAGTTAAATGGTTCCTTTTTTACAAATTGACAAACATTATCGGTTTTAAGTAATATTCCCTATTTTTGTTGAGCTAAACCAATAGGGCAGTATGAGTCAAAAAGTACTTCTTTCCGCAAAGGAAATCAACATCATACTACACCGTTTGGCCTGTCAACTTCTAGAAAACCATCTCGATTTTAAAGAAACTGTGTTAATTGGCATTCAGCCGAGAGGTATTTTTTTGGCCGACCGTTTGACTAAACTTTTGAAAGAAGAGTATGGGGTCAAGCATATTGATTTAGGCTTTCTCGATATTACATTTTACAGAGATGATTTTAGAAGGGGGGATAAACCTTTAGAGGCCAATAAGACAAAAATTGACTTTTTGGTCGAGGATAAAAAAGTGGTTTTTATTGATGATGTTCTTTATACCGGTAGGAGTATAAGGGCTGCTTTGACTGCCATACAGTCTTTTGGCAGGCCTTCTGAAATTGAGCTTTTAACGCTAATAGATAGAAGATTTAGCCGACATCTACCGATTCAGCCCAATTACCGTGGGCGACAAGTTGATGCCATAAATAACGAAAAGGTAAAGGTTCACTGGAAAGAAAATGAAGGTGAAGATGTTATATATCTTATAAATAAATAATAATGAGCGAGTTAAGTGTAAAGCACTTATTGGGTATTAAATATCTGAACGAAAAAGATATTCAGCTCATTTTTGAGACAGCAGACCATTTTAAAGAAGTAATAAATAGGTCTATAAAAAAGGTACCTTCTTTAAGGGATATTACTATTGCAAATATTTTTTTCGAGAACAGCACCCGTACGAAGCTGTCTTTTGAGTTGGCCGAAAAAAGATTGTCGGCTGATGTGATTAATTTCTCTGCCGGGCAATCATCGGTTAAGAAAGGTGAAACTCTTATTGACACCGTCAATAACATTCTGTCGATGAAAGTTGATATGGTGGTAATGCGGCATCCAAATCCCGGGGCGGGTATTTTCCTGTCAAAACATGTAAAGGCATCGATAGTTAATGCGGGTGACGGGGCCCATGAGCACCCGACCCAAGCACTGCTCGACTCTTATTCCATTAGGGAAAAACTTGGTGATGTTGGTGGAAAAAACGTTGTAATTGTGGGTGATATTCTTCATTCGCGAGTGGCACTTAGCAATATATTTGCGTTGAAGCTGCAAGGAGCGAACGTGAAAGTATGCGGACCAAGAACTTTGCTTCCCAAATACATCGAATCTCTGGGGGTCGGTGTTGAAACCGATCTGAGAAAGGCTTTGAACTGGTGTGATGTGGCAAACATGCTACGCATTCAAAATGAACGTCTTGATATAAGTTATTTTCCTACTACAAGGGAATATACCCAGCAATTCGGCGTCAATAAGAAGTTGCTTGATAGTTTAGATAAAAAAATAGTGATAATGCACCCTGGCCCGATTAATAGGGGTGTTGAGATTACTACCGATGTGGCCGATTCTCAGCAATCGATAATTTTAAATCAAGTTGAGAACGGTGTAGCCATTCGTATGGCAGTAATTTATCTTTTAGCTTCTAAAATTAAATAACCTAGTTATGATTTTTGATTCTGATGGTTCAACTACTATTGTTTTTCAGGAAAAAACGACTCTATCTACTTTTCTGAATAATTTGAACGAGGCTTACCCGAAAATAAAGAACGAGCATATTATTGTCAATTTGTTTTCATTTTCAAAATTGAAAGCAGACGATGTGCTCGAATTTTTACAATTATCAGATTTACATAAGAAGAGTAACAAATCATTTGTTTTGGTGACCGATAAAGTGTCTTACGACGATGTACCCGATAAGATTTGCGTGGTACCGACTATTCAAGAAGCACACGATATTATTGAGATGGAAGAAATAGAAAGAGATCTCGAACTATGAGTGAATACCATTTGGCGCAGGTAAATATTGCAAGGGTTTTAGAACCTTTGGATAGTCCGGTTATGGAAGGTTTTGTCAATAATCTAGATAGGATTAATGGCATTGCAGAGGCTAGTCCGGGGTTTGTATGGCGCTTAAAGGGCGATGATAACAATGCTACTGCGTTGAGGGTCTTTGAAGATGATTTTCTAATCATTAATATGAGTGTTTGGGAATCTAAGGAAGCTCTTTTTAATTTCACCTATGCCTCTCAGCATGCCGGTGTTCTGCGACGAAAGAAAGAGTGGTTTCAGCAAATGGTCGATAGGCACATGTGCCTCTGGTATGTAGAAAAAGGAGTAGAGCCTAGTCCGGAAGAAGCTAAACAACGGTTGAAATACCTAAACGAGCACGGCGAAACACCCTATGCATTTAGTTTTAAGGGGAAATTTACCGCTGAAGAGTCTTTAAACTACAAGCCAGAGAGTTAATGAAGTTAAATATTCTTGGTTGCTATGCCGCTACCCCTCGCACCCTTACCAACCCCACCTCTCAGGTGTTGGAAATAAAAAATCATCTTTTTTTGATTGATTGTGGTGAGGGAACCCAAGTGCAGCTTCGCAAGAACAGAATTAAATTCTCAAGAATAGACCACATTTTCATATCCCATTTGCACGGGGACCATTTCTTTGGTTTACCAGGTCTCATTTCCACCTTGCGACTTTTGGGAAGAGAGAAAGAACTTCATGTCTATGGCCCTAAAGGAATTAAAGAAGGCATCACGCTAATGCTCAAATTAGGTGACTCATGGACCAATTTTCCTTTGCTCTTTCACGAGCTATCGTCTAAAATTCCTGAAGTGGTATTTGAAGATGATAATGTGAGTGTAGAAACCATTCCTTTAGATCATAGAATTTATACCAATGGTTTTCTCTTTAGGGAAAAGGAAGGTGAGCGTAAGCTGAACATTCAATCGGTAGCCAAATTTAAAATCGACAAGGCCTATTTCAGAAACATCAAAAAAGGGAAAGATGTTACTGCCGAAGATGGTACCATTATCCCCAACAAGCTTTTAACCATTGACCCGCCAGCACCAAAAAGCTATGCTTTTTGTAGCGATACGGCCTATAGACCTGAAATAGTACCTCAAATAAAAGAAGTTGATGCCCTTTATCACGAATCTACCTTTCTTCAGTCAGAGGAGCATCTCACCACTAAAACAAAACATGCCACGGCCAAAGAGGCGGCTACTATCGCTAAATCGGCAGACGTAGGCGCCTTAGTGTTGGGCCACTATTCCACAAGGTATAAAACCATTGATTTTTTCAAGAAAGAGGCCGAAGAAATTTTTCCGAATGTTCATTTGGCAGACGACGGAAAAGTTTTTGAGTTTTAGAAGAAAATCACTTTCGAGTTCCTGTTCTTTTGCTGAACTTTGGTAAACGGTATATAAACCTTTGACCATGCAGAAAGATTTAGGAAATTATCGCAAATCTTACGAGAAAAACGAACTGACCAAAGAGGTGGTTCCCAATGAGCCTATGGAGCTTTTTCAGCAATGGTTCATTGAGACGGAGAAACAAGGCGGTGTCGAAGAACCCAATGCAATGACCTTGTCGACCATTGGGCTCGATGGTTTTCCGAAGAGTAGGGTGGTGCTCTTAAAAGAATTTACCGATGAGGGCTTCGTGTTCTATACAAATTATGAGAGCGAAAAAGGAGTAGCGATTGCTGAGAATAGCCATGTGTGCCTTTCGTTCTTTTGGCCTAATTTAGAAAGACAGGTGATTATTAAAGGTGTGGCCAACAAAGTTGATGCCTCAACTTCTGATGAGTATTTTGATTCTAGACCTACGGGTAGCAAGCTTGGCGCGTTGGCCAGTGATCAAAGTACAGTCATACCTTCTAGGGAGTTTTTGGAGGAACGGCTGGCCCATCTTGAGGAAGAGTTTAAAGATAAGAAAGTACAAAGACCTTTACATTGGGGAGGTTATTTGGTTGAACCTGTTGAAATAGAGTTTTGGCAGGGAAGACCCAATAGATTGCACGACCGCATAAGATATCGCCCAGCCGAAAATGGCTTATGGACGGTAGAGCGATTGGCTCCGTAGAGCATTAAATAGTACAGGTATTAAATTGGGTTGTATTTAAACTATATGAATATGAAAAACTTGATTTTGGTCCGTCATGGTAAGTCGTCTTGGGATTACTCAGTGAGTGATAAAGACCGGCCTTTAAAAGAACGCGGTATTAATGATGCCCTATTGGTGTCGGAGGCTTTCTATAAAAAGAAGGTTGATATAGATGCCGTTTTCTCAAGTCCGGCAAATCGCGCTCTACATACTTGCATGATTTTTTTAAGGCAGCTAAAGTTTCCTTTTTCTGATTTTAGGGTCGAAAAGAATCTATATGATTTTTCCGGGGATTCTGATTTAGAGTTTATAAAAAGCCTTGACGATAACTTGTCTACCATTATGGTTTTCGGGCATAACCATGCGTTTACCCATCTTGCCAATTCCTTAGGAAATAGCTATATTGACAACGTTCCTACAAGTGGATTGGTACATTTACAATTTGACGTTGCACAATGGAAATCCATTTCAAAGGGAACCACTATTCAAACAATTTTTCCGAAAGATTATAGATAAATGATTAAAACAAGACCTAGGTATATTAATAGGGAAATCAGTTGGTTACGTTTCAATGAACGAGTTTTACAAGAATGTGAAGATAAAAATGTTCCCTTAATCGAGAGGTTGCGTTTCTTGGGTATATTCTCAAATAACCTAGATGAATTCTTTAAGGTTCGTTATGCTACTGTAAAACGCATTTTCGAGGCAGGAAAGTCAGGTAAAAGCGTTTTAGGGGGTGAAAAGGCAAAAGACCTGTTGGTAGAGATAACGAAAATAGTAATCGACCAGCAGAGAAAAAGTGTTGAGATTCTAAAGAAAATAGAGAAAGAACTTGAAGAACAAGATGTTTATCTTCTAAACGAAAGAGAGCTTTCTGAATCGCAAGGGGCATTTGTGAAAAAGTATTTTTTGCAAAAGGTGAGTCCGCAATTGATGACCATCATATTAAGTGATTTTGCAGAATTTCCAATGCTTAAGGATACGGCCGCTTATCTGGCCGTTAAGATGATTCTCAGGAGTGATGATCGTACCAAAAGTACCTATGAAAAAAGGGAAAAAAGATATGCTCTAATCGAAATACCAAAAGGAATCAATCGCTTTATAGTATTGCCGAAAGAAGGCGATAAGAATTTTATCATTATTCTAGATGATGTGATTCGTTATTGCTTGGATAGCGTTTTTCCGATGTTCGATTATAAATCGATCACTTCCCATATGATCAAGATTACGCGAGATGCCGAACTTGACATTGATAATGACCTGAGCAAAAGTTTCATCGAAAAAATTAGTTCAAGTGTAGAGCACCGAAAAATCGGTGATCCTGTAAGGTTTGTTTACGACAAGAGTATTGAGAGAGATACGCTGGAATTTTTGAAGGATAAAATGCAAATTGAAGATGCAGATAGCGTCATTCCTGGAGGTAGGTATCATAATAAACGTGATTACATGGGGTTTCCCAGTCTTGGTAGAGATGACCTGATGTATGACAAGATTACACCTCTGCCTGTTAAAGGCCTGAATCTTGAGGGAAGCCTTTTAGAGAAAATTGCCGAGAAAGATTACTTACAGTACACGCCCTACCATACGTTTTCATACGTTCTCAAATTTTTAAGGGAAGCGGCTTTAGACCCGAAGGTAAAAAGCATAAAAATTACGGTTTATCGCTTGGCCGATAACTCTCAGGTAGCAGCTTGTTTATCAAATGCCGTTAAAAATGGCAAACAGGTTACGCTTCAAATTGAATTGAGGGCTCGCTTTGATGAGCAGGCCAATATTAAGTATGCGGAAGAATTGCAGGCAGAAGGCGTAAAATTGATTTTTGGGGTGCCAGGTTTAAAGGTACACAGTAAGATATGCCTAATAGAGCGCGAAGAGAATGAAGAAATTAAGAGATACGGATTTATAAGTACCGGTAATTTTAACGAGTCAACTGCTCGAATTTATACCGATTACACTCTTTTTACGGCGAATGAGCCAATCTTGAAAGAGCTGAACAAAGTATTTGATTTCTTTGAGACCACTTATAAAATCAATAAGTACAAGCATTTAATTGTGTCGCCTCATTATACCAAGAGTTTCTTTAAGAAACTGATTGATAAAGAGATAGCCAATGCAAAAGCGGGCAAAGAGGCGTATATCAGAATCAAGATGAACAGTTTTACCTCTTATAAGATGGTTGACAAACTTTATGAGGCCAGTAATGCCGGTGTAAAGGTTCAATTGATTGTTAGAGGTATTTGTTGTTTGATTCCGGGCATTGAGGGTATGAGTGAGAATATCGAGGCCATCAGCGTGGTGGATAAGTTTCTTGAACATCCTCGGTTGTTTATTTTCTGTAACGGAGGTGATCCTAAGGTATATATCTCTTCTGCAGATTTTATGACCCGAAATATTGAAAATAGGGTAGAAGTGGGTTGTCCTATTTATGATGAGGATATCAAGCAGGAACTTATCGATACATTCAATATTTCATGGAATGATAATGTCAAGGCCAGAGTTTTCGATGAAGAGCAGAAAAACCTTTATCGCAAGAACGACAAACCGAAAATAAGGTCTCAGTTTGCACTTTATGATTATTACCGTGATAAACTAGGTATCGGAGATAATATTGATGAAGGTATCAATATGTGAATGAGATATTTTATGAAAGCTTCACGGTTGGGCAGAAGAATTTTTAATATCAGCCGTGAATGGTTTCTTTCGTTCCGAGATCTTTCATGATTTTGGCCTCGTACTCTAAAAGATCGCTCCATTTTTGGTCTACCTCTTCTCGCTTGCCAAATTTTCGGGCAAACTTGAGAAACATAGTATAGTGATTGGCTTCGCTGACCATGAGTTTATGATAAAACTCGGCCAAATCTCTGTCCTCCAGCTGCTCGGAAAGTAACCTAAAACGTTCACAGCTTCTTGCTTCGATTAAGGCGGCGTATAATAATCGATGTACCAAGTGAGTGTTTCTACTGCCTCCTTTAGGGAAGAATTTCATTAAGGCAATTACATATTCGTCCTTTCTTTCCCTGCCTAAAGTTTGCCCTCTTTTTACAATTCTATCATGTACCATTTTAAAATGGCCCATCTCTTCACGTGAAAGAGCGATCATTTCATCTACCAAATCGGTATATTCCGGAAAACTGATAATCAGTGAAATTGCCGTACTCGCAGCTTTTTGTTCGCAATACGCGTGATCGGTAAGAATTTCGTCAATATTTTTTTCGACAATATTGACCCATCTTGGGTCGGTAGGAAGCTTCAAGCCGAGCATAAATCTTAATTTTTTGTAAAATTAATAAGTTTCTTTAGAATGCACGGTGAGAATTGCACAAGTTTCCCTTTGGAATAATTAGATTTGTAGTTAGTTGTTTTTTTACGAATTTCTTAAAAAGACAACGCCAAAAACCAAAAGTCGAAACCAAAAACATGAGTTCTAACCTAATTGAACAAGAGCTTCAATTGCTCTTGAAAAATAATTTGGATTCTGAAGCCTATGCTTGGCTTCAATCCAAAATAGAAAAAATACTCTCTTCCAATTCGACCAAAGACCTATATCTAACTTATAGCCTGCTAGCCGGTAAAGTAAATGCCAAATCTATATTGGCTATTGAAGCATCACCTGAAATAGGTGATTACCTCATGGTTCAAAAAGCAAATTTGCTTGAAATAGCTAGAATCTATCTTTTGGTAAAGGTTTTAAATGAGAATGCCGAATTTTTTGAGCCTAAGGTCGCTAACCTTATTCAGGTAGCCGACACCAGTGAGCTGGTAACATTTTTGAAATTCATGGTGCTTTTACCAAATGCCGAGAAGTATAAAAATGTTGCTGTCGAAGCACTTCGCACGAATATAGCAACCGTTTTTGAGGCGGTTAGTATGGGTAATCCGTATCCCGCAAAGTATTTCAATGACCAACAGTGGAACCAGATGTATTTGAAAGCCGCATTCATGCAGCTTGATCTTTCGAAAATTCTGGATGTCGATACAAGAGCCAATAAAGATTTGGCAAGAATCATTTCTGATTATGCCCATGAGCGTTGGGCCGCTTCTCGAGATATTGATCCTTTATTCTGGAGACCTGTTACAAATTATGTAGATGAAAACATTTTAGGCGATGTGAAGAGACTGTTGGATAGTGAAAAAGATTCGGAAAACAAGGCAGGTGCCTTATGCTGTTATTTTTCCTCTAACGGTGGCGCAAAATCACTACTGGCAAATTACCCTCAACTTAACGACCAAGTGGCCAAAGGTGCCATTACTTGGAATAATGTAATATGATGATTATGGAAGATAAAATGATGATAATCGACCCCCATGTGCATATGACATCGAGAACGACCGATGATTATGAGGCAATGGCCGCAGCAGGGGTAGTGGCAATAATAGAACCTTCTTTTTGGATGGGGCAACCTAGAACACAGGTCGGCTCTTTTCAAGATTATTTTAGCAGTCTGGTGGGCTGGGAAAGGTTTCGGGCCAGCCAGTTCGGCATACAACATTATTGCACGATAGGGCTGAACTCTAAGGAGGCTAATAATGAAGCCTTAGCTGAAGAGGTAATAGAGCTTTTACCGTTGTACCTGCACAAAGAAAATGTGGTCGCCATCGGTGAAATTGGGTATGATGACCAAACACCTGCTGAAGATAAATACTTTCGAATGCAGCTAGAAATGGCCAAGGAATTGGATATGGTCGTGCAGGTTCACACCCCTCATCGTGATAAAAAGGCAGGTACCATAAAAAGTATGGAAGTATGCCTTGAGCATGGTCTTGACCCCTCAAAGGTCATTATCGACCATAACAATGAAGAAACGGTAAAAGATGTACTTGACCGTGGTTTTGTTGCCGCTTTTACTATTTATCCAAAAACGAAAATGGGCAATGAACGAATGGTAGAGGTGGTCAAAAAGTTTGGAAGCACCAATATCATAGTTGATAGTTCAGCTGATTGGGGCGTAAGTGATCCGTTAGCTGTTCCAAAAACGGCCTCTTTAATGTTAAAAAGGGGTATTGCCAAAGAAGATGTGGTGAAAACATGTTATCAAAACGCCTTGGATGTCTTCGGATACAATGGAAAAATGAAGGAAGAAGATTGGTTAAACCCCAAAGGTATCAATCAAGCACAGCTATTTAATGATAATAGTGTGCTTAGAGGGCAAGAGCCTCGAGTAGATGCAGACCAAATTAAGTAATGAATAAGGTTGTTCTGGGGTACGCCCGTTTGGCAAGACCGGCAAATTTACCTACGGCTGCGGCCGATATTTTTGCCGGTGTTGCCATTGGTCAGGCATTTATTGGTGAAATAGGGCTTACAGATTTTTCGACCTCATTCTGGATTGAGTTTGTGTGTCTTGTTTTCGCTTCGGTTTTTCTATATGCCGGGGGTGTCATACTCAATGACGTATTTGATTATAAATTGGATAAGGTTGAGCGTCCTGAACGCCCGATACCTAGTGGCGTGGTGTCCTTGAGAAATGCCTCTTTGTATGGTTCTTTGGCAATGTTGATTGGGCTTGCCTTGGCCTATTCGGTTTCTTTCCTGTCCGGTCATATTGCATTGGTTTTGGCGCTCACGATTGTACTCTATGACGCGGTAGCAAAGAAAAATGGATTTTTTGGCCCATTGGTTATGGGGTTGTGCCGCGGATTGAATCTCATACTCGGTATATCCATTCTGGCTAACTTTGAGTTTGTCTGGTTGGCGGTGATTCCTGTTGTTTACATTTTTGCCATTACGCTAATAAGTAGAGGTGAAGTGCATGGTAAGAACAAAGGCCATATCATATTGGCCGGTGTATTGTATGCATTGGTGATTATGGCGTTATTGGCGGTATCTTTTTGGTATACGCAAACATTTTGGGTTACGTTATTGTATATAGCATTTTTTGCTTTTATGGTATTTCGGCCTTTATATAAAGCTTATATGGACAATTCTCCTAAAAATATAAAGGGAGCGGTCATGGCCGGAGTCATATCTTTGATTATACTCGATGCTTCTATTGGGGCAACATTTTCGTATTGGTGGTATGGACTGGTCATATTGGCCTTGCTACCTATTTCGAAAAGTCTTGCGAAACTGTTTGCAGTTACGTAAGTATTTAAATTTTGATGATGATAAAAACGATTGAACAGAATTTTGAAGTGGCCTATCGCTATAGGCTATTTTTTACAGAAGGCGTATTTCAGACTGATAATTCACTCTTTGAAAGCCTGATTAAGGAATATAAAGATGAGCCGGTCAAATTATTGTTCGTTGTAGACAATGGCGTGGTAGAGGCGCATCCGAATTTATTAAAAGAGATAGATACTTACTGTAAGCAATTCTCACAAAACTTGGTACATACCCATAGTTTGGTAGTTCAGGGTGGTGAAGCATGTAAAAACGGTGAGAAGTATGTAAATCAAATACTCGACGGAATCAATGATTACGCTATTTGTAGGCATTCTTTTGTGGTGGTCATTGGCGGAGGAGCCGTTATTGATATGGCTGGATATGCCGCGGCAATAGCACACAGGGGAGTAAAATTGATTCGTATTCCGACTACGGTATTGTCGCAAAACGATTCGGCAGTGGGTGTTAAGAATAGCATCAATTTCTTCGGAAAAAAGAATTTCGTAGGTACGTTCGCGCCACCGTTTGCTATCATAAATGATTCTCTGTTTCTAAAGACATTGGAGCAACGTGACTGGATTTCCGGCGTGGCCGAAGCCCTGAAAGTGGCGCTTATCAAAGATGTTGATTTCTTTAAATATATCGAGGATAATGGTCTCGCTTTGAGTGAGCGAAATATGGAGGTCATGCAATACACCATTTACAAGTGTGCCGAGATGCATATGCAGCATATAGCCAAAGGGGGTGATCCTTTCGAAAGTGGGTCTTCAAGGCCTTTGGATTTCGGCCATTGGTCTGCCCATAAACTCGAGCAAATGACCAACTATGAATTACGCCATGGTGAAGCGGTGGCTAAGGGCATCGTACTAGACGTGGCCTATTCTTACCTTACCGGATTGATATCTGAAAGTGATTTTAATCGTGTGGTGTCTGTATTTCAGAGCATTGGGTTCGATTTGCGTTTTCCAATTAGTACAGAAGATGAAATTGACAGACTTCTAAAAGGTATTCAAGAGTTTAGGGAGCACTTGGGCGGTAAATTGACCATAACACTTATTTCAGCCTTGGGCGAGAAACATGATGTTCATGAAATTGATGAAGCCCTTATGAAAAAGGCCCTAAATTTGGTTAACGAAATCTCCGAATCAAAAGCAGTTTAGCATTGTATATAAAAGAAAATTTACAGCTTACCTATTGTACCAACGTTCATCCCGGCTCCAATTGGGATACTACTTTCAAGAGTATTGAGCGTCACGTACCTGAGATAAAGAAAGAAGTTTGTAGCCATAGACCTTTTGGTTTAGGCCTTAGATTATCCAACATAGCCAGTGAAGAACTTGGTATTGAGGGTAAATTACTTCAATTTAAAAAATGGCTTGACGATCAAGGAGTATACGTGTTTACGATGAACGGCTTCCCTTACGGAAACTTTCATAATGAACGGGTGAAAGACGATGTGCATACTCCTGATTGGACCAAGGTAGAGCGTCTTACGTACACCAAGCGACTTTTTGACCAGTTATTGATATTACTTCCAGAGGGATTATCCGGGGGAATATCAACCTCACCCATTAGTTATAAATATTGGCATAAAACACCTGAAGAAACCGACAAGGCATTTCAAAAGGGTGCTCAGCATCTCTTAGAAGTGGTGGTTCACTTAAGGGATATAGAACAAAGACAAGGCACTTATTTACATCTCGATATAGAACCAGAACCTGACGGGTTGATGGAGAACAGTGATGAGGTAGTTAAATTTTTTGCCGATTACTTGATTCCGTTAGCTAAATCATATTTGACTGATAAGTTAGCAATCGATGAAAGTGAGGCTGTTCGATTAGTGCACAGGCATATTACTGTTTGCTATGACATTTGCCATTTTTCACTGGCTTTTGAAGAGCCTCAAGAAACTTTTGAGAAATTAGAAAAGTCCGGTATTAAGATTGGTAAAATACAGGTAAGTGCTGCGTTGAAGATTATATCTGATGAGCACAATAATGAAAAGATATGGAAGGCCCTATCGCAGTTCGATGAGCCTGTTTACCTGCATCAAGTGACTGAGAGAATAGACGGAAGGGTTAAGACCTATAGCGATTTACCTGAGGTGTTAGAAGAAAGAAAACCTTTTGAAGAATTGAGGGCACATTTTCACGTTCCTATTTTTCTTGAAAGTTTTGGAGAGTTGTATTCCACCCAAGACCATATTGTCAAGGTCATTGATTATATAAAAGGGAATGCTGTTTCCGAGCATCTAGAAATTGAAACCTACACTTGGGACGTACTCCCGCCTGCTCTAAAGAGAGATTTAAATGAATCTATCGTTAGGGAATTGAAGTGGTTCTTAGAAAAGTACAACTAAATGAAGAAAACAGTTGTCATAAATGTAGTTGGTCTTACACAACGGTTGATTGGTGAGCATACTCCCTTTTTGGAGGCTTTTCTAAAAAATGGGAGGTCCGCCCATATCGATCCGGTGGTTCCAGCGGTGACCTGTACGGCGCAAGCTACCTATCTGACGGGAAAAACACCCTCGGAACATGGTATTGTGGCCAACGGATGGTATTTTAAAGATGAATGCGAGGTAAAGTTTTGGAAACAATCGAACAAGCTGATTGAATCTGAAAAAATTTGGGATAAACTTAAATCGATAGATCCGCATTTTACCTGTGCCAACCTTTTTTGGTGGTATAATATGTACTCGAATGCCGATTATGGTGTAACGCCCAGGCCTAATTATTTGGCCGATGGTCGTAAGATTCCAGATTGTTATTCCCATCCGGCAGAATTGAGAGATACATTACAAGATGAATTGGGTACCTTTCCTTTATTTCATTTCTGGGGACCCAAGACTTCCATAAAATCTAGCCAATGGATAGCGGATGCCGCTATTAGAACCGATCAACTTCACGATCCTACTTTATCATTGGTCTATTTGCCTCATTTAGATTATAACCTTCAGCGTCACGGTCATGATTTCAAAAAGATTAAGAAAGATTTGAATGAAATCGACGCGGTAGTAAAAAAGCTGGTAAATCATTTTAAAGAGCGTAATGCGCAAGTTATTATTCTTTCGGAATATGGGATAACCGATGTTGATAACCCGATTCACTTGAATAGAATTTTAAGGTCTAAGGGGTATATTTCAGTACGAGTTGAAAGAGGTCTGGAGCTTTTGGATGCAGGAGCGAGTAAGGCTTTTGCCGTGGCCGACCATCAAATCGCGCATATCTATTTGAATGACCAATCTGTAAAACAGGAAGTGAAGACGCTATTAGAGTCTATAACTGGTGTTGAAAAAGTACTTACCGGTGAAGAAATTGCTGCTCATGGTTTGGCCCATGAACGCGCAGGTGATATAGTCGTGATAGCCGGACCATCTTCATGGTTCACGTATTATTTCTGGCTTGATGATGCTAAAGCTCCTGATTATGCCCGAATGGTCGATATTCATAAGAAGCCAGGCTATGATCCAGTAGAAATGCTCACCAATCCTAAAGACAAACTGGTGATGTTAAAAGTGGCATGGAAGCTTCTAAAGAAAAAAATGGGTTTTAGAACCGTGTTGGATATTATTCCGCTTGACGCAAACTTAGTAAAAGGTTCTCATGGCCGGGTACCTGAAGACAAAGCCGACTTTCCTATATTTATTTCAGATAATCCAAGTTCGGTTTTTGAAAAAGAAATCAAGGCAACTGATGTTTTTTCTATTTTGGAGAAGCATATTACCGAAGAAATATGAACAGGTTATTTAAAATTATAGGTGTTGTATTTGCAATTCTCTGCCTTTGGGCAGCGTATTTGCAATATAACGACCCTGATGCTTTTCTGTGGTACATTATTTACGGCTTGGCCGCTATTGGCTCCCTTCTTTTTGCCTATGGAAAATTGAACTTTATGTTCTCTATTATTCTAAGTTTTCTTTATTTGTTGGCTACGGTTTTTCTTTGGCCCGATCAGTTTGAAGGTTTTACCATTGGTGAAGGTGATATTGAAAACATTGAAAGGGGTCGTGAAGCGGTAGGTATGTTAATTGTAGCGACGGTATTTCTAATTTTTTCGTTGAGGCTACGATTTCAAAAAAATAATTAGACCAAATTACAGATCAAGGTCAAAAGTTTGGCGTAGCAAATCTATCGCCGGATTCTTTTCCCTTAGTTTTTCATATTTCTCTTCAGGGGTAAAGGCAAACTTTTTCGCTGTTTCCTCATTGACCGAAATCTTAAGTTCAATAAAATAGTTATCGAGGTTCGACTTTAAATATTCCATTAGGTCATATTGCTCTCGCTCGATTTCCTTTTTCATGGTACTATTTGGTAGTTCTATCCAAATAGTGGTTTCGTTTATAAGTTTAGGTACATCGGTATTGAGATTTGAAGCTAGAATTTTCCGTCCTTTGGCATCAATTTCCTTTACAAAATCGTTCCAATGCATTAGCATGTCCTCTTCTGAAAATGCAGTTTTTGGCAATTTGCTTAGGTCAACGCTAACATCTTTACGATTGTTTTCGTGTTCTTTTTTTGTCTTTAAACTCGAAATTGAAAGTGCCGATACCCTTTTTTTGGCAATGTCAAGTTTTAGTTTCTTCGCTTCTTCCGATAACTCCGGTTGCGCTTTTTCTTTCTTTATTTCAGGTTCGGCAATTTGAGAACGAATAGGTTGATTATGCTTATATGAAGAATTAGCTTTTTCTTCCCTTGGTACGTTCGTTTCGTCATCAGAATTAGAAAGAACAGTATTGGCAGTCTCAGGTTCTATTTCGGCAACCGTTTCTTTCGGTGAAACCTCACTTACAGTACTAGTGGGGTCAGATTTCGTGCTTTTCTTCGACCGGTAATAACTTGCCGGCGCTATCGTATTGATAGCAGCAGAAGAATCTAAGTTGCTGCTAGAGTTTTTTTTTTCGGCATCAAAATCTATTGATGCCAGTTTCATTAAGGTAAGTTCGACCAAGAGGCGTTGATTTCTACTGGTCTTATATTTTAAATCGCAATCATTGGCCAAATCAAGAGCCCTTAATAAAAAGGAATTTGATGTTTTTTTAGACTGTTCAAGGTAATTCTTTTTGGCGCCGTCACCTACTTCTAAAAGATTGATGGTGTCTTGATGTTGGCATACCATCAAATCTCTAAAATGCGAAGCGAGACCGGTAATAAAATGATGTCCATCGAAACCAAAAGATAATGTCTTATTGTACAATAACAACAAGGCTGGTATATCATGGTTCAATATTAAATCGGTTGCTTCGAAATAGGTATCGTAGTCTAACACGTTGAGGTTTTCGGTAACTGCCTTACGTGTAAGGTCTTTACCCGAAAAACTGACAACGCGATCAAAAATCGATAAGGCATCGCGCATGGCACCATCGGCTTTTTGTGCGATAATATGCAATGCATCTTCCTCAGCGTTAATACCTTGGTTCTCGGCAATATACTTTAGATATTCCGCAGCATCTTTGACCGTAATTCTTTTGAAATCGAAGATTTGACAACGAGAAAGAATCGTTGGAATGATTTTGTGTTTCTCAGTGGTCGCCAGTATAAAAATAGCATGCTTTGGTGGCTCTTCAAGTGTTTTAAGAAAAGCATTAAAAGCGGACTGAGATAGCATATGCACCTCATCAATAATGTAAACTTTGTATTTACCTATTTGAGGAGGAATGCGAACTTGGTCAATTAGATTGCGAATATCATCGACCGAATTGTTAGATGCCGCATCGAGCTCAAAAATATTGAAGGCAAAATCTTCATCTTCACTTTCGGTACCGTCTTGATTGATTTTTTTTGCCAAAATACGGGCGCAAGTGGTTTTGCCCACACCTCTTGGGCCACAAAACAGAAGCGCTTGGGCCAAATGGTTGTTATCAATGGCATTAGTAAGGGTGTTGGTAATTGCCTGTTGACCTACAACATCTTTAAAGGTTTGGGGCCTATATTTTCTTGCCGAAACTATAAAATGTTCCAATCCGGTACTTTTTCTAAATTCAATAGTAATCAATACAAATATAAAAATAGGTGGTGTTCAATTGGTCTATTTCATGAGGATAAAGTCTTTATTTATCAACAATTGGTCTAATTTTGCCGGCGAGCAGGTCACCTTGTCGCTGCCTTTTCAATTTTCTTTGGAAAGGGAGAGGAAAGTCTGGACACCATAGTGCGGCATAGCGGGTAACACCCGTCGCTCGCCGTAGGCGAACAGGACAAGTGCAACAGAAAGAATGTACAGGTAATGCTGTAGTGAAATCAGGTAAACTCTATGCGGTGAAACGCCATGTATATCAGTGTTTGAGGGCTGCACGCCCGAGCTGAAGGGTAGGCGGATGGAGTTCGACAGTAATGTCGAAACTAGATAAATGACAAGGAAGTTTTCTTTGGGAAGCTTTACAGAATCCGGCTTATGGCCTGCTTTTTTATTGGTTTGATTCTACTGGTTTTCTTCTTGCGGTAGTTCGAAAAAACTAAACGTGCTTCCTCCGTATTTTCTTTTTTCGCTAAAATTGGCGAGGTGTGAAAGGTCCATTTGACTGGCATGCTCTACAATTAGGCATCCCCCTGATCCCAATAAGTTATTTTCAAATGTAAGGTTAGGTAGTTTTTCGAATTCTTCGAGCGATAGATTGTAAGGTGGATCGGCAAAAATAATATCTGCCGGGGCGGTCATTCTTTCTAAATATCCAAAAACATCAGCCCTAATTGCGTTTATAGGCAATTCAAGACTTCTTGCCGTCTGTTCAATAAAGTTAATACAGCCTGAATTAGCATCTACCGCTGTTATTGCCCGGGTACCTCTAGATCCAAATTCGAAGGAGATATTACCTGTACCACTGAACAAATCAAGAACTTTTATTTCATCAAAATAATACCTGTTGTTCAATATATTGAACAATGCCTCTTTCGCCATATCGGTAGTTGGGCGAACAGGTAATTTTTTAGGTGCGTTGATTCGCTTTCCTTTATGTATTCCGGAGATTATTCGCATTAAAGGGCATTTAAAACTGTAAAGTCGATACTATCTTCATTGGCTTCCATATGGCTGTGCGGTCCGAAATCAGGAATAAAGATAGAAACGTTCTTTACATACTTGTAGCACATTTCGTAGATAGGGTCACCTTCCTCTATTGCCCCGAAGAGTTTGAGTTGTATACTTTCGGTATTGAACTTCAATTGCTCAAGGGCGAATAAAAGATAGTAAAGAAAATCTTCTTTGGTATTGAAAGTGTAGCTATTATATAGTAAGAGGTCTTTTTGGTCGGTTATGGTAACATCCATCTGATTTTCCAAGATGTAAACATAACAAATGGGTTGGGTGGTTTGTCCTTGGCCTTTGAGCAAAGACTCGACCATTACGGTGCCATTATGCTTAAACGTAAATTCGCCGAACAGTTCATAGATGTAATTGTTCACGTTTACAAAAGGAACATAAACGTTTACAATGTCATGACTATCGAACTCATCATAGGCCAAATGATCATTGGCCAAAATTTTTGTGTTGAACTTGAGATAGTTGGCTAGCTCCTCTGGATCGAAGAGAGGTTTTGGTACCAACCCGAAAAGTTGATTGCGGTGCACAACGACCACATCACTGAATTTTTTATCAATTAGTTGGTCATCAGAAAGTTGTCGCTTCAGTTTTTTGAGTAGTTCGTAAGGGTTTAGTGTCTGCTCGAATACCTCATTTTTTGAACTGACTACCGATTTTGAAAGCGTATCAAAGACACAAAAAGAAAGTCCATTCAGGCTAACCTGAATGGACAATTTTTTAAAACCTTCTACCGAGTTATTTGAAGCGATATTACTGTTCTCCTTTTTTGTCATAAACTGGTGGCCAGTTACCACTTGTGCTAACCTCTTCCATAGAACCAACTGTTATGGCAGGTCCGTTGACTTCGTCAACACCAATTTCGGCCTTTTCTTTATCTAAAAGTGTTTTTGGCTGATCATATAATATAATCGACTTATCAACTTTAGCTTCGAAAACAGGAGCTTTGTAACCACTTTTTTCTACAACGCCTGCAGTCATAGTGATTTTTTCACCGTTTTGTGCAAAAGGAATATCGGCCAAATTCTTGTACCTATTATCACTTTTGAACAAAGAATCTTTTACAGAAACGGTACCTAGGGTATCGATAATCTTGACCTCGGTAAGCATATCGATTTGATAGGTCTCGTTGAACTCCATATAAGAAGAGTCGCGCTGCTGGGTAATAGTATAGTCAGCAGTATCGATAAACTTAACTAGACTGTTGAAGTCTTTAGCGTATCTTTTGTTAACCGTTTTGTAGGCCTCCTGTGCGTTTCTGATGTCTTTAAGTTTTGCTATTACTTGAGCAAAACGTTCCTGCTTCACTTTATTAAACTCAATGGGGCCTGTAACAGATTGATAGATAAGATATCCCAATCCAATGCAAACTATCCAAAGTACAATTTGAATTACGGTCTTCATTTTTTAATAGTGTTATTTAAATTTAGTGGTTAGGACAAATCTACAATTTTTTTTCAATCGCAAAAGTATTTACCCTAAAAATCATGTTTATCTTTGGCCCCTATGGCAAGCCTTACAGACGCTTCTTTTTATAAAATATTAGTTGAAAAATTTCCTCACGAACCTACGATAAAACAGTCTGCCGCCCTTCAAAAACTGGCGGCCTACGTACTCTCAAAAAATAGTGATACGGTTTTCATGCTCAAGGGTTTTGCAGGTACCGGTAAGACCACTCTGATCGGTACACTTGTCAATAGTCTGTGGAATACTAAACAGAAGGCTGTATTAATGGCGCCGACAGGTAGGGCCGCGAAGGTAATGGCAAATTATTCGAATACCCAAGCCTTTACGATACATAGAAAGATTTATTTCCCTAAAAAACAAGGTGCCGGTGGGGTGCAGTTTGTTATGGCGCCTAACAAGCACAGAAATACAATTTTTATAGTAGACGAAGCCTCAATGATTCCCGACGCACCGGTCGATTCAAAGCTGTTTGAAAATGGTGCCTTATTAGATGATTTGTTAATGTACGTTTATTCGGGGCATAACTGCAAATTGATTTTGATAGGTGATACTGCGCAATTGCCCCCGGTTCATTTGGACTTGAGCCCTGCATTGGATTCCGATAGATTGGCCCTTAACTACAATAAAGAGGTAATCGATTTGGAAATGGATGAAGTGGTAAGGCAGGCCGGTGACTCTGGTATTCTGGCCAATGCAACCCTTCTGCGCGAACAATTACATTCAAGTTTTTATGACGGATTTCAATTTAATGTATCTGGGTTTAGGGATATCGTACGATTGATCGATGGTCATGAAATACAAGAAGCTATCGATAGTTCGTATTCTGAGAACGGAAAAGAAGAAACTGCTTTTATCGTCCGGTCGAATAAAAGGGCTAATCTTTACAATGAAAATATCAGAAGTAGAATTCTTTTTCTGGAAAATGAATTAGCTGTGGGCGATTATATGATGGTTGTCAAAAACAATTATTTTTGGTTAAAGCCCAATACAGAGGCTGGTTTTATAGCCAATGGTGATATTATAGAGGTTCTGGAAATTTTTGCCTTTAAATCACTTTACGGCTTTCGGTTTGCAGAAGTCAAGGTTAAAATGGTCGACTACCCCAATCAACGGCCCTTTGAGACCGTATTACTACTCGACACGGTCAAATCGGTTACCCCATCGCTATCTTATGATGATGGTAATAGGCTTTATCAAGAGGTGATGAAAGACTATGCTCATGAAACCTCTAAATACAGAAAGTTTATGGGCGTAAAAAACAATAAATACTTCAATGCACTACAAGTGAAGTTTTCATATGCCATCACCTGTCATAAATCGCAAGGTGGGCAATGGAATACGGTATTCGTAGAACAACCTTATATGTCGAATGGTGTAGATAAAGAGTACTTAAGATGGTTGTATACGGCCGTAACCCGTGCAAAAAAGCAGTTATACCTTATCGGGTTTAAAAGTGATTTTTTTCTTGATTAAGAAAAAGTTAACTTAGTAATATTAAAGTAATGAGGTAGTTGAATAAAAGTTCGCTATTGTATGATTTAATTTGACAAAGCTTTCCGTGCTTCTTTGGAATTTCGGTCGGGTGTTCTAATATTTATTGTCACTTCACACAAATGACTTCAGAAACCATCATCAGTATCTTTTTGGGCATAGGGCTGGCCGCATCGGTCGGATTTAGGGTGTTTTTACCACTTTTTGCGCTCAGTCTTGCGGCTTATTTCGATATGTGGCAATTAAATGACAACTGGCATTGGATCGGTAGTTTGGCCGCTGTACTTACATTGGGCGTTGCCACCGTTGTTGAAATCTTTGCATATTTTATCCCTTGGGTTGATAATCTTTTAGATAGTTTTGCCGTTCCGTTGGCGGCTATAGCCGGCACCGCGGTAATGGTTTCTACAGTTGCCAATTTAGACCCATTGGTTACTTGGTGTTTGGCGATTATAGCGGGCGGAGGCACAGCTACGGCAATTAAGGGAGCGGGAGCGACAGGTCGTTTGGCCTCCAGTGCAACGACAGGCGGGTTGGGTAACCCAGTAGTGTCCACTGTTGAAACTGGTGCTGCGATGGTTGTCACCACGGCATCGATATTTATGCCGATATTGGCCGCCATTTTGGTGATTTTTATTTTGGTCATCATTTTTAGGATCTACCGAAGATTGCGACCAAAGACTAATTTAAAGTAGTTGTGTCAGAAGTATATGGAGATTGAAGTTTTTCATATTTCCGTTTGAAACATTCATTAAAAGAAAGAGAGCGATTTTGAAAATAATTGCAATGATTCCGGCCCGATATGCGGCCTCACGGTTTCCTGCCAAACTGATGCAGGATCTTTCCGGAAAACCCGTGATTCTTAGAACCTATGAAGCCGCAGTTAGAACAGAACTTTTTGATGAGGTTTATGTAGTTACCGATAGTCCCGTCATCTACGATACGATCACCCAAGCAGGGGGTAAGGCTCTTATGAGTAAGAAAGAGCATGATTGCGGTAGCGATCGCATAGCCGAGGCAGTCGAAGATATGAAGGTCGATATTATTGTTAATGTTCAAGGAGATGAGCCATTTACCGACCGAGAGAGTTTAAAGGGGGTACTACAAGTTTTTGAAACCGATAGCGAGAAAGAAATTGATCTGGCCTCATTAATGGTTCGAATAGATGATGAAGAGGAAATTAAGAATCCGAATACGGTAAAGGTAATCGTAGACCATAGAAATTTTGCCCTTTACTTTTCTCGTTCGCCTATTCCCTATCCTAGAAATACAGATTTAAAAGCGGCATACTTTAAACATAAAGGTATTTATGCCTTTAGAAAAAGTGCTTTGATGGACTTTTATAGACTTCCAATGCTCGAGTTGGAAGCTACAGAAAAAATAGAGGCCATTCGATATTTAGAATACGGTAAGAAAATTAAAATGGTCGAGACTTCGGTAACCGGTATTGAAATCGATACCCCTGACGACCTGGAAAAAGCCCAAAAAGCATGGAAATAGACTACAGCAAGGTGAATGTAATCGGTTTTGATGCCGATGATACCCTGTGGGTAAACGAAACCTATTTTCGTGATACCGAAGAAGCTTTTGCCGATTTGCTAGAGGGGTACGAGACCAAGAATAAGATAGATCAAGAACTGTTCAAGATGGAAATCAAAAATCTTGACCTATACGGGTATGGTATTAAGGGCTTTATGCTCTCCATGATAGAGTCTGCCCTTGACCTTTCAAACAATCAAGTGTCTCAAGAGACCATCTCGAAGATTCTTGATTTGGGAAAAAAAATGTTGGGGCACCCTGTAGAATTATTGGATGGTGTTACCGAGGTTTTAGATGCCTTAAAGAATAAATACCGTTTGATTGTTCTGACCAAAGGAGATTTATTGGATCAAGAACGAAAACTCGAAAAGTCCGGTTTATCTGAATATTTTCATCACGTAGAGGTTTTGAGCGATAAGAAAGAAGAAAATTACAAACACCTTTTAGAGCATCTTCAGATTGATGTCAAAGAATTTTTGATGATAGGAAATTCCTTAAAATCAGATGTGCTTCCTTTATTGAATATAGGCGCCAATGCCGTTCACGTTCCTTTTCATACAACTTGGCAACACGAAGAGGTCAAAGTAGAAGATGATAAATACGATTATTTGAAAATTAGTAAGCTGACCGATATTCTTCAATATTTGAAATAGTTGCTATCTTTCAGTTTTTCCTGCGCTTTTTTTGTGGAGGATTGATTTAGCTTAAATAATTTATATGGAGTACAATAAGCATTTGGGAGTGCCTGAAATAGCAGTTGCCAAAAAGACAATGTATAAGAATTTCCCAATGGTTCCACGGGTTATTTTTGGCAAGGGCAGTTTTGATCAGCTGGCCGATATTCTACTTCCCAAAAGAAGGCATTCCGATGCTCCTTTTATTTTTTTGGTCGATGATGTTTTCGAGGGCAAGGCACTGGTTTCCCGAATACCTTTGTTGTTCAACGATCAAATTATTTTTATTTCGGCGGATGAAGAGCCCAAGACCCAACAGGTCGATATGCTGGTTGGCAAAATACAGAACGATTATGGTGAGCTACCTTCAGGAATTGTAGGTATCGGTGGTGGCACCATCATGGATTTGGCAAAAGCCGTTTCCATACTTTTGACCAATAAGGGAAGTTCTTCATTGTACCAAGGCTGGGACCTCGTTCATAAACCATCCATCTACCATGTGGGTATACCTACTATTAGTGGTACAGGTGCAGAAGTTTCTCGTACAGCCGTTCTTCTAGGCCCCCAGAAAAAACTGGGCATTAATTCTGATTTTACCACTTTTGATCAAGTGGTTCTTGACCCTGATTTAACGCAGGGCGTACCAAAAGAGCAATGGTTTTACACCGGTATGGATTGTTTTATTCATTGTATAGAATCGTTGGATGGTACCTATTTGAACGCTTTTAGCCAAAGCTATGGTGAAAAGGCCCTTGAACTATGTAAAGAGGTTTATTTAGGCGATTTGTCGGCTCAAGAATCACGCGATAAATTAATGATGGCTTCATGGCACGGGGGCATGAGCATAGCTTATTCCCAGGTTGGTGTGGCCCATGCGATGAGCTATGGTTTGGGTTTTTTACTTGGTGTCAGACACGGTCTTGGCAATTGCCTCGTTTTTCAGCATCTTGAAGAATTTTATCCCGAAGGCGTTCGCCTTTTTAAAATTATGCAGCATAAGCATGATATTGGAATGCCTGAAGGCGTCTGTTCCCAGCTTTCAGATAGTGATTTTCAAACCATGATTAGGGTATCTCTATCAATGAAACCTCTGTGGGAAAATGCTCTAGGCCCAAAATGGCAAGAAATAATCACACCTGCCAAATTAGAGTCTATTTATCGTAAGATTTAGAAGTTGCCTTGAAATGGTACCTTTTTGCAAAGGGTCGTTCTTAGTCATATCAATCTAGTTATTCATGTCACAGAAGCTGGTCAAGTTTATTTTTTATAAAGTTTTAGGGTGGAAAATGGTCGGTGCTTTTCCAGGGCATATCAATAAAATGGTCATTGCCGTTGCTCCGCATACTAGCTATTTTGATTTTTTTCTTGGGGTATTGGTAAGGGCGGTCTTGAACGAACCGATTAATTGGATTGGTAAAAAGAGTTTATTTGATTCGCCGATTGGATGGTTTTTTAGATGGATGGGAGGGGCGCCGATAGATAGAAGCAAGAAAAGTGACACGGTAGCGGCCACGGTCAAGATTTTCAAAAGTAGGTCGATATTCAGATTGGCCTTATCTCCCGAAGGAACCCGAAAAAAAGTGGATCGTTGGAAAACCGGGTTTTACTTTATAGCAAAGGCGGCCGAAGTACCCATTGTGCTGGTAGCTTTCGATTTCGGTAAAAAGCAAGTGAAATTTTCTTCTCCCTTAATTCCTACCAATCACAAAGAAGCTGATCTTGCCGAATATCACCAGTTTTTTGAAGGGGTAGAGGGGTATCATCACTGAATGATATATCTATAATTTTTGTTCTGACAGAAAATTAATTACTGTCACATATCAAAAATTCTTTTTTCCAAATAAAATTTTTGCTTCCAATTATTAAATATTCTTTTTAAAATCAAACCTTTTTCGAAAAGTTACGTAAGTATAGTTGATTAGCTATGGTGGTTAATTAATTGAACACTAAAAACTTAAATGATTATGAAAAAGAATTTTGTAAAACCGATGGTGGGCTTCGTAGTCTCCTTCGGACTATTTTTGGCGGTCTCGTGTGATGACGATGATAATGGTGGTATGATGGGTGAAGAAATGCCTACGTGTACCGATGGTATTATGAACGGTGATGAAACGGGAATCGATTGTGGGGGTTCATGTACACCCTGCGAAGATGGAATGGAACTGGGAAGGAGAACAGAACTCTTCGTGACCAATAATGTTAACGGAGATATCACAAAGTACAGTATTACCGGAGATTCGGCCATAACCTACAGAACGGCCTCTGACGCTGCTGAAGGTATATATTATGACAAAGAAGCAGACTTATTAGTACAGGCATCACGATCTAGTTTACAGTTAGAGGCATTTAAAGAAATTTCAATGCTAATGGAAGATTCAGATGTTACACCCGCATTCAGCGGAGCAATGGATTTGGCAAGCCCTAGGGAATTGGCCGTAAATGGCTCTACGTATGTAGTTGCCGATAACGATTCACATAAATTTTTCGTCTACAATAAAGACGGCGATAGTTTTTCTTTAACTGCGACATTAGATATTACTTTTCCGGTATGGGGAATAACCTTCAAAGGTAAAGATTTATATGCCGTGGTCGATACCACTAGTGATTTGGCGGTATTCTATGATTTTGAGTCCAATGCTCAAGACGGTGTATTAAGGCCTTCCAAAAGAATTAAAGTAGAAGGTATTGTGAGAACTCACGGTATAACATACAGTGCTTCAGATGATACCATGATAATGACAGATATTGGTGATGCCGCTAATACGACTGACGATGGAGGATTTCACGTCATAAAGGAGTTTTCCTCCAAATTCGATGCGCTATCTGACGGAGATGTCTTACCTGTTGGTATGCAGATTAGGGTTGCGGGGCCATCTACGTTGATGGGCAATCCTATCGATGTGGCTTATGATTCAGAAACTGATGCGGTGTATGTATCTGAAATTGGTAATGGAAAGGTACTAGGTTACACCTCCATTGGAGATGGAGGCGATTTAACGCCGACCTTTAACAAAGATTTAGAGTCAGCTTCTTCTATTTACTTTTCAAGTGATGAGACAGATAATGATTTAGGGTCAGAGAGTATGGGTCAACAGACGACTCTTTATGCAACGAGCACGGCAAATGGTGATATCTCTGTTTACGACGGTATGGGAATGTTAATTAAGACTGTTACAACAGCCTCCATGGCAACTGAAGGTATTTACTATTCTCCAATTTATGATGAAATTCTTCAAGCATCACGTTCTAACCTTATGCTAGAAAATTATAGTGGTTTTTCTGACTTGACAGACGGAGCTTCGCTAGAGGTCGCATTTATGAGCAGTGCAGACTTATCAAGTCCACGGGAAATTGCCGTTTCCGGATACAACGTGGTGGTTGCCGATAATGGTGAGAATAAACTTTTTGTATACACGTTTAATGGCTCATCGTTCACATTACAAAACACTTTTCAGGTAAACTTTAACTTATGGGGTATTACCTTTATGGGAGATGATTTGTTGGCAGTAGTAGATAATACGAGTGATTTGGCCGTTTTTAACGACTTCATTAGTATGAATACATCTGACGGCGCAGTTACCCCAGATAAGCAAGTAACCGTTGAGGGCATAGTTAGAACACATGGTATTGATTACAGCGAATCATCAGATGTTCTGGTAATGACCGATATAGGTGATGCGGCTGATGTAACTTCTGACGGCGGGTTTCATGTAATCGAAGATTTTACATGGGTAATCAGCGATGTAGATAATGGGGCTTCAATTCCAATGTCCAGTCAAAGTAGAGTGGCAGGAGCGTCTACCATGATGGGTAACCCTATCGATATTGCGTATGACCACAAAACACAAACAGTATTTGTTGCAGAGGTTGGTAACGGAAAAATACTAGGTTTTTCAGACGCGTTAAATATTAGCGGTGATGTGGCCCCCACAGTTGACAATAATTTAATGTCAGCATCCTCGATTTATCTTTATAACAATTAAGAAAACGAATAAATTAGTTTTAGTCCGGCTTTCAAAAGAAGCCGGATTTTTTTCTTAATGATTTTTAGGCCTAAGAAAAATAAAATCATTTAATGAGTAGCTTGTTTAATTTCAGAATTAGAGGAATAAACTTACCAATATTTGAAGATGACGTAATAGGAATTTTTTTAGAGTAGCTTACTCTGATTTATAAATAACTACCATCGTTCTTACAAAGTTGATTTTAACATTTTCTTTAAAACCCTTCGAACATCATTACGTAGGTATGGCAAATAAAATAGATTGCTATGAAAAAGAAATTTTTAAAATTTGGATATTTTGCTGCTGTTGGATCTTTACTTCTAACAGCTTGCGACAATAATGACGATGGTGACAATATGATGGAAGAACCAGGCGATATGACTTCCGCTCAATTGTTCGCCTCAAATAACACTGACGGTAATGTAACAATTTACAATATGTCTAACGGCGAAGTAAGTACTTTGGTTACCGGTGATATGGCTGCTGAAGGTATTTACTATGATGATGATACCGACCAGATAATTCAGGCCTCACGTTCATCAAACCAGCTTGATGTATTCTCCGACATTTCGGTTCTGGGGCTAAGTGGGACGATTACGGCTTCAATTTCTAGTTCTGCCGATTTACAAAGTCCTAGAGATATTGCGGTAAATGATGATTTTGTAATTGTTTCTGATAACGCCGATGTTGATGGAAATGAGGCAACACCTGACGGAAGAATCTTCATTTATACCCGATCGAATGGCGAGTTGACCTTAAGAAATGTTGTAACGACTGATTTTGCGCTATGGGGTATAGAAATGGTTGGTGATGATTTATATGCGGTTGTCGATAAAACGAGTGAGTTGGCAGTATTTACCGAATTCACTGCTATGAATACTTCCGACGAGGCTATAACTGCCTCTAAGCGAATTGCCATTGAGGGTATTGTAAGAACACACGGTATTGCTTATGATAATGGTACCATGATCTTGACAGATGTTGGTGATGCCGCCTCTGATAGTGATGGAGGTTTTCATATCGTAACTGATTTTACCTCAAAGTTTGATGCTGTGGCCAACGGTGGTACGATGGCGGTTGCCAATAATCAAACAAGAATCGCCGGTTCTAGCACTTATCTTGGTAATCCTGTAGCTGCTGAATACGATGCGGCGTCCAACACGGTATTTATTGCCGAGGCTGCTAATGGAGGCGGTAGGGTGATGGCTTTTACCGATGCCGATGCCGGTGGAAATATTGCTCCTTCGGTCAATAATAATTTGTCAAAGGCTTCATCATTGTACTTTTATTCGAATATGCAGTAATAAAATAATTGGTTGTTTAGGTTTTTAGTTAGTAGTAGTAAAAAGCGCCCTTTAAGGGGCGCTTTTTTTATGATAAATTATAGAGGAATGACTTAACGAAAATTTACCCTCGGTTGGCCTCTACAGGTCTATCTTTATATCTAGATGCAATGGCACTGATGATAATCATCTGTAGAATGTGAAAAACCATTAAAGGAAGAAGAATAACACCTTGAATGGCCATATTCCCGAATAAAATTTTTGAAAAAACGGTTCCGTGTACCAATGACTTTTTTGTTCCGCAGAATTGAGCGGTAATTCTATCTTCCATTGAAAATCGGAGAATCTTCGATATCTGGCGAATCAGCAAATAAATAATTGTGAAAAGTACCGATACACCAACTAGCAAGAGCAACAGGTCAAAAAGTGAAACACCATTGAATAGGCCATCGTTGAAAGATTTAACGTAACTCTTATAGATAATCAATAGAATAACGGCCTTATCAAAAGTCGCAAGCCTGTTGGAGTTCTTTTGCACTATAGCACCCAAAAATCGCTGCAAGGCCATGCCCAAAAAGACGGGAAGCAAAACTTGAACTATTAAGTTGGTATAGATATCGGTCAAGTCAAAATTGAGTTCTGAATTATCTATAAATAATCCCATCCATAGAGGGGTTACCAAAATACCAATGATCCCTGAAATACTGGCGTTGAAAATAGCTGCTGGAATGTTCCCTTTGGCTAAAGATACCATCACTACACTAGAGCTTACTGTTGAAGGTAAGGCGGCCAGAAAAAAGAAAGCCAGCCAAAACGTTTCTTGTTCTTCAGTGGTTATAAGTAGCTTAAACGGTAATATGAGTAGGGGGAATAGTAAAAAGGTAGCTCCTTGAATAAGTAGGTGCAACTTAAAATTACCTAAACCCGATTTTAATTTTGCCGGGCTCAGTTTTAGTCCATAAAAGAAGAAGATAAGAGAAATGCCAATGGCACTTATTTTATTTAGCAGAAAAACATTTTCTTCGGAAACCAATGTTGGAAACAGATAGGCCAAAAGAATGACGATAAAAATACCGACAACGAAATAATCTATTCTAATCTTCATCTATGCTAGCTCCTTTGAGCGGAGTTGTATTATTATTTTAATATACCTGAATAAAGAATGACCATCAAAAAAGGTCGCATTTATGCGACCTTTTTTAATTTCTTTATCTAGGAACCAAATTTACTCTTTCATGGTATGATACACGTTCTGTGTATCGCCTATTTTAATTTAAATAATTGATATTGAATTAATTATATGTAATTTTAATTTCATTAGTTCGGTATTAGTTCGGTTTTGAGAAATAATTCTAATGAGTGATTACTTTATTCTCCCCAATGATAATCAAAATTTCAAAAAGATTGAAGTAATGCGGGGCATTCATTTGCAGATATACATAGGGGAGAACCACAGTTTTTATAAGGATTTCCTGTAATGGGGTTTCAAATAAATTTTCTAAATTGGAGAACTCCCCCATTTTGAAAGCCACTCGAAATGAGGTGTGTGTATTTCTTACCCTAAAATCGGCTTTCCTAATTTTTTGAATATTTAAAAATTATCGAATATGAAAGCTACTGTTCTACTCTTATTTCTCATTTTTTGCTTTTTTTCAGTACCAATTTCAGCTCAATATGGCCGGTTTACAGAAGAAGAAAGACTTCGCGAACTCAGGAAAAATAGTGAACCAATACGTTTGCTTGTAGAGGATATCCGTAGGGCGGTTTACGCAAGCGAAAAGGACTTGGACGACTGTCTACCTCCTTTTACAAGTGCAACAATAACCCTTGAAGGGACATCGGAAGGAGAGGCGGGAATTGAATTAAACCTAGTTCTGTTTAAAATAACATCAAAAAAGAAAAAAGGGAAAATAAACAAATCTGTAATAACTTTTGTTAGGGACACGATTTTTAGTCCATTGATGGATAAAGTGAGAGATGAAAGCACTGAGAATTTTAATATTATTAGAAATCTTATTGTCTCCCAAGCATATTCAAACTGTGTTTCCTCAACAGCAATAAAGGAGTTAACATCTGATTTGAAAGATAAAACTGTCCTATTTAATATTTTAGAATATGAAAATTTAGAGAATATATCTGATGAAGACGCTGAGGAAATTATAACTGAAGCTTTTAAAACACAAAAGTTGGAAGTAGAAGTCAGTTTTGTTGTCGAAAAGGAGTCTAGCATAAGTGGAGAGTTCAAAATTACTCCAATAACGGGCTCTTTAAGCGGAAACCTGAAACGAAAAAATGTTCAAACTGTAAAAGTGACTTTTGGCAAAGACCCTAGTTAAAATATGCATTATGCCATATTTTCACAAAAAGCATCCAATTTACGACTCAAGGGATAAAAATAAAAATTACAATGACAATGGATACGCAATCAAAGGAAGCTTGCGAAATTTTTGAAAGTACTGTTGAGGCTTATGAAAGATTATTTAAGAATGCTCCACCATTAAGGCTAGATTCCGCTGATAAAGTCAAAAAAGAAATTGAAGGGCAAATTAAAATAGCATCGGCTTATAGTGAACTTGGGTTGTATCAGTATTGTCCAGATAAAATTGAAGATTGGAGAAAAAGATTAAGAACAGTTGCTGAAAGCATTAAAACACTTTGAAGCGAATAATTTGATTATACTTCAATTAAATTTATATTCGGTAGAAGTTCTTGTCTATTTGTTTGTTAATTGGATACTTGGTATTTTGTGATGAGGCCCAATCATATTTTGAAAGAATATATATGAACGAAATATTTAACCCAATTGGGTCAATTTGGCATAGGTGGGATCCTCATATCCATATTCCGGGGACACTAAAGAACGATAATTACAAAGGTGAAAATGCATTGGATGAATTTGTCCAAAGAATAAACATTTCTTCCCCTCCGATTAAAGCTTTAGGTATTACCGAATACTACGTTCTTGACGGTTATGAGAAAATCTTGCCAATTTTCAATGCCGGAAAATTACCTAATGTAAAACTACTTTTTCCTAACATAGAACTTCGATTTGCCGTTAATGCAGGAAAAGGGTCTCCGATAAATTTGCATTTATTGGTAAGTCCAGAAGATCCTGAACACATTGACAAAACAAAGAGATTTCTTAGGGATTTAAAATTTAAGTATGATAGTGAAATCTATGGTTGCACGAATGACGAACTAATCAAATTGGGCGCTGCCTATTTAAAGAAAACTACTGATAACCAGCATTTGTTAAAAACAGGCATAGAACAATTCAAGGTTTCATCTGACAATCTTCAAGAGGCTTTCAGTAATCATAAATGGGCGCGTGAGAACATTTTAGTCGCAATTCCCGCAAGTAAAGGGGATGGTACTGCTCAACTTCAGGAGGATGGACTAAAAGCGTTAAGGGAAGAACTTCAACGCATGGCACATATTGTGTTTTCTGGTAGACCAGGTGATAGGGAATATTGGTGTGGAAAAGGGACAGATTCCAAAGAAGCAATCATTGAGAAGTACAACGGCCTTAAACCATGTTTACATGGGAGCGATGCCCATGATTTGGAGCACGTAGGAAACCCTGATTTAGACCGCTATTGTTGGATTAGAGGTGATTTAAAATTTGAGACCTTACGACAGATTTGTTTTGAACCTGAAAGAAGGGTTTATATTGGGAAGGAAATACCAAGTGATGGCTATCCTTCCCATACAATTGAAAAAGTAAGTGTTAAAAATGCAGATTGGTTAAAAACACAGGAGATAGGTATAAACTCGGGATTGGTTGCAATCATTGGGGCTAGAGGATCAGGTAAAACCGCATTGGTGGAAATGATAGCCGCTGGGGCGGGAAGTGTCGACCAAAGCCATACAAAGAGATCATTCCTTGAACGGGCCCAAAAACTTCTAACAGAAACAACAAGCACGATTAACTGGGGTAATGGAGAACACCAGGAATTTCCCGTGGATGTTCAAAAATTACCAGTCGAGAGTGAAGAGCCCAGAGTTCGCTATTTATCTCAACAGTTTGTTGAATATCTCTGCTCTTCGGATGGGCTGGCCGATGAACTTGTTAATGCGATTGAACAGGTTATTTTTGATGCCCATGGTGTGGATGAACGCCTAGGAACAAGGTCTTTTAAGGAATTAAGAGAAATTAAAACAGAGTCCATTAGACGCGGTATTGACAAATATCAGGAACTGCTTCAAGAAATTGGTGATGAAATATCTGTTCAAGATGATTTGGCACGCAATATCGAAGAGTTGAAAAAGAAAAGGACTATAGAAAATGATGCTATAACTAGGATGAAGGAGGACCGGAAAAAACTCACTCCATCTGACAATAAAGAGGTTCTTGAAAAACTTGACAAGGTTCGTGAAGCCGCAGAGACAAAGTCTCAATTGATCGCAGGATTTGAAAAAAAAGAATTAAAACTCCAAGGTTTAAGGGAGGAGGCTGAACAATTTCAAAATGATAGTTCGCTAGTTCAACTTAATGCTCTTAAAGAAGAATATGCAGAAGCCGATCTGACCGACGAACAATGGGAAAAATTCACTTTAACCTATAAGGGAGATGTCAAATCTCTATTGAATGAAAAGTTGATTGAAGTAGGAAAGGAGATAAAGAAGCACAAAGGCCAAACTGAAAATGAGGTGGAAAAAGTTAATGAAAAAACAGAGGCCTATTTGAGTTCTTACGATAATTTATCCTCGAATACTTATTCATTGCTTATTAAAGAACAACGGCGTTTGGAAGCAGTGATTGGAGTAGATAATGAGAAACGAAAAAAGTATACGGACCTCTCCAATAAAATAGCCGTTTTAGAGTCGGCACTCAAACAAAGAGACAAGGAAATAGAAAAAGCGGAAGCCGCTCCAAAAAAAATTGAAGAGCTTTTCCTTAAACGAAAGAGCACTTATGAGCTATTGATCGGACAAATTGAAAAGGAAGAAAAGCTATTATCCAAATTATACAGCCCTTTGCAGGAGAGGCTTAGTTCTCAGGATGGCACCCTGTCCAAATTGACTTTTTCAGTAAGGCGCATTGTAAATATTGAACAATGGGCTGAATCCGGTGAGAGATTGATCGATAGATCGAGAATAGGTCCCTTTAAGGGTGTTGGCACCCTTACAGAAATTATCAAAAGAGAACTCGAAGAAGTATGGAAAACAGGTTCTTGCAAGGAAATTGCTCAAGCAATGGCGGATTTTCGATCAAAATATGGGCCAGATTTTTGGAAGCATGCATTCGAAGATGCTAGAAAAAATCGGGAAACAAAAAAATATTGGTACGATCAGATTTCCAACTGGTTATATAGTATTGGCCATGTGAGTGTGAACTATGGTCTCCAATATGAAGGAGTCGATGTGCAACAGCTCTCCCCGGGAACGAGAGGGATTGTTCTATTGTTGCTCTATCTATCGATAGATATTGATGATGAACGGCCATTGATTATTGATCAACCAGAGGAAAATCTTGATCCTAAATCAATCTTTGACGAATTGGTCGATAGGTTTAAAGAAGCCAAAAACAGGAGGCAAATAATTATAGTCACTCACAATGCTAACCTTGTTGTCAATACTGATGCAGATCAGGTCATTGTCGCCTCTAGAGGAGAGCACAAAATGGGTTCTCTTCCAGACATTGCATATGAAAGTGGAGGATTGGAAAACCCCCAAATTCGAAATGCTGTTTGCAACATTCTAGAAGGGGGCAAACGTGCATTTGAAGAACGGGCAAAAAGGTTGAGAATTTCTATTTGATTTTTTATTTCTCATGTTAAGTAACGGAATGGTATTGATGAGTTGGCAAAAAGAATACTAAATCCTAATCCACTTTATTCGTACATGAATAGCATCGATGATGGCTCAAAAAATAGATTTACTTAAGCTTTTTAGAACTGGTCTTACATAAAGAAATGGGAAAGAATTTTCTTTTTGGCTTTAGAAGTTTTTTGTCAACTTCAAATAGTTTTTCGTAATTCGGAACTTTCTTGTGTTCCTTAAGGCAAGTCAAAATTTGCTCCATGGATAGAACGGACATTTACAGACTCATAGAAGTGACCTTCGGTTTATGAGCCCGACGAGCTACCTACTGCTCTATCCCGCGGTTTCATAACTCTTTAATTGACAGCGAGTTAATAATCGCTTTTTTTTATAAAATACATACGCTGTATGCGGTTTTATATACGGTAAAAGTATTATAAAAAAGTCTTGTTTCAAAGGATTTATTTAGATTTTTCATGAATAAATATAGTAAGCTTCCTTAAACAAATTCATCTATGAGAAGTAAATTCAAGAAAGTACATTGACATATTGGCTTATAGATTATTAACTGAAAGAAATATCAATATATTTATAGATATCATTCAGGTTACACGTACACCTCTTATGCAAACAATAATCAATACATGGCTAAATATCGCTCTTAATGATTTGGAATCTGCCATCTTGCTCCACCGAAACGGAAAGTATAGAAATTCATATTTTCTGTTCCAACAGGCAAGCGAGAAAGCCAATAAAGCTGCGGCTCTTTTCTCTGGCGATTTTACCGAAAAGGAAATCGAGGAGACATCCCACGATCAATTTAAAATTCCAAGAAAGATTATGGTGCAAAAAGAAGAAAAAATGAAGGCCGCAATAGAGCTTCTTGAACGCTATCCAATGCCGAAAGATCTGGAGCCGCTTTCCAATAAGAGCTTTGCCAAACACCATAAATCAATTTCCGAGGCCATTTGTGGTATAGACAGATTGAAAAATTGCGACTTGGTTAATTTTACATTGGAAGATCTGGATGGCGTTTTAGAAATCCTAACGGGCTTAGAAACCATTGAATATGCCTTTCCGGAAAATAGCAATTCAATACTTAGGTCACAAATGCAGGCCATGGCAAGATACTTTGGGGAATTAGGTACGAAGGAAGCTTTGGAAACAAAAAGGGAAATTTTGAATATGCTTGCGGATAAAAAAAAGTCGCAAATGTATTTTCAAAATTTAATGCATCACCTGATACCAATTCAATTTGATTCTATATTTATAGACCATACATTTTACTTTTGCGCCTTACTGACCATTCAACATAGTTCGCGGACAAGATATCCCAAAAACGGAGTCAATCCTGAGGATATCTATACTAAAGAACTACCAATTGTACAGAAACAATTGGATTTTATGGAATGTTTAAAGGAGGCGATACTTCGATTGGAGAAAATGAATGGGAATAAACATGAGTTACAAAACTTGTTTTCGAACCTTATAATTGCCCAATAATAGAGATGTCGTTTCAAAGAAGTATAAAAGTAGCTTTTGACAAAACTTCTGGGGAGATTCTGGAAGCCGATGACGTCTTTGACACCGCTAAAAATTCATTTGAGCTTCGCAGGCAGTATCATAGGGATGAAGTGGAACTCTACTGTTGCGAGTGTGACCAAAAATTGAACGTTTCCGGTAGTAAGTATGACAGATTACATTTCAAGCATCAACCAAATGCGGCGTTCTGTTACTTAAAGGAGGCCAACCTATCGCAAGAGGAAACGGAACAATTGGCACAGCTTTATCGTGGAAAAGAAAGTGCAAGGCATAAAACACTTAAAAACAAAATAGCCGAGAAACTTTTCAATTTAGATGGTGTTGATTCCATCTGCGTAGATAATACCTTTATTTCTATTGGAAATGAAAAACGTAGGCCCGACGTGTATTGTAAATATTTGGACAAAGAACTCGTTTTCGAAATACAGCTATCCGATTTATCCTTGCGCTACATTTATGACCGTCATGATTTTTACAAACGGAAAGGAGTTTTTCTGATTTGGATATTGGATGATTTTGACGTTCATGGCCAGCGACAAATGGAACGCGATATCAAATATCTTACGGATTTTCAAAACTTTTTCAAACTGGATGAAGCTTCAGAACCTTTTAGATTGCTGTGTACGTACAAATATCCATTTCTAACGGAGGATAATAAATTGCTCAGTAAATGGATAGAAAAATCCGTCAGTCTTGGACAACTCAAGTTCAATGTTGAATCCTATCAGATTTATTATTTTGACTATGGGAAAAAGCTCAAGGTTAGAGAGAAAGAACATGCCAAACGTCTTCAAAAGGAAAGAGAAGAGGAAGTCAAAAATCAAGAGCGTCGAAAGAAGGTAGTGGCTGAAGAAAAAGCAAACTCTATAATCGATGACCTGCGATTCTTATGGAAAAACAAAGGGTATAATTTTTCTTCCATCGAAGAACAAATGGAAAATTTAGATGAATTCGAACTATCGATATTAAATAAATCCGATGCGTTTAAACCTAAAGATGGTCAACCAAGAATTCACCATTGGTTTTCAATAGCAAAAAAGGGTCATATCGGTTTCTTGGAACACATGATTGATAGTTCATATTTGGAAATCGACTTAAACGAAAAATCCAAAGACGACAAAACGCTTCTTGCAACTATGTTTGAAAACATAGCTATTGAGCATAAGATGTGGCTTTTAAGAAGACTTATCCGAAAAGGATATAACTTAAAGAAAGAGGACGAAGCAATATTGGCCCAAATCGAAACAGACCCTATTGAATACGAATCGACATTAATAGTTTTTCATTTGGCAAATGAGCTTAGTGGTTGTTATGTGATAGATGAACTTTTCGAACATAAACCTCTTATCTGTATAATTGAAAGTGCAAAAAGAAATGAGATTATTGGATACCGATATCAAAAGAATCAATGGGTAGCTTTTGCGAACAATGCTATACATAGTTATACAAACTATTGGAGTTATATCGAAAAAGCCTTTAAGAAATATGGTATTTGGGAAAAATTGATGCTTTTGGACAAAAAGAAAACCTTTCAAAAAAAGTTGACAAATTTCCGTGCTACGAATCCAACGCAGAAAGTTGATTGTATACCTTTACTGAATACCCTATATCCTGAATTGAAACATGATGAATCTGTATGGTAGTTGAATTAGCACCAAAGGATTATTTCTTGTGTTTTGATGCGTAATCATAAATTGCCAATTCTTCAGTCTTTCAAGTTTTTGCATAGCCGTTGCATCAATTTTTTTATATTTTTGTACCGTGAAATTTTTAACAATCATATTGTCCTTTTACTTTTTGGCACTCAATGTAGTGCCCTGTGGCGATTCGGGAACGGCTAAAGACGATGCCCAGGTCGTTTCGGTAATGGACTATGATGGCGACCACGATCAAGATTGTGAGCTGTGTTCCCCATTCTGCCAATGCCATTGCTGTCACGTACATACGATTGATTTTGGTATAATCGCTTTCACACCCTTACCAAATCCTATTTCACAGGAAAACTTCTCGCACTTCGAGAGCGTTTCCGATGGAGTAGTATCTTCAGTATTACAACCACCTAGAGCTTAATTCAGTTTTTTTAAGGATAGCTATGTCCTAACGTGATGCTTTTCAAAGCAAGCATCGCATCATAAATGCATTGCATCTCTTGTATTGCGAAGTTTAAACTGAATTAAATCTCTTTCTATGATTAACAAAATCATTTCATATTCCATTAATAACAAGTTCATTATTGGGCTTTTTATAGTGGCTCTTGTGGGCACGGGCATTTGGTCTATGGCCACTATAAATCTGGGTTCCGTACCCGATATTACTAATAACCAAGTACAGGTTATCACAGTTGCACCAAATTTAGGAACTGAAGACATTGAACAATTTGTAACGTACCCTGTTGAGTTGGCAATGGCCAACCTTCCTGACGTTATCGAGCTGCGTTCAGTATCCCGTTTTGGACTGTCCGTGGTTACCATCGTCTTTGAGGACGAAGCAGGCACCTATCTTCCTCGGCAATTGGTACAAGAGAAATTAACCGAAGTCGCCGGGGAAATTCCCGAAGGTTTTGGTACGCCATTTATGGCCCCCATTACTACAGGTTTGGGAGAAATCTTTCAATACACCCTAAAGGTAAAAGAAGGTTACGAAGATAATTACGATGCTATGGAGCTTCGTACCATTCAGGATTGGATTGTTAAACGCCAAATGGCATTAGTGCCTGGAGTTGTCGAGGTCAATGCTTTTGGTGGCTATGTTAAGCAGTACGAAGTGGCCATAAATCCTGATAAACTAAAAAGTTTTGGCATTACAATGAATCAGGTTTTTGAAGCCCTGAAAGTGAACAATGCCAACACGGGCGGTGCTTATATCGAGAAAAACCACCAAGCAAATTTTATCCGCGGCGAAGGTTTGGCTCGTAGTCTAGCCGATTTAGAAAATACGGTTGTTACCTCACAGAACGGTAGCCCTGTTTTAGTTAGGGATGTAGCCGAAAAAGTGGGCTACGGGAATCAAGTGCGCTATGGTGCGTTTACCCAAGATGGACACGAAACTGTTGGCGGACAAATTTTAATGCTGAAAGGCGAAAGTCCTGGCACTGTTATAGATAATGTACAAAAGCGTATCGATGAAATTCAAAAATCACTTCCAGAAGGCGTTTACATTGAACCATTTTTAAGCCGAAGTGAACTTATTGGAAGGACCACAAGCACCGTTGAAAAAAACCTTATTGAAGGTTCATTGATTGTGATTTTTGTGCTTGTCCTGCTTTTGGGAAGTTTCCGTGGCGGTTTGATTACGGCGTCGGTAATTCCGCTATCATTACTCTTTGCCTTTATTTTGATGAAACAATTCGGTGTGTGGGCAAATTTAATGTCCTTGGGAGCAATCGATTTTGGGATCATTGTGGATGGTGCGGTGATTATTGTGGAAGGAATGGTATTCCACATTCATCAACGGATGAAAAAAACCACAACCGCCATTGGCCAATCTGAAATGGATGAAATCGCCTATGAATCGGCGAGTACGATGATGAATTCGGCATTTTTCGGTCAGCTTATTATCCTTATTGTATTTACACCGATTCTCTTTTTGACCGGTGTGGAAGGAAAAATGTTCCGTCCAATGGCATTTACTTTCGGATTTGCAGTTTTAGGAGCGATTATCCTATGTCTTACTTACGTGCCAATGATTTCGTCAATGTTCCTTAAACCTGCTAAAAATCAGAACAGTTGGTTTGCCAAATTTGAAAACAAGATTGATAGGTTCAGTGATAAAATAATGTCCGGTTTAAACAAGGCGTATGTACCGTTTCTCAATTTCGCGCTTCGGTTTAGGGCTGGTGTCGTTATTGTTGCGGTCGGGTTGTTGTTGATTGCAGGATTTATTTTCAGCAATATGGGTGGCGAATTTATCCCAAAATTTGATGAGGGCGATATTGCGTTTCAGGCCTTGATAAAACCGGGGAGCAGTCTTACAGAATCCATTGAGGCTTCAAAAAAACTTCAAAATTTAATCAATGAATTTCCAGAAGTAAAAACAGTAGTTTCAAGGATTGGCGTGGCCGAAATCCCTACGGACCCAATGCCTATGGACATAGCCGATAGTTACATCATTCTTGAAAAAGATAAAAGTAAATGGACTTCAGCAGATAGCAAGGAAGAACTCATAGAAAAAATACAGGAAAAAATTTCAGTAGTACCCGGTGTAAATTTCGTATTTACGCAACCTGTTGAACTTCGTTTTAATGAACTGCTTACAGGTGTTCGGGAGGACGTGGCTATAAAATTGTACGGAGAAGATTTGGATGTGTTAGCTGACAAGGTGCAAGAAATCGCCGCCGTCATCAGAACCGTTCCCGGCGCAGCGGACCTCAATGTGGAGGCCACGAGCGGTTTACCACAAATGACAGTGGAATACAATCGCGCGAAAATGGCACAATACGGTATAACGGTTAATAAGCTGAATGATTATGTGAGTGCTTCATTTGCTGGAGAGCAGGCAAGTGTAATCTTTGAAGGCGAAAAACGGTTCGATGTGGTCATTCGTTTGGCAAAGGAATTTAGACAGGATATCAACAACCTTAAAAATCTGTATATAGACCTGCCCAGCGGCAACCAAGTACCCTTAAAAGAAGTGGCGGAAATCAGTTACAAACCTGGCCCGATGCAAATTTCAAGGGACAATACCTCGCGTCGTATTTCGGTAGGGGTAAATGTTCGTGGGCGCGATGTAAAATCAATGGTCGAGGAAATACAGCAAAAACTGGAAGCACAAGTAAAATTGCCACCTGGTTATTTTGTGACCTATGGCGGTTCGTTCGAAAACCTGCAACGTGCGACCGACCGATTGATGATCGTAGTGCCCATTGCACTCTTCCTAATATTCATATTGCTCTACTTTGCGCTGAGTTCGTTCTCGCAATCACTTATGATTTATATGGCAGTACCGCTGGCAGCTATTGGTGGTGTATTTGCCCTTTGGATAAGGGGAATGCCTTTTAGTATTTCTGCAGGTGTCGGTTTTATCGTGCTCTTTGGAGTGGCGGTATTGAACGGATTGGTACTGATCAACAAATTCAATGAATTAAAGGAAAGTGGAATGACAGACTTAAAAAAACGCATATACGAGGCAACTCACGAGCGCTTGCGCCCAATTTTGTTGACGGCAACGGCAGCTATTATGGGCTTTATACCAATGGCGATTTCTACCTCGGGAGGTGCTGAAGTGCAGCGACCATTGGCAACCGTCGTTATTGGCGGATTGCTTACGGCAACGTTTTTAACGCTTGTTGTCCTTCCGGTATTATATTATTGGCTGGAAGCCCGCAAAGAGCGTAACGGTAAAGGAGATGATCCAAGCTATATCAACAAAAGCACAACAGTTCTGGTGGTGCTATTGTGCTTGGGAGGATTTTTCACTTCCAATACAGTAAATGCACAGGAAAGTGGAATCGCCCAGACCGTAACATTGGAGGAGGCTATTTCCCTAGCAAAACAGAATTATCCATCGCTTAAGGAAAGCCAGGCTTTTATCGAGCGCGAGCAGGCGATGAAAGGAACAAGTTTCGATCTGGGTAATACCCAAATCTTTACGGGCAAGGAAGAATATGGCAATGACCTGCCCGGGGTACAGACCACGATCGGGGTGCAGCAGCAAAATGTTGATTTGCTCTCTGGGTTTTCAAAATCCAAGTTCTATAAAGAGCGTGTTCAGCTCGGCGAAAAGTTCTATGCCCTCAACGAGCAACAGTTGATCCGTAACGTGATGCAGGCCTATGACCGTATCAATTATAACAAGGCACAATTGCGCTTCGCGGAACAGTTGGACAGTGTTTACGCCAATTTCAGGACGGCCGCGGAACTACGTTACGATACGGGTGAAACCGGAAAACTGGAGTTTATTGCGGCGTCCTCGGAGTATCAACAGATACAGGTGCTCAGACAACAGGCCTATGACGATATCGAGATTGCAAAGCGCGCGCTAAAGCAATATTTGGGTATAAACCAAGACATCGAAACGGTGGGCCGATCCTATACACCGCTAAATTATCGGGCCGTTTTGGATTCCACATCAGTGGCCGACAACCCAATATTGCAATATTCACTGCAAAATGCCAAAGTGAGCAAAGCAAACGTGGGCGTGGAAAGATCACAGTTCCTGCCCCAGTTCAACCTCACGTACGGAAGGCAGATCGTAGACGATGTATCAGGGTTCAACACCTATCAGGCGGGTATCAGCATTCCGCTCTGGTTCTTCCCTCAAAAATCCAGGGTCAAAGCCGCCAAAGCAGACGCAATGGTAGCCGAAAATCAGTATCTGGAACAGAAGGCCATAACCGAAAGTAGGGTTTCCCAACTTTTAAAATCCTTGGAGAAGACCCAAAAGACGCTTGATTATTATCAAGAAGGGGCTTTGCTCTTGGCGGAAGAACAGATAGCAACGGCGGAACTGGCCTCAAGGGAAGGGGAAATCGATTATGTGAACTATATCACGATCCTGAACAGTGCCATAAGAATCAAACAAAACCATCTACAATTTATAAATCAGTATAACCAGCAGGCCATTGAGCTGCAATATCAATTGGGCAATCTATAATCTTAAAAAAGGAAAAATGAAGAATATAATCTTAATAAGCACCGTATTATTTACACTTATGTTCATGAGTTGTAACGATGCCCCAAAATCTGAACTTGGGCATAATGAAGCTGAAGGTGTATCAAAAACCGAAGCAGGTGGGGAAGAAGCCCACGGCGAAGAGGAAGGCGGCCACGGGGAAGAAGGAGAAGAAGGTGTTGTAGTACTTTCTACACAACAAATAGAGACCATTGACCTGGAGACCAGAACCTTGGAAAAAAGAAACCTCGGTAACAATATCAAGGTAACCGGAAGGCTTGAGCTATATCCTCAGGACAGGGCCAATATTAGTCCTTTCGTAGGCGGAAATGTACGTTCCATCAAAGTAATCGAAGGAGATGAAGTGCGAAAAGGAGAGGTTTTGGCCTATTTGGAACATCCCGATATTATCAGTATGCAACAGGAGTACCAAGAAAAAAACGATGAACTCGTTTTCCTTAAACAGGATTTTGAGCGAAAGCAGACCTTGTACGACAAAGGCGTTTCTTCCGGGAAGGAATTTCAGATGGCACAGTCAAAGTTCCGTTCCACTACCTCAAGTGTCAACGGCCTAAAATCAAAATTGCGCTTGCTCGGTATCGATCCTTCCAAGGTGGAAGAAGGACAGATCTACTCGGCCATACCCATATCGACACCTATATCCGGTTTTGTGGATGAAGTAATGGTAAGCCTGGGGGATTATGTGGCCCCACAATCAAAAATGTTTACGGTTAGCGATAATTCAGAACTCCATTTGGACCTTAAAGTGTATGAAAAGGATATCCCAAAGGTTCAGGTAGGTCAAAAAATCCATTTTACCGTTGCCTCGAAACCGGATGAACTGTTAACTGCAGAAGTGCACTCGATAGGTAAAACCTTTGAGGAAGATCCAAAAGCCCTGCACGTCCACGCGGATATCGATAACAAAAATGGCGACCTCTTACCAGGAATGTATGCAGAAGGAAGAATCGTGCAGGGAGAGAAATCGGGCTTTGCAGTACCCGAGGAAGCCATTGTCAAAGAAGGCGAACAGTCCTATGTTTTTATCGTGGATGAGGATGGGGCACCAGAAGAAAATAAAATGAAATATAAACGCATTCCCGTGAGTACAGGGGTCAACGACTTGGGTTTTGTAGAAGTAAACCTGCCTGCAGGAACGCCCGAAAATGTCAAAATAGTAACAAACGGGGCCTACACCCTTTCTTCGGAAATGGTCAAGGGCGAACTGGAGCACGGACATTAAACAACAATATAGATAAAGGTTTTGATTCCGGGTTTGTTATCGTCTTAATTAGTTAGTTGAAAATCAGAAAGCAGGCCCGGTTCACAATCGATTAAAAATCTAAATAGTATCATAATGAAAGAAATAAAAGCATTTGTAAAACCAAACCGCATCCAAAGGGTCATCGAAGCCCTTAGCGACAATGGTTTTAAAAGTATGACGCTTTCACAAGCGGAGGGTACCGGGGCGTTCAAGGCAAAAGGCGCGAAACCCTCATTGGATTTTCACGTATCCGATAGCCCGGTGGTAAAAGTGGAGCTGGTGTGCCAAAATGAGGAAGCACAAATGGCAATCGAAATTATTACGGAAAACGGAAAAACGCCCGACCCGGGCGATGGGATTATTTATCTATCTAATATTGAGGATGCCTTCCAGATCAAAACAGGCGAATCCTTAAAACGCTATGACCTTTAACCCCTTTTAAAATGGAAAGAATTGTCAAAAAACTGGAGAGCAAGGGAATACGGCCCACGCCGATGCGACTGTTAACCTATAAAAAGCTGCTGGAAAGCGAGGTAGCCATCAGTTTGGGAGAGCTGGAGAATTTTTTCGAGAAATCGGAACGGAGCACCCTTTTCCGGACGATGAAAACCTTTGAAGAAAACGCCATCGTACACCAAATTGAGGATGGTACAGGAGTTATAAAATACGCCCTTTGCGAAGAGAATTGTGAATGTGAGGTGGGCAACGACCTGCACCTGCATTTTCATTGCACCCGGTGCAACGAGACCGTTTGTTTGACCGACCGTAAAATTCCACAGGTCAATCTGCCCCAAGGATATATGGCAGAGGATATCAATCTGGTCGTAAAGGGTATATGCAATAAATGCAGTGACAATTTGGATTAGCCTTCAGGCGCGGAACATTAAAAGAATACAACGATGATAGCAATCTATAAAAAAGACCGAATCATATATACCATCGCAGATAAAGAGCTGGATACCGATGATAGGGCAACCCTGATCAAAGCTCTTAACGAACATTTAAAAGAAAATGAACAAGCCGCTTGGTATATGGAAATGGGCCTTCCCGAAAAAAGGGTATGGAAAAGTAGCGTTGAGAGGTTAGATTTTTCATTTTCCGAAGAGGCACGGTTTAAGAAAATAGCCTTGGTAGGCGATAAAATATGGCAAGAACGGTTTACCGAATCGTTATTGCCATTTAGCGAGGCTCATATAAAATTTTTCGGGCCGGAAGATGGAGATATGGCCAACAACTGGCTCGAACGATAATAACACCCCTATCGATGCAAAGAGGTAAAATAGGGATATGGCTTTTGGCAGGTTTTGCCTTTGGGGTCTTTATACTGCAACCCTTGGGCCTATCCCTTTTTCTCTTTGACCGGTCGGGCGATTCCGGTCACTGGCCAAGCTATTTTGGCGAGGCCTTCAAAACCGCATGGAACGTTGCCGATGTTGACCAAATTCTTGGAAACCTGTTGTTCGGGACAATGGGAAGCAGCCTTGCCCTGATGTTCTTCCTCAGAAAAAAGATTTTTCAACTGAACAGGCAACGGATGGACAGGCAAACCGTTCTCGAACTCATAAACAAGGGAGAGAGCAGCCGGGTGGAATTCAAGTCAAGCTTGCGATGGGACGTGCAGCAGGGCAAGGTCAACAAACAACTTGAGTTTATCATATCAAAAACCATTGCCGGGTTTATGAATACCGAGGGGGGCAAGTTGCTCATAGGTGTTGATGACGGGGGAACCATTCTGGGCCTGCAACAGGATTTCGATACGCTTAAAAAGCCGGACAGCGATGGCTTTGAGCAGTATTTGATGCAATTGATCGCTCTAAAACTGGGAACCCATCTTTGTACGCTAGTGAACGTAGCATTTTTTGGGTTTGGTCTAAAGCAAGTGTGCTGTATCGAGATTTTACCAGCCCAAATGCCGGTATATGTGACCCTTGAGGGACGGTCACGGTTTTATATACGCACGGGCAATGCCACACGCGAACTCGATTTGCCCGAAGCCCTGGTGTATATAGGTAAGGAAAAGGCACAGTACAACTAAAAACGGGAGGTTATTGGGCCATGCAGGAAGGATTATTTGCACTTCCGTTGCACAATTGTTTTAATTAGATTGATTTAAAAAAATATACAAATATGGTACAGATAATAAACTTGGAACAGGAACACCTAATTGCCGCTAAAATCAGTGGAAGACTTACAGAAAAGGATATGGAAAAGATGCATCCGCTTATCCACAACATCATAGAAAAAGGGCATAGAGTGGATTTCTATTTTGAAATGAAAGATTTTGAAGGCTATACCCTTAAAGGCTTTTGGGAAGACCTAAAGATTGATTCGGCTCACTTGGGAGATTATGGCAAGATGGCCTTTGTGGGCAACAAAAAATGGCAGGAATGGGCCGCGAAGGCAACTGATTTTTTCATAAAGTCTGAAGTTAAATTTTTTGATATTTCCGAGAAATCACAAGCCCAAAAGTGGATTAAATCTTAATTAACGATAACAAAACCATTAATAATATGAAAGACAAGGAAAAACACAGCAAAGGCGATGGCCACAATCACGACCACGGTGGCATTTTCGGCAAAAACACGGAGCTCTATTTTGCAATTTTAAGTGGGGTCACACTAATAACAGGTTTCCTGTTGGAAAAGTATTCAGGGGTTTCAGCTAACATCCCTTTTGGGCTCTATATTGCAGCCTACTTTTTTGGAGGTTATTTTACCCTAAAGGAGGCCATTACCAAAGTGTCCAAAGGCGAATTTGAAATCGATTTCCTGATGCTGGTCGCAGCTGCAGGAGCCGCCTATTTGGGTGAATGGGCAGAAGGTGCCTTGTTGCTCTTCCTTTTCAGTCTGGGTCACGCACTTGAAAACTATGCGATGGGCAAGGCCAAGAAATCCATTGCAGCGTTAACAGACCTAGCGCCTAAAACCGCACTATTAAAGAAGGATGGCGATACTGTTGAAGTAGGTATTGAAGAGTTACAGATAGGTGATATCATCGTGGTACGCCCAAACAGTAAAATATCTGCTGATGGTGTTATTGTAAAGGGCAATAGTAGTATAGACCAGTCACCCATTACTGGGGAAAGCGTTCCTGTGGACAAAACACCAATAGAAAATCCCGATAAGGAATATACAGCAAAAAGCGATATTCCCGACGAGAACCGTGTTTTTTCAGGAACCATCAATGGCAACAACACCCTCGAAATAAAGGTGATTAAAGAGGCAAAAGATTCTACCCTCAACCGCTTGGTCACTATGGTTCAAGAGGCCCAGGACCAAAAATCGCCCACACAATTATTGACCGACAAGTTTGAGCGGTACTACGTGCCATCGGTAATCTTATTGGTCATACTATTGAATTCTGCTTTCCTGGTCATTGATGAAACGTGGAATGAAAGCCTGTACCGTTCCCTGGCGGTACTTGTGGCAGCCAGTCCTTGTGCCTTGGCTATATCTACGCCATCTGCTGTATTGAGTGGTGTGGCAAGAGCAGCACGAGGCGGGGTTTTGATAAAAGGCGGTCGCCCCTTGGAAGACTTAGGGGTACTTACCGCTCTCGCTTTTGACAAAACGGGAACACTTACCGAAGGAAAACCAAAACTTACCGATGTCGAAAGTTTTGGCAACATAGATAAAAATGAACTGTTGGAAATTGCTATTGCGGTTGAGGAACTGAGCGACCATCCCCTGGCAAAGGCTGTTGTACGTGACGGAATGGAACGGCTTGGGAAGGACGCCAAAATTCCCGATGCCGATGATTTGGAGGCCGTACAAGGCAAGGGCATAAAGGCAAACTATCAAGGGGATTCCATTTACATAGGCAATCTTGAGCTTTTTGAGGGTATTGATAAGGGCGTTCCCAGCGATGTATCAGAAAAGGTAAGAACTCTTGAAGGGGAAGGAAAGACCACGATGCTAATAAAAAGGGGCGATGAATTTATAGGGATGCTCGGGCTGATGGACACCCCACGGGAAAAAGCCAAGGAGACCCTTGCCCAACTAAAGGAAATAGGCATCAAGAAAATGATAATGCTTACCGGAGACAACCAGAAAGTGGCCGACGCTGTAGCCGAGGAAATTGGGTTGACCGAAGCACGCGGAAGCCTGCTTCCCGAAGAAAAAGTGGAGGCCATCAAAAAACTTGCGGAACAGGAAAATAAACTGGCAATGATAGGTGATGGGGTCAATGACGCCCCTGCTATGGCAAACAGTACCGTTGGTATTGCAATGGGTGCGGCGGGAAGCGACGTGGCTTTAGAAACCGCAGATATAGCACTAATGGCAGACAAACTGGAAACCTTGCCTTTTGCCATCGGTTTGAGCAGAAAAGCGAAGGCGATAATCAAGCAAAACTTATGGGTTAGCTTGGGGGTTGTTGCCCTTTTAATTCCTGCGACAATTATGAGTTGGGCAAGTATAGGGATAGCCGTGGCCATTCACGAGGGCTCTACGTTGGTAGTGGTGGTCAATGCATTGCGTTTGCTCGCCTACAAAAAATAAATTCAATAAAGGAGATTGCCTTTGAATCAAGATTAAAAAATGAACAAAACGGAAAAAATATTGTCAAGTCACGGTATTCGCCCTACTCAAATGAGGTCCAAGATATACAGGTATCTGAGAAGGAAGCAAAGTGCCGTGTCCTTTTCCGATTTAAAAAAGGTCTTTGCCGAAAAGAGCGAAACCAATAAGACAGCAAACAGAACGACCTTTTATCGCAACCTTAAGATTTTTGAGAATAAAGGACTTATTCATCAGATAAATGATGGAACCGGAGTGGCAAAATTTGCGATTTCTAATGAAAACGTTAAAGGTAAGTATGGTTCAGATTTACATCTGCACTTTCATTGTACCGAATGTAAGAAAACAATCTGTTTGCCAAATAAAATACCAGAAGAAAGTTTGCCAGATGATTATAAAATAAACGATGTCAACTTGGTATTAAAAGGGATATGCGTGAAATGTAAGGAAAAATAACAGGTGGGAGTTCCAGAACTTTGAACCCTTGCGCCCAAGAGTCAAGTTCAAGGTTCTTCCACCTTATTTAACCAAAAAAATACAATTATGGAAAAATATGATATAACAATTATTGGTTCCGGTCCAGGTGGCTACGTGTGTGCCATACGTGCTGCACAACTGGGCTTTAAAGTGGCCATAATCGAAAAGTACAGTACCCTTGGCGGCACTTGCCTTAACGTGGGCTGTATCCCTTCAAAAGCCTGGCTGGAAGCATCGGAACATTACCACAAGCTCAAACACCAATTCGAGGATTTCGGCATTGATGTCAAGGAGGCGAATGTAGATATTGTAAAAATGAACCAAAGGGTTCAAGACGTCGTGGGGGAAATCATCAACGGGGTAGCCTACCTGATGAAAAAGAACAAGGTTACCGTTTATGAAGGCCACGGAAACATCAAGGACAAAAACACCATTGAAATTAAGGGCGAGGACAAAACACAAACCATAGAAACCGATAAAATGGTCATCGCCACCGGGTCAAAACCTGCATCCTTGCCCAACATAGAAATAGATAAAAAAAGGATTATTTCCTCTACGGAAGCCCTTGCCCTTAAAGAAATCCCCAAACACTTGATGGTCGTTGGAGGTGGTGTCATTGGGGTCGAGATAGGTTCGGTTTTCGCCAGGTTAGGTTCAAAGGTTTCCATCGTAGAGTATTTTGATGGGCTTATTTATACAATGGACAAATCCGTAGGGCATCAATTGTACAGGTCCCTAAGAAAACAAGATATCGAGTTCTATCTGGAACACAAGGTCACAAAAGCTTTGGCAGCAGATGATAAAGTAACCCTTACGGCACAGAACAGGAAAGACGACAAGGAAATGCAGTTGGAAGGAGACTATTGCCTGATGGCCATTGGGAGAAAACCTTTTACATCAGGTCTTGGCCTTGAAAACGTGGGAGTGGAAACCAACGAAAAAGGACAAATAAAAGTAGATGATAACCTGGAGACCAATGTAAAAGGGGTCTATGCCATTGGAGATGTAGTCCGTGGGGCGATGCTCGCCCATAAGGCCAGTGAAGAAGGTGTTTTTGCGGCCGAACGCATTGCGGGACAAAAGCCGCATATCAATTATTCCCTCATACCAAACATTGTCTATACACAGCCCGAAGTGGCCGGTGTAGGACGTACCGAAGAGGAACTTAAAGAAGCAGGAAGAGCAATAAAAACGGGCTCGTTTCCCTTTAAGGCCAATGCACGGGCCAAGATAAGTATGGACACTGACGGCTTTATAAAAGTGATTGCAGACAAGGAAACCGATGAGATTTTGGGCGTGCATATGATAGGTCCGCGCATAGCCGATAGTTATACGGAAGCTGTCGTGGCGATGGAATTCAGGGCAGCGGCAGAAGATATTGCCAGAATGTCCCACGGACACCCCACATTTTCAGAAACCTTTAAGGAAGCCTGCTTGGCCGCTACCGAAGACAGGGCGTTGCATATATAAAAATATAAAAAAACGAAGATGAGGAAAATTCAAAAACTAACCCAAGAAATCAACGAATTGACAGTAAGGATTGAACACGAATATCCCGAACTCTATCGCTATTTGGATGAGAATCCCATAACTATTCCCATAGATGATGAAGCAAAACTGACTTATAAATCGTTCGCTGATTATTTGGAGAGCTTAAAATCGATTTTGGAAAAATATATGGAATACCATAATAAGTAAAGATTTAAAACACCAAACTTAGAATTTAATACAGATTATTTAAATGTCCACTATAAACAAAAGCACTTTTAAGGTAAGTCAAATGGATTGCCCTTCCGAAGAACAGATGATAAGGATGAAACTGGAGTCAAATCCTCAAATCAAATATCTGGACTTTGACATTCCGAAAAGAAAATTAGATGTGTACCATCAGGGGAATGCCCAAGAAATAAATGTGGCATTGGGTGCATTAAAGCTGGGGGAAAAACTCTTGGGAACAGAAAAGGCGGAAACACCTATTGCCGAAGACGAGACCAAACAAAAGAAGATACTCTGGTGGGTCTTGTACATCAATTTTGGGTTTTTCGTTATCGAAATGACCACGGGATGGATTTCTTCCTCGATGGGCCTTATTGCGGATTCACTAGATATGCTGGCCGATTCCATTGTGTACGCATTGAGCCTTTTTGCCGTAGGCGGCGCTATTTCCAGAAAAAAGAAAGTGGCGAAGTTCAGTGGCTATTTTCAAATGGCCTTGGCCCTGCTGGGATTTTCGGAAGTCGTGAGAAGGTTTTTGAGCAGTAGCGAAACCCCTTTGTTCCAATGGATGATTATCGTTTCCATTTTCGCCCTTATCGGCAACCTCGTTTCCCTATGGTTGATAAACAAGGCCAAAAGCAAGGAAGCGCATATGCAGGCAAGTGCCATCTTTACCTCAAACGACATTATTGTGAACGGCGGGGTAATACTGGCAGGGGTGCTGGTTTATTTTTTAGACAGTAAATGGCCCGATTTGGTCATAGGCGGTATTGTATTTGCCTTTGTGATGCGAGGAGCCATTAGAATTTTAAAATTGTCCAAATAACGTATTGGGAAGAAAAGAAATAGCAAAAGAAAGATTTTGGAAAGGAATCCAAATGCCATATCCCGAATAGGACTCAAAACTACCCTCGTAGGTATTTTGATCAGTGCATTATTGGCATTGATCAAAGGTTTGGGCGGGGTGTTCGGGCATTCTTATGCCCTTATTGCCGATGCGATCGAATCCGGGGCGGATGTGCTGACATCCGCACTATTATGGGCCGGGTTGAGATGGTCGTCAAGGCCACCGGATGAAAACCATCCCTACGGACACGGTAAGATAGAGGCCCTGGTGGCGGTGGGTATTGCCATAGCCCTAACCATTGCAGGTGGTATAATCATAAGGGACAGCATCGACCATATTCTGGTACCCCACAAAACTCCTGCACCCTTCACACTCTTCATACTGGTATTTGTTGTCCTCACGAAAGAGGCGTTGTATCGCTATGTCATGAAAACAGGTGATGAAATCAATAGTTCGGCCGTCAAGGCCGATGCATTTCACCATAGGAGTGATGCCATTACGTCGATAGCCGCTTTTATAGGGATTTCCATAGCATTGATCGGTGGCGAAGGGTTTGAGATAGCGGATGATTTCGCGGCACTCATTGCAGCGGGCATTATTCTGTTCAATGCCTATAAAATAGCTAGGTCATCGGTAAGGGAGTTGCTGGACGAAGCTGTTGAGCCCGAATTTCGAAATGAGGTTATCCGACTGGCCGAAGCCGTTCCTGAAGTGGTAAGGGTAGAGCGCTGCCATTCCCGAAAGATGGGAACGGCCTTTCATATCGATATGCATATTTGGATCGATGGGGAATTAACTGTGACCGAGGGCCATGATATTGCACACAAAGTAAAGGAGAGATTGTTCAGGTCATATTCCGAGATACTTGACGTGCACATCCATATCGAACCTAGCAAAGAGAGAAATGTTAAAATGACAGAATTATGAACATATGGCCATGGGTACTCGTTTTGGGCCTAGCGGCCTGGGCAGCACACTGGGGTGCGGATCGATTGTTGACTCCTTTAAAGTTGCTCCGCAAGCAATGGGGGCTTACCGCATCCGCTGGAGCCGCTTTTCTTGCCCTTGTAACGGCCAGTCCTGAAGTTGCCATCAATATAACCAGTGCGGCACGGGACGTTTCCGATATTGGCCTGGGCAACTTATTGGGTTCCAATATTATTTCCATTCCCTTGATGGTGACCATAGCTTATTTTGCTTCCAGGAAACAATTCAAGAACAACAAGGAACATCAAGAACATCTTGATAAAAACATTCTGGCGTTGAACAAACGTTCGGTTTCCGTACTGTCCCTTCCTTATCTGGGCATTATCGCCCTTGTGGCCATTTTAACTCTGCCAAAGCCCTGGCGTGGCCTGCAACCTGTGGACGGGTGGATTATGCTGGCGGCCTATGCTGCGTTCTTGACCCACGCAATCATAAAAGGCAAGGAAAAGGGCAAAAAAGTAGAATGGAACAAAAAACAGGTCTGGTTATCGATTGCCGGGGCCTTTGCGATAGCAGTTGGCGCTTTTTTCATAGTGAAGGCGACCGAAAATATTGTTTCTGCCCTAAATATTTCTGAAATCGTGGGAGGCCTTTTCATCACGGGCATAATGACCACGGCACCGGAAATATTCAAGACCTGGAGCGTGGTAAAAGGGGGCGAGGTGACAGCGGGCACCACCAGTGTTATTGCAGACAATGCCGTAACGATGACGGTGGCATTTTTTCCGCTGGCTTTGGTAACCACCCCCATTGAGGACTTTGAACTGTTCTGGGTCAACATGGCCTTTGTCGGGCTTATGCCGCTGCTTTACACACTATTTGTGCACCAAAGCAAGGAACTGCACGGTTTCTCTCGTTGGCAGATTTTTGTATTTGATGCGGCATATATAGTTTATTTACTGGTCATGGTTTTTTACGTGTTGAAACTTTTTTGATAGATGAAAGACGAACTTTTTAAAGATTGCTCGATGAGGCTCAATATGCTGGATGAAAACATCCACAAATTGGCCGTAAAGTATGCTAAAGAATACTATACGACAAACCAATGCTCCAAGGAGGAAGACCTTGAACGCGGCATTGTAAAAGCAGAGATGGAAGGGCGAAAGCTCTAAAAAAAGTATACAATATGGACTGGACATTTGAAGATTTCAAAACAAAACTTGATGGCCTACAGCCGTCAGTTCGGAAGAAGGCCCTCAAAATTGCACAAGAATTGGTAAAGGAGAATGGGTATTCTCGTGAGAAGGCCATTACGGAGGGAATCAAACGTGCAGAAGAATGGTTTTATGACCTTAGGGGATAGCATTGGTGCGTTGATTTTAGTAAAGCACAGTATAATATGTCACGGGAAAGGAGAAAGCGGAGACTAGAGGAAAAAAAGGAGAATTCAATAAACAGGAAAGTAAGAACCAGAAAGGAGAAAGGGTATTGCCTGTTGGTTTTTGTGGCAATGTTCCTTGCGGTGCTGACAATTGCCTTTCTAGATGCAATTCTATATGGTTTTTACCTACTTTTCAATTGAATAATTAAACCTAAAAAGAAAGATTAATGGAGTCAAATCAATAAAAACAAAATGATATGAAAGATGACGGAATTTTAATACCTGTAGATTTTACACAGGTTTCAAAAAATGCGGTGAGCTACGCAATTGGGCTAGCACAAAAATTGAAATCAAAACTGGTTTTTGTCCACGCCTATTCAGTGGCATATCCATCCGGTACGCCTATCGGTATGGCAACTATGGCACACAATGTAGCAGATACCACGGCATCCGAGGAGAAAATCAATAAAGAAAAATTGGATAAGTTTCTAAGAGGCTTTCCTGAACTGGACAAGTTGGAATTTCAAGCAATGGTCGGTTTCGGGGCAACGGTCGATGTGATTTCTGGCCTGGCTAAGGAAATGAATACCAGACTTGTCGTTATGGGTACCAAGGGCACGTCTTCAGGATTTGATGAAATTTTTATTGGAACCGTCACCGAAAAGGTGACACAAAAGGCATCTTGTCCAGTACTGGCCGTACCTGAAGATGCCAGCTATACTGCATATAAGCGTATCGGGGTCGCAGTGGATACGGATAGTACGGATAATAGAATAGATTTTGAAATATTGTCCAGATTATTGGAAAACTATAATGCACAGTTGCACTTTGTACATATAGCGGACGAACAGGAAAGGGTTCCGGAGAAAGCATTTATTCGTGAAAGATTTGGCAAACTTCTTGTACCTAAGCAATGGTTCTTTACAGTTATCGAGGAAGACAAACCCGAAGAGGGTATCGATAAATTTTTGACTGAAACCCCAATAGACCTATTGGTTTTGCTTTACAGGGAACACGGATTTTTTGAGGCACTTTTCAAAAAGGGGCTAAGAAAAAAAATGTTGTATGCCTCCAAGGCCCCATTGCTGATAGTTAAGTAGCCTTTCTACCTATGAGATGCTCCAATAAATATTAGGTATAGCTTACTATGCGAAATTATCGTTCTTATTCTCGGCGCAGGCGGTTTGGCAACGATGTGGGAGGCCGTTTTTGCTGATGTTGGTGTGGCGTTATTGGCGATATTCAATGCAGTTCGATTGCAGAAGATGAAGTGGAGCTAAAGAAAATTATATATATTTTCAATATTGAATCCGTCATTTTCTATAAATTGAAAAGGAGTGTTTTTAATACTAGGATACCAAAAGTGGAAAGACCCTTTTACTTTAAGTACATCATAAAGAGAATGTTAGTAATTTATCGAAAAACACTTGATTTTAACGAAAATCAGTGGGGTATTTCGGCCTAAAGTTGTTATTAAGTTACCTTTGTAAGTTGATGCCACTTCCCCTGCAATTAGTGCCTTTTAATAAAATTGCAATAACTATTATTGATTATGAAAAAAATCTACACTATTCGCGCTTGCAACTCAGCTTTCTTTTCAATATTTCATCTCCATTATTCTAAATTTTGCTCCATTTCGAACAAAATTGTAGGTGGTCTGATATTGGCACTTGCCTTATTAAGCTCCATTTCAGTTAAAGGGCAATTGCCTGACGATTTCCAACAAGTACCGTTGCTGACAGGATTAGCCAATGCCACAACCATGCAATTCGCACCGGACGGGCGCATTTTTATCCTTGATCGGTACGGCGAAGTAATAATTTACAAAACGGATACCCAGACCTCTGTTTCAGCGGGAACGGTACCGGTCTTTCATGAGTTCGAAGAAGGTTTGTTGGGTATTGCTTTCGACCCGGATTTTATCACAAATAATTACATTTATCTACATTATGCTGTGCTCGGTCAGTCGACCAATAGGGTATCCCGATTTACCATGAACGGTGATGTTCTGGACATGTCTTCCGAGATTGTAATGTTGGAGTGGGGTACTCAACGGATTATCAGTTACCATTCAGGTGGGGATATGGCCTTTGACTCGCAAGGTAACCTGTACATCGCAGTAGGCGACAATTCGTACTACAGCGATGCCTACGCCTCCCATAATGAGACGAGTATTTCTGCCACTACCGAGAAAAGCTCGAGCAATACCAACGATATGCGGGGTAAAATCCTTCGGATAACTCCCCAAAACGATGGTTCTTATACCATACCTGCAGGCAATCTGTTTCCAGCTGGTACTCCGAATACCCTACCCGAAATCTATGTTATGGGTGCTAGAAACCCTTATCGAATTTTTGTCGACAAAGAAAATACGGATTGGCTGTTTTGGGGAGAAGTTGGCCCGGACGCAAATGCCGCCAGTGCTCTAGGCCCGGAAGGGTTGGACGAGATGAACTTGACAAAGGCATCGGGGAATTATGGCTGGCCATATTTTTCAGGTGTCGACAACGATGCCTATCAAGTTGCCTATCGTACTCCGTCACCATTTTACAACGACCCGGCTGCCCCTGAAAATACTTCCACATGGAATACAGGGGCCACTGTTCTACCTCCTGCCCAACCGGCTTGGCTCGAATTTTTCCATAAAAGTCATTTTGCCGGCCCTCGATATTATTATGATGGTGCGCTGACCGATGACCAAAGATTTCCCGTAGAGTTCGATGAGATTTTCTTTTATTATGACTTCAATAGCAGTAAAATTTGGGCTGTTGAAATGGATGCGCAAGGAAATATTATAAGTAATGATTTGTTCGCACCGGCCGTATTTCCCTCTGGGTCTGGCGACGGTTTTATCGACATGGAATTCGGCCCTGACGGCAAGATGTATATTTTGGCTTACGGCGCTGGCTGTTGCCCGCAAAATGCAGGTACTGGTAAGTTAATCAGGGTTGATTATACGGGTATTACTTCAAATGCACCCCCGACTGTCATGATAAGTGCTGACCCGAATAGTGGCCCTTTGCCCTTGACGGTTAATTTTTCCAGTGCCGGAACGAATGATCCGAATGGGGATACACCCTTAACGTATGAATGGGATTTTGATGGCGATGGAAATACAGATTCCAACGACGAAAACCCGACCCATGTATACAATACGGCAGGAACCTTTAATGTGAAATTGACAGTTACCGACCCAGGCGGTGCATTTGGGGTAAATAATATCACTATCTATGCCGGCAATACCGCCGCCACTTTTTCTTATAATTTACCTCCTGACGGCGGATTCATCGGTTGGGGAGATGATGTATCGATAGATTTGATCGTATCCGATACCGAGGACGGTTCTACCGGTTCTGGAATTGACTGCAACGATGTTAATGTGGTTCCTGCTCTTGGCCACCTAAATCATTTTCATGATTTGGCAACCATGACAGGCTGTACCCAGAATTTTAATTTGGGCTACGACGGACATGATATTACGGGGGAGATGGACATTTTCTACGTTTTGAATGCCAATTACACGGATCAGGGGGGGCTGACGGCGTTCGATCAAATCCTATTACATCCAAAGCGCAAGGAAGCCGAGTACTTCGACACTCAAAATGGAACCACCATAATCACAAATACCGATTTTTTGGAGGGCGGATCCGAAGCCCTGAGTGTTGACAACAATGGGTATATTTCTTTTTCAGAACGCAATTTGTTGAACATGACTGCTGTTAAATACAAGGTGGCGGCAGCAACTGCCGGTGGTACCATAGAATTTAGGTTGGGAAGCCCTACAGGAACTCTTTTGGCGACCACCACGGTACCTTCAACCGGTGGCTTGGGCAATTGGCAGGCCGTGGAATCTATCTTTTCGGCACCTGTCGGAAAAAATGATCTATTCTTTGTATTTAAAAGTACTAGCGGCACGCAAGATATCTTTAATCTGAATTATGTGGAATTTATCGGAGATGGAGTGTCAACCGACAGTTCTCCACCTGAGATATCCTCTGTTGAAGCAATGGGCTCTACACAGGTCAAAGTCCAATTTTCGGAGTATGTTACCGCGGCTACTGCGAATCAAGTTTCAAACTATGTGATAGACAATGGCATTGCCATTTCTTCCGCGGTTTTGCAATCAGATGGACTGACCGTTTTTTTAACGGTTTCTCCGTTGAGTGGTGATACGACCTACAATCTAACCGTTAACGATGTTCAAAACATTTCTGGTATACCAATTGTAACAGAAGATTATTCATTTTCTATCATAAGTTCTATTAGAATTAACGTGGGAGGTCCCCAATTGACATATGGTGCCGAAACTTTTATCGCGGATCAATATTCGACAGGTGGAAGCTTGTTCAGTGCCTCTATGCCCATAAATGGTACGACGCAAGACGAACTTTATCAAACAGAACGTTTCGGCAGCTTCTCATATGAAATTCCTGTACCCGTATCTGGCGAATATGATATTCGTTTACATTTTGCCGAACTGTATTTTGGAATTGGTAGTGTACCTGGTGGCCCCGGCACACGTGTTTTTAACGTGACTATAGAAGGGAATCCCGTACTGACCAATTTTGACATCTCCGCAGAAGTAGATCCTGCGACAGCGCTCCAGAAGGAGTTGGACGATATTTCCATTACTGATGGATTTGCGAGTATCACATTAACATCGATCAACGAAAATCCAAAATTGTCCGCAATAGAAATATTACCTCCAGATGCTTTTGCATCGACACCTGATATAATGATTACCTCGCCCCAAAATGGATGGAGTGTCAATCAGCCATTCGAAGTCGCATTCATGGTGGAAAATTGGACAATTCAAGAGGGTGACACTCATATACATTACTATATAGATGGGGTTATGGTCGAACCTTATTATAGTCATGACCCAATTCCACTTGACAATCTGAGTATAGGCAGTCATACGATTCGTGTCGAACTTTTCTTTGCCAATCACTCGCCCACAGGTATTTTTGATGAAGTGATGGTTGCGGTTACAGAACAATCGGTCTGTAATGAAACTGACTTTCCTGACTCTTGGATAGTTCATCAACTAGATCAAAACCCGTACACTGCTGTATATACCTTTGCCGATGATGATTTGGATGGCGATGGACTGAAGGACATAGTAACTGGTGGCTGGTGGTATAAAAATTCTGGATCGGCTTCCAGTAACTGGCAGAAAAGTACAATTGGTGGAACATTCGGAAATGTGGTCCACGTGCATGACTTTGACGGGGATGGAGATATTGATTTATTGGGCACCGCCTTGGGTATTGCCCCAGATAACGAATATGAAAGTGCCCAGCTTTTGTGGGCTCAGAACGATGGTTCTGGTAATTTCACTGTATTTACGAATATACCTGCTGGGAATACCAATTATAGTGAACCATTTCTAGCGGGTTTGGCCGGAGGCGATTTTGGTGCCGGTTATCAAATGGCCATTAACTGGAATGGTGCCGAATCTACGGGATCACCAGTTCAAATGCTCACTCCATCGGCGAACCCGACAACAGGTATGTGGAGTTTGGTGGATATCAGCCCCGATTCTGCGGGAGAAGATCTTCAAGCCGGTGATATAGACGGAGATGGTGACCTGGATCTCTTTCAAGGTGTCAATTGGCTTAGGAATAATGGCGGGGGTACTTGGGAAACTTTTTCCACGGGAATTACCTACGTTACCACTCCGGATCGTGCACAATTGGCCGATTTTGATAGGGATGGTGACTTGGATGCCGTTGTTGGCCAATTGGGATTGGGAAGCAACCCGAACAACTCTGAATTTGCCTGGTTTGCCGCACCTGCGGACCCAACGCAGCCTTGGGTAAGAAATATTCTTGCAACCGATATTGCAGGAAGTCTAAGCGTTTTTGCCATTGATTTCGATTTTGACGGAGATCAGGATATTGTCGTGGGTGAGTGGTTGGCCGACCGCAGATTGATTGTTTTCGAGAACGACCTTTGTAGTACAGGGGATTGGGAAACACAAATTATTGATGATGGGTCACTCAATTTAGAACATCACGATGGTGCCAGGGTTACCGATATCGACAATGATGGTGACCTTGATGTGGTTTCAAATGGTTGGTTACAGCATATGGGACCCAGAATATATGAAAATACAACGCCTCCACCGGTTAGCAACGATCCTATTGCCGATGCCGGTCAAGATCAGACGGTTGTACTTCCCTCCAATAGTATCACATTGAATGGTTCAGGAACCGACCCCAATGGTGGCTCGATTACAGGCTATCAATGGACACAAGTGAGCGGTCCCACTACAGCCACTTTGGTCGGGGAAACAACTGCGGATCTGACGGCTAGTGATCTGGTTTTAGGTAGTTATGTGTTTAGATTGACTGTCATAGATGATGAAAATGAAACAGGTTTTGATGAAGTAACTGTTATGGTCAGCTCTGAAGGTGGAAACATGCCTCCAGTTGCAGTCGCGGAAGCAGCTCCTTTAACAGGTGTCGCACCTCTAGAGGTCACTTTTACGGGTGGTAACTCTAGCGATGATGTTGGGGTTGTGGCCTATGCATGGGATTTTGGAGATGGAGGGACTTCCACCGAAATGAATCCAATTTACACATATAATGAGGCTGACACTTATACCGTAACCTTGACTGTCACAGATGAGGGAAACCGTACAAGCACGGCCACCTTGTCCATTACCGTGACCGACGGTACCTCTGGTAAAATGGAAGTCATTTTGGCAGAAAATCCTTCAAAAGGTGGTGTTGCCAAAATAAGAGTCATCAATGCACCAGCAGATATGGTGGTCTTAAAAATCTATTTGCACGATGTCGGTGGAAGATATATAGCTGTTTACAACGCACCTGATGTGCTATCCGCTGACGGTACATACGATATTCCCGCATCTACATTAAGAGATGGTGTCTATTTCCTTGGTGTAGAAATGAATCAAGGTAAGCCGACATTGATTAAGCTAATAGTTGATAATTAAATATACAACTTGTATAAGCAATTCAAAAAAGCCCTGATAAATTTCAGGGCTTTTTGCCAAAAATACAATCCCATGTTTCGCTTCTAATAGCTAAAAGGATTTTTTTATTGAGTATCTATGGCAATTAACAGGACATGCGGATTCTGATTTTACAGAACTCTTAAGACTTTCGAAGATAAAGCCATAGTACATCAGATAGATGATAGCACGGGCATGACCAAGTATGCATTATGTGAGGAAGGCTGCAATTGTGAATTGGAACGAGACCTACACCTTCATTTTCACTGCGTCAATTGTGGTGAGACCGTTTGTTTGACAGAACATAAGATTCCGTACATCAACCTTCCCGATGGGTACATCGCAGAGGATGCCAATTTGGTTCTAAAAGGCATTTGTGAGAAATGCAGTGGGCAATAAATGCACTTCCGTTGCACGCTTTAAACCTTTACTTTGACCATTGAAAAATCATGAGTTATGATACAGTTTATAGATACGAAAAAAGAAAACCTGATTGCCGCAAGGTTGTCGGGCAAATTGAACGAAAAAAATTTAAAGACCGTTCACGACCGCATACATCAAATCATCGATAAGGGCCATAAAGTGGACTTCTATTTTGAAATGGATGACTTTGAAGGCTACACGCTCAAAGGTTTTTGGGAAGATATAAAAACTGATGCCGCACATATCGACGATTATGGAAAAATGGCATTTGTAGGTGACAAGAAATGGCAGGAATGGGCAGCAAGTGCTACCGATTTCTTTACGGGCAGTGACGCTAAATATTTTGAATTGGAAAACAAAGCACAGGCTATGGCTTGGATGGCATCATAATCTATGAAAAAGAAAAAAGTAAACCTACGCGATTTAGACCCTAAGAAACACCAGGGCGATCACAGTCACGATGACGGCCATAATCACAGCAGTCCGGAAGAAGCATCCAAATTCAGAACTTACTTACCCGCGATTTTCAGCTTTGTCATGTTGATAGCCGGTATCGCCATTGATTATTTCGATGCCTTTCCTTTCTTTAAGGGATGGGTCAGAATCGTTTGGTACACGGTAGCCTATATTCCCGTAGGTTTTCCTGTAATCAAGGAAGGTTGGAATAGTATCTTAAAAGGCGACTTCTTTACGGAATTTTTCTTGATGTCTATTGCTACTTTGGGGGCATTTGCCATAGGTGAATATCCCGAAGGTGTGGCCGTGATGTTGTTCTATGCCGTAGGCGAACTGTTCCAGAATGCCGCCGTCAACCGTGCCAAGGGAAACATCAAGGCTTTGCTCGACGTACGCCCTAATGAAGCCTTGGCCTATCGTGATGATGATTTTGTCTCTGTCAATCCTGAAACCGTCGAGATTGGCGAGAAAATTCAAGTGCGCGTGGGCGAGAAAGTACCTCTCGACGGTATTTTGCTTTCAGAGAAAGGGTCGTTTAATACCGCAGCTTTAACAGGCGAAAGCAAGCCTGCCACTATTGCGACCGGAGAAAAAGTATTTGCAGGAAGCATAAATCTCGATGGTGTCATCGAAGTGGAAACGACCAAGGAATTTAAGGATAGTTCCATTGCCAGGATTCTGGACATGGTACAGAACGCCACCGCACGTAAATCAAAGACGGAATTGTTTATCCGAAAGTTCGCAAGGATTTATACGCCTATCGTTGTTTTCCTTGCTATTGGCCTGACTTTCTTGCCCTATTTTTTTGTTGATGATTATGTGTTTAGGGATTGGTTGTATAGAGCATTGATATTCCTAGTAATTTCCTGTCCTTGTGCATTGGTCATTTCCATTCCCCTAGGTTATTTCGGTGGCCTAGGTGCGGCATCCCGTAATGGGATTCTGTTCAAGGGCGCATCATTCTTGGATGCCATGACCAAGGTAAATACAGTGGTAATGGACAAAACGGGAACTGTTACCAAAGGGGTCTTTAAGATTAAGAAAGTGGTCAATAAATCCGCTTTTTCGGAAGCGGAGTTTATGCAATATCTGATGGCGATGGAAGAACAATCCACCCATCCCATCGCAAAAGCAATTTTGGAGTACAAGTCGGATGGTGCGGATTTTGAAGCGACCGAGGTTTCCGAAGTTGCCGGAAAAGGTCTTAAAGGTACGGTCAACGGAAAGCAGGTTCTGGTCGGGAACAAAGCATTGATGACCTCCAATGGCATAAATGTCCCTGAAGAGACTGATTCTATTGTCGAATCGATCGTGATGGTCGCCATTGACGGAAAGTTTGCAGGTTATGTAACCATTGCCGACGAGTTGAAGGAAGATGCCCACCAAGCTATTGAGCAAATACGAGAGGCTGGAATATCCAAAATTATAATGCTTTCTGGCGACAAGGATTCCATTACCCAACAGGTTTCCGAAGAATTGAAAATCGATTGGGCAAAGGGCGGTCTGCTACCCGAAGATAAACTGAACGAGGTCGAAGAACTCAAGAAACAACCTGATAGCACGGTATCATTTATGGGCGACGGTATCAACGATGCTCCGGTACTTGCGACAAGTGACGTAGGTATCGCAATGGGCGGTCTGGGTAGCGATGTAGCCATTGAGACGGCAGATGTTATCATCCAAACCGATCAACCAAGTAAAATTGCCAGGGCAATTAAAATTGGGCGTTCAACCCGAAGCATCGTTTGGCAAAATATTGGATTGGCATTCGGGGTGAAAGTAATTGTGCTTATCCTTGGTGCAGGCGGATTGGCAACAATGTGGGAAGCGGTATTTGCCGATGTGGGTGTGGCTTTGTTAGCTATATTAAATGCCGTTCGGTTGCAGAAGATGAAGTGGGCATAAGCCCATAGTAAATATCGAAATATAAATGTTCATTCTGGCCAACTATCAATATCCGATAGTACGGGATTTGCATAATTAAATCCACGACCCTTTTAAGATGTAAACACTTCTTTCTTGACAAATTATTATACTTAAATTTAGGCTTAACTAAAAATATATTTATATTTACAAAAATATAATTGTAGCAATGCCTAAAATCATTTATTTTTTTATTAGCCTGTCCTTAATCGCTCTACTTGGCTGTGAAAATCTGGGTCCGGAAGAACCTATGGAATTTGAGCTGTTGGACGGGCCATTGGACGGATTGTCCGTAAGCGAGCAACAACTGTTTTTAGCTGGCGATATTGCTTTCAATGATGATGTTTTTACCGTTGAAAAAGGCCTTGGCCCCTTGTTTGTTGGTACCAGCTGTGAAAGTTGCCATTCAGGGGATGGCAAGGGTCATCCTTTCAATCAACTTGTCAGGTTTGGCAACAATAACTTAAACTTACCCTCGATGTTATCCCTTGGTGATGGCAGGAACCAAATTCAAAATAAAGCCATACCGGGTTTTGAACCGGAGACCGTGCCGGACGGCTTCCCATTTTCCATATTGGTCGCTCCGGCGGTAACGGGATTGGGTTTGTTGGATGCTGTCCCTGACGCAGATATTTTGGCTCTCGCAGACCCTTCTGATGCAAATCAGGACGGTATTAGTGGAAGACCTCACTACAATATTCCTCCTGAATTCACCAAGATTCGGAATAATAGTGTTCCCCAGGGAAACAATTATATCTTCAGGTTTGGAAAGAAAGCGGGTAGTTATGATTTGTTGCACCAAAGCGTCAGCGCATATAACCAGGACATAGGAATTACATCCCTTTATGACCCTATTGACCCATTCAGCGGGCTAGAAGAAGACCCAGAGGTAAGCACCCAAACCTTGAATGATGTCGTGTTCTATCTCAAGACTTTGAAAGCACCCGTACCCCGAAATCAGGCGGATCCCGATATTATTACTGGAAAAGAACTCTTTCAATCCATACAATGTGCTGCCTGTCACACACCCACTTTGACCACAGGATTTTCCCCAATTGAATCGTTATCCTTTAAGGAATTTCATCCCTACACGGATTTGTTGTTACATGACATGGGGCCGGAATTGGATGATGGATTCACCGAAGGAAATGTTGGGACTTCGGAATGGAGAACCCCACCTCTTTGGGGAATTGGGTTATCGGGCAATTCCCAAGGCGGGCAAATGTTCCTGTTACATGACGGAAGGGCTTCGAGCATTGAAGAGGCCATTGAATTGCACGGCGGTGAGGCCGATAATTCAAAAGCCCAGTATTTGTCCCTGACCCCAAAAGAAAAATCACAACTGATAAAATTCATTAATTCCCTATAGGTGCATAGAAAAGATTTTATTAAACAATTTGGATATCTGATTGCAGTCCTGCCAGCTTCCTCCGCTTTACTAAGTAGTTGCGCAGGCCTGTATTATGCATCCTTCGTTGAAGAAGGGGGAGTGCTACGAGTTTCAAAGGGTGAGTTTCAGCAGGTGAAAGGTGAAAAGCAGATTGAACGTGATTTTGTGGTCATCCAGAGCCATTCCATGCGATACCCCATAGGAATTTTCAAAACACAAAACAGTGATTATCTGGCCAGTTTGATGCAATGTACCCACAGGGGCTGTGAACTCAACATCGGCGGCGGCATATTCAATTGTCCATGTCATGGCAGTGAGTTCGACCCTTCGGGCAGAGTTTTAGAAGGACTGGCCGAAGAAAATCTAAAGTCATTTGAAATAACCGCCGATAATGAGAATATCTATGTGCATGTCTCGTAAAATATATGCAGCCATTGCTTTAATGAACATTTACGTTTTAACCCTTAGCTCGCAAACTAGCGACAGGGACAGTATTCAGGAATCGATGAATATGGATGCGGTTTATGACCGTCCTTTTTTGACTTTCGATAAATTTCCAGTCAATCTGGGCGGTTATCTAGAGGCGAACTCAATCTACAGTATTGAGGATGGATTGTCGGAGGGGCTTTCTTTTCAGGCCCGAAGATTGACCCTTTTCGTTTCGGCATCCATTTCAAAGCGAATTAAATTCTTGACCGAACTGGAATTTGAAAACGGGACAGAGGAAATTGCCATTGAATTCGCCTCCATGGACATTGCTTTGCACCCCTTGTTGAACCTTAGGGGAGGCATCGTACTGAACCCAATAGGATCCTTTAACCAAAACCATGACGGACCAAAATGGGAGTTCGTCGAGCGGCCAGATGTCAGCACCAATTTGTTGCCCGCCACTTTCTCCAATGCCGGATTTGGTATATATGGAAAGGCATATAAGGGAGCTTGGACCTTGGGCTATGAAGCATATCTCACCAATGGCTTTGATACAAGCATTATAGATAACGAGGAAGAAAGAACATTTTTGGCTTCGGTCAAGGAAAATTCCTCGCGATTCGAGGAGAATTTTAGCGGCAATGCCCTCATCAATGGAAAGTTCGCCATCAAGCATAGAAAATTAGGGGAATTGGGTATTTCCTATATGGGCGGGACCTACAATAGGCAGGAAGTTGACGGGCTTCAGGTTGATACCAAATCAAGGAGGGTAGATGTTCTTGCCTTGGATTTAAATACAGCCATTAAAAAAACGGGGACAAGGTTTATCGGTGAGATGGCCTACATATGGCTCGATGTTCCGGACACTTTTACCCAGCAGTTTGGCAATCGGCAAGTTGGTTTTTTTGTGGATATTGTCCAACCGGTACTAAAGACCGAAGTATTGGACTGGGAAGATGCCGTACTCAGCCTGTCGCTCAGAACGGATTATGTGGACTACAATATTGGCAACTTTGGCCAGACCAATACGAATATTGGGGATGATTTATTCGCAATTACACCTGCAATAAGCTTTAGGCCTACACCACAGACCGTTCTAAGGATTAACTACAGATACCAGTGGCAACAGGATATTCTCAACAATCCGGCTTCAAGAACGGCTTCATGGTATTTTGGGTTTAGCACCTATTTTTAATAAAATATTCAACGTAGCGGCTTTCATTTCATATCGGGTAGAATGTACTTAAGTAAGGTGTGATTTTAAAAGAGCATCGATGGATAATATTATTTAAGTATTTGCTTAAATAATTATATTATTATACCTTTGTCAAAAACAGTACTATGGCACCAGAATTAAGTTGTACACGTGCGGAGGCCGACCAAAAGCAGTTAATGCGCTGTCGCGAAACCTTGGGAACAAACTCAGAGGCGATTGTCGAAATCAGCAAAGTGCTAGCCCTGGCCGGTAACGAAACGCGATTAAGGATACTATTCCTGTTGAACGAGGAAGGTGAGCTTTGTCCCTGCGATTTTGCCGATATACTTGAAATGAGTGTCCCTGCGATTTCGCAGCATATCCGTAAAATGAAGGATGTGGGATTGATTACTTCAAGACGTGAGGGGCAGACCCTGTATTATTCATTGGTCCAGAATCACAATGAGGTATTGGAAAATGTATTTACCAAAATTCAGAAAAATAAAAAGGTAGCATAAAATGGAAACAGGAAAAACCTCGAACAAGGTAGCCTATGCAGGAATATTGACAGCCATAGCGGCATCAATATGTTGTATAACCCCGGTTTTGGCATTGATTGCCGGAACCACTGGCATCGCATCTACCTTTTCTTGGGTGGAACCATTTCGACCTTATCTTATCGGCATCACTATCTTCGTATTGGTCTTTGCCTGGTATCAGAAACTACGACCAAAAACGCAGGAGGAAATTGACTGTGCCTGTGAGGATGATGTAAAACCCTCCTTTTGGCAATCCAAAAGCTTTCTTTTAATAGTTACCGTTTTCGCAGGATTGATGCTGGCATTCCCCTATTACTCCAATTTATTTTATGCACAGCCCAGTAAGGATGTTATTTATGTCTCGCAATCCAATATCGTAAAGTACACTTTTACTGTTGAGGGAATGACCTGCGCAGGGTGTGAAGCCCACGTAGAGAGCGAGGTAAATAAACTGGACGGAATACTATCGGTCAAGGCAAGTTACGAAGGTGCGAATACCGTAGTGGAATATGATAAGACCAAAACCGATTTGGCCGCAATCCAAAAAGCGATAAACAGCACAGGTTATAAAGTAATCGATGGTGAAAACAAAGAAAACGAGTAGATGAAAAAGTACGATGTTTTTGTTATCGGTTCCGGGATGGCAGGGATGACCATTGCCAATAAATGTGCTTCCAAAGGCCTTAAGGTAGGCGTTACTGACGAGCTGCCCTATGGTGGAACATGCGCGCTAAGAGGTTGCGACCCCAAAAAGGTAATCATCGGTGCGACAGAAGTAAGGGATTTTGCAATACGCTTAAAGGATAAGGGTATCGATACGGTTCCCAATGTCAATTGGCGGGATATTATGGCCTTCAAACAATCCTTTGTGGATGCAATGCCGCCCAAAATAGAAAAAGGATACAGGCATAATGATATAGACACCTATCATTCTTCGGCAAAATTTCTGTCCAAAAATACCCTACAGTTGGGAACAGATACTATCGAAGCCGACAAGATTGTGATTGCAACGGGCGCAAAACCAAAGGTACTGGATTTTGAAGGTGGGTACTTGGCACTTTCGAGTACCGATTTCCTCAATCTAAAGGAGCTGCCCCAATCCCTGCTCTTTATTGGTGGAGGTTACATCGCCTTTGAATTTGCACATATCGCCGCCCGTTGTGGTGCCGATGTAACTATTGTACATAGGGGCAAACGACCTTTGGAAAACTTTGAACAGGATATTGTAGTACACTTGATAAATGCCACGAAGGAATTGGGAATAAAACTGGTTCTAGCGACCAAAGTTTCTAAAATCGAAAAGAGAGATAACCACTATACAGTTACAGGAACTACCGACGGTAAAGAAATGACATTTAGAACGGAAACCGTTTTCAATTCGGCCGGTCGCCCGCCTGCAATTTTTGATTTGGAGCTGGACAAGTCCGGAATATCCTTTTCAAAAGAAGGGGTTGCCGTCAACGAATATCTTCAAAGCGCATCGAACCCAAATGTTTATGCGGCCGGAGATGCGGCAGATTCAAAAGGACTGCCCCTGACACCTGTAGCCGTTATGGAAGGACATATTGTAGCTTCGAATATCATCAAGGGGAACACGAAAAAAGTGAGCTATCCACCGATGCCCTCCGTGGTTTTCACTTTGCCAACATTAGCAGCCGTAGGTCTGACCGAGGTAGAGGCCAAATCACAAAAAATCGAATATCAGGTCAATTATAACGAGGTGGGCAATTGGTTCAACGCAGAGCGGTTGAATGTTAAGGAATATGCCTTTAAGACTATTGTCGATAAAGAAGATCATACGATACTGGGAGCACATTTAATTGGTCCCAACGCCGAGGAAACCATTAATTTGTTCGCAATAGCGATAAAGACCAAGATGAGAATCAACGATTTAAGGACGATGATTTTTTCTTATCCAACATTATCCTCGGATATTCCCTATATGCTTTAACAAAATATCAAAATTTATGAAAAGTGATGAATACACTAAAAAGCACTGGGAAGAGGTTTATACCGGAAAAAGTGATGAAGAAGTAAGTTGGTTTGAAGGGAAACCCTCGACTTCATTGGATATTATAGCTTCCCTTGACTTACCTAAAGATAGTTCAATTATTGATATTGGCGGGGGAAACTCAAACCTTATAAGTCATTTGTTGAAAAATGACTATAACAACCTGTCCATTCTTGATATTTCAGAAAATGCACTTCAGCGTACCAAATCAAAATTAGGCAAGTCAGCCGCAAAGGTGCAGTGGATAAATTCGGACATATTGAATTTTGAACCGACCCAAGACTTTGAGTTATGGCACGACCGGGCTACTTTTCATTTCTTCACACGGGAAGAAGATATCTTAAAGTATATTGACATACTAGGTCGTTCCCTTAAGACGGGAGCATATTTTATACTGGCAACTTTTTCGACCACCGGTCCAAAAAGATGTAGTGGATTGGAGATTACCCAATATTCTCCTGAAAAACTAAAGGAATTGTTTAAAGTAGATTTCACCCTATTGGAATCCTTTGAAAAAATTCACAAAACCCCTTTTAAAACAGAGCAAAATTTTATTTATAACCTGTTTCAGAAAAAATAATATGGACTACGAGAGAATCCTTTTAAATTCAACCATTACCTGTCCCGAATGTGGACATACGAAAGAGGAGGAAATGCCAACAACGGCCTGTCAGTTTTTCTATGAATGCGAAAACTGCAATCAAATATTAAGACCAAAGGAAGGCGATTGCTGTGTCTTTTGCTCTTATGGGACGGTTGCCTGCCCACCAATACAAGAAGGCTCTGGTTGTTGTTGAATAATTTCAGGATAAATTTGTAGAGCACCCCCAGTACAATTATATATTGCCAAAATTTTAAAATCGATGATACCACGAGATTTAAGCAAGGACATAAAAACGAGGTTGCAAAGTATCAATGGGCAAATTGGTGGCCTCATTAAAATGCTCGATGAAGATACAGACCCAGAGAAGATTTTAATACAGTTCAAGGCAGCACAGAAAGGATTGGATAAAGCCCATTTCCTGTTATTGGACGAAGTTTATCGAAAAGCTTTGGCCATAAAAATATCCGAAACCGTTGAGGCCTGCCCCGGAAATTGTGGTAATGAAGACCGTATCGAATTTATAAGAAAACAGTTTCCGGATTTGGAATTGGACAACCTGACCGAAAAGATGAAGGAAATTGATGCGCTAAAGGCCAAGCTCGAAAACCACAAAAATGATTGACCCCCACAATCACAACCGATTTGATGGCCCACACGATGTGGGTCATTTTTTTTGAAATTTTATTTGGAGACCACCCTACCCACCGACCTACATTTGATTCGTTGTTTGGATCCAATGACAAGTCAAGGAAATATAAACAGTAAAAAAAAACAGAAGTATGAAACGTCAAGTAGAAGTTTTTACGGCCAATTGCCCGGTCTGCGATCCGGTGGTCGAAATGATCAGGGAACTGGCCTGTGGTAGATGTGAGGTAACGACCTATGATCTGGTCAAGCAATGTGAAGACAAGACCTGTCTTGATAAGATAGCTGAATATGGGATAAAGAAAGTTCCCGCTGTGGTAGTGAGCGGTGAACTTTTGGATTGCTGTAAGGATTCGGCCATCACCGAAGCGAAATTGGTGGAAGCTGGAATTGGACAATCATAATTAAAAAAGAGGTCAAGTATGATTAGCAAAATATTCCCGAAAATATCGCTGAACATTGGCTATTTTAAATTGATAGTGTTATTGGCCATATCAGGAACGGCGATGGCCCAAGGCCACGGCCCGCTCTATGGGCTACAGACCCCGACCCTTGCCAAAGGCGGGGTTGATTTGAACGTGGCCGGGATGAGCCTGGGTACGGAGACCGAAACGTCATATATGCTGCGCTACTTGTTCTCTTATGGCATTACGGAAGACCTGCAGATCAACCTGACCACCCCCACGATGATAGAACGGTTGGGTGATGCACCAAGGACAAGGGGCAATAGCAATATGACCGCCAACGGTGATATTGAGGCTTCCCTTTGGTACCGGTTTTTCTCGAATGCTTTTGGTGTGGGGAAGCGTTTTGAGTCCACCGCCATCGTGGGCGTTTCTGCACCAACCGATGATGTCAGGGGACAGGTCAACGTGGGCAACTCGGTACACGCTGCCATTTCAACGGGCTATGCCTCGCGTACTTGGTATGGATGGATTGGGGGTGGTTATCAATATTATTTTGAGAAAGATGGCGAACAATTGGGCGACCTGCCCTACGCCAGTGCGGTAGTGGGGTATCGCCCCAATATATTTATGGGCGATTACCCAAAGCCCGATTGGCGCATCTTTATAGAATCGTTGGCCGAATTCCCTGGCGACAATAAATTTGAGGGGCAAATGGACTTTACAGATTCGCGTAGCACAAAAGTATTGGTCGGGCCCTCTTTTCTGGGACTTTACGGTGCTTGGGGAATATCGTTCGGTGCGATGTTTCCGGTCGTACAGGACTTGACACTTGGGGCAGTGAAAGAAAGGTATCGATTGGCCATAAACTTAAGCTATTGGTTATAAAGCAAGAATTTTAAAAATGTATAAAATGAGAAATATATTTAGAATTATGATAATAGGTCTGTTCGGAATTGGCACAGCATCGGGGCAAATTACCAAAGTTGACCAAGAAGTGTATGGAATGGATTGCGCCCCTTGCGCCTATGGCCTAGAGCGGGGACTGAAAAAGATGGATGGGCTTCAGGAAGTGCGTGTTAGCCTCAATGACGGAAAGGCATATATGGGATTGGCTGCCGAGAACGGACTTAAATTACGTAGCATTCAGGAAGAGGTAAAAAAGAACGGTTTTTCGGCAAAAAAAGCTGAAGTGACCCTAATTGGAAACGCAACGAAAGAAGATGGCCAATGGTACATTGAGACCGCTAATGAACGATTTTCGGTATCGCAGGATACTCCTAAGGCGTTGTTACAAAAATTAACCGTTGGAACAGCAACCATAAGCGGAACGGTACAGGATGAGGAAGATGATAACCTCTCTGGCCAATGGTCCATCGTACTAACCAAAATCGAATAGGTTTTATGAAGACTATTTCCAAAATGGTATTGGGAAGCAGCTTGGTTGCCGCCCTTCTTCCCTTGATGTGCTGTTTTTTGCCTGCTCTGCTATCGGTCGGCGCGGGATTTGGTTTCTTGGGCTCAACTTTTGAATGGGTACATCCTGCCCAACCCTCTCTGACCATCTTTTCGGCCGGTGCCCTTGGGTTCGCCCATTTAAGGAATTTTCAAAATTCAAGAAAATGCAGTGGAGAGGAAACCTGCCAAAACGACAAAAGGAAACGCATTATCAACACTTGGTTTCACTGGACATTTACCTTGCTGATTCTTGCTCTTATGATTTTAAACTACTGGTATGAACTTTAGAAAGTTATTCATTTTTTCGGTTTTTGCTTTGGTTCTTCTCACATCTGGTTGTGAAAGAACGAAAGAACAATGGCAGTTCGAACGGAAAATTATACTTCCCAAAGAAGCCCGCCCCTTGGCTTTGGCCAAGGACGAGGAGGCCATTTGGTTTTCAGATCCGGATTATTTCCGCTTGTATAAAATCGACCTGAATGGAAAGGTGTTGGATTCCATCACGGGGATACAACGGCCGATGAACATCCATATGGATAAGGAAACACTTTACATACCCGAATTCTTGACCGACACCATCTGGCAATATAAAAAAGGTAAAACCAGTCCGTTGAAAATCAACAAACGACCACAGGCCCCGGCGGGTGTTTCTGTATATGGGGATACCATTCTGGTAGCCGATTTCTATAACCATCGTATCATCGTTCAGACACCAAATTATAGCTATACTATTGGAAAGCAAGGCCATAATGAGGGCCAATTGTATTATCCAATAGATGTAAAACTAAAGGATGGTAAGGTATTCGTGGCCGATGCGTACAACCATCGGGTTCAGGTCTTTGATTTTGATGGAAACCACATCAAGACTATCGGCTTAAATGAAAAAATAAACGTGGCCTCCGGCATTGCTTTGAGCACTAATGAATTAGCCATCACCGACCAAGAAAATAACCGGATATTAATTTTTGATTATCAAGGAAAGTTGCTGCAAATATTAAAGGAAGCCATTTTCTATCCAACAGATATTCACTTTGACAAGGGAATGCTTTTCATCGCCAATTTCAAGAACAATTCAATATCCCTTTATGGTAGGTAATATCAATTGGATATTTTTATAAATGTTATCTTATACGTTCATACTCCGTAAATTCAAACGTAGTCCCACCAGTCTCGTTTTCATCCGATTCACTTCTGACAAGTAATTGTTGGGCATTTAATTGAATTACAATATGGTATTCACTTGTATTAGAATTAACATGGCTCAGTTTTCCTGATTCTTCGAGAGACCAAGTGCCAATTTCAGTGAAAGTTTTTGATATCTGGCTATGACAGGCAATTGCCCCGATTCCCCAGAAATAGCGGTTATCTTCTTGCTCGTTACCCTTAACATATCTGAGAATATCATCTTTTCGGCAATTTTCGAATTGGGCAAACAAATCTTCCAAGGGCTCCAATATGCCCAATGAATCATTTGGTTGCCCTCTAAATTCTGCAATCCTTTTCCAATCTCCTGCTAAATTATTTTCGGTAAACAAAAGGTTGACTTGTTGTGAACTTTGGTCGTCTTTTTTGCAAGACCACATAACCAACAAGGAAAGTGACACTATGTAAATTGTTTGTTTTGGCATTACTTGATTGATATAAAGTTACATCTTATCCTAACATTTAGTACATCTATTTTACAGAACTATAGTTAGATAGGTTCCAAGTTGTTTTAAATGGCCATTCACTATATAATTTCAAAATACAAATAAGATTCTCGCATTGGAATTTAGACCTATTGGGTTGTCAAGGCCAAAAAAGTCTATCCAATTAGCGATGTTGCCTTTACGTTTCCCGTCGTTTTCCTGAAATCTCAAGTATTTTGACCTGATAGACAATCGGATTTCCCCTTTCGTATAATTTGCTCGAAAATTCATTGATAAACTCAACCTCTCTCCGTTCTTTTCTACGGATAATGCTCTTCACGCCTTCGGTAAAAAGGTGTAACTTTTGTTTGGCAATATTGCCCTCAAGTTCTTCGAATGTGCCGTGCACCATGGCCGATTCCCAATTGAACATCGATTGTATTTCTTCTACCTGTACGGTAACCGAGTTGTTATTTCGCATCGCATTGATTTTATGGCCATCCGAGGTATAGCTAATGATCGTATTGTCGGCAGGATCAAAATAATAGGTGATGGGAATCAAATAAGGCTTCCCTTGCCATAGATAGGCCAAGTGGCCGAGGTAATTGTTTCTGAGGACGCGCTCAATCGCACTAGTTGTTAAATCTGTCATTGCTATTGTTTTTGAATATTACTGATTGCTTATGTGTTTTTCAAAGTGTAGTTTCCACTTGTATTCCATCATCGATTATATATTTCCTTTTTTAAGTTGTTGTGCCTCATGATTTATCGCCTTGTCCGTACAGACAGATAAAGAGGCGAAACCATTTAACCACTTGCCAACATATTATAACCTATAATTTTTCAAAAACCTTAAATGCGGAAGAAAGGTTAGAAAAAGCATGGCTGTGCGTACCATTTGGTAAGAAATCCAATTACCCAACTTATTGAATATACCGGCTCTTTGTCTTAGACTCCCCTTTGTAATTTCGCTACACTGGCTTATAACCATTTCAAAGTCGGCCCGAAGAATTTTGGCAAAATTGACCGAGTGAACTTCTACGTTCATTTCAATACTGCCATAGCAACTAAGACTGTTCAGGTTAAATGAGCCTATGGTAGACCATTTGTTGTCAACCACCGCAGCTTTACCGTGTACTACGGAATTATTCCATTCAAAAATTCTCATATGATGGTCTAGAAAAGACGAGTACAAATGTTCGGTGGCCCTACGCACCAACGGCACATCGCTAATACCCGCTAAGATCACCGTTGTTTTTATTCCTCTTTTACACGTCTTTTTCAAAGCCTTTGCCAATCTGTTTCCAGGTAAAAAATACGAGCTCACGATTACTATTTCCTCTTTGGCATAAATGAAGGCGTTCGTGTAGGCATCACAGACTTCCGTTTTTCGCTGCAGCCAGTCGTTTTGTAAAATTCCCACGAGTGCGCTACCTGCCGAATGTAACACGGGTGGTATTTTTTTTGAGCTTCCCCTTTTATAAAAATAATCGCTACACAATATTTGTAGATTCTTAGCTGCCGGGCAATTCAACTGAACGGCATAGTCCAACCAAGGTTTAGAAGCCTTGGTTCCGCGGTATTTATCGGCAATATTGATTCCGCCTATCAGTGCTATTTTTTCATCGGCGACCGCAATTTTATGGTGCATCCGCCTACCGATATAAAAATTGTTCAAGGAGAATAATGGCGAAAAAAAGCGAAGTAAAATACCATGCTGTACCAAATCCTGGGCAAAACTATTGGGTAATGCAGCGCTACCATTGGCATCCAATAAGACATATACCTCTACTTTTCGTTGAGCGGCTTTCTTTAAGCAGGAGGCTATACGGTTTCCTGTTTCATCGTTTTCAAAAATGTAGGTCTGTAAATGGATTTCCTTTTCCGCCTTATCGATTAACTTTTCCAGCCTTAAAAAATAGTCTTCTCCCGAACGGACCAATTCAACATATTTTGAATTGTCTTTAGCATTTTGAAACGCTGTTTTAGTATGTTTTTCAATTTTCCATTTATAATCCATCGCTACCCTTTTTTATGCTGGTCGGCCAATAAGATCTGATTAACCTCTTTATCTTGTTGCTTCAAAAAATAAACCAATCCCATAGAAACCAAAACGGTTACTCCGGCAATGATGAAAGGATAATAAAACCCTCCGGCAATCAGCCAAGTCCCCAATACCGGACCCAAAATTTGACCGATACTGTTCGTGGAACTTTGAATGGATATATTCCTTCCCGTGTTTTCCTTGGATATCAAAGAAACTGCCGAAAGCAGGTTTGGTGTCACCATGGCTCCCCCGGCTGCGAAAATTATTATAGTAACATAAATGTATAGTTCACCACTCACAAAAGGGAAGACGATTAACGAAACACCCGATATCAATAACCCCAATGTTATTTGCTGTTTAGAGGTCAATATTTTTTTGCCATAGGTTGCGAATACCGGTTGCAAAACGGCCATCACGGAACCACAAAGCATAAAACCAATACCCACCTGATTGGTTGTAAAGGCCAACTCATCCTTCCCATAAATTGAAAACACGGTCTCAAACAGGGTAACCACGAACTGCATCACAAAGGATAAAAGCAACAAAATGATAAAATAGTTACTAAGGGAAAAACTGAATTTGACTACCTCAGAAGCAATACGACTTTTTACTTCCGTATTCTTTAGCCATTTTATGATTATCAGCAATACCACAAAGCCCAAAAGAGCGGCCAAAATAAAGGGAACCGAAAAACGGTCTAGGTGGAACACTCCAAAAGAGTATGTATAGTGAAGGTTCGTTTGCGACAGAAATCCCCCCAGAACAGGGCCAAATATCACACCGGAACTGATAGCGACCCCGGACCAGGCCATTATTTTGGTCCTTCGCTTTTCTGAGGTAATATCACTTAAATAGGCATTACTGACGGGAATGACCGCTGACGTAAAGATGCCCCCTATGATACGGGCCATATAGAGCATCGACAGGGAAGTGGCAAGACCCGTTAGCAAGTTCATCACTATAAAACCTACAAGCCCCAATAGTATTATAGGTTTACGGCCGTATTTATCGGAAAGCTTGCCCCAGACGATAACGAACAAGAGCTGGAACAACGGATAAATACTGGTCAACATTCCTATATGGAAGTTGATAAGGTCCGTATCCAGATTGTCTTTTAGAGCCAGTCTTTCCGTGTAATACGGAAGGGTAGGCAGTAAAATACCGTACCCGAGCATTACCACAAATAAACTTAACAGAACTAAAAATATCCTGTTGAGTTTGTCCTTTCTATTCATTACTTTTTCCCAATTTTTCTTTTCAACAATTGGGCGTTAATGGCTACAATAATGGTGCTTAAACTCATAAACACGGCACCAACTGCGGGACCCAGTACAAAGCCTGATGAGTACAAAACACCTGCTGCCAATGGGATGGCGACCACGTTATAGCCGGTGGCCCATATCAAGTTCTGGATCATCTTGTTGTAGGTGGCCTTGCCGAACAAAATCAAATTGGCAATATCCTGTGGGTTACTGTTCACTAGAATAATGTCCGCAGTCTCCGCAGCGACATCGGTGCCGGAGCCCACAGCTATTCCAACGTTGGCTTGTGCCAATGCAGGTGCGTCATTGACCCCATCGCCCGTCATGGCCACAAACTCTCCTTTGCTTTCCAACTCTTTTACGATTTCCACTTTTTGATGGGGTAGTACCTCGGCATAATAGCCATCCAAACCTAATTTATCGCTAACGGCTTTTGCAGTTTTTTCATTGTCACCTGTGGCCATCAAAACTTTGATATTATTCTTTTTGAATATTTTGATAGCTTCCGCAGATTCTGGTCTTATTTCATCGGCAAGAGCAATGTATCCTGCTAGCTGTCCATCGATTAATATAAAAACAACAGTTTCAGCAGCGTCACTATAGGCATCTTCAGGTATAGTGATTTTTTCATCCCTTAAATAACCCGGACTTACTACTTTCACTTGCTTACCTTCCACATTGGCCTCTACACCTTTACCAGTAATGGCATTAAAGTTTTCTGGCTTCGGGATTGTAATATTATCTTCTTTGACCTTTTTTATAATTCCAACTGCAATAGGATGTTCCGAGCTCTGTTCCAAAGCACTTGAAAGCCTTAAGATTTCTTTTGTTGAATATTCTTGTTTAACCGATTCAACTCTTGTGACACCAAAATCACCTTTTGTCAATGTTCCGGTTTTATCAAACAATAAAGCTGATATTTTTCGGGATTCTTCAAAAGCTGTTCGATTCCTTATCAATAAGCCATTTTGGGCAGATACGGCGGTAGATATAGCAACAACTAACGGAATGGCAAGTCCTAATGCGTGTGGGCAAGCGATAACCATAACCGTTACCATTCTCTCTAAGGCATATACAAAAGGGAAGCCTAAAATGAGCCAAACAGCTAATGTCCCAAAGCCAATCGCTAACGCAATGTAGGTTAACCATTTTGCGGCCCTATCAGAAAGGTTCTGCATTTTAGATTTGGTCTTTTGCGCTTCCTCAACCATTGTGATTACTTTGTTGAGATAACTGTCCTTTCCGGTATGTTCTACCTTAACCTTTAAGGTGCTATTGCCGTTTACTGAGCCACCAATTACTTTGTCGTTCTCATCTTTTTTCACGGGCTTGGATTCCCCTGTAAGCATTGATTCATTTAAGTAACTCGAACCATCTACTATAATCCCATCAGCAGGAACTTTTTCACCAGGCTTTACTAAAATCACATCGTCTTTTAACAAATCTTCCAAGGGAATATCCTCTATAGTATCACCCTTTACCCTGTGGGCTTCGGCTGGCATCATACTTACTAATAACTGTAAGGCTTTTGATGCACCTAGCACACTTTTCATTTCTATCCAATGGCCTAAAAGCATAATTGCGATCAGTGTTGAAAGTTCCCAGAAAAAATCTTCACCACGTAAACCGAATACTGTAGCGGTACTATAAAAGTAGGCGACGCTAATAGCCATAGAAATTAGGGTCATCATTCCTGGTGAACCCTTCTTTATTTCTGACCAAAATCCTTTTAAAAATGGCCAGCCACCATAGAAATACACTACGGTGGAAAGTGCAAATAGGATATATGGGTTTCCTGGTAAGAGAAATTCATATCCGAAAAACTCCTGTATCATTGGCGAGAAGAACAATATGGGAATGGTCAGCACGAGCGTTACCCAAAACCGTTTTCGAAAATCGGCAATCATCATTTTGTGATGGTCGTGTCCCATTTGACCGTGACCTGGATTATGACCTGAATGGTCGCCAGAACCGTGATCCATCTTGCTATGGTCGTCGGATTTTGGATCTTCCATTTTTGAGTGGTCCATTTTCGAGTGATCCATTTTTGAATGGTCATCTTTGTCGTGATTCATTTTGAAATGGTCCATTTTTTTGTTCTTTTGCTCTTCGTGATTGTCCATAGTATTCTATTTAAGGGTTATCGTAATTTTTTTCGCATTGCTTCCGAGATATTTTCAGCATAGACCCCATAGGCATCTACCAAAAGCCCCTTTATACCATCTTTTGATGAAATGGCATAAAGAACACTGTTATCGTCCGTACTGCTCATACCTTCAAAACGATGGGTTTCATCCACATCAAAATCTTCGGGATGGATTTCCAATTCCAATGAAGCACATTTTATACAGTCGGGGGCCAAATTAAAATCATAGGTATATCCCCTGATCTGTAAATCATTTATTGCCTCTGATAGGGTGTCATAGTTTCTCATCATTTATTATTTGTATGTCATCGTAAAATAGCTGCCGTCTTTCTCGGTAAATTTCTGGAATGATAACAAGTTCTCACTTGTAAGTTTTTCACTTGCAACATAGTCCAATTGTTTAATTCGTATACCAATGGCATAGGCCTTAATATTGATTTTGGATTTGATTATTTTCCCATTTCCGTTAGATTCCAACACGCGGTCATAAATTTTAATCTTACTGTTGGAACCAAGGAAGTTCAACAATCCCGAATCAAAGCTCATTTCGAGTTCAACATTCTCCAAGTTCGCTAGATCATAGAGTTCTTTGAAATTTTTGGACACTGTATTGATTTCGGTTTCCTTTGATTTTGGGTTTGAAAACGGAAATGCCATTACCAAAATACTGGATTCATCCGGTTTGCATCGGTAAGTGGTGGTATATTTATCGGTCGGGGTACCTTTTTTATCAAAAAGCTCGGTTGTGACAATAATTTCATAGTAACCATTGACTACTTTTAGCTTTCCGGATTTAAAAGTTTGCTTGTTCAGAAAGTCTCCATTTTTATCAAAATTTTCCCGTACCACCCTTCTATCGGACAATTGTCCGATTAGCATTTTATCTTGTGGGTATGCGGAAAAAATCATAAAAACGAATACTATTAAGTGTAATCCTATTTTCATATGTGGTGCATCAACTCTTTTACTTCCTTGGCGATCACATCGCTCAAATCAATTTTATTGGACTGATGTGGAATCGTGTTGCAGGTAATGATGTCCTCCACATAAGCGTCCCACAAATCTTGATAGGCATTTCCTGAAAATACGGCATGAATACCAATGCATATTGCAGGTTTCATTCCCGTACTTTTCAAATGTTCCGTAGTTTCTATCATGGTCCGGGCCGTAGAAATGATGTCGTCTACTAAAACTGGCGTCGCTTCCTTATATTTATCTACATCGGGAACAGAAACTTCAACATCACGGTCGCCATGGCGGACCTTTTGTAACACCGTGAAGGGTACTCCCGCTTTTTTTGCCACATCGGAAACCCATTGCTCACTTTCGGAATCGGGCCCGATAAGTACCGGATTATGAATGTTCTTCTTGATGTATTTGGAGATTTCGTCCGCTGCATGAATGACCCTGTTCGGAATATTGTATACCTCGCCCAACATATGTATTCTATGCAAATGGGGGTCAATGGTCGTGATGCTATCGGCAAAACCTGAAATCAATTTCCCGAAAAAGCTAGAGGTGACGCCTTCCCCTTCATCAAAGACCTTGTCCTGTCGCATATAGGCCAAATAGGGAGCCACCAAGCAAGTGCACATAGCGCCCAAAGATTTTGCGGTGTGGCTTAAAAAATACAATGGCAATAGTTTTTCATCGGGTTCGTGCAAGGTGCAGACCATGACCACACATTTGTCTTTCACATCGGAAAGGATACGCGTGTAGGATTCCCCGTCTGGAAACTTGCGTATGGTGCATTCCCCGATTTCCGCTTTCATTTTCTCCGCTAACAATTCCGTGAGTTCTTGGTTTCCCGGAAGACTGAATAATATAGTTTTCATTTGTCCTTTTTTTTATTCTATTGTTATAATATCGTCATGGCTCTCATAATATTCCAAGGCATAGTTCAACTCCCCTTGCGATTCTGCAAAGAGCGTATAGAGTAACTGGCCTTTTTCTATTTCATCGTTTAAATGAACGTTCAATAAAATACCGGCAGATTTGGATTGGGGCGCACCGGAAAGTTTGGCGAGTTTTGCAATCTTTCTATTGTCGATACGTCGTAAAACACCTGTTTTTTTGGCTTTTATTTCGAATTTATAAGGTTTTAGAAGGGGTTGTTTAAAATTACCTTGGGCTTTACAGATAGCGAGAAATTTGTTGAATGCCTTACCTGATTCCAATAGCCCTCTGGCGGTTTGCTTCCCTTTTCCTAATTCGATTTCGCCAGAAAGCTCTAACAGCTCGCCCGCCAATAGAACTGCCCTTTCTCTTAGGTCTTTCGGTGCATCAACTTCATTCTTGAGTACACTAAGGAGGTCCATTGCTTCAAGCGCGGGGCCAATACCTCTGCCGACAGGCTGTGTACCATCTGTAATAACTACTCTTGTATTAAGGCCAACAGCTTTGCCCACGACTTCGAGATGTTCCTTAAGCTTCATGGCAGCGTCATTGGTACGAACCTTGGCCGTTTCACCGACGGGAATATCAATGACCACATGGGTAGAACCTGCGGCCGCTTTTTTAGAAAGCACGGATGCAATCAACTGCCCTTCGCTATCAATATCCAAGGCTTTTTCAATTTTGATGAGCATATCATCTGCCGGACTTAATTGTGCGGTACCCCCCCAAACAAAACATCCGCCTTCTTTTTCAACAACAGCTTTGATTTCTTCCAAAGAGAGGGTAACATTGGTCAATACCTCCATGGTATCGGCTGTTCCCGCCGGAGATGTAATGGCCCGGGAGGAGGTTTTGGGCATGGTAAGCCCATGTGCTGCAACAATGGACACAACAATGGGAGTGGTTCTATTACCCGGTAAACCTCCGATACAGTGTTTATCGACCACAATCTCCTTGTTCCAGTCCAATTGTTTTCCAGAAGCGATCATGGCTTTTGTGAGTTCCGAGATTTCATTGACATCCAATCTATTTCCGGCACAAGCCGTAATAAAGGCCGAAAGATGAATGTTCGAGTAATCTCCTTCAACGATGTCGGTAATGATTTCATCGAAGGCCGTATAATCCAGTTTCTGATTGTAGATTTTTGCCCGTACGTGGCTTAAGGAATCTATAGGTTCTAAATGGGACACCCTTAGTGTTTCATTTCCGGACACTTTTAATTTTTTCGCCGCCGCTTCGGATAACCCTATCTCTCCGGCTAGCAGTACATCCGATGTTATTACATTAAGACTGGCAACGATGGACGTACTGAAATTGGATACACGGATTCTGGTCAATGCTTCAAAACCTTCGGAAACACAGACATGGCAATCTTCCCGCATATAGACCACATGCTCATTCTGTGTATAAATGCCCAAGTGTTTATATTTTAAAGTACTCGATATTTCTTCCATAACTCTTTTCGTTATTTTATTTTTAATAGTTCTGGTGATGCCCACAATAGTATTCCTATAATCAAGTCCATTAGTTGTTTTGATTAGTTCCTACGGATTCTATGCTATATAATTCAGGAATTTCAGAACCCCAATCATAGGTTTCCTTAATGCCTTTTTGCAATGCCTCCGCACTTTCCTTCTCTCCGTGAACAATAAATATCCGTTCCGGTTTTTGTTCGACCTTGCTTAGCCAATCCAATAGTTCGGCATGGTCTGCATGCGCCGAAAGACCTTCTATTTCTGCCACCTCCATTTGAAAGGATACTGTTTTTCCGTACACTTTTAATTCCCTGTCGCCTTCCAACAATTTTCTTCCCCGAGTACCTTCCGCTTGATAGCCCACAAAAAGCAAGGTGTTATTGGGGTTTTGTGCTTGTGTTTCGAGATAATTGAGCATTCTACCTCCTGTTAGCATTCCACTTCCGGCGATGATGATTTTAGGTTTATCGTCGCTTCTCAATTCCATAGTTTCACGATAACTGCTAACCACAGTAAAATAGGAACACATTTCGTCACACTCAGCATCTTCCAACCTATGCCAGTCCCTAGTACGATGGAACAGTTCCAATACATTTGCACCCATCGGACTGTCCATAATCATTTGCACTTTGGGGATTCTATTTTGTTTTAACAACCTCCAAAATATCAGCATCATCAATTGGGCACGCTCTACGGAAAAACTTGGTATGAAAAGGCTTCCGCCCCTTTCGATGGTTTTGTTTACCAATTTTTCAATTTCGGGAAGTGCCCTCGCCTCTTCGGGATGAAACCTGCCGCCATAGGTCGATTCTATAAAAAGAACATCCGCCTTTTTTGGTTTCAGCGGTGGATATAGCAATAAATCGTTGGTTCTGCCAATATCCCCTGAAAAAACAAAACGTTTTCCGAGAACATCCAATTCAATGTAGGTAGCACCTAGGATATGGCCGTTGTACTGAAATCTAGCCTTTATGTTTTTCATTAAGGGCAGCCATTGGCCGGGCGGTACTCCCTTGAAAAAAGGAACGGTTTTTTCAACATCCTTTAAGTCATAAAGTGGTTCGGCGGGGCTGTGTTTGGAATAACCTTCCTTATTGGCACGTTCGGCTTCCTGTTCTTGAATCTTGGCACTATCGTTCAATATGATTTTGGCAATGTCCAATGTGGGGTACGTTCCATAGATGGGGCCATTAAAACCATGTTTGACCAATCTGGGCAGATAGCCTGTATGGTCCATATGCCCATGCGTGAGCAAGACCGCGTCAATTTCCGAGACTTCAACGGGAGGATACTCCCAGTTTTTTAAGCGTAGTTCCTTTAACCCTTGAAAAAGACCACAATCAATCAAGATTTTGCGTTCGCCGGTATCCAAGAGATATTTTGAACCGGTAACGGTTCCAGCAGCTCCTAAAAAGTGAATGTTTATTTTGTTGTTTTTCATTTATAGTACCCGTCTAGTGTCCCCCACAACAGGAAGGCGTGTTCCCCTTATCTTGGTTCGATTGGCATAACTCCGCTATTTCTTTATAGAGACCATGAAAATCCTTTTTAATGAGAGCTGCCATATTCTTGGCAGATTTCGGATCGGTGCTTACCATCTCCAATAGTATTTCAAAAGCTTCTTCAAGTAATTTGGAATCATCCTCCAATGCTTGGTAAAATGGCTCTAGGTCAATACTCTCCTGTTTTTTCAGTTCTTCCGTTTTCAAATGTTTTCTTTTTAGGATTAATTAATGTTTGTTGGTTTAATGCGCTGTGCATAATTCTTCCGAATCTTCGAGAATTTTTTTTTGTCGTTGCTTAGCGATACCTATTTGCTCCAATAGTGATGGGTTTTCGTTAATATCCTTGCAGAGCACAATGCCTTTATCCAATAATTTGGATTTCTCGGCCTTTGTCAATGTTGTTAAAGAGGTTAAGGGATGTAGGCCGGATCTGTCTATGCGTTCTTTCAGACCGTTCCCTTTCGGATAATCCCAACTTGCAAGTATCAGCCCAACACAGGTACCATATTGTATGGCATCTGTGGTAAAGCGGGTATTGGTATAAACACCCCCTTGATGAAACTTGGTTTTATGGCCTTGCTGTTTTTCCCATTGTTTTTCCACATCCAAAAATCTGGATTGGATATAGAGCGGAATTTTCACATTGCAAAATCGGCCCTGGTCACTATGGAATTTACATTCGATCATATAGTGTTTATTGTCTTTTTGGGCAATCACATCTACTTCGTGCTGAACACAATTGCCTTGAACGATTACCCCGACTTTTGTATCAAAACCTTCTTGACTCAATAGGGCCCCAACAAATTTTTCAAATGGATAGCCTGTAGGTCCCAATTCCATAAGTGCTTTTTTGAGTTTGTATTTTGAAGCGCTTACCCTAGATTTTCTCTTTAATATTTTAAAGGCCATTTGATATATCTTTTTGGTGGTCATTCCCTCGTAAACTGCTTTTTCAATATCTCGAACTATCTCTTCGACCAACAATTTATTGGCACCGGCTCGTTCTAATGAATGTCTCACTTTTTCTATTTCAAAAGGAGCTTTCTCCCCGCTTGCCTTTATGATATGTATCTTATCCATTGATGTGTATTTTTTTAATATTGGCCAAAGCAAATACGATTAGGAAAAAACTTAAGAATATTTCGAGCATGACAACGAACCGGGCTTCATCGGAAGTTGGAACAATATCGCCGTAGCCTACCGTTGAAAAAGTAATCACACTGAAGTAGAAAAAGTGGTACAAATTATACAAGTACGAATTTGAATAATCGGGAACTCCTTCAAATGTGGTATGGCTGAATTGAAAAAGGCAGGCATAATCGGTTGCAAAGGAGAATATGCTTATGACGATTATCAGCCCAAAAACCCAAAGCAATCGCTCCAATGAATGACAGATTTTTATCAATTTAGACAATCGCTTCAAGGTAGTCATCGTAATCACGATGGTCTTACCCAAGGCCGCCGTTGCAATTATAATGTGGAATGGCAAAGATTTATGATCGACCATTGACATTAAAACAACATACAAGATGCCGATACCCAAAATGGTAACGAGGGGCAATACCGTTCTTCCCAACAATAACTTGTAAAAGGGCTTTTCTCGTATTTGATTTAAGTTATTCGACATCGTACTATCTATGCTTTTTTTTAAATTTTGATCGTCATTACCGGAAGTGCCGAATGATTGGCCACACCCTCGGCGATGCTCTTGGAAAACAGGCTCAAAAAGCCTGTACTACCATGGGTGGACAAAGCAATCAGATCCGCAGGTTCGTGTCTTAGGAACGTGTTTATACCCGTTTCCACAGAGGGTTCGTTATTGACGTACATGGAATAATTTTTCAAATCGGGAAACTTTTCCAAGAATCTCTTAATCGGATTTAATCCTGCCGCGATGCTATTGGTATCCGTTTGGGTGTTGATGCGCAACAAACGAATATGTGCATTACATTTTTTTGCGATTGAGATTACATGTTCGAAAGCACCACTCACATCCTCCATAAAATCAGAAACAAATACAATGTTTTTAAAAGGAAAGGAAACTTCGTCCTCTTTAACCACGATTACGGGGACATCTGATTTCCGTACAATTTTTTCCACATTGCTGCCAAACAGTTCCCGCGCTGTGCCTTTGGTGCCGCTACTCCCCGTGATAATAAAATCATGGTGGAAATGACCGGAATGTTTTAAAATATTGGTGGTCTCAATCTGGTACTCCAAGAAGGTGCGACACTTTAGGTTTTCCTTCTCCGCTTTTTTTTCCAATTCCCGCAATGCAGATTTGGCCGATCCGATTTCCTTCAAGGTCTTAGGATATCTTTTTTCCTTTAGCTTGTCGAGTTTGACCCAGTCTACGGGAGTATGTATCAAGTGAAAGAAATGAATTTCCGCATTATATAATTTGGCCATTTCAACGCCCAAATCGGCGGCTTTGTTACAATTTTCGGAGAAATCAGTGGGTACTAATATATTTTTCATAGTGCTATTGTTTTTAGGTTTATATGTATTTCAAAGCTTACAATTGGAGCCTGTCCTTTATTCATTGGAGACTTCGTTTCCCGATTCGATTTGTTTTTCAAAACAATCCAGATTATATACGGTAGTGTCCGCAATGTTCGTCAATGCGGTATCGGTCAAGAATGCCTGATGGCTCGTTATTAGAACATTCTTGAAGGTCATCAAACGCGCAATTACGTCATCCTGAAGTATCTCATCGGAATGATCTTCAAAAAACAATCCTTCCTCTTCTTCATAAACATCCATCCCAAAATATCCGACTTTTTCTGTTTTTAAACCTTCAATGACCGCTTTGGTATCTACCAGGCCGCCCCTGCTCGTATTGATGAGCATAACACCTTTTTTCATGACCCCAATTTGCTCGGCATTTATGATATGCCTTGTTTCTGATGTGAGGGGAACGTGAAGGCTTATAATGTCCGCTTCGCTGCATAACGTTTTGCAGTCGGTATAGCGGGCACCAAATTTCTCTACTAGGTCTTCATCCTTGTTGACATCATAGGCCAAAATTTTGCAGCCAAAGCCGTGAAGTATTTTAATGAGTACGGCCCCAATTTTCCCTGTGCCCATTACACCGACGATCTTTCCATTCAGGTCAAACCCTGTGAGTCCGTTCAACGAGAAATTCTGTTCACGTACCCTACTATGAGCCCTTATCAATTTTCTGTTCAAAGCCAATATTAGTGCGACCGTGTGTTCTGCTATTGCGTAAGGAGAATATGCAGGAACACGAGCCACCTTGATGTTCATTTCATTCGCCTTTTCCATATCCACATGGTTGTAGCCTGCCGAACGAAGAGCTATGTATTTGACTTCGAACGCACCTAGTTTTTTTAGTATGTTGGCGGATGCATCATCGCCTGTAAATAAGCTTATGGCCTCCGAGCCTTTTGCCAAGGGAACGGTATGCTCGGACAGTCGTTCCTCTAATAGCCTCAATTCATGTTTGCCGTCATTGGCGGATGTCAAATACGATTCTTCGAATTTATGGGTGCTAAATACAGTTGTCTTCATTCTGTGTAGTTAATTTTTATTGCACTTGATGCTAAGTGGTCTATAAAGCCAATTAGTTTTTCCATTTCCAATTTCTGATCTCGGGCATATCCAACCCGTTTTTACGGATATAATACTTGTGCTCGATCAGCTTGTCCTGCATTTCCTGTTTTAGATAAGCCACTTCATCGCCCAAGTTTGGCAATCGGTCCAATACGTCCTGCACTAAGTGAAAACGATCCATATCGTTCAATACCGTCATATCAAAAGCGGTCGTTATGGTGCCTTCTTCCTTGTAGCCCCTAACATGAAAATTAACATGATTGGTACGGTTGTAGGTAAGACGGTGCACCAGCCAGGGATAGCCGTGAAACGCGAATATGACCGGTTTGGTCTTTGTGAACAACATATCAAAATCAGCATCGGTTAATCCATGCGGATGCGCCGTATCGGTTTGTAGCTTCATCAAATCTACCACGTTTACCACGCGTATTTTCAGGTCTGGCAATTTTTCACGTAATATGGATACCGCTGCCAAGGTCTCCAAGGTAGGTACGTCTCCCGCACAGGCCATGACCACATCGGGTTCCGTACCGTTGTCATTGCTCGCCCAGGTCCAGATACCGATTCCCTTGGCACAATGTATGACCGCTTCTTCCATGGGAAGCCATTGCGGTGCGGGGTGCTTTCCGGCAACAACCACATTTACATAATGCTTACTGCGAAAACAATGGTCCATTACCGATAAAAGACAATTGGCATCGGGCGGAAGATATACCCGAATTATTTCGGCTTTTTTATTCATGACGACATCAAGGAACCCGGGATCCTGATGGGTAAACCCGTTGTGGTCTTGCCGCCAAACGTGCGAGGCCAAAAGAATGTTGAGGGAAGCAATTTTTCTGCGCCAGGGCAGTTCCGCTGTTACCTTTAGCCACTTGGCGTGTTGGTTGAACATGGAATCGATGATATGTATAAATGCTTCGTAGCAATTGAACAGCCCATGTCTTCCAGTCAAGAGATAACCTTCAAGCCAGCCTTCGCACTGGTGCTCGCTTAACATCTCCACTACACGGCCGTCTTTTTCAAGTAATTCATCGGTATCCATGGTCTCCGCTTCCCATTGCCTACTAGTAGCCTCGAAAACCGAGTTCAAACGGTTTGAAAGTGTTTCGTCCGGTCCAAAGATCCTGAAATTCCGTTGCGACCGGTTCAGCTTGATAATATCCCTCGCAAACTCTCCCAGAACGCGGGTATCCCCGTTTCCCATCTTTCCACGTAGCGATACGTCCAAACCATACTTCCTAAAGTCGGGCATATGGAGGTCTTTTAACAAAAGACCTCCATTGGCATGTGGGTTGGCACCCATTCGCCTTTCGCCCTCAGGGGCCAGATCGGCCAATTCCCTTAAAAGAAGGCCTTGTTCATCAAAAAACTCTTCGGGCCTATAGCTTTTGAACCAATCTTCCAATTGCTTTAAGTGCTCTGGATTACTGGCGGCATCGGGCAACGGAACCTGATGCGATCGAAAATGGTTTTCTACGGGCAAGCCATCCACAAATTTGGGGCCTGTCCACCCTTTGGGGGATTTCAAAATAATCATGGGCCACTGCGGACGTTCGGTAGCAGATCCTTGGGCGGCGTTTTCCTTGATCGTTTTGATTTCCTCGATCACTTGGTCCAACAATTCCGCCATTTTCCGATGCATTGTCATAGGATCATCGCCTTCGATGAAATAGGGCTTCCATCCATAGCCTAAAAAAAGTTGTTCCAGCTCTGTATGTCCAATTCGGGCAAGAATCGTGGGGTTAGCGATTTTATACCCATTAAGGTGCAGAATAGGAAGTACCGTTCCGTCCATAACCGGGTTCAGAAATTTGTTGGAGTGCCATGCGGTCGCCAACGGACCTGTCTCCGCTTCCCCGTCGCCCACCACGCAGGACACTATCAGATCCGGATTATCGAAGGCCGCCCCGAAAGCATGGCTAAGCGAATAGCCTAGCTCGCCTCCTTCGTGAATGGATCCGGGGCATTCGGGGGAGACGTGGCTGGGAATACCGCCAGGGAAGGAAAATTGGGTAAACAGTTTTCTCAATCCCTCTTCGTCTTGGCTTATGGCCGGATAGATCTCACTATAGGTTCCCTCAAGATAGGTGCTCCCTACAAGTGCCGGCCCTCCGTGTCCGGGGCCGGACACATAAAGCATGTTCAGATCGTATTTTTTAATGATTCGATTTAGATGTACATAAATAAAGTTTTGGCCCGGTGTAGTACCCCAATGCCCCAATAACATGGGTTTGATATGTTCCGCTTTCAACGGTTGCCGCATCAGGGGATTATCCCGTAGATATATCTGACCTACGGATAGGTAATTGGTCGCCCGCCAGTACGCATCCATTTTATCCAGAAGTTCCGGAGCTATTTCCATTTTTCCTTTTTTACTATTTTGATTTTCCATGTCTTACTTATTTTATAGCTGTCTTTCTTTGTATAGCTGTCTTTCTTTGTCTTTGGACTTGTTATACAAATCCGTTGTGTTTCTTGCAATGATCAACTCTTCATTTGTAGGCATTACCAATACTTTTACTTTGCCATTTATCATGGAGATCTGAAACTCATTTTGATTGTTTTTGTCCTCATCCAATTCAATTCCGGCAAAGCCCAAGCCTTCACAAATTCTTGAACGGATTATAGGTGCATTCTCGCCGATACCCCCGGAAAAAACCAATATATCAAGGCCTCTCAACACGGCCATAAACGAACCGATCCACTTTTGTATATGATAACAGAAAAGGGCTACTGCCTCTGCCGCCCTTTCGTCCGAGCTTTCTTTTTGTAACAGATCTTGCATATCGGCACTTGTTTCGGAAATTCCCAGAAGACCTGATTCATGATTGATCAAATGATTGAACTGTTTGGTGTTCATTCCTTCGCTGTTCATCATATACCAAGCCACGCCGGGGTCTAAATCGCCACTCCGTGTGCCCATGACGCAACCACCTGTGGGGGTAAAGCCCATGGTGGTATCAATGCTTTTTCCATCCTTAACGGCTGCCATACTGGCTCCATTCCCAAGATGGGCCAGAATGACCCTCCCATCAGACTCAACTCCCATTTTTGTTTTGAGTTCTTCCATGAGATAAGTATAGGACAAGCCATGAAAACCATACCGCTGAATACCTGCTTTGTCAAATCGCCTTGGTATGGGCAGTATTTTAGCAATACGGGGCATCGTTGTGTGAAAGGAAGTATCGAAACATGCTATCTGTAACAGGTCGGGGCATCTACTTTTGAATAGTTCGATGATTTCGATCTCTGCAGGAAGATGATCTAGATCATAATCACGGATATTTTTTAATTCCTTTAGTAAAGACGCGTTTATTACTTCTGCGTGTGTGTGGTTCAAACCATGGACAATGCGATGTCCAATACATGTGACCCTATCAAAACCAGGTTGTTTTTTGAGCCAAAGGACTAGAAATATGGCAGCTTCATAAAAGCCCGGGCAATATATCTTATAACTTATCTTTTCATCATTGTCAGGGTAGGTAAAATTGAATGTGGTACCATCCAATCCAATGCGGTCGATACTCCCGGAAAATAAGGGCTCTGGGTTCATGACCATTTTATACATAGCGAACTTGATGCTGGATGAACCGCCATTGATGGTTAGAAGATTTGTATTTTCCGGAAGCATTTTTTGTTCTAGGTATTTAATAATTAGAATATTGATAACTCGGTTTTGTGACCAAAATGACTATTCATACCAATCATGAATCTTGCTCTTCAAAAGCACAGCTCTTGTTTTCCATAAAACCGGCAGCCATTTTTTTGTATTCCTCGCCAAGGTGTTCTCCGCACCATTCAAGAAGCGCTGGCTGTTGGGAACAAGTGGTATTGCGAACCGCCTTTTTCAGTTCCATCTTTAACAACTTCTTGTCGAAGCTGACTTTATTTAATATAGTTTCATGATATTCTAATGTTTCCATTTTTCTTTTTATTTAAAATTCCATTTTTAATGCTGCCATTGTATCAAGTTGTTTTCCAACGGCACGGAAATGCCTTCGTAACTGGGTACAATACGAACGGTATAGTGATTGATAGGTCGGGAAGTATTTACCTGTGCATAAAAGTTATGTGCCCCATCTTCCCCCATCCAATCAAATTTCATCTTGATTTTTTCGGGCGCTCCACCGTTGATTCCTTCCGCGAATAGTTCTACCTGAATATGTTTAAGGTTTATTTCTGGCAACCATATCGGTACTTTAAAGTGATGCTTTTGACGTGCACTTTCAATTTCGACGCTCCCAAATTGTATGGCATTCCATTTGTTTTTGAGCTCATTTCCTACGCTAACAATTTTTTTCCCTTTAGCTCCTTTTCTAGCTGCGCATTTTTTATAGTTGATTGCCGCTGGCAGATAAAAGTCCTCCATATATTCGCGAACCGTTCGGTTGGTGGAAAAACGGGGCGTTAGGGTCGCCATACTTTTTCTCATGCGTTCCACCCAAATTTCCGATACTCCTTTTTTGTTATGTGCGTAGAATTCGGGGACGACCTGCTGCTCCAGTATCTCATATAGTGTTGCTGCCTCGTGAGCGTCCCATGCCGGATCGTCGCCATGTTCTTGGCCATCGCCCAAGGCCCAGCCCACTTCGGGAGTATAGGCCTCGGCCCACCAACCGTCCAGTACCGATAAATTGAGGCCGCCATTTACAAGTACTTTCATACCACTGGTTCCGCTAGCTTCCCAGGGCCGTCTCGGGGTATTTAGCCACACATCAACACCTTGGACCAAATTTTCCGCTAACATCATGTCATAATCACTTAGAAAAAGGACATGCTTATACAAATTATGCTGTTGGATAAACTGTACCCATTTTCGTATCAATCCTTTTCCAGCTTCATCAAATGGCGGAGCTTTACCGGCCAAGACCAATTGTACCGGATGTTCCGAATTATTAAGAATTCGGACCAAACGTTCGGGATCGTGTAATAAGAGGTCCGGTCTTTTGTAAGGCACAAATCGGCGGGCAAAGCCCAAGGTCAGGGTGTCCGGGTCAAAAACTTGGTTTGCGATCCCGACCACTTCCGACGGTAGGCCCAAGACTATTGCCTGCCTCTCAAACCTTGCCCTTATAAAATCGACAAGGCGATTTCTGGAGCGAGTCCTAAATTCCCATAATTTTTCGTCGGATAGTTTCGAAATATGCGCTGTATGGTCAGCGAGTTCGCCCCTCCAGCGATCCTTTCCGCAGGATTCCGTCCAGATTTCATCTGCATATTTGGAATCCCAACATGGCATGTGCACCCCATTAGTTACATGGCCTACCGGAACTTCCTCTACTGGCCAGCGCGGGAAAAGATTGTTAAAAAGATTTCTGCTTACTTCACCGTGCAAACGGCTAACACCATTTACCGCCCCGCTGCCACGAATGGCCAGATAGGCCATGTTAAAACTTTCTGATCGGTTATTGATGTCGGCCCGCCCTAGGGCCATTAAATCATTAAAATCCAAGCCCAGTTGTTTTTTGGCATAAGCGCCTAAATGGTATTCCATTGACGAGGGACTGAAATGATCAAAACCAGCTGCAACCGCCGTGTGTGTCGTAAATAGGTTGCCCGTACGGGTTACGGCAAGTGCCTCCTCAAAAGAAGTTCCGTTTGCCTTCATAAAATCATTGGCACGTTCCAGAACCAGAAAGGCCGCATGGCCTTCGTTCATATGGCAGACTTCGGGTTTTATATCCAAGGCTTTTAGTAATCTGTATCCTCCTATACCCAATATGATTTCCTGTTTTATGCGCAGTTCGGGCCCTCCACCATACAGCTCATCGGTAATTCCACGATGAATCGGCAAGTTGGCGGCGTCGTTGCTATCCAAAAGATAGAGTCTCGCCCTTCCTACCTGTACCTGCCATGCACGGAGCCAAATCGGATGACCGGGCAACGATACCTTTATACGAAGCCATTCCCCGTTCGGTAAGCGTAAGGGTGTAACGGGCAATTGTCCTGGGTCATTATAGGGAAACAAGGCATTTTGCGTTCCATATTTGCCTATTTCCTGTCGGAAATAGCCTTTGGCATAAAGCAATCCCACAGCGACAACAGGCACGCCCAGATCACTGGCCGCTTTTAGTTGATCGCCTGCCACGTTGCCCAGGCCACCGGCATAAATAGGTAGGGCCTCATTAAGCATATATTCCATACTGAAATAGGCGATAGTGGTAAGCGCGGTCTTTGGATGGTTTTGCTGAAACCAAGAGGGAGCGGAAATCGCCTGTTCGTTTGCCTCTAATAAATCATTGAGTTTTTCCTGAAAAACTGGGTCTGTCAAATGCTCCTCTAACCGATCCCGTGAAACCGTCTGTAGAATGACCCATGGGTTGCGTGTGAATTCCCATAGTTCCGGATCTAGATGTTCCCATAATTTATCCGAGGCATGGTTCCATGACCAACGGATGTTCAGGGCCAGTTCTATAAGGGCATCGATTCCCTCGATGTCAGTATGCATCAATCCGTAGAATTTACTTGTATCGATCTTTTGTTCTTTCATAACCATAATGCCGTTAATTAAAATTTGAATGAATTGTTCTTGAACATCAAAAACTCCATGGGTTTTAGCTTTACCTTGATGAAAAGGCGGTCAGCTTCTTTATCTGTATTTTTTTCTATCTTGATATTTTTCTTGTTACCATAGAGGCATTCCATAAGTATACCCTCTTCATTGATATTGGTATCGACCGCTATATATTCTTCTTTGGTATCCTTTGGGGAAGAATTATAGACTACGAGAATTTCGCCCTGATGCAGGATTCTTGAAAATGCCAAAAGACATTCCTCACAATCGGGAAACTGAAAATCAAGTCCGTTTTTTGAAGTTTCCCTGAAATACATTCGACCGAACTTTAGAATGGCTTCCTTTTGTCTAAGATGTGCCAAGACCGAAATTCTCTTGAATATCCATGAATCTTGGTTCAATACGTTCGTCTCCTTATCATCAGGATCGAACATTCCTTCCCTAATATATCGGTCATCCATTCCGTTGCCCTCAAATCCTTGTTCAGTACCGTAATAAATACATGGAGCGCCAAGGGCACAAATAAGAAAGCCCACGCCCGCAACAATTTGCTCGGGAGCGGCATTATGGCCAAAGCGGTGCTTAAAGTCCATCCCCACCTGATCGTGATCATCGATATAGGTTACCAGGAATTCCCCATATTCGCCTCGGCTTAGGGCATTCTTTTGCAAATCCGAATACCGTTGTATCAATCGGTTCGGGGATGAATTACCCTTTATCACTTCTGCCAAAACACTATGCAACGGATGATCTAAAATGGAATCTAGCCCGTAATATACATTCCGGTCCTTCGGCAGCATTTTGGGGCCTATATAGGGATTGCCCATCTCATCATTACCGATAATTTCGCCAAACAGGAAAAAGTTTCTTTTGCCCAAGGTGTAGGCATATTCCCTTATGTTGGAACAAAAACGGCTAATGTCGTTTCCTTTCATGTGTTTGACGGCATCCAAACGAAAACCGTCCACATCCGTCTCGCGTATCCAATAACAGTGTATCTTGACCAATATATCCAGTAAACTTTCGCTGGCGGGAGAACCATCGTTCCTAAATGTTTTTAAGGTAAAGAAGTCGCCTTCCTGGGTCTCGGGATACGCATCGAAATTCCTGATCTGCCCTTTTCGGTTATACATTTCGGGGTCTGCCAGTTCGACTGGAAGCGGCCTGTCCTTCTGGCGCCAACCTCCTAGTGGAAACCGTTGGCCACCAGCATAGAAATAATCATAATCAAAAGGATAGGACCAATTATCGCCTGAATGGTGCAGAACGATATCCAAAAAGACCCTTATATCAAGCCCGTGTGCCTTGTCCACCAATTGTTCCAGTTCTTCCTTGGTGCCCCAGCGTTTGTCCACGTCCATATAGTTCTGGATGGCATAGCCATGGTAGGATCCTGGGTTATTTTCAAACACGGGACTTAACCAGATAGCCGTACAGCCCAAATTTTTGATGTAATCGATATTGTCTGTGATGCCTTTGATGGTGCCCCCAAAAGGCTTTTGCAGCTGTTCTTCGTTCCCGAAACCGGCATGCCGGATATCGAAATTCATCGAATGCCGTTTATTGCTATCATGAAACCGGTCGACCATCATAAAATAAATGATCTCCTCCCGCCATTCCCTGTGACAGTTTACCCAGTATGCCTTGCCCGGTTTCGGGGAAAGATCTATTTTGCTAATTGATTTTATCATTATCCGTTTCTTTTAATAATTAAACAGTTGAATATTCGGTAGTCCTTTTTACATCGCTCACTTTGGTTCCCCCTGGCTTATTTCCATAAAACCTATCGAATACCATGCAGGCCGTTAGGTCTCCGGTAACGTTGATCGCAGAGCGGAACATCCCGAGCAAGCGCTCGACCCCGATGATGATGATGATTCCTTCGGCAGGAATTCCTGCACTGGATAGTACAGAGGCCAAAATCACCACGCCACCACCCGGTATGGCCGGGGTGCCGATGGAAGCGGCGACTATGGTAACTACGACAACGATGACATTGAGAAGGCCCATTTCAAGGCCATAGGCCTGTGCTATGAACAAGGTCGTTATGGTCTGATAGAGGGCCGTCCCGTCCATATTCACGGTAGTCCCGATGGGGATTATGAAATTACTGATGGCCCCATCCACTTTGAGTTCTTCCTCCGCTGTTTTCAGCGATAAGGGCATTACCGCGGCAGAGCTTGTTGTTGAGAACGCCAAAAGCTGTACATCCGTGATCTTTCGCAAAAATTTAAAAGGGTTGCTCTGGCCAAGTATGCTGACCAGCATGATGTAAATGCCGAGCAATATGAGCAATCCCATCAGTACCACGAGCACATAAAATCCCAGACCCGTTAAGGAGTTCAGGCCAACGCTCGACGTAAGCTGTGCCATTAGACCGAATACGGCGACCGGAACCAATAACATGGCCCATTTGACCACCGTCATACAGATTTCCTGTATGGCCCCTAAGAGCAATTTTACAGGTTTAAGCAGGTCGTCGGTCAGCGACAATACGGCGACCCCTATGATAATGGTAAAAATGACGATGCTCAACATTTCGCCACTTACCATGGAGGCCAATGGGTTTTCGGGCAGTAAATTGGTTATGGCATTCGGAATATCGTTTATTCCAAAGGATAGTTCCGAACTTTTGGCAGCGTCGGCCAATGCATTTGTATGATCGACTTCCGCCTGTTGGTGCAGATATTTTCCGGGGGAAAAGATCAGTGCAAGTACGGTGCCTATGGTTACCGATATAATTGTTGTCGATATGAAATATAAGAGTACGCCACCACCCAACCTTTTCAAGTTATCCTTATCGTTACTAGCGATACCCGTAATGATGGAAGCCACGATCAAGGGAATCATGATCATCTGCACCAGTTTCAGGAAGAGCATTCCCGGCAAGGCCAGCCAATTCCCTAAAACATCGGCCGTACTTTTGGTGATCCAACCGTTTTGGGGGCTTAACAACAGGCCGGCCCCGACACCTAGGAACAAGGCAATGATAACCTTGAGCCAAAGCCTATTTTCTACCAGTTTACGCAGGTAGTGGTTTAGGGATTTTAATGATTTTATTTCCGTATCGAGCATGCTTATATCTGTATTATGCCACTGTGATTCTTTTCTCAAGGTAAACGCCCTGGACCGCATGTATCAATTCCACCCCTTCCTTAAAAGGTCTTTGAAAAGCTTTTCTTCCCAAAATAAGACCAGAACCCCCAGCGCGCTTGTTTACGATTGCGGTTGTAATGGCTTCGGTCAAGTCGGATGCTCCTTTGGAGCCCCCGCCGGAATTGATCAATGCAATTTTACCCATATAGCAATTGGCGACCTGTAACCGGCATAGGTCAATGGGGTGCTCTGTTGTTAAGCCCTCGTACATGGCATCGTCATATTTTCCGAATTGCAGATTCTTAAAGCCATAATTTGTGGTGGGTAACTTTTGTTTGATGATGTCAGCCTGTATGGTTACCCCTAGGTGGTTCGCCTGACCTGTTAAATCCGCAGCGGTGTGATAGTCTTCCTTATCCGTTTTGAAGGAGTCGTTACGGGTGTAGCACCACAATATCGTGGCCATACCGAGGCTATGGGCCTCGGCAAAGGTTTCCGCAATCTCATTTAACTGTCGATTACTTTCCTTAGATCCAAAATATATGGTCGCCCCAATAGCAACTGCGCCCATATCCCAAGCTTCCTTGACCTTTCCGAACACGTTTTGGTCATATGTATTGGGATAGGACAATAACTCATTGTGGTTTAACTTGACAATAAAGGGGATTTTATGGGCATATTTACGGGCATAGAGACCTAATGCCCCAAAAGTTGAGGCTACCCCATTACAACCAGCTCCAATGGCCAATTTTATAATATTCTCAGGATCAAAATAATCGGGATTCTTATAAAACGAAAAAGCGGCACTATGCTCGACCCCTTGATCTACGGGAAGTATGTTTAAATATCCAGTATCCTTCAGATTGCCATGCCCGTACAATTGGGCAAGACTCCGAAGCGTTTGTGGATTTCGATTACTATTGGCAAAAACTTTAGAGACAAAATCAGCATCGGGCAGTTGTAGTTCATCCTTGGTAATTTTTTCGCTTACGTGGTCCAAATAGAAGGACGCTTTGTCCCCTAATTGTTCCACTATATTTTCGTATGTTTTCATTGTTGTTGCTATTGATTAATACCTAGACTTTTATTGGTCTTTGCGATGGATTTGTTACCATCGGAATCGATTCCGGTAAGTGCCCGAATGGCATCGATGGTCTCGGGGATTACGATCGCCTGGTTATCGACCACGTAGGCATAAAAAAGTTCATCGCCCACAACCTTTAGCATATCTTCCCAAAGGGCTACCTCATACATATCGCCCCAAGGTCTTCCCATATCCATAAACATTTCCTTGATCGTATTGTTGGAAACCAATCCTTGATCATAATGGATTAGCTTAATGCGTGTAGAGGTTTTAAAGGCGTTGAGCACTTCTTCTTTAGATGCTTCTTTCTTTAGCTTCACGTTCCAATAATGCATGTGGCTAAGGGTTTGGGGAACTTTGACCGCTGAAGTAATGACATCCAAATCGGGATCGACACTTTGCGCGTCGGGCCCTTGATGGCTTGGAATTTCCTTTTCGGGCACCATGGTGTTCATTATACCTCCTAAATGGCTTTCCCATGGGTCGGTGGCCCTTCTTAATAATGTTCCCCGTGCATAATCCAATAAATCTGCCCTTTTTAAAGCGGTCAATGTTCTCAAGATTGATGTGGTATTACAGGAAACCACCCTTGTAGCATCAAGATTTACAGCGGATTTGTAATTGTTTTCCGCACTAAAGGAATGCCCTGTTGTCTCGTGCTTTTCACCCCCTTGAAGAATGAATTTTATACCCTGTTTTTTATAGACCTCTACGTTCTTTGCCGCTATGTTCTTTGGGGTGCAGTCTACTACCAAATCTACTTGACCCAGAAGATTTTGCATGGATCCAGCTACAGGAATTTCAGACATCTTCATTTGCCCCATTGCTTGTCCTGTAGCCGCGAACACTGAATACCCTTTTTTAATGGCGGTCTGTATGCGCCAATCACTTATGACATCGCAAACCCCGACAAGGTTCATATCATCTTGTACATTGATGGCATCGGCCACTCTTTTTCCGATGACTCCGTATCCTATTACTGCAATATTTTTCATATCCTTATTATTATTTAACTGTTATTAATTTTTTACTGTTTCTGTATAATAGTACCGCGCCTATTACCCCTGCTATCATAGAAGCGAATAGGATGCTTACTTTGGACGTAAATATTAGGGACTCGTCCGTGAAAGCCAATTCATTTATAAACAATGACATTGTAAAGCCTATTCCTCCAAGAAAAGCCACGCCATAAATCATGTTCCAATTCACGTTTTCCGGAAGCTTGGCGAGTTTTAATGCGACCAATAGTCTTGAAAAAGTGGCAATACCCATGACTTTTCCAAAAATCAAACCTAGTCCAATCCCCAAGCTAACGGGGCTGGATAGTACTTTCAACAAATCTCCATGAAGATGTATTCCAGCATTTGCCAAAGCGAACAAGGGAAGAATTACAAAGCCCACTATTGGGTTTAAAGTCCTTTCCAATTTTTGAAGTGGAGTTTCAGCCTCGGAACTTGTAGTCTTGATATCCTCCAATATCTCTAATTGCGTTTTTGAGATAAGTGTTCCCTTTATCGACTTGGTTTCCTGAAACCTTTTATGCAGGTGGTCTAAACGCTCTAAAAAGGTATTCTCCTTAATTTTTACCCTACCTGGAATGGCAAATGCCGTCAGAATCCCCGCAATGGTTGGATGTACCCCTGAAAAAAAGAAGGCCAGCCAAACACCGCCGATACCAATGATGGCATAGAACCAAGTGCTTCTCACTCCCGCATAATTGCCTATAATCAAAGCTCCGAAGAACAATAGCCCATGTAGTAGATCCATCTCGGATATACCGGAAGTATAAAATAGGGCAATGACCAAGACGCCTCCCAAATCATCCACTATCGCCAACGTAATAAGAAAAACCCTTAAAGAGGCTGGCAGTCTTTTGCCGACAAGGGCCAGAACCCCTAGAGAAAAGGCAATATCCGTGGCCATGGGAATGCCCCAACCATTAGAAGCTTCGCCCGAGCTATTGAACATAAAATAAACAAGGGCAGGAAGTACCATGCCACCTATAGCTGCACCAATAGGTAGCACCGCATTCTTTGGGGATGAAAGTTTACCACCGATTATTTCACGTTTCAGCTCCAGACCTACTTGTAGAAAGAAGAGGGCCATCAAACCATCGTTGATCCATAACAGCAGTGGCTCCGATAGCTGAAGACTGCCAACGGTAAAGGCAATATCAGTTTGCATTAAGTCGATATAATATTCCTTCCACGGCGAATTGGCCCAGACCATTGCGACGACGACCGTGATAAAGAGAACAACACCACTGTTATTGAGTTCTTTGGCCGTGCTGCCGAAGAATTTAATAATGCTGTTATTTGTATGGTGTTTAGACATCAATACTGGATTTTTTTGTGTTTACATCCTTTTCCAAATGATTTTCGGAATTATCCTTTGTTTGAGTTTTCCCAGTAGTATTAAGTTTGAAATTCCTAATAATTACCCTATTGCTCTTTTCATAGGAAAAATAGCTTACGGCCCAATTGAAGCCGACCAATAACTTGTTTCGAAACCCACTAATGGATAACAGGTGTACGACCGACCACAGCAACCAAGCAAAATAGCCGGCAAACTTTAGTTTACCTAAATCTGCAACAGCCTTGCGCTTACCAACGGTAGCCAAAGAACCCTTGTCCTTATAGCTAAATAACCCTATTGGTTTATCATTGATGATCCCCATCAATGTGCAGGCAAGGTATTTTCCCTGTTGGATGGCCGCCCGTGCTACCTGTGGGTGGCCTTTTGGGGTCTCTTCGGAAATCAGGGCGGCAATATCCCCGATGGCATAAATGTTTTCTTGACCGTCTACTTTCAAATAAGTATCGGTTTTTAAGCGATTTCCCTTCACTACATGCCTTTCATCGATACCCTTTGGGAAGTCCCCTTTTACACCTGCCGTCCAAATCAAGTTCTTTGCTAAAATCGTCTTCCCACTTTTGGTTTGCACTACCGTACCGTCATAATTGCTAACGGATTCTTTCAATAACACTTTTACGTTTAGATTTTCCAAATAGGTCAGGGTTTTTGAGGAAGCTTTGTCTGACATCGCCATGAGTAGTTCGTCCATAGCTTCCACCAAATAGATGTTCATTATGGAAGAAGGGTACTCGGGATAGTCCTTTGGAAGGATGTATTTGCAAAACTCCGCCAAGGCACCTGCCATTTCTACTCCGGCGGGGCCGCCGCCCACAATCACAAAATTCGTGAGGGCATCGCGTTCCTCATCATCGCATGTAATCGCGGCCTGCTCCAAGTTTTGCAGCATCATGTGGCGGATATTTAGGGAATCTCGGATATCCTTCATGCCCAAACTATTTCTTTCCACTTCTTCCATACCAAAGAAGTTGGTCTTTGTTCCCGTTGCTAAGACCAGATAGTCGTAGGTAAGTTTTCCTTTGTCCGTTATGACAGTATTGGTAGAGGCTTGAATTTCCTTTACCTCGGCCAGCCTGAAGCTCACATTCTTATACCCCTTAATTTGTTTTCTAAAAGGGAACACAATACTATCGGGTTCGAGGCCGCTAGTGGCTACCTGATAAAATAAGGGTTGGAATTGATGAAAGTTGTTGCGGTCTATCAGTACAACCTGAACATCTTTGTTTTTCAGCCCTTCCACCAATGCTAGACCCGCAAAGCCCCCTCCAACTATAACTACCCGTGGCAACCTAGAATTTGGCAAGCAGATTGTTTCCGTCACTTTGCACGTATGATCGTCGATACCGTTTAACATTTGATTCTGTTTCATTAACTTTTTACTGTTTATTTTTTTCTTTCGAGTCGCGTTTCCGGACTATCATGACGGAACAGTCGGCATGTGTTGCCAAAGACTGGGAGACCGAGCCAAGCAAAAATCTAGAAAATGCACCATGACCCTGAGACCCGACTACAATTAAATCGGCATCAAAGGCTTCCGCCTTTTCTAGAATTGCACTTTTGGGAAGTCCATTGACCACCGCTGTTGTTATAGACAATGCGTTATTATTATTTCTTAATGATTTTGAGCCCTCATTAACAAGATCTTCTGCCGATTTTTTCGCATTGGAAACGGTTTCTTCATAATAATTGCCAAGCGTGCCGCCCAATGGAAGGGCACCAGGAGCGGCCAACATGGGATTTTCGAACACATTTATAATACATACTTCGGTACCCGCAGGCAACGGCAGCGCTGCAAGTTCATCTATGGCGACTTTACTAAAGTCAGAACCATCTATTGCTAATACTATTTTCATCTTTTTAAATTTATTTGTTCATGATTAATTATGTTTAATTCACATATTGCCAAATCAACTTATGACCAAGGGTTTCATCAATTTTTTCCAATACAAATGCTCGTATAGCCCCGACCAGTACATTCCGAAAGTGAAAGCGAACAACAGTTCCTCAACGGGGATACCAATAACCAATATATGGGTCAGGTTCTCCAGATTCCAGTAGAGTTCCACATAATCGGGATAGAACGGAAGGATGCTACCGAAATAAATAAAGTAGAGCACCGTGAACAATAGACCTCCGATCCAAATCTTTTCTATTAAATCTGGCCTGCAATAAAGCGTTGCCAAACCGCCTATGAACATGGCCAGAATCCCACAATAAATATGGTTCAATTCGGTAAAAAGACTCAAGGCCCCGAAAACCAAAACAGGAACAAAGAGAATATATACATGAAGGGAGTGTCTTCTATGACTTCTTTCGGTGTGCGGGAATTCAACGTAGCCACGTTTGAAAATAAGATTATACAATACCGTACCAATACCCCCAATGGCGAATGAAAAGATGAGACTTTCAATATCGAAGCCTGTCTTTATCGCCAAATCAAAAAGGGACGGCGGATGCCAATATTCAGGAACGAACAATGGTTCTGTAAGCCCGAAGGGCATCGTTATCCAACTCATTTTGAGCATTTCCTTCCTAGAATCCTTTTTCAGGAGGTAAACCAGGCCCCAAAGGGCAAGGAGGATAAACGACCATATAAACCAAACGTATTGCATGGGAATCTTCTATTTGATATAATTATGTTCCAGATTCAACAGGTCTTCCCTGTCGCCGAACTGTTTATTGAATATTTAACTTAAGGAATACACGAAAGCCTACTGGACACGGTGCTCACTTTTTCCAAATAAGGATTCCGTGAGACCCTTGTTATTTACCCAGTTCTTTGGCACTTTCCGCTAGCAGATTGTCAGGAAAAAACAACATACCAGCGGTCAATACAGTGCCATATCATAAAGCCTCTTCTATCCACAAGCTTAGATTATCTCCTCTTAATTTGTGCGTTATAAAAGCCTGCAATGCATGCTCCGATGAGCCAACCTAGAATAAAGGTTTGTACGATGCCAAAGAGAGCCTCCAGTAGGGGGACATCCATTCTTATAATATTGGTCGTGTCCAGACCGTGCAATAGGCTATTGAAAAATAATATGCTCCCTTCTTGCCCTGCGGTAGCCATGACGACTATACAGCCCAGATAAATCAAAGCTCCTGTGAGACCGAAAGCAAAACCAAGTTTTTTTACGTTTAATCGATACATGATTGTTGTTTTTATGTTAATAGTTGTTCCAAATTCATTTGTGGAGTAAAGACCCTTTGTGCTAAACCAAAATTTTAATTAATGGTTCTTTTCCATACTTTTTTTGTACTCCATCTTATTGTGCATAGCTTTTTCCAATTCCTCATGCTCCAAAGTGTGGTCACAAAAGTTGTCGCTCAAAAGGCTGTCATTGGCAATGACCGGCATAAAATGATGGGTGGTCAATAGCATAAGGTCAGGGTATCCGGTAATCATATCGCTCAGTTTACCGGCGAGAATGGTATCGTTTGCCGCTGCTTTTACGAGTTCGTCTACCATCATGCCCGTGGCATGATCATTATCCATCATTTTGGTAATATACTTTTTGCCCAAATCGTGGTCTTCGACCATCAAGGTCAAGACTTCCTCTTGTTTTGAGGGGTCTTTAAGCATATCCTTTACAGCACTTTCCTGTTTTTGTGCACAGGCCGATAATGTGAAAACGGCCAATACAATTCCTATTGCTTTTTTGATTTCTGTTTTCATTTTGATTCATTTTAAGGGTTACTAGTTGCTGATACTTCCTAGTGTCATGTTAAAGTTGAAATGACACTATTCGGATTTTAGAATCCTTTTTGATTCTTCAAATTCCTCTTTTGTAATTTCCCCATTGGCAAATCTTTTTTTGAGAATTGCGAGAGGGTCTTCCTTCTTCGATTTTCGGTAAGGGATGTCGTATGGCACAAAGAAGATCCATATTAAGAGGATCAACCATATGATCCACCATACGAAGTGCATACCGCCCCAGTGTCCGTCAAAAAAATGCATAGTTTTAGATTTAAAGATTAATAGTTGTTAGTTGTTGGACTATTTGTCCGATCTTAAAAGATTCCTTGATTGCTCATATTCCTCCTTGGAAATCTCGCCCTTGGCAAACCGGATTTTGAGCGTTGTTACCGGATCGTCTTCATTGATTTCTGCATCAGATGTGCCAGACGGCGCAAAAAAAATCCAGCCTAAAGCCACGAACCAAATTGCCCACCAGATAAGGTGCATTCCCCAAAAAAATCCATCTCTGTAAAACATGTTCTTAATTTTATGGTTACTATTATTTTAAATGACCTCAGTAATGGTATAGCCCTCAAGTTTGTTGAGTTGCTTTTGCAAATCTTCTACCGAAAGTTTCTCTTTCATACTTATGATCGTCTTTCCTTTTGGGCTTAAAAAGATTTCCGTTTTCTCAATGTCCGGGTGCGCTTCCATGGTTTTTTTTACCCTTGCTATACATCCGCCACAGCTTAGTCCGTTTATTTGATATGTGTGTTTCATTGGTTTCTGCTTTTTTTAATGATGGCTATGGCCCTTATGTTCCTCATTGGTTTCAGATGCCAACGATTTGTCCTTACCATACTCGTGTTGCTTATAATTCTGTTCCGAATGGTTATGCCTACCGTGGCCATGTGCGCCATGCGGCATAAAGAGATGAAACACGAACATCAGGATGATAAAGCCAAAAAGTCCGTTATATCCCGTAATGCCCAATGCTGGGGCGAAAAAAATTAATAGTAACGGAAGTCCGCAACCGATAACCATCCATATCCAATGACCTTTCATGATTTCTATTTTTTAGTTTTAAATGTTATATACTTTAATGATGATCGCCATGACTTTGGCTTTTGCTCAATTCCAATTTGGCCTGTTCAATATTATCTACTCCTTTCTCGGCCATCATATCCATGCAAGACTCCATACAATCTTCGCTCATCATGCCTTTTTCATGCATCATTTTCATCATATTGCCCATCATCATTCCATCTTTCATCATGGATTGCATCATGTTATTCATTATCATACTATCTTTCATCATCATTTGCATACTCTGGCCTTTCATCATATTACCCATCATCTGTTGGTTGCCCTGCATCATCTGCATTGCATGGTCGTTCCCTTTCATATTGTCCATGAATTCGGTCATATAGCTGTGATTATTGGCAATTGCATCAAAGAGTGCCGTTCTCGTTTGTGAATTTTCGAGCATAGCATTAGAATCTGTTTTCTGGCTGCAACTGGATAGGATAACCATTGCGAATACCGAAATAATGATTGTTATTGTTTTCATAGTGTTATATTTTAATTATGATTTAATTGTTATCTTTTTTTGGAATTTTGCTCCCATAGCTAAGCATCTATTACTATGGGAGCATCTACCTCTAAACCTAATTTGCTGATTTAAGAAACTCTTCAATTTTTTTACTTTCATTTTCGGTAAGATTGGCCCTTACCCTCATATGGAGGCTAATGGTTTCCCAATCGGTATCGTTGTAATCTGCTGGAGATGGGGCAATATGACAGCGATTACAGGTCTCTCCCCAAAGCTGTGCACCTGATTTCTCTATCTTGAAATCATCAGCTGTATCCGCTACCGTTTCGGTGGGCACATCCGAATATTTTTTCTTGGTTGAAGAGCACGCAACCACCGTCAAACCCGTGATGGCCAGTAAGGCCAAGACTATCGATAATTTATATGTTGTTTTCATTTTTTTGCTTTTTATGATTCGATTAAAATCCTATGGCCCAATGCAGAAATAATCCATCTGTATTTGTGATTCCATTACCGTCATGGCCTCCTTCTGTTTCCGTGGTCTGGTAACTCAACTTGACTACAGAACGCCAGCTCAGCCAATAGTTGACGCCAAAGGCATACTGAACTGATTTTTCCTCCCATTCGGCACCCTCGGGAGCATTGAAATCTGAATATCTTCCAACAAACTCCAATTTCTTGACAAAGTCGTTGCTTGCCATTGTCGGCCTATAGCTCAATTGCCCATAAAAGGAATTACTTTGGTTATCAAAAGAGTATTCTTCTGCGATACCATCCTCCAGTTCTGTAAAAGTTGCCGTATCCACATTGGAATTATTGTATTGCGCCTTTACGTCAACTACGCCGCCTATTCCTGATATTTGTTTGACAAAGGAAAAATCCAAGGCATAGAGAAAGGCACCTATATCTTCATATTCTGAATCTTCTTCCCCCGTTCCACTAGTGGAATACGCTGAAAACCCTATTTCTGAGGAAGAATCAGAAAAAGGCAGCAACCCGATTCGACCTCCATAAGCCTTGGCAAGATTGGTGTCCTCATAATTCTCGAATTGAAGCATCCCCGCTTCTTCAGGTTCTAAACTACCGTCCTTGAGACGTGGACCGTTTGTGGAGTACACCGAATAGTTCAAAGTAGGGCCTCCCAAATCAAATGCCCCTCTTAATTCTACCCCTATACCCGAGGAAGGTGCAATCCCGTCATGCCCATAGCCCAAAGGCGTATTGGGCAATCTGTTAATCCATGCAGGATGCAAGCGTTCCATAAAAGTGCCAAATGGTAAAAGAAATTTTCCGGCCCTAACGGTCATGTTTCTATTAAGTACATACATAACGTCCGCATATTCCAAACCGGTTTCCAGTTCGTTCCCTTCAAGAACAAACTCTAGTTCTGCCTCGAACATCAGCCTATCTGAATGTTTATAAAGAAATATTGGGGCAAAGGCCGCACCCAAAAATGTGGATTCTGTTTCATCCCCAGAATCCATATACTCAAATCCTGTATGCCCGTAACCACGCAGCATAAATTGGGTCTTGCTCGGTTCAAACGTGTTATAGGTCTGGGCGTATGAAGTTGTACCTAAGACCACTACTATTAGAAAATATATTAGCTTTTTCATTGTTTCAAGGTTCTGATATAGTTAATCAATTCCCATCTTTTCTTTTCGGGAAGAGCGGTTTTATAGGAGGCCATGGGTGAGCGTCCTTCCTCTAGTTTCCAGAAAATTGCGCCATCGGTCTGGGCTTGGAACTCGGCACTGGTCAAATTGGTCGGTAGCGGCTTTAATCCTGCGCCACCAACGCCATCACCTTTGCCCTTGGCTCCATGGCAGACCACACAGAGCATTCTGTACGTCCTTTTCCCGTTTGCCACTGCATCTGTGTCCCCCTTTAAGGGGTTGACAATCTTATCGGCACTTGCAGGGGCTACCCATTTTTCTTGGGCATGGCCATTGAACCCGAGAATTAACAAACCTGTGACCATTATTATGGTCCAAATACGTATGTCTCTTTTGTTTTTCATTTTATTGGTATTGAATTGTTAGTAAATCTATTTTTTGTTGGATGTTTACATCTGCATAATTTTCGTTCTTATCTATATAATTTCGTCAAGGAAGCTTCTTTCCCATACTTGGCTGTTTTTATAATCTGTCATGCTCAATCCAGTAACATTTTTAAACTGTCTGGATAAATGGTTCACGCTACTATAATCAAGTAGATAGGCTATGTCTGAGAACGCATGCTGTTGCAACTGTATGAGCTCTTTGACCCTTTCGACCTTCAGTTTTATAAAGTACTTTTCAATGGTAATGTTCTCTTTTTTAGAGAAAATCTTGCTTAACATCTTATAATCCCGATGTAGTTCTGCCGCCAAATGTTCGGAAGTCTTTTCCTTAATATGTAAAGGAAGGTCTGTTACAAGTTCGATTAAGGTGATCTTGATATTCTCAACGATCATTTCCTCCTCGTTCTTGGCGATTTCAAATCCGTTGGAATGAAGCACCTCCGCTATTTTCAAATCGATTTTTTTATCAATTTCAGTAGTGATACGGACTGATAGTTTGCCCAGTTCAAGGGAAAGCACTTCTACACCGATTTCTTCAAGGTCCTGCTTTATGACCTTAAGGCACCGACTGCAGACCATATTCTTGATCCAGTATTCTCTCTGAGAATCCATACTTTAGGGTTTATTAAATGTTCTAATTGCTTGTGTCCATAAGGACTCATTATTATTTGGTATTTTGACCAATTGGAGCGAGTGTCGTTGGAATAAAGGGTACGACATTAGAGGGCAGAACGCGATGTCGGCCAACAAGAAGTACAGATTATTGGATCAATAATCTGTTTGAAAAAAAATCAAATAAGGAAAGTTTCATGAAGCACAAGAGTGTCCTTCTCTATCCATGGCGGATCATAATTTACAAAGGGAACGATGTTTTTATCTAGCCCTTCAAATCGATTTATATAGGTGTAAAAAAAGCTATGTAAGAAAACATAGTTTTCGATGCTGAATTCCGCGGTAACCTTTTTAACGTTGTCATCACCGGCCTTGCTAAATGTTTCATTCCTGCAACAATCCTCGGCTCCTACAGAACACTCCTTGGAAGGACTTTCGCTTTTTTGAACTTTATCATCACAAGATTTTGCCTTACCAAATACGGCAATATCCACTAATTTGTTACAACAGAAATGCATATCAGCGCTAAAGGATGTGGTCGCAAAAAGTATTGCGAACGTCAAACCGATGGATACTATTTTACGTAAAAAGCGCTTCATACTCTAAAATTAGCAAAAAACCGTTTGGGTTTTAAAATTACCTGTCAATTTAAAAAATATATAATAATCTCATTTTTATATAGTTACACTCAATTTAAATGACATTATTTTTCAAAAGTAACGTAAGTGATCAAACACAAACATGACGATCGTCATGTTTGTAAAAAAAGTTGAATGTAGCAACTCGAATAAAAGCTATTCTTGTTCTTTACTAAACACAATCAGCATAGTACTAAAAAAAATTGTTGACGCTTGCGGGTATAGGACAGTATAAATCGGATGCGTTCAAACACTCAATTAGACCCCCTTGTAGAGAAATTATTGATTTTACTATCTTCTATAATATGCGCTGAAGACTACATATTTGTTCTTTGCATACGATTTTTTAGCAAAAGACGTTTATTTTTAAAAAGTCTTTGTTATGGAAAGAAAACAATTTTTACGAAGTTTGGGTGCCGGTGCCGCGTTTGCCATTGTTTTTCCGTGTGTTCAAGGCTGTTCCAAAGATGGTAACGGAGACGTTTCCCCAGAGGATATGAGACCGATACCTACCGGAATCGATTTTACGATAGACCTTAGCTCCAACGAGGGTAATGGCTTACAGAACAACGGCGATTATATTTTGAAGGACTATGTGGTCGTAGTTAAAAATTTAGAAGGTAATTTTGTGGCGGCCAGTCAGATATGCAGCCATCAACAGACCGAGGAAGTTAGGTTTGTGGAGAACGACGGCGGTATTTACTATTGTTCTACCCATGGCGCACGCTTTGACCAAACCGGAAAGCCCTTGAACAGTATTACGAGCAACCCTTTAAAAATATTCCAGACTGAACTTACGGGAAACCTACTTCGGGTCTTTGAATGAATTAGACTGAGCTAAGGTTTGGGTATCGTTTTGATTTTCACATTTTTCAATTGAATGAGTGAGAGTTCTTCCAGTTGGTCATTTTCAAAAGCCTTCTCGATTTCATCAAAATCAATGCCGTCTTTTATTTTAGGTTGTAGGTTACGGTAATCCTGTATTACGACCCCATTAACGTTGCGCTGGTTGTAAGCTTCCCGAAACCGCATTCCCCCTTTGCCGGTAAAGTATTTATAGGCGAGGTAGTCCATACTATAATCCTTGACATCGAACCAATAGAGGAACACATCCTCAAAATCATCGCCACCGCCCTCTTGCTTAAAAGTAATACGGATTTTATAGTACTCCTTACCTTTTATCAAGTTTCTACCTTGGTCTTCTACAATGACCGCGGGGTCTTTGAGCCATAATGGAAGAAATGCAAAGTACATCACTGAATTTACCGAATTGGTATAGGCTTTCTCTCTTTTTTCGGTAAGGCTTATCAAGGTATCGGCCACATAGCGGACCAGCCCCTTATTGGTATAGACATCCCGTATTTCCGTGCCATCGCCTTTCTTGCCGATTCTTGTGTATTCAAATCGCCCTTGGTTTCTTTTGTATGTATACTGGTAATCCCTAAAATCAAATGAAGCCTTTGCATTTTTCAATTTTTCGGTTCCCGAAACCGCTATGGCCTTATCGATGATATCTTGTTGCGCAAAGGAAAGACTAAAAGATAGTATGGATATGATTATTGGAATCGAAAAAAAGAATGGTTTGTTGCTTACTTGTTTCATATAGTCCTTGATCGGTCCAGTTGTTTTTTGGTAATTCATTTTATTTCTTGTTTGTTTGTATTCCCTTATTTTTTTCATTAATAGCTTTGGTCTCCGTATGTAAAAAGTCCGGAGCCAAGAACTGTATCTGTTCCCGTATTTTTTTTGCCTTATCTTCTTCCCCGGTACTGACATATCGCAAATAACGATGGTAAAGCGCCCCCACTTTTACAAATCGAATTTCTTCCTCTGCTAAGTTGGAAAGATAGGGGTCCTTCCCAGCAGGAAGATTAGTATTTAATAAGGTCAACAAATCATCCAACTCCTTGCCTGTAATATAGCTTGCACTGCCCGAATTGGCTTGTTGCGATAGAATAGGTGCCTTAAATTCAATAGACCTTCTGTCATCGGTATTCAGTTCAACACCCGACAACCGATTTCTAATGGCCTCCAAGTTACCTAGATAAAAAAGACCGGCCATGTGGTTGTTTTCCGGGTCAATTTGCTTACCCACTACATGGACAATATTTTTGCGTAAGGTATTATCGTTAAGCTGTGAGCCTGCTTCCTGGCCAACGAGTACGATACTGGCCCGGTCCTTGGAAAAATCGGCCCGCCAGAGTGTCACTTGTGGATAAACGGCTGCAAATGTAGCGGCAATGGTATTGAAGTTCTCAGGTGTAAGCTGGTATAGCGGTAACCATTGCGCAAAGATGCCACCGGGCGATAATCGCTTTTTAACTTGTTCAAAATGTTCAAGGGTGTAAAGACTTCCCGTACCTGCATGCCACGGGGTAAAAAGGTCTCCGATAATAACGTCGAATTTCTTATTGGCGCCCAGAAGAAAGTTTCTGGCATCGTCAGCTACTATATTCGCCCGTTTATCTTTGAAAAGTCCATTGGTCCAAGGTGAAAAATAACGTTTTGCCGCAGTAACCACGTTGGACACCAGTTCAACGGCTACTACATTTTCTACATCATGGTTAAACGCCGCACCTGCCGTGATGCCGGTCCCCAGTCCCAAAAACGCCACATTTTTAGGTGCTGGATGTATCATAAGCGGAACATGGGCCTGCATTTGCTCGACCAAAAACGATTTCGAATCCCCGAGCACATAAAAATTATCTAATCGCATCTCTAAATTTCCCGCCAATTGTATTATAGAGACGACACCGTCGCTTGATTGCCAATAATCCAGTACTTTTTCTCCTGTTTTCAATTGTACAAGAGGTGGGTTTTTCAACACGAATATTCCGAAAATCAATGTAACTAGTAATAAAAGTTGAATAATTTTCTTTTTTCCGGATGCTGGGAAAACAATCAATAGAGCTAAGATGCCATACAGAACAGCAATGATTTTTATACTATTCCAGAGGCCGACCAAATCAAGTAGAACAAAACCTGCCACTACCGGCCCCACAAAGCCGCCCAACGAATTGTAGAGTACTAATTTGCCCGCGATTATCCCAGATGGCATATGGATTGTAGGGGCCGCTTTCAACAGAAAGGGAAACACGGCACCTAAAATAATAGTTGGAGGCATAATTACTATTAGGCTTAGTTTAAAGACGGACCATATATATGTAAGCCAAGATGCGTTCACTGCAAGGTACTCAAGTCCGTTTGTCACAGTACTGAATACCGTTGGAGATATTCCTATCAAAATTGCGGCCGAGGCCAACAATAAGATCAAAAGTTTTGTTGACGGCGCCCTTAGCCTTACCAGCACATGGGATAAAATACCGCCAAGCCCTAGGGATAAAAGGAACACTACCAATATTGCAGCGAACGAATAGACCGAATTTTGTAAAACTTGGGCGAACATTTTAGTCCATAAGGTTTCGGCCGCTAGTGCCAAGGCCCCGGAAAAAAAGGCGACCGTGATGAATTGGCCATAACCCAATTCGGATGTAGCGTAAGTGGATTTTTCGTGCTTTTCAGGCCAATCGAAGGCTTCAAGAGTAGCGGGGCGGGGAGTCTTATAAAAGCGGTCGATAACAAGCGCCAGAACCCCTACGGAAAGAGCCAGGGCCATGGCAAAGCTATAGGTTGCACTGACCCCGTACCTAGCTAACAAATAAAACGCGGCAGCAAAAGCACCTAGAGCGGCCCCTAAGGTATTTACGGCATACAAAATCGTTCCACGTCTTGAAAGGTCAATTCGGTTTTTCCCGATGTACTGTGCCAAAACGGGAAAGGTGCCTCCCATTAAAAATGAAGGAAAAAAAAGTAATGAAATACCAAATACAAACTTGATGACTAAGAGAACGCTTCTTGAAACCCCTAAAAAAGATACGATATCAGAATAGTATTTTTCATAGAAATGGAGGCCAGGAATCAACAAGAGTGCCGTTACGGCAATACCTAGCTCCATAAAGCCATATAAGCGAAGTGGCCGTTTAAAACGGGCGGAAGCCTTGCCAAAAAACCGTCCCCCAAGGGCCAATCCGAGAAAAAAAGCGGATAATGTTGCAGCCGTTGCATACGCCGCATTCCCGAACACAAGTCCCAGCCGGTACATCCAAATCACTTGGAATATAAGGCCAGCGGTGCCGGACAACAAAAACAAGGCACATAAGAAAATGAAGCTTCCAGAACGTTCAAATTTTGGAATCGCTAACAGGTTTTTCATAAAAAATGTAATTGACAACTTTGCCTTCAGCAAACTTAAAAAGAAAAGAGGCCCTAAAAAGCCTCCTCTCTTTTTTGTATGACATTTTCAAATATTTTCAATCCAAACAGCCAACATAATTGGGGTTGTTCGATTCTGACTGTGGGACTAGAAATTTAAGATTGGGATTATATTCCCCTCCCTTGAAATAAGGCCCCCATGGAAACACACTAGAGGGCATCATATCATAAACATCCACAAGTCTTCTTAGGTCTCCCAGTCGATGACCGGTACTGAACAACCAAAAGGCACGTTCTGAAAAATGGGCCAGCAACAGGTCTTCGCCACTAATTCCTGAGAGGTCTAACTCTGATAGACCCATTGCGGCCCTAAGTTCATTATGTATATTCTCGACGGTTTGGGCATCATCTGCACTAGCGGCCGCCTCGGCTTCGATCAACCTTGCTTCTATTCCTGAGGCCAAGGCCACGGGTACACTGGAGGAATTGAATTTGAGTTGGTTGTAATACAGGGTAATATCATCTTGTCCAAATTCCGTGCCCCCGTCCCAAGGTGTCCGGGGATCCATAGCGGAGCGGTACATTAGACCATTGCCGCCTTTGCCATCTGCTATAGAAAACTGACGGCGAACAGTGGTCATTATATAAATACCGTTCTCTTGTCTACGACTGTTGTCCGATTGTTCAATATTGTAAACAAAATCTGATGGAACAGCAGCTACTTCGCCAGCCGCGGCATCAATTTGTCCTAGGCCCAAAAGGGAGCGGGCCTTGCCTAACCGCCCCAGGTTGGCCAATTTATCGTTGCTGCCGGCGTTGGTGATGGCTTGATCAAACCATTCGACCGCAGCATTAAACATTTGCTCAGTAGTCAAAGGCTCCCCATAGATCAATTCACCTCCGTCGGCAGGTGCCTTGCTAAAGGGAACCCCACCGCAAAAGGTTTCTGCGAACATGACATAGGCATACCCAACGATACTTTGCATCTCGCTTTCCACTTCTGGATTTCCGCCGAAATTGGCAAGAAGGTCTATAGTAGTTTCGGCCCCGGTTCGTGATCTGTGCAGGTTACCATAAATTGTATTTATGTCACCGTTAATATCTTGAAGGTTTCGGGTATCAGCCTCACGTCTAGTGGGGAAGGTTCCAGAATAACTATACTCATCAGCCATAAGGCCGCTCATAACGATTAGGCCCGTGGTAGCCCCATGGCCTGCTGCGGAACCGCTCATGGCCACGGCAAGATCTCCCAAAGAACCCGCGCGTAGGGTTTGTATACCGGCTTCGCTATTAAGTGATTCCGGTGTAACAATATCAGGATCTGTAACTTCTACCACCGAATCGCAAGAAATACTCAACGATGTAAGTACAACCAAAACAACGACATTAAAGATCAATCTGGAATAGTTGTTTTTTATTTTCAGTAATGTTCTCATTTTCTTAGATTTTTTTATATTAAAAAGATAGGTTTAGCCTTGCTTTCCAAGAACGCACGGGTGGTTGACTGAGAAATTCCTCAGTAGTAAAATTGGCTTGCCCCTCAGAACTTATTTCCGGATCAAGTCCCGTGTAGTCGGTCCATACACCCAAGTTTTGCCCGGAAAGCGTCAGGCTTATACGATCAAAACCAAGTTGACTCGAAAAGGTGACAGGCGCATTATAGGTCAACGAAATTTCACGTAGCCTCCAAAACGAAGCATCTTCGATATAACCAGCATTAGTGCCCAAAAATTTTGATGCAACGGCCCTTGCCTGATCGGCAAGCGAGGCATTGGGATCGTTCAGTTCTTGGTTGTTACTATTCCCGTTTCGCCAAGTACCGGTGTTGTTATAAAGTTTTTGACCACCCCTGTAGTTTAAGAGTCCTCTTAGCACAAATTGATTTTCGAAAAAACTAAGTGTTGGGGTAAATGAAATATCGGTAGTGGCAAACGGCGTACCTAAGTACCCTACTTCCCCAACTTGTATCTCATCCTGCCCAATGAAACCATCGCCATTGGCATCGTTAAAAGTATAGGTTTCATCCCAGTAACCGCCAAGGGGAAAGCCTTCAACGTGACGTTGTTGACCAAAAATGACCGGTTGTATGCCCTCACCCAATTCTATCAATTCATTATCTATGAACGAACCCACAAAATCGACCCCAAAGAAAAACTTATCGGTTTCGATGATTCTTGTATTCAATCCAATTTCAATACCCGAGTTTTTAACGGAACCCAAATTTTCAAAGCGCCCTTCGCCCACGCCGAGCGATAAGGGCAATTGCCTAAATATAAGAGCATCTTCGGTACGTTTATTAAAATAGGTCATTTCAAAGCCAATTTTTTCGGACAATAGTTTCGCATCAAAGCCGAACTCAACTTCCGTTGACCGCTCTGGGGTTAAGTCGGAGTTTCCAACGCTGCCAATAGTGACCCCGGTAACACTTTGTCCGTCCAGTGTAGCGGCTATGGGATTGAAAAACCTCAGCGCATCATTGGTGCCCGGTTGTACCCCCGAGGCTCCCCAGGCTCCCCTAAGCCGTAACGAGCTTATGCCATATTTGTCGGAATCATTGAAAAATTCTTCTTCCGAAATCAGCCAAGAAGCACTCACTTTGGGGTAAAATACCGAATTGAACGAGGCACCAAAAGAACTCCCGCGATCGGCCCGTACGGCACCAGTCACGAACAATTTGTCATTAAAACCGATCTGTTCCTCCACAAAGACCCCTACGGTACGCGACTCGATGGTCTGTTCGTTACTTTGTGTTACTGCTGCCCCCGCAATAGAATTACTACCCGCAACCAACTGAAGACCGGTTGCGAAGGTGCCTTGCGAAAGATTCTGTAAATATTGGAATCCAAGGGAAGTTCTGGAATTTATGCCCTCCCAAAGATCTGTTTTGTAAGAACCTACGGCATCCAAAGTATAGACAAAATCGTTGAACCTATTAGAGAACCGGGCACCTTCGTCGTAGTTTAGAAAATCAGGGGCTTCACCCGTGGGGAAAAACTGACTGTCCCAACGGGATGTAAAATCTAGGCCTCCGGAGGCTCTTAGGTTCAATTTTTCAGAGGGTTGCCAAATGAGTTCAAGACCACTGGTAAAACGATTGATTATTTGCCGGGTGTCTATGGTAAACAGTTCATCGGGTGTAAATTCACCCCAACCGTTGTTGACATCTATGGTCGATGTACCATTTAGGCCCTGACTCATTAATGCGAGGGCAAAATTATCGTTCAAGGGAAGTTCCAGATTACTGTTGGTGTAGCCCGTGATCAAATTTACCTTAAGGTCATCAGTAATCTTGGCTCCGAAATTTCCCCGGAAATTCGTTCTTTTTATGTTATTGACGGGCAACACGCCTTCACCGTCGGTAAGACTTCCCGAAAGGAAATAGGTGAGTACTTCCGAACCTCCCGATACGCTCAACCCACCGCCATAAGACTGTCCGGTTCTAAAAGGCGAGGTACGCGGGTCGTTCAAGGGCTGAAAAGAATTGACCGTACTGTGGACAAAAGTGCCTTCGGCCGCTTCAAAGTTGAAACCGGGATTGCCTGCTGCGTCAAGTGCCTGATAGTTTTTGGGATAGGTTGTTACATCTTCTACCAAACCGCTCTCGAAAAATGCAGACCATCTTGGTTCTCCTTGTTTACCTTTTTTAGTGGTAATACGAATTACACCGTTGGCCGCAATAGATCCGTATAATGTTGCCGCGGAAGGACCCTTGATGATTTCGATAGACTCAATATCCTCTGGGTTGATATCATTTAAACGGGAAGGGGATTGCCCACCTGTTTCAAAAGAGATTGAATTTGCCTCGTTATTAATCAAAATACCATCAACATAAATTACTGGTTCGTTGGAAAGGGATGCACTGTTCGAACCCCTGATCCTAATGCGCGAGCCCATGCCTGTAGAACCTCCACTACTTGAAATCTGAACGCCGGTCGCCTGCCCCTGAAGTAGGTCCGAGACATTGCTTATCGGCCGCTGCTTTACGTCATCGGCAACGTTGAGATTCGCAATGGAATTTCCCATCTCAACCTTACGGCGCGCACCGGTTGCGGTAACGATTACTTCGTTCAAATCCATTGAACTTTGCATCATGGCAACGTTAATTACGTCTGCTTGTTTTACACTGATTTCACGTGAGGAAAAGCCAATATAGGAGAACACAAGAATATCGCCCTCAGAAGCTTCTATTTCATATTCCCCATCAAAATTGGTGGAAACCCCCTTAGTGGAGCCCTTGATGACAATACTCACTCCACCTAAGGGAATATTGTCTTGATCGGTTACCGTGCCAGTTACCGTCATAGTTTGATCCGGAACCTTTGGAGGATTGGATGAGGCCGGACTTGTACCGGAATTCAACGTTTTGCCGTTTTCAACCAACACGATAAGTTTTCTTCTAATTTCAAAAGAAACATTGGTTTCCTTTAGAACTATACCCATCAGTTCATCTATCTTGACTTTGTCGACGTTTACGGAAATACGTTTATTGATGTCTAAAGTGGAATTCTTATAAAGAATGTTGAAATCGGTCGTTTTCTCTATTTCTTCAAATACGGAGGCTATCGTAGCATCCTTCATGTTCATAGAAATATTGGATTTCTGGGAATACGTGTTATTTGCCTGAAGTTGAAAAAAGGCAACCAAAAGAAACAACATGGTAATTTTCATTTTCAGGTCTATTTTAATCGTAAAATACCTTTTACATAGTGTGTTTTTCATACTTTTGAGAGAGTTTAGAAATTGGTCAAATAGTTTTTAAATTCGTTTGGAATCATGGGATTGTTCCAGCAATCCCTGATTCTTTTAAGGTTCACTCCATACGCTTAGTTTTTAAGGTTAATTTTAATGTTATTGTTTTCAATGTTGTAGTCAAAACTTTTAATCCGTTGAAAAGCCTGTAGTATTTCCTCAATGGTTTCCGTTTTAAACCTTCCTGTATATCTTTCTTTGCTTACCTGCATATCCTTTATCTCGATTTTTACATCATAGTGCCTTTCAAGTTTTTTTGCGATATGATAAAAGTCTTCGTTCTTGAACAACAATATGCCATTTTTCCAAGCAATGTAACTGCTAACATCTATATTAGCAGTGGCTAGTTCATCATCGGAATAGGAATAGGAAGCCAGCTGATTCGGTTTTAGGATTACATCTCCCGAACCAATAGAATTATTCCGACCGACTGACAGACTACCTTCAACAAGTACCACTTGAATATGTTCGTCATCTCGGTAACTGGAAATATTAAATTCCGTCCCTAGGACCTTTGCATCAAGAAGCTGTGTGCTGACCGTAAATGGCCTTAAAGAATCCGGAGCAACGGTAAAGTAAGCTTCCCCTCTAAGAACAACATTCCTTGGGCCTTCGTCGTAAAATACCACTGGGTATGTAATTGAAGAACCCGAATTAAGGTATACTTCCGTACCATCGGATAGTACCAACTGAAACTTTTTCCCATAAGGTACATCCAAGGTGTTGAACACCAACCGATTCACCTTTTTTTGGTTCGATGCTACTTTTTTATAGGTAATTTTAGTGCCTTCTTGCTCTACCACATAAGCATTTGTAGTAGACACTATTCCGGTTGCCTTGTCATTTAAGGTTTCCTTTTTAGACCCATCTTCAAAAGTAATCGTGGCTTCTTTTTCAAGAATTACTTCAGGACTACGTTGCTCGTAAGCATAAATACCTAACATAAGAACGCCGACAAAAATCGCGGCATACCTGAGTAGTAAGTTCCTTTTTTTGACCCTGCCTGCGACGAGTCTAGCGTGATAAAAGGCCGATGTCAGATTTTTCTTTAGGTGTTCCGTACTTTCTTCTTCTCCAGCCCCGGTTATTAGATGATGAAGTTCCACCTCTTCCTGAAAGCTAGATTTATTTTTATCGACCCATTTGGCCAAAATATCAATCTCATCCAAAGTTGCCGTATTGGCCAAAAATTTGTGTATGATAATTTCTATTTTCTTGTTTTTCATTGATGATTTTTAGGAAAGTCCCAATTCATATTATGTAAACGATTGAACTATACAATACCCTTACTTTTTATTGTCAATAATCTATAATATTGATTTTTTTTTGTTAAAATAGCCTATGAATTCAAATAACTTGGATGAAAAAATTAAGGTTGAAGCAATCCAAAAAGGGGATAGGAAGGCTTTCAAAACAGTCATTGAGTCCTATTACAATGAAATCTACTGGTACGCAAAAAGTTTAAGCCGTAACGAAGCTTTGGCAAAAGATTTGGTGCAGGAAGCATTTTTCAAACTATGGAAGAAAAGGGATAATATAAAAAAGGGAACCATCGTAAAGGGATGGCTCTTCAAGTCTGTCCGAAACAATTTTTTGGACCATGTAAAAAAGTATAAGAAAGAAACTTATTTTTTCGAGACTACCTATGCCGAAACTTTGGACCATGTAATTGAAAGGGAATATCAAGAAGACTTAAAACATAAGGTGGAACTAGTTGAAAAAGAGATCGAACAGCTTCCCAAGAAATGCAACCAAGTATTTAAGTTAAGTAAGAAAGAAGGTCTAACCAATACTGAGATTGCGGAACATTTGGGTATCTCCATCAAAACGGTCGAAGGACATCTTACCAAAGCCCTCAAAATTTTAAGGGAAAAATTAAAAGAAAAAATTCAAGTGCTGTTTTTAATTCTTGGCCATGTGACGTAAAAAGGACAAATGTCCTTACATCGGTTTTCAATTGACATGGTCTAAAAATTATGATTCTTCCTTTTAAAGGCCATAGGTTATTGAAAAATTAACCCCGAATGGATGCCCAGGCCGTAGTCCGGCAGGAACCCTTGAAACCGCATAGGTGGTGTCAAACAAGTTAATGATATTGAAGGAAAAGGTAAAATGACTATTGTAGAAATAGCGTCCCGACATGTCAACGACAAAATTGGAATCCACCCTTAAATTTGTGGGAATGGTCCCTGTTCCTGCTTGTGTCCTGAATGCATCGATATAGCGTGCGCCCAGGTCGACAGCAAATTTTTTGTGCTTTAGGCCAAGGTTCAAATTGAACTGGTTCTTGGCGATATAGGGTATTTCATCACCAACCGAGACTTCCCCGAATATAGCGTTGGCACTGTCAAATGAACTAAGGAACTCGGTATCGGTCAAGGTATAGTTAAACGTTAACGGTAAGCGGACCTTTTCCGAGCTGTTGTTCAAAAGGTTATAGTTCAACGATACTTCTACACCGCTGACCCTGACCTCGCCAGCGTTGAATTGGTCCAAGCTGCCCGTACCACCTGTAGCCGCTAGGTCGCTCCCCAACAAGTTTTGATAGTCATTATAGTAACCTACCACTTCGCCCTGAATTCCGCGATAATTAAAACGGGTGCCCAATTCATAATTAATACTTCTTTCCGCATCTTGGCCTTCGGTATTGCCGGGAGGGGAAAACCCTTTGTGCACCCCGCCAAAAACGGAAAGATTTTCGGTAAAGGTATAATTTGCCCCTATTCCCGGTATCCAAACATCCACTTGGTTCTCACGTTCGGAAAGGTCCGTACTCGATCTCGTTGCATCGTTGGTACCGTAATTTATCCTGCCCAACGTAATATTCTCGTATCGAATACCCGGGGTCAATGTAAACCTGCCCAAATTTAGTTTGTACAGGGTATGTGCAGCAACTGCCTTCGCGTTGCTGATACGGTTGGCATCCGCCCCTTTGATGCCAACCGTTGTGCGTATTAGTTCATTGTTCTGAAAACCATACCTGTCTACCCATTGAAACCTATCCTCCTCATCCTCATGGTAGCGAATACCCAACTCCAGACTTTGCAGCCAATCAGCGCCCCAGCGCAAGCGGGCTATGGACTGTATTCCTTGGGAGGTATACCTCCTGTTATTCGCTTTTATGCCGAACACATCTTCCGGGGTATCCGTGTTTCCCAACAGGGAATTATATTCCATGGCATAGGTTTCCGGATCTGCGAGCACATTGTTTATGCCAACACGCTCCCCAAGATTTACATCGTCCAATTTATACCAGTTGCGCTTAAACTTGTTCACATATCCCGTGGTGGTAATGGACAGGGCCTGGGAAAGTTTAAGAAAATGTGTTAATTGGTATTGTTGGTGCTCCGCGTCCATCACATCTTCCGAGGATGCCCTGTGTCTGCGATACGGATTTTCATTGAAATCGGCATCGGTCAACCCTAAATAGGTTTCATTGGCCCTTTCTTCGGAAAATTGGATTTTAAAGAGAAGGGATTGATAGACTTTGGCACCTTCATCGGTATTCATTCGAAACTTTGCCAAATAGTCCGATTTATCAAAACCCGTATTTCCCCCTCCGTCAATATTTTTAAAACCGTCTGAATTGTAGTTATAGTATTCGCTTACGAATCCGAAGTTCTTAAAACTATCGCCTATTACGATCTGTGTATTTTTTGAATTGAAGTTACCGGCCGATAAGGTCGCTCTTCCCGTAAACCGGTCCGGTATCCGGGTAGAGATCATATTGATAGCGCCACCCGTAGTATTTGGCCCGTACTGGACCTGACTACTTCCCTTCAATACTTCCACGGCCTGCATCCTTCCGATGGTGGGGAAATAATATGCGGCAGGGGCACTGTAGGGGGCGGGGGCTATAAGTACCCCATCTTCCATAAGATTGATTTTTGCACTACGTTCTGGGGAGGTACCCCTCAAACTGATATTGGGCCGTAATCCAAAACCGTCCTCCTCGTATATGTTGACCCCGGGTACGTTTCTCAATATCCTGTTAATATCGTTATAACTGAATTTTTGGAGTTCTTTCGCCGATATATAATTTGCGGAACCCGTTCTGTTCATGGCTTCAAATTTACTCCCTAGAATTGCACTTCCATTGACTATGACCTCGTTTAGGATTTCCGTTTTCAGGGCAGTTGAATCTTTGCCATCATTGCTTTCCTGGGATAACCCTAAATTCGCCGTCAGGAGCATTGTTGAAAATACAGTTAAAAGCCATCGCATATTATACTTATTTAGATTGAATAAAAATAAAGTGCAAACGTAGTACATTTTTTGATTTGACACAATCTTATTGAGAAAGATTCTAAATAATTTTCTAATTTCGGTATGCCTATAACTTAACTGCTTTATGCTTTAGTTATGATAATTGTCATTTATTTTCAAAAGGCAAACAATTAGCTTTGCATATCATAGAATCCGACTAATTTTAGTTCTAAAATTTTGTTAAACGAAATCCCCATGTTAAAATTTTTGTAGCTTTGCAAAACTCATGAAAAGTATTTTTCATAAAATAACGTCTTTTACCATGGCACTATTAGTGCTGTTCTCAACCTTCTCTTTTTCGGTTGCGCAACACTATTGTGGGGATGTTCTGGTTGATTATTCTTTCATGGGCCATGCAGAATCTTGCGACATGGAAGTTCAGGAGACAGCAGAGTTACCAGAGTTCAATTTGGTCAAAGCCGATTGCTGTAGCGATGAAGTCCTTACCGTTGATGGCCAGAACGACTTAAAAGTATCGTTTGAAAAATTAAGCTTTGAACAACAACAGTTTGTTGCCAGCTTCATCTACACCTATCTTAATCTTTACGAAGGACTACCTGAAAACATAGTCCCGTTTAGTGATTACCCCCCTCCACTTTTGGTCAAGGATATACAGATCCTAGATCAGATTTTCCTCATTTGATTTTTAAGTAATAGCATTTTACAGCCCGACTGATAGCAGTTTAGGGCTTATCCTGTTTTCGTTGGTTTCCGGCCAGCACTTCTAATTACTTAATCATCAATACCATGCTGAATAAAAGCATCAAATTCCTTATCGAAAATAAATTGGTAGCCGTTTTGCTCCTAGTCCTTTTTGTAGGCTGGGGAACCGTAAACGCCCCTTTCGAGTGGAGCACTGGCTCATTACCAAGAAACCCTGTTGCCGTAGATGCCATACCTGACATCGGGGAAAACCAGCAGATTGTTTTTACCAAATGGGACGGTCGTTCCCCACAAGATATCGAGGATCAAATTACCTATCCATTGACAACCTCACTCTTGGGAATACCAGGGGTTAGGACCATCCGTAGCTCCTCCATGTTCGGATTTTCAAGTATCTATATCATATTTGAAGAGGATATCGAGTTCTATTGGAGCCGCAGTCGAATCCTTGAAAAATTGAACTCCTTACCGAGCGGTTTACTGCCCGACGGGGTCAACCCTGCATTGGGGCCGGATGCCACAGGACTTGGACAAATCTACTGGTACACTTTGGAGGGACGCGATGAGAAAGGAAATGTCACAGGCGGCTGGGATTTACAGGAGCTTAGAAGTATTCAGGATTTTTATGTCAAATATGCCCTATCATCGGCAAGCGGTGTTTCAGAGGTGGCCTCTATAGGGGGTTATGTACTCGAATATCAGGTAGATGTGAATCCCGAACTGATGAAGCAATATGGTATTGGGCTACAGCAGGTGGTAAAAGCTGTAAAACAAAGTAATCGTGATATTGGGGCACAGACCTTGGAAATCAACCAGGCCGAATATCTCATTCGCGGGCTTGGGTATGTGAAGTCCATCGAGGATCTACAGAATGCAGTCGTTACCTCTGAGGATTACACGTCCATTCGCTTAAAGGACATTGCAAATGTTTCCTACGGACCGGCCACACGGCGCGGCATATTGGATAAGGAAGGAGCAGAAGTTGTCGGGGGGGTAGTGGTCGCACGGTATGGTGCCAATCCCATGGAAGTCATCAATAATGTCAAAGACCAAATCAATGATTTAAGTGCCGGACTGCCCTCAAAAGTACTTGAGGATGGCAGAACATCCCAACTTACCATTGTTCCTTTTTATGATAGGACCGAACTTATTCAAGAAACGCTCGGAACCCTCAACGAGGCCCTGACCTTGGAAATATTCATTACCATTTTGGTCATCATTATCATGGTCTTCAATTTAAGGGCATCCATCCTGATATCGGGACTGTTACCGGTTGCAGTGCTTATGGTGTTTATTGCGATGAAGCTATTCAATGTGGATGCAAACATCGTGGCACTTTCGGGTATAGCCATTGCCATTGGAACCATGGTGGATGTAGGGGTCATACTCTCGGAAAACGTCATACGGCATTTGGACGAAAATGAAGAGGGCCTACCCATTAATACCGTTGTCTACAATGCCACCGCAGAGGTGTCGGGGGCCATATTGACCGCCGTGATGACCACCATCATCAGTTTTATTCCGGTATTTACGATGATCGGGGCCGAAGGAAAACTCTTCAGACCCTTGGCCTTTACAAAAACCTTTGCGCTTACCGCATCCATTATCGTAGCCTTATTTTTGATACCACCATTTGCGGCCTTTCTATTTAGAAAAAAAAGCATAAAGAAAACTACTGGATACGCCGTTAATGGAATATTGATACTTCTAGGGATTATAGCCCTTGCTTATGGCTTTTTATTAGGATTTATATTGATTGCCTTCGGTATCGTAGGCTTGCTAAAAAATCCGGAATTGGCATCACGTATTTCCACTGGATTTTCGCTTTCCGAAGAACGAGCCAATCTTATCAATATCATTATTTCGGCCTTTGCAATTGTTTTTGTTTTGGCGGAATACTGGAGACCTCTCGGTCTTGATAAGAGTATTTTTTGGAACCTGATTTTTGTTTCGCTTATATGTTTCGGACTACTGGGCTTCTTTACCATATTCCGGAACTATTATACAAGGATACTTCGCTGGGCATTACGGAATAAGCTGATATTTCTTTCCATACCCACCGCCATTGTGGTATTCGGAGTAATGATTATGCGCAATACGGGCAAGGAGTTTATGCCTTCATTGAACGAAGGTTCGTTTTTGTTGATGCCTACCTCCCTTCCGCACGCCGGTGTCGAAGAGAACAAACGGGTATTGCAGCAACTGGATATGGCTGTAGCCAGTATTCCTGAAATAGCAACGATAGTCGGCAAATCCGGTAGAACCGAATCCGCATTGGATCCGGCGCCCTTGTCGATGTATGAGAACGTCATCCAGTACAAGCCAGAATACATGTTGAACGAGAACAGGGAGCGCCAACGGTTCAAGGTCAATGAAGATGGCCTCTTCGAACTCAGGGACGGCACCTTTGTGACCAATCCGAACATGGTTGTAGATGATGAAGGAAATTACGATGAATCTGCCATAGTTTCTGCATTCTCTGTTAAACAAAAGGATTTGATTCCCGACGATGATGGGGAATATTTTAGAAACTGGCGGCCTGAAATTGAATCCCCCGATGATATTTGGAACGAGATTGTACGTGTAACGAAACTTCCAGGCGTTACATCCGCGCCCAAACTGCAACCTATTGAAACCCGCTTGGTCATGTTGCAGACCGGCATGCGTGCGCCCATGGGTATCAAGGTAAAAGGGCAAGATTTAAAGGAAATAGAAGCCTTTGGCCTCAAGCTGGAGGACATTTTAAAGGAGGCCGAGGGGGTCAAGGATGAAGCCGTGTTTGCCGATCGAATTGTCGGAAAGCCTTATTTGCTTATAGATATCAACAGGGAGCGTTTGGCACGATACGGCATTACCATTGAAGATGTGCAAAGCGTGTTGCAAGTAGCGGTTGGCGGCATGGTGCTTACCCAAACTGTTGAAGGCCGTGAGCGTTATGGAGTTCGAGTACGGTATCCAAGGGAATTGCGAGAGAATCCAGCGGACTTAGAGAATATTTATGTTCCCGTTGCCAAGGGAAGCCCGGTTCCTTTGAGCGAGTTGGTTACCATTCGATATGAAAAGGGACCACAGGTCATCAAGAGCGAAGACACCTTTTTGGTGGGTTATGTACTGTTCGATAAGTTGGACGGTTTTGCCGAAGTCGAGGTGGTCGAGAATGCACAGGCCCTTATACAAGAAAAAATAGATAATGGAGAATTGGTGGTTCCCAAGGGCATCAATTATTTGTTTACCGGTACCTATGAAAACCAACTACGTGCCGAAAAGACGCTATCGGTCGTAGTACCGCTGGCATTGGCCATCATATTCTTGATTCTTTATTTCCAATTCCGTTCAGTAGGTACCTCATTGATGGTGTTTACCGGGATTGCTGTTGCCTTTGCCGGAGGTTTTCTGATGATTTGGTTCTATGGTCAGGATTGGTTCCTGAACTTCAACTTTTTCGGGGAAAACCTACGAGACCTCTTCCAGATGCATACCATTAACCTGAGTGTTGCCGTATGGGTTGGGTTTATTGCGCTCTTTGGTATTGCAACCGATGATGGTGTGGTCATGGCCACCTACCTGACCCAAACTTTTGATAGAAACAAGCCCGATTCCCTTGTATCCGTTAGGGATTCGGTTGTCGAAGCTGGTGAAAAACGTATCCGTCCGTGTTTGATGACGACCGCAACCACTATTCTGGCACTGCTTCCGGTATTGACATCCACCGGCCGTGGTAGCGATATTATGATTCCGATGGCGATCCCTTCTTTCGGGGGGATGCTTATCGCCTTGATTACCCTATTTGTTGTTCCAGTGTTGTACAGTTGGAAGGCCGAGTTTCAATTAAAAAGAATGTCCAAATGAAGAAATACCTATACATATTGATCGGAATAGTATCCATCGCTTCTGTGAACGGACAGGAACTGGAAAGCCTTATCCAACAGGCCGAACTCAACAATCCGGAAATCCAGGCTTTTGAGCTGCGGTACAATATTGCCTCCGAAAGAGTGAACGAGGTCAATACTTTGCCCAATACGGAGGTAAGTGCCGGACTTTTCGTAAGCGAGCCCGAAACACGGACCGGAGCACAGAAAGCACGGTTCTCGGCAAAACAGATGATCCCGTGGTTCGGTACCATTACCGCCCGTGAAAATTATGCAAGTTCATTGGCCGATGCCCAATACGAAGAGCTGGTCATCGTCAAAAGAAAATTGGCGTTGTCGGTATCTCAGTCCTATTACCGATTATTCTCGATAAGGGCGAAGCAAAGCGTTTTGGACGAGAATATTGAATTGCTGGAAACCTATGAACGATTGGCCTTGACCTCTGTAGAAGTTGGTAATGCCTCCGCAGTAGATGTGCTGCGCTTGCAGATTCGGCAGAACGAACTGGTTCAGCAAAAAGAAGTTTTGGAACAGGAGTATCTGGCCGAACAAACGCTGTTCAACAATCTATTGAATAGGGACGAACAAACCCAAGTCGAAGTTTACGAAGGGCTTACGGTACCCGAACAAGACCCGATAACGGAAGAAGGAAGCCTTGACCTGCACCCCGAACTTTTAAAGTATGACAAGTTGTACGAGTCGGTCGAACAATCGGAAATCTTGAACCAAAAAGAAGCGTTACCGGACCTTGGCTTCGGATTGGATTACATACCCGTCGCCGAAAGGCCTAACATGTCTTTCGATGATAACGGAAAGGACATCTTGATGCCGATGATATCGGTATCCATCCCGATATTCAACAATAAATACAAATCCATTTCCCAACAGAACAAATTAAAGCAGGAGGAAATAACCGCCCAAAAGCAAGAACGAAGAAACAAACTCGAAACACTTTTGAGCGAGGCCGTGAATAATAGAATAGCCGCCAGAATCCGGTTTAGTACACAAACAAAAAATATCGGACAGGCCAAGGACGGAGAGGAAATCCTTATCAAAAGTTATGAGACCGGAACCATTGATTTTAACGATGTGCTCGATATTCAAGAGCTTCAGCTTAGGTTTCAAATCAATCGAATCGAATCCATCAAGGGCTACTATGTGCAGTCGGCCATTATCAATTATCTAAGGAGCTAAGATCAATATAGATAAGAGCAAGATGTATCGATTGAATTTAATAAAATAGTCTAGTATAAATAAAAAAATAGAATTATGATCAGAAAAATTACAGTGTTGTTGGTACTTCTCATTTCATGCGCAGGTGTTGCCCAAGTAGGGACCAACGGGCAGGATCGAAAGGAAGAAGGGCGACCCGTTAAGGAATACAATCTTGTTTTGGAAAATAACAAAATAACGCTTGGAGGGGTAACTGCCAACGGAATGACCATCAATGGCGGTATTCCCGGACCAGTCTTGGAATTTACCGAAGGCGACCTGGCCATCATCAACGTAACCAATAAAATGAACGTTGAAACATCGGTACACTGGCACGGATTGATACTCCCCAATTTTTATGATGGGGTTCCCTATTTGACTACCCCACCAATTGAGCCAGGAACCACTTTCCAATACAGAATTCCGATCAATCAATCGGGTACATATTGGTACCATTCCCATACGATGCTACAAGAACAGAAAGGTGTGTATGGTTCCATTATGATTCAGCCCAAGGAAAAAACCTTGGACTATGATAAAGATCTGGTTGTAGTACTCTCTGACTGGACCAACGAAAAACCGATGAACGTACTGCGTAACCTAAAAAGGGGAAACGAATGGTATCAAGTCAAAAAAGGTACATCGGTTCCCTTGGGTAGGGTCATCAAAGAAGGTGCTTTTGGGGCTCAACTTAAATTTTGGAGAGACCGTATGGAAGGCGCCGATATTGCCGATATCTACTATCCGGCATTTCTGACCAACGGGAAAACATTGGCAGAATATCCCGAATTCAAGCCTGGAGAAAAGGTGCGGCTTCGCTTTATCAATGCTTCGGCCTCTACCTATTATTGGATGGATTTTGGCGGGGGTAACCCAATGGTGGTTTCCGGCGATGGTATTGATGTGCAACCCGTATCCAAAAGCCGATTTCTATTTGGCGTTGCAGAAACCTATGATGTAATCGTCACCATACCTGACGGCACTTTGGAAGTTACGGCAACGGCACAAGATGGCTCCGGGCATACCTCATTGCGTTTGGGAAAGGGAACTCTTTATCCTGCGAAAACGATTGACAGACCGGACAAAGTGGCGATGATGAAGCAAATGGCCAAAATGGATATGAAAATGGGAGCACCTGCAATGGTGGGAAACAAAAAGAAGAACACGCCCGAAGTTTTAATGCAGAAGTATGGGATGAAGATGGATATGAAAGACGGTCAGATGAATATGGGGATGAACGATAAGAGGTCAATGAATAAAGGCAAAATGGGCGATAAGATGAAAACGGATGACCAAAAACCTATGGATATGAATGACAATCATATGCAAATGGAGATGGACAAAAAGATGGACGGTATGAAGGGAATGAACCCGCCTGCCGGACGGGCAGGAATGGACTCGATGTCAATGGACCATAACGGAGAATCAAATAAAATGAAAGGGCATATGAATCACAATATGCCCAAGATGCAGAAGGATACTTCCTCATTTGATTACGACACTCGTAAAACTTATTTCAACTACGACTTTTTAACGGCAAAGGAGAATACCACCTACAAAGCTGATTTACCGGTAAACGACATACTGTTGAACCTAACGGGAAATATGCAGCGCTATGTATGGAGTATGAACGGCGTACCCCTTTCAGAAACCGATAAAATAAAAATCAAGGGAGGCGAAGTAACTCGGATTACGCTCAACAACCTTACGATGATGCACCACCCAATGCACCTGCACGGGCATTATTTTAGGGTCATCAACGAAAATGGCGAACGTTCCCCATTAAAGCATACGGTAAATGTACCCCCTATGCAGAAAGTGGTCATAGAGTTCTATAACGAAGAGTATGGCGATTGGTTCTTTCATTGCCACATTTTATATCATATGATGGGCGGAATGGCAAGGGTTTTCAGTTACGATACCCCAAGGGACGAGAGAATGAAGGATTTTCCCGTTCAAAAACTCATCGATGAAACGGACCATTATTATTCATGGGGATTGGCTCGTGCCGGCTCAAACTTTAATGAACTCTTTTTAACGTCAAGTAATATTCGCAATGAATTTGGTTTAAGAGCAGAGTTCGATTATGACCAAAACCTTGAAGCTGAAATTAACTATAATAGATACCTAAATGATTGGGTACGTCTCTATGTGGGTGTTAACACCGAAACCGAAATACCTGATTCCTACGATGAGTTCAATACCGTAGGATTGGTCGGTGTAAAATATTTTACGCCTTACAGGTTCAATGTAGATGTGAGTATGGACCATCAACTGCGTCCGAGAATACGTCTGGACAGAGAGCTATTGATTTTTCCTAGAATTTTTCTGGAAGGCGAATACGAATATAGAGCAGACTTCGGGTGGGTCAACGATTTAGGGAATAACAACTCATTTGAAAGTGAAACACAATGGCTGGTAGGGGTTGCATACATTCTTTCCCGTAATTTTTCAATCCAAGGCAACTATAACAACCGATACGGTTGGGGTGGCGGCCTATTAGCACGATTTTAATTGATGGAAGGATATAAAAAAAATAGCCTGAGTTTAACCGGAGCCGTATCGTTAGGTACGGGAGTGATGATTGGTGCCGGAATATTTGCTTTATTAGGTCAGGTAGCAGAACTGTCGGGCCAGTGGTTTCCTATTGCGTTCTTGGTGGGTGCCATTATCTCGGGATTTAGTGCCTATTCTTATATTAAATTATCAAATGCCTATCCATCAGCTGGGGGTATTGCCACCTATCTGAAAAAGATTTATGGTAAAGGGGCACTGACTGCTTCCGGGGCTTTGTTGATGGCTATTTCCATGGTTATCAATGAGAGTCTGGTCGCCCGTACCTTCGGCTCGTACACCTTACAAATGTTCGATGTTGGCGACAATAGTGTATGGGTTCCTGTTTTAGGGGTTGTACTGTTGATTACGGCTTTCTTAATCAATATTTCGGGGAATAACGTCATCGGCAAATCTTCGTTGGTAATGGCCATCCTGAAAATAGGGGGTATTTCCATTTTTGCGATAGGTGGTTTGTGGGCTGCGGGATTCTCCTTTTCTGAAGTAGTCCCGTCCAGCAGTTTATCCGAATATCCGGTCTCCAGTTATCTTGGGGCTTTGGCATTGTCGATTTTAGCCTACAAAGGCTTTACGACCATAACCAATAGCGGTGGGGAAATTGTGAATCCCAACAAGAATGTCGGTAGGGCCATCATTATTTCACTGGCCATTTGTACCCTTATCTACCTTTTGGTCGCTTTTGCGGTTTCCTCCAACCTTTCGATAGAAGAAATCATACGGGCCAAGGACTATTCCTTGGCGGAGGCCTCCAAACCTGCCTTTGGCAAGTACGGGCTTTGGTTTACGGTAGGTATAGCCATCGTTGCCACAATTTCAGGGGTTATTGCCAGTGTTTTTGCCGTTTCAAGAATGACGGCTATGTTGACTGACATGGATTTGATTCCCCATAACCATTTTGGAATGCCAGGAGGCATACAAAAGCATATGCTTGTCTATACCGTAGTCTCGGCAATTGCATTGACCGTTCTTTTTGATTTGACAAGAATTGCATCTTTAGGGGCCATACTCTATTTGGTCATGGATATTGGAATCCATTGGGGTGTTTTGAAAAACCTACGAAAAGAAATACAAGCGAATGCTGCAATAATCGGTACCGCTATTATACTTGATCTTATTGTTCTGGGAGCTTTTTTATGGATCAAAATATCCAGTGATCTGTTGGTGGTGGTTGTAGCGGCCGTGCTTATAATACTCGTTTTTACCGGGGAAAAATGGTTTTTAAAAAGAAATGGCAACAATGAAAAAGTAGAAAAAACAAATGATTGATTAACCTGAAAAATGAAAAGATGAAAACAAAAATGATTTTAATGACAATCGGATTAGTAGCAACGATGGTAGGCTGTAAATCAACTTTCAATGCTGCCGAGACCATGCGGGTGGATGAAAACAGAAATGCCATCTATCAAGAAATTATTTCTAACCCTGTACAATTTACCAACTTCATCAGTGAGGCAAGAAAAAATGAAGAATCCAAAAAGATGCTAATGAAGGCTCATATGGAGCAGATGGAATCTGGGGATATGAAAATGGTGATGGATAAAAACCCTGAGATGAAGGAAAAAATGCAGTCCCATATGCAGAAGATGATGGAGAAGAACCCAGAAATGAAGAAAAAGATGGAGTCCAAAATTCTCGATAAGATGATGGAAAGCGAAAAGGGCCGTAAGATGCTGATGGAAAAAATACATATTAATGAAATGATGAAAAAAGAGATGAAGGAAAGAATGAAAAATATGATGGATGAGAATCCTGATATGATGGAAGAAATGATGCAGAAAATGATGGAAAAAAATCCAGAGATGATGAAAATGATGAAAGAAAAAATGAAAAATAAAGGAGCGTAAGCCTTCGAATACCGAGGTGGATTGAAAAACAGAAAATAACTATTAAAATTCTACAATTATGATGATGTGGTGGTGGGTATTGATACCGGTCATTTTGGTGTTGGTTTTTTTCCTGTTTAATGGAAAAAATAGGAGAGGCCCTAGAAATATCGAGGACCCTATGAAAACACTCGACAACCGGTTCGCCAAGGGCGAAATATCCAAAGAAGAATACGAAGAACAAAAACGAACTATTAACTCTAAAAATTAAAACGATGGAATATTATTTCAACAAGACCCTTAACGAAGACTTTGAAAAGGTAATCGAGAGGGTAACGGAAGAACTGAAAAACGAAGGTTTTGGCATCCTGACCGAAATCGATGTCAAGGAAACCTTGAAGAAGAAACTGGACGTGGACTTCAAAAAATACAGAATACTTGGTGCTTGTAATCCGCCCTATGCCCATAAGGCACTGGAAGCCGAAGATAAGATAGGTACTATGTTGCCTTGCAATGTAATCGTGCAGGAAGTATCGAAAGGGAATGTAGAGGTGGCGGCGGTAAACCCAATGGCGTCGATGCAAGCCGTCGACAATGAAATATTGGCCGAAATCGCAAGTGATATTACCGCCAAATTGGAAAATGTAATCGATAAACTTTAGAAGCGGAACAATGGAAAATAGTAAGGGTAAAAACAAACAGGTCTCGCAACAAGATTATTCAGAAAGTCAGAGCACCCCGTATTGCATTACGCGGAGGTATGGTAGTTTGACATTTGAGGAAACCGTACAAAACGTAAAAAATGGCTTGAAAAAGTTAGGTCTTGACCTTATTGCCGAATTTGACGTGCGAGAGTATCTGAGTTCAGATATGGAAAAGATACCTCGGCACCTCATTCTAATGGTATGTGAAAAAGAAACTGCATTAAACCTAATCTCAAAGGATGTTCAAATGAGCGTTCTTTTTCCGTGCAACGTAACCATTAAGGAAGTGGAACATAACACGATTATCGAAGTGTCGATAGAAAATACCGATATCACTTGGTCTTCCGCTAAGAAAAAAGAAATAATGGAGGTGGCGAAAAATACAAAGAATATCTTGAAAAAATTGCTCGACACTATTGAGCAGCAAAACGTAAAACTATAATTAACATCAAAATCAATAATCATGAGAAAATCAAAAGTAACAACAAGTATTATGGCAATTGCATTGGTAGCCCTTACGGCTACTTCATGTAAAGACGCTAAAAAAGAGCACAACGACGAAGACGGCCACCATTCGGAACAAATGGATGACAATAGTCATATGGATGGCGCAATGGAAGAAGACCATAGCAAAATGGATCATGGCGATATGGAATCGTCGGATAAAATGATGGGCAACGCACAGCACGCATCAAAATCAACAACACTTATTGCCAATTACCTAGACCTAAAGAATGCTCTTGTGTCCGATGACAAAGATGGGGCCGCAAAGGCAGGGGAAAAGCTTGAAGGCAGCCTAAAGAACCTCGATACGAGCAAATTCAGTGATGAACAGCAAGATGAGTTGAAAGACATTATTGAAGATGCCACCGAACATGCAGAACATATCGCGAAAAGTGACATCGGGCACCAGCGTGAACATTTTGATGTCTTGAGCAAAGATGTCATTGACCTTTTGGCGATCACAGGTTCAGATCGAACACTTTATCAGGCCTATTGCCCCATGTACAATAACAACAAAGGAGCGCAATGGTTGAGTGCTACCAAGGAAATAAAAAATCCGTATTACGGCGCAAAAATGATGAGCTGCGGTAGTGTACAAAAGGAAATCAACTAAGTGAAGAAAAGTGTAAAAATCATAGTGCTTGTGCTTTTGGTCGGGTTTGTGGGGATACAGTTTTTTTCCACTTCCCGAAACCAAAGCGACACAATACCAAAAACTGATTTTATGCTGGTAAACGATGTGCCGAAACAAGTGGAGAACATCATCAAGACCTCTTGCTACGATTGCCATAGCAACAACACGGATTATCCTTGGTACAACAAAGTGCAACCCGTTGCCTGGTTTTTGGAGGATCATGTTACCCATGGCAAGGAAGAATTGAATTTTAACGAATGGGCCGATTATTCAAACAGAAGAAAGAATAGCAAGTTAAAATCGATCATAAGTCAGATAGAAAATGGAGAAATGCCCCTTTGGTCTTATACACTAATTCATAGGGAAGCAAAACTTTCGGAGGACAAGAGGAAAACCGTTCTCGATTGGGTTTCAAAATTAAAGGACAGTTTATAAACTAAAAATTCAACAAATGAAGAATTTAAAACATGGTGTAGTAACCCTGCTCATGTTGGGGACTACAATGGGCTACGCACAGCACAAAATAGAACTGAACCATGACCATAGCAAGATGGAGATGAAAGTGGTCGAGTTGGAATTTAACGACAAGAACATCGCCAATGCCTACGAACATTACGAGCACATTAAAAATGACTTGGTCGGTTCCAATTCGGGCGATGCCCAAAAGGGAGCGGTAATGTTGAACGAAGCACTTGAAAAAGTCGAGGGTTCCGATGCGGCATTATCGGCCTCGCAAAAAATCGCTGCTACCGACAATTTAGAGAGACAGCGAAAGGCTTTTTCCGATTTGAGCAATGAAATAGAAACCTTGTTGAAAGGAACTGTTACATCGGGGAAAATCTATAAGGATTTCTGCCCTATGGCCTTGAACGGGGGTGCGTATTGGTTATCCGCCATTAAAGACATCCGCAACCCGTATTATGGGGCAAAAATGCTCAGCTGCGGAAAAGTGACGGCCGTAATAGAGAAGTAAAACCTGATTGGGGAGGTTGAATATAGTTAATGGTTAGTGTTTAAAATGCTTACCCTTTTCAGGTATTAATAGTTGAATGTTGCTGAGTACAGCTTTATGAGTATTAAAAAAATAAAATGCAAAAAAAGATTTAACGTAAGCAAAACCTAAATGGAAGCATTAAGCCTTGACATTTTTGTAGTACCAACCATTGTGCTGACCTCGGTCGTTCTGCTATATCTCTATTTTGCCAAACAGGTACGGGACAAAAAAAATTATAACAACTATATCATCGGTATTGCAGTAATAGCGTTTTCGTTCAATTTTATCTGGGAGCTGGCGCAAGGTCCGCTCTATGAAGGTTTTGAATACGATTGGCAACATATATCGTTTTGTGCCCTCGCATCTGTAGCTGATATGTTGATGGTGCTTATCCTGCTTTTCGGATTTGGTTTGGTATATAAAAATGTCTTTTGGACAAGGTCAATGGGTATCAATAAAATATTCCCGTTGATTTTTATCGGAAGTGCTGGTGCAATTTTGGGAGAAATTTGGCATACCTCACGTGGCGATTGGGCTTATGCAGAGGCAATGCCTATTGTACCATGGGTTAATGTGGGACTGTCGCCACTATTACAATTTGCCGTGTTGCCCTATTTAATTTTTGTGATTGGAAAAAACTTTATAAACGAAGTGAATTTGGAAAAGTAAATCTGGGTCGGTCGGGAATGTGTTTTTATTGGTTAGTTATTTAGTGTAGTTCCTGACCGCCCTGATTTTTTTAATGAAGAAAAAGTCCTGTTATGGGAAGGGAAATTTGGTTGATTTAGTGTTTAACGCCCTTCCCTTGACAGGCACAATAAACAGAATTAGGATTGAAATGAAAGATTGTTGTAAAAATGGCCCGGAAAAGTCAGGGAAACAAGGTTGGAAAAAGTGGTTCAACTATACCATTTACATCATTATAGGCACTATTGTTATAGGTGCGCTTATTTTACAGATTATGAATAGTTCATCATAAAAACGATTGATTATGAAAAAAACAGTTTCATTTTTAGTACTGCTTTTAAGCCTAATGTCGCTTCATGCAAGTGCCCCTGAGTCCATTGGGAACAATTCGGGATATTCGGCGAATAGTTTGGGAACCTTTTATGCTCTTGAATTGTCCGAAAAACTACAGCAACATACCGAAATCCACGCTGAAAAGCCCATAAACAAGGAGGAGGTGGCTTTGGATGAATTCGACAATTTACATCCGTTGGTGGTGCATTTTCCTATCGTACTCCTTTTGTTTGCGGCATTGCTCCAAGGTATTCAGCTGTTCGTCCTTAAAAGGAACTTGGACTGGGTTATCTTGTTTCTTATTGGTACTGGTTTTATTGGGGCCTACGTAGCGGGAACTTTTGTACACCCGCATACCCATGGCCTTACGGATATAGCCCAAAAAGTATTGGATAACCATGATAAATATGCAGATTGGACCATTTGGTCGAGCGCTCTGGCCGCAGTATTGAAGGTTATCAGCCTTTTTTGGATAAAACTGAATCGAGGTTTTGAAATAGCCGTTCTCCTTGTTATGGCCTTTTCGGCGTTCTCCGTTTCACAAGCAGGACATTATGGCGCTCAGCTCGTTTATATTCAGGGCGTTGGCCCACAGGGCCAGTATTTGGAAACTGAAACGCCAGAGGAAGAAAGCCATTCGCATTAAAAAATAAAGCATGAGAAGAATATTTTTAATATCGTCGATAACGCTGCTAGTGGTACTTGCAGGACTTATAATGTGGAAGCCTCATTTATGGTGGCTTGCGCTGTTGATCGCACCTTTTATGCTTCTCGGCACTAAGGACTATTTTCAAAAATCCAATAATATAAGACGCACCTATCCTTTGCTGGGAAGAATTACCAATCTATTGGAAAAACAACGTCACGTCGTTCAAGAAACGGTTTTATTGAATAGAACAGAGGGAAAACCTTTCAATTGGATACAGAAAGAAATTGTTTATAAACGTGCCGCAGACGTAGTCAAAAACCAACCCTTTGGAACGCAGATTCCGTATAACGAAGTTGGTCGCGAATGGTTTACCCATTCCACGTATCCTGCAAAGGAAATCAAAGATGATTTTAGGGTTACCATAGGGAGTTCAAAATGCTCAAAACACTATTCGGCAAGCATCCTAAATCTGGCAGGGATGAGCTATGGTTCCATAAGTAAAAATGCGACCCTTGCTTTTAATGGCGGTGCAAAAATCGCAGGCTTTGCCCAAAATACTGGCGAAGGTGGATTTACGCCCTACCATCAGGAATATGGAGCCGATGTTATTTTTCAATTTGGCACTGGATATTTTGGATGCCGAGATGCAGAAGGAAATTTTGACCCTAAAAAATTTGCGGAAATCGCATCCAATGAGGTGGTCAAAATGATTGAGATAAAAGTCTCACAAGGTGCAAAACCCGGTTTTGGTGCCATTCTTCCTGCCAAAAAAAATACCGAGGAAATCGCAAAGTACAGGGACGTAGAAAAAGGAACCGAAATTCTATCGCCACCAACTCACGCTGAATTTAGTACTGATTTGGAAATGATTGCCTTTGTACAAAATTTAAGAAAGCTGTCTGGAGGAAAACCCATAGGGATTAAAATGTGCATCGGACAGAAAGACGAATTCGAACGAATGGTTCGCACTTTTGCTGAAAAGCAAAACTATCCAGATTTTGTAGCCATTGACGGCGCAGAAGGTGGTTCCGGTGCTGCACATATGGAATCGCTACATTGGGCTGGAATGCCAATAATTAAAGCCGTACATTTTGCAAACGGCATTCTTAAAAAGTATGGATTGCGAGATGAAATAAAAGTAATGGCGGCAGGAAAAATAATTTCAGCTTTTGATATCTATAGAATGTTGGCACTTGGTGCCGATGCTTGCTATAGTGCCAGAGGGATGATGTTTGCCTTGGGCTGCGTACAATCCTTAAAATGCAATCTGGATACCTGCCCTACGGGAATCACCACAATGGAACCTTCAAGGGTCGCATCATTGGTAGTAGAAGATAAAAAGACCAAAGTAGCCAACTACCATAAAAACACCATGGAAGCTTTTAAGGAGCTGCTAAAATCAATGGGGCTTGAAAGTAGAAAAGGTATCGACAAGAAGTTCATTGTCCGCCGAATCAATGAAAACGGGACAAAAACATACCAAGAGTTATATTCAAACGGATTGAATGGTCGAAAAATAAAAAGCAATGGATAAAAATGCAATGTATTTTTTAATAATACTGTTGTTTTCTGGCAACGTGGCTATTAACGCCCAAAACTTTGTACTAAAGGAAGGAAGCGCATCCTTTAAGGCAAAAATGCCCCTTAATTCCTATATCGGTAAATCTGATGATTTACAGGGCACCATTGATTTTAAGGACGGTGCGTTGAACTTTTCGGTACCTGTAAAATCCATAAAGACAGACAATGAAAAACGGGATGGACATATGTACGAGTTGGTAAAAGCGGAAAAAAATCCCAATGTCGTTTTTGAAGGAAAGCTTAAAGACGATTTTGATTTTGACGAAAAAGCGGCACAAACGCTCAGCGCAATGGGCGATTTTACCCTTGCGGGAGTTACACGGGAAATAACAATTCCTATTGAGTTGAAACTTGTTTCAGAAGAAACAATTCAGTTAAAAGCTTCTTGGTCCTTGTTGATTACCGATTATAATTTAGAACGCCCCAGTTTTACATTTATAAAGGTTAATGACAAGCATGACTTGAGTGTGGATGCGCTTCTTGAGAAGAAAAAATGAGAACGAAACAAAGACCTATGATGAGATTTTTACAGATAACAAATAAGAATGGATAAAGAAAAAGACATAGAAACCACAAGGGCGTTTTATGGGCAGCTTTTCAACAGCTCAAAGTATGTTCTATTGGTGCTGCTTATTGCTTCAGTAATCGAACTGTATGCGCTACCTACTATGGAAGGGTCTTATGCTATGATTATCCTACTGGCCTTAACATTACTAAAGATAGGATTCATTATAGCCTTGTCCTTTAACCAACTAATGAAGATAATTGGTCAGAGCCATCTATTGAGCCACGTACTGGTGTTGTTCGGATACCTGATTGTGTTGATAGTTTTCTCGTTTGCAATAGATTACACAGCGTTGCAGTTTGTGGATGCTATTCATTTTAAAATGAACAACAGTATTGGCAATGATGGACTGTCGGTATTTTTTGATTTATCCTATTTCAGTTTGATAACATTCTCATCAGTAGGATATGGTGATATAGTCCCAATTTCCTTACCCGCGAAAATCCTGGTGGCGCTTGAAGTGGCACTGCGGTTTTTCGTCCTGGTCTTTGGTATCGCAAATGTGAATAGAATTCGAGTAAATAAATAACCTTTAAAAACTAAAAGTATGAAAACACTAAAATTAACTACGGTGGTAATGTTGCTCATAATAGCGACGAGCCCACTATTTGGACAAGATGCAAAAACAGAAAAAGAAGCAGTGCTTACAGTAATGAAAAGCTATAAGGATGCCCTACAAAACCTAACGACCGATGGTACTTTCGAATTATTTACCGAGGATTCCGAGGTTTTTGAATCGGGAGGCGTCGAGGGTACGTACAGCCACTATATAGAACATCATTTAGGACCGGAATTGGGTCACTTTGAAAAATTTGAATTTTCAGATTATGAAATCGATGTAAAGGTAGATGTACCCTATGCCTTTACTACCGAAACATACGTATATACCATTGTCCTCAATCCGGACGACAAGGGAAATAGCCGGACCATAAAGAAAAAAGGGGTAGCAACCTCAATCCTTAAAAAAATAGATGGAAAATGGAAAATAATAAAAACCCATTCATCTTCAAGAAATACTAAGTAACAACCGATGAGTAGATATATTTCAATTAGTATAGTGTTCGGTCTTCTTCTTATTATCAGTTGTAAAGAGAAGAAAACCGAGCCATTGCCGGAACAGTCGAAAGAAACAACCATAGAACAACCGCCAAAAAAAGTGTTAAGCCCCCACACCTTTGCAATGGCGACCATTGGTAATGCGCACATCCATATTGATTATTCATCGCCAGGGGTTAGGGACAGGATGATTTTTGGTGGTTTGCTGGCGTATGACCAAGTCTGGCAAGCTGGGGCACATATGGCTACGTGGATAGAGACAGATACGAATTTAGAAATAGATGGTAAGGAACTGAAAGCAGGTAAATATGGATTTTTTACCATTCCTTCAAAAGAAGAATGGACCATCATTTTAAATTCCAATTGGAACCAGCACGGAAAGGATGAATATGACGAAAAAGATGATGTAATACGATTTAAGGTGACACCGATTATTGCGGATAGCCTGAAGGAACACTTAGAATATAATATCAATAAAATTAGTGATACGGAAGGTGACATAACATTAGCTTGGGAAAAATTTAAAGTAGTAATTCCATTCAAAGTAAAATAGCAAGATATGGTCAACCAAAGCTCAATGATAAAGAAATTAAAAACACGTGTATCATCAACGAATAAAAAACTAATACAGTTTAAACCGTGAACGAATTTTTAAAACAATGGGGCGAAGCCGCCTATACGACCACCGGATTTTTCTGGATGGCGCTTTGGGCATTCATTTTGGGTTATATCATCAGTAGTATGATACAGATTTTCGTGACCGAAAAGCGGATGCAAAAAACAATGGGCGAAAATGAAGGCAAAAGTGTGCTTTTGGGCACGTTTTTCGGCTTTATAAGTAGCTCGTGCAGTTTTTCGGCTTTGGCAGGTACAAAATCTATTTTTAAGAAAGGGGCAAGTTTTGTGTCTTCCATTGCCTTTCTGTTGGCATCGACCAATCTCGTCATAGAATTGGGGATTATTATTTCCATATTCTTAGGATGGCAGTTCGTGGTGGGCGAATATGTAGGTGGTATTCTCTTGATTGGTATTTCGTGGATTCTGATACGACTCATCAATCCTAAAAAACTAATTGAGAAAGCACGAAAAAATCTCGAAAATGAAGATGATGATGAGATGGACGGTTCCAAAGATTGGAAGAAACAAATCAAGAACGAAGACAGTTGGGCGCGCGTTGCCAAAAAATATAAGATGGAATGGCAAATGGTCTGGAAGGATGTAACCGTAGGTTTTACCATTGCAGGTATAACAGCGGCTTTTGTGCCAGATTCGTTCTTTAAGACCTTATTTATCAATAGCGGTCAGGGTAATACAGATTTCACATTTCTGGAAATTCTGGAACATATCGTTGTTGGGCCAGTCGCCGCATTTTTGACTTTTATTGGCTCAATGGGCAACATTCCGTTAGCTGCCTTGCTCTTTGGAAAAGGCGTGAGTTTTGCTGGCGTAATGGCCTTTATTTTTAGTGATTTGGTGGTTTTTCCAGTACTGAGAATCAATGCAAAGTATTATGGTTGGAAAATGTCATTGTTTATCACGTTTTTATTGTTTACAGCATTAATTGGTACGGCATTGACGCTGCATTATGGGTTTGATGCATTGAATATACTACCAGATTCATCACAGGTGAAGATTCAGGATAGCGAATTTTTCAAGATTGATTATACCTTTTTCTTGAACGTTGCTTTTCTCATCATTTCAGCCTATCTCGTTTATCTGGGTTTTTTCAAGAAAAAAGATGTAGAACATTCAATGAGCGAGATGGCACCCAAGAGTCCATTGTTGGAAAGTGTTTTAAAATATGCAGCCTTCATCTGTTATATATGGCTCGCTGGGGGACTTATTGTAAAATTTTTAGTGAACTAAAATTCGGATATAGAATAAAACAAATATGGTCAACAGCAAAACAGCAAAATGGATTCGAAAAGCCCACCGTTACTTGGGTATCTTTTTGGGTATTCAGTTCCTGATGTGGACGATTAGCGGTATGTATTTTAGCTGGACGGATATTGATGAGATACACGGCGACCAGTTCAAAAACCAGAAGCCAAAACAGACGGCTTTTTCAGATTTATTGGGTACAGGCCAATTAAATAGTAAGCAACCCATCCAAACGCTGGAATTATTGGAAATAGCAAAAGAACCTTACTATTGGATAAACGAAGCAAAGCTTTATAATGCCAAAACAGGAGAGGAAAAGGACGGTATCACTAAAGAAGAAGCCCGAGAGGTAGCACAAAGATATATACTTCCAGAGCTTAAAATAGCCGCAATAAAAAGGATAGAAGAAGTCGGAGACCACCACGAATATCGAGGACGTCCCCTACCGGCTTATGAGATTTCGTATGAAACACCAAAAAATTTAAAGGCTTATGTGGCTGTCGAAAATGGGGCGTTTCAAACGGTGCGGCATAGAGATTGGCGCTGGTTCGACTTTCTGTGGATGACCCATACCATGGACTATGACACAAGAGATAATTTCAACACCCTTTTGTTAAGGTCATTTTCGCTTTTGGGACTAATAACCGTGTTGAGCGGCTTTGTCCTATGGTATATATCATCGCCATCTATTCGAAAGATAAAAAAACAGATTTAGAAAGTAATTTAATGAATGGAGACGTAATTTATGGAAGAAAAAAACCCGAACGGCGAGATTAGAAAAGTGCCATTTGAAAAGGAAGGCGCCTATATTTTAGCGGGCATTATCATACTTTTTATAGTACATACGCTCATTGTACTGGTTTTGAAAACTATTAGTGAATCCGTATAAATTTTTAAGAAACAATAACATTTCAATCTTCAATATCATGAACAAGAACATCATTTACATTGTAGTAGCCGCCTTAGCGGTCGGTTTATTGGGGGGATATTTTATTTTCTCAAACGCTGAGGCCGATCAATCGGCTATAAAAGATCTTTCGGATATGTCCGATAGCCATGACCATTCCGGAGAATCCGAGAATCAGATGTGGACCTGCTCCATGCACCCACAGATTATGCAACCCGAACCGGGAGACTGCCCAATCTGCGGTATGGATCTCATTCCTGCTGAAACCGGAGAGACGGGGCTTAGTGCCAATGAAATAAAAATGACGGACAACGCCTTGGCCTTGGCCAATATACGCACCTCTACCGTTGGTACAGGTGGTTCGGATGGGAGTTCACTTAAACTCTCAGGAAAGATTCGCGAGAACGAAGAAGCCAATGCTACCCAAGCTACATATTTTGCGGGTCGCATTGAACGGCTAAATGTGAATTATACCGGAGAGAACGTTGCCAAGGGCAAACTTTTGGCAACCATCTATTCCCCAGAATTGGTAAGCGCACAACAAGAGCTGTTGACGGCCGCATCCATGAAGGAATCGCAACCGGCATTATACAATGCCGTTCGCAATAAATTAAAATTATGGAAGCTTTCTGACAATCAAATAGATAAGATAGAAGAAGTGGGCAAAGTGCAGGAAAACTTTCCAGTCTATGCCACAGTTTCAGGAACGATTACCGATATCATGGTTGAAGAAGGAGATTATGTAAAACAAGGGCAGCCTTTGTACAAAATTGCCAACTTAAATTCCGTTTGGGCGGTATTCGATGCCTATGAAAATCAGATAGCATCGTTGAAGGAGGGTCAGGAGGTCAAGATAACGACGAATGCCTATCCCAATGAAGAATTTACGGCAAAAATATCCTTTGTAGACCCGTTACTTAATTCTTCTACAAGAACGGTCATGGTAAGGGCAATACTTAACAATAAGGATAATCTCTTGAAGCCGGGTATGTTCGTGGAAGGTACGATCAATGCTGCCGAAATGCAGATGGAGAATACCGTTATCATACCGGCCAGTGCCGTAATGTGGACAGGGGAACGATCGGTGGTTTATGTAAAGACCAATCCCAATGAGCCTGTCTTTGAAATGCGCGAAGTTGCCCTTGGAAGTACCAATGGCGATACCTATACAATAATTAGCGGGCTTGAAAAGGGGGATCAAATTGTGACCAACGGAACATTTACCGTTGATGCGGCCGCACAGTTACAGGGTAAAAAATCGATGATGAACGCAGAGGGAGGCAAAACCATGACCGGGCATGAGGGTCATTTGGGTATGCAGGAAGGAGATAAAATGGAACCCTCAACAAGTACGGGCACCGACCATTCTAAGATGAAAAAAAGGATTGAAGTATCAAGTGAGTTTCAAGGTCAGTTGAAGCAGGTTTTCGAAGCCTATATAGATGTTAAGGATGCTTTGGTAAATGATGATGGCGCGGCCGCACAAAAAGAAGCAAAACAAATGGAAGAAAGTTTGGCCAAAGTCGATATGAAGTTGCTAAAAGACAAAGAGGCCCATGATCATTGGATGACCATTCAAAAAGAGCTCAAAGCATCGTCCAATGCAATGGCCAGCACTTCTGAGATCAAGGAGCAAAGGGACCACTTTAAACATCTATCGGCCCACTTGATCAGCGGTGTTCAGCTTTTTGGAGTCAATCAAAAAGTGTACAACAGCTTTTGCCCGATGGCAGATAGCAATAAGGGAGCCAATTGGCTAAGCCTGGAAAAGGAGATTCGAAACCCATATTATGGAGAAGCGATGATGACCTGTGGAGAGGTAAAAGCTACTTTGGAATAATTAATTTCCGTAAAAGGCGGATGTGGCCAATAGGTACTAAGTTCCGCTTTTTTACTTTAAAAAAGTCGGATGACGATGAGCGAGAACAGAAGGAAAAGGAGAAAGGAAGAGAGAAAAAAACCGCAAAACAATATCGATAAGAAAGATAAAATTTACGGAATACTGGCGATAGTGCTATTATTTCTTATAGCCACTATATTAGTAATTATCAATGCATTTTCATAGTAACTTTCCTTATGATAGAAGTTGAAACCGGAATAACATGAGCAACATCATCCACATAAAAAATATGGTCTGCCCCAGATGTATAGCGGCAGTATCCAATATTTTGAAGGATTTGGAAATTCCATATGTATCTATAAAATTGGGAGAAGTGGAATTGCCTGCAACACTTGCTTTAAAGAAAAAATTGGCCTTGTCCATAGGACTTCAGGAATCCGGATTCAGCTTGATAAACGACCGTAAAAGTCAACTTATAGAACAGATGAAAACCTTGGTCGTGGACAAAATCCATCACTCTTCCGATGGATTGGATATTAAATGGGCGGACTATATAAGCGAAAAACTCCATCTTGAATACAAGTACTTAAGTTCCCTTTTTTCATCCGTGGAAAGCATCACTTTTGAACAGTATATCATCAACCAAAAGATTGAAAGGGTAAAGGAATTATTGGTGTATGACGAACTTACCTTGAGCGAAATTGCCTATCACCTGGGGTACAGCAGTGTGGCTTATTTAAGCAACCAGTTTAAAAAGGTAACGGGAATGACCCCTTCGCAATTCAAAAAAAGTATAGATAAAAACAGGAAATCGTTGGATGACATATAATTTCTACTATAAGGTTTTGCCATAAGTTCGCAAAGAAACGCTTATGTCGGGTTGCTTTAGATGAATGTCCCAATTCTCAAATGGGTCAATGTTTTTTTTATTAGAAACATATGATTTTTACTGTAAGCATTATTTTGGAGTACTATTCATTATGCACATTCTTTTAATGGTTTGGTGTAGCACAAAAGAATAACTCAGAACCATGAATAGAATAACCAAATTGGTTATCGCCGGTTGGCCAAAGTGATGAATTCTTTTTCGCGAAAAAATCATGAAGGCCTTTAGCGTGCAGAAAATAATTAAAAAGTAATAAATACTTACGAAATCGGAAAATTTCCGGTTTCACGAAAAAAACTGAAATAAATTACGTCATGAAAAAAAGATATGAAATAAAGGGAATGACCTGTAACGGTTGTAGAGATCATGTAGAAGAAGCAATTCTAAATGTCGCAGGAGTAGCCGATGTATCGGTCGATTTGAAAAATGCCGAAGCAACGGTAGAGTCGCAATTTGAAGTGCCTTTGGGAAATTTACAAAATGCCCTTAAAAATACCGGCGATCAATATAAAATACAACTTAAGAATAGTGTTGAACAAAACTAAAACAATGCCTATATAGTTATGCGGTAATTTGTATGATAGCTACAAACAATTGAAATTCTAATAATAACCAAAAAACAATTTTACGATGGAAAACAAGGAAAAACAAACAGATAAGTATTTAAAGTTCTTCGCAATGATTGGCACCTCAATGGTCGCGATGTTCTTTTTAATGTACACGCACTCCTATCAGATTATCGATCACTTCTGGTATAGTGAAACCAGGTTCTTTATGACGTTGATCATGGGCGGGTCCATGGTTATTATCATGCTGCTGTATATGCTACAAATGTACAAAGACCGCAATAAGAATATTGCCATCCTGGCATTGGGCGTTTTGCTGATTGCAGGCGGAATATGGCTGGTCAGGAGTCAGGTTACGGTTACCGGTGTTGATTATATGGAAGGTATGATTCCCCATCATTCCATCGCTATCCTAACTAGTGAACGATCTCAAATAAAAGATATCAGGGTAAGGGAAATCGCCGATGAAATCATCAAAGCGCAGCGTCGGGAAATAATGGAAATGCAATGGTTGATTAACGATATCAAGGAAAATGGGATAGTAGAAACAGAAGAAGAAAAGGAAAAGCGTCCGCTTCCCAAATTTGAAGGATCGCTTACCGAAGAAACAACAAACCTTGACTGATACGGAAAAGTGAATGTCAGGAGGTAATAACAGTTTTTACTTTCGAAAGGAAAAAACGAAAATACAGGAGAATAAACGAAGGCATTTCGGACGTTAAATTATAAACACATAAAATTTTTATGAAAATACAGCAATTTGAATATGAACCACTTTCCCACTATTCATACGTACTGCTGAGCGAAGGGGAGATGGCGATAATCGATCCCGATCGCGACCCGATGCACTATTATAACCTTGCGCATAAAGACAATGCTAAGATCAAAGTTGTGCTATTGACCCACTCCCATGCAGACTTTGTAAGCTCACATTGGCAAATTAGCAAAGAAACAGGTGCTACGATCTATAACAGCAGCAGATTGGAAGCTGAATACCCTTTCGAAAGTTTTGATGGGAACAGTGCCATATTCGTGGGCAATACCAAACTAGAAGCCATAAATACTCCTGGGCATTCATACGATAGTATTTCCATTCTTGCCACAGATGAAAATGAGGTTGCACTTTTTACGGGGGACACCTTATTGATCGGGGATGTCGGACGCCCGGACCTGCGCGGAAATGAAGATGACAAAGAGCAAAAAAAGCAAGCACTGGCCCGTGAAATGTTCAACACAATTCGAACTAAATTCAAAAAAATACCGAATGAGGCCATTATTTACCCCGCCCACGGGGCGGGATCCCTGTGCGGCAAAAGCATGTCGGCAGATAGCAGTAGCACATTAGGTAGGGAGCGAAAGGATAACTGGGCATTTGGCCATCAAAATGAAGACGAGTTTGTCAAAGAACTCCTTGAAGACCAACCGTTCATACCGGCCTATTTCAAACATGATGTAGCTATGAACAAAAAGAAAGTTGAATCGATTGATATGGCAACCGCTAAAATCCCTATTCATCTCAACGCCGAAACCCCAAAAGATAATATCCTAATTGTTGATAGTCGTGATGAAAACGAGTTTAAACAAGGTCATTGGCCACAGAGTATCAATATTATGCAGGGTGGCGAAGCATCCTCTTTTGAAACATGGTTAGGTATTATAATCCAACCAAATGAGGAATTTCATCTGGTTGTCGATTCTCCAAAAAGTGTAAAGACCATCGCCCAGCGGGTGGCGAAGATCGGATATGAAAATCAACTCAAGGCCATAACTACCCTGCCGAAGGCAAACTTGGTCAAAAACGAACGATTGGACATCAAGCATTTTTTTCTTAACCTGGATGATTACACCATTGTCGATGTCAGAAATACGGACGAGGTAAGGGAAAAGAAAATTTTTGAGGATGCTTTGAACAAACCCCTTCACGAACTAAGGAATTCAATTCAGGATATTCCCACTGACAAACCCATTGTTGTCCATTGCGGCAGTGGATATAGAAGTGCGATCGGAAGCAGCATACTTTCAAATGGGTTGAACGACGTAAAAGTATTTGATCTTGGCGAAACTATCGAAAAATTGAAATAACCTATTTGTTACTTCTTATGTAAAAATGATGTAAGACAAAATTTTAAATGGCTATGGGAACACGTTTTTTTACAGGTTTAATCATTTCACTCCTAGTATTGGCAACTACAAATGCGCAGACCGTCGATTCGCTACCGCCGATATCGGCATCCAAGTCCTATTCCAACTATAGCAATGTCATTGGCTGGAAAAATGGAAGGACCCCAAAAGCCCCGCCAGGTTTTACCGTTACAAAATATGCTGACGGTTTCAAGAATCCAAGGTGGATGTACGTTACACCGAATGGCGATGTACTTGTGGCGCAAAGCAATTCGAATTATCCGCTTTGGAAAAAAATCGGGGCATGGTTCATCGGGGCATCAAAGTCGAAAAGCTTTAAGAACAGTGCCGACTTGATAACCTTGCTCCGCGATGTAGACAAGGATGGATCTCCCGATGAACGCGCCGTATTTCTCGAAAAGGAACTCAATCAACCCTTCGGAATGCTTGTGTTGGATGATTGGTTCTATGTGGCCAATACCAACGGATTGCTACGTTTTCCTTACAAGCCCGGCCAATCTCAACTATCGGGAAAAGCAGAAAAAATTACGACCTTGCCCGCAGGAAAGGCCAATCGACATTGGACACGCAATATAATTGCCAACAAGGACGGTTCAAAAATATACATAGCGGTCGGTAGTGGCTCAAATGTCGGGGAGAAAGGGGCCGAGGCCGAATTCATGAAGGCGGCCATTCTGGAGATCGACCCCGATGGTTCCGGATTAAGGGTCTTTGCTTCCGGATTAAGAAACGCCGTGGGTATGGATTGGAACCCCATTACCGGAGACTTGTGGACGGCGGTCAACGAACGCGACGGATTGGGCAACAACCTCGTACCAGATTATTTGACCAGTGTCCGCGAAAACGGATTTTATGGTTGGCCCTATGTGTACTATGGGCAAAATGAAGATCCAAGGGTAAAATGGGTGCCTTCGGCCCAAGTGGAGAATACACTGCTGCCCGATGTGAACGTTGGCCCCCATACGGCATCTTTGGGATTGACGTTCTACACGGGCGATTCCTTTCCTGACAAGTATCGGAACGGAGCCTTTGTCGTGCAGCATGGTTCTTGGAACAGACAGGTTTTATCAGGCTATAAAGTGGTTTTCGTGCCTTTCGAGAACGGAGAACAAACTGGAAAACCTGAAGACTTTTTAACGGGTTTTATTGTTGACGGCAAAAAAGATGAGGTCTATGGCCGACCCGTGGGTGCCGCCGTACTACTCGATGGATCGATGTTGATAACCGATGATGTGACCAATACGATCTGGAGAATCAGTTGGGACGGTAAACGCGGTATGTGAGCGATTCTCAATGGGGTTTGCCGTTAAATAAGTATTTTTATTTATGGTAGATGCACAACCTCCGGTAAATGATTTAAGAAACCTTTTGAGTATCCTTTATTTATACGCTGATATAAACCAAACATATTAGTCAGGATTCCAATAACATCACCGTTCCCAGTCCACCATCGGCACAGACACTGACCACCGCTTTCTTGCCGGGTCCCATTTGTGCCAGTTCCTTAATGGCCTGGTTAATAATTCTTGAACCAGTTGCTCCGAAAGGGTGACCAACGGCAATGCTTCCTCCATTTGGATTGAGATGGGCCCAAGGGAACGCTCCAAAGTCGAATGAAACACCCACCTTTTTAAGGTGATTTTTATCTTCAAGTAATTGAACGTTAGCAGCCACCTGTGCCCCAAATGCTTCGTGTATTTCCCATAGGTCAATTTCGTCATAACGAAGTTTATGTCTTTCCAACAATTTGGGTATGGCAAAAGTAGTGGCCATCAACAGTCCTTCTTTTTCAATATTTACGGCGGCGATTTCCCAGTCTACCAATTGAGTAGCATAGGAGTTGTCAGAAAATTTCTCTTTTGCTTTTGAACCACATACCCATAAACCTGCGGCACCATCGGTCAATAAGGAAGAATTTCCGGCAGTCAATGAACCGTTGCCCGACTCCTTATCGAATACTGGATTGAGTTTGGCCAACTGCTCCAAACTGGTATTTTCCCGAGGAATCTTATCCTCTTTAATGCCATCCAGCGGTAAAATCAAATCATCAAAAAAACCATTATTTCTTCCCCTAATATAATTTTGATGGCTGTTAAGGGCAATCTCGTCTTGCCGCCTTCTCTCTATTTGAAGGCGTTTTGTGGTAATTTCGGAATGTTCGCCCATACTCAGGCCAGTAGTTCTGTTGGTAACACTCGGGATAAACAACCGTATATCCCCAAAACTCAAATCTTTCAATTTTGAAAATTTATCCGCAAGTGTCTTGCTTTGGAACAACCTCCGCAGCCAGTCGGAAAAATTCTGGTTCAGTCCTAGTTGAACCCGACTCATACTTTCGACGCCGCCCACTAGGGCAACCTCCTCTTCGGTTATCAATCCAGCGGCTTCAATGGCTGCCATCATACTGGTACTGCAGGCCATAATAGTGGTAAACGCTGGAATACTTTGATCCAATTCTGCATCCATAAGTATCTCTCGCGCAAGGTTGCTGTAGCCAAGATTCGGCGCTACCGAACCCCAGATAAAGAGATTGGGGGAAATGGAATTCCATTTTATCATTTCTTGAACAACGGGAATCGATAATTGGAGAGCATCTTTATCTTTAAGCTCTTTATCGACTTTTGCAAATGGTGTTCTCAATCCGGCGATTAACCAAATTTCACTTTTAGAGTTTTTCATAGTAGTAATTCTATTAAGCCTTAAATTAGGAAAAAATGGTCCTATGAAAAATAATTAAAGCATAAGATTATTGTATGTAAGCAACTTTTTAATGCAACAAGTAAAGCTTTGCAGAGACTTCTACTATCGCTGGAAAGAGGGAGTACTCTTTTTACCTGTCACAGCCATTGATAAGAGTAGTCGAGGCCTGTGGTCAAGAGGCGAAAAACTTTATGTAGATTTTTGCACGATGGTCAGTTGTTTCTTCCGAGAATTCTACAACTCTTTCAGCAAATTTCGTAACACGGTTGGCGGCAACAATTCCGAACTTTGCATAAAGTAATTCAGATAAAGCTATGGAAACCACAACTGTTTTGGAGCAAAAGGATAAAACCAAGAAATCAGATATCAAAAAATCGTTTCCGGTCACGGGAATGACTTGTGCGGCCTGCGCATCAAGTGTTGAATCCATCCTGTCGCATACTGAAGGTGTCAATAATGCCATTGTTAATTTTGCGAGCAGCTCGGTACTCGTAGATTATGATGAGAACGTTACCGAAGAAAAATTGCAAAACGCTTTACGTCAGGTGGGCTATGACATTATCATAAATGCTGAAGACCCTTCGGAGGTACAAGAGGAGCTTCGGCAAAAGCATTATTATGATATAAAAAACCGTACTATCTGGTCAGCGATTCTGACCCTTCCCATTTTCATTTTGGGAATGTTTTTTATGCATTGGGAACCTGGAAAATGGATATCCTTGGTATTGACTTTTCCTGTTTTATTTTGGTTCGGTCGTAGCTTTTTCATCAATGCTTTCAAGCAGGCCAAACACGGGAAGGCGAATATGGATACCTTGGTCGCCTTGAGTACCGGAATCGCTTTTCTGTTCAGTGTTTTCAACACCCTCTTTCCTGAATTTTGGCTGAGCCGTGGTATTGAACCACACGTCTATTACGAAGCGGCCACGGTCATTATTACGTTCATTTCCCTTGGAAAATTATTGGAAGAAAGGGCCAAATCAAACACCTCTTCGGCCATTAAAAAACTGATGGGATTACAACCCAAAACACTAAAAATCATTGAGCATGGGGAAGAAAAAGAAATTCCTATTTCCTCGGTTCAAGTAGGTCAAACTATTTTAGTTCGTCCAGGAGAAAAGATTCCTGTGGATGGGGAAGTTTCCAAAGGCAGCTCGTATGTAGATGAAAGTATGATTACAGGGGAACCTGTTCCCGTGGAAAAATCAGGTGGTGGAAAAGTATTTGCGGGTACGGTAAACCAAAAAGGAAGTTTTCAATTTACCGCTGAAAAAGTAGGCGGGGAAACTTTGCTCTCCCAAATCATCAAAATGGTGCAGGAAGCACAGGGAAGTAAGGCTCCAGTTCAAAAATTGGTCGATAAGATTGCCGGTATTTTTGTTCCCATCGTATTGGGTATATCCATCATTACGTTCATCGTTTGGATGTTGGTAGGAGGCGATGATGCATTTGCGCAGGCGTTATTGACCTCTGTAGCAGTATTGGTTATCGCTTGTCCCTGTGCATTAGGATTGGCAACACCTACAGCTATAATGGTGGGTATTGGGAAAGGAGCCGAGAACAATATCCTGATAAAAGATGCCGAAAGTTTAGAACTCGGCCATAAAGTGAATGCGGTCATTCTTGATAAAACGGGTACCATTACCGAAGGAAAACCATTAGTGACGGATATTCATTGGTCTGAGAATAATAAAGACACGAAGAAATACAAACAAATTCTTTTAGCAATTGAAGCACAATCTGAACACCCTTTGGCGGAAGCGGTGGTCAACCTTTTGAAAGAAGAAGATATTGAAAAAGCTGAAATTGCTTCTTTTGAAAGTATTACAGGAAAAGGCGTTCAAGCTGAAATAAAGGACGGTTCAAAATATTATGTGGGAAACCATAAATTAATGCTTGAGAATAATATTCAAATCGATGCCTCCTTAATGCAAACAGCAGAAAGCCTCGAAGAGCAAGCAAAAACAGTCATATTTTTTGCTAATGAAAAACAAGTGCTGGCGATACTCGCCATTGCGGACAAGATTAAGGAAACTTCAAAGAAGGCCATAGCAACGCTTCAAGAAAGGGGTATCGAGGTCTATATGCTTACTGGAGATAATAATAAAACTGCAGCAGCAGTAGCACAACAAGTAGGGATAACCAACTACCAAGGAGAAGTAATGCCCTCAGAGAAAGCAGCTTTTGTTGAAAAATTACAATCGGAAGGAAAGATAGTAGCTATGGTTGGCGATGGTATCAATGATTCTCATGCTTTAGCACAAGCCAATGTAAGTATTGCAATGGGTAAAGGTTCGGACATCGCAATGGACGTGGCAAAGATGACCTTGATTACCTCAGATTTGCAAACCATTCCCAAAGCGTTGGAACTATCAAAAAAAACGGTTTTTGGTATACGTCAGAACCTGTTTTGGGCATTCATATATAATATCATTGGAATACCTATCGCGGCAGGAGTTCTGTATCCCGTAAATGGGTTCTTGTTAGACCCGATGATTGCGGGAGCAGCAATGGCATTCAGTAGTGTATCGGTTGTAGTTAATAGCCTACGGTTAAAACGAATAAGACTTTAATAATTATAAATTCAGAAACTATGAAAACTTTAAAATTTAAAACAAATATCAATTGTGGTGGTTGTGTCTCTAAAGTAACCCCATTTTTAAACAAACAAGAGGGTGTTGAAAGTTGGGAAGTGGATACCGCCAATCCTGATAAAATCTTAACCATAGAAAGCGATGGTGCTTCCGAAGAAGATGTAAAAGCTACCTTGCAGAAAATTGGGTTTAACGCGGAAAGTGTTGATGTTCGTTAATCACCAAACGCCTATAATAAATTTATATCCAATCTAAAAGATATCGTTCTGTCAGTACTGACTTAAGTCAAATGAAAAGAAAATGAAGGTAGCGGAAAAAAGCAAATTCTATAAAACGAAGTTATTGTGGCACCGAATACGCCATGGACTATTTTTATTCACCCTTAGAAATGCTCTGACCCGGATAGGATTGGACATCGCACCCTACTATTGGTATAGGGAAATAAAAAATGGAGCCGAAAAACCTGAGATTCGAGATAGCTTCAAAGACTATGAATTATGTTATATAGGTTTGGACGAGATTGGGATAATGAATAACATCATGGGGCTTACAACCAAGGAATTAGAGCAGAATTTAAGTATGGGGCAGATATGTATCGGTCTCAAGCGAGGGAAAGAGATTGCCGCCCTATTATTCGTTGATTTGCAGGATTTTGTGTTTAAAGGCCGCTCCTTCAAAATAAAAGATAAGGAAGGTTACCTTTTGAATGTTTACACGTTTCAGGCGTATAGAGGTAAGAACTTGGCTACCTACTTACGTTATCATTGCTTTGAACTTCTTGAAAACTATAGCGTAGAAGAACTTTACAGTATTGTCTCCTACTTCAATACGTCATCAATAAAAGTCAATAAAAAATTGAATGCCCAAAAGTTGAAACTCTATTTGTACATAGGATTGTTAAAAAGATACCATTGGAATTTTCTGTTGAAGGACTATTCCAAATAATCAAACCGGATAATTTGTTATTATATGGTGGTTATTCTGGGAAAAATTAAAATCAGATGATATTCCCTTATCCGCTACATCAACTATGATTTATACGATTATATTCGGATTGATATTGGCGCTTGCCGTTTATTATTTTTCCGGAATAGGAAAAAAAAAGGTAAAGCCCTTCCCAAATCATTGGCATCCGTTGCTGATGGATCATGTACTCTTTTACCGGAAACTTCCCAAAAGTGAACAGGCAGTTTTTCAACAACGAATGATGCAGTTTTTAAGCGAGGTTTCCATCGACGGAGTACAACTGGAGTTACAGGAACTGGACAAAATATTGATTGCCGCAAGTGCCGTGATTCCCGTTTTTGGTTTTGAAGAATGGCATTACACTAATTTAAGCGGTATACTTTTATATCCCGACCATTTTAATGAGGATTTAGAATTCGACAGCAAAAGACAACTGCGAAATATTGGAGGATTGGTCGGTAACGGAAGGTTCGAAAAACAGATGATTTTATCGAAAAAAGCATTGCATCACGGGTTCAAAAACACAACCGACAAAAGCAATACTGGCATACACGAGTTTGTGCATCTTATTGATAAGCTGGATGATAGTACAGATGGCATTCCAGAGCGATTGTTGGAACATCAATATACCATTCCTTGGTTGACTTTAATCCATAAGGAAATGGAAGCGATTAATGATAATCATTCTGATATCCGAAAATACGGAGGTACAAACCAAGCAGAATTCTTTGCTGTAGCTTCAGAGTATTTCTTCGAGCGACCAGATTTACTTAAAAAGAAACATCCAGAGCTGTATAAAATGCTGGTGGAATGTTTTAGGCAGGAACCAGCACTTTTAAAAAATTAACTGCAAAAAATAGTATAGTTAAGGTCCACTAACAAATAAGGTATGGCTGCTGTAAATGGCACGTATAATCAGCGTCATCAAACAGACCATCAAGAGGATAACCGGAAGGCAGAGTCCCGGCCCCGCCATCGAAAGTGGCAATCCTGGCGGAAAGTGGACACTCTTCCCCAGTATCAAGGAATATCAAACAAGAACGTGCAACTACGATGCCATGCCCTCGGGCCATGTAGCCACTTTTATGGCGACCATTACCGTTATTGCTAGTAACTACCCCGAGATAAAATGGATCAAGCCCATGGGCTATACTTTAATGGGTATCATGGCCTTTGAAAAGATGAGCAGTAAGGTGCATTGGGCCTCGGACTATCCCTTAGGTCTTTTTATCGTATATGTAGTGGGCAAGGCGGCGGCCAACCGACGAATCAAGAAAATAGATACAAACGATGCCTTGGGCTGGAAAAAATCAGAACGGATGAAAACCGAATTTACTACTGGCCACCTGGAAGGCTATCGAACTTTTGGAGTGGTTTTCACTTTTTGAAACAAATAGTATCTTCTTTTTCCTTTTCTTCCATGTGCCTGCGGAAGTTGAAAATCCTTCGCCTTCAAGCCTGACCGAGCGGGCACGCTACGCTGGCCCGCATTCGGTCGTCTTTCCGGCTACGGTTTTTAAACATCCTCGGCACCGCGCATAAAAGCATGGAGGCGCAAAAATGCGCTCCATGCATTTATCTTGCCTACGCACAATTAATTTTGAAAATTCTTGTTTAAAATATGTAATCCTTAGTGATATATTTGTAATAATTCAAGGCCAATTCCAATGAAACCAAATATTTTCATCTTTCTTGCATTCCCGATACTGCTATTTTTTTCGTGCAATAGCGACGACGACAGCGTTGCAGAATCGGATAGGAAGCAAGCTTTGTTCGGCCAGTGGGAATATGAGGCTATCGATTCCAATACCGCCGTGGATATAAATGGCGACGGTACGGTAAATATAGATTTATATAATACCAATGAAATCCGCCAATGCTTAAAGGACAACCTTACTTTTTTTAGTGATGGTCCCGCTGACGAAGGAAAAGATTCCTATACTATAAACGAAAACGGATTAAGCTGTGGTGATGTAGCAGCCTTTGCCAATGTTGAAAAAGACCAATACGAATTAATCAATAATGAAATTCTTCGTTTCGATAATAGGGATGATATGACCATCATCGAGTTTAGCCAAAACAGGTTAGTCCTAGAGCAAGACGACTTTTTAGACAATCAAGATGTTGTCATAACGTATACTTTTAAAAGAAGCTAGAAAATGGTTTGCATTACCCCCTTTTGATCATACTCTAACAATTTTCCCCGATGTCCATTCACTCCACTGGCCATTGGTATCCCTGACCCTGACCTCAAAGTCCTGATCAAGATATTTCAAACGGCTTTCTCGGGGTTCCTCTTCCAACATGAAATATCGATCCACTCCACTGCCCGTGGCTTCGTTGTAATTGAACAATCGGGTATCCCATCGGTTGGTACTCCGGTTGAATATCCTGATTTCCACCTGGTCCAGCGTAGCACCGCCATAGGCCTCCGAGCACCCGATATCAAAACAGGTATATATCCTGACTTGATAATCACAACCGTTCAATCCTCCGCAACTGACATTGTGCTTTTCCCCTTTGACCAATGCCACGGGCCTTCCTAAAGTGTCAACAAATGTGCTTCCGCTTTTGGAGTGTCCTGTTGAGTTCTCCACCTCAAAATCAATGGTAAACGTATTTGGGGTCTCAGGATAGAAAGTAAGGTTGGTACTACCGTAATTCAATGGTATTGTTTCCCCCTCATCATATCTATTTCCGCCATAAAAGAAATAACCGACACGGTTTCCATTGAAAGAAAATGTCATTTGATAGGTCACCGCCGGATCATGGGTGCCAATGGCATTGGTAATGACCGTGATGTTAAAGGGTTCTTCTTCCAAACGTTCTCCGGGAGCCTGACTAACGGTTAACTCGAACGGTTCCTCGTACCTTTCATAGTTGATATTGACATTGGCCGTTTTCTCCACATCTGATGAGGAGCGCACCGTAAAAGTGATGTTATGGTTGCCTTCGGTCGTTCCGACATACTTTCCCGAAAATGCCCCCACGGGTACATCAAAACTTTCCCCAGCGGAATAGCTTGTGCCCGCATATTCAAAAGAACCATTGTTACCATTTGCCGAAAAATACATCACGTAGGTGTCCCCACCGATTCCGATTTCGGAAATATTGAAGTTAACATCCACCTGTTCCCCGATATAGGCCTGCTGCAATGTGCCCGATGCGGTAAAGGTGTAATCCTTGGCCGCAACGTTTACCGTTATATCCACGGTTTTCTCCAATCCGGTATCGTTTCGGACCGTGAAAGCCATTCGAACGGTACTTTCATTGGTACCTTCGAGCGTCCAGTTAAAGTTGCCCGTATTGACATCATAACTGTTCCCGGGGCTTACCTCTATACCATTGTTGTCCCTGATGAGCGCATTGCCGTTCATACTGAAACGCATGGTGTAATCCGAAGACCCGACACTTTCCGAAATATTAAAATTGAGGCCAGTGGTTTCCCCTACGGTTATGTCGGATTTTTGGGTGCCCCCGGTAAAGGTAAAGTCGACCTGGTCAAAAGTGATGGTAGTGTTGGCCGTTCGGGTAACGTCCGATCCCGATTCGACACTGAGAACGATATTATGCTGTCCGGGTTCCGATCCGGTATAGGAAATATTGTTGACCCCGGCACCCAAAGGAAATTGTTCCCCCGGACCGTAAGTTATACCATTAATGGACATCGACCCGTTTTGACTAGAGGAAAAGAAAGCCGTGTAACTGTCGTTCGCTCCGTCGGGCACTTCGTCGATATTCACGATCATACCCACCGGAATGTTGGAAAACTCAGTAGCCTTGGACGGGGTCATATTGACCGTAAAGTCGTTGTTGCCAACGACAACGGTAACCTTATCTTCAAGAATCTGTCCGTTGCTGTCACGAAGCAAAAAGGTTATTTCGTAGGTTCCTGCCTGGTCCCCAACGAAATCATACGCAAAGCTTCCCGGACTTACCGAAAAATATTGGCTAGGGATTATTGGCGAATTTCCATTGTACAATTGTGCGTCACCACCTGAAATAAAGTAATTCAGTTCATAGGAAACCCCATCGTAATCCCCTTGTTCGATAAGGCTCAATGAAATCGTACCACGCTGGCCTACCAATACCTCGTTGCTATTGGCCGAGGCATTGAATTCCAGTTCAAGGGGATTGGCATCCAGATCGATCTCCACAGGTCCGACCGCTTGCCCGTAATTGTCCGTAACGAGAAAATTGATACGATGCGGGCCCAAGGTTTCCGGAGTATAAAACAATGGGAAATTACCCAAGTCGACCGGATAGTCGGTATTGTTCCGGATCGTATTTCCATTGACCCCAGTAACCCTTCCGTTTCCTTCTTCTAGGTCATAGGTCAGGAAATAATCGATATTGGATGTGTTACCGTTCGATTTAATGTTGAAATTAAGCTGTGTCCGTTGGTTTACGAATACCTGGTTGCTTTCCGAATTTCCGCTATACGTGAAGGGAATGTTGGCAATCTCGATCTCGACACTGTCCCTTTTCCTCTGGCCATTGCTGTCTCGTATATCAAAATAGATTTTGCGCTGCCCCAATTCATCGTCCTCAAAGGTATAGTTATAATTGCCGGGATCAATGCCGCGAAAAGTCCCGGGGTCCATGACCCCGCCATTTTGGTCCCGTACGGTTCCCGCGCCTTGGCTATCGGAAGAAAAGGAATGGCTAATATCATAGGTAACTTCGCTTTCCTCGTCCTGTGTCTGCAAATCAATATTGATTGCCAGGTTGGTGTCCAGCTCCACCTGTGAGGATGCCGCGGTTGCCCTGAACGTGAAATTGACATTTCCGACCGTCAGCAGCAGCTCATTCGTGAGGGATGCCCCATCGGGAGCCTTGGCCACCATGGTCAATTTGTGCTCGCCCAAGGTTTCTGGTAAGTAGCCAAATTCGGTAACGCCCTTGGGCAACTTGAAGGGGGTTCCAGCATCGTAGGTAACATCGTCCAAATGAAGCTTGCCCGAACCATCTTGCAGTTGGTAGGTAATCTCAAATTCCTCGGTCGAATCCCACTCCGGAGCTACCGTGTTCTTGTCCCGTAACAAGGTTACATTGACGGGGTTCCGGCTATTGATAATGAAATCGCCGGTACCCTTGCCCAAGAGAAAGCTGAAACTGGCGTACTTGACATTGTAGGCCAACTCCAACTCCTTTTGCAATCGGTTTGAATCCCAGGCCAATACCTTGACTTTGTGCATACCCGTATCGATGGGCATATAGCGGTAAGAAAGGTCAAAATCCTTGACGGGGATGGTATCGTTTTCGCGGATGGTATCGTTTTCCGTACCTAAATAATAGCCTTTTCCGTCAAGGATATTATATTTCATGAAATAGGAAACGGTAGAAACCATCCGATCGGGTTCCAAGCTGAAATCCGTTCTTACAGCTTCAAATACAAAGCCGTTTTCCTCGTTCGTGCCATGAAAGGTAAAATCAAAGGAATCCTGCACTATTCCTTCAAAGTCCTTGCTACAGGCAATTATAAATATCATGCATAGCGTACCTATGGCGACTATGCGTTGTGGGGTATTGAATTTCATAACGTCGCTTTTTAAAACAAAAAATACCGTAGGCCGACGCCGACATACGGATAAAAATTTCCCACGTCCGAATTGACATGGTAGTATTCGTTGGCCTTGACCAATAGCGAAAAATCGTTACTTAGGCCTATTTCCATTTCCGCACCGAGATATAGGCCGTAAATAAATTGGCTTTTGCCATTGATAAGCGCACCGGTGGGCAGTTCATTGCTTCCGTTGTTGATGACCTCGTATCCGAACAGCCCACCGCCACCAAGGAAGAGACTAAAATTTTTTCTTCGAGGCGCCATGAATACACGATAGTACAGCCCCGGCTGGATAGTGAAAATATTATAGGGAATATTTTGGGCACCCTTGTCCTCGGCAATTGCGGCCAAAACACTTATCTGAAAATATTGGAACCGATTGGGATGAAAATTAAACGTTCCCATAATACCATAACCATCCTCGACATAGCCACCGCTCACGCCGACCGAAGAAGCAAGGTTGCCCCGCATTTGGCCTGAAACGGCTGAACCCGCAAAACAAAACAACACCGTAATGAAAAATAACTTTGTTCTCATCTAATTAAAATTTAGCCAACCAGTGATGACAGCCTTTTTATTATATCGGTTGGAGTTGGTCATTATCTTATAAATGCGCATTATGGCCTTTCATAATTTAAATCCTGATGGGTTATTGATGACAAGTTGGTCTATATCCAAGGATAGGTTTCTATTGCCCTTTTCTTCATCTAGGTCCACTACGAGGGACTTTCTCCGGTCAAGGGTAAACTTATCGAAGACCACCATAAAATAGTTCTCGGAATTCCCCTCGACCTTTTTGGGAACTTTATACCTGAACAAGGGCTTGTGTTCCGTCTTGACATTGCTCGAACTATTCTTGTAGTTGGTGGCGATGCTGAACCTTATAAAATTGACATCATAGTCTATATGTTCCTTGTTCTCCAAGCGAAACTGTAGGTATATTTCGTTATTCTCATAATACACGTTCTCCAGCCAGAGAAATACATCATCGTATTTTGAAAAATATCGGATGATCTTGCCCTTGTTGAACTGGTTGTAATAACATCTCCGCCGTATATATTCCATTCGATCCAAGACATACAATTCCTGGGTAAGCGGTAAGGGTTCCCCATCTATCTCCTTTTCGGGTATAACTTCCAATGTTTCCGTAACTGTTTCGGTGGCCGCTATGGTTTCCTTTTCCTTTATGTCAGGATATGAAGCAAAGTCGGATTCATCCAATTCAGTAGCACTTTTTTTATGGGATAGCTCTTCGAGGTTATCGACCATGTCGGTGGTTATGGTCCATCGCTTCTTGGCGGGGATGTCCACCAGTTGCAGGATAAAATCATAGGCACGACCGTCACGGGTATAAATGGTATAGTTCGTAAAATCGGAGGTGTCGGGTGCCACATCGTTATAGATAAGCAAAACGATACGCTCTGAGGTTGCGGAAGCACTTTTCGTCGGAAAGGACTCCAAAAAATTCAGCCCCTTCCCATTAATGGAAAAATCATAAGGGGCGGGCAGTACCAGAATGGTCTTATAGTTCCTTGAAACCGGAATGGTGTCCATTTTCGCCATAACCGATAGAGACCCCAATAGCCCAATTATTGTAAGTACAGCTTTTATTTTCATTGTGTTGCCAGTAAGAGTTCATAGTCATCCATCAATAGGATTTTTTCTTTTTCCCGTAACCTTTTTTTTCGAAGGAAAGTCCCCAACCCTTGGGCGATGCCTTTTAAAACATCCGGTGCGCCGCTGGTAATTTCGTCGGTGGCCTCTCGCAGTGCATCGCCTCCCATTTCGGCCTTGTACTCCCTCCAGAGTTCCCTGGCCCTTTTGTTGTAGATTCCTTCCCTGCCATCGTTGAAGTCCCTGACGGAGATATCGACCGGATGGTGCTCGATATTGTCTATATCCAAATACACCCTGTTTCCCTGTATGGAAGCCATAGCGTAGATGAAGGTATTTTTGGGAAATCGTTTATCACTAAGGACCATATCTTCCATGAGCAGTAGCCTTACATTCTCATTGGGCAAGATGAACTGATCGCCATATACGGTTGCCCTAAAGAAGGTCGGCTTTTTGGTAACGGGCATCCGTTCCTGTTGGGGCCAGCGGTTGCCGGTCAAGGATTCCCCGACTATTTTCCTTTTTCCCTCCAGCAGCATTTCACGGTAGGCCAAGCGGTTCTCCACGAATTTTTGTTTCTGCTCCTCCGCGGTCATCCTGTTCTTCTTTTCCCTCTCCACGGTTTTCTTTCTATCCGGTGGGTCGGTCTCCATCGTTTCCTGGAGTTTAGTATCCAAGGATAGTCCTTCCAATCGCTTCAAGATTCTTTGGAGCGAATCGTTTTGCGAATCGTCCATTTGGGTCATGTCCGGTAAGGACGAAGATTTCCCTGCCTTTTTCTTTTCAGTTGAGTCCTTTAATTTCCAAGGCTCGGCGATAGCTTCGGATTCCAAGGTCGGAACCTTGCCGGGAAGTTCCGGATTGAAGCCATTCGTGGGGTCGGTAGTGTCGCCGAACCCCATTTGAAAATCCTTGACGTTCTCAATGACAAAAAAACTGGTCAGTACCAGAATAAAAGGTAGGGCCATAGCAAAATTTTTGTGCCTTACGACCCATCGCTTCAAACGCTTTATGTTGCCACTGAATTTCATGTTACCTACGCTCGAGATCGGAATTGTCCACGACCTCAAAGTCGATAATCTTGATTCCGTTCAGGTTGTTTGGGGTAATGCCCGCTTTTTTCAGGTGCCCCTTAGTGACCAAGTTCCTATACGTTGTGGATTTGCCTTTTTCTATGGCCTGTTTGCCGTAAAAAGTAAACGGAAACGGATAGGTTGCATAGTCGATCTGAATCGAATCAAGTTCCACAAAGTAGTGATAGTCACGCATTACCACATCATGGAAGTATTTTTTTTCGACCAAACGGGCATATAAACGGTTGCCTGACCAATCGACCATGAACAAGGCTTTTTCCTCTATGTTTCTTTTGATCAGGTCCAGATCGGGTTCCAACGAGAAAAACAGTTCATGAAAGTTTTGGACGTGACCTTCGCAAAGAATTTCGAGGTTTTCCTTGGCATCCCTAATCGGTACCATGGGGAGGCGTTGCCCCCCATGCAGCACATAGGCGTTATTGTTAGCACGCTCATGGGCCGATACCACGAAATAGATGGCAATCGCGAAGACCGCTATCATCAAGATCAGGCAGCTATAGACGAGCCTGTTGTTGTGCCTTCTACTTTGGGCGATATCATTGAATATCTCGTATTTTCCCTTCATAACCTTGTTATTGTGTAAGTGTCCTAACCGCTTTTGTGGCCCCGCCGCTCTTGGCATCGATGACCGTTTGTATTGCTTTTTTGCCGTAATGCTTGGGCTTTGAGACGATGCCACCGCCCGAAATATTGAGTCCCTGCACTACAAAGTTGGCCAGTGTAGGGGCCTTGATGTAAAAGAAGGAGGTCATCAAGACCAGGAGGGAGGAACTCAAGATCAATCCTAGGTCGTAGGCACTGTTACGCAACAAATGGTCCACGAGCGCATCGACAAGATTGACCATAAACATATCCACTACATACAACATGGGAAGCCAAAGGCAGAGACTCATGAACTTTTGCAACCATGCTTTCCAAAGGCCCGAAATGGCGGGAATGAACGAAAGCCCGATATTGATCGGCCCGAAAATGATAAGGATGAACAGGTAAATGGTGGCCAATGCCTTGATGCCCACGAAAATCAGCGTAGAGATAATATGTGCGAAGGCCGTTATGGAACCTGCCAGACCCGTAAGGGCAAAGGATTGCAGTCCATCGATATCCATGCTGAACATGTTCCATTCTACCACATTGTTGGCGGCCACATCGATTTGGGCCAGGGCCACCTTTTGCCCGATGGTATCCCAGTTTTTTTGGGTGCTGACAAACGAGGAACCGAGGTTGTTGTAGAATTCAAAGATGGCGTGTGCAAACTCGGAGTAGTTGAAAAGGATGAACATCAACGGAAACCACTTTAGGGCCTTGAACACATCGGCGCGATCATTGCCCACAAAATGCATGATGGCGAAAATGCCCAACCCGATCTTTGCCATTTGAAAACCAATGCCCAAGGTGGGCCCCAAATTCGCAAAGGCATCATCGATATATTGGTCGAATATCGTGTTGACCGTTACCCTAAAACCTGTATCCGATTGCATAACGTACATCAATTGGTCTTGATCAATGAATAGATGGCTTTGCGGTGTTCGTTTTTCTGTAAGAGGGAGGTATTGACCTTTATGATGGTTTCCAATACGCTGTCCATCTTGTCCAAGATGGAGCGTAATGCCGAAAGTCTATCGGCCGATTCGATGATTTCGCCCGTGGAGGCGATATGCGATCCTTGGGAGACCAAGGAGGTAACCTGTACCAGGGCATCGGCCAAGGTTTCGGTCGCCCTTTCCTTTTCCACCTTTTCCAGATTGGCGAAAGAGCGCAGATTTTTCTGAGTACCCTTATAGGCTTCCACGATCTTGTCCTTCAAGTCATATAGCTCGTTCATTTCTGGACTTCCCATGACATAGCTGGCGGGGGTCCTTTTTGCGGTCAGGTCCTGGCTCAGGATCTTGGAGGCACTGGAATTTGCGGTAACGTTTCGTTCCATCTGTGCCAAAAGCTTGCCCATGGTCGAGTTCAAGGTGACCAGTTGCGAATTCAGCGTGGCCACATTTTGATTGAGGATGACCAGTTGGGCATTGGCCGCCACATCGGTCACGGGAATCTGGGCGGCCCCAAAATAAGGGAGTAGCCCGATCAAAATTTTCAGGTGTACAATTTTTGGTTTTAAATACTTCATCGTTTTTTATTTTTAGGGTTATAATCGATGCCGTTCAAATTTCCCGAACCGGATTCCGCCAGTTCGTTTTGCAGCTGTTTGTAGGCGTTGGCCGTTCTTTCCCAATCACGGCCATGTTTTTCATGGAGACGGTTGATCTTCGCTTTTTCGTTGGGGTTGGTCTCGAACAGGCATTTGGTCGGCAATGAGGTTTCCAATCCGAACACCTTGACGCGGTCCTTCCAACAAATGGCCATTTCCCGTAGCTTTCGGCCCATGGGCAAATCCTTGTTAATGGATAGGATCAGTTGCTTCTGTTTCTCGTTCAGGCCCAATAACCGTTGGATCTCCCCAAAGGAATTACCGAACTCGCCGAGGTCCAGCAACACCTTGATATGGCTGTTCACCACGATGGTATTGCCGATGTACTCGGATTTGACAAAATCGCTTACCTTTTGCGAGATAAAAATGGGCTGGCCCCCATATTTCCGGGCCATTCTTGACTTGGCGTCAAAATAATTGGCCATTATCGGATTGTCGAACAGGTTCCACGCCTCGTCAACGACCAATATTTTGTTTAGGGAAAGTTTTTTGGGATCCTTCAGTTTTTTGTCGAATACATCGATCATCAAGAACGCCAGGATCGGAAAGAGCTGTTCGTTTTCGATCAGGTTTTCGAGTTTGAAGTAGACCAACCTTTCACGACCCAATTGGGCTATCCTTTTGTCCCTACTGTTCAACAGATATGCCCTGGGCCCATCGTGGGCATACTTGCCCAAGAGCAGTAAGAACAAATTGGGATCGAAGACTTCCTTTCGTATGCCCTTGGAATCCATAAGCCGCTCCAAATGCCTTTCCGAATACCCATAAAAAGTGTTGAAGGAGTAATCGGGATTATCCTTGAGGAACTGGTCCCGATAATATCCCTGTACCAACAATTCGATTATGGTCTGGATTACGGCACTGTCATGACCGTCGTCCGTTGTATTCTCCTTTCGCCCCAATAGAAGATAGACCAATGCGATGAGCTGGGTCAGCTTGTGCTCGGTAAGCACCTTTTTACCATCCTTCTCGACAACATCCCCTGAATCCAGCATAAAGGGGTTGAACGTAAAGGGATTTTTGTCGTCGTTCTCTATGACGACCCCATCCAGATGGTCCAGCAACTTGTCATAGGAATTCCCGTTCTCAAGAATCAGGATTTCCGCTCCCTCTCGATATTCGGAGAACAGATAGGCATTGGCAAAAAAGGTCTTTCCGCCACCGGATCCGGAGGCGATGAGCATGCCCCGGTTAAAGATCCAGTCCTTTGCCTCGGGATCGCGGTATAGACTTACCAATAAAGGTTTCCCCGTGGCCCTATCGACCATCCGCAGGCCGTGGGGGCCGTGCATTCTGTTTCGATATCCCCCTTCAAAATACCAAAGGCTGGCCGCCATCTCCGAGGAAAAGGGGCTGAAGAGTTCCATGCTTAACCCAATACCGTTGCCCAAGATACCCCCGAAAAAGAGGTTTTTTCGGTCCACGGTATTTTCCTTGGCATGAATACCCAGCTTTCGAAAAGCCGACCGGACGGAATTGCACATCGACCTAAAGGATTTTTTGGAGCTAGAAAGGCCCAATACGTTCAAGTGATAATAGACCAGTTCCTTATGCTCGTTGAGGATATGCTGCTGGAAATCATTGATTTGGTCCCGGTAGGTACTGTTCTTGTCCCCCTTGCGGTTGCGGGCATATTTGTCCAGACGTTTGGCCTTCGACCTAAGTTTGGCCATGGCCTTCTCCTTTTCGGGGGTATAGATATATTGGTTGACAATATGTTCCTGCGGAATCCTGAAACCCAAGGAAAACAGGTTTCCTATAGGAAAGAGGTTGTCACCGGTGCTGTATTTTCCAAAATATTCGTGAAAGGCCATATCCTCCTTGGAGAACTGGTCCAGGTTTTCCAAAGTAAAGTACTGTCCCTGTTTGTCGCCGACCCGCAGCCCGTGTTCGGAAAAGTCGATATCCCTTCCCGTACCTTCCCCGTAGCGCGCTTCCAGATAACAATCGTAATAGCCCGCTCGACCGAAAAGTCCCTCGGAATCAAGGATTTTCGAGCTCATCAGGCCCGAATCGTTGATAAGGTCGTTGACGGCACCGACCCTGGCCTCGAAATCCGCCATTGTGTCCCCGTCGAGGTATTCTTCGGGAACATAGCTTTGGCCGTAGAACCGGCGCTCCTTTTTTAAGAAGGAATTGGCCCCGATAGGCGTGCGGCCGATATAGTTTTTGGGCACTTTATGGATGGCCAGATAGCACCGGTGCTCCAAAAAGGGCCTGTCCTTGAAATAGCGTTCGTCCTCGGTCTCGAAAAAATCCCGTTCCAATCGTTGTCGGTCCATGGAATAGGTTTCCCCGAAGAAGAGGTCCTGTTTGTGCAAAAGACAGTTCTCGCCCAGGATTTCCAAGATACCCGAGACCATCCGGTTCAGGTTCAGATAATCCTTGCTGTCCAAAGTGTAGATTTCGGGAAGTTCCAATTGCAGCGGAATGCTCAGGCAACCTCGTTCCTTGGATACCAAGATCGGGGCCTCATAGCCATAAATGGGAAAGGCATCCAGAAGATTCAATCTTTTTTCCATAGCACCAGCATTTTTTTGTTGACATGGCCTTTAAGGGTATCCGGCCCCTTTCTGTCCGCTCGGGACTTGATAAAACCGTTTTCCCCATAAGCCTTTGAATAGAAAAGCATGAGTGCGATATAGAGGGCCGCGGTACAGAAGGAAAGCAAAAGGCTAAGAAAGGTCGGGATGACCGTACTGAGGAACAGTCCCACCATCAGGGACAGGAACGAGCCCTTAAAGGCTTGGTCCACATATTTAGCACGAAGCCCAAAGAAGGAAACGTCCTTTTGCAGGGCCTTTGGAATTTTGACCAGCTTGTTTTCCATGATCAGTTGGCCAAGTTTTCCCCGATCTCGATAAGGCCGTAGAAAATGACCAGCCCCACAATGGCGTTGCCCACTTTACGGGCCATATCCTGGTTCTGTTCCCTGATGATGAGAAAGGCCAGTGCCGCGATGGCCAGAAGTACACCTGCGGCAATCTTGATGATGCGGAAAATACTGTTCCCTATCTGTGCCGTACCCTGTTCCGCCTCGTTGACCTGATCGACCAGTTCGTCTATCTGGGCAAAGCCGACCGAATGGAAAGCAACAATAAGAAGTAGGGTCAGGAAGACGTTAATCGGAGTCATCCACCTCCGGTTCCGGAGGGGACTCGGAATTTTTGATAATCTTGAATTTTTCATGTTCTGGAATTAAGGATTCATTCTGAACATCTTTATCGGACGCATTGAAAATATCCAACAGCTCGGAGCTGGTTTCATTCTCATCGACACGGTTGAGTAACTGGTCCATATCTTTATCCTTTGAAGATGTGTTTTTTACAAATATATGTGATTTTTGCATATATGAATCATTTTCCTGAACATTTTTTTCGTTTTTTGATTTTTTAAGTACGACAAACACCCATAGGTACCATAATAGGCACAGGATACCGATGACGGCATAGACGATATGTTCCCACTGCCAATTCAAATCTTATCGATAATTCGTTGAAGTTCCCGAACGTTTTCTTTGTGGTAAAGCTCCAGAGCCTTCCGCATGATATCGTTGCGCGAGACCTTTTTTTCCAACTTGTAGCTGCATGCGCTGGCCAGTCGCTCATAGTCCTCAAAACAGGTCTTGCTCAACCTAAAGATAAATTGCTCCTTTTTGTCGATATAATTGTTTTGCTCCAGCAACGTCTCGAAATCCGTTACCTTCCTTTGTTCCCTATGGCTTAACTTTGCCAGGGGAAATGTACGAGGTGCCTTATGCGTTCTGCCATCTTTAAGGGTATCATCAGTTGTTTTGTTTTGTCCGACCGAACTCTTTTCAACTTTTCCGCCCGTGCCGTGCCGTTGTTCCCTAAGTCCCTCTACCTCTTTCTTGGTATCCGTATTCTCTAGAATGGCCGATTCCAGCAAGTCCTTGACGTTTACTTTTTTGCCCATTTTTAATTTTTTGAAATTTTCATGACCTCTTCCATAAATCGTTTTAGCCCCAGTTCCCCGTTCTCTTTTGTCGGGGGAATGGGAATTAGGGTATTCCGGTATCGCTCCCTGTATACGGTGCGTTCCATGACGACCTGTTCCATCATCGGCATCCCCGCTTTCGCCAAGGTTTTCCTTACCGCATTGAACTTATTGACCTTGACCAGCTCGTAGCGGTTGAAGAAAAGATTGACGGACCGCAGTACCCGATTTTCGTTCCATAGATAGTTCCGTTGCAGTGTTTTGTAGAACACCGCCGTACTGTCGATTTCCAGTTCGTCAAGGAAAAAGGGAATGAAGATATGTTCGACATACAGCAGCCCCCTTACCATTTCCTCGTTAAGGTTTCCGGGGAAATCGACGATGATAAAATCCACGGTACCATAATATTTTTTGATCAACGGTTCCAAGGTCTGGACCGTTGCCCGCTCCACGGGAAACATCGGCATTTCGGTCGAGCCTACCTGTCCAAGATCTCGGTTCCTCTTTTTGTACACCGAGTACTGGGGATTGTCCATATCGATCAATACCACTTTCTTCCGGTACAGGTGGAACAGGTTGGTGGCCAAGATGATATTCAGGGTCGTCTTGCCACAACCGCCCTTTTCCCCCGTACATGAAATTATTTTTGTTTCCATAAATATACTTTTTAAAACCATAGTATCATATGGCCATATGACACTATGAACATTTGAAACTATATCCATATATAGCATTGAATATCTATTGCATTATACGTTGCTATATAGCAATGATTATAATGCTATGGACATTGCTATACAGCAATTGAACAAAGCATAGGTAGATTGTTGCGGACAATAATGGGGATATTGAACCTAAATCTTTTTAACGGCAAGAAATTACTTCGAATGCAAAATTTACAAGGACGATTTGAAATCCTTCATGGCCTCTGAAACCCGTTCCTCCAGCTCAAGGTATTTCTCGCGAAGTCCTTCTTGATAGACCATATTTTCCCCAAGGTTACGCTTTTGCACGAACTCGTTATCGGGCAACAGGATCCAAATGGGGTTATAGCCCAAGCTGTAGAAATAGAGGATGATCTTGATTGAATTGACCATTGAGGAACCGCGCTCCACATTGGCCAAAGTTGTACGGTCCATGTTCAGGTAATCGCTTAGGTTGGTCATCGAAAACTGACTGAACCTTTTGTCCTCGACATCGTCCAATTCCACCAGTTCAAGACGTATTTCCTTTAAGCGTTCCCCGATATACCCCAAATCCTTGGAGTCCAGATTGATGATCGATTCATTGTCCATTATTCAAAATTTTCTATGGGATACGAGGAAAATTCCTCTTCAAAATTATACTCCGTCTCTTCCTGCCAAGCTGCCAAACTTTGGGACAGGGACTCATCAAGTTCCTTCCCGAAATCGTCCATGAACTTTTCCACGGCCGCCTCGGAGTTGTCGATTGATCTTGCAATTTCACCATTTATTTTCTTTTCGTCAAATATGGCACTCTTCAGCTCTTTTCCCGTAAGGGCTTTATACTCTTCTTTGACCAAGCTGTCCACTTCATTAATGATCTTGTCGAATTCGGCCTGGGCCACACGGTCCATTTCCGTACGTACCAAAAATTCCTCCACAATATAGGCCAATAACCTTTGCCAATCGGCGTCCCTAACACCCGTATTCAGCAGTTCCAGAATATCCTCCCTGAAATCGAACAGGCGAAGCTCCTTGACCACATCCTTAAAAATTCGGCGTTTGGTACCATTGGTAAATGCATTTTTGGCCGTTTCTTCCAGACGCTTTCCATAAAATTCGATGTACCCGATTTCCCTGGTAAACAGGCCCGAGACATTCTTCGGTAAATCCAGCTCCTCTATGAGCTTCATCTGTGCTTGGAAAAGTTCCCCGAAATTCTCCGGTTTGAAATCGTTGACAACGGGCAACTTGTGCTTCATGGCCCTTCGCTTGCCTTCGATGTCGGGGAGCAACTGGCCATAACATTTCTTTTCCTTGATCTGATGCTCGAAAGTATCGGCCACCAACCCTGCGAAATGTCCGGTGGACATGGATGCAATCTTGCTCCTGGGCAAGAGCTCCATCATCTGTGTACTCAGATTGGTACTTACGTCCGAACTGCTCGTGTTCTTCGAGACCTTTTCTTGATGGATCTTTCCGAAAAGCTCGCTCAACCGTTTGGCCGTCTCGCCCTTGGCCGCACCGCAGATAAGGTTCGCACAGTTGTCATAGATGACATCGGCCAGTTCCCGGCCGTAGTCCAAGATCAGCTGTCCGACGCTCTGAAGCCCCAAAATGGTGGCGATCTTGTTTTCCCTCCCGGTATCGATTATGGTCCGCAACAACATGATGAACAGGGTGGGTACCTCGTCGATAAGCAATGCCATGTGCCGCTTGCCCGGTTTGTTTACCCGTTTGAGAATGGTGTTCATGTACAGGCCCAAGGGTGCGGAGTAGACTTCCTTCCGTTCGGGATTGTTCTGTAGCGATACGATTTTGGGATACCGGGGATCGTTCACCTCAAGACTGAAGTCGTTGCCCGACATCACATAGAAAATTTCCTTGGTCGCAATACTGGAAAGGCTTATCTGGACCGTACTGGTCTGGCCAGACAGTTGTTCCATGGCCTCCTTTTCCAATGCGTCCCGAAAAGGAACCAATATTTGGCGTACCTCTACGTCCTTGGTCATGATTTCCATCAATATATCGATCTTTACGGTGGTCAGAATGGCCAAATGCCCCGGGGTACAGAGATACCTGCCCGTTTCTTCCGATTTTTTCTTGAGATACCAGATACAGCCCCCTGTATAACTGATGGCACTACGTGAAAAATAGTCCTGCCGTTTTATCCATTCGGGATTCAGGTTTTTCATAAGGGTCGTGGCCGTATCGATGGCATCCGACTGATTGACCAGCCCATAGGGATCCATGGGGTTGTTCCGGTGCGTCATCCGAAGGTCATCAAAACAGATTCGGTAGAGCTTCGGGAAAGGCATTTCGGAATCGTTCCCGTGCTTTTTTATGGCCTCCTGTAGATAACCGTACGCCTTACGGGTCAGCGTATCGAACTTAAAATCGTAGATGACCATGGCGTATTTCTTGTCGATGAACTGGGCCATGATCTCCTCGATAACGGAAAAGGATTTGCCGCTCCCCGGAGTGCCGATGACCAACAACGCCCTGAAAAGATTGACAAAATTAATCCATCCTTTCCGTTGTTTCCCATCGTGCGAATAGGTATATGGGATATTGGCGGAATATGGGGTATCTATACGCTCCCCAGTCTGCTCGAAGGTTTCCTTCGTATCGTTAAAGGGGTCATTTTTTGCCAAGTTCATGAAGTCCAAAAACTGGAACAATCGCATCCCGAAGGTCATCAATCCCAAGTAGGCCAATGAAAGAAATATCATGGAGGCCCACATCCCTAGTTCGGAAGCACCGTGGCACCACCAAGAAACGAACAGCAAGGCCAAGGACACGAGAAAGCCCGCAACACTTTTTCTGCGACCGACTTCCTCTTTTTTGACCGGACGGTACATCATAATACCGCCCATCAGAAGCCCCAGCAAGAGCAGACGGGCGACCATGCCTTGGGACGGTAGCCCGGACCGTACTAGAAAGGAATGGATGTTATCCGAGAATCCCTGATGCCCGTAATGGAATAAGTACAGGGCATATTGCTCCCGGAATAGGATAATGGCGAAGTGGAAAGCGGATAGGTACATGCCCATATAGCCCTTGTTCTTATCTTGCATGTCCTTTTCTTTTTTGGGTTTTCCTCGGTCTGTCCATGACAGTCTTTAAAGTAGATTCACTAGCCGACAACTGGACTTTTTTTTTACCGAGATCAGTTCCTCGTTCCAATCCTTCATGGTGGGGCATTTGTCCATTTTCAGGATACCCTGTGCGAAGCATTGGGAAAGTGCCTCCACTGCCAGCCGCCAATAGGTTCTGGAATGTTGGGGGAGGGAGACTATCCTTTCCAAATCCAGTTCCCAAAGCACCTTGTCGCGATAGCAGACGGCTTTTTGAAGACCTTCGGGCATTCCGTGGGAACCTCTGGAAATCCGTTCATTGATGTAATCGGTATCCCGTTCCATGATAGCAATGGATTTGGTGAGATAGTTCAGTTTCAAACGCATCACGGGGCGTTTCCAATCCGTTTCGATGAATACCCGGTTGGACTTTCGATTGATCCAATGGCTCAAAAGAATAAGGTCGTAGCGCATCCCCTCGATATCATGGTCAAAGGCCAAAAGAAGAGGGAGCGTATGGGATGGATCTACCGTACGGTTCCATTGGAGGAACTGTTCGAGTTTCCGCTCGTCGATATGGCCCGACATGGAGATGTAGAATGTTTTTGGGCAACCGTGCAGTTCATGGTAGGCCATGGCATCGAAACCGCTCTCCACACAAACTATTTTTTCTGCGTTGATATTTGGATTGGAAACGAAAAGGTATTCATAACGCTCGTTGAGGAACAAGCGGAACCTTTTCACCTTTCCGTCCTTTCTGTCCCGATAGGGCCTATTATAAAGCGTATAGTTCTTGATTTTTCCGTCCAACCCATATTTGGGAAGGGCGATATTGGCGATGCGGCCCTTGTTATCACTGACGTGGAAGGCATTGAAGATCCTGCCCTTGAAGGCTTCGGATTGGAGGGTGTTTATGGAGAGTCCGCGACCTTCCGTTAAATAGTTCGGTCTGGTCAAGGGGCCGATATGATAACGATCTTCCAAGCTGATATGCCTGTTGTTCTTTTGGTGCACCTTGGCCGGGGAAGGTTCGGGATAATCCCTTTGGATGATGCCCAGTCCCTGTTTTACGGCTTCGTAAAAATTGGCGGAGCGTTTGTGGAGGTATTTGAAAAATCGCCCCTTGTCCGAAGAGTCGTTGCGATTGAAATAGGTTACGGGATTTCTTTTTGTCTGTAGGACGAGGCGTTCCGCCTCCTTGCCAAATTCCTGTGAACCCGAACTTTTCTTGAGCAATTGGTAGCCCTGTGCGATCAGGTATCCGGGAAAATCGACCTCACGATCGATCTGGGCGATCAACCGTTTGTAGTGCTCCGGATTTTCGGCATAATTTTTCATATAGGCATGGTTTTTTTGGGAGCATTACATGCGGTTATGTCCCAAACTTTAGTCAGTAATCGAGATTTAAATGCTAAGGACTTATCTCGATAATTGTAAGTCTTTTCATTGTGAATGCCTCGTAGGGTTGCCCTGAGGTTATTTGCTTTTGTAGATAGTATGGATGAAAAGAAGGCCGTCCGTGACGGACGGCCCATTGTTAGGTCAATCGGTCAGACTTTCATGCCTCGGCCGCGCGATTTTTTTTTTTCGCCGGGGTTGACCTCAAGCTTTTTGGCCTTTTCCAAATCGACTTTTTTGGTAATAAAGGTCTGTCGGCGCGGGGACCAGGATACCAAATACGGTTTGTTCCCGTGGACTTTGCTCTTGATGACCATTTCGAGCTCCTGGCCCCTGTTGAGTGCATCGGCCTGTTTCGCCGTCAACTTTACCCCATAAAAATAGGTGTTCGTGGAAAGTGCCGGTTTGGTACGGATATCCTGTACCTTTGGCTCGTAATAGGCCAATTTTTGGAACACTTCGCCGTCGTTGGTGCTTCCCTGGAACAGCACGAACTCCTTTTTGTCCACCATGCGCTCGAACTCATCGGCGCTGAAACTATGGTTATAGGCCCATGCCTCGTCCAGAGTTACCTTTTCATTTCTACGGTACTGGACGTCCAGTCTAGTACCCAAGTTCCGGTCATATACCATCTGTATCATTTTGGCACTTTCCTTGAGCTCGCCCTCGGAGATATAGGTGGACTCGTGGAAATGCTCCTGTCCCTCGGTCAGATTTGTGCGTACGTTCGGGAGGATTTTTTTATAGCTGATATAATGGCCCTTCAATTGTTCTTCGAGGTCCTTATAAGCAAATTTCTGGTCCTTGGATTCGATGGGTTCATAATACTTCTTTTTTTTGGGCACTTTGAACGATTGTCCCTCGTTGTTCACGACGGATACCTTTCCGTCCTTTTCTCCGGTTACGGTAGCCCGTTGCCACCGTTGGTTCACTTTTACGAAAACCTGCTGTGCTTGTTTTTCCATTTTTCAAGTTTTAAATTAAGGATTAATAAACAATTGTTAACTTTGTAATTCTGGATATGACATTTCCATTTTTCATGTCCGGAATTAAGGATTGAAGGGGGCGGGAGCGCCCCCTTTATTTATACGGCCATCCTAAAGGCCTTTAATTTTTCGGTTCCGACATAGACCCCGTTCGCTTCGAACTCCAGCCTCCAATTGGCGTGTACGGGTTTAACGATCTCAACGGTCTTGTCCATATAGTTTCGGTAATAGCTCCAGAGAAAATAGCGAAGTGCGTTGACCTCAAAGGGAATACGGCACGATACCCACTGCTTTTCCTTGGTCAGCACGATGCTCTTCCTGTTCAAAAGGGATTGGTCGGGCACCTTGTTGTATTTGATATATTCCTTTGCCAAGCTACCGTTGTATTTTAGTACCTCATTGTGCAGCTTGGCCAACGGTTTCTGCCCTTCGGGATCGAAGCGGACGGCCAAATGGTCCTTGCCCACCCGGAACAAAAAACGCGAGTCGTTGATAAAGGAAATGAGCATCAGGTCGTGGATATAGCCTTCGATCTTGGATGATCCGGTAAAACTGAGCACCATTTTTTTCAGCTTCGTACGCTTCAGGATCTGCACCAGTAGTTTCGAGGTCTCGTAATTGATGTTGGATATCGTAAGGTAGACCACATTCTCCAATCGGAACCTTCGATGAAAGGCCATGGCCTCCATGGGGTTGCGCAGTACCACTAAATGCTTGATGGTATCGGGGACCTTACTGAACCAAACGGATTTGGAAATATCGCTTTCCGCTATCAGGGAAAGCTTCCCTTCCTTGTCCATGGCATATCCCGTAAGGGTGTTGGCTAAGTTTCGATAGGGGAAATACAATTGGCCCTCCGGATTTTCGTAGATACAATCTTGGAAAATGTCGGAACCGACACCTGCTAGGATTTTCGGCCTTAGGGAAAGTTCCTCGGTCAGTGCTTCAAAATGATTGAAACCGATGTCAACAACTTCAAGTGAATTTTTGGAGCCGTCATTTAGAAAAAATTCCGATTTTTTTTCAAGCTCTACATAGAAATCCTCGATTTTAGTCCACAGACCCGTTCTCGCCTCTGCATCCGTTCGGGAAAGCCGTTCCAATATAAAGTCAAAAACGGTCAGTTTTGTCTTGGGTCCGCTCGGTTTGTAATAGCGATATCCGAACTCGGTCCTTATGACGATATACTGCTCCTTCCCGATTTGGTAGCATATAATGGTACTCGTTTTTCGTTGCACCACAAGCCCAAAATAATCCATTAGGGCCGGTAGATCCAGCGTTGCATCAAATTTTCGCCATGTGTTATTCATATTTGTAAAAATTACAAATATTTGCAATAATTACTACAAATATAAGTAAAATTTGTAATAATCAAAATTTTGTCAAGATTCTTCGCAATAAATTCGTTATGAGCACATGGAAGAACATTAAAAAATCTTCGATCGGTTGGATAAAGAGATACGCCCAAAAAGTGGGCGGCATCACCAATTCCACGGATAGCGGTCATTTTACCCCACAGAACAGCAGTTACTGGATTTTTGTCGGGGTGTTCTTTCTTTGTATCGCCGCCAATCGATTTTTTTACAATAATCCCCAAAATACCAAAGACCTTGGAAAGCTAACAAGGCAAATAAACAAACCCATGACCGAGGAATCAAGGGAAGACCTGATCTATCAACGGCTCAACGAATTATTGCACGACTTGGAAAATTTCGAGCAAATGGACCGGTTAAAACCGTTTTTGCCCTTGCGCCCGGAAATCTTGGACAGTGTGCCCTCGACGGTTCCCCTGTTCCGGGAGCACTATGTACTCTCAAGTTCCTATGGAAACCGCCACCATCCCATCCATCGGGTCACTAGGAAGCATTTTGGGGTCGATTTGGCGGCGGAAAAGGATACCCCGATCTATTGTACCGCTGCCGGAAGGGTGGCCCATATCGAAAACGATCCCAATGGGCATGGCCTGCATGTCATCATTTCACATGCCTATGGTTTCAGTACCCTATACGGGCATATGGAATCCGTGGCGGTCGAACTCGGGGAAGCACTCGATGCCCATGATTTTGTCGGAACCGTTGGGAGTACGGGGATTTCCACTGGCCCCCATCTGCATTACGAAGTCATTAAGGACGGCAACAGGATAAATCCCGCACCTTCATTCAATATAAAATATGAGGCGTATTCCAATTTAAAAATCGATTGAACCGATAGCCATGAAATCGTACCTCACTATTCGCAATTCCATTAAACTCTTCCACAGGATCAAAAATTTTGTGTCCCGATTTTTGGACCCCGACTTCAGTGCATTTAAAAAATTTGAATTTAAGGCCGTTCCGACCGATCAATTGAACGACCTCAGAAAGTTGCAATATGTCCGTGATCTCAAATTGGCCGAATCGGGTTTTATCAATACGGCACTGAAAGAGCAGTTGGCCCTTTTAAAAAGTAAAGACCGGCTGTTCCAAAAAGACCGGAATATTACCCCTATAGGTCGCATATCCATCCATGAAAACGAAAATAAGCTGATGAAACTGCTATTGGGCTATAATAGTGTAGAGAATAGGACATATATATCCTTTACCCATGTGAACAATTGTCCGGTCTGGCGCAACTATTCCATTTCGCTACTAAAGGAAAGGGTTCAACACCTGTATCCTTCCAGATCCGATCATTTGTTTATGAAGCACAGGTATTTCCAAAGGGATGTCGACCATTTGGATATGCAGACCAAAAACAGGCTGCTCCACCTTTTCAACGATACTTTAAGTAATATTTACTCATACAATCGGCATCTACAAAATGGCATCCAAACTCTAGGGCCGCCTGGCGATAAACTACCCAAATTTTCCAAAACGTTGCCTATTCAGATCGAACAAGGCTTGGAGGGACTCTTCGTTCCCGCAACCCTAGGAAAAAACGTGGTCGTACTGGTGCCATATCTAAAAGTCGCCAATGAAAAAAATCGACGCTACCTCTCGGTAAAGGAGTTCCGATCCCTGCTCGGACAAAAATCGATAACCGTTTTGGCCGAGACCAAATACGGCGTTTCCCTCGGCATTCATGGGAACAGATTATACCTAAAGGCTACGGACAGTATAAGAGGTATCGATGCTTTAAAGCAATGGACATTGCTGGATGATTTTTTGGAATCCAAAAGCGCACCCAAACGGTTAAAGTACGAGGTCGTCAAAAACCTTATCGAGAAGAAAGACTTTCTCATAGATGTGGACAAGATTCCCTTGCGGCAGACCAATGATACCCTACTGCTAAAAAAGCATTACGGTTCAGGTAAAACCTACTTTGCATTGTCGAAAAACGGCAAGAAACCAGAACTCAAGGAATATAGGCCCATTGCCAATCTAAAAAGCAAACATCCCGAATACTACCATAGCTATAGGGAATATATGAACCATACCAATCCCTTGGAACCATTGGGGACAAAGAAAAAAAGACAAATTAAAATTTCCATTTGAACCATGCTTTTTGAGATAACGATTTTCGATATAAACGGCCGTCCCCTACTACGGGATGCTTTCCTTATGGACAGTATTACCACGTTGTTGGATTTTACTTCGGATATATTATCACCATGTAGCCAAAGCACCGAGAAAGAGGCCTATGAGCTTTTCATCCGCTCCGAAAAGGGTCGACACGTTTTCTATCGCTTAGATTCACTTGACGGCGTGATGCTGTTCAAGAACGCCTTGTACGAACACCTTATCGAATTGAACGAAACTCCATGGCGAAACATCGAATACACAATTGATTTTACACCGTCGAACAAACCTTAAAAAATACAATCCATGACACAGGAAGAACTATTGCTTACCTCGGAAACCCAAAGGTTCCGAACTGAACATCCGGAAACGATCAAGGACTGGGAGCGCCAGCTTGCCAGCGGGGAATGCGGTCCCGACCTTCATTTTTGTTTTTACGCGTTGGAGGCCTATCCGAACCTTACCGCCCGTTTGGATGCCGCGGAATACCGTTTTGATTTTGCCATCAATGCCCATATCCTGCACGCCAAATTGCAGGAACAGTTTCTTGAGGACGGCCACATCATGCCCCTTGCGCTGGAACATGCCAATGAAGCCCTGTCGGACATCTATCGGGCCCTGAACGAAAAACACCCAAAGGGAAGGGCGGAGATTCTGAAATCGCTTCAATAGTCCGGGATGAAACAGGAACATTTGGCCCAGATCGTTGCCTTGATAAAGGCATCGAATCCCAAGAACTATTATATCAACAATTCCGGACTTGCCAAGTTGGGGGAACTGTTGTTCTATCCTCCCTCCGGAAAAGAGGAGCAAGGGAAACAGTTGCTGCGGACGATTGAACAGGCTTTTCCGGAGACCTTCAGGGAAATCCTGGATTCGTTGCGGCGGTACCATCTGACCAGCTACTATACGCCCAAGACCCTTATCGAATATAAAATCGGTCTTCTAAAAAAGAACGGGTTTGAACCCAAGACCATACTGGAACCCTCGGCGGGCAATGGGGCCTATGTGCAGGAATTGAAAAAGGCGTTCCCCGAAGCCCAAATCACGGCTTTGGAACCTGATATCCTATCCTTTGAGATCCTCAAGTCCAATAACCAAAAAAACGACCGTGTAACCGTACTGAACACCACTTTTGAGGATTTTTTTCTGGACCAGGGCGAAAAGACCCGCTTCGATCTGGTCATGACCAATATCCCATTTGGCGACATTCCCATCACCAAGGCGTATCGACACGATTACCTGACTGAAGGCCCGCTCAAAAACGTGGGCAATTATTTCAATTTTTATGCCCCGAAGATGGTACGCCATGACGGTATCACGGCCTTGGTTACCTCTTCGGCCTTTGCCGAGCGAAGTGCCTACAATGATTTTAGGGAGTCTATATTATTGGAGAACGACTTGCTCCTGGCCAACCGTTTCAACACGGACTTGTTCACCAACGAGGGCACAAAGGTCGTATCCGATCTATTGGTGTACCGTAGGACTTCCAACAAAAAAACGCTATCCACCGACGAAATGGATTTTGCGGAAACCGAAGCCGTTGAACTGGAAGGTCAATCCTTTCTGACCAATCGTTTTTTCAAGAACAATCCGGGAAATGTTCACGGTACGCCCAAGCTCGGCTTTTTCCACAACAGGCCAAGCATTATTGTTGAACCTAACGAAATATCCCTGTCGAATTTTCTGGAAGGACAATCCGATGGTTTCAAGTTCGAGGTCGGTCCGGCACCTTTAGATATACCGAAAAAACCGGAACCCTTGCCAAAGGAGGCCATAGCCGAGGAACAAACGGCAGCACCACCAACGCCTCCTATCGTCGATACGGTTTTACCTCCGATTGCCTTGCACGATAAAGAAGCCAAACAATACTCCCGGTTGTTTTTTGGTACCTACAATTTTAACAAGAAGGGCGAAGTTTTGTTTTACACCGACCCACAGAGCACAAGAAAGGTACCCTATAAAATCAGGGAATTGGTGGCGGACTATGCCCGTATGCGGAACGAGCTCGTACTGCTCAACCTCAATATCGAAAAAAGGGAACTTCCGGAGCAAGAAGTTGCCAGACGCTTCCAGGACCTGGACTACCAATTGGACACCTTCCATTTTAAGTGGGGATTCCTAAAGGGGCATCTCATATTTCTGAAGGACGACCATTATTTCGAGCAGGTCCGCCAACAGTTTGAGAAAAAGGAGGACGGAAAGGGTTATGGCAAAAATCCGTCGTTCACCTTGAAACGATTTCTAAAGGCTCCCCGCGCCAAAACCAAACCTGATGAAACCGCTTCTGCTGAAATTGGCACAGATACATCCGACTCAAAGGAACCCAGATTCGAGAATCCCGAACAAATGGCGCGCTACCAATTTGACCATAACGGACAGATCGATATAGCAGCCATCACAAGAGCCTTTAAGACCAACGAAAAGGAACTGTTGCTGAACGGGCTGGAAACCCGCTCCCTTTTTCTAGAGCCCGATAGGGAATCCGAAACGGGCTATGCAGTGGTGCCCTATTTCCTATTTTCGAGTGGCTATATCCAGGATAAGATCGAGTATGTCGGGAACCATCCTCCACCATTCGAAATCGAAACGGAAAAAATGGAACGGGCATTGACGGAACTGCTTCCCGCAAAGTTGGACCTGGACGATATCGAGTTCAATTTCGAAAGCCATTTTATTCCTATTTCCGCAAAAGAGTCCTTTTTGGAGGAACTCATAGGCGAGAAGGTACAGATCAATATGGCGCAGTTCAACTCCACCCTGACCTTGATGTTCCCAAGGGACTTTAACCAAGAGGCCCACGAAAGATTCAGTGTGGTGCTCCGCCATGAGGTCAAGGCGAACTATAAACGGATATTGCAACATTTTGCGGAAAATAGGTATCCGGTCATTTTTACTTCCTACAAGGACCGATCGGGAAAGACCATTAGGAAATTGGACAAGGATGCCACCTTGATGGCCCAAAATCTTTACGAGGAGCTGCAGCTCCACTTCAAGTCCTTTATCGAAGGGCGGCAAGAGTTGAAGGCCACCATTGAGAACAACTATTACCAGGCCTTTTTGGCCGATGTCAATATCACGGTGCCCAAGGGATGGCTCACCTTTCCCGATACCTTGGTCTACCCGCCCTACCAGCATCAGATCGACTCCACCCTCTTCGGGCTTACCAAAGGGAGTGCCTTGAACGATCATCAGGTCGGAAAGGGCAAGACCCTATCCATGGCCATGCTGGCCCATAAGCTGAAACAGCACGGGAAGAGCAGGAGAACCCTGCTATTGACCTTAAAGAGTGTGGCCCCCCAGATCGAGGCCGAGATCAGGGCCAATTTCCCCCAACTGATCATCCTCCGATTAAGTTCGAAGAACATGGCAAAGGACAAAAGGACCAAAACATTGAGAACGATCAAAAACCATAGGGCGATCGACCTTATCATCGCCGAGCACGGCCATCTAAAACAGATTCCCAAATCAAGGCATTTCGTCATGGATATCCTTGGGGAAAAAATCGACATGATTGAACAGGACCTGCAAACTGCGAGGGAATACGGAAATATCAAGGAATCCAAAAAACTGATTAAGGGCCTGATCAAAAGGAAGGAACATTTGGAGGACAAGCTACAGGCGACCCTTAAAAAATTGGAGGAACGGTCCGGGGAGACGGAAACGACCCTGACCGATCTAGGCATCGAGGCCTTGATGATCGACGAGGCCCATTATTTCAAGAACATCGGTTTCACGACCCGACACCAGAACGTTTCCGGCCTCAACAACCATTCGGACAGTCAAAGGAACCTAGATCTCGAAATCAGCATAAAATCCATCCACCATAGGATGGGTCCCGACAAAAACATCTTTTTTTATAGCGGTACCCCTTTGAAAAACTCGGTCACCGAACTGTATGCCTACCAGCGCTACCTTACCCCTGCGGCACTGAAGCGCAAGAACATCTTCAATTTCGATGCCTGGGCCTCGATTTTCCTGAAGCAGAGCGTTAGCATCGAACCGAATATTTTTGGCGATCCGAGGATGCACGCTCGATTTCGATACTACACCAACCTGCCCGAACTGAGCAAGATGTATAACTCCTTTACCCATATCTGCAGGGACAAACATTTCAGGACCCATGACCTTGAGGTTGATAGGGAATTTATCATTTTAGAGTCGACACCAGCCTATGAGGAACTCAAACAGGCCTCGCTCAGGTTTACCAAAGATCGGAACCAAAACGCCCTGTTCAAGGTTCCCATTTACAACGAGGATCAAATGAAGTCCGCCCACATAACGGCACTTAATATCAACCGGTCCCTTTTGATCGACCCTTTGGCAAAGGACAATCTCGCCATCGATTTTTCGGAACTCGACCAGTTCAAACTCCAGCGTCTGTGCCGGGATGTCGCCGGGCTTTATAAAAAAACATCGGAACACAAAGGGGTGTGCTTGGTGTTCTCCGACCTGAACGTTTGGAAACCTGGACAATATAACTCGTATGAAACGGTCCGTGAAATCCTTCGGGAAGACTATGGCATTCCAGCCCATGAAATTGCCTTGGCCCAAGAGGAAAAGGCGAAGAACAAAACGGATTTCATGCAAGAAAAGATACGAAATGGCGAGATTAGGGTAGCGCTCGGCAGTACACAGGTATTGGGTACGGGCACGAACATCCAAAAACGGGTCGTGGGTATCTTCCATATGGACATTCCCTATTCCCCAGATGCCTTCGACCAACGTGCCGGACGGGGCCTGCGAAAGGGAAATGAAGTGGCCCAAATCTATGGCAATACGGTGGTGGAGCGATTCTACGGCATCAAGGATTCCACGGACATCTTTTCCTATTCGTTGAATACCCATAAAGAAAGATTTCGGGAACAGATCAGGGAGGCCGATCCGAACAAGCGCATTTATGACGACCTCGTTCCCGATGACAAGAGCCTGTCCTATGAACAGATGCAGGCCGCGTTGATTGGAGATATGGACCAGTTTCAACTCGTCAAGCTTTCGGATGACCTAAAGTTTCTACAATCTCAAAAGCGGTTGCACGAGCTCAACAAGGCCAATTCCTTCAAAGCCATCGAGCGCATTGAAAAGGAAAACAAACATATTGTTTCCCAAGTGGCCGATTTGGAGAGGGCGCAAAATACGATCAGCCAGCTGAACCTGCCCATGGATGAAATCGAACCCGAGGACATGGGCCAGTTGCAAAGAAGTTTGCTAGGTCTCGTTTCGGGTTCCGAACTCGAATCGAGTGTCCATAACATAAGGGAACCCAAAACATTTTTCAAAGGATTGGGCCTGGCCATGGTCGAACGGTCGAATTTGAACCTGAACATACAAAAGCACAAGCAAGTTGCCCGCTTGCAAACCCTGAACGCCAATTTGGTCTTTCAAGCGGAATATGTTCCCTCAAACCACAATTATCTCTATTGCTATCGGCTAGAGTTCAGGAATATCCACATCGCTGGCAGAAAACAGCAACGGTTCGATCCGGAAAAAGTGGCCCTGCAACTCGTCAAGCTATGTCAAAAGGTACAGCGGGAAATCAGCTCCAAAAAATTCGATCTGGACTATAACCTACGTTCGATGGAAACCCATAGAAAGAAAACGGCCATTGGCTTCCCTCGGGAAAAGACGGCCAAAATGCAGGTATTAAGACAGGATATCAAAGACCTCAAACGAAAAAGGGCGGTGAAGGTCTGATCCTGCGCAAAACCTAATATTGCAAATCCAATATCTCGCCGACAATAAATGAGCGGCTATTTTAGAAGTTGCAACTAGCGACTATATTAGAGTACTGAGGTTGAAGTTGAACCGGAATTAATCTGAATTGGGTTGGTTGGTGGTAAGACCAACACTTTTATCTATTTTCCTTTCAGTGTAATTTTTTTCAGCATATTAATTCAGTTTCGTTTCGTCCGTTGGCATTAGATATAATATTTAAATGCTAAAGGCGGTGTTTTTATGTCAGTACTCGCAGTAAGTATTTCTCCAATCTTGTCCGCAAATCTTAACGTTACAGGTTCACCATCTGCAAAAATGCAGGCATTATAATTCAATTTAGTTAAAGATAAAATATCCTTTAAAACTTGTTTTATATCTGCTTCTCCTTTATTTATTTCTATAAATAAAGGATTAGGAACCTCCATTGATAATGCAGTTTGTATTTTAGGAACATAGCCCACAGTCCATAGAAAGGCACTTCTCTCGTTAACTACATATGCATTTCCTCTTAAAATTGTATAATCTCCCTCAGTTTTGTATAATTTGAGTGGTTTTGTTTTTGAAATGGTTACTCCGACAAGATTAGTTTCTTTTGGTGTCACTTCTAAAAATGCATCCCATTCTTGGTGATTAAACCTTGTTTTTGCGTGAATGAATACCTCTTTAGGATATTCTCCAATCTGTTCTTTATAGGATTGTAAGGATTGACTTAACAGAGCCTTCGCTTCTTTAGGTTCTAAATGATACTGTCCATTTTTAGGATTGTACCAAGGTCCAACTTCTCCTTTAAAAACCGTACCATCTCCATTATCTAAAAACATTTGAGCTGCACAACAAGCATTTCTTGGGTTTTTACTTTTTTCAACTTTTTTATAAACTAAACCAAGATAGCATACTCCATTTCGGACATCAGATAATTTCCAAGGTTTACCTCCAGCTTTGTAAAACGCAGCTGTTGAAATTGTCCAAGCCAAATGCCCTTCAATTTTAGAAAAATCTCTAATTGGCAGACCAAATGCATTTTTGAAATCGCGCCAAGCCAACGTACTTTCTCTAAAAATTTGTGTTGGTATGGTGTGTTTTAATAATCTTGCCTTAAATTGGTCGTGAAACTGTGCGTCATAATTATAAGTTTCAGCCTCTTTTTCTTGTTCTTTTAATTCTATGTTGATATCTGGGAATAGTGATGGTTCATACCTGAAAGATTTTGCTTTTGATTTAGACATTAGTGCCTTAGTCTGAACCATTTCTTTGGGAAGTACTGAATTTGGTCTGCAATATTTATAAATTTCATCTGGAACAATGACGAACCATACATCGACATTTTCATCTTCATTTTTATTAGCAGAAATGATCTTGTCTATAAAAAGGGAAACTAAGTCGTAAGTTCGCTTATGCGTACTGCTATTGTAAAGAAATTTACCAATATCTTCATTTGTAACTTCTTTAAATGTGATTCCTGTGGATTCCCATTTACAATCGAAAACAGCTTCAAAACCGGGAAACATCGGTCTAGTAATACTGTTACTATTATAGATTGGTTTTTGTATGTGGTCTAAATAATCTCTAAATATTTTCAGTCCTTGTTTAGTACCAATAACGCCACTCTTAATGCCATAAAGATTATTTAATGGGCCAAATAAGGCAAGTCCATCTCTGGCGTCAGTACATTTTTGACCGTGTGCAAATAGTATTTTTGGTTCTTCGATGTATATAAGTTCTTTCATTCAGCTTCTAAATTTTCAATCAACTCTTCCAGCTCCTCGATATCTTCGCCTTGGTTAAAGCCCGATAATTCAGCTTCTTCTTCAAGAGTATTTTTTTCAGGAATATTATAGCTTACGTTACCTTTAAATTTTACTGGTTCATTGGATACAAAAACTTTCTCTTCACTACCCATTTCTAAATAAAAGGAAGTGTCATCGTCGGATAAATATTTAATAAATGCCAATAGTTTGGTTCTCCAAGTATTATTCCACCAGTTTTTACCTTGTCTTCTTCTTGATGAATGTTGAACGCTTGAAGAGTCAATCAATTTTTTTCCGTCTGCCGTAAAAAATATGTGTGATGAAATCATTAATACGGGAAAGGGATAAAGTTTTGAAGCTCCAGAAATTCCGAAATGCCAATTTTTATCTTTTTGCTTTCCGACTAACATGGTTTTCTCAAATTTGTCTTTTTCTAACTTACCTTTTTCGAGCCAATATGCGGTTTTATTAGACATTTCATATTCTTGAACTTCTTTATCTTTCATCCTTAATTCAAATGCTTTATTAAGAAGTTGTACTATTAGCCTTTTACATTCTGCATTTCTAATAAAATTAGAATCATAACTTCCTGATAAAATTTCCTCTGTTGGTATCCTAATTGTTTTGCTCTTATGATATGTTTCTGTTTTAGGTAAATGATATGTAAAGTCGTAGGCCCAAGCGAACGTACAGAGATAATTTTTGTAACGAACAGCAGGAAACGTCAGTTCTCTTACGTCAAATCTTTTAGGAAGCATCCAATTGTATTCGTGAAATCTTAACTCTTCAGGAAAGGACAATATCGAAAGCCAATTTGAGTCATAAATTTCTTCTTTTTCAATTACACTTTTATCGTGCAGAAAAATTTGTTGATAAAGTAAATTACTTTTTGAAGCGTCAGCAACTTCTTTTGGAACTTTTTGTTTTTCGAACGCTTCTAATATATCTTTCAAACCTCTTGCCCAAGACATTTTAAAATCGATAGCGTTAAGCCTAACAATATCAATATTAATATCATCGTAAGATAGTTGTTCATCAATTGCTAATGGAATAATGAACTTATCATCTTTCAGTTGCTTTTTTACTTTTGCTGCAACTGCTAATTCTTTAAGAACACCTTCGCGTTGATTTGAATAAGATGATGAAACAAGTAAAAATTTACAGGTATCTTCTCTTATAACTTTTTCGATATTGCTCCAGAAATCAACCCCTTTATCTAAAAAAAGAATGTCACACCAAACTTCGTATCCTAATCCAATTAGTTTTAACGCTAACCATCTAGTAAAATCATTGTCATCGGGTGTTGCGTGACTTATAAATATTTTATTTCTCATTCGCTAAATTGTCGTTTGTAGTAATAACTTCTTGGTTTACTATTAGTTAAAACTTTAAACTTTTTTGTTTTAAGTTAGCTTGACGTAAATAATTAACTTTTTTTTCTGCTACTTGAAGAACATCAAGTGAGCAACTACTTTCGTAAATTTTTTTTGCAATTACTTGACTAAGAAATTCAATCCTTAATTCATCTAAGTTTAAATTAAATACAGAGGCTAAAAGGTTTAATCGTTTTTCATCAAAATCCCTTTTTCCATTCTCTATTTTACTCAAATTTGCTGAATCTAATTCGAGTTTTGCACCTAACTGAGTTAACGTAAATCCCTTATCGGTTCTTAGTTGTCTGATGTATTCTCCAAAATGTTTCTTCATTTGACTTTAATATTTTGACTTGTCAGTTGATGACAAAATTAGTGAAGTATATTGATTAGTTAAAAAACCTTTCTTGATTGTTTGAAAATACTATAAGTAAGGAAAGAAGCAGTTCTTTTGTTTTTTTAGCGTTGGATTGTGTGTGTCGGCAAAAAAATGAATGTGCTGCCTATGCCTTAAGTCATTGAATCCGGAAGCACGATTTACGCAATATGTAGAAAGGTCTCGGCTATGCGTAGTGCGAAAGCAAGGAATCTTTTCGTTTCCGTCTACTCACGAAGCTAAAGCTTATTATTTTACTTTTTCTTTTTTGTTCCAAAGGTAAATCCATAAGATTTAGTGACATTTTAAATATACACAGACCTTTTATTTTGCCCTAAAGTCCGCATCACGTTTAGCATCTTTGTTGTATGCAGTTTTATTTACGCGTTACTTTTTGTCCATCATATTAGTTTCTTCAAGTCAATAATGTCTTGTTCGTAAATTTGGTCGGTAAATTGATAGTAACGACTAAACATTTTGCGATTACTTTTATATAGTTCTAATGCTTTGTCTATATTTAGCGTTGCCTCCGTTTTATTTTTTAGAGCTAAGTATGTTTTCCCTAAATAATAGTAAGCTTCAGCTAATTCATTTTCCTTAATTTGATTTTCAAAAGATTTAATTGCCCTTTCTAGTTGATTGTTTTCAAGATAAAGAATGCCTAAATGCAGATTGTCATAAAGTCCAACATAGTAATCTTTGTCGGCCATAGCAGTTTCAATTATTTCGATAGCTTTTTTCTTTTGGCCGGTAAGTTTATAGCTAAGTGCTAAAACTATTCGCAAATCGTAATCGCCATTTTGCCCAACACCAATAAACGGTATTCCCTTTAATTCCATAAGCCTGTTTAAATCTTTGATTGTTTCTTCATAGTTATGTAAGAATGCGTACTGAGCCCAAGCTCTATCGGAAAGGTGCTGTTCGGGATTTAATTCCACAGCTTTGTCCATTAGTTCCTTCCATTGAATAAACTTCCCTCTTTTTAAAAACGCAACCGATTTTTCGAAATACGCATTGGATAAAGTTGGACACAAATCAATTGCCTCGCTCAAATGTTTTTGAGATGCATACGAACCTTGTTGATGCTGACTCTCTTGGTTATAATGTTGGCACGCCTTGTAACATTCCGAATCATCTTTAAAAAGTTCACAGTTTAATTGACTGCTTGCGATTGTTTGAAATAGAATGAGAATAAAGAATAAAATGTACCTTTTCATGGTAAAATATCTGTTATAACACCGTCCTCAAATTTGAAAGTCAAATATTGTTGAACATCCCATGCTTTCTCCCATCTCTCAAGTGATTTCCACCCATCTAGACCTTTGGTAATATTCAAAATTTCATTAGAAATATTGTTGTCAAATTTTTTAACCTTAAGGTTAAGGTCCATTTCGATAACTCGAAATCTACCAGTTTTACCTTCACAGTTAATTATAAAACGGATTGTTATGAAACCAGTTTGTCCTTTAGTTTGGGGGTAATTGAATTTTTCTTTAATAGTTTCTACCAATTTCTTTTTTTCGCCCTCGTAAATTAGTCCAAACCCTCCATAATTGAATGGAATTGTTAAATCTTCGTGACATACTTTAAAATTTTTATCATCCAATTGTCCATCAAACGGAATTTCTCCTAAATCGTTGAAATATGGTTCTTGTTTTTTATCTTCAGAACAAGATAATGTTATCAAATAAAGGATGACAAACAAAACTCTACTATACATAAAGACTTTTATCATAAATATGATGGTTGTTCAAATTCTGACTAACGGTTAAATTTAGTATAATTTTCCTACCTTAAAATTTAACTTTTTGGCTTAAAAAATTAATAGAGCTTCTTTATCTAGAGAATTGCACACAACGTATGCATAATGAATATATGTTCATTATATACCAAATATAGGGGATAAAACACATTTGGTTTTAAACGACTTATTATGATGATTCAATTTAATTTTCAAGTAATAGGAAGTGGAAAGATAAATGTCACAAAAAAGGGGATTTTACGGGACTGTTTAAACGTAATGCTATTGCTTCTGTCAAGGTGTCCCAACCCTGGTCTTTTTTAGTATTCTCGTTAATTGACCTTTTATAGGACATTTTAATAGATAAATACATTATCACTTCCTCGATCTCCAGAAAGCTATCGCCAATTATTTCCATAAAAATTTAAGAGGCGCTCAAAGCTCATCCAGATAAGTACAACTACACCGCCCAACTCCAATAGGCAGACACCGGTTCCAACGCCCCTTCGGGGCGTATTTTGTGGTGAGGGGAAGAAGAAGTCGATTGTGGTTTAAATCCTTAATATTCAATGATTTAAAGATTCTTGAGGGTATCTTGTAACAACAATTAAAAGCAATACCTATGGAAACATTCTTTAAATCTTTGGGCAAGACGGGCATTGGACAATTCTCCATATCGGTCTCCTTTCACGGTACGGACTGTGCGGTCTCGCTACTCCCAAAGGCATCGGAGGGCGACAACGCCCTAAAAACGATACGGCCCTTTACGCTCAAGGGCAGCATCGAGGAAATCGATACCGTCTTTTTGGAACGGTTGGGGAAACCCATGCAGGAAACAAAAGTACTGTTCGACAATGCCAACGGCTATCTCAGCAACCTGAAAAAGGCCGAGGAAAAGACCAAAATGGCGAACGACCGTAAGGAGAAAAAGAAGAAAGCCCTGTCCGACCTAAGGGAACTGGTCAAGGGCAAGAAATTCAACCCGATGGTCGAACACGAGAAGGCCGTGGATCTGGCCAACAAGGTACTGGAACTCGATGAAAACGACGCTTTGGCTAAAAAGACCATCGAGGATATGAAAGCCTACCGACAACCCACCTTTTTTTAAACCACAAGCACTATGGAAGTATTAGGATTGGAACGAAAATTTATGCTAAAGAACGTCTCGGGCGAATCCCTGTTGGACGACATCGACCCAAATTGGACACCTGACCAAATCAAAGACCACTATGCCTCGGTGTATCCCGAATTGACCAACGCCAAGATCGTGGACAACGGCATTGTCGACGGTCGGCATGAAATTATGTTCAAGACCATAGCGGGAACCAAAGGATAGCGATGAATGAAAAAGAAGCACATACCATCAAAAGGGGAACTGTCGCACTTCCACAAGGCCTTGTTCGGCATTCTCGATTCGCGGAAGAGGCCGTCATCGGGAACAAGAAGACCCAAGCACATCCAACAAGGGGATCGTTTTTTTCTGACCTGACCATCCCCATCTTGCCCCGATTCGAGGTATTCGACGGTGGCGACGGAAATCGATGGGACACGCTAAGCATCCTGACGAAAAATGCATTGGATACGCTTACGGGCAAAGAAATCGCATTGATGCACGATTGCCCTGAAATGCGGTTCTTCGGACAATTGCAACGATTGCACAGGGAAATTCCCGATGCACTGTTAAAGGAGGTATGCACACAAGAGGGAAATGATGGCATCCTTGTCATGAAGCCTGTTTTTGAGGCGCTCCATATTTGGGCGATTCCAATGGCCCCGATATTTTCGCTGCGAATCCGCAGTCCAAAATTGTTCGCTGCCCTGCTGTCTTTTGTACATTCATTGCCCTTTGACAATATATTCAAACGGATGGGCTACCTCTTGGAATGTTTGCTCGAATGGTCGTTCGAAGTTTCGGAATCCGAATCCGACCCCGGTACCGATTGTTGTGCCGAGGGGCCATGTGTCCTGTGCTTTATCGAGGCCCATGCCTCCGGTTATTCTAAATACGAGGATTTCGATTGGTTGGCCTGTATGCGAAGCTACCGACCAAAGAACACCTTGTTCAAAATGATGCGGGATTTGCTGTTGGAAGCCCCTAATATTGATTTCAATGCCTTTGCCAACCTATGTTTCTTGGAAGACGATATGGATATGGAGGTGGACGACCTGATCGTCTTTTTGGATAGGGAGGATTCCCAATTGGAAAATGGCTATATCAACTTTGTAAACGAGATTGCACAGTACGGCTACTCCCATACCATTTACGACACATCACTCACAGTTGGGAACGAGACCAAGTCCTTTGTTATGCGGAAGGAAGGGCAGGTAAATGCCGTTTTCAATTTTATGGACCGTTTGAACGAACTCTTAAAAAAACTCTGATGGAAGAAAACACCCTACACGACCCGAAATTTCATTTTGAACCCAAAATAGCCATCATAGGTTATGAGGCCATAAATGGCTACTACGGACGCGACGAATGTTACTTCTCAAGGCATACCGTTCGAAACGGGAAATTGGGGGCAGGGTCTCCGCTTACTATGGATATGGTCAGGGACATGCTCAAATTGGTCGATGTGGACAGATGCGAGTTTTCCTTTAAGGGTCAATTGCCGAAACCGTTGCTCTATTTCAGGGACAAGGGGACGTTACAATTGGTCTGGTCTTGTGACCGACCCGTGGAAAGGCTTCTTTTTAAGGAGCAATTGGACATACCCACGGGAACATATCCCATACCCAAATTGGTATTTTCCCTTTCGGGGGAATCGCTTTCCGTTTTTGCCATAACACGAAAAAAGCCGATCCATGACGGCACGGAGCTCTACCATGCCCCTTTTATGAACGTCTATGCCTCTGGAAAGGTGTGCATGGGCGATGCGACATTGCACTATCGCCATTTGGACTTTTATGAGGATATCATAGCCTTTGTGGAAAAGCAATTTTTCCTGTCGGTTTTTACCCATACGAACCACGACCATCTGCTGAACGGAAACTACACTGAGTTGATGCTCCAGATGCACGAGACGATGCATTTCGAGGAAGCCCTTTTACTCCCGAACCACCAACTTTTACAGCATGTCTATGAAAACTGATTACCACTACGCCCCGAATTATTTTTTCGCTCCCACCCATCCCATAACCATTGCGTTGGTCGGGGCAGGGGGCAATGGTTCCCTCGTGTTGGCACGTTTGGCAAGGCTCGACCATGCCTTGGTGCAGTTAGGGCATCCAGGCATCTATGTGACCGTTTTCGACGGGGATATGGTACAGCCTTCGAACGTGGGCCGACAGTTGTACGCCCCACAGGATGTTGGGGGCAACAAGGCCATTTGTGCCGTAACCAAGGTCAACCATACCTTCGGACTGCAATGGGATGCCGTTCCCGAACGGATAGGTGCGGACGATAAAAGATTGCACGCCAATTTGATCATTAGCTGTGTGGACGGTGCCGATTTTAGGTTGGAACTGGCAAAGGTGTTGGAACATCCCCGTTCAAGTTCCTATCCCTATGAGAACCAACATTATTGGTTGGATTTGGGCAACGGGAAATACTTTGGTCAGTATGTCCTCGGAAATCTGCAACACAATGATCGGCCTTCGAATGGGGAGGTGCAAAAACAAAAGTTAGATCATATCGTTGATTTGTTCCCCGACCTATCAAAAATGGAGGATGAGGTGGAACAGGGTAAAGGGTGTAGCTATGCGGACAAGTTGCAGGAACAATCGCTGTTCATCAATGATGCCCTGTCGTCGATGGCCGTCCATTGCCTCTACGAACTTTTAGTGAACAAAAAAATCAAATATCACGGGGCATTCGTAAACCTTGAAACGGGCAGGACGAATCCGCTCCCTATAAAATCCAATATACATGCTATCGCTTGAAATTCTTTACGAAAAACTTCCCTTTTTGGGATTCATCATTTTTATGTGGATTATTTTACAGGGAATGCTCAGGCTCAAACGTTTTTTGAGAATACCGTTTCTACTTTTTCTTTTCATCATGGTCGGTATCCCGTTTATAAAAGATTTGGTATGGCTCTTCGGTGCAATGGAACTATCGGTCTGGGGATATTATATCGCTAAAAGATGGCCGAGGCCATATTCTTGATCTTACCATTGGAATGATCGTTCTCATTGGTTCGTCTTTTTCTCTCCCTCCCCATGGTTTCTGCGGGAATTGAAAACCCTCCACCTTCAAGCCTGACCGAGCGAGCACGCTGCGCTGGCTCGCATTCGGTCGTCTTTCCGGCTACTGATTTTCAACCCCCTCGAAACGGGATGCAAACGTATGGAAGCCCCTATCGGGGTCCCATACCTTTGCGGAACGTGTTTTGTAGTTCCATAGTGTACGAGAACTTTGTTCGGTGTGTGTACCGTTGGTTCCCGTATTTAAGATATTTTACCGTTTTTTACGCAAACAAATTTGAAGGCAACTATTGTAGGAATAGATTAATAGCCAAAGGTATTCTGTAACAAAAATTTACTAAATTTGTTACAGATAAGATGAATGTGTTATGCAGAGTGTTGAGTCCAAAATAAAAAAATCCATTTCCAAAAAGGAGCAGGGAGAATTAGTGTTCCCCGATGATTTTCGGGGATTGGGTTCACCTGAAGCCATACGGTTGGCCCTCCATAGGATTGAAAAAGAAGGGTATATAAAAAGAGTGGCCCAAGGAATCTATGTCCGTCCCAAGATAAGTAAATATGTGGGAGAGGTATTGCCAACGGCAGAGGAGATTGCTAGGGCCATAGCCAAAAGGGACAAGATCAGGTTGGTACCTACCGGGGTATATGCTTTAAGTGCGTTGGGGCTTAGCACACAGGTACCCATGAAACTTGTCTTCCTTACCGATGGAGCTCCCCGGGAATTAAAATTGGGGAAGCGAAGCATAAAACTAAAGAAGACCACCCCCAAGAATTTATCGGCCAAGGGCGAGATAAGCAGACTGGTCATACAGGCCCTTCGCGAGATAGGAAAGGAACAATTAACGGACGAGGAAGAAGCAAAGATTATTGCCCTATTGAAAAAAGAAGACCAAAAAGACCTGCTTCACGATATAGCATTGGCTCCGGCATGGATCCGTAAAATTATGGAAAAGAGCTTGGAAAATGGATAAAAGGACATTTTACGATATACCCAAAGAAGATAGGCTTGCCATCTTTAAAAATGTAGAAAACAAAACGGGGATACCTGATTTTGCGGTTGAAAAAGACTGGTGGGTCGTCCAGGCATTAAAGGTAATCTTTGAAATGGAGATAGCGGAACATTTGGTCTTTAAAGGAGGGACCTCGCTAAGCAAGGCTTGGAAACTGATAGATCGGTTTAGTGAAGATATCGACCTTGCCGTTGACCGCGGATTTTTTGGATATTCAGGGGAGCTATCAAAAAAACAGCTGACCAAGCTGAGGAAAGAAACCAGCTCCTATATTTCAGGGAAATTTTATCCAGTGTTGCAGCAGCGATTTAAGAACGGCGGATTTAAGGATGTGGGTTTCAATATCATTCCGGCCGAATCAAGTGACCAAGACCCCCGTATCATAGAAATCTATTATCCATTTCTGACCAAATCCCCCGGATACATCCAACCAAGGGTGCAGGTTGAGATTGGCTGTCGCTCCTTAAGGGAACCTTTTCGATTAAAACCGATAAACTCCTTTGTTGATGAAGAATATCCCGATGCCGAATTTGTCGAGCCTCCAGTGAATGTTCCATCCGTAACCCCTGAAAGGACTTTTTTGGAAAAGCTTTTCCTATTGCATGAGGAATTCCAACGTCCCAAGGAAAAGATAAGGGTAGATAGGCTAAGCCGTCATTTGTACGATATTTTTCAATTATCGAAAACAGAATTTGCGGCCAATGCCATTAATGACCAAGGATTATATGAAACCATAGTAAGCCATAGGTATGTATTCACAAAACTTGGCGGGGTCGATTATAATCTGCATCAACCACAAGATATACGGCCCATCCCATCCCCTAAGTATAGGGAGGATTGGAAGGCAGATTATAAAACAATGCAAGAGCAAATGATTTATGGGGATTCGCCGGCCTATGAAGATTTGGTCAAAGGAATCCAAGGATTTTTAGAAAAGATGAACGCTTTGAATTGGAGAATGGGAGTGGAATTTCCCTTGCCTAAAAGTTGAGAACAATCTATATTGATTAAATTTATACCATGTCGGAAACCCTATATAAAGTACTGGATTTCAGTCGGCCGATAGACCGACAGTCTTTCGTTGAGGTCATCAGTGAACCGGATGGTCTTTCCCCTTCCCACAAAAAGACCACGCTTTCGGACGAGCAACTGAAAACCCTCATCACGGCCATCTTTACGTATGGGCTTCATTATGACGAGGTATCCGAAGGGCAACGGGAACTGCTGTTAAAGGCAATTCTGGAAGGCAAACAACCGCTGTTCGACCTATCCCAAACCTTTGTAAGACATCTGATGAACAATCTGGATAGTCCTGCGATGTTACAGTTGGAAGCACTCCAAAATATTGAATGTGATTTGAAACGGCCATTGTCCAATGAACCGCTAGCGGATTTTGTAGAAATGGAACTATTGGACCAAGCTACGTCATACCGAAAATGGGAATATGGCCGATTCTCCATAGCTTATTTAACAGCGCGTTTTTCGACGCAGGCCCAATGGAAAAAAGTGGAGAAAACCGTGAAAGAAAAGAAACCACGCCCCGAAGCTTATCTCAAAAATTTTGATAAGGAACTGGAAAATGCACGCTATAGTCTCGATGCCCACGAACAAGTACTGCTACATCTTGTCGTAAAGGCCAAGCTCTGGCCTGGGAAGACTACAATGGCCGATTATTTGTTGGCGGGTTCTATAGTGCAACAACACCTGCTCGGCCTCTCCCTTCGGTCCGAAAAACTTGCCAAGGTCTTGGTAAATGCTATAGAGCGAACTCCAAACATAAACAAACGCAGGGGCGGACCTAAATTATGATTCCGTCGGAAAAACTGCTCAGCTATCTGGAAGATTTGGCCAAGAAGGAACATCCCGAGGTCAACGGCAAGGAATATTCCCAATCACAGGTCCTATTGGCCGAGCGTTTGGTACGCGATGTGCAAAATGCCATCGGAATCGCTTCGCAGAAACCGAAACTTTCCCGCAGACGGGCCTTTATCGTAATCTTGGAGGAACTCTACTACAATGTCCCTAAATACCCCAAAGAACTTACCCTTAATCGCATCCACAGAAGGGCTTCCCAACGATTCGAGTATATGAACAGGGACGTAAAATCCTTTACCACGCCCATGGAGGTGCATCCCAAAGATCCCTGTACTTTTTACGAGGACAACGCCCATGGCAAAGCACGCTATAGATCCGCACTACAACATCTCGTGTTGGAATCCCATAGGTACTTTCAGGTTCCTGAAGCCGAGGCCTCCCTTAAAATCCTTTTCGAGGACGTTAAACTCTGCTGAATCCATTTACCGTACAACACTCCGTGTACGGCAAAGCCCTTATTGACTTGAGATATGTTTTAGGTTTGGCCTAAGTTAATCGGAGGTCACGTAGCAAGTTGTGTTTTTGCTAACAAAAACCCTGCGCACCTTGTTTGCAGTTTGCCTTGTGATGCGTTAAATCATTTGAAATGGGAAGGCCAAAAAAAGAACTTGGGTCATTAAAAACAATACAGGTCAATGTCAGGATGACTGCTGCTGATCATTCCAAAGTTTCCGTTAATGCAGAAACCATCGGGCTGTCCGTTGCCGAATATATCCGAAGAAAATGTACGGGAAAATCCTTGCCGAATAAAAAGATAACCCCATTGGACAGGAAACTCTTTGTCGAGTTGAGCCGGGTGGGAAACAACCTGAACCAACTTGCCAGGGTCTCAAACTCAGGTATCCGTGACCCGTTCAATATCATAAAACAATTGGAGGAGGTAAAAATGCTGTTGCAACAGCTCAAATCAAATATTGCGAACAATGATAGGTAAGATAACCATAGGAAAGGATTTTTACGGTGTTCTTGCCTACAATGAAAAAAAGGTAAGCGAAGGTGTAGGGTATGTGATCGATTCAAATATCGGACAATCCACAGCGGTGAATATGACACAGGAATTCAATTTGATCAGGCAATTGCGGCCAAGATTGGGCAATGCGGTCCTCCATGTTTCCTTGAACCTGCCCTACTCAGATCAATTAAACGATAAGGAGTTTGCTTCATTCGGATGTGACTATCTAATGAAGATGGGTTTCGATAACAACCAGTTCATTATGTACCGTCATACGGACACGGAACACGAACACATCCATATAGTGGCCAATAGGGTCAGGTATTCGGGCAGGATAACAAATGATAGCAACATTAAGAGAAGAAGTCGGGAAGTGCTCAATAATCTGGAAAGGAAATATGGATTGACCCAAATTTCAACAAAAATTGGTGGAAAAAAATCACTTGACCAAAAGGAAATAGAGAAAACCCTGAGAACAGGCGATGTACCTATCAAGCTTGTCCTACAGGAGAGAATCGGTCCGGCTATCTCAAAAGCAATGGACACAACAGAATTTATCAAGTTGCTACAAGAGCAAAATATCTCGCCAAAATTTAACGTGAGCAAAACTACGGGCAGGGTTTCGGGGATATCTTTCAAATATCAAGATGTGGTATATAAAGGCAGTACCCTAGGTAAAAAATTCTCATGGAACAGTATTGTAAAACAAATCGATTATGAGCAAACAAGAGACCGTTCAGTTATATTATCGGCTAATGGAAAAGAACGAGGAACTGATCAAGCTGACGAAGGAAACGATGAAGGAACAGTCAAGGTTGAACCAAGAAATAATGGGACTGCAAAAGGCACTCGAAATTCTGCTCAACAATCAAAAAGTCATGTGGGAGAAATTAAGGAAAATGGAATAGTCGAGCCTTTAATGGATGAATCGGAATGGAATCCTTTTAAGCTGGAACTTACTGACCATGGTGCCAGAAAAAAGTCTAAAAGAAAGAAGAAAAGAAAGGGATTGAACAAATAAATCGATTCAGAGTGTCGTAAAATTCAATGGGCAATCAAGTAAACATACAACCCCTTAATCTGACCGGTAAGGCGTTTTGCGAAAAGCTTGGTGTATCGTACAATGGCCAGATCATGCAGGCTTTACGGGATCTAGGATTAGTCAGTTTTTTCAAAGTTGGCAAAAAATACCTGTATGCTTATGAAGACATTTATTCGATCAATCAAAAACTCAGAAAAGGGGAAATATCGATAAGAGTGGACAAAGGGTATTACATCACTATAAATGAAGTAGTTTAAATATTGAACCAAAAGCACTTTAACCGAACAATCTATTCATTTCCTCTGCTTCTTCCTTATGGTAAAAATCTTTTAAATAATGCTGTGTGGTGGACAATTTGGTATGCCCCAATAGTTTGGAGATCAATAACAGCCCAGTATCCTTCTTTACCGCAAAGTCGGCGAAGGAATGTTTTGCCATATGCATATTCACCCATTTTCCTATTTCTGCTTTTTCACAAGCATTACGCAATGAACGGTTTATAGCATTATTGGCAATATATAATTTGTGTTCTATTTCATCTGCATTTTTATTGTCCATTCCATAAAGGGGAGGAAAGATAAAAGTATTGTTTCTGCCTTTATAATTTTCTAGTATGGCCGCAGCCTTAGGAGTCAAAGGCAAAGTTCTTTTTGCACCTGCTCTAGTTCTGGATTTGCCCATAGTATATACGATTTCATTTCCTGCAATATTTTCCCATTTAAGCTTACATATATCAGAAAATCTCATGCCAGCGGTATAGAAGGAAAATAGGAACATGTCCCTGGCTTTGATCATCCCTTTGAATCTTACAGGGATTTCCAATTCTGAAAGTTTGGTGATTTCTTCAAAAGTCAATGAGTCTTTTTCAACATTCTCAGTTACTATTGTATAGCCTCTTATAGGATTTTCCTTTATAACACCCATTTTCATTGCTTTATTTAGAACTGCATACATTGACTTGAAATTCGAGGCGACTGTATTAATTTTATTCCCTTTTTCAAGCATCCATTTTTCATAATCCTTGGCGAATTGTACAGAAAGATCGGAGAATGAAACGTAGCTCGAGAATTTTTTTAGTTTTTGGATGTACTTCTGTTGTGTGTTGGCAGTGCGGATTTTACCTTTTAACCTAGCTTCATCGACTATTTGTTGGTAGAAGTCCAGAAAAGAACTAGTATCATACTTCTTATTATTCTTATAAAGAAGAAGCAAGCGTTTGGCCGAGATCCCTTTGTTATTGTAATAGATTTGTTGAACAGAGATCAATAAGGATTGGAGATTGGCGTTCAGTTTTTCTTCAAGTGGATGCCTTTTTATTTTTTTCTTTTTGTCGTCCCACTGGTTTTTTAGTACAGATATTCCAGAGTCAATATACTGGACATCCTTTTTAGAAGTCTCAATTTTAAGTCTGATTAATTGGGTTCCGTTCTTTTTTAAATAAGTAGAAAGATAATAGTTAAAATTCATTAGTTCGGTATTAGTTCGGAATATGCATAAATATAATGAAATATAAACGATTATAAACAATAAAAGCCTCTATTGATATAGAGGCTTTTACGTGTATTTAAGGGGTGTGAGCGTATTTATTCCTGCATAGTGTGGTACACGTTCTGCACATCATCATCTTCTTCAATTTTTTCCAAAAGTTTTTCTACATCTGCCGTCTGTTCTTCATCTAGTTCTTTGGTCACCTGAGGAATTCTCTCAAAACCCGAAGATAGAATTTCTATTTCCCGCGATTCCAGTTCTTTTTGAATGTCGCCAAAGCTTTCAAAGGGGGCATAAATTAAAATCCCATCCTCATCAACAAAAACTTCTTCGGCACCAAAATCGATCATTTCTAATTCTAATTCCTCTGGGTCTAGGCCTTCTGCATTGATTCGGAAGTTGCAAGTATGGTCAAACATAAATTCAACAGAACCGGAAGTTCCCAAACTGCCATTACACTTGTTAAAATAACTTCTTATGTTGGCAACTGTTCTGGTATTGTTGTCGGTTGCAGTTTCTATTAAAATGGCGATTCCGTGGGGGGCATATCCTTCAAACAGCACTTCTTTATAGTCACCCAGGTTTTTGTCACTGGCCCTTTTTATAGCCCTTTCAATATTATCTTTGGGCATATTGACCGACTTGGCATTCTGAATGACCGCTCGTAAACGCGCATTGGCATCAGGATCGGGTCCTCCTTCTTTTACCGCCATAACGATATCTTTCCCGATTCTGGTAAATGCTTTGGACATGGCTGCCCAACGCTTCATTTTTCTGGCCTTTCTAAATTCAAAAGCTCTTCCCATAATATTCTGTGCTATTTATTCAGTGGACGCAAATTTAAAAAAATGTTTCACTACCCACGTAATTATCTAGAAACCTTCTGACTGTATCTATATAAGTACGACTTGTTATTCGCTCTCGATGATTTCTTCAATAGATTTGGCCAATTTAAAGTCTTTTTCAGTTACCCCGTCGGCATCATGGGTATTCAATCGTATACTTAGAGTATTATAGACATTCTGCCAATCCGGATGGTGGTTTTGCGCCTCACATTCAAAGGCTATTCGTGTCATTGTTGAAAAGGCCTCCTTAAAATTATGGAACTCGAAAGTAGTTTCTATAGCACCATTGTTATAATCCCACCCTTCTAAATCTTGAAGTTTTTCATTTATTTCTGAATCGGATAATTTTTTCATGATATTAATTTTTAAATGTTCAGGTATTGTTTGAAGCTACTAAAAAGAACGTTGATTAGGGGCTTAATAAAGAAAGAATTTAATGGTAAAGCTTTAGCCTACGATATGATGGTCGATTATATCTTGATAGGTCACTTCTAGATTCTTGGGCAGCTTATTGTCTTTGGGCAGAACGGCCAAATAGCGTTCTTCATTAGAGGTGAAGACCCGTTTGTAGATAGGATTGAATTTACCGATTCGATCAACAACCTCTTTGATAAAATCTTCATGATGTACCAAATCTTTACTACCTAAATGAAAAATACCTGTTTTATTTCTATTGATGAGGTAATGTATCTGTTGCGTTAACTTGTCATCATTGGTAACGTTCAAAACAAGATTTGGAAAAACTTCAATAGGCTCATTGTCCCAAATCAATTTTTTAATTTCTTTGATACGTGGTGACCCGTTACCAAAAACCATGGGCAGCCTTAAGATGCCCATTTTTTTCTGGGGAATTCTGAGAAGCATGTTTTCAATCTTGATTTTTAACTTTCCGTAAATGCTTTCAGATAAGGTCTTGTCGTTTTCGTAAGAGGGATATTTTCTGTAAGCGTCAAATACGTTGGCAGACGAGAGAAAGTAAAGCGTACATTCGTTTTGGTTCAAGTATTCGACTATATGCTGATGCGCCTGAATTTGAGAAGCGAAGTTTCCGCGAAGGGCAGATATAATTACGTGTGGTTTGATTTTTTCCAAAATGGTGAAAACGTCATCTTCTTCTAGATTATATCTTAAAAACTGCTGGTTGTTTTCGAATGACCGCCTAGCGGAATTGTAGGTGCCGTAGGTATCATAATAATTGCAAAGCTCTTTATAAATAGCATTGCCCAAAAAACCGCTTCCTCCCAGGATTAAAATTCTCTTACTTTCCAAAATTAAAAAATAGATAATCCGGTTTCGGTAGTCAACATTTCCAAAGCTTCCATACCTAACTTTGAATTCCCTTTTTTATTCAGGCCCGGTGACCAAGTAGCTACCGTAAATTTGTTCGGTAATAACGCTACGATACCTCCACCGACTCCACTTTTTCCCGGTAATCCTACCTCGAAGGCAAATTCTCCCGCCTCATCATAAAAACCACAAGTTAGCATCAAGGCGTTGATTCTCTTTACTTGATTAACGCTTAAAAACTTTTGGTCTTGTATGCAATGGCCTCTATTACTGAACAAAAAGAAGGTTTCTGCCAATTGCGCGCAATTCATTTCCAATGAGCACTGATGAAAATAGAAGTCAAGCACTTCATCAACGTTATTTTTGAGATTGCTATAAGATTTCAAAAGGTTGGCAGCGGCGAAATTTCGAAATCCGGTATTTTTTTCACTTTTGGCAACCGCTAGATTGTAGTCTATACTGGGATCATTGGCAATCCTCCTTATAAAATCGAGAAATTCGACTTTGGCATTTTTTAATTCAGATACCAGAACATCGGCAACCACAATGGCACCTGCGTTGATTAATGGGTTACGAGGTATACCATTTTCTTGTTCTAAGAGGGATAGATGATTAAAAGGGTCTCCGGAAGGTTCAACATCGACCCTACTCCATAGTTTTTCGCCCACTAGGCTTAGCGCCCTGGTTAATGACAATACTTTCGATATACTTTGTATGGAAAATTTCTCTTGCGAATGGCCCTCTGAATATTCATTTTTTGCAGAATCGACCAAATGAATGCCAAACTTATTAATGTCAATATCGCCCAACTCAGGTATATAGGTGGCTACTTTTCCCCGCTCTTGACGGTTGCCAATCTCTGAATAGACTTTATGTAATATACCTTGAAAATCGATCATTAAACTTTATAGAACGGAAGTTTTACAATGGTGGCCGGCACCGCTTTCTTTCTAATTTGAATATTGATTTTGGTACCCACTTGAGACCTGTCGGCCGGTACATAACCCATGCCAATACCTTTGTTCAAGCTGGGTGACATGGTGCCAGATGTGACGGTGCCAATGGCTTGGCCATCATTATCTACAATATCATAACCTTGCCTTGGTATACCTCGATCATCTAATTCAAAGGCAACCAATTTATTTTTTACACCATTTTCTTTCTCTTTGAGCAAATTTTCACTGTTGACAAACTCTTTGGTAAACTTGGTAATCCATCCCAGACCGGCTTCAAGCGGTGATGTGTCTTCATTTATGTCATTTCCGTAAAGGCAATAGCCCATTTCCAGTCGTAGGGTATCTCTGGCCGCTAGGCCTATCGGTTTGATTCCGAAATCGGCACCAGCTTCAAAAACCTTATCCCAGATTTGTTGTACCTCGCTGTTCTTACAATAGATTTCAAATCCGCCGGAACCAGTATATCCAGTAGCTGAAATAATCACATACTCGATACCTGCAAAGTCGGCAACTTCAAAATTGTAAAATTTAATTTTAGAGAGGTCTACCGAGGTTAACGATTGCATGGCCTCGACCGCTTTCGGTCCTTGAATGGCCAAAAGGGAAAATCCGTCGGAGATGTTTCGCATTTCCGCACCTACCTCGGTATTATATTTAGAAATATGGTTCCAGTCCTTTTCGATATTGGCCGCGTTTACCACCAAAAGATAGGTTTCGTCTTTTACTCGGTAAACAATCAAATCATCAACGATACCTCCTTTTTCATTTGGCAAGTAACTATACTGTGCCTTTCCTACGGTTAATTTTGAAGCATCATTAGAGCTTACTTTTTGAATAAGTTCCAATGCTTTCGGTCCCTCGATTAAAAACTCCCCCATATGCGAAACGTCAAAAACGCCTACCCCGTTTCTTACGGTTTCATGCTCGATGTTCACGCCATCGTAAGAAACCGGCATTTGATACCCGGCATACGGAACCATTTTAGCTCCCAAATCAATGTGTGTTGAGGTAAGGGCTGTATTTTTCATTGTAACTTTGCATATTAGAGTTGTGCAAATCTATTGAATAAATTAGGTTTTGAATAAGCTCAATTTGTTATGTTTAGCATAATATTTGAAAAAGTTAAGAATACACGTACATCTGAAAATTATAACCGTTATGAACTATAAAAAGATAATACTCTTAGTGCTCGTCGCCTTATCAATGCAATTGGCAAAGGCCCAAGATAGGCCGACCGATTTTTTGCCCGCTGATTTTCACGAGGGAAGAAGGCAAGCGGTAAGAGAAATGATGCCCCCAAATAGCGTGGCCGTTTTTTTTGCCAACCCTGTCAGAAATAGGGCCAACGATGTTGATTATGTCTATCATCAAGATCCCGATTTTTATTATTTGACGGGGTATCATGAACCTAATGCCGTTTTAATGATTTTCTCTGAGATGCAAAATGGGCAAGAGGGCACTTATAATGAAATTCTGTACGTGCAAGAAAGAGACCCCAGGGCCGAACAATGGAATGGAAAACGATTAGGAGTTGAAGGTGCAAAAGAACTTTTAGGTTTTAGTAAAGTATATAATGGTAGTGAGTTCGCAACTTCGAATATCGATTTAAAGAGTTTCGACAATGTACTTTTCTTTGATTTTGATAATGATGTGCGAGACTCTAGAGACGAAGCCGACTTATTCGATTTAATTACCAGTTTCAAGGCAAAGACCAACTACCCTTCTGATTATGATGCAGGAAAGCAACAGTTGTATCAGATGATCAAATCGACCGAAGTTGAAAACAGTGCTAATGTTGCCCAGATTCTAGGTAGGTATTTAAATCGAGATGAAAGCCTAAAAGAAGATGAGCTTTTGAACGGGTTTGTCAATGCTTCCAATGATGAAACTAGAACCGATATCAAAGAAAAAGTGTCATTAAAACTATCGGCTCATAATCTGAACTCGGCGCTATTGGGTGAAATTATGGCAACGCTTAGGGAAACCAAATCTGAAGAGGAAATGGTACTCTTAAAAAAAGCCATTGAAATTTCAGCGGTCGGCCAAGTAGAAGTGATGAAGGCCATGCACCCAAATATGTCGGAAACTGAAATTCAAGGGGTTCATGAATATGTCTATAAAAAATATGGTGCGGAGTATGAAGGGTATCCTTCTATAGTTGGAGGAGGAAATAATGGATGCATTTTACATTACATTGAAAACAATAAACCAAAAGTCGGCAATGATTTGGTATTGATGGATTTGGGGGCGGAATATCACGGGTATACAGCTGATGTAACCCGCACCATACCCGCCAACGGAAAGTTTACCAAAGAGCAGAAGCAGATTTATGACATCGTTTATAACGCTCAAGAAGCCGGTATTATGGCCAGTGTCGTTGGCGCTCCTTTTCAGGCTCCGGGTCAGGCGGCCAGTAAAGTGGTTACCGAGGGTTTGTTGAAGTTGGGAATTATTCAAAAGGAAGAAGAAGCCCGTATTTATTTCCCTCATGGTACTTCGCACTATTTGGGGCTTGATGTTCATGATAAAGGCACCTATAGGGCTTTTAAGCCGAATACAGTGATAACGGTTGAGCCGGGAATTTATATACCTGAAGGTAGCGATTGTGACAAAAAATGGTGGGGCATTGCCGTGCGAATTGAAGATGATATTTTGATTACGGAGGAAGGGCCGTATAATCTATCGGCTATGGCACCCCGAACTACAGAGGCCATCGAGACCATAATGGCACAACCAAGCCCTTTAGATAAATTTAATTTGCCCGAGTTGGATTAATCTTAACTTGATACCAGGGATAAAAGAAGATTTATTGAGTTTAAATTGTATTATAAACAAAAGGACTAAGATGATTCCGTGAAAATTGACTCATGGCAGAACTAATATTTATAGGGAACTATGATAAGTACGGAAATTAAATCAAGCGCAAACCTCATTTTATTTTTAGTGCTGGCTGTGACGTTGACCACTTCAGGTTGGGGACAGGAAGCAATGGATTTGAAAGAGAAGTTAATCCAAGAATATTTAGGGGAGTGGGTCAATACCGACCCTAATTCTAAAAATGTTACTCGACTGGTTATTGAAAATTCAGGTAAACTAACGGTTCGAGCATTTGGTAAATGTGCTCCAAAAGATTGTGAATTGGGTGAAGTAGTACTCTTTCTAATAAGCGACAGCGTTGACAATGAAGCGAATCTACTACCCTTTAATCACGCAATGGCCATTTGGCATTTAGATTATGCGGAGCATGTGATGAAGCTCAAGGTTCGGAATTCTCAGCTTCTTATTGAAAATACCGGTATTTTCAAGGATAACTCAGGTAGGAATAATTATAGTTTTTCGGCAATTTTTAAAAAAGTAAATTAAAGATTTATAGAGTTCTTCTGGGTTTTGAAGTTGAAATTCTAAGGTAACATTGGTATTCCGCTATTTTTATTAATCATCTCTAAATTCTTTTCGTTTCGATTTTTTGAAAAGCTTGTATAAAGAATAGACCAAAATTATCGCTAAAATCAATAATGTTATTTGCCAAATAGCAATCATACTAGTCTAATTTAATGACTACATTCTAAGTTATTTAGAAGAAGCTTAATAAGCATTAAGTTCAGATTAACTCTTCTTTATCAGAAAGTTTTCTTTTAACTAATAGGTTTTCAGTTGATATCGTATTTACCTATCAGGTAAAACGTACTGATTTAAGTTGCTTTAATAGAAAATAAAAAAGACCCCGCAAGGGGTCTCTTTTTTATTGATTTAAAAGAAAGCCTTTTAACTCGTCGTAAGACTTTATTTTGATAGACTTTTTCTCCTTGTCCATTACCTTTTCGATTTGCTCGGGAATGGGCACTTTTTTATCTATGGTTTTCTCTACAACATCTAAAAACTTAACGGGATGGGCAGTTTCAAGGAAAATGCCATAAGTATCCTCATGATTTTCCTGGTATTTTTTCAAGCCTAAATAGCCCACAGCCCCATGTGGGTCGGCAACGTAACCGCTTTTATCATAAATGGCTGACATCGCCGAACGGGTCTCGTCATCTGTAAAAGAACTGGAGGACAGATTGTCGGAGAGCTTTTCAAAATTATCATCAAAAAGGTGCCTTATGCGAATAAAATTGCTCGGATCTCCTACATCCATTGCATTAGAAATAGTAGCTTTAGAAGGTTTGGGCGTATACTCTTTGGTAACCATGAATTGTGGCACCGTATCGTTTACATTGGTAGCGGCAATAAAATGGTCGACCGGCATACCTAATTTTTGAGCGACCAGACCGGCGCAGATGTTTCCGAAATTACCAGAGGGTGTAGAAAAGACAATCGGTTTTCCCTGCTTTTTAGCTTGTTTATATGCAAAAAGAAAATAGAACATTTGGGGCAACCATCGAGCCACGTTTATCGAATTGGCCGAGGTCAATTTCATTTCACTTAAAATGGAATCATCTAAAAAAGCGGTTTTGACCATTTTTTGGCAATCGTCAAAAGTACCGTCAACCTCTAAGGCTGTAATGTTTTGACCTAACGTGGTCAATTGACGCTCTTGAATATCGCTGACTTTTCCGCTAGGGTATAAAATGACCACTTTAACTCCATCTACCCCTAAAAAACCGTTCGCAACCGCACCACCGGTATCACCGGAAGTAGCGACCAAAACCGTTACCTCATTCTTCTCGCCTTTCGAAAAGTACCCAAGACATTGGGCCATAAAGCGTGCGCCTACGTCTTTGAAAGCCATTGTCGGGCCATGAAATAGCTCAAGTGTGGCTACGTTCTCTTCAATCTCTACCACCGGAAAATCAAAATCTAGGGTGTTCTTTAAGATTTCGCGAAGCTCATCGTTCGGTATTTCCTCGCTCACGAACTGATGAATGGCGTTGAAGGCAATTTCCTCTTTTGAAAGCTCTTCAATCTGTTCGAAAAAAGAGTCGGGCAAAGGCGTGAAGCTTTCAGGAAAATAGAGTCCCTTATCGGGAGCTATCCCTCGAATCACCGCTTCTTTGAAAGATACCGCTGGTGCTTTTTTATTTAAGCTATAGAATTTCATTTACTGTAAAATCTTTATTCCTTGAGAATTTATTTTAGACACATGAACATCGTAGTCGATGCCGATTTTCTGATAGACCTGTTTCATGGCTTCCCCCACTTTTTGGGCAGTAGCCTCTCCTTTGCTAAAAGCAAAAATGCTTGGCCCTGAGCCTGAGATACCAGAACCTAGCGCCCCAGCTTCTTTTGATACCGATTTAATCTTATCAAAGCCCGGAATTAATATAGAGCGGATGGGCTCAACAATATGATCGACCAGAGAGCGGCCTATCAAATCGTAGTCTTCCGTATAAAGCCCTGCAACTAAACCTCCTAGATTGCCCCATTGTTTGATCCCGTCTGCCAGGTTGATATGCGTTTTTAATATTTTACGTGAGTCGGAAGTTCGCACCTCTATCTGAGGATGAATGACCGTGGCATAAAGTTCGCTGGGGCTATGAATGGGTATAACATCAAGTGGTTCATAGCTACGAACCAATGTAAAACCACCAAAGAGGGCAGGGGCTACATTATCGGCATGAGCTACGCCACTTGCCAATCGCTCACCTTCCATAGCGAACTTGACCAGTTCAAGTGTCGAAAAAGGCCTTCCGAGCAGGTCATTAATAGCCCACACTGCACCAGTAGAGCTAGCTGCACTACTACCAATGCCACTGCCGGCCTTAATTTTCTTGTATATTTCTATTTCAAAACCTTCATTGGAACCACTCTCGGCCAAAAGGGCCAAACCGGCCACACCAGCGACATTTTGATTGGTTTCCATAGGAAGATCTTGACCGACAAGCTTGGTAATCTTAATTCCTTTCTCCGGAACCTTTCTAACGACCATTTCATCTCCGACCGAATCAAGGGCTGCCCCCAATACATCAAAACCACAGGAAACATTGGCAATGGTAGCAGGACAAAAAATTCGTAATTCGTTTTCTTTCATGATCTAGAAATTTCCTATTCTAATGATATCGGCAAAGATACCGGAAGCGGTTACATCGGCACCGGCACCGGCACCCTTAATAATCATAGGTTGATTCGGGTATCTTTCTGTGTAAAAAAGAACGATGTTGTCACTTCCTTCGAGATTATAAAAATCATGGCCTTTTGGTATTTCTTGAAGTCCTACACTTGCTTGTCCGTTTTCATATTGAGCCACATATTTTAACTTACTACTGGCTGCAGAAGCCTTGGCAAACATTTCCTGAAAACTACTTTCGTATTTCTTCAATGAGGCAAAGAAATCATCATTATTGTCGGTATTGAGGCTTTCTTCCGGTAAAAAGCTATTGTTTTTGATATCGTCGATTTCAAGGCGATTGCCACTTTCACGTGCCAAAATCAATATTTTTCTCATAACGTCGATACCGCTCAAATCAATTTTCGGGTCAGGTTCTGTATAGCCTTCTTCTTGAGCCTGTTTAACAATGTCGTGAAAAGTAGTCTGGTCGTTAAAATTATTGAATACAAAATTCAGGCTACCAGAAAGAACGGCCTGTATTTTCAATACTTTATCACCTGATGCTATCAAATGTTTTAAAGTGTCAATAATAGGTAGGCCAGCACCAACATTGGTCTCAAAAAGGAACGGCGCATTATATTCTCGGGCAAGATCCTTCAGATTTTGGTAATTGTCAAATTCTGATGAACAGGCGATTTTATTGCAGGTAACCACCGAAATGCTATTACCTAAATAAGAACTATAAGTAGAAGCAACTTCACTGCTCGCGGTATTATCGACGAAAATACTATTGCGGAAGTTTAGTTTTTGAACGTGCTCGTAAAACTTTGATTTATTGGCCTTTTCACCGCTATTCAATTTGTTTTGCCAATCGGAAAGGGAAATTCCGTTCTCATCAAAGTGCATGGTTCTTGAATTGGATATTCCGATAACTCGAATATTCAATTTCAATTTTTCTTTGAGATAAGAGCGCTGCTGTCGAATCTGTTCCAAGAATTTCGAACCAACGTTACCCACACCCATGACAAAAAGGTTCAGCTGTTTTACATTCTCTTCAAAAAACTCTTCGTGCAAGGCGTTCAAGGCCTTTTTTACATCTCCTTCATTGATTACGGCCGAAATGTTACGTTCGGAGGCACCTTGTGCAATAGCGCGAATATTAACATTGTTTCGCCCGAGGGTACTAAACATTTTACCGCTCAAACCTTGGTGTTTTTTCATATTGTCTCCAACCAAGGCGATAATGGCCAATTCGGTTTCGGCAATGGCAGGTTTTATTTTTCCCCTTTCGATTTCAACTTCAAAAGCTTCATTGACAATTTCTACGGCCTTTTCAATATCATTCGCTGAAATACCAACACAGATAGAGTGCTCAGAAGAGGCTTGCGTAATAAAAACGACGCTAATGTCATGTTGTGACAAAACCTCGAAAAAACGCTTTGAAATACCCGGAATACCAACCATACCCGGGCCTTCAAGAGAAAGCAAGGCCATATTTCCCACATGGGTAATACCTCTAACGGTTTTGCCTTTCTCGTTCTTGTTTTTAGTAATTAGGGTTCCGGCATTGTTAGGCTCAAAAGTATTCTTGATGTGAATGGATATTCCTTTGCTTAAAACTGGTTGTATAGTGGGCGGGTATAAAACCTTGGCCCCAAAATGGGAAAGCTCCATAGCTTCCTCGTATGAGATATGAGGTATGGCCTTCGCTTGTTTTACTAATTTTGGGTTGGCAGTATACATTCCGCTAACATCAGTGTAAATCTCTAACACAGCTGCATCTAAGGCTGCAGCAACGATAGCGGCAGTATAATCTGAACCACCTCGCCCCAATGTGGTCGAGTTGCCCTTTTCGGAAGAAGCGATAAAACCGCCCATTACGGAAACAGTGCTTTTGGCCTCTGCAAAATGTTCTTGACAATTTTGATTCGTCAATTTAAAATTGACCGAAGCTTTTTCGTTATGGTCGTCTGTTTTTATAAGGGTTCTACTGTCTACATATGCACAGTCTAGCCCTGATTCTACAAAATATTCACTAATGATATATGACGATAATAGTTCGCCATAGCTTACTATTTTGTCCGATAGGCGAGGAGTGATTTCGCCGATTAGAAAAGCTCCTTCCAGCAAAGTTTCCAATGAATTGAGCTCGCTTTTTACCTTACTTAATACTTTACTTTGAGAATTAATGTTAATAAGTTCTTTGACCGTGCTGAGATGTCTGTCTTCAATTTCCTTGAAAACAGATTGGTATCCTTCACTTTGTGAGGACGCTAAATGAGCGGCATCGAGCAGTAAATCGGTTATTCCCCCGAGTGCTGAAACGACCACGACTATTTTGTTAGAACCTGAATGAGCTACAATTTCTTTGACCAGGTTGATATTGGTAGCGTTGGCAACCGAAGTGCCACCGAATTTTAAGACTTTCATCTAAATAAATATTAAAAGAGACTTGATTGAAAAAAGCACTAAATAGCGCAAAAACGGAGAAATATATAGCTTCTTACCCCAAAGGGGTAGTGGTACCGGTAATAGCGGTGCATCCATTGGTAAATGGCGTAAATGTCTTATTTCTATGTGGGTTGCTCAAGAACATACCTAAAATAAAGACTCAAAAGTAGTACTTTTGATGACCTAATCAAATGAAACGATAAAATTTTACATAATCTTCAACAATTGTCAAAATTTCTTACTGAATGAAGCTTTTCACTGCCGAACAAGTCTATGCTGCCGATAAATTCACAATTGAAAAACAAAATATTACTAGCGATGAACTGATGGAGCGGGCGGCCATTCAACTTTTTAACTGGTTGCATTTAAGAATGCAAGGCGCCCAAGTCAAAATTCATCTTTTTTGCGGAATTGGCAATAATGGGGGCGACGGTCTGGCCCTTGCCAGGCATTTGCAAGACCATGGCTATAATATTGAAGTTTACGTGGTGAATTATAGCAAGAAGCGTTCGAAAGATTTTTTAACGAACCTAGAAAGATTAAAAGAGCGTAAAATTTGGCCCAACTTTTTAGAGGAAGGAAGTGAGTGGCCTCCAATTAAAGAAGAGGAAATTATTGTAGATGCCATTTTCGGTATTGGCCTCAACAGGGCACCTGATGAATGGGTCGGTAATCTATTTGAACATTTAGAGAGTACCAAGGCATTTGTTTTAGCTGTGGATATACCCTCGGGACTCTTCACCGAAAGTGTTCCCAAGAGGGAAAAAGATGTTCTCAAGGCCAATTATACCTTAAGTTTTCAAGTGCCTAAACTTGTATTTTTCCTTCCGCAAACCGGTAAATATACGGTTCAATGGGAGGTTTTGGATATTGGATTGGACAAACAGTTTTTGTTTGAAACCGACACAGATTATTCATTGATCGGGAAAAATGAAATTTTACCTTTCTACCGGCCTAGGGAGAAATATTCGCACAAAGGTACTTACGGCCACAGCTTAATTATTGGAGGAAGCTATGGGAAGATGGGAGCCGTACAACTTGCTGCGCGGTCATGCTTGCGTGTGGGTAGTGGTTTGGTAACGGTTTACATTCCCAAATGTGGCTATATTCCGTTGCAGACGGCTATTCCTGAAGCTATGGTGATTACGGACAATGAAGATTCGCATATTTCAGAAATAGAACTGTCTATTGAGCCAACAGCAGTTGGTCTCGGTGTGGGAATGGGAACCAAAGAAGGTACTTCAGAAGCAATCGCCAATTTTTTAAAGGATTATAAGCGGCCCGTAGTCGTTGATGCAGATGCGCTTAATCTTATAGCTCAACACAAAGATTTATTAAAGTATCTACCTGGCCAAGCGGTATTGACTCCGCATCCGAAGGAGTTAGAGAGATTGATTGGTTCTTGGAAAGACGATTTTGATAAGTTAGAAAAGGCCAAGGTATTTTCAGATAAGCATGATTGTGTATTGGTAATTAAAGGAGCCCATACAATTATCATATATAAAAACAAAGGATACGTGAATACTACGGGAAACCCAGGTATGGCCACGGGCGGAACGGGAGATGTACTTACCGGAATGATAACGGGGCTGATCGCTCAAGGTTATGAACCACTGCAAGCGGCGCTGCTAGGGGTATACCTACATGGGCGTTCTGGAGATATAACGGTTGAAAATACAGGCTATCAGGCTCTTTTGGCAACAGATGTTATTGAGGGAATAGGGCCGGCGTTTTTAGACTTGTTTAAAGTAGAGGAAAAAGTTTCTGCCGAGGAAGATGGTAATGAATAAGCTCAAGCCTAAATAGGGAGCAGGTTTAGGCTTGGCCTTTCCAGTTTAACAAGATTGAGCAATCACTCTTCTTTTTACCCATTTAAGGGCGTTCTCGTACTCTATAAAAAACTTCATCGGTTTTTTGTAGAAGAGTTTTTCAATCTTAAAATTGTGCATATCAATTTCTTTGACACTTACAATGGCAAATGCTTTTAGGTTTTCCAATTGCCTTAAATAGGTATAAATTGTAGGGTCAACTGCAAATGAATGCTTTCTAAGGCTTATGTAGCCAAAGTTTTTGTTTCTGAAGTGAATTTCCGAGATACCGATAATCTGGTACATTCTTTCTAAGGTAAGGGTTGCTCCCTCGTCAAATAATGCCACCATGAAGTTTTCATATACCTGTACTTTTCCAACATCTAACTGATACTCCCTGACAATAATTGTCTTTTTCGGTCGCCTCACTTTCATTCCAATAAGATTATAGTGTTCGAGACGAAAGTAGATGCCAGTTGCAGCAAACTGAAAATTATTAGATTAAAAGCTTAAATATCGTTTTATCTGCTCAACTTGACCATAGCCTGTGATTACTTTCTTACTTGATAGATAAAAGGCATAAAAAAAGGGAGTCGTATTTTGCGACTCCCTCATCTATAATTTCTTACGGCTTTATTCCGTTTTAGAAGACTTCTCAGGTTTATTTATCTTGATGGTCAGTTCTTCTTTCTTCTCATCAAAATCCATCAGAATCGTGTCTCCTTCATCTAACTTTGAATTCACGATTTCTTCGGCCAGGGCATCTTCGATATATTTCTGAATGGCCCTTTTCAAAGGTCGTGCACCGTATTGTTTGTCAAAACCTTTATCGGCAATATAGTCTTTGGCTTTTTCACTCAATTTGAGGTCGTAGCCTATATCTTTAATTCTTGCAAATAACTTTCTCAGTTCAATATCGATGATTCTATGTATATCTTCTCGCTCGAGGGGATTGAACACAATTACATCATCGATTCTGTTCAAAAATTCAGGTGCAAAGGCTTTTTTTAGCGCTCCTTCAATGACACTTTTTTGATGACTTTCTTCTTGAGCCTTCATGGCAGAAGTACCAAAACCTACACCTTGACCAAAGTCTTTCAACTTGCGGGCTCCAATGTTGGATGTCATGATGATAATGGTATTTCTAAAGTCGATTTTTCTTCCCAAACTATCGGTAAGGTAGCCATCATCCAAAACTTGCAAAAGCATGTTGAATACATCCGGGTGTGCCTTTTCGACCTCATCCAATAGAACTACGGAATAAGGCTTGCGTCTAACCTTTTCGGTCAATTGACCACCTTCTTCATACCCAACATATCCCGGAGGTGCACCAACTAATCTAGATATCGCAAATTTCTCCATGTATTCGCTCATATCTATTCTAATCAATGCATCTTCAGAATCGAATAATTCTTTGGCAAGCACTTTCGCAAGTTGGGTCTTACCAACACCTGTTTGACCTAAGAAAATGAAAGATCCAATCGGCTTGTTAGGGTCTTTTAAACCAGCCCTGTTTCGCTGAATGGCCTTGGCCACTTTTGCTACAGCCTCATCTTGACCAATTACATTTGATTTGATCAGGTCTGGTAGACCGGCCAGTTTATTGCTTTCGGTCTGGGCGATTCTATTTACGGGAATACCGCTCATCATCGATACTACATCGGCAACGTTATCTTCGGTAACCGTCTCTTTGTGCTGTTTACTATCTTCTTCCCACTTCTCCTGGGCCACTGCCAACTCTTTTTCGATGCGCTTTTCATCGTCTCTTAGCTTGGCAGCCTCTTCATATTTTTGCTTTTTAACGACACTGTTCTTAAGTTCCCTTACATCTTCCAGCTTTTTCTCGAGTTCTAGAATCTGTTTAGGTACATCCATATTAACAATATGAACACGTGAACCTGCTTCGTCAAGAGCGTCGATAGCCTTGTCCGGCAAAAAGCGGTCAGTCATATACCTGTTTGTCAACTTAACGCAGGCCGTGATAGCTTCATCGGTGTAATTGACATTATGATGATCCTCATACTTCGCTTTGATGTTATGAAGAATTTCAATGGTCTCTTCAACCGAAGTTGGCTCGACGATAACTTTTTGAAAACGTCTTTCTAAGGCGCCGTCTTTTTCGATATATTGTCTGTACTCATCAAGTGTAGTAGCCCCGATACATTGAATTTCACCTCTGGCCAATGCCGGTTTGAACATGTTGGAAGCATCTAAGCTACCCGTTGCTCCACCAGCACCAACAATGGTATGAATCTCATCAATGAAAAGAATTACATCGTCGTTCTTTTCAAGCTCGTTCATAACAGCTTTCATCCTTTCCTCAAATTGGCCACGGTACTTGGTACCGGCCACAAGTGAAGCAAGGTCAAGTGTTACCACTCGTTTGTTGTAAAGAATACGAGAAACCTTCTTATTGATAATTCTTAATGCCAGACCTTCTGCTATGGCACTTTTACCCACACCGGGCTCACCTATCAATAGGGGGTTGTTTTTCTTTCTTCTACTTAATATTTGTGAAACACGCTCAATCTCTTTTTCCCTTCCAACAACGGGATCCAATTTGTTTTCCTCGGCCAAACGGGTAAGGTCACGCCCAAAGTTGTCCAAGACCGGAGTCTTGGATTTCTTGCTGCCTTTTTGGCCCGTAGTAGTACCGAATGAACCCGAATCTTTTCCATCTCCGTTATCGTCATTGTCACTAGGAAAAGATTCTGATGTAGGAGCATCTACAATATCATCATCACTAGTAATCATAAACTTAAATTGTTCTTTAACGCCATCGTAATCTACCTTTAATTTATGTAGAAGTTTGGTCGTCGGGTCGTTCTCGTTTCTTAAAATGCACAGCAACAGGTGTGCGGTGTTGATGGAAGAACTTTGAAACAACTTGGCCTCTAAAAACGTTGTTTTTAGGGCACGTTCAGCCTGACGAGTCAGGTGTAGGTTCTTCTTGTCTTTTTGTATATTATTTGGATTCGGATTTGACGGACTCAAGATCTCGACTTTTCGCCGGAGATGGTCCAGGTCAACTTCCAGGGCATCCAAAATACTGATAGCCTTACCGTTGCCGTCGCGCAATAGCCCGAGCATGAGGTGTTCGGTACCGATGAAATCATGGCCCAAACGCAGTGCTTCCTCTTTACTGTAGGCGATTACGTCTTTAACTCTTGGTGAAAAATTATCATCCATAAAACTTATCCTTTCATCTATAAAATTAGTAAAACTATACCAATCTAACGCAAATAGTGTACCTATTATTAGATAACGTTCTATGAATTGACGAAAAAAGAATCTAATTACAAAATATTTAACGTTGAAACGAACATGGTTTCAAGGCCTTGTGATGTTGATAAAATGTTTAATAAAGTACCCCGTGTTTGCTTTGAAAGCCATGATTTTACGTATATTGGCATGTTTTTTTAACTAAAATAAAATATTAGGATTTTAATATGGCGGAAGGAGAAAAACTGATTCCTATTAATATTGAAGAGGAAATGAAATCAGCCTACATCGATTACTCGATGTCGGTCATTGTGTCACGTGCCCTGCCTGATGTCAGGGACGGACTGAAACCTGTTCATCGCAGGGTCCTTTATGGGATGCATGATTTAGGAGTTAGGTCAACCAGTGCGCATAAAAAATCAGCTCGTATCGTGGGTGAGGTTTTGGGTAAGTACCACCCTCACGGCGATTCTTCAGTTTATGATACCATGGTAAGAATGGCCCAAGAATGGAGCCTTCGATACATGTTGGTAGACGGTCAAGGTAACTTTGGTTCTGTTGATGGCGATAGCCCTGCAGCAATGCGATATACAGAGGCAAGAATGCGTAAGATTGCCGAGGAGATGCTGGCGGATATTGATAAAGATACAGTAGACCATCAACTTAATTTTGATGATACCATCGAAGAGCCAACGGTTCTTCCGACGAGAATACCCAACCTTTTGGTCAATGGTGCTTCCGGTATTGCCGTAGGTATGGCGACCAATATGCCGCCCCATAACCTGTCGGAAGTGGTAGACGGTACGGTAGCCTATATCGACAACAACGAAATTGATGTCGATGAGATCATGACCTATATAAAAGCTCCTGATTTTCCGACCGGAGGTATTATATATGGTTACGATGGGGTCAAAGAAGCTTTTCATACAGGTCGCGGCCGGGTAAAAATCCGCGCAAAGGCCATTATCGAAGAGGTTCAAGGCCGTGAATGTATCGTGGTAACCGAAATACCTTATCAGGTCAACAAGGCCGATATGATCAAGAAAACGGCCGATCTGATCAATGAAAAGAAAATCGAGGGTATATCAAGTATTCGTGATGAATCGGATAGAAAAGGTATGCGTATCGTTTATATACTTAAACGTGATGCCATACCGAATATCGTTCTCAATACCTTATATAAGTACACTGCGCTACAATCTTCTTTTAGCGTAAACAACATTGCACTTGTAAATGGACGTCCTGAGCTACTGAATATTAAGGAGATGATCCACTATTTCGTGGAACATCGCCATGAAGTAGTGGTCAGACGTACCCAATTCGAACTGAAAAAGGCAGAAGACAGGGCCCACATCTTAGAAGGTCTTATCATTGCTTCCGATAATATTGACGAGGTAATCGCCATTATCAGAGGTTCATCAAATGCCGATGAAGCCCGGGAGAAATTGATGGAGCGCTTTAAGCTCTCTGAAATTCAAGCGAAGGCCATTGTCGAAATGCGTTTGAGACAACTGACCGGACTGGAGCAGGATAAGTTGCGTTCGGAATACGAAGAAATCATTAAAACCATTGCGGACCTTAAGGATATTCTTGCCAAAAAGGAACGTAGAATGGAAATCATCAAAAATGAACTTCTTGAGGTTAAAGAGAAGTATGGTGATGAACGTAGGTCGCAAATCAATTTGGCCGGTGGTGACTTGAGTATTGAAGATATGATTCCTAATGAGCAGGTGGTGATTACAATATCACATGCCGGTTACATTAAAAGAACTCCTCTTTCCGAATACAAAACCCAAAATAGAGGTGGAGTAGGCCAAAAGGCATCTTCCACAAGAAACGAAGATTTTCTGGAGTACCTATTTGTCGGTACGAACCATCAATACATGCTTTTCTTCACCCAAAAAGGTAAATGTTTTTGGATGAGGGTCTACGAGATTCCTGAAGGAAGCAGAACCTCGAAGGGTAGGGCCATTCAAAACTTGATCAATATCGAACAAGACGATAACGTAAAGGCCTTTATTTGTACCCAAGATTTAAAAGATGAAGAGTACGTAAATAGCCATTACGTGATTATGGCCACAAAGAAAGGTACTGTCAAAAAGACATCATTAGAACAGTATTCGCGGCCTAGACAGAATGGTATCAACGCTATCGGTATTCGTGAAGATGATGAGCTTCTAGAAGCTAAACTTACCACAGGTACTAGTCAAATTTTCTTAGGATTGAAATCCGGTAAGGCTATCCGTTTTGAAGAAAGCAAGACCAGACCTATGGGTAGAAATGCTTCCGGGGTAAGGGGTATTACCTTGGCAGATGATAATGATGAGGTCATAGGTATGGTATCGGTGCACGATTTTGAGGATAACATCTTGGTTGTTTCCGAAAATGGTTACGGAAAACGCTCTAGCATTGAAGATTACCGAATTACCAATAGGGGAGGAAAAGGCGTTAAAACTATTTCCATTACCGATAAGACCGGTGGTTTAGTAGCAATTAAAAACGTATCCGATTCCGATGATTTGATGATTATCAACAAGTCTGGTATCGCCATTCGAATGAGCGTTGAAGATTTGAGGGTAATGGGTAGGGCTACTCAAGGTGTTAGATTGATCAACCTGAAAGGTAATGATTCGATTGCAGCAGTAGCCAAGGTTATGAAGGAGGATGAAGAAGACCTTTCGGATACTGATATAATGGATATTGAGGTAGATACCGAGCAAGATGGCACGGCTCTTGATAATGATGGTAGCGAAGAAGAAAATAATTAACCCTTAATTATAGTAAACACTAACAAATTATTTAATTGATTAGAAAATGAAGAATAAATTTTTAATAGTTGCGGGCCTATGTTTTTCAATGGCGGCCTTTGCACAAAAGAGTGAAATTAAAACGGCGGAGAAGGCTTTAAAGGACGGAAATGCCACTGCTGCCAAGACAGCTTTGGATGCGGTATCCGGTTCTATTGCCGGAGCTGATGAGAAACTACAAGCTCAATATTACTTTACTAGAGGTAAGGCCTATGCCGATTTGGCAAAAAAAGGCGATAACAGTGCTTTTGAAGAAGCTGCATCTTCTTTTCAAAAAGTTTTAGAGGTTGAGGAGGCAAGCGGAAAAAGCAAATACTCCGATGAGACCCAACAGCATATGAGAGCTTTGAGTGCTGATTTGGTAAACTCTGCTGTTGAGGATAATGGAAACAAAAAGTTTAAGGAGGCTGCCGATAAATTGTATACTAGCTATAAAATTAGCCCACAGGATACTTCTTATTTGTACTATGCAGCAAGTAGTGCCGTTAACGGAGGTCACTACGAGCAAGCTTTGAAATTTTACGAAGAACTTCAAGAAATCGGTTATGATGGTAGTGGTAAAGTTTATAAAGCTACCAACGTAGAAACTGGGGAAGTTGAAGAGATGGATAAGAACCAGAGAGATTTGATGGTGAAATCAGGTACTTATAAAGATCCGATTGATGAAAACACTCCTTCAAAAAAAGCTGAAATCGTCAAGAATACTGCTCTTATCTATACCCAATTAGGTAAAGATGATAAAGCTCTTGAAGCTTACAAAGCTGCACGTCAAAGCAATCCTGAAGATGTGAACTTGGTTTTAAACGAAGCTAATCTTCACTATAAATTGGGTGATAAAGAAAAGTTTAAGGAATTGATGGCTGAAGCCGCTGCTATGGCTCCTGATAACCCAGATTTGCACTACAACATCGGGGTAATCAATATGGAGCAAGGTAACCTTCTAGAGGCTAGGGCTTCTTACAAAAAAGCTTTAGAAATCAATCCTGGTTACACCAATGCACAGTTGAACCTTTCTACTACCTATGTGAACGAAGGTAACTCTTTGATTGACGAGATGAACAGTCTAGGCAACTCGAAAGCTGACGTAGCTAAATACGATGAGTTGAAAGAGAAAAAAGATAACCTTTTCATGGAAGGTGCTACTGTTTTAGAAGATGCACTTAAAACGAATCCTGATAACCAAAGTATTCTTACCCAGTTAAAGAATATTTACGGCGCTATGGGTGACAATGAAAATTTCATGAGAATCAAGAAATTGATGGGCGAGTAAGCACATCCATATTCTTATAATAGAAAAATCCCTTCGATATTTCGAAGGGATTTTTTTGCTCCAATAAATTATGAACTAAACTATCTGTTTGATTACCCTGAGTTGATAAGTGTATTTTGAGGTTTCCGTATTGAAAATACCGGTGTGGTCTAAACGGTCGATACGAACTTTGCCGTCTACATGTATGATATAGTTATTTTCCATAATGATGCCCACATGAAAAATTTCTCCCTCATTATTATCAAAGAACGCCAAATCGCCCGCTTCACTTTCTTCAATAAAGCTTAAGGCTTGGCCTTGTCTAGCTTGCTCAGAAGCCTTTCTAAGCAAATTGTAGCCATTTATTTTATAGACCATTTGGGTGAAGGCAGAGGCATCAATACCAAAAGGACTTTTACCTCCCCACAAAAAGGGAGCATTCAGATATAGAAGGGCTGTTTGAACCAAGCTGTCTTTTTCTTTTTTACAATCGAAAAAACTTCCTTCGAACTTATGGGCTAACCTATCGGCGATACCTACTGACGAACCTAAGACAACGGGCAGAAGTATAGAATCCTTGGCTTCAATGAAAGATACTAAATCGCAAGATAGTTTTGAGCTTTCACTACCTTCAATTTCATTGTAAGCCGATTCGTCAATGAAAGTAAATTGTTGATTTTGAATCCAACCTTCACATTTATCAAAAGCGACCCTAATACGACTATAGAATTTGCGCTCTTCCAAAACTTTAAAATGGTCGCCATATAATAGTTGGGTAACCATTTCTGATGAGTCGTTGGCTTGCGTTCTGATTGAAACTATACTAAGGTGGCTAATACCGTATTGCATTTGGTCGTAAGGTGGAAATACGGTTTTAAGAACGTTGAACAATTATGGCAGATGCCCCGCCACCGCCGTTGCAAATAGCTGCCGCACCTAATTTTGCATTATGTTGTTGCAGCACATGGATCAATGTGACCAAAATTCTAGCACCGGAGCAACCCAACGGATGGCCCAAGGAAACGGCACCACCATTGACGTTGGTATTTTTATCGGTCAGACCCAATAGTTTGAGATTCGCGAGCCCAACAACGGAGAAAGCTTCGTTAAATTCAAAAAAGTCAATGTCTTCAATTGCCAGGCCTGCTTTAGAAAGTGCTTTTGGCAATGCCTTTGCGGGAGCAGTCGTAAACCATTTAGGTTCTTGGGCAGCATCGGCATAACTTTTAATATAAACCAAGGGTTTTAGATTCAGTTCCCTAGCTTTTTCCTCGCTCATTAGAACTAGTGCTGCAGCGCCGTCGTTTATAGTGGAAGCGTTTGCGGCAGTAACAGTTCCGTCTTTTGAAAATGCGGGCCTGAGCTGAGGTATCTTATCGATTTTTACATTTTTAAATTCTTCGTCTTCAGAGAAAAGTATCGGCTCGCCCCTTCTTTGAGGTACTTCTACGGGAATTATTTCATCATCAAAGCTTCCGTTTTTCCATGCTTCCGCTGAACGTTGGTATGATTGAATTGCAAATTTGTCTTGATCTTCGCGGGTGAAATTATATTTTTCGGCACAGGCATCGGCGCATACCCCCATGGCATTTTGGTCGTACGCATCGACAAGTCCGTCTTTCTGCATCCCATCCTCCAAAGTGGTCGGGCCGAATTTTTGTCCGTTTCGCATATATACATAATGAGGTATCAAGCTCATATTTTCCATTCCGCCGGCAACGGCCACCGAAATATCGCCCAATGCGATTGCTTGAGCCGCCTGCATTACGGCCTTCATGCCCGAGGCGCAAACCTTGTTAATGGTTGTACAAGGTACGCTTTCAGGAATGCCAGCAAAGAGCGCTGCTTGTCGCGCAGGGGCTTGGCCCGTACCGGCTTGCACAACATTGCCCATTAGCACTTCATCGACCATTTCAGGAGATAACTTAATCTTACCCAATGCCCCTTTGATGGCTACGGAACCTAACTTTGGAGCGGATATCGTTGATAAGGCTCCCATAAAACTTCCTATCGGTGTTCGTACTGCAGAAACAATTACAACCTCTTTCATTATACAAATTTGTTCCTGCGAAATTAAGAAATTAAAGAGTAATGTTAAGTGGCCTCTCGGTAAAAGCTAAATACACACTTTAATTTTCTATTTTTGGTACCAATACTACCAGTATGCGAACATTTCTTGATAACCTTTTTAAGAACCAATCGCTCATCTACAAATACTTTCTTTATGTGGTATCGGTAGTGTGCATTGTTTTCTTCTTTCCTAAAGGCGGTAAATTCAAATACGAGTTTCAAAAAGGAAAACCTTGGCAATACGAAAATCTGTATGCTCCCTTTGATTTTTCCATAAAAAAAGGAGCTGAGGAGATTGCCAATGAGCAGAAAGAAGTGCGCGGCCGTCAAGATAATTACTATCGGTTCGATAGTTCTATTCAGGCAGAGGTCTTTGAACAATTTGATGGGAAATTTTCAGATGCATTTCCGGGCGGGGAGTACGATGCAGATGAATTGGTGGTACTTAAATCTGCAGGAAAAGAAATACTTGATACTCTCTACGGTAGGGGTATCTTAATGAAGTCAAACTCAAGGCCCAGCGGCGGACAAACCTATCTGATTAAGCATAACGAGGCTAAAAAAATCAATTCAAACCAAATATGGAAGCTTCCTAATATCGATGATGTAATACTAGATATTTTAAGAAAAAACCGCCTAGATGACTTCAACAATGATTTTCAGGAGTTGTTTTTTGATTTGGTTAAACCAAATGTTTTTTATGATGATGGATTGACGGAAAGGGCTTTAGAGGATGAACTTTCTAAAATATCGCACACACGGGGTACGGTTGATGAAGGAAAACTAATAATTGCCAAAGGGGAAGTAGTAGAGGCAGAGAACCTAGAGATACTTAATTCGCTTAAATCAGAGTACGAATCTGAACTATGGACGGCCAATAATCAGTACTATATTTTATTTGGCTATACCGTTCTGGTGGCGTTGGTACTCATCATGCTACTGCTGTTTTTAAAGAAATATCGCCCAGAAATATTTGAGCACAACACCAAGGTCACCTTTATATTTTTTAATATTCTTTTCATGGTCTTTATCACGACCATGGTGGTGAAATACGATGAGCGCTTTGTATTCGTGGTGCCCCTATGCATTTTACCTTTAATACTTAAAACTTTCTTTGACGCCCGTCTAGGTCTGTTTGTTCATGTACTTACCATTTTGGTCTTGGGTTTTGTTGTGCCCAATAGTTTCGAATACATCTTTCTTCAGATTGTAGCAGGTATTGTTACCATACTTACTGTTTCCGAACTTTATAAAAGGGCCAATCTTTTTATATCCGTCGGACAGATTACCTTAATTTATGTGATAGGGTATTTAGCATTTCATATCATTCACGAGGGAAACTTAGACAATATAGCCTGGTTCACCTTAGGATTATTTTTGTTGAACGGTATGATAACATTGTTCGTTCAACCTTTGATTTATGTATATGAAAAGTTGTTTGGTTTGGTATCCGATGTTTCTCTTCTAGAACTTTCAGATACCAACTCTAAGCTTTTAAAGGAATTATCGAATAAGGCCCCAGGAACATTTCACCATTCTTTACAAGTAGCGAATTTAGCAGAGGCAGCAGCCAATGAGATTGGAGCAAACGCCATGTTGGTTAGGGTAGGGGCATTGTACCATGATATTGGTAAAATGTTGAACCCGACCTATTTTACCGAAAACCAGATAACCAATGTCAACCCGCATGATGAACTTTTACCGAAGGATAGCGGTAAAATTATATTAGATCATGTCATCAATGGTATTGAAATTGCCAAGAAGAACAATATACCCGATCGTGTAATCGACTTTATACGCTCGCATCACGGTACTACCTTGGTTTATTATTTCTTCAAAAAACAACAGGAAATCGACCCAAGTTCGGATGAAGAGGAATTTCGATATCCGGGCCCCACGCCTTTTTCTAAAGAAACCGCCATATTGATGATGGCAGATTCGGTAGAGGCCGCCTCTAAAAGTCTCAAGAACCCGACTTTTACAATTATCAATGACTTTGTTGATAAAATCATAGCAGGTCAAATGAACGCAGACCAGTTTTTAAACGCCGATATTACTTTCAAGGAAATAGAGACGATAAAAAAAATATTCAAGCAGAAGTTGATAAATATTTATCACCTTCGGGTCGAATATCCTGAGTAAGAGCGGTCTGTAAACTTGTCTAAAAAAAAGCAAATAAAATTTTGCTAACTCGAATACTATAAAGTACATTTGCATCCGCATTTTGGCCCGACGGAGGTTGGGCAACGTTCTTAAAAGAATTAATATTGGAGAGGTGCCGGAGTGGTAACGGAGCAGATTGCTAATCTGTCAGCGCGTAAGTGCTGCCTGGGTTCGAGTCCCAGTCTCTCCGCTTTTTTCCAAATAAAAATAACCTTCGGGGTGTAGCGTAGCCCGGTTATCGCGCCTGCTTTGGGAGCAGGAGGTCGCAGGTTCGAATCCTGCCACCCCGACAATTAAATGAAAACCAGTAAAGTTTTTTTACTGGTTTTTTTTATTCATTTAAAAAAGAATGGACTTTATTCACCTCAAAGTAAATTCTAATAGTTACAATAGTTATTCTTCGAAACCCTTTTCGAATAATTACACCATTACCGATTTGATCCGGTCTTAACTTAATAGGTTTTTCGAACTTAATAGGGTTTTAATATTCTCAGGTTTTTTTAATTTAAACAAATGAAAATCCCTGATGCAAATTCAATATTCCCACTAAAGCATTATGACAATCTTTGCTATTTAAAGAATATTATTAAAAGCCCTAATATCAAGGTGGGAGATTATACCTATTATGACGATTTTGAAGATGTTCAGAATTTTGTAAAAAATGTAAAATACCATTTCGATTTTATTGGGGACAAGCTAATTATTGGAAAATTCTGCATGATTGCTTCCGGTGCTACTTTTATAATGAATGGAGGAAATCATCTTACGGAGGCAATAACAACTTATCCCTTTGCCATATTTGGCGGGGATTGGCAAAATGCTATGGAAGGTAAAAGCTATCCAAGTAAGGGTGATACCATCATCGGGAACGATGTGTGGATTGGACATGATGCCACCATCATGCCAGGTGTAACAATTGGTGATGGTGCTATTATTGCGACCAAATCCGTAGTGACTAAAAATGTAGCTGCATATTCCATTGTTGGCGGAAATCCTGCAAAAGAAATACGAAAGCGATTTGATGAGGAAAAGATTCAACAGCTTTTAAATTTACAATGGTGGAATTGGAGTATTGAGAAGATTACGAAAAATGTGAAGCTATTAACTGGCAATGACCTCAGTGAACTAATTGAATAATTGAATTATGCCGTTTGTTTCTTCATCCATTTACATAAAAGCGATTGAATTAGCATTGAGAGAAGGATTGTCTCCCAAATTATTGGGAGAACATTATCCTTTAAACAAGACTGGCACATATGTACCAATGTCTTCGCTTCTAGAGGTATATGAGCTTGCAGAAGAAAACTTGCCGCCAAATTTTGGATTAAGGCAAGGTAAGCAATTGAAAACTACCGATTACGGTACGTTAGGTTTGTCATGGAGAACCTGTTTACAGGCGATAGATGTTTTGAGAAATGTTAGGCGTTATATGGTTTTGGTAACCAATGAAGGAAGCATTGATTTACGCGAAGGGACGTCTACAATTTCACTGACTTTAGATAGGGATATTTACAGAAAAGGCATTAAAACTACTATTGAGGCGCCTTTTGTAATGTTGCTTGATGTGATTAAAGAAGCAACAGGAAAACAGATAAAACCTGTGAAGGTTTGTTTTAAGCATAACATTACTAATATTAAAGATTTTACAGAATATTTCGGATGTCCTGTATATTCAAAGGCTGAAGAGAACTCCATAACTTTCGATGCCGAAACTCTTAAAATTACTACGCTTAAAGCCGATAGGTTTATCCATGATTTCTTAACCCAAAGAATGGAGGAGGAAAAGAAAGAGTTATCTCAAAAGGAAGATGAACTTACCGAAGAAATCAATAAAATTCTTAAAGAATCGATGGCAAGTGGCATTCCAAGCTTAACTCAGATTGGTGACTATTTAGGAATTAGCGGAAGAACCCTAAAAAGGAGACTATCCGATCGAGATTTAACTTTTAGGGATTTGGTTCAAAAAAACCGAAAAGAAACAGCCATTAGTTTGCTATCGAATTCTTCACGATCTATTGGAGAAATAGCTTTTTTAACCGGATTCTCTGAACAAAGTGCTTTTAATAGGGCATTTAAAAAATGGACAGGAAGCACCCCAAATCAATACCGTAAGGCTAATTAATAATAATTGTCCTCAATTGTCAATTGTTTGGAACAATCAGTCAAAAAATGGTCGCTCATCTCTTAGAAATTTGCTTTCAATAGCAAATACTAAGAAGCGATGGAGAGCATCAACTCATTTGTCAGTTTAAAGCTGATACGTCTTACCGGTTTATTTTACTTGATTGTAATTATTTGCGCAGGGTTTAGCCAAGGTTATGTTCGGGGCACTTTGGTAGTGCCTGAAGATGCCTTTTTAACAGCTGAAAATATTTTACAAAATAAAACTCTTTTTAAGCTTGGGCTTACCACTGACCTTATTGCATTTTTATTCGATGTAGTCATTTCCGTATGCTTATATCAAATTTTTAAGCCCTTTCACAAAGGTATCGCTCTAATAGGTTCGAGTTTTAGACTCATTGCCCATCCTGCCATAGGAAGTTTCAACCTTCTAAATCATTATATGGCGGTAGAGGTATTGGATTCTAATGTTTTGGTTGGTTCTTTTAGTGATGGGCAACTTCAGGAAGTGAGTAGCCTGCTAATGGAAGCGCACCATTATGGCTATCTGATTGCCGGAGCATTTTTTGGTATTCACTGTGTTTTACTGGGCATACTTATCTATTAGTCTAACGTATTTCCAAAAATCTTTGGCGGGTTGTTATTGGGTTCTGGTTTAGGATACCTGATAGAAACTTTCGGAAACTTCAATTTTTCTGGATATGAAACCTATACCGCTTTGATAGTTGGTTTTGCTGCCGCCATAGGGGAGGTAGGAATTACGATTTACATGCTAACTAAAGGTGCCACCACATCATACAAACGATTGAAAAAAATAACGGAATGAAAAAGAGTAATTTGAATATTTTGACATTCTTGTTCATTGTGGGGTTGCTTACAGTAAAATCATATGGACAATTGGCCCGTAAGATTGAAATGACCGATGATAATCGACTATTGGGTTTGGGTACACAGCACATAATCAAGTCAGATATTTTGAATGAAGAGCGTCCTATTGTTATTTCATTACCTCACGGTTATGAAGAAACCCAATTTAACTACCCGGTATTATATTTATTGGATGGTTTACAAAATATAAAGCACACCGTTGGAACAGTGGAGCATTTGACCGAATCAGGTTTAATACCTTCCATAATTGTAGTGGGTATAGAGAGCTTAGATAGAAATAGAGATTTAACTCCTTCTCAGGCAGGACAGGGTATACATGGCGGTGTTGGAAATAAGGGTATATCACAAAGTGGAGGTGCTCCCGTATTTCTTGAGTTTCTAAAAGAAGAATTGATTCCCTTTGTGGATGATAACTATCGAACGCATCCATATCGGATAATAGAAGGCCATTCTTTAGGAGGCTTGTTCAGTGTTTATGCGTTTATGGAAAGCCCTGACCTCTTTGATGCTTTCATTATAGAAGCCCCAGCACTTTGGTGGAACGGGGAAGAAATGACGGAACAGGCAAAAACCTTTTTCCAATCGGATGGGAGCCTGAATAAAACCGTTTACTTTGGTATTGGTGGTGGAGACGGTTGGGGAATGCGGGAAGAGCTAATCAGGTATGTTGAGGTAGTAAAACAGAAAACTCCAAAGAACTTCAGGTGGTTACACGAAGAGGTTGGTGATGAAGGGCATATGGCATCCCGGATGCTCCTCAATTATAATGGACTCAAGTTCTTGTTTTCAGATTTAAAAATCAGCGATGACCTAGTCAATAATTTTAGTGAAGAAAGCTTCCAAAATTCCGAACAGCAACTTTTGAATAAATACGGGGAAACCGCAAGAAGACCTGCTGAAGATTATTTTACACTTGTTTCGGCATTGGTCGATAATGAGAATGATAAAGGGGCCATAACGGTGCTTAAAAGGGCGACTGAAGCTTACCCGGTGTACGTCGGACTTCTGACTTATTTGGCACAGCTATATGAAAAAATAAATCAAAAGAACAAAGCAATTGATACCTATCTGCTTGGGGTTGAAGTTTCTAAAAGATATAAGCTGGGGCAAGAAGATGATTTTCAAATAGAAATAGAAAGATTGCGAAAAAACCAAAACTAAAACCATAAATAGTCAATCAAAAACGAACAATATGAATAGTTTAAAAATTACAGACCTTAATCTTACCTATAAGAATGGTTACAACGCCATTAATGGAATTTCCCTGGACATTAAAAATGGAATGTTTGGTCTATTGGGCCCCAATGGTGCCGGTAAATCATCCTTAATGAAAACTATAGTAGGGTTACAAAAACCATCTTCGGGCACCATAGAGTTTAATGATATAGATATAGTCGAGCAAAGTGATTATATCAAGAAGAACCTAGGGTTTTTACCACAAGATTTTGGGGTGTACCCAAGAGTAAATGCTTATGATTTATTGAACCATATTGCCATTTTAAAAGGTATTAGTAACAAATTAGAGCGTCAAAATCAGATTCAATACCTGTTGGAAAAGGTGAATCTATGGCATTTTAAAGATAAAGAGGTTCATACGTTTTCGGGTGGAATGAAACAACGTTTTGGCGTGGCGCAAGCCTTATTGGGAAATCCTAAAATAATCATCGTAGACGAACCAACGGCTGGGTTAGACCCCGAAGAGCGTAACCGTTTCAACACTCTTTTAAGTGATATTAGTACGGAAGTCATTGTCATTTTGTCAACTCATTTAGTTGAAGACGTAAAAAATCTCTGTTCTGAAATGACCATTATGAACAAGGGTAGAATCTTGAAAACAGGAAAGCCTAAGGCATTAATTGAAGAGCTACAAGGTAAGATTTGGTCAAAATCTATTGTTAAAAGTGAATTGGAATATTACCAAACCACCTTCAAGGTCATTAGTCAGCAACTCATTGAACGTCAATTACAGATTACGGTATGTTCATCTGAAAGGTTAGAGGGGTTCCACCTAACAGAACCCATATTAGAGCACGTTTACTTTAATGTTCTTTCACAAAACAACTAATTATGAACGCTATATTTCAGTTTCAAGTAAGGCATAGTAGTAATCGTTGGGTTTTGGGCTTAACAGCTCTTATTTTATTGTTTATAGGCTTGTTTGCAGGCTACAAATTCAACCTGACCGCCGGCGAAGGAATTTATCTTAATTCGCCGTATACCATAGGGTTTATGGTAGCATTATTGAGTCTTTCAATTATATTTTTAGCCATCTTGTTTGCGCTAGAGATCCTGTATAAAGAGTGGGATTCAAAATTTGATATCATACTATTCTCTTACCCTGTTTCCCTCAAAAAGTATTTATTAGGCAAGTTTTCCTTTTTTGCCACCAAAACACTGTTGAGCTTTTTCATTTTGATTGTTGGCTTTGTAGTTGGTCAAAATTTGCGAACAGGCGATGAAATGCAATTAGGGTTCAACCTCTGGTCATACGTGTATCCGTTCTTGATTTTTGGGGTAGTGAATTGTCTTCTTGTATGTAGTTTTCTGTTCATGATTGCCTATACCACCCGTAAAAAATTATTGGTTGTTATTGGTGGGTTATTGCTCTATGTTCTTTATATGGTGCTGTTAGTGTTTTCTAATTCCCCTTTCATGGCCGGGAGTATGCCACAATCTATAGAGGTGCAACAATTATCATCGATTATAGACCCCTTTGGTACATCTGCATACTTTTTTGAGGCCAGACATTTTAGTGTAATAGAGAAGAATGAGTTCGTCACGCCCTTATTAGGATTTCTGGCTTTGAACAGAACCGTTTATGTATTGTTATCAATGGTCTTTTTGTGGATGGCCAATCGCTATTATGCGTTTACTAAAACAGTAAGCAAAAAGGAATTAAAGCAAAAAAAACTAAGGAAGCCTAATCCAACGAGTCACATAATACAGAATGTTAAAACACCGACGTTCAATTTTGCGAAGGCATCAGAAGTTAAAGCTGTTCTGTCCTTTGCTAAAGTAGATTTAATTTACCTCTTTAAAAGTGTAACGATTGTAGCAGTTTCTATTTTGCTAGTGTTTTTTGTAGGAATGGAAATGTTTGCAGAAATCGATAAAGGCATTCGTTTACCTGAATACTATGCTAGTTCAGGGCTTTTGGCCACTTCCATTTCCCAAAGCTTTCATTTGTTGGCAGCTTTAATATTGGTCTATTTTGTTAATGATTTGTACTGGAGAAGTTATGCTGCTAATTTTTATTTAATAGAGCAGAGCACATTTTTTTCTAAGGTAAAATTAAAAGGGCATCTAATTTCGGTAAGTGCATTAGTTGTGTTCTTTACGATACTACTTGTCTTATTGGCTCTCGTATTTCAAGTAAGTTATGGCTATTTTCATATCGATTGGTGGGCTTATTGGGGCGTCGTGGTTTTCAATACGCTTCCTCTCATTTTATTGGCTGCTTTTTTAGTGATTATCAACAGCCTCTTAAAAAATAAATATGCGGCGCTTGGTGTTTCTATTTTGTCGGTAATCGTTCTTACCACACCCTTAATAAAAATGGTGATACCATATCCTTTACTACATGTTTTTTCTGGATTTAGGGGAATTTATAGTGACCTAAATGGGTATGGGGTTTACCTTCCAGCCTTTATGTACCGTTTGTGTTTTGGAACAGGTCTATTAGGTATTTTGTGGATGTTACATTCCTATTTCAACACCAGAGCGTGGACAAAATTAAAATCGGGTCTGGTGGTACTTTTTCTGGGATTGGCTCTTTTTAGTGGTTCGAAATTTATAAACGGGTATATCCCCAAAAATGAAGATGCCAAGGTCTTGGAAGCTGCTAGTTATGAAAAAAACTACCGCCATTATCAAGATGTAGCGCAACCCACCATTACAGAAGTAGGCACTAAAATAGACTTATATCCCTCTGAAAATGCCTATCAAATAGAAGGAACCTATACCCTGGAAAATTTAGCTGATGAATCCATTGGAAGTATTCTATTCAATTTTCACTCTGACTTAAAATTAGAGGACGCAACACTTAGAATACACGATGATGAAATTTCAATAGATGAGTTTGTCTCAGAGGTTAAACTGGATGCACCATTGATCCCAAATGAAGTGTGTACGTTAAAATTCAAACTGTCCTATAAATGGTATGCTGTTAACGGCCACGAATCTTTTAATGCCATAGTGGATAACGGCTCATTTATGAGAATTAGCAATTATTACCCAGCCCTAGGCTATCAATCTGATAACGAATTAGAAGATGTACAAAAACGGGAAGACTATGGATTAGGGGAGCCAAACGCATTAAAATCATTGGAGATGCCTGAAGTTTACATCAAGGATTTTATTGACCTAAACATGACTGTGTCTACGGAGGTTGGTCAAACGCCCATAGGTATCGGAAACCTAAAAAAGTCTTGGACAGAAAACGGAAGGGTGTATAGTCAGTACAAAACGAACGGACTTCCCTTTAGGTTTGCAGTAGCATCTTCTAAGTATCAAAAAAAATCTATAACACATAGGGGCATCGCTATTGAAGTGTTATATGATGAAAGGCACCTCGAGAATGTAGATAGATTAGTAAACAATGCGGTGTTGAGTCTAGATTATTGCATAGATAATTTTAATGGGTACCCATTTGAAAAAATAAGCTTTGTTGAGGTCTCCTCTTTTACAAGCGGCTTTGCGGCTACAGCATATCCCGCCACCATTTTTATGACCGAGAACATGATTTTCCATACCAATATAGAGAGTGACCCAACCAAAGATGTGATCAATGAATTGGCAGGTCATGAACTGGCCCATATTTGGTGGGGAAACAGCCAAATAAACCCAGATGAAAGAGAAGGCGCTTCCATGCTTACGGAATCCTTAGCCATGTACACCGAAATGATGATTTACAAAAAACTGTATGGTAAAGAGCGTATGATGGAACGTGTTCAGGTTCACCAACAAATTTATGATAATGAAAAAGGGCTTTACGGTAATACACCGTTGTACAAAGTGCCTTATGGTGCAACACACATAGCCTACTCAAAGGGTGCCATTGCTATGGTCAAACTATCTGAATTGATAGGTGAAGAAAAAGTAAATGAAGCACTTAAGAACTTTTTACTCCATAATAAATACCCTCAAAAGCCCACGTCTTTAGACTTGTTGGAAGAATTTTACAATGTTGCACCCAATCAAGATGCTAAATCTGAAATGGTGAAGCTGTTTACGACTATATGACGAAAAGATGAATGCCTAAAGCCACACGGATATGGCGAGTTGCATTCGCGGCTTGCTGCCGCAATGGTAGCCATTCGACGCCTATTCGCTATATCCGATGTTAGATACAGTGGCAAAGGCAATTTAGTGAAAATAAAATGGGGTTGGAGCCGTAGTTTTGGCGGATGTGCAGTCGTACTGCGTGGCGTTAAGGATATTTAGTGTTTGCTGTCGGGTCGGAGTGGCGCAAACACGTGCCGCAGGCGTTGTGACTAACGGTTATACATTGTTATATGCTGGCCGTAATTAGTTCAATAAGTTCTTTTTCACTTGGTCTAGGTGCATTGTCATTTATTATTTTACCATCCTTTCCAAAAAGTAAATATCTCGGAATGGTTTTGATGTTATAATTTTTATAAAGATTGGATTCTTTCCAATTTGATATTATGTGATTTTCTTCTTCTTTCGACAGATTTTCTAATTTGGAAGCCCTAACCCAAGATGAATAGTCATTATCTATTGAAATTTCTATGACTTTAAGTTTGTCTTCATTGAATTTTTGTTTTAAGTCTTTAAGAAATGGCATTTCCTTTCGGCAAGGAGCACACCAACTTGCCCAAAAGTCCACTAAAACTAATTTGCCTCTATATTTTGAAAGCACTTCTTCGAAAGTCAACTCGCTGTCATTAACAAGGTTAGTTAATATTCCAACAGTTCTATCGGTTGCATTTAGTCTCTTTGAATTCTCCTTTTGCTTATCAATAAAAGAAATCCATTTATTTTTAAATTCTTCATTTTTGTTAACTGTATAAAATTTTGTTAGATATTGGTCGAATTTTGGTTTTTCAACAAAAAATATACTTTTAAGATAGGAGTTCAATAAAACCTCTTTTGTGGAATTATTCAAAAATGTCTCTTGTTTATTAACAAAGTCAAATAGTACAGAATTCTGAACTTGATTATCTTCTTTAAAATATTTGTATAAAATCAAAGCCTTCAAAAATTCTATATATTCTTCATTGTTAAGTAATTCTTTTTCATGAAGATTTACACCTAAACTTTGAATGTCCAACTCTATATTATGGTTTTTAGCTTCTCTAATTGTAGCAGTAGCAAACTTTAATTTTTGATTTATTTTTTCTGTTGAATAGAATTTATCTGAAATGCTATTACTGGCATTTAGACTATCTAGTAATTTAATTGAGTTTCTCTTTATTTTTTCTGAATCGTATTTGTTATTTTGAATTTCGCTCTCATCGATTACTATTGCCTTACTTTTGAGATTATATATATAAAGAAGATAACCGAAATTTATTTCACCCCAAGTTCTATAACTATTCAATAGTGTAAATATAGGATACTCAATCTGTTTAGATTGATTAACATCTATTTTTTCAATATCGATTAAGAGGCTATCTCCCTTTTCAAGTTGTAACTCATAGAAAAATCCAACGAACGGATCGCCACCAATTATTTTGATAGTGTTTTGTGTTGGTATAGTTACTGATGTTTTGTTTTCTTTAAATCCGAGATACAACATGTCAGGCTTGTCCTGCATTTCATTCACGAAAAGATTTGTGAAAAGTGTATTTATAGTGTCATTCACATTAATGACAACCTCGTTCCTTTTTTCGATTTTCTTTTCTTTGATGATTGAAACTTCAGAACTATTTTCTTTCTTTTTTTCTTGACAGCCAAAAAGAGAGAATAATGATATTATTAGTAAAATGTTTTTCATCGGCTTGTATAAAACGCCACGCGGATATAGGGAGTTGCGTTGGCAACTTGCTGCCGCAATGGTAGCCATTAGACGCATGTTCGCCATACCCTATGTTAGGTACAGTGTCAAAGGCAATTTAGTGAAAATAATGAATGGGGTTGGTGCCTTAGTTTTGGCGGATGTGCAGTCGTACTGCGTGGCTAGTTGCGTGATTCGTTCGGTAAGATATCAAAAAAACGGAATAGGGACTAGGCGGAATTCGCTAGAATTCTGTGAGAGTTCTTTCATAGACAATTAGTCATATACGTCGTTGCTCTTTCGTTTATTTATTTTGATTTTGAATATTCGATCAATTCCTCAACGTAGTGAAAATCTCCTTGATTTTGAGTGAGTTTTATGAAGTTTTTTACAGCAGGTGCATATAACCAAACTTCTGTTTCATTCGCACTATATCCTCGGGAATTGGTTGTTTTACCCGTGTATTTTATAGTGTAGGCCATAAATGTTCCGGCTTCTACGGTTTCTTCTTTGTAGGACAAAACTTCGGCATCCTGACTTTGGTTTCCAGTTGTACCATCTTGACTCGTCCAACTGTTTTCAAATTTCCATGTTTTACCAACTTCGAGAGGCCAGTCGTACTTGGGTGTTTCGCTTACTTCTGGTTTAACGATTTCGGTAACAGGAATAGTATCTTTACCAATAGTTATACCTAGGGCTCGTTTAAAACTTACAATTTCTCTTGTATCTGTTCCATCCGAGCGAACCTCTCCTTCAGTAGTTACACCTTTATATTTCCAGACCCATTTTTCGCCAAGCTGATAGTCAGTTAGAGTCGGTTGGTTGGTAGTGCTGGATTTAGTTGAGTTGTTACAGGAGGAACTTAGTAATACCATGGCAAGTACTACTAGAATTCGATATTTCATTTTATTCTTTAGGACATATGACGTTATAGATTCAAATTTGTTACAACTACTAAAAGTGGCTGCCAAGCAGTAAATCTTTTAAGTTTGAATTTATTTTTAGTTGTTTTATTTCAAAGATTTGTATTCAATATCTATTAGCGCGATTAACTCCGTTATACTATTTTTTAATAAAACTGATTGCCTTGTATAATAATTAAGTTGTCTAGAAGAAATGTAAATATCAGCTAATATTCGTTTGTCTGTAATTATAATTGGTGAACCAAAGTCACCATATTTTATTTCATACGCATATTTATTTCGCAATTCATTAGAACGATCTAGCACATCCTCTCCAATACTAATGATATTTTGGGCTTCCAATTCATAGATATTTTGAATATTATTAAATAGCTCACGATTTCTTATGATGTTTGACTTTCCTTCAGATATCATTGAATTATAAGTTCCAATTTTTGGTCGAAATTTTCTATCTGTAAAGAAAATATATTCCAATTCTGAAACTCCTTCCACCTTAGGTAGCTTACCAATAATTTCCTCGAATATCAAGTCAATAGTTGTGTCTTGAGACATTAATTGAGCTATGCGCCACTTGTGATCTTTAATTACTTGAGACAACAATAATGTATCTTGAACTAAATCACTCTTTATTTCTTTGAGATAAACTTTTTCTGCATCTCTGGTTTTTTTTAACTCATTCGAGTTATTTATACTAAGCGCAATTAAAATTCCAATAACTACAAGAATAATTTCTCCGATGGCATAAAGAACATAATTAACGACCTTTTTATCTCTTATCATATTATGTCTTATTTTTCTAAAGATTTTTGCCATTGGTTTATTTTGGATTTTACTGAAGCACAAAGCCACGCGGATATGTCGAGTTGCATTCGCAGCTTGCTGCCATTAGTAATGGTAGCCATTAGACCCATATTCGCCATATCCGATGTTAGATATAGTGGCAAAGGCAATTTAGTGAAAATAATGAATGGGGTTGGTGCCTTAGTTTTGGCGGATGTGTAGTCGTACTGCAAGGCGTTAGGAACATTTAGTGTTCGCGGTCGGCACGAAGTGGCGCAAACACTTGCCGCAGGTATTATTACTAACGTGTTTGTGTATGGAAAGTTGAGCTTCTGCGGGTGAGAATTTTTCGCAGGAAAATCAGACGTAACAAAAATGCAACTACCTTTGTTTAAGCACTATGTAGCGATTTTTTGAAATATGTGATTAACTACAGTTCTTTTTAAGATATTAGAATTTATTACTTTCTTCTGATGTGTTTTTTTTGTCAAGTGTAGATCCTATTCCGACTCCAATAGCTATGCCAAGACTAAGCCATAATGCTAGATTATCTGTTGCAACTCCAACAGCGGTCCCAATTCCAACTCCGATTGCAATTCCAATTGCTAGTTTGTTATTTTTTTTCATAAAGATTTTATTATTTAAATTTTTTGATGTCTATTCTGTTCATTACATAATGTCATAACAGATACCAATTTTATTAGTGCTCTTGTGGTATTAAATGTTACAAATATTATTTTAGAATATTGCTTATAAGTATCTCTTTAAGACAATTGTAGCTAACGTTTAGTACACGAAAAGTAGGCGATTTCGAAGCGCGAAACTTTCGAATAAGCACAAAATTTTGATACAAGCTGAAACCGTTAATTTTACTGCTATTTTGCCCATTTTTTATATAAATTGTTGGCGGTTCGTTGTTTTTTGTTTTCTTTCATTAAGTTGTTTGTTCTACTCCGTCCCGTATTGCCTCTTCAAGTGTGGCAATATTTATGTCTTTCAATTTTTTGAACTTAATACAATAGCCTGTTACACTTGCCTTACCTATTGTTTTTCCATAGGTTTCAGGTAAATACTTTTTGTTTTCAATACCCATTATATAAACAGATATACCCGTTGTGTTTGCACTAATTCCAACTTGAAAAAACTCTTTGGTTTTTCCGTTAGCATATTTTATTGTTTGAAGTCCATAGCCGATTTGAGGATTAGTTACTATTTTGCCTTTATCGTCCTTGCCATCTAAAAACCAAAGTTTGGCATCTGGTAGAACTTGAAGTATCTGATTATGCAAAACTTCAACGTCCGAACGTTTTGGTTCGGGTTGTGAAGCAATGTAATTTTTAATTTGTTCTTGTATACCCATACGCTGTTCTTTAGCAACTAAATCTTAATTATTAATTATAAGCTCGTACTTGTCGTTTTTATTATTGAATCGGTTGCATTATCCTTGTATTTCATTTTTTTGTTATGAATTTTCAATGTCTTTGGCTGGCTTGTTTTCCAATGACCGCTAACTTGATTATATGCTGAACTTTATTGTGCATATATCACCAAACTAGTTGGCTATGCTCAAGTTTTGTAGAATATCTTTCAGTACAGTTTCCTTGTGTTATTTAAACAGCGTTCAATATAAAGATAATTAAAGGTCATCAAAAAAAGGTTGTTGATGTTGTTCTCAGTTCAGTGGGTTATATGATGATAGTCTTAGGGCTTCACTAGTTGAAAAGTTTGAGATTTAAAGATGTATTATCCGTGAGTTCAAAAACTGTTTTCGCCATTTATTTTTTAAAAGTAAATGGCATGATAATGATGATAAATCTTTAAATCAAACGTGGTTTCTACCACCCCAACTTTCTTAACATATTCCGGTTACTTAAAACATAAAAGATTAGTAATCATAGCGGTAATTAATATTCTGTTGAATCTGAACACTATTACCTAAAATTTTATAATGAATCTTCAATTTTTAGTAGAATTTATCCATGAAAATTGAAGATTCATGGTCAACATTTCAAGGTTTGTATACAATAATTGATAGCAATAGAAGGGCCTATTTAGATTTGTGCAAAAATTAAATTTGAAAAATTTTCTATCAATAGCTATTCTAATAATCAGTTCTATTCAACTGTCAGCGCAGATGAATGAAGATTTAGGTTTTCTGACCTTTTCTTTCTCTCCCTTAGGTAGTGATAATATAGAATATCGGAGTACTGATATGGGGGGTAGTATTCCTATGAGAATTCAAAAAGGTGTCTTGATTAGTTCCCTTAATTATAGTTTTACTAATATAAAAGTCGATAATCCAAATCTGGAATATTCCGCAAGTGAGTTAGAGCATATACATTCATTAAGTTATGCCTTATCCTATATTCATCCTTTAGAAAACAACTGGAAATTACTGGGAAGGGGCGGGTTAATGGCGGTATCCAATTTTTCTTCGGCCTTAACAGCAGATGACTTGTTTTTAAATGGAACATTATTGCTCATCAAACGCTTACAAAAAGAAGAAAAATTATCTGTATTAAGTTTTGGCGGTGGTTACGCGACCTTAGCAGGAAAGCCTATGTTTTTTCCCTATATCAATTATTTTAAGCAGAGTAGTCGGCATTGGTCATACAATCTCGGCTTTCCCCAAGCTTTCTTGCGCTATCATTTTAGCCCTCATACTAGGTTAAGTCTAAATGCAAGCATCAATGGCCTGTATGCCAACTTTAGTAAGCCTATTGTTGTTGATGTTGTTGGCCTTAATGAAACGGCAAAAAAGTTATCATTTAGAACCGGTTTTTTGGGTATAGAATATCAAAATCAACTGGGTAAATATTGGAATCTTTTTTTGAAAGCCGAATATGCCTTTTGGGGAGATTACATGTTAGAAGATAACTTTGAAAATGATATTTTTAAGCAAGATGTATCAAAAGGATTGTATTTTACAACCGGCATGAAACTGAATGTTCTAAGAAACAAAACAAGAGGTACGAAGCCGAGAACGGAGTCTAATTAAGAAATGTACCGATTACTTCAAATATTCGTATGGTGAAGAAAAAATTACAGTCTAAAATTTTGATTCACACGGTAATCTGGTTGTTTTTCGTGCTGATTATTTCATCTCAGATATACCTTCATACGAGCGAGGTACCTTATAATTTTTTTACAAGAATACTTTTTAATATTAGCTTGTTCTATATCAATTACAGTATTCTGGTACCATATTTTTTACTTAGAGAAAAAAGAATCTGGTATGTTACGTTAGTACTTTTACTTTGTTTCATAGCTATGCAGATTCATATTTCACTTGATATTTATATTCAATCTGGATTTTTGATGAATGGTGTTGCTAAAGCCTTTACCGCGGTAAGTATTCTCTTATATATTTTTCTTGGTTCAACTATACGTGTCTTTGAAGAGTGGCGTCGTAATGAACTGAAAAAGAGAAAAATTCAAGAAGAAAGAAATATGACCGAACTCAAGGCCCTCAAAAATCAGATCAACCCACACTTTCTTTTTAACTCTTTAAATAATATATATTCCCTTGTGGTTAAAGAGTCAAAAAAAGCACCAATGCAAATAATTATGTTGTCTGATTTAATGCGTTATATGCTATATCAAACAGATGATGAGTTTGTATATTTAAAAAGTGAAATTGAATACCTGCAAAATTATGTGGCCCTTCAAAAAATGCGATTGTACAATAATGCCGGAGTACGCCTGCAAGTAATAGGGGAATTAGAGGGTCAAAGGATCCGACCATTGCTATTTGTGTCAATTGTAGAGAATGCATTTAAGTATGGTACCTACAATGTAAATGATGTGCTAATTGAAATACTGTTTAAAATTAAAGGCAATAATATTTATTTTGAGTGTCGAAACAAAATAGGAGGGGAGATTAAGGAAACAGCGGATTCTGGTATTGGACTCAAAAATACCAAGGAACGTTTTGAATTACTATATCCTGATAAACATGATATTACAATCCGTTCAACGGATGAGATTTTTGAAATTGGCATACATTTAAATTTGATATAGCCAGAATGATGAATTGTATTATTGTTGATGATGAACCCTTGGCCGCAGATTTGATAAGCGGTTATGTGCACCAAATAGAATATCTCAATCTGGTAGCGGTGTGCAGGAAACCTATGGAGGCTATTAATATTTTAGGAAACCAAAAGATCGATCTCGTATTTCTAGATATTGAAATGCCGCAATTGACCGGTATAGAATTGGTGAAAACGATTTCAAACATGCCTCTTTTCATTTTTATTACCGCCTATCCGCAGTATGCTTTGGATGGCTTTAACCTAAACGCAATTGATTATTTGGTCAAGCCTATTCCTTTACAACGTTTTATAGCATCGGTTACCAAAGCCAGGGAATTATGCTTGCTCAAAAATTCTGATGATAAAATATCTACAGCAGATGATTTGTCATTACCTTTTATTTTTGTGAGGTCAGAACATCAGAACATTAAAATAAATATTGATGAAATAACCCATATTCAGGGGTTGAAAGACTATATCAAAATTTATACCTGTACATCCGGAAAGGCAATTTTTACATTATCAAATTTCAAAGATATTCTTGAAAAACTTCCTCGTTCAAGATTTTTGCGGGTACATAGATCTTACGTTGAAAATATGGCCTTTCTTTCTGTTTTGAGAAAAAACAGCCTTATTATACACGGCGACTTGCTCATCCCCATTGGTGAAACATTTAAGGATGAGGTTCATAAGCGCTTGGGTTTAGCATAGTTCGTCCCTTCTGAATTAGGGTTTGCAGACGCCTTTTTATACTACGTAGAGTTTTTTTTAGAGCCTGTATTTCGCACTCTACATTTGCCTTGTAACATAAAAAACATGTATATGCAAACAAGACAAAGCTTGTTGATCGTTGTGGCTCTATTTATAGGTATTATCGCTGTGGGGCAGTCAAAAATAGATAGAATAAAGGCCATTCCGCCCGAAGAAATGGCTCAGAAAATTACAGCACTTCAAAAAGATAAACTCGATTTGAATGAGACACAGGAGGCCGAGATAATGGCTATTAACCTAAAGGCGGCACAGGATAGAAGGAGTATTCTCGAAAATTCTAGTCTGATAAAAATGCGAAAAGAAATGAAGGTGGTACAAGAGTATACCGATAACAAGATTACTTCAGTGCTGAACCCAAACCAGATTGAACTTTATGCAACGAATAAGGAAAACATTCGGCAGGAAGTTAGAGAATATTTTGAAATTCAATAGGGAGGTCCAATGATCGATATAGTAACAAATACCGACAAATCTGTAGCCACGTTAGAAAAAGAAATTATGGTATTGGTTTTCAAAACTAACGCTAGACGAATTCATGAAATGTGGCTAAGGAAAATATTGTCAGGCTATTCAAAAATACTGCGCATCGATTTTGACTTTGAAGATTGTGATAACATTCTTAGGGTCGAGAGTCTAGAAGATATGCGTGAAGAAATAACCTTATCTGTAAGAGCCACTGGATTGTATTGTAAAGAACTCGAAGATTAAAAAGATTATGGAAATTTTTAAGTTTGAATTATATACCAATTCCATTTATCAAATGTTCTGGGTGATGTACGACATTAGTAGGGTTTGTCTTAAAAGCAAGCTAGATTTTAACTCAACCCAGAACTTTACCCTTATGATAATTTATGATTCAGATTTGAGTTATGAGCAAATAGAAACGATTTTATTAGATAATGATGTGAACTATAATCTAGTTGATTGAGATTCTTTCTGTTCTAAATAGCTAAGCGATAAATTTTTTCGAAAGAATTAGTTTTGAGACGGCTTCAGAAACAGTATTTAAGTTTTAAGATGAGTTTCTTTCTCCTATTAGAAAAATTAATTTAGAGGGCAAAATCTACAGCGGCCTATATTAGTTTGCAAGGTATTGAAGCTAACCGTATTGAAAGTGCCATTGGGTATGGTGAGAAACAATTGTTGAACCGTTGTGCAAATGGAGTTAAATGCACCAAAGACGAGCACGATATTTATCGAAGGTCAGAATTTATTATTGTTCGACTATAAGATTGAAATGTTTTTATGTGAGAGATTTCAGTAACTAAGAAGCTTAGTTGATAAAATTCGAATCCTATTTTTTAAAGCAAAAAGGATTATTCTTGGCTGAATTCTGTCGCTAAGATTGTTTTACAAGCCCATACCTTCTAACATGCTCTTTGCTAATCAGTCTGAGAATTTATCTGCTGATGAGAAGTTTTCTCAATCCTTAAGTAATTCTAAATACAACACAAAACCAAAGCCCTAGCTTTTAAGCTTTCTTACTTTAACATAAATAATTCTCTAGCGCAGTATTTAACAAGTAACTTGTTATTTGACGATTAAATCATTTGGGATAAGAATAGTGTAAAAGTTCTCATTTTCAATTGCGGTATAACATAACTTTATCCATAGAAAAACTACCCAATAGTGAACATATTAGGTTCATTGCGGCATATATTCCATCGCTACACCAAAAAGGGTGAGAATAGCTATGTCATGTCTTCCGGAAACAAAAATTCTCGTTGGTGGAAGGAAGGTATTCTCTACCAGATTTACCCTCAAAGTTTTAAAGATTCAAATGGCGATGGTTTTGGTGACCTTAATGGGGTTATCGATAAGCTAGATTATTTAGAAAGTCTTGGTATTACCATCGTTTGGATGAACCCCTTTTATGAATCCCCACTAATCGATAATGGTTACGATGTCAGTGATTATCGGGCGATTCTGCCTCGTTTTGGAAAAATGCAAGATTTTGAAAAAATGATAAAAGGAATGCACAAAAGGGGAATCAAATTTGTGATGGATTTGGTCGTGAACCACAGTAGTGAAGAGCACCCTTGGTTTAAAGAGGCCAAGAAATCTAGAGAAAGTCCTTTTTACGATTATTACCACTGGTGGCCGGCCGAAAACGGACAACCCCCGTACAGGCATAGTTTGTTTGACCCCAATGGGGCTTGGGAATATGTAGATACCGTAAATGCCTATTACCTACATACATTTACCAAACATCAGCCCGATTTAAATTGGGAAAACCCGAAACTTCGAAAAGAGATTTTTGATATTATGAAGTTTTGGGCCAATAAGGGTGTAGATGGTTACCGTTTAGATGCCTTTCAATTCGTGAGCAAAGACATTACCTGGCCTAATTTTCCGGAAGGGCACGAAAAAGAATACGTTAAATGGTACGGTATGCGTCCGCAGTTGCACGGTTATCTCAACGAAATGTATAATGAGGTGCTCAGTAAATATGATGTTTTTGCGGTAGCCGAAGGAACCGGAAATAGTTTTGAAGACGCCCATAATCTGGTAGACGAAAGCCGCAATGAACTGCAAATGGCCTATCATTTTGAAACCATCAATCTCTCATCAACACTTGCTCGATATTCGCTTTTCGACTTTAAGCAGGCTTTTACAAAGTGGGATCAATCTTTTACCGAAGAAGGCTGGTTGGCCATATTTCTGGCCAATCACGACAATGCCCGGCTCGTAGATCGGTTCGGTAACCCATCTGAAAGATTTAGAACGGTTTCTACACAACTTTTAAATACTTTTCTGATGAGTATGCGCGGTACGCCCTATCTCTATTATGGTGATGAGTTAGGCATGACCAATATTGATATGCCCCATATTAGCGATTATGACGATATTGAGGCACACGGTCGGTACCAAGCGGCATTAAAGGCCAATGCGGATATGAATGAGTTTATGAATACGCTCAACTACAATTCTCGAGAAAACGGCCGCACCCCGATGCAATGGGATTCATCGGATCATGCCGGATTCACCTTTGGAACTCCCTGGAAAAAAGTGAATCCGAACTATTTGAACATTAACGTAGCTCTTCAAAAGAAAGACCCAAAGTCGGTTCTTAACCATTTTAGGAAAATGACAAGGGTAAGAAAAACAAACCTGGTGCTTGTATACGGAAAGTACGACCTGTTGCTGCCGAATCACGAACAAGTCTACGCTTTTACCCGGCAAATGAATGATACAAAAATGTTGATTTTACTCAATTTCTCTGAAGGTGAAGTGTTGATAGAACTGGATGAACTGACCGGTTTATCTTCGAAAAATTGTGTAATTAATAATTACGATGATATCAACATTGTCTCTGGGTCAACAACCCTTCAACCATACCAAGCCACTATTTTAAAAATGTTATAAGTGCTTTTAATTTCTAAGGCAGACCAATCTTGGGTAGATGTTTGGCTTAAATGCCGTTACTTTGCATTGTTTGAATATTGCAAGAATGGATACTATAAGCATACGAGAGTTTTATAAAGAGATTTGCGGTGATACGGTCTGTCAGTTAAACGAGTTTTTAGACAGTGAGCAATCAAGTGATATAGGTCATTTTAATATTTTCAATATTGAAAAGTTCTATAACTGTAGCAGTAAAAAGCCAGAAATGACCTATAACCGAAGACGTTATTATAAAATTAGTCTGATAAAAGGTAAAAATCTGGTAGAATATGCAGATAGGTCGGTTCTGATTGAAAAGCAGGGTATACTCTTCGCCACACCAAAAATACCTTACCGATACCTTCCCCAAGACACGAATCAAGCAGGCTATTTTTGTGTTTTCACCAAGGAGTTCGTTTCCAAATCGATGACAGGCCTTATTCTAGATGACCTTCCTATCTATCAACCGAACAGCGATTTTGTCTTTCAACTGAATGATGAGCAATTCTCTGAGATTGAAAGTATATTTTTAAAGATGGATGCCGAACTTTCATCTGATTATACCTATAAATACGATTTACTGCGCAACTATGTTTTTGAGCTCATCCATCAGGGGCAAAAACTAAAGCCGATGGAAAATACGGTAAACGAGCATAATGCGGCAAGCCGAATAGTATCGTTGTTCATCGAACTTTTAGAAAGACAATTTCCCATAGAAGATGACGTGCAAAGGATACAATTAAGAACACCCAATGATTTTGCCGAGCAGTTGGGTATTCATATTAACCACTTAAATAAAGTTTTAAAACAATCTACAGGTAGAAGTACTTCTCAAATTATCAACAGTAGGTTAGTGGAGGAAGCAAAGGTGCTATTGAGGCAAACCCAGTGGAACGTTTCTGAAATAGCATTTGCCCTAGGTTTTGATGAATTGGCACATTTTTCGAACTTCTTCAAGAAGCATACCCAATTGTCTCCGTTAAAATTTCGTAATTGATTGAATTTTGTAAATAACGGATTGTTTTTTGCAATCTAGGTGGGTGAAATTAGGCAGAACTTTGTCGTTCATTTAAACTCACACACAATGAAAAGTAATTTAAACAAAGTAGCCTTGGTCACTGGCGGTAGTCGTGGCTTGGGAAAGGCAATGGCATTGGAACTTGCGGAGAAGAATTTTGATATCATCCTTACATACCATAGCAATGAGTCAATGGCGAACGAAGTCGTTGAAGAAATACAAACGAAAGGAAGAAAGGCCGTGGCCCTTCAACTTGATGTGGCAAAAGCCAACACCTACGATCAGTTTGTTGCTGAGGTCAAGAATAGTCTCTCAAGTGTTTTTGAGATCAATAGTATTCACTCTTTAGTCAATAATGCCGGAACTGGTATTCATGCATCTTATGAAAGCACTACCGAAGCACAATTTGATGAAATGGTCAATATTCATTTAAAGGCGGCCTTTTTTCTTACCCAGAAACTACTGCCAATAATTTCAGATTGTGGTAGTGTAGTAAATATTTCTTCAGGGTTGGCTCGATTCAGTTTCAATAATTATTCGGCGTATGCCATCATGAAAGCGGGTATTGAAAGCTTAAGTCGCTATCAGGCGCAGGAATTGGGCAGTAGAAAAATTCGAGTGAATACGGTTGCTCCTGGAGCTATCGAAACCGATTTTGGTGGAGGTGCTGTACGTGACAATCAAGAAATGAACGATATGATTGCCGGTAATACCGCTCTCGGGCGAGTAGGATTACCTGATGACATTGGCGGTGTAGTTGCCTTTCTTTGCGGCGAAGATTCCAAATGGGTCAACGCCCAACGAATTGAGGTTGCAGGCGGTTTTTACATCTAGAACAAGACCCTATTCGAACAATGTATAGAGCCGCTAACAGCGGCTCTATTTCATTTGATTTTGAAAAACTTGATGTATATTTTTCTATTCACAGTTTACCTGTGTTAGAGTTCTATTTAACCCCAATTCTTCTTTTCCACCTGTTACTATTGCTTTATCATCCTCAAGTTCGATTGTTAGTTCTGTTGTCGACTCCGTTCCCTCTTGTGAAAAAGTATAGGTGACCTTAATCATATCTCCAGTAAGTTTTCCGGTCAAATCTCCCTTTCTTTGGTCTTTTTCAGCGGGCAACCAATTGTAAGATCCGTTCACCTTTCCGTCCATAATTGTAAGGTTTAATTCTTCTACATCTTTGAGTCCTGACGAATCGTTATAGGCATATTCATTTCGAAAACATAGCATATCTTCGCCTGAGTTTTCTTTTTTTGATTCTTTGCATCCTAAAATAATAAGGCAAGAAACTATGATCAGTTTATTAAATTCTTTTATATGGATCATTGCTAGATAGGTTTGTGCCGATTAAAGTGTTATATGAATTTACGTAAAAGGGATATTTTTAGATGAAGGGTAGAGTAAATTAGTGAAGAGTTCTTGCCACTTAAATCCATTTTACGGTTCAAGTTCCAGCACTTTTTAGTTGTTTCAGCGATTTCGCGAAAATCGGATTTACTGTAAGCGGTGAAAGAATTTTAATCAGGTTTTTAATTAAATAAGCTGAATTATTGTAATTAATTATCAAAAGCCTAAAATACCACCGTTTAAATTTCTTACACCTAAAAGTTTTAATATATCTATCGATTCCGATAGGGATTAGTTGTTTAAGTGCTTATCTTACATACATTGAAAATCAAACAACTGTATGGCTCTTAAGGTTGCTATTAAGCACAAAACCGTTTATAAGTATGACCGTTTGGTCAATTTATCACCTCACATATTTAGATTACGCCCGGCTCCGCATAGTAGAACGCCTATCGAAGCATATTCTATAAAAATCAAACCTGAAAACCATTTTTTTAACTGGCAGCAAGATCCATTTGGCAACTATTTGGCACGGCTTGTTTTTCCAGAAAAAACCGATATTCTTTCGATTGATGTTGAAATCATTGCTGACCTAAAAACAATCAATCCTTTTGATTTTTTTGTAGAAGATTCGGTTGAAGATTTTCCATTTACCTACAATGATGCATTAAAGAAAGAGTTGCGACCGTATCTTGAGGTAACCGAAAACGGACCCTTATTGCAAGGATGGGTAGCGAAAATAGATTTGACACCGCGGCGCACGATTGATTTTCTAACCGCTCTCAACCAGAACCTATATAATTACTTGAATTACACCATTCGTTTAGAGGCGGGCGTGCAGACCTGTGAACAAACCTTAGAAAAAAGATTGGGTTCTTGTAGAGATTTTGCATGGTTGCTGGTGCAGACCCTCAGACATTTAGGGTTGGCGGCAAGATTTGTGTCGGGTTATTTGGTGCAATTAAAGGCCGACGAAAAATCATTGGACGGCCCTTCGGGTCCCGAAGAAGATTTTACCGACCTTCATGCTTGGGCCGAAGTGTATTTGCCAGGCGCGGGTTGGATCGGTCTTGATGCGACGTCTGGGCTTTTGGCCGGCGAGGGCCACATACCTTTGGCATGCACGCCCTCGTTTGAGAGCGCGGCCCCGGTATATGGGCTTACAGACCCTTGCGAAACACAGTTTGAATTTGAAAATAAGGTCACCCGTATTTTTGAATCTCCGCGAGTGACCAAGCCTTATACCGAAGATCAGTGGAACGAGATTTATAATCTTGGTTTCAAAGTAGAGGAAGAACTTGAGAATAACGACGTAAGACTAACCATGGGTGGGGAGCCTACCTTTGTTTCCATTGACGATATGGAATCGGACCAGTGGAATACCGCTGCCGATGGGGAACACAAAAGGCAACTTGCCAGCGATTTGGCCAATAGGTTGCTGAGTAGTTTTGGTCAAGGGGGGATGCTGCACCATGCTCAAGGGAAGTGGTACCCCGGGGAAGCGCTACCCAGATGGACTATTGGAATTCATTGGCGTAAAGACGGTGGTATTATTTGGAAAGAATCCAAATGGTTAGCTTCCTTTTCAAAATCGTATGAACTGCCCTCCAACATAACTTATGATTTTTTAGATACCTTGACCCAAAAATTGGTATGCCCGAACGACTCCATCATGCCTGCTTATGAGGATGCCTTCTACTTTTTGTGGGAGGAGCGTAAACTACCCGTCGATGTTAACGGTAAGGAGTATGGTAAAGATGATTCGGCCCTAAGGCGTAAGCTAGGGGAGGTGCTGGAGCAAGGTACAAGTGAAATAGTCGGTCACGTATTGCCTTTGTCAAAAAGTGGTGGACGATGGTTATCCAACAATTGGCAATTTAGAGGCAATGAGTTGGTTCTGGCCCCCGGAAACTCTCCGATTGGGTTGCGCTTGCCTATAGAGTCATTACCACAAAACCCCGAAGTAGCTTCAGAACCGACGGCAGAACCAGAGCTTTTTGAGCCTAAAAATAACTTGCCTTCCTATGGTGAGGATTTAAAAATAAGGGCCAATAAAAACCTTGATGATTATCCTAAAAAGCATCCTTATGTTAGAACGGCACTTTGCGCTGAGGTTCGAGAGAATAGATTGCATTTGTTTTTACCACCTCTCAATACCGCCGAGGCCTTCTTAGACTTGATTTCATCAATCGAAGCCGTGGCCAGCGAATTGCAAGTTCCTGTAATTATCGAAGGGTATGAACCCCCAAAAGACAACAGGTTAGAGGTTTTAAAAATAACGCCCGACCCTGGTGTAATTGAGGTAAATGTACATCCTTCGAAAAACTGGCAAGAACTAACCGACAATACATTCAAACTTTATGAAGAGGCAAAAAAGTCTCGGTTGGGTACCGAAAAATTTATGCTTGATGGTAAGCATACAGGTACCGGTGGGGGCAATCATGTCACCTTAGGGGGCACTACGCCCGCCGATAGTCCCTTACTGCGCAATCCACAATTATTAAGAAGTCTTGTTACTTTTTGGCAGCACCACCCAGGATTATCCTACCTGTTTTCCGGTGCTTTTATTGGGCCTACCAGTCAAGCGCCTCGGGTAGATGAAGGGCGATTAGAAAATTTATACGAATTGGAGATTGCCTTTGCTCAAATTCCAGAGGATAAAGAAGTGCCTTTTTGGCTTACAGATCGTTTGTTCAGGCATTTGCTTACCGATATTACAGGTAATACCCATCGGGCAGAATTTTGCATCGATAAGCTGTATTCACCTGACTCATCCTCGGGTCGACTCGGTATTTTAGAGCTTCGGGCTTTCGATATGCCACCACATGCGCAAATGAGCCTAATGCAAATGTTGTTAGTGCGAACTTTGGTTTCATGGTTCTGGAAAAAGCCCTATAAGCATGATTTGGTTCGATGGGGTACTGAGTTACATGACAAATTTTTGTTGGAGCATTATGTGAAAGAAGATATTGCCGATATTGTTTCGCAACTGAATGAAGCAGGCTACCCATTTAAACTGGATTGGTTCGATCCGTTCTTTGAATTTAGGTTTCCATTATATGGCATGGTAGAGATTAATTCGATGCAAATAGAGGTGCGAATGGCCATTGAACCTTGGAACGTACTTGGCGAGGAAATGTCCGGTAGGGGTACCGCCAGATATGTCGATTCTTCTTTGGAAAGGGTTCAGGTAAAAGTGAAAAATTTTGTTGAAGAACGTTATAACATTACTTGTAATGGGGTTAAAATCGAATTAAGCCCAACTGGTACCAAGGGCGAGTACGTTGCCGGTGTTAGGTACAAGGCATGGCAACCTTGGTCGGCCCTGCACCCGACCATCGGTGTAGATGTACCTTTGGTATTCGACATAGTGGATATGTGGAATAAAAAATCAATTGGGGGATGCACCTATTTTGTATCGCACCCCGGTGGCCGTTCCTACGATACGTATCCAGTCAACAGTTTAGAAGCAGAATCTCGCCGGATTAACCGATTTTGGGAATTTAACCATACCCAAGATGAGGTACTTTCTATGGAACCGAAATTAGGTACAAATTTTGTCGGCCGATCGGTTGAGCGAAAGAATGCTTCAAGTACATTTGTATATAAGGAGGTACCGATCAATCCAGAATACCCACACGTTCTTGATTTGCGCAAGAAGTAATTATAGAAGATGCCGTTAACAACTACCAGCTGGTTAAGTAGCTACAGTACTGAGTACAGTAATGATGAAATGTTCGATGCTAACAATGGGTTAAGGCCTTATTGGCGTAATCTGCTGGCAGAGTTTGAAAAATTTGGTGTTGAAGGGTTGAGGTCTAGACAAAAGGATGTTGATTGGCTACTAGCAGAAAATGGTGTAACCTATAATGTATACAACGATCCAAAGGGCATGCATCGCCCTTGGAACTTGAATGTGATACCTTTTTTGGTTCGTCAAAATGAATGGGCTGGCGTTGAGAAGGGAATCAAGCAACGCGCCCTACTACTCGATTTGGTGTTGAAAGACGTTTACGGAGAACGTCGATTGATCAAAGAGGGAATCATACCGCATGAAGTAATCTATGGCCATAGGGGGTTTTTAAGGCAGTGTGACGGAATTCAATACCCCAATAACACCTTTCTTTCGATTTATGCCGCCGATTTGGCCCGTGGCACCGATGGTAGGCTCTGGGTGGTCAATGACCGTACCGAGGCTCCTTCGGGTATGGGTTATGCCCTTGAAAATCGTTCTACCACGAGTCGAATACTTCCCGATATCTATGGGGCAATGAATGTTAAAAGACTGTCCGGGTTTTTTAATGACCTGAATCAGATGTTATTGGATGCATCCCCAGTAAAAAAGGAAAATCCGCATATCGTTATCCTGACACCCGGTTCACATAACGAAACCTATTTTGAACATGCTTACCTATCCTCCTTTCTAGGATATCCCTTGGTTCAAGGTAATGACTTAGTTGTTCGTGATGGTTTTCTTTGGATGAAATCATTGCAAGGGCTGAAAAAAATTGATGTGGTTTGGCGTAGGGTCGATGACCTTTTTGCGGATCCGTTAGAACTCCGTGAAGACTCGCATTTGGGAGTCGCAGGCCTTTTAGACGTAGTTCGTAGAAAAAATGTGTCCATAGTAAATCCAGTTGGCAGTGCCGTAATGGAAAATCCGGGTCTCATTCCCTTTATGCCATCGGTTGCCAAGTATTTTTTGGATGAAGAGCTTATTTTGCCTCAAATTGCTTCGTGGTGGTGTGGCCAAGAAAAAGAGAAAAACTATGTACTCAACAATCTTTCGCAATTGGTTATCAAAAGAATAGACAGAACCAATCGTGAGAGCATACATTTTGCAGAGTTTCTGTCGGCGGTTGAGTTAGAAAAACTTAAACTGGAAATTAATAGAACCCCATATAGATACGTAGCCCAAGAAAAAATAAACTTCTCAACGGCACCCAATTTAGTAAATGGAGATATTGAAGCTCGAAATCTGGTGACCCGTTCTTTTTGTATTGCTGCCAGAGAAGGTTATAAAGTGATGCCCGGGGGGTTGGTTCGAGTAGCTCCGGACCGTGAAACGGTTAGGGTTTCAAACCAAAGAGGCGGTACCAGTAAAGATTTTTGGGTGGTTCAAGAAGAGCCGATTTATGAAGACTATTCCAGAAATTGGCATAAGCAAAGTCCTGTTTCCATTTCAGGATTGAACGATCTCCCCAGCCTAACCGCTGAAAATCTATTTTGGGCCGGCCGATATGTAGGTCGTACCTTGGTCATGGCCCGTTTTATAAGAATGGTTATCAGGCAGTTGGCCTTGGTTCAGAAGAGTGATGAAAACCCCCAATCGGAAAAACTTGAGGTTCTATTGAAAGCGGTAACTAGCCTAACGGGAACCTATCCTGGTTTTGTTGAGGAAACGGAAGAAGGTGAATCGGCTATGGATAATCCGATGAAAGAAATGCTTTCCATTTTGCTTGATGCAAATCGGCCCGGAAGTATGGCCCATACCATTAATATGTTCAGTTACTCATACTATTCGATACGCAACCTATGGTCAAGTGATATGTGGAGGGTTTTTGAAAACATTCAACATATATGGAAAGCCTTTGAATCGAGTGGAGAGAGTTCTATCAACAAAATTTTGAAAGTACTCAATCAACTAATAACGAGGTTGATTGCTTTTATGGGTTTGATCGAAGAAAGTATTTTGGTCAAACAAGGTCTGCTATTATACTTTATCGGTTTGCAATTGGAACAAAGTATTTTGACCATAGCCAAATGCCGGTCATTACTGGCCATTAAATACGATGAGCAGATTGAATACGATTTGCTTGAATACCTTTTGACCAGTCACGAAAGTTTGAATATTTATAGATATAGCTATCGATCTTATATAAAACTGGAGCATGTTCTTGATTTGGTCGTTTTAGATTTAGAATATCCCCGGTCATTGACATTCATGATCAATAGAATTCAAAAGGATATTGCCAGATTACCGCATTCCCGAAATGACAATAACTTGGCAAATTATCAAAAGTATGTTTTAGATGCTTTTTCAAAATTGCGATTGGCCAGTTCATCCGAACTATCAAAAACAGAAACGGATGATGAATATGTAAGGGAAGAATTAGACGCCCTTTTTGCCGAGTTGACCGACTTGCTCTACAAAACATCTCAATCCATTACAAGCACCTATTTCAGTCATACCGACAAACAGAATCAATTGGTGGTTCAAACTTTTCCTTTTTGATATGCTCTTTAACGTTACCCATACCACAGAGTACAACTATAACGCCCCTGTTAGTTATTGCCATAATTTGGCGACGTTACGACCTAGGCAAGCAATGGGGCAGCAACTGTTAGATTATAAGATTGAAATAACGCCCAAACCTTCTGAAATTTCGGAAAGAGTCGATTTTTTTGGCAATTATATCACTCGTTTCTCCATTCAAACAGAACACACTGCCCTGAAAGTAACCACCCGAAGTAAATTAGCTCGAAATTTTTCCACGATTTATGACAATCTTTTTTCAGATGAGTGCAAGAGGGTTACACTAGCTGAAGCACTTCAAAGTTTGAAAAGTAATGATTTGTCAATTTTAGATGCCAAACAATTTACGTTGGAATCTATTTTTATTCGAAGAGCGAATAAAACAATTCGTGAATATGCCAAGGCATCTTTTCGGCCCGACAGATCTGTTTTTGATGCCACTTATGAATTGATGCAACGTATTTATACCGATTTTAAGTTCGTTTCAGGTTTTACCAGTATTTCTACCCCCGTTGCCGAGGTCATGCGCGAAAAAAAAGGCGTCTGCCAAGATTTTGCCCAAATCGGAATATCTTGTTTACGCTCGGTCGGTTTGCCCGCAAAATATGTGAGTGGGTACATAGAAACGATACCGCCAAAGGGTAAAGAGAAATTGGTCGGTACAGATGCTTCGCATGCTTGGTTCTCGGTTTTTATTCCTGGGTACGGCTGGGTAGATTTTGACCCTACCAATAACATGATTCCAAAAAACCAACATATTGTAGTTGGTTGGGGGCGAGATTATTACGATGTTCCACCGTTAAAAGGGGTCGTTTATGGCAGCGGCAAGAGTAAATTAAAGGTTTCTGTTGATATTGCACCTGCTTCCTAAATTTTATCATGAATTAATTTAACCTGCATTTAAGTTGCTGTAAAGCAATTAATTGATAAAAAAGGTCTACTTTTAACATAGCATTGTTTAACAGGAAAAGCCAACTAGACCGAACTGATTTTCCCCGAGAATAATTAAGTGATTGCATCTAAGTCTTTTAGAAAGTAAGTATGCGAATCATTTTTATGGGTATGGGCGAAATCGTCACCTATATCAATTTTATTCGATTGTTCCAGGGTGGTACTATTTTCTTTTTCATGTAACCCGACTTTTGAATGGAACAACCCCAAGATTTTTTTATTGTAGGAATAGGCGCTTCAGCAGGTGGGCTAAAAGCAGTTAGAGATGTTTTAGACTATATGCCGAATGATTCGGGAATGGCTTTTGTCGTAGTTCAACATTTATCACCAGATTTCAAAAGCCTCATGCCCGAGCTTTTGGCTACACATACCAAAATGCAAATATTTACCGCTGAGCATAATCAATTGATTCAGCCTAATTGCATTTATCTCAATCAGCGTAACAAGAATTTGGGTATTAAAGACGGGCGGTTCATATTATTGGAAAAAGCACCCAAAGAACACTTAAACCTTCCGATTGATATCATGCTGAAAATGCTCGGTGAATGTTATGCGGACAAGGCTATTGGGGTTATATTATCTGGAACGGGATCAGATGGTTCTCGAGGTATAAAGACAATCAAAGAGGCAGGGGGCACCATTTTCGTTCAAGATCCAGAATCGGCTCAATTTGACGGAATGCCTAAAGCGGCCATTGCTACCAATTTGGCAGATTATGTACTACCCGCTAATCAGATAGCGAGCAAAATTGTCAAGTTCACCAATAACAATCTGATTATAGAGGGTGATGTAGACGACGAAACGTACGATGAAAAGAACTACCAGTCCATCCTTTTTGAAATACAAAAACATACCGGTGTCAATTTTAAGAAGTACAAGGCCAACACCCTATTGAGGCGTATTGCTAAGCGAATGAGCTTGAGAAATATAGATACTTTGCAGGATTACTACATCTATATAAAGGGCAATGCGGACGAGCTTCTGACTCTGCAGCAAGAATTCTTGATTGGTGTAACCAGTTTTTTTAGAGATTCGGAAGCCTTTGAAATTATTAGACATACGGCCATACCGCACATTTGCCAAGTAAAAAATAAGCTTGAAAATATTCGTATATGGGTGGCGGGTTGTTCTACGGGTAAAGAGGTCTACAGCATAGCCATGCTTTTTGATGAATACATCAGAACCAATAATCTTGACCTTGACATCAAGATATTTGCAACCGATGTTGACAAAAATGCACTTAGAAAAGCTAGTTCTGGCTCGTATTCGATAAATGAGGCCGAAGAAATAGGCCAAGGTTACCTTGACCAATATTTTGTAAAGTCGGGCGAGCGTATTCAAATAATCAAACGTCTGAGAGAGAAAGTGGTATTTTCATATCATGACATTACGAACGACCCTCCTTTTATTCAGGTCGATTTAATCGTATGCCGAAACCTATTAATTTATCTGTCAAGTAATACTCAACAAGGCATTCTTTCAAACTTTCAATTTGCTTTGAACAAAGACGCCTTCTTGTTTTTAGGCAGTAGCGAGTCGCTCGGTAAAATGGGTAATTTATTTAAAACGGTCGATTCGAAGCATAGAATTTTTCAATGCATCAAGAAAAAGAACCAAGCATTTCGTAATAGGTCTATTCAAGATACCTCATTAAGTTTTAAACGACATGAAGTTCCGCATTTCCAAATTAGGCAATCGAATAAGTTTACTGAGGCGCAACAAGGAGAGCTTTTTTACTATAAATATTTAAGTAAAAAATATGCCCCGGTTACCGTATTTATCGACGATGACTTCAATGTGCAGTTTATTCAGGGTGACTTTAAGAAGTGGTTCAGTCAAACAGATGGCATGTTTACAAATAACCTCTTAGGGTTGGTGCCTCAAGAACTATCAACGGTTATACGAAATGGTATCAGGCGAACTATCAAGCTCGATAAACCGATTACCATAAAGAATCTGTTGATTGATACGGAGAAAATAACCATGACGACCGACTTATTTTTTGAGGAGGTAAAAAATACCGAAAGTGGAAATAAGCTTTTTCTGGTTCAATTTGGTGAAAGTGTCAAAGAGGAATCCGCAGAACAGATAATTCTGTCGAATGAAGATATTTCGAATATCTCGAAGCAGCGTATTGAAGATTTAGAATATGAACTTAAAGAGAAAAGAACCGAGCTTCAGAATGTAATTGAAGAGCTAGAAACGAGTAACGAAGAGCTTCAAAGTTCGAACGAGGAGTTGATGTCTTCCAATGAAGAACTTCAAAGCTCGAACGAAGAGCTTCAATCGGTCAACGAAGAGCTATATACGGTAAATACCGAGTTTCAGGAAAAAAACAAAGAGCTTGAAAACCTGAACAATGATATGAACAACCTTTTGAACAGCACCGATATCGGTACGTTGTTCTTAGATGAAGAGTTGAATATCAGAAAGTTTACACCTGCTATCAAAAAGATTTTTAATCTAGAGGATAGAGATTATGGTCGTTCAATAGACAGTTTTGCTTCTGAGTTCGAAGATGCTACCAGAAAGTCAATTATCGAAGACTGTCAATTGGCACTGGAAGAGTTGAAGACTTTTGAAGGTGATGTTTGTGACCGAAAAGGTAATTGGTATCTCAACCGTATAAGCCCGTTTATAACCACGGATAAGAAAATAGAAGGGGTAGTCGTCACTTTTGTTAATATCAATGAGATTAAAGAAAACGAACAGGCATTAACCTTAAAATCGGAAGAATTAGCGAAGGCCCAAGAGGTAGCAAGAATGGGTAGTTGGCGATTAGATGTTGCATCAAATGAAGTTTTTTGGACAGAAGAACTTTATAAAATGTACGGTTTTGACCCAAAATTACCGCCACCACCATATTCTGAACATCAAAAATTATTTACCGAAGAATCATGGAATTTACTCAGCGAATCGCTTAATAGAACTGCCAATGAAGGGGTGCCTTATGAACTGGAATTGGAAACGACCAGAAATGACGGGTCGCACGGTTGGATGTGGGTCACCGGTAATGCCTATAAAAATAGCAGGGGAGAGATAACCCACCTTCGCGGAATTGCACAAGACATCACCGAACGTAAAAATTTATACGAAAAGCTTTGGCACGAAAAAGAGTTTTCAAGTAAGATTACGGAACTATCGGCTTCCGGAATTTATGTATACAGTTTTGTGGATCGACGCATTACCTATATGAATTTTCAATATGAGACCATATTGGGGTATGAAATAGGGGAGATTAATTCAATGTCCGATGACGAGTTTAAAAAACTGATACATCCTGATGATAGAGAGGGCGTTAAAAACCATTTGAAAAGTCTAAGTAACGGTGCTGCTCCGTGCAAGATAGAATATCGTATCAAGCATAAGAACGGGGTTTATATTTGGTGTTATTCCATCGATTCTCCCTTTGAAAAAGACGCTTCCGGAACGGTTACAAGTTATATAAGCGTTGTTATCGATATCAGCGAGAAGAAACAGACCGAACATAATTTACAAGTGGCCTTGGCAGAAGCGAACTCGGCTAACATTTATAAAAATCAGTTTTTGGCCAATATGAGCCACGAAATCCGCACTCCTTTGAATGGGCTTGTTGGTTTCGCCCAGTTGCTTCGCGAAGATATATTGGATAAGGCTTCTACAGATGAATATGTTGGCATTATAGAAAAATGTAGTAAGCAATTGCTTGATTTGGTCAATGATATACTCGATTTATCAAAAATAGAGGCAGGTGAGCTGAATATGCAATTTGGCCCTTGTAACTTAAATGAATTGATCAAAGAAGTTGAAGTTACCTTCAGGGCAATAAAAGACCAACGCAACAAGAGTAAGATAGCCATAGAGACTTATGTGCCTCTTGAGAGTAGCGAGTTAGTTGTTGAAACAGATGGCTCACGTTTAAAGCAGGTATTGACCAATTTGGTGGGCAATGCGATGAAATTTACGGTTTCGGGTACCATTAGGTTCGGTTATGAAATTAAAAATGACCGTATTGTCTTTGCTGTATCCGATACCGGTATTGGAATGACCCAAAAAGATCTGGAAATTATTTTTGAACGCTTTCAGCGTGTGGAACATAAAGACAAGAAACAATACGATGGTACAGGGCTAGGCCTGGCTATTTCTAAAGGAATAATGGGCTTGCTAGGTGGTAATATATCCGCCGAATCTGAAAAAGACAAAGGCAGTACTTTTACTATTGATATTCCTTTCGAAAAATGGAATGAAAATGAGGTCGAAGAAGAGGAGGAAAAAGAGTTCGATTTAGAGGTATTTAAAAATAAACGAATACTTATTGCCGAAGATAACCCTACCAATAAGCATTATTTACAAAAATTGTTCGAACCTACCGACCTCAATATAACCTGGGCCAATAATGGAAAAGAAGTGGTAGACCTCTTCAAGAAGGATTCTGATTACTCCTTAATTTTAATGGACATTAGAATGCCGGTTATGAACGGATATGAGGCGGCTGAAGCAATTCTCGAAATGAAACCTGATACTCGAATTATAGCCCAAACGGCCAATGCCATGACAAGTGATAAAGAGAATTGTATTGCTTCAGGTTTTGTAGCTTATGTAGCCAAACCGGTTTCAAAAAGTGAAATGTATGCCCTAATGGCTAAATGGATCAATTAAAAAGGAGGAAAGTGAATTTGTCAAAGCGTTAATTCATAACATTAATAATAGCCGTTCCCCCCATTTTATTTCTTTCGACCGAGCGCATGGTACGTTCCAGAGCGGTTACCAATGCATTGAAGTTAGAAGGTTTGTGTAAGTACCTATTGGCCCCCATATCAAATAGCTCTTCAATTTTACCCATGTCAAGAACAGTAGAGTATATCACTACCGGAACATCATTAAATTGATAGTTCTCCCTGATATCTTGAAGGCATTCCTCCCCATTCATCATGGGCATGAACAGGTCAAGAAAGATAACGTCGGGCAATTCGGTTTCTGAGTGTAAATCGGCCATTAGGTCAACCCCGTTGTCGAACATCTTTAGGGTAAAATTGGTGTCGACCATTTCAAGGGCATCACTAAAAATTTCTTGGTCTTCCTGATCATCATCTACCAAGTAAACGACTTTATTATCTAGATTTTTCCCATACATAGAGCGCTATTCTTTGCCGAAATTGAATAAATTTTTATTGGTCAAATAAGACCCACTAAAGTAGTCGTGCCTCTGTAGTGTATGTGCTCCAAAGCATCAAACTTTTAATCCTATTCAATGAGCAAGAGCATTTTAACATAAGAATGAGCACAAACTATTGGGCATGCGAAGAATTGGTGAATGGATAGTTAGCGCTATAAAATCAGGGTGAATAATTGTGGAACTGGTAAATAACCCACTAAAAAGAGTAAGATTTTAAAAAAAAGTTAATGCAAGGCAGTTGATTAGTGTTGGCTGAAATATGCTCAGACTTGCTCTTTAAGTGCCTGATTGGTAAAGATAATATCAACATTGGCTCTACTCAACGGTTTAATAAAGCGCCTTCTTACCTTAGATCTTATTTCTTCAGTGGCTTTCTCTAAGCAGTTGCTGTACGAAGAGGCCATATAAATATCCATTTCTTCTAAAGGAATTCCTCTTTCAAAAGCCTCCTCTAGAAATTCAAAGCCATCCATTTTGGGCATCTGCCAATCCAACAAAAGAATATCGGGTAGGCGTAGACCACCGTTTGATAGTTTCCATTCTTCAAACCAACTTAATGCCTCGATTGGGCAATCATAGGAAAGTATTTCCGAGGGCTGGCCGTGTCGTTGTAGCTTGATTCTCATATCAAATTGAGATACGAGATCGTCATCAATTAACATTACTAGGGGAGTCATTTAAGGTAATTTTTGAAGTATAATTCCTACTTCTTATAAAGATAATGTAAAATTATATAGGAAATATATTATTTGGGCAAAAAAATGCAAAATTCTCGTTTTATTTAAATTTTCTACTATAAATAGCAGATATGATAACTTTTTCTTAACTGAATCGGATATCAATAATATGGTAGCTCTGTTTTTTACTGGCATTTTGATAAAATGACCTTCATTTGCCTTTATTAAAGTATGTATTTTCCTCTCGGTTAATTAGGTGCAACCTTCTGTAATTAAGCTTGTCAGAATTCTTGTAAGAAATTTTTCAGTGATAGGGGATATTAAAGGTTAGCTCATTATAAAAGAATTTTGCAATAAACCAATGGAATATTGACCACCGCTTAGAAACTTATCATACACAACTCTTCATTCTAACTATTCTACCTCAAAATTCGATGATTCTAGAAGAGCAAAATCAAATGAGATTTAGATAAAATTTACTGAATTACAATAATAGGTGTGTAATTGACAATTTTAGGCCTAAAATTAATGAAGTCGTTGAAAATTTTCTATCTGTTTTTATCGAATTAGCAGGATACTACAGGATAGCGAAAACGATTTCGAAAGATACATTTGAACTAAATCGGTAGAATGCTGAACTCTATCGACTTGAACTATTCGCTAACTGACTTAATTAATCACTATGAAAAAAATCCGATTTGGGTTAAAAACCTTGTACTTGGTTTTGGCCCTATTTTTATCTTTTAATGCATTCGCCCAAAGCACTTCGGTCTCTGGTACGGTGGTATCGGCTGATGACGGCTTTGGCTTGCCGGGTGTAAATGTTATCGTAAAAGGTACCACTAACGGTACGGTTACCGATTTTGACGGCAACTATACTTTGAATGTAGCGGATTCGAACGCTACCCTTGTTTTTTCCTATATAGGTTTTACTACCCAGGAAATTCCATTAAATGGCCAAACTACAGTAAATGCAACTATGACCGAAGATGCCACGGCCCTTGATGAAGTGGTGTTGGTAGGTTATGGTACACAGATTAAAAGACAGGTAACGGGATCTGTACAGACAATCGAAGCACAAGAGTTGGCCGATTTGCCGGTTTCACAAGTAACACAAAAGCTGCAAGGTAAGCTTGCAGGTGTACAGATCAATCAAACCACAGGTAAGCCTGGTCAGGGAATGTCTGTACGTATTAGGGGGCAACTTTCTGTTTCTGGAGGTAGCGAACCTCTTTATGTCATTGATGGTTTTCCGATTTCAGGGGGAATCAACAACTTAAACCCTGATGAGATTGAAGACATTACCATTCTTAAAGATGCAGCATCAACCTCTCTTTATGGTTCGAGGGCTGCCAACGGGGTGGTACTCATAACAACCAAAAATGGAACTGTTGGTGAGACCAATGTAAGTCTTAACACTTCAACGGGAATTCAGCAGGTGCCTCAAAGGGGTAGGATCGATATGATGGATGCCGTAGAGTTCGCCCAGTTCAAAAAAGAATATTACGAAGATCAGGGTGATCCAGTACCCGCCATTTTTCAAGACCCTTCTCAATACGAAGGAAAGACCAACGACTGGTATGGTGCTCTATTAAGAACATCGCCTGTGCAGAACTATAACTTGACAATTACCTCAAATAAAGAGAAATTACGTACTGCGGTAGTTGCCGGTTTCTTTAAGCAAGATGGGGTTGTTATCAATTCTGATTATGAGCGTTATTCGTTAAGGGTCAATTTAGATTATAATGTGTCGGATAAAGTAAGATTGGGCTTCAATATTGCCCCGTCCTATATAAAAGACAATACGCCTCGTAGTGACGGTGATCGTGGTGTCGGTATTCTTTTCAACGCCCTTCATACTTGGCCGATTATGCCCATTTACAATGAAGATGGTACTAGAACGACCTTCAATAATTTTCCTGCCGAAACAGGAAATATTTTCTCATACGCCAACTGGTTAACGTCGGCTGAGCAAATCAAAAATGAAAATAAGAACGTCAACATACTTTCCAATGCTTTTGTAGAGTATGAGCCGATTGATGGATTGGTTATAAAGTCGAGCTTAAATGCTGAAATATATAATGAGAAGTATGAGTTCTTTAGTCCTTCGACCGCTACGTTTCGTATCAATGTGCCCATTCCGACCACATCGGAAGCCATTTGGGAAGATCAAAGAGACTTTTCTTATTTGAATGAAAACTTGGCGACCTATACCAAGAGTTTCGGTGATCACAATTTCTCTCTTTTAGGGGGATTTAGTTATCAGAAGTTTAGAAGAGATTTTAATAGGATAGCTGCCAATACGTTTGCAGACGATCGTTTGCCAACCATACAGGGCGCCGCGAATATTGATAGAAACGGCACTTTTGATAATATTCAAGAATGGAGCCTGGTATCATTCCTATCCAGATTGACCTATAACTATAAAGGTAAATACCTGCTTACGGCCGCGGTGCGTAGAGATGGTTCTTCAAGATTTGGTTCAGGAAACAGATGGGGTAACTTCCCATCCGTATCTGCTGGATGGATTATCTCCGATGAAGCCTTTATGGAGAATCAAGAAGCTATTAACATGTTAAAATTTAGAGCAAGTTACGGTGTTACTGGTAACAATAATATCGGTAACTACACCCAATATGCTTTAATCAATAACCGAGTGAATGCGGCATTTAATGATGAATTTGCTCCAGGTTCTGCAGTGAGTTCTTTATCAAATTCTAATTTAGGTTGGGAGACTACTAAACAATTTGACATAGGGTTTGACTTGAGTCTTTTCAATGATCGTGTTTCTTTCATTTACGATTACTACACTAAGAACACGACCAACCTTTTATACAATGTACAGGTGCCTCAAGAATCCGGTTTTACCAACTTTAGCGATAATATTGGTGAAATAAAGTTTTGGGGTCATGAATTCGCTCTGAATACAGTGAACACCACGGGTAAATTCCGTTGGACAACCAACGCAAACATATCCTTTAATAGAAATGAAGTGGTGTCGCTTGCAGAAGGTATTGATCGCGTCTACGGTACCTTTCACATAACCCAAGTTGGCAAACCATTCGCTCAATTTTATGGTCATATAGCTGATGGTGTTTACTTGAACCAACAAGATTTAGATAGTTCTCCGCAAGTACCGGGTAGGTCTACGGTAGGTAGTATCAAATTGGTTGATGTTAATGGGGATGGTGTTATTACCAATGGTGGTGACAATGATGACCGAGCGATTATGGGTAATCCTTTCCCTGATTTCACTTACGGTATCACCAATACGATCAAATATGGTAATTGGGATTTTTCCGTAATCGGAACAGGATCTCAAGGTAACGATGTTCTGGTTCGTCACCTTTATAGTACAACCAACCTTGATGGTGTATTTAATTTGTTGTCAGATGTTAAATACAGATTTAGATCTGTAGATAACCCTGGTAGAGGCTTCTATGGTACAACAGTAGGTGGCGGTAATGTCACAGGTATTGAAAGAGACTGGGTAAACAGCCGATTTGTGGCCGATGCCTCGTTCTTTAATATTCGAAACATTACATTGGGCTATACTTTAGGCGGTGTTGACCGTTTCTTCAAGTCTGCCAGAATCTACGGTTCAATTCAAAATGTACACATTTTCACGAAGTACTGGGGTGGTCCAAACCCAGAAATCAGTACAGAATCTGATGGAGACGGTGATGGAGGTAACTTGAGTCCAGGGGTAGACCTATCGGGGTACCCTGTTCCCCGAATTTTCAGTTTAGGCGTAAACCTGAACTTTTAATAGGCTGGATAATCATTAAAAAAGAATTAGACTCTTCTAAAAAAATAATACAATGAAAAAAATATTCTCAATTCTTGTAGTGCTGGGGGTACTGGCTACAGGCTGCGAAGATGAATTGACCATCTTTCCAGAAGATTCCTTGAGTGTTCCCACTTTTTATAAAACAGAAGTTGATTTTGAACAAGCTGTTAACGGTGCCTACGCTCCATTAAGAACTGTGCTGAATGGTACAGGGGGCGGTCCATCAGGTATTTATCTAAAAGAAATGCATTCCGATAATACCTATTATGCTCGTAATACAGCTTTCGGAGCGACCGAACAACAAGAAGATCTTGCCGATTTTGCGGTACCTACCGATCAAGGTATTACTACCAATGTTCATGTTCAAAATGTATATGTTTATAATTATCAGGTAATTGCCCGTACCAATCAGATTTTAGCGACCATAGATGAGGCTGAATTTGATGGAGCCGCCAAGAACAACATCAAGGGTCAGGCTCTGTTTTTAAGAGCTTTGGCATATTTTGATTTAGTGCAATTGTTCGGTAGTGTACCTATGCACTTGGTGCCAGTACTATCCCGTGAAGATGCGGCTTTACCACTTTCTAGCGAGGATGAACTATATACTCAAATAATTAGTGATGCTAGTGAAGCGATTACCTTACTTCCTTCAAAATCACAGCAAGACCCAGGGAGGGCCACTTCAGGTGCGGCAAGAACGTTGTTGGCAAATGTTCATATCGTAAGAGAGCAGTGGGCTGAGGCTGAAGCTCAAGCAAGAGCGGTTGTTGAAAGTGATGAGTACATGTTGATGCCCGATTATGCAGATGCTTTTTCAGGTAACAGCGGTAATAAGAATAACATGGAATCAGTTTTTGAGATTCAATATAAGGAGGGAGCTGAAGGTTTGAATGGCACTTTCCTTTATTATAGCCTTCCTTGGCCTTTAGACGCTGAGGAGGTAGGAAGTTTAATGCAAACATCTAACCCACAGCCCTTGAGTGGTGAAGGGAATAATATTCCTACACCGGATATACTAGCAGCCTACGAAGATGGAGATTTAAGAAAAGATGCTTCAATAACCTATGTAAATTCTAGTGGAAGTTTTTGGAGAGATGGAACATATCCTATAATCAATAAATTTTTAGAGCCACATTCACTTCATTTTAATCATGGTGTTAATTGGCCAGTATATCGCTATTCTGAAGTATTGTTATTTTTAGCCGAGGCGCTTGAAGAACAGGGCGAATCGGGAGAGGCTCTGATATATCTGAACCAAGTTCGTACGCGTGCGGGTCTTGGGGATCCCACTGGTGATTTAGGGGAAGCCATTTTTAACGAGCGCAGGGTCGAGTTGGCTTTTGAGAACAAACGTTGGTTCGATTTGGTTAGAACAGGTCGCGCCGTAGACGTTATAACGGCTTACGGAAACCGAATCAAGGCAAACCCTAACGATTACTATTATCCTGAGGGAGCGGAACCTAGAGGTAATGCCTTCTCCAATATAAGTCTGAGATATGGTCTTCCGGCGTCTGAATCGTCGTTGAACCCGAATTTTTAGTACCTTCAAAGGCATTAAAAAATCTAACTGAAATAAATTATCAAATTAAGCCAAATGATCAAAAAAATTCTTCTGCTTGCAACTGCGCTTCAGCTAATGGTCTCGTGTGGAACGGACAAAGGAGGTGAGGCGGAAACCGCAGAAAACCAAGATCCGAAAATTGCCAAATTAAAGCTACAACCTGGTTTTAAGGCAGAGCATTTATATAGCCCGGGTGAGGCTGGTACCGGTTCTTGGGTTTCAATGACCTTTGATGACAAGGGTAGACTGATTACTTCTGACCAATATGGGGCACTCTATCGTATGGAGGTTGCACCTATCGGTTCTGATGACCTAACACCGAAAATTGAAAAACTAAAAATTCAAACAGGTGAGCAGGTCGCAGATTCCGTTGTTCAAATGGGGTACGCCCAAGGTCTTTTGTATGCCTTTAACAGTCTCTATGTAATGATCAATCACTGGGGCGATGAAGAATTTGAGAAAACCAGTGGTCTTTACCGTTTGCAGGATACCGATAATGATGATCAATATGATAAGATTACCCTGCTCCAGGCCCTTCATGGGGCGGGGGAGCATGGTCCTCACAGTATTATTCCATCGCCTGATGGAAAGTCTTTGTATGTAATTGCTGGTAACCACACCGATTTACCTGAAGATGTGGCTACTTATAGACTGCCTAAGAACTGGGCCGATGATAACTTGTTTCCACAAATTAAAGATCCGCGTGGTCACGCAAACGATAGAGGGGCACCAGGTGGGTGGATAGCCAAAGTAGATCCGGAAGGAAAGAATTGGGAACTGGTAGCTGCCGGGTTTAGAAACCCTTATGATTTAGCTTTTAATGAATTGGGAGACATGTTCGTTTACGATTCCGATATGGAATGGGATTTGGGTATGCCTTGGTACCGACCTACACGAATTTGCCATGTTACCAGTGGCGCCGAATTCGGTTGGAGAACCGGTAACGGAAAATGGTCGCCTGCCTACCCTGATAACTTACCTCCGTTAATGAATATTGGTCAGGGATCACCTACCAACGTCATGTACGGCAGTAGAGCTAACTTTCCTGAAAAGTATAAGCACAGTGTTTTTGCATTCGATTGGAGTTTTGGTATCGTTTACGGTATCGAATTACAACCAGAAGGTTCTTCTTATAAAGGGGTGAAAGAAGAGTTTCTTTCAGGGTTGCCATTGCCTTTGACCGATGGGGTCATCGGGCCTGATGGTGCCATGTACTTTATGACCGGAGGTAGAAGGTTAGATTCTGATTTATACCGTGTTTATTACGATGGTGACGATAAGGTCGAAGGTGCGGGCACAGCTCTTGCCCAGACAGATGCCAATAAGAAGAGAAAAGAATTGGAAACTTATCATTTAGGAGCCAAAGAAGGAGCTGTTGAGGCTGCCTGGCCTTATTTGAAAAGTGATGATAGGTTCTTGCAATATGCCGCTAGAATAGCGGTTGAACATCAACCAGTCGATTCTTGGCAACAGAAGGTGTATGATGAGACCGATGCCATCGCTAAGATTCAAGGTGCCATCGCTTTGGCAAGACAGGGTAATTCGAATCAACAGAGCAAATTGCTTCAGGCCTTGACCGAAATTGACTATGTAAGTCTTAATACGGCTCAACAGGTCGACCTGGTACGCGCTATAGAGCTCACTTTATCAAGAATGGGTAAGCCGAACAGTGCATCACAACAAAAAGTACGTTCTTATCTAGCTTCACATTATCCATCTGAGACTGATGTTCTTAATCAGCTTTTAAGCAAGACCTTAGTTTATGTGGGCGAACCAACGGTTGTGTCAAAGACATTGGCACTTTTAGAAAATCCTCAGGGTGAAAATGCTTCCGTAATGGCGAACACCGCTACCGAGGCTGCCGATCTTATCCTCAGAAATCCACAATATGGTATGGATATCGCCGAGACACTTAAGAACATGCCTCCGGCCCAAAGTACTTACTATGGTACCGTTTTGAGTGGTGCTACCAATGGATGGACTCCGGAATTACGCGAAGAATATTTCAAATGGTTCTACAAGGCCTTCTCGTTTAAAGCGGGTAGAAGTTATATCGGGTTCATCGATAAAGCTAGACAAGGTGCACTGTCGCACGTATCTAAAAGTCAGTTTGAGATGTATAACGAAATGTCGGGAGACTCTTTGCTGAGCAGTTCCGGTAATGATTTGGTATCCAATGCGGTGCAGCCAAAGGGGCCTAGAAAAAACTGGCAAGAAGAAGATATCGAGCCTTTATTGGCCGACGGATTAAAAAACCGCGACTTTGAGCAAGGTAGAAACATGTTCTTGGCCACCAACTGTATTACGTGCCATAGTATGCGTGGCGAAGGCCAGAATATTGGTCCTGACCTAACACAGATTGGTACGCGGTTCTCACCGGAAGATATGATGAAGGCAATTATAGATCCGAACGATGTTATTTCCGATCAGTACAACTCTACCGTGTTCACGCTAAAAGATGGTAATTCAGTAGTAGGACGTTTGATCAGTGAAAATGATTCGGAATATAAAATTAGCCAAAACCCTTACGCACCGGATGTAATTAGAAGTATAGCCAAAGATCAAGTGCAAAGCACACGTATGTCGACTATTTCATTGATGCCTCCAGGTACGATCAATCGTTTGGGGCCAGATGAGGTAAAAGACTTATTGGCCTATCTGGTTGCCGGTGGTGACAAAGAAAATCAGATTTTTTCGGGCCAAGACCAAGCAGAGGCGGGGCAATAAGAATATGAATAATTAGAATTGCCTTTTGCAATGAGCATGATTGGATTTGAAAATTTTTCTGAAAATCTGATAATCAGTATTAAAAGTAGGCTAAAACCTGTATGCTCGCCATACAGGTTTTATGCCATATTTCCGGGTCTAGTATTGTGCTCGGCCCCCATATGGTGTCAAAAAGAACCGGTTACGGAACCAGTACTTCCTCAGACCATCGTATTTGAAAAGAAGCAAATTGCTACTGAGAGTTATGAATCGGTGGGGGTTTTCGATGTCAATAATGACGGGGCCTTAGATATTGTTTCAGGAGCTTTCTGGTATGAAGGGCCTTTATTTGCCAAACGGCACTCCGTGGGTGGGCCTAAGCGATTTGGTGAATATTACGATCATTTTTCAACCATTCCTTTTGATGTTAATTCAGATGGAAAGACGGATTTTATTACGGGCGGCTGGTTCGAGAAGAAATTGGTCTGGAAGGAAAACAACGGATCAGAAGAATGGCCTGAACATTTAATTGCCGAAGTGGGTAATATTGAATCTACCCGAGCTTGGGATATGAATGGCGACGGCGTGTTAGAAATAGTTCCCAACACACCCAATGATGCTTTGCGTATAGTTTTCTGGCAGAACGGAAAATTCGAAGTAAAGACCATTGCTGAAAAGCAAGGTCACGGTTTGGGTTATGGAGACCTGAATGGCGATGGTAGAGGTGACATTGTTGTTCCGCACGGCTGGCTAGAAGCGCCCGAAGATATTTTCAATGAAGAGTGGGTTTTGCATGAAGAATTTCAATTAGGTACTACCAGTGTACCCATGTTGGTTACAGATGTGAACGGTGACGGTCTTAATGATTTGATAGTGGGGCAGGGGCATGGTTATGGTTTGCATTGGTATGAACAATCTATAGGTAATAAAAAGAAAGGTTCAAGAGAGTGGTCAAAACATCCAATTGACCCTTTCAATTCCCAATACCACACTATGGAAATGGCCGACCTTGATGGTGACGGTGTCGAAGAACTCGTTACTGGCAAGCGTTACAAGGCACATAACGGTAACGACCCTGGAGGTTATGACCCCATTGGGCTGTATTACTTTCGTTGGAACGGCGAGAGTTTCAGTAAACAGGTAATCGATTTCGGGGTTTATGGCGAAGGAAAAGGTACGGGTGTCTCTTTTGAGGTAATCGACCTCAATGAAGATGGGCGACCAGATATTGTGGTTCCCGGCAAAGATGGTCTAACGGTGTATTTCAACAAAGAGCTTAACAACGAACTAAAAGAACAAAAACACTAAAGAAATAAAAGATGAAAAAAATGAATATTAGACTTGGTCTTTATATGCTGTTGGCGGCATTGGCCATTCAGTCTTGTAAAGAAACAAAGAAAGAAAAAGAAACGGTTGTTGAAGAAGAAACGACCGAAGTGAAAGCTGACAAAGATGGTTTTGTACAGATTTTTGATGGCGAAACTTTAGAAGGATGGGAGGGTGACCCAACTTATTGGAGCGTACAAGATGGTAGCTTGGTCGGTCAAGTGACTCCTGAAACCCTATTAGAAAATAACACATTTATTGTTTGGCAAGGCGGACAACCGTCAGATTTCGAATTGAAGCTTGAATTCAAAATTGCCGATTCGGGAAACAGCGGAATCAATTATAGAAGTGATAAGATAGATACGATACCTCATGCCCTTCGAGGCTATCAGGCCGATATAGATGGCAAAATTCGGTACACCGGGCAAAACTATGAGGAAAAGAAAAGGGCCACTTTAGCGTATCGTGGTGAAAAAGTCATTATCAACACACAAGACAATCCTGATGAGCCAGGATCACTTAGCGCCAATGTGCAGCGCAATTGTTGGCAAAGTAGGGAAGTGGTAGATTCTTTAGGAGAATCAGACTCGCTAAAAACAAAAATCAAGCATGAAGATTGGAACGAAGTACACCTGGTCATCAATGGAAACCACTTGCAGCATTACGTAAATGGCATCCTTATGAGCGATGTGACCGATGAAGATGCCGTTAACAGAAAAGACGCGGGTCACTTAGGTGTGCAAGTTCATGTCGGTCCTCCAATGAAAGTAGAGTACAGAAATATAAGAATCAAAGAACTTTAATCATTGGGTGCTCCAAATTGTGAGATAGATTTATGATAGAATCGGCATATATAGCACAGGCAAAAGGAAAAGTGGGTAATGTTGCCCAGATGGGCGGAATTGAAACTTCGGTTCTGGACAATGGTCTGGGAAGAGGATCACGCATCGCTTGGATCAACACGGGTACCGGTCTACGTTATAAGGTGCTTCTTGATCGAGCGATGGATGTTGCCGATGCTTTTTACAACCAATATAGTCTTGCATGGTTGAGTCATGCTGGCGTATTGCCGCCTGATCGATTTTCGGACCACGGTATCGGTTGGCTAAGAAATTTTGTAGGAGGTCTGGTCACCACCTGTGGACTTTCACATGTGGGCGGCCCTGAAGAAGATGAAAATGGGCATAGAGGGGTGCACGGTCGAATCAGTAATACCCCGGCCGAAGTAATTTCAATCGTTCAGCCCGACCCTGCAAATGGTGAGTTAGAAATGAGTATTACAGGGGTTATAAAAGAAACGCAAGTTTTTGGCCCTTCATTAGAGTTGAGAAGAACCATCTCTGGAAGATTGGGTGAAGCCAAAATCAACATTCAAGATGAGGTGGTCAATAGGGGCAATAGTAGAGTTCCGCACATGCTATTATACCATGTCAACTTTGGTTGGCCTTTGGTTGATGAGGGTACGAAATTGCTTTGGAATGGTGATTGGAAATCGCCTAACCCAGACACCGATAAGAAAGTATTTAAAGATGGTAACGATTTTAGGGTCTGTCCCCCACCATTGAAAGCCCATTCCGGTACAGGTGAAGATGTTGCTTTTATTGATATCAAGGCTGATGATGCTGGGGTCTCCCGATGCGGAATTTATAATGAACAACTGAATTTACTGGTGGGGCTTCAATTTCAGAAAGAACAATTACCATGGCTGGTCAATTGGCAACATTGGGGAGAAAACGAGTACGTGACGGCCATGGAGCCGGCCACCAATCCGCCGATAGGCCAAAAAAAGGCCAGAGAAGAAGGAAGCTTGATTTATTTGGAGCCCAATGAAAGAAAAATGTATGATTTGCAAATAGAGGTTTTGCAAGAAAAAGAAATAGAAAAATTTATTAATTCAATTTAAACTAAACCTTTTTAAACAGAGAGTAATATGGCAACATTGGCTGAAAAAGCACTGGAACAAGGCAAGGGAATTTTGCGCTTGACGCCAACTTGGGTACCAAGATCATTTTGTGTTCCCGGAAGAAGAATAAAACTTCACCCAGACGATTATTATGTGTTAGGCGGTGAACGCGGGGGTATCGATGAGCGTTGGTTCTCTTCTACCACACCAGCCGAAAATGGCCCACTGACAGGAAAGAATGAAGGTTTGAGCCACGTTGTTCTTGAAGATGGGGGCGAAGAGGTTCAAATACTCTTAAAAGATGTAATCGACGAACTAAAAGGAGAAATTATAGGTGACAGGCTTTGGAACGAATATAAAAGCTGGCCTATGTACTCAAAATTCTTTGATAACATGGGTCCTTTACCGCATCACATTCATCACAATGATGAGCATGCGGCCAAAGTTGGCCAAAAGGGAAAACCGGAAGCGTATTATTTTCCTCCGCAAGTGAACAACCATGGTGGTGATTTTCCCTATACCTTTTTTGGAATAACCCCCGGTACGACCAAAGAGCAGATCAAAGAGTGCTTGAAAAATTTTACCAAAGGTGATAATAAGATTACCAATTACTCTTCGGCATTTAGGTTAGAGCCTGGTACCGGTTGGGATGTACCTCCGGGAATGCTTCATGCCCCAGGTAGTATGTGTACTTATGAGCCACAAAAGGCCTCCGACGTTTTTGCTATGTACCAGTCATTGGTGAACGAAGCCATTATACCGGAGGAATTATTGTGGAAAGGTACACCTGAAGATCGTAAAGGAGATTATGACCAACTAATGGAAGTAATCGATTGGGAGCTCAACACAGACCCCAATATGCTTGAAACTAGGTTTATGGCTCCTGTTCCGGTAGAACCTCTTGAAGAAATGGAAGCTAAAGGTTATATTGATAAATGGATCTGTTATCGATCCGATGCTTTTAGTGCCAAAGAATTGACCATACTCCCAGGTCAAACGGTAACCATCAAAGATAGTGCCTGTTATGGTATGATCATGATGCAGGGCCACGGTAAAATGGGTGTTTGGGATATTGAAACTCCTTCATTAATCCGTTATGGGCAATTGACCCATGATGAGTACTTCGTAACAGAGAGTGCCGCAAAGGAGGGTATTATCATTACGAATGAGAGCGCTACAGACCCGATTGTGATGTTAAAGCATTTTGGTCCTGAAAATCCTGATTTACAACTCGACTAAAAGAAAATTAAGTAGAACACTAAAATATAGAGAAGATGAGTAATACTTTTCCAAAACTACATAACGCCACATGGCCGGGAATTGTGGGTAAAGGTCCAGATTCGCAACCGGTCATTCCTTTTGATACAATGCTTGAAATGACTGCCGCGGCAGAAGTTGACGGTAACAAATTTGACGGTGTCGATATCGGTCTGTTAGATCCGCATATCAATATCGATATGGGCGATGATGACATAAAAAGATTGGCCGATAAAATTGCGGGCCATGGTTTGAACGTAGGTAGTTTGGTAGCTCCTATTTGGGGAGGGCCGACACTAGGTTCTGATGAAGATAGAAAAACCTTTGTAGAAATGGTTCGCAAATCTTGTCATTTCGGAAAGGTTTTAAGAGAGCATGGGGTACGCCAGTATGGTGTTATTCGAATTGACTCTGCTTCCGGCCCCGAGCAATGGGCGCAAGATCCTGCCAAAAACACCAAGTTGGTGGCCGATACTTTTAGGGCTGCTTGTGACGTCGCTGCCGACTATGATGAAAAGTTGGCTGCCGAAGGCGAGATTTGTTGGGGCGGTATGCACAGCTGGAAAACGATGGTAGAGACCCTAGAGGCCGTCGATCGGCCGAACATCGGTTTTCAAGCCGATATGTCGCACACATTATTATATCTACTGGGTTATAACGCACCTGAGCATCGAATTTTACCAAAAGATTTTGATTGGTCTGACCGTGCTACCTTGGAAAATGGACTGAAGACCGTAACCGATGCCCTAAGACCATGGACCATCGATTTTCATGTGGCCCAAAACGATGGTACCGTTCATGGTACAGGATCTCATGATAAAACTGGTAGACACTGTTTGGCCACTGATCCAAATGGTAAGTTGGATGTCGCAAAAGATGCCGGTTATTGGTTGCGCGATGGCAGTGGAAACCTGACCAAAGCTTTTCAGCATATCTGTTGGGACGGATGTATGTTCGATAACGACGTCATGATGAAACAGCAGACCTGGAACGATATTCTTGCCAAATTAGTAGAGGTGCGCGATATGCACGGATGGAGCTAAGCTGAAACACTAATAAAATCGAATCAATAATGCCCTATACGACCGTCAACGGAATCAGGCTACATTATCAAGAAAGAGGAAAAGGTAAACCCCTTTTGCTCATCATGGGCATAACTGCAGACCATTCGGTTTGGGAAAAGCATGTCTCTTTTTGGGAAAAGAACTACCGCTGTATTCTTTTTGATAATAGGGGAGTAGGCCTCTCCGACAAACCTGAAGGAGCATACACTACTGCTCAAATGGCCGATGATTCTGCAGGGTTGCTAAAAGCCTTGAATATAGAAAATGCAGCAGTGGTGGGTGTTTCAATGGGGGGTGCTATCGCCTTGCAAGTGGCTATTAGACACCCTCAAATGGTTGAAGCAATGGTTTTAATGTGCCCTTGGGCAAGCTGTGACCGCAAAGCAAAAGCGATTTTTACCCACATGATGCATGCCAAGGCCCATTTGCGGCCTGAACAGTTTTCAAACTTCATTCAGTTACTGATTTTCCATAAATCTACTTGGGATGATGATCAAGAATACGAGGGCCTCATGCAAGGCCAGAAAGAGGCTGCTTTTGCTCAAGTGCAGCAACCACTGCATGGTTTAGAAGGGCAAGCGTATGCTTGTATGTCTCATGAGGTGGTTGACCAATTACCGGATATTAAAGTTCCTGCTTTGGTTATTGGTGGTAAAGAAGATCAGTTTACTCCTGAATGGATGGCCAAAGAGGTGGCTAGCGGTATACCAAACAGTGAACTGCACCTATATGAAGACGCGGGCCATGCCTTCCATTGGGAAAAAATTGATGATTTCAATACCCGAGTACTGAATTGGTTGAATATGAATTATTGATTGGGAAAAGAATAGAAAATGGGAAAAATAAAAATAGGATGTGAAACGTACACTTGGGCCATGTCCGGTGATGCTTATAAAAATAAATTGGAGCATATTCTAGGTGTAATGTCCAAGGCCGGTTTTAAAAGCATAGAGCCCGACACGGGTTTTATGAACGGTTTTACAGACCCCCGGGTGTTCAAAGAGGCACTGGATAAAAATAATATCGAACTATCGGTTCTATGTCATGTAGAAGATTGGAGAAATCCTAAGGAGACCGCTGAAGAAAAGCGCAATGCCGATCAGTGGATCGAATTCATGAATTATTTTCCGGAGGCGATTTTGCTTTTGGTTCAAATGCCCGGTGGCGACCGTGAAAATCTGGTAGAACGCCAGCAGAACCTTTTGAGTTGTGTGAACGAGATAGCCACCAGGGCCGCAGGTGAGGGAATTACCTGTTCTTATCACCCCAACTCCCCTATGGGCTCCATTTACCGAACTGAAGAAGATTATAAGATTTTGCTCAATGGGTTGGATAGTAAGGTGATTAAATACACCCCGGATGTGGGTCACATGGCAAAAGGTGGAATGGACCCCCTTAAGGTCATTAAAGAATATAGAGATATAGTCAACTGTGTACACTACAAAGACATGTTCGAGAACGGTAAGTGGGCGCAAATGGGTGAAGGCATTATCGATTTTGAGGGCATCACCAAATACCTAAAAGAGAGCGGTTTTGAAGGTTGGATCATTGTTGAAGATGAATGTGATGAGGCCATCGTAAACCCTGATGGGGTGACCGCTAAAGACGGTATTTATATCGAGGAAGTTTTACGACCTCTCTTGTAAATGAATTTTAACTACAACTTAAATTAAAAACTAAAGAATAATGGCACAAAAGAAAGAACTGCGCATAGCGATGATAGGTACGGGCCTGATGGCCAGAACCCATAGTAACGGTTACAATCGTATTCGTGATTTTTTCCCTGAATTGGAATATAATCCCGTAATGAAAGTGGTATGCTCACGTACCGAATCTAAAGTAAAGGCCTTTGCCGAACAATGGGGTTACGAATCGTACGAAACAGATTGGAAAGAGGTAATCAAACGAGACGATGTTGATGCTATCGATATATGTACCCCAAACGATATGCACGCCGATATTGCCATAGCGGCCGCCGAGGCCGGTAAAATGGTGCTGTGTGAAAAGCCATTGGCCCGCACGGTAGAAGAGGCACAACCTATGGTCGATGCCATTGAAAAAGCCGGAGTGCCAAATACGGTTTTCTATAACTATCGCAGAATTCCTGCAGTTACGTTGATAAAGAATATTATCGATTCAGGAAAATTGGGTAAGATTTTTCACTACAGGGCCAATTTCTTGCAAGATTGGACTATCAGTCCTGATTTGCCACAGGGGGGCGAAGCGCTTTGGCGTTTAGATGTAGATGCTGCGGGTTCAGGGGTAACAGGTGATTTATTGGCACATTGTATTGATGGGGCCATGTGGTTGAACGGACCTATTAAAGATGTATCGGCGGTTACCGAAACATTCATTAAAGAAAGGGTACACCAAGGTACGGGTGAAAAGCAGAAGGTCGGTATTGATGATGCCTGTATCTTTCACTGTCATTTCGAAAACGGTTCACTGGGGCTTTTTGAGGCTACACGGTATGCCCGTGGCCATAAAGCGTTATATACGTTGGAGATTAACGGAGAGCATGCCTCTTTAAGATGGGATCTTCACAATATGAATTACTTGGAAATGTTCGACCATGCAGACGAGGGAATCGTTCGCGGATGGAAAAAAATATTGATAACCGATGGCGACCAACCCTATATGGATCGTTGGTGGATTCCTGGAACTTCTATTGGTTATGAGCATTCTTTCGTTCATCAGGTGGCCGACTTCTTGAAAAGTCTACAAGAAGGAAAGCCTTGTGAGCCTACCTTTAAAAATGCCATGATGACCCAAAAAGTTTGTGAAGCGGTTATCAATTCTGCCAACTCGAAAAGCTGGCAAGATACCGGTCTTTAAAAGACCAAACTAACTTAAAGTAAAATCCCGACCTGATAACGATTATTTCGTATTTGGGTCGGGATTTCTATGTTTAGGTTGGCGGGTTAGAATGGGTAATGAGATAGGTTTGGAAGTTTGCAAAGGCGAATTTATATTGGAAAAAAAGGGACAAAAAACAACATTCGTCCCTTTCAATTAAACTAACTCAAACAACTCAAAAGGGTATCACTCCTTTCAAGTACTATATTACTTCAAAATGGAAGAAATACCATCCTGTACTGTACTGCTTGAAAGGGTCTTTTGGCGTTAAAAGGAAGTAAAATTTTTGTAGTTGTGTCGGATCTTTAAAAATCACCTTGAGTAATAGCAATTTGATGTAGCTCTTGTCTTGACCTCTTAAATAGAAATTCAGTATTAGGTTAAGAACTTCAGGCTGTTTGTAGATACAATGGGCTAGCATATTTTGCGTTAATTGTAGAGTAGTGCAACTCAAAATGAACAAAACTTTCAGAATTTTAATAATGTTGACCCTGATATTTGTTGGGGTAATTCTAGGTGGTATTCTTGGCTTTTATGGTCTTTTTTGGATTTGTCAATATTTAGATGGGCAAGAGGCCGAAAGAGCGGCCAGCGGAGGAGGGTATGTCGCCGTTGGATGGATTTTCCTTTTTGTTACCATACCTTTTGGATCTTTAATTGGAGGGATTACAGGATTTTTTGGTTATAAAATACTCAAGGTTAAGTTCTTAAAAGCTACTTAATTTCAAATTTTAAACATTCTTTTTTGGCCTAATTTTTGATAAAATAGAGTGTTGAGAAACCATTTTATTTAGGACATTCATTCATTTTAGTATTGAATAAAAATCATTTTTTGGTTCGTTCATCGGTGTTTTTTGCATTAAAATCCATTTTAACATTGATAAATTCCTAAATCTGAAAAAAAAGACCTAAATTCAAGGCCAAACAGAATCCAAACCTTAACCACTATTTTGATGAATTACCTCCGATATCATACCTCGTATTTGAGTTCCTTGCACTTTCAAGAAAATTTATCTGCCAAAAGTTAGGCAGTGCCTTTTTTTAATATTTAGAGCTGCCCCAATACTTTCGGTCGACTACCGAAAGAAGTGAACATAATTAATTTAACCGGTACATGCTATCCTATGATAGAAACATTTACTGACAAAAAAGGGTGGAACCAAGTGATTGAAAGCATCGGCAAGTTTGACTTCTATCACACTTATGAGTACCACCGTCTTTTAGCAAAGAACAACGATATACCCGCGCTGATAAAGTATACAGAGGGGGACACGCTAATTGCCCTACCTTTGATTTTTCGAAAAATTTCTGGAACCGATTATTATGATGCTACTTCGGTTTACGGTTATGCTGGGCCTATTGAAAAAAGAGGGAGCTATTTTGAACAAAGTGCTTTCAAAAACGAATTACATCAATTTTTGTTCAAGCATAAGGTGATATCGGTCTTTTCAAGATTGCACCCTTATATAGATGGTCAGTCTCATACATTAAAAGATCTGGGGGAAATTTGCTTTCATAACTTGGTGGTGAATATCGATTTGACCCAAACGTTGGATGAACAGCGTTCAAGATTCAACAAAAGGCTTAAGACTTATATTAATAAGGCTAGAAGAGAGTGTGGCGTCATTGAAGCAACTACCACACAGCATATTCGGGAATTTGCTGCGATGTACAACGAAAACATGTTAAGGGTAGGGGCTGAGAAAACCTATTTTTTTGATGAGCAATACTTCATTGACCTTCTAAAAAAGGGAAAATTCAACACGCAACTCTTATTGGTGGTACATAATGAGACCGAAGAGATTATTTCGGGAGCTATTTTTGTAAAGACGCAAAACGTTGTACAATACCATCTTTCTGGTAGTAAAACTGATTACTTACATCTAAACCCTTTGAAACTGCTCATAGATGAGATGCGAATTATAGCCACCCAACAAGGTTATACGTATTTTAATTTGGGAGGAGGAAAATCTGGTAGTGAAGACTCACTTTTTTACTTTAAGTCAAGCTTTTCAAAAGATTTTCGACCGTTCTATTTATGGAAGTATGTGGTAAATAAAGAGGTTTATGAGCAACTTTCTAATAAGAGCTTCGATAGTACTTTGAAAACGAACGTCTTCAAAACTTGCGACTACTTTCCAGCCTATCGCAGTATGGCGCGAACCCTTTGATTTATAAACTTTTAGACAAAGTAGATATAAAAAACCACCGTGAGGTGGTTTTTATTTATTGTGCAATGAGCTCTTTTTTAAAATGATGATTTAAAAAAGACTTGTAGCGACTAAGTTCTTTGGGAACATCTGCATTTTTTTCCATGTCGTGAAAGTGTAAAGAGTCAAGATGTTCTAAACCAATAAACTGGTTCATTTTGTGAAAACCGAAAAGAACGCCTTTATCGACACTGGTCTGGTCGAAGAACTCACCTTTCCATTCAAAAGCTTCCTGTGGCGCGTTCCAGCTGGTGGTTAGTAAATATTTTCTGCCGTTCAGTTGGCCTCCTGTTCCATAATTAATAGCCGGATTTTTTCGGGTTCTACCATCGCTGTGGTATATGCCTTTCTGATGCCCTTCCGTAAGAACTTTATCAAGATATTCTTTGAATTTAAAGGGTATTTGAAACCACCAAACAGGCGTATGATAAATAATTACATCGGCCCATTTCAACTTTTCGACTTCTCCTAAAGTGTCATAAGCCTCATCTACCTGAGTGGTCTTAATTTCATACTCATCTAAACCATTAAAGTAATTGACATCTTCATTAAGAAGCGTTTTGTTAAATAGACCTGGTGAGTGTGCGAATTGATGTCCGCCATTGATTATAAGAATTCGTGTCATATCGATTTGTTTCTAATTTGAAGCAAAATTAACACGAGACTATTCATTATTAAAATAATATAAATTATACATTTGTATTATAAAAATAATAGTATGGTTAACTTAGAATGGTATCGCACTTTTGTCGCTATTTATGAAAACCATACCTTGACAAAGGCTGCCAAATCGTTATACACATCTCAACCTGGGGTGAGTTTGCATTTGAATGCTTTGGAGGCCTACGTGGGTCGAAAGCTCTTTGAGCGTACTTCTCGTAAAATGATACCTACCGAAGAGGGTAAGCAACTGTATAATTTTGTATTAGAACCGTTGGAAAAGCTTGGTAGGGCCGAGCAGCACTTTAAAAAAACTTCAAAAGAGCAGGTGCCTTCGGTACATATTGGTATGTGTACGGAAACTTTTCAAGCCATTCTTGAACCAGAAATCGCCCAGTTCAATTTCAATCTGGTGGCTAAATTCGGCAACCATCAAGATTTAATCAAAGATTTGAACAACGGTTTGTTAGATTTGGTCATTACCCCTCGCATCAACAACCGATCAACCTTGGTAGAGTACGAACCATTTTCAAAAGAGACCATCATTTTGGTGGCCGGTTCAAAAACAAAAATTCCAGAAATTGAAAGTGCTTTAGGTGATAAGCAAAAAGCCAAAATCGAAGAAACTTTAAAAAACAATACCTGGTATAGTGCCTCAAATGAAATGGAACATTTCATACGATTTTGGTTCGACAATTTTAAGAGAAGACCCGATTTTAAACCAAACTTTATTTTACCTAATATCAGTTCTATTATACGTAGTTTAAGTGGTAAAGAAGGTTTGGCTGTAGTTCCTGATTTTTTGGTTGAAAATGAGCTTGAGTCTAAGCAAATCAAGGTGATTTGGAAAGGTGATGTAACCGTCGATAATACGCTCTATTTTGCGACTCGAACCGATTTGCAGTTCAAGAAAGAAGTGGCGGTCATAAAATCTATCTTCAAAGATAAAATGGGAGGTAAACTTTAAAAACCTGTAGATTTCTTACTTATCAAAGGGGGATAATATAATTACCTAATCTACTCAGCACTTATTTTTGGTATGCTATTCTTAGAATTTACACGTATTTTTCTTGCGATGTAAGAACTAACAATAGCACTTTTTATAAATTCTGAGGTGCCTGACCAATAGAGTTGAACAGTTTGGCTTTGGCCGAATAGAATTTATTTTGAATTTCGTTACGTTTTAGGGTAGCATCGATTAATTTACTTTCTCTCGAATTGACTAAAAATAGCGAGCTTTCTCCCAACATGAATTTGCGCTCTTCGGCGGATAACATTCGTTCGTAATTATCGACCATATCGCCCATCAGTAGTTGCTGCGTTTCATAAGAATCTAACTCTTGATATAGCCCGACAATTTTATTCCGAATCTTTATTTCCGCATTATCATAATCTAATCGGGCGTACTGTAATTTTATTTTGGCCAATTTAAGGTCACCTCTTTCCTTTCTTAAAAACAACGGCAGACTGAATGAAAGACCTGCTTTATAAGCATCGTCTTGAAAAGAATTGATGTATTCCGGTGTTTCCGTCAAAAAGTTATACTCCAAATCGATTTTTGGTAGCAGCTTATTGGTTTTAAGTCGTTTATCTACTACCAAACTCTGAACTTTGAAATCTAAAGACCTTAGTTTCGGATGGTTTTCCATAGGAAAACTGTCGAGTGGTTTTCCGGCAATCTCCAACGTAGTGTCCACTATGCCATCTATTTGAATGTCGGGAACGACTTCAGGTTGCAGTTCGACCGGTACATTATCCAACCACAAAAAAGAAGAGAGCTCAAGTGATGCATGGATCAAACTAATTTTTGATTGTTCTAATCGAAGTTGCCTGTCCTGAACCGTTATCTTTGCCTCTACCGTGTCGATGGCGGCAAGTTCGCCAGAGAGTGCACTAGTTCTTATACTCTCAAAACGAATCTCGGCATTTGATAAAAACTGACTGAACGTTTGTTGGTCGCGATAGGCTTGAAGCCATTTAAAGTAGGCCATTGATGCCTCATAAAGTATTTGGTTGACCTGCAGGTCGCGATCTACCTTCGATTGCTCCCTAAAAATCTTGGCCTTTTTTAAAGTTGCCATTCTGTCGTTCATCCAAAGACCTTGACCGACGGACACGGTTACCCCGGCGCTGTATAGACCATCTTCAGGAACATTGTCCATAGGGTTTAAATACTCACCTTCGTTCTGGTCGTACTTGGCCTTAAAATCGATACCATACCATACCGGAATTTTAAAGGTTGAATTCAGCTTTTCGTAGTACTCCGTTCCCTTGAAAAGCTTTTTATTATAATCGACCTCAATTTTAGGATCAAATGCACCTCGTGATTTCATCAATTCGGCTTGTCCAGAGTCTATGGTGAGCTCGGCCTGTCTCGCTACGGGATGAAATTTTTTGACAAAGGCCAAATACTCATTGAACTTTAAGACGGTCTGGGGTTCTTGACCAGACATGCTGAAGGCGACTAAAAAGAATATAAAGAGAATTTTTATTCGCATTACTTTTTAGTTTTATCCGTTGCGTTGGCAGGTTGGTAATAGTTCGGTGGAAAACCACTTAACTGTCTCCAGATTTCGTACCATATCGGAACATCGTCAAGAAGTGCAATGGTATTGGCACCGGATCCTACCCTTAAATCTTTCGGCCAAGCCCTGTCTTCGGGGTCAGGAGCTAGCAACACCCTGTATTTGCCATTTTGACTGATGAAGGTTTCTACGGCAACCACTTTACCTCCAAAAGTACCGTATGAAGTATTGGGCCATCCGCTAAAAACAATAGCCGGCCATCCATCGAACAAAATACGTACCTCACCACCTACATGAATTAACGGTAAATCGATAGGGTCCACGTAGGTTTCCACACCAATATCAAAATCTGCCGGCATGATATTGACCAGTTGTTCACCCTCTTTAAAGGTTTCGCCGACACCTGACTTGATTGCTTTGTTGATGTAACCACTTTGAGGGGCCCTGATGTAATGAAGAGAGCTACGGATGTCGTAATTGGAATATTGATTTTCAAGTTTGCTGACCTGGGCCTCAGAATCGTATTGATTTGATTGGGCCGTATACATGTCACTCTCAGATTTAGCTATTTTATCGGCATAGGAAGCTCTGAGACGATTGATTTCCATTTCTGCATTGATAACTTCATTTTTAGAAGCCAGTAATTTATTTTCTTGTGAAATCAATTTGGCTTGGGTTTCTTGAAGTTTTAATCTTTTTTCCTCGACATCTTTCACAGCCTTCAACCCTTCTTCTTGCAATTGAACAACTCGATCGTATTGTCGCTCGGCAATGTCGATATTGGTTTGTGCAGCAATTAGGTCGATACTATCACTTTTCACCTTCAACCTTGATTGTGTCAACTTGTTCTTTGACTGTTCAAGTTTAAGTTCGCGCTCTTGCCTTAATGCCGAAATTTGCTGCCTCAAAGCATTTACTTTGCCTTGGTATGATTGTACCGATAGACTTTTTGCCTTGATTTGCTCTCCTGTACGTTCAACCAGTTTGGGATCCATGTATTCATTTTTCACTTCGGATATGAATAAGACGGTATCTCCCTTTTGAACATAATCACCTTCGTTCACGTACCATTTTTCAATTTTTCCAGGAATTGGCGATTGAATGGTTTGAGGTCTGTGCTCAGGGCTAAGGGTTGTCAAATAACCATTTCCGCGAACATTTTGTGTCCATGGTAGAAGCAAAACAATGATTCCGAAAATGGCCGATCCGAGAAGAAACCGGTTCAAATGCTTGTAATGCCTTTGGTGAAATACCCGCTCGGTCGATTTAAAGCCCGTCAAGTGTACTGTTTTGTTCAGTGGATTTTTAGATATATTGAGCATGGCTTTTTATTTTATCGATACAATTTTTCCTCTTTCCATGGTCACGACGGTCTGGCAGCGTTCTAACCATCTGTCGTCTTGACTGGCTACCACCAATGCCCATGGATTTTCTTTTTCGGTCAGGAAGTCCATAATCCGGGTAGCTTCCAACTTATCGAAAAGATTTAGAGGGTCTTTTAATAGCAATATTTTAGGTCTGCGAACGATACTTCTTGCCAAGACAATCTTTTTGGCCACGGTATGCGGTATTTGTTTCCCCTCGGGATAAATGATGGTCTTCAGACCTAAGGGTTGTTCTTTCACGAATTGTAAAAGCCCCACTTTGTCCAATGCCCAATGAAGGTCTTTTTGGGGGATGGTTTTATCACCGAAAGTGATATTTTCCCAAATGGTTCCCTCAAAAGGAGTCTCTTCAGTAAGCGACTGCCCTAAAAGTGCCCGGTAATGATTGTAATTGACTCCGTTTAGCGAAATATCGTTCACATAAATATTTCCTCCGGTCGGCTCGGTAATACCGGCAATCATGCGAAGCAAGGTCGATTTTCCGGCACCGTTCGGTCCGGTAATCATAATCGAACTGTGTGGTTCTATTTTTAGCGACATATCTTCCAATATGGTCTTTCCACCCGAAACACTTAAAGAAACATTATCCAACTCAACGGTCATATCTTCCGCAGGGTTGATAGGTTGGTCACCGTCTTGATCTTCAAGGTCTTTATCGACCACTTGCCCCATTTTTTCTAAAGAGGTCAAAAGGTCATAAAACGTTTCAAGGCCCCTAATAAGCTTTTCCACAGAGGTGATTACCAAAAGAATAATGATTTCAGCCGCTACGAACTGCCCGATGTTCATTTCTTGATTAAGTACTAAAAGCCCCCCGATCAAAAGAAGACCCGCGGTAACCAAAACCTTGAAACCAATCATTTGAATAAACTGTAACAGCAAAACTCTAAAGTGGTTCTCACGTGCTTCAAGATAATCGGCAACCAAAAGGTCGTTTTTCGATACAGCATGCGCCGTTTTGCCCGATAATTTGAAGCTTACCAATGAACGGGCTACTTCTTGTATCCAATGGGCGACCTTATACTTGAGTTTAGACTCATCTAAGCTGGTGTCCATACCCTTTTGAGCGGTAAATTTGAATACCACATAAATCAATAAAATGAGCAATAGCCCGTAGATGATAAAGAAAGGATGGTAAAATGAGAGCAATATGAGACCGAATAGAATCTGAAGTATCGATGCCGGAAAGTCCAATAATATTTTTGACAAACCCTTCTGAACGTTTAGCGTATCAAAAAAACGATTGGCAAGTTCCGGGGGGTAATAATCTCTTAACTCGCTCATTTTTATTTTTGGAAACCTATAGGTAAAATCGAAGGACGATCGCACAAATATTTTTTGCTGAAGATTCTCAATAATACGTATCTGCATTATCTGTAAAAGCCCGCCAAAGGCCACGCCACCTGTTACCAAAACGACCAGAATGATCCAAGAGGTGCTTACTTTAGCACCTTGTATTAGGTTGATAATGGCCTGAATACCTACCGGGAGTGATAAATTGACCAGACCGGCAAAAATGGCATAATAAAAAGTTTGATAAACATCGCGCTTGTCTAATTTAAGAAGCCCGATGAGGCGCTGCCAAGCGGTAAGTACATTTTTGGCCATGCAATTATATGTTTAGTGATTTAAAGACCAAATCATCAAAAAATGAATTCGGACCCTGTTTTTCGCTGCAATTGGTCAATGAGGGAAAATGGCTTTTAAGAAAGCGTTGGTGCAAAGACCCTTCAAGAACATTGCTTGCCAAACTTTTAGGAAAAGGGTAACTCTCATCTACCTCTAATATCATTGAGCTCAGGCGATTGATCAATCTTTTGTAAATGGCGAAATAACCCTCTCGATTCTCGCTATCTACTTCTTTTGTCAAATATGATTTTGAATATTCGTTTACTACTATGTTGTTCAACTTCACCTCGTCTATATGCGAGTAAGTGGCGTCGAACTTTACGGGCCATGTAACGATCTTAATGGCTTTTTTTAGCTTTTCTTTCACGTTGGGCATGTTATTGGTGCCAAAAACCAACTGGCATTCTAACCAGCCCCAATGCCAAGAAGTAAGGTATAACAGCAACTTATGTTTGTTCTCAAAATACCGGTAAATTGAACTTTCGTTACTGGCTATTTTTACCCCTAGTTTTTTAAATGTAAAATGCTCAAAGCCGATTTCATCGATAAGCAATATGCTTTCTTTTACGATTCGTTTGCCTAAATCGCTCGTCTCGGGATCCTTTATGTACAGCCCTTCGTTGATTTGAATTTTTAAAGATTTTAAAAGATGGTCCATCATTTGTGTAGTTGAGAAGCGCAAAATTAATAGTAATACTATTATTAATTAAAAGTTTAACTTTTGTTTATGGATATTGTTTAAGTAAATGATTCGATGAATCTAGTTTTTGCCAAGTAGTTAAAATGGTGACATAATTCTTTGGGAAAGGCTGTTGTAATGAATTTTACTAGGAGATAAAGTTATTTAAGATGTTGATTTACAAGTGTTTTTGGAGTAGTATGCTACGGGGTGCTTCTGAGAGCCCATTACGAGGTTTTATCTTCTACTCTAGAAGGATTTCCATCATTTTTTGGGATATATGAGAAATGACCGCTAAACAAAATGATTTGATAAGGTTCATTTTTGAATATTAACTTGTGGGTATCACATTAGAAATATACCCTTAATTATGCCCTAAGAAGCTATTCAGTGTATCACTGCCTACCCGCACCGAAAATCTCATCTAACCGAATTTCTTTATCTTCAATAAAAGATTTTCCCGAAAATGAATGCTGAAGCCCTATTAGCCCATTTTGAGTCTTATTTACCCTTTGAGGAAGATGAAAAAAGTTTGATAAAAAGCAGAATTACGCATAAAGCGGTTAAAAGAAGGGAATTCATTCTGCAAACGGGCGAAGTCTGTAAATACTACACCTTTGTGGTAAAGGGCATATTAAGACTATTTGTTTTAGATGAAGAAGGTAAAGAACACAATATTCTCTTTGCCGGGGAGAATGAATGGATTTCGGATATTACGAGTTTTCATGCTACAAAGCCGGGAGTGTCCAATATACAGGCCTTAGAGTCTTCTGAAATTATTCAGATAGCCCAACAAGATCTCTATTTTCTTTATATAAACATTCAAAAGTTAGATAGAATCTTTAAGGTGATTACCGAGGAAAAATATGTTGAGCTACAGAACCGGGTGTTTCATACGATAAGCTCAACCGCTCATCAACGGTATTTGGCTTTTTTAGAGCAATACCCCAAATTGGCCTATAGATTACCCAACACCCAAATCGCTTCGTATTTGGGAATTACTCCTGAATTTTTAAGTATGATCAGGAAAGAGATGGTAAAGTCTGATTAGGGTAAGCCTGTTAAAAGTCGGTATAAATCAAATACACATGAGGGATTGAAAATAAGTTTGATTTTTATACTTTAACGGTATGAGCAAAACCAATTCTGCCCCGTCAACAAATTTTCTGAACAATTTAAAAAGAAAAGGAGCTATAGTGATAGAGATTCAACCTCATGCCAAAGGGTTTTTGAATTATTCTCGTAAAGGTTTTTATAAGATTGCTTTGGTAACGGGAAAAGCACTGATAAATCAAGCTCATGAAAAAATTCATCTTGATGGAACCTACCTGCGCTTTTCTACACCATATATTCCCTATTCTTCAGAAGTTCTTTCAGAAAAGTGGGAAGGTTATGCCTGTTACTTTTTGGAAGAATTTTTGTATCCCGGCCACCGGGTCAGCATTATGCAGAAAACCCCTTTGTTCAAAATCGGGGCAGCACCTGCTGTAAAGCTCACTATAGAACAAAAAGATAAAATTGCTTCTATTTTCCAAAATATGTTACATGAACAGTCAAGCACATACAAATTTAAGAATGATGTACTTAGGTCTCATATTAACTTATTGATTCATGAATCGATTAAAATAGATGACACCCTAAATTTTAAGCCTTATCAAAAAGCACCTATTAGAATTACATCGCGCTTTTTTGATTTACTGGAAGAACAGTTTCCTGTTGTAAGTCCATTAAAGCCTATAAAATTGGTCAGTGCCAGTGACTTTGCCGAGTGTATTTCTGTTCATGTTAATTACCTTAATAGAATGGTTAAGGATACAACAGGTAAAACGACGAGTCATCTCATCGCAGAACGGATTATTAAAGAAGCTGTTGCACTTTTGAAACAAACAGACTGGACAATTTCTGAAATAGCTCTTGCCTTAGGTTTTATTCAGTCAAATTATTTTAGTTCATTTTTTAAAAGGCACATAGGTCAAACTCCACAGGAATATAGAAGAGAATAGTTTTATTTTCAAAGTTCTTGGTTTGATTATTATATATATGGCTTATCATATCCATTTAATTTTGAAAATGACTTTAAAATTTAAATAATGGGCCACTCAAAAATCTATCTTACCATACTAACACTTACAACCGTATTTTTCTTGAGTTGTAACTCAAATCAAACCAGTAATTCAAAAGAACAGTGGTTCACTCATAGAGGAGACCTGGAAAGTTCAAATTATTCTGGGGCTGAACAGATAAAGGTTGATAATGTTAAAGACATAGAATTAGCTTGGTCTTTTAATATGAACGATATGCCAGATGGTTCTAGGGCTGGTTTAAGCCAATGTACCCCAATTGTTGTAAAAGGGGTGATGTACACGATGTCCGCAAAGGCCATTTTATATGCCCTTGATGCGGCCACCGGTAAGCAAATTTGGCAATTCGACCCTTTTAATGGCCAACAAGGCGGAGGTACCGTTCGTGGGGTTGCCTATTGGGAGAAAAATGGCGATAGTCGTATTCTATTCGGGGCGGGCCCTACATTGATAGCTGTTAATGCGGAAGATGGAAAACCTATTACCGACTTTGGTAAAAACGGAGCGGTTGATTTGCGAATAGGTCTGAGGGATGATCCTTCTGATCTGTTTACTGCCCTGACTTCTCCGGGGGTAATTTATGAAGACCTTTATATTGTAGGAGGTAGGTTAGAAGATCTTTATGGCTCTCCTCCCGGTTATATAAGAGCCTATAATGTAATCACCGGTGAGTTAACTTGGACATTTCATACCATACCTAAGCCGGGTGAGCCAGGTTATGAAACTTGGCCAAAAGAAGCCTACAAAACTGCTGGTGGTGCAAATAATTGGGCAGGAATGAGTGTAGATACTAAAAGAGGGTTGGTCTTCGCTTCTCTGGGTTCACCTTCTTATGATTTTTATGGGGCCGATAGATTGGGGCAAAATCTTTATGGTAATTGCGTCTTAGCCTTAGATGCAGCAACAGGAGATTATGTTTGGCACTACCAGACGGTGCATCACGATTTGTGGGACTATGACCTACCCGCACCACCTAACTTGGTTACCTTAAAAAAAGATGGAATAGATATAGATGCAGTGGCGCAGATTACTAAACAAGGGTTTGTTTTCGTATTGGATCGTGACACAGGCGAGCCCATTTTTCCCATAGAAGAAAAGTCGGTACCGGAATCATTTATGCCAGGGGAAAAAGCATGGCCCACACAACCCTTTCCAACAAGGCCTCTACCGTTTGCACGACAATATATGACGGTTGAAGATTTAAATGATGTCTCAGCTGAAAATAATCTAGCGCTTCAAAAACAGTTCGATTCACTTAGGTATGAGGGTATGTACACTCCGCCAGATTTAAAAGGAACCGTTATGATACCCGGTACCCGTGGTGGTGCCCAATGGGGCGGAGCGGCTTTTGATAAGGAAACCAATACCTTATATATCCGCTCTATGGATGTTGCCGAACTGATTACCATAGTAGAAAGAGACCCGGCAAAAATTAAGGCTACGTCAACCATTGAACAGGGTGGCAATTTGTATAAGAACTATTGTGCCGCTTGCCATGGCGCCAACCGTCAAGGTAATGGCGCGGTTTTTCCTGAACTAACCAACGTTAAATCAAGACTTTCAAAAGAAATAGCCAAAACAAAAATTACCGGGGGCGTTGGTCAAATGCCTGGCTTTTCTAGGGCTTTGACCGATGATGAAATTGAATCGTTATTGGCATTTTTATATGAGGAAGAAGACAGGGTAATTTCTGAAGAAGCGGCTTCCACTTCCCAAAATGACAAAATTGAATACTATAATATTTCTGGATACACTACTTGGATAGATCAAAGCGGTAACCCTGCCATAAAACCACCTTGGGGCACCCTACATTCTCTAGATTTATCAAGCGGGGAATATAACTGGCAAGTTCCTTTGGGAAATAATCCGGAATTGCAAAAAGATGGAGCACCATTAACAGGACTTGAGGGAAAATCAGGACCTATAGTCACTGCTGGCGGACTAATTTTTATTGGTGGGGCAGAAGATAAGCTGCTTAGAGCAATAGATAAATCTAACGGCCAAACTTTATGGGAATATGAGCTGCCTGCCATGGCAAATGCCACGGCTTGTACCTATGAAGTAGGTGGCAAACAATATGTTTCCATATCCGTTGGAGGAACAACGGAAAACCCTTCTGGTTCGGTGATGGCCTTTGCCTTAAAATAAAGTTGTTGAACCAAAGAAATTAAAAGCTAGTAAAGTTTTTATAAATCATTACAATTAAATAATTTAACATTCATGAATAGAAAATTTTATTTTTTGTCCGTTTTCTTCCTAGTTGTCGCGTCATGTAAAAATGATAAAAAGACTATGAATAATTCAGATACTGAAGTTATTGAAGAATCTAATATCATGCTGCCAAATATATTAACCGATGAAGAAAAATCGGAAGGGTGGTCTTTGTTATTTGACGGAGAGACTACCGAGGGTTGGCATTTGTATAATGATGTTGATGCTAAGCCAATTTGGGCAGCGATAGATGGTATACTTACTTGTGATCCTTTGAACGGTAATGGTGAGCATGGAGATTTGGTATCTGATCAATCCTACGAAAACTATGATTTTACCTTTGAATGGAAGATGACGGAAAGCGGTAACAGCGGTGTTTTTGTGAATGTTCATGAAAATGAAGAATTTGAAGAGGCCTGGTTTACCGGTCCGGAATATCAATTGTTGGATGCCAGTAATAAAGACTTTTCAATCGAAGAAAAGAGATCAGGTTGTCTTTATGGCTATGCTCCGCAATTAACCCCAACACCTACGAAAGCCGTTGGTGAGTGGAACACGGCTCGAATTATACAAGAAAATGGTAAAATAGAATTCTACTTGAATGGAAACCTTACGGCAAAAGCCGATTTTAATTCGCAAGAATGGAAAGATTATGTCGCCAATTCTGGCTTTAAGAACTTCCCTCATTTCGGTGCATCTACCAAGGGGCATATAACTTTGCAAGAATGGACATCCCCTGTTTGGTTTCGAAACCTAAAAATTAAAGAGCTGTAAATCCTGGTAAAGGCGACACCTACAAAGAACTAAAGGGCAATCAAAGCGATAAAATCGATGATTGCCTTTTTTATTTTCAAGAACTGTAGATGATATAAGTAAAACCGACTATGCATCACATTAGATGCAAATTCTTAAACTACTTTAAGGGCAGAAAGTATATGGGTGTCTCATTTTTGTAGCGAATTAAAAATGAAGCATTTCCATGAAATATTTACTTTCCATTCTCACACTTTTTTGTGGTGCGGTATTAACCCAAGCACAAACAATCAAACTAAAAAAACAATCTTTTGAGTTACATAATGTAACGGGGTCTATCATCAAATTTGAAGGTAATAAAGTCTTAAAAATCGAAAGGGACTAGAAGCTATTCCCTTTGATGAAAATAATATTGAAGCCACGGTAGATGAACCCCACTATGCGCGTTTAGTTGGTCTTGAAGATTTTGAAAATGGCTCTATTGAAGTTAAAATGTACAGCCAATTACAAGACCCTGCGCCTTACCCCGGTATTGCTGGTTTTATAGGCGTTTATTTTCGTATTCAGCCCGATGATTCGGCCTTTGAGGGTATTTACGTTCGCCCTAAAGTAGGTCGCGTAAACAATCAGCAGTACCGAAACCATGCGGTTCAGTACATTTCGTATCCGAACGCCAAGTTTGACATGCTCAGAAAATCTGACCCTGGTAAATACGAAGGCTCCGCTCCCGTAGCCCTTAAAGAATGGATTACCATGCGTATTGAGGTAAACGGTGATTTTGCCGAGATGTACATCAACAATGCTAAATACTCCACTTTTGTGGTAGATAAAATGCTCGGAAAACATAAGATTGGTGGGGTAGGGCTGTATGTTGACATAGGAACCATTGGGTATTTTAAAGATTTAAAGATTACTAAACGAGCCTTTGACCCCACCAAGAACAAAGAGGTTAAAGTGGATGATATTTGATTTCTTAAACTAGTTTAAGGGTAAAACACCTTGCTACCAAAGACCTTTGTTTTAAAATTAAAACACGAGTACAATGAGAAAGAAAATTGTAAAAAACAGCTTGATCGCACCTTTATTTTTATTTAGCGTATTGACCAATGCCCAAAGCAATGAAGAGCAAAAAGTAGCACAAACCGTAAAAGATTACTTTGCTGCGTTGAATGCCTCAAACATCGATGAATTAGTTAAACAGTTTACCAAAAAAGCGGTACTGCTTCCTACTGGAGCACCAACTGCAACGGGCACTGAAGAACTAATTGGCAATTATACCTATGTATTCAACACCATTGATTTTGACCTAGAAGTAACCATTGCCGATGTAGTTATTGCTGGTGATTATGCCTTTGTACGTTCTACCTCTAAAGGAACCATCCTTTTGAAAAAGGAAAATCAAAAATTAGCGCAAGACTTTAGGGAAGTGTTTATCTTGAAAAAATTAAATAACTATTGGAAAATCGATACCTATTCTTACAATCAATCAAAATAATTTAATCCTCTAACAGTATTCAACATGAAAAAATCACTCGTAATCCTATCCCTAATTTTGGGCGCTTTTGGCTCAGTTCATGCACAAACCGTATCCAGCCTCATAGAAGATTGGGAAAGGGCAAAGGCCTATACCTTAGAATATTTAGAAGCCATGCCTGCCGATAAATATGATTTTAAACCCACCGAAGACATTCGCTCTTTTTCGCAGCAAATGCTACACTTGACCGATGCCAATTACGGGTTTACATCGGCCGCGGTAGGAATTGAAAGCCCCATAGGTCAGGGAGAATCAGAAAAAAGCACCGACACCTCTAAAGAAAATGTAACCCAATTGGTAACCGATGGGTATGATTTTGTCATTAAGGGATTGAACGGAATGACCGATGCAGAATTAAAAGAAAGCATACAGTTATTCGGAAGATTCAAAATGACTAAAGCACAGGCTTTTGCTAAATTGTTCGAGCACCAAACCCATCATAGAGGACAAACAACTATTTACATTCGAATGGCCGGGATTACCCCACCTAACGAAAAATTATTTTAATCGATTATGAAAAAATACATTTTGGCTACAATATCATTTATTGTGGCAACGGCTATCAATGCACAATCTTTAACTTTTAAAAAACAAGAGTTTGAGCTTAAACATGTCACCGCTTCCATAGAAAAGGTAAAGGGAAAAAAGGCTATTAAAGTAGAACGAGATTTAGAAGCTTTGCCATTTGACCTTAAAAATTTAGGATCTACTGTAGATGAACCTACCTATGTTAAGCTAAAGAATGTTACTTTGGCAAATGGCACCATAGAGGTAAAATTATTGAGCAGGGTTCAGGCCAACACCACTTTTAAAGGTGCACAAGGTTTTATTGGGGTTGCATTTAGAATCAATGACGATGATAGTGCTTACGAATCCATTTACCTAAGACCCCGTGTTGGTAGATCAGATAGTCAATTTGCACGTAACCGTACAGTGCAATATTACGCCTACCCGGACCATAAATTCGACGTTTTACGTAACGAAACCAAAAAAGATTACGAAACCGCAGCACCTATTGCTTTAGACGAGTGGATTACCATGCGTTTGGAAATAAAGGACAAAAAGGTAAAAATGTTTCTTAATAATGAAGAATATGCCACCATGGTCATTGATGAAATGTTAGGAAGCACTAAAGAAGGCGCTATTGCACTTTGGGTAGATATTGGTACCGAAGGCTATTTTAGAGATTTGAAAGTAATTCAAGAATAAAAAATGAAATCACTTATTGTTTTAGCATTCCTACTGGTAGAAAATTCTCTTTGCTATTCTCAAACAAACACCAAAATACCCTACGGCAACAACCCAAAGGCAGGACATTATGTGCAAGCCGATGACGCTAAACTATATTATGAAGTGTACGGTGAAGGTAAAACCTTAATCATTTTACACGGTGGCATTTTAGGTTATATGGACGAGATGACCGATTTTATTGATAGGCTACAAAAAGACTACCAGGTAATCGCTATGGCTACCCGAGGGCATGGTAAATCTGAAATTGGCAGCAAGCCCATTACCTATGAACGTAGGGCCAACGATGTGTTGGCCGTTATCAATGCGGTAACCCAAGACAGCGTTATCGTATTGGGTTTTAGTGATGGGGCGTATACGGCCTATAAAGTGGCAAGCCTATTTCCTGAGCGAGTCAAAAAGATGGTCGCCATTGGCGCAGGCGAACAAACACCTGGCCTGCGTACCGTGAATTTTAATGGCCCCATTTTTGACCCCAATAATGAAATTTGGACGCAAAAGAAAAAGCTGATGCCCGAACCAGACCGATTAGTGCAATTCTGGAGGGATATGGAGCAGTTTTACAATTCTATGGCGGCGGATAAAGCTTTGTTCATGAGCATTAAATGTTCAACTTTGGTCTTGTCTGGTGAACTGGACCGTAATGCGCCACTGGCCACGGTAATCGCGGCCTACCAGATGATTCCGAACAGTCAACTAGCAATTATACCCAACACAGGGCATGTTACCTTTATGGAAAATTTTGATACTGTTTGGGCGTGTATAGAACCTTTTTTGTCCGTAGAATAGATAGAATCATTTTTTGAAGAGTTAAAAAAGGGTCTATTTTAAATTCTAAAGGGTTTATTGCTCCGTTTTATCTTTGGGTGAGATTCTGTACCGAATCTCGGTAGGTTTCACCTACGGCCAGTTCTTTATCCCCCAAATAAATACTATTCTTTCGAATCGCCGTAATTTCGTTAATAGCTACCGAATAAGAGCGATGTATTCGAATGAATAGATTTTCAGGTAACTGACCTTCCAATTCTTTAAAGGTCATTCGAACCACTAAAGGTCGTTCAGATTTTTTTAGATGAAACTTGATATAGTCCCCATAACCTTTCATCCAGATGATATCATCAAATTTTATTTTCACCTGACTGTGATCAGAATTTACGAAGAAGTGGTCAGATGGTTGGCTTTTTTGTAAAGACTTGGGCGCTTCCTTTAATTCTTTCAACTCTTTCGCACGGTTGCAAGCTCGCATAAATCGGTCTAAGGGTACAGGTTTTACCAAATAATCGACAACATCTAAATCGTAGCTATCTACGGCGTATTGAGAGTAGGCTGTTATAAAAATGACCAGTGGACGTTCTTTTAGGCCAGAAATATATTGAAGGCCCGTCATGCCAGGCATTTGAATGTCGATAAAAATGAGGTCTGTCTGCTCTTTCTGCATTAGCTCCATAGCCTCAAAACAATTATTGCACGTACCCACGAGCTCTAAAAAAGGCAGTTTTGAAATATTGTCTTCCAGTAAGCTTAATGCCAATGGTTCATCATCGACCGCAATACATCTGATCATGACTTATAAGTTAACTTTAAATCTACTTTAAACCATTCGCCATCAGAATCTATTTCTAGTTCGTGCATGCCGTCATATAGTAATTGAAGCCTGCGTTTAACATTGGCCAGCCCGATACCCGAAACGCCGTCTTTTGTAGTATTTTGGGTCTCATACCTATTCTTGACCTCAAAATGTAGGCGACCTTTGTCGCTAATGATATGAATGGCTATTTCCGGCTTTTTCAACATTCCCGTGCCATGCTTGAAAGCGTTCTCAACAAACGGAATCAAAAGCATCGGTTCTATGGTGTGCCAGTCTTCTATTTCATGAATATTCAGATTAAGCTGTAGTCGGTCACCAATTCGTAACTGTTGCAGTTCAATGTAGCTTTTCAAGTATTCTATTTCACTTTTTAAAAGCACTTTCTCCTCTGTTTGATACAGCATGTACTTCATAATCGAAGATAATTTGTGAATCGTGGGCTCAAGTTGATTGCTTTTTAACCGTGCCATAGCGACCATATTGTTGAGTACGTTGAACAAAAAGTGCGGACTTATCTGCGTACGAAGAAAAGAGAGTTCAGATTTTAAGGTTTCGTTATTTGCCTCTTGTACCAACTGCTCGGTTTTTGCCCTGTCCTGAACCGTTTTTACTATGATACTGACAAGTGTGGTCAAGAGAAATACGATGGAATTATGCCACGCAGAGCCTAAAAATTGAAATTCTATCGAATCGCTCACAAATAAGTGAAAGACCAACCGGCGCACGCCCAAAACACCTAGGTACATGATCAGTTGCAATAAGATGAACAAAAGGTACTTTCCGCGAAAAAGTAATTTGGGAATGATTACTTGTGTGTTCAGGTAGAAGAACAGCATCCAGAAAAAAAGCATGAAAGAGTTGAGGTATAAAAAGGCCCAATCTCTATCAGAAAGGGGACTTTCGTTTTCACGCATCCATGCAAAAAGAAAAGGTAGCAGAATCAAAATGCCCCAAACCACTATATGAGGAATGATATTTCTATATTTTTTCGGAATATTAAAGTTGAAGTTCATCATCTGGGCAAATACAGCATAAGATACTAATTTAGTCAACTCTTCAGAAAGTTGATCTAAGTTCGGTTCATAAACAAGGCGACCTGGGGCAAATACCCTAGGTCACCTATAACAAACAATGACGTAGTTACGACATCAATCTTAATTCTTTATTTTTTGGCGATATACCTTATCGCCTTGTACAACCACTACCTCGTAAGTGCCTTTTAATGCCTTTTCAAAGTTATAACTGCGTTCAACCGTCAAATCTCCTTCAAACTTATCTTCGTGGGTAATATATCCATCTGGGTTGATGATGTTGACAAGAACAGGCTTTCTCTCAAGGTTTAGAAGGCTAAGGTTCAGGCGGCCATCTTTAGCCTGAAAAATTTCGTGAGCGGCATCTTCTTTGGTATCCAATATGGTTAATTGGCTTTTATCTACATCTAAGGTGTACTTAAGAGATTTGTCCTTCATCTTTACCATGAATAAATAGCGGCCATCCGCTAGCTCTTCAAGATTAAAAGATTTAGAGTAGTTGCTATAGACCTCTTCTTTGAACAAGGTCTGAAGATTGTTGTCTAGAATAGTAATTTTTGCCTCTTCCTGCGAATTGCCAATCTCTAAAAGAACACTCTTTTTAGATTCTGACTTTTTTAGTTCAACGATGGGGTTATTGGCCATTGCGGCCAATGGGGCAATCAATGCGACACCGATAAGTGCATACTTTTTAATTGTTTTCATCTCTTTATATATTTTAGGTTTATATTAGATTTTGGTTCAAAAGTAGGGCGAGATGTAGGGCCAAATGAGAAAATGAGACGAAACCGAAAAAGTCTGCGACGAACTCGGAAAATAGAAGCGATGTACACCATCGTATTTCTTGTAATCTATTCTTTTTGAGCAGGTTGTTTTCTGTTTTTTTATGGAAAGGAAACTGTAAAAAGGGGAGTAGGTAATCCTTTTTCTGATGATAAATAAAGACTCAAATGAAGATATCTAAATCGTATGCTGAACATTATAAATGGGGAGATGAGTGTTGTGGGTGGCATTTGGTAAAATCACCCGATTTAAGCATTATCGAAGAGTTAATGCCGTCTGGAACAGTTGAAAAAAGGCATTATCACCAAAAAGCGCAACAATTTTTCAGAATACTGAGTGGTAAAGCTACTTTTGAGATTGATGGTGAAACGGTTGTTGTAGATGAAGGCAATGGCATTCATATACCCCCTAAATCGGTTCACCGAATCAGAAATGATGAAAATGTCGATTTAATCTTCTTGGTTATCTCGCAACCTACTACAAGAGGTGACCGTTTTGATTTGGAGGAATAGGATGGTAAGTGGCAGGTGAATTTTAAGGCGTAGAAGGTTTTAGGCGATAGAAATAAGGGGCTTTGTTATTGGCGCCGGTATATTTTTTTTCCAAACGTTCTAAAACTCCTAAATCCAACATTTTCTTTTGAAAGTTATTTCTTCTAAAAGGGCGATCGTAGACGGCCTCATAGACCTGTTGAATTTCTTTCATGGTAAATTTATCGGGTAGCAAATTGAAACCGAGAAGATTTTCATCTAAGTTAAGTTGCAAGGCCCTATAAGCCTTTGATGTTTGTTCGTTGTGGTCAAATATCAAATCGGGAAGCTCATTAAAATCGTACCATTCCAATGAATGGTCTAAACCACTTTTATTTAGTTGTACTTTATTGATATCAACTAAGGCATAATAGCCGATCGAGATGAATCTTTTTGAGAACCAAGTCAATCGCTCGTTTCCCATTTCATCGTTAGGCTTTAATTCTGGGTTGAAGGCAAACAGCTGGGCCATAAATTTTGAATAGTTTCTGTCTTTTTCACCAAACACCCAAAATTGTTGAAGATAAATTTCTTTGAGGCCTGTTCTTTCTGTCAATATGCGATGTGCAGACTGATCGATACTTTCATTCTGATAAACGAAACCAGCAGGCAGGGCCAAGAAATCACCTTTGAAATTTAATTGTGATATGAGAACCTTTAGCCGTTTCTCTTGGTAGCCAAAAATGGTACAATCAATAGAAAGTTGTGAAATTAGTTCGTCTGCTTCATAAATTCTCATAGCCCATCAATTACTTATAGGTTGATTCAAAATTAAATCTAGCCTTTTTCATTTTAATGATTTTCAAAGATAAATTTTATTGTCTTTTTAAAAGACAATAAAAAATTTTAATATATTTGATTGATTCTGTAGTGGTTAAGAATAGGGAAGGGTTACTGGTTAAAGTTAGGGCTCGAAAGCACCTCCCTATACATCATTAAGTCGAAGATTTAAATTAAGCCTTCATATAGCCTTTAACATTTTCAAATATGCCAACTTAAACACCTTTTTATGAGATACAAATATTTAGTCTTGACCCCTTTCTTACTAGTCATTTATTCCTGTAAAGAAACTAAAAGTGATGAACTGAAAACACCTAAGCTTGAACTTGAGAGCTTAAAACATATCGCCGATGTCGAGGAGCGGTATCAATCGGTAAATGTAGAAATGTGCGAAGTAGTGGGAGGGGAATTTTGGATTCCCTATGATTTAATCGATACGGCAGCGGTTAAAGCAAGGGGTTTTTCAGCATTAAAGAGAAAGATACCGGCCATTGATTTATACGATGAGAAGTTAAGGATGCTTACTTCGGCTTTGGGCCCCATGTATATTAGGGTGAGTGGTACTTGGGCAAATACGACTTATTTTCAGGATAATGACCTACCTAAAATGACAAAAGCTCCAGAGGGTTACGAAAATGTCTTGACCCGAAAAGAATGGAAGGGCGTTATCGATTTTTGTCAATATTTAGATGCAAAACTGGTTACTTCATTCGCCATAAGTGAGGGAATGCGTGATCAGAAAGGAAATTGGACCAATGCACAGATAAAACCCTTATTGGAATATACCAACCTACTCAAAGGTGAGATATATGCATCTGAAATGTTCAACGAACCGTCTCACTCAAGTCATGGTGGGGCACCGGAAAATTATGACGCCATTGATTATGCCAACGACTTTAAAGCCTTTAAAGAATATGTCTCTGTTGCTGCGCCAGACATGAAAATACTAGGGCCGGGATCAACAGGGGAGGGAGGTATACTTGGGGGTAACGATTCTACAATTACCACAGATAAAATTCTATCGGCCAAGCCTATTCCTGAATTTGATATTTTTAGTTATCATTTCTATGGAGGTGTATCTCAACGATGTATGGGGCAATTAAGCCCAGAGAACGCTTTAAATGATGAATGGCTCTCTAAAACAGAAGATGGCCTAAAGTTCTATGAAGAAGTACGTGACACTTACTTACCAGATGCCCCCATTTGGTTAACCGAAACGGCCGAAGCCGCCTGTGGGGGGAATCCTTGGGCTGTCACTTTTCTTGATACTTTCCGGTATTTAGAACAAATGGGCAGATTGGCAAAAAAAGGTGTTCAAGTGGTAATGCACAATACATTGGCTGCTAGCGAATATGCTTTGCTAGAGCAAGACACACACGACCCAAGACCGAACTATTGGGCAGCCCTGTTATGGGGTAGACTTATGGGTACCCAAGTTTTCGATATGACAATTAATATCGAGGGCATAAATGTATATGTCCATAATTTGAAAGGTGCTAACGGTTATGCCGCTTTACTGATCAATCCTTCAGAAAAGGCCGTTGATTTTCACTTGACTCAAAATGCAGAGCAATATTTGCTTACCGCAAAAGAATTGGTTTCTAAAGAAATTCAATTAAATGGAAAAGTTCTAAAGTTAGAATCCGATACGACCATGCCCGATATCAAAGGTGTTTCCGTTTCAAAGGGTGAACTATCCGTTCCTGCGCATAGCATTATGTTTTTGACCTTTCAAGGAAAATAGGGTAGGGGCCAAGACTTTCCGGTAATTTATAAAGTTGCACATTTTTTAGCGTCAAATCAGAGACTATATCAATTCAAATGACGAAACTCTTTGGGTGAATGCCCAACTTGCTTTTTGAACAAGCGGCTAAAGTGCTGCGGATATTTGAAACCTAGCTCGTACGCAATTTCGCTAACAGATTTGTTGGGATCAAAAACCTTGCTTTTGGCCACATCTATCAATTTTGATTGAATGTATTCTTGGGCAGAGTTTCCTGTTTCTTTTTTTACCAAATCACCGAAATAATTGGAAGACAAACTTAATTGGTCGGCAAAATACCCTACCGAAGGTAGACCATGCTTTTGGGGTTTCTCAGAATTAAGGTAATCGCTCAATAACGAATCAAACTTTTGCAATGCACCTTGATGCGGAATTTCCCTTGTTAAAAATTGACGGTCGTAAAAACGAAGACAATAATCGAGCAATAATTCAATATTACTTACAATCAGCTTTTTGCTGTGCTTATCTAAGTTTTGCTCTAACTCGTACTGAATTTTGTCCAAAACACTAAGAATAAGACTTTGTTCCCTAGCCGATAGGTGCAATGCCTCCCTTACACTATAGGAGAAATATTTATAGCTTTTCATTTTACGTTCCAAATCGGTGCCTAATAATAAATCAGGATGAAAAACCAATGCATAGCCTTTAGGCACATAATCGGGATCATAACTTAATCCCACTTTTTGACCAGGTTCAACAAAGACCATAGAGCCTTCATCAAAATCATACTCTCCGCCGCCGTATTTCAATTTACAGTTCTTGGCCATTTTTAAGAAAACGGCATAACAATCGTAATGCAGGCTATCATATAGATAATCAGGATGTGAATTTGATTTCTCATAATCTAAAACTCCTATAAGTGGGTGATCAGGTTTTGAATTTCGCCAGTTAAAGTAATCGGCTACCGATTTAATATGATACACATTTTCCATATCAAAAATTGAATTATATGATAAAGATAAGTGATTGAACAATGCTTGTCACCTGTCGACCATCGAATCGGTAATAATGGTACAAACATCCGTAATATGGGTATTAAATTGGGTTTCAAAGGCACTTACATTTGTACTGGATTAATAAGTCAACTGTAAATTTTACTTTCTGGAAAGTTTCACCACTCGATAAAAAGTCAAAAACCCTAACGAGGTTTAAAAATTAAATAAACTTCCATCTAAGACTAGTAATTCTATCAAACAGAGACACAGTTAGGGATAGCACTCGAAAAGACTGATAGAGATGATTAGTATTTAATGTTTTGAAAAATCAATAGTGACCAAGTTCTCTTGAAAATTGCAAGATGACTTAAAGGCAAATATGAAAGGCCAACATTGGTTAAAATTCAAACTGCACCGCGAAGGGCTAACTAGAAAGGATTAACGCAAACACTATATTTCTAACTTATGCAAAACGTAGTTTTTAACAACGGGGTAGAAATGCCCATTTTAGGATACGGGGTCTTTCAAATACCCGATTACGAAGAATGTAAAAAGTCAGTATTGGCGGCTTTGGATGCTGGTTATCGTAGTATAGATACCGCACAGGCCTATGGTAATGAAGAAGCGGTGGGCGATGCCATTAAAGAAAGTGGTATCGAAAGAGATGAAATATTCATTACCACAAAATTATGGATTTCCGATTATGGCTATGACCGCGCCAAATTGGCCTTTGAACGCACTTTAAACAAGCTGCAACTAGATTACTTGGATATTTACTTATTGCACCAACCGTTTAACGATGTGTATGGATCTTGGCGCGCTTTGGAAGAACTGAACCGAGTTGGTAGAATTCGTGCCATAGGGGTTAGTAATTTCTATCCGGATAGGCTGACGGATTTAGCGGAGTTCAATGACATTATACCTGCCTTGAACCAAATTGAGACCCATCCGTTTTATCAGCGTGAAGAAGACCAAAAGACCATGCAAAAACTAGGCGTGCAACATGAAAGTTGGGCTCCTTTTGCCGAAGGTCAATCCGATTTCTTCAACAATGACATACTCAAGAAAATTGGGGGCAATTATGGAAAATCAGTTGCCCAGGTAACTCTGCGATGGATGATACAACGCAGTATAGTGGTCATTCCTAAATCGGTTACACCATCAAGAATCAAAGAAAATTTCAATGTTTTTGATTTTGAACTAACCGAAGCAGAAATGAAGACTATCGCTGAAATGGACACCCAAAAAAGTCATTTTTTTGACCATAGAGACCCTGAACGAGTGTCTTGGTTTAAATCCCTCATATAATTAAACAAAGCATAAATAAAAATTAATGGAAACAACAACGATAAAAGCCTTAGGAACAACGGCCAATAACGAGCCGTTAAATGAGATGACCATTGAACGTCGTGAAGTGCAACCCCATGATGTGGAGTTTGAGGTGCTATACTGCGGTATTTGCCATTCTGACCTTCACCAAATACATAACGATTTTGGCCATACGGCCTATCCTATTGTACCGGGTCACGAAATTGTGGGCAAGGTCACCAAAATTGGTAGCCAGGTCACTAATTTTAAAGTAGGTGAATTGGTAGCCGTAGGATGCATTGTAGACTCTTGCAGACATTGCCAACATTGCGAAGAAGGCCACGAACAATACTGTGAAGAATTCCCCACCTTTTCGTTCAATTCTCCCGATAAGTATTTAGAAGGAAAAATGACCTATGGTGGTTTTGCCAAAACCTATGTGTGCGAAGACAAGTACGTGTTGCACATGCCAGATTTTAAAGATTTGGCCAATGGCACTGTTGGATTGGCCGCCGCCGCACCGCTATTGTGTGCGGGTATTACAGTATATTCCCCGTTACGCTATTGGAATGCCGGACCCGGTAAAAAAGTAGGCGTTTTAGGTATTGGTGGTTTGGGCCATTTGGCCATTAAAATTGCCAAGGCCATGGGTGCAGAGGTTACGGTGTTTACCACCTCACCGGCTAAAGTTGAAGATGCCAAAAGATTGGGTGCAGACTATGCGGTCTTGAGCAAAAATGAAGAAGAAATGCAAGCCTATCGTGGTACGCAAGATTTTATTATTGATACCGTTTCGGCCAAACACGATGTAAACACCTATTTAGGGTTGTTAAAAATCGAAGGTACTTTGGTTTTGGTAGGCCTACCACCAGAACCCTTGGAAGTGGGAGCCTTCAACGTGGTAATGGGCAGACGCAGTTTTGCGGGTTCTAACATTGGTGGTATAGCCGAGACCCAAGAAATGTTGGATTTCTGTGCCGAACACGATATTACCGCTGAGGTAGAGGTGATTTCACCTTCACAAGTCAACGAAGCTTTTGAACGCCTAGAAAAAGGCGATGTAAAATATCGATTTGTAATTGATATGGATACGCTTTAATACAAATAACAAAAACACAGATAATGAAAAACAAAAAGAATCATTCAAATAACAATGGAATCAGTCGTAGAGAATTTGCCTCTCGTTCTGCCCTTGGTTTGGCCGGCTTGACAGTGTCTTCTACCTTAGGTGTGGTTGCGCAAAATACCAAAACTAACATGAGCGGTACCAGTACCAATACTACTAACCGTATGTTGGGCGACCTTGAGGTTTCGGGAATTGGTTTGGGCTGTATGAGTATGAAGAGTGGCAGTTACAATCCGCCAAGAGATAAAAGTGAAATGATTCCCGTAATCCGTGGTGCCGTTGATTTAGGGGTTACGTTTTTTGATACGGCAGAGGTGTACGGCCCTTTTACCGATGAAGAATTGGTGGGCGAGGCTCTACAACCGGTTCGTGACCAAGTGGTCATTGCCAGTAAATTCGGGTTCAATCTAACTTCGGGCAGTAGAAGTGGCAGAAACAGCAAACCGGCGAACATAAAAACCGCGGTCGAGGGTATGCTCAAGCGTTTGCGCACAGACCGTATCGACTTATTATACCTGCACCGCGTTGACCCCGAAGTACCTGTTGAAGATGTAGCCGGTACGGTAAAAGAATTGATTAAGGAAGGAAAAGCATTGCATTTTGGCCTGTCGGAAGTAGCGCCAGATACCATTCGCAGGGCACATGCCGAACAAAAAGTAGCGGCCGTTCAGAGTGAATATTCCATGATTGAACGGGTTTTGGAAAATCAGGTTATTGATACGTGTGGCGAACTAGGTATTGGTTTTGTACCGTGGGGCGTAGTGAATAGAGGATTTTTAGGAGATAAATTCAACGAATACAGTCGTTTTTCAGATGATTCAAGATTTTCATCGGTACCTTATTTCACCCCTGAGGCCATAAAGGCCCACATGCCGGTATTAACTTTGGTGAGGGAATGGGCGCGTAAAAAAGACGCTACCCCAGCACAAATAGCTTTGGCATGGGTGATGGAACAAAAACCCTATATCGTACCCATACCAGGTACTACCAAGTTGCACCACATGAAAGAGAATATGGGCGCTTTGAACATACAATTCACAGTCCAAGAATTACAAGAATTTAGAACGGAATTAGAGAAAATTCCGTTAATAGGTGTTCGTGCCCCAGAAACGGCATTAACAGACCGTTAAAAAAACATGGTTGTTGATAGAAGAGACACTAAATTGAGGTGATGAACCGAATGAAAATGATGAGAATTTAGTGCTTCCCTTCTCAGTTTCCTGATCTACTTGGCCAATCGCTCAAGGGCTTTCAGTAAAAATGGTAGGAATATCCGTAATCTGGGTATTACCTCGTGTAGTACTGATGAATATTTTTGGTAAAACTAAATTCTAGAAAGCGGTGGTGACCAAAAACGGATATATTTCAAAAGGCCTTTACCTCATTCTTCTGTGTTTATTCCCTGGGTATTCTTTTGCTCAAGATGTATTTAAAAGTATTCAGGCAAAACACGTTTCCGAAGCCATCAATGTAGATGGGGTAATGGACGAGCCCATTTGGCAAACAGCGGAAGTTGCGGGCGACTTTCAACAATTTTTCCCATCAGACCAAGTGTCGGCTGAACACAGTACACAGGTAAAAGTGTTGTATTCAGACACGCATTTATATATTGGTATTTATGCGGAGAAAGCACCGGGTGATTATGTGGTTTCTAGTTTAAAAAGAGATTTCGGGGCGACCACCAATGACAATATTTCGTTGTTGTTCGACACCTTTAGTGATGGTACCACTGCGTATTTTTTTGGGGTCACCCCCTATGGAGTTCTAAGAGAAGGATTGGTTTCTGACGGTGGAACCACTTTTAATAACACTTGGGACATTAAGTGGCAGGCCGAAGCGACCCGGTTTGATGACCATTTTGTAATCGAGGTCGCCATACCCTTCACTTCGATGAAATTCCCCGAAGGAACTACCTCGTGGCGGTTTCGCCCTTACCGATGGAATAATCAGGTAAATCAGCAAGACAGTTGGGTCAAAGTGCCGCAGCAGCAATTACTGTCCAGTTTGGCCTATATGGGTGAACTTACCTTTGAAAAACCGTTAGGCGAATCGAGAATGCCCATAGCTCTTATTCCTTACATCAACCTGTTGGCCGATAAAGACTACTCGATCAACGAAAGTGAAACCAAATTTAAGACCGGTGGCGATGCCAAGATTTCTATTGGCAACGGAATGAATTTAGACTTGACCCTGAATCCTGATTTTTCCAATGTTGAGGTTGATGATATTTTCACCAATTTAACGCGCTTTGAAGTTAGGTTACCCGAAAAGCGTCAATTTTTTATTGACAATAGCGACCTTTTTGAAAACTTTGGTAATTCATTTAACGAAGCTAGACCCTTTTTTTCTAGGAGGATAGGGTTGGCCCGTGATGCCGATGGTAATTTGATACAGAACGATATCATCGGTGGTGCGCGTTTAAGTGGTAAACTAAATAAAGATTGGCGTTTGGGCTTTTTAAACCTTCAGACCGCACGGGACGAAGGGAATGAGATAGCATCTAACAATAACATGATGCTGGCCGTACAACGTAAGATTGGGGCTCGTTCAAATATTGGTGCGTTTTGGGTAAACCGCCAAGTGGTAGGCGACGAAGATTATATAACTCCTGAGGAAAATTACAACAGGGTGGTGGGTGTTGATTACAACTTGGCTTCTGCCGATAACATCTGGAACGGAAAATTCTATTTGCACAAATCATTTCAACCCGACGATTCGAAAGGAAACTTATCATCACAGGCCACGGTGACGTACAATCCGAGAAACTGGCGAATTATTGAAGACTTGGTGTATATAGACCAAGATTTTCGGGCAGATTTAGGTTTTGTGCCCAGAACCGACATTTTAAAATGGGGTAATGGCATTCAATACATTGCCTATCCAAAAAAAGGAATTTTCAATACCCATGGTATTCGCGCCTTGTCGGTGATGTATTGGCGACCAAGTTTAGATTATCAAAATACGGATCGTAGGTTGAGCTTAAGTTGGGAAACCGATTTTAAGAATCAGGCATCCGCAGAGGCTTTTTTCACCAATAACTATATCTTTTTGACGGGTGCTTTTGACCCTACTCGAACTCTTGGGGCTACCCCATTGCCTGGCGACCAGGGCTATCATTTCAATCAGTTAAGTTTTGAATATCAATCCAATAACAGCAACATACTCACTTATGGGGGTACTGCCACTATCGGAAGGTTTTTTAACGGAGAAATCACGGCGGTAGGTGGCCAAGTAGGTTTACGAATTCAGCCCAAAGCACAAATAAGTTTGGGATTGGATTACAACGGAATTCGATTGCCCGATCCCTATGCAGATGCCAATATTTTCTTTGCGACTTTACGTTCCGAAATTACCTTCAGCAAAAGCGTGTTTTGGACGACCCTTGCACAATACAGCAACCGGCAGGAGAATTTCGGAATCAACTCGCGGTTGCAATGGCGTTTTGCCCCATTGTCAGATTTGTACTTGGTGTACAATGATAATTATTTTACGAGTCCGTATAGTCCGAGGTTTAGATCTATTAATTTAAAGTTGACTTATTGGCTTAACATATAAACTAAAACAATACTATTATGAAACAATTAGTTCTATTTTCTCTTTTGTCTTTTTCAGCCGCTCTATCTGCTCAAAATTCAGATTACACTGTTTCTTCCTATTTAACCGAAGGTAACAAGGCGCCCAACACCCATTATATCGGGGAAGCCTGGTTGAACCATGTTTTGGAAGCAGACGATGATTTAAGCTATAACATCACCAAGGCCACTTTTAAGGCAAATTCTACCCTTGATTGGCATAAGCACGAATCGGTACAAGTACTGGTAATCGTAGAGGGCGAAGGTTATTATCAAGAGAGAGGTAAAGAGCCTATGATCTTGAAAGAAGGAGATGTTATTAGATGTGAAAAAGACACAGAGCACTGGCATTCATCTTCAAAGAAAAACGACGTGACCTATTTGGCAATTTATGGTGGTGAAACCCCTACGGTATGGACCGAGGTACTTTCACAAGAATATTACGACGGCGTTTCCAGAAAACTAGATAATTAGAAGAAGTCTTAAGGTTTGAGGGCTTTCAAAAATACCAATCTTATTGATTAAAAATAAAGAATAATGAAAACAAGAAAGTTAGGAGGAAGCTTAGAAGTCTCTGCTATGGGGCTCGGCTGTATGGGTATGAGTTTTGGTTACGGTCCTGCTAAAAGTACCGAAGAAATGATTCAGCTCATTTGTAAGGCTGTTGATTTGGGGGTTACCTTTTTCGATACGGCCGAGGTATATGGGCCATATACGAATGAACTTTTGGTCGGCGAAGCCTTAGAACCTTTTAAGGGGAAGGTGAAAATTGCTACCAAATTTGGATTCAATTTTATTGATGGAAAAATGGAAGGATTGAATAGTCGGCCAGAGAATATTCGAAAAGTGGCCGAGGAAAGTTTAAGACGATTGCGGGTAGAAACCCTTGATTTATTTTACCAACATCGGGTGGATCCGAACATTCCGATAGAAGATGTGGCCGGCACCGTAAAAGATTTGATTGCAGAAGGTAAGGTGCAACATTTTGGCCTGTCGGAAGCTGGTGCGAATACTATCAGAAAGGCCCACGCCGTACAACCTGTCACGGCCTTGCAAAGTGAGTACTCGATGTGGACGCGGAAACATGAAGCTGAAATTATACCGACCATTGAAGAATTGGGCATCGGGTTGGTGGCTTATAGTCCGTTGGGCAAAGGTTTTCTTTCAGGTAAAATCGATGAAGAAACCAAATTTGAGGAGGGCGATATTAGAAATGTATTGCCAAGATATACAGAGCAGGCTAGAGAGGCAAACAAAGTATTATTGAGACTATTACATGAATATGCTATGGTAAAAAACGCAACACCAGCGCAAATTGCATTGGCTTGGGTTTTACATCAAAAACCTTGGATTGTTCCCATTCCCGGCACTACAAAATTACATCGCTTAGAAGAAAACTTGAAGGCTGCAAATATTGAACTGTCTGTTTCCGAATTACAAGAAATTGAAAGGGCTTCAGCTGAAATTAAGATTGTTGGTGATAGGTATACGGAGCAGATGGAAAAGGCCACCGGTTTATAAATAGATGCCTACATGAGTTCCTTCCAACCCTCCAAGCCGAAAACCTATCTTGAAATAGGACGTAACTTTTTGAATATATCGGAAGGACAGTTTCCTATAAATGAGCCTTCACAGATTATAAAGTTTCGAACAGCTTCTGACTTTGCCAATGAACTTAATATTCATGTGAACCACCTGAATAGGTCGGTAAAGCTTTTAACGGGTCATACTACCACAGAGAATATTAACCAGGCCATCTTAAAGGAGGCAAAAAGGTTGTTAAGGAGAAACCAATGGCCAATTCATATAATAGCTATGGTTCTAGCCTTTAAAGAAGCGACTCATTTCAGTAATTTCTTCAAAAGGAATATTGGGCTGAGTCCTACCGAATTTCGTTCTGAAAAAGTAGATAGGTCTCAGTAGTTACTTCATCAATTCAACATCCGATAATCGCTTGGGGAGTACCCCACTTTACTTTTAAATAGCCGTGTAAAATGTTGCGGATGCTTGAAACCCAACTCATAGGCAATTTCGCTAATGGTTTTATCGGGATCAAAGATTTTATCCTTAGCAATTTCAATTACTCTATACCGAATAAATTCCATCGCGCTTTTTCCTGTCTCCTTTTTAACCAAATCACCAAAATAGTTGGGCGATAGGTGCTGTTCTTGGGCAAAATGGCTCACCGATGGCATCCCTTCCTTTCGGGCCTTACCTGTTCGGATATAGGCGTTCAGTGAAGATTCAAATTGCTCAATGACACCAAGGTTGGCCGAATCACGAGTTATAAATTGCCGGTCATAAAACCGGTTACAGTAATTCAGGAACAATTCGATGTTTGAGACAATGACACCTTTGCTATGCTTGTCAATATTCTGTGAGAGTTCATAGGAGATTTTATCGAAGCAATCGAGTACTATTTGCCTTTCTTTTAAAGAGAGGTGCAGTGCCTCATGTAATTCATAGGAAAAGAAGGAATAACGCTCTATTATATTACCTAGGTGTGTACCGCGAATCAATTCAGGGTGAAACAATAGTGCATGCCCCGAAGGCTTTATATTAGTATCCAAATTTGAAATATCGACTACTTGGCCCGGACCAAGAAATACTAATGTACCGTCTTGATAGTCGTAGTTTTGTCGACCATACTTCAATATGCAATTTTGCCCCTGCTTTAGAAATGCGGCATAAAAGTGGTACCGTACTGCCCCTGCTTTTTTATTTACAGACCATTCACCATCATTAAGATTGATGACACTCACCAAAGGATGTAGTGCCGAAAGATTGAGTCCGGAGCAATAATCGTTTATCGTAAACAAATCCACAATATCGTTCATGCCAGTCCCTTTTTTGATAAAGTTAACATTTGCCTCCCAAATAAATAGCATAAAGAAATGTGAATCCGTAATGTGGGTAGGTATTTCCGTAAAATGGGTATGTAAATTGAAATGAGCGGTTTGTATTTTTGAGAGAGCTCATTTAAAACACATATAAAATGAAGAATTTTGTAGTAGTTTTCTTTATAGTCATAAGTAGCACCTCTCTATTCTCGCAAGGTGCAGACATTCAAACCGAGATTAAAGAACTTTCCAAACAAAAATGGCAATGGATGGCGGAAAAGGATGTTGACAAACTGGCTAACTTATTCCATGAAAAAGCAAAATTTGTGCATATGAGCGGATCCTGGAAAAAGGACCGGGAACTTGAGATTATTCAAACAGGAAGCATTTGGTATAAGCAGGGTTGCCAAAAAAGACCCAAAGAAGGAAAGATTGGATATTATTCAAAAAGCCGTAGAGGCTAGAGAACTTCATTAACTAATCGTACACTCATGAAAATTCAGTATATCCTATTTCTTTTTCTATCCTTTTGCCTATCGTTAGAGACAATTGGGCATAGTCCGATTTCAACCACTCCTGCCACTTCAGAAAAGAATTTAATTCTTTACTTATCAAGAACACAAAATACCAAAACAGTAGCTCAAATGATACAGGAAGAAGTGGGGGGAGATTTGGTGGCGCTCGAACTTGAAACTCCGTATCCAGAAAATTATCAGGAGATTGTTTCTCAGGTGGCCAAAGAGAACGAGACCGGATTTTTACCGCCTTTGAAAACCAAAGTAAATCTTGAACAGTACGAAACTATTTTTTTGGGCTTTCCAACGTGGGGTATGAAATTGCCTCCGCCAATGAAAAGCTTTTTAAAGTCAAATGACTTGGAGGGAAAAACGGTCTTACCCTTTAATACCAATGCCGGTTACGGCGTGGGCAGTAGTTTTGAACAGGTAAGGCAATTATGTGAAAACTGTAACGTAAAGGAAGGTTACACTACTAAGGGCGGAATTGAGCGCGATGGTATTTTATTGGCGATTAAAGATGAAAGAAAACATCTGGTACAAAACGAAGTACGAGATTGGCTGAAGCAAAACGGATTTTAATTTTTAATTGTTAAAATTTCTAAAAATAAACTTAAAACTGTAGGTCTTGTTTGAAATTTATAAGTAGGAAGACCCAAATTTTCAATACTTTCAAAGGAATCTTTATAATTATGGCAAACTTTTCATTAAACATCAACGGAAAAAACCACGAGGTAGATGTAGACCCCAGTACTCCAATGCTTTGGGTATTGCGCGACCATTTACAGTTTGTAGGAACTAAATACGGTTGCGGTATCGCTCAATGCGGTGCTTGTACGGTACATCTAGGCGATAATGCGGTGCGTTCTTGCCAATTACCCGTATCTGCCGTGGGCGAACAAAAAATAACCACGATCGAAGGCTTATCGGAAAACGGTGACCATCCGGTTCAAAAAGCTTGGCTAGAGATAGACGTTCCGCAATGTGGTTACTGCCAGGCCGGTCAGATTATGACCGCTTCGGCTTTGCTGAAAAACAATCCTAACCCTACGGATGCTGAGATTGAAAGTGCCATGAACGGGAATATTTGCCGCTGTGGTACCTACACACGAATAAAAAAGGCGGTCAAATTGGCCGCTCAGGGCGATTCATAATCATACTTTAAAAGTTATCCCATGAAAACGGTTAAAACACATATAGGAAGAAGGGCATTTATAAAGAACACGAGCTTGGCGGGTGGCGGACTCGTTTTGGGCTTTAGCATTTTTAACTCATGCAAACAGAATGAAGCTACCAGAATAGTAGAGAGAGAATTGCCGAAAGAGTGGTTCGATATCAATTCGTATCTCAAAATAGGTGATAATGGTATGGTAACGATAATGGCTCCTAATCCTGAATTCGGTCAAGGGGTTATTACCTCGATGCCGATGATTGTTGCTGAAGAGTTAGATGTTGCATGGAAAGATGTAATCGTCGAACAGGCCAATTTCGATGCCGATAATTATGGTTGGCAGTTTTCGGGAGGTAGCCAGGGTATTCGCCGAAGATGGGAAGGTTTGAGAATGGCCGGTGCGACCGCCAAACACATGTTGAAAGAAGCGGCGGCAAAAAATTGGCAGGTACCGGTTACGGAGATTTCGGTATCAGAAGGAATTTTGAAACATAAGGCAACCAATAAATCGGCAGGTTACGGTGAAATGGCTGCTTAGGCCTCCACTTTAGAGGTTCCGGAAGAAGTTTCATTAAAAGAGGTAAAAGATTTTACGATTGTAGGTAATTCCAAGAAAAGCGTTGAAAACAAAAAGCTGGTTACTGGCAAGCCGCTGTTCGGTATCGATTATCAATATGAGGGGGCTCTTACGGCAATGGTCGTGCATCCGCCCGCTTTTGGGCTACAGTTGAAATCTTTTGATGCCGATTCCATAAAGAAAATGCCGGGCATTGTCGATGTCTTTCAAATCAAGACGCTCAAAGAGGGTATGACCCGTGGTTATTTTGATACCAATGCCTTCACCGATTTAGTGGCAATCGTTGGTCAATCTACGTGGCAGGTGATGAATGCGAAAAAGCAGCTCACGGTAGAATGGCAGCCCGTTGAAAAATCAAGTCATAAGGTAGATAGGTTCGGTACTGAGATAGAAGTTGAGGTACCGGATGGGTTAGAGAGTACTGAAGCTCATTACGAGCAAATGAACGGCATGCTATCAAAAACCGCTACGGTAGCACGAAAAGATGGTCAGCCTGAAAGTGCTTTTAAAACCGCTGCGAAAACTATTGAGCGAAGTTATAGTTGTCCGTTCTTGGCCCACAATTGTATGGAGCCCATGAATTTCTTTGCCCATGTAACCGATGACGAAGTTCTGTTGGCCGGCCCGGTTCAGGCACCTTCATTGGTAGAAGCCACTTTGGCTTCAAGGCTAGACCTTCCGTTGGAAAAAATAAATATAGAGCTTACAAGAATGGGCGGTGGTTTTGGTAGAAGGGCTTACGGTCATTATGCCATTGAGGCGGCCTTGATATCAAAACAGGCAAAAGCACCCGTAAAACTGGTCTACTCTCGAGAAGATGATATGACCTTTGGTATTTATAGGCCATCATATATGGCCAGCTATAAAGCAGCGCTCGACGAAGAAAACAATCTGGTCGCCTTTCAGGTGAAAGCTGGTGGTGTACCGGAAACCCCTTTGTTCGCCAACCGCTTTCCTGCCGGTGCTGTAGCGAATTATCAAGCAGAGCAATGGGAGATCAACTCCAATATTACCATAGGTGCTTTTCGCGCTCCCCGTTCCAATTTTATGGCCGGTGCCGAACAATCATTCTTAGATGAAGTGGCAGAAGCCGCGGGTAAAGATCCCATTGATTTTAGATTGGAATTGTTGGAGAAAGTAAAGAGCAATCCTGTAGGAGAAAACAATGATTACGACCCTGAGCGCTTGGCTGGTGTGCTGAAATTGGTGCGGGAAAAGTCAAATTGGGCAAATAGCGACCCTGGAGTCCATCGAGGGGTTTCCGCTTATTTCTGTCATAATAGTTACGCTGCCCATGTCTTGGATATGGTGATGGAAGACGGTCAGCCAAAGGTAACCAAGGTAGTTTGTGCGATTGATTGCGGCATTGTAATTAACCCTGATGCGGCCGCTAATATGGCCGAGGGAGCCATAATAGATGGGATAGGGAACGCCATGTATGGCGAATTGACCTTCGTCGATGGAAAACCCCAACAACAAAATTTTGATAGTTACCGAATTATTCGTCATAAAGAAGTACCTGATTCGATTGAGGTACATTTCGTGCAGAATGAAATTGACCCGACCGGTTTAGGAGAACCGCCATTTCCTCCAGTTTTTGGAGCTTTGGCCAATGCCATGTACAAAGCAACGGGTCGAAGGCACTACAGGCAGCCATTCATAACCGACAAACCTCCATTAGTAGGCTAGTAAATTTTTAGAGGAAGGAAAGGGGGCGAAAATGATAGTGAACCATTATATGAGAGAAAAAGGGATAATTACTATTTGCTTTGTATTCGGCTTTTTAAGTTGGTCATGCAGCCAAGAGAATAAGGTAATCGATTGGTTTCCGAAGGGTACGGTACTGCATGGTAATATCAATTACAATAACGATACACTTAAAAAGCATCTCTTGGATATTTACTTACCTCCCAAGCCTGAAAAAAGAATGCCTCTTATTGTTTTTGTTCATGGCGGTGGCTGGATCGTAAACGACAAATATGCCGATATAGGCTACATGAAGTAGACCGTATCGGAAATTATAGAAAGTGGGTATGCCCTGGCATCCATTGACTATCGTTTTGCAACACAGGCAAAATTTCCAGCTCAGATACAAGACTGTAATGCAGCGGTATCATTTTTGGTCGACCATGCTGATGAATATGGTTTTGACACGGACAGGATAGCGGTGATGGGCTTTTCAGCTGGTGGACACCTAGCTTCTATGATGGGGCTCTCAAAAAATAATAAAGTTGGTGAATTTTTCATGGCGGGAACGAACGATGATTTTCAATTTAAGGCGGTAGTCGATTTTTACGGCCCGGCTGAATTGATACTGTTTCCTGGTGCGAATGACCCCGAGTCACCCGAAGCTTTGCTTATCGGTGCAACACCGGTGAAGCGCCCTGATTTGGCCAAAATTGCTAGCCCCACCACATACATTGATAAAGGAGACCCTCCATTTCTTATTATTCATGGGGAAAAGGACGATATGGTACACCCTAGGCACTCACAATTAATGAGCTCGTGGCTTACCACAAAGGGTATTGAAAATGAATTGATCATTGTTAAGGATGCGCCCCATTACGGTGAAATGTTCGATGCGGATGATATTCGTACCAAGGTTATCGATTTCCTGAAGAAACATTTGGATCAATGAAAATGAGTGGTACGAAAATAGGGTTCCGGTTTTCGATGGTAATCATGGGTCTTATGCTGATGTTCTCATCACTCGTCGGTCAGACCGTAGAAAAAAGTACAGATGATTTCACTGATGCGAGCATGATGGTGAGAATTGCCGCACTTGAAATTTATCCTGAACATTTACAGGATTATCTGGCTATTTTAAAAGAGGAAGCTGAAGCTTCGGTACGATTGGAAAAGGGGGTGATCTGCATCTATCCCATGTACATAGAAGAGAACAAGAACCAGATTCGATTATTGGAAATCTATGCCAATAGAAAGGCCTATGAAGAGCATCTGAAATCACCACATTTCAAGCATTACAAAACAGCAACTTTAAAAATGGTCAAGAAGCTAGAGTTAATAGACATGAAGCCTATAGATAAAGAAACGATGCCAGATATATTTAAGAAGATGGGGCAATCGAGTGACTAAAAAGTTTAAACCTAAAGTAAGAATTATGCCGACTACAAAAATTAAAATGGGAAGACGTTCCTTTATCAAAAATGCGGGTATGGGTAGTGGGGCTCTTATATTAGGTTTTAGTTTCTTGAATGCTTGTAAGCCTAATGGTTCTAAAGAAAATTCCATTGACAGTGCTCCAAAGGAATGGTTTAAAATAAATGGCTATTTGAAAATAGCCGATAATGGCGTGGTAACTATTATGTCTCCTAATCCGGAAGGCGGGCAGAATGTTAAGACCTCAATGCCCATGATTATCGCTGATGAACTCGATGTCGATTGGGCCGACGTAACCGTAGAGCAAGCACCTCTCGATACCGATGCTTTCACAAGACAGTTCATAGGCGGAAGCCAAGCGATCAGGCTCGGTTGGCCAGGTTTGCGAATGGCGGGAGCCTCCGCAAGGCATATGTTGAAAATGGCTGCTGCCGAAAAGTGGAATGTTCCTGTTGAAGAAATAGAAACGGGCAATGGTCGTCTTATGCATGAGGCAGGTAATCACAGTGGCAGTTATGGTGAGTTCGCTTCGGCCGCCTCGACCTTAGAAGTGCCGGAAGAGGTTGCTCTCAAAGAGTTGAGTGAGTTTGAGATTATTGGTCGTTCTAAAAAGAATGTAGATGGCCAAAAAATTGTAACGGGCAAACCGCTTTTTGGGGTTGATACCCATCGAGAAGGTATGCTGATAGCAATGATTGTTCACCCTCCTGCGTTTGGTTTGAGAATTAAGTCTATTGATGACTCCAAGGCTAAGAGTATGCCCGGCATTAGAGATATTTTTAGTGTCAAGGTCTACAATGATGACTACGTGAAAACGTTTTTTGATACCCGTACTTTTAACGAAGTGGCGGTTATCGTTGGTGAATCTACCTGGCAGGTAATGCAAGCGAAAAAAGAATTAGAAATCGAATGCGAACCTATAGTTAGCTCTACCGATATTCGCGACCGCTTCGGAACTTCCTGGGAACAACACACCCCGTCCGGCCTTGAAAGTTCTGATGCCCATTATCGGGCTATGGAAAAAATGTCAAGGACAGGGGGTGAGGTGCGAAGAAAAGACGGAAACCCCGAAGAGGCTTTTGGGCGTGCGACCAAAACCATTGAGCGTATGTATACAGCACCGTTTTTGGCCCATAATTGTATGGAACCAATGAACTTCTTTGCCGATGTCAAAAACGGAAGGGCCGAGTTGGTAGGTCCGCTACAGAAACCTGAATTCACCGAACAGACGTTATCCGCCAGAACAGGAATTCCTTTGGAGAATATTGAGATCAAAATGACCCGTTTGGGCGGCGGTTATGGCCGTCGCTCTTATGCGCATTGGTTGGTAGAAGCAGCTCTGATATCACAACGTATGGAGGCTCCCGTGAAACTTATCTATTCGCGAGAAGATGATATGACCGACGGTATTTATCGCCCTTCCTACATGATTCGAATCAAGGCCGGTCTCGATGATAAAAACCACTTGATGGCCTATCATGTCAATGCTGGTGGAATTCCCGAGAGCCCCATGTACGAAAACCGATTTCCTGCCGGTGCGGTAGATCATTATCTCGCTGAAGATTGGACCATCGATAGTAATATTACAGTGGGTTCCTTTCGGGCGCCACGTTCCAATTTTATGGCGGCGGCCGAGCAGTCTTTTTTAGATGAGGTTGCCGAACTTGCAGGTAAAGATCCCATCGATTTTCGTTTAGAACTGCTTGATAGGGCCATTAAAAAACCCTTGGAAGGTGTTACTAACGATTATGACCCAGTAAGGTATGCAGAGGTCTTGAAGTTGGTTAGGGAAAAGTCGCAGTGGGCAACCAATAATAAAAATAGGGGGGTGGCCGCCTATTATTGTCATAACAGTTACGCTGCTCAAGTACTTGATTTTGAGATGGTCGATGGGCAACCAAAAGTACAAAAAGTGGTGTGTGCCCTTGATTGTGGAATCGTAATTAACCCCGATGGAGCGGTAAATATGGCCGAAGGGGGTATCATTGACGGAATCGGCAATGCCTTATATGGCGAGATGCCGATTGAAAATGGGGCGCCCACCAAAAGTAATTATGACACGTATCGTCTCATTCGCATGAATGAAGCTCCAAAAGAAATTGAGGTACATTTCGTAGAAAATGAAGTAGACCCCACCGGACTTGGTGAACCAACTTTCCCGCCCATATTTGCAGCTTTGGCAAATGCTATTTATAAAGTGACGGGTAAGAGGTTGTATAAACAGCCTTTTGCTTCCCAGCTTGTTTCCGAGGGTTGAAAACTGTACTTCTTTCCACTTAAAATAGAACGGGAATATTCGGTCTGATAAAAATGTTGAAATTCAGGACACTACAGGATACCCTTAGAGAACTAAATTGGTAAGTTAGAAACGGAGCAGGCAGTTTTGAAAAAGTCCTGTTGTCCGAAGGTATTAGACCTATCACCCAGCCAACAAACGATGACACATTTTCGCATTGCCCATTTAGTCACCCTATTTTTATCTCTATTTACTATAAGTCCATTTTTTGGTCAAACCACTTCAGAAACTAGAAGACCGAATATCATATTTATACTCACAGATGACCAACGTTTTGATGCTCTTGGTTATGCCGGTAATAAATTGATTTCTACTCCAGAGATGGACAGGTTGGCCAAAGAAGGAACCTATTTTAGCAATGCCATGGTTACAACACCTATTTGCGCAGCAAGTAGGGCAAGTATATTAACCGGTCTATACGAACGAACCCACAGCTATAACTTTCAGACAGGAAATATAAGACCTTCCTATATGGCACAATCGTACCCTCGTATATTGAAGGAGAATGGGTATAAAACAGGTTTTTTTGGCAAGTATGGCGTTCGTTATGATTCTTTGAACAAACAATTTCACGAATACGAATCTTATGACCGAAATGGGTCGTTTAAAGATAAAAGGGGCTATTTCTATAAAACTATCGGAAACGATACCATTCACTTAACTCGCTACACTGGGCAGCAGGCCCTTGATTTTATTGAGAAGACTTCGAAAGAAGAGCCATTTTGCCTGTCTTTGAGTTTTAGCGCCCCGCACGCACATGATGCTGCCGAAGACCAGTATTTCTGGCAACAAGAAAGCAATAATCTTTTGGCTGATACCACTATTCCACCACCGGTATTGGGCGAAGAGAAGTATTTTTTGCAGCAACCTGAATTTGTAAGGGAAGGCTTCAATCGAACCCGATGGCACTGGCGATACGATACACCAGAAAAGTATCAACATAGTGTAAAAGGTTATTACCGAATGATTTCCGGCATTGACCGGGAATTGGGAAAAATTAGAAATCTTCTTGAGAAAAAAGGGTTGGCACAAAACACCGTAATTATTCTAATGGGTGATAATGGATACTTTTTAGGAGAAAGGCAGTTAGCGGGTAAATGGTTGCTTTATGACAATTCGGTTCGGGTACCCTTGATAGTTTTTGACCCAAGACAAAGAAAGCAAAAAGATAGCGAGGCTCTCGCCTTGAACGTAGATGTACCTTCGACTATTTTAGATTTGGCCGGACTTTCATCCCCTGCTGAATGGCAGGGCAAAAGCCTAATGCCCTTAATAAAGGGTGAAGATAAAAATTTGGGAAGAGATACCGTATTGATTGAGCATTTATGGGAATTTGAACATATACCACCCAGCGAAGGTGTACGTACTAAAGACTGGAAATATTTTAGGTACGTCAATGACCAATCGGAAGAGGAGCTTTATTTTCTAAAGAATGATCCGGAGGAAATTCAAAATTTAGCGGCTAATTCGAAGTATGAATCCATATTGGTAGCCTTTAGGAACAAAACAAACGAGCTAATCAAAAAATATAGCGATGCCTATTCTCAAGGGCCGACAGAGCTGACCGTGGAGATGATTCGACAGCCGGAAGGTCTAAAGGTACTTGACTTGCAACCAGAATATAGTTGGGAGGTACCAAAAACGGCTGTGAATCAATTAGCATATCAGATTCTTGTAGCTTCATCCCAAGAAAATGTAGATAAGAATCTAGGTGATATTTGGAACAGCGGTCAAGTACGTTCAAGTGAATCAACCAATATAGAACAGGCGGAAAAACTCCAAGCCGGAAAAACCTATTATTGGAAGGTTCGAATTTGGGACGAAGACAACCGGTTAACGGCCTATTCGCAACCTCAAGAGTTTACCACATCTGATAAAATCGAAAAGAACATTACAACGGGCAATAGATTTCAGGTGGATACCATTACCCCAAAAGCGTTCGAAAAAAGAGAAAATTTCTTTTTTATAGATTTTGGAAAGGATGCTTTTGCCACACTTAAATTCAATTATAGGGCTACGAAGGCTCATACGCTCACTTTTAGAATTGGCGAGCAATTAAAGAATAGCCATATCAATAGAGAGCCTGAGAAACGAAGCCATATTCGCTATCAAGAGATTAAAGTACCGGTTACACCCAATCAAACCGAGTACCTACTCCCCATACGAAAAGATAAAAGAAACACCTTGCCCGGTAAGGCATTGCCCTTGCCAGAGGGCTTTCCTGTGCTGATGCCATTTAGATATGCCGAAATAGAGGGGGCAGAAAATCCTATTTCATCCCAAGATTTTGTTCAATTGGCCTATCATAGTTATTGGGAGGATGATACCAGCGGCTTTGAAAGTGATAATGATATTCTGAACCAGGTTTGGAATTTATGTAAATACTCGATCAAGGCAACTACCTTCAACGGACTTTATGTAGATGGAGACCGGGAGCGAATTCCGTATGAGGCCGATGCCTATCTCAATCAATTGAGCCACTATACAACAGACCGCGAATATGCGATTGCTCGCCAGACCATAGAATATTTTATGGAAAACCCCACTTGGCCCACAGAATGGCAGCAACATGTGGCATTGATGTTTCATGCCGATTATATGTATACCGGCAATACTGAGCTGATTAAGAAATATTACGACCGGTTAAAGCATAAGACCCTTTACGAACTGGCACGCGAAGATGGGCTGATCACATCAACAAGAATGACCCCTGAACTCATGAAAAAGTTGGGCTTTCCCGACGATTTGGAAGAAACTTTTAGAGATATAGTTGATTGGCCACCCGCCAATTGGGGAGGCGACCCGAATGTAACTGGCGAACGCGATGGTTTCGATTTTAAGCCATACAATACCGTAGTGAATAGTTTTTACTACCAAAACATGCTTATAATGGCAGAGTTTGCCAAAATAATGGGTAGGGAGAATGAAGCATTAGATTATGAATTACTGGCCTTAAAGGCCAAAAAGGCGATCAATGAAAAGCTTTTTAATAAGGAGACAGGCGCTTATGTAGATGGTGAGGGATCCAACCATTCTTCCATACATGGCAATATGATGCCTTTGGCTTTTGGTATTGTTCCAAAAGAACATGAAAAATCGGTAATCGAGTTTATAAAGTCGAGAGGAATGGCCTGTAGTGTTTATGGAGCCCAGTATTTGATGGATGGGCTTTACCGGGCCGGAGCAAGTGATTATGCTTTTGATTTGTTGACTTCAACCTCTGATAGAAGTTGGTATAATATGATTCGTATCGGTTCTACCATTACCTTGGAGGCCTGGGATATGAAATACAAACCTAATGCCGATTGGAACCATGCTTGGGGGGCTGTGCCTGCCAATATAATTCCTCGCAGACTATGGGGTATTCAACCAAAAGAAGCTGGTTTTAAAGTAGCTCAAATTCGTCCGCAACTAGCAGGGTTGAATGAAAGTACCATTGAAGTCCCCACAATACTTGGTTCCATTAAAGCCGATTATAAAAAAGTGAACAGTCGATTGAAAACTTATACCATTTCTATACCCGCAAATATGGTAGCTGACTTCGTTTTGGAAGATATGAATGAAATGGTGGTTACCCATAATGGGCAAAAGGTTAGCACAGCTTTTAAAAGCGTGAGATTAACACCGGGTGAACATAAAATAAAATTGACGGCCAACTCTTTTTAATTATTTATTATTTTAACAAACTTTAAATCAATTTTTTAAAAACAACCTCAAAAACTTCAATTACAACTAAAACTCAACTTATGACTTACGCATTGCGCCTGATGAAATATGTACTTAGGCTACTACCTATCGTATCTATCACCTTATTGACAGCTCAAAAGATCGATTCAAAAAATGTCGAGGCTTCTATGGTCAAGGCGATGGAATGGCAAGAGCAGCATCCCATTTTTACTTCATCACCCACCGATTGGACCAATGGAGCCTACTACGTGGGTGTTTCTAAGGCACATGAATCGACCAATAATCCCATTTTTTCTTCCGCCGTTAAAACCATGGGTTATGTAAATGAGTGGAAACCTTGGGACCGTTTTTACCATGCCGATGATATTATTATTTCCTATTCGTATCTCTATGTTAATGAAATAAGAAAAGGCATGGTCGACCTTGAACCGATCGAAAGGTTTTTGGTCGATCATCTATACAAACCGCACCCTTGGCGTGATGGGGTAGAGGGTACTGATCAACAGATTCTTTGGTGGTGGTGCGATGCTCTTTTTATGGCACCGCCGGTACTTACGGTTTATTCAAAAATTACAAACGATAAGAGTTATTTGGATAAAATGCATGAACTCTATCTGGAGACTTATGAATTATTATACGATAAAGAAGAACATCTCTTTGCCCGCGATATCAGGTTTCTTTGGAAAGGAAATGAAAAGGATTTGAAAGAGGAAAATGGAAAGAAGATTTTCTGGTCTCGTGGTAATGGATGGGTGATAGGTGGCTTGGCCCTTATTTTAGAAGACATGCCCGAAGATTATGAGCATCGCGATTTTTATCTGAATCTTTACAAAGAGATGGCTACCAAAATTAAAGAGGTTCAGCATAGCGATGGGTTGTGGAGAACCAGCCTCTTGTCACCCGAGTCTTATGACCACGGAGAAGTGAGCGGAAGCGGCTTTTACACCTTTGCCCTAACTTGGGGAATCAATAATGGTATTCTTAATAAAAAGGAATACACACCAGTAGTCACAAAAGCGTGGAACGCCCTACAAAAATGCCAAAAAGAAAACGGAATGGTCGGCTGGGTTCAAGATATTGGCGCTAGCCCTGAACCGGCTTCAGCAGATAGCTGGCAAAACTTTGGTACAGGTGCCTTTTTATTGGCCGGGAGTGAAATACTAAAATTGAACCAGTAGAAAAGATATCAATAATGAAAACGGAAAAGCAAAAACCAGTTGACGCCTCAACAATTTCTAGAAGAAAGTTTTTACGAAATTCTGCACTAGCGGCCGGCTTAGTGACCATAGTACCTAGACATGTGCTGGGTAAAGGGTACGTTTCACCAAATGATAAGATAAATTTAGGCTACATCGGTCTAGGAAAACAGGGAAGTATTCTTTCCAACCGTTTTACGGGCGAAACTCAGGCTCAAGTGGTTGCTGGCAGTGACGTGTGGTCATCGAAAATGGAACGTTTTAAGTCGATAGTTGAGGGTTATTATGCAGAAAAGCGCGGGGTATCAAATTACAATGGTGTAGCTACTTATTTACATTATAACGAGATGCTCGAAGACAAAAATATTGATGGTATAGTTGTAGCGACCCCTGACCACTGGCATGCGATTCAATCTATTGATGCCATGAATGCCGGTAAAGATGTGTACTGCGAAAAACCGATGACCAATACCATCGTTGAAGGAAGAATTATGGTAGATGCGGCTAAAAAGAATAAAACGGTTCTTCAGGTTGGCAGCATGCAAAGGTCTTGGGAAAAGTTTAAAAAAGCTCAAATGATTGTTAGCTCCGGCCAATTGGGCAATATAAAAAAGGTTTTGGTTAATGTGGGCGATCCTGCACGAGCTTACGATTTACCTACCGAGCCTACCCCAAATGGTATTGATTGGAATTTATGGTGCGGCCCCGCACCATTATTGACCTATCATCATACGATTGCACCCGAGGTGGTAGACAAGTATCCGGATTGGCGTGATTTTAAGGAGACCGGCGGGGGTATTCTTTCCGATTGGGGTGCCCATATGTTCGATATTGCCCAATGGTGTTTGGGGATGGATAGAACCGGTCCTGTGAAATATATTCCTCCAAAAGACCCTAATGCAGTTAGAGGTTTAAAAATGTACTATGAAAATGGAATAGAAATGGTACATGAAGATTTTGGTAGGGGATGGGCCGTACGTTTTATTGGCTCGGAAGGGACGATGGATGTAAGTAGGGGGTTCTTAGAAACTACACCAACTAACATTTTAATGCCGAATGGAGGTAATCCCGCCGAACAATTTGAAGATAGAGGCAACCATTATGAAGACTGGCTTGCTGCTATAAGAAACAGGGGAACCACGATTTGTGATGTAGAAACCGGCCATCGTTCGGCGAGCGTTTGTAATGTTGCCAATATTGCATACGAATTAGGCAGAACCATCGAATGGGATCCCGTAAAGGAAAAGTTTAAGGGAGATAGAGAAGCCAACAAACTTAGAAAAAGAAAGAACAGGAAGTATTAAGATATATTGACTACTACTAAAAATGGCGCCATTGGTTAATGGCGCCATTTTTATTTTTTTTGAATAGCCCTTAGTTCTAAGTGGTGTACCATTCATACATTTTGCTGATACCTTCTTCCAATTCAATATTATGCTTCCAACCAAGATCGTGCAGCTTGCTTACATCGGTAAGCTTTTTCATAGTACCATCCGGTTTATCGGCATTGAATTTCAAGACACCTTCAAAATCGACCAATTGCTTGATGGTTTCCGCAAGTTCTCGAATAGAGACATCTTTACCCGTGCCAATATTGATATGGGTATTTCTAATCTCTTTTTGGCCCTTTTCATAGGTATCTTCAAAGTTCCTGTTCTCCATAATGAAAACACAAGCCTCGGCCATATCTTCTGACCATAGAAACTCACGCATTGGTTTGCCGCTACCCCAAATTTCAACAGAAACGTTCCCATCAGATTTGGTAACTCCGTATTTAGAAAGAATTTGAAGAATTTCATTTTCTTCGGCAGTTTCACCAACTGATTCAATAGGTCTGTTCTTCAAGTCGGCCCGAATGGATGTCCAATCATTGCGTTCCAATGCTTTTCCTAAATGCATTTTTCTAATGAGGGCCGGTAATACGTGCGATTTTTCTAAATTAAAGTTATCGTTAGGCCCGTACAGATTGGTAGGCATCACAGAAATGTAATTGGTACCATACTGTAAATTGTAACTCTCGCAAAGTTTAATGCCGGCAATTTTCGCAATAGCGTAAGGCTCATTAGTATACTCCAAAACATCTGTTAGAAGGTAATCTTCTTTCATCGGCTGAGGGCACTCTTTTGGATAAATACAGGTACTGCCTAAGAAGAGCAACTTTTTAACCCCATTGAGATAACTGTGGTGAACCACGTTGTTCTGAATCATGAGATTGGCATAAATGAAATCACCACGATAGGTATTGTTGGCAACGATACCGCCAACCTTGGCCGCAGCCAAAAAAACATAGTCCGGTTTTTCTTTCGCAAAGAATTCACCAACGGCATTACCATCGACCAAATCCAATTCAGCGTGTGTTCTAAAAACGAAATTGGTATAGCCTTTGGCTTTGAGTTGTTTTAAAATGGCACTGCCCACCAAACCTCTATGCCCAGCTATGTAAATCTTGGAATTTTTATCCATTTTATTCGAAATAGTTCATGATACGGTATCCACCATCTTTTAGATAAGTGTCTTTCTGCATCAATTTCAAATCGCTCTGCATCATATCTTTTACCAAATCTTGAAGTTGGTATTTTGGTACCCATCCCAATTTATTATTGGCCTTACTCGGGTCACCAATCAACAAATCGACTTCGGTCGGTCTAAAATATCTAGGGTCGACAGCTACGACTTCTGTTCCTTTTTCCAATTGGTATTTTGGGTCGTTACAAGAAACAACGTAACCTTTTTCGTTTACACCTTCACCTTTGAACTCGAGTTCGATACCGGCTTCGCCAAAACTCATTCTAACAAAATCTCTTACTGTAGTAGTCTTTCCAGTGGCAATTACCCAATCTTCAGGTTCGTCTGCCTGAAGAATCATCCACATCATACGAACATAATCTTTGGCATGCCCCCAATCTCGTTTGGCATCAAGGTTTCCTAAATACACTTTATCTTGAAGACCCAATGCTATTTTTGAAGCTGCACGGGTGATCTTTCTGGTCACGAAAGTCTCCCCTCTAATGGGCGATTCGTGGTTGAACAGAATACCATTACAAGCGAACATTCCGTAAGCCTCACGATAGTTCACCGTAATCCAATAGGCATACATTTTAGCTACCGCATATGGACTACGAGGATAGAATGGAGTTGTTTCAGACTGAGGTACTTCTTGAACCTTACCGTACAACTCTGAAGTGGAAGCCTGATAGATTCTTGTTTTTTTCTCTAAGCCTAGAAGGCGAACTGCATCTAATATTCTAAGGGTGCCGATACCATCTGCGTTCGCAGTATACTCAGGTGTTTCAAAAGAAACTGCAACATGACTCATAGCGGCCAGATTGTAAATCTCATCGGGTTGAATTTCTTGAATAAGGCGAATAAGATTGGTGCTATCGGTCATATCGCCATAGTGCAAATGCAAATTTCGGTTCTCTACATGGGGGTCTTGATAGAGGTGGTCAATTCTATCGGTATTGAACAAAGATGACCTTCTTTTAAGGCCATGCACTTGATAATTCTTTTTAAGTAAAAATTCAGCCAAGTATGCTCCGTCTTGACCTGTAATTCCTGTAATCAAACACTTTTTCATTTGCTAAAAAGTTTGTCGGTTCCAATAATATTTGCACAAATATGGATAATAAAAGTAGTATCATCATACCGTTTTCAACAAAATTTAGATTATTTAATGATTACCAAATAAGTCAGTCTAAATTTTGATTATATGATGGCGCAAGTTCTATAGATAATGCAAATTAATAATGTTCAAGTTTATAAAGTTGGCCTTTTAAATCATTTGATTTTTCAGATGATGGAAGCAAAGTCTTGAGCTAAGAATGAGGATGTTGCCAACCCTCGCGATAGCTTCTTTTTAGAAGCTTAGTAGCTTCAGGGTCGTTCAAAATAAGTTGTTGTTCTTGACTGTACGAAAGAGGGCGTTGCAAAGCCAGAGCCATATTGGCCAAGATACAACTCGCGGTAGAAATATGTCCTTCCTGTATGTTCGCGACCGGCTTTGAACCTGTTTCAATTGCAGCTAGAAAGTCTAGCATATGGCCTCGGGTGGCGGGTGCTGCATGAAGTTCTATATCTTTTTCCGTTACGTCTTCGGGGTATTTTTCACGTTCGTAAATAACATCTTTATGAATTTTCTTTCCATCTCCAACCGGAACAAAGTCATATTGCATGACGCTTCCCGATAGCGTACCCTTTTCCCCAAAAATTTTGAAGGCCCAAGGGTATTCAGGGTCGGGAGCAGTACCCCATGTTCGATGTTTCCATATACACTCCATTTCCTCAAATTCAAATACGGCATTTTGGGTATCGGTTATGTTTGCTTTGGCATCTTTTTGAACGTAAATGCCTCCCGTTGAACTAATTCTTTTGGGCCAACCTAAATCCAACATCCACCGCACGGTGTCGAGCATATGAACACACATGTCGCCCACTATACCATTTCCATATTCCATAAAGGCTCTCCATCTTCTATGGGGCAGGCCATCGAATTCTCGCATGGGTGCAGGACCTGTCCACATATCATAATCAAAAAAATCAGGTATAGGTGCTTGCGGCCTGTTTTGTGTATCACGCATATGATAATAACAGCAGATCTCTACATGTGAAACCTTTCCTAAAAGGCCGGCATCAACAATGTTCTTTTTGGCCTCGATGAGGTGAGGTGTGCTTTTACGTTGCGTGCCTACCTGTACTACTTTACCATACTTTTTGCTTGCGGCGATCAATGCTTCTCCTTCGAGTACATCAACACTAATTGGTTTTTGCAAGTAGACGTGTGCACCTGATTTCATCACCTCAATACCCTGTAGCGCATGCCAGTGATCGGGCGTACCGACCAGAACAACATCTAAATCACCTTCAGCCAACATTTTTTTATAGTCGGAATACGTCTTCGGTTTCTTGCCCGACTTCTGACGTTTGCTTACCAAATCGGCCGCTGCCGCTAGCATTTGGCTATCGACATCGCAAAGCGATATTACTTCTACGTTCGTTACTTGAATGAGCCTAAAAAGATCACTTTTACCGTACCAACCTGTTCCGATAAGCCCAACTCTTAAAGGCTTTTCCCGGTAAATTAGATCAAGGCCATATGCACCAAATGAAGAAAGAGCCATGGCGGCAGTAGTGCCTTTTAAAAAGTTGCGACGATTAATGTAAAAATTTTTGCCTTGCATTTTAATGATTTTTGGTTGATGATCTAAAGATATTTAAATCTATATAAAATAAGGGCCAAATATTTGTTGAGTATATAATTTGATATATTTAAGACTTCAAACTTAACGCTATTCAAAAAATGAAAATTCAGCACTTCTTTTTAACTCTTTTGTTTTTCTCAAGTCAGGTTATTTTGGCCCAAGTGGCACTTCCCCATATTTTTTCGGACCATATGGTCTTACAAAGAAATGACGAGGTGAAGATTTGGGGTTGGGCAGGCACAGGTGAAGAACTAGTACTTACTACCAGTTGGGATAGTAAGGAATATAATGTAAAAACACCTATTACCGCTCAATGGGAGGTTGTTGTAAATACTCCTGAGGCGGGTGGGCCATACCAGGTAAATGTGAAGGGTAGAGATAGCGAAGTAGTACTAAAAGATATTCTCATAGGTGAGGTTTGGGTTTGTTCAGGACAGTCGAACATGGAGTGGAGTGCAACCACGGCCGCAGGAATAGATAATGCACAGGAGGAAATAGATCAAGCCAACTACCCCAAAATAAGACTTTTTACCGTACCCAGAAGAACCTCTGAATTTCCGCAAGATGATTTGCCCGGTAATTGGGAGGTATGTTCTCCCGAAACAATGAAGTCTTTTAGTGCGGTGGGTTATTTTTTCGCACGCCGTCTTCAAAAAGAACTGAATATTCCGATTGGGCTAATTGACAATGCCTGGGGAGGTACCCCTGCCGAGGTATGGGCGACTAAATCTGTCTTTGATGAAAATGAAGACCTTAATGCCGATGCGCAATCTCTGCAGGAAACACCGTGGAGCCCAGTCACGCCATCTTTTCTTTATAACGGAATGGTGCATGCCATAACACCTTTTAAAATTGCCGGAACCATTTGGTATCAGGGTGAGTCAAATGTTAATCGTCATAGTCGTTATACCAAGTTATTCTCTGAGATGGTAGCCTCTTGGCGAAATGCTTGGGGGTATGAGTTTCCATTTTATTTTGTTCAGATTGCACCTTATAAGTATGATGTGCCTGAAGTAGGCGCTTATTTAAGGGATGCACAAAGAAGAGCAGAGCAGAATATTCCTAACTCGGGAATGGTGGTAGTAAGCGATATTGCCACGGTAAACGATATTCATCCGCCCAATAAGCAAGATGTAGGTTTACGATTGGGGAATTTGGCATTAAAACAGACCTATGGTAGTTATGATGGCGAAGTTCGTGGGCCACTTTATAAGTCCCATGAAATTAAGGGTAAAACTGTAGAATTGACCTTTGATCACTCCGAAGGGTTGATGGCGAAGGACAAAAAACCAACGCATTTTGAAATAGCATCGGCAGATGGTACTTGGCATGAAGCAAAAGCCAAAATAAAAGATGGTAAAATATTGTTGTCTTCAAAAGAGGTAAAAGAGCCCACAAAGGTAAGGTTTGGGTGGGGTAATATTGCCGAACCTAATTTGTTTAACGAAGCTGGCTTGCCAGCATCGGCATTTATTACGGAATAAATTCCTTTTGGTTTTCTATCATACTAATTATCGTATTTTCGAGCGATAGAAATTTCGCTATGAAAGTTTTTAGGTTTTTCTTCCCTCAAGTGATTCTGTTCGCTTTTCTAATTCTTGCCTCTTGTAAGGAGGAAAAGAATGACGTTCCAGTTCAGGAAGAACATAAGTATACCAATGAATTGGCCAATGAAACCAGTCCGTATCTCCTTCAGCATGCACATAACCCGGTCAATTGGCGCCCTTGGGGCCAAGAACCGTTAAACGATGCCAAGAAAGAAAATAAACTCGTATTGGTAAGTATCGGTTATTCTTCATGCCATTGGTGCCATGTGATGGAAGAAGAAACATTTGAAGATGAAGAAGTGGCAAAGGTCATGAACGAGAACTTCGTCAGTATAAAGGTTGATAGGGAAGAGCGTCCGGATGTCGATCAAATATACATGACCGCTCTTCAACTGATTTCCGGCAATGGAGGTTGGCCCTTGAATGTAATTACACTACCCAACGGAAAACCTTTGTATGGTGGCACTTACCATACCAAAGAACAGTGGACCCAAGTCTTGACCAAAATCAATGACCTTTACAAAAATGACCCCAAAAAGGCGGAGGAATATGCCGATATGGTAGCCGCCGGTATTGCAGAGGCGAATACCATTGTTCCCACAAATAAGAAAAGTGAAATTTCTAAAACAGTTCTCGTTGAAAATGTTGAGAAGTGGAAGAAGTTCTGGGATTTGGAAAAAGGGGGAGACCAAGGCACACAAAAATTCATGATTCCTGTCAACTTGATGTTTTTGTTGGATTATGCAATCTTAGAAAATGATGTGAATACTCGATCCCATGTAAAGACTACGTTGGATAAAATGCTTCTTGGTGGGGTCTATGATCACGTCGCCGGTGGTTTTTTTAGGTATAGTACAGATGCTGATTGGAAAATACCTCATTTTGAAAAAATGCTTTACGATAATGCACAGGCTTTGAGCCTTTATTCAAAAGCTTATACGGTTTTTGGGGATGTCGAATACCAAAAGCTGGTTTCCGAAATGTTCGAATTTCTTCAAAGAGAAATGAAGGGTAACTCTGAGGGATATTATGCAGCATTAGATGCTGATACTGAAGGTGAGGAAGGAAAGTTTTATGTATGGGAGCAAAACGAGTTGAAAAAAGCGCTGGGTAGTGATTTTGATCTCTTTGCAAAATACTATTCCGTTAATGAAAAGGAAGCTTGGGAAGAAAATAAATATGTTTTACGTAGAAATTCAGATGATGTCGATTTCTTAGAATCTGAGAAGATGGATGAATCCAAATTATCCACTTTAAAACAAGAATGGAAGAATAAACTTTTAAATGCCCGAAACACTAGACCAAGGCCGGGTATCGACGATAAGGTAATAACCTCATGGAACGCTCTTTTGATCAATGGTCTAGTAGATGCTTACAAAGCCTTTGGGCAACAGAAGTTTTTGACGGAAGCAGAAAAGATATTTCAATTTCTCGAAAATAATTCTTTCAAAAATGGGAGGTTGGTGCATACCTATAAAGAAGGAAGCTCTCAAAATCAAGGCTTCTTAGAAGACTATAGTTATTTGGCGAATGCGGCCCTGCAATTATATTCGGTAACTTTTGATGAGAAATACCACGATTTTGCCGACCGGCTTACGAAAGAAGCCTACGATAGATTTTTTGATGACACAACAGGTATGTTTTTTTACAATGAAAGTGATGAATTGATTGCAAAAATCGTGAAAACAGATGATGGTGTACTTCCATCGCCCAATGCGGTAATGGCTAAGAACTTATTTCTTCTTGGGCATATTGATTACAATAAAGAATATCTTGAAAGTTCGAAGCAAATGCTCGCTTCAATGCAACCTTTGGTCGCAGAAAGTCCGGCTAGCTATTCGAAATGGAACGCACTTTCCCTTAACAATGTTTATCCTTATTTTGAAATTGCCGTGGTGGGTAAAGATGTTAAACCTGTCATAAACGGTTTGAACCAAAAATACCTTCCGAATACCTTAATTGTGGGCAGTGATTCAAAAAGTGAACTGCCCTTGTTCGAAGATAGGTTTATCGATGGCGAGACGTATATTTATGTGTGTCAGAATACTACGTGCAAACTTCCGGTTAAAACGGTAAATGAGGCCTTGAACCAAATGGCTAATTTTTGATTGGTATTATTTTGTTTCATGTTGATACAGATTGTGCCAATCCACTACATCGATTGATTAAATCAACAGAGTTTTCATTTTTAATTTTTAAATTGTGCGCTCATAAAAACTAAAACTAACTATGCAGATAAAGGAATCTCCTGAAGTGTATGATGTTATCATTGTCGGTTCCGGCGCCGGCGGTGGAATGGCTACCAAACAGCTAGCTGATGCCGGATTTAATGTAGCGGTAGTAGAAGCCGGTCCTTTCTTTGACCCAGCTGACCCTAAAACCATGACCCAGTTAAAGTGGCCTTATGATTCTCCAAGAAGGGGAGCAGGTACTACTCGTGCTTTTGGTGAATGGGATCAATCGTGGGGCGATTGGCATGTAGATGGCGAACCCTACACAACCGAAGAAGGTACCACTTTTAAATGGTGGCGTGCAAGAATGCTCGGTGGCCGTACCAACCACTGGGGGCGTATTTCGCTAAGATTCGGACCTAAAGACTTTAAGGGCAAAACCCGAGACGGATATGGTGAAGATTGGCCTATCGGTTATGATGATGTTAAACCTTATTATGATAAGGTAGATAAATTGATCGGTGTATTTGGCACCAATGAAGGTCGTGAGAATGATCCAGACGGATTTTTCCTCCCCCCTCCAAAACCGAGATTACATGAGCTTTTCTATATAAAAGGAGCCAAAAAATCAGGAATTCCTGTTATTCCAGGTCGACTTTCAATGTTGACCAAAAGAATTAATAATGATCGTGGTGTATGTTTTTACTGTGGTCAGTGCGGAAGGTCTTGCCAGGTTTATGCCGATTTCTCGGCAGGCAGTTGTTTGATCTTTCCGGCACAAAAAAGTGGCGGTAAAGTTCGTCTTTACGTGAACTCAATGGTTCGCGAGATAACTACCAATGAAGAAGGTAAGGCAACAGGTGTTTCTTACATCAGCAAAGATGATAGAAAAGAATATAAGTTGAAGGCAAAAGTGGTCATTCTGGCCGCATCAGCCTGTTCATCTGCCCGTATCCTTCTTAACTCAAAAAGTAAGCAGCACCCTAACGGTTTAGGTAATAGTAGTGATTTGGTTGGTAAATACCTACATGACTCTACCGGTAGTAGTGGCGCGGCATTCGTTCCTGATCTAATGAACCGTGATGTTACCTATAACGAAGACGGTGTTGGTGGTATGCACGTGTATTCACCTTGGTGGGGCGATCATAGCAAATTAGACTTCCCCCGTGGTTACCACATTGAAGTATGGGGCGGTATGAGCCAGCCTAATTATGGTTTTGGTTTTGATCAAGATAATTTCAATAAATTATTAGGTCTGCCTACCGGTGGCTATGGCGATAAGCTTCGTGATGAGGTTAAAAAATACTACGGTGCCGTTATCGGTTTCGGTGGTAGAGGCGAAGGTTTGGCCAGAAAGGAAAACTATTGTGAAATCGACCCGACAACGGTTGATGACTATGGTATTCCCGTATTAAAGTTTAATTATAAGTGGTCGGATATCGAAGTACGTCAGGCAAAACATATGCAAGACACTTTTGAAGAGATTACCCATAATATGGGCGGTATCTATTTGAATAAACCTGGTAAGGATAGAGATTACGGTCTTCACGCTCCTGGAGAGATCATTCACGAGGTAGGTACTACCAGAATGGGTGATGACCCCAAAACTTCGGTTACTAATAAGTTCAATCAGTTGCACGATGTCGATAACGTATTTATCGTTGATGCGGGACCATTTGTATCGCAGGCAGATAAAAACTGTACATGGACAATCTTGGCCTTGTCTTGGAGGGCTTCTGACTATATCATCGAACAGTTGAAACAACAAAATATCTAATCATGGACAGAAGAAAAAGTATACAGACAATGATTCTTGGTGCTGGGGCTTCTGCACTTGCATTTCATAGCTGCAAAACCGATAAAGGGGAGGCCGCACCTGCCAATGCAGATGCTTCTGTAAATACCGATACCAAATACTACGGTAGAACACCGCAGGAGGCCGAGCGTGATGAGAAGCTTCACGACGAGCAGCTTTTCAACGAGCACGAAATGGAAACTATTGCCGTATTGAGTGAGGTGATACTCCCTCCGAAAGAACCGCATGGCGGACCTTTAGAGGCAGACGTTCCGGAATTTATAGAATTCATTGGTAAAGACATGCCTCAAATGCAAAACACCCTGCTAGGTGGCTTGATGTGGCTAGACCATAAATCGAATACCGATTATGGGGTGGAGTTCAAATCGGCAAGCTTGGATCAACAAAAAGAAATATTGGACCAGATCTGTAATCAAGATATGGAGGTTTCTTTGGATGACCAGCCGCTAGAGATTCAGTTCTTTGCATTGATGAGAAACTTGGTCGTAACAGGGTACTACACTTCAAAAGTAGGTATCGCCGATTTAGGATATAAAGGAAACCAGCCCAATGTTTGGGATGGTGTGCCCGATGATGTTCTTAAAAAGCACGGTGTTGAATATGATCCCGAGTGGATTGCCAAATGTGTTGATCAAAGTACTCGAAATGTCATTGCTGAATGGGATGATGAGGGTAACCTATTGACCTAAATATATTTTCAAACTTTTGAAAGTTAAAAGCAATTGAATATTTAAGACACCTCTCAAAATTACTTGAGAGGTGTCTTGCTTTTGTGGCTTTGTTGCCGTAAAATTGAATAAATAGTAATAATCTAGAACCGATGAAAAAAATAATAATTGCAACAGTAGCGGTGATGGCTACATTCGCTATGAACGCTCAAGAAGTGGGCCTTCAATTGTATAGCCTTCGAAACCAATTTAAAGAAGATGTACCTGGCACCTTGAAGATTATAAATGGCTGGGGAATCACAAAAATAGAAGGTGGTGGTACTTACGGCCTATCGATGGATGAATTTCAAACTTTGTTGAAAGAAAACGACCTTGATGTGGTTAGTGTAGGTGCTGGTTTTGAAGATTTAGAGAACAATGTTCAAAAGGTGATTGAAAATGCAAAGGCCTTTGATGCCAAATATGTAATGTGTGCGTGGGTACCCCATGATGATAACAAATGGGATTTGGAAGAAACCAAACATGCCACGAAGGTTTTTAATAAGTCGGGCAAAGAGTTGAAAAAGAACGGTATTACATTAGCTTATCATGCACATGGCTATGAGTTTAGACCTTGGAAAGATGGTACGCTATTCGACTACATGGCGCAAAATGCGAAAGATTTTACTTTTGAGTTAGACGTCTATTGGGCACATCACGGGGGTGCCGACCCTTTGGCCTTGATGAAAAAGTACCCTAAGAAATTTACGTTGATGCACCTAAAGGATATGGAAAATGGAGTAGAGGGTAATAATACTGGTCATGAAGATGTTGAAACCAACGTGGTTTTGGGTGAGGGTCAGGTTGATATTGCCGGTACGGTCGCAGAAGCTAAAAAATTGGGTATCGAGTACATGTTTATAGAAGACGAATCTTCAAGGGTGGTAGAACAGGTACCTCAAAGTTTAGAATACTTAGATAGCCTTGATTAGTCGATAAGATCATTTTAAGCAGTATATAAACGCCCCACATCGATAAATGTGGGGCGTTTGCCTTTTAAAAATAAAAAACGGGTATATTTAAAAGATATCAAATCAATCAAAAAACATGAGGTCTGTATCTTTTTTTCTTTCTATTGTAGTTCTACTTGGGGCTTGTAATAACCATAAAAATCAAGAAGAAGATAATGGAAAGAATAGGCCTAATATTGTATGGATTGTAGCTGAAGATCAATCACCGGAGTGGTTTCCAATGTACGGAAACACAATCATCGACTTGCCTCATTTGCAAAGTTTGGCGGAAGACGGGGTCGTTTTTGATAATGCCGTGGCCCCGGTCCCAGTCTGTGCTCCCGCTCGAAGTTCGTTGATAACGGGTATGTACCCAACAACATTGGGCACACATAATATGCGTACCCATACCCCTTGGCGAAAGGTCAATGAACCTCTACTTGACAGCCTGCCAAGTTATTCTCCTGTTGTTCCTGAAGGTGTTCGCATGTTTACCGAATATTTGCGAAAAGAAGGCTATTATACTTGTAACGGCCCCAAAGAGGACTATAACTTTGAAAAGACTGATGCTGCTTGGGATGAGAGTAGCAAAGACAGGCACTATCGAAAGCGTGATAAAGACCAACCATTTTTTGCGGTATTTAACTATTCGGTCTGCCATGAAAGCCAAATTTGGTCAAGGGGAAAAGATAGCTTGTTCGTAAAGCCTTCTGAGGTATCTGTGCCGCCTTACTTTCCCGATAATGACACCATTCGACATGACCTGGCGGTCAACTACTCGAACCTAAAAAGGTTAGACGACCAGTTAGGAAAGGTGTTAGACGACCTCAAAGAAGATGGTCTTTATGAGAACAGCATCATCTTCTTTTATGCCGATCATGGGGGTCCTTTCCCAAGGCATAAAAGGGCCTTATACGATACAGGTGTTAAAGTACCTTTGGTTGTAAAATTTCCGGAAAATGAATACGCGGGTACGCGTGATGAACGTTTGATCAGTTTTATCGATTATGCACCAACAGTACTTTCGTTGGCAGGTATAGAACCGCCAAAATTAATGCAGGGTACGGCCCAGTTCGGAGCATTTGAAGCGGAAAAAAAACCGGAATATACTTATCATACATCCGATCGTTTTGATGAGCGTTATGATAGATTAAGAGCGGTAAGGTCTCCTGATTATAAATACATCAAGAGCTTCAATACCAATATCAGCCACGCAATGCCACTTTCATATAGAGAGCAAATGCCCATGATGAGAGAGTTGAGAAGACTTAATGCCAAAGGTGAATTGAACGAGCAACAATCTTTTTGGCTGTCGGCTACAAAACCTGCCGAAGAATTGTATGATTTAAATGAAGATCCGTTTGAACTTAACAATTTGGCTGAAGACCCCGATTACCAACAAGTTCTCACCACCTATAGGCAGCTCTTGATGGATTGGATGGAAGATACCAACGATTTAGGGAGGGTTGATGAACGTTCGTTAATGGAACGTTGGTTGGTAAAAGGAGAACAACCTCGACTAGATCCTTTGCAGTTAGAAGTAACCGACCTGGGCATTGAACTGATAGAACCCAAGGCCGATGCTACCATCGTCTATAAACAACCACAAGATTCGGTATGGATGGTGTATTCAAACCCTTTGCCGGCTGAGATGTCTTTTACGGCCAAAGCAGAACGAATAGGTTATACCGATAGCGAACTACTAAAATATGAAGGGGATTAATCAACTCGATTAAAAACCAACAAACGAACGTCTGCCACCACGGAATTTGGTATTTCGGTGGCCTTTAAAACTAGGGAGCCCCTGCCTTTTTTTAGAACCATTTTTCCTAGCCTCAGAGGTTTGAAATTTTTAACGTAAGACTCGATACGAACAACCTTATCTTGCTCTTTTCCGATTAATGGCGGGTTGTGCGCTTCCGTAATTTTTTTGGCTATTTTACTTTTACCTAAGCTTAGTTCTACGATGGATCCCATATTCTCTAAGTCGGCAGTATAGTATAGGTCTACTTCAAATGTACCTTCCGCAAGCACCTCTACATCCCAAGTAATCGAATCTTTAAGACTTTTCCAGTTGGTGAAATAACTATCGTTTGGGTGCTGGTTACTTCTTTTGATTCCACCATGTGCTTTTGCATCTCTGGCAGGTAGATGTGTAAAACTGAACTTGGGGTGGCCAATGGTAAACGGTCGATTATCATTTCTCGAATCTAGCGGTTTTACAGCAGTAAGCCAGTCATCCTTCATCCTCTTTAGGGAATCTACCAATCTGGGGTTTTGACTTGAGATATCTATCTTTTGACCTCTATCACGTGAAATTCTATAAAGCTTATTTTCACTATCAAGCCTAAAATTCTGTGTTCTCAGACTGGTTTGACCATTCCAATGATTGTAAATGATTCGGTCTTTCCAGTCTTGTTTTTCATCAAAAATAAGAGGTGTCAAATCTTTACCATCAATAGGCTTGGCGGTAATAGGGTAAACATCTGCCAAGCCTGCAATAGTTGGTAGTAAATCGATTGAACCTGCAATCTCATTGATTTTTTTTCCCTCTTTGATTATTCCTGTCCACTGAATGTACAACGGGCTTCGAACGCCGCCTTCATCTGTTGAGCCTTTTCTGCCCTTCATTCCTCCATTCCATCTATAGCTATTAGGGCCGTTATCGGTCATGTAAATAATGATGGAATTATCCTCTAAGTAGAGTTCACGCAATTTGGCCATGACCCTACCTACATTATAATCTATGTTTTCGACCATGGCCAAGGCCGCTTTGGTGAAATCAATAGTTTCATTTTCCCCATCCTCGGATAAAAGCTGAAGGTTTTTGTCTTTGAATTTGTTCCAGTACTTGTCAGGAACTTGCATAGGGCTATGGGGAATATTATAAGGTAGGTAAAGAAAAAATGGTTCCGTTTTTGACTGCTCTATGAATTCAAGGGCATGGTCGGTCAAGTCATCGGGCAGGTAACCTTTTCCTCTAGTAATCTTTCCATTATGTTCAAGCATTGGGTCAAAATAGTTGCCCCAATGACCGGAGGCAAATCCATAAAAATCATTAAATCCTTGTGAATTGGGGTGGTATGGTGCTTGGGTGCCATTATGCCATTTACCATAAATAGCAGTCTTATAGCCGGCATTTTTCAATAATTCCGCAAGCGTGGTTTCTTCGTAGTTCATACGTTCGCCACCTGATGAGGTACTGTACACTCCAGTTCTAGGAAAATAACGACCTGTTAGTATCTCGGCCCGGGTCGGTGAGCATACGGGTTGCACATAAAAGTTTTCAAAAGAAACCCCGTATTTGGCCAATGCATCTATCTGTGGAGTTTCTAGGTTGGTATTACCGGAGCTGCCCAGGTCTCCCCAACCTTGGTCGTCAGCAACTATTAAAATGATATTAGGCCTTTTGTCATCTCTTGTTTCTGAGACTGGGGTCGTTTTTGGCTCTTCTTTACAGCTGAGTATGAGAGCTAAGAGAATCAAGGTGAAATACCTGTACATGGTCGATAATTCTGATTTTTTGAGACAGTTGGTGATGCTTAGAAGTCGCTCTTCAATATACTCATAATTGTTAGAACCCATAAATTAGCCCTTGTGAAATTATACTTATCTTATGCCGCTAAAAGTGAATCGAAGCACCATGAGAATAGCATTTTCTAAAATATATCTTCTTTTAGCCTTCGGAGTGCTTTTAGGTTGCCAAGAAAAGAAAACCATGGCAGATTACCGATTAGAAGGTAGTATGCGCAAATGGCAACCTGTGACCATCACTTTCAACGGACCTTTGGCAGCGGAAAAAGACAGTCTGAATCCGTTTTTAGATTATCAACTTCTGGTCAATTTCAGCAACGGAAACGATAGAAAGACCGTTCTTGGGTATTTTGCGGCGGATGGGGATGCCGGAAATACAGGAAGCGAGCAAGGAAATAAATGGCGCGTGAAGTTTGCTCCGGATAGGGTAGGTCAGTGGAAATTCGAAGCATTTTTGATGGAGGGGACAGATATTGCCGTTAAGCAATTTACAATGCCGAAAAAGAACAATTCTATTTGGGCGTTAAAAGGTGATTTTCAAGTTATGGAAATCGATACAACGGATAGCGGCTTCTACAGAACTGGCCAACTTAAATATGATGGTGAGCGGTACTTGGTGGAAAGTGAAACACAGGATTATTTTATTAAAAATGGAGTGGGAAGCCCCGAAACCTTTTTGGCCTATCATGAATTTGACGGTACTTTCAAAAACGGAGGAGTAGAAACCCCAAGTCTAATCGATGGCCTACATAGATACGAAAATCATATTTCTGATTGGAACGAGGAGGATGGAACTTGGCAAGACGAAAAAGGAAAGGGCATTTTAGGGGCCTTGAATTACTTGGCAAAAAAAGGAATGAACAGCCTTTACTTTATGGTGATGAATGTCGCGGGCGACGGTGACAATGTATGGCCTTGGATTTCACCAAATGAACGAACCCGATTTTATGTAAGCAAATTAGACCAGTGGGATTTTGTCTTTACCCATATGGATAAGTTGGGCATGGCCATGAATTTTTTCACCCAGGAGACCGAAAACGATACGTTGCTGAACCACGGTGATTTGGGCCTTGAGCGCATGTTATATTACAAAGAAATGGTTGCGAGGTTTGGGCATCATTTAGGGGTTGTATGGAATTTAGGGGAAGAGACCAATCGTACCACCAAGCAATTAAAGAGTTACGCCGAATACATAAGAAGTATCGATCCTTACGACCACCCCATTGCTGTTCATAACCATATAAGGGTGACGGGCAAAAGAATGGAAGGCAGGCCTTTAGATCCTATTAAAGAAACGTTTTCTCCCTTGTTGGGTTATACAAACCTTGAAATACCTTCATTGCAGATGTATGACACTACCGAGGTACACCAAGAAGTGAAAAAATGGGTCGATTTATCTAAGAACAGCAAAAAACCTTGGGTAGTCTATGTAGATGAGATAGGGCATTATGACATAGGGGTTACTACTGATACAGCTAGCAATAACAATTACGATATGGTCATGCACAGTAGTCTTTGGGGCAGTCTATTATCAGGTGCTGGCGGTACTTCTTGGTATTTTGGAGGTCTGGACCAAGCGAATAATGATATGGCCGCTGAAGATTTTCGGGTAAGGGATAAGTGGTGGACTGTAAGCAATAATGCCACCGAATTTTTTAAAAGGCACCTTCCCTTTTGGGAAATGCAGAACCACGATGAACTTTTAAGCAATAAAAAGGCCTATTGTTTTGCAAAGAAAGATGAAATATATGTAGTTTATCTACCCAAAGGAGAAAAGACCGATTTGACCATTAGCGATGGCGCCTTTTCGATTGCATTTTATGATCCCAAAGAAGGTGGAATGTTACACGACAAACAGAACGAAGGTTGGCGAATAACAAAGCCCAATAGTGTTGAACTATCTGCTTTCAATGGTCAAAAAAACAAAGATTGGGTGATTTTGATTGCCCGAAATAAGTAACTGATTATAAATGAAGTTTAAAGTTTTTAGCCTTGTCATTTTGGTAATGATTATCTCTTGCAAGAATTCTCAAGAGAAGAAAATCAATGAACAAGAAATAGAGGTAGAGGCAAAAGTAGATACCGTAAAGAAAGCTGTTTCAGAAACAAAGAAAAAACTTAAAAGTTTTGCGAGCTTGTCTGATACAACTTTTGTTAGACTGGCCGATTTTAGTGATGGTTTTTCCTATGATTTACGTTATGCCACCAAAAACAATTTTCTAAAGGAAAAGGTCTATGATTGTGCTGAGTGTTATACACGTGTCAAGACTGCCAAAGCATTGATAGCTGCCAATAAAGAGCTCGAGAAAAAAGGTGTGAGAATTAAGTTTTTTGATTGTTATAGGCCCAATTCGGTACAATATAAAATGTGGGAGATTGTGCCCAACCCCCAATATGTGGCCAACCCAAAGAAGGGGTCTATTCACAATAAAGGAGGAGCGGTTGACATTACTTTAGAAACTTTGAACGGTGAGCAATTGGATATGGGTACTGATTTCGATTTTTTCGGAAAAAGGGCCTATCATGATAATTTCGACCTTCCTCAAGAAATTCTGGATAATAGAAAACTATTAAAAGAAACTATGGAGAAACATGGCTTCTGGTCGATAAGAACTGAGTGGTGGCATTATAATCTGGCTGCGGGTTCTAACGACCGGGTGGCTAACTTTAAATGGCCTTGTCCTTAAATATAAAACTCATCAAATGAAAACTATAATATCTTTTATTCTGATTCTTACCGTAATGAACTTACAAGCTCAAGATACCATCATCCCACTATGGCCAAAAGGAAAAATTCCTAATAGGGTCGAAACAGATGAAAAAGAAGAACACGTAAAAGAGGGCATATTACGTATCAGCAAGGTACAAGAACCTACTATTGAAGTTTATTTACCCGCTAAGCAGAATGCAACAGGTGAGGCCGTGTTGATTTTTCCGGGCGGCGGTTACCATATTTTGGCGTATGATTGGGAAGGCACAGATATAGCCAAATTTTTAAATGGTAAGGGAATTGCGGGTATCGTGGTCAAGTACCGGTTACCAACATCTGAATCCCTCAAAGAAAAATATAATGTTCCGCTGATAGATGCGCAACGAGCTTTGAGACTCGTTAGGTCAAAGGCTGCGGAATTTAATATAAATGCCAATAAAATCGGTATTGTCGGCTTTTCAGCTGGGGGCCATTTAGCATCAACCTTGGGCACCCATTTTAATGAAAAGGTGTATGATGACATTGATAATGCCGATAAGTTAAGCGCTAGGCCCGATTTCATGACCCTCGTGTATCCCGTTATAACTTTCACCCAATCTACAAAGCATTCAGGTTCTCAAAAAGCACTTTTACAAGGCAATGAAACCGAAGAATTGTTGCAGCGTTTCTCGAACGAATCCCAAGTAACACCGGAAACGCCACCTACATTATTGGTTCATGCAACTGATGATACGGCTGTACCGGTTGAAAATAGTCTATTGTTTTTTCAGGCTCTTAAAGATAAAGGAGTTTCTGCCACAATGCATATCTACCCCAAGGGCGGACATGGGTTTTCCCTTGCACGAAATGATGAGCACTTACGTGACTGGACAGAGCGCATGTTCGAATGGATGAGCTCTTTAGATTAAGCTCTAATTATAGATTTGAAAGGGTTACTAGCATTTTTTTACGCTCCTTTTCATTAGGAAGCCTACCGAAACCGGCACCCATATTGTCAATGACGTGATGAGGTTTTGAAGTGCCCGGTATGGCACATGTAACTGCTTCGTTTCCCAATATATACTTAAGAAAAAACTGCGCCCAAGAATAGATATCAAGCTCTTTGGCCCATGTAGGTAATTCTTTTCCCTTAACAGACCTAAAGAGAGACCCTCCGGCAAAAGGTCTATTGATTATAACCGCAGTACCATTGTCTTGAGCTGTTTTTAGCAAGAATTGCTCAGCTCTTCTTTCAGCCATTGAGAAATTGAATTGCGCGAAGTCAGGTTTTTCTTTTTTTATAATTTCAGCCAATTTTGAATGTGCAGAGTCACTATAGTGTGTTATACCCCAATAAGTAATAGATCCACTTTCTTTCATGTTTTTAAGCGTCGATAGATGCGTTCGCCAATCCACTAAATTGTGTATTTGGAGTAAGTCCATTGATTTTCTTCCCATTCTTTGCATCGAGCTGTTTATTTGTTCCATTCCAGCTTTCCGGCCGGTAGTCCAGACTTTAGTGGCATAAAAGAAAGATTCCTGAAAATCTAATTTTGAGGTCAAGTCTCCGACTACTTCTTCGGAACTACCGTACATGGGAGAACTATCAATAACCTGCCCGCCCTTGTTGTGCATTTCCTTAAGTACGGTAGCAAGTTGTTCTCTAAGTTCTACATCTGCGCCAGCATCAAAAGACTGCCATGTACCTAGGCCAACTATCGGTAAGGTTTTGCTTGAAGAAGGAATTTTTCTTTCAATCATCTTTTCGTTTTTGTTAAAAGCCAAATGGGGAAAGGCGCTCATGGCCGCACCGCCCGTAAAAAGAATTTTTGAAACTTCCCTTCTAGAATAGAATTTCATAAGAAATGCTTTTGCGTAAAATGTTTTCCATCAATAAGTTAAATTAATTTTTCTGAAAAGACGTTTTCAAATAGCAATAACCAGATAATTAAGCCTTGAATTGTGGCAAAGTTTTATATTTTTGCAATCCTATTTTCACACCTCGAGTGGAATGGGTTTCGGGATGTAGCGCAGTCAGGTAGCGTACACGCATGGGGTGCGTGTGGTCGCTGGTTCGAATCCAGTCATCCCGACTTAACCTTTTCAAGTAAAATCAAAACACTGTTAATCTTATGATTTTCAGTGTTTTGTGTTTTTAGGCATATCGTTTGAATTCATTTAAAACCACCTAAAATCATATCAAGCGTGTTCCCATCGGGAGCAAACACTTACATTTCTTATTGTAACTTTAAATGACTTTTAGAACCATTTTTCTTGTGTTTTGACTTTCACAGTATTCACACTCTAAAAGGTTGCAACATGCAGAAAAACAATCGTTTAACAATCAATTTCTTTACTAGAAAGCACAAGGTTCAATCCGAGAACCTAATTGTCTATTGTAGGATCACCATCGACGGTGAGCGCACCGATTTCAGCATAAATCGGGAGATAAAAGCCAATTTATGGGATAATAATCGTAAAAGGGGCAAGGGTTTTTCCAGTTATGTGATTTCCCTGAACAAGTACCTAGATCAAATTTATACAGGACTACATGAGGCCCATAGATTGATGATGGCAGAAGAAAAAGTAATCACTCCACTATCTATCAAAGCAAGATTTTTTGGGGAAGATGAGGGCGGAAAAACATTGAAACAATTGATTGCCTATCACAATGGAACCATGCACACTTCATTGCGCCCCGGAACCAGAAAGAATTACCACATCACAGAAAGATGCGTGAGCCTATTTTTAAAAGAGGAATATGGGGTTGAGGACATAAAGCTCAAAAAATTGAACTACCGTTTTATATTGGACTTTGAGCAGTACCTAAGAAAGTACAGGCCATCTACACGAACCAAATGCACCAATAACGGGGCCATGAAACATATGGAACGGCTTAAAAAAATGTCGAGGTTGGCCGTTCGGTTGGATTGGATAGCAAAAGACCCTTTTGAAAACTATAAACTACGTTTTGAAAAAACCGAACGGGAATATTTGACAAAACGGGAATTGAGGTTGATTGAAGAATCCACTTTCACAAGGGAAGGGGTTGAGAAATGCAAAGATGTGTTTCTCTTCTCGTGCTATACTGGCCTATCCTATATTGATGTCAAGGCATTGACCCCAGAACATCTACTTAAAGGAATAGATGGCAATAAATGGCTATTCACCAAAAGGATAAAGACGGACGAAAAACTTAAAATCCCCTTACTTCCACAGGCAATGGAGATCATTAAGAAATATGAAGACTCGCCTGAAAGAAAAGTGATGAAAGTCCTACTACCTGTTTACAGCAATCAAAAGGTCAATTATTACCTAAAGGAAATCTGTAAAGCCTGTAGGATTTACAAGAAAGTGACATTCCATACTGCAAGGCACACTTTTGCAACAACGGTAACCTTGTCCAATGGAGTGCCTTTAGAAACCGTCTCAAAGATGTTGGGGCATACTAAACTAACCACCACCCAAATTTATGCAAGGGTCTTGGAAAAAAAAGTTGGCGAAGATATGAGGATATTGGTTAAAAAAATGGAAGGCAAGTAAAGCTCTCCAGTAAGAATTAATCAAATTCATCGATTTTATTCGATTTTAGGAGTATATAGATGTATTTTATATTCATATAACCTAGTTAGCTACTATTTCTTACTTCATTTTAAATTCAATCAAATTATTGATGTTTTTTTAAAAATGAATGAATATTCATTTTTTTATATCTTTGTACCCTAAAACAAAACATCATGACTAAACTTCAAAAAAGTATAGATAAACGAAACGCTCTTATAAAAGCAACCATCGAATTAGTAAATAACAATGGTTTCCATGCCACTCCTATGAGTAAAATTGCAAAAATGGCAAATGTCTCACCTGCAACTATCTATTTATATTTTGAAAATAAACAAGACTTGGTTAATCAAACGTATTTAGAAGTAAAAACGAAATACACAGATTTTGTTTTTAATACCTATGATGAGAATACATCAATTAAAACAGGCTTCGAACTCATCTGGAAACGAATTGCGGAATTTAATATTAATGAATGTGAATATTCATTTTTTTTAACCCAATGTAATAACACGCCAATAATTGATGAGCCTAGTAGACAAGAAGGTATAAAACACCTACAACCTCTACTCGATCTATGGAAACGAGGAAAGGATGAAGGAGTTATTAAGCCCATTTCAGATTATATATTATATGCCTATTCGATAAATCCCATATCAAGTTTAATGATGGCACAAAAACTAGGTCAATTTCAATTGACCAAAGCAAATACCGAAGAAGCATTTCTAACAGCTTGGGACAGCATAAAACTCTAAAAATGAAAAAAACAGCAATTATATTAGGTGCGACTGGTTTAACAGGTTCTATACTTTTAGAAAAACTACTAAATGATGATAGGTATAAAACAATCAAATTGTTTTCCAGAAAAGAAATTGATGGGCTGCCCTCAAAAGTAAAACAGTTTGTTGGAGATATTTTAGAGTTAGATAACTTCAAGAAGGATTTCACTGCAGATGAAGTATTCTGTTGCATTGGTACAACAGCCAAGAAAACACCAGACAAACAACTATACAAAAAGATAGATTTTGGAATTCCGGTTACTGCCGCAAAACTTGCAAAGGCAAATGGAATGCCTGTGTTTTTAGTCATTTCTTCATTAGGCGCAAATGCAAAAAGCTCTATTTTTTATAGCCAAACAAAAGGTGAAATGGAACAAGCTGTTCTTTCAGAAAAAATTGAAAAGACACACATTTTACAGCCTTCTATTATTGGTGGTGACAGACAAGAGAAACGTATTGGAGAAAAAATAGGGTTGGTTTTAATTAAACTTCTACAACCTTTATTCTTCGGGAAATTAAAGAAGTATAGAATTACAGAAGCTGAAGATATTGCACAAGCTATGATCAACTTGGCAAATTCAAATTCAACAAAAACAATAATTACATCTGCTAGTATCAACTTACTTGCAAAAGGAAAACCTACTCAAAAATAAAACCTTATGGAAAAAAATTTTAATAAAACAAGTACCATTCAAAACATATTGAGAATCTTGTTAGGTGTTTTTATGCTCTATGCAGGAATAGGACATCTAACGTTCCTTAGGACAGAATTTCAGGCACAAGTTCCCACTTGGATCACAACAGATGAAGCGTTTATGGATTTTATAGTGTTAGCATCTGGTGTGGTAGAAATTATTTTTGGTTTACTAATGATTTTGGGAGGTAGATTAAAAATCAAAACAGGTATTTCATTAGCAATATTCTACATTCTTATTTTTCCTGGAAATATTAATCAATATGTAAATGAAATTGATTCTTTTGGCTTAAATACGGATAGGCAAAGGTTAATAAGATTGATTTTTCAACCCGTTTTAATTGTCTGGGCTTTGTGGTCAACAGGAGCACTTAAATATTTAATATCAAAGAAAAAAAATAGCAATAAATAAAAAATTAAAAAAATGGAATTATTAGACAAATTAAACTGGAGATATGCTGCAAAAGCAATGAATGGCAAAAAAGTATCTCAAGATAAAATTGACAATATTATCGAAGCAGCTCGTTTAGCTCCTACATCAAGTGGTCTACAACCTTTTGAAATAATTGTAGTTAAAAATCAAAAAATTAAAGAACAAATTAGACCAATAGCTTGGAATCAATCTGTAATAACCGACTGCTCTCACCTGCTCGTTTTTGCTGCTTGGGACACCTATACAGAAGATAGAATTAACTATATGTTCGATTTAACAAACGAGATTAGAGGATTTAAAAACGAAGGTTGGGAAAACTACCGACAAAAGTTATTACAAATGTATCCGCAACAAGATGCAGAAGTAAACTTTAATCATGCTGCCAGACAAGCATACATTGCATTTTCACAAGCTATTACAGCTGCTGCCTACGAAGGCGTAGATGCAACACCTTTAGAAGGTTTTGACGCTGATAAGTTAGATGAAATATTAGACTTAAGAGCGAAAGGTTTGCGTAGTGCAGTAATGCTACCCATTGGTTACAGAGATGCCGATAGCGATTGGTTGGTAAATCTTGTAAAGGTTAGAAAAAGCACAGAAGATTTAGTAACAGTAATTGAATAATCAATATACTATAAAAAATTAATAAAAGAAGATGAACAATTTTGAATTTAAAAACCCAACCAAAATTATTTTTGGAAAGGACACAATAGAGAAACTAAAAGAAGAAATTCCTACAGATGCTAAAGTATTATTACTTTATGGTGGAGGTAGTATTAAAAAGAATGGCATATACGACCAAGTAAAAACGGCATTAGCAAATGTTGATATAACTGAGTTTGGAGGTATTCCTGCAAATCCAGAATATGAAACATTAATGGAGGCTTTAAAAGTAATTAAAGCCAAAAATATCACCTATTTATTAGCTGTTGGTGGTGGTTCTGTAATTGATGGAACTAAATTTTTATCTGCAGCGGCAATATACGATGGAGACACGCCTTGGGATATTTTAACTAAAAACATTAGAACCGAAAAAGGAATGCCTTTTGGAACTGTTCTAACATTGCCAGCAACAGGCTCTGAAATGAATTCTGGAGCTGTAATTACACGTAAAGAAACCAAAGAAAAGCTAGCTATGGGTGGACCTGGTTTGTTTCCGCAATTTTCAATTCTAGATCCTGAAGTCGTAAAATCAATTCCGCAGCGTCAATTGGAAAATGGTTTAGCCGATGCTTTTACACATGTTTTAGAGCAATATATGACCTATTCGGTAGATGCTAAACTTCAAGATCGTTTTGCTGAAAGCATCTTACAGACTTTAGTTGAAATTGCACCAAGTGTGTTGAAAGATGACTTTGACTATAAAGCGGCTTCTAATTTTATGTGGAGTTGTACCATGGCATTAAACGGATTAATTCAAAAAGGAGTGCCTACAGATTGGGCTATTCATGCAATGGGACACGAATTAACGGCTTTATATGGTATAGATCATGCAAGAACATTAGCTATCATAACAGAAAGTCATTACACATATAATTTTGAAGCTAAAAAAGAAAAATTAGTACAATATGGTGAACGCGTATGGAATATTACAGAAGGAAGTGTTGACGATAAAGCCTATGCAGCTATCGAAAAAACAACTGAATTTTTCAAAGCTTTAGGAATCGACACTAAACTGTCTGATTACACAAACGAATACGAAGGTACAGCAGAAGAAATTCAAAAGCGTTTTACAGATCGTGGTTGGACAGGACTTGGAGAACATCAGTCATTATCACCAGAAAACGTAGAGAAAATTGTAAAAATGGCTTACTAACGTTAATTATGAAACCATTAAAAATAATAGCATTACTGCTAACGGTTGTTACAGCATCAAGTTGTAAAGACACAAAAAAGGAAACACCTTCTGAAAAAGTTTCAGAAGAAAAAATTGAATTACAAAAACAAAAAGAAATGAAAATATTATTTGTATTAACATCTCACGATAAATTAGGAGATACAGGGGAAAAAACAGGATTTTGGGTTGAAGAATTTGCAAATCCGTATTACACCTTATTAGACAAAGGAGCAGTTATTACGATTGCAACACCCAAAGGAGGCGCTGCACCAATAGATCCTAGTAGTGATTCGCCAGATGCTGCAACTAAAGATACAGAACGTTTTAATAACGATGCTGAAGCAAAAGAAAGAATTGCAAACACAAAAGTATTGGCAGATATGAATCCGGACGATTTTGATGCTGTCTTTTATCCAGGAGGACATGGTCCATTATGGGATTTAGCAAACGATCAAACATCCATTGCATTAATTGAAAAATTCAATAGTCAAGAAAAGCCCATTGCCTTTGTATGTCATGCCCCAGCTGCACTAAAAAGTGTAAAAAATGCAGATGGCACGCCTATAGTAAGAGGTAAAAAAGTAACAGGTTTTACAAATACTGAAGAAGAAGCAGTTGGACTAACTAATGTTGTACCATTTTTAGTAGAAGATATGTTGATAGAAAACGGAGGAATCTACTCTAAAAAAGAAGATTGGGCATCTTATGCTATTCAAGATGGAAATTTAATTACTGGTCAAAACCCAGCTTCATCAGAATTGGTAGCAGAATTATTATTAAAAAAATAAACAATATTATTGAATAGTTATTATAAATAAACAGTAGCTAACAATGTATAAACTTGAAACGACAATTATATGAAAGAAATAAAATATCCGAAATCATTTTCACATATTGGGATCACAGTTCCAAATATCAGGGAAGCCGTAAAATTCTATTCCGAAGTTATGGGATGGTACGTAATTATGAAACCATCTATAGTAAAAAAAGAAAGTGATACAGCAATTGGACAAATGTGCATTGATGTCTTTGGGGATAATTGGGAAGAGTTTGAAATCGCTCATATGTCAACTTCTGACGGAATTGGAATTGAGCTTTTTTCGTTCCCTCACGGAAAAAAAGAAGCACCTGAGTTTAACCCTTTTAACACAGGGCTTTTTCACTTTTGTGTTCAAGACCCAGATATCGAAAATCTTACTAAAAAAATAGTTGAGGCTGGTGGTAAACAGAGAATGCCAATAAGAGAATATTATCCAAATGAGAAACCATATAAAATGGTATATGTAGAAGATCCATTCGGAATTGTTTTTGAAATCTACACGCATAGTTATGAATTGACATATTCTTCGGGTGCTTATTCAAAATAAAAACAGTAGCTAACAATGTATAAAAGCAATAGCGGTTTGGGTCTTAATTCAAACCGTTTTGCTTTTAATTAAGTATCTTGTTATCCGAAAGTTGCTGCGTTTGAATCCGCTACTGCCCTTATACTAACCGTCAAAAAACAAGTTTTTCCTTATAATTTTAGGAAACAAGTTGATTTATCAAATTGTTATCCTGCGCAGCAAGGGCTTTGCGCTTTTGCTGCTTTTTTGTTTCATAAGCTGCATCATAGAATTTCTCGCTCTTCCAAAGGGTGTACATCAATATCAACAGCTTTCTCTGAACGGCTATCAAGGCCACCAATGGTTTTGCTTTTTTGGGCTTTAGCCTATTATAGAATCGTTTCAATGTAGGGTTGCATCGCACACAGGTCATCGAGGGCATGTGCATGACCGCCCGGATATGACTGTTCCCTTTTTTGCTGATTCTGGTCTTTCCTTTAAAACTGCCGGATTCCCGCAATACCACATCGTAGCCGGCATAACTTGTCAGTTGTTTTGCGCTGGTTATCGATTCAAAGCCCAATGTCTCACCTACTACCGTTGCGGCCGATATAAAAGAGATTCCAGGGATGCTCATCATAAAACCGATCTTTCTTCCCAGCACTTCGTTCTTTGATACGATCTCTTTCATCTCCTCCTCTATCATTGCTATTTGGCCATTGAGAAGTTTCAGTCTGTCCCTGTGCCGTTTCAAGGCCTTGGTGTTACCATGGACACCCGAATCGATGGCTCCTTGGCGATTGGTCTCCATGACCTTGTCCTTTAGCAAAGAACTGCGCTCCCTGCTCAATGCCTTTAGTTCCCGTAGTTCCTCGCTTGGCGGTCGCCATGGACGAAGGGACCTTTCAAGTCCCAGCATACTGAGCATTCTACTGTCCAGGGCATCCGTTTTAGAACGCTGGTCCAGACTCTGCGCATAGCGCTTTACACGACCTGATTGCATTACACTGACCGCATGGCCATGTGAGTACAGATAATGGGCGATACCCTGATGGTAGACCCCCGTGGCTTCCATGACGACCACTAGGTCGACAGTGCCATCAACTGATGTCTTCAACCATTTTAAAACCTCCTTGTAACCCGATAGGTCATTGGGCACATCTGGATGAGATATGAATTCCTTCCCCAGTTTATCCGTTAGGAACCCAAGGGACAAGGATAAACCCAATTTAGAGACATCGATACCCAGACTTTGTTTCAACCGCTTTTCCATAATATCGTTTTTTAAGGCCATAACCCTCTTTATCATCCTTGCTCGCATTTGATTCGACCTCTGTGAACAGGGTCTAGGTACTGTCCGGATTCCAAGAAGATTATAGAAGGGCGGGATTTCTATGAAACGATATCATTCAATGTATCTAGCCGAGACCTCTCTGTCCCTTCTATTCTAGCTCTTATTTATTATTGGGAAACTACTATATTTATAAATAATAGATTATGTGCTCGTAAACATACGAGCCGAGACCGTTGGTATCAATTTAAATGAACCTAGAAAAAGACAGTTTTGTAAAATACTTCTCTGTAAATCGGAATGAGTATCATGACCCCAAGTTGGAACAAGAAAGCGGCCTCGTAACTCTCGTAAACAAGGGATTTGATAAAATGAATTTGATTGGGAATCTTTTTATAGTCGTTATTGTTCCAATTATTATAACTATTGTAATTACCAATAAACAATTACCGAAATCGACGAATTCTTATCTTATTGGAATTGCAACGGTTTGGTTTATTGTAACCTTTTACAAACGAGTTCAAAAAATCGTAGCTAATAACAATGTCATTATCGATCTTGAAAAAAGATTAGTTATAATCGAACCGCAAGATTATTTTCGGAAGAACATTATGAAAACCAAGAAACGAAATATTTCCTTCAATTCAATTCGTAGCATAAAAACTAAATCAAGAAATTACGATAAATTTAACTCAGGATTTAGATTGGTCTTAAATTATGGAAATGAGGAAGTTACCTTGGTGGACATTTGGACTAAAAAATTGGGAACTGAATTGAGTCAATTTGTACAAAAACTGGTTGCTTAAGACGAATAAAAACAATGTTTATCAGACCTGAATTTTGTCATATAGGCACATGTAATTGTCAAACAAATTCTCATTTTAGAAAGATCCCTAATAGTGAAGTGTAAACAAGAAATGGAAAAAATTGGTTATCTTTAAAAAGTGTCTTTGAGCACTTCAGTACGGCAGTAATTTTATGATTTGACTTTCCAAAAGTCCGTACAAACCAAATAATATTTATTGTGCAACTGATTCCCAAATCAGCTTGTATTTATTCGGTCCCGCTTGCGGGACGAAGGAATAGCAAGAGGGTGATGCGCAGAATGCGCCATCACGGTTGTTTTTGGGTCTTTAACAAGTTGAAAACCAGTCAATTGAATATATTTTGGAATACTATTCAAAATCTGGGGCTACAGTAGACTTTTCCAAAATCTACAGTAAACCCTTTGGGAAGCCCTGTAAACACTGGAATTTTTTGACGAAAAAATTGACGCAATTTCACTAAAAAACAAAATCGCACCTATGGAAAAGCAATCAACAAATGATAGAAAAAAGAAAGGAACCGGTGCTTATTCCAATATCACGGTAAAGAAAGAAACGGCCACACGCTTTCGCAGCTATTCCAAAAAGTTCAACAAATCGCATAGCGAGGTATTGGATGGAATGATACAATACTTCAAGGAGAACAACCTTGACCCTTTTGGAGAGGGAACAAAGGTCATCCTTTACAGTATCAAAAAATTGGAGCGTCAGATGATGAAAAAATTCGATAGAATCATTGCCATTATCAAGAACATGGAAAAGACCAGTATCCGGCCCACCTATGAAATGATGTTGATTCTATATGAGGCCTATGTAAAGGATGGGAGGAAACCCAAACGTGAACCTGTTAAGTTACAGGAAGAGCGAATGGATTTTCTGGAGCCAAGGAATACTGTTCCAAAAACAGAGCATGATAGAATGCTGCAAGAATTCAAAGAATATAAAAAACACTGCAATGAAATCCTCAACAGCGTTGAGAAGGTGGAGCCGATCATGGGAAAGCCTTATCTAAAGATCAATATGGACATTGGGGATTTTGAAAGCTTGAAACATCAATTAAAATAGCACTCATGTACCTTACCATCTCAGCACAGAAAATGGGCAGTACCTACAACTCCAGTGTAGGTAACTATGTGGATTATCTGGAAAAGGAGAACCAAGATAGGTTGCCTGAACAAAGGGAGGAATTCTTTGACCAAGAAAATAACAGAGTAAGCCCTCAAACGGTCATTGATGAAATAGATGCCAATACGGCCAAATTAAGGCAGAAAGACCCGAAATTCTATTCCATAGTGGTCAGTCCCAACCAAAGGGAACTGAAGGCCATCGGCAATGACCAGAACCTGTTAAGGGAATACACAAGGAAGCTCATGGAGGACTATGCCAAGAGTTTCCACCGTAACCAAGAGGTAAAGGCCGAAAACCTTAAATATTATGCCAAGATTGAGCATGAGCGCACCTATCGTGGCTTTGACAAACAGGTTCAGGAGAATGCACCTTACCGTGGCGAGATAGCAAGGCTAAGGAACGAGATACGGAAAGTGGAGCGTGGAGAATCCATAGGTAATGTCAAAGAGCTTGAAAAAAGAATCAAAGAGCAGGAAAGATTGGCCCCACACAAACAGAATGGAAAGTTAGTGGCAGCCGGAATGCAAAAAGAGGGGCCTCAGACCCATATCCATATCATAGTCAGCAGAAGGGATGTGACGAACACCTATACGCTTTCACCCATGGCCAAGCACAAGGCATCCGAAGTGGAACTGAACGGAAAGACCATAAAAAGAGGGTTTGATAGGGACAGTTTTTATCAATCGGCCGAGAAGACCTTTGACAAGACAACAGGGTTCAAACGGAACTATGTGGAATCCTATGTTGGGAGAAAGGCCCATGCCAAGGAACCGGGAAAGTTCTTTGCCAAGGTCATGGGGCTGCCCACCAAGGAAAAGGACATGGCCTTTAAACTTCTTAAAACGATGGGTGTCAAAGCACCAAGTATACCGACCAATAAAGTGCAAATGGCAGCCAAGATCATAAAGGCCCTTGGGAGGGGAATCGATAAGGCTAGGGGGACTGGTGAGGATATGGGTTATTGAAATCCAAAAAGTAGGTTGCGCCCTTTCGGGTTTTTGTTCTACGCTTATCTACCGGAACACTACAAAAACCCGATAGGATCCATGCGCAAAAGTTGGGGGTAAGAATTTGGGACGCTTGCAGCGCGAAACAGGGTTTCGCTCGCCGTTTTTGCAAGTTGCTTTATAGGTAGTTTTAGTTAGATGATTGGTTTATTTCTTGTCCAGTAACTTTTCCAAGTAAGTTACCTTGTCTTTTTCAGCCTGAACAAGACGCTCATATAGCTCAACAACTTTTTCAATTGTATTAAAAGTTGGTTGGTAGTTGAGAGAACTGGCGATTATTGTTGAATTGTCGCTGCTTGTATTGTTATATGTGTTGTTGATAATGTTAAAAACGGCTTCTTCAGAGAAATTCTCGATTCCCTCTTTGGTAACTCCCAAGGCTTTGGCTATTTCTTCCAACTTTACATCATCCACCTTTTCGCTATTCTCGATATTAGAAACGGCCTGTTGACTGATGCCCAGTTCCTCTGCAAGGGTTTCCTGTTTCATTCCGCGGAGTTCCCTGATCCTACTGATCTTTCTGCCTATATGGTTGTTCTTGGTCTTTATCTGCATATCTCAAATATAGGGTGTTTCGTACAATAATCCGATTGTAAAATACAAAACACTTTTAATAAAATACAAGTGTCTATGGTGGGGTACTTGCGAATGTGGCCCTAATATGGTCAATGATTCTCGAACCCTTTAAACCACAATATCATGACACATGGCACAAACATACCAAAACACTTTGAAAAAGTGGAAGAGCTGTCCGAATTGCTCGACAGCATCCTGAACATCATTACCATTGACAGGGCCTTTCTTTCTAAGAAACAAATTGAGGGAAACACCGAATATTATTTTCTTACCCTTTTTGTGGATATCAACAATGACCCACTTCCCAATGAGATCCGTTCACTGGTCGCAAAGAAAGGAAAGAAGCATCCCGATTTCAGGATAAGGGTCTACACGGAGAACCAATCCGAAACAGGCCTTGAAAGGGGTGCCCTCTATTTCTTGGAACATTGTTGTCTTGGGAAGACCGTCTTCGCCCATCCCGAAGGGGAGAACATCATGGATTATTCAACAATGGCGTACCAGACCCTCATGAAGAGGGCTGCTAGCTATCATAAATCGGAACTGGCAAAAGTAACTGCCTTTGCCAATACTGCGGACATCTTGATCAAGGAAGGGGATTATGCTATTGCCACTTTCAATATGCACCAGGCCTTTGAACTTTCATTCAGGTTCATTGAACAGATGTGTATTGGAAGGAGCATGGTGACCCACAGTATCATCAGCCATATCAACTATTGCAAACACTTCTTTCCCTCCCTCCAACCTTTTACGGAATCTTCTGGGACGAACAGCAATGAACTGTTGTTGCTGTTGGAACACGCCTATAGTGTTGCCCGTTATGGGAATGAATTTGAGATCACCAAGGTACAGGCCAAGACCATCCAAACACAAATGAAGAATTTCATCCAAGAAGTGGAATCCATTTTCCATAAACATCTTGATCAGTGCAAAGACCAAATCGACAGAATCGGAAAGGATTTTGAGAAAGCATTCCCGAAAGTAGCCGAGAACGTAGGGAACAATAATGAAGAATCATTTGTTGGTCAATTGAAGGAACTGGAAAAAATGTATTTCCATGCCTTGAAACCCTATATCCCTGAAAAGGGCTTGTACATCACCGAACTCATAACCGAAGGATACTGTGAAACCTCTTTTATGATCTCCAACCTGATAAAGGTTTGCATTGTTGCATTGGAAAATGAATATATCCCTACACGCATTGTTCCCCAACCCCACCACAATGTAAGTGAGGTTTTGGGATACATACTGGATTTGATTCCACATGATGAAATGGAATTCTTGGACAAGGTCAGAAACTGCTTTCGGAACAAAAGACAACCACAACCCAATAAATCCATTCACATGAAATCAAAGAAGAAAAGGTTAAAGACCTTGGAAGAGATACAACAGCTCAGGAGCAATCTTTCGGGACTGTTGGGAAACAAAAAGTCCATCGACCCCAAAGGAAACTATGTGACCTTCGAGGTCAGGGACAACAACCATCTTTTGACACAAATCATAAGTCTTTTGGAGGTTTGCGTGTTCGCACTTGATGGGGAAGGAATGATGTTGTTTCCTGCCAATCAAAATGCATCAAAAGAGGACAGTGTGATCCAAGTATTGGAACTGGTATTGAGCATCCTTCCTGATAGCCAAATTTACTTCATGGACAAGCTGGACGAAAAGCTATCAAAACTTGAAAACAAAAAATGAATCCATGAACCCAAACGAAGAAAAGCTCCTAAAGGATTTGAGACTTCACTCAAATGATCATTCCCCTACCTTGGTTCCCCATCCATGGTTCAAGGACAAGTTCCAGCCTACTTTCTTTTACATTGACGGTCATGCGGATCTGTTGTTGACCGTTCGTGCATTGATATACCTTTCCATAAGGGCAATAAATCCAGAGCTTGGCTCGGATGATGTAATGGACAGGAACGAAGAGGAATTCATCCATCAAGCGATGACCATAGCCAACCGTTTGATGCCAGTCGGGGAAGAGGCTTTGATGGATCACTTAAATCAATATTTCAGAGATGAAAAGAATTGTGGAAAAGAACCATGAAATTGGTAAGCGTTTTTATAATTCATACATTTATCTTCCCTTAATCATTATATCCATATTTAATGATTAATTATTAAGACTTCACTTTTGATTTTCCACGACTATTGACCATCCTAGTATTAAAGCAAACAAAAACAATTTTACGTTTATTCCTCGGATATAAGATACATGCCAAAAGTTAAAATAGCAGCTCTTTTCTTTAAAAACTTCTTTCAAAATAAAGAGAATATTCCTCGTTATTATCCTATTTTTAGACCAAATACGAGTATATATTGATGAATTTATCAGAAAAGGAAAGGGAATATTTAATTGATAAATTGGGAAAAGGAGAGTCTATACCTATAGATTTTAAGTATAAACTTTTTCCAAGCGTTCAAAAAGAATATGAGCTTGCATATGCGGGAAAAATGAGAAAGGAAGATATTCTTTCAGATGAAGATGGGGTTACGGCTGTACCTCTGCAAGTTGAAAAGGTTTTTAATGGTAACAGGGATGCTTTTCCAGATGGATGGAAGAATATGATAGTATTTGGAGATAATCTTCAATTGCTAAAGACAATTTATAAAAATGAAGACCCTCTAATCAAGGGTAAAGTTAAAGGCAAAGTAAAATTAATCTACATAGATCCTCCTTTTGCAACAGAATCCGATTTTAATGGGACACAAGGTCAAAAGGCGTATTCCGATAAGACAAAGAATTCTGAGTTTGTCGAGTTTTTGAGAAGAAGACTCATTGTTGCAAAAGAAGTTTTGGCTTCCGATGGAGTGATTTTTGTTCATCTGGATTGGAAGAAAGTTCATTATATAAAAGTTTTAATGGACGAAATTTTTGGTGAACATAATTTCAAAAATTCTATTACATGGCATTATGGAGGTAGGATGATGCACCATCTAAAGCAGTTCAATAGAAAGCATGAGATAATATTATTTTACACGCAAACCCAGTCTGGCTATACGTTTAAAATGCCAAAGGATGAAGTAGATTTTGATGAATATGCCAAATCCAGACACGAAAAAATCCATGTTGATAAAAATGGAAAAAGGTATTTGCTTGCTCCAGATGCAAATATGGAAAGAACTACGAGACAGTACGAAGATGAAATTGTTGCAAGAGGTAGAGCAGTGGATGATGTATGGCCTATAAGATATATTAGGGGTAACGCCAAAGAAAGAACTGGTTATCCAACACAGAAACCAGAGGAATTAATCAAAAGAATAATCGAGTCGACTACAAACGAAGGTGACTTGGTTATGGATTTTTTTGGAGGAAGCGGCACGACAGCATCAGTTGCTGAAAAATTGAACAGAAAGTGGCTCGTTTGTGATATTGGAAAGTTTTCATTCTACACAATGCAAAAAAGACTGCTTACAATTCAAAATTCAAAATCGTTAATTGAGAAGAAAAAGAATTATAAAATTCCTGCAAAATCATTTTGTACAATAAATACGGGAATCTATGACATTCAAAAGCTTTTTCAACTTCAGCATGAGGAATATATTGAATTTGTACTTAATCTGTTTGAAGTTTATCCAAAGATAAAATCTATCAATGGAGTTGAATTTCAGGGAGAAAGGAAAGATGGTTATTTGGTCCAGGTGTGGAAATATTGGGATTTTAAAGATGCTTCAATTGATGAGTATTTTTTAAGAAATCTACATGAAAATATTGGGAATAGAGTTGGTGATAGGTTATACCTTATTGCTCCCGCAAACTCAGTCGAATTTATCGATGATTATTTTGAAATTGGTAAAGTAAGGTATTATTTCCTAAAGGTTCCATATCAAATAATTGAAGAGCTTCACAAAAAGAGATTTAAGAAGTTTAGACAGCCTACAAGCTCAAGTGATATTAATAACTTAGATAATGCTATCGGCTTTCATTTCATAAGGCAACCAGAGGTCAAATCTAATTTTGACGGTAAAAATTTAAACATCACTTCGTTTAAAACCTATTATCCGGATGAGGAAACACTTAATGAGATTCCTGATTTTGAAGCATTGGCAATGGTTTTAGTAGATAACAATTACAACGGTAAAGAATTTATCCTATCTGAGTCATTCTTTGCAGAGGATATTTTTAAAAAGGGTGAGCCAATAAATATTTCGTTAAAAGCAAAAAATGGCAAAAAGGTATGCGTTATCTATGTGGATATTTTTGGTAACGAATTCAGGGAGATTCTAAATAAATAAGTACTGTTATGCTGCATGATAAACTGACGTATCAAACGAAAGATTTGGTTTTGAAAATTAATAAGTATTATGATTCTACCGATTTATCTATAGAATATTGGGATAGATACTTGGATACACTTTGCGGTAATAGGGAATATCAGAAGGAAGCAATTAAAAATGCTTTGATTTATCTAGCTTCAAAACAGTACAACTCTATTAATGACTTAATTAGACAAAACCATTCGAATAATCCTGAAATTAGAAAGAGATTTGAGCATGTGGATGAATATTTCAAGAAAATTCAGTTGCCTCATAAACTTTCAGGCACTATCGATTTAGCAACTGGAACAGGAAAAAGTTTTGTCATGTTTGGAATTGCCCAAATAATGTTGGGATTGGGCATCGTAAAAAAAGTATTGGTGCTTTGTCCTTCAATAACAATTGAAAAGGAGTTGAAAAGAAAATTTATTCAACTCTCATCTGATCCTAGACTTTCAGAATCAATACCGAAACAAGCAATTTTAAAAAACCCAAGAATTGTTGATGGTAGCGTCACGGTAGTAGAAGGTGATATCTGTATAGAAAATATCCATGCAGTATATGAGCGAACAGGCTCTTCTATTGAAGATAGTTTCGGTTTTAAAAAGGGATTTGAAACATTGGTTCTTAATGATGAATCACATCATATTTACAATAAAACAACGGGTAATGATTTGCAAAGTAAAAGCATCAAGGTTTGGAAAAGATTTTTACTGGATGATGCATATGCCTTTAATTATATTTTAGGTTTTACCGGTACAGCTTACATTGACAACGACTACTTTAACGATGTGATATTCAGATATTCATTGAGAAGTGCAATTGACAAAGGTTTCACCAAATCCATTGACTATGTAGGTGAGGATGATAGTTCTAACGAAGACCAAAGATTTCAAAAAATTTACCAGAACCATCAAAAGAATAAAATAATCTACAGGGATGTTAGGCCATTGACCATTTTGGTTACTAATAACATAAATAATGCTAAACGACTGGAAACAAGGATTGTTGAGTTTCTATCCAAAGAGGAAAATATATCTGAAGAAGAAATTAGGAGGACAAAGGTCATAACAGTTACTTCGGACAAAGTACATGAGCACAACCTGATAAGATTAGAAAATGTTGATGACAAAGATGAAACAATTGAATGGATAGTTTCTGTTTCAATGTTGACAGAAGGGTGGGACGTGAAAAATGTTTTTCAAATAGTTCCAATGGAGGAAAGAGCATTCAATTCAAAACTGCTAATTGCTCAAGTTTTGGGGAGAGGGTTGAGATTACCTGATTTATATCCAAATGCAGCCAAAGTTGTTATTTTTAATCATTCATCGTGGGGTTCCAAAATTAGAGGTTTAGTTGATGAAGTTCTTGAAATTGAGTTAAGATTGGTTAGCCAAGTATTGACTAGTGAAACACAGGAAAGAAGTAAATATCACTTTAATCTTTATAACATCGATTATAAGAAAACGGAAAGAGGGGTTGAAAATACAAGTGAAACTAATACATTCAATTACAAGGGTTATATAAATTTAGAATCGTCAGTCTCCAATGTGAAAAAGGAAACTATTTATTTAAACGTGTTAGGAGGAGTAAGTGAAGCCGAATATGATATTAAATATCGTTTTACGCCTTTAAAAGCAATAATTAATAAGATTTATAGTGAGTTTCAAACTAGGGAATGGGAAGGGGTTGTGTTGAAGTTGGCCGATTCGGAGTATACAAAGAATAATTTACCACCAAGAGAGGAAATAGAAAAATTATTGAGGCGTTCCATGGAAAGGGTTGGAATTGAAGGGGATTTAATAGATGAAAATAATAAGCGAAAAATATTTGCTGCATTTAACACACTATTGAGAAAGAAGAACAAATCAATTGTATTGGAGAGACTAGCCCAAAAGCCATATCTAATATCAACTAAAAAAAGAGAAAGGGAAACTCTTTCGGTCGGTAATCTTAGAACCGCTGGATCTACGGTTTTCTACACAAATAAATATGAGTATGAAATAGAAGATGAGGATATACTGAGAATTTTGAATGAAGTATTAGAGGATGAGGATCTTTTGAAAAGTTCAGAAAGAGAGATCAACGCATTTGATTTTAAAACTCCTGTTGATATTCTATTTACCACTAAAGAACCAGAAAGAAAATTTGTTGAAAAATTAGTTAAAAATGACAATTCCAAAATAATAGACGCTTGGTTGAAATCAACTAATCAAAATTTTTATTCGATTGAATACTCATTGACAACTGCAACAGGAAACCATACAAAGCAATCCAAGTTTAACCCAGATTTTTTTATAAAGGTATCCAAAAATGGTATTGAGCATATAATAGTGGTTGAGATAAAGAGCGATAAAGATTATTCTCCTGAAAACAAAGCTAAGTACAAATGGGCTTGTTCTCATTTTAAAGAACTTAATAATCAACTTGAATATCATAAAATCGACCAACACTATGACTTTCATTTTCTTAGCCCTGAAAATTATGACCAGTTTTTTGAGTATTTGAAAAATGGCAAGCTTATAGAAGGTAAGTTTATAAGTAACCTTGACAATGAATTAAATAATTAATTATGTTTTTGAGAACAGAGCCATTAAGTAGGGAAGAAGAGGAACTTTTTGCGGCCTTATTGGATAAAGGTGTAAGTCTTCAAATTGTAATGTTTGAGGACTTGGATGGAAAATCGGAATATCCAATTTATTTAGCCATATTTAATGGAAGACCTTGCCATTTTCACTATTCCCACAAAGACGAACATACTCTTAATGCTACAATAAGTGACGTTTGGAGGTTCTTGACCAAGTAATTCCAAGTAAAATGTTTACCTGTCCTATTATTTTACGTCAGATATGAGAATGACTAAAGGTTGACGAAAATCAGGGTATTTATAACTATGCAAAATATTCTAAGCGAACCACAATTTGAAAACCATATTCGAAAAGATATATTGAATGAAATTCTATCTGATAGAGGGAATTTTAAGCTATATGATTTTAAAAAGGCAGTAGATATTATGATAGCTGAAAATGGTTCTAGACCTAACTTATATTTTTTGGAAATTAAGTATCACAAAAAGAGTAATGGTAGATTAGGGTTCGGTTCAGGTAATGGTGTTGGATTTCAACCTGAAATGCTTAGAGATCAGACGGACTATTTTGAAACTAATTTAAGATGGATATTGGGTAACATAGAAAGTGAGAATTATTGGTTTGTTGATAATACTGTAATTAGAAATTATATCAGTGGTGGTGTAATAGGAGAAAAGCATAATAATATTCAAGCTAAATTCTTTAAAGAAGTACCTTCTGTAAGTAAGGAAAAACTCATGTTGCTTTTATCTGAATGGTTGTTCTTGCAATAAGTGTCGTTAATTATTTACCTCTTATAATGATACTTAGTAGAGGTCTTGATTATATAAACTAATGGAGTTTTTGGTATAAAAATTGTTTTAAAACGTTTAAATTATATAATTTTGTATCATATATAGAAACAATGGCAATAGCAATTAAATCTATACCTGTATTAAAAGATAAAGCAGCAGTTCATTTTACTACCAAAATAGCTGAAAACTCTGCTAAGAAATCTTCTATTGATTTTTCCAAACAATCTTCTGTTGCTTCAAAGATTTTAGCTAAAGCTAAACTATAATCTTTTGCTTTGGGTTTTCTACTTGAAAGTTGCACATTAAAACCCTACAATCAAGAAGTTATAGATGGTTGTGAACCTTTTGATTGCGATCATCCTGATTTAAATGATTTTTTTAGAAATGATGTGGAAAATTATTCTGCTGAACTTTTAGGAAAAACTTATTGTTTTACTCTTGATGAAGATCCATCAATAATTGTTTGTGCTTTTACAATATCAAATGATAGTATTAAAACCACGCATCTTCCAAATTCTAGGAAAAAGAAAGTAATTAGGGAAATACCACGTGAAAAACATATGAGAAGCTATCCAGCGGTTTTAATTGGTCGTTTGGGAGTTCACAAAGATTATAGAAATGTTGAAGGTGAAGAGGATAATACTGGAAAACAATTAATGGATTTCATTAAGTCTTGGTTTATAGATGGAGCAAATAAAACAGGATGTCGTTTTATTGTTGTGGATTCATATAATGAACCCAGGGCATTAAGATATTATGCTAAAAATGGTTTTGAAAGTCTATTTTCTACTGAAGAACAGGAGAGGGAATTTACAGGTTTACCGGATGAAGTAAAGCTATCAACGAGACTATTATTCTTTGACTTGATAGTTTTGGCAAAAGAATAGACATACAATAACTTGAAAATGTAGAACTATATTTTATCGAGTTAATATTTTGGATTTTATGTTTGATTCCAAATAGTTTAAATTTTAATCTTATTTTTACTAGTAGTTAAACACATAAAATTTGTGTTCAAAAGTTGTTTTTCGCTTTCCGTGTTCTTAACGGGAATACCTCCAAGATTACAGGGTTAAAACAATGATTTTCAATACGATAAGATTACGTCGATGATTCAGTCATCCCGACACTTAGGATATTAAAATTGATTTTTTAATATGTAATTAAATGAAAACCAGTAAAATACATTTTTACTGGTTTTTTTTGTATTCATTTATAGACACTATAATTAGTGTCCTAATTAGTGTCCTATTTTCTAAGGAAAGAAATGCCTAAATTTATAGTTCACGACCTGTGATTCGACTTTCGAGATGATTTGGCTTTCGATTTAACTGAGTTTTCAATTAAATACGAAAGTGATGATTTCAGAACACACATTCAACGTTCATTTCTGGTTGAGGAAAAATGCCCTTAAAAAAGATGGTACAGCTCCTATCTATGCGCGTATATGGATAGATAGTAAGGCAGTTGACATTAGTACAAAAAAAGCTGTACTTGAGAAGAATTGGAATTACAATGCCTGCCGAGTTAAGTCCAAGGTAAAAAATTCAGGCAATATTAATGATGCACTGGATACAGTGAATTTAAACTTAAAAAGTGCCTACAGACAATTATTGGAGAAAGGCCATCCCATAACGGCCGAAGCTATAAAACTTCGCTATACAGGAAAAGATAGAGAAGTTTTGACATTAATGGAATTGATTACCTATCACAGGGAAAATGAAATCCAAAAGCTAGCCCCCGGAACTGTCAAGAATTATAAGGCTAGCGAAAAGTACATTCGACGTTTTATCCAAAAAGAATATAAAGTGAAGGACATTTATCTTCTGCACATCGATTATTCTTTTATAACAAAATTTGAAAATTATTTACGTACCTGTTCTCCATTAAAAAAATCTCAACCCTTGCGGAACAATGGTATAATGAAACACTTGGAACGACTTCAAAAACTTACGAACATGGCTCTGAAGCATGGTTGGATTAAATCTAACCCTTTCAATTTGTTCCAATTGAAATTTGACTCATACGATAGCGCCTTTTTGGAACAGTCCGAGTTGGATTGTTTAATGAATGTATCACTATCCAATGACAGTATGTCTCTAGTGAGGGATATTTTCGTTTTTTCGTGCTACACTGGTCTGAGTTATATAGAGGTGAAAAATTTAAGTGCAAAGAACATCGTTGAAGGAATTGATTGCGAAGATTGGATTGTACTACGGAGGAAGAAATCTAATGTACCTGTAAAATTACCCTTGCTAAATGAAGCCAAATTAATACTTCAGAAATATGCTTCTTATCCAAAAGTAGAAAATGGATATCACCTTTTACCCGTATTTAGCGATCAGAGACTTAACCTTTACCTGAAACAAATCGCCTCTATTTGCAAAATTGATAAACATATAACTTTCCATGTTGCAAGACATACTTTTGCTACTACGATAGCTCTATTAAACGATGTTCCGATTGAGACGGTCTCTAAATTGCTAGGCCATAGAAAATTATCTACTACTCAAAAATATGCGAGGGTAATTGAGAAAAAAATTAGTAATGATATGAAATTGTTGAGAAGGAAACTTGATGAACATAAGCAAAGTAAGTCAAATAATCATACCAACAAAAAGGGACATTTGAGGATTGTATAAGGCTAAAAATTTGATAACAAGCGAAATTGATGAAGTTGGATTACAACTTCATATGGAGAATGTAAGGATCAAATTATTCTAAAATCCTTATTATTAATGAAATAAGGAAAGTTCCATTCGGAAGCATCAAAATTTATGTTATACGCTCTGTCAAATTGACATATGCTCGGTTATGCACTATTTTCTAGAACACTAAAAATTTAAAAATTTTATTAAAATTGAAAGTTTCAACACTGTGCATTTCACAATTGGCATTTCATTTGTTTTCTTATAAACTGTCCCAAGGGGCATATACTAATGACAAAATAATGTTGAACTTAAATTTTTTTTAAAATGAACAATGTATTAACTGTTCCGAAAAATGGAAGTTTAGCAACTTCCGATTTAGGATTAGCCAATTGGTCGAATTGGATTGACAATGTCTTAAAATCCGAATTATCCGGTGTATTACCTACAGGGTATAATAACGGAATTACCTTGCCCAGAGTAAACATTAAAGAAACATCTGATGCCTTAATTTTAGAAATGGCCGTGCCTGGAATGCAAAAGTCCGATTTCCAAATCGAACTTGACAACCTATTACTCTCCATATTTTCTAAAAGTGAAGTCGACGAGCAAGCGGGAGGAAGTACATACGCTAGAAGGGAGTTCGGATATACCAATTTTAAACGAACCTTTAGATTACCAGAGACTGTGGATTGCAGCAGGATTGGTGCATCATATCAGAATGGTATTCTTGAAATCCTCTTACCTAAAAAAGAAGAAGCGAGGCAAAAACCTCCTAGGATAATTCAATTATCATGAGGGGGCAATAAAGAACTATAATGTGGGGGTATTTAAATACTCCCACATTAATTAATTTTCTAATAACCTTAATTTAAGCATATATGGTTGTGGCAATGATGCATTGGCAATTTATCGGCTAAATAGGTTAATGAATTTGGAGTGGAACTTGTTAACGGAATTATATGATTTACTCGTTGATGATTAATACCATATCCTCGCTAAACCTGTAGTCGAAATCAAATTTGCCATCAGTTAATTCGTAGCTGGAATACCAATGGTTTTATATAATCTAGGCTTGGTTTATTAACGATTATCGAAGTTCGAATCGATGTAGCGTATCATCTTTAATTTATCAAAATATATAGGATTGGTTGTCATGCTCTTAGCAACCGAATTAATACATTTCCATCACATAATCTAGGTTTGTATTTGACTATTAATTTAATGTTGACCATGTCCTATAATTATATTTTAACAAACTACTTTATGCGAGAAGAACTTAATACAACCCTAAGTTCATCAAATATATGCGGTAAATTATGTTAAAGGCGATAGGTATTGGATAGCAAATAATTTATATGAATAACATGGGAACTTTTGCGGTAGGTATGTCGGCAATACTATTTATATATGTTATTTTCCTTTACATATCTTCCATTTTTATATTGGGGAAAATTGACAACCAAATTGATATTGAAAAGGTTAAGGCTGACATCGTTAGAATTTTAATGTATTGGAACGAGAGAATTTTTAAAAAAAGGAATACTAAGAAAATCTCTTGATATAGGAACAAGTATAAGTTTATAAATAAAAAGTCCTATCCCCTCTACAGTCTTCAAGTTATTCTCGTTACCCATAGGTTTAGACTATTAATTATCTTGAAATCAACACTATTAAATTTTTTGTTTCAGTTCTTTCCATGTGTTCTTATAGAAGAATTTTTGACACACTTTAATCAAGCTAAAATCAAAATGAATCGAGCAGCATAGAGCATCTTAATTATCCTGAATTTGCAGTGGTTTAAAGTATGTGGATTACTTTATAATACCTAGGTTTCTGAATTTAAGCTCAATTAATCACGGCTAAAGTTACAATTATGAGAAATGTTGCATTGCATATCATGGATACTATAGGAAATACCCCACTAGTAAGATTGGGGCGTTATTTTAAGGAGAATAATGTATATGCCAAACTAGAAAGTGCGAATCCTGCAGGGAGCATGAAGGACCGTACTGCTCAACGTATAGTTTCGGAATTAATTAGAAATGGTACTGTTAGAAAAGGGGGGACACTTATAGAGTCTAGTTCGGGAAACATGGCCGTGGGCTTAGCACAGGCATGTCGGTTCTATGATTTAAAACTGATAGTTGTAGTTGACGTTAATCTAAATGCTCAAAATTACAAATTATTGGCAGCTTACGGGGCTGAAGTTGTCCGAGTGACAGAGCCTTTACCTAATGGTGGCTTTTTGGCCGCGCGTTTACAAAAGGTTCGTGAGTTATTGAATTTGTATCCAGGAAGTGTTTGGACCAATCAGTATGCAAATCCTAACAATCCCAAAACCTATTGGAATGTCATGGATGAAATTGTTGAATCATTGAAGAGTCAACCAGATTATTTATTTGTTGCCACCAGCACTTGTGGATCGCTAATGGGCTGTGCAGATTATATACAAGAGAACGAATTGTCAACAAAGTTAATAGCCGTTGATGCAAAGGGGAGTGTTCTTTTCGGCGGCGTATCTGGCAATAGGAGAATTCCGGGACATGGCGCAGGGGTTCCGTCCAAATTTTTAGATGTTCGGAAAGTGCATGAAGTTGTTCATGTGTCTGATTTGGAATGTGTAACTGGTTGTAGAGATTTATTGGACAAAGAGGCAATTCTCTCTGGCGGTTCTTCCGGAGGTATCATCACTGCTTTTAATAAAATCAGATACAAAATACCCAAGAACGCTACATCAGTTCTTTTATTACCAGATAGTGGTGAGAGGTATTTAGACACTATTTACAATGATCATTGGGTGCTGGAAGGTATCAATCAAAAAACAAGTGATGACAATCTTATACTGAACCAAAATATGTTAGATGGCGCCTATAACACCATATAAGATTGCTATAGTCGGATTGGGACCAAAAGGGTTATATGCTCTGGAACGTTTGTTGTCTCAGATAAAATACAATAGTCGGGATATATCATTCGAAATTAATATTTATGAAAAATCAGGGTTTCCAGGAGCTGGCTTTATATATCAGCCGAATCAGCCAGACTACCTCTTAATGAATTATCCAAATCGGAAAATAAATGCATGGGTGGATGAAGTGCCTAAATCAATTACTTCTGAAGCAGTAAGTTTCGTGGAGTGGTTATCGCGAAAGGAAGGTATTGATATCTATAAACTTGAAAATGGTTATTCTTCCAGAAAAACAGTTGGAGGTTATTTGGTTCATTGTTTCAATCTTTTGTTGAGGAACAAACCGGACAATGCAAAAATTAATATTTATCACAACGAGGTTCGTGATATTGTTAACTATGAGAATGGCGTAGGTATATATTTAAATGAAAATGGTAGTTCTCATAAAATTTTCGTTAATGAGGTTTTACTAACTACCGGGCACTCAAGCTTCAAGAGTGGAAAAAGAAATGATATATCCTGTAATGGAACATTTATTCCATTTGTATATCCTGTTGAAGAAAATTTAGCAGCAATTAGTGAAAGGAGTCATGTGGGAATAAAAGGAATGGGTCTCACATTCATTGACGCTGTCTTGGGCCTGACGGAAGGTAGAGGCGGGAGATTTGAATTGTTAGCCAATGGTAACTATAAATACCATCCCTCAGGAAAGGAACCAAGCAAAATATTCCCCTTCTCTAGAAGTGGTATGTTAATGGTTCCTAGAACTGGCATTGAAAATAAAATACGATACACGCCCAAATTTTTCACCCTAGAGAATATTTTTAAGGCTTCTCTATCCGAAAATTATATTCACTTCATTAGACATATTCTACCATTATATGTGGCGGAGACCCGATATAGATATTATAGTGTAATTACAAAAAAATACAGTTTCGATTTTGAGGTAAATAATGATTTGGAGAAAATGGAATTTCTCATTAAAGCATTTCATCAACGCTATCCTAACGAATACAAATTTGTGTTTGGAGACCTTTTTAAGACAAGGGCCTTTGTAAAGGAAAAAAGCAAACTGAATCCTGTCGATTATTTAAACTATATAGTACAAGAGTGTAAAAAAGGATCTCACAGTAGTGGATTTATGGCGGCTGCCCTTACATGGGGGGATTTGAGTGAAATTTTCAATCGGGTATTCAGTTTTTCCGGTCTATCGGGAGATTCACATTTTGTGTTTGACAAAAAATATCGATCAAAATTGAACCGGATATCCTATGGACCTCCTTTGGCGAATATGGAAAAAGTTTTATCCCTGGTTCAATCGGGCATTATTGACTTCAGTTATTGTATCGACCCTACGGTCGTTAAAAAAGATAAAAATTGGGAGATTCTATCGCTAGATGGAAGAAATAGGGACCATCTTGATGTTTTAATTGATGCACGAATCCCAACAGCTCAATCTACCCGGGACTGGGGTCCCTTATTTACCAACATGAGACAGCATGGTATTTTACGTAGCTATGTGAATCATAATGATAAGAGCTATGATGTAGGTTGTCCTGAAATTGATAGGCAGGGTAAGGCTATATCCACTGACGGTGAGTCGCTCAAAAATATATCCATCTATGGCACTCCTACTGAAGGAGTAGTGTACGATAATGATACATTGTCAAGAAAGCGAAATAATTTCGCTTCCATTTGGGCAACTCTTGTTCTAGAAAATGCGAGTCAAGAAGAAATGAATTTTTCAGATAAGTTATGATTGAAAATATATCAGAAATAAAAAATGTTTATAAGGCAAAGAGCGATACACCTTTAACTCCAAAAATGAGTGAATGGATGAATAATATTATGGGGAGTTCAGAAGTCCTCGAATCATTATTCGAGAAATATGACTCTCCTATAAATGTACACCATCTCCCATCTTTCAGAGATAATATAAAGGACTTTCAAGATGTTTTCAATAGGTTGGAACTGAAAGGTCAAATTTATTTCGCAAGAAAGGCCAATAAATGTACCAGATTAGTAAAAGAGGCTTTGGAGTTCGGCATTGGCGTAGACACGGCTAGTTATACAGAATTAAATCAATCACTGCTCTTAGGAGGAAATCCTGACAAATTGGTATTAACGGCTGCCGTTAAAAATAGAAAATTGATGCAGTTGGCTATAACTAATCAGGTAGTCATGGTTATTGATAATTTAGATGAATTGCAAATGGCCAATCAAATAGCTGGTGAATTAAATCAAAAATGTAACGTGGCTATTCGATTAAGCGGTTTTAAAGTGGGCGGGGAGAAACTCTACAGCCGTTTTGGCTTCGATATCGAGAGAGATATATTTAGCCTTAAAATGTGGTTCTCGAACAATGACTTTCCCAATTTGATGCTTCGTGGAATTCATTTTCACTTAGATGGATATAGTATCCGACAGCGCGGGGAGGCAGCTCAACAGACCCTACAGATAATAAAGGAATTCCGTCAACAAGGAAACGTGATAGAATTCATGGATATTGGAGGGGGAATTTTAATGAATTATCTGGAGTCCGAAAATGAATGGAACGCCTTCCAGTACAATTTAAGATCTTCCTTGTATGGTAATCAAAAAGAAATAACTTTTAGGAATGATGGTTTGGGATTACACCTAGATGAAGAGGCCAAGACTATTAGGGGTAATTTACGCACATACCCATATTATAATAGTGTAAACGGGCCCGAATACTTGGAAAATGTTCTTCAATATAAAAATTCTGAAGGGAAATCGGTTGCGGATATTTTAAAGGAATTGAATTTAGAAGTTAGAATTGAACCTGGCCGGTCTCTATTAGATCAAGTGGGGATAACCATGGCCAAGGTCATTCACAGAAAAATCGATGCTAATGATAATTGGTTGGTGGGTCTTGAGATGAATATGAGCCATCTCAAAAGTTCCAGCGCTGACTATTTGGTGGATCCCTTTCTTGTTTATAAAAACCTTCCAACAGAAAGGGAGGAAGTTCAATTATACTTTACTGGAGCCTATTGCTTAGAACAGGACGTACTCTTAAAACGAGCTTTAAAGTTCCCAGGTTTGCCCTCTCAAGGAGATGTTGTAATTTTTGTGAATACGGCGGGTTACATGATGCACTTCTATGAAACGCAATCACATTTAATTAATTTGTCTACCAATATTTTCACCTATCAATCAGAATTTCAAATGACAGATGAATTTCAAGAAGACATCGAACCTGAAAAAAAATAATGGCGTTATTGGCCGAAGCCTGATAACATAGCTTATTGCACTCAAATATTTATTCATAATATGAATCCTAAACCTACCTTATTATGTATCCCTGATATTAGTGGGTTCACAGAATTTATGTCCAAAGTTGATTTTGACCTAGGGTCAAAAGTGATACCTTCCCTCCTAAATAATATTATATATTCAAATAATATTGGACTTAAAATTTCTGAAATTGAGGGAGACGCGGTCTTATTCTACAAACAGGGGAAACTTCCTTCCTTCGATGATCTTATAAATCAATGTAAAAAATTCTATACAGATTTTTATTTCCATATTGATGAGCTCATCAAAAAGGAAGATTCTGCTAGGGCCAAGGATATTCCAAAGATCTTAGGGCTTAAAATTATACTTCACTTTGGGGAGGAGATTGCTCACGTGAAAGTTGGTAAGCATATAAAACTCATTGGAGAGGATGTAATAACTGCGCATAAGCTACTCAAGAATGATATTGCCAAGAACGAATATATTTTGTTATCGGAAAAGCTTTTAGCACAATTCAATGAAAACTTCAATGAGGTGATTACTTGGGAAAAATTACACAATGATGTTGTGTACGACGAACATGTGGGGGAAATTCGACTTCAATATATAGATTTGTCACCTCTAAAACCCGTATAGACAAGCTGTAAAATTTTTAGTAGTTGGCAAGTTACCTAGATAGCTAATTATTCGATGATGATATGTAATACTTTTAAGTAGGTATATTCTTATATCGTTTTGAGTTAACTTAAAAATTTTTGGCAACAAATTTCTAACTCAAAATCTAAGAATTTCGTTTCTACAAGAAATGGCAAAGGACTCTATCCTTTCTTTCAGATTACATCTCCTAACTGAATTAATTATAAATGAAATTTAGATGAAAATGAAAAAGTCTAGGATATTTTTAGTGGATGACGATAAAGATGATCAACAACTTTTTAAAGAAGCCTTCTTAGAATCAAAGTGCTCTGCTGAATTAAAGATTTATAATAGTGGGTTGGAGTTGATGAGTGCTATTTCATCCGAACACAGTAAACCTGACATGATTTTTTTAGACTTGTATATGCCAGGAATGGATGGCGAGGAATGTTTAGAGGCTCTTCGTAAGAATAGCAAATTTGACAATGTACCTATTGTAATTTATTCCACTGAATTTGATATTGATCGCATAGCTAAATTATTTTCAATCGGAGCAAATAGGTATTTAAAAAAGCCCGATTCCTTCAATTCATTGGTAGCATCCATACAAACTTCAGTCGAGTCACTTCGTCGTAATGCATTAGGGGGAACTGCGATTATTAACATTGTTGCATAGATTTAAAATAAATGGAGGAATATCAATTCTAAAAGCGAATAACCATTTTATAAGTAGTTAACAACAATCTAAAATCAATTATCATGGCCGAAAAGAATAATGAAAAGTCATCAGAATCCGATAAATCACGTCAACTTGAAGAATATACTATTGACTATGCGAATAAACCTCTCACTACAAGGCAGGGTTTGAAAGTAAATGATACCAATAACTCATTAAAAGCTGGCGTGAGAGGGTCAACACTTTTAGAAGATTTTCTACTTCGAGAGAAAATTACAAGTTTTGATCACGAGAGAATTCCAGAAAGAATAGTACATGCCCGAGGAAGCGCGGCACATGGATATTTTGAGTTAACAAAAAATATCAAAAAATATTCAAAGGCTGGAATTTTTACCGATACCTCTAGAAAAACTCCAGTATTTGTCAGATTTTCGACAGTGGCTGGGTCAAAAGGGTCAACCGATTTGGCGAGAGATGTTCGGGGGTTTGCAGTAAAATTTTATACAAAAGAGGGGACATGGGATTTAGTAGGTAATAATATGCCCATTTTCTTTATTCAAGATGCGATGAAATTCCCCGATCTAATTCACTCGGTGAAACCTGAACCGAACAATGAAATTCCTCAAGCAGCCTCGGCACATGATACATTTTATGATTTTGTTTCCAAAACAACCGAAACATTACACAATCATATTTGGGTTATGAGCGATAGAGGGATTCCTCGAAGTTACAGAATGATGGAGGGTTTTGGCATACATACCTTTCGATTAATAAATGAGGAAGGAAAATCTCATTTTGTCAAATTTCATTGGAAACCGAAACTGGGAGTTCACTCTGTAACTTGGGACGAAGCTGTGAAAATCAGTGGGGCGGATAGTGATTTTCATAGAAGAGATTTATGGGATGCAATTGATTCGGGCAATTTCCCCGAATGGCAATTAGGCATCCAAGTTGTTGCTGAAGAAGATGAGCACAAATTTGACTTTGATTTATTAGACCCTACCAAACTTATACCCGAGGAAATGGTGCCTGTTGAAATTATTGGGCGCATGGTACTCAACAAAAATCCAGAAAACTTCTTTGCCGAAACTGAGCAAGTCGCATTTTTGCCTGGTAATATTGTTCCTGGAATTGACTTTACGAACGACCCACTTCTTCAAGGTAGGCTCTTTTCTTATAGAGATACTCAATTATCCAGATTAGGAAGCCCTAATTTTCACCAAATTCCTATCAATAGGCCAGTTGCTGAGTCGTATGTAAATCAACGTGATGGCCATATGCAAATGGAAATTCCTAAAGGGCAAACTGCGTATTTTCCAAATGCTTTGGGTGGAGGTTGCCCCTATTTGAGTAAAGTCGCCGATGGAGCGTTCGAATCTTACCAAGAACGAATCGACGCCAAGAAAATCAGGGGCAGAAGCGAAAGTTTTAGTGACCATTTTTCACAACCAGCATTATTCTACCGAAGTTTGGCCGATTGGGAAAAAGAACATGTTATATCTGCATATTCATTTGAATTGGGTAAATGTAACCACGAAGAGATTAAAAGTCGTATGCTATTTATAATTGGCCAAATTGATTCCAATTTAGCTAAAAGGGTAGCGGATAATTTAGGAATGGAAATACCCGAAGATATTGATAGACCCTTGAATCAATCAATTGGGGCGGATGCGGTTGTTGAGGACCATCAGCCTGGAAGTAAAAAAATATATCTTGAGAAATCTCCTGTTTTGAGTCAAGCCAACACTAAATTTGATACTATTGCTACTAGGCAAATTGCATTTTTAGTTGCTGACGGATTCCATATGCAATCTTTTCAGGCCATGCGGAAAGCTTTAGAAAATGAAAAGGCTGTTGTGAAAATAATTGCCCCGCATGGAGGAATGGTGAAATGTGATGAAGGAATGGATCACAAGGTCGATGCAGCGATCATGACTACGGAGAGTGTTCTTTTCGATGCGATTTATATTCCGGGCGGTAAGAAATCCGTCAATGTATTAAAAGAAGAATCGAAATTTCTCAAATTTATCAATGAAGCATTTTCTCATTGTAAATCCATCGCTGCAGATGGAGAGGGTGAACATTTATTAGAGACCTCTAGTATAAAAGAATATAAGGAAGATGAAGCTATTCTAATTAATGAAAAACCGGAGTTATTTATAGATGCTATATCAAGGCATCGAAATTGGAAGCGAATGCAAGTAGCGCAAAAAATTCCTGTATAATACCAAATTTAGAAAAACCCCAGCAATGGTAAACTACTGGGGTTTTTTTAGCTCAAATAAGCCCTTTTTGAAAAAATGTTTTATCACATGTGAACATAATTGATAAAGGTTCGATGAGTAACTTCGACTTTATCATAAATGAGGTATATTATGCGCGTTGCCTTAAAATCATTTTCATACAACTACCCTTTGAAAAAGATAGTTCATGCTGATAGGAAACAACTAAGCAGTGGTGTATTAAGATTTTTGCACATCGGTTAGTAACCACGGGTCGAGTTTTATATCTCCATCAATCTTATGCAATACACTTATATCGCCCGTGGTTTCGAAAATTACAGCAAGTACCTCATCTAATGAAGCGACGTTTGCCTCTCTTAATTTTGAGCGTAAATCACTTTCGGTTACCCTAGCCTTTTTTAAGTTGTCCTTTATAATTATTCGTCCGTCCATAAGAAGTAAAGGTGAGTTATCTACCGCTTGCTTTAACAATTTATATCTTCGGCCGATTGCAACAAGAATTTGCAATATATAAATACTTGCCAATCCCATTATACCACTTACTAAAGATATTGAAGGAGAGAGAATTGTCGATGCAATGACCGAACCAATAGCAACGGTCATTGAAAAATCAAAGCTGGACATTTTCGAAAAACTACGTTTTCCGGCTATTCTAGTAAATAGAATGACAGTGAAGTAAATACCCATAGTACTTAGTACTATCCTATAGGGTGTCGGTAAATTAATTTGCAATAATTCCATCATGTAAATAGTAATTATAATTCTGATAATTTTTTATCAAAGTTTTGATTGAAAAGTGACCAAGGAATGCATTGGTAATCCCTAATTTTATAAGTCTTTATCACCAATAAGGAAATTGGTAAAATTAATCTATTCATCATCGCAGCGTATAATTTCACTATAGTAAATTATCGCCATCTTCAAAAGATTTATTATAGTCAACGAAGGTATTAATGATTAATTTAAATATTTAATATTTCTATGAGCTATAGAGAATCACTAAACGAGCAGCAGTTGAAAGCTGTTGAATTTAAAGGGCAGCATCTCCTTGTACTTGCCGGTGCCGGTACTGGGAAAACAAGAACGATAATTGGAAGAGCTGCTTATTTAGTTGAAAAGGGTGCACAGGCTTCAAAAATTCAAATATTGACCTTTACTAAAAAAGCCGCTAATGAAATAGTTGAGCGGGTAAAATCTAATTTGCCTAAAGCAAGCGCTCAATCCTTAAATGGAGCAACGTTTCATAGTTGGTGCAATCAACTGATTATTAAATACCCCAACTTATTTGGAGCAGCAAATTTCACAGTCATTGATCCTGATGATCAGTTGGGAATTATGAAAATGATTTGTGGAAACTATAAAGAGGCTTATAGCAAATTTAGAATTAAACCCCAACAGCTCATAGACATTTACTCGTATGCTAGAAATACTAAAAAAAACCTGACAGAATCTTTGCGTGATTTAGTTTACAATGGAAAAAACGATAAAGATACAGATTACGAAATCTCAGCAATCAAAACAGATGTAGAATTACTGCTGAGGGCTTATCAAAAGAAAAAAATGGAGTTGCGCTATCTAGATTATGATGATCTATTATTGGTGGTTTCTACACAACTAAATTCGAACCCCGAAGCTAAATCCCTATTGGCTCAAGATTTAGATTATTTGCTTGTTGATGAGATGCCAGGACACGAATCCTTTACAGTGGGAATTGCTAACGCCATTTATTAATATTTGTCATCTTTTCTGTGTGGGTGACGATGCACAATCCATATATTCTTTCAGGGGAGCTGATTTTAGAAATGTAAATGAATTTAATAGACGTGTTCCTAATTCTGAAATTTTAAAATTAGAAAAGAATTACCGCTCAACACAAGAAATTTTGGATATTGCTAATTGGCTATTGGAAAAATCCCCTATCGATTATAAAAAGAAATTAAAATCCATTAGAGGTAGCGGAGAAAAACCTTTGTTGTTAAATGTAAGTGATGAATGGCAAGAAGCCAATTGGGTAGCCAATGAGATTTTGAAGAATTATTCGGAAGAAGACCGTCAATTTTCAGACCACCTAATACTTTCTCGGTCTCAATATTATACTAAAACCTTGCAAGCTGTATTCATAAGAAGAAAAATTCCTTACATCACTTTTGGTGGTCGAAAATTTCTCCAGGCTGCACACATTAAGGATTTAGTTTCGCTATTAAGGATTGTCAATAACCCATATGATGAAATCGCATGGATAAGATTTCTAACCTTTTGGGAGGGCATTGGTGAAGTTAAAGCATCAAGAATTATGGCAATAATTCTTGCGGACCAAGGTAGTACCGAAATACCTATTCTTTTAAAAAGGGCGATACCGGGGAAAGATGGCGATAAAATTTCTGGGTTATATGAAGAAATTCAAAGGGAAAGGGGCAAGGTTGGCAGAATGGTGGATATTGCATATGAAGCCATGTCGTTAGGTTTAGCATTTCGATATAGAAAAGACTGGATTGAAAAGCGTAAAGGTGATTTTCCGGTTTTAAAATTATTGGCAAATAGCTATTCGACATTGGCAGAATTTATTGGCGAAGGTTTATTGGACAATGCCGAGAATTTAAATGGATCTCCCGTGTTAAGTGAATCGCAGTTGACTACTTCCGAAGATAGGGATCATGTTATAATATCGACAATCCACTCGGCAAAAGGTTTAGAGGCTGATATTTGTATCGTATTGAATGTATCCCCAAAATCATTTCCATCTGCTAGGTCTTTAGATGACATGGAAGCTATAGAGGAGGACAGAAGAGTATTATATGTAGCCCTAACGCGTGCAAAAAATCGACTTATTATTACAAGAAACATAGCATCTATCTCTGCCATTCACGGAATATCTGAATCGGTCCAATTGAAGAATTTATCACAGGCCAATGAAAGCTATTTTTTAACTTCTATACCAGAGGATTTAGTAAACCAACAAACTATTGGTCCTAATTTCATGAAAATTAGGGATGCCGAGAAACCCAGTAAATTGGATCTGTCCTCTGGAATGGATTTTAGTTAAAGTAATATGCTGAGAAGAAATTTTGCCATCGTATCGCTCGTTACCTACGGATATAAAACTAAACCTCAAAGAATAATTCAGTTGACCGTGAGTAAACTTCAAGGTACTCATTATGAACCTATTTTTCATACTAATGTTAATCCAGAAGAGCCAATACCTTCTTATGTCGGCAATAGAACTGGTTTGACTGACGCGATATTGCACCAGGCGCCCTCGTTCTTAGATATTGCCCAAAGGTTATTAAATGAGCTTGACGATTATATTTTAGTTGCACATGATGCATCATTGATTCATTATGCTTTACAATCAGAGTTCAATTATTTGGGTTTTGCATTTAATGCTGCACACCTTTGCACTAAGCGCCTAGCAAAAAAATTAATGCCAAATATGACGAGTTACGACTTATCATATTTGACTAGAGTATTAAACATTCCATATGAGGAAGGAAACTATTCCGATCGTCTCGGGCAGGCGGTTTCTATTCTATTTCAAAGATTGGTGCTGTTAGATGAGAAGGGGGACCTAATTTCTAATCTCTTAAATTCTAAAACTGGGAAGCTTAAAAATGCAATCAAAGACTCTCATGGCTCGAAGTTCAGCCAATTGCCAAATACGCCTGGCATCTACAAATTTCAAAATAGCGAAGGGAAAGTAATCTATGTAGGCAAGGCTAAAAATATTAAAAAAAGGGTCTTAAGCCATTTTTACAGCAATAGTAAAAAGGAAAGATTACTTTGTGAAAGTACTAGTGATATAGATTTTGAAAGAACCGGGAGTGAACTTATCGCATTATTGAGAGAAGCAGATTTAATCGATAAATTAAATCCCATCTATAATTATATTCAAAAGAAAGATTATATCACTTATCATATAATATCCCAAAAGAACAAATTGGGCCTTATGGAGCTAAAAATCGAAAGAAGGCCATTTATGCACTCTCCTAATGAGATATTTTTAAAGAGGGGCGATGCCATTAAACGGTTAATCGAACTAACGAGTAAATTTAGGTTGTGCCCATTGAAGACTGGCTTGAAAAGTAGATTGGGAAATTGTTATCTTGATGAATTTTCGAATTGTGATGGAGTATGTCAAGGTAAGGAGGATATAGGAACTTATAATAATAAAGTCGCTAATGCTTTGCAATATATTGTTAATGAAAAGGATAATTACGTAATTTTTGAAAAAGGACGTGTTGAAGGTGAAAAGTGCTTGGTATTAGTACTCCATGGGGTATATCAGGGATACGGTTATCTCGACCATTCTCAATCTATTGCTTCAATTAATGAGCTGAGGAATTTTATTGACAATAAAAAGCATTCATACCATACTGCTAAAATTATTGCGGCATACAGAACTCGTTATCCACGGAAAGTACGATTAATTGAAGAGAATGATATAAGGTAAATTGGACAAATAGGCCTCCTGCAACGAATGGAGATGTACAGGTTTATTTTATTTCAATTATCATACATTTTCTCAGCACTTTATCTCTCTATTTTGGATAAAGAGCTTCGCTAAAAAGTCTTGGACACACCTGTTGTTTTTAGCCTTCATTCCATTTAGCCGAACCGCCACGCCGGTTCGGAACACTTCATTCCGTTCAAAAAACAGGTAAGTCCGCTTTACCCATCGGTAGGCCCCGATTCTGATTTTCTTCCCAGGATGAACGGTAAGGTCTTTTCGTGCCCTTTCCCGTTCATCCCTGAAAATCGAACCGTACCCTTCTAAATTTTAAGGGGTCTATAATGTATAAGGCCCTTCTCGTTTTGCGGAACTGCGCAAAACGGGGAATGGCATAACCGATTCCAATTTAAATCCGATTGTTTCCCGGTTAAACTTTCCGTACACTCGGTCTACCACCAGATTTAAAGGAATCGCTAATGCCCTTATGGAACCTATCAAGACCAAGGCGAGTTTTTGTGAAAAATAAGGTTTCTACTTCACTAAAGTTTTAAATGGAACAACTGAGTAGCAGACACTCCCTATTTGTTCACAAAAAGTCTTGACAGAACCCACCTTATCCATAGTGCGGTGCACAAAGGAAATCAAACAAACACCCCTTAAAATTTAATGTGCACACCAAAGGGAATTATTAATTATGCCTCCCATAGAGTAGGCTTTAAAATCAAATAGTTATGAGTACCATTAGAAATTACGTACAGTTGATCGGAAATGTTGGACAAGAACCAACCATTACCAATTTGGATAACGGAAAGAAGGTTGCCCGGTTTTCATTGGCTACTAATGAAAATTATAAGGATTCCAATGGGGTCAAACAAACGGATACCAATTGGCATACAATTGTAGCATGGGGCAAGACAGCGGAGGTAGTGGAAAAATTCATTACTAAAGGCAAGGAAGTTGGATTGACCGGTAAATTGAAGACTAGAACTTATACTACCGATGACGGAAACCAACGCTATGTGACCGAAGTAGTAGCCGACGAAATATTATTAATCGGTAACAAAGGAAAAGAGTAAATGGAGTAAGGGGCGGAACAAGTTCCGCCCTTTCATACAACAACTAAAAACTCAGTAAAATGAAAGCAAAAGCAGATGAAATAATGGAACAACTTTCACAATTCATAGGAACAGAAGGGTTCTACAGGCTACCATTATTTAAAACTAGATATACCGACGGAATCAAATACCTTTCCGAAGTTGCGGAATGTTTTTGGTTAATTACCGATGCCTCGATAATGGCCAAAAGTCTGAGAACTTGTAGTGAATTTGTAACTATAGATTTTAAAAGGCTCTCTGAAACGGAAAGAATGAATTTGGAATATGAAGCCGAAGTTATCTATAGTGATGGAAACAATAATGTTCTGGTAAAACAAGAATACCTTTATACGGATTTTCCATTGGATGAACTTCGTTTATTCTTCATTAATGATACCTTGATGTTACCGAGTGAATATTAATAATTCGAGTAAAGGATTAAGTAATCACAGATTGATTGTCCTGATGATGGTCATTCATCCATTTTTCAGATAGTTCAAGAAATGCTATAATAAATTGAACTTATGTGAAAAGCATTGTCCTACATTTCAATAAACAGTCATAACCAACCCTGTTCAGAAAAAGGTTGCTTTTATAAAACTTCCTTTATAATTAGAACTAGAAACAAAGAAAGCCCCATAGAGGGGCTTCCATATATTTACAAACGGGAGATTAGTCCCCCTCGCTCAAAGAGAAACTACCATCACCACTGAAAGACTCAACGGTAATCGTCACCGTCCATATCCCAGAAGTTCCTGCATCGGTTACCCCAGAGAAAGAATCCGGTTCAACCGCTCCGTTCAAGGATCTGTTCAAAACGATATTTGCGTCCGCATCCGTTACGATCATATTGAAGGTGCCATCTGTGGTCGCCGTGATATCGGCATTGTAATCTGCCGTAGTGAGATTGTTGTTCCAGCTGAACATACGCGTAGTGGAACCACCGTTGCCAGTAAAACTTGCATCGATGTCACCATTGAAATCGGATTGGTCACCAACGGTAAAGTCAGAAGGGCTTGTTCTTAAAGTAGTTCCATTGACCGTTACGCTTGCGGTAGGGTCATCATCCTTGCTACACGCAATTACGGTCAATACCATTATTCCTGCAATAACTGATTTGAATAGATTTGAGGTTTTCATAATTTACTTATTGGAAAATTTTTAAAACTATAGTTTTTGTTTTGTTGACCTTTAAACAACGATACTAACAATTTCCCTACCCTGTTGTGGTAATGTTTCTCCTTTTTGTTGTGAAGCGCACCATAATCGTTGTGAAATTTATTTCCCTGAAGGATTTGCAAAATGGGTAATCATCGAAAAAACGATTAGAAAATTGTTATTTCCCAGGTTTTTGTTTGACCTGTGAATTACAAGAGCAATTGCGAAAATACAATAGTGAATGCGAAAAGTACAGAACCTATTGCGAAAGGCAGAGAGTAGATATGTGCTGAACACTTTTCTAAATTGGTGCCATTAATTAATAGCAGTTTAAAGATAGCCCATTAACAATTAAAGCATCTAAACCAAATCTATTCTGTTATTTGTTCGTCAATTGCCGTTTCATGTGCCATTCCAAGTGTACAAAACCCACCGTTTAAATAAACTTTGCCAGCCATACCAGATTGTTAATATTCTAGAGTTTACTATTACCGTACACTTTAATAGTTTACCTTGTACACGTATAAATACCACAAAATGAAATTTGGGTACGCAAGGGTAAGCACCAAAACACAAAAGCACGATCTGCAGGTCGATGCATTCTTAAAGGAAGGGGTAGATTCCAAAAACATCTATGCAGATATTTCATCTGGAGCCAAAGCAGAACGAAAGGGTCTGGATGAAATGATGTCGAAGTTACGCGAAGGCGATACCGTGGTTGTCTGGAAACTGGACCGGATAGCCAGAAGCCTTTCTCATCTTGCCAAATTGATCGAGGAATTTGAGCAAAAAGGCGTACATTTCAAGAGCATTCAAGAGAGTTTTATCGACACCACCTCCCCCCATGGTCGGTTTGTTTTCAACATTTTCGCATCCGTAGCCCAATTGGAAAGAGACATTATTATTGAACGGACCCGCGCCGGACTGGAAAGTTCACGGCGTAGAGGTGTACGGCTTGGCCGTAAACCGGGCTTGAGCAAAAAGGCTGAGCACAAGGCTATATTGGCTGAACGCTATTATAGGGATAATGAATTGAGCGTTGAAGAAATAATGAAATTGATTGACGTAGGCTCCAAGAAAACGCTCTATAAGTATCTCGCTATTCGCGGACGTAGGACTTGTAAGGAATGTGGTTCTTTGTTTTGGGATAAAGAACAAGATTTAGAAAATGCTTTTTGTTCAAAACACAACCCAATCAAGAATTAACAATTGTTTCGATTACAAATAATATCATTAAAATGAATAAGAATACAGAAGTTAAATGTCCAAATTGTCAAGAAGTCTTTAAAGTAGACGATTCGGTTTATTCTGATATAGTTAAGCAAGTTCGGGACCAGCAGTTCCAAGATGAAATTAAAAATCGCTTGGATATTGCAGAAAGACAAAAGGCTGATGCCCTTCAATTGAAAGAGTCGCAGTTGATAAACGAATTCCAACAAAAATTTGCTGAAAAACAAAGAGAGATAGATAGACTTCGAGAGAAAAGCAAGACTGAGCTGATTCAAGAAGTCTCAAAAAAAGACAATACAATTAGGGACTTGCAATCCAAATTAGAGCAAGCGGAAACACAAAAGAAACTGGAACTGCAAGAGGCAGTCAGTGTCTTAGAAAAGGAAAAGGACAAACTAGAAAACAACCTTAAAACAAAAGAGGTAGAAAAAGAATTATTAGCCAAATCTCTAAAAGATGATTTTAGAAGGGAGTTGGAAACCAAAGATCAAGTCATAAAATACCGTGACGAAGAAATTGAGCGCTTAAAAGATTACAAGCAAAAGCTTTCAACCAAAATGGTTGGCGAAACTCTAGAACAACACTGCGAAATTGAGTTTAATAAAATAAGACCTACGGCTTTTCCAAATGCCTATTTTGAAAAGGATAACGATGCTTCCGGGGGTAGCAAGGGTGATTTTATTTTTAAAGATAAGGATGCAAATGATAATGAAATTGTATCCATTATGTTTGAAATGAAAAATGAAAATGACCAAACTGCCACTAAAAAACGGAATGAAGATTTTTTTGCCAAATTGGATAAAGACAGAAATGCCAAGGGATGCGAATATGCCGTGCTTGTATCGTTATTAGAGGCTGACAATGAGTTTTACAATACTGGAATAGTGGATGTTTCTTATAAATACGACAAGATGTATGTTATTCGTCCGCAATTTTTTATTCCGATGATTACCCTATTACGCAACGCAGGTAAAAAATCACTGGAGTATAAAACGGAGCTCAGTATTATGCGAAATCAAAATTTAGATATTACCAATTTCGAAGAAAAAATCAATGATTTTAAAACTGGATTTGCTCGAAACTATGATTTAGCTAGTAGACAGTTTGGGGATGCAATCAAAGAAATTGATAAAACCATGACGCATTTACAAAAGACAAAAGATGCACTGCTGGCATCTGTCAATAATTTACGTTTGGCAAATAACAAAGCGGAGGATTTAACTATAAAGAAGTTAACCTACAACAATCCCACGATGAAGGAAAAATTTAATGAATTAAAGTAAAATAACTCAACCAATAAATGGCCAAGAAAAAAGTACTGAAGACCAAATCTATAGAAGAAACCCTTTGGCAATCGTGTGATAAGCTAAGAGGCTCTGTTGAACCCTCGGAATACAAACACGTAGTATTAGGGTTGATTTTCCTGAAATTTACCAGTGATAAATTTGAACAACGAAGACAGGAGCTCATTGCAGAAGGTAAAGAGAAATATGTAGAAATGAAAGATTTCTACAATATGAAAAACGTATTCTTTCTAGAAGAAGTTTCTCGTTGGTCCTATATCAGTAAAAATGCAAAGCAAGATGATATCGCTATTAAAATTGATACGGCTTTGCACACCATCGAAAAAAACAATCCATCGTTAAAAGGAGCCTTACCCGACAACTATTTCTCTCGCTTAGGTTTAGATAAATCCAAATTAGGATCATTACTAGATAAAATAAACGAGATAGATACGCTACAAAATGAAGGTCAGGATATTGTTGGAAGAGTGTACGAATATTTCCTATCAAAATTTGCGCTAAAAGAAGGAAAAGGAAAGGGAGAATTTTACACCCCAAAAAGTATTGTAAATCTAATTGCCGAAATGATAGAACCTTATAAAGGCATCATCTATGACCCTGCTTGTGGTTCTGGTGGTATGTTCGTGCAATCCATAAAGTTTATAGAAAATCATCACGGTAATAAGAAAGAGGTCTCTATATATGGTCAAGAATATACGAACACTACTTATAAACTAGCTAAGATGAATTTAGCCATTCGTGGAATCGCTGCCAATTTAGGCGATAAAGCTGCCGATACCTTTGCGCAAGACCAACACAAGGACTTAAAAGCCGATTTTATTATGGCAAATCCTCCTTTCAATCAAAAAGATTGGAGAGGTGCTGATGAGCTGCAAGACGACCCACGATGGAAAGGCTATGATTTACCTCCAAAAAGCAACGCCAACTATGGTTGGATTTTGAATATGGTAAGTAAACTGTCCGAAAATGGTGTGGCTGGATTTATTTTGGCTAATGGGGCTCTCTCCGGAGGTGGTGAAGAATACAAAATCCGTAAAAAATTAGTAGAGAATGGCTTGGTGGAAGCCATTGTTATTCTACCAAGAAGTATGTTCTACACCACAGACATTAGCGTAACACTTTGGATTTTAAACAAAAACAAAACCGAACGCACTGTTGAATTACCTGATACTATAAGAAACTATCGTAATCGTGAGGATGAAATTCTGTTTATGGATTTACGTCAAAAAGGGATTCCCTTTGAAAAGAAATTTATCCAATTTTCAGAAGAAAATATCCAAGATATTACCAAAACCTATCACAGTTGGCAGCAAAAGGAAACTGACTATAAAGATGTTCCTGAATTCTGCTATTCAGCTTCGCAAGAAGAGATTATAAAGAAAGACTTCTCTTTAGTGCCTAGTAAATATATTGAGTTTGTAAACCGTGACGAGAACATCAATTTTGAGGAGAAAATGACGGCTCTACAAACGGAATTAAGCGATTTGTTGCAACAAGAAGCCGAGAGCAAGACCCAATTGTTAAACGTGTTTAAAGAATTAGGTTATGAGCTCGAACTATAAAAAACTTGGCGATTACATACAACCAGTAAACAAAAGAAATACTGATTTAAAGGTAGAAACACTGTTAGGGGTAAGTATTCAAAAAATATTAATGCCATCCATAGCAAACACGGTAGGTACAAATATGAAAACCTACAAGATTATAGAGAAAAATCAATTTGCTTATGGTCCAGTAACATCACGTAATGGCGATAAAATTTCCATTGCTTTATTACAAGATTATGATGAGGCTATTATTTCACAAGCATATACGGTCTTTGAAGTAATTGATAAAAACGAACTGAATCCCGAATACCTAATGATGTGGTTTGGAAGACCAGAATTTGACCGTTATGCTCGCTTTAAATCACACGGTTCTGCAAGAGAAACCTTTGATTGGGATGAACTCTGCGAAGTAGAACTCCCCATCCCTTCCATAGAAAAACAACGCGAAATAGTTAATGAATACAACACCGTTACCAACCGCATTGAACTTAATGAACAGCTTAACCAAAAACTGGAAGAAACCGCACAAGCCTTGTATAAGCATTGGTTTGTGGATTTTGAGTTTCCTAATGAAGAAGGTAAACCTTATAAATCTTCTGGTGGTGAAATGGTTTTTAATGATGAGTTGGATAAGGAGATTCCTGTGGGGTGGAGAGTGGAGAGATTGGAAAAATTAACTAAAAAGGTCTGTGTAGGGTTTGTAGGCTCTCTTTATGATTCTTATTGTAGCAAGGATGAAGGTATACCAATGCTAAGGACAACTGATTTAACTTCTCAAGGAATGTCTTATAAAGACCTTAAATATGTTAATAAGAAATTTCACAGTAAACATATAAAATCTCAATTAAAGAAAGGAGATATTTTAGTAGCTAGACACGGAACAAATGGTATGCCTGTTATTTTTGATGCCGATTTTGAGGCTAATTGTTTGAATACAATAATAATTAAGCCAGACGAGCTTCGAATATCATCTAAATTAATTTATTGTTATTTGAATTCTATAGAAACAAAAAAACAGATTCAAGGTTCACTTGGTGGCTCAGTTCAATCAGTACTTAACACCAAAATAATTTCAAATTTATTTTTCTTCAACAGTAATGAAATTACTGATTTAATATCAAGAAAATTACGATTTTTTCAATCCGAAATTGAAAGAAAAAGAAGCCAATTATTCCAACTAGAAGAACTTCAAAGCTTGTTATTAGCTAAAATGACTAAAGTTGAACTTAAACATTACTGTTCTCAAAGATGAAATACAAATATCAACTCATAACACTAGGCTCAGACGTTCGTGAAAGGCAAATAATTATTAACCAAATAAGGGAGGATTTAAGGAATCTCAAATTGCCTGAAGAGTTTATTAAAGTCATTCCGGCATCCTCTATTGAAGATGAATATAAGGGTAACCAACCTGCATTTGCGCTGTACTTTGGAGACACTAGTAGCGATTTTAAGGATTTAGATGTTACTCAGAAGCTTCTGAAAGATGGTACGATGATTCTACCAATCTTTTATGACAGTTTTGAAACCGATATACCACGCGTTTTAGAAAATCAAAATGCCATTAAATATTCAGAAAATGAATTAAATAGAATTACTAATGTTGTCTTAGAAGCTTTTGAATTGTTAAGAAGTACAAGAAAAGTATTCATTAGTTATCGAAGAGCAGAATCTACCGGTGTAGCTATTCAATTATATGAGGCTTTAGAAGCCTATAATTTTGATGTGTTTCTTGATACGCACTCAATTCAAAAAGGAGAACCTTTTCAAGATGAATTATGGCATCGTATGACAGATTGTGATGTTATTGTACTACTAAATACTCCTGGTTTTTTGGAAAGTCATTGGTGTAAAGAAGAATTTGCAGAGGCAAATGCAAAACAAATAGGAATTGTCCAGCTGGTGTGGCCAAATCATCAAATAAAGGATATTGACAAATCTTCATACCTCTGTTATCCTATTCAGTTAAGTGAAAACGATTTCACAAAAAAAAAATATGATAAAACTGATCAGCTAGTTGAATCGATGATTGAAAATATAATTGTCGAAGTTGAATCTGTACGCGCCAGAAATCTAGCTGCAAGACAGGACAATTTAATCACCGAGTTTAGAAACATGGCTGAAAAAAATAATAGAATCGTTACCGTACAGCCCGAGAAAATTTTAACAGAAGACCGGCCAACTGGTGAGCACATTATCTACATTCCTACAATTGGTATACCGCGCTCTACTAGTTGTCAATCTGCCGAAATAAAAAAAGAGTTAATGGGATACGATGAGGTGTCTATACGCTTGATATATGATGATTTAAGAATACGTGATAAATGGTTACAACATTTGGAATGGTTAAATGATAATTTCAAGAAGGACATTAAAACACTAAAAAAACAAGAATTTCAAGGATGGCTACAAAAATCTTAAAAAATATTTTTCTATCAGCAAGTATTCCTCTTCCTGATAGACATCCCAAGTACATAGAAACAGCAGACATTATTGCAATTCGTGATTCAGTTATTGCTTTGACAACAGTCATATTGCCACACCACAGAATAATTTGGGGTGGTCATCCATCAATAACGCCATTAATTTATTACGTGATGGAAAAATTGGATATGAATATCCAAGAACACGTGAAGCTTTACCAATCTTTATGGTTTAAAGATATTTTCCCTGCAGATAATAATAAGTTTGAAAATATAGTATTCACGAAAAAAGAAGACAGCATTCCTGCTAGTATAAAACTACTCAGAGAAAAGATGTTCTCAGAGAATGAATTTTCAGCAGCAGTTTTTATTGGCGGAATGGATGGTATTGAAGACGAATATAGAATGTTTAAAGAATATCATCCAGAAGCATTATTACTTCCTATAGCTAGTACAGGTGCAGCAACTAAATTAGTATATGAGAATTTATTTCCTCAAAACCTAAAAAACAAAAGACTTGAAAAGGATTATGGGTATATGTCTTTGTTTCAAAAATTTCTAATGGATAAAATTTAATAGTATGGCAAGAAAAGTATTCGTTTCATATAAATATTCTGACTCATTAGTACAAGATTTAGGCATATATCAAGATTCCTTTTTTGGTAAAATAAAAATCGCTACAACTGCAAGACATTATGTAGATGAGATTTCAGAGCATTTGACAGGTGATGACCATATTTATAAAGGTGAAAATGACGATGAAAGTATGGAGAACTTGGCAGACTCTTCTATCAGTTCAAAATTAGGAGACAAGATTTTTGATAGTAGTGTTACAGTTGTTTTAATTTCTAAAGGAATGAAGGAATCGTTTACATCCGAAAAAGACCAATGGATGCCTTGGGAAGTTTCATACTCTTTAAAAAAGCAGACAAGATTAGGTAGGTCGAGTAGTACTAATGGTGTTATAGCCGTTGTACTTCCAGATGAAAGCGGAAGTTATGAATACTATATAACACGTGATGGTGAATGTAATTGCAGGTCGTTGAATACTTCTATTCTGTTTCAAATAATACGTGATAATATTTTTAATGTAAAAGAACCAAACAGAAGAGCTTGCAATGGCGGTTGGGTTTACTCTGGCGATAGCTCCTATATTCAATCTGTAAAATGGTCCGATTTTATAGCAAATCCCACAAAATATATTGACAAAGCGATAGAGCTACGAGATAAGAAAGATGATTTTAATATTGTAAAAACTATTAGATAATCTATGAGCTTTATAACTGAATCAGAACTTAGAAACCAAAGAAGGTCATCAAAATCCTACTATATGACCTTAAATGAAAGCCTAACCAGCTTTAAAGGAGAAAGTAGTCTTTTTAAAACTAAAATTTTCCTTTCTCATAAACACGACGAAAGAGAGTATTTGGAAGGTGCTATTTCATTTTTAAAATCGTATGGTGTAGACGTTTATGTTGATTGGTTAGATGATGGGATGCCTAAAACAACATCAGGAAGGACCGCAGATAGAATAAAACAAAAAATTAAGGATAATCATAAATTTATTCTTTTAGCAACAGAGGGTGCAATAAGCTCTAAATGGTGTAATTGGGAGTTAGGTTTAGGAGATGCAGCAAAGTATATTGAACAAATTGCAATTTTACCTATTAAAAAAGATTATTCAGATTTTTCAGGTAGTGAGTATTTAGAAATATATCCTTACATCTACAAAGTTGATTATTATCAATATTTCAAGGGAACTTATAGGTCAGAAGGAACTTATGTTGTATTTCCATCGATTAATGGCAATGATAAAGTTGTGCCTATTAGTGAATGGTTGAATAATAAAAATTAAGCAGTTATGACAGAAACCAACCGCATAGAATACAAAGCACAGCTCACCAAAGATTTAGATTTGGAAAAAGAAGTGGTAGCCTTTTTAAACTACCACGAGGGCGGTTTGGTCTATATCGGTATCGATAAAAACGGCAACACCCTTGGTGTAGCAGACCTGGATGCCGATATGCTTAAAATAAAAGACCGCATTAAAAACAACATTGCTCCTTCCGCTATGGGCTTGTTTGATGTGGTAGCAGAAGGAAAAGACGGTCAGCATATCATTAAAGTCATTGTGGCCAGCGGTAGTGAAAAACCCTATTTCAAGAAAAAATACGGAATGACCGAGAAAGGTTGTTTCTTACGTGTAGGTACAGCCGCCGAACCAATGCCACAGGCAATGATTGACAAGCTTTTTGCCGGTAGGACCCGCAATTCGATAGGTAAGATAAAATCGCATCGTCAGGACCTTAATTTTGAGCAACTTTCCATTTATTATCAGGAGAAAGGCAAAACCCTGAATAGTCAATTTAAGAAAAACCTGGAACTATTTACAGAAGATGGCGATTTAAACTATGCAGCTTACCTTTTGGCAGATGTTAACAATATTTCCATTAAAGTGGCCAAATACAAAGGTTTGGACCGGGTTAACCTTGCTGAAAATAACGAGTACGGATATTGTTCCCTAATCAAGGCCACTAAGAGTGTCTTGGACAAAATGGAAGTTGAGAATACAACCTTTGCCACTATTACTTCCAAAGAAAGAATAGAGGAACGGTTATGGAACGCCGTGGCTTTGAGAGAGGCCATTTTAAATGCTCTTGTACATAACGATTATACTCGGGAGGTACCCCCTAAATTTGAGATATTCGATGACAGGATAGAGATTACTTCCGCAGGTTCCCTGCCGGAAGGGTTGAGCCAGGAAGAGTTTTTTGAGGGTGTTTCCATTCCCAGGAACAAGGAACTAATGCGTGTCTTTAAAGATGTAGAGTTAGTGGAACAATTGGGTTCTGGGATTCCTAGGATATTACAAAGTTACGGTAGGGACTGTTTTAAGTTCATGGACAATTTTACTCGGATGGTTTTTCCATCTTCAGGTAAGGCTTCACATAACCCTGCTCCTGATAGTAATTGGGATACATTACAAAAAGAATTTCATGCACTGAGAAGCAGTGATAAACCCAGTAGAGATGGATTTTTGCCTTGGGTCAAGGATAATCTGCCCACCTTGTTGCGCGAGCTTCAGGAAAGCTTCAGTATAACTTCAGGAAAGCTTCAGGAAAACTTCGGAAAAGAATTCGGAACGTCATTAAAAACGGGTAAATTAAGGCAATCCAACATAAAAACTCCTACCAGCCTAATGGTCCTATTGATATTGGCATTGGATTCCAACACTACCGCAGATGAAATTTCGGATTTAATAGGAGTTTCGGAACGTTCCATATTTACACACTTAAACAAACTAAAAAAAGCCAACTTAATTGAGCGCGTGGGAGGAAGAAAAGAGGGGCATTGGCATATCACTGATCAAGGATGAAAAAATTTACGGAAGCCAGATTAGAGGAAACATTTATAGAATTGCTGGATAATGAGGGGTATCCACATTACTTAGGCAATACCATTGAACGTGAACCGGAAGAAGTACTGATAGAAGAAGATTTAATAGCATTTCTATTGGAACGCTACAAAAACGAAGGGCTCACACTTACGGAGGCCAAATCCATTGTGTTGCAGCTAAAGACCTTGCCAGCCTCAGATTTGTACGAAACCAATAAAAAAATAATGCAATGGCTTTCCGATGGTTTTATCCTAAAACGGGAAGACCGTAACCAAAAGGATATTTGGGTTTCTTTAATCGATTATACAGGCTTGGAACGGCAAATGCAGGGCGATAATTTGGATAGTTTATCGGTTGCCGAACCTCGAGAAAAATACGGGGACAATAATATTTACAAGTTTGTAAACCAACTAGAAATCGTAGGTACGGAAAAACGTATTCCTGACGGTATAATCTACATTAATGGGATCCCGGTTGTAGTGTTCGAGTTCAAAACAGCTATCAAAGAGAATTGCACCATACATGATGCTTACGTGCAGTTAACAACCCGCTATAAAAGAGATATCCCCGAGCTTTTTAAGTACAATGCCTTTTGTGTAATCAGTGATGGGGTAAACAATAAAGCAGGTTCATTTTTTGCTTCTTATGAGTTTTACTATGCGTGGCGCAGAATAGCTGGTTTGGCCAAAGAAGTGGATGGTATTGATAGTATGTTCACCCTTATTCAAGGAATGTTGCATGAAAACAGATTAAGGGATATTATCCAAAACTTCATTTACATACCGGACACGTCCAAAAAAGATGAGAAAATAGTATGTCGTTATCCACAATACTATGCAGCAAAAGCTTTATATGATAATATCAAAAAAGCTCAAAAGCCAAAAGGGGACGGAAAAGGAGGTACCTACTTTGGCGCTACCGGTAGCGGTAAGAGTTACACCATGCTCTATCTCACAAGGTTATTAATGAAGAGTGAATATTTCGAAAACCCTACAATCGTTCTCATAACAGACCGTACCGATTTAGATGACCAACTTTCAGGACAGTTTTCCAATGCCAAAATTTATATAGGTGATAATACGATAAAAAGTGTAGAAAGCAGGTCTGAATTAAGAGAGCTGTTACAAGGCCGTGCAAGTGGTGGTGTATTTTTGACCACCATACACAAGTTTACGGAAGACATTGAGCTATTGAGCGAACGAACCAATGTAATCTGTATTTCCGATGAAGCGCATAGAAGTCAAACCAATTTGGACCAAAAGGTTAGGGTCACGGAAAAGGGAGTTAAAAAATCCTATGGATTTGCCAGGTATTTGCATGATTCGCTGCCTAATGCAACTTTTGTAGGATTTACGGGTACCCCTGTAGATGCTACTTTAGATGTATTCGGTAAAGTAGTGGACGCCTACACGATGACTGAATCTGTAAAGGATGAGATAACGGTGCGCATTGTGTATGAGGGTAGAGCTGCCAAAATAGCCTTGCAGAACAGCGAACTTGAGAAGATTGAAAAGTATTATCAAGAAGCGGAGGAAGCCGGTGCCAACGAATACCAAATTGAGGAAAGCAAAAAACAATCTGCCAATATGAACGCTATTTTGGGCGACCCGGACAGGTTAAAAGAATTGGCTGCCGATTTTGTTCAGCATTACGAAAAGCGGGTAACTGAGGGTGCAACCGTTAAGGGCAAGGCCATGTTCGTCAGCAGTTCTCGTTTTATAGCTTATGAGTTTTATAAAAACGTACTTGAGTTAAAACCGGAATGGAACGATATAAAAGTAGCTGAGGACGGTGCTGTCTTGACCGACAAGGAAAAGCGGGAAATCAAACCTATGGAACGGATTAAAATGATCATGACCCGGGGAAAAGACGACCCAAAGGAATTGTACGATATATTGGGCACAAAGGATTATCGCAAGGAACTTGACAGACAATTCAAGAACGAGAAATCCAATTTCAAGATAGCCATTGTGGTGGATATGTGGTTGACCGGTTTTGATGTCCCCTTCTTGGACACTATCTACATTGACAAGCCTATCCAACAACATAACCTGATACAGACTATTTCCCGTGTGAACCGTAAATTCAAAGGAAAAAATAAGGGCTTGGTGGTGGATTACATTGGCATCAAAAAACAAATGAACCTTGCGCTTAAAAAATACTCAGAGGGCGATAAGGATAATTTTGAGGATATACAACAATCCTTGATAGTGGTCAGAAATCACTTGGATTTACTGGCTAAATTGCTACATAAATTCGATAGCTCAAAATACTTTAATGGTACGGCACTGGAACAATTGAACACCCTGAATATGGCCGCGGAATTTGTACAGCTTACCAAGGATATGGAAACTCGTTTTATGGGCTTGGTTAAAAGATTAAAAGCAGCTTATGATATCTGTGCAGGGAGTGCGGAATTGACACAACAGGAAAGGGATTTTACACATTTCTATTTAGCTGTCCGGTCTATTGTCTTCAAACTTACCAAAGGCGATGCACCTGACACCGCCCAAATGAATGCCAAGGTAAGGGAAATGATAAAGAATGCCTTACAAAGTGATGGTGTAGATGAGATTTTTAAAATGGGAGAAGACACTGAGAAAGAGCAGGACATCTTTGATGAACACTACTTGGCTAAAATTGATAAAATAAAGCTGCCCAATACAAAGATCAAATTGTTACAACAGTTGTTGGCCAAGGCTATTGGCGAAATGAAGAAGGTCAATAAGGTGAAAGGCGTTGACTTCTCCAAGAAAATGGAATCATTGGTTCAGAAATACAATGAGCGTAAAGGTGATGTATTACAGAGTGAGGTATTGGACGATTTTGCCAAGCAAATTACAGATATGATCTGGGACGTTTACCAAGAGTTTAAAGCTGGTGATGATTTAGGGATTGATTTTGAAGAAAAAGCATTTTATGACATCCTAAAGGAACTTTGTGTAAAGTATGACTTTAGTTACCCCGAAGATAAATTAATTGAACTGGCACGCGCTGTTAAAGATTTGGTTGATGGTCAAGCAAAGTTTCCGGATTGGAACAAAAGAGAAGATATTAAATCAGCTTTAAAAGTAGGACTAATACTTCTTTTGGATGAGCACGGCTATCCACCAGTAGAAAGGGACGAAGTTTACAAGGAAATCTTTGAGCAAGCGGAAAATGTTAAGAAGTATCGCTCCGTTAAAAAATAATATTTGGATAATCCGATATTTAGCTAAATTGAAAAACCACCTTAAGAAATATGCCGATTTTGTAGAGAGCCATCCCTTAATTAGGCTATTGGACTCTATTTCCAAACTAGGAATAGTGTTTGCTGCTATATTTTGGATTTTAGAAATAGATGATCGAAAAGAGGAAAGAGAAAATTTAAGAAAGCAAAGAATATATCGTGCTTGGGAGATTATAACTTTTACAGAGTTAATGCCCAGTTCACATGCTAGAAAAAGTGCATTGGAAGATTTAGTGAAATCAAAACAAAAACTTGACGGAATCGACTTGAGGATTGCAAATTTAGATGATGCCAATTTAGCTGGAGCCTCATTTTCAAGGTCAGTATTGAACAATATCTCCTTTATTGATGCCAACCTTCAAAATGTGAATTTTGATTATTGTTTTTTGGACGAAGTTGATTTTAGCAATTCCAACTTAAAAGATGCCTCTTTTAAAGGTGCGGTTATAAAAAATTCAAGTTTCACATCAGTTAAAACTATAAATTCTTTGAACTTTTCAAAGGCGATTCTTTTAAACAATACTGGTTTAAAAGTAAAAAGCAAATTGGTAGACAGTGTTACTTTAAAGAAAATTAAAAGTATATGGGAAAAACCTAGCGATTATTTGGACGATGAGGAATTAAGAAATATTATCATAGAAATTGACTCAATTCTAGAGTTTAATTAAATAGGCTTAATATGAATCGAAAATATTGTCTTGACCCGCTAGTGGATATAGAAACAAAGTTAGTTATTCTTGGTACTATACCCGGAGAAAAATCACTTCTTAAAAAATGCTATTATGGCAATGAGAAGAACCACTTTTGGGATATCGTGTACAGAACACTTCAGCCCGAATTTAGTTGTTTTGAACTTGCGGAATCTAAGTCGATATTAGAAAGATATAAGCTACTGTTAGAAAATAAAATTGGATTGTGGGATGTAATCGAGAGTTGCGAAAGGAAAGGAAGTAGTGACAGCAAGATAAAAAATGAAAATTTAAACGACTTTACCACATTTTTTAAAAGATACCCAAACATAAAGACTGTACTGTTTAATGGCAGTAAATCTGAAAAATATTTCAGGAAGGAATATAAAGATGGGGTATTTTCCAGTATTAAATTTTATCAATTAAATTCCACAAGTAGTATGAATTCAAATAATACGTTTAAAATATTAAATGAATGGAAATGCCAAATAGAAACAATTGGCTTGTAGAATTCGGAGGTCTCAACAATAGATAATTCATCGATAGCAACTTTGGTAAACGTTAAAATTATAAGATTTGAACATCCTAATAACTATTTTCCATATGTCATACAGGCACCCATTCAATCGGAACGATTGAATTATTAGATTAATGGTCAAAACAGAGCGTATAATGAATTTAGCAGCATTTAAAGTGTGGTTGGACGAAGAAAATGGGAGTGATTATCGAACAATACAGAGCCGAATCTCAAATTGTAGGACTGTCGAAAATCACGAAGGCGATTTAGACGAGCATTATGCTAAAGACAATGGGCTTTCTCTGTTGGAAAGATTGAGTTATTCAACGGAAGACCAAAGAAATGACCTCCCGGCAAACCATAAAATTCCAATAAATGGCAATTTAAGAACCGGGTCAGCAACTCTGAAACAAGCTGTAAAACTATATATGGCTTATAAAAGTTCGAACTTTGAACCTGATGAAAGTTCAAATAAGTCATTTGACTTAAAGCAATCCCTCGAAGAAGAAATTGACAACATAGAAACCTGGACTAACTTCAGTTACGAAAAGGACTTGAAAAACTCCATGGTTTCCCAAATAAATGAGCTGTTTCCCGACTACAAGATATTTGGGGAAAATAATCAAGGAGTTGAATATCTTATTGGTGGAAAAAGAATTGACATACTTCTGGAGAAGCTAAATGGGGAGCTATTAGTAATTGAGCTAAAATCTGGAATTGCTAACTACAAAGTTTTCGGACAAATATCAATGTACATTGGATTACTAATGGACAAATTTCCCGACCGAAAAATCCAGGGAATGATAATTGCCGGCGAGATGGATGTCACTTTGAAAAATGCAATTCGAACATCAGATAAAATTGAACTGAAAACATACAAGATGAAACTTGAATTAAATAGCGAGAAATAGAGTATAACATTTTATAGCCGATGATGAAGTCTTCATATCCTTTTCATTTAAATTAAGGCAACAAACTCATTTGTCAATTAAGTAAACCGCAAAGTTACAGCCAATGAAATCAACCAAAATAATTGCCATTCTAATACTAGCTTTTTCATCTTGCTCTGATCAAAATACCGAGATAAATGAATTACAGGAACAGGAGAAAGAAATAGACGAACTTATTATCGGAACGTGGCATGTTTATAACATTTCAGTATTAGATAAAAACAGGAAAGAGTTAGAGCTACCAGGCTACTTATCTATTGAATGTGATGCAATAACGAAATATAAATTTCTACGAAACGGAGAGTTCATAATGGAAGACCTAACAACATGGCATGAAAAGTATAACCAAGAAAATCAAATTATTGGAGGCACATGTGACAAGGATGATGAAGGAGGAGGGTTTGATAGCGGTAACTGGTATATTGACTTTGACGAAAATGGAGAAAAAATTTTAGATATAAATTGGGTCTACAAAAGTTTGGCAGAAGATGGTACCTTGTGGCAACCTGAATTTTTGTCTCAGGATACTTTTTTAATCTCTGATTTTGATACAGACGATGAAAAGTATTATTTGACGTATTATGAACGTATACCGTAGCTTAGCTTAAATTTCATATTTTATTTTTCTTAGATTTCAATAATTTCATTGAGATATCAAAGGACCATTGCAAAAATTTAAATAGAGTTGAAGGCTTCCCTGTTTTTGTGGCCTTCCCTTTTTTTACAAGTGATAATTAATAGATTGTAACTTAGGATAAAGTTCAAATAAAAAATGGAGAGGATTGAGAAAAGAGCTGTTGAGAAAGGAAGGTCTCAAAAACCTATAAGTTCACACGATTGCGAACATTCTAAATACGGTATTCTGGAAGAAACGTTTTCAGGTAAAAAAACCGGTAAGTATCTCTGTTCTAACTGCTACCAGTATTATGATGATAAATACTATGCTGTTGTGCAAATGGAATGCAAAAAACCGATGGTTCTAGTTTTCAAATGCAATAAGTTTGATTTAATACTGGAGAAATTGAGTCAAGCAATAGAGCGTAAAGTAGGCAGTACTGTTATAAATATATCTCTCAATCCAAAAGAATTCAAGGAAGATTGGGAGTGGTCAGGTTTTCATTTTAAAGCCACCACATTGGTTGGAGGGGAAAAAGAGGAAGGATACAATATGTTCATTTCAAGAATTGATTCTCCCATTATAGAGTAGAGGGCCATAATAATATTGATAAACAATGGGCGATAAAATTACCTCATTTGACAATTGTATGAGAGCGCTGTGAGCCCTAACGGGATTATTTCATCAATAATTTCAGGCCATCTAATGGTAGAATTTTTATTGGTTAGAATAGTTGAAATAAAGAGTCCTAAATTATTAAAATTCGCTGAGGAACTAAATCATTTTAAGCTTATAAAATTGGTTAAGAGTATGAATTTGATTTCAGATGTGCAAGCCGACGTTCTTTAAAGGATTAACAAGCTCAGGAATAAATTTGCTCACAACCTTGCTTTTGAACCGACAGTTGCGGAATTAAAACATTTATTCATTTTGGCCAAGCAGAATTTCAACGATATGACAGATGGGCTTATACAAGGAATTGGAGAATTGGATTTCGTAAACTCACTTCATGTATGTGAGGACTATATCTTTTCAAATTTATTCATTCAAATATCATACGACTTACATGATATTTATCAAGATCAAGGAGGCGATATGGAAGAGTTTTTAAAGTATAAATAAACGATGGCAGAATTGACAATTAAAGGGAATTTCGTTCCGAATCAAAGACCAGAAAGAGTTCAGGATTTTTTAATAATGGCTGAGGAAAGTCAGGAATTTATAGCTGCCCCAGGCAAACTTACATGCACTTATGTCCCCTCTCTTAGACAACACCAAATAGATGAGAACACAACAGGAATATCAGAACAACGTTTACGTCAAATTTTTGACAATGATGAGCTTAATTTCTTGGTATGAAATTATACTGCAGCTAAAATGAAAAGTCTAAATTAACGATGAATCTAGCCGAGCTATATAATGAGCTAAAAGCTTTAGAAATTGATGATTCCCAAATTTATTTGCATGGTTTATATGGAAGTAAAGATGATAACGATAAATTGGCTTTATTAATCAAGAAGGGAAAGCACAGACCTGTTTGGGAAATATATTATAAAGAAAGAGGTCAGATTGGTTCTGTACGTAAATTTTTTGATGAAGATAGTGCCTGTCAATATTACCTAAAAGAGCAAAGTTCAAATAAACGATAGTGGATGGTTTCTTATCCGATTGTGTACAATGTAAAGGAAGGAAAGTTGCGGCCTTCGGTCGGATTTGACCGGACGAGACCCAGATGACCGATAATTAGTCGATTTACTTACTGCATTTAGTTTTTTTGTAATTTGGTGAAGATATAAAGCTTTAGTAATTAGTTTATTAAGTAAGGTCCTACATCTATAGAGGTTATAAATGAACAGGTAGATACCAGAGTACCAACGACCATGGAAAATAAACTAAAAAAGAAACTTCACGAGGCCATAGAAGAAACGCTCAAAATATCGAATAGGCCGCTGCGTCCGAGTGAAATATCCGACATGATCAATACTCTCTCACTTTACGAACGAATCGACGGACATGCAGTCACAAGTGGCCAAATTTTGGCCAGGGTCAACAATTATTCAAGACTGTTCGATGTCAATGACAATCAGATTTACCTGAAGCATTGGGAAAAGTGATCTATTAAAGAACAATGAGCAGTTTCGATTCACAAATTCGAAGGAACCTGATGGGCAAGCGCCTTGAGAAAGAAGGAAGAATATTGGAGGCCAAAGCTCTATATGAAGGTAACATTTCCGAAGGTTTTGAAGGTAGCTTTCCGTATAGAAGACTAGCCATCCTGTACAGGAAAGGCAAATTCATTGATGAAGAGATCAGGGTCCTAGATAAAGCTGTGTCAGTCTTTCATAACCTCGCAGGTAGCGGAAGAGAGGACGTTCAACCGAAGCTAAATGATTTCAGGGAACGTCTTGAAAAAGCAAAATCGCTTAAGTCTAGATAAACGATGAAATCCCTCGCTTAATTTTAATCGGGTAATGTGGAACTTATTTATGGTATCATCTGATTACGGTAAAACAAAAATTTAACAGTTATCCATTCACTATCCGAAATTATCGAATTGATAAAATGAGTTTCGATTTAAAATATTGAAAATCAGTTTTTTTGATGTTTAATATCCAATACTAAGACTTATCCGGCAAAATTTTTAATTGTGGGAATTATCGTAAAATGATTTTTCTTACAATTAAAGTGTAAGGATTGCAATAACAAAGGTTCTCTGCCGTTTTTATCAGACACGTTTGTAGCAAGGTATTAATCGCTTGCAACTAAGGTGAGTAGACTAGCGGAATGTAGGTAATCTTTCATTGGTTCCACGCTTTAACTCCGCATTGCGAACACCATTAATTAAGGTTTTCAATGAAGCTATTTAAAAAAGTCCAACAAGTTGGAACAGGATGACCTATGCCAAAATATAAGATTAAATATATGACTGACTCATTACCCAAAAAACCATGACAAAATTAACCCAATTATTTAGACCTATAGTTCTCTTGCTCTCTCTTGGAACTATTTACGCCCAAAACGATATAACCGTTTCCGGCGACAATCAGCCAAATGCGATTGAAGCGACCACCGCGACCATTGTAGCCCCGAATTTGAATATTGAAGCGGGGTCGAATATCACCGATTTTACAGTTTCCATTACCAACTCATTCACACCATCCGATCAATTGGGTTACAATGGCGGGTTACCAGCCGGTATATCGACTGCTGGTTGGAACAGTAACACCAGATCTATTGTATTTAAGGGGACTTTGTCGCCATCGGAATGGCAGGCATTTCTTAGGAATGTTACGATAACATCCGGTCCAATATGTTCCCCGGAATCCAGAAAGATTTCATTTGTGGCCGGGGAAACATTCTATAATCCCTTGAACGGGCATTTTTATCGTGTTACTCCAAATCCGTCCAGCTGGACAGATGCCAAAACCTTGGCCTCTTCTACTTCATACTATGGAAGGGAAGGTTACTTGGTAACGTTGACGGATGCAGCTGAAAATACTTTTGTGACCAGATTGATAGGTCAAGATTCATGGATGGGAGCGTCAGATGATCATGACCAAATCAATCAAGCTTTAGGTTATAATGAGTTCGCTAATACAAATGCTTCAGAAGGTCAATTTTTTTGGGTAACAGGACCGGAAAAAGGTACCCAGCTGACCACCGCTAACGCGGGAACAGGGGGCAATGAAATTTCGGGCGTATATCAAAATTGGAGAAGCGGTGAACCGAATGATTATAATAATGGGAACCCTGGGGAGTCTTTTGGTCATGTTTATTCAAGTGCAGGAGATTGGAACGATTTTCCCAACACCTCTTCGATTTTTGGTATCATGGAATTTGGTGATATGCCCTATGATCAAACCAGTGCCACACCATTTTTCACGAAAAATATCAACATAAATGGTGCTCCAGGAGGTACGATTACCGGTGGAGAGGTTTCCGTTTGTTATGGTTCCAATTCAACCACGCTTACCCTTATTGGACTTAATGGTACAGTAGTGCGTTGGGAAAGCTCCGACAATAACTTTATCGATACCCCAATGATCATCAACAACACTTCCACCTCATTGGTAGTTAACAATATTTCCCGAACCACTTACTATAGGGCAATTGTTAATACAAATGCCCCAACTAACTGTAACAACTTAACCACCTCAAGTACACCTATAAACGTGTCGGAAGCTGAGGCTGGAAATGTATTCGCCCAAAACACCACGATTTGTGCCGGCTCAAATGTTGAACTCTTTGTTTCAGGTCAGCAGGGTGAAGTCCAAAAGTGGCAACGTTCCAGCGATAATACAAACTGGACTGATATTGCCCATACACAAACTACACTTGATGAAGTCATTGCTGGTACAGGAACTTATTTTTACAGGGTTGTTACCGAAATAGACAACTGTGGTTTTACGGATATTTCCCCATCAAAGGAAATTACCGTAGTATCCGGTACGGCTCCCGAAGGAGGAGAGGTTAGTTCAGCGGTGCACGGTTCCACCACCAATAGCGGTACGTTGACGTTGACAGGTTACACAGGGACCATTACCAAATGGCAGCGTTCGACCGATGAGGGCATTATTTGGTCAGATATCTCGAATACCTCAAACACCTATAGTTACAGTAACGTAGCAAATATTACAATGTATAGAGCAGTACTGACCAATGGCAGTTGCGGTATAGCCTATAGTGATTCGGGATCTGTAACTATTGCCCCAACCAATAATCCCCCAACGGTGACGTCCACCTCAATCACATCAGCAACAGCGGAATCACTTTATTACTACGACATCAAGGCTTCAGATGCTGATAACGATGTAATTACTTGGATGGCAAACAACGTCCCTACTTGGTTGACCTTTACCAGTGGCACGTTGCAAACCAGTTTCGTAGGTACTGGTGCAACGCCAAGCAATATGGGGGATGGTGTAAATCAATCGCCAGATGGTACCAGTGCCTCCGCCACAGTCATTCGAACAGGTACTGCCGCCTATGGTGATAATAAATTGTTTTTCACAGATACCGAAGAGTATGGGATTCGCTATGTTGATGAGAGCGGAAATGTGCAAACTTGGTATCAGGGTGATGGGACTTATACAAATCTAAATCCATTAGGAATCGCCTATGATGTGGTCAATAATGCAGTGTATGTTGGAGACTACGCCAAATCGGACATCGTTAAAATTGATAACATGGGTACTCGAACCCTTCTGTCAGATTTACCGGAACCGTTCATCCTTAGATTGCTAGTGAATTCTAGCGGTTCAAAACTTTATGCGTCGGCACGGGGAGGAATATATGAAATTGACCTTGCCAACAATAACCCCGCTACGAATTGGACAAGAGTCGTCGGCACAGGAACAATGGGTTATAGCGACACAGGGACTGCGTCAACCTCACAAGTTTCTCAACCGCACGGAATGGCGTTTGATAATGCTGGGCGTCTGGTCTTTACCGACCGATTCAATGACATCATCAGGAGGGTTAATTTATCGACGGACACCATTGAAACCATAGCTGGTACACAAGGTGCCGGATCGGAAGCTGGTGATGGCGGACCTGCAGTCAATGCGACTTTTGCCGACCCATCGGGATTAGCCATTAATGAACATGACGAAATTTTCATTTCCGAGAGATTAAGCAAAAGGATAAGAAAAATCGATATCAACGGTAATATTAATACATTTTTTACAGTTTCTTCCGGCGGTTTTGCCGATGACCTCGTAATATCAGATACGGGTGAGTTATATTTATTGACAACCGCACTTATTGCTCAGGTAGCAACTAAGGCTGAATTAAGCGGTACGCCAACCAACGCTGATGCAGGGGTCCATGATGTAGAACTTACCCTCAGTGATGGAAAGGTCAATGTACCTTATAATTTCCAAATCACGGTTCAAGCGATTAACATTGCTCCTACCGATATAGCTCTAAATAATAATAGCATCAATCAAAGTGCAACGGGTTTGGACTCCACGGTTGGTACATTATCCACCATCGATGCAGATTCTGGCGATTCTCACACCTACTCACTCATAGCGGGCACAGGTGATACCGACAATGCGAGTTTTAATATCAATGGTACTACCCTAAGAACCAATAGTACTTTAGCGGCGGGCAACTACAACATCAGAATCAACACCAATGATGGTACGGATGACTTTACCAAGGAATTTACCGTTTCGGTTAATGATGATATTGCACCTGAAGGCTACACAGTGTCTATCGATCAAGACCCGGTAGTGAGTTCAAATCAATCTTCTATCAGTTTTACCTTTGCCAGTGCCGAAGTAGGAGCCACCTATAATTATACATTTAGTAGCGATGGCGGGGGAACTGATGTAACAGGCTCAGGCACAATAACAACTTCGACCGATAAGATTTCTAATATCGACCTAGGCGCTCTTGGCGATGGTACTATTAGTCTTTCGGTTACTTTGACCGATGCGAACAACAACGTAGGTACAGCTGCCACTGATTTGGCGGAAAAAGACACCATTGCTCCCGTAGGATATACCGTAAGCATTGATCAAGCCTCGATAAATCCATCCAACGAAACTTCGGTCTCTTTTACTTTGGCAAGTGCTGAGTTGGGCTCTACCTATAATTATACCTTCAGTAGTGACGGTGGCGTTAGCGATATTACCGGCGCGGGTACTATCTCATCAACAGAGGAACAAATTTCAGGAATTGACCTTAGCGGACTTAATGACGGCACTATTACATTGACGGTCGCTTTGACCGACGACAAGGGCAATGCCGGCATAGCTACCACAGATACGGTTCATAAAGATACAACCGCACCGGTAGGTTACACTGTAGCTTTCGATCAGGCTTCTTTGGACGTATCCAACGAATCATCTGCCTCTTTTACATTTACAGGTGCAGAAATTGGCGCCAATTACCAATATTCTTTTAGTAGTGAAGGTGGGGGAACCAATGTTACGGGTACGGGTACAATTACGTCTTCAACCGATCAGATTTCAGATATCGATTTAAGTGTTCTTGGCGATGGTATGGTTACCCTAACAGTTTCTTTAACTGATAACGATGGCAACACGGGAATCAATGCTAATCATGTTGTAAATAAGGATACCGACACGGACGATGATGGGGTCAGGGATGATTCGGATAACTGCCCTGATTCAGCTAATACAGACCAGTCGGACACTGATAATGACGGGGAAGGAAATGTATGTGATATAGATGATGATAATGATGGAACACCGGATTCAGAGGACGCTTTCCCATTGGACAAAAACGAAGATACCGATACGGACGGTGATGGAACCGGGGACAATGAGGACACCGATGACGATGGGGATGGAACCCCGGATACGGAAGATGACTTTCCTTTGGACGGGAATGAAGATACCGACACCGATGGTGATGGTACAGGTGACAACACCGATACCGATGACGACGGGGATGGAACCCCGGATACGGAGGACGATTTTCCCTTGGACGGGAATGAGGATACCGACACCGATGGGGACGGTACTGGAGATAATTCCGATGAGGATGATGACAACGATGGGTATCCCGACGATGTAGACGACCTGCCCCATAACCCAAATGAGTATTCCGATATTGATGGCGATGGCATTGGTGACAATGAGGATACCGACGATGACAACGACGGTGAAGAGGATGTCGATACCGATGGTGATGGTCTTGGGGACAATGTGGACGAGGATGACGATAATGATGGAGTGGTGGACGGCTCGGACGATTTTCCACTGGACGAAACAGAGCAAAAAGATACCGACAGTGATGGTACCGGTGACAATGCCGATACCGATGACGATGGAGATGGGTATACTGACCAACAGGAAAACGAGTCGGGAACGGATAGTACCGACCCGATAGACACCCCGGCCGATAATGACAATGACGGTATTCCCGACAATAGGGACGACGACGATGACAATGACGGGGTTCCTGACAGTGAGGATTATTTCCCACAGGATAATGAACCGGTACTGGTTCCGGCGGAGGCCTTCACGCCCAATAACGATGGTCTTAACGATTCATGGATGGTGCCCGGCATCGAAAACTATCCCAACAATGTCGTAAGGATCTACAACCGTTACGGTCATGAAGTATTTGCCCAAAATAGCTATCGAAACGATTGGCAGGGTTTCTTTAAGAATAAGAACGAGAAACTGCCCTCCGGATCTTATCTCTACATAATCGACCTCGGCAATGGTGAAGCTCCGTTGAGAGGTTGGATATTCATCAACTATTAACCTAATCAAGCCAAAAAAAAATGAAAACAATAGTAATAACAATATTTAGCGTGCTTCTGGCGGCCCTAGGCCTTTATGCCCAACAAGACCCGCAGTACTCGTTCTATCGCTATAACATGAACGTAGTGAACCCTGCCTATGCCGGTAGTAATGACGGCCTGGAATTTGCCTTGGGCCTTCGAAGCCAATGGGCAGGGGTAGAAGGCGCTCCGGAAAGCCAAAGTGCTATTTTCGGTACATCGTTGGGAAAAAATGTAGGCCTAGGAGTGTCGGTACTTA
>NZ_JACYFK010000004.1 GCF_014855515.1 Euzebyella marina
GAAATTTTTTTTTCGAAACCTCTCCCGCATCAAAAACCCAGTATGTAAAGGAACCCTCGCCCCAACGAGACCATCTCGTTTCGGGGCTGCAAATGTAACACTGTTTTTTAAATCCACAACAGTTTTTTTGCAACTTTTTACAATCGCCTATTAATTAATGATTTACAAAATGCTTTATTAGAAAAGGGCATTAAATATAATTCTAATATTTAGTTTACGCAAACACTTCCTCATATTTTGGCAACCAAAAAACACTCTCTATAAATCACTCATCACCCTACTAAAAAACCGTTATCACCCTTATAAACAATTACCGCTACCCTGGATTCCTTCTACATACCGCTTTAAATGCAACATCCATTTACACAAAACAATACTCCATCATAAATCTGCAAAACCAAATCAACATATATTGTACGCCTAATAAGGGAATAGTATCTTTGCCACCTATTTATCAAAAAAGCATGATTAAAATTACTCTTCCAGACGGCAATGTTAAAGAATTAGAAAGTGGCAGCACTCCTATGGACGTGGCCCTCAGCATAAGTGCCGGACTAGCGCGCAACGTTATATCGGCCAAATTCAATGATACGGTAGTAGAAACGGCCACCCCTCTTCACGAAGATGGTACATTGACCTTATATACATGGAACGAAGCTGAAGGAAAAAAAGCCTTTTGGCACTCAACATCGCACATAGTTGCCCAAGCCCTCGAAGAACTATACCCTGGCATAAAGTTGACAATTGGGCCTGCGATAGAGAATGGTTTTTATTATGATGTCGATTTTGGAGAACACACCCTCTCAGAAAAAGATTTCGCAGCTATAGAAAAGAAAGCCTTGGAAATTGCCAGGGGCAAACACGATTTTAAAATGAGATCGGTTTCAAAAGCCGATGCTTTAAACTATTATAAAGAAGAAGGCAACGAGTTTAAAATAGAGCTAATCGAAAACCTTGAAGACGGCTCTATTACTTTTTGCGATCACGATACTTTTACCGACCTGTGCCGAGGGGGCCATATACCCAATACCGGCATAGTAAAGGCTATTAAAATTTTAAACGTCGCTGGAGCCTATTGGCGCGGTGATGAAAATAAACCTCAGTTGACAAGGGTTTACGGTATTTCTTTTCCGAAACAGAAAGAACTGACCGAATATTTGGCCATGATAGAAGAGGCCAAGAAAAGAGACCACCGAAAGCTCGGCAAAGAATTGGAATTGTTTACCTTTTCGCAGAAAGTAGGACAAGGTCTACCGCTTTGGCTTCCGAAAGGTGCCGCCTTAAGAGAACGCTTAGAGCAATTTTTAAAGAAGGCACAGAAGAAAGCTGGCTATGAAATGGTGGTTACACCACATATTGGCCAAAAGGAGCTTTATGTTACCTCTGGGCATTATGCAAAATATGGTGAAGATAGTTTTCAACCCATTCATACCCCTAAGGAAGATGAAGAGTTCTTGCTAAAACCAATGAACTGCCCGCACCATTGCGAAATTTACAAAAACAAACCTTTTAGCTATAGAGAGCTGCCCAAGCGATATGCAGAGTTCGGAACCGTTTACAGGTATGAGCAAAGTGGTGAGTTGCACGGTTTAACCCGTGTTAGGGGCTTCACCCAAGATGATGCCCATATCTTTTGCACCCCTGAGCAATTAGATGAAGAGTTCAAAAATGTTATTGACTTATCATTATACGTATTAGGTTCTTTAGGTTTTGAAAATTTTACCGCCCAAGTTTCCGTAAGAGACCTGAACACACCCGAAAAATATATAGGTTCGGTCAAAAATTGGAAGAAAGCGGAAAACGCCATTATCAACGCGGCAAAGGAGAAAGGGCTTAATTATATAATTGAGGAAGGAGAGGCCGCCTTTTACGGTCCGAAGTTAGACTTTATGGTGAAGGATGCCCTCGGAAGACAATGGCAACTAGGAACGATTCAAGTAGATTACAACCTACCGGAAAGATTTGACCTTACCTATAAGGGTAGTGATAACGAATTTCACAGACCGGTTATGATCCATAGGGCACCATTTGGAAGTATGGAGCGTTTTATAGCTTTATTGTTGGAACATACCGGTGGAAATTTCCCGCTTTGGCTGATTCCTGAACAGGCTATAGTACTGCCAGTGAGCGAGAAACATGAAAAATATGCGGAAAAAGTTTTAAATTCTTTGGAAAATAACGAAATTCGCGCCCTCATTGATGACAGGAACGAAACTGTAGGGAAAAAAATACGGGAGGCAGAAATGAACAAATTGCCATTTATGCTGATCGTAGGAGAAAATGAAGAACTCTCAAATACCATTTCCGTGAGAAAACATGGTGGTGAAGATTTGGGATCGATAAGCCTCGAAAGTTTCGCAGACTTGGTATCTAAAGAAATAAATAGTACCTTAAAGTCGTTTTAAAAAATTAAGTTTAATTAAAAAGTTTAAGTCATAGCAATAAGAAAAAGATTTCGGCCACAACCTAGGAGGGAGAACAAGAATCCGCATAATATCAATGAAAAAATACTCGCTCCGGAAGTGAGGTTGGTAGGTGACAATGTAGAAGTAGGTATTTACCCCATAAGAAAAGCACGCGAAATAGCTGAAGAAATGGGTCTTGATTTGGTAGAAATTTCTCCCAAAGCAGAGCCACCTGTGTGTAAAATCATGGAGTATAAAAAGTTTCTTTACGAACAGAAGAAACGTGACAAGGCCATGAAGGCCAAAGCTTCTAAAGTAGTTGTAAAAGAAATCAGGTTCGGGCCTAACACCGATGACCACGATTACGATTTCAAGAAGAAACACGCCGAAAAGTTTTTAAAAGACGGTGCCAAGCTAAAGGCCTATGTTTTTTTCAAAGGGCGTTCAATAGTATATAAAGATCAAGGTGAAATTCTTTTATTAAGACTGGCCCAAGATCTTGAAGAACTTGGCAAGGTTGAACAAATGCCAAAATTAGAGGGTAAAAGAATGACCATGTTCTTGGCCCCTAAGACTAAGAAATAATTCGGGCTATTGCTCGAAACTATAGAAAATACTGAACGCTGTTCAATTTATTTTGGGCGGCGTTTAGCATGAAAAGTGAGATAATCAATAAATAGGAAAAGATGCCTAAGCAGAAAACAAAGTCTAGTGCCAAAAAGCGATTTAAGCTAACAGGTACTGGCAAAATCAAAAGAAAGCACGCTTTTAAGAGCCACATTCTTACAAAGAAATCTAAGAAGCGTAAGCTTAAGTTGACTCACAGTACACTAGTTCACAAATCGGACGAAGGTAGTGTGAAAGAACAATTGTGTTTAAAGTAATTGTTCAAGAGGTAATTTATTAACCATGGAGTCGGGCCTTTCAAAGTGTGCGTAATGCACCGCCTGCTACAAAAATTTAAAAGTTATGCCAAGATCAGTAAATGCAGTTGCTTCTAGAGCCAGAAGAAAAAAGGTGATGAAGCAAGCCAAGGGCTACTTCGGAAGACGTAAAAACGTTTGGACGGTAGCCAAAAATGCGGTAGAAAAAGCAATGCTTTATGCATACCGCGATAGAAGAAACAAGAAAAGAACCTTTCGTGCACTTTGGATTACTCGTATCAATGCGGGTGCCCGTTTGCACGGTATGTCATACTCACAATTCATGGGTAAGGTAAAAGCTAACGGAATCGAGCTGAACCGAAAGGTATTGGCAGATTTGGCCATGAACCACCCAGAAGCTTTTAAAGCGATAGTCGAAAAGGTAAAATAATTGTTAAGTATTTATCTCACTTTATAATCCGGTTCTAGCGAGCCGGATTTTTTTATATCCCAAAAGCACTGACGACCAAATTTCTCGACCAGGCACCATTGCGATGTTCACAGAGATAAATACCCTGCCAAACACCTAAATTCAACCTACCTTTGGTGATGGGTATCTGTACAGAAGCCCCCATAAGTGAACTTTTGATATGGGCCGGCATATCATCAGGGCCTTCATAAGTATGAATATAATAAGGAGCATTTTCCGGAACCATTTGATTCATATGGCTCTCAAAATCGGTACGTACCGTAGGATCGGCATTTTCATTAATAGTCAAACTTGCAGAGGTATGCTTGATGAATACCTGAAGCATACCCTTCTCAATTTCCTTCAATTCGGGTAACGAGTTTACAATTTCATTGGTTACCAAATGGAAACCCCGCTCTCTGGCTTTGAGAGCGATTTGCTTTTGAAAAAATTTCATGAACGTACCTTTCTTAATTGTCAACAAATCGTAAAAGTTCATAAATCTAAGCTATTATCCAACGATAACAAATACCTTTGCAGCTTTCAAAATTTGGATTATATGGATTTGTCAGGAATTAAAATGGTAGTAACCGATATGGATGGAACTTTACTTAACTCGAACCACGAGGTAAGCAGCCATTTCTTTGATCTCTTTGACGAACTTAAAAAACGTGGTATATTATTCGTTGCTGCCAGCGGAAGGCAATACCATAGCATTATTGATAAGCTCGAGCCGATAAAGAACGATATTATTGTAATTGCCGAAAATGGTGGTTTTGCCGTTCAGAACGATGAAATATTGGTTTCCACCCCATTGAACCAAGATGCAAAGCAAGAAGTACTAACCATTTTAGAATCGGTCGAAAATATACATCCTGTGCTATGCGGAAGCCAAAAGGCCTACATACGTAATGATTCAAAAGAGTTCGAAGACAAATTAAAAGAATACTATACTGAATACGAATTACTAGATAATCTATCTGAGTTTGATGGTGAAATTCTGAAGATTGCCATCTACCATCATATCAGTTCTGAAAAGTATATCTACCCTTCTGTTTCTCATCTTGAAGGAAAGTTAAAAGTTAAAGTATCCGGTGAGAACTGGGTTGATGTATCGAGCCCCGATGCGCATAAAGGCTATGCGCTGCAAAAAGTACAGGAACTCAACAATATTAGGCCTGACGAGACCATGGTTTTTGGCGACTACAATAATGATTTGGAAATGCTGGCCCTTGCCGATTTTAGCTTTGCTATGGAAAATGCCCACCCCAATGTCAAAAAGGCTGCAAAATACAGTACTAAAAGCAATGACGATTTTGGTGTTGAATCAGTTCTGCAAAAGCTTTTAGCCCACTAATTAAAAGATTTTCCTGATTTTTTTAAGTTACTAGGCAGGTAGCCTAAGGTGCGCTTGAAGGCGCTGGTAAAGTGTTGGGGGTTGGTGTAACCTACCTCATAGGCTGCTTGGGCCACTGAAAGGCCCTCTTTGCGTATTTTCAATTTGGCCCTTTCCATTCTTAGCCTCGTTATGTATTTGAATATGGTGGTACCATATACCATCTTAAAGTCTCTTTTGAGCTTTGAACTATTGAATCCGGCTACTTCTGCAAGCTTGGCTATTCGTATGGTTTTCTTCAAATTCGATTTGATGTACCTCTCTACCCTACCCAGACTTTCAAGGTCGGCCGCCGGTAAAACAACTTTCGGCTCTGGTTGATATTTTCCGTTTGCCTCAATGAGCAAATCGATTAAAAGGGTAGTTATTTTTGATTGTAAATAGTTTCTTTTAATCTCGCCCTTGTACGGGCACGAAATGATATCTTCTAAAACCTTACCGATTTCTGGAGAGATTGGCCTGGCTTCCTCCCAAAAAATATAAGGTCTTCCCTTCTCTACCGCGATATTTACCCTTTGTAAAAACTGTTTATAATCATTACCTGCTATTCTCTTCACAAAATCTAATGTAAAAATAACCTCAAACGTTCTACGGGGAGCACCTTGATAATCAAGGCGACCTTTTATATGAGGCAAATAAAACATGTTATAATGGTAGTTAGGAATTTGTACAAAAGGCTCTGTATGCCCCTCAGGAAAATAGCTATAATTACCACTGATCTCGAAATGCAATTTAAAAACTGAAAAGTTGTTGCTCACATCAAAGCTATAGCCATTTGCCGAGCTCATATGTTTAGAAAAAACAAAAATTCCATTCAGATTCAGCTCTCGAATGATTCCCGACACATCGGGTGTATCAACAGTAACCGTATTCTCGATGAGTTCGTCAGAAAGAAAGTCTTTACGATACTTTCGCCTATAGATTCTATTCTTAAATACATCACTTTTAAAAATTGTTTCCATAATTCCTTTTGCGTAGGTAAAACTTCTTTTTGCGGTATTCACCGGTGAAACCCTGCTTTAGTTTTGCAAAACTAGTTTATTTAGATTAAATCTCAATAAAAAGAGTGTGCTTGCTTATGAAAACTTTATGCTCATGGTTTCTGTTCTTAACCGCCTTATCAGTCTTCGGACAACAAACATCAGGAACTATTTCGGGCAATGTTAAAGATGAATCAGGTGTACCCTTATCGTTTGCGAACGTTACGATAGAAGGTTTGAAAGTAGGGGTATTGACCGATTTAAACGGCAACTACTTCTTAGAAAAAGTTCCGACGGGCAAGCACAAAGTGGTCATATCGTTCATTGGCTATGGTACACGGGCGAAAACTGTTGAAATAACAGAAAACTCCCTTAACATTAGAATTGATTTCACCCTTCAAGAGAATGTTGAAAACCTGAACGAAGTTACGGTAAACGGTAAATCTCAAAAAACGATTATTGAGACAGAAGGTTTCGCCGTTAGTGCCGTGCAGACCGAAGAGGCTAGCATCCGTAGCATTCAAACCAATGAATTGTTAAATACGACGGTCGGCGTAAAAATTCGGCAGAACGGTGGTTTAGGCTCTAATGTTGAATATAGCTTAAACGGTTTGTCAGGAAGTGCGGTACGAATTTTTATTGATGGTATTCCAATATCCGTTTATGGCTCATCATTTAGTTTAAACAGTATACCACCTTCGATGATTAAGCAAATTGAGGTTTACAAAGGTGTGGTTCCTGGGCATTTGGCAGATGATGCTTTGGGCGGAGCCATCAACATCGAACTTCATAGCGAAGCCAAGAACAATATTAACGCCTCTATTTCATACGGTTCGTTCAATACCATTCAGGCTAATGCTAATGGGGTATATCGTTTCGATAAATCTGGCTTCACGGTTAAAGCCTCTATTTTTAATAATTATTCCGATAATAATTACAAGGTTTGGGGAAGAAGAGTCGTTGTCGCAGGTCTTGGAGGTGTTGAAACCCCGGTAACTGCCAGACGGTTCAATGACGCATATCGTTCAACAGGGGGCATCGCCCAAATTGGTTATACCAATGTCAAGTGGGCGGATCAATTTTTAGTCGGCTTAACGGTTTCCGATGATTTTAAAGAGGTTCAGCATGGGGCCTTTATGACCTCCCGCCCGTATAAGGACCGATTTTTAGAGTCTGATGCAACGCTTGCCAATATTACTTACCAGAAAAAGGATCTTTTTACCGAAGGTCTCGATTTGAACATACACGGCCTGTACGGCAAACGTAATCGAATTGTTAATGACACGGTTGCTTGGGCCTATAATTGGAACGGTGAGAGAGCCATCGATTTTAGGGGCAACGAATTTCAATATACTTGGGATTCTCAACAGGAAGGAGGACCTACTCTAGCTACCATTAAAAGAAATGTGGCTTCTATTAGAAGTGGGTTGAACTACACCATAAATGAACATCATAAATTTTTGTTGAACCATGTGTATAGCTCTATCGACAGGGAGGACAGTGATGCCCTTGTATCCGTTTTAGAAAATACATTCACAGGAGACAGGGACTTAACTAAAAATATATATGCCCTGACTTATGAAATAAATGCCTTCCAGAATAAATTCAGGGCTAGTCTCTTCGGCAAGTACTACCAACAAGAGACGGTAAGCATCGATCCGGAGATTGCCACGGGACCCGACGGTAATAATATTATTGTTGATGACATCGTAAAGAGTACTACCACGAATGAGGGTTACGGTTTTGCCGCTTCTTATGCTATTTTACCTAACATAACCCTTTTAGCTTCTGCTGAAAAGGCCATTCGTTTACCGAACGAAACCGAAATCTTCGGTAATGATGGTGATAACGTAGTTGCCAACCCCACTATCAAGCCTGAGCAAAGCGACAATTACAATCTAGGCTTCCGATTAGGGGCATTCAATTTCAGAAAACACCAGTTGACCGTTTCTACAAATTTTTTCAGTAGAAATATTAAAGACCGAATTGGTTTGCCTATCGAATCATCTTTGAACGTAGATGAAGAGCTTATACTGTATGTTAATCAAGGAAGCGGAACTTCAAAAGGAATCGATGCGCAAATAGATTATAGCTTTAACAACAATCTAGCACTAAACTTCAACTTCTCACGCTTTGAGCTATTAATAGAGAATCAGGGTGTTGAAATAGATGTGCCTAACACCCCTTTCTTTACCATGAATGGTGGATTGCGCTACTCTATCCAAGACTTTTTACAAAGAAAATCACGCTTAAACCTCTTTTACAACATCTATTACACCGACGAATTTTCATACCTGAATATCAGGGGAACAAATACTGTTGGTGATGAATTCTTTAGAATTCCTGAACAAATTGCTCAAGACTTTGGTCTTAGCTACACGTTCCCCAACAAAAAGGTTATCATGAGTTTTGACGTCAAAAATATATTCGACAAACCGGTTTATGACAACCTATCGGTGCAAAAACCGGGTAGGGCATTTTATCTAAAATTAAATTACATAATCAATAATTTTTAACCTCTTAATAATACCTAATATGAAACGGAATTTCTTAAACTTTAAATCCTTCGCCATACTATTATTGGCTTTGGGCCTCATGACTTCGTGTAGTAGCGATGATAGCTCTCCTTCTCCTGAACCTGATGGAGAAACACCGACTGATCCAGACCCTGAAGAAGAGGAAGAAGCTAGATGGATTACCATTGCCGGAGCGCAAATGGGAGAAAATCCAGGTGATGGTAATGGAGGAACATTGATCTATTCTGTTAGTAGCACCGATGCCAAAGATCCTTCAGTTTCAATAGACCCTTTTAATAACGGTTTTACAGTGCCATCAAATAGAACGGCCAGATTACAGGCTTCTGAAGATGGTAATACTATTTTTAACATTAGCTACGCAGGTGATACTGGTGGTAACTATACAAAATATAAAGTTGAAGGTGGCCAGACCTTTACACAAGAGGGTACAAATGTAAGTATAGAACCTTACGTTGGTTCTGCCCCGAGATGGATCAAGTTATTTGACGGAGACCAAACAGGTGCTGCCGTTTATGTTTCTACCGAACATGTCATTGATGACAATGGTACGGCTGAAGATGCTACAGATGATACTTACGTTCGAACAGAGGCTACCATGGGTATTGTAACCCTTGATTTGGTAAATTCTCAAATAATTGAATTTCAAGAGCACAGCGTGCCTTTAACGGAAGAGGAAGAATCGAATGGATATTACATCTCTAGAATCGATATGCCTACTTTGAACGCTGCCGGCGATAAGCTTTACATCGGTGCGCGTTTGAGCAAAGTGGATCCTGCTACTGTTGAGAGCGATAGAGAAGGTGCTATCTTAGGGTCTAAGACAATTGTTTTAGATTATCCTTCATTGACCAATCCGACCGTTATTACCTCCACTGTAGGTCATGGTAATACCAATGGATATCGTAGCATCAATGCTTTCGAATACAATGGTGATGTTTACCAGGCAAACCAAGGTGACCCTGAAGGTTCTCATATACTAAAAATCGGAGCCGATAATCAGTATGATGATTCATATGTATTCAATCTAGATGACGCTCTTGGCGTGGAGGAAGCTTATATTCTAGCCTGGAGACCAGCAGCCAATGGCAAAGCCGTATTGGCTTACCGTCATGCTGGTTCTGCAGAAGGTGCCGCCGGTGCACAAGGCTTTTTCGCCCTTGTTGACCTAAATGCACAGACCGCTACTCTTATAGATGAGATACCATACGATCCAGATTTTTACCTATTCCAATATCAAGGTTTTGCAGTTGATGGTAATGAAATTTACTTAACGCAAGCGCCTGTTGGGCAAGACGGTAATATTTATGTTGTAGATACCGAAACAGGTTTAGTAACTAAAGGGGCCGAATTGGTAAATGCTACCGGTAGCCACTTTATAGGGGCTTGGTAATTCGTTTGAATATTTTAAGAAGAATTTCCATGGAAAAATCCGTGGAAATTCTTTTATTGAATTAATCTAAATAAAGAGTATATTCAACTCCGAACTTTTTTCTAAGAAGCTAAAAGAGTGATTATCCGTTCAATAAAATCTTATAGAAAATGAAAACTAAAACATTAAAGGCCTTTTTTATTGGAGCTGTTTCCATGTTATCGGTCTCTTCTTCCCTAGCGCAACCTGGTGGAAACGAGAATCAGTTTCTCGATCAAGACTATTGGAAGTCAAAACCAAGTATTTCGGATATTGATTCTAAAATAGCCCAAGGCAATTCTATTACAGAAGCCAATAGAGGTGGTTTCGATGGGGTTACCTATGCTATTTTCGCTGGCAACCCTGTTACCACCATTGCCCATTTGATAGACAAGGGTAATGATGTAAATAAGAGAACCCATGATTCCCGTACCTATATTTTCTGGGCTGCATCCCGTGGAGATTTAGAGGTTATGGAATATCTAGTTGGTAAAGGAGCCAAAATGGACCTTAAAGATTCCCATGGTTATTCTCTATCACAGTTTACCGCTGCAACAGGGCAAGATGATACTAAAATCTATGATTTTCTGATTGCCAATGGGGCCGACCTGAAAAACGAGAAAGATCATGATGGCCGTAATATTCTCTTGGTCGCTGCACCTAGGGCAAAAAATCTAGACTTGATCAATTATTTTGTTGATAAAGGGTTAGACCTAAACTCTACCGACGACCACGGTAACGGTATTTTCAGTATAGCTGCCCAAGGAGGAAATATTGAAATTTTAAAGCAATTGGTAGATAAGGGGGTTTCTACAAAAGCAAATCCTGAAACCAAAGAAAATGCGATTCTGTTCGCTAGCCGAGGAGGTAGGGGATCGAGCAACGGCCTCGAAGTCTTTAAATACTTAGAAGGTCTAGGAATCGATCCGAACGTTACCTCTAGTAACGGCACTACACCTTTGCTCAATTTATCTCGTTCTTCTGACGACACCAAAATTTTCGATTATTTCATTGCAAAAGGTGTTGACCCTAATGCGGTAGATGAAGAAGGAAACACTGCTTTGTTGAATGCTGCCCAAAGAAACAAACTGGAAGTGGTTACCTATTTTGCCGAAAAGACGAATAACATCAATCAAAAAAATAAAAGCGGTCAAACCCCATTAGCTATTGCGATTGAAGGAAATAGCTCTGATGTGGCCGATTATTTAATCTCTAAAGGTGCCGATGTCAACACATTGGACAACGACGGAAATAATCTAGCCTATTATCTTTTCAATGGTCGTGGTAAACCACGCGATTTTGAATCAAAAGTAGCAGCTCTTAAAGCCAAAGGATTCGATTTCAAAACTCGCCAAGCAGATGATAGTTCTATATGGCACTTAGCCGTCGCCAAGAATGACCTAAAGCTTTTGAAAGAGGTTAGTTCTTTTGGTTCAGACATCAATGCTAAAGATAAAGATGGTAATACACCCTTACACTATGCTGCCATGAAAACGGAAAATGCTGAGATTTTGAAATACCTTTTATCAAAAGGAGCCGATGCCAAATCGACCACCGAATTTGGTGAAACGGCTCATGATTTGGCAAGCGAAAATGAACTATTGACAAAGAACCAGGTCAATCTCGAATTTTTAAACTAGAATGAACATGAAAAATCTCTATCTCAGGTTTACGATAGCGGTTGTTGCAATTACTTTGACCGTAGGTTTGTCCGGTTTTGTAAAACCAGCCGAAGTAAGCTATAAATGTATGATTCAAATGATGAACTATACAGGTGAAAAAGCCTACGTAGTGGTATCATTGATTGATCCAGATGGTAACTATGTGAAGACGCTATATATACAAGGTGATGACAAAGAATGGTTTCCTGATTTAAAAAATTGGTGGAAATTTAGCCACGGATCCAATGAAAATGTTGATGGGGTAACCGGAGCAACTATTGGTAATGGTGAAAGAAACATTATTTCTTTAGGCTTCGATTCTTCACAGCTAGATTCGGGTTATAAGGTACGTTTTGAGTCGGCCGTCGAAAATCAGGAATATTATGCGGTTGACGCTGAAGTGCCCTTAAATACGGCTACTATTAAAGAAAAAGTAGACGGTTCTGGTTACATACGCTACATACGAATGGTGCCAAATCGATAATCGAATATGCTGGTATCCGTTTGGCGGTATAGCCATTTGTTATTTGCTATTTGTTCTTCAATATTTTTATTGATAGCCTCGGTTACCGGAATCATCTTAGCTGTTGAACCTATCTACAACAAAGTTCAACCTTATCATGTTTCCGGTGCCGATGAGCTGTCATTGGCAGAGGTTCTGTCTACTTTGAACCAAACCCATGAAGAGGTCGTTGCTATCACACGAGATAGAAATGGCTTTCTTAAGGTTTCCTCTATTGCGGAAGGTAAAAATCAAGATTTTTACGTTAATCCTTTTACGGGTGAAAATTTAGGATTACCGATTGAAAAAAAGCCGATTTTTCAATTCTCCACTAACCTACATCGATCATTATTTTTAAAATCCCCTGGCAGACTACTCATCGGTCTGGCTTCGTTTTTTCTCTTTTTAATTGCGCTTACCGGCATTGTTTTAATTGCCAAAAGACAAGGTGGTTTCTCGAAATTCTTTTCGCCCATAGTCAAAGAAAACTTTTCACAATACCATCATGTCAAATATTCAAGAATAACACTGATCCCTATTCTGTTTCTAGCAATTACAGGTGTTTATTTATCTCTATTGCGATTTGAAATCATTCCTGAGCCTACCGTTTCCCTTGAAGTTGATTATGACAATCTTAATGAAATGCCCTCTCTATCATTAAATGATTTTGAGCTTTTCAAAAAAATTAAACTTGGCGAATTACGAGAGCTTGAATACCCCTTCTCAGAATTTGTTGAAGACTATTATATCATACGGTTGAAGAACCGTGAACTTTATGTCAACCAATACACCGGCGAAATATTGGCGGAAGCCCAATTTCCGATGGTCAATATCATTTCTTCTTGGGCAACCGTACTGCACACAGCTGAAGGAAGCATTCTTTGGGCGATAGTACTGGGCGCTGGTAGTCTTGCCATTCCCTTCTTGATTGTCACAGGTTTTGTTATTTATTTTAAACGCCCGAAAACAAAAATTAAAAACAAGATTTCAAAGAACGATGCGGAATTTGTTATTCTGGTGGGAACGGAAGGAGGAACTACCCTACAATTTGCCGAGCAACTACAGAAAAAATTATTACACAAGAATTATTCTTGCTTTCTAGCGATGATGAACGATTATGATCGCTTTAAAAGTATGAAGCAATTAATTGTTATTACCGCCACTTACGGTCAGGGAGAAGCACCAGCATCGGCCGAAAAATTCATGCAGCTATTGGCAAAAAAGTCTCAAAGTCAAAAATTTCAATTTGCTACAGTAGGCTTTGGTTCTACGGCCTACCCCCATTTTTGTCAATTCGCCTATGATGCGCATCAACAGTTAGAAAAACTAGACAAGGCCACAGCTTTAATGGATGTTTCCACAGTAAACGACCAGTCTTTTGAGGCTTTTCAAAATTGGTGTACCGAGTGGAGCCAATTACAGGAGATGGATATACGTCTGGAGAAACCTAAAATTGTGGGCAACTCCCTTCCCCCATCAACCTTTAGGGTTTTGCATAAAGACGAACTACCCTCGGATGAAACCTTTTTGCTCAACCTAAAAAACCTCAATGGAGCCAAACCGGTTTCAGGAGACTTACTTTCTGTAATACCAAAAGAAGGAGAAAGAGAACGTCTCTATTCCCTTGGAAAGTTATCGGACAATTCATTGGTCATCAGTATTAGAAGGCATCCGAACGGACTTTGCTCTAATTATCTGCACCAATTAGAAGATGGAGCAGATTTAACGGCCAAAGTGGTTCCCAATAGAAATTTCCACTTTCCGAAAAACTCAAAAAAAACCATTTTAATCGCCACGGGAACAGGGATTGGCCCTTTTCTAGGAATGATAGCTGAGAATAGTAAAAAGAAAGAGCTACATCTCTATTGGGGAGCAAGAACCCCCAACTCTTTAAGTCTGTACAAAGATTTTATTGAAAAATCTATACAGGAAGGCAAACTGAGCCATTTCAAGACGGCTTACTCTCGCGAAAAGGATAAAAAGGTATACGTACAGCACCTGATAGAAAAAGACAAGCAGCTTTTTATTGAAGTGCTAAAAAAAGGCGGAACTATCATGATATGCGGGTCTATTGCCATGCAAAAAGAGGTTTTACAAGAATTACGATCTATTTGCAGCAATTACATTGGTAAAGACTTAAGCCACTTTCAAAACAAAAGACAGATTAAAATGGATTGCTATTAAACTGTTCTATTACAGGTATTTGCAATTAATAAACATCAGTCGCAGTACTCATAATTAATTCAGCTTTCTAAAACTATCTCTCTTCGACTCGAGGTACTTCCACATTTCTTCCGCGTCCATTTTTGAGACTTTAAAAAAGTCTTCTTGAAAAAGGCAATAAGTAAGAAAGCCATCTACTTGATAAGATGGTAAGTTAAGGCCCTCGGCAATAGTTTGCTTTGAAAATTTGGCAACAATTTCATTCTCTATCTGAAGATCTTTTTCCCTTTTCAGTCGGTCTTCCAGTTTTTTGGTTCTACCTGATAGACGATTTATAATCTTATGGGTATTGATAACTAGCGAAGTACCATAATATCGAATATATTTACCTCTATCAGCCTCTAAAAGAAGTCGTTCTTCCTGTGATAGTAATTTTAAATCAGCATTAGGAAGTCGAATGTCTGAAGAATTAAATTGACCCTCTACATTAAGGCTATTCAAATCTGAACTAAGTTTTCCTGAAAGATTGTAGGGTGTTACGGTAACTTCATCCAAATCTATAACGTTTTCCGTCAACTCAACAATTATAAACTTTTGCCCAAAAATATAATCTGAAATAATTACTTCTCTAGATTGAAGATGAACCGCTGTAAATTGAATAACATCGGACAAGTTTACTTCCAATGAGAAAGATCCAGAAGCGTCCGTTATTGTAGATTCTTTGGTGTTTTTGTTTACGACTAAAATATCTGCTACATCAGTATTATTAGCTGCTATTCTGCCATATAGGCGAATCTCGTTCGCTTGACCGAAACCCATAAAAGAAACAAAGCCTAAAAAAAGTACCAAGCTAAACTGATGAAAGTTATGTTTCATGCTATTTAAAAGTCATCAAATCATACTTAATCGATCAGTAAAGTCTTTTACACTATAGTATTCATTCAAACCCAAAGATACTTTTATGTCTTCTGCTTTTTCTTTCTTGCAGCCGGGAACAACACATTATTTAAAATCAACCGATAGCCTGGAGAGTTAGGGTGCAGCTCCAATTCCGTTTTTGGGTCCCCTACCCTATGTTGATAGTCCTCTGGATCGTGACCTCCGTAAAAAGTAAAGAAACCCTTTCCCTTTATGCCGTGAATATATCTTGCCTCTCCATTGATTTTGTTTTCTCCTAAAACTAGAACCGTAGGCTTCACCTCTTCTCTCGAAAAAGAGGTCGTCTGGCCCATAAAACCTTTTACCAAAGCGGTATGGTTTTGACATAGCATCGTAGGCACAGGATCCCATTTAGCAGAGAAATCCATTAAAGAAAAATAATCTGACTCTTTAGGTACGTTGCCTCGTTTATTCGTCATATCTATAGATGAGAATTCATATTTAAGTGGGCTTCTTTCTAAGGTGAAATTGCCAAATGCGAATGTTTTCGTAAAATCGAGCTGCGACTGATAGTTTGGTGCGGAAGGGTCTCCATCAAACATAGGCTCGCAAATATCGACTCCTTCGGCCGCAAGTGCAATATCAAAACTATCGGTGGCCGAACACATGGCAAACATGAAACCTCCTCCAATCACGTAGTTTCTTATTTTTTGGGCCACAGCACTCTTTTCTTCAGATACCTTGCTGTAACCAAGCTTTTGCGCCAAGGTTTCTGCCTCCTTTTTTTGCTCTATATACCAAGGTGCTGTTCTGTAGGCCCCGTAGAATTTACCGTATTGCCCAGTAAAATCTTCGTGATGAAGGTGAAGCCAGTCATAAATAGCCAATTTATCGTCCAACACTTCTTCATCATAAACCGTTACATAAGGTATTTCGGCATAGGTAAGAACCATGGTTACGGCGTCATCCCAAGGTTGATTTCCTTTCGGTGAATAAACCGCAATTTTAGGAGCCTTTTCAAGTATTACAGCTTCTTTATTTTGAGAAGGGCTACTAACTTCATCGAGAATACCGCTTACTTGATCATCAGATAAAATCTCAAACGAAACACCGCGTATTTGACATTCTTTTCTAATTATATCTCCATCTGGTAATAAGAAGGAGCCTCCCCGATAATTTAAGAGCCATTGAACTTTCTGTTGCTTGCTCAATACCCAATAGGTGATCCCATAGGCCTTCAAGTGGTTATCTTGGCTTTCGACATCCATAGGAATTAATATGGCCGAGGCGTGCATCTGCATCCATATAAATAAGAAAATAACAAGCGTAGTAAAATGTTTAGGCATTGGGCATTTATAACGGACCTTATTCAAAGATAAAAGAAAACGGGCTGTTAGCCCGTTAGATATTTGTTAATGCCTCTTGCTATCAATTGAGATAGCATATTTGTACCTATTTAGAATGGAACATCATCATCGTCTGGCATACCCCCACTGTTCATTGAACTGCCAAAAGCCTGGTCGGCACTTGGGAAATTCTTGGTTGCAAATGGGTTTTCATCTTCATCGTTCATCTTAGACTGAAACTCGAATGGGGAATCAAAATCATCTAAGTTATCGAATTTACCAAGCTGCCCGATAAACTTCAATCGTATATTTTCTAGGCCCCCATTACGGTGCTTGGCTACTATAAATTCTCCCTGACCTTGGGTCGGGCTACGCTCTTCATCATCCCATTCATCGATCTTATAATATTCCGGTCTGTAGATGAAAGACACAATATCGGCATCTTGCTCGATTGCCCCAGATTCCCTCAGATCGGAAAGTACTGGACGCTTACTGCCTCCTCTTGTTTCAACTGCCCTTGACAACTGGGAAAGTGCAATAACCGGTACGTTCAGTTCTTTTGCCAACGCCTTTAGGTTACGGGAAATGGTCGATATTTCCTGTTCACGGTTACCTCCTTTTTGACTTCCTCCTGCGGTCATTAACTGTAAGTAGTCAATTATAATCATACGAATGCCATGCTGAGATGCCAAACGACGCGCCTTGGCCCTTAGGTCAAAAATGGATAATGATGGAGTATCATCAATGAACAATGGCGCCTTTTCCAAGGCTTTTACCTTTACGTTCAACTGCTCCCATTCATGCTTTTCCAATTTGCCCGTTCTAAGCTTTTCGGACGAAAGACCCGTTTCAGAAGAAATCAAACGAGTGATTAATTGCACCGATGACATCTCCAAAGAAAAGAATGCCACGGGAATATCTGAATTTACGGCAATATTTCTTGCCATCGATAAGGTAAGGGCGGTCTTACCCATACCAGGTCTTGCAGCAACGATAATCAAATCACTTGGTTGCCAACCGGAAGTAAGCTTATCTAATTTATCGAAACCTGACGGAATACCGCTCAAGCCTTCTTTATTTGATATCTCCTCAATCTTTTTCTTCGCCTGAATCACCAAACTTTGAGCAGTTTCGGCCGATCTTTTTAAGTTACCTTGAGTGACATCGTAGAGTTTTGCTTCCGCATTGTCCAAGAGATCAAAAACATCGGTACTTTCATCATAGGCCTCTTCAATAATTTCACTTGAAATTTTTATCAAACTGCGCTGAATGAACTTTTGGAGAATAATACGCGCATGAAACTCAATATGTGCCGAAGAAGCTACCTTTTGGGTCAATTTTATTAGGTAAAAATCACCCCCTGCAGATTCTAATCGGCCATCTCTCTTTAATTGAGACGAAACGGTTAATAAATCAATCGGTTCCGATCCCTCGAAGAGTTTAAATATCGCCTCATATATGAACCGGTGGGCGTCTTTATAGAAAACATCGGGGTGTAAAATATCGATGACTTCATCAACACCCTTTTTGTCAATCATCATTGCACCAAGCACAACTTCTTCTAAATCAACTGATTGTGGAGGAATTTTACCTCGCTCTAAGTTGATAAGGGTCGATTTATCTATCTTTCTACCGATTACCGGGTTAATTTTTTCCATGACTACGAAAATATACAAATAACTGTATCATACCCTGAACTATAATCCACAGGTCATTCACAATTGGGTGTTAATAAGTTACGACTTTGTGTTGATAACAAAAAAAATCTGGAGATTAAAACCTCCAGATTTTTCTGAGCTTGCTAAAATGGTATTTTATCCGTTAAAAACTCCCATTTGTGCATATTTTTCCATTCTGCTATCGACCAATTCCTTTGGGGATAACTTTTCAAGCTGTTTATAATGTGATAAAATTTTGTTCTTGACGGTCGTAAAGGTCTTATCACGATTGGCATGTGCACCTCCTGCTGGCTCCCTTACTATTTCATCTATCAATTTCAGCTTTTTCATATCAGTAGCAGTTAATTTCAAGGCTTCCGCAGCTTGCTCTTTATACTCCCAGCTTCTCCATAAGATCGAAGAACACGATTCAGGGGAAATTACGGAATACCATGTGTTCTCCAACATAAGAACTTTATCGCCGACGCCTATACCCAAAGCACCTCCGGAAGCACCTTCTCCGATAATGAAAACCAGAATCGGTACTTGTAAACGGGTCATCTCGAGAATATTTCTTGCAATGGCCTCACCTTGCCCCCGCTCTTCTGCCTCAATACCTGCATATGCACCGGGTGTATCAACAAATGTTACTACAGGTATACCAAATTTCTCGGCTGATTTCATCAACCTTAAGGCTTTTCTATAACCTTCAGGGTTGGCCATACCGAAATTTCTATATTGACGGGTCTTCGTGTTGTAGCCTTTCTGCTGGCCAATGAACATAAAGGTTTGATCGCCAATCTTGCCAAGACCGCCAATCATCGCTTTGTCATCTTTTACATTACGGTCGCCGTGCAATTCAAGAAAAGTATCTCCGCAGATAGCCTTGATGTAATCAAGGGTGTAAGGTCTGTTCGGGTGTCTTGATAACTGAACCCTTTGCCAAGCGGTAAGGTTCTTGTAGATATCCTTACGGGTTTCAGCTAATTTCTTTTCTATCTGCTTACAGGTCTCGCTTACATCTACATCGCTCTCCTCGCCAATTACCATGCACTTGTCTAATTGCTCTTCAAGTTCTTTGATCGGGAGTTCAAAATCGAGATATTCCATATAAGTAGTAGTCGTTTAATTTGATGGGCAAATATATAACATTATAAGCTTATTCGATAGCAGGTTTGCCGATCCTTCTCCTGTTTTTAAGAATTCCGTTGGCAATCACCGTGGCGATAATAATAGACCCCCCTACGTAGAACATGGGGTCCATCTTCTCGCTTTCACCAAAGATGGCAAAAGCTAGAATAATGCCATACACCGGTTCTAGATTGACCGTTAGCATTACCGTATAGGGGCTTATGTGCTTCAAAAGCTTTACCGATGCAATAAAGGCATAAGCCGTGCATATTGAGGCCAATATAAAAAGATAAAATAGGTCGGAAACTGATATTTGAAACAATTCGGAAGTCAACTTACCCTTAAAACCTAAGTACATGGTCAGTAAGATTACCCCACTTGTCAATTCGTAAAAAGAGATTACCGACGGACGTTCCTTTTGAATCAATTGGCCGTTCATCATTGAAAAAATAGTCGCTAAAAGTGCCGATACGAGTGCCAATATAATACCTTGTGAATAACTGGTATCTACATTAAAAATTAGGTATAGGCCCAGAATAACAATGAGGCCGAAAACCACTTCGTACCCTATTATCTTTCTATCGTACCATAAAGGTTCGATCAAGGCAGCAAAAAATGCACCTGTAGAAATTGTTGCCAGAGCCACAGATACGTTAGAGGCCTTAATAGCACCAAAAAACGTTACCCAATGCAAAGCAATTATGATACCTGTAAATATGAGGGAAATGAGCATTTTCTTGGTAACCTTCAAACGATACCTTTTTGCCCCTATAAAACCAAGGATCAATACAGAGGCCATTAACATTCGGTACCATACCAGCGGCAGTGCATCTAAGCTTATAAGCTTACCCAATACAGCTGTAAAACCCCATATAAAAACAATGAGGTGCAGGTGCAAATAGTTTTTTAGTTTGGGCTGCATATAACATACAACGGTTTTAGTGAATCTTTATCGTTTCGCTTTCTGAAGCAAGATAATGGCCAAAACACCAAATAGAATATTAGGTAGTAATACTGCCAATAAGGGAGAAAAACCGGATTGTTCGGCCAAGGTACCGAACACCTTATCAAAAAACACATAGATAAATGCCACTATGATACCGAAGGCAAGGTTTACACCCATACCCCCCCTTCTTTTGACCGAAGAAACCGCAACCGCGATAACGGTCAGAATAAAGGCTGTTATTGGAAGCGCCCAACGTTTATATTTCACCAATACGTAGGCATTGATATTAGAGGCGCCTTTGGCCCTTTGATCTTTGATAAATCGATTAAGTTCAAAAATATCTTTGGTTTCGGCCACGTAAGACACAGGAGTAAGGTCACCGATTTCAAAAGTAAATAGAGTATCCAATCTTCTTTTAGTCTCCACCAGAGCAGTGTCCTTCAATAATTTTCTCTTATTATAGGTAGTCAAACGATACAAACTGTCTTTCTCGATCCACCGAATATTGGCTGCTGAAATCTTGAATTCCAATTCGTTGTTTTCATCAAAACGCTCAAAAGTAAAATTGTAACCAATTTGACGTGCCGGGTCAAAACTACTCACATAAATAAAATCATTTTTGTTTAGCTGTGTAAAAATATTATTGGTTACCCGATCTTGCTTGCCTTTTTTTAAGTACTTGTACTTAAATTCGTTAAACCCTTTACTTGCCGACGGTACTACGAACATGCCCATAATGAACATAATAATGGCAATGATAGAAGCACCAATAATGTAGGGTCGCAAAAACCGTGAGTACGAAACACCTGAACTAAGAATGGCGACAATCTCAGTATTGCCCGCCAGTTTAGAGGTGAAGAAAATAATAGATAAGAAGAGAAATATAGGAAAAAGAAGACTGCCTATATAAATTGTAAAGTTTCCGAAATAGATAATTATTTCATCCAAAGGTGCCTCGTTGGCCTGCATCTTTCCGATTTGTTCAGCAAGGTGCGCCATTATTCCAATGGGAATAAACAGCAAGATCATCACTGCGAAGGTGACGAGGTATCGTTTAAGAATATATTTATCTAGAATGGTTAGCACTACAATCTATTATCCATTTGTTTGACCATTCGATTTTTCCAATCAAGAAAATCACCTTCTAAAATATGTTTTCTTGCCTCGCGAACCAACCACATATAAAACCCTAGGTTGTGAATGGTCGCTATTTGCTTGCCAAGATATTCGTTGGCCGCAAAAAGATGCCTCAAATAAGCCTTTGTGTATTCTTTATCAACAAAAGTAATGCCCATTTCATCGATGGGAGAAAAATCGTCTTCCCACTTTTTATTTTTAATATTGATGGTTCCGTAGGCGGTAAATAACATACCGTTTCTTGCGTTTCGCGTTGGCATTACGCAATCGAACATATCTACGCCCAGAGCAATGTTTTCAAGTATGTTTATAGGAGTACCCACGCCCATAAGGTACCTAGGTTTATCTTCAGGTAAAATGCTACAAACTACATCGGTCATTGCATACATTTCTTCTGCAGGTTCGCCTACACTCAGCCCGCCGATAGCATTACCCTCTGCTTCTATCCCGGCAATATACTCAGCGGAGCGCTTTCTAAGATCTAAATATGTTGAACCTTGAACGATGGGGAAAAAGGTTTGCGCATAATCATATTCAAAAGGTGTCTTCTTCAAATGCGTAATACAGCGCTCTAACCACCTATGCGTCATATGCATGGATCGTTCGGCATACTTATAATCACATGGGTAAGGTGTGCATTCGTCAAATGCCATAATGATATCGGCACCGATGACCCTTTGAATTTCCATTACACGTTCAGGGGTAAAAAGGTGTACCGACCCATCAATATGTGATTTGAACTTGACCCCTTCTTCTTTAATTTTACGATTGCCTGACAAAGAGTAAACTTGATAACCTCCTGAATCTGTCAAGATATTCCGGTCCCAACCCATGAACTTGTGCAGCCCGCCGGCCTTCTTAAGAATATCAATTTTGGGCCTTAAGAATAGATGGTAGGTATTCCCTAAAATAATATCGGGGTTGATATCATCTTTTAATTCTCTCTGATGCACGCTTTTGACGGAAGCAACCGTACCCACTGGCATAAAAATCGGGGTTTCAATCGCACCATGGTCGGTGACCATGGTTCCGGCCCTCGCCTTACTTTGCGGGTCTTTATGATGTAATGTAAACTTCAAACCTTTAATTATGCGGGCAAAGATAATCAACTACCTACCATAATTGCCTTAACGAAAAAATAAAGTTCTTCCTGTTCGGCTACTACTAACCATGATTTTACCTGCACTTATCTCATCCCCTCAAGTAATCACCCTTTTCCGGCCTTTATTTCACAAAAAGTCATGAAAATATCCATAGAGCAATTTGTAAACCCAAAAGATTGCGTTTACTTTTGAAACTTACTACTAACGAACAATTTAAAATGGCAAAATTAGAAGAATTACAGGACCTTGTGGTACAGACCAGAAGAGATATCCTGAGAATGGTTCATAACGTTAATTCGGGCCACCCGGGCGGGTCTTTGGGCTGTACTGAATTTTTAGTCGCACTTTATAATGAGGTGATGGAGCTAAAGGATGAATTTGATATGGATGGTAAGGACGAAGATCTCTTTTTTCTTTCCAACGGTCATATTTCTCCCGTTTTTTATAGTGTTTTGGCAAGAAAGGGATACTTTCCTATTGAAGAACTAGGTACTTTTCGATTAATCGACTCACGTTTACAAGGGCATCCGACCACCCATGAAGGTTTACCTGGTGTAAGAGTGGCTTCAGGGTCTCTTGGCCAAGGTATGTCGGTCGCTATCGGTGCCGCACAGGCCAAAAAACTGAACGGTGACAAACACCTCGTATTCAGTCTACATGGCGACGGAGAGTTACAAGAAGGTCAGAACTGGGAAGCAATCATGTACGCTGCCGGAAAGAAGGTAGACAATCTAATTTCGACAGTTGATAGAAATGGTCAGCAAATCGACGGACCAACGAAAGAAGTCTTACCGATGGGCAACCTCAAAGCCAAATTCGAGGCTTTTGGTTGGGATGTGGTAGAAGTGGAGCAAGGTAACGACCTGAAATCGGTTATTAAAGGGCTTCAAGAAGCCAAGAGCAGAACAGGCAAGGGAAAACCCGTTTGTATCATGCTAGATACCATGATGGGTAACGGTGTTGATTTTATGATGCATACGCATGCTTGGCATGGTAAGGCACCCAATGATGAGCAATTAGAAAATGCCTTATCTCAAAACCCTGTCACTTTAGGTGATTATTAATTTACGATTACCGACAGTAAGCTCACTATTTTAAAACGATTAAAAACTTTTCCCTGATGGGGAATATCAGGCAACGATATGAAAAAATATATAGATCAAGGTAAGAACGATACTAGAAGTGGTTATGGTGCCGCCATGACCGAATTAGGCAGAACGAACCCGAATGTGGTAGCATTATGTGCCGATTTGGTTGCATCCCTAAAAATTCAACCTTTTATAGATGAAAATCCTGACCGTTTCTTTCAAACGGGTATCGCAGAAGCCAATATGATGGGTATCGCGGCAGGTCTGACCATAGGTGGTAAAATTCCTTTTGCCAGTACCTTCGCCAACTTTGCAACAGGTCGTGTTTATGATCAAATAAGGCAATCGATCGCATATTCAGACAAAAACGTGAAAATCTGTGCTAGCCACGCAGGTATTACTTTAGGTGAAGATGGTGCGACCCACCAAATTCTTGAAGATATAGGCTTGATGAAAATGCTTCCGGGCATGACCGTCATCAACCCGTGCGATTACAATCAGACCAAAGCGGCTACTTTGGCTATCGCCGAATATGAAGGACCGGTTTACCTACGTTTCGGTAGACCAAAGGTTGCCAATTTCACACCTGAAAACCAGAAATTCGAAATAGGAAAAGCGTTAATGCTTAACGAAGGTACCGATGTAACGATTGTAGCTACGGGTCATTTGGTATGGGAAGCACTTATTGCAGCTGAAAAACTTGAAGAGCAAGGCGTTTCTGCAGAGGTAATCAACATTCACACTATCAAGCCTTTGGATGAGGAAGCTGTGTTAAAATCAGTTAAAAAAACAGGTTGCATAGTCACTTGTGAAGAGCATAACTATCTCGGTGGTCTTGGTGAAAGTATCGCCAGAGTACTTGCAAATCAGCACCCTACGCCCCAGGAGTTCATCGCTACACAAGATACTTTTGGTGAAAGTGGTACACCGGAACAGCTAATGGAGAAATACGGGCTTAACAATAAAGCAATTGTTGAGGCCGTTTTAAAGGTAATGAAAAGAAAGTGATAGTGGTATCGTTTTTGATACGCTGTCAACGTATTAAAACGAGAACTATGAAAAAAACAATTCTTACCGCAGTCTTGGCTATGGCTAGCTTTGCTGCATTTTCACAAAGTGCTTCAGGTATTGGTATCAAAGGGGGGCTTAACTATAGTGCCAATGGCGACTATTTTGAGTCTATAGGTGACGCCGCCCGGGAACCAGACCGTAATGTAGGTTATCATTTGGGGCTTTATGGAAAAATCGGCATAAGTCGACTTTATTTCAGGCCCGAGTTGGTTTATACCAAAACCAAGTCGGACTACCAAGGTGATAAATTCGATATTAGCAAGTTAGATGCGCCTTTGTTAGTAGGTGTTAAGATTATTGGTCCTTTACATGTTTTTGCGGGACCGGCTTTTCAATACATTCTCGATACCGAATTTGATGGTATCGGAATCAACGATATTGAAAACGATTTTACTGTAGGTGCCAATTTAGGAGCGGGACTTGAATTCGGAAGATTGGGTATTGACATTAGATACGAAAGAGGTTTTAATGATAACGAAGCCACTTTCATCAATACAAATATCACCAACGTGGGGCCTAGTAGAATTGATGCCAGACCAGACCAGCTAATTGTTAGTTTGTCGCTGAAGATATAAGTACTGAGAAAATGATATTAAAAAGCCCCGACTGAGTTCAGTCGGGGCTTTTTATGTTTTTAATTCGTATTTAACTAATTGGTATCAGCATCTAAATAATCTGGTAGACCATCACCATCAGTATCATCATTGTAAAGATATCCATCTCCATTACTATCCTCGTCCATTGAGGGGGTGCCATCACCATCATGATCAGTTTCTTTTACAGCAATCATATCCATTGTGAAAATCATAGGACTATAAGAAGGTATTACCGAACGTGCAATATTATAATAACCGAGACCTGATGGAAAGATAAAGAATCCAACACCATAATTATCGACAGAATAAGTTCCATCTTCATTCAAGATTGGTTCACCGCCACCTTTCAATAAACTCGCTGCCTCTCCAAATCCTCTTGCTGCTGTACCTGTAAGTATAGAAGAAGATGGTACTTGAAGATTTGCCAAATCGAACCATAAGGGAGAATTGACTCGAGAATTATCGAAAATATCACCCGAAAGCAATTGACCTTGATAACTTACATAAGCAGAATCGGCAACAGTTAAAGCGTCACCAATACCTTGTCGGGCAATCACATAATAGAGATTATGAACTACGGTTTCTTCCTCTCCTTCTATAAGAAAAAAACTGGAAGGAACCTTAACTTCTAATGTTTCTACGAATTCTGACAAGGGTCGAATATTAGTGGTGTCGTCTTCCGGAATTTCCTTTAAAACAATTTTATAATCGAAGTCCTCAGATGGGCTTTCGAAATCTTCATAGTTATAATAATGTGTTTTAAGATACTCCTGAATTTCAGCCTCATCTTCGGCCAAAACTTCACTTAAGAATCTCGGTGGTTCAACGGACTGCGTATTATCATCATCATTGTTACATGAACATAAAATACCCACAAAGCCTAAAAGAACAATAATTCGGTTCACTATCATCTATCTGTCTTTAAGGGCGGCAAGATACAATTTTCCCCTATTTTTGCAGGAGCACTTAACAAAGATTTTTGGTTATGCGCATTGATAAATTTCTATGGAGCACCCGGTATTTCAAAACAAGGAATATTGCTTCGACCGCATGCAAGAAAGGGCAGATAAAGATTAATGGCCAGGCCGTGAAGCCTTCTCGTGAAGTCTATCCTATGGATAAGATTATTGTGAGAAAGAACCAGATTGATTATCAGCTGACCGTGTTGGATATTCCTGAAAGTCGGGTAGGTGCCAAATTGGTTGACATTTATCGTAAGGATACTACCCCGAAGGAAGCTTTTGCCCATAGCGAGCTGTTAAAACAAAGTAAAGACTATTATAGAAAAAAAGGCACCGGAAGACCTACCAAGAAAGATCGCAGAGATATTGATGACTACCTCGATGATACCGACGATACTATAAAAAACGGTTTTGACGAACTATAATTTACCTAACCCAGTTAAATGTATCTTCTATATATTTGAATGGAAATATAACTCTCATGGACAATAAGATTCTTTCACATCAGCAAATACAACATACCATACAGAGAATTGCTTATCAGATTTACGAAACCAACGTAGATGAGCAAGAAATTGTTATTGCAGGAATCGATGGTGGAGGTCTCAATTTTGCGAAGAAAATACAAACCGTACTAAAGAAAATAACCGACTTGGAAATTACGCTGTGCACGGTTTTTATGGACAAGGAAAACCCTTTAAAAAGCGGTGTTACAACTTCTTTACCGGAAGAAAAATATAAAGACAAAGCCGTCGTATTGGTAGACGATGTTCTCAATTCTGGCACCACCCTCATTTATGGGGTGCACCACTTTTTGAAAACCCCGCTAAAAAGACTTAAAACTGCCGTATTGGTAAATCGAAACCACAAAAAGTATCCTGTAAAGGCCGATTTCAAAGGCATATCCCTTTCAACATCGCTACATGAACACGTACACGTAAAGTTCCAGGCAAAAAACGATATGGTTTATCTAGACTAATCTACTTTCGATTTCTTCAGAAATTTGTTCAGGCGATTTACCATCACATTCAATCACCAAATTTGCTTGATTGTAAAAAATGTTTCTTTCGAACAGATGTTTCCCTATAAATTCAGGCAGTTCTTCATCAGGAATATTCTTAATTAAAGGTCTTAACTCTTTTTCTTTTGAAAGTCTTTGTACCAGACCGGGTATAGAAACTTTTAAATAAATCACACTTTCGGAAGCCTCAAGAGCTATTTTCATGTTGTTTCCGTAGCAAGGTGTGCCCCCTCCTAGCGATATAATGGCATTTTCTTCTTCGTTCAACTGCTCTAAAAGCACCTCGGATTCCTTTTTTCTGAAATAGATTTCTCCTTTTACGGCAAAAATTTCAGGTATTTTTAAATTTTCTTTCCTCTCAATTTCGTGATCCAAATCGACCAATTTCATGCCTGTATTTTTCGCAAGTTGCTTACCTACAGTCGATTTTCCACTACCCATATATCCTAGGAGGACTATTTTCATAATTTGGATTTATTTTAAAATTCAATAAAAAACAAAAATATCATTATTTCCCCTTGATTAATTAATAATAGGCCTTATATTTGCACCCGCTTTAAGGCACTAAGCCAGCAACAAAGCAATGACTTGGTAGCTCAGTTGGTAGAGCATCTCCCTTTTAAGGAGAGGGTCCTGGGTTCGAGCCCCAGCCAAGTCACTTTTTGGGAAACCAAACTAAATCAAAATCCTGCAAAACGTCTGATTTGCAGGATTTTGCATTTTTTAAGCCATCATTTATTTTGCTTTAAAATGGTTTAAAAAGTTCACAAATCGTCAACATTGGGTTTTTAAATCGTCAACATATTTTAACGACCCAACGCCCTGACGGTTAGCCTCTTACTGGTTGATTTGACTTTCGTAGAAAACAGTTTAACTAAAACCTAATTCTATGAGATCGACTAGCACATTTTCCATTCTTTTTTGGCAGTACGCGCAACGGGCGGATGCCAATAATGAGGCAGGCCTTTACGTTCGAATAAGCCTTAACGGTCAAAAGGCCAACATAAGCCTTAAAAAGAAGATTGATATCAACCGATGGGATTCCAAAAAACAGCGTGCAAAGGGTTCCAATACTTCCTCAAAATTGATCAACGAATATCTGGAAGAGGTCAAGACCGACCTATTCCAGCTTTATCGTGAGCTCAAGTCCAATGGAAGTTTCATTTCAGTGGAAAAGATCAAATCCTGTTACTTGGGAGAAAACAAAAAGGCTTATTATTTAAGTGACGTCTTTAATTTTCACAATACGACCAATCGCGAAAAGCTTGCTTCAAAAACCCTATGCCATTACAGGACAAATCAAAAATACATACTTGAATTTGTCCGCGAGCAGTTCGGCAAGAGCGACTATCCGTTATATGAATTGAACTACTCGTTTCTGCTTCAATTTGAAAGCTATTTGCGCACGTATCAGCCAAGAAAGCATTATCGAAAGCGCATTGCCAATAATGCCGTGATGAAGCACATCCAACGCTTTAGAAAACAAATCAAGCTGGCGATTGAATTGGAATGGATTCAAAATGACCCTTTCATAAGGTTCAAACCCAGTATGGAAAAAAGGCAGCGTGAGTTTTTAAATCAGGACGAACTTCAGAAAATCATTCAGTTAAAACCCCATTGCGAAAGGCTCGATATAGTGAAAGACTTATTTCTTTTTAGTTGCCACACTGGAATTTCCTATGGAGATATCGTCAATCTTAAGGCAAGGAATATTGAAATAGGAATCGATGGAAACAAATGGATTTCAGCAAAGAGAAATAAAAACGGAAATCTATACGAACTACCTTTATTGGACATATCGCTAGAACTTATCAATAAATATCTTGGTCATCCCAAAACCAAGTTATTAAATACCCTTTTCCCCAGGATATCTAATCAAAAGCTCAACAGTTATCTAAAAGAGGTAGCGGACCTTTGCGGAATTAAAAAGAACCTGACCTTCCACATGGCCCGCCATACTTTTGCAACGACCGTTACACTTTCCAATGGTGTTCCCATCGAAACAGTTTCGAAGATGTTGGGGCATACCAAATTGGCCACTACCCAAATCTATGCAAGGGTCCTCAAGAAGAAAATTAGTGAAGACATGCTCAAACTTCGAAACAAGCTCAGAAACGAAAAAGTAAAAGAAATTATAAAGTAAGCGAACGGAGCGCAGTGGAGAGCTGCAAGTCCCAAATCTTACCTTTAAACTTTTGCACAGGGTTCCTATTCGGATTTTGTAGTGTTCGGAAAGATAAACGTCAGTTAAAATCCGGATAGGGTGCAACCTACATTCCCATTAGAAATGGTAGATATACATAATTACCATAGCAACTATCAAATTTCTTCGGTAAGTCTGATTAATATTTTTTAAAAAATCTCTTGTTAGCTAAATTCTATGTAAGCACATAGTAGAGGAACAAAAGTATATTACCCATGGAGATGCCCTTAGATTTGCGGAATACTTAATCAATTCGCTAGGCAAGTTATAAGCGTGTATCGATTAAGAGTGCAGTAACGGTTTTTATTTAACTTTAATTCTTGGGCGGTAATTGGATAGGATTTTACCTATCAATCTATATTATTAATTCTTTTTAGCTCTTGAACATCGGCTAAATCTTTGGGCCTTCCCGATTTAAGCTTACTGGTAATCAAATCGTCAATGTTGAGCACTTTCCATTTTAGATTTGGGCGCTCCTCCAACCACGCTTCTTCGGCAGCTTCGTAGGCTTGGTCGAAACTTTTGTTAACCGAAAAATTTGTAATCAGTTCAAGGTTAAGATCGACAGGAGAGAATTTAATAGAAATATTTTGTTGACCTTTCTTCACTTCTAAGGGTAAATCTTCAATCTCATAGCCCATATCATTGAATACCTTTACCAGCCTTTTGAAATTGTCCTCATTTGGGTCTATCCAAAAATCAACATCCGCAGAGTGTCTTTGGTGGCCGTGAAAATTGACTGCCCCACCCCCTACCATGAGCATCCTAACCCCGTGCTTGTTGGTCATTTCCAAGAAAAGGTCAATATCATCTTTCCATTGTCTCATTTTCCAGTGGTTATCTGGATAATGAAATTATCATGGCTCTCTTTGGCCTTCGTGGGAAACCTATGTATGTTCTGCATCAAATCCAAAAAACTGTAGACACGCTCTGTAGGGGACAGTGCCAAGAAATCCCTTTCCTGTTCCATATTGGCCTCATCTTTGGTACGAAATTGAACTTGCATTTGCCTATATATTACCGCTCTATGATATAAAGATATTTCAAATTAACAAGGGCCTGTAAAGTATTGGAATTATTGCAACCTAAAACAATCTATTTGATTAGCTTTTCCAAATAGGCAACTTTGTCTTTTTCAGCTTGAAGAAGACGTTCATAAAGCTTCTTGTTTTCTTCATAAGCTTCTACCAATTTATCCAAAGGATTGAAAGTACAGTGGAAATTGTTTAATGGGCCATTGTTTACACTGTTGTCATGAAAATTGTTAATGTTATGGAAAATGGATTCCTCCGAAAAGTTTTCAATACCTTCTTTGGTGACTCCCAAAGCCTTGGCTATCTCTCCCAACTTCGAATCCTCCACCTTTTCGCTGTTCTCGATGTTGGATACCGCCTGTTGGCTGATGCCCAACTGTTCGGCCAAGGTTTCCTGTTTCATTCCCCTTAGCTCTCTAATCCTGCTGATCTTCCTTCCGATATGGTTGTTCCTGGTCTTTGTCTCCATATACCAAATATAGGGTGTTTCCCACAATAATCCGATTGTAAAATACAAATCGCTTCCGATAAAATACAACCGCACTTGGTGGGCTACACGGAAACATGGACTTAATATGGGATTTAAATCTATAACCCCTTAATTGACAATGCCATGCAATACTATAAGAACATACCGGAAATCTATACAGAAAAGGAGGAACTCTCCAGGCTCATAGATAGCATACTGAACGTGATCACCATCGATGCCGTCTTTCTCTCCAAGGAACAAAGGGAAGGTAATTTAACGTACCACATCCTCACCTTCATTGCAGATGTCGATAACGACCCCATTCCCCATGAAGTCCTTTCTTGGTTGGCCAAACAGGGCAAGAGCCATCCAAACCTTCGGATACGCATCTATACAGAGGAACAGTCGGAGATGGCCCTTTCCCGTGGCTCCCTCTATTTTTTGGAGCATTGCTGCCTTGGCCATACCGTCTTTGTGCGTTCCGAGGGCGGCAACCTATTGGACTATCCAGAGATGAACCTAGGGAATATCCTTAAAAGGGCGATCCGCTACCGGGCTTCCGAAATGGAGAAGGTGGGAACCTTTGCCCATACGGCGGATATCCTTATCAGGGAAGGAAACCATGCCATCGCCACCTTCAACATGCACCAGGCCTTTGAACTGGGGTTCCGTTTCTTGGAGCGTATGTGCATGGGGAAGGCTAGGGTGACCCATAGCATCATCAGCCACATCAACTACTGCCAAAGGTACTTCCCTACACTACGGCCCTTCCCCAAGACCATGGATATGGAGAACAACGAACTTTTGTTGATATTGGAGCATTCCTATAGCGTGGCCCGATACGGGAACGAATTCGAGATTGACAGGGCCCAAATAATTTCCATCCAAAGGGAACTGAGAATTTTCATCCGGAGTATGGAAGCCATATTCAACAGGCACTATGAAAATTGCAGAATACGTATCGAAGGTGATGAAACCGGATTGCCTCAAAAAAAGCAAAATGATAAATGTTCACAGGGAAATTTAATCGAGGCATCGATTAGGCAACGGTTAAGGGAAATAGAAATTGAACATCTGAGGTTCATAGAAAAGGTGCAAGAACTAAAGGACCTGCAAACAAATGGTCAGTAGAATTGATTTGAGCACCAATAAAAAGAAATTGATAAGGAACTATCGATGGGTGTTCAAAAATGAACTACTCTACTATCTAAAACCTTAAAAGACCATTTTTCCATTAAAAGTTCCTCACAAAACAAGGCCTGATAGCCTTTTTCCATTAAAAAACTTTGTGCCGATATTCTCCAACAAGCCTCCAAACCCCTTGTTGCAAGGGGTTTACAATGAGATGGACTATCACTAGCACGCGCCAGCGTGCTATCCTCTTGCTTTTCCTTCTTCTTTTACAAAGTAAAATTCAAATGAAAAGCCATTTACGATAGTTAGAAATTAAAATTCAAAATTGACGGATGGTTCAACACTTTTTATAAAATCGGAACAATTTTTTTTATAAACACATACCACTTTGCTTTATCATCACTTATACTAAAAATCATTCCGAAAACGTATATATCCTAATGTTACCAGTCGGCTATATATATAAATTTTCAAAACTAAAATGGTATCAATTCACGTGTTGCACGTAAAATAATTTTACCAATGAAAATAAAAACCTTCAAAGATTAAGTAGAAGACTTAAAAATTTAAAAATATTAGACAATTGGAACTATAATCTAGTTAGTCATTTAATACTTCTCATGTACTTATTCTCTATTTTATAATGTATATTGAATAGCCTATTTGGTTATTTTTTAAAATTTTTCATTTCATGGATACACCTCTTTTCTAATTTAATACGATGTCCCCCAATAGAGATAACAACAACCCTAGACTTTGGTTGTTTAGCACAAGGTTTGGAAGGTGGATATTAGCTATATTTTTTATACTTTATTTTATGCTAACACTTCTAGATTATTTTGGGATTTTGAAATCCATATTCCAGTGGTTAATTGATGTCTTTTAATATTAATATAGCCAGAGCCCATTGGCATTCATAAATGTTGTCAATTACATTCTATAAATATTTTATTTGAAAGCAATTTAAATGGAGGATTACCTACAGGACCTGTAACCCTCTCCCGAAATGAGCTATTCTAGTAAAAGAATTTACTAAAAGGGATAATAAAAAAGACCCTTTAAAACGACACAAATATCAGATTGGTTAAACAATAATTGGAACTATTAGATTCTTCAACCATAGTAATCTAAGCCTTCGTGAGCATAACAATTCTTGTAGCTTTACCGTAGCTAACTTTCAGGTTTAAGCAAAAAAAAATGAGATTTTATGGGGATTACATGCTTGAAGAATTAGAATAAGAAAATTTTACATGTGTAAAAACCTGAAGGTCAGTTTCAATCATAATTAAAATTACCAAGTTATAATTAGATTAAACTAACTTAAATCAAATTTAATATCGTACCTTACTAGAATAGTTAGCTTTCCATTAATTTATTCAATTTATTTTAAGTGCTCGGGAAAAAATGATATCCTTTGGATTGACAATAGATATAAGTTCAAAATCGTTTTCCAAGAAATTTTACAACCCATTAAATAGATAAAATGCTGAAAAACAGAAAATTGCATGATGTCATGGAAACGATACTAATTAATGCACGTATTCCATTAACGGCGCTTGAAATAGCAACTCGCATTAATTCAAATAAACTTTATTTGCGCAAAGATGGTACTCAAGTATCGAGTAATCAAGTAAACTCTAGAGCGATTAGTTATTCCCGACTTTTTACCATAAATGAAGACTGGATCTCTCTTGTTCATTGGAACTCAAAAAAGAACTAAATCATTTAAAACTTTTTGTATTTCATTCTCATTTTTTAATTACACACCCCAATTTAATTTCTTATGGATATTATAAATCGCGATGAAATTATAAAACAATTTGATTTGGAAAGTTTGCTTTTGGATAAAGTACATCGGCTAGCCAATGGAATGATTAAACTACACGGTTATTCTAAGGAAATTGCAATGATAAATGCGCTAATTATGGCCAAGGCGATGGTTAAAATCGAGCAAGTGCAGTAATTCTTCTATACTTTTTCGTGAAGTAAATAAATTCTCAATTGAGATCTAGAATATCCTAACTTCACAGAATCCTTTAGCATTTTCTTTTCTGCTTTCCGAATGCTTAAGCCCAAATCGAAAACAGGTAATCTAGTTGATTAAATACTTTGTTTATGGTCTACGTGGTTAGGGCAATCTATAAAGAAAATTCTATAACAACTCTTGTTAGAAACTCTAGAGATATAGATGCCGATATAATTTTCAGATTGTTAGGAGCTGAAAGATTTTTTGAGAGTGAGAAAGATAATGTAAATGAAATGCTTGTTGAGCGAAGTGTTCTCGAGGAAGCTCTTTCGTTAATGGAGAATTACCGGCACTATAAGGAAACGGATTTTTTGGAAACTTGCATCGAATATTTTATTCGGTTACCCATATCGGCGAAAATTAGTCTCGTCTTCGTTAAAAGAGGGTCCTTTAATGGTAGTCTCTAATCCCTCCTAATAATATTTACAAAACATAAATTATAAAAATTCCAATTAGTAAAATGAAAGAAAGGAAATTAGCCGTATTGATAGACGCGGACAACGTGCCTTATGGAAATATAAGGGAAATGCTCGATGAGATTGCAAAATACGGGAACCCCATAATCAAAAGAATTTATGCAGACTGGACCAATAAAGGTGTTTCGGGATGGAAAAAAGTACTTTTGGAAAACGCTATCACTCCAATTCAGCAATACAGTTATACCAAGGGTAAAAATTCTACAGATAGTGCATTAATCATCGATGCAATGGATTTATTATATTCCGAAAAGGTTGATGGTTTTTGTATTGTTTCTAGTGATAGCGACTTTACCAGGCTTGCAACACGACTTAGAGAAGCGGCCATGTATGTCATTGGTATTGGTGAAAAAAAGACACCGAAGCCATTTATAACAGCTTGTGATAAATTTGTTTATATAGAAATTCTTAAGCGGGATAATATTCTACCTGACACATTAATGAAGGAAGAAATAAAAACCAAAAATAAACCAAAAGATGAAGCAGTTGGACGAATCGACCAAGATCTGACTAATTTGCTCAAGGAGAGTATCGAAGAAGTTTCAGATGACAGCGGTTGGGTGTTTTTAGGGGTTTTGGGCAATCATATCATAAAAAAAAGAAAGGATTTCGATCCAAGAAATTATGGTTTTTCCAAACTATACCCCCTCATCAAGCAAACAGATATTTTTGATATCGAAATTAGAAAAACCGGTGATAACCAAAACGGCCATATTTATATAAAAAATCGAATAAGCGGTTAAATTACTCCTAAAACATAAATTTAGCTTCTCCCTCTTTTTTATTTCAATAAAAAAATTTCAGACTTAACCACAAAATACTTAAATAAGTCACTAAAACCTGAATAGTCTCATTTTAAATTCATTCCTTTACCAAACACGGTTCGGATGTTTGAATACAATCCTTAAATAAAAAAAGAAAGCTCTCTAATTTTTCCAATTCACTTTCCCGGAGTCGCTTTTTAGTTATTTTTTGCTTGAATCTTAAGCCAAATCCATACTTAAACGAAGTGCAATAATCCACAGATTATTTCATCTCGTCATTTAAAATTTCAATGCAAGATATGTTTTGCAATGGACTTATTTATACAAGACTAATTTCAGATTATGCTAATTATTAGAATTATTCCCGGAGAAAACATAGATAGGGCGTTAAAACGCTATCGTTATAAGGTAAAGAGTACCAAGCAAAATAGAAACTTGAAGCAAAACCAAGAGTTTACCAAAAAATCGCAAAAGAAAAGATTGGAATTGGCGAAGGCCATTTATCAAAACGAATATCATAAAAATAAAGAAGAATAAGAATAGCAAGTAATTACTATAGGTTCCATCTTTCGATACTTATATTGGTGTGGGGTGCGATAATAGTATTTTCTAAATAAAATATTTATTGTATGAAACCTCTGGTCATATCAAATCGAATAACCAATAGAGATACTAACTCGCTCAACAAATATCTAAACGATATCAGTCGAATTCCCATGATTTCAGATCAGGAAGAAATTGAATTGGTCATACGTGCAAGAAACGGTGAAGAAAAAGCCCTAGATAATCTGGTTTGTGCCAATTTAAGATTTGTGGTTTCGGTTGCCAAAAAATATCAATCACGTGGTCTCCCATTGCATGACCTAATCAATGAAGGCAACCTAGGTTTGGTCAAGGCCGTTTTGAAATATGATGAGACCCGTGGTTTTAAGTTTATATCGTACGCAGTATGGTGGATTCGCCAATCAATAATGCAAGCACTAACCGAAAAATCCAGATTGGTAAGATTACCCCTGAACAAAATAAATGCAATAAATAGGATTAAGGTAGCTTCGAGCATCTTTGAACAGAATAATCAGAGAGAACCAACAGTAGAAGAAATAGAGGAAATACTTGATTATCCCTTAAATGATATTCAAATATGCTCCAGAAACACTTCTTGGCATCTTTCGATGGATGAGCCTTTGATAAATGGCATGGAAGAGCGGAATTTATATAACATCATTTCATCCGATGAATTTGAAAGTCCGGAGAAACAGATGGTCAACCTTTCATTAAGAGCTGAATTAGAAAGAATGCTTACAAAACTATCTACGCGTGAGACTTTTATCATTACAATGTTTTATGGGATCGGGATTTCAGATTCATTAGGATTGGAGCAGATAGCAGACAGGTTAAAACTCACACCAGAAAGGGTGAGACAGATTAAAATTCGAGCTTTATCAAGGCTTCGGGCTTCTTCAAGAATTGACCTTTTGAGAGATTATATTTAACTAGCGAAAATGCAATGGCCAAAAATGAATTCGAATGCATTTAATTTATTTTCTTTCTCCATGCTTTCATCATAAACGCCAATCGAATAACTATATATTCGAACTCTAAAGATAATGGATGCAGGATTTTACTACCGGTTCACTCAACTACATATAGCAAGTCACCTTAAAGAAAAACCATCCTATAAAGATGGTTTTTAAATATTTTATTGCTTGTCTAATCTATTCATCCAATAATTCGACGTTTACGGCATTCATACCCTTCTGGCCCATTTCTAGTGTATATTTGACCTTATCGTTTTCCTGAATGTTATCTATCAAACCTGATTGGTGAACAAATACATCACCATTGGAATCATTCGGTTGAATAAATCCGTACCCCTTTGCTTCATTAAAAAATTTTACTGTTCCTTCTTTCATTACTTTAATTTTAAAATTAATTACTATTTAACGTTTATGATCAGATCTTTATCAAATGGGAACGGGTTGTACCTTACCCAATTCATGCAAAAGCCCCATATGGTCGACGAGAGCAGAATAAAATGTTTTTTTTGTATTGTAAGGAATCCCATACTCTTTGGCAGTGCACTCAACAATACCTGAAATCTTTCTGTAGTGAATATGACAGATATTTGGTAGTAAGTGATGCTCAATTTGATAGTTCAATCCTCCAATAAGCCACGAAAAAACTCGGCTCTTGGGGGAAAAGTTAGTGGTTGTGGCCAACTGGTGACATGCCCAGTCACTCAAAATTTTACCATTTTCATTTGGTAATGGAAATTCTACTCTCGGCATAATATGAGCCACTTGAAATACCATACTTATCAATAGTCCCGTAACAAAGTGCATACTCAAAAAGGCTAAAACAAGAATCCACGGGGATAATGGTACTACAATTAATGGTATAAATAAGGCGTAAGAATAATATATCAATTTCCAACCTATAATTTTTAAAAGTGCATTTTTATAACTATTTGATTTGCTAAAAAATCCCATTTTCCGATACCGATCGAGCCTAATAAAATCTTTGGTAGTTATCCAGGAGATGGTTGAAAGGCCATAAAAAAACCATACATACAAATATTGGAACTTGTGCAGACCGATTTTTTTGGTATGTGGGGAAAATCTAAGGAAAAAAGGAGTGTTGATATCATCATCCGCCCCTTCTATATTAGTGTAAGTATGGTGAAGTACATTGTGTTGGATTTTCCAAATAGCGGCATTCCCACCTATAAGATTCATTGTATAACCAAGATAGGTATTTACTTTTTTGTTTTTCGAATAAGAACCGTGAATGGCATCGTGCATAATACCCATTCCTATTCCTGCCATTCCGATTCCACTTGATATATAAAGAGAATATAGTAGTAATGCAGAAGTAATGATTCCTGTGTTAATCAAAATTAATGGAACGAAAAATATTGTAAGCATCAGTATAGTCTTTACAACCATACTCATATTCGCATGTTTACTTAAGTTATTGGTTTTAAAGTATGAACTAACTCTTCTTCTCAAAGTTCTAGAAAAGTCAGAATTCAAATTTTTTGAAAAACTTGGCTTGTCGTTGCTACTAATTTTATTGGGATATGGTTCACTCATGCGGTACAATGGGCTTATAATTAAGCGTAATCAGCTCGGCATGTTGAGGTACTATCCATGTGTTGGAACATTTATTGGAATGTTCAAATCCATAGAGGCGTCACCATACTTAAAACGTTTGACTTAAAATATTTAACTATGACGTTGATTAAAAGAAGAGAGCTGAAAATAAATAAAAAATCCTTGAAGACTAAATTGACTTGGGCTATCTGAATTTTAACCTTATAAAGGTACTACATATAAACATAATACCCTAATTATACGTTGATTACTTAAAATAAGTATTTTGAAAGTTTAAACAAATCGAGAGGGCGCTGATTAAATTTTACTTGAGAATCCTAATACGTGTTTTAATGAAAGTCACAACTTGTATGTTTGATTTCGTAAAAGTTCATCACTAAGTGGGGATGAGGAGTAGTCAATCTTTAATTATGGCCTATATTAACTTTAATCGGGCAATTAATCAGTTTCGCCACTTTAATTATATTTGAATACCGAAGGAAAGATTAACTGAAAGAAGTTCACAAATCGTCAACAAGAGATGCGAATTTTTGCAGGATGCTGATATATAGGGAGCTGAAAGCTGAGGGTTCGAGCCCCAGCCAAGTCACCAGAAAAAACCTTTCCGAAATCGGAAAGGTTTTTTGTTTTATAATACTTCCTTTACTTCTGGTCATTTCATCACCTTTCAAGTAGTATCTTTATCATACCAAATGAGAATGTGACTTTTTAGGTATTATGGCCCAAATAGAAGATTTTCTTGAAAGTAAAGGAGTACGGCCCACTGCCATGCGATTGTTGGTATTTAAATATCTCGCCGATAGACAGGCCGCCGCAACATTATCTGATGTTGAAGCTTCTTTTTCCAAGGCTGAAAGAACCACACTGTACCGAACCCTGAAGACCTTCGAAGAAAATTCAATCGTACACCAGATTGATGATGGCACCGGTATTAGTAAATACGCCCTTTGTGAAGAGGGTTGTAATTGCGACCTTGAAAGGCACCTACATCTGCATTTTCATTGTAATAAATGTGATGAGACGGTTTGTTTGACCGATTATAAAATACCGCCGCTTAACTTACCCAAAGGTTTCATTGCCAATGATGCCAATATGGTTCTTAAAGGCATTTGCGATAAGTGCAGCCAGAATTAATGCACTTCCGTTGCATACTTAATTTTAAGTACTTGCAACCCTATGAAAATTGCAAATTCCGAAAGTAACCTCTCAAATGACAGTTCATGCTGTTCGCACGATGGCTGTCATACCCTCAACGACAAGTCCGATAAAAATAGATGGAAGATCTACGCCCCTGCCCTATTCAGTTTCGCCTTGCTTATTATGGGCATATTATTAGATTATTTTCAGCTGTCTTTTTTCTCAGGCTGGTTAAAGTTCATATGGTATTTAATAGCCTACGTACCTGTTGGCTGGCCGGTATTAAAATCTGCGTGGAGAAATATCGCAAAAGGTGAACTTTTTACCGAGTTCTCACTCATGTCAATCGCTACCATAGGTGCTTTTGCTCTTAAGGAATACCCAGAAGGTGTGGCGGTAATGTTATTTTATTCAGTCGGAGAATTGTTTCAGGAAGCCGCGGTCAAAAAAGCCCGGGGCAATATTCAGTCATTATTAGATGTGCGACCCAAAGAGGCATTGGTGTACAGAAACGGAGGGTTTACTTCCATCAACCCAGAAGTAGTGGCTATTGGCGAAAAAATTCAGGTTCGGGTAGGTGAAAAAATTCCGTTGGATGGTCGATTGCTCTCATCAAGAGCAACGGTCAATACCGCTGCCATTACAGGAGAGAGTACACCACGAAATATTGACAAAGGCGAAAAACTCTATGCCGGAAGTATCAATTTAAACCAGGTCATTGAAATGGAGTCTACAGAAGAATATAAGAATAGCTCCATTTCCCGCATTCTTGACCTAGTTCAAAATGCAACTGCACGAAAGTCTAAAACGGAATTATTTATTAGAAAGTTTGCCCGAGTCTACACCCCAATCATCGCCTTTTTGGCGGTAGCGCTCACCTTTTTGCCCTACGTAATTGTTGAGAATTATGTTTTTGAAGAATGGTTTTATCGTGCTCTCATATTTCTTGTCATATCATGCCCCTGTGCTTTGGTCATTTCAATTCCTTTGGGATACTTTGGTGGATTGGGGGCCGCATCAAGAAACGGTATTCTTTTTAAGGGTGCTTCCTATCTAGATGCCATCACGAAAACCAATGCCGTAGTACTTGACAAGACAGGTACACTCACAAAAGGTGTTTTCAAGGTGAAGGAAATAAAGCCAATATTGATAGAAAAGGATAAATTGATAGCCTACATCAAGGGGCTCGAAGCCCAATCGACCCACCCCATTGCAAAAGCGATAAACGAATATCCCTCTAATATAAAATTTACCGATGTAAAGGATGTCGAAGAAATAGCTGGAAAGGGCCTAGCAGGAACCATAGAAGACAAACATGTTCTTGTTGGGAACAAAGAACTGTTTAAAGAGCGTAAAATCAAATTAAACCTCAACACCGAAGATATTGTTGAAACTTTGGTTTTGGTAGCAATAGACCAACAATTTGCTGGATACATAACACTTGCCGATGAATTAAAAGCAGATTCACAAAGTGCTATTCTAAAGATAAGAAAGAGTGGTATTTCCCAAATCGGAATTCTCTCTGGAGATAAAAATTCCATTACGCAAAAAGTGGCCAATGAATTAGAAGTTGACTGGGCAAAAGCCGAATTGCTACCCGAAGACAAGTTAAAGGCTATTGAAGAATTAAAGACCCATCAAAACCTAAAGACCATTTTTGTTGGTGATGGTATTAATGATGCCCCGGTTCTTGCCGCCAGTGATGTAGGTATGGCCATGGGCGGATTGGGAAGCGATGTGGCCATAGAAACAGCAGATGTAATCATCCAGACCGACCAACCCTCGAAAATTGCACAGGCTATTGAAATTGGCAAATCGACCCGAAAAATCGTTTGGCAAAACATCTTTCTTGCCTTTGGGGTCAAAGCCTTGGTATTGGCTTTAGGCGCCGGAGGATTGGCGACTATGTGGGAAGCCGTTTTTGCCGATGTGGGTGTCGCACTTTTGGCAATTTTGAACGCCGTTAGATTACAACGAATGAATTGGGACGATTAATTAAGTTATCTAAGTCCGTTTTCTTGTAAGAGTTGTAAAAGTTTTTCCGGTTCATCAGTTTGTATGATATTGGCACCGTATTGAACAGCTTCTTTTATAGCTACCAATCCATTACCCTTAGCTATTTCCTTATCTAAATCTCCTAACGTATTGATCCAAACCCTCGATTGCTTCTTTTCTATAAAGTCAACCACTTCCTGCGTATAGAATTTATCATCTATATGTACAACAGGTGGCGAGAATTGGGTTATTGCCGAATCGACCATCTGCAAACTATAGGCCCGTGGCATAATCTGGGCTGTGGCATGTAACTCTTTTACCCTGTTCAATTGGTGGTAATCGTTATCGAAATAGAAAACTTCATCCAAAGTACCCGTTGTTTTTAAGGCACTGACTATCCCCTCTACATTATCGGTTTTCATATCAATATCGACCATTATCTTGCCCTTCGTTACTCGTAAAAACTCTTCAAAGGTGGGCACCGTTTCTTTGCTTAGTTTACCACTGGGGTCTTTCAGGCGTAGGCTTCGAATTTGTTTCAAGGTCAAATCTTCAACCTTTCCACTGCCATTAGTAGTTCGGTCAACACTTGAATCGTGCATCAATACCAAATGACCGTCTTTGGTGGTTCTAACATCGACCTCAACAATATCAACACCTAATTCTATACATTTAAGGGTCGAGGCTATGGAGTTTTCAAAATTATCAAGATGTGCTCCCCTATGGGCCGCAACTAAAACCTTATTGGAGGCCGAATCTTGAAATTCGGCTTGAATGTTCTTTAATGAGTTGGCTTGTGGCGCACTCTTGCAAGCCACAGCAATGAGTGTGACCAATAATAAGAAATATCGTATCAAATTTAGTAGCATTTTTTTATTAGCTGATCTCATTTTCAATTCTAGTTTTGAGGGGCACTAATGGCTTCAACATACCGCCCTGCCCAGTAAGGTAGCAAATAGATATAGGGAGCGTATTCTCTTTTACCTCCACCATTTCCGTTGTTTCTATAGGCACCGTTGTGTTTGTGCAAAGGCCTTTCATCGGGCGGAAGTACTTCTGAATAGGTCTGTCCTCTAAAATTAGGTTCTATTTTTTTCAAGTCTGTTCGATGACTATTATCCACCGACCAATCGATTAAATCCATCGGAAACTCCCTAAGCCACCATGCCGACTCTTCAAAGTCTATTTGAGTTCCTCCCGAAAGGGCAAACAAATAATTCCAAAGGGGGTTTTTCTCCGACCTTTCTATTTCCCAATGGCTTTTAACTGCCTCTAAATGTTTTGCTTTTTGGGCTTCTTCAAACGAATATTTCACAAAGGCCGGTATGGTCAAAAAGTACATTTCGTCATCGGAGTGGTTCCATTTATTGCTTAAGTCTTCTCCTTCAACGAAACCAATAACCGAAGCTGGGCGGTTGGCATTCTCATCATAACCATGCCTCTTAATCAGTTTATTAGCCGCTTTTTTATATTTTTCGTCTTTTGTAAAATGGTATGCCGTTTGTAAAAATGCGAGAATAAGAGTAGAGTTTAGCCTTCTATCACCCACATTAATAGGAAACTGGTTTACGTATTTGGGGTTCCATCGGCCCCATGCTGTGGGCTCTCCATTCCAATCGACCAAATACCAATCATTTTCCATAATATGGTCTGTCTGAATCTTTATCTGATGAATAGCCCTATCTCGCCATTCTTTATCCGGTGCCAATTCGGCAAATAGGGCATAAACGAAGAAGTGCCCACAAGACTCATCACTACTTGTAGTCGACTTCCATCGCCATTTCTCATCATCCGTCAATCGCCAGATACGGCCGTTGTCCTTCACATGTTTTTGATACCACTCCTCAGAAAATCCGTTGGCATGTAAACCTACCTCATAACCATCACGCTCATAGGAACGAGCCGGAAAACCATGCATAGGGGTAATATCTGTCAACCTCTCCATCGCTTCGAAAGCGTCATAAGCATTTAATTTCGCGTCTTCACTTTTGGTCACGGCATATCGAAATAGCTCGCCTGCCAAATACATCGAGGTCCAAAGACCGTCATTATCGCTATCATTAAAATAACCGGTAGCAATATTTCCCGGTTCCCGGAAAGATAAATTAGCGGTAAGGCCGTACCGTAAATGCCTTTCCCTTTGTATTTTTTGAAAGTAATTGGCCTTCTCCTCCAAAGTCATTTGATGAAATATAATTTGCGATAAACCACCCCTAGTCAAAACCAGTACGCTGTTTTCAGGACCTTCGGTTAATGTCAATACCTCATCATCGACCAACCATCTTTTAGATGCATAGTAATCATACTTTCCATCTGCACGTAACTTAAATGCTCCATTAGTCGACCCGTACCACAATTCATCATTTATTACTTTCAAAGCGGTTATATGATTACTGGGCAGTTCATACTGAATCTTCATTACTTTCAGAGGGCTTCCCGAAAGTTCAACTACACCATTATCAGTACCTACCAAAATTGAATTCTTGAAAAAGGTCATTGTGTTCATTGTCTCGCCGTCAAAGATTTTTTCGAAGCTTAAGTTTGACAATGGCACTTCATAAAGTGCACTTGATGTTAATAGTAGAAATCTATTGTGGTTAGCATCAAATAAAAGTTCTTTTACTGAAATATCGTTTAAAGGGTGTTCCCATATAACTTCTTTGCTTTCAAAAATCTTCAATTGATTTTTAGAGACTACCAATACGGTTTCATTTTGACCGAGAGCGAACAATTTGGGTTCATTCATTTCATGGTCAAAATAAAAAGTACCGCCAGCAGCATTGGTAAAAACCTCTTTGCTTGATAAATAGTATAGCTTGCCGTTTGCTTCTTGCAAATCCAAAATATTCATATCGATCAAAGGTCGGTACCGCTGATCTTTCACCAATGATTTTTCGAACGGCAGCAAAAGTCCTGAATCGCCCAACACTTGAATCAAACCGTTGCGATCAGCAGCGACTTTAATTAACACTTCCTCTTTTAAACTGTCGTTCAGGATATATTTTTTTGCCTGATCCTGCAGAAAGGGTTGATCCAAATATTGTTGTGAATGACCAGTTGCGGCCATTAAGAGCATCATGAAGAGTAAAAACTTTGACATTTTGAATGGTTGTTTGGTTAGGGATAAAAATACTTAGTCATCACAAATGCGATTTCATCATTCTTATTAAAAACAGATAGAATATTGACAACTTAGCAAAATGTCAGCATCAAGATATAAATGGGATTAATCTTCCCTCGCACCGCCAAAACTCCTATTAATCTGATTATTTATATCATCTCAACGGATATTGGTTACTTAAAATCATAGATACTCAACTCTTAACTCAAAGAACTCGCTATGTTTAAAAGTTAATTTTCCATTAGAATAGATCAAAAATGTGTAGTGTTACCAAAAGACCTTTCTTTATATTTACTTTTTACCATTAAATCAATCATGACACTTACACTCACTCGGCCCCTAACGCTTTTAAGTATTTGCCTCATCTTACTTTATTTGGCCAAAACCAGACCATCTAAAGAAATGGAGAGTCCCTCACCAAAATTTGAAAGGTTACTTTATAACAATCCGGGGCTAGAGGTAGATTTGGGTGTAGGTTTATGGGCCAATCCGTTACCTATGGATTATGATAATGATGGGGATATGGATTTACTGGTTTCATGCAACGATGTACCTTTCAATGGTCTTTTCTTATTCGAAAATAAAAGCGGTAGCGCTTTCCCGACTTTTGAACCGCCCGTGAAAATAAATGAGCCTATCAGACATGTTCAAGTATCTTATGTTAATGGCGAACCTAGGTTTTTAGAGCCCGGTAAGGAATTTACGAATTTTAAATCCGCTTTTACCAATCAACCTGATTCGCTTTTCCCTAGCGATACCTTCGAAAAGCTTCACAATAAAATACGTTTCAATCAATGGAAATATGTTGATTACGAGAATGACGGTGACCTCGACATTGTTGTTGGTATACAAGATGGTGAAGATTACGGATGGGACAATGCTTTTAATGACAAAGGAGAGTGGACCAACGGCCCCCTTCACGGTTATGTTTACTTAATTGAAAACAGAGATGGCACCTACCAATTGAAAGATAAAATTATGGCAGGTGGCAAGCCCATCGATGTGTATGGCGCACCATCGCCCAACTTTGATGATTATGATAATGATGGCGATCTCGACATTATCTGTGGAGAGTTTTTAGATAGGTTTACCTGGTTCGAAAATATCGGAACAAGAGAAGAACCAGTTTATGCCGAAGGTAAATTTTTAAAAAATACCGAAGGTGTTATTACTATGGATCTAGAAATGATTCTTCCTGTTTCCATTGATTGGGATAAGGATGGGGATATTGACCTTATTGTAGGTGACGAAGATGGCCGGGTAGCATGGGTTGAAAATACAGGTAAAATTGAAAATCACATGCCGGTTTTTAACAGTCCCAAGTACTTTAAGCAGAAAGCAAAACATCTAAAATTCGGCGCTTTGGTATCACCTTTTAGTACAGATTGGGACAATGATGGTGATGAAGATCTCATATGTGGCAACTCGGCAGGCTATATAGCTTTCATTGAAAATCTAGACGGAGGCCATACACCGAAATGGGCGGCACCAAGACTTTTGGAGTCCAACAATGAAATTATACGAATTCAGGCAGGAGAAAATGGTTCCATTCAAGGGCCCTGCGAAGCTAAATGGGGTTACACTACTCTTTCAGTTCAAGATTGGGATGGAGATGGATTGAAAGACCTTATTGTCAATTCTATATGGGGCAAAGTGGTATGGTATAAAAACATCGGTAGTCAAAGCAAGCCCAAATTATCAGAGGAAAAACACGTACAAGTTAATTGGGGCAGCCAGACCCCAAAACCCGATTGGTATTGGTGGGATCCATTACCCAATAGTTTAGCCACCCAATGGCGAACTACCCCAACGGCCATCGATTGGAACCAAGATGGGCTTACCGACCTGATAATGCTTGATACTGAGGGGTACCTTAGCTTTTTTGAACGCTACAAAAAAGATGGCGAACTAATATTGAAACCCGGAAAACGAATCTTTCATTCGGTCAATGGCACTTTTGACCGCAAAAATAATCTTGTCAACCAGAATAACGGCCCGATACAGCTAAACGAAAAAAAATATGGAAGCAGTGGCCGACGCAAATTAGCTTTCGGAGATTGGGACAATGATGGCGATATCGATATTTTGGTCAATGGTATCAATGCAGCCCTTTGGGAAAATGTGGGCCAAGAAAATGATAGGGTCGATCTAAAATTTCACGGTGACCTATCAGATTTAAAATTGGCAGGGCATTCGACCGACCCTACCCTAGTCAATTGGGATGGAGGTCAAAAGCCCGATTTGCTGCTAGGTGCCGAGGATGGTTATTTCTACTATTGGAAAAATGATTAAAAATATGGCAATCTACTCCAATATAATCTTCCGCTGCTGTTCATGACTCTCTTTCAAAGCGTCAATCACCTTCATATTACGTAAAGAATCATAGAGAGACACTGGCACTTCTTTATTATCTATAACTGCCCTTGCAAAAGATTCTACCTGAACTAAATATTGGTGGCAAGGACCCACGAATAAATCAGCGCTGCCCTGATTTCTTGTAATGGTCAATTTGCTTGGTTCATCTTTCGATGGATTAAAGGGTACGTCGACCACAATCTTTCCTTCCGTACCGCTAATTTTGACCGTTTGATTCTCAAACTGCCGGATAGATGAGTAAATAATGGCTCGCCCATGTTCAAATTCTAAAATTCCACTCGTACTTAAATCCACATCTAAATGGGTGTCGACATCCATATTTGCCATAACACTGATGGGTTCTGCACCAAAAATCAAACGAGCTATCGAAACAGGATAACACCCTACATCCATCAGACTACCACCACCGCATTCTTTGCTGCTCACAATACTGTTAGGGTCATCCTCAAAAAATGAAAATGAAGATTCTACCAATCGAACCTCACCAATAGCCCCTTCGCCAAGAAGATTTAGAACCCGCTTCCACTGCGGATGGAACCTGTACATAAAAGCTTCCATGACCTTTAAATGAGTAAACTCTTTTGATGCCTGAATAAGCTCATCAGTTTCAAAAGCGGTCATTCCGATAGGCTTTTCAATAAGCACATGCTTACCCTTTTTCAAAGCCAATATGGCCCATTTTACGTGTAAATGATTCGGTAAAGGAATGTAGACGGCTTCGACATCATTAGATTCAAGAAGTTTTTCGTAACTATCAAAATAAGTGGGTATATGAAATTGATTGGCAATCCCTTTGGCCTTCAAGAAATCACGGGAAGCTATTGCCGTAAGATCACAGATTTCACTTTCGAGCAAAGCTGGTATTATTTGATCAATCGCAATGGTAGCGGCACCTAGCACGCCCCATTTCAGAGCCTTATTTTCATTCTGTTTCAATTTTGGGGGAATTATGGTTCAGTCGGTTCAAACCTACAAAAATCAAAGCTAATGCAATAAGCCCGGCAGTGGCGATAGCACCAATGATGATGGGGTCGATAGAGCACTCCAGCCATTTATACGAGGTTGGTAAATCTCTAAAAAAGGTACCCCAAACAATGATAAGCACACTAAACAAAACAGAGGCGATCCCTTGCCAAAACTTAGGCCGTACATTGAAAATGGCCAATAGAAAGAGCCCTAAAATGCCCCCTCCAAAAATTCCTGAAATCTGCCACCAGATGTCCAAAGCACTTTCGGCATTGATTAATAGCAGGCTAAAAACGACACCCAGCACACCCCATACAACGGTCGTCCATCGCAAAAATCCGATACTTGCCTTTTCAGAAGCATTCGGCTTAAAATATCTTTTAAAATAATCTAGGTACAAGACGGTTGCCGATGAATTTAAAGCGGAATCAACGGTACTCATAGAGGCTGCCAAAATCGCCGCAATAATCAATCCTTTGAGACCTACCGGAAGTTCAGTAGCTATGAAAAATGGAAAAACCTCATCGCCTTTAGTGATGGATGGATCTAACAAATGACCTCCTCCTGAATAAAAGGCAAACATGGTAGTACCTATGTAGAGAAAAATAGCGGTCAATGGCAAATAGATGAACATAGCGATCCAAACCGAACGCTTTGCTTTGGCCTCCGTTGCTACCGCGCTATATTTTTGAGTGTAGTTCTGGTCGGCCATTAGGTTTCTAATATTTTCCGTAACTCCATAAATAATCATCACCCAAATAGTTCTACTCTCGAATGAGAACGAACTATCACCGAGACTAAACTTATTGTCGTCGAACGCTTTTTGAATAAGATAATCAGGTTGTGAAAATACTTCGGTGGTTAACACGTAGGCACTAAAAAGAAGGCCTCCGATCATTATTACCGACTGTAAAACATCTGTCCAAATAACAGCTTCCATGCCACCCATAAGGGTGTAGGCTATAGTCAAAACCCCAATTAAAACAATAATCGTTCTGATATCTAAATCGACAAACGAGGTCAGCAACAGAGAAGAAAGGTAAAGTATGACCGCCGTTCTACCGACCATAAAAAGAACGAAAGAGAAAGAGGCGTACACCCTGCCCCAATCCCCTATTTTCTCCTCTAAATATTTATAGACCGAGATAATTTTGTGCTTTCGGTAGTGCGGAATCACATATTTGGTGACGAACCAAGCCACCGGCAAGGCAGTAAGCGCAAATATCAAGGGATGCCAATTATCATCAAAGGCCTTTCCGGGAACGGCGATGTACGAAATACTACTGGTATAGGCGCTCATGACCGCAATGCCCGCTGCCCAAGAAGGTATGCCCATACCAGCCACCATGAACTCTTCAGAGGTTTTGGTCTTTCGTAGAAAATAGATACCCATACCCACCATTATTAATCCGTAAATAACAAGAATAATGGTGTCTACCGTACCAAGCTGATAATTCATTTTATGTGTATTTAAGTTGCCAAGGTCTGTTGAAACTGCTGTACGTAAGTCTCTATTTTATGTCGTTCAATTTCGTTAAACTTTTTTAATGGTAGTGCCATATGATCTTCACAAATATTCATGACCGCCAAGGCGCATTTGGTGCCTTTTGTAATTTTTGAACTATGGGCACCTACATTATAGATAGTTTCGTAAAGCCTATTGACCTCTTCGTTCAACTGTTCGATCATCAACAGTTCACCATTGATGGATGCATTATAAAGATCGACGAATAATTTAGGAAAAAAATTAGCCCCACCTGCAACAGCGCCATGCCCACCGTGAAGTATGTTACTCGATAAGAAAGACTCGGTGCCTGCAATAATTGCAAAATCGGGAGACTCTTTAAACCGTTCAATTAATTCATGAAGGTATCCTAGATTACCGGAACTATCTTTGATCCCTATAGCTCCTAGACTTTTGATTTTCTCCACCGTATCGACCGATAGATGTAATTTAGTACAACTGGGCATGTTATACAATACGAATGGTAGTGATAATCGGGGTACCAACTCCAGCATGAAATCGAGAAATTCTTCTTCCGAAATGGGTAGGTAATATGGCGGTGCCACAACTACAGCATCTGCGCCACATTGTTTTGCATAATCGCTCATGGTTATACAATCTTCTAATACGGTATCTGATATGCCTACCAATACGGGCACCCTGTTGTCAATATAGTGGCATGCTTTTGATATCAGGTTCTTTCTCATATCATGGGTCAGACTTGTCGCCTCACCATTGGTACCCAATAAAAATATGCCGTGTACCCCACCATTTATTAGATGTTCTATCAGGTTTTTTAGCCCTTCTTCATCTAAGCTTCCATCAGCTTTTAAAGGGGTTACCATAGGAGGAATTATACCCCTTAAGTGTAATTTCATATATCAATTTTACGTCTTACAAAGAAAATCGATAAAGAATATTCCTACCACAATTATTTTACACAAATCATATATAATATTAACCCCTATTTCGAAATAATTATGTAATATTGATAAGAAGAGTTAAATATGTTTATATATGGAATTCGTTTTCGAGAAAATATACGTTCCTAATAACCATTCTTTCATTTCGAGGGAACTTCCCCTGTCTTCAAACGCCAGAATTCACTCGCATAAGAACTTTGAACTTAATTATATCACCTCCGGCGAAGGCAGGAGAATAGTGGGCGACAACATATCTAACTTTGAAAAGGGCGACTTGGTTTTACTTGGCCCTGAACTACCCCATTGTTGGGAATTGCTAGATTCAGAAAAAGATCAAGCTGCTACCTGCATCGTTACACACTTTTCGGAAAATGTGGCGGATTCTAACTTTTTCAAGATTCCGGAATTGGAAAAAGTAGTCAATCTACTAAAGGTGGCCAATCGAGGCGTACGCTTCAAGACCGAAAATGACCAAGAAATTCATGAGGCCTTAAGAGAGCTTTCTACTAGCGAAGGCTTGGATTATTTTATAGGACTATTGAAGGTTTTCAGTTACCTCTTGAAGGTTGAGGAGCGTGAAATTCTGGCCAACCCTATGAACAAATCTTCTGTATTCTCAAAAAACATTGAGAAGGTCAATAAGGTCTACGAATACGTATTTCAGAATATACAGGAAGGCATAAAATTAGAAGATGCCGCCGATGTTCTCAATATGGCGCCGAGCTCATTTTGTCGTTTCTTTAAAAAGAAGACCGGCCTTACTTTTATGGAGTATGTAAAAAACGTGCGTGTAGGTATCGCTGCCAAGCTGTTGGCCGAAACTGATAAACAAATCACGCAAATCTGTTTTGAAAGTGGATATAACAACCTGGCCAACTTTAACCACTACTTCAAGGCAAGCATGGGAAAAACACCATCTGATTACAGAAAGAATTTTCGATAGCTTCAGAAACGATTATTAGATCCTGGCAATTCGCCATGGGTATTAATGGCAATAAATGCACAAAGGGCTAGAAAAAGTAATGTCGTTAAAATTACCACCCCCCATTTTTGAGGAAGTTTTTCTAACGAACCACTATCGATAAGTTTTAGTTTCTTTTGATATAAAAAGAAAAGGAAAATGATATTGGCTAGGTAGAGATGTTGATTAATAGGTGAATTACCCGCCAAAATGCCCGTTACCAAATAGCTCATTAGGGTGTATACTAGCAACAAGCTAAACATGAACCAGCCGGCTTTTACCTTGTTGTACCCTTGAAATTTCAATTTATAAAACAGCCATAAAGACATAATTAGTAGAAGTATTGCCGCTACCGAGGTACTTATACTTGCCACTTTTTCAGCATTGGCAATATCTCCCAACCGTTTTAGCATATGCCCAAAAGCAAGAGACTCCCTAAAAACAATCAGGGGTATAAAAACGACTATAAAAACGAGCGCCGACTTGTTGACCCATAACTTATCATGCCCAGCTTCTTGCTCTGGCCATTTTGAGGTAAAAACTCCGTAGGCCATTCCCATACCTCCCATAAAACCAATGCAGTATTCCATAACATTCCACATGTTAAAAGGAATCTCCATTACATTTCCGACTACATGAAGAAAATTACCGAACGAAAAACCTAGTCCGCCACCCAATGTAGCAAAAAAGGCCACCCGCAAGGGAGAATTTCGACCCTCACGAGCCATATGCCAAATCATGGCCAAACCGGCTCCCAGAATAACCGCCCAAGCCTCTGAACGTGGCGGTGTCATCTTAAAACCTATTTGTTCAACAAGAAAATAATAGGTTAAAATTCCTCCGGCGGTCATCTCGGCCATCAAACTTCCCCATTTGACACGTTTTTCTTTGGTAGAATCCAAAACCAATCCCACAAGTCCGCCACCTAATAATCCGAAGAGCCCACCGATAACGAAGAGCATGACCAAGCCGTAATAAGCATTGAAAAAGTCATCGGACCGACCATAGCCAACTACCTGACCATAACTGATCATACCGCCCGCACCCCATCCGACAGCTGATGCCAAAGCAATCACCAACATTTTTTGGTACCAATCCCTACGACCTGAAGCTATAACCAAAGCAGAACCACCAATTGCACCTGCCCAAGCCGCACCCTGCTCATGGCCAAACTGACCACGAATAGCCCAGGCAACAGCCAATGAAATGGCCACAAATAGTATGGAAATAAGGTTATGATTCTTCATTGTTGTTTTCACTTAGGTCCGTTCCCTGGAAATATTAAATCGCAAATTGCTTCAAACGCTGCTCGAGAATTTTCTTTTTTTCAGGACAGAATCCGCTTAAGGGAGGAACCATGTGATCCGAACAAATGTCCATCAGCGAGAGCGCACTTTTAATGGCCCTAATACTTTTGGTTGGGGAATCGTCAATCTCGTAAATTTCATTTTGCAGTTGAAGCACTTGTTGGCGCAAAAGCGTAATACTATCAAAGTCTTTATTGATGGAAGCCTCATAGAGCTCTACGAACAGCTTAGGAAAAATATTGGCTCCACCGGCCACTACGCCGTGTCCGCCATGCATCAGCACATCTGACATAAAAAGTTCGGCCCCTGCAATAATCGAGAACTGCTCATTTTTAAAGGCATCTATAAGCGTATACAAGGCGCCAAGGTCGCCCGAGCTATCCTTAACCCCAAAAGCGCCCATTTCTTTGGCACTTTTAATCGTTTCTAAAGACAGATGGAGTTTGGTACATACAGGAATATCGTAAACGATCACGGGCAATTCGACCTGCGGAATTATCTTTTCAAGATATTCGACCATTTCACTTTGTGAGATAGGAAAATAGTAAGGCGGAGCCAACACTAGGTAATCGGCACCCTCCTTCTTGGCGTGTTCGGCCATTTCGATAACTGCAGAAAAAGAGGTATCGGTTATACCGACCAAAACCGGTACGCGCCCAGCAATTATTCTACAAGACTCGGTAATTAGCTGTTTTCTTACCTCATAATCTAAACTCGGCCCTTCGCCATTGGTACCTAACAGAAAAATACCGTGTACCCCACCATTCAACAAATGCATTATCAGTTTCTCGAGACTTTCAACATCGAGTTGCAGGTTTTCCAATAAGGGAGTAACCATCGGGGGAATAACCCCTCTTAGTGGATATTTCATAGTAAGCTTGATTAGTGTTTGGCCAAAGTAAGACCAAAGTAGGCTTGCACACTACCACAATTTTATAGGAAACACATTATATCTTAACCATAAAGGGCAATTTTACACTATATCGAAAACACCCTAACCAATTCATAATCAGTAGGGTTCGCCAGTACCTTGTAGTAACCAAAATTTTGACCATGCACTGTTATTACTTGCATCATCACCCTTAAACTCAGTAGGTTCTAACCGATCAATTGCCTGGGCAGAGTTTTGGTTGTTATCGATTTCGTCAATATGGTAATAAAACCTTAAGGGCAACGCCGCTCTTTTTGAAGCTGGCCCCGTTGTCAATTCTGGCAGGCCGGTACGTCTATAATCGAACCAAGCCTCGGTCGCCGCAGACCAACTTGCTATCCACTTTTGAATAATGATATCATCTTCCCCACCATAAGTCGCCTCTCCTGAAATGTAGTCGTCGTAAGCCCCATCAATTTGCCAAGCAGCGAACGATTGCTTGACACCTTCATTGTAATAAGATTCAGCGCTACCGCTAATCCAACCTTTTGTTACGGCTTCCGCCAATATAAAATTGACCTCCGATGCAGACATAAGTCTCGATTGAAGCAAAGGGCCACTAGCTTCTTTATAAATATCGTTCAGTTGCGATACATGAAGGTTCAACGTACCTTGATTGACATCTTCACTCAAATTATAAGAGGCTCCAAAAGTCAAGGCCGTTGGCAAACCAACGTACAAACTATCAAAGTCTACGGGAAAGCCCACTGTGTTTTCATAGGCATCCACTATATCTTGCGAGACGTGTCTCTTTCCCTCTTCATCAACATAATCGGTACCGTCGGGCGCACCCTCATCTAAAACTAAGGGTACATCTATTGAGTTGGCCCAAACACCCAACCTAGGGTCCTCTAAATCTTGAAGTAAATCGACCAAGGTTTTGGCCATCTTGACCCTAAAGTATGAACCTTGGGGATCCGCATCAAATTTGGTATTCGTCGGCCAAGCATCGTTCGTAGTATTACCAATGTAGGGCATATTGGCATCATCGGCAGCCTGTAAAATCAGAGGATAGGTCTGCGGCTGAGAAACTATCAATTCAATACCTTGTCTTGCGACGGCAGGTTCCTTTTCAGAGAGGCGCATGTAATACCGCAGCAGCAATGAATTGGCAAACTTTCGCCATTTGGCGACATCACCGCCAAACAGAATATCTTGATCAGCCTGAATACTGAAATAACTGTCTTGACTATTACTCAGTAATAAATTAGCCTTCTTTAAATCGGAATGTATTCCTTGATAAATCGTCTGTTGGGCATCAAATTCAGCATCAAAAAATTCTGCCCCTTCATCGCCTCTCAGCGCATTTGTATAGGGGGCATCACCCCAGAGATCCGCAATCATTCCGAACAGGTAAGACTTCATTATCAAGCCTACCCCATGATGAAAATCCAAACTTTCCTCTTCCGCCTTTTCAATCATAGTTTTATTATTCGTAAGCAGGCTGTAATACCCATTCCAACTATGCGAATCATTGCTCCAGTCATAAGCATTGTGCCCACTTGACCAGCCATCTTTTTGTGTGTGTTGCATAACGCCGGCCATATCGCCAAAGCCAAGGTTGACCACATTTTTACCGACCCCGTTGATTACCGTCGGCAGCAAAAGATTGGGATCAACATTCTCAGACCCTATTTGATTGGGGTTTTCGTTCAGTTCTTCAAGACCGTGGCATGAAATAAGAGCACATATGCCTACCATGCCCATGACCACCTTATTCGCTATTCTGTACATCATCGTGAAGTTTTATCAATTAAAAAGTGAGGCCAATTTTGATTCCTATCGGAACCAACCAAGGTTCTACGTTATACCTTTCTATACCCTGTTTGAACTGGGTTCCTCGATTGTCCCTGCCAGTTTCAGCCTGAAAAGCTCTTTCAGGGTCAATGCCGAAATCTGAATCTTTTGTCCATAGCATGATATTTCTGCTATAGAGCGAAACATTCAAATCTTCAATACCTATTCTATCTAAATGTTTTGAGGGGATGTTGTAACCAAAAGCAATCTCTCGAAGCTTGATATAATCTGCATCGAACATGTGAGGGGTACCAAACTCCCAAGGGTTACCGACCGAAAACGGTATGACATTGGTTCCTACGTCACCCAAATTTTCATAATCAAGAATAAAGTTACCGTTCTCATCATGGGTTCCGACCACACCGGCATTGAAAATACCATCGTAAACCACTCTACCACCAAGGCTCTCGGCCAGACCACCATCACCAGGCGGGCCACCGATGGAAAGAAAGTTTTCACCATAAATCAATCTGTCGGCATTATCGAGTACCCATTGTTTCATTTCAGGCCCTAATTCAGATATACCTGGATTGACCAAATTGTCTATCAATGTTTGACCATAGCCATCTTCGACCAGATATCGGGATGTTTGCGACATGTATTGCCCTCCTGAACGCCAGTCAAAAGTAAGGTTCAAAGTAAAATTCTTATAAGAAAGACTGGATTGAAGGCCCATCACAAAATCAGGGTTATAGTTGCCTACCTTCACCCTTTCTTCAGTTGCCAACCATTCGGCATCTTCGCCTTGACCCAATAAAGGGTAGTTGTAATAGGGTGAATTCTCATCGGTTACCCTTCTAATCATCGGGGAATAAATATTACCTACCAAACCATCTTCCCCAGTTGCGGGGTTGGCCACATAACCGCGCGAGACACTTTTGTTCTCACTCCAGAATTCTATATAATCGACACCATCGGCGAGAGCGAGAATTTTAGATTCATTGGTGGTATAATTCACATTTAAATCCCAATTCCAATCATCCCTCTGCACGGGAGTAAAGCCCAAGGCCAATTCAAAACCTTTGCTCTCTAAGACCCCAGCGTTGATGCTAACGCTGTTATAGCCTGAAGAACCGGGTATCGGTATGTTAGGTACTATCTGATTTTTGTTCTCTACGGTATAGTAAGTACCCTCAAATCGTAAGCGATTTCCAAACATCGCCAAATCCAACCCAAACTCTTGGGAAGTAGCTTCCTCAGGTTCTAAATCAGGTGTATTTAAGCCACCTTGCGCGCTGTAGAGAACGGCATTGTCCCATTGACCGGAATTATTGAAATAAGCGCCCAATTGATACGGACTTGTATCGTTACCCACACGGGCCCAACCACCGCGCAGTTTCAATAAGTCGACCTTTGGTATAGTCACTAACTCGCTCACCAAAAAGCTTAAAGAAGCAGAGGGGTAGAAATACGATCGATTATCGACCGGTAGAGTACTTGACCAGTCGTTACGGGCCGTAACATCTAAATAAAGCATATCGTAAACTCCAATGTTGGCCAAGGCATAAACACTGTTAATTGCCCTTTCGGAAGTAAAACTGGAATAGTTCAAAGAAGTAGGCGCTATATTATCAACGGTAAACAAATTAGGAACGATGAGGCCGGCCCTTGAAAAAGCGGAATTGCTCAAACCTCTATTCCGCTGGTACATTAAATTGCCCCCTGCAGATACGGTCACGTCAAACTTGTTCCAATCTTTGGTGTACGAAGCCAAGAAGTCAACATTGGTCTCCATGCCTTCACTTTCTGCGATACCATAGGTTCCGTTATTATTTTCACGGGTATAGCCCGGAGCCATTTTAGTTTCTTGGGTTTGGCTGAAACTGTTCAGGTTATAGCTAGTGCGAAGGTTAAAACCAGGAAAGGCATTCCAATCCAAGGCCACATTACCGTAAACCCGAAAGCGGGAATAGCTATTGTTGACCTCATTGGCCAAGAACCATGGGTTTTCATAATTAGCTGAAAAATTATAGATATCGGTTCCCGGTAGCTTGTAGTCTTTGATATCAAGTATATTAACGTTAGCAGGAATGCTATAGGCGGCCTGAAGCGGATTCGTACCTCTGTTGGAAGCTGGTCTATTATCGGCGTAACTGTGCACAACATTCACGTTGGTACTGACCGTCAATTTCTGGCTCATGTTCGAGGAAGCCGATAAAGAGAAACTATTTCGCTGCAAATCTGAATTGGGAACAACCCCGGTATTGTCCATTGCAGTTACTCCCAAACGATAATTCAAAACTTCGTTGCTACTGCTCACGGTAAGACTATTGGTAGTAGTAATACCGTTTCGAACAAATTCTTTTACATTGTTGGGATAGCCTTTTAATTCGGTGGGAATAGGAACACCATTGGCATCTAAAGGGGAATTCCACTGTACGGCAAAATAACCGCGATCCAGTTCAGGACCTCCGTTACCACCCGAGTTAAGAACATCGGGCATAATATTGCCCCCTTCGGAAGCATCTGAGTAAGAGAAATAACCTGAAGCGTAACGTGACTGGGTATCAATATATCTATAGGGAATGTCGAAAACGGTATTCGATGTAAAATTTACTTTCATTCGCTGACCTTTGACCGCTTTTTTCGTCGTAATCAACACGACCCCGTTACCTGCTCGAGACCCGTATAATGCGGCAGCACTGGGCCCCTTGAGAATAGAGACGTCCTCAATGCTCTGAGGATCCAAATCGGATATGGCGTTACCATAATCGACAGGGTTTCTATCACCAAAGCCACCGATATTATTAAGGCTATTGGCAACGGGAACCCCATCGATTACAAACAAAGGTTGGTTATCGGAACTTAAGGATATGGCCCCCCTGATTACCATGCTGACGGAAGAGCCGGTGCCGCCAGTATTATTTAAAGTAACCCCCGCCACTTTACCTGAAAGCGAATTCAAAACATTTTCTTGGGCCACTCTGGTGAGTTCTTCGCCTGCTACATTCTCTACGGAATAACCCAATGATTTATCTTCTCTCTTGATGCCCAAAGCCGTTACTACTACCTCATCCAATGCCTCAGTATTGGTCTCCAAGGAAACATTAATGGTAGAACTACCAGAAACTGCGACCTCCTGAGAAACAAATCCGAGGTACGAAAACTCCAAAACTGGGTTTTCAGACTGAATGGTTATGCTGTAAAGTCCGTCGAAATCAGTGGTTACTCCATTATTGGTTCCTTTTTCCATAATGGTCACCCCGGGAAGCGGCATACCATCTTCTGCGGAAGAGACGGCTCCCGTTACGGTCTGAGCCATGATTTCACCTACACACAGAAAAACCGTTAACGTCACTATTCGAAACAGCCATGTACGGCCTTGTGAAAACGGTGACCTATTCTTTTTATAAAAATCTTCCATAATAGTGATACTAGAATTGGTTGTATATAAAGTTGGAATGGTTTAAAATTTTTACGGCACCACCTCAAATGTCAAGATGACGGCGTTCGTATTCACACCTATAAAGTCAGGAGAAGCTGCCAAAAACATGACCAAGCGCATCGTATTGTCATTGATTTCCTGAATCATAACTTTCCGCTCAAAATCTAAAAGCCCTACGTACGCCGATTCGGAAAAATCGAGAGAACTGACACCTTCAAAAGAGACGGTTCCGCCATAGACTGAAGAAACCGTAAAAACGGAGTCCTCGGTATAGCTAAAAGTAGCATTGTTATCAGGCGAAAAACTAGCAGTACACAAACCGAAATCGGCACCACCATCATTGACCACGCTGGCTCCCCCATCCGCTACGAATTGATAAACCAGACCACTGAACGCCGCATTGTCGGCCTTGAGATCCATCTCATACCTTCCGTCGAAATAAAAAGTAAATTCATCTTCGTATACTTCTGCCATACCTAGGCCTGCACCAAAAATGCCGGCCGGCAATGGATTGGGCGCACCATCAAATGGGGTAAGTTCGGCATCTGCATTGCCAAAATAATCGCTATCGGAATGAGCGCTAGAAAGTCTCCAAGTTTTACCGTCTTCATCAGTAGCGCCACCCGTTAAGAGCACATACGGGGTAATATCAAGTGCTAATTGAACCTCTTTGGTAATAGTTGTTCCCGCTTCATCGGTCGCCGTTAAAGTTGCCGTATAGTAGCCCGAATCTGAATATACGTGAACTGGGTTTTGTTGATTGCTAGAGGCTCCATCACCAAAATTCCATGACCAGCTAACGGCATTATTGGTCAAACCCTGAAAGGCCACTTTCTTGCCTTTTACCGAACTAAAGATATCGGCAGAAAACGATATAGGCTCTTGGTTCGTATTGACATCGGTCTCACATCCACCCACGAAAAAAAGAGCGGACAAAGCAGCTAGATAAATTGATTTATAAGCTAGTTTTTTCATGGTAAAAAGTTTTCATTTTCATCAAGCGGATAGTTGGTTATTATAATCGAGGGAAGATTGGGCTGAAAATCCAGAACTGTTAATTATTCTCTAATACCTGCTCCAAAACTATATTTTTAGCTTTGAAACAATTGCAAATATTTTGTTGATTATTGATAATATCTTATCTATTCAATTATTTTATTAAACATATTTTTACAAAATGAAGAATTATCACCCTATACTAAATTTTAACATTTTAATCGATGTTTTAACATTTAAATGAAGGTTAAGCAATTTTTAAATTTAAATTACCGGCTGTTGTTGGTCCTAATCATGTGCATTGCGACCCAGGCCTATTCATGGTCTCAAGATTTAATGGCCGGTGCCTCTAAACGAAAGATTACGCCCGAACCTCTTATAGCTGTTTCGGGGGGCGTAGGCAAAGCACTAGCCACAACCGAAAAGAAAGGAGATTTGTATGTAAGAGCGTTGGTTCTAGCTAAAAATGACATTAAAGTGGCCATCGTTTCCGTTGACAACCTTGGTTGGCCTGCCGCACTCGGCAATAAAACAAGACAACTTGTTAGCCAGATACCGGCAGACAACATCTTGATAGGTGCCACGCATACTCATAGCGCCCCTGACGCCTACGCTTTCCCCGATGAGAATGGTGAACACAGCGCAGATTTAGAATATCTAGACTGGTGTGCTTCACAAATGGCAGAGGCTATAAACGAAGCACTTGAAAACTTAAAACCTGTTCATCTAAAAATCGGCCATGAGAAAGTGAATGGCAAAATATCATATAACTATTATGCGCCTGACCTTTACGACCCTAGATGCGGAATTATTCAAGCTATACACTCTAAAGGAGAAAATAAAGGAAAGATACTGGCAACTCTTATAAACTACGCCATTCACCCAGAAGTCATTGGAAACAAAAGAGGTATTATGAGCCCAGACCTCATTGGCCCACTGAACAAACGTATCGAAGAACTAACCGGTGGAATGTCAATTTTTATGAACGGCGCACAGGGCGGAATGGTTACTGCTGATAACCGTTTGAAAGATGGCAAAGAAGTCAATGATTGGGAAGAGTGTAAACGTATTGGGCATTTATTGGCCGATGAGGCCTTACGGATTTTAGAGGGAGCAACATTACAGACACAACCTGACCTTTTTATAGCATCTAAAAAAGTACAATTTCCGGTAGAATCGGAAATGATGCAATACATTCTTACCAATTCGCCTTTAGCCTTGGGTTCTGGTGATGGGCAATATGTGACCACCAACGTCAACCTCATCAACCTCGGAACGGCCCAAATGATTACCATTCCTGGTGAAGCTTTGCCCAATATAGGTTATTATCTAAAAAGAAAAATGCCCACCCGACATACCTTTTTGTTGGGTCTGACGAATGATGCCTTTGGGTATATTTTGACGAAAGAAGACTTTAACAGTTTTGAAAGGTACCAATATGTATCGCGAACCAGTCTTGGTGAAATGACAGGGGATATTTTCGTCAATGAAGCACTTGATTTAATAAAAAATAGCAATAAACCTCAGAAACAAAACAACGAATGAAAAAGATTTTAAATACACCTTTCTGGCTGGTCTGCCTTGTATGTGTAGGCCTGATCAACTCTTGTAAAGAGAGTAAAAAAGATGCTGTCGCGGAAGCAGAAACGGTAGCGGAAGTTACTCCTGAAAACGCCCTCAAAAGCTATTTAGAAAATGGGGATGAAACATTTTCTTGGGTTTTAAAGGATAGTTTTGATCTGCAAGGAGTAAAAGCATATGACTTGCTTTTGACTTCCCAGAAATGGAGGGAGCACACATGGAAACATCAATTAACGATTTTTGTGCCGGAAAATATTGAATTCGATGGCTCGCTTTTATTTATCACAGGAGGTCACCTGAAGGATGGAGAACCCAAATGGAAGAATATGGATAAAGAGGGTAGTGAAACGGAGCCTATGGCTTTGATGGCAATGAAGAACAAGGCTATAACCGCCATAGTCAGACAGGTACCCATGCAACCACTCTACGAAGGCGACTTGGTAGAAGACCAATTGATTTCGTTTACCCTACATAATTTTAAGAACGACAAAGATTATACCTGGCCCCTGCTCTTTCCGATGGTAAAGAGCGCCGTACGGGCTATGGATGCAGTACAGGAGTTTAGTCAAGAAAAGCTTAAGAAGAAAGTCTCAAGATTTACGGTTTCGGGTGCCTCCAAACGTGGCTGGACTACCTGGTTGACCGGTGCCAGTGACAAACGTGTAGAAGCCATTGCGCCTATGGTAATCGATGTACTGAACATGCCGGTGAGCCTCGATTACCACTTAGAATCTTGGAACGAGTATAGTGTTCAAATCAACGATTATATTAAACTTGAAATTCCGCAAACGGTCAACACGGGCGATGGGCAAGCCCTTACCCAAATGATAGACCCCTACTCTTATAGGGCAGACCTGACCATGCCAAAATTGATATTCATAGGCACCAATGACGAATACTGGCCAGTTGATGCCATTAAACACTACATCAACGATATACCAGGAGAAAACTATATTCATTATACGCCGAACGCCGGACATAATTTAGGAGGTGGTGAAGAAGCCCTAAAATCGCTAAGCGGGTTTTGGGCGCAAACCTTGGCTAAAGAGAAATATGACAACCTGAATTATAAAATCGATACCGAAGAGCAAAGTGCTACTTTATCGGTCTCTTCTTCAACCGATAATTTGACCAATGCCTTTCTATGGACAGCCGATTCAACTGACCGTGATTTCAGGGATGAAGAATGGAGTTCAACGCCCATTAAGTTAAATGATGATGGTGAGGTTAGCGAGGAAATTGATTACCCAAAAACGGGATTCAAGGCTTTTTATATCGATTTGGAATATAAAGACATCAATGGTGGTACTTATACCAAAAGTACACGAATGTATCTGGCAGATGATGATGAAGTTTTATAAAATTCTAATAGTATAGTTATGAGCACCACATTATATAAATCACTGGTCTTTGGTATGTTAAGCGCTTCCGTTTTATGGGGGTGCAAAGAACAAAAAGATAAAAATGTCGCCATGGCCCAGTCAAATGAGGCCAATGTAGAAACTATGACTTGGGCCGAAAAATTAGGTTGGCCAAAAGGCAAAAAGGTTCTTATTCTTCATGCCGACGACATTGGTATGTGTCCTGAAGCCAATATCGCCGCAAAAAATCAACTTGATGATGGCGATATTCAATCGGCAGCGGTTATGGTTCCGTGCCCGAATGCCAAAGAGTTTATTGCTTGGGCCATTGAAAATCCGAAAACAGATATTGGCCTGCATCTCACACTTACCAGCGAATGGAAAACCCATCGATGGGGTACGGTGACTGCCAAAGAAGAGGTTTCGGGACTATTAGACGAAACCGACCATATGTGGCACAAAGTCATTCAAGTAGTTCAACATGCCTCTGCGGAAGAAGTCGAAAAAGAAGTACGAGCTCAAATAGAGCAGTCCATCTCCTGGGGCCATCGACCCGATCATATAGATACCCATATGGGTACTTTATATGCCGACCCCAGTTATGTAGAAGTTTTTTTAAGAGTCGCGCAGGAATATCAAATTCCGGCAAATGTCATCGACATTTCCAATCCGGAAGTATTGGCAGGTTTTAGAAAAGAAGGTTATCCTTTAGATGATTCGGTGGTTAAAATGATAGAAGAATATCAATTGCCCAAACTTGATTTCTTCAGTAGTGCACCTAACGCAAAGACTTATGAAGAAAAAATCGATAATTTCAAAAAATTGGTCAACTCATTGAATCCCGGGCTCACCGAAATCATTTTTCATCCTTCGGTCCAGACCGAAAATTTAAAAGGTATCACTAACTCATGGCAACAAAGAGTATGGGAATCTGAAATGTTCGCCGACCCCCAATTAATCAATTTCTTTGAGAAAGAGGGAATCATCTTTACCAACTGGCTAGAAATCATGGAAAGGTTTAAAACCTCAAAGAAATAAATCAAACCCAAAAATTCTTTAATACTTATCAATTAACCACATGCGCTTACTTATAATACTCACACTTGTGGCCTTGGCCTCATCATGTAAAGAAAAACCTTTTGAACTACCTGAAGACCAGCCTATCGAACATGAATCAGTAATAATGCAAGAGTTCATTTACGGCTTGGAAAATGCACCGACCCTCGAAGCCCATGCCTCTACTGTTGAGAAAAGCAACGGAACCGTTGTTGCTTCGTGGTTTGGCGGCACCAAAGAAAAAAATAAAGATGTCGGTATTTGGGTCTCTAGAAAAACTAATGATCATTGGTCAACGCCTATCGAGGTTGTCAATGGATTGCAGCCTGATGGGGTTACGAGATACGCCTGTTGGAACCCAGTTCTGTTTAAGCAAAAAAATGGACCGCTTTACCTATATTACAAAGTAGGGCCTAGCCCTCAAGAATGGTGGGGACTTTACATGACTTCCGAAGATGACGGAGCCTCTTGGTCAGAGCCGATCAGGTTAGCAGAAGGTATATTAGGGCCCATCAAAAACCAACCGATTACATTAGAAAACGGCGATGTGTTGTCGCCTTCAAGCACAGAGACTACGTCTGGAGATTGGACGATACATGTAGAGAGTAGTAGTGATTCATTGAAAACATGGGCAAGTACTCCACCACTGAATAATCCCTTAAAATTTGGTGCAATTCAACCGGTAATCTTTAATCATGGTCAAGGTCGATTACAGCTGTTGAGCAGAACGAAAAACGAAGTGGTTACAGAAAATTGGTCATCTGATTATGGAAAGACCTGGAGCGACATGGAAGCCACGAAACTACCTAACCCCAATTCCGGTATTGATGGGGTAAGTCTTTTAGATGGAAGGCATCTTCTGGTTTACAACCCTAATGGAAAAAATTGGGGCGACAGAGTTCCATTAAGTATAGGTATCTCTACAGATGGAAAAGAATGGAAGCGTGTTCTAGACCTTGAACCTTTAAGGGAATCTACAGATAAAGAGAGAGAAGAGTACTCATATCCTACGGTCATACAGGCGAAGGATGGCTTAGTGCACATCGTTTATACCTGGAATCGGAAAACCGTTAAATATGTGGTTCTTGATCCTGCCAAACTTTAAGTTTCAAATTCTTTGACAGATTTTAAAGAGAGTCAAATAGTTCTTTGGTCAATTCACTATAGTTGTGAAATATTCCATCGGCAAGGGCTAATTTATCGATTGTCTCAGTATTCGGTATGGCCAAACATCTAATTCCTGCCGCCTTAGCCGATTTAATCCCGTTTTCTGAATCTTCTATGACCATGCACTCACTCGCTTTGGCCTTCAATTCTTGCAGGGTCAACAAATACGGTTCGGGATCCGGCTTGCCCTTGGAGACATTTTCTGCGGTTAGAATCACATCAAATGTATCGGTCAAACCCGTCAAACCTAAAGTTGAACTCACTTCAACCCTTGTAGAACTTGTTGTCAAAGCCAACGTGTAAGAACTCGAAAGCCTTTGTATGCACTCGACAACTCCCGGATAAATTTTCAAATTCTCCTCGACAAGCCCCAAGTAGATTTCTGTTTTCTTTTCTATGGTACTCAATATATCAACTTGCTTAATGGCAAAGTCATTGAACAAATCGGTAAAAGCTGCTACATCTGTTCTTCCTAAGCAATATGTTCTATAGATATCAGGAGAGACATTTAGACCCAACGTACCAAAAGCTTCTTTGGTCGCCATTTCATGACAATGTTCGTCATCGGTGATCACTCCGTTCATGTCAAATATGATGTGGGTAGTCATTTTTACAATAGGAATAAGAAGTGGTAAGAACAAAACTAAAAACATACCTCTTATGACCTTGAAAGTATCTTGTTAAAAAGCTATATTATATTAACCTCGCTCTTATTTGATTACCTCTATTTTTACATAATCAGTCAATATTTACTCAGTTTAACACAACTATTAAAACTTAAATAATGGGGAACAGGCTCATAGGTCGATTACCAAAAGTGGGTATCAGACCTGTAATCGACGGTCGTGAAAGAGGCGTACGCGAATCTCTTGAAAAGCAATGCATGGCAATGGCGAAGAACGCCGCCAAGTTAATCGAAGACAATCTTAGATTTCCCAGTGGGGAAGGAATCAGTTGTATCATTGCTGATACCACCATCGGCGGGGTTGCCGAAGCTGCCATGTGTGCAGACAAATTTGAGCGTGAGGGGGTTGCCGTGAGCCTTACCGTAACCCCTGCTTGGTGTTATGGTACCGAAGTGATGGATGCCGACCCCAATACGATCAAGGCTATTTGGGGCTTCAACGGAACCGAAAGACCTGGCGCCGTTTATTTGGCAGCGGCATTGGCGGGTTATGCTCAAAAAGGCCTACCTGCCTTCAGTATTTACGGAAAAGAAGTGCAAGACGCCAACGATACCGAAATACACCAAGATGTTCAGGAAAAAATTCTTCGTTTTGTGAAGGCGGCCCTTGCAGTAGCACAAATGAAAGGCAAGTCATACTTATCCGTCGGTTATTCTTCAATGGGTATTGTGGGTTCGATGGTCGACCAAGGGTTCTTTCATGACTATTTAGGTATGCGAACCGAATTTGTTGACCAAAGTGAAGTGAACAGACGAATTCAGGAAAATATTTTTGATGAGGATGAATTTAAGAAGGCATATGAATGGACCATCGAAAATTGTAAAGAGGGAAAAGACTATAACAGAGAAGATTTAAAAGGCAGTGCCGAAAGAAAAAAATGGGAATGGGAGACCGTTGTAAAAATGACCCTAATCATTCGAGATTTAATGATCGGGAACCCCAAACTGAAGCAAATGGGGTTTGGTGAGGAGTCTTTTGGAAGAAATGCCATCATATCTGGTTTTCAAGGGCAAAGGCAATGGACAGACCATATGCCCAACGGAGATTTCTCAGAAGCAATATTGAATTCTTCTTTCGATTGGAACGGGATAAGACAGGCATTTATGGTCGCAACAGAAAATGACAGTCTTAACGGTGTTTCAATGCTTTTTGGCCATCTATTAACGAATACTGCCCAAATATTTTCCGACGTAAGAACCTATTGGAGTCCGGAATCGGTTCTGAGGGCCACCGGAAAAAGCCTTCAAGGAAAAGCCAAAAATGGAATCATTCACCTTATCAATTCGGGGTCGACTACGTTAGACGCTACGGCCCAACAAAAAGATTTAGCTGGTAACCCGGTCATGAAACCTTTTTGGGATATTACCACAGATGAGGTTGATAATTGTTTGAAAGCGACCCAATGGCCTCAAGCGGTCAAAGAATATTTTAGAGGTGGCGGCTATTCCTCTCAATTCAAGACCGACGGTGAAATGCCGGTTACTATGTGCCGTATCAATTTGGTAAAGGGTATAGGCCCGGTCTTACAGATTGCCGAGGGTCATACGGTAGTTTTGGAAGACGGAGTACATAAATTACTCGATGAGCGTACCAACCCTACGTGGCCTACCACTTGGTTCGCACCAATTATTACGGGCAAAGGTGCCTTTAAAGATGTGTACAGCGTAATGGCCAATTGGGGAGCAAATCATGGGGCCATCAGTTATGGCCATATCGGGGCCGACTTAATCACCTTGGCTTCGATGTTGAGAATTCCGGTGAACATGCACAACGTAGCAGAAGAAAAAATCTTCAGACCTGCACTTTGGTCATCGTTCGGTGAAGACAAAGAAGGTCAAGATTATAGGGCGTGCAGTGCTTACGGCCCCATTTACGGAATCAAATAAACGTTATGGTACTTCCTTCGGTTGGCCTATCTTTAGGAACGACCTAAATAGAAATGCGAAAACTATTTACCTATAGCATCATTATATGGTCTTTGGCCGGCTGCCAATCAAATTCAAAACCGAAAAAGGTTGACACAGCCGAGCCAAAGGCAACGCAGTTAACCGGTAGTGAATTGGCTCAAATACATTGTGCCTCGTGCCATAGTTATGTTTCCCCTGAAATGCTACCAAAAAATATCTGGAAAGAAGATGTTCTACCGGCCATGGCACAGCGATTGGGTCTCTACACGAATGGCGTGCTCAACGATAGTATTTTTGGGAATGCTGAAAATGCAAAAGTTGTGAAGCAGGCCCATATTTATCCTGAGCATCCGATTATTGCTCAAGAAGATTGGAGAAAACTTGAAGAATTTTACACTCAAAACGCACCGGAGAAGGTACCCTCGCCTGTCTATAACGAAAGTATAGACCTCAATCTAAAACAGTTCGAATATCGAGAAGTTGAATTTGGCCACCGCCCACCCATGACCACCATGGTGAAAATTAGACCAAACCAAGAAGGCGTTCTCTTTGCCGATGGCAAACCAAAAAGTAACGTACTTTCTTTCTTAGATGCCCAGCAACAATTGCAAAAAAACATACTTACTTTCAATACGCCCATTCAATGGGAACAAAAAGGAGATTCTTCTCAATTATTGAGTGTGGGTAAAAATATATTTCCGAACGATTTGTCAAAAGGCACACTTCAAGGCTTATCAAACATAGGTGACGATTCGGCTCAAGTACGGTTAACTTCTATTCTAAAAGGTTTACAACGACCCGTACATATGGCCTACGGTGACCTAACGGGCAATGGTCAAGAAGATATGGTCATTTGCGAGTACGGTGACCACACTGGTCAGCTTGTTCTGTACGAAAACCGAGAGAACCAATGGCAACCAAAGGTTATTAAAAAAGCATCCGGTGCTATTAAATCGGTCATTAAAGATGTCAATAAAGATGGGAAGCTGGATATAATTTGCCTCATGGCACAGGGCGAGGAAGGCATCTATTGTTTCGAAAACCAAGGTAACGGCAATTTTCAAGAAAAGAGATGGTTACAATTTTCACCGTTGAACGGTAGTCAAAATTTTGAATACATTGATTTTAATGGTGATGGTTTCGATGACCTACTTTATGTATGTGGTGATAATGCCGACAAAACCCCCATCTTAAAAGACTATCATGGAGTGTACATATACCTGAACGACGGCGAAATGAATTTTGATCAAGCCTATTTTTTTAGAATGAACGGGGCTTATAACGCGCTACCAATTGATTTTGATAAGGATGGAGATTTAGATATAGCAGCAATTTCTTTCTTTCCTGATTATGCCAATAGGCCGGAAGAAAGTTTTGTGTATCTCGAGAATAAAGGCAACCTAAATTTTAGTGCCCAATCTTTCCCAAAAGCCAGTAACGGTAGGTGGCTGGTAATGGATGCCGGAGATATCGATGGCGATGGTGATGTTGATCTGGCCTTGGGATCATTTGTCTATTTTTTGGCCAAAGGCGATACCACAGGTCTTAGCAAGAGATGGCTTAGTGAAAGTCCGTCTGTGGCAATTCTTGAAAATATGTACATCCCCTAACTTATCAATCAAATTATATGGTAACTTTCAAGAAATCAAACTTTCATTTCATGTCATTTTTTCACAGAAAGGCCTTTTGGGCTTTTGCTTACCTAATGTCGATTACATCATTCGCAAACGCGCAAGACTTGAACAAAAAAGTAGCCGGTATTGCTATCAATTATGATGAAAATAACGTTCCCGATTATCAATTGCCTGAACTTCTCATCTCAGAGAACGGTGATAAGATTACTAGTCGTGAAGAGTGGTTCAACAAAAGAAGACCAGAGATACTGAGCCTGTTCAAAACTGAACAGTTTGGCCTATTTCCTGAAAAACCCAAATTAAACTTTAACGTTTTTGAGAATGATGGTTCGGCCTTTAATAACAAGGCATCAAGAACTCAAGTGAGACTGTTTTTTACGGAAGATACCACGAAAATAAAAGCCGATCTTTTAATCTATCTTCCAAAAAAGAGCAAAGGACCCGTTCCCTTACTCCTGAAAATCGGATTTTCTCCCAACTCCAACGCGGTAGATGACCCTGAACTCAAAGAGGGTATGATGTGGACCCGTGAAGGGGAAAGAGTCCCTGCTTCTCAAGGAAGGGCCTTTAAACCCTTTGATGTAGAGAAGTTCTTAGATAACGGTATTGGGGTCGCGACCATTTATTATGGCGATATCGAACCCGACTATCCCGCGGGATTTAAGAATGGTATTAGGGGCCATTATTTAGAAGAAGGCGAAGATTATCCGGCACCAAATGAATGGGGAACAATTTCGGCTTGGTCGTGGGGCCTTAGTTATGCTATGGACTATCTGGTGACCAATGATCACATAGATAGCAAAAAAGTAGCTTTATATGGCATTTCAAGACTTGGAAAAACCGTCTTGTGGGCCGGAGCCATTGATCAAAGGTTCGGCATGGTCATAGCCAGCTGTTCAGGTGAAGGCGGTGCAGCTATTTCAAGACGGCAATACGGGGAAACAATTCACCACATGGTGCACCCCAACCGCTATTTCTATCAATTTAGTGGAAGACGGGCCAAATATAGTTTTGATCCTAATAGCTCCCCTATCGATAGCCATATGCTCCTGTCACTGATTGCCCCTCGCCCGCTCATGTTACAGACCGGCGATACCGATTATTGGTCAGACCCCAAAGGAGAATTTGATGCTGCCGTAGCCGTAGAGCCCGTTTACGAATTGTTGGGTGCCGAAGGGCTGCAAACAAAAACTTGGCCCGCGGCAGAAAAACCGATTTTAAAAGACTTGGGCTATTATATGCACGCCGGAGGTCACGGCTCGCTGCCCAGCGATAACGATGTGTTCATCGATTTTCTAAAAATGCACTTCATCAACAAATAGTAAAAAGTATAACCTTAAAAATCTATGCCGATGAAATCACCCACCAAAATATTCATCATTCTGCTTTCTCCTTTGCTGATGTACTGTCAAGAAAAAGTTTCCGCAGAGGAAACGATTCAAACGATTATCACCGAAACGGAAGCCGCAACCGTAAACAACACGGTCGATATAGTAAAAGAGGGAGACCCCGAAACCACTGTTAAAGGCGTTGTTACCTGTATGTTTGCGACTATGGATGTGCTCAGAAAAGCGGTCGCCAAAAATTGCAACCTTATCATTGCCCACGAGCCTCTTTATTATAATCATTTAGATAGTACCGATAAATTTCAGGGTGACCCCGTTTTTGAAGAAAAAAAGAAGTTCATTTTAGATAACGGCTTAGTGGTATGGCGATTTCACGATTATGTGCATCGCATTCGGCCCGATGCTATAATGTCGGGCATAATCGAACGCCTAGGTTGGCAAGAAAACATTCAAGATGGCAATTATTACCAGTTTGAATTTCCTCAGACTACGCTCAATGAACTTTTGATTCAACTGAAAAAGACCTTTCCTGATAATGCTTTTCACGTGGTGGGAAACAAAGATATGCCACTAACGAATGTGGCCTTTATACCAGGTGCTTCAGGTACCGATGCACATATTTCACAATTAAGAAAGAACGATGTTGATGTGGTGATTGCCGGGGAGGTTCCACAATGGGAAACTTATGAATATGTAAGGGATGCCGTTTTGCAAGGCCGAAACAAAGCCATCGTTTTCTTGGGGCATATCAATTCTGAGGAAGCGGGAATGGAGTTTGCGGCCAAATGGATGCGTGATTTCATAACAGACATTCCCGTTGAATTCATAGAATGTGAATCTTCCTATTTTACGTATTGAACTATAAATCATAAGAAAAATAGTCAGTTTCAACAGAAGTAACCCGCATAAATCAAATGAAAAAGAAAACAGTTCTCATTGTAATTTTGGTTTTAACCCTAATCTATATCGCGGTCATTACTATTGTGCCCAAGGTGCTGGATAAAAAGCATAACCAGACCCAACAAGAACCACCCTATACCATTTCTAACGAAGCCCTTGAATTTTATAATTCTTTGGATTTTGTTTCAGACCTGCATTGTGATGCCCTTTTGTGGAGTAGGGATTTGACCAAGAAAAACGATGTCGGTCATGTTGATTTCCCGAGAATGCAAGATGCGAATATGGCCTTGCAGGCTTTTACTATAGTTACCAAATCACCTGCGGGGCAAAACTTTTCAAAAAATTCTAGCGATTCTTTTGATAACATTACTTTGCTCAATATAGTACAGGGAAAACCTTTGAGTAACTGGAACAGCCTTTTTAAAAGGGCCGAATACCAGTGTCAAAAACTACGGGAATATGTCGACGATTTTGAGGGTAATTTTATCTTGGTCAAAAACCAAAAAGACTTCGAGCATCTTCTAAATCAGCGGAAAAACGATAGAAGAACGGTTGGCGGCTTTCTCGGTGTCGAAGGAGGTCATTGCCTTGAGGGAAATCTTCAAAATCTGGATAAGTTATATGAAGAAGGCCTACGAATGCTGGGGCCTACCCATTTTTTTGATAACGAATTGGGCGGTTCAGCACATGGTATTTCAGAAGAAGGGCTGACCGATTTTGGCCGTCAGGTAATCAATCGTATGAATGAGCTGGGCATGTTCATAGACTTGGCACATGCTGCGCCGGCCATGATAGACGATATTCTTTCGATGACCGATAGACCGTTAATTGTTTCCCATACAGGTGTGAAAGGTACCATGAACAATTCGAGAAACCTTTCTGACGAACATATAAAAAAGATTGCTAGGAACGGAGGATTGATAGGCATCGCATTTTTTAAGGGCGCCGTGAGTTCTCCTGAAATTCAAGGTATTGTTGATGCCATGAAGCATGTAAAAAGTATTGCCGGTATTGACTGTATTGCTTTAGGCTCCGATTATGATGGAAGTGCTACCATGCCTTTTGATGTTACGGGAATGCCCCTTCTGGTAGAAGAACTAATGGCACAGGGTTTTAGCGAGAACGAAATGAGGGCCATTTTGGGTGAAAATGTAAAAAGGTTCATGTTAGCGAATCTCAAATAAGGCCCACTACTATTCTTGAACACCAACGCCCAGTTTCATACGTTCGGCTTCCCAACCGTGATCAATATAATCCCATGAGAAATCTTCGCCATTAACCTTTATCTTCATGAAACCTTCTTTGGTATTGTGCCTTCTCCCTTTCCATCCGTTTCCGGCAATCGAACCACCGGTCAAAAAATGAACACGGTCATTTACAAAACCATACTCCTTCCAATGTATATGTCCCTGTAAAACCAACTTTAAATTATGCTCTTTAAAAATGTCAAAAACCTCGAAGGCATTATTTGCCGTTCTCGTGCCTTCTTTGCCATTTAACTGTGAAAAAGTACAGAGCATAGGTATATGCGTGGTAATGACAATTGGTATTTTGGTATCAATAGCATTAAGATGATTTCTTAACCAAGCCAGTTGGTCTTGGTGAAAAGAACCCTTGTACCTCTTATTATCGGTAACATCTAAAGAGTTCAGGGTAATGAAATGCCAACCCTTATGGTCAAAAGCATAATAGGTTTCGCCAAAATAGCGCTGCCACATACCATATTTATAATCAGGATGCGTTTCGTCTTCAGGGCTCTCTTCATAAATACCAAAAAGGTCGTGGTTACCTATACAGTTATAAACCGGCATTTTAAATCCTTTTGCCATTTGGGTATATAGCTTAAAAAGTGCATCGCTTTTTTCGTAGTCACCACGCATAACATCATAGACCAAATCTCCTCCCGTAATTACAAAATCAGGATTCAGTTCATTGGTTTTATCAATAGCCATTTGAAACCCCTTAGGGGCATTCATTTCAGGTTTGATGTGTATGTCGGTCATGAAGACAAATTCGAAAGAAGATTCATCTGTGGCAATGAGGGGCTCCTCTCCCCTAACGGAAAACGGGATCAAAGGCGTCGCTGCCGTTGCCAGGCCTGATTTAATTAAAAACTTTCTTCTGGTTAGTGACTCCTTTTTTTGTTCCATTCTAAAACTATTAGGGGTTAACTACATTTTCAGGTTTTCCTGCCAAGAAAGCTTCTAAATTCGATACGGCGGTTTGCATCAAACGCTTACGAGCTGCTTGCGAGGCCCAGGCGATGTGCGGAGTGATGATACAATTATCAAGCCCCAATAACGGATTATCGGCATTCAAAGGCTCACTGGAGGCTACATCAACTGCGGCATAGCTTATTTTCTTGCTAACAAGGGCGTTTTTTAAATCTTCTTCAACAACCAACGGCCCACGAGATGTATTGATAAACATGACCCCATCTTTCATTTTTTGTATCGAGTTCTCATTGATCAAGCCCTTGGTCTCATCAGTCAGTGGGCAGTGTAAACTTATTACATCGGCCTCTGCCAAAAGTTGGTCAAAATCAACGTATGAGCAGCCTTCCGGTTCGGGAGTTTTACTGCTTCCCGTCGTGATTACCCTCATGCCGAATGCAGCGGCCAACTTCGCCGTTGCCTGACCAATACTTCCGAAGCCGACCAAGCCCATCGTTTTGCCCTCTAGTTCGACTAAGGGATAGTTCCAAAAACAAAAATCATCGCTAGAACTCCAGTCGCCATTTTGAACGGCTCGATTATGTTCGCCTACATGATGGCACATTTCCAGTAAAAGGGCCATTGTCATTTGTGCTACGCCCTGTGTTCCGTAAGTGGGTACGTTCGTAACGGTAATACCGCGCTGTTTGGCATAATCGACATCGACCACATTGAAACCAGTGGCCAATACACCGATATATTTTAGAAGGGGCACCCTTCTAATGACCTCTTTTGGTAATGGCGTTTTATTGGTAAAGACATAGGCGGCGTCACTGATAGCTTCCACAATTTTATCAGTTTCGTTGGGTAATCTATCATACACTTTGAGATTTCCTAGATTTTTGAGTCCATCCCAATTCAAATCTCCTGGGTTCAGCGTATACCCATCAAGTACAATTATCTTCATTTGTGTTCAGCTACCTTTTAAACATCCATTTTTACAAATATAAGCTTTAAGAGGCACCTCATATTTCTGCTTTTTTGTCTTTTACCCCTAGTATCTTAACCTAGTTAAATAAAGGTGAATGCTATATTTGCTTTTAGCTAAATCACAATAAACCAAGCATGTTTCGAACCGGCCTACTTTCCACCTTATCGTTATTGTTTACAGTTATTACTGTCAATAGTCAAAATCGACCAATTGATAATGTTGACCCCTTTATTGGCACTGATTTTTTCGGCCATACCTATCCGGGGGCTGCCTTGCCCAACGCCATGGTTCATTTGAGCCCTGATATTCATACCGAAGGTTGGACGTACTGTGCGGGCTATGTCTATTCTGAAAGTTCAATTATGGGCTTTAGTCATACGCACTGGAGCGGTGTTGGAATGGTCAATGGAGGAGAAATTCTATTGATGCCCACGACCCATCAGAAACTACAAGTCGTTCCAGGTTCTCTTGAGAACCCTGATGCGGGATATCGTTCCCGGTTTAGTCATTCTGAAGAATCTGCCTCCCCGGGTTATTATTCGGTAATGCTAAAAGATTATAATGTAAAGGCAGAATTGACCTCAACGGAACGAGCTGGTTTTCACAGATACACCTTTCCAAAGTCAGAGACTTCAAGAATTATTTTAGATGTAGGCCATCAAATTGGAAATATGACTCAAGGTGAACTTTCAGAATTGAAAATTATTGATAATCATCGTATTGAAGGAGCTAAAGCGGCCGGTCTCGGAAAGGTGTATTTTGTGGCCGAATTCAGCAAGCCCTTTCTATACTACGGAACCTTTGATGCTTCTTATAAAACGCCTGAATCGGACGGGAGTATTTTCCCATACAAAAATGCCGAAGTGGGCGATAAAATTGGGGCGTTTGTTCAATATCATACCGAAGAAGATGAGGAAGTACTTGTAAAGGTCGGTATTTCATATACTAGTATAGAAGGAGCTAGAAAAAACTTGAAGGCTGAAATTCCTCATTGGAATTTTGACCAAACCAAAGAGCGGGCAGAAAATATCTGGAACAGCGAGTTATCGAAAGTTACTGTAAAAGGGGGCACTGAAGACCAAAAACAGATTTTCACCACTGCCCTATATCGCTCGTTATTGGCCCAGTACATTTCTCAAGATATCGATGGGAGCTATTTTGGTTCTGACGGTAAAGTTCACAAAGCTGACGGATTTAATTTTTATGGTTCGTTTTCATGTTGGGATACCTATAGAACCCAACACCCTTTAATGACCTTAATCGCCCCAGAACATGTAAACGACTATATCAAATCGATTGAGGAAAAAGTGAAAAATTACGGCTGGTTACCTGCACAGCACTTCTTGAACGTTTATGGCGAATCGATGGTGGGTGACCACCTAATACCCATAATCGTTGACGCTTACTTAAAGGGCTATCAAGATTTTGATGTTGAAATGCTTTACAAAGCCATGAGAAAAAAAGCGATGGAAACCCCAAAATCACCGATACCTAGAGAAGCGAGTCGCTCAGGTCTTGAATTTTATCTTGATAAGGGCTATGCTCCCATAGATAAGGTTACCGAAGCGGTGCCCAACACTTTAGAACTAGCTTATGATGATTGGTGTATTGCCCAGTTGGCCGAAGAACTGGGTAAAGAAAAAGACCATGAGATGTTTATCGAGAGGGCCTATAATTATAAAAATGTTTGGGATAAAAAGAGTCAATTTATGCGCCCTAGAAAAGCTGATGGGTCTTGGTTACCTAGCCTAGAAAACTCTACCCAGCAAATTGTGACTGAAGGTGAGCATAGTTATTACCAATATTTTGATCCGTTGCTTGTGGGCAGAAGGCCCAATCGTCATTATACCGAGTCGAATGCATGGCAATATGTTTGGTCGGTTCAGCATGATGTTCAAGGGTTAATCCACCTTTTCGGAAGCCGAGAAGAGTTTATCGGTAAACTGGATACTTTTTTTGAAATGTCGCCCATTATTACCCCACCAAAATATGTGGGGGTCGTTGGTACTATCGGTCAATATGTTCATGGTAACCAGCCTTCTCATCACGTTACCTATTTGTATAATTATGCTGGGCAACCATGGAAAACACAACAAAGGGCAAGGCAAGTCATGAATGAGTTTTACCGTATCGGCCCTGGCGGATTGTCCGGTAATGAAGATATGGGTTCTTTGTCATCTTGGTATATTCTCAGTGCCATGGGTATTTACCCAATGGCCCCCGGAAGTACGGTTTACACCATTGGTAGCCCCATTTTTGAGGAAGTACAATTAAACCTCGCAGAGGGTAAATCGTTTTCTATAAAGACCAAGAACAATTCTAAAGAAAACCAATACATACAATCTGCCACATTGAACGGGCAATCTTTCAATCAAACCTTTATCGATCATTCTCAAATCCTTAAAGGAGGCACTTTAGAGTTTACAATGGGGCCCAAACCCAATAAGGCGTGGGGAAGCAAAAATATCCCTCCCTCGATGAGTAAATAATCAGATCTCGTTCGAATACAAGAAGAAAATGCCTTTGGGAAAAGATTCTATGCAAACCAAATAAAATATAGGAAGCATAGGGCTGTTTTAATCGTTTCTTTTGTTTCAATTGATGGAAAATTATCCTAATCAATTTAAACAATTTAAACAACCCTATCAAACTGACCCATGCTAAACCGCCTGTATTTCATTTTTTTGTTGGTTCCGTTTCTATTCCTCTCATGTTATGATTCGAATGGGGATACCGAAAAATCAGCTACCCTACCTATTTATCAAGACACTCCCTACTTACAAGATTACAGTGTCAAATATTATTTTAACAGTTCGGTTTCGCCAAAAAAAGTGTTCGAAGACCGTAACGGTGTTGTTCAAGTCTTAGGCAAAAATGGTTTGTATCGCACTTCAGCAGGTCAATTTTTGGTTGATGGCACATTGATAGCTGACAATACCTACCGACCTTTAAAAGATAAAAGCCTGAATGGCATTTCTTTATTTCAAGATCAATTCGTCTATGTAGATGATAAAGCAGTTTTGAGCAACGCTTGGGCCGGTAACCTATTTCTCCCTCACGACCTTGAAAATGCCAATCTGCTGGAACCTGGTTCCAATTTTGATTTCCTAATAAGTGATGGGAAAGAACTGCAGTTTTTGTCAAAAGACAAAGCCCCTTGGAAAGGTACTGTTGAAGACGGCAACATCATACAAATAAGATACGGGCATGAAGCCAATGTTTTTTGGATTTTAGGAAAAAATTCGGTCTCTACGTTCGACGCATCGAACAATCAAATAAAGACAATCAAAATAAACAATGAGGCCACTTCTTTTGACGTGGTAGGTGCAAAGTTATACATAGGCACACAAAACGGTTATTTTACCGTAGACTCCGAACTTAACGGCAAACCTTCCGATTTGATCAACAAGCTTCCTGTGCCCTCAATTACATGGATCGAAAGCATAGATGAAGAAATCTGGTTCGGATCAGATGAGGGTGCCTACCGCATGGATATCGATGGTGATTTCAATTATTATTACGGTAAGCGGTGGTTACCGGGCAACAAGGTTGTTCATATTAGTAGCGGCCATGAAGGAAGAGTACATATTTTAACCGATAACGGCCTGGCACAAATTCATTTCGATCCCATGACCTTGGCCGATAAGGCCGCCTTTTACGAAAAGCAAGTACGAGACAGACACATACGTTTGGGCTTTAATGCCTCTCTGGTAGATTTAAAAAATGGTGATGTGAACTCGGGGCGATTAGATGATTCTGACAATGATGGATTATGGACGTCGATGTACTTGGCAAGTCAAGTTTACAGGTATAAGGTTACTGGCAATGAAGAAGCCCTGAAAAATTGTTATGAATCTATGGAAGCAATGGAACGATTGTTCACGATCAATGATGTCCCAGGTTTTCCCTCCCGCAGTTTTGAACGAAGCGGTTATATAGAAAGTCTTCATGATTCCGATCGATGGCAACATACAGATGACCCAGAGTGGGATTGGAAATCGACCACGAGCAGTGATGAAGCTATTGGCCATATTTTTGTTTACAGCGTCATGGCCGAATTATTGGAAAATGATTTAAGGGAAAGAGCCATAACCTTGATAGATACGCTCATGGGCCACATTGTCAAAAACGACTATTATCTCGTTGACTTTGATGGTAAACCCACCACTTGGGGTAAATGGAATCCTGAGTATGTCAATGCGCGGCCTATAATGGTAGGTGATAGAAAAATCAATTCATCGAATATCATTGCCATGCTTCAAACGGCCTATCATTTTACCCAAAAGGAAGTATATAAAGAAAAGGCATTCGACCTGATGAACAATCATGGTTATTTTGAAAATTTGATGAGACCTATGAGCGAGATTGGCAAAGCCCCTGAAGACGCCGATGATTGGAGCAAGATGCTTTCCGAAGGTTGGAACCACTCCGATGACGAGATGTATTTTCTTGGCTATTGGGGCTTGTACAGGTACGCGCTTAACGATACCCTAAAAACGAAATTCAAAGAATCTATTATTGACCACTGGGAGTCGGAAAGACCTGAAAAAGATGGGGCATGGAATTTACTCACTGCCGTATGCGAAACTCAAAACTTTGACCTAGACGAAGCCGCTTGGTATCTTCGGGAACATCCGATGGATATGCGCTCGTGGGATGTTAAGAATTCGCACCGGAAAGACCTTACTTTTATCGAACCTAATTTTAGGGATCAAACGACTGAAGAGGTACTACCGCCAGATGAGCGTCAAGTGCAACGCCACAATGCCAATATGTTCCGATTAGATAGAACAGGTGGCGATGGTTCAGAAGAATACTCCGCCGGCGACATTTGGCTTCTACCCTATTGGTTAGGGCGATATCTAGGTGTCATTAGTGAGCCAAGGCTGAACAAAGAATAATAAAGAAACCTTTTTTCATGCATTGCAAAAAGTTTTGTTTTCTAATTTTAATCGCATTTACCAATATCCATTCATGCAAGAAGATGGAGTTTAAAAAAGAAAGACAACTGACTACGGATCTCACCTACAACCACGATTTGGATAATAATGACAATTTTTCTCCAGATGATCAATGGTTGGTATATGATACAAGAACAGAGAAAGGCGGTATCGGGGGCAATGCCACAATAGAAAAGGTTCATGTTGCTACCGGCGAAAAAAAAGTGCTTTACCACCTAGATAAGAACACCGCATATGGCCCTGGGGTCGGTGCCGTGAGCTACAGCCATACCGAAAACAAAGTTGCTTTCATTCATGGTTTAATGAATTCTTCTAAAGACAACCCTTACGAGCAATGGCGGCGTACCGGGGTAATCATTGATGAGAACCAACTTAATGAGCCCATTTTTATGGATGCTAGGGATATTGAACTTCCCTTTACTCCAGGGGCACTTAGAGGTGGCACCCACCGCCATGAATGGAGTGGTGATGGAAAATTTATCGGGTTTACTTATAACGACGCCATCATGAAACAATTGGAAGATTCTACTGGTGCTATACTAAACCTGAGAACGATAGGTGTTTCCAAAGCGGAAAGTAAAGTAATCATAGACCCAGAAAACCCGGAAAACTTTTCAGGTGATTGGTTCAGTACATTGGTGGTCGAGGTGGTCCCTGAACCTCAACCCGGCAGTGACGAAATCAGTAGGGCTGCCGGCGATAGCTGGGTCGGAACTTATGGATACACCGACCGCAATGGAAAAAAGCAAAGGGCGCGCGGTTTTATCGGTACGGTAAAAAACTCCGATGGTCAGAATGTTGATGAAGTTTACATTGTTGACATACCGGAAGATATCACTTTATCATCTGAAAAAGGTTTGTTGCAGGGCACGGAATCAGATTTGCCCTCACCCCCCAAGGGTGCCTCTCAACGCCGGCTGACTTTTACCGCAAAAACCGAACAGCCCGGTTGCGAGGGTATCGTTCGATCATCTTTTGATGGGGCTTGGCTCGCTTACTTGGCTTATGACCAAAACCATATCAAACAGGTATTTTGTATATCACCTACCGGTGACCAAACCATCCAGGTCAGCTTTCATAAAAGCGATGTACAAAGCGGCGTACGCTGGCATTCAAGTGAACACAAAATAATCTATGTGCAAAATAATTCTGTTATTCAAAGAGACATACATTCTGAGGGTTTTGAGGTACTGACCGAACCTTCCGATAATGCCCCGACCAATCTTGTTTGGTCACACGATGGAAAAACTATTGCCTACAACAGATTGGTTGAAAATGAAGAAGGCATTTCAACCAAGCAAATTTATCTTTTAGAATTATAGAGCTACTTCTTGATTACCCAAACATCGGTCACCCGTGATTGTTTTCTCCAATTTAAATGTTCTTCGTCAGGTCTGTCAAAAGTAATTTTTAGATGACCATCACCGATTAATTTTTTGGGTAAAGGAAATTCTTTAAACTGCTCAAAACCCTTTTCATATTTAGTAGGTTTCAAGCGTTCTCCATTGGCTCTGAGAAGTGCTTCGCCATATCCTGCCACTCTAATTAGATAATTGGCTTCTGGGTCGAGGTCTTTATACTCTAAAATTGGTGAAAATTGAAAAAGTTGGGTAGATAATCTTTTACGGCTCATACCGTCGTTTTCCCAAAGATAATCTATGGCATCATCGGTTTCAGAAGTTACATGTTTTGCAGCTGCACTAGAAATGTTATCGTAGAAACTGCCATCTCCCGGGGTTTCATAGGTTCTTATGAAATCAAGACGGCCAATTTTTTTATTCTCTGTGGAAAGTTTTTTCACCTTTTCGAACTCATCTTCTAGCCACCATTTATTATTTAAAGGTATATCTAGAAAGTCAAGAACAGCACCACGTTCGGCACTTCGAGCCTGATACTTGGGCACGCTCATTTGAGAACCTATGCTCTGAAACAATGTTTCCCCATTCTCTTCAATTTTGCGACGCAGTTGTACCATTCTATCGGTGGTATCCCTTTGATTCAAAACCTTAATGGCGCTATCAATGGCAACGTCCGCACCCATAGTTCTTGATTCGGAAAGAACTTTATAAGCCTCGCTCTCCAATGCTGACTCGTTCACAAGCCTCAACTTTACATAAGCATCATAATAAGCCCGAAAAACAAGCTGTTGCCATCGCCAATTACCGGCTAATTCTGGGTATTTGTCCTCCAATTGTTTCCAAACTACCAGTGTGCTTTCAATACCGTCATTTTCAAGAATGGGCCCTGACCAATTTTTTTCCAAAGAGAAAATTCCATTGGCCGCTTCTTTTGCAACTTCAGAGCCAAAGAAAAACCGACAGTACTCTAAAACTATTTGGTGAATATCTTGTTCTGAATTCCAACCCAATTGACTCCACAAAACTTTGTTCACATCGTCATGTGACCCATCTGAATAGGTGATAAACCCGTTAGTTTTATCTACATCTTCCCTGAAATATTTGGCATATAATTCAGGTTGCGGATTGATGGGTTCACGACCCAACGTAAGGGCAAACGCTTGGTCCCACCGAATAGCGGGATAGTGACACCTCACGGTATGGGTTATATCGGGGTAAAAGCGATACTGATATTTTTGCGGAAGTTGCTCGCGCTCATAAGCAAGCGGTGGGCTACTCGGGCCATTTACCAAACCTTTTAACCAGTCCGGTTTTTCGGTTTGCAGATACTCAAAAAAGTAATCGACTTTTTCTTCGTTGAAGCCCTGTAATGACACCCAAATTCCTGCCTTTGGATGGTATTTTTTCAATACACTCGCCAAATCTTTTAGGTAGGGTATCAATACCGAAGGATGGTTTTCACCAGGGTCGCCCCCAGGAACAAAAACCCCGTTCAACTTTGGGCATCTGGCATAAAAGGCTTCCTGCTCCTTTAACCCATTTTCATGGGCATTCTCTTCCATTAAATCTTCGGGTGCCGGAGTCCATACCCAATAATCGACGCCGTACTTCTCACAAATCTCGCTCATTTTAACCTCCATCTGCTGAGGGTTCAATTTAAAATGCGGACTAGAATCCGGTTTTTGAAAAGGAATGTTTTCGAAACTGTTCGCCCCAAAAAGTATTTGCTCTCTAAAATGTTGATCAAATTGTTCTACAGACCAAGCATCCCAAGAATTTGCAGTGTTCCGGTAACCGAATTGATGTCCGCGAAGCGAATATTCGGGTGAGGAAGAAATGTTCAATGATTTCTCAATAGTTATTTTTCCCTCCGCCATTTGGGCAAGACGTAAAAGTTTTCCAACTCCATATAAAAGTCCGCGCTTATCTGCTCCGATAATCCATAATAAATCCTTTCCCTCCTCTTTTTGGTGCAAGAGCCTGAAGCCTTCATTCTTTAGGGTACTTTTTTCAGAACCTATAGTACTGTTATATTTTTCAATAAAGTCTTTATCGTTTTCGAGGCAAAGAAGAATAGAAGACTTAGAATTATCAAATTCAGAAGTAGCCCAATCTATTCGGGTTCGCCTTTCAACTTCCTCGATCAACACCTGAACTATAGTTTTGCCCATAGCATCATGTAATGAGTCGGAAACAATAATCGAAGCCTCCGAAAGGTCAAGAACAACTTCTTCGGGTTCATTACTGCAAGACATTAGCCAAACAAATACCAAACAGATTAGAAAAGTATATTTCACAGCCTTAAGATTTATTGCAACCGCTTGGAAGCAACTGACATAATTTAGGATAAATAAAATTACCTGAGGTTGCGGCCCCAGGTAATTCAGATAACTCAACTAACAAACAATTATATATACACTCTCGGATATATCGCCATTCAAATTACCAAGGTTGATCAACACCTTGTAAAACCCATGGTTTTGACCATGGAGTATCATTCTGTATGTAACCAGGAACATCATCGGTATGCTCGGTCTCTTCTAGATTATTGAGGGCACTGTAATAGTTATCACCATTTAGCGTACTATTCTCAGTAGGATACACAAAACGAACAGGTATGACGCTTGATCTTGCAAACGGACCTGGTTCTAAATCGGGTAAACCTGTTCTTCTCCAATCAAGATAAGCTTCGGAAGCCGAAGAAAAGTTTGCAATCCATTTTTGCTCCATAATCTGTTCTAGGGTACCTTCATAGGCTACGCCTTCGTTGTCGATGTAATCGGCGAACTCATCTTCCAATCCCCAAGTTTCAAGTGAGGCCTCTACACCTTTGTTATAGTTGCCTTCGGCATCGGTACCCCACCCTTTTAAGGCGGCCTCGGCTTTCAAGAAACAAAGCTCTGCATACGAGAATAAACGTGCCTTCAAATTTGGCCCTGACAATTCATTGAACATCGGGTTCATCAATGAAACATGAATATTGCCGCCACCCTGTACAGGGCTCGGATTCAAATTGTACGTATAAGGTTCGGTACCTTGGTTTGAAACCGGCAAGCCAACGTATACACTATTTGTATCAATCATGGTCAAACCGGCCTCTCTATCGGCATACCAGGTATCAGGACTATAAATTGCCAAATTTTTTGAGGCCAAAGAATCAGTATTAATGTATCGAAGACCATCTACAATTTCTAAAAAGGTAGAAGGTCCGGATGGCATATCGGCCGGGGCCACAACAGTAGTGGCAATCTCAACCGCATCGAACCAAATTGACATTCTGGGATCATCTAGCTCTTGTAACTTATAGGTCAAGGTAGTACATGGCTTCACCCTGGTAAAATTAGATGGTGTACCTGACAACCCATTACTTGGCTGCGAATCACTAGGGCTTATACCTAGGTAAGATACTGCACACTCCTCATCTACACTGTCAATAAGCGGAGAAGCCAACATACTTTGAACACCGGCACTGGCAAAACTAGGGTCTTTTTCAGAAAGTCTCATATAGTACCTTAGGGCTAATGAATTGGCATATTTGACCCATTTTTCGGCGTCACCCCCAAAGAAAATATCTTGAGAGGCACTGAATGTTTCCAAATTGCCCATATTATTACTCAACATTTGCGAAGCAGCTTCAAAGTCGGCTATTGAACCCTTGTATACTGATTCTTGAGAATCGTATTTGGGTAAATCGATACCATCTTCATCGGCACCACGCAATGCTTCTGAGTAAGGTACATCACCATAAAAATCGGTTAGCAAAGCAAAATTGTGAGCCCTGAGAATCATGGCTACCGCCTCATGAAAAATCAAGCCAGACTCTTGTGAGCGCTCCAAAGCCAATTTGGCAGTTCTTAAATTGTTGTAATAATCTTCCCAACCGTCGCCTTCCCAATTATAATCGTTGGTGGCCCAAGAATCTTTTTGAATGTACTGCACGTAGGCAGCCAAAGGGTCGCTATAGCCCTTTTGACCAACATCCATGGCCGTATTGACCATGACGTCGGTAAGCAAGAAGCTGGGGTTACCCTCTTCTAAGTTGACCCCGTTCGGGTTGATGTTTCTTTCGGTGATATCGTCATCACAGGAAGTAATCACCAAAGCACCTACCATCAGGGTCAAGTTCATAATTCTATTTAAAGTCTTCATAACTATATCTAATTTTTTATTGAATTGCCCTTATTTAAAACCCTACGCTCAATTTAAACCCGATTGGAACTGCCCAAGGGTTTACGTTAAACCTTTCAATACCTTGTTTGAACTGAATACCACTTCTACCCTGCTCACTAGATTCTGGTTGAAAAGCCATTTCAGGGTCGATACCTATATCGGCTTTGGTCCATAAAATGAGGTTTCTGCTGTAAAGTGAAATGGCCAAGTTTTGAAAACCAATCTGTTTGATGGTCTTGACCGGTACATTATAGGTCAATGAAATCTCCCTAAGTTTTACGTAATCGGCGTCAAAAGTGGCATTTCTTGTAAAATCCCAACCATAGTGATCTTGATATCTGGTGTAAATAGTTCCAGGGCCACCTAAGTTTTCTGCGGTTGCCACAAAATTTCCGTTCTCATCATATTCTCCTTGAACACCGGGCATAAACACACCATCGCTCAAAGTAATACCGCCATCTTCAACTGGAAAACCACCATCTTCGGCAGTTGGCCCACCGACTAGCACGTAGAACTCGCCATCTGGTGAAAGGTACTGATCGGCATTCTCTCTTAAATAGGCAGGCAAATCACCTACGTCACTGAAATTATGCAATTTATCAAGCCATCTCTGGGTGTGCATATCAGATTCACCGTAGCGGTGTGTTTGAGAAACAAATTGACCTCCTTTTCTCCAATCGAAATTCATTGAGAGCGTCCAGTTTTTATAAGAAGCGCTAGTGGTCATACCGATATTGAAGTCAGGATTAAAGTTTCCTATAATCGGAGCAACCCTATTACCATCTTCATCTTCTCTAGTTCTGTCGCTGCTTTCGAAACCTTCGTCATCAATGATAGGCCAACCAAAATAAGGCGAATTTGGGTCTTCGACACGTACCATCGCCGCATCGAAAATGTTACCGATTTCTTCACCCAACCAAGTAATGGCACCTCCTCTTGCATCGGTCCAAAGGGTGACCGAGTTCATGCCGTCGGCCAATTCCATTACTCGCGTACGGTTTCTGTTGAATACGAAATTCATGTCCCAATTCCAATCTTCATTGGCCAATATAGTAGCCCCGAAACCAGCCTCGATACCCTTACTGGTAATTAATCCGGCATTGATAAATTTAGAATTGTAACCAGAGGAAACAGGGGTGTTCACAGGAAATATCTGATCCTTGTTATCACTCTCATAATATGTAAAGTCGAAGCGAAGGCGGTTGCTGAAGAAAGCAAAATCGGCACCTGCTTCCCAAGAGTTTTGAGACTCTGGTTTTAACTCAGGATTTAATAGGTTTCCGGGTACCGAAAGTAAAGAACCGCCACCCCATGAATTGCCACTGTTCAAAATTGGAACCAGGTTATAGGGGTCGGTGTCATTACCTACTTCGGCGTAACCAGCTCTCAATTTTACCAAAGAGACCTCATTCCCCATATTGATGGCATTATTTACCAATAAACTCGCCGAAACGGATGGGTAGAAATAAGAGTTGTTGCTTTCAGGAAGTGTACTAGACCAATCGTTGCGGCCGGTAACATCTACGAAGAACGTATCCATGAAGCCAATACTTGCCAAACCATACAAACTATTTACCTGCTTTTCAGTTTGGTACGAAGTATAGTCCAAGTTCTCAGGAGAAATATTGCTTAGATTAAACAAGTTCGGAGTTAAAAGACCTTGGCCACTGTTTTTGGTGGCGTTGGTCACTTGCGATGTTCTATTTACCCTTCTGTTACCGCCGAAAGAGGCAGAAAAATCCCAATTATTCAACTTTTTCGCATAAGTCAACAAAAAGTCGATGTTGGTTTCGTTTCTGAAGATATCGGTAATGCCGTAAGCACCATTGATCTCATTGGTGTAACCATTGGAAACCTTGGTTTCACGAACCTCATTCACCTCATCAAAATTATAGCGAACCATACCTGAAAGGTCTTCGGTAATCTGCCAATCGGCCTTTACATTTCCGTAGAATCGATTTCTTTCAAAACCGTTATTGATTTCATTGGCCAAGAAATAAGGGTTGTTCCATTCCGTTTGCGTTGGGTCATCGCCGAACGCATAGGGCGAATTTTGCCTTAAGCCTTCGTAATCTGTCAACCAATAATCTTCTAGATCGCGAACGTCTATATGCGGTGCCAGCTCATACATGGCCTGAATCGGGTTGGCTCCCCTGTTTCCTGCCGGTCTGTTATCACTAGCCGTCTTGGTATAATTTAAGCTTGAGCTTACGGTAAAATTATCCAACAACTTCAATGAAGAATTCAAATTGATACTGTTCTTGCTCAAATCTGAGTTGGGGACAAACCCTTTGTTTTCCAAGTTGGTATAAGACAACCTATAATTTAACTTTTCAGTGTTGTCTTGAATTGAAATATTGTTGGTAGAGGTTATCGCCGTATTAAAGAAATTGGCCGCATTGTTATACGATTTCAACTCACGCGGAACTGGCACACCACTAGCAATTTCTTGTTCGGTATAAGGCCAATGAATCGCCCTGATGCCTTGATCTAAAGCAGGACCTGCCCATGCTGAAGAGGTCTCGCCAATTAAAATAGCGCCGTATTCGTTAGAAGGAAAGTTATCTTCTGTATAAGGTCTTGAACCTGCAGCGAATCTCGTATGAGTATCGAGATAACGATAAGGAATATCAAAAACAGTACTGGAGTTAATAGTAACCCCCATACCCTTTTTGGCCTTACCTGACTTGGTAGTAATAAGTACGACCCCATTACCTGCACGAGATCCATATAGGGCTGCCGCACTGGCTCCCTTAAGCACAGTCATACTTGCAATATCATCGGCATTGATGTCTGAAATAGCATTACCATAGTCTACACGGTTATCGCTACCGACGCCCCCAACGTTGTTTAAAGAGTTAAAAACAGGTACACCATCAATAACAAATAACGGTTGGTTATCACTTGATAAAGAGGTGGCCCCTCTTATTACCATACTTACAGAAGATCCGGGAGCTCCTGTACTATTGATGGCCACACCTGACACTTTACCCGAAAGGGCATTAAGGGCGTTTTCTTGCGGTACATTGTCCAAGGCATCGCCGTCGACTTCGCTCACCGAATACCCTAGAGATTTTTTCTCCCGAGAGATACCCAATGCAGTTACTACAACTTCATCCAAGGCCTCTGAACTGGCCTCTAGCGATACATTGATGGTATTTTGACTACCAACGGCAACTTCTTGGGTTGACATACCAATATAAGAGAATACCAAAACGGCATCGTTGCCAGGTACACTTATACTATAATTACCGTCAAAATCGGTACTTACCCCATTGATGGTTCCTTTGAGAACCACGGAAACCCCGGGCAAGAGCTCCCCGTCAGTACTGCTGACGACCCCAGTAATTTCCCTTTGTGCCATTACGCCGGTGGCGTAAAGGGCGAACAAAAGAAAAAAGAACAAATGGATTTTTGGTTTTTTCATTGTGGCTGAATTAGTTAATTAGGATTGTTTTTGATTTTGATGTTCCACTTTTGACACAAATCTATTTGATATTCGCTATTGAAACACATGGTATATTATTAATTACCTATGCTAATTTAACCTCAAAAAGAGCAATTTTATCATAAAAGAAAATAATGGTTAATATATCATTAATTATAAGTGAAAAACTATTATACTGAAAAGATATTGAGCCCTTTTCACAAGCCTCTATCCTCTATTTCCGGAAAGAAAATACCATCATTAATAAGATACCCCTATGTTCTCTCCCATCCTCTTGCAATTACCTATATAGATTAGTGTAGACTATGTGTTAATATTCCATATTAAAATTTGCCAAACCTTAATTAATGCAAAAGTCGAACAAGCTGAATTACTGATACCGGTATTGTACATATTTTAACTCAAATAGTCACTTATTAAAGGTTTACAGAGCCAAGTGGTCAATATTTAATGTGAATTGAATAAAATATAACAACTGTTTTGAAATTGATTGGTCTTTATTTGTAGTCAATCAAACTACCATCAAACATGCTTGCCGGAATCGATTATTTTATTGTGATAGCCTACATCGTAGGAATGTTGCTTTTAGGTCTGTACTTCAAGAAATTTGTCAATTCTTCCGAAGATTACTTTTTAGGAGGAAAAAGCCTTCCTTTTTGGGCGATAGGAATGTCCATCGTAGTCTCCGATATCGGTGCGCTTGATTTCGTGGGCGTTTCGGGCCAGGCCTATAGATACGGAGTATCGGTAGGTAATTTTGACTGGGTAGGTTCGGTACCTGCCATGTTATTGGCGGCATTTATATTCATTCCTTATTTTTGGAAAGGCGGAATGTATACCATACCGGAATACTTGGGGCGTCGATACAACAAATCGGTTCGCACCATTGCCTCAGCAACCTGGATCCTGTTTTTCGCCCTCGACCTTGGGGTCTTATTTTGGGCCAGTGCAGTTCTTCTAAATGTACTAATGGGCTGGCCTATATGGATTTCTATACTTTCAACCGCAGGGGTTGTAGGTCTCTATACGTATTTCGGCGGCATCACAGCGGTAATCATGACCGATGTGGTACAAATGATCATCATGTTCATTGGTGGGTTCGCTTTAGTATTTCTAGGATTACATGCCGTAGGTGGTTGGGACAACATGGTCGAAAAAATTGCTACTATGGGCCCTGAGTATCAGAGCCATTTCGATATTATTCAACCATCTGACACCTCGTCTCCCTTTCCGTGGACAGGTATCTTGTTCGGTCTTACCTTCGTTATGGCGAATGCTTATATGATCGGTAATCAATCTATTGTTCAGCGATGCTTGACCGCCAAGAATGAATGGCACGCCAAGGCTAGTATGATTTTTGGCTCTGCCTTAAAAATGTTTATACCCATATTGGTATTGTTTCCAGGGTTAATGGCCGTTGTTGTACATCCTGATTTGGCCGATGGCGATCAAGCGTTGCCCATGATGATCAAAAGTATCTTGCCTCCAGGGTTGGTCGGCCTCATGTTCGCTGCGTTTTTTGCAGGTCTAATGTCCAGTGTCGATTCACTATTAAACTCAACCGCCACTTTGTTTACTAAAGATATTTATGAGCCTTTCATTAAAAAAGGAGCTAGCGACAAACACTATCTAAAAGTCGGACAAATAACTACGCTTGCCCTACTCGTATTTGGGGTTGCAACTTCACCTATCAGTAGTGACTTCCCTGGTATTTATGTGGCAATTCAAACCTTTATGTCATACTTTCAAGGTCCGTTGTTTGCCATTCTTTTATTGGGAATTTTTTGGAAAAGAACCACACAATGGGGCGGCCTTTCGGCATTGGTTATCGGTATTGCCTTTGCCGTATTCCTAAATGTTTTTAAGGAGCAATTCTTTCATATTGAAGATCCGTTTCTCTATATCTCTTGGTGGTCTTTCTTAGTGGCTTTTATCATCAATATTACGGTAAGCCTATTGACCAAGAAGCATAGTGAGGAAAGGTTAAAAGGACTGGTGTTCAGCTCTAAAATTGTAATGAAAACAAAAACTGTATAGATATGCTAAATTTCGACTGGGCTTCTGACATCCCTCAGGAAACCGCCAAAATGATATTTTTCGGTTTGTACCTGGTTATCGGTGCTTTCGTAATGTTGCTACCTAACGAGTATATCTATGAAGGGGTACCGAAAGAAGAGAGATTTTGGTACAACAATCTTAAAATATGGTCGGCCGTTGTACTCGGTATTCTGGCCACCGTCTACTATCTCTTTTAACAAACAATTGAATTTGTTATGAATAAAATCGAAATAACCAATAAACTAAAAACGGCAAAAATCAACCAAGCTTTGGGTGTTTTTATAGCCCTATTTGGGCTCATTGTAATTTTTGCCATGATTTTTACCGAAACTTTTGTTCAACAAATGACCGATTTGGTTGCCGGACTTATATTATTGGGTATCGGGGGTGGTATGATCTGGAAATCTAAACTGACCCAAATCAAACTTAATGCTCAAGAAAGGTTCGAATAGTATGAAGTATTTTCATTTAGAACTTTTAGATAATTGGAAAATTAGTTCATCTTCAGATATTTCAGAATCTGGTAAAGAGCTATCCTTCAACCCCGTATTGAGTAAAAGTTGGTTATCATGTTCGGTGCCTACCACCGTTCTTGGAGCTCTGGTAAAAAACAAGGTTTACGAACAACCCTATTTCGGTAAGAATTTAAAGGAAATACCAACAGACCAATTTCAAGTACCTTGGTGGTATTGCAAGCAATTTCATCTTACAGAAGAACAGTCAGGTTTATTTGGAGAATTGATATTCGAAGGAATCAATTATAAAGCAAATGTTTGGCTAAATAGCCATTTGGTTGCCAATATCAATCAAATAGATGGCGCATATAAGATTACCTCGTTTCCTGTGACTTCCTATTTAGAAGATGGCGAAAATATGTTGGCAATTGAGGTGATTCCTCCCCAACCGGGAGATTTTAGCACTGGCTTTGTCGATTGGAATCCGGCCCCTCCAGACGGTAACATGGGTATATTTCGACCTGTTAAGTTAAAATTGCACGGGGGAGCACTTATTGAACGCCCATTCGTTAAAACCCATTTAGAAAATTACGAAGGTACCGTTGCCGAATTGACAATTACAACCGATGTACACAACCGTACCAAAAACAAGGTTTCCGGTGTAATAGTAGGGTCAATTGGAAATCTAAAATTTTCGAAGTCAGTAACGCTAAAACCTCATTCGCATCAACTGGTCGAAATTGATTCACAACAAGTACCGGAGTTGCGTATGGAAAATCCTAGACTATGGTGGCCACTTGGTCTTGGTGAGCCAAACCTGTACCACTTACAAATCGAATTTTTGGTCAATGATGAACTTTGGAGCCAGACCGAAACACGTTTTGGAATACGGAGCACCGCTGATTATTGGGTGGATGATATTCATAGAGGGTTCAAAATCAATGGCCGAAAACTTTTAATCAAAGGTGCTGGATGGACGGATGATCTTTTGCTCATGGATACCCATGAAAAATTGGAAGCTCAAATACAGTATGTAAAGCAGATGAACCTCAATTGTATTCGGTTAGAGGGTTTTTGGGGAACTGACCAAAAAATATATGACCTCTGTGACGAACATGGTATTTTGATCATGGCGGGATGGAGCTGTCATTGGGAACATGAAATACATATGGGCGTACCCGTAAGTGAAAGATTCGGTGCCGTTTACAAAAAAGACGATATCGACCATGTGGCCAAAGCATGGGAAGACCAAATTATATGGTTGCGCAATCATCCGAGTATTTTTGTTTGGACCGTGGCCAGTGATAAAGTACCCATTACCGAACTTGAAGAAAAATATATCGAAAGCTTTACTAAGTATGATACTACTCGACCTTATTTGAATTCAACAGGGGGTGTCGGAAGTGACCAGCATGTGATCGGTAGTGAAGATGTGGTGAGTGAAATTAGCGGCTCTTCAGGGGTGAAAATGCTTGGCCCTTACGCATATACGGCACCGGTTTATTGGTACACTGACGTTAATTTTGGTGGGGCTTATGGCTTTAATACAGAAACAGGGCCAGGAGCTCAGGTTCCAGTGCTTCAAAGCATTCAGAAGTTCATTCCCGAAGAAAAGTTGTGGCCGATTAGCGAGGTATGGAATTACCATTGCGGCCGATATGAATTTGCCGATTTGAGCCGGTTTAATGAGGCCATCGAACAGCGATACGGTCTCCCCGAAAATATTTATGACTTCGATAAAAAGGCTCAAGCATTAAATTACGAATTAATGCGGCCTATGTTCGAAGCTTTTCGCGTCAATAAATCTAAAACGACGGGCATCATACAATGGATGCTCAATGCTGCATGGCCTAAAATGTATTGGCAAGTGTATGATTATTACCTAGTGCCCACAGGTGCGTTCTATGCCGTTCAAAAAGCCTGTTCAAGCCTTCAGATAATCTACAACTATGGTAATCATCACATCTATGTGGTCAATGATGAATTGAAACCTTCTCAAGAATTGATGGCACAGGTTCGGGTGTATGACATAAATTCGAACCTTTTGTTCAGTGCCCGCAGAACTCTAAATGCTCAGGCAGACTCTTCAGAATACATTATGAGATTAGAGGAAATACAAGGCCTGACGACTACTTACTTTCTTGACCTTCGATTATTCGACACCCATGGCAATCAATTGAACACCAATTTTTATTGGCTATCGACCCAAGAAGAACTATTGGATTATAAGGCCAATTTGGGCGAGTTCGCCTTTCATACCCCTAGCAAGCAATATGCTGATTTGACCCTACTCAAAAAATTGCCACAGGTAAATTTAGATGCTAGGTACACTATAGAAGAATCAAACGGCGAATTGATAGCAGAAGTTCTCATTGAAAACAGAAATGATGAAATAGCATTTTTAATCTGTGCCCAATTGGTCGATGAAAATGAAGAACTTATAGTTCCGGTTTTTTGGAATGACAACTATATAAGCTTATTACCACATGAGAAAAGGGTTTTAAAAACCAGGTTCAAACAGGATGGGGAAGCAAAAGTGAAAGTTTCAGGGTGGAATACGAATATTGAGCAATCCGTTAAAATTGCTGATACCAATCAAGTAGAACAGAATATCTAGATAGAGTACCAAAAATGGAAAAACTAGCAATTTTAGGAGGACCTCCAATGAGGGATACCGTAAAAAACCCGTGGCCGAAATGGCCTGTTTGGGGAAAAGAGGAAGAAGTGGCCCTTCTCGAAGTTTTGAACAGCGGGGTCTGGTCGTATAACGGACCTAAAGAAACGGAATTCAACAAACGGTTCGCCGAGTTCACCGGTACCGATTATAGCATTTGTACCGTTAACGGAACCGTTACTTTACAAATAGCCCTTGAAGCTCTAGAAATTGGTCTTGGAGATGAAGTAATTATTCCTGGTCTTACATGGCAGGCGACTGCCGCTACCGTCATTGACGTAAATGCAACACCCGTAATAGTTGATGTTTTAGAAGACACTTGGTGCATTGACCCCGAAGCTATTAAAAAAGCCATTACGCCTAAAACAAAAGCGATTGTACCCGTGCACCTTTATGGTGCTTTTGCCGATATGGATGCCATATTGAAAATCGCAAAAGAACATGATTTGTACATTATAGAAGATTGTGCCCACAAACACGGCGGAGAATGGAAGGGAAAAAAAGCCGGCAGTATTGGCGATATAGGCAGTTTCAGTTTCCAGTTATCTAAACACCTCACCGCTGGTGAAGGTGGTGCGGTAACAACGAACAATCCTAAATTGGCCGAAAGATTAGATGCCCTACGTAATTGTGGCAGAAGGCCTAAAGGCAGCCTCAACAGCGGAGACAAAGGCATTGGTGACTATGGCGATGATGGCAATTTTTTACAATCGGGCAATTTAAGAATTACTGAATTTCAGGCAGCGATTTTGCTTGAAGGCCTTAAACGGTTACCGGACCAAAACAGGAATAGAGATGACAACGGAGCTTATTTGAACGATTTGCTTTCTAAAATTCCCGGTTTAACACCTTTAAAGCGCGACATAAGAGAAACTAAAAAGGCCTATTTCAATTTTGCATTTAGGTATGACAAGAAAGCATTCAAAGATTTACCCATAAGTAGGTTTCGCGAAGCATTACAGGCTGAACTCAATATAGTTGTCGATGCTTGTTATGAGCCATTGAACAATTGTTCGCTGTACGTGCCTCATACGAAGCCTGCCCGACATAAATTGAACGATGCCTATTGGTCAGCTATTGACCCCAAAAAGATTTCCCTACCAGTTTGTGAACGCCTTTTTGAACATGAATCGGTGTGTTTACACCATAAAATCTTGATGGGTGACAAAAGTGATATGGATTTGATTGCAGACGCTATCGAAAAAATTTATCAGCACGTTGACGATTTGATGTAATTTCAAACATGAATTCTTTTATATCCGTTCTACTACTCACCTTACATCTTGGTCTTTTTAGCCAAGAGCCTGCCAATCTACCTAAAAAAGGAATTTGTGCCCATAGAGGGGCTACTGAAAATCATCCTGAAAATACGATTCCCGCTTTTGAGGAAGCCAGCAGGTTAGGCGCCCAGATGATTGAATTCGACGTACAATTGACTAAAGATGGTTACATGGTAGTGATTCATGACGATAATGTTGACCGAACTACCAATGGCTCGGGTCTTGTCGAAAAAATGACCTTGGCCGATATAAAAAAATTGGATGCCGGTTCTTGGAAATCGGAGAAATTCAAAGAAACAAGAATTCCGACACTCAAGGAAGCTCTTCAAGTAATGCCTACCAATGTTTGGCTCAATGTACACTTAAAAGGTGGGCAAGAATTAGGAAAGAAGGTAGCTGACCAAATCATAGAATCGGGAAGACAGTTTCAAGCTATCATTGCCTGTGGAAAAAAAGCTGCAAGAGGTGTAATGTCGGTCGACACCACCTTGAGAATGTGTAATATGGAAAGAACCTCTTCCCGAAAAATCTATGTTCAAGAAACCATTCAAATGGGCTATGGCCATATTCAACTGAAAAAATCGCGCGAACATGAGCACCTTGCAAAAGATGTGAAAGACTTAAAATCCAACAGGGTTTCAATCAACTATTTTGATGCCAATTCCGTTGAAGAAATGCAATTTCTGTTTGCTGCAGGAATCGATTTTATTCTTACGGATAAACTAGCACTTCTTTTGGAGGCCTACTCGGTGGAAGAAACTTCGAAATAAAACATTCCGAACTATGAAGAAGATTAAAATTGCGCTTATTGGAGCAGGCTATATCGCCGAATATCATATTCGCGCACTTCAGAAAATAGATGCTATAGAAATAGCGGCAATCGTGGCACGAACTGAAAAAAGTGCTCAGGCTTTTGCCAATAAATATAAAATAGAAAATGCCTTTACGCGTATTGAACCTATTCTTCAAGACCCTTCAATAGAAGCTGTTGTCTTAAGTACGCCCAATTCGCTTCATGCGCCTCATTCTATAGAATTCTTAAAAAACGGCAAAGATGTATTTATCGAGAAACCTTTGGCCACTACCGCAGGCGAGGTAGAAGAGATAAGAAAAGCCTCTGAAGGCACAAAAAAATTGGTGATGGTCGGCCATATGTGGAGGTTTGATGAAGAGGCCCAATACCTTAAAAAAACAATTGAATCGGGAAAACTCGGACCGATTTTCAAAACCAAAGGCTATGGCATTCATGTCAATTGGGGGCCTAGCGGTTGGTTCTCAGACCAGCAACTTGCCGGTGGCGGTGCTTTGGCCGATATGGGCGTACATGCCATCGATACGGTAAGATTTCTTCTGAACGACCCAAAACCAGTGAAGGTATACGCTCGCATATCCACTCGATTTGGTGACTATGATGTTGATGATACTGGTATAATAGTTATTACTTGGGAAAATGGAACTGAGAGTATTATCGAAAGTGGTTGGTGGCATCCGCATATGGATGGTCCGGAAGCCAGCACAGCCCTATTCGGCACCCAAGGTTATGCCAACCTATTCCCTACCGAGTTAAAATTAAAAAACGGGGAATCTATGGAAACCATTTCACCCCAATTTCCTACAAAAGAAGAACACTGCGACCAGAAAATTTACGACAAGCAAATGGCCTATTTCATAGAGTGCGTTAAAACCCGCACCCAACCTGTTCCCGGTCTCGAAGAAGGGCAAGTCGTCTTAAAAATTGTCGATGCAGCTTATGCGTCCTCAACATCTGGAAATGCTATCGATTTATAAAAACATAAAGGGCATAAGCGATTAACCAAATCCCTTTAGTAAATAAGATAAGGACCTTAACGTTTTTCTTTCCCGAGATGCCATAAATCTATCACCCTCTATTAGAACTGGTTATTCAACCCAACTTTTCATTATATTTACCATAGGGCAACCAAAATATTTCACCATGAACATACTTTTTATAGAAGACGACGCGATTGAAACGATGAAATTCAAACGCATCTTGGCCAAACTAAAAGTACAGCACAAAATTACCGAAGCTAAAAATGGTGAAGAGGCTTTAGAAGTTCTTGGCTCTGCAGACCAACTTCCAGATATTATTTTGTTGGATTTGAATATGCCCCGAATGAGTGGTATCGAGTTCTTGAAAGTATTGAAGGCCGATGAGCATTATAAGTATTTACCTACTATCATGCTTACAACATCTCAAAACCGTGCCGATTTGCTCGAATGCTACCGAATTGGTATTGCCGGTTACATTCTCAAGCCTTTGAAATATGAGGATTACGAAGACAAGTTAACAAAGGTTGTGCAGTACTGGGAAGTAAGTGAATTGGTGAAGGCATAACGTTTTTCCTACATTTCACAACATTTATTTATCAAAAGGAAGGCTTTTTCCTACATTTATACTGAATTAATAGGGGCAATCAAAACGGGGCCCTTTCAAACCACAGTACTAAATGAAAGGAATAGTCTTTACAGAATTTCTCGAAATGGTAGAAGAGAAGTTCGGGCTTGAAGTGGCCGATTCAATTATTGAGTCTTCAAATTTACCATCCAACGGTATATACACCGCCATTGGCACCTACGAATTTAATGAAATGGTCAGCTTGATCACCAACCTCAGCGAAGAGGTAAAGATTGATGTAGATACCCTAATTTACACCTTCGGGCATTATCTTTTCACCTCTTTAGGCAAGGCACACCCCGAGGTGATACAAAGCTATTCAAACCCGCTTGGTCTAATCTACGCGATAGAAGACCATATTCATGTACATGTTCAAAAGATATATCCCGAAGCCGAGTTGCCCACCTTCAAGATTTTAGAAAAGACCGACAATTCACTATCAATGGTCTATTCTTCTTCTCGCGGTCTCTATAGATTGGCCCATGGCCTAATCGAAAAATGTTTTGAACACTATAACAGTTCAGCAAAAGTAACCTACAAATTGTTGAAAGAAGACGGTACCGAGGTACAGTTTGATATCGTTCAAAATGGATAATAACAAAGAAGTAATATTACTTAAAAGAGCCTTAGAACGCCAAAAGCAGGCCCGAATTCAGGCCGAAAAAATTCTGGAAGAAAAATCTAAGGAGCTTTATGATATGACCCGCCATTTAAAGGCGGCAAATAGCAAATTAGAGAGTCTGTTGAATAAAAAACAGACCGACCTCAGCGATTCTTTTATGGAAATCATTGATCCCTATGTCATTCTTGACTTAGATTACAATGTGATCACCATGAATGATTCTGCCATTAACTTTTTGGGTTATGACCACAGAAAAGAGCCTATCAATGTAGGCAAGATGGTACACTACGATTATGTTGAATACACCCTTCAGGCATTCGAATCGCTTAAGAAAGTGGGGGTTTTAAAAAACTACAGGGCAAAAATCGTTGTTCGCGACAAGTCGCATAAATTCATACAAATCAACGGTAGCGTCATTTACGATACCGAAGGTCGACCTATCGGACTTCATGGTATTATAAGAGATATAAGCCAAGAAACAGAAATTAAAAACCTCTTGGCCGAACAGCGAAGAGAACTTAATATAATCGTTGATAATTCACCACTCGGTATTGCTTTAACCGTTGATGGTAAGATTATTAAAGTGAACCCAAGATTTTCAGAGCTATTGGGCTATACTGAAAATGAATTGATACACTCTACCCCAAACGAAATTACAACTTGTTACGATGAAGAAAAATGTTCTGATTTTGTTGGTGAATTAAATTCCGAGGGGCAAGACAATGTGTCAATGACCAAAGAATATGTTCGTAAAGACGGGGCGACATTCATTGCAAAAACCAATATCAGCGCTGTTCGAGACGAAGAAGGAAAAATTAAGTTTCAAGTGGTGGTCATTGAAGACATTACCAAAGAACAAGAACTTCAAGAACAAAAAGAACAACTCTTATCGGATCTCGAGGCCAGTAACAAAAACCTGCAAGAATATGCGCATATCGTTTCGCATGACTTAAAATCTCCTTTACGAAGTATTAGCGCTTTGGCATCCTGGATCAAAGAAGATTATCATGATAAACTAGATGAGGCAGGCCAAGAACAACTTTCTCTAATGCAAGAGAAGGTAGCATCTATGGATAAGCTTATTCAAGGCATTCTAGAATATTCAACGGCGAATAGCTCACAACTATTAAGCAGTGAGGTCGACCTGAACGAGGTAATAGCATTAATCAAAGAAACCATATATATTCCGGATCATGTGAGCGTTAAAGTGCCTAAAACCTTACCAACCATTATTTGTGACCGCACCAAAATGCAACAGTTATTTCAGAATATAATCGGTAACGCCGTCGTTCATATTGAAAGGGAGGTCGGTCTTGTTCAGGTGCTTTTTAAAGAACATAAAGATTTATTTCAGTTTACTATCGAAGATAATGGGGTCGGTATACCCAAAGAATACCACGAGAAAATATTCAAGATATTCCAATCAATCGGAAATAAAGAACGATCTACGGGGATTGGGCTTTCCATTGTGAAAAAAATTGTTGATCGATACGAAGGTGATGTTTGGGTAGACAGTGAGGTCGGGGTTGGTACACAATTTCACTTTACCCTAAAGAAATCGTTATTAACCGAGCAGTCAAAATCACAGGCATGAAAATTTTACAGGCAAAAAAAGAAAAAGGTGGAAGTTGGATTTTTCAGACGGAGAAAACAGAATTAAAGAGCCCTTTGGTTCTGGTATTTGGTGACCGTTACCAATTAGAGGCTGAAAATATCTATTCTGAAATAGCTGAACTTTTTCCAGGGGGGCACATCATCATGGGCTCAACGAGTGGTGAAATTCTCAACGAAAACGTGTTTGAAAAAACAATGGTTTTAACGGCCATCGAATTTGAGCGAAGTACGTTTATAATCAAGAGCAAAAACTTGGCAGACTACGACGGTGACGACGAACTTCTCGGTAAGGAATTAATGGAGGAATTTCCTTCTGAAAACCTTAAACATGTCTTTGTAGTCTCTGAGGGTAGTACTGTGAACGGAAGCACTCTCATTTCAGGTCTCGAGAAAATAAAAAGTTCAAAAGTAGGATTGAGTGGCGGACTCTGCGGAGACGATGCTCGATTCGAACGAACCCTTTGTAGCTACAATTCAAACCCTAAAGAAGGGGAAATTATTGCTGTCGGTCTGTACGGAGATAGTCTAGAAATTACCAGTGCCAACTACGGTGGTTGGTCGGTCTTCGGGCCTTTGCGTACGATTACGAAATCAGACGGCAATGTTTTATATGAGCTTGACGGAAAACCTGCACTGGACCTCTATAAACAATACTTGGGGGATAAGGCTAAAGATTTGCCCTACTCGGCATTATTTTATCCTTTAAATGTAGATTTACACGATGGTTCAAAACCCTTAGTAAGAACCATTCTCAATATAGACGAAGAAGAGAACTCAATGCTATTGGCGGGCAATGTACCGGAGGGTTCCTCCGTTCAATTGATGATGTCTACAGTTGATGACATTGCAGATGGAGCTAGGGAAGCGGCCAAATTAGCTGTTGAACTACGTAAAAATAAAACGGAACTGGCCCTATTGGTCAGCTGTGTAGGTCGTAAATTGGTAATGGACCAACGAACCGAAGATGAAGTAGAAGAAGTGATTGATATCGTAGGTTCACAAGCCGCAGTAACAGGTTTTTATTCTTATGGTGAAATGGCGCCCTTTGCTGGGGAAGAATCGTGTAAATTGCATAATCAAACAATGACATTAACACTCTTGAGCGAATAATGCATTCACTTTTAAAAAGACAAATTCGTAAATATTTACCGGAATCTTTAAGAGACCATCCTGAATTGGAGACTTTTTTAGATGCCGTTCAAAAATCATATCAAGACCAAGACGACAAGGTCGCCATGATACAAAGGGCTACTGCGATAAGCTCAAAAGAGCTTTATGAGGCCAACAGAGAACTGGAAGCCGAGGCCCGTCGTCAAAAAAAGATTATCGATTCGCTTGAAAAAGCGCTAGAAAGCTTGAACGAAAACCTGCATATCGAAGATGGGTCTAAAGAAAATATTCTTGATGTAGAAAGCCTTGCGAAAAAAATTGGCGAGCAGGCCGAGCAATTATCAAAAATGACTTCAGAGCAAAACAAGCTCATGGAAGAACTGGAGACCCGAAACGAGTCTTTGAACAATTATGCGCACGTTGTTTCGCACGACCTTAAATCGCCTATCAGAAATATTAGTACCCTTCTCACTTGGATTCTAGATGAAGAACAAGATAAATTCTCAGAAGACAGCAAGGCCAATGGAGAATTGATTGCTCAAAATCTGGAAAAAATGGATAGGTTAATCGATGGCGTTTTAAAACACGCCACGGTTTCTTCTTTAGAAGAAGAGAAAACCAATATCAATATTTCCGATCTATTACAGGAGATAGAGAACACCATTTATGTTCCAGAGAATGTGAAATTGGAGTATAACGGGAAATTGCCTACCATTTATGGTCAAAAATATAGCTTAGAACAACTCTTCACCAATCTTATTACCAATGCCATCACGGCAACCGAACATTTAGAGAGCGGCATTATCAAAATAGGCCATAAGGTCAACCCTTATTACTATACCTTTTTTATTTCCGACAATGGAAAAGGCATACCGGAACATCACCGATCAAAAATTTTCGATATGTTCGGTAAATTGAGTAACGATAACAATGCCACAGGTATTGGGCTATCACTGGTCAAAAAAATCATCAATATTTACGAAGGCGATATAAGCCTTGAGTCTAAAGTTGATGTGGGTACGACCTTCTACTTTACATTAAAAAAACAATAACATGGAAACCCCAAATACCAATTATATAAAGCAACTGGCTGGCGATGACCACGATTTTGCCATGCAGTTCATCAGTATTTTAAAGGAGGAGTTTCCGCAGGAAAGGGAGGAGTATGAAACGACCCTTAAAAACCAGGAATTCACAAAAACCGCGGAGATAGTTCATAAAATCAAGCATAAGTTCAATATACTTGGTCTTGAAAAATCATACCAGCTTGCCCAAGATTTTGAAGCGGACCTTCTTCAAAACAATACCGAAAAAGGGAGCGATTTTGAGGCTGTACTCGATATGGTAGGCGCCTATATAACGGAACTCTAGATTTCCAAAAAGCTTTTTCTTCAACTTTTATATCCCCTCTCCTTACCTTTCTACCTATTTATCCAGCTTGGCATAGAAAACAGGTTTCTGTCCCAGCATCCACTTGATTTTTAGTCCCATTTCCGTAAACTCAAAACCGGCTGCCGTTGCTGATGCTATATTGCTATACTTACCATAAACATTGGCACTGAACCGTTTACTAAAATCATGGGTAAGACCAGCCTCTGCCCTAAATATGGGAGTTTGAGGGTCTTCTTCTACTTTTTGTATACCCGTGGCGGCACTTGCCATGAACTTGGTCTTTTCGGAAAAATTACCGCGTACATCGGCAAAGAATTCACCCGCTCTATAAATTTCAGGGCTAAAGTAGATAGTCGGTACTTGCTCGGCAAAAGTGATGTACTGATAGTTTAGCCCGATCTTAAGTGCCGGCTTTCGCATCAAAGAGTAATATAAAGAGGTAAACAATAGGTTTCGAGTATTCTCATCGGACTGTTGGGTATGAATCAATTGGGTGTACCAACCCAAATTAAAATTGGTTCCGAGGTTATAATTTAGTCCGTAATGGCTCATTACTATTTCGCGCTCAATCAAATCTGCATTAAAACTTTGGATCTCCCTCTGGTAACCTAATTCTAAATTTTGTAATCTAAAGGGTTTGGTGACCAACTTAATATTCATTACCGGTTGGGTATATGATGTCTCAAATCGGCTATTGTTGATACCGGCCACTCCATTTAGGCTAACATTCGGCATCAATTTAAAATCAAGACCGATGGTAGCCACATGAGATTCAGCTTTATTAAGTATCAAAGAGTTTTCGGTAGTTCGGTATTGATAGCTTAGTGATGTTTTAAATTTCGTACTCCATGGCAAAGAGGCCGAGATTGTATTGGAGATGGCCACATTATTGCCATTATCAAACGTATAGGCGGCGTGGTCTTCTACCAGAGGGGTATACATACCATTCAACTTTTCTATAAAACCTTTGGCATCTTTTTGGTTTTTAAAAATTCTTAAAGTTTGAAAAGCCGCTTTGTAGGCGGGAACAACCCGGTCTGAAGCAAAAAGTGCATTGGCCTTACCTAGGTTGCCATCGAAAGAAGCGCTGTCTTTGGCCAAAATAGCATCATAGTTTTCGATACTCATCTTGAATTTGGCCGTGTACATACCTAAAGTGGCCCTTAAGGCGCGCACCCAATTACTATCGGGGTACGTTTTTTCAAGTTTTTCTATCTCCTTTTTGGCATCCCCGTATTTTCTGTTCCAGATTAAAGCTTGTACATATCTATTTAGGGTTTGCTCGGTCAATTTAGCATCCGTGATTTCAGAAACCATCGATTTGGCAAATTCAGCCTGTTTTAAGGCTTCCTTATCTTTTTCAGCAATATGCTCGGCCAATGCCATACCGTTGATGGCCGTTATGGAATCTTTTTTAGAGGTAGCGTATCTTCGATAAGTCGATTTGGCTTTATCTGTATTTTTAGTAATCAAGTAGACATTGGCCAAATTGAGCAAAGCATCTTTATCCTCAGGAAAATCATCAAAAATTTCAAGAAGCAACTTGATACCCTTTTTGTAACTCTGATTATTGACATACTCATTAGCATAACCCAAGCGAATGTATTTTTTCGAAACTTTGGCACTTTCATTCTCAGGGTTTAAGGCTATGGCCTTATTGACCCAAACCAAGGCTTCTTTATATTCTTTTAAATTAGATAGGGTATTGGCATATCCCAGCACGGCACCAAATTTATCCGGATATTTTTCAACCAAATCTTGATACAGCGGTTTTGCCTTATTATACTGCTTATCCCATAAAAAAGATTCGTTATAATTAATGGTAATCTCATAGTCATTGGGGTATTGGTCTTTTAAAGACCCAAAAAGAACAGTAGCCCTCTTAGGGTCTCCACTTAGGCCAACTGCGCGGCCATAGCAAAGATTGGCCGTTTTATTTTCGGGGTCACTTTGCAAATAGCTTTCAAAAAAACTTTCCGCCTTTTCAAAATCACCTTTCTCCAACATTTTAAAACCAGGAGACATATCGTCTTGAGCGATTACAAAATGGGATGCGCAACCAATAAACAGAAGGATTACAAATCGAAACATTATTTCGTAAGTTTTTATTTACAAAATAGATAACGAACGATTATCCGAAATATGTTGTGAGAAATTAAAAAAAGGGAGGATTTTAATGGAAAACTTCCTACAAAAAATACTATTTAACCAGATAAGATAAATTTGGCTAAACTCTATTATATAAAGATTCGAATAAAAATAAGCTCAACATTCACAAACTTACTACATCAACAGTAATTATAAGATATATCTTACAATAAATTTAAAAACTTGCGTTATTTATGAAAGGTCTCGGCACACAAATGGGGCCTATATTTTGTAATACAACCAGTTAAAAATGACCGCTATCAAACTCATGTTGCGAAAGGTATCGCAAGAGCAAATTTTTATGCTCAGTGTATTGGTGGTCAATGGTGGTAACTATTTATACAATCTGTTATTGGGTAGATTTCTCGGCCCCGAAGCTTTTTCCGAGGCGGCACTACTTATAACCCTACTCTTAGTGCTATCGTTCATGGGTATGACCTTTCAATTGGCTGTAGCCAAGTTTGCCGTTCTATTCAGCGGTAAAGAGTGGCATATCTTTAAGTCGAACAGCTATCGACGATCAGCACTCATTGGCCTCGTAGTCGGTATAGCTATTATATTATTTTCCGGCCAGCTTCAGCAGCTCTTCAATTCGCAAAGCCGTTGGATGTTCATCATATTCGGACTCGGTATTCCGGTATATTTTTTTATGAGTGTCAACCGAGGAACTTACCAGGGCAGGCAAGAATTCAATAATCTTTCTATCACTTACCAGACCGAAATGTGGAGCAGGTTATTGTTGACCATGGCATTACTATTAATTTTTGATGTTCAACCGGGAGTTTTAGTTGCCACGGGGATTTTCATCTCGTTTTTATTCGGTCTTTTTCCTTCAGATGCCAAAGGTGTTACCTTCTTCAATAACGACAAGCTAAGTGCTGAAAACAGCAAAAAGGTGAACAAGTTCATCATTCTTACGGCATGCTATGAATTAACGCAAATCATCATCAATAACAGCGATATCTTAATGGTCAAACACTATTTTGAAGCCATGGATGCTGGCCTGTATGCCTCGCTAGCCTTGATTGGAAGGGTGGTCTATTTTGTCGCCTGGATGTTTGTGATGTTACTTCTACCTGCGGTAGTACAAAAAGAAAAAGATGGGGAGCCTACAGCACCTATTTTATTCAAATATATTACCTACATAGGTCTACTTTCGGCCTCCATCGTAATGGCTTGTTATTTCTTTCCCGAACTCATCATCACCTTAATGTTCGGTGACTCTTATTTATCAATGTCGGCCCTTTTATGGCAATATGCCTTGGCAACGTCGCTATTTGCCCTGTCAAACATTTTTGCCTATTACTTTCTGTCACTAGACCATTTTGTACCTGTAATAATTTCAGGAGTTTTAGGACTATCTCAAATAGCACTCGTAGCTCTTTTTCATGATAGTCTTTCTTCTGTAGTTCACGTACAGATTATTGCCATGTCATCCCTTTTGGTTATTCAAATCATATACTTTTTAAATAAAGAAATACGAAATAAAGCGAACAAGACCCAGGTCTTACCCTAAATCTCAACTTATGAAACTAGCCATTGTAACGGCCTATCCGCCAAGTAAAGTTACCTTGACCGAGTATGGTTATTATTTGGTCAAACACTTTAGACTACACGATGAAATCGATGAAATCGTTTTGATGACCGATAAGACAACGGCGGCAAAGGACTTAAATTTTCAAGAGGACGGTTGTAAGATTAGCGTTGAGGAATGTTGGGATTTTAACAGCTACACCAATGTTTTACGAGTAAACAAAGCCATATCAAAGCACCGGCCTGATGCTATTCTATTTAATCTACAATTTTTAAAGTTCGGTGATAAAAAAATACCCGCGGCCTTAGGTTTGTTACTACCATATCTATGCAAGAAAAGAGGTATACCGACCATTTCTCTTTTGCACAATATTTTGGAGAAAGTTGATTTGGGCAACGCAGGTTTTACCGACAACAAGCTGCTTCAATACGCGTACAACTTTATTGGAACCAATCTTACTAAATTCATTTTGGCCTCCGATATTGTGGCAGTAACAATCAGTAAATATGTTTCGACTTTAGAAAAGAAATATAGGGCAAAGAATATAGCCCTCATTCCCCATGGTTCATTCGAAACGCCGCCAACTCCTGATTTCAATTTACCCTCAGGACCAAAGCAGGTAATGGCCTTTGGCAAGTTCGGAACTTATAAAAAAGTAGAAGTTTTAATCGAAGCGGTAGAAGTTATTAGGGGTCGTACCGATGAAGATATTGAAATTGTAATTGCCGGAACCGATAGCCCAAATACGCCTGGTTATATTGAGGAAATGAAACAAAAATACAGCCATGTAGACCAGCTTCGTTTTACGGGTTACGTGGCTGAAGAAGATGTTCCCGTTATTTTTGGAGAAAGTGCGGTCGTTGTTTTTCCGTACACTTCTACAACGGGCAGTTCGGGTGTATTGCACCAAGCGGGCAGCTATGGTAAAGCTGTGACTTTACCCGATCTAGGTGACCTCAGTATTTTGGTGAGAGAAGAAGGTTATAGAGGAGAATTCTTTATTCCTGAGGATAAATACTCCCTGGCAGATTCCATACAAAAAATTCTGACTGATGACGCCTATAGAACAGAACTTGCCCAAGCTAATTATAAGGCTGCTTGTTCATTACCGATGAGTACCATTACCAAAATGTATATCGATTATTTCAAAGCTATTCAAGTACAAAAATCAAAAGGTCAAGTTATTGACGTTAATGCTATAAAATTGTCCCCTGAAACAACTGATGTTTAATTATATCGAGCACCCCCTCAAAGAAACGGAATGATCATCATCATTCCGTTTTTCTTTTTTAGTACTGAATGAGATATTTTGAAGCTGCTTTTGGCCTTCCGTTGACATCATAGCATCCGAAGTATCGCTGAGGCTGTTTGCGCCAAGGTAAGCTACCTACCACCGACTTGGGCACATGTCTAAAGTCGTATAATGTCCAGAAGAGAAAAGGAATTTTTTTATCCATCAATGTACTTTGCATCTCTTCATAATAGGCTGCCTGCTCTTCCTCCGAACCCTTAAAAGCATTCCAAACCCCACTATATGAAGAAAGCCCATATTCTTGTAAAACAATTGGTTTTTCATCGTTCGCAACAGTCGTTTTCAAGGTATCATAAGAGGAAGTAAAATCACTTAACTTCTTATAGTAGTGAAAGGAAACGAAGTCGACCTCTTCCGATAAGTTTGCCGCAGCTTCGGGGCTGGCCCAACCCACCGTAATAGGGTGTTCGGTATCCCATTTTCTGATTTCCTTGAACATCTGTTTTAGCCATGCCAAAACAGTCTCCTTACCTCGAGATTTAAAATCAAGGTCTGGTTCATTCTTTACATCCCAAGCCAAAATTGCCTTATGGTCTTTTAATGCGGTAACTATTTGCTCGGTATGCCTATGGTTCAGTGTCCAATCAAATACATCATAATTTCCATAGAAATCAAAAAGTGTAACGACCACCTTAAGATTATTCTTTTCGGCCAAATCGAGTAATGAGCGGACTTTCGCCAATTTATCAAAATCAACATGGGCTGCACCAAAATCTTCATACGGAATAAAGATTCGAATGGTATTGAGGCCCATTGCCTTGATCAAATTAAAATCTTTGGCAATAATGGTATCGTTGTATTTTTTTCCGAACATATCCCAAGGGGTATCTTGCGGATAGTAATTAAGACCTTTGATATCTCTAATAAGCTTTCTGGTGCTATCGGAGAGTACAAAATCATCCGGAGGCCCTTCATCTGCCGGTTCAAACTTTGTAAAATGGCGGACGCGCCAAAAACCGTCTTCAAGTAGCATAATTACTCTATAAGCTTCTTGATTTTCTTGGTTCAAAACAGATTGACCGTTCAAGAATGATTCTTGGTGCAGATGTACGTTGTGGTCGGTAAAATATACTTGTGTACCGTCAGCACTATAAAAATCAAGCTTTGGATGATGATTTAACGAAGTTTGCTTGAAGGTAGCTTGGTTCGATTTATTTAGGTCAAGTATCCGTTGCAATTTTACGCGGGCGCTGTCGGTAAAATAATCTGAGATACCGTATCGGTTATTGGTAAAAAGAGCGGTATTCTTTACATACCAGCCGTTTAGGTAATCCCTCTCGATTTCGGCCAACGTTAGGGGCTCTATAGGACGGCCTTCTACCTTTGTAGTATCCCATTCAACTTTGGGTAGGTAAGACCGTACTTCATCAATATTCAAATGCAGACGTGACGAACGGTCGGCTCCGGTATTCAAATACGACCATACCGAACTGATACCGAACAATATAAGGGCATTGACACCGACAAAGGTGATCAATAATCCGATTCGTATGATCCACTTATTCCAATTCATCGTTGCCTAAAGCTACTTGAAATTCTTTGTTAATACCTGCTGCGGTAATAGTTATCTTGTACTTTCCGTTTTTATAAAACCTTTCTTGCAACTCAAAAGCGCCAACTCCCTTTGAAGAATTCGTCTTTTTGGTATCTATTAATTTACCTTGTTCATCGTACAATCTTAAGGTAATAAGTAGGCCATCGGGAGTCAATTGCTCCATAAATCCATGCATTGGTCCAATTTGTACTGCTCGGTTATCCTCAGAAAATTGAACATCGTAATCTTCAACAGCGGTTCTAAAAGATAGTTCGATGTCATTACTCTTCGATTCTCCCGTAACATAAGCGGTTACAGACCATTTACTGGCTTCAGTTGGGTGCAAGAGTCTGCCCGTGGCGACACCTGCCAAGGTCGTACCTGCGGTTTGAAGTCTAGCGGCTTTCTGGTCGGTGACCCTAAAATTCACCAAAGTACCGTCACTTACCACATTGCCAAAACGGTCTTTAATAATATCGGTGAAGAATTCTACCACCTGGTTACCATCGGCGTACTCATGAACCCGGGTGTAATCAATACTGAAATTAACCGAATTGGATGGGGTTATCATACTAGTCAGTTCCTTACCACTCACCTCACCTACCCCGGCACTTACTAGCATACGCCCAGTAGTATCAGAACTATAAAGATTATGCCAGATATATCCGTTCTTAATGGCAATTCCGACACTGTCGTGTAGATTGTCCATCTGTCTATTGATATCAACTTGAGTACCGTCAGGTAATGGGTTATCGTAAATGTCGGTCGGCACTACGAACAACATTGAAAAATCATTGCCCCCCGCCCTAATACTTCGAGGCCCAAAATAGGTCTCTATTTTGGTAACTTCATCCACTTTAGGCAAAACCTCAATCGTACCCTTTTGCAAAATTTCTTCCGAATAAACCAACTTCCAAGTGTAAGTGCCCGATTGACGCGTATTTTCGGGCTGTAATTGAAATTCTATATTAGCCCCACTCGTTTGAGGGTATAGAATTACTGGCCCCATACTCTGGTCTATTTTTAAATACGGCACTCCTTCACCCCTTACCTCGAAACTGATAACGGCTTTATCGCCAGCATAAATACGCTTTGGGGCTTCCGACAATTCTACTTCGATGGGTTGCGGTAATGAGATAGTAGCCTCACCGCTACAAGCAATAAGTAAAAAAGGAAGTAATATGATTAAAATGCGCCCCACTTTATTCTCTACTTCGGATTTCCTATGTAACTGTTCAATTCGAGCTTGACAAAGTCAAAACTATCACCGTCGAACGGCTGAAGCAGTTCGCCGGCATGGCTAAGATCTCTATCAGGCACCACTTTTTTAGCTATTGAAGAATTCGGTAATCCGTTCACAAAACAATTTTTAAGGCTGCTATTAATAATGTCGAGCCCTTCTACATTAACGAAAGAATACTCAAAAGGTTGTTTGCGCTGAACCCGAACACCATCTTTTACAAATTTATGGTCTACCCATACCAGTTCTTGGTCTTCATCATAGTAAGAAACCAGTAATAAGGGAATGGTAACTTCCTGTATTCCTGAATTATATAATTCACCGCTCACCTTCTCATCTTCAAGGTTCAAAGACTGTATGGTCAACCCCTTATATAAATCGGTGTTAGCTACGTTACCGGCGCATTGTAAATTGAATTTAGTCGGTTGCTCTTCTAATTCTATAGGGGTGAATTCATCAGGGTTGAACGTTGGCGGTATCGTATCTTTTGTTTGAGACCAGGCAATACCTTCAAAGTTAATCTTAAAAGAGGTTGTCTCCATCGGCATCAACTTATGTTTGATATGATATTTCGCATCATAATTCGCCAATTCTTTGTTGGCGTCGTTATAAAGCGTTGCCTTGATAACAACATCGGCCGGTATGTTGTCTACATTCTGTAATTCTCCGATTACGGAGTACTGCCCATCATAACAGACAAGTTTGGCGGCCAAGACCTCAAGCACCGGTTGTTTAAGAACATCTTCATGGTGGGTCTGTTGTGTCGTAATTCTACGGCGGCCGTGGTTGTAGAACTTGGTGTCGTTCGAACTAAAAAGCTGATCCGGCGGGATATCGGTATCTAAGTAGGATGGTAATATGAACCACTTTCCGTTTCTTTTGACCAAGTCATGATAATAAACTTTATGAACACGCTCTAGAGGGGTAACCCAATCGGTATTTACGATAGCCTTTGCTCCCGATTCACTTTCTTCGGTTATGGAAACCTCCATAGCATCAAGTTTGGCATATGAACTTAAGATTCCGTCGGTAACGGAAACCTCTAGCATGTACTGGGCAATGGGCACCTCTTTCTCCTTATCTAAATAAGAATGAGCGGTTTCAAACTCTTTAAAATCCAAAGCATTGTAGTATGAAGTAATCACATTTTCCGGAGAACGTTGACTCGTATTATGTATGTAAAACACATAAATACCATATCCTAAACAAACCAAAACCACCAATGCCCAAACATGGTTTGCCAGAACCATCAAGTTAGGAAATCTTTTATACGCAACCCGATACCTGAAATAATCTGGTTCGGGTAATATTTTCGACTTAAGAACCCGAAACCATAACATTTGAACATTGATGAAAAATGCCACTAAAACGGTTAATATGGGAATGACACCCCACATTATCTTTGACCATTTGGGCACATCATCTTTCGGTAAAATGGCAGGCATGGGGGGCACATTCAGCTTTTCCCAAACCATGATTCCGTTTTCTAACTGTTGTAAACGCTGCCAACCACAGAAATACAATAGGGGGTCATAAAATTTATCGTTCGAAAAGATATATTTCAAGTTGTATTTCTCAGGTACCGTCAAAAACTGTTGCAATGAACCAATGCCCTCGACCCCTCTAAATTTAGAATTTTCAAGGCGCTCTATCGCCCTGGTCGTCAATTCGGGAAGACGTCGTGCAGAGTGATAGTTTCCGTCAACCGTCATCGCTTTGGTCTGCGCCGAAAGCCACGCCATTTGATCACCAAAACCCAAAGGCAGGTAACGCCATCGGTCGTGCTGGTCTTGATTTAAAAAATTGACAATTGGAAGCATCTTGATTTTAGCTGGCTGTGATGGTCTAAAATAACCAAGACTCATGGTGAAAATGACCATGAATAGAACGCCCCCAGCAATACAACCGCCAAGAATTCGATGGTAGACCGAACCGAACTTTCTTTGAATCTTATCTTTGATATCTCCCTCTACCATTCGATAGGCAAATTCCCCAAAAATAGGGAGGGCCATAATAGTGGCCCAAAGTGTAAAGCGGTCTAACGTCAGAATATTAAATGCCGTTTCACCTAATATTTTTAAAGGAATCGGTGTCGTACCTCCGGTACCTAAGATGGTCAACATGGTCATTGAAAGCCCGAAAAAGAGGTATCTCTTGCTGTAGAATCTATAAAAAATATAAGGAATCAAAAACAAAAGAATTCCCCAAGGAATCATAAAAAAAACCAATCCTGAAGAAGTTACTTCTAAAAAATTGTCTCTTGAACCATGTGGAATGGGTACCTGTGTAATAGGGTTCTTCTTTGAATTGATCCAATAAGGTAAAATACAGGTAACAATGAGAATCAATGAGCAAAAACCAAAAGTAACAATGCGCCAAAAGAGTTGCCGGAACGATTTCCAAAAAACAAAAAAAGTAAGCTCTTTGTAGGAATTGACCTTGTCTCTAGAGACATCCATTAGAACCATGCCTATCAATGGAAATATGAAGAAAACCATTCCGAAAATAGGGGTAACATGATGGCTTGTTACCGTTACCGCAATTAACGACAAACTGGTAAACAAATACAGTTTTTTACCCGTTTTCAACCATAGGTAAATCTCTGTGAGACTGTGCATTAATATAGACAGGGCCGATATGCTCGGTAATTGTCCAAAAATGTGCAATGTTTCAATAAAGGTCGAAGAAAACACTGCCAATATAGCTGTATAACCGGCCACCTTTTTGTCGCCCGTCATCAACAATCCAAAGCGGTAGGCCCCAGTAACGTATAATAAAATAGCCAGTAGACCGACGGTAAACAAACCAAATTTCAGCCCCCCGATATATGATAAGATACCTATCATTTGGTGAACTAGGGGCGGATAACCCTGTACCGTAAAACCGGTATACCATCGGTAATCCCAAGGTTCGAACCAGCTATTGGCGTAATGGTCGGCAAAGAAAAGGTGTATTAAAGCATCATACGTATATTCTAAAGTGAAGAATATACTTGATCCATGAAATGCCACCCCTATGAACAGGGCCACTACCAATAATGTATTAGTTCCCTTCATTTAAACAAATTATGTAAGAAATAACAACAATAAATAAAGGAAATTATTGTTATGTACTTAGAAAATCGCACAGTGATTACCTTAATATATAATCTAGGCTCAGCAAAGGCAGTCTAAAACTGTACGAAAAACCAAAATACCCAAATCTAAACTCGATCCGTATGAAGATATTAGCGATTGATGACCAGCAACTGATTTTAATGTCAGTCAAAAAAAGACTTACTGAAATTGGTTATGAGGTAGCCACGGCCAATAATGGTGAAAAAGGAATTGAACTTTTCGATTCGTTTGAACCAGATTTGGTTCTACTTGACATAAACATGCCCGGAATGTCTGGCTTGAATGTAGTTCAGTACATAAGGCAAGATAGAAGCTCAAAAACTCCTATTATCGTTATGTCAGGCAATACCGATGAAAAGGTCATTGTCGATGGTTTTGAGTTAGGCATCGAAGATTACATGAAGAAGCCGGTAAGTCTAGATGAGATGTCTGCCCGAATCAAAAGAATTGTTGGGGTACCCGAAAATAGTAGTAATCAGAAGACGACCACCGACACCCAGATGTTGCAGAAACATTGCGTGGGGGTTGTTATACCGTGCTATAACGAAGAAGAAAGGTTGTCAAGCGATGAGTTCAAAAAATTTGCCTACCAGAACCTTGGTTACCATCTGTGTTTTGTAAATGATGGTAGTACCGATAATACATTGGCTGTATTGAAAGAACTTCAAAAAGGCAATGAAAATAATATAAGTGTTTACAATTGTGAGAAAAACGGAGGAAAGGCCGAAGCCGTAAGGCAGGGCGTACTTCATTTGTCCAAAGATGAGCAACTTGATTATATCGGTTATTTAGACGCTGATTTATCTACCGATTTTCGTGATTTTGATGATTTGGTAAAAACCCTTGAAAACTCAGAGTTCAAGATTGTAAGCGGATCACGAATAAGTCGTATGGGAGCGAACATCACCAAAGAATCGGCCCGAAAAATTATCAGCATCACTATTAACATGATCATTCAAAAAATATTAGGCATGCCCTTTCAAGACACCCAATGTGGTGCCAAGATTATGGACAGGGATATCGTTACTAATATGTTTCAAAAGAAATTTGTTACCAAATGGCTTTTTGATGTAGAGATATTCATGCGTATGAGAAGGTACTACGGCAAAGAAGAGGCCAAAAGATTGATTTGTGAGCAGCCCCTAAAGCGCTGGATTCATGCTGATGGATCAAAACTTTCAATGAAAGATTCGGTTAAGATTGTCGGTCAATTGGCCCAGATAGCCTACCGCTATCGGTAATTAGAAGGGTTTAACTTTTGACCTGATAGAGATTTAATAAATGTGTCATAAAAAAGCATGGTATAGGCCATGCTTTTTGTTTTACGATATTTCGACTTTAATTCTTTTATAAAAAATCTATTTTCATGATATTTGCAGGCCCTAAGAATTATTAGGGTTTCTTTTCCGCGCACGTGGCGGAATTGGTAGACGCGCCAGCTTGAGGGGCTGGTGACCATTAGGTCGTGGAAGTTCGAGTCTTCTCGTGCGCACAAAAGCCATCTTCTTGATTGAAGATGGCTTTTTTATTGGCCTTATTTAATATCTCGTAGGGCGTCGCCCATCTTTTTTAAGTACCTTTTGAAAAACAAAAAGGTCAAAACGGCTAAGTAATCAATTAATTTTATAAATTTGTTTAACAATCTTTAAAAAAAGATGAACAATATTAAAAAAAGGTTCAGCATCAAAGACTTGGAAAATCTTTCCGGAATCAAAGCGCACACCATCAGAATTTGGGAAAAAAGGTACGATTTGCTATCACCTGAAAGAACCAGTACCAATATTAGAACCTATTCACTGAGCAGCCTTCAGAAATTATTGAACATCACCCTTCTATACAACCACGGTCATAAAATTTCAAAAATTGCGAAAATACCGGATCAGAATATTCCTGAAATGGTTCGCGATATTGTTGCCCACAACAGTGTAAAGAACCATAGCATCAATGCTTTTAAACTTTCGATGATCAATTTCGATCAAACGCTGTTCATGAAAACCTATGATGGTTTGCAAGGCCATAAAAAATTTCATGAAATTTTTAGAGAGGTATTCATACCACTACTTAATGAGTTGGGCATGCTTTGGCAAACAGATACTATAAGTCCGGCACACGAACACTTTCTGACCAACCTGATCAAACAGAAAATTGTTGTCAATACCGAGGAGCATCAAAGCAAGCAGCCCAACAGAAATGATAAAATTTTTGTTCCCTTTTTACCCGACAACGAAATTCACGAAATAGGCCTTTTATTTATCAATTATGAAATTGTAAGGCGAGGTTATCGATCTATTTACCTAGGGCAAACGGTGCCGCTAGATAATCTGACCGAAGTTTTAAAGTATTTCGATAATGTTTGCTTTGTTTCTTATTTCACGGTTGATCCTACAAAAGATTACATCGAAAAATATATCAATGACTTTCAAGAGATTGCCAAAAAGTTCAATCACCCAGAATTGTGGCTTTTAGGTCAACAAGTGCAATACTTGAATTCGGAGAAGCTGCCGGATAATATTAGAACCTTTACGTCAATTGAAGAGGTAACACAAAATTTATAAAACATTAAATGGGTAAAAAAGTAATCATAATCGGTTCAGGATTTTCCTCTTTGTCGGCATCTTGTTATCTGGCAAAAAGCGGTTATGACGTTACTATTTACGAGAAGAACGCATCTATCGGCGGTAGGGCTAGGCAGTTGAAAAAAGAGGGGTTCACTTTTGACATGGGCCCTAGCTGGTACTGGATGCCAGATATTTTTGAGAAATTTTTCAGAGACTTCGGAAAAAGCACCTCCGACTATTATCACCTAGATCGCCTAAATCCCGCTTATTCTATATTCTTTAAGGATGAGGTAGTTACTATTGGTGATACCTTGGAGAAAATATGTTTAGAATTTGAGCGCATTGAAGAAGGAAGCTCTCCACATCTCCGAAATTTTATATCAAGGGCACAGAAAAACTATGATATAGCGATTAATAAGGTAGTTTTAAGACCTGGTCTTTCACCTTTAGAGCTCGTTACACCTGAAACCGTACTTAGACTAGACCAGTTCTTTAAGACTATTAGCGGCGAAGTGCGAAAAAAGTTCAAGAATCCGAAATTGGTAGCGACCTTAGAATTTCCCGTTCTTTTTCTAGGTGCAAAACCCGATAATACTCCTTCATTTTACAGCTTTATGAACTATGCCGATTTTGGTCTCGGCACATGGCATCCCAAAGGTGGCATGTACGAAGTAATCAAGGCGATGGGTCAATTGGCAACTGAACTGGGGGTAGAAATAATTACTGACAGTGCGGTTAAGAATATTGTGGTGACCGATGGCATCGCAACAGGAGTTATTACCAATGGCGAAGAAAAAAAGGCCGATATCGTTCTGAGCGGGGCAGACTATCACCATTCAGAGAGTCTGTTAGTGCCCGAATATCGCCAATACAGTGAAGGTTATTGGAAGAATAAGGTATTTGCTCCCTCTTCCCTCCTGTTTTACATTGGTTTCGACCAAAAATTAGCCAACATACAACACCACAACCTCTTTTTTGATACCGATTTTCAAGCCCATGCCGAAAGTATCTATGATTGCCCCGAATGGCCTCAAGATCCTTTGTTCTATGCCAACTTTCCTTCGGTAACTGATAGTTCAATGGCACCTAAAGACAAAGAGACCGGTTTTTTTCTGGTTCCGATTGCCCCGGGGCTCGAAGATACCCCTCAACTACGTGCACAATATTTTGATATAATCATGGATCGTTTTGAAAAGCTCACGAAACAAAATGTACGCAACCACATCATTTTAAACGAGTCTTTTTGCGTAAACGATTTTATAGAAGAGTACAACTCATACCAGGGTAACGCCTACGGTATGGCCAATACATTAACACAAACAGCCTTTTTAAGACCCAAACTAAAGAGTAAAAAGGTGAAGAATTTATTCTTTACCGGACAGTTGACAGTACCCGGACCCGGGGTGCCGCCAGCATTAATTTCAGGAAAATTAGTTTCCGAACTCATCATGAAAAATCTTAAGTAAAATCTATGAAGGCACTATTTGACAATGTATCGTACCGCTGTAGTAAAGTGGTCACCAAATCATACAGCACCTCTTTTGGTCTGGCTACCAAAATGCTATCGCCATCGATAAGAACCGATATATACAATATTTATGGTTTTGTTCGATTTGCAGACGAAATTGTTGATTCTTTTCATGACTATGATAAAGAAACACTGTTCAATGAGTTTCAAATCGAGTTGGATAAGGCTTTAAAGAACAAAATCAGTCTAAATCCGATTCTTAATTCTTTTCAACATACCTATCATAATTATAACATACCTTATCATTTGGTGGCTTCTTTTATGAAAAGTATGCGAACCGATTTATATAAAAGTACTTATCTCTCAGATGACGAGTATAAAGAATATATTTATGGTTCTGCCGATGTGGTAGGTCTAATGTGCTTGAAGGTATTCGTGAAGGGCAATGAAGAAAAGTATAACGACTTAAAAGAATCTGCCATGGCTTTGGGTTCCGCATTTCAAAAAGTCAATTTTCTTCGAGATTTAAAGGCTGATTACGAAGAACTCAACCGAAGTTACTTTCCGAACACTAATTTTAAAGAGCTTGACGAAATCACCAAAACAAGTATTGTTGACGACATAAAGGCTGATTTTGCACTCGGATATTCAGGTATCGTAAAACTACCACCAGAGGCTCAATTTGGGGTTTATACAGCCTATAGATATTATTATCGCTTGCTCAAAAAATTACAGAACACTCCTCCACTGGAAATTAAGAACGTACGTATCAGGGTACCTAATTATGAAAAATTTGGTTTACTGGCGAGATCCTATGTAAATTATAAACTCAACCTCGTATAGTATGACAATTTTAATTTGGATTTTAATTTTTGTGGGAACCTTTTGTTTTATGGAGTTTATGGCATGGTTCACACATAAGTACATCATGCATGGCTTTCTTTGGAGCCTGCATAGAGATCATCATAAAAAAGACCACGATTCATGGTTTGAAAGAAACGATGCTTTTTTTGTTTTTTATGCCGTGGTAAGTATGGTATTGTTCTATTTGGGTGCTCAAACTTGGTTTTGGTACGGGTGGCCCCTAGGTTTTGGTATTTTAGCCTATGGTATAGCCTATTTTCTGGTTCACGACATCTTTATTCATCAGAGGTTCAAAATGTTTCGTAACACCAACCATTGGTACGCTAAAGGTGTAAGAAGGGCGCACAAAATGCATCACAAACATTTGGGTAAAAGTCACGGGGAATGTTTCGGTATGCTGCTTGTTCCGTTTAAATACTTTAAGAATTGATTACTGGGTGAGTTTAGTTAACAAAGACACTATCTCATCATTATACCAATCTTTGTTCTTTACAGATTTTACTGCGATTCGCCCTTGCCCGTCAATTATATAAGTTCCTGATGGCTCAGGAATTTTAAGAGGCGCAGGTTCGCCAACGATTCGATAGGTTATGGGAAAAGTAAACTTGTTCTCTGACATAAATTCTTCAACGGGTTCGCGCTCTTCGTTGGTCACCACGTAAAAGTCAACATCCTCGTTAAACCCCTCATACAATTTTTGAATATCTGCCAATTCAGATACACTTGGTAAATGCCATGAGGCCCAAAAGTGAATGAAAACTGGTTTACCTTTTGATTTCTCAAAGTTGAAGTAATTCCAATCCGCATCCTTCAGACTCCAGTCATAGCCGGCTATTTTATCTTGATTCGGTTCTTTAATTATTTCCGGGGCCGAGGCAAAAATTTGCATCAACCAAACTTTTGACCAATACCCAACAGGGGTTACAAAAAAGGAAAGAGCTATAGCTATGACCGCTAGGGTCAAAACGGTTTTACGTTTCATACTCGGTTAATGTTGCCCAAAACTAAAAAACTCCCACTTAGCAGCGGGAGTTTTTTATCTAAATTTAATGCTTACCAAACTTTAGGCGGCATTTTCTCTTTTAATTACATTCAACGCAGAACCTTCTTTAAACCAACCAATTTGGGCGGCGTTATAAGTATGGTTTGCTTTGATAGTATCTTTTGAACCATCTGCATGAACTATTTCAATGGTCAAAGGTTTATCAGGAGCAAATTCAGCTAGATCAACAAAGTTGAAAGTATCATCTTCTTGAATAAGGTCGTAATCGCTTTCATTGGCAAACGTTAAGGCCAACATACCTTGTTTCTTTAGATTGGTCTCGTGAATACGGGCAAAAGATTTTACTAATACCGCAGCTACCCCTAAATGTCTAGGTTGCATCGCTGCATGCTCACGAGAAGAACCTTCACCATAGTTATGGTCACCCACCACAATAGTTCTGATACCCTTCGCTTTGTACTCGCGCTGTACATCGGGTACACCGCCATATTCACCGCTCAGTTGACTCTTCACAAAGTTGGTTTTCTTGTTAAAGGCATTAACAGCACCAATCAACGTATTGTTGGCGATGTTATCTAAGTGACCTCTAAAACGTAACCAAGGGCCCGCCATAGAAATATGATCCGTAGTACATTTACCAAAAGCCTTGATCAACAATTTTGCACCTTTCATCTGTTCAGGTTGAATAGGCTCAAAAGGACTCAATATTTGTAAACGCTCAGAATCAGTAGCAACTTTTACTTCTACACTTGAACCATCTTCCTTTGGTGCCAAATAACCTGCATCTTCGACCTCGAAGCCTTTAATTGGCAATTCAATGCCCATAGGCTCATCAAGCTTCACTTCCTCACCATCTTCATTGATCAAAGAATCTTTCATCGGATCAAAATCCAACTTACCTGAAATGGCAATTGCGGCTACCATTTCCGGTGAACCAACAAATGCGTGGGTATTTGGGTTTCCATCGGCTCTTTTAGAGAAGTTTCTGTTAAAAGAATGTACAATGGTGTTCTTTTCCTCTCCTTTCAAATCACTTCTATCCCACTGACCGATACATGGCCCGCATGCATTGGTAAACACGGTTGCTCCTAAATCTTCGAAGATTTGCAACAGACCATCACGTTCGGCTGTATAGCGAATCTGCTCTGAACCTGGGTTAATACCGAAATCTGACTTCGGCTTAATTTTCTTGGTAATAGCTTGCTTTGCGATAGAGGCTGCACGAGTCAAATCTTCGTAGGAAGAGTTGGTACAAGAACCGATCAACCCCCAATCAACATTGATTGGCCATCCGTTTTCTTTGGCCTTCACACCCAACTCACCTACTGGCGTAGCCAAATCTGGGGTAAATGGTCCGTTCAAATGCGGCCTAAGCTCATCTAGGTTTATCTCAATCAATTCATCAAAGTACTGCTCAGGGTTGGCATACACCTCTTCGTCTGCAGTCAAATATTCTCTTACTTTATTAGCCTCATCGGCAACATCGCTTCTGTCGGTAGCTCTTAGGTAACGCTCCATAGAATCGTCGTAACCAAAAGTGGAAGTAGTTGCACCTACCTCAGCACCCATATTACAGATAGTACCTTTACCGGTACATGAAAGATTCTTGGCACCTTCACCAAAATATTCAATGATTGCACCTGTACCACCTTTAACGGTTAGAATACCGGCTACTTTAAGAATTACATCTTTTGCGGAAGTCCAACCAGAAATATTACCGGTTAATTTGACTCCTATCAATTTAGGAAATTTAAGTTCCCAAGCCATTCCGGCCATTACATCAACTGCATCGGCACCACCAACACCAATGGCCACCATACCCAAACCACCAGCGTTCACCGTGTGAGAATCGGTACCTATCATCATTCCTCCAGGAAATGCATAATTTTCAAGAACTACCTGGTGAATTATACCTGCACCTGGTTTCCAGAAACCGATTCCGTATTTATTCGAAACCGACTCTAAAAAATCGAAAACCTCGGCACTAGTGCTATTGGCTGACTGCAAATCTTTCGCAGCACCACTTTTTGCTTGTATCAAGTGATCACAGTGAACTGTAGTTGGAACGGCCACTTTTTTCTTTCCGGCCTGCATAAATTGCAAAAGGGCCATCTGAGCCGTGGCATCTTGACAGGCAATACGATCCGGAGCAAAATCAACATAGTCTTTCCCCCTTTTAAATGCAGTGGTAGGGTTACCGTCCCACAGGTGGGAATATAAAATTTTCTCCGAAAGGGTAAGAGGTTTGCCAACTATTTCACGGGCCTTATCAACACGCTCGGCCATGTTGGCGTACACCCCTTTTATCATATCGATATCGAATGCCATTATTTTATCTTGTTTTAGGTTATTGTAATCCCGTAAAATTAATAAAATAGAAGGGGCAAATAAAATTTTTAGGGTAGGATTGCGGTGTTTTTAATCAATTTAAATAATAATGAGAATTCTGTGATAAAAATGGCAGCTAAACGGATTGCGAACCCTGCCAAAACCTATTTTTTTGGGAATAAAATTGAACGCTAAAATCGATTGTTTGAAAGGATTTTAGTTTACCAAGAAAATTGAAGTATCTGGTGATAAAACAACTCTAGTTCAGATAGTGATTTAGAGCAATTCGGCAATTATTTGCTCTTCTGAAATACCTTCCGCCTCTGCCTTGTAATTCTTAATAATTCTATGACGCAATATGCCTATAGCAACTGCCTGAACATCTTCGGCATCGGGTGAGAATTTACCGTTCACCGCTGCATGGGCCTTTGCCGCCAAAATAAGGTTTTGTGAGGCCCTCGGCCCCGCTCCCCAATCTATGTACTGCTGAACAAATTCTGAAGTGCCACTTAAATTCGGCCTGGTGGAGTTCACGAGTTTCACGGCATATTCAATCACGTTTTCGGGTACGGGAATGCGTCTTATCAAATGTTGAACGGCTACTATCTCATCTGCATTGAACAAAGGATTAACGGTTACCGTATCATCGGTAGTAGTCGTTTTAACCACCTCTATTTCTTCGGCTATAGACGGATATTTAAGTTCGATAGCGAACATAAACCTATCTAATTGGGCTTCTGGTAAAGGGTAAGTACCTTCTTGCTCTATAGGATTTTGGGTAGCCAAAACAAAATATGGGAGTGAAAGTTGATGTTGCACACCGGAAATTGTCACAGCCCTTTCTTGCATCGCTTCCAATAAAGCAGCTTGGGTCTTTGGCGGAGTTCTATTGATTTCATCTGCCAAAATTATGTTGGCAAAAACAGGCCCCTTGATAAATTTAAATTTTCGGTCTTGATCTAATATTTCGCTACCGAGAATATCACTGGGCATTAAATCAGGTGTAAATTGAATTCTCTTAAAATCTAGCCCCAAGGTCTGGGCGATGGTATTGACCATTAAGGTCTTTGCCAACCCGGGCACACCAATCAATAAAGAATGCCCCCCTGTATAGATGCTTAAAAGAATCTGATCAATTACCTCATTTTGGCCAACTATTACCTTGGCGATTTCATTTTTGAGGGCCTTATGCTTTTCAACCAGGTTTTCAATTGCCGTTACATCTGACATGCAATTACTGTTTTACCCAGTTATTGGCAAAATCGCAATCGTGGTTAGATTCATTAACACTGATATAGGTTTCTTCGATGTGCTCGTCCATCCACTTTTTAATCTCGTTGTATTGCTTTTCTGTCTTCGCCAATTGCTGGATCTTCAGGTAGTCTTTCGCAAAATCTGCTTCGTGCTCATCGAACCTATTGGTCACCTTAAGAATTTTGTATTTCGGACCTCCTCCCCTTGGGTCTTGCTCCAAGATAGGATTAGAAACCTCATCATCTTTAAGATTTCTTACTTGATTGTAAAGGGTCGGATCCATTTTGGTAAGCTCAAAACGGCTATCGAAAGTGGTAGGGTTTCTTAACAGCCCACCATCAAATTTAGTTTCCTTCTCATCTGAAAAATTCAAAGCCGCCTGGGCGAAGGTGTACTTACCTTCTGAAATATGCTTTCTAATGGTGTCAAGTTCCGATTTCGCATCATCCAGGGCCTTTTGGGAGATTTCAGGCTGCATTAAAATATGCCTCAAATCCAATTCCTGGCCTCTTATTTTCTCAATATAAATAATATGATATCCAAATTGGGTCTCAAAAGGTTCTGAAATCTCACCTTCCTTAAGGCTAAAAGCAACATCTTTAAAGGTCTTATCAAAACCGGTTTCTTTTGTAATACTATAAAAACCACCTTTAGACTTAGAGCCTGGGTCTTGTGAGTAAAGAATGGCCTTCACGCTAAAACTAGCATCATTGTCTTCTACATCTGCCTTGATGGCATTGAGTTTATCTACAACATTTTGCTTTTCTTTTTCTGATGGTTCAGGAGATTTTACAATTTGTGCGATTTCCATTTCTGCACCAAAAACAGGTCGCTCTTCTTTCGGAATCTTATTATAGAACTGACGAACTTCTTCCGGCGTAATCTCTACACCTTCAACAATGCTTCCCTGCATTTTTTCAGAAAGCATTCTCAACTTGTTGATCTTGTTAATGTCTTCACGAAGGCTAGCCTCATCTTCCTTCTTATAGAATTTCAGCAATTTTTCCATCGAACCGATCTGCTGTACGAACCCCTGTATCTGACGCTCGGTAGTCGCTGCCACCTCATCATCGGATACCAAAAGACTGTCTTGAACCGCTTGGTGAGCATACAGACGGTCTTCCATCAGTTTTCCTAAAAGTCCGCAGCGGGTAATATCTGCCGTTGAGGCGCCTTGGCTTTTTAAATCGATCAATGTCTTTTCGATATCGGAATCAAGAATTACATAATCACCGACTACGGCGGCAATACCATCAAGTTTTACCTTCTTGAAGTTTCTTACGGTATCTTTAGTTACGACGGGTGCTTCAGTTTCTGTAGTTACTAATGCTTCATCTTGCGCATCTTGCTCTGTAACCGTCTCTTGTGCAAAGCCCGTAATGGCGATTACTGACATCAAAGAAAATAATCCTAATACTTTATTCATCATCTGTATAGATTTCAAATTCATTTTTTTTAATGGCCTCATCCAATATTTCAGTCTCCAGTTTACGAAGAAAGTCGAGCTTTCTACGGCTTAGAAGAACTTGTTCTATTTGAGGTTCTATATAAGACAAAGGTGCAATTTCGTTCACCTCTTTTACATCGACGATTTTAGCCAAATATACCCCCTTCTCATCCTCTAACTCGAAAAATTGTGATTTTTTTAGATGTTTATCGGCATCTTCAAATGTTAATGGAGGTATTTCACCTATAACCCTGGCAGCACTGACCCAAAGTGAGTCATTAAAGTTCAGTTTTCTAAACTGTACCCCTATACTGTCTAAATAAACCTTATCTTCTGGTTTAAAGCTCTTTAGTCTATCAATAACTTCATCTTTGTTCAAAAATTGTTTGGGAAGCTCTACAAATCGCAATTGAACTACCTTTTCTTTTAGCTTAAAATTCTCTTTCTCAGCTTCATAGAACTGTTCCAATTGCGAATTACTAATGATAGAATCGCTTCCTTGACGAACCAATGCTTCTTTATACGCCCTTGTATAAAGGTCGGTACGATAGTTTGCTACCAAAGCATCATACTCCGATAGTTTGTCTTCCGGAAGGTTGATTTTGGCCTTATCTAACAGCAATTGTTTTGAAGCCCAATTATTGATATAATTCGTAACGAACGAAGCACTGTCTTCTTTCGAAATACCTTGTGCCAAAAGTTTAGATACCTCTTCTTTGTACAAATAGTTTTCGCCTACCCGAGCAATATACTCGGGCTCCTCTTTCTTGAAAAAGGAACCACAACCCACGGCCACCATCATTAAAAGTAATGGAAAGCCTCTTTTCACCCTTACTTTTTTGAAGAGTTGTAAAAATTTCATCCTGCAAAAATAAAAAAACCGAAATGGCGTGCAAAGCCTAACCTATTACTTAACAGATTTTTGGCGACCGCCTATTTTATTCATTACTTTAGGCTTGCATTGTTCAACAATGAGATATTCAATTCCAAAGCCAGACCTGAATACTTACGATACAAATATTCACAATGAAATATACGACAGAAATTAGGGTAAATGTACCTCGCCAAGTTTTCATTACAAAAATGGATAATGCAGATAACATGAAGCATTGGCAGGAAGGCCTTCTTTCGTTCGAATTTCTATCAGGAAAACCGGGAAGCGAAGGGGCGAAAATGGAACTGACCTATAAAATGAAAAACAGGGAAATGGTCTTGATCGAAACTATTTTAAAAAATAATTTCCCTTTTGAATTTCACGCCACTTACGATGCCAAAAATGTGCATAACATTCAAAAAAATTATTTTCAGGATATTGATGGGCATAGCACACAGTGGATCTGCGAAACCGAATTTCAATTTTCGGGACTCATGATGAAGACCATGGGCTTCTTAATGCCAGGCGCTTTTAAAAAGCAAACACTTAAATACATGAAAGACTTCAAGGCCTTTGCCGAAGACAGAATTTCGGTATCAAAATAAAATAGAGAGATGGAGAGGAAAATAAAAATGATTTGGGATTTTAGAGGGCCGGCAGCAGAAAAAACGGCAGAACATCACGTAATCCACTTAAAAGAATTTATCGCAGTTGAAAAAACAGAACTTGATATTACAGGTCACCAGCAATTAAATGAAATGCATAGTATTGCCTACATGGTGGTGACAGAGAACGAAATGAAAGCCATACGCGATGCCCTTCGGCCTCATCGTGGTGAAATCTATGAAGAATAAGGCCTATGAACATTAGAAGCCTTATCTTTATCATCAGTGTTGTGTTTCTGACATGCAAACCGACCAAAACGATTGAAGATCCCTTGTTGCATGTTCTCAGTTCAGAACAACCTGAAATCAAAAGGGTCATTGACAGTCTGGAACAATTTGAAGTACAAATAAGATACACCCAAATCAATAGAACTGAACAAGGTGTAACCTTTAAAGATTATGACTTTCAGGTTAACGACAATCAATATTTTTACCCCGCCAGTACGGTAAAGTTTCCGATTGCCGTTCTGGCTTTGGAAAAACTGAACGAATTGAATTCGATTCAGATGAACACTCGTTTTTATATAGAAGGAGACTCGGTAGAAACTACTTTTTTAAAAACGATTTCCGAAATTTTTGCTGTGAGCGATAACGACGCCAACAACCGTTTGGTTGAATTCATGGGCCAAGATTACATCAATTCTACCCTAAAGGCCAAAAAAATTGCTCCTGTTCGAATCGCCCATCGCTTGGGGTACCATTCAGAAGATCTGGCTACAAAACCACTGGTCATCTATGAGAACGACAGTACCACGACCCAACTGCCATCTACTATCAATACAGCACCTGAGCAATTGAATTTAGATAAAATAAAAAAGGGTAATGGATACTACGATGAGGAAAATCTCATTGAAGAACCTTATGATTTCAGTTTCAAGAATTATTATCCTATCAGTACCCAACATGAGGTCTTAAAACGGGTAATTTTTCCTGATGTGTTCGAAACGTCGGAACAATTTCATCTTTCGGAAGAACAAAGCTCTGCTTTACTGAAAGCAATGCACACGGTACCAAGAAAGGTGGGTTACGATCCAAAAACCTACTACGATGGTTATTGCAAATTCTTTATGTACGGAGATACGAAAGAAAATATTCCGGATCACATTGAAATCTACAATAAAGTAGGTTTTGCTTACGGTACTTTGACCGATTGCGCCTATATAAAAGATTTGAATAACCAAGTTGATTTCTTGATTACCGCTACCATTTTGGTCAATAAAAATGGTATTTTTAATGACAATGATTATGAATACGAAGAGGTAGGCATTCCTTTTTTGGCAGAGTTGGGCAGACAGCTATACCAACTTGAACTAAGCCGGAAAAAATAAATTCGATTTTACTGTAAAACTCAAAACCTTGGCAACTATGGGCAATTTGACTTTTGAATCGTTTACCAAAAAAATCTACCTGAAAAGCTCTTTGAAAAAGCTTTATTGGTGCTGGGCAACTAAAGAAGGTATTTGCACTTGGTTTCTAAGTAGCGCTCAATATGCAACAAAAGAAGGCGAAATCAGAAAGATGGACGAGCCTGTTCAAGAGGGCGACAACTATGTTTGGGAATGGCATAATTGGAACGGTCAAGAGAAAGGTCAAATTTTATTTGCCAATGGTGTCGACCATCTTGAATTTTCATTCGCGGGAAGTTGTAAAGTATCCATCAAACTTAAGGAAGTGAATTCTTTTATTCTACTCACCTTAAATCAATATGATATTCCGACAGATGAGAAAAGTAAAATGAACATTTACAATGGCTGTAGCAACGGATGGACTTTCTGGATGGCCAATCTAAAGGCCTATGTAGAACACGGCATTCTTTTAAATGAAACCGAGAACGACCTTACCAATGAACCACTTGCAGGTCACATTTTCGTAAATATGTAAAAATGTACGATAAGGTAAAAAGTATAAGAACGTTTATCGGGGCCCACAATTTTGAAGAATCTAGGCTCTTTTATCAATCTCTTGACTTTGAGGAGAGAGTTATAAGTGACAAAATGAGCTTATTTATTGTCAACGACCATCTTTCTTTCTATCTGCAAGATTATTATGTGAAAGATTGGATAGACAATTCAATGGTTCTTTTGGAAATGGAAGATTTAGATGCCTATTATGACTATCTAAGGTCCAAAAACTTAAGAAGTCGATTTAGTACGGTCAAATTTACCAAGATCAAGAATTTCGATTACGGACGGGAAATTTTCTTGCACGACCCCTCAGGCGTTCTATGGCACTTTTGTGAATTAAAAAAATAAAGCGCCTTACATAAAGACTTCGCATCGCAACCTCATAAATCTTGAGTACTTAATTACCCCATTAGTCTTGCTACTGATCGATTAGTTCTTTGTTCGGAAAGCCATAACTTTGTACCCTTAAAAAATCAGTAGTGCAAGAACCAAAACAGACACGCATCAACAAATACCTTAGCGAGGTCGGTTATTGCTCAAGAAGAGCGGCCGATAAACTTATTGAGCAAGGCAGGGTTACCATTAACGGAAAAGTGCCTGAAATGGGAACGAAAATAAGTGAAGGTGACGATGTGCGGGTTGATGGAAAATTGATAAACGAACCCGAAGAGAAACCGGTCTACCTTGCTTTTAACAAGCCTATAGGCATCGTTTGCACTACCGATACGCGTGTCGAAAAAGACAACATCATCGATTTCATCAATTATCCTAAAAGAATTTTTCCCATCGGTAGGTTGGACAAGCCAAGTGAGGGACTCATTTTTTTGACCAACGATGGAGATATCGTGAATAAAATTTTGCGTGCCAGAAATCATCACGAGAAAGAATATTTAGTTACCGTTAATCGACCTATAACAAAAGACTTTCTAAATAAGATGAGTAATGGCGTCCCAATTCTTGATACCGTTACAAGAAAATGTAAAGTGGAACAGATCAGCAATTTCGAATTCAAAATTATTTTGACCCAAGGCCTTAACCGCCAAATACGGCGCATGTGCGAGTATTTAGATTATAGGGTTACTCGGCTAAAGCGCATTCGCATTATGAACGTAAAATTAGACGTTCCAGTCGGAAAATGGAGAGACCTTACCGCTACCGAACTCAAAGAAATAAACAAGCTAGTCTCTTCTTCTGCCAAAACCCACGACTAACACCTTCAATACTAGAGGGTGGCCCCATACTCAACAACCTTGCGGAAAAAGCAATTTTTAACATCCTACATGGTTAAAAATTAGTAACTTAGAGTAGACTCAACACTCATAATTCATTCAACATGTTACCGCAATTCTCAATCAACTCAAAAAAATCCAGAGTAACGGTATTTTTTATTTTACTTTTTGCTCTGGTCATAGGGTCTGAAAAAAGCTCGGCCTTTTTTCAAGACGATATTCAAGAAGAGGCCGATTATGTTCTTTTCAAAGGAGAGGTAGTTGACTCCGATAACAGAAAACCTTTGGTTTTTGCTTCTCTAATGGTCGAAAACACCAATATCAGCACTATTACCAACACCGAAGGCGAGTTCTCTCTAAAAGTGCCGGAAGAAATGGCCAATGCAAATATTATCGTGGCATTTTTAGGGTATAAGACAAAGACAATTCCTTTAGCGCAATTGAAAGATGGCAACAACCGAATTACAATGGATATTTCGATTACCGAACTTTCAGAGATCAATGTAAGTGTGCCGAAGGACGCCGAAGCCTTGGTGCGGGAGACCTTAAAGAAAAAAGGGGAAAACTATTTTGATGACCCAACTTTAATGACCGCGTTCTATCGGGAAACCATTAAGAAAAGAAGAAAAAATGTTTCGCTTTCCGAAGCGGTCGTAAATATTTATAAAACGCCTTATACCTCTTTAAAACAAGATGGGGTAAAACTATATAAGGCCAGAAAAAGTACCGACTATGATAAGCTAGACACCATTGCCCTGAAGTTACAAGGGGGGCCTTTTAATGCGCTTTTTGTAGACATTATGAAATATCCCGAGTATATTTTTTCTAACGAATCTATCGGCTATTACGATTTTAGGTTCGACAGATCGACCCGGGTCAATGACCGTTTGATTTATGTGATCGATTTTTCACAAAAACCCTATATAGCCGACCCGCTATATAAAGGCAAATTGTACATAGACGCCGAGAATAAGATACTCACAAGTGCTATATATAGTTTGAACATTACTGATAAAGAAACTGCCTCAAGGTTATTTGTAAGGCGAAAACCGGCGAACGCAAGGGTTTGGCCCAATGAAGTTGCCTATCGGGTCGATTACCGCGAAAAGAACGGACGATGGTACTATGGGTATAGCAACGTGCTTTTAGAATTTAAAGTTGATTGGGATCGGCGCTTGTTCAATTCAGTATACACTATGACCTGCGAAATGGCAGTTACCGACTGGAAAAAGAATATGGCGGCCGATTATCCTAAATTGAAAGACCGAATTAAAACCTCCATTATTCTGAGCGATGAAGCCATTGGTTTTGCCGACCCTGATTTTTGGGGCGAGTATAACATTATAGAACCCGAAAAATCAATTGAATCGGCCATTAAAAAAATTCAACGACAACTTAGAAGGGCCAATTCTAGCGGTGGGGCATCCATACCCTAAAACTCATTAACAAATTTTAAAATCGGCTTAGGCCGATTTTTTTATTCTGTGTAACTTCCTATCCCAATAAAAAGCTGATAATGATTGATAGAAGAAAATTTATGGGAGCCGCCGCTGCGGCCTCTAGTACTTTACTCTTTCCACAGAAACTATTTTCAGAAGCAATTGCTGATAACGATTTTAAAATTCTTCCTAAAAGAATAAAAAAAGGTGACACCATTGGTCTTATCGCACCGGGCTATGCGGTTAAGCCGGAAGTCTTGGAAAATGCGATAAAAACCTTGGAGAAAATAGGACTCAAACCTTATCATACTTCTAGAATTGTAGGCAATCATGGCTATTTCAGCAACACCGATGAAGAACGGGCCAAAGATTTAAACGAGATGTTCGCCAATGACAAAATCGATGCCATATTATGTGCCAGAGGCGGCTACGGGTGCACTCGAATTATGTCAAAAATCGATTATAATAATATAAAGAACAATCCGAAGGTTCTCATCGGTTTCAGTGATGTTACAGCCTTATTGAATGGTATTTATAAGGAAACAGGGTTGATTACTTTTCACGGACCCGTAGGTAGCACATTAGATGACTCTTATAGCATAGAGTATTTAAAAAATGTTGTTATGAAGGCAAAGAACAAACTACTAATCGAAAATGTTGATCTTGATGCCAAGAAGAAAATTGACCCTGAATACGAACGCTACACAATTACATCTGGAACTGCCCATGGAAAAATAGTTGGAGGCAGTCTAACCCTCATCAATGCTTTGATAGGCACCCCACATGAACTAGATTTCACAAATGCTATCGTTTGTATTGAAGATGTTGAAGAAGCCCCTTATCGCATCGATAGGATGCTCACCCAATTAATTGAAGGTAAAACGTTTAAAAATGCCTCGGGTATTGCTTTTGGTGTTTGTGCGGGTTGCAACGAGTCGACCAATCCGCTCTCATTTTCTTTAAAAGAAGTAATTCTCGATAGAATCAAACCCTTGGGTATTCCTGCGGTTTACGGTATGAGTTTTGGCCATGTGGAGAACAACTTTATATTTCCTATTGGCATAAAAGCACAACTTAATGCCAACCAAATGACACTTCAACTGTTGGAAAAAGCAGTCGATTAAAACTTGTGTGCGCTATTGAAGTCCTAGACGGATTGAATCTCAGCTAGGCTCTGACCTTATTTCAGATATCTCAAGAAGTAGTAATTTAAAGCTGATAAATTCAACCCTTTCTTTCAAAATTCATATGAATAGAAATGGAGATTGAATCGATGGAATTCCAAATATAAAAAGCCCCGAATATCGGGGCTCTTTCTTGTTTCTTGCAGCAAAGCACCTAATTGGCTACTTCGCTAATAAACTTAAGCCGGTATAGCCTGAGCTCTTCATCTTCATAGTCTCCATCAAACTCTTTCATTGCTTCCTCAAGATTATCGGTTTCAGCCTCTAGAAAATAATCATGAATCTCTTCTTGCTGGTCTTCATCCAAAATCTCATCTATCCAATAATCGATATTCAGCTTGGTACCACTGTAGACTATTTGTTCCATTTCTTTAATGAGTTCGGGAATTTCCAGCCCTTTTGCATCAGCGATATCGTTCAGCGGCAATTTTCGGTCTACATTTTGAATGATGTACAATTTAAGCGCAGAATTTGCCCCCGTACTTTTAACCACGAGGTCATCTGGTCGTACGATATCATTTTCCTCAACATAGGCAGCTATAAAATCGACAAATGGCTTTCCGTACTTTTTGGCTTTACCCTCTCCTACCCCATTTATGTTGTTAAGCTCTTTTAGGCTTACAGGATACTTCATCGCCATATCTTCTAAAGATGGGTCTTGAAACACCACAAAAGGAGGCACACCTAGCTTCTTGGCTTGCAACTTTCTAAGGTCTCGCAATTGTTTGATCAACTTATCATCTGCCACGGCCCCTTTCGCCACGCCTACAATCGAATCACTCTCTTCCGAACTATATGTATGATCTTTGGTCATCATGAACGATTCAGGAGCATTTAAAAATCCTTTGCCCTTATCGGTCACATGTAGAATACCGTATTGTTCAATTTCTTTTTTGATCAGTCCCGCAACAATCATTTGTCGGATCAAGGCCATCCAATGCTCTTTTCCCTTATCGGAACCGATACCGAATACCGACTTCTCATCGGTTTTATGGGATGATATCAAGGCGTTTACCTTTCCGGTCAGTGTCTTGACCACCTCTTTGCTCTTGAACTTCTCGTTAGTTCCTTGAATAACCTCGAGAACTTTGGTCACATCCTCTTTTGCCTCTACCTTTTCTTTGGGGTTGCGGGAGTTGTCATCCATATCCGCCCCGTCACCATTCACCTCATCAAATTCTTCCCCAAAATAATGGAGCATGAATTTTCTTCTTGACATGGAAGTCTCGGCATAGGCAACTACTTCTTGCAAAAGTGCATTACCAATTTCTTGCTCTGCTACCGGCTTATTAGACATAAATTTCTCTAGTTTCTCTATGTCTTTATAAGCATAAAATGCCAAGCAGTGGCCTTCGCCACCATCGCGGCCTGCGCGCCCTGTTTCTTGGTAATAGCTTTCTATACTTTTAGGAATATCATGATGTATTACAAACCGAACATCGGGTTTGTCAATTCCCATTCCGAAGGCAATCGTTGCCACCACTACATCAACATCCTCCATCAAGAACATGTCTTGATATTTCGAACGGGTTTTGGCATCGAAACCGGCATGATAAGGTACCGCACTGACACCGTTCACCTGAAGTACCTGAGCCAATTCCTCAACCCTTTTTCTACTAAGACAGTAGATAATGCCAGACTTACCCTCGTTTTTTTTCACAAAACGGATAATGTCTGAATCAACATTGGCAGTTTTAGGCCGAACCTCATAAAAAAGGTTGGCCCTGTTAAAGGAAGCCTTAAATGACCTGGCCCCTGTTATACCAAGGTTTTTAATGATATCTTCTTGAACTTTAGGCGTAGCGGTAGCAGTAAGCGCAATAACAGGAATACTGTCATCAAGCCTATTTACTATGGTTCTCAGATTTCTATATTCCGGTCTAAAATCGTGGCCCCATTCCGATATACAATGGGCCTCATCTACCGCAATAAAAGACAGCTTTACGCTTTGCAGAAATTCGACGTAGTCTTCTTTTGTAAGTGATTCGGGCGCTACATAAAGTAATTTGGTAACACCTTCAACTATATCTTGCTTTACCTGTTTGACCTCTGTTTTTGTCAATGAAGAATTTAATACGTGGGCAATACCGTTCTGGTCTGAAATACCTCGAATGGCGTCTACCTGATTCTTCATTAGGGCAATCAGTGGTGAGACCACTATAGCCGTGCCTTCTTGCATCAATGCAGGAAGTTGATAACAAAGGGACTTTCCGCCTCCTGTGGGCATAATGGCAAAAGTATTATCGCCTTGCAAAATACTATTGACCACGTCTTTTTGCAGTCCCTTGAACTCAGAGAAGCCAAAATACTTCTTTAATGCCGAGTGCAGTTCACTATCGTTAATGACGGGTCTGTCGCTAGCCATATAATTTTATAAAATATTGTGGGTTGAAAAACAATTTTTGAGAATTCATTTTTCTTGAATGGGGGAATTAAGGTTTGATCCAAATAATTTACCGGGCAAAATGGATTACCCTCTACTTAGTTTTGTAATTTTGTAATCTTAAATATAAAACAATCTTTTCTAAACTCCTGTGTTTTTGGATAGTTTTAGGAAAAGTGCACTTTTATGCGTCAAATGGCGCGCAAAGTTAACAACCTTCTAACATTGACCATAATTTGAGCGATACAAAAGTTTCTCTTTCGATTGCAAAAAAAACTATTGAAATGGAGGGTGCCGCCATATTGAACTTGGCCACTCTTTTAGACTCAGAGTTCTCCGATACGGTCGATTGCATCTTAAATTGTCATGGAAGAGTAGTCGTAACCGGTGTTGGCAAAAGTGCCATCATTGCCTCTAAGATTGTTGCGACCCTAAACAGCACTGGAACCCCAGCCATATTTATGCATGCTGCCGATGCCATTCACGGTGACCTTGGCACCATTCAGGAAAACGATGTGGTTATCTGTATTTCCAACAGCGGCAATACCGCCGAAATAAAATTATTGGTACCGTTAATTAAAAGAGGCAATAACAAATTGATCGCCATGACGGGAAATTTAGAGTCGTACCTCGCTTTAGAAGCGGACCATAGGCTCAATACCTATGTGGAAAAAGAGGCATGCCCCAACAACCTCGCACCGACTACCAGTACTACTGCACAGATGGTCGTTGGCGATGCTTTGGCCATTTCGCTATTGAAAATAAAAGGTTTTACCAGTAAAGACTTCGCCAAATACCATCCCGGAGGTGCCTTGGGAAAAAGATTGTACCTAAAAGTCGAAGAGATCGTTCTAAACAACCAAAGACCGGAAGTTGATATAAGTGCAGGTGTCAAAGAGGTTATTGTAGAAATTTCGCAAAAGATGTTGGGAGCCACTGCCGTTACAGAAAACGGTAATTTGGTCGGCATCATTACCGACGGCGATATCAGGCGAATGTTGAATAAGTATGATAACATTAGCGGCCTTATTGCCAAAGATATCATGACCAGCAACCCAAAGACCATATCATCTAAAGTGCTGGCCGTAGAAGCCACTAAAATCATTCAAAAGAATGGTATTTCACAATTATTGGCTGTAGATGGTAATAAATACGTCGGTGTTGTACATTTGCACAATTTGATAAAAGAAGGCATACTATAATGGCTAAACAAAATACGAAGACCCCCGACGAAATGTCGTTTTTAGACCACCTAGAAGAATTAAGGTGGCATCTCATAAGATCTACCATAGCTGTGGTCATTATTGGCAGTGTCGCTTTCTTAATGAAAAGCTTCATTTTTGACACGGTCATTTTCGGCCCTTCAAAAATGAATTTTCCCACTTATAAGTTGTTTTGCGACATCGCTACCTCTTTGGGTTTTGACTCTGCCTTTTGTGCCGATAAATTGCCCTTTTCAATACAGAGTAGGCAAATGTCAGCTCAATTTTCGATGCATATTTGGACCTCTATTTGGGCAGGATTCATAATTGGCTTCCCTTATATTCTTTATGAGTTGTGGAAATTCATCAGTCCAGGATTGTATGAAAAAGAACGGAAACACTCAAGAGGATTTATTTTTGTTGCCTCGCTTCTCTTTTTCATGGGCGTTCTTTTTGGTTACTATGTAGTCGCACCACTATCAATCAACTTCTTAGGAACCTATCAAGTAAGCCCCGATATACTTAATGAATTCGACATCGATAGTTATATTGGCACTGTACGCTCTGCAGTAATTGCATGCGGTATCTTATTCGAATTACCGATTATTATTTTCTTTTTGACCAAAGTGGGTCTAATTACCCCTGAAATCATGAAGAAGTACCGTAAAATTGCCTTGGTAATAGTTCTAATCTTGTCAGCTGTAATAACGCCGCCGGATGTAGCGAGCCAAATAATTGTAGCCGTACCGGTATTGATACTCTATCAAATAAGTATTTACATTTCAGGATACGTTCTGAAAAAAGAGGCCAAGAACGAAGAAAGACTTAAGAAAAAAGGGTTAAAGAAAATGTAAACCCTATCAAGAATTAAAAGTTTCCTGTTTCTTTGGGATAGAGAGAAAAAGGAGGCTTTTATTTTGAAAAAGAATTACAAAGATGAAACTGCGTGCTGAAAACATAATGAAATCCTACCGGGGCCGTAAAGTGGTCAAGGGCATATCGCTTGAAGTAAATCAAGGGGAAATCATTGGTCTCTTAGGGCCTAACGGCGCAGGTAAGACTACCTCGTTCTACATGATTGTGGGCCTGGTAAAACCTAATGGTGGAAACATCTACCTTGATGGCACCGATATTACCAAGTACCCTATGTACAAAAGGGCACAAAATGGCATCGGTTATCTGGCACAAGAAGCTTCGGTCTTTAGAAAACTGAGCATCGAAAAAAATATTCTGAGTGTTCTACAGCTGACCAAATTGAGCAAGAAAGAGCAATTGATGAAAATGGAATCGCTCATCGAAGAGTTCGGTTTGGGCCATATTCGTAAAAACAGGGGCGATTTGCTTTCAGGTGGTGAAAGAAGAAGAACCGAAATCGCTCGTGCCTTGGCTACGGATCCCAAATTTATTTTGTTAGATGAGCCATTTGCCGGTGTAGACCCTGTAGCGGTAGAAGACATTCAAAGAATCGTTGCTCAGCTCAAGAACAAAAACATCGGAATTCTCATAACCGACCACAACGTTCAAGAAACGCTGGCCATTACCGAGCGTTCATATCTGATGTTCGAAGGTGGAATTTTAAAATCCGGTGTGCCAGAAGATCTTGCTGCCGATGAAATGGTCAGAAAAGTGTACCTGGGTCAAAACTTTGAACTTCGCAAAAAGAAGCTTGACTTCTAAGCCTTCTTCGTTTTATCTCTTAAAGTCGTTACCACCGAGGTGATGATATAAAATGCAATTATAAAAGGTACTGCCAAAAATTCTAAGGTAACTAGCAACACCAAGCTAATGGCAATGAATATATAGCGCAGCCCATTATCTTTAAAACTCCAATTTTTAAATTTCAAGGCAAACAACTCAATTTTCGAATTTAAAAGGTAGGCACTCAAAATAGTGAGTCCTATTAAAAACCATTGATTTAGAATTATCGAGCTGAGAACTTCATTGTTATGGTTGTAAAGTATCAAGGGTAATGAAAGAATCAAAAGGGTGTTGGCAGGTGTAGGCAACCCGATAAACGAAGAAACCTGATTTTCATCAATATTGAACTTGGCGAGACGATAGGCTGAAGCCAATGTAATTATGAACCCCAGTAATGGTAAGGGGTGAAGAATTGCCTTAAAAGAATGGTTAGACGGGTCTGCTTCCAACAAAGTGCCGGCATTCCAACCACCTGTCATTGACATTCCCAAAAGCTGAAACATGACAATGCCCGGAACCAAGCCGCTCGTAATCATGTCGGCCAAAGAATCCAACTGCACTCCCAATTCGCTTTGAACCTTGAGTAATCTTGCGGCCAAACCATCAAAAAAATCAAAAAATATCCCCAAAAAAACGAAAATCGCGGCCATTTCGAGTTCATTCAAAACAGCAAAAACAGCAGCGATACATCCACAAAAAACGTTTAAAAGAGTGATAAGATTGGGAATGTATTTTTTCATAAAGTCGAAGGATTTGCGTAAAAATAATACAATTTCACTTCAATCAGGTCAGACCATAATTTATTCGGATATTTGCCCAAAATAATAGCTGTAATCAGAAAGCCATTGAAAAAAGTACTCTTCCTATTTTTATCGGTTATTAGCTTTTCTGCGTATTGCCAAAAAGTAGAACTGACTCCTCAAGCCCAAATTAGCATCATTACCTGTGGTGCCGGAGATGAGATTTATTCCAAATTTGGCCACAGCGCCATTCGAATTAAAGACAGTTCTCAGGGTATTGATGTAGTTTATAATTATGGTACGTTTGATTTTACCACCCCTAACTTTACCCTAAAATTTGCCCGCGGCAAACTTGATTATACCTTGACTCGGCAGAGTTTTCCGTACTTTTTACTGAGCTACGAAGAAGAGAACCGCTGGGTAAAAGAGCAAATCTTGAAAATAGGCTTGCCAGAAAAACAAGAGCTCTTCAACCTCTTGGAAACGAACTACCTGCCCCAGAATAGAGACTATAAGTATGATTTTTTCTTTAATAATTGTTCGACAAAGATTTGGGATGTTCTAAAACAATCGTACGGTGAAAAACTTGCATTCAAAGACGATTATTTAAACGAACAGTTCACCCATCGCCAACTGATCAGGCACAATGTACCCGTTAATAGTTGGTTAGGCTTTGGCATTGATTTAGCTTTGGGTTCGGTGATAGATGATACGGCAACACCCTACGAACACATGTTCTTGCCCTATTATACTATGAAGCAATTAGAGGTTTCGACCCTTGACAATGAGGTTTTTACCTCCGGACCGGAAAGCCTTTTTGAGCCTCAAAAAACAGATAGCTCATCCATCTTTTTGCTCTCACCAGGCTTTTGGCTGACCATCTTTTTAATCGCTGTTTTACTGCTCACTTTCATCGACTTTAAATACAATACCCGCAGACGCTGGCTAGATTTCATTTTATTTTTTATACCCGGAATCATAGGCCTTGGTGTCATCTTTCTTTGGTTCTTTACCGACCACACCCAAACCGCGGGCAACTTTAACATTATCTGGGCTTTTCCGGCACACTTATTTGTTGCTTTTGTAGTCGCCAGAAAGAGAGGGCCTAATTGGGTAGCCAAATATGCTCTTTTCTCGTTGGGATTGATTGTTGCGAGTATGTTCATATGGTTGGTCGGTCTACAAATATTTTCGCCCTTACTTATGTTGGTATGGTTGGCCTTGGCAGCTCGATACCTATTTTTGTTCTGGTCTTATAAAAAACCTTTGTTAGCTTAGCATGAACCTCTTAACGGTAGAAAACATATCAAAATCGTACGGCGAACGGGTTTTGTTCACCGACTTGTCTTTTGGCATTAACAAGGGCCAAAAGATTGCATTGATTGCCAAAAATGGAACGGGGAAGACCTCGATTCTAAACATTATGTCGGGTAGCGACACCCCCGATAGCGGTCAAGTAAACTTCAGAAAAGGCATCAGGGTCAGTTTTCTTGACCAGGAGCCTAATCTCGACCCCAAATTGACTGTCGAGGAAACAATTTTCGCATCTGACAATGAAATTCTTCAGGTAATACATGCCTATGAAAAGGCATTGGAAAACCCCGAAGAGGCAGAAAAATACCAAGCAGCTTTTGAAGCAATGGAGCGCTTTAACGCGTGGGACTTTGAAACCCTTTATAAGCAAATACTCTTTAAGTTAAAACTTGAAAGATTGGATGCTAAAGTAGGTTTACTGTCCGGTGGCCAAAAGAAACGCTTGGCGTTGGCCAATGCCCTAATCAACAAACCTGACCTATTGGTTCTTGATGAGCCGACCAACCATCTTGACCTTGAAATGATTGAATGGTTAGAAGAATATTTTGCCAAAGAAAACATGAGCCTGTTCATGGTTACGCACGATCGTTATTTTTTAGAGCGTGTTTGTAATGAGATACTAGAATTAGATGACCAGCAATTATTTTCTTATAAAGGCAACTATTCTTATTACTTAGAAAAAAAAGAAGCCCGAATTGAACAGGTAGCGGTAGAGCAACATAAGTCACAACGTCTTTTCAAAAAAGAACTGGAGTGGATGAGAAGGCAGCCGAAAGCCCGAACCACCAAATCAAAATCTAGAATTGACGATTTTAAGGTGATTAAAGAAAAGGCCGGACAGAGAAGAAAAGACCATGAAATACAGCTCGAAATCAATATGGAGCGTATGGGGAGTAAAATCCTTGAGATTCATAAAATTTCGAAGTCCTATCCCGAAAAACCCATTTTAGATCAATTCAATTACACATTTAAGAAGGGCGAACGAGTTGGTATTATCGGGAAAAACGGAACCGGAAAATCGACCTTTCTCAATATTATTACAGGTACCGACGAACCTGATGCCGGTAAAGTTGTTATCGGCGATACTATAAAATTCGGCTATTACACACAAAAGGGCATTCATGTAAAAGAAGGCCAGAAAGTAATAGACGTAATTCGAGATTTTGGTGACTACATACCCTTAAAAAAAGGACGCCAAATCTCAGCGCAGCAATTACTCGAGCGTTTTCTTTTTGACCGGAAAAAACAATATGATTTTGTTGAAAAACTGAGTGGCGGTGAGCGTAAGCGTTTGTACCTCTGTACGGTTTTGATACAGAACCCCAATTTTCTAATTCTTGATGAGCCGACCAACGATCTCGATATTGTCACCTTGAACGTTTTGGAGAGCTTCTTATTAGATTTTCCGGGTTGTTTGATAGTGGTATCGCACGATCGTTATTTTATGGATAAGATAGTCGACCATTTATTTGTCTTTAGAGGCGACGCTATCGTTGAAGACTTTCCCGGTAATTACTCCGATTTCAGGGCTTATGAAGACAGTAAAATCATAGAAGAGCGTCAAGAAAAAGCTTTAGCCAATAAGGAAGCTAAAAATAATTCTGAAAATCAGCCTAAGACCAATAAAACAGGCCTTTCTTATCTTGAACAAAAGGAGTTCAAGAACCTCGAGAAAGAGATAGAAAAACTTGAAAAAGAAAAAGTTGAGGTTCAAAATCAATTTACCGACCCTAGCCTGTCAGGAGATGAGATTGACCAACTTAGCATCAAGCTGCAAGAGGTAATCGATACAATTGAGGAAAAGACAGAACGGTGGTTCGAACTCTCTGCCCTACTCGAAGAATAATATAAGTCCGGAATATTTTTGTTCAAGTTTTTAAAATATATCAGATTCATAGCCCGCTCGACCAATCAACATGGGGTGCATTCTCCTTTTGTATTTGCCTACGTTACACAGTGCCTGTATTCCAAAAAGAGTTATGGCAGTAACAAGACTTTAAACGTTCTTCTTAAAAATTTAGATTATTTCAAAGTCAATCGTCTGAATATTTACCGAGCTAATTCTTTGACCTCTTCATCCGTAAAAAAACATTTTCCGAATATTAGTATTGGGGATTTAAATCCTGAATTGATCTATGTAGATACGTTGACCCAGAGAAGCTTTGATGAGCTTTTTTCCGAAAAGCTGGGCTCTTTGAATCATCATTCGATAATTTTGATCAACGATATTTACTCAAATATGGAAGCCATTGAACTATGGAACCGTTTAAAAGAACTATCTGAGGTCACCGTTACAGTTGATATGTTCTATTGCGGAACGGTATTTTTCAGAAAGGAACAAGTTGAGGAGCATTTTAAGATTCGAATTTAATCCGTTAATTTTAGACCTATTTCAGTAAAATGGGAAATAATACTATTTATTACATACTTGGTATCGTTGCGGTGGTCTATTTGCTCATATCAATGACCAATAAAAGACAGGGTAAAAAGAGAAAGTCACGTAAATTCATGGAAGGTTACAAACGAAAGGAAAAAACAGAAGATACCGAACAGTAAAAGCACTCCATAACAACCCTTCACTCTTTCGATTCGCGTTCAATCAATAAAAGCTTATGAAAATTTACACAAAGACCGGCGACAGGGGCACTACTGCCTTGATTGGGGGCACTAGGGTAAAAAAACATCATGTGCGCATAGAGAGCTATGGTACCATTGATGAGCTAAATTCGTGGTTGGGCCTCATTAGAGACCAAGAGGCAAGCAAAGAATTTAAAGAGGTGTTGGTCAAAATTCAAAATGAGCTATTTGTGGTAGGCTCATTACTTGCCGTAGACCCAGAAAAAGAGTCTTCAAAAAAAGTAAATCGAATGTCTATTCCTGAGTTGAACGATAGTATTCTTGACTTACTGGAAAGCGAAATCGACCAAATGAACGAAACGCTGTCGCCCATGACCCATTTTATACTTCCAGGGGGTCATACTTCTGTGTCATACTGTCACATAGCCCGAACGGTTTGCAGAAGGGCAGAAAGAATGTGCACTCTACTTCACGAAAAAGAACCATTAAATAATTTAGTTCTGTCATTTTTGAATCGGTTGAGCGACTATTTATTTGTACTGGCACGAAAATTGTCGCAACAATTGAAAGCAGAAGAAGTAAAATGGATTCCCTAAAAAAGAATATTTATTCATTCATGGGAAACTTTGAGATTAAGCCTTGAATAATTTGTTATTTTCTAATAATTTGATTATTTCTTCGTTATCAAACTATTAAATCAAAAATATTGCTGACAAAATGGTCATTTTACTTGGCTATGAATTCAGAAAATTTATTTTTGCAAAAATTTTAAAACCGATTTATTACAATGTACTGGACATTAGAACTAGCATCTTATTTGAGCGATGCACCATGGCCGGCCACCAAAGATGAGTTGATTGATTACTCGATCCGTACCGGTGCGCCTTTAGAGGTCGTCGAAAACTTGCAGTCCATGGAAGAGGAAGGCGGTGAAATTTACGAATCTATCGAAGAGATCTGGCCTGATTATCCTACTGAAGAAGACTATCTCTGGAACGAGGATGAGTATTAATCCCTTTCCAAGAAACTAATATAAAAAGCTCCGTTTAGGGGCTTTTTTTGGTTGTTGACTTTCCTTTTCGAATGGCGCAATAATCCTTCAAAATAAAAGAATTTCTTAGGTCACAATTTGTTAAATTCGCCCCACATGGCATATAAGGTTGCAAGTTCTCTGTAATTTTGGCAGTCGAACTACTGATTTCTCCATTATCCCATTAGTGGAATAGCTTTTGAGAACCTTAGAGCACAAATGAAAAGATATATTACCAATGGGTGGCTCCATTAGTATTTCATCATAAAAAGAATAAAATGAGCATTTTAAATTCGGTACTGAAAATATTCGTAGGTGATAAGTCGAAGAAAGACGTTAAAGAACTACAACCTATACTTGATAAAATAAAATCTTTTGAAAAAGAACTGGAGGGTATCAGTCTTGATGAACTTAGAGACAAGACCAATACCTTTAAGTTGAAGATCGCAGAAGACATTAGCGAGATAACCGCAAAAATAAATGCTCTTGAAGAAGAGGTAAAGGTTTCAGAAGATATCGATAAGAACGAAGAGCTATATTCAGAAATCGATAAACTAAAAGAAGAAGCCTACACTATTACCGAAAAAACGCTCAACGACATCTTACCTGTAGCCTTTGCCGTAGTCAAAGAAACCGCAAAACGTTTTGCCAACAATTCTACCTTAACGGTTACCGCTTCAGAATTTGACAGACACTTATCGGGTACCAAAAGTTATGTTACGCTAGATGACGACAAGGCCATTTGGAACAATTCTTGGGATGCGGCAGGTAAAGAAGTAACTTGGGACATGGTTCACTACGATGTACAGCTCATAGGCGGTATTGCACTTCACCAAGGAAAGATTGCCGAAATGCAAACAGGGGAAGGTAAAACGTTGGTAGCTACCCTACCCCTCTACTTAAACGCATTGGCCGGTCATGGTTCGCATTTGGTAACCGTAAACGATTATCTGGCAAAAAGGGATAGTGCCTGGATGGCCCCCATTTTTGAATTTCATGGTCTCTCGGTAGATTGTATCGACCACCACAGACCTAATTCAGCAGGCAGAAGGGCTGCCTACAATGCAGATATTACTTATGGTACCAACAACGAATTCGGTTTTGACTACCTACGTGATAATATGGCCCATACCCCTAAAGATTTGGTACAAAGGCCACACCATTTTGCCATTGTTGATGAGGTAGACTCAGTGTTGATCGATGACGCCAGAACACCGTTGATTATTTCCGGGCCTGTTCCTGAAGGCGATAGACACGAATTCAATGAACTTAGACCTAAAGTAAGCGATATAGTCAACAAACAACGCCAACACTTAACAGGCGTTTTGGCAGAAGCCAAAAAGTTGATTGCATCCGGAGATACCAAAGAAGGCGGGTTCTTATTGTTAAGGGTCTATCGCGGACTTCCAAAAAACAAAGCACTTATTAAGTTTTTAAGTGAAGAAGGCATCAAACAGTTATTGCAGAAAACAGAGAGTTTTTATATGCAAGACAACAACCGTGAAATGCCGAAGGTTGATGAAGATCTTTTATTCGTAATCGATGAAAAGAACAATCAAATTGAATTGACCGATAAAGGGGTCGATTACATTTCTGGGGCCCAAGACCGTGATTTCTTCGTAATGCCCGATATAGGAGCCGAAATTGCCAAAATAGAAAGCCAAGATCTAGAAGTCGAAAAAGAAGCAGAGCTTAAAGAAGAGCTTTTTAAAGAATTTGGCGTTAAGAGTGAACGCATTCATACCATGACCCAGTTATTGAAGGCCTATACCCTTTTTGAAAAGGATGTAGAGTATGTGGTTATGGATAATAAAGTAATGATCGTTGATGAGCAAACCGGCCGTATTATGGACGGTAGACGTTACTCAGATGGTCTACACCAGGCAATCGAGGCAAAAGAGAATGTAAAGATCGAAGCTCTTACCCAGACATTTGCTACCGTTACTTTGCAGAACTACTTTAGAATGTACAAGAAACTGGCAGGTATGACCGGTACGGCAGTTACCGAAGCTGGTGAGTTCTGGGAAATATACAAGTTGGACGTAATGGAAATTCCGACCAACCGCCCCATTGCCCGTGAAGATAGAAACGACCTTATTTACAAAACAAAAAGGGAAAAATATAATGCCATTATCGAAGAGGTTACCAAGCTTTCTGAAGCTGGTAGACCGATTCTGATAGGTACTACTTCCGTTGAAATATCAGAATTGTTGTCTAGAATGTTGACCATTAGAAAGGTCAACCACAATGTTCTGAACGCGAAACTGCATAAAAAAGAAGCCGATGTAGTGGCAGAAGCCGGTAAATCAGGTGTTGTTACCATCGCCACCAACATGGCGGGTCGTGGTACCGATATTAAATTGACCGACAGTGTTAAAAAAGCAGGTGGTTTGGCAATCATCGGTACCGAGAGACATGATTCTAGACGTGTAGACAGACAGCTTCGTGGTCGTTCCGGTAGACAGGGTGATCCAGGAATGTCTCAGTTCTACGTTTCTTTAGAAGATAACCTTATGCGCTTGTTCGGTTCTGATAGGGTTGCCAAAATGATGGATAAGATGGGCCTAGAAGAAGGTGAGGTCATTCAGCACTCAATGATGACCAAATCAATTGAAAGAGCGCAAAAGAAAGTCGAGGAAAACAATTTTGGAGTACGTAAGCGTCTTCTAGAATATGATGATGTGATGAACGCCCAACGTGAAGTTGTTTATAAAAGAAGGCGTCATGCCCTTCAAGGTGAGCGATTAAAAGTTGATATTGCGAACATGGTGTTCGATACATGCGAAACCATTACCGAAACAAATAAGGCGGCAGGTGATTATAAGAATTTTGAGTTTGAGCTTATCAAATACTTTTCGATTACCTCTCCTATAACAGAGGAGGAATTCAATAAAATAGGAGTTCAAGACATTGCTTTGAAAGTCTACGATTCTGCCTATCAGCATTACCTAGAAAAGATGGAGCGAAATGCTTCCACAGCTTTCCCGGTAATCAAAAAAGTATACGAAGACAACTCGAATAAGTTTGAGCGAATCGTTGTTCCGTTTACTGACGGAATCAAAACATTGAATGTGGTAACGGACCTTCAAGGTGCCTACGAATCAAATGGAAAGCAATTGATCAACGATTTTGAAAAGAATATTACCCTTGCCATTATCGATGATTCATGGAAAACTCATTTGCGTAAGATGGATGAGCTCAAGCAATCAGTACAATTGGCCGTTCATGAGCAAAAAGACCCTCTTTTGATCTATAAGTTCGAGGCTTTTGAACTTTTTAAAGGGATGATCGATAAGGTGAACAGAGAAGTGGTTTCTTTCCTTTTCAAAGGAGAATTGCCAAGTGGCAACCCTAATGAAATTCAGGAAGCACGTAATGTACGTAAGCCAAAAGAAAACCTTCAGACCAGTAAAGAAGAAATTCCTAATAGTGATGAACTGGCTGCGCGAAACCGGGCCGCAGGTCAAACACAAGGTCAAAGACCACAGATAACGGAAACTATCACTAGAGAACGCCCTAAAATAGGCCGCAACGATCGGGTTACCATAAAAAATGTAATGTCAGGTGAAAGTAAAACCGTAAAATACAAACAGGCAGAACCGCTCATCGAAAAAGGTGAATGGGTACTGACCGAAGAATAGAAGCCAGAACCTTCTTTGTGGCAGAACGGCAACCTTTAATGTAAAGGTTGCCGTTCTTTTTTGTCAATAATCGTCATGAATTGTACAAATTCTAAAATTTGAAGTATCTTTTAACAAGACTTCAACTACATCAAAATATGACTCGTTAATCAATCTCAATTAAAATTTCGATGGTTAGGCGTGCCAAAATAAACCTTAATCGATTGGGCAATAAAACTGATTTATTGCTAAAATTCAATTATGCGTCTTCTATTTTGAGCTTTGTTTTGGGTGTAATCTGCACCTTCTTTATCAATGTAGAAGGCACTATACCTTTCATCTTTTTTTGGTACACCGGTCTAAATCTTTTAAATGTTCTTCTCTTCAAATACCACCGTAATTTAACCGTTATGGCCATTTTTACCTCGATTTTATCTTGGGTAAGTACGGTCGTCATTAGTTTGTTCAGTGGAGGAATTGAGAGTCCGTTCATTTTCGTTTTGGCCATTATAGTACTCGCGGGCTATGTTTCTACTAGACTATTCGGCAAGGTCTATATGTACGTCATTTTATCAAGTATTCTGATCATTTTTTTCCTAGGCCATTTTTATCCTGAACATTTCCGTACTGAAATACCAATAGCATCAAAAGAAATTTTTAGCCTCATTAGCCTCTTATTTGCTGTTTACCTACTCGGCTATATATTTGGCAAAAATCTTTTAGAAACCCATCGTTCGCTATTTCTATCTAAAGAAGAAATTGAGATTAAAATAAAGGAAAAAGAAAACCTTTTAAGTGAAGTGCATCATCGCGTAAAGAATAACCTTCAAACAGTTTCAAGTCTTCTAAATCTACAGTCTAGAAATACAAAAAATGGTAAGGTCAAAGAACTGACCAAAAGCAGTCAGAATAGGGTTCTGTCAATGGCAATCATACATGAGATGCTTTATCTAAAACAAAACATCTCTAAAATAGACTTTAGGTCGTATGTTCAAGGACTCACCGATTACCTCATCAAGTCTGCAAATGCCGACAAAAAAAATATAGAGGTACAAATAGATATTCCTGATATACAACTCGGCATAGATACGGCCATACCACTTGGCCTATTAATCAATGAAGCGTTTACAAACTCAATAAAATACGCTTTTAACGAAACGAATAAAGGCCTTGTAGACATCGAACTGAAAAGAACCGATAATCCGGAAGAATATAAACTTAGAATTAGTGATAATGGTACTGGTTTCACCAAGCAAGTAAACATTAAGAAAGCCAAATCATTAGGCTTAAAGCTCATTCACAACCTGGCCAGACAACTTCATGGTTCAGCAAGACGTCTTAATACTGGTCACGGTACCGGTTATGAAGTCATATTCAAGGATGTTCAAAAACATTGAATAGTTGAATTTTTTGTAGGATAAATATTAACAAAATAACATTTGAGGAGAACGTTATTTCCATGCTTTTACAGAAAAATGTTTTATTATCAACTGGTTGCAAATTGCAAATTTCATTTCAACTTTTCTTCCGCAGATTAAAGACTTTTCGTAATAAAATCGTAGTTTAAACCCAAATTTCTACCTAACCCTAGAAATATACTTCATTTTATCGGCTATATGTCGGTAGAACTGCTGTTCGTTTCCACTAGCTCCAAACATACTTGGGGCATAGGTTAGGTTTGCATGAATGTGAATACCGCCTGGTTATCGAATGATTAAAAGCAGTAAAATAGACCATCGAATATCCAACCAAACCAGGTTGCTAAAAAAGTTTATCTATAATTCTTCGGGCTTGAGCTTGGTTTTTGGCCTGATCTGTATGTTCGTACTTAGAATAGATGGGGTCGTTCCGACAGTATTCTTTGGTTTTTCCATTCTTAATTTATTAAACCTCGTTCATTTTAATACATATGGAAAATTGGCCCTTTCGGCGGTTGTTTCCGCTACACTTTCGTTTATAGGGGCATCTGCTATAACCTTGCTATCAGGAGGAATCAATAGCCCTTTCATTTTTGTTTTGATCATCATTGTTTTAGGAGGTTATGTGTCGGCTCGACTGTTCGGAAAAATCTACTTGATAAGTACCGTAGTTGCCATATTGATTATCTATGGGTTGAGCGAGGCCGGAATCTACAAATCCATCAATGCTGTACCTGAAGCCTCTAGAGACCTTTTTGGTCTTCTTAGTTTACTTTTCTCGGTGTATATGTTGGGCGGTGTCTTCGGCAGGGATATTTTGAAGGCCCACCAGACCATGAGTGACTCCAAAGGAAAAATAGAAAATAGAATTCTTGAGAAGGAAAGATTGTTACGTACGGTTCACCACCGTGTCAAGAACAACCTTCAGACCGTTTCCAGTCTTCTTAACCTACAAGCTAAAAACTCCACTAATGAAACAATAAAAGACTTGGTAATGAGCAGCCAGAATCGGGTGAACGCTATGGCCATGATTCATGAAATGCTCTATTTACGTGATAACCTATCGAAAATAGAGTTCAACTCTTATATAAAAGAACTGAGCGAATACCTCATCAAATCGACTCATAAAGAAAATAAAAATGTTGTCATAAATATTGACATTCCAGATTTGCGCCTTGGTATCGATACCGCTATTCCGTTAGGCTTATTGATCAATGAAGCGGTCACCAATTCGCTTAAATATGGTTTTGTCGAGAATATACAAGGCAAAATCGATATTAAGTTAGAAAAAGATGATTCTAACAAAACGTATCACCTAAGTATTAGTGACAATGGTGTGGGCTTCCCAAGAGACATTGAACTTCGAACCAGTACCTCATTGGGGCTTAAACTGATTCACAATTTGGCCAGGCAACTTAAAGGTTCGGTAAAAAGAGATCTTTCAAAAAAAGGAACTAGTTATAATGTGCGTTTCAGAGAAATAACCGCCCCCTACCTTTCCGATAAAGAATTGAGGTCGTTCTAGTGCAAAAAATCGAATTGGTTTAAATTCAATATCTTTATTCTTGATACTTGAAACACTAATCTCTCATGACCAATTCTAGACGTCGGTTCATTTCGTCCATCAGTATGCTTGCCGCAAGTTCGGCCATGCCCCTGCATGCCTTTAATTTTGGAAAATCTGAAAAGCTCAAAGTTACCTTGGTCGGTACTGGGGTACGCGGAACTTCCTTTTGGGGCAAACGTTTGGTCGACCAATATTCAGACATACTTGAGTTTGTAGGTCTCTGCGACATCAACCCGGGAAGATTGGCATATGCCAAAGAATATATTGGCGCCAAGTGCCCAACTTTTACTGATTTTGAAAAGATGGTCAACAAAACCAAACCTGATTTGGTCATAGTTACCACTAAAGATTCGACCCATCACGAGTATATCATTAAAGGTTTGGAAATGGGCTGCGATGTTTTGACCGAAAAGCCCCTGACGACTGACGAGAGCAAGTGTCAGGCTATTTTAGAGGCCGAAAGAAAATCGGACAAGAAGCTTATTGTAGGTTTCAATTATAGATGGAGCCCTTATGCCACAAAGGTTAAAGAACTTTTGATGAACAATGCAATCGGTAAATTGGTATCTGTAGATTTTCATTGGTACTTGAACACGTACCATGGCGCTTCTTATTTTAGAAGATGGCATGGTGAAATGGAAAGCGGTGGTTCATTATGGGTACACAAATCAACCCATCATTTCGACTTGTTAAACTGGTGGATAGACTCGGAACCAAGTGAGGTTTTTGCTTACGGAGACCTAGAATTTTATGGTAAAAATGGGCCTTTTAGAGGTGATAAATGCCGAACGTGCGAGCATAAGCCTGACTGTAAGTTTCATTGGGATATTACTAAAGATGAACGTATGATGAATCTTTACGCGAACCATGAAGAACATGATGGATATATTAGGGACAATTGTCTCTTTAGAAACGACATAGATATTTATGACAAGATGAGTGCCCAGGTGAAATACGCCAATAACACCGTGCTAAATTATTCTTTAACCACCTACTCGCCCTATGAAGGTTGGCGAATGGGCATTAATGGCACAGAAGGTAGAATTGAGGCGTGGCAAGACATCCCTTATTTCAAAAATGAATCTATAGATGAGGCGGAGAAACACGCCAAAGAGATGGCGCAAACCGGTAAGGATGAGTTGACATATGAACCTGTAATTCTTCACAAATTATGGAACAAGCATGAAACCATTCAAGTAGGTCTTGAAAAAAGTGGTCATGGCGGTGGAGACAAAAGGTTACATGATAAAATTTTCAAAAGCCCTGAAACACAAGATGAGTATGGTAGAACGGCGGGCGTAAGAGATGGCGCCATGTCCATTTTAATTGGTATTGGGGCCAGAAAAAGTATTGAATCAGGCAAACCTATTAAAATTGGTGACCTGACCGATTTAGAACCGAAAGTCTCGAGAACCTGATATTACCCTCCAACTTAAATCAAACCAATGAAGTTATTTGATAATCAGCCAAAACATAAGTAAATTTACTCTTGCTTGTGAGTTTTTACTTAAACCCAAGAGTAACAGTGTCAAACGAAAATCCCCTATATGCCTAGGCAAAACAAAAGACACATAGAAGAACGTTTCAAAGATAAAGCTAAGTTGGTCATTAAGGTCAATTACTTTACCTCTATATTTTCACTACTGTTCTTTCTTACCTGTATCTACATTTTAAAGATAACCGTAGTCATACCTTATGTATTTCTCATTTTCGGAATACTGAATCTGCTGAATACATTTCTTTACAAATACCATAAAAACCTTACCCTTACCTATAACATCGTATCGATTATGACCTTGGCCGGTGCCAGTATCATAACTCTATATAGTGGGGGTATTAATAGTCCCTTCATTTTTGTACTCGCATTGATTGTTGTGGCCGGCTATGTGACCACTAAGTCTTACGGCACTATATACCTGAATCTCAATCTTTTGATAATTGTACTCATTTACTCTCAAAGCGTAGCAGATTTCAGTTTTGTCACTAATGTGGTACCTGAGAATTCTAGAAATCTTTTTGCACTACTAAGCGTTCTTTTCTCAGTTTATTTATTGGGAGGTGTTTTTGGGAAAAACCTTTTACACGCCCATCATAATCTTTATAAAACAAAAAGCGAGCTTGAAGAAAAAATTCACGAAAAGGAAACATTGATCAAAGAGGTTCATCACAGGGTTAAAAACAACTTACAGACCGTTTCAAGCCTTTTAAGCCTTCAATCGCGCAATATAGCCGACAGGGAGGTCAAAAATCTTTTAAAGAGCAGTCAGAACCGGGTTATCTCAATGGCGATGGTACACGAAATGCTGTATTTACGCGAAGATCTCTCTAAAATAGAGTACCGCTCGTATGTGCAAGAACTTGCCGAATACTTAATCAGATCAATCAAGGGAACAAGCAGTAATATTACCTTAGATATTGATATACCCGATTTAAAGCTTAACATCGATACGGCCATACCTTTGGGCCTACTCATCAACGAGGCGGTAACCAATGCCCTCAAGTACGGTATAGTTGATGAAAATAAAGGAGAAATACATATTCAATTAAGCAAAGACGAGAACAATGAATTTCTTCTTCAGATAGGTGATAACGGAATCGGCTTTCCTGAAACGGTAACTCACAAAACCTCTAATAGTTTAGGTCTAAAATTGATTCACAATCTTGTTCGACAGCTGCAGGGAAGTATTAAAAGAGATTTTACTAAGAAGGGCACCCACTACATCGTTAAGTTCAAGCACATAAAGAACCAAATGGCCCCGGTAACCGCTTAAGGAGTATTATTTATTTCCAAAAATCAGTTTTCTTTTTTATGACTTTAAGTCTAACAGGTTTTAAGTTATCTCTGAAAATATGGTAAACCGAAATGATTATTAAAGCGGAAAAAAGCAGAACATAAATCATATCGTTCAATTAATTGAATTACTTAGGCCAGTTTAGACCTATTATATTTGGTGGTAAAAGTTAATTCTTTTTTTATTCTTGAATTCTTTGACTTATAAAGACGAGCTATACCTTTTGGGCTATTAACTTGAGCCTTCTCAAAAGATTCAAGATTGTCAGAGCTATCAACCAAAACAATATCCATTTTAATAACGTCAACTTTAACATCGTGTGTTGGTATTTTAGCAGAAGCTTGAAATCCTAAAAACAATACAAAAAATAAGGTAGTAACAGTTTTCATAAGTAATATTTGGGTACTACTAAGTAACCGCTCATTTACTGCTTAAGAAAAAAGGTCACGTTAAACGACCCTATTTTTCGCCATGGTGAAAAAACTGGGTTAAAGTGCTGATTTTCTTCGATTACCGTTTTTGAGCGATACAACGTCACATCTAAGTTTTTGACAGTTAATCGAGAGGTTTCCCGGAATAGAAGAGAAGGTTTATCACCCATGAGAAATAAAAAAAGCCACCCATGGGTGGCTTTTTTTGGTTAGGGGCATTCCTGAATTTAAAAACACTTAAGCCATTTTAGCTTTATTTCTTTTAGTTGAGAAGGATAATTCTTTTTTAACACGTGCATTATCTCTTTTATAAAGACGGGCAACTTCATATTTTCCAATCTCAACTTTTTTTTTGATTTCAATATTCGTTACTACAGTCATCTCAACGGTATCAACTTTAGCTTCATCAGCATTTTGAGCTTGAGAAGTGAACCCGATAAGAAAAACAAAAATTAAAGTTGCGATAGTTTTCATGACTGTAAGTTTTATATAATTAAAACTCCACAGACCCCATTTCACGGGGTTTCGGTTCGTTCAACGAGATTAAAAACTCGTTCAAATGAAAAACTACGGATGAAGTGCAAAAAACTACCGATAAATGTATTCGCCCTTGCTGACCCCAAATCGGATTTAAGTGTATTTAATCTGATTTTTTAATCGATAGGCATCCTAACTTTCTTCGCTATTATATAACTTACTACCGTTTTATACTAAATACCATTGACCTTTCAACTAACCAATACAAGTATCGCCATCGTCGGAGTAGGTCCAAGAGGTCTCTATGCTGTCGAGCAGCTTTTCAATAAGTTCTCGAATCTTTCACCTGAGAGCACTATTCATGTAACCTTATTTGAACCTTCGGTTTACGCAGGTTCTGGAAACACCTGGAGGGTAGACCAACCTGATAGCAATTGGCTCAATATTTCCGAAAGGGCTTTGCGCGACCTAAAGGGTCGTAAAAAGTTTTCTTTTAAAGGGGTTGTTGTATCATCCTTTCCGTCTTATAGTGAATGGAGCGATTCCGAAAAAAAATCGAATACTGACTACTATCCTCCCAGAAAAAAACTTGGGGCATACCTTAACGAACGGTTCAAAAGTTTTTCAAAGAATCTTTTAAAGACACCCTACCTCCATTTAAAGCCTTTAAAAATTGAAGATTTAGATTATGCCGATGGTCATTTTAAGCTGACCGATAGTAATGGCAACACTTTTCATTTCAACGAAGTATTGCTGACCATTGGTCATCAACCAACAAATACTTCGAAAGAAATCTTGAAGTGGCAGCATCGTGCAGAAGAAACTTGCAAATGTACCTTGTATCCGGAGGCTTACCCAACCGAAAGATTAATTAAGAGCAATAAGATTAGTTCTGATAGCAAGGTAGGCATTAGAGGTTTTGGCCTTTCTATGATAGACATCTTACGTGCCTTAACCTGTGACAGGGGAGGTAAATTTTTGCCGACAGATGATGATATTTATAAATACCGATTTGAGGGAAATGACAGAATACCTTCTAAAATAGTTCCTTTTTCGTTGGATGGACTCCCTCTAGTACCAAAACCTTTAGGTGAAAAAATTGATAATATCTATAGGCCAACACAAGAAGAGAAGAACCGATTTTTTGAATCCGTTCGAAAGGTGGCCCAGAATAAAACCGAGGTAGAAGGAAATCTATTTTTAATTGAGGCCATGGCGCCAATTGCGGTTAGGGTATACCTTGATTTTGAAGAAAAAAGAATGGATTGCCTTTCGAGCCGTAACGAACTATATGAAGTTGCTGTTACCTGGCTCAATGATGAAAATTATAAACATCGCTCTTTACTAAAGGCAGATACCCCTACCCTCGTTCTCATCGAAAAATATGTCTCCATGGCCCTCGACCTAGAGCCCATATCTTTTGATTATTGTATGGGTCAAGTATGGCGGCATTTGCAATCTCTTTGGTATCAAGCTTTCTCACATTCTTCTTTACCACATGAAACCATAGCTTCAGTTATTAAGCTCCATGAGCGAATAAAAAGATACTCTTATGGCCCACCGATAGAAAGTATGCAGCAACTATTGGCTTTAATTGATGCAGGGATAGTCGATTTAAACTATTTAAAAGACCCTAAAGTAGAATTGGTTCAAGATGGATGGTCGCTTCAGAAAGAAAATCGAAAGGTAATAGTAGATGTAATGATCAACAGTGTTCTAGATTCACCGAAGGTATTGGAAGTTTCCTCTCCCTTGGTCGTCAATTTACTCAATCATGAACTCATAAAACCTGTTCATTCTGAATTAGGGATAGACACCTATGAGAATGCACTAGTGAAAAGGTCTGAAAACGATGAAAAAATTAGCTTGGCCGTATTGGGAAGATTGTCGAAAGGAAGCGTGGTAGGAGTAGATGCTATCTTAGAGTGCTTTGGAAAGAGAATTGAAGATTGGGCCGAAGGGGTATTAGAACGTTTAGGTAACCGTAATACTGATTCTTAAGCCATTTTAGCTCTATTATATTTAGTTGTAAAGGAAAGAGCTTTCTTAACTCGGGCGTTATCTCTCTTATAAAGACGTGCTACTTCATATTTAACCGTCTTAAAAGTCTCAGTGATTTCTACTTCTGTCACAATGCTTTTTTCAATAGCATTTACTTTAACTTCGGTAGCTTTTTGAGCTTGAGAAGTAACTCCGATAAAAAGAACAAAGATTAAAGTTGCAATAGTTTTCATGACTGTAGATTTTATATATATAAAACTCTACAGACCCCATTCTACTGGGTTTCGGCTCGTTCAACGAGATTAAAAACTCGTTAAAGTGGCAAAGTTCGGATTAAGTGTAAAATTGTGCCGATTATCGTAATCTAGCCTGAATACACCTCAACGATAAATAGTGTATTTTAACCTTAACTTTGGATACTTTACATTGGCCAAAAATGTCTTTTTGACTAAGTTCATCTTATTGATTATTTTTTTCTACTTTTAAAACTATGGATTTAAAGAAGATTTTTGGTAGCATACTTACGCTACTAGGTATAGGCGGCTTGGTTTATACGGGCATTTTATTCGCGAACGAATCTGGAACCACAAAGATGTTGATTGTTTATGGGGTTTTAGGTGCCATCTTTTTCTTTTCTGGCGTCGGCCTTGTTAGAAATACTTCCGTCAAGAAATAATTTTCTATTGGCTCCGTCGGAGAAGCAAGTACTTTCAGGTGATAAAACAATATAACCGGGACGACAGCATCTTTTAATTTATGATACTTCTTTTCTAAGTACTTCTAACGGTGGACTACTTAAAACGCTCTTATTGTTGAACAAGCCTATGGCCAAAACCAAAAGTGTAATGCTTGGGCCTACTATCAAAAAAGGAATCCATGATGGTATAAAAGCAGCTTTGAAGACCAATTGAGCTAGAAGAAAACTAGCAATCAGGGAAAGAAGAATTCCTAAGAAACTTCCCAAAAAGCCTAAATAAAAATACTCATAGGCATTTATTTTCAAAATTTGTCCGCTCTTAGCTCCTAAAGTACGCAACAACACACTTTCTTTTATTCTCTGATATTTACTGGTTCTAACAGATCCTATCAATACAATAATTCCGGTCAAAATACTGAAAAAAGCCATGAAGTTGATCACCCATGAAATTTTATCCAGAATGCCTTCCACTATGGTTAAAACCTGACGTAAGTCAATAATAGATACGGTTGGAAACTGCCGAACCATTTGCTTCTGCAGCTCGGCTGAAGTTTTTTCGTTTTCAGCGTATGTGGTAACGACATGGAACTTGGGTGCGCTTTCCAGCACTTTCGAAGGAAAGATTATATTGAAGTTCAATTGCATTCTACCCCAATCTACAGTTCTAATGCTGGCTACTTGGGTTTCCATTAAAACTCCTTGGATATTAAAGGTAAGATTATCTCCGACCTCAACCTGTGCATCTCTAGCTACATTATCGGAAATTGAAATTGGCACAAGACCATCGCTTAATTCTTTACTTGGCCACTCCCCTTCCACAATACTTTCAGAAGCAATCAAAGAATCTCTATAGGTGACTCTAAATTCATGGTTCAACACCCAGTCATTGATGGTTGAAGTGGTGTCATTTCTAATATCGCTGGCATTTCTTTCCTTAATTTTTTGAACTCTCATGGTTACAATCGGAATATCATTTAAAACGGATAGTTCTGACTTTTCTATACTCCTTTTAACATCCTCCGTCTGATTCGATTGAACATCCAAAAAAATTAGATTGGGCGATTCTTGCTTGTTCTCAAGAGTTGCTTTACCTATTAAAATGTCTTTTGTAAAATATAATGTACTGATTAGAAAAGTTCCGATTCCGATAGCTAATATCAAGACCAAAGTTTGATTGTTGGGCCGAAAAAGATTCAATAAACTTTGCCGTGCCGCAAACCCCCAACCTTTTGGAAAGTTTCGTTTGACGATTCTCATAAAAAATATGCCAACGGCCACTAATATTGCAAACACGACAACAACCCCCAATAAAAAGTAGAAGGCAAAAGCAAGATTGTCGAGTAAATAAAAGGCGAAAAGAAATATGAAAACAATGATAGCACCATAGATAAGGTAAACAACCCTTTTGGGAGGTTCAATACCTTTCTCTTGAACCCTAAGCACCTGCAAAGGCGAAACAAACCACGTACTTAATAATGGAGATAGGGAAAAGAGGACCGACATAACCAAGCCTAAAACCAAACCTAATAATATGGGCCATATAGTGAAGGTTATTTCAATATCAAAAGGAATTACTTCTCTCAGCAATACAGGAAAAAATTGCTGAAAACCAACCCCGAGGATGGCCCCAAACAAACCTCCGAACAAGCCCATAAAAGCAATTTGAATCAAATAGATATAGAAGCTTTGCTTTCTTGTAGCTCCCAGACATTTTAAAACCGCAACAGATTGTAACTTCTCTTTCACATATATGTGCACGGAGCTGGCCACACCTACCGAACCCAACAAAAGGGCTATGAACGCCACCAAATTTAAAAACTTACCGAAATTATCGTACCGCCGCCCAAGGCGCTGTCCGGTTGAGCTATGCGTATCTAAATCAGCATTCTCAGCATCTAGAATAGGGTCTATTTTCTCATCCAATTCCTCCAAATCTTGTCCCGCATCGGCGACAAAGTAAAAATCATAATCTATTCGACTACCTGTTTGAACCAAACCCGTTTTGGCGATGAATTCATAAGGAATCAAGACGGGAGGTGCAATTGAGGCGGTAAGACCTGTCGACCCTGGCGCTGAAATTAAAGCACCTTCAATGGGCAACCTTATATTACCGATAGAGATTGTATCGCCTTTTGAAAGCCCGAATTGAAGCATAAGGGTAGCATCGACCAAAGCACTATTGTTACCCTGGTATGAAGAAGCTGCTGATTGTGGGTTCGTTTCCAGTTCCCCATAAAAAGGAAAAGGCCCCTCAATACCCTTAATTCCGACCAATTTCGTTGAGTTTTGCTTCGGAAACAATGCCATAGATGGGAAGCTGATACTTCGAGCCTTTGCGCCGCCTAAAGAATCGATGATACCCTGAACCTTCTCGTTTGGCTCATGATTACTATCGATAACAAAATCAGCACCCATAAGGGCTTTCGATTGAGATCCTATATTCTGCTTCAGGTTTTCGCTAAATGATTGTACCGCCACTACTGCAGAAATACCTAAAACGATGGAAGCCATAAAAAGCACCAATCTTTTAGTGCTGGCCTTACCGTCTCGCCAAGCCATTTTTAATAGCCATTTCAAACGTACATTATCTTTCTTCCCCTTATTCATCTTCATAAACGATCAGATAGTTGTTCGGCTTGAACCCTACCACCCTTAAGCTTTAAGACACGTTTACACTTATTTGCCAAATTCATATCATGGGTAACTATTACCAAAGTAGTGCCTGCTTCTTGGTTCAGTTCAAAAAGCAGTTGAACCACTTTTTCGCCAGTTTCTTCATCTAAGTTGCCTGTAGGCTCATCTGCAAATAAAATGGAAGGTTTGCTCGAAAAAGCTCTGGCCAATGCCACTCGTTGTTGCTCCCCTCCAGACAATTGAGACGGGTAATGATCAACCCTGTTTTCGAGTCCGACTTTTTTCAATAATTCTAGACCGATATTTTCGGGGTTATCAGCACCTTGCAGTTCTAGAGGTACGATCACATTCTCTAAAGCCGTTAGCGTTGGTAGTAACTGAAAATTTTGAAATATAAAACCTACTTTTGAATTTCTCAAAAGTGCCCTTTCATCCTCGTTCAAGGCGTTGAGTCTTGTGGCACATAATTCAATGGTTCCCGAATCGGCCCCATCGAGACCCGCGCAAAGACCTAACAACGTTGTTTTGCCGCTTCCGGAAGGCCCGACAATCGCAAAGCTCTCTCCTTCATTGACGTGAAAGTTAATATCATTAAGAACCTCAAGTTTTTTCGAACCACTTGTATAGGCTTTCCCAAGATGGTTGACGTTTAATATCTTTGTCATTAATCGTTCTTTTCACCGCAAAATCTAATTTTGCCCGTGTTAAGCTCGAAAAATAAGCAATTGTATTTGTTTTTAAGCGCTGTATCTTATGACCAACCTCTTAAAGTTTAGTTATTTTTTAGTTCTGCTAGCTCTCGTTTCTTGTGGAGAAAAGCAAAAAGAAACCGAAAAAAAAGATTCTTCTATTTCTCGTGAATCTGAAACTGTCACCCCCAGTTCTACAAAAAGCATTTTGTTCTTCGGTAATAGCTTAACTGCGGCCTACGGCTTGGAGGAGAAAGAGGGTTTTCCAGCGCTCATTCAAAACAGATTAGATTCTGTAGGCCTGAATTACACCTCTATCAATTCTGGGGTAAGTGGCGAAACCACATCTGGCGGACTTAACCGATTAGATTGGGTTTTAAATCAAAAGGTAGAAGTTTTCGTGCTAGAGTTAGGGGCCAATGATGGTCTTAGAGGAATTCCTTTAAAGGAAACGAAGCAGAATTTACAGGCGATTATTGATAAAGTGAAGTCTAAAAATAATTCTACCAAAATAGTTCTGGCAGGTATGCAAATACCTCCGAATATGGGTCAAGACTATACTAACGAGTTTAAGAAAATCTACCCGGACCTAGCCGAAAAGAACCAAGTTGAACTGATTCCTTTTTTATTGGAAGGAGTAGCCGGAAATCCTGATTTAAATCTTGAAGACGGTATTCACCCAACGGCTGAAGGGCAGAAAATTGTTATGGAAAATGTCTGGAGGGTTCTCAAAACAGTATTATCAGAGAATTAGAGACAAATTACATTTTCAAAATAGAATTAGGGTCTGGGCAGTTTTTCTTATAAAACTCCAAATTCTTTGAAGAACACACGCCAGGATAATCTCCTCTTTTACCCTGTAAATCATTGATAACCTGAAAATGCAAATGAGGTGCGTAGTTGACATTCTCTTCTGGAGAACCCAAATAGCCTAGCACCTCACCCTTCTCAAACTTCTTACCTTCAAATAAACCACTCAGAGATTTTCTTGACAAATGACCATAAAGAGTATAAAAACAGGAATCACCAACTCCATGTTTTAGGATAATTGTCGGTCCATAATCACCAACGATGGAATTATCCTTAAAGCTATGAACCTCTCCTTTTAAGGGGCATAAAACCTCTGAATTTACATTACTCCAAAAATCAATGCCCAAATGAATATCTCTTTTGTCATCACTTAAACTAAACAAAGAAGATTCATTATAGAGATTTCTCTTTTCAAGATAGCCACCATAAGCAATTTGACAACCTGTTTTATTAAGAATAGTTTCAATATACTCCTGGCATTGATAAGGGTTGTTTAACTGAACGTTCGATAATTCACTATTCGCGTCTGAAAAGTCAATAGTGGTATATTTATTGATAATATTTCCTAATATTAAAAATGGGTGATTCACTTCATTACTTTTTTATTAAAAAAATTTATATCACGAAGGATAGTTAAAAGTATATGACATCTTTCTGTTAACTAAAATTTTAAGTTAGATGAACCTAAACCTAAACTTCCGTATTTTGTCGATTAAACAAAAAAAATATTGCGGCGTGATTACTATTTGAATAATTTGCATAGATATTTTTGAAAAAGAAAATGAATTAATTTAAATCTTCTAAACTATGAAACGTAACTTTTTAGCAAAAGTTTCTCTTTTTGCATTTCTAATGATATGCCTTATTATGGTTCCGGTCGCCTGTAGTAGCGATAATGGCTCGGATCCTGACCCCCAGGAACAACCAGAGCCGGAACCGGAACCAGAGCCTGAAGCTGATCCGGACCCTACCAACGAAAACACTACAATGGATGCTACCGCGCCTACTCACTCAAGTGGTATAGGTACGTCAATAGTAACGGTTGTACTGGCTGATACCGATGGTAACAAACTTAGAAAAAGTGGCGGAACTGTTGCCCTTACAGTGACAGGTTCGGCAAGTGTAGGCAGTGTTACCGATAATGGCGATGGTACTTACACAGCGACTGTTACCGGCGATGCTGAAGAAACCGTAACCGTATCTGGAACGTTGGACGGAGTTGACATTACCAATACCGTTGCAATCACTTTCAACCCAGACGAATCAAATCCTGCACAAGAAGTAGCACAATCTACAGAACCTGTAGGACCGTCCTTAGTTAGAATTAACTGTGGTGGACCAGAAGTAACTTATGATGACATTACTTTTTTAGCTGACCAGTTTGTTGAAGGCCCCACAATTACTTATTCCAACCCGAATGTTACTGAGATCTCCGGAACAGATATGGACGAAATTTTCTTAACTGAAAGAATTTCCGATAATTCTAATGCCAAAGGGCCATTTTCTTACAATATTCCTGTGACAAACGGCACCTACACTGTTAAGTTATATTTTGCGGAAATTTATTGGGGTGTCCCTAACCAACAGGAATTAGAGGGAGGCGATGGAAGTAGAATCTTCAACATTTCCATGGAAGACACTGCAATTTTCACAGGATATGATTTGTACAAGGAAGTTGGCGCTGCTGCCGCATCTTTCAGAATGTATGATATCGAAGTTACTGATGGAACTCTAAATATAACCTTTGAAGCTACTGTTAACAAACCGAAAGTTTCTGCAATTGAGGTGTTTGGTACGGGAACAGTTGGTTCTTAATAAACTAAGATAGTTGTAATATTTAAAGGTCTTCGATTTCTCGGAGACCTTTTTTATTTGTAATATGATGTAAGGATTATTTCATTGTGCGCACTAAATACAAAAAAAATGTTTCCAAGATTAATATTGACTTTTTTCGGATTGCTATTAACAATTTCTTGCCAGTCTAAAAACAAACAACACGAAAAGGAAGAAATAGCCAAAGTTTCGGATATAGAAAAGACTGAACAACAAGATTTAGACCAATATGAAACTGCATATTTCGCGAGCGGATGTTTTTGGTGTGTCGAAGCCATTTTTGAAAGTGTTAAGGGAGTAAAAGAAGTGGTTTCAGGCTATTCTGGTGGTAAAGAAAAGAACCCTACTTATGAGCAAGTAGGTGGTGGCAAAACCACACATGCCGAGGCAGTGAAAATTTATTATGATCCCGAAGTTATTTCTTTTACAGCTTTAGTTCAAGTGTTTTTTGGTTCTCATGACCCCACTACCCTTAACAGTCAAGGACCCGACCATGGGCCTCAATATAGATCTATTGCTTTTTTTAAGAATGATAAAGAAAAGAAAATAATCAACGATTATATAAAAGCTCTAATAGAACATGATGTTTATCAAGGTCGGGAAATCACCACGCAAGTAGTGCCCTTTACCATTTTTTATGACGCGGAGGATTATCACCAGGATTATGAAAAAAAACACCCTAACAACCCATACATAAGAAATGTATCGATACCTAGACTCAACAGGTTTAAAGAAAACTTTGGCGATTATTTAAAAGAAGATAAGGAAAGTCACTAGTACTAGAGCAATGTGAAAAGTTCCGGTGATAGATTATTCAAGACTCACTTCTGAATACCTGCCATTTATATGTACCGATTTTAAGGATTTTGCTTTACCCTTATAGCCATTATAAACTATTTGGTTTCCTTTTTCAATTTTTTCCATTGTAACGTCAGCGGGGTAATTAACCTGAATGCCATTTCCTTCTACTTTAATATTGAAAGACGTTTGAGGTAGGGTACAAATCATATTGCTATTTCTCATCGAGACGTTTAGCTGGTTGAAGTTTTCGGAAATAGAATTGATATAAATAGGGCCAAAATCGTTGACTATGGTAGCTCTATCCGATAGACTATTAATAACTATCGGGGAGGACTTCGCATCTAAAACAAGTTGGTTAACTTGCTCCAAATCGACTTGATCAGAATAATTAGCTTGTAATTTACCGTACATCCAATTTTCAACGCTTATGGGAGAATATGAGGCCACCACTACCGTCTCACTCCCGTCAATTTCATTTGCTTTCAATTTAGAGTAGGAAAGTAACGCATCGATATTATGAGTTCTCTCTGCCAGTTTTATCTCGCCGTGTCGCACATTCATTTTAATCTTGGCAGACTTAGGCATCTTAATCTTTAAAACTTTTTTTACCTTAAAGTCCTCCGTTTTGCCTCTATTTGAGTAATAAAAGATATGAGACCTATTTTTTGAATTTCGGTTTCTCTCCTCTAAATGAATTTGTCTTTCTTTTAAGCGCTCCTGAACTGCTCTCGCATGTTCGGCCCTAGCTTCCGCCACTTGCTCCATTCTCTTGACATCTATTTTTTGCCTTTTTTCCTGAAGTTCTTTCTGTTTTTCTTGTATTTGTTTTTGTTTCTCCTCCATTTTCTTCTGCCAGTCCTTTAACCGTTCCTGATAGGGTTCTCCGAAGCTTTTCTCAAACTTTTTCTGCCATTCTTGCATATATTCTTCCCCACCTTCCTTAAATGCCTCATAATCAAAATCAGGACTCGGCACCGGCGGCATTACCGGAAGGTCTTCTAACTCAGAAAAGTCAAAATCGAAATCAAAAGACTCGAATTCAGGCATTTCAGGCAATTCAAAAACGAAATCGTTAGATTGAAACTCAAAATTTACCGGCTCCCAATTGCCTACGCTATTTTTAATACTTATCTCCCGGCTATTTCCAAGAATTTCGAATTCGTTCTTTTTAAAGTATTCTTCTGCTTGTTCTTCGCTGGCTCCTTCTAGAACAAGAATTACCTCTACCACTACTTTGTTTTTGTTCCAAGTGTCAAATTCTAAATCTGCATAGCTTGTATTTATATTGACTATAACATCATCATCTACATTGAACTCCTCTGAGTAAGTTTTTGTTCTATCTTGGGCTTGCATTTTCATACATACCAACCCCACTAATAAAAACAAAGGTCTATATACTTGCATTGGTAACATCTTCATTTTCTTGATTTTTTAAGTGTTTTAATTCTTTTTTTAAGTTTTGTAAAAGCTGAAGTCTTAGCTGTAGGTTCTTTACCATTGCCCCTATAATCTGGTCATTGGGGCCGTAGGCGTTCATCTCTTCACTCAGGGTTAAGTACTCTTGGTTTAATTCGTTCAATTGTTTTAGATAGTCGTCAACAATATCCTTATTTGTTTCTGACACATCTAGTTTAGATAGTTCGTAATTAATGCTTGCTGTGTAGTAGCTTTCTATTTTTTTTAAATCTGGAGAAAGGTCTCCCAACTTTACTGTTTTCTTGGCGTTTTGCTCTTCGGCCGACGAATCGACAACCTCATTTTGCGAACCTTCGATGTCTTGCTGCCCCAGCCATAAATAACCGGACAAACAAATGAGAACCGTGATTGAAGCGGCAATTATAAATTTTAAAGGAACGCTTCGCTTTCCAGCTGGTAATTCTTTTTCCAATTTCCTTAAAAATCGACGTTCATGACCTTCACTAAGTTTAGGTTCATGGCTATCGTCTATCCTTTTAATCAGTTCCCTAATATCCTGTGGCATAATTTTTCTCTTTAAGCATATTCTTAAGATGACCTTTACCTCTCAACAGACGGGTTCTACACGTTGTTTCTGTGATACCTAGCACTTGTGCGATTTCGGAGTGATCATAACCTTCTATCAAGTACATCATTACTACATATCTATATTTTTCTGGTAGGTTGAGCACCTCTTCCTTAATTCTATTGACTGAAATATGCTCATCAATTTCCCAGTTATCATCATCTTCAATTAATTTTAAATTATCATCGAATTCTATATAGTCGTGCCTTCTTGATTTAATAAGATCTAAACTTTGATTGATTACTATACGCTTGAGCCAAGCCCCAAAAGAAACGTCACCTGTAAATTGGTCTAAACGTTGAAAGGCCTTTATAAATGCATCTTGTAAAACATCTTCAGCATCTTTCTCATTCTTCACATACCTGTACGCAACCAAAAACATACCATCGCAATACTGTCGATACAGCTTAAGCTGCGCCTTACGGTTATTGGCCTTGCATTGTTGCAATACATTTATATAGAACATCGGTCGGTAACGTACTTGTTATTAGATCATCTATATAAAGGACGAGCAAAAAAACATTGTGTTGCAAAAAACGAGTAATTTTGATTGAATTTTAATTTCGATTTCTTGAAACAGATTACCCTTACCAATGGTGATGCCATTCTTATCGTACTGAACTACGGAGCGGTCATTCAAAAATTACTGATTAAAGATGCTAATGGAAATTACACCAATGTAGTGGTAGGCCTAGAATTTCCTAGTGAGTATTTAGATGACGACTATTTTCTTGGGGCCTGTATCGGTCGTTTTGCCGGCCGTATATCAAAAAGTTTTGAAATAGATGGAGTAAACTTTCCATTACCCAATGATAATGGTGTGCATTTACATGGAGGGAAAGAAGGGTTTGGAAAAAAATATTGGACCATTGATAAGGTCGAGCAAGGTGACACCCCATATGTAAAACTGTCTTACGTAAGTGACCATTTAGAAGAAGGATACCCTGGTAATTTAAAAGTCTCTGTTACCTATGTATTGAAGGGAAAAACACTTAGGGTAATCTTCGAGGCGGTTACTGACCGAACTACGGTCGTCAATCTTACGAACCATTCTTACTTTAAACTGGATTCTGACACCTCGGTAGACAACTACAACTTACAACTAAATTGTTCTAAATATCTTGAAACAAAGGATAACCTATTGCCCACAGGTAGAGTTTTGGCCACAGAAGATTCAAGTTTTGATTTTTTATCATGTAAAAGAATTGGCAAAACCCGATTGGACACGCCTTTTATTGTGGATGTAAAATCGCCAATTGCGGCCAAATGCACTTCTGAAAAATCTGGTATTGCATTAGAGGTTGCTACCAACCAACTTGGTTTGATTGTCTATACCCCTAAAGACTTTTCCGGTATCTGTTTTGAAACCCAAAATTTACCGGATGCTCCCAACCAGAAGCATTTTCCTAGTTCTACACTTCGCCCCGGAGAGCATTACCGCAACATCACCGAATTTAGATTTACTACCAAATAAAAAAGGCTTCCAAAATGGAAGCCTTCAATACTTTAGCTTTTTTCACCTAAGGTTACGCTTCGACCATTAAATTGAGTTCAACGGTAATATTATCTCTGGTAGCCTTGCTATATGGACAAATCTCGTGGGCAGCATTGATCAAATCTTCACCCTTCTTTTTATCTACGGTCGGCAACCAGCAATCCAAAGTGGCATCGATAAAAAAGCCTTCATCATCTTTATTAAAGCCTACCACGGCCGTTACGCTAAAATCGCCTAAATCATCAACACCATGTTCTTTGGCAACCGCTTGTAAAGCCCCTGCAAAGCAGGTTGAATAGGCCGCCGCAAACAATTGCTCCGGGTTGGTCGACTTGCCGTCGGTTTCGCCTTTAGAATTTGGCATTTTGATATCTAAATCAATAGCTCCGTCATCACTTTTTACATGGCCATCTCTCCCTCCCGAGTTGGTGGCACTAGCCTGAAAAATAGTTTTCATTTTCGATAATTTTGATTATCCTATTAAGATACGTTTAGTATTGCAAAACTCCGTTCAAACGAATATTAAATCTGTGTGAAAACACGAGTAAGGTCAACAAAAGATTCAATATGACACTCCGAGAAATAGGTCATTGGTGAATCCATCGAACTTTTACGATACTGCGACTGATTTTTCAAGCTTCAAACATATTAATTTGTAATTTCGACCGCATTTTGTAATCGATTTTACAAATTGTTGATATTCAAACTATACTATATGAAATTCTTGAAATGGTTTTTGGTGGTAGTTGCCGTATTGGCGCTACTTTTCTTTTTTGTTTTCAGACCTTATATGAGAAAACAGACGAAGACCCATAGCCCAGAAATTACAAACGTTTATCAAAAAAACGATTTTGATCTATCGGTGACCTATTCCAGCCCGAAGAAAAAAGGGCGTGTTATTTTTGGTGAACTAGTACCATATGATGTAGTTTGGAGAACAGGGGCTAATGAACCTACCAAATTTTCGACCTCTACTACTATTCGTATTGCTGATAAAAGTCTTGCTCCCGGAAGATATTCTTTGTGGACAAAGCCAGGAAAGGAAAGCTGGAACGTTATATTTAATAAGGGAATTCCCGATTGGGGGGTTACCGTTCTGAGCGGAGGTAAAGAAACTTCTAGAAACCCCGAAGAAGACGTTGTTGAAGTTACCGTACCTACAGAAATACTTAATGACACCATTGAAAATTTCACTATCGATTTTGAGGATAATGGAGAACTTTTCATGTCTTTTTCCTGGGATAAAACAAAGGTTAAAGTACCTATCAACAAATAAGATTGGCCGATAAAAAAAAGAAAGTCAGAACTTTTTCTTCAGACCATTCAAAAGGTCAAAAGAGACCCTTGTCTGACAATCAATTTATCGAAGGCATTAAAAATGGTGATCAAACCATTCTCGCAAAGGCGATTACCCTTATAGAAAGCACCAAAAAACAGGATGAAGTTCTCTCAGACGAGATTTTAAATGGGTTTTTGAAATTAAGTGGTAATAGCATTAGAATTGGTATAACCGGAGTGCCCGGTGTCGGAAAGAGTACATTTATAGAAAAACTGGGTCTTTTACTTATCAAAAAAGGACGTAAAGTTGCCGTTTTAACCGTAGACCCTTCAAGTACCGTTAGCAAAGGAAGTATTCTCGGCGATAAGACCAGAATGCCCGAATTGCTCAAAAGTGACAATGCTTTTATTCGACCTACTCCTACAAATAATAATCTAGGGGGTGTTGCCCACAAAACAAGAGAATCAATAATACTCTGTGAAGCTGCCGGGTTCGATGTTGTTCTAGTCGAAACGGTAGGTGTAGGCCAAAGTGAAACCGCCGTTCATGGTATGGTCGACTTTTTTCTTTTATTAAAATTGGCAGGTGCCGGTGATGACCTTCAAGGAATCAAAAGAGGTATTATCGAACTGGCAGATGTTATAGCCATCAATAAGGCCGATGGAGCGAACTTAGAAATTGCAAAGCAAGAAGCTTCTATCTTCAAAAGAGCTTTGGGGCTATTTCCTCCCAAGCAAAATGGTTGGGAGCCTCAAGTAACGTATTGTTCCGCTCTTCATGATGAGGGTATTCAAGAGTTATGGTCACTAATCGATGAATTCAATATAAAAACCAAAAAGAACGCTACGTTCCACAAAAAAAGGGAAGAACAACTACAAAATTGGATGCTCGAAATTGTTGAGCAAACAATAAAAAAGAACTTTTATTCTAATCAAAAGGTAAAAATATTGCAAGATCAGTTACTTGAAAAAGTACTAAGCAAAACGATTTCACCAAAGCAAGCCGCCGATATGCTCTTGAGTTCGTTCGATATAAAACCTTAGGCACATTGTTAAATTCTCCATCAGATAATAAGTTTTATTTGTTCAAAGTATCGTTCTCAATCGCATTCGAGAATTAATATATGCGCTTGCGTAATAAAACCCTAAATTTGCCGCAAATCTGTTCTTTTGATGAACCCTATTACGAGTTCCTTACTATCTATTGTTGTTCCACTCTATAACGAAGAGGATAACGTAGTTCTGCTGACTAAAAAAATTCACGAAAGTTTAGAGGGCTATAACTATCAAATAATCTATGTCGATGATTTTTCGAAAGACAGCACACGAAAAATCGTCAATGCCATGAATGATGATAAGGTGCATCTTATTGCGCTAAAAAAGAATTATGGTCAGAGTCTGGCACTTGCGGCAGGTATTGACTATGCCGAGGGAGACTTTATAATTACCATGGATGGCGATTTGCAAAACGACCCAACCGATATTCCTCAAATGTTACAATATGCTGTAAACGGTGAATATGATTTGGTAACCGGCATCAGGCAAAAAAGGCAAGATTCTTTGGTAAAAAAAATACCTTCAAAAATCGCCAACTTTTTGGTTCGAAGAATTACAAATCTCGACATAAAAGATAATGGTTGTGCTTTGAAAGTTTTCTCAAAAGATATTGCCAAAGACCTCAACCTTTATGGCGAAATGCATCGTTTTATAACTTTGCTAGCTTATCTTGAAGGTGCACAGATCAAGCAGGTACCCGTGAAACACCATGCGCGCCATGCAGGTGTGTCTAAATACGGGTTGGAGCGTGTTTTCAAGGTAATCGCAGATATGATGCTTTTGCTTTTTATTCGTAAATACTTTCAAAGGCCCATTCATCTGTTTGGTATTTTTGGGGTTCTACTTATTATGGTGGGTATATTGATCAACATGTATTTATTGATCGTAAAATTCGGATTCGGTGAGGATATAGGTACCAGACCTTTGCTCATTTTTGGATTGATGTTCATTCTTGCCGGTATTCAACTCTTCACCATAGGTATTGTTATGGAGCTGCTAATTCGCACCTACTATGAGTCTCAGCAGAAAAGGCCTTATAGAATTAAAAAAGTCTTCGTAGGTGGCGAATCTGCGTAAAAAAAGCATAACCGCTTTAAAAATTGCTTTCAGCGTTCTATTGATTTATTTGGTTTTTACCAAAGTCGAAATCGCCGAAGTCTGGGCTGTCATTAAAAGTGCCAATGTATTTTATTTAATATTGGCGCTCCTTTTCTTTATCATATCAAAGATTGTTTCCGCCTTTAGGCTAAATCTTTATTTCAGATTACTGAAAATTCCCTTATCGCACAAAAGCAATCTACAACTATACCTTTTGGGCATGTTTTATAACCTTTTTCTACCAGGTGGAATTGGAGGAGATGCTTATAAGGGATACCTTATCAAAAAGACCTTTGATATAAAAACAAAAAAAGTAGTATCCGTTCTGCTTTTAGATCGCTTGAGCGGTCTTCTTCTATTATTCATTTATGCCTGTATTCTAATACTATTTATAAAAAGTGACTTCCTAGATACCTATCGATGGGGTACCATTCCCCTAATCATATTGAGTACGGTAGTTTTTTATTTTTTGAACCTTAAGTTCTTTCCCTATGTTTCAAAGGCATTTTGGCCTTCGTTTATCTATTCGTCCGTAGTACAATTGATGCAATTAATCTGTGTACTTTTAATTTTAATGGCCATGGATGCCTCTATAGGTTCAATAGGGTATTTATTTGTTTTTCTGGTTTCATCGATAGTTGCAGTGTTGCCTTTGACCATAGGAGGTATCGGAAGTCGAGAAATTACTTTTTACTACTTCTCTAACTGGCTTGGTCTTAATGAAGACTTGTCTATAACTTTGAGTATGGTCTTTTTCTTGATAACCGCCTTCACTTCTTTTTGGGGGATTATCTATCACTTTAAAAAGCCAAACTTGGTGAAGAATCAGTAAATATGCACCAAGTGCATTTTATCTAACGATTTTTTTCTCTTTGAGGGATTTAGGAATTTGAGGCTCAATCTCGTAATGCGGTAATGCGCTCGCGTGTATTGAATATCCCAATCAAAATCTAACTCTTTTAGTTCTCGTAACTGGTCATCATTGGCGTAGACCCAAAAATCTTTCTTACCTCTTATCGCATTGTAAGATGTTATTTTTAAAGGCTTTCTGTTGTAGAAATCAAACGACCAAGTGTGAAAATCACCCAGCTTATAAATGTTGTCAACCGGTACTTCTCTTTCTTTAACCACTTTGGCCATGCTTGAGCCAGCCTGATAGGTCAATAAATTAGGATAAAAATGAAGGTTGAGGGTGGCGTTCAGCAATAAGGAGCCAAAGACGGTCAAAGTGATTATCTTCTTATCATATTGCTCACTTTTCAAGCAGAAATAGATAATGGTCAACAAAAAGACCAAGAGTAGGCCCAGAGCGAAAAGATTATCAAATTCGAAGACTAGAAAACAAATCAGTACCGCGGCAATGAATATGATACTTAACACAAAATATTGCACCCCGAGCAAAATACGACCGGTTTTTTCATTTTTCAGATTCACAATATAAGTCGCTGTCAAAACTGCAAACAGAGGTATTATACTATTCAAATAATGAGGAAGCTTGAATTGGGAAAAACTTGCAATCAGAAAAAAGAAAGTGATACCACCTATAGTAAGCATTTCTTGACCTTGAACCCATTTAAATTTCAATTTAAACAGGCTATTTATTTTTCTAGCGTAAGCCATGATACCTAAGACCGTCCACGGTAGAAAAACCCATAAAAATGTATGAAAGAAGAAGAAATAGTCGCTGCTATTACTACCCATGCCTTCGCCGCTTAGTCGCTCAAAACTCTGTTCCCAAAAAATGAAGAAAATTCCACTTCGCTCTGCTTTACCACGTATTACCTTTTCCGGATGCAAATCAAACTGATGGTAATATGCATACAACATGGGGGTTATGGCAATGGCAAAAGTCAAGAGGCCCAATAAGACTTTCCAGTTGATAAGCGCCTTCCAATTTCGGGTATAGATCAAATGACTTAAAAGTGCCAAACCAATGATCAATATGGCCAATTGGCCTTTGGTTGAAAATGCCAAGCCGGCAGCAATACCGCCCAACAAAATCGACTTAATTGAGCCTGTATTCGCATATAAAGCCAACTGCCATATGGCCAAAATAACGAAGCCCGTTAATACGGCATCGGTTCGAACATCTATCGCAGATAGAACAATGGTCTGTGCCGTCATAAATATGAGGGCAGCAACTTTACCCACTCTTTTGTCATATAGCAAGTTGCCAAGACCATAGGTAGAATAGGCACCTAAAAGAAGAGCTAAAATTCCGGGAATACGGTAGGCCCAATCTTCTATGCCGAACAGTAAATAAGAAAATGCGGCCAACCAGTAATGTAAGTGCGGTTTATCTAAATATTCTTCAGTACCCTTGAAAAGATTCAAAAAATCATTCTCTTGAACCATTCGCATGGCCATTACCGCAAATTGTGCAGAATCATTTTCGAATAGGGTGACGAACATGCCGGTGATGTACACCAGAACAACTAAAATGATTAAAACCCAATATCTAGAGTTAGATATCATAGAGGTATTTTGAGGTCTGCAAATATAGCTAACTTTAAAAACAACCAACTAAAAATCAAGCCTATTAAGGCCCCTGTAATAATATCCAAGGGAAAATGGACACCGATGTAAATTCGACTGTAAGAGACCAAAACCGCCCAAAAAGCCAGTAAAATTCCTATATACCGATATTTTGTTTTCAAAAGGGATGAAAAGAAAAATGCCAACGCAAAATTATTGCCGGCGTGAGCCGAAAAATAACTGTATTTACCCCCGCAAGATTTTTTCACTAATCGAACCAGGTCTTGTAAGGTAGGGTCATGGCATGGCCTTAATCTTTGTACCCCATATTTGAAAAAGTTCGACAACTGGTCTGTAACAAGAATCATCAAACCAACCGCCAGAACAGCTATGATGGTACGCCTAAGACCCAACGCACGATAGGTTAAGAACAATAAAATCGCATAAATAGGTATAGCGCTAAATTTATTGGTGACAAAAAGCCAGAAACCGTCCCATCTCGAACTCCCCAAACTGTTCAGAAATAAAAAAAGGTCTTTATCAAGTTCTACCAGATGCTCTAACATTATCAACTAGTCTTCGTACCTTGAAACCTCTCTATCGTAAAATAAATTCGCCTGTTCAATCAGATTTTCAGCTTCCGATTCAAGTTCTTTTTCATCCTCCGGAGAAAAATCTTCCAACCATTCCACTTCATCATTTTCCAGATTTATTATAAATCTTGGGTACTCGGTATGCACAACAAAAATTGCAGAAGGATAATCGGTATTATCGCCTAAAAGAAACTTTGGAAATTCCATATAAATGAAAATTAGTTTTGTCTACGTTCGTTGCCTTTTCTTATGCAGATTGGGCAATCATTTTTTGGGTTAGGTAATTAAATCGAATATACAACATAATACCCGAGGCGGTAAGCCCCGTCAATAGACCCAGCCAAATGCCTGTACTACCCAATTCGGTACGAAGCCCTAAAAAATAGCTCACCGGAAAGCCTATCAACCAATAGGCAACAAAAGTAATTAAAGTAGGTATTTTCACGTCTTGCATGCCTCTCAAGGCGCCTAAGACTACTACCTGTACCCCATCTGATATCTGAAATACCGCTGCCACCAATAACAACTCGGCCGCAATTTTTATTACTTGGGCGTTATCGGCCATGTTAGAAATATCGTCTAAATCAAGATATAATGATGGAAACCAATGTCTACCCAGTAAAAACAGAATAGCAAAAACAATCTCAAGTAAAAAGGTCAGAAAAAAAATAGACTTACCAATTCTACGCAGCTCAGAGAAGTTTTTAAGTCCCTTTTGATTGCCAACACGAATCATTGCTGCCACCCCAAGCCCCATACCAAACATAAAAGTCATGCTACTCAGGTTTAGAGCAATCTGATTAGCGGCTTGCGCATTTTTCCCCAATACCCCGCTCAACCAAATGGCCGACGTAAAAATGGCTACTTCAAACAACATCTGTAGCGCTGATGGAAAACCCAAACTGATAATTTTTTTTACCACTTTTTGCTCCAACTTTTTAAAGTTGAACGCCGTTACATAATCATGAAACTTTCTTTTGCTGCGCAGTAGAAACCACAGAAAAATAACCATTACAAATCGAGAAACTAAAGTACCAATGGCCGCACCCACAATTCCCATTTTCGGAAAACCGAAAGTGCCGAATATCAGCAAATAGTTCAATAATATGTTTACCACATTCGCCAAAATGGTGGCGTACATAGGGTAACGGGTCTGTGACAAGCCTTCTGAAAACTGCTTAAATGCCTGAAAGATGATCAGGGGCACCAATGAAAAAGCCACTAGATCTAAATACGGAAGTGCCAATTCTACCACCTCGGCCGGCTGCTCCATCCTATACATCAAGGGCTTAGCCAACAAAATAAGGGAGAAAAGGGTCAACCCGAGTATGGTACAAAGTGCGAGACCGTGTTTCAAAGCGTTTTTGCCATCATGCTTATTACCGGCACCATCGGCCTCTGCCACCAATGGAGTTATGGCTGTAGAAAAGCCAATACCAATAGACATGGCTATGAAAACAAAACTATTGCCTAAAGATACCGCTGCCAGTTCGGCCGTACCCAATTGACCTACCATGATGTTATCGGCCAATTGTACGAACGTATGACCCAACATTCCCATAATTACGGGAACAGAAAGTTGAATATTATATCGAAATTCTTTGGTGTATTGCTGGAACAAGATTGATAATTAAAAGGTAAACAATGATGAAAAATGAAGGTGGGGTTAATAGATATGACTAAGAGGTTTGGTTGAAAGTCTTTGCTTCTTCCCAAAAAACATCCATCTCTTCTAAAGTCATATCTTTTAGTGACTTACCCATTTCTTTGGCTTTGGCCTCTAAATATTGAAAACGCCTTATGAATTTCTTATTGGTTCGCTCCAACGCATTTTCCGGATTGATATCTAAAAAACGGGCGTAGTTGACCATAGAGAACATCACATCGCCAAATTCGGCTTCCATTTTAGCCTTGTTATTATCTTGTACCTCATTTTGAAATTCTGAAAGTTCTTCTTGAACCTTTTCCCAAACCTGTTCGGGTTTTTCCCAGTCAAAACCTACGCCCGAGACCTTGTCTTGAATGCGATTGGCCTTTACCAATGCCGGTAAACCATTGGGCACGCCTTCCAACACACTCTTTTTACCCTCTTTCAGTTTGAGATTTTCCCAGTTGCGTTTTACGTCTTCTTCATTTTCAACAGTGACATCTCCATAAATATGCGGGTGCCTGCTTACCAGCTTGTCACAAATCGTATGACACACATCGGCAATGTCAAAATCATTGGTTTCTGAGCCTATTTTCGAGTAGAATACGATATGCAGAAGTACATCGCCCAGTTCTTTTTTAACTTCGTTCAGGTCGTTTTCTAAAATAGCGTCACCTAATTCATAAGTTTCTTCAATGGTTAGGTGCCTTAATGATTGTAGGGTCTGCTTTTTATCCCAAGGGCATTTTTCCCTTAATTCATCCATTATGGTCAATAACCTATCAAAAGCTTTTAGCTGATCTGCTCTAGAATTCATTACCCTGAAATTTTATGCAAAAATAAGCATCTACTTTAGGGTAAGCCTCACAGACTTGAATAAAAAATCAATGTAAAAGTTGGTGTACAAACCTTAGTTTATTCAAAACGGTATCGGAGATAACAAAAGGATAGACATCGGGTTGCCCCATACTTCTGTTCAAACTATTGATAGCATAGGTCAGTGGCCTAAAGGCTTTGATAATGGCATCAAAATCTTGTTGTAAATAAGGGTCAAAACGAGCTTCCATTTTCAATGGTGAGCCATCATTAAGATGTCCGCCTGTTTCAATACCAAAATAGAAAGCAGTTTCCAAAAGGTCTATCAGGTGTAAGTAATGCGCCCAAGTTTCTGCCCAATCTTCCCAGGGGTGAGATGACGCATAAGAACTAATATAATAGCTCGGCCAATTGCTCGAAGCGCCTTGGTTGTAATGGTTTTGAAGCGCTGCACCATAATCGACACGCTCGTCGCCGAAGATTGACCTAAAGGCAGAGAGATTATCACTATTATTATTTATAAGCAAATCCCAATAGAAATGCCCAATTTCATGTCGAAAGTGACCTATTAACGTTCTATAGGGTTCGGCCATTTGTTTTCGCATATATTCGCGGTGAACACTATCTGCCTCGGCCACATTAATGGTTATTGTTCCATTGAGATGGCCTGTACGAACAGGTTCGCTGTTTTGCGCATTTGTAATTTCTTCTAGAAAATCGAAAGCTATACCCGAAGATTCAATCCCTTTTTTAGGTTCTACCTGAAGGCCAAGCCTCATTAATGCATAGACCAACCGATGCTTAGCGATTTCGAGCTTACGCCATTCAACCAAGTTAGACTCATTTTCTAAGTTAGGTATAGTTCTATTGAGTGAGCATGCCGAGCAAAACTCAGAATTACTATTGATTTCTACCAACCAATTGCAGACTTGATATTCATGGTTCTTACAGAACCGATATAGCTTGCCTTCATCACCCGAAACACTAAAGAGGCCATTTTTTGCTATCAAATTTACCAGTTGAGACCGATGCTCTAAATATCCCAAATGACTCCCACATGAGAGACAAACTGTATTTTCGAAATATAGAGGATTGCCACAATGTGAACAGTGAAAAATTTTCATATCAAGTCAAGTTAACCAGTATAAATTTAGATGGCCTAGGCGAAGTTTGCCAAACCCTATCCGTCTTTTTTTGAACCTTTTTGAAATAATCTTTTCAAGCGAAATGACTATCTTGATCAAACAAATATTTTCAAATGATTTCAAGACGACATTTCTTAAAACAAACTACGGTTGCCGGTAGTGGTGCAATACTAGTGCCCAATCTCTCATTTAACCTTTACAAAAAGCCCGAATATGGTGTACAGCTCTATACTTTTAGAGATGAATTGGCTAAAGATGCCAAGCAAACACTTAAAACTATAGCCGACCTGGGCATCAAAAAAATTGAGTCCGCACGCAGTACAAAAGGTTTGTATTATGGTCTTTCCCCTGAGGGTATGAAAAAGGAGTGCGAAGCGCTTGGCATGAAATTGGTCAGTGGCCATGTTGCCCTTGATGACGATTTTGAGAGTACGATGGAACAGGCCGTCAGGTCAGGTCAAGAATATGTCATATGTTCTTCTTTACCAAGTAAAGGGCAAACCGTAGATAATTACAAAAGTGTGGCCGACGCGTTTAATAAAGCGGGAGAATCATGTAAAAAGCTTGGTCTCAAATTCGGTTACCACAATCATGAATACGAGTTCGAATCACATGACGGACAAATTTTATATGATGTGCTAATGGATAATACCGACCCCGAATTGGTTTATATGGAGCTTGATTTAGGATGGGTAGTCGTGTCAGGTTTTGACCCGATGGATTATTTCAAGAAATATCCAGGTCGTTTTCCTCTTTGGCATTTAAAGGATATGGATTTTAAAGAAAAGGAAAGCACCGAGTTTGGTAATGGCGACCTGAACATCAAAAAAATTATGGAAAGTCAAAAAGCTTCGGGAGTCAAACACATTTTTATTGAGCAGGAAGAATATACGAGTACCCCTGTTGAAAGCATGCGCCATAATATGAAGTTTCTTAAAAAGCTATCTTAATCAAGATGATGAATTATTCAAAGCAACTATTTCTAGGATTATGGGGCCTATCGCTGGTGAGCCTTTCGTGCGAAGGGCAAAAGAAAGTTGATGACATCGTTGCAAAAGGGGCCGAATTGACCTTGGTTTCCGACACTTTCGAATTTACCGAAGGCCCAGCTATGGATAAATCTGGAGACGTCTATTTTACTGACCAACCGAACGATAGAATTGTTAAATGGAGTGCTTCGGATAATACCGTCACCGACTATATGAAACCGGCCGGTCGTGCCAATGGTCTTTATTTTGATGATGAGGGAAGTCTTTTGGCCGCTGCAGACGAAAAGAATGAACTTTGGCGAATAGCAACTGATAAAAAAGTGACGGTGGTCATTGATAATTTTGAGAAAAAGAAATTGAATGGCCCCAATGATATTTGGGTCGACCAAAAAGAAGGCGTTTATTTCACCGATCCTTTCTACAAACGCTCTTGGTGGCAACATACTGAACCCGAGCAATCGGCAAGAAGAGTTTATTATCTGGCTGCCAACACCTCTGAACCACGCGTTGTAATAGATGATAACTACGAACAGCCCAATGGCATTATTGGTACTCCCGATGGCAAGACTTTATATGTTTCAGACAACGGGGCGAAGAAAACGTATGTTTACGATATCAGCAAAAATGGAGACTTGACGAATAAGAAGCTCTTTGCAGATATGGGATCCGACGGTATGACGGTTGATCATTTAGGAAATGTTTATTTGACCGGCGATGGGGTAACGGTTTTTAACAAGAAGGGTGAGCAAATCAAACATATACCTGTTCCTGAAAACTGGACTGCCAATGTAACTTTCGGTGGACCGAAACAGAACATCTTGTTCATTACTGCGATGGATTCTGTGTATACCCTCGAAATGAATGTACACGGGGTGAGATATTAATTAATAAGTACACTAGGCAAAGACGCCCATGCTTTGCAAATCATGGGCGTCTTTGTTTCTTTGAAAAAGATTGAAAAGTAAATTTATATCATTACCATTGATTTTCGTAAACTTCAGTTAATATCTCGACCAGATTGTCTTCTGAGACAGGCTTTACAACATACCCGGTAAGCTCTTTAAATTCTTTGGCCCGTTCTTTATCACGTTCGCGCTCTGAAGAGGTTACCAAATAAATATGAACCTTGTCATTAATTTTTGGTTTCAATTCTCTAAACTCCTTTAGAAAACCCCACCCGTCTAAAAAAGGCATATTTACATCTAGAAGTATGACCCCTGGCATTTCTGTTTGTTCATTTGCACAATTTTTAATGTAGTCCAATGCCTTTTCACCATCGGTGAAAGAATTGACCGCTAAGTTCTCCGAAATTCCGTCTAAAAGACGTTCGGTCAGGTAAAGATAAATTTCATCATCATCTACCAATAAAATGTTCGCTTTTCTCATGTCAGTTGATTTTAGTTGCCTATCATGGTTTCGATATCCTATAACGCAACCATGTGATTTATTGTTTGTTAGTTACTTAAATTTAAAAAATTATCTTAAATACCGTGCCTTTACCTACACTACTTTTTAGGCTAATTGAGGCATCTAGAGCTTCCAATTGAGTTTTAACAAGAAAAAGCCCCATACCCTTGCCTGAAACATCTCTATGAAATCTTTTATATAGTTTGAACATATCGTCTTTATGACGATCGGTGTCTACACCAATACCATTGTCTTCAACATATAGTACCTTCCTTCCATCTTCAACTTTGCTTTTAAACAACAAAAAAGAAGACACATCTTTTCTTCTGTATTTGATTGCATTAGATATAAAGTTGTGAATAATGCTTTTTAAATAAAACCTCGAAAAATTGACGACTTTCCATTCCTCCAACTGATAAATAATTCTGAAACCGCTATCATCGTTTATCGAATCGGGAAATTCTTTCCTGACATTCTCAATCAACTCAATCAGGTCAATACCCTTAATATCAATTTCATTCTGGTCGAGTATCGTAACATAATGTCTAATATCTTCTGTTAAGTTGACAATACTATCGGCTATGGTGTTCAATTTGGGCAGCAAATCTTTAATATGGCCCTCATATTTTTTATTCTTCAGCATATCTACAATGACAGACATACTTGTAACAGGCGCTCTTAGATTATGTGATATGAGATAATTGAATTGCTCCAGTTGCTCGTTTCGTACTTTTAGACGATCGTTTGTTTGCTTGACCTGCTTATTTATTTTTTGTAACTTTTTCTGTCCCTCAAGTAATGAATCGTTTTTTTGTTTCAGCTCTTCCACTAGAAACAGTTTTTCTTTTTGATACTTTAAATAACCGTATGAAATACCCGCAACCGCTAAAATGGAAAATAAGTGAAGTACGATAAAGTTCTGGTAAACTTGCCACATTCCAGCTTGAATAGCCGTAGAAGGAATCTCTTCGACAATGGCCCAATCAGTGGCTGTTGATATATTATCGGGCTCGTTATAGATACGGCTGCTTCGCAGCTTACCATTTTCAAGATCTACTTTACGCAAACTCCATATAGCTCCGTCACTTAAAAAAGTGGTATCCTTAAAAGGCAGTAATCCCTGAACGTTTATTCTGGTTTTATCCTCTTCTAGGTTTTCAAATTCCTTTACTTCATTAGGCAGTTCGAATTTTGAAGTATTTGAGCTAATAACATCAAGGTTAGAATCAACTATATAAGTATTGCCCTCTGTTGATGGGGTAGTCAAAGTATTCAGTATATCGGCCATTCGAAAGTTGATGACCACAAGGCCCAATTTATTACCAAGCGAATCATAAATAGGCCCTACTGAGCGCAGAACAGGTTTATAGGGTCTTTCAATTTCACCATACTCCCTATTCAAGTTTATTCTTGACAAGAATACATTGCCCTTTTTTAAAGTTAGACCTTTTTGAACGTATTCACGATCAATTTTGCTCTGTAAAGGTGCCGACTCCAAAATTCCACCTTGGTAACTTTGGTACCTCAAAACTTCATTACCATTGTTATCTAGAATTCTAAACTGATCGTAAAAACCCAGACTATTCAAAACCTCTAAATAGGGCCGAATAAATTCTTTATGAGTGCTTTGAGGATTGAATTTCTGCGGATAAAGTATAGAGGTCCAATAATTTGAATTGTGTACCAAGTAGTGGCAAACATCACTTATAAAAAAAGATTTATTGGCAGCATCAAGGGCTTCTTGCTTAGAAAGCTCGACAATCCTTTCCCGCTTCTGACTGGTGAGCATGAGAAGAGAAAGCACTAGTAAAGGAATGTAGAGCAACAAGAAATTACCTAGAAATTTTTTCCACATAAAATGATGGGGTAGTCAATAAAAAATCATATTGAATGATGGAAGGGGGATGTGTCATCAAATCAATATTCAAAACCTTACCGAAGGTACATCTTTTTCCTACTAATATTGTTAAAATAAAATAAAATTATAATGTTATCGATAACACCAATACTATTGACAGACTAAGGACACTAAATATTCAAAAAATGCATAAAATCAAGGTCAAATTGTATTTCCTTCGCCACTCAAAACCGCTTCAGATATTAATAAGACCCATTATCAGATTGCTATTTTCTTACAAAAACACTCTTAAAATTAACTTAATGATTTTTTCTATAAAGACCTTTAGTTCAGTAGGATTAGAACGGGTCTTTTTCTAACTTTAGAAACGATTTTTTTCACCATCCAACTAAAACTTTAAAAATGATAATTAAGAATGTATTTGACCGAAAAGTTTCTGAAGAATTGGTCTCTAGAATTAACCAACTGACACCATCGACCACAAACCTTTGGGGTAAAATGAATGTTTCTCAAATGCTGGCCCATTGCAATGTTACCTATGACTTGGTTTATACAGATAAATACCCGAAACCCACAGGTTTAAAAAAAGTCTTGATAAAACTTTTAGCAAAGAAAGTAGTTACAGGCCCCAAACCCTATAAAAAGAACATGCGTACAGCTCCTGTTTTTCTAGTTTCAGATGACAAAGATTTTGATAAAGAAAAGGGTCTTTTAATCGGTAATGTTGAAAAAACCCAGCAATTAGGGGCCGCACACTTTCATAACAAAGAATCTCACTCTTTCGGCCCTCTTACTACCGATGAGTGGAATACCCTGTTCTATAAACATATTGATCACCACCTTCAACAATTTGGGGTTTAAAATTTATTTTTTTGACAGAAAACTAGGAGTAAAATTCTTTTTTCTATCTTTTAAACCTAAAACCAACTAAACTATGCAAGCTTACATCTTTGAATTTATCGGAACAGGCATGCTCATACTATTGGGTAATGGTATAGTGGCCAACCTTGTTCTTAAAGGTACCAAAGGTTCCGATTCAGGGTGGGTAGGTATTTCGTTGGCTTGGGGTATTTCTGTTTTTGTAGGCGTGTTTATAAGTGCCGATGTGAGCGGAGCGCACTTGAACCCGGCAGTAACCGTTGGGTTGGCGACCGCCGGCAAGTTTGATTGGAGTCTGGTACCCGGCTATTTTGTGGCCCAAATACTCGGAGCGATGGTAGGAAATTTTTTGGTTTTTCTGACCTATAAAAAGCAATACGAAATTACAGAGGATAAAGGAGCCATTTTGGCAACGTTCTCTACTTCACCGGCCATAAGAAGCCCTTTCTGGAATCTGGTCACTGAAATTATCGGAACCTTCGCTTTGGTCTTCGGAGTATTTTATATCGCAGGAGGAACTATTTCTGACGAGCCTGTTTCCTTAGGTTCTCTCGATGCCCTGCCTGTAGCCTTACTGGTCATGGGTATCGGTTTTGGACTCGGAGGTCCTACCGGATATGCAATCAATCCCGCACGTGACCTAGGCCCTCGTATAGCGCACTCCATTCTGCCTATTAAAGGAAAGGGAGATAGCGATTGGGGCTATGCATGGGTTCCCGTAGTCGGACCGATAATTGGAGGAGCTTTGGCAGCTCTAGCGTATTTGGCTGTCGGAATTTAATTTAAAGACCACCCTAATGAAAAAAAACATCCTTTACTTATATCTATTGACTTTCAGTATAACTAGTAGCCTACAAGCGCAAGACATTATTCAAGTTCCGCATGAAAAAGCTGTCGATGTAAGCTGGCAAGGCGATGAAAAGCAATATTTCTCACAAATTTGGGATACCGAAGTGGTCACCAACGTTTCGGTGCCCACCATGCAGGTCTTTAAACCAACCAACCCGAACGGTACGGCGGTTATTGTGGCTCCAGGAGGAGGCTTGTATGGCCTAAGCATTGAGAGTGAAGGAAACATGGTAGCCAAATGGCTTTCTAAAAAGGGTATCACGGCCTTTGTGCTCAAATATCGCCTTGTACCCACGGGAGAAGATGGTATCAAAGAAATTACCGATGAGGGCACTAACAACCCAGCTAAAATCGGTCAGCGTATCAAACCTGTTCTACCTCTATCGATAGCCGATGGTCTTTCTGCCGTCGCCTATGTTCGGGAGCACGCCAACGACTATGGTGTAGACCCTGCTAAAATTGGCTTTATGGGCTTTTCCGCGGGTGGAGCCGTAACCATGGGGGTCGGTTATTACGCGAAACAGCTGGATAGGCCTGACTTTATTGTTCCTGTATACCCCTGGACTACCGCCTTTCCAGTTCAAGAAGCCCCTGCCAATGCCCCAAAAATGTTGGTCATTTGCGCTACCGACGACCCACTTGGCTTGGCGAAGGGAAGTATTGAATTATACAACTCTTGGCTTAACAGAGGCTATACCCCTGCCCTGCATATGTATGCGAAAGGTGGACATGGTTTTGGAATGAAAAGCCAAGGCCTACCCTCAGACAGTTGGATCGAACGTTTTTATGATTGGGCCGATGCCGAGGGTATTATTGCCAAGGTGCCAAAAGGGTAAATTTTACTCAACCCTTATTTAAAAAAAGGTACGTTTTTATCGGCGTACTTTTTCATACCTTCTTCATTGATCTCGACACCGATACCCGGTTTTTCCGAGAGTTTAATGAAACCGTCTTCGACCATCTCGCCATCGTAGCTGACTATTTCTTTATACATCGGATTTTTGTGAAAATATATCTGCCATTCAAGAATCATGAAGTTCGGCACCGATGCGCATACATGACATGATGCCATAGCACCTAGAAAAGATGCGACCATATGAGGAGCAAAAGGTACATAGTAGAGGTTTGCCAGATTCGCTATACGCTGAGCTTCTCCTAAACCACCTGCCTTTTGTAAATCGGGCATGATAATATCTACCGCCCCTGTTTCTAAAAGTCTTCTAAAACCATAAGCCAAATAATGGTTTTCACCAGCGCAGATAGGTGTACTAGTAGAGTCGGTTATCTTTTTGTAGGCATCAACGTTTTCCGCAGGTATGGGTTCTTCAAGCCACATCATGTCGATAGGCTCTAAAATCTTTGCCACTTTCTCGCCCGTAATGGCATCATATCTGCCGTGCATATCAGCACATATATCGATATTCGGGCCGACGGCTTCACGGGCAGCGGCCATTTGATCGTGCATTCTTTCAATTTCCGCAGGGCTCGCGGTCCAGTTATATTTGTCGTATTTATTGGGATCATTGGCTTGGTCTAAATCAAACTTAACAGCTGTAAAGCCCATATCGACCGCTTCTTTGGCACTGGCAGCAAAATCTTCAGGTTTGGGCAATCTGTTTTGATAGAGGGCCGTATCCATATAAACACGTATTTTATCCCTGAACTTGCCCCCTAGCAATTGGTATACAGGCAAGTTCAACGCCTTACCTGTCAAATCCCACAGCGCTGTTTCTACAGCAGTTAGTACGGCTACATACATGCCCGATTGCGCACCTTCAAAAAAACCTCCTCTTCTAATATCTTCAAAAAGTCTATGGACATTCAGAGGGTTCTTACCTTTTAAACGTTCTCCGAACATTTTGACCAAATGATAGGTACCTGGAGTAGCATCGACCCCCTCACCATGCCCAACAATGTCTTGGTTACTATAGATTTTTACAAATAAACTGTGTCCACCACGAATATATCCGCATTTAATATCTGTTATCTGTAGGTCTGATGGCGCCGATCTCTTTGAGGTTTGGTCTACTGCCTGCACCAATTCATTTCCAAAAGTTGCAAACGGCATGGTAGTTAAAGTGGTGGCCGCTGCCGCCTTGGTTAAGAAGCTTCTTCTTGAACTTTTCATAACTTATCGTTTAGGTTGATGTATTTCTTAAATACTACGAACCTATTTTATCAAAACCCTAATTTTTTAGTGATTTTTTTGAAAAATTCATTCAAATATCACCAAGTACGTGTTTTAAGCAGCTCTTGAATCTGTTCTTTTGGTACAGGAAGTTCATCAATATGACTATTCAACCATTGCGAAAAATCTTTCTCAATCTCATCTGACCAGCGATTATCAATTTGCCCGGGGGTATACTTTTGCTCCCTTAACCGTTGATGTCCGAACATATCCCTCAGCCTGACTATCTCAGAGGTTTTTACCACTTTCTCCACCAAATGGGGCGGAATAAAAATTACACCACCATCTCTTCCTAGAACAATATCACCGGGCATTACGGTGGCCATACCGATTCTAGTGGGGGTATTAATGCCTATTAACGTGGTATTCAACTGACCATCAGGATTGTTCAAATGATGTGAAGGATGATAACTTCGAAAGAAAGAGGTGAATCCTCCTATTTCTTTTAAACCATCAATATCACGAATCGCTCCGTCATAAACGATTCCGTTACCCGTTTTGGCAAAGATGGAGTTGCCTAGGTTATCACCTATGGTGGGGCCATCTATATGGGCACCGAATTGATCAACTACATAAACATCTCCCTTTTGTAGTAAATCGATGGTCCAGGCATTCTGAGATTTAATTCTTCCATCTTGATTATGCCCCCTATCATCGATTACCCTATGTATGTCTGGTCTTCCAGGCACAAATACGGCCGTAACAGCTCTACCTACCAATACGCTATCCGGGTTGATGGTCTGCCAACCTTCAGCGTATTGATATTTAAAATTGTCTCCTTTCAAAACTGCCCAAGCCTCTTCAAGCGTAACACCTTTCATTCTTTTTAAAAGATTGTCAGAAACCTTTGGTCGGCCATCTTCAAAACGTTCACCTTTCCATTCAGGTGTTAAAAAAATGAGTTCTTCTTTAGTAATCTGTTGTGCTTGGGCTGGGCATAGGAAACCTAGAATAGCTATAAATGCTATCGTTTTTAATTTAAGATCCATGAGTTAATTAAAGTTTAAGTTTTCTTAGTTGAGTTTGTAGTTGAATGCAATCTATGTTAATAGTACGAAGAAGTCTGCTACAACCCTAAGATTTCTTTGAACCGACCTAAATATAGACTAACTTGTGTGGCTTAAATATTCACTATGTCTCGCTTTATAATTCTCTTTTCTTTATTAGTTGTAAATCAAGGTTTTGCTCAAGAAGCGAGCCGCTTTAAGAATCAAGTCGATGACTTAAGATTGAAATACGACTCTATCTGGGATCCCTCGAAGGAAACCATAGTTTTCACCGGTAGTTCGAGCATACGTATGTGGAAAGACCTTCAAACTAGGTTTCCATCACAACAAATCGTCAATTCAGGTTTTGGTGGATCTCAAGCCTCTGATCTCTTATATTTTACTGATGACCTCATTTTGCGTTATAAACCAAAAAAGGTATTTATTTACGAAGGTGACAATGACATTCAAGCACAAAAGAGACCTAATGAAATTATTGGTACCACCAGGCAGATTATCAGTCTGATCAGAGAAAATGACCCCTCTACGGAAATAGTTATCATTTCGGCAAAACCCAGTATTTCGAGATGGAAGCTAAGAGGAAAATACAAACGATTGAATCGCAAGTTTAATAGACTTGCCAGAAAAGACGATTTACTAAATTATGTTGATGTATGGAGCCCCATGCTCAACGGCCGTGACCTTAAAAGAGATATTTTCATTGAAGATGGCCTTCATATGAATTCAAAAGGTTACGATATCTGGTATGATACCATGAAAGAGCTGGTTGAAAACTAGATGCCCATTTATCCTATCACTAAACTAATCCAAACATTCTACCTATATGAAATTTTATTTATTTAAAAGTTTACTTATTTGCAGCGTTTTTATTGCCTTTTTTTCATGCGAGACCGAAAAGAAAAAACGGGTACTTAACCTACCGAAAACCGATTTGGCTATGGGCGATATGATACCCATGCCAAAAAAGGTAGTCGCCACCGAAAAAGCATTTGCTCTAGACCAGTTTACAGCAATTTACACTTCTGAAAATGCAGAAGGCTTTCCTGAAATAGGCACTTTTCTCGCCGAAAAAATAAAGGGAAAGACCGATTTAGACCTACCTGTAAATGTAGAAGAGGTCAACAATAGAGAAGGCGTTATTTATATCAATTTATCGGATAGCTTAGAGCTCGATGCCACCGAGGCATATCAGCTTTACGTAACACCCGACTCAATCATTCTTAATTCCAACACGGCCGAAGGCGCCTTTAGAGGCGTACAGACATTACGTCAAATAATTCCTGAAACCAGTATTGATACTGTGGCAGAATATAAGGTTTGGGCTATTCCGACCGGAAAAATAATCGACAATCCCGTCTTTGAATATCGTGGTAGCATGCTCGATGTAGCCCGTCATTTTTTCAGCGTAGAAGATGTAAAGAAATACATTGATCTGTTGGCCTATTACAAATACAACACTCTACATTTACACCTTACCGATGACCAAGGGTGGCGTATAGAAATCAAGTCTTGGCCTAAATTAACCGAAGTTGGTGGGAGTACCGAGGTCGGCGGTGAGTCGGGGGGCTTCTTTACCCAAGAAGACTATACCGAAATTGTAAATTATGCTGCTGACAGATATATTATCGTAGTACCTGAAGTCGATATGCCCGGACACACCAATGCAGCCTCGGTATCATATCCGTTTCTGAATGGTAATGGCAAAAAGGTAGAGCTTTACGAGGGTACGCATGTTGGCTTTAGTACTTTCGACACTAGAAAAGATACTGTTTATACCTTTATAGACGATGTGGTAAGGGAAATATCAGCCATTACCCCTGGCCCGTATTTTCATATGGGAGGTGATGAAAGCCACGTTACCAAAAAGAATGATTACAAGTACTTTGTAGAAAAGGTCGAGAAAATTGTCAAAAAACACGGCAAAAGAATGATTGGCTGGGATGAAATCGCAACCACTGATATTGATTCAACTGCCATTGCCCAGTTTTGGTCGAGCAAAGAAAATGCCGATTTGGCCATTAAAAAGGGAATGAAAATAATCATGTCGCCAGCTAAAAAGGCTTATTTAGATATGCAATATGATACGTTATCTAAACATGGGTTGCATTGGGCCGCATATATACCAACGGATACGGCTTACATCTGGACACCCGAAAAATATGAAGGCATTCCATTGGAAAATATTCTAGGTATCGAGGCACCTCTTTGGTCTGAAACCGTAAGCAATATTGATGAAGTTGAATATTTGGCCTTTCCGCGCGCAATTGGGTATTCTGAATTAAGTTGGTCTACACCCGAAAATCGCAATTGGGAGAATTATAAAGTACGTTTGGCAAATCAGGCTCCGTTTCTAGACCGGATGGATGTAAAGTATTATCCTTCTCCCCTCATCGACTGGAAGAAAAGCAAATACACCTACGAAGAAATTAAAAAAGACTAGTATAAAAGATTTAAAATGAAAATCAAGGTCGGCCTCATACAAGATAGTCCTGTTTTTTTTGACAAGGCCAAGACCCTTGAAAAGATAGAAACCTTGGTTGGCAAGTATGCCAATCAAGGTTTTCATTTACTAGTATTCCCAGAGTCATTTATACCAGGTTATCCCAGGGGTTTCACTTTCGGCACAAAGGTTGGCAGTCGCTCAGATCAGGGGCGCGAGATGTACCATCGGTTCAGAGAGAACAGTTTTGACCTCAATGGCGGTGAGTTAAAGAAACTAGAAAGCCTCAGCCGAGTGAACAATTTGTATTTGGTTGTAGGGGTAACCGAAAAACAAAATGGCCATGGAAGTCTTTATTGCTCCATGTTATACATTTCTCCGACTGAAGGATTGTTGGGCGTACATCGAAAAATAAAACCGACCGGGGCCGAAAGACTTATCTGGGCCGAATCGGATGCTGACTCATTGGTTACTTTTGAATCAAAAATTGGAAAGCTTGGCGGATTGATTTGCTGGGAAAACTACATGCCCTTGGCACGGATGGCGATGTATAAAAAAGGGGTTGAAATCTATATCGCACCAACTGCCGACTCGCGAGAAAGTTGGACCGCAACTATGCGGCATATAGCCATGGAAGGCAGGTGTTTTGTTTTAGGATGTAATCAATATGCCACTGAAGACATTTACCCCGAAGAATACTCAAAATTATTGGATGGGGATGATTCTGCGAACAATTGCCCAGGAGGCAGTGTAATAGTTTCCCCCATGGGAGAGATATTGGCAGGCCCTTTATTCAACGAGTCCGGGATAGTCTCTGCAGAATTGAATTTGGAGGATATACCTAAAAGCAAGCTCGATTTTGATGTGATCGGACATTATTCAAGAAATGATCTGTTCAAATTTGAAGTGGTCGGCCAACCGGAAATGATAAAAGAAAAAGCCCATAAAAAAACCCTCGATTAACGAGGGCTTCTTTTATTCTTCTTCAGAAGATTTATCTTCTTTTGCTTCTTTACTATCAAAATCGGTTATTCCGTTATCATGCAAGATATTGTACCATTGAATCACCTTTTTAATGTCGCTTGCATACACTCTATCTTCATCATAGTTAGGCAATACCTCAAAAAAATATTCCTCTAGTTTTAACTTATCATCTTTGTGGCCAATAGAAGTTTTACCTCCTTTTTCCTTCACCTGAATATTTAAAAAAACCTCTCTTAGGGGAACCTCTTCCTCTAAAGTATAGATAGCAATCTCCGATAAGACACTTACATTGCTACGCATACCTACGGTAATTCTTTTTTTGTCAAGAAGTGATTCCGCAACGAAACCAGTTCTGGTTTGTGTTACCAATTTAAAAAGGCCTGGCTTACCGCCGATAGATAGAATTTTGTCTAAACTCATATAGAATTTTACATTTTAGGAGCGCAAATATTATACTTTTAGATGGATTACGATAAAATTTAACGTGCTTTTTTCATGTTCGGAAATCGCATGCGGTAATCAACGGCAATCTTACCTTTTGAAATGTTGTTCAGTCTACTTTTCAACATTCTTTTCTTTAAAGGAGACAGCTTATCTGTAAAAAGTACGCCTTCAATATGATCGTATTCGTGCTGTATAACCCTTGCCAAAAGTCCGTCATAGGTTTCGGTATGTTCAACAAAGTCTTCGTCTAGATAATTGATGGTTAGTGTACCTTTTCTTTTAACATCTTCCCTTACATCAGGTATGCTCAAACACCCCTCGTTAAAGGCCCATTCTTCGCCAGTTTCATCTTCTATATAAGCATTTATAAAAGCCTTTTTAAAGCCTTTAAGTTGCCCTCTTTCTTTGGCCGATAACTCTTCATCGTCGGCAAATGGGGTTGTATCCACCAAAAAAATACGTATCGGCAAACCAATCTGTGGTGCAGCGAGACCAACACCACTGGCATTATACATCGTTTCCCACATATTCTCCAATAACTCGTCGAGTTTTGGGTAATCTTTGGTAATATCCTCTCCGACCTTGCGTAAAACAGGGTCTCCGTATGCTACAATTGGTAAAATCATTTGATTTTGTTTAAGTAATCTTGCAATATGATAGTGGCACTAATTTGATCTACCAACGCTTTATTTTTGCGCTGTTTCTTTTTCAATCCACCGTCAATCATACTCCTAACGGCAAGTTTTGAAGTGAATCGTTCATCTTGCCTCACAATAGGAATATTCGGAAAATTATTCTTTAATAGATTCAAAAAAGGTATGATCAACTGTTCCGATTCAGAAGGCAAGTTGTTCATCTGCTTAGGTTCGCCTACCACAAAACTCTCAACGGACTCTTCTTTTAAATATCCTTTTAAGAACTCAATAAGTTGATCGGTATCTATGGTTGTCAAGCCCGAAGCGATAAGCTGCAATTCGTCGGTAACAGCAATACCCGTTCTTTTTTTGCCATAATCTATAGCCAACAATCTTCCCAATCCTTATTTTTTTGGCAAAAATAACCGATAAATTGTTATAAGCGTAAAATTGGACTTTTAATTACTATTCGACCTCTTATATTTGCAATCCGTTTCCCGTATCTGAAGATTTAAAAATTAAATCGGGGAATATTCATCGAGACTTATATAAACACCATAATACAAGAGAACCATGAACGAATTAAGAAAAAAGATTGAAAATGCTTGGGACAATAGGGAACTTCTAAAAACCCCTGATACTCAAGAAGCAATTCGTGAGGTTATCGACCTACTTGACCAAGGAAAATTACGATGTGCCGAACCAACTTCTGATGGTTGGCAAATTAATGAATGGGTCAAAAAAGGGGTGGTGCTCTATTTTCCAATCCAAAAAATGGAAACCTTGGAGGCCGGTATTTTTGAATACCACGACAAGATACCTTTGAAAAAAGGATATCAAGAAAAAGGTATTCGTGTGGTACCCCATGCGGTGGCCAGACATGGTTCTTATATTTCGTCAGGAACCATTTTAATGCCTAGTTATGTGAATATAGGCGCTTACGTTGATGAGGGTACAATGGTAGATACTTGGGCAACCGTAGGTAGCTGCGCACAAATAGGCAAGAATGTTCACCTGAGCGGTGGCGTAGGAATAGGAGGTGTTTTAGAACCACTTCAAGCAGCACCTGTCATTATTGAAGATAATTGCTTTATCGGTTCTAGATGTATTGTTGTTGAAGGCGTACGTGTTGAAAAAGAGGCTGTTCTTGGTGCGAATGTGGTTTTAACGGCTTCCACAAAAATCATTGATGTAACCGGAGAAAACCCTATTGAATTAAAAGGTAGGGTTCCTGCACGTTCAGTTGTTATACCTGGTAGTTATACTAAAAAGTTTGCAGCCGGTGAATTTCAAGTGCCTTGTGCACTGATTATCGGAACACGAAAGGAGAGCACCAATAAAAAAACATCCTTGAACGATGCCCTACGTGAATACGACGTTGCTGTATAATATGTAGGATTTTTTTGATTAAACATAATTTTTTTGTTTTTTCTTTGTTATTAGAGGGTAGGATTTTTTAGTGAGCATAAAAACGCAACCTTTTGTGTTCTTTTTAATCTACAAAGTAGAAAACCGAACCAAACCCCAAATAAATTAACAATGCCCAAGGAAAAACAAAAGTTATCGGCCCTCGTCATTACCTACAACGAAATAGGTTACATTGAAAAATGTATTGAATCTGTCGAGTTTGCCGATGAAATTATTGTTGTTGATTCTTACAGTACCGATGGCACTTACGAATATCTAAAAGAACATCCGAGGGTAAAGGTTATTCAGCATCCTTTTTCGAATTTCACTCAACAGAAATCTTTTGCGTTAAAACAAGCCTCTAATGATTGGGTCTTGTTTTTAGATGCTGATGAAGTGGTTTCGCAAAAGCTTCAAGTAGAGGTTAGTGCTACCATAAACAGTGAAACCGATGTTGCTGCCTTTTGGTTTTATAGAAAGTTCATGTTTCTAAAGAGACCTTTGCATTTTAGCGGTTGGCAGACCGATAAAAATTATCGTCTTTTCAGAAAAAGTAAGGCGCGTTTTTCTGACAAGAAAATTGTTCATGAGACTTTAATCGTTAATGGCTCTTCAGGAATTTTAAGGGAAAAACTCACCCATTTCTGCTATAAGAGCTATGAAGACTATAAAGGCAAAATGCTCAAGTACGGTAGATTGAAAGCTAAAGAAGATTTTTATAGGGAGAGAAGATACAATGTGCTTTCACTTGTATTTAAACCTCTTTGGAAATTCATTAATCACTATTTGATTCGTTTAGGTATTCTTGACGGTAAAAAAGGAATTACCATTTGCTATCTCAATGCTCTAGGAGATTTAGAAAGATACCGAGAACTTAAAAAGCTTGAAAAGAAAAACGAACTGGCTTACTACTTGGTAATGCCGTGATAGGTCCAGACACTTTTGTTCTGTCTAACCTCTTTTCTAATCACTTGATTTTTGGCAATTGCTTCCGGTGTCTTGTAACCACGTTCGTGATCAAGATGTATACATACAGCACTATACCTCAACTGTTTTGACTTGACCCCATAATTAAAAAGGCGCTCACCGAACTCCCGGTCTTCACCTCCATACTGCATCCGCTCGTCAAAACCGTTTACATTAAGAATGTCTTTTTTCCAACCAGATGAATTATGTCCGTTCCAACTGGCATTGGTAGGGGTGAACGTATTGAAGAGTGTAGAAATAAACCCTCTAGCCGTTAGTTTGTTATTTTTGAATGTTTTGGGAATACCTTTTTCTTTTAACCATTGAATGTTGAAGCAATTTTGCTTTTCTATATCTTCAAGGGTGATAGCCTTTGAAATATTCATTGGAAGCATATAGTAACCTCCAGAAATGAAATAGCCAGGCTCTTTATTTATATAGTGTACCTGAACAAAATCTTCTCTCGGTATACAATCACCATCTGTCATTATCACATATTCGGCACTACAAGCCTTTACAGCCTTGTTTAAAATTCTGCATTTTTGAAAACCATCGTCTTCTTGCCAAACGTGTTTTATTTCAAAAGATACCTTATTTCGCAATTCATCAACCAATTTCTTAGTTTCTTGACCAGAACCATCATCGGCAACGATGACTTCAAAATCTTTGTAGGTCTGGCACTGAAAGCCCCAAATTACCTTCTCGAGCCACTCTGGGTGGTTATAAGTACTTATGATGACACTGACCGTGCTCATTACAATTGTTGAATTTTAGCTACTTTTGCAAATGTAGTTTTTTGAGGTCCATCTCCAATATTATTTTGCCAATTTCTATGAAGCGAACCTACGTCGGGTCTACCATTTATCACATCTACCTTTCGCTTTTACATATACTGAAAGACAGCAATTTTAATACCGAGAATAGAGGCAACAATCTTCTGTTTTTAATTGAAAGTACCCCTTTTATTGAAACTTTGATTCCCAATTTGAAAAAGAACTTCTTTAGAGATGTACACATTATTTCAGAAAGAAAGATTCACAGACAAGAATTAGGCAAATTCAATTACTCCTTTAGAAGAAAGGCCACGCTCCTACCTTATCTAAGAAAGAAGCATACTATATTAATCGAAGAAAACGAGTTTATACTCGACTCAGAAATTTACCTTTGCGATACCGATTCGTCAAAAAGCTATTTTCTATATGCTTATGGCCATAAGAAAATGAATATGATTGAAGATGGTGCCCGTACGTATAACCAACGTCATACCAGATTAGAACAGTTTTATAAAACTTATTTGACTAAGACACCTATCGGCGGAGGTTTTGACCCAGAAATTAAAGCAATTTTTGCCCAGCATCCTGATAGATTGCCCCAACCGATAAGGTCGAAATCAAAAGAACTTAACATTCGTCAAGTGGTCTCAAAATTAGATCAATCAACCAAATGTGAAATTTTCAATATTTTTTTGAGAGAACAAAATTTTCTATTCGCAGAAGGAAATCACGCTTTGGTGTTGACCCAACCCATTTCTGAAGATGGTGTAATTAAAAATGAAAATGAGAAGATTGCCATTTACAGAGATATTTTGTCGAAAATTCCTGGTGACATGAACATCGTACTAAAAACACATCCGAGAGAGCATACCCGGTATGAAGAACATTTTAATAACATTACGGTTCTACCTGGGCTTTTTCCAATAGAAATCCTATGCCTTAAAGAAGGTTTTCATTTCAACCATGGCTACACTTTATTTTCAACGGCGTTGACCAACCTAGATATAGTTAATAAGCGCTTTTTTCTAGGTAAAGATTATTTAGATAAATTTACCACCAAGGCTACCAGAAATCTAGTCAAAAACATGGTAGTAGACCTATAATTAAGGCTTATGTCAAAAAAGGCGATCGGTTTTATTCCCCTAAGAAAGGGCTCAAAGGGTATTCCAGGAAAAAACAAAAAAAAATTATTGGGTAGTCCCTTATTTACATGGGTTCTTACCGAAGCTTTGTTTTCAGACTTAGACGAGGTTTACATTTTTACCGATGATGATGAAATTATCGGCTACGTCAATCAAAATTTTAGCTGGTCTAAAAAAGTTAAAACCTTTAAAAGAGATGCTTCTAACGCCACAGATACTGCCAGCACAGAATCGGCTATGTTAGAGTTCTGTACAGAATCAAAGGTCTCTTTTGAAATATTTTGCCTTTTACAGGCTACATCGCCAATGACTAAAAGCACAGATATTAATCTTGCACTTAAGAAATTGAGATCCGAAAATTACGATAGCTTGCTAAGTGTCGTAAAAACCCATCGTTTCACATGGTCTAAAAATGGCGAATCTTTAAATTATGACTATAGAAATCGACCAAGAAGACAAGATTTCGATGGTTTACTTATTGAGAACGGGGCTATTTATTGCACCACTCAAGAGGCTCTGATGAATTCCAGAAATAGACTTAGCGGTAAAATCGGAACTATTGAAATGGTTGAAGAATCTTTATCTGAAATCGATTCTGAAACAGATTGGAGTATTATCGAACAGTTATTAATAAGCAAGTTTAAAACTAAAAAATCGCTAGGTCGTATCAACTATTTAATTTTAGATGTTGATGGCGTTTTTACCGATGGTAAGGTTTCATTCAGTAAAGATGGCGAACTCTCAAAGGTATTTGATATGCGTGACGGAATGGGCTTAGAAATTTTGCGTCAGCATCAGGTAGAGATAATAGTTATGACTTCTGAAAATTCGGAAGTAGTAGCCCAAAGAATGAAAAAACTTAAAATCGAAAATACGTTCTTGGGTGTTAAGGACAAATTTTCTTTTTTGCATAAAGTTTGTGAAGAGAAGGCTATTTCGTTTGAAAATTTGGCCTATATAGGTGATGATGTGAACGACTTGAGCAACATGTTAAGAGCAGCTTGGTCTTTTTGCCCGGCCAATGCGACAAAGGCTATAAAATATCACGCAGATATCATATTGAAAAACGATTCGGCCAATGGAGCCATCAGGGAAGCTTGTGAATTTATTATAAATTACAATTTAAGATTTAATGACTTATAAAAAGCCTTATGTTATTGCCGAAATAGGTTGTAACCATAAAGGAGATTTGAAAATAGCCAAAGAGCTAATCAATATGGCGAAGATATTTGGCAACGCCAACGCGGTAAAATTTCAAAAGAGAAACAATAAAGAACTATTAACCGATGAACAATACAATGCTCCTCATCCAAATCCAATAAACTCATACGGTAAAACGTATGGCGAACATAGAGAGTTTTTAGAATTCAATTTAGACCAACATCGAGAATTGAAAGTTTTCTGCAAAGAAATATGTATTACCTATTCAACTTCTGTCTGGGATACTCATTCAGCAAAGGAGATTGCTAGCATCGATCCGGTATTTATTAAAATACCATCTGCATGTAACAATAATTTTGAAATGTTAGATTGGCTTTGCGAAAATTACCGTGGCGAGATTCATATTTCAACCGGTATGACTACAAAGAATGAAATTGAGACTATCGTCAATTTCTTTGAGAAAAAGGGTCGTTCTAAAGATTTAGTAGTATACAATTGTACCTCGGGCTACCCTGTTCCGTTTGAAGATGTTTGTCTATTGGATATTATCAAGTTAAAGGACAAATATGGAAATCGAGTTAAGAACATCGGTTTTTCAGGCCATCACTTAGGTATAGCTATAGATGTTGCAGCATATACTTTGGGCGCCCATATTATAGAAAGACACTATACCCTAGACAGAACATGGAAAGGAACCGATCATGCAGCATCATTAGAACCTATGGGTTTAAGAAAATTATGCCGTGACCTTAACGCTACGTATGAAGCGCTAACCTATAAGCAGCAAGACATATTGGCTATAGAAGATGTTCAACGAAAGAAGTTAAAATATCAGAAGTAATGGCGGCCGATTTTACCAAGGAAATAAATAGTTGTATCGATGTTCTTCAAAAAGGAGGACTCATCCTCTACCCTACAGATACTGTATGGGGTATTGGTTGTGATGCCACCAATACAGAAGCGGTAAAAAAAGTTTACGACATAAAAAATAGGGAAGACAGTAAAGCCCTTATCTGCTTGGTGGCCAATGATGCAATGTTAGAGAGACACGTTGACTTTGTACCTGAACTGGCCTACGATTTGATAGATCTCTCAACCAAGCCGACTACTATTATCTACGACAGTCCGAAAGGTGTCGCAAAAAATCTAGTTGCTTCTGATGATACATTGGCCATTAGGGTCGCATCTGATAAATTTTGCCAGTATCTTATCAATAAATTCAAAAAACCTATTGTTTCTACCTCGGCCAATATTTCAGGTCAGCCGACGCCTAGAACATTTGACGAAATTTCATCGGTCATTTTAAAAGGTGTAGACTATGTGGTAAATTTGCAGCCCGAACATAAAAATGCCGTTCCTTCAGCAATTATAAAATTGAGTAACGACGGAAAGGTTAAGGTGATTCGGGAGTAAAAGGATAAGGACAAGTTGATTACCAATTGTCCAACTGGGATGAACCCAAGCAAATTTTCAAACGAATTATCTATTGAATCATCAGGACGCCTTAAACAACCCCATTTTTAAAATAGTTGCGGAAGCAGCTGACGAACTCGGTGTTTCCACTTACGTCATTGGCGGTTTCGTAAGAGACTATTTGCTACAAAGAGGAACTCCGAAAGATATTGATGTAGTCGCCGTAGGTAGCGGAATAGAACTTGCTCAAAAAGTAGCCACTAAATTAGAGGGCGCACCCCAAGTAGCCGTATTTAAAAACTTTGGTACGGCGATGATCAAGCATGAAGGTATCGAACTGGAGTTCGTGGGTGCTAGAAAGGAAAGCTATCAGAGGGACAGTAGAAAACCAATTGTAGAAGACGGTACTCTGTCCGATGATCAAAATAGGCGCGATTTCACGATCAATGCCTTGGCCATATCTCTTAACTCACACGATTATGGCACTCTATTAGATCCTTTCAATGGTCTCATCGATTTACAAAACAAATTAATCAAAACTCCTTTAGAACCCGGTATTACCTACTCTGACGACCCTCTACGAATGATGAGGGCAATTCGTTTTGCCACTCAATTAGATTTCACAATAGAACTGAATTCATTAAAAGCTATCGTAGAAAATAAAGAACGGATAAAAATAGTCTCAAAAGAGCGGATTGTCGACGAACTGAACAAAATACTATCTAGCTCAAAACCATCTAAAGGTCTTGGGCTTCTGCATAAAACTGAACTACTACCCTTTATACTGCCTGAACTGACAGCACTTCAAGGCATTGAAGAAAAAGAAGGGCAACGGCACAAAGATAACTTTTGGCACACCCTTGAAGTTGTTGACAATATTGCCGAAACTACCGAAAACCTCTGGTTACGTTGGGCTGCCCTATTACATGATATCGGTAAGGCACCTACCAAAAAATTCAATAAAAAAATAGGCTGGACATTTCATGGACATGAATTTGTAGGGTCAAAAATGGTTTACAAGTTGTTCAAACGGTTACGAATGCCATTGAACGACAAAATGAAATATGTGCAAAAAATGGTGATGATGAGCTCAAGGCCTCAAATTCTTTCAGAAGATTTTGTGACCGATTCCGCTGTAAGGCGTCTTGTTTTCGAGGCGGGTGACCATGTTGACGATTTAATGACCCTTTGCGAAGCTGATATAACCACCAAAAATGCCAAAAAACAGAAAAAATATAAGAACAACTTCAAAATTGTTCGTCAAAAAATTCAAGAGGTAGAAGAACGTGATCATATTAGAAATTTTCAACCGCCCATAAGTGGTGAGGAAATTATGACCATTTTTAATCTACGCCCTTCGAAGGAAATTGGCATAATTAAAGATGCTATCAAAGAGGCAATTCTAGAGGGAGAAATACCTAATGAATATGAAGCGGCCAAAGATTTTATGCTCACTAAAGGGAAAGAGTTGGGTTTAAAAAGTAATTTGTAGTCCTCCTACAAAACAAATTATTCAACGATTTAGGCATTTTTATTTCCTACATGACCCCTTTCGCATTCCGCCTAGCATAAAAAGTTTTAACAAACTTCAATCAAGCGAAAACGTTTTATACATTTTGACATTTGATAATCGTTCAAGTGCAATAATATCAGATATTTATCGACAAACCACATTCTTTGCTCTGTTCACATCAAATTCATCTTTCCACCCAACAAATATTGAAACCGCACCATACCTTTACCTATATTTGTTTTGCCTACAATTTTTATATGTATTTTCTTACTTATTTAAATATTGAAATTCATCACTAGCAATGCTTAATAAATAAAACATCACATCATGAAAAAGAATGCTCCCCATTCAGCACAAAACATCATTATCTTATTTACTCAAATCATTTCCTCCTTCTTTAGTAACGTTTTCCATTTACCGAATAACAGGGAATCAAAGAGCAGACTTTGCCCTGTAAGAATACGTCGAAACTAAAATTGGATACCTTTACGTTATTAGAAAAGAAAGAGTACCTACTTATATCGCCAAAAAATAAGATTATGAAAAATATTGTTGTCAGTACTTTCCTGCTCCTTTTGAGTGTCATTGGCCTTCAGGCCCAGCAAGATGCGCAGTACACCCAGTACATGTACAATACAATGGCAGTCAACCCTGCTTATGCCGGATCAAGGGGCGTGCTTAGTATAGCTGCGCTGCACAGGTCTCAATGGGTCGGGCTAGACGGCGCGCCCCGAACGCAGACATTGAATTTTCATACGCCGGTTTCCGAGCGGGTGGGCCTAGGCCTTTCCATAGTCAACGACGAGATTGGTAACGGCACCAACCAAGAAACCTATTTCGATGGTGTGTTCTCGTATACTATACCCCTTTCACGCGAGGCCAAGCTTTCCTTTGGCGTGAAAGCGACCGCACACCTTCTGAACGTCGATTTCAACAAACTGGCCAATTACAATAACGAGGCCTCTTCCGTGGGTTTGAGCAATATAGACCGTAAGTTCTCACCCAATTTTGGTGCCGGTGTATACTACCATACCGAGAATGCCTATGTGGGACTTTCGGTACCAAATTTTTTGAAGACAAAACATTTTGACGATTCGTCATCAAGTACTTCGTTTCTTGCAGAGGAGCGTATGAACATTTACCTGATTGCCGGTTATATTTTTGATATACACCCACAGTGGAAGTTCAAACCCGCAGGTCTGGTCAAGGCCGTTAGCGGTGCCCCATTACAGGTTGACCTTTCAGCTAATTTTCTATACAACGACAAATTCACCCTCGGTGCTGCTTACCGTTGGGATGCTGCCCTTAGCGCTATGTTCGGTTTTCAGTTAACCGATCAATTCCTGATTGGCCTCGCCTATGATCGTGAAGTAACGGAACTAGGAGGCACCAGATTCAACGACGGGTCTTTCGAGATTTTGTTGAGATACGAGTTCCTTACTCGCTACAAAAGAATTATAACGCCCAGATTCTTCTAAATAAAATAACATGAAAAACAGACGGCCGATACTGGTAGGGCTCTCGCTGTTTGCCCTTTTTTCCATCAGCGCCCAGACGCAGAAAATAAAAAAGGCCGACGAGGCCTACGAAACCTTTGCCTACCATGATGCTATCGAAAGCTATGAAAGTTTGGTCGCAAAAGGATATGAAGGAAGGGAAATCTACAGAAATCTTGGTAATTCCAACTACCATAATGCACGATATGAGGATGCAGCCTCTTGGTACGGCAAGTTCTTCATGGAAACGGGTTCAGAGGATGATGCCCATCCGGAGATGATGTACCGTTACGCCCAATCGCTCAAATCTACTGGAGAGTATACCGCCGCGGAAACTTGGATGAAGAAATTCGAGGCAGCGCAGAACGAAGACCTTAGAGCAGAAAAGTTCAGAAGCCAACCTGACTACCTTGAGCGAATAGAAAAAATGTCGGGCAGGTACGAAATCAGCAATCTGGCAATCAATTCTCCCGAATCTGACTTTGCCCCCTCCAAGCTGGGAGAGACACTTATCTTCTCAACAGCTAGGGATACAGGTAAGACTTTTAGAAACGTTCACGAATGGAACAACCGTTCATTTCTGAACTTATACAAAGCCACCCCCGGTACCGGTGGCATGTATCAAAATGCTGTTAAGCTTCCCAAAAGCATGAATAAAAAGACCCACGAGTCGACCACCACTTTTACCAGAGATGGCAATACGGTGTACTTTACCCGTAACAATTCCGACGATGGGCGTTTCGAGCGTGACGATGAAGGTGTCAGCAGGTTGAAAATCTTCAGGGCCGAAATTGATGGCGACCAATGGAAGAACGTTACAGAACTGCCCTTTAACGGCGATTCGTATTCATCGGCGCACCCTACCCTTAGCCCCGATGGAAGGAAACTTTTTTTCGCCTCCGACAGAGAAGGAAGTCATGGGGCCTCCGACATCTTTGTGGTAGAAGTAAACGAAGACGGTACTTTTGGTGAACCCAAGAACTTGGGTAGTAAAATCAATACCGAATCAAGGGAAACTTTTCCCTTTATAACCGATGACAATATTCTCTATTTCGCATCAGATGGCCATCCAGGGCTTGGAGGACTTGACATATTTGCGGTCAGGATTGATGGAGAGAATATATCCGATATTATTAACCTGGGCAAACCGGTGAACGGCGAACAGGATGATTTCTCCTTCTATATCGATCACGACACAAATACAGGCTTCTTTGCCTCCAATAGAAAGGGAGGAAAAGGTAGTGACGATATTTATTCCTTTAAAGAAAACCGACCTATTGCGTTTGAATGCAAGAAGACCTTTGGTGGGATTGTTAGGCAGGGCGATGGCAACCTTCCTTTGGCCAATGTTGCATTTGAATTGATAGGACCTAATGGTAACGTTGTTTCCCAGAGCCGCACCGATGCCGAAGGCAATTTTGAATTCGAAGTTGAATGTAACGAAGGCCCTGAGTTGAGATTAAAAGCTTCCAAAAAGGAGTTCGAGAGCTATGAAATGGCCATCGATATTGAAAATATCGAAGATGGTAGGCTTCTGGCCCTTAACCTGAAAAAAGAAGTAATAATGGCTCCAAAAGGTACTAATCTTATTACCTACCTGAAACTGGAACCCATCTATTTCGACCTAGATAAGGATGTAATCAGGCCAGATGCCAGGCATACCATGCAAATGGTCATTGACTACCTCAAAGAATATCCTCAGATGAAAATTGAGGTTCAATCACATACCGATGCAAAGGCAAGTGATGCCTATAATATGAACCTATCGGCAAGAAGAGCCAAAAACACAGAGGCCTATCTGATTGCCAATGGCATAGCCGACGAAAGAATTAGCAACAAGGGCTTCGGCGAATCCCGACTCGTGAACGATTGCAAAGACAGGAATTCATGTCCCGATGAAAAACATCAGGCGAACAGAAGATCAGAATTTATTGTGGTCGATTAATAACGTACGACTTTAAAACAAAGCCACCCAATGGGTGGCTTTGTTGTTTATTTACAACCCCTTAGCGCAGAGATGTATCGCGAGAAACATCTGTATTGGCCGCTCTTAAAATACTAGCCTACAAGCTTTACTAGGTAGACATCTATTACAAAGCCCTATACAACATAATATTTGACAGGTATCTGAAGCCACCTAAATTTACTTTTTACAACGTTGTACAAATTCATATTTCTACTTAATGAAGAGATATGGTTTAATTCCATTCCCATTTGGCGAATATTTTAAAAAAAATACAGGGGCTACTATTCTTAACTCTAATCTTCAACTTTGGAGTATACGCTCAGCAGACCACCACTTGGAATTCTATTTCCCCCTCTGTTTGGGAAACTATAAGTTCCGATGGGCTGGTACGTGTTGAATGCCATGTCTCGGGAGGTACTTTTATCATAGGCAATGAAATAATGGGTTGTACAGATGCATCGACCTATAGCGACCCAAATATTTTTGGTAGTACTTCCCTAGAAATCCAAGCTAGCGCCAGCACCCATGGTACACTTAATTTTTACTTTTTTGATGCCGTAACAGACGACCCCGTAAATATTATCGAACCTGTTCTACATGTTGACAAAGTGGGTACATTGGAAGTACTGACCGTACTCCCCTTATTTTCAGAAGCCGCCACTGCAAATTTTAATCTTTCAAACGGAACCTGGACCGAGCTTAGTTCAAACGGACCCATTTTTCGTTCAACACCAACTCAATTCAATATTGATGATGATGCCCTTTTGTTCAGTTTTGGTGGGGAATGTGGCAATGGAACCAATACGGGTACAGGTGGAGGTAGCCTCCAAATCAACTCGACTACTGAATCAATCGAGATGGATACCAACGTCACCGGAGGCTTACTGGCCTTCTTTACAGCTTCTGACGCAGTTGAGTTTGTACTCTCTGAATTGATCATCGCCAATCCTGAACTAGAGGTGACAAAAACGGTAAGTGAAAATTTTACTGATCCCGTATCTGTGGGTGACGTTATTGACTACACTATTACCATTGAAAATACAGGAAATGTACCGCTTGACAATATTCGATTAAACGATGTCTTAAATGACGCAGATGGTATCGCACTTACCTTAACCAATGGGCCAAGCTTTTCAGGAAACAGTCTTGGTTCGCCAGAAGGTACTCTTGAACCTTCTGAAGTAGCTACCTATTTGGCTAGTTATACTCTAAGCAGTTCTACGATTCAAACAGGAGGGGTTATAAATCAAGTTTCAGTTTTGGCCAATAGTCCTTTTGACGTTGATGATGTAAACGACACCTCTGACGACGGAAATGATTCTGATGGAAATACCACTGATGATCCAACAGAAAGCTATTTTCCTTTGGTAAGAAATGATTCTCAAACTGTTTGCGAGAACGGCACTATAGACATAAATGTTCTGGCCAATGATGATTTTGGCGGAAATGGTCCCTCAGCCGGAACCATATTTCTTATAAGCTCACCTACCTCGGGAACGGCCATTGTTAATGATAACGGCACTGCTACCACCCCTATTGACGACTATGTATCGTATACATCGGCACCCGGCTATACAGGAAGCGATAGTTTCATCTACGGTATACGTGATGCTCTAGGATATACTCAACATGGCACGGTCACCATTACCGAACAGGCATTACCTGATGCAGGTACTGACGGTAATTTAACGATTTGCGAAGGGTCGTCGGTGACTGCCAGCGATTTATTTGCTGAATTAGGGGGAACTCCCGATTCGGGAGGTACTTGGTCACCCGCTCCATCCGGCGCAGGCACCTACACCTATACGGTAGCCCCCACTTCACCCTGTACAGCTCCTGCCACGGCAGAAATTATTGTAACCGAACAAGCCCAGCCAAATGCAGGTACAGATGGAAATCTTACCATTTGCGAGGGGGAAAGTGTAACCGCAAGCCAATTGTTCGCCCAATTAGGGGGAACTCCCGATTCGGGAGGTACTTGGTCTCCAGCTCTTTCAGGAGCGGGAACGTATACATATACGGTCAATGCTACTTTGCCTTGTACCGTTCCTAGTACCGCAGAGGTAGTGGTTACCGAACAAGCTGCACCGAATGCAGGTAGCAATGGAAATTTGACTATTTGTGAAGGAGCTTCTTTTACCGAAGCAGACCTTTTTGCGAGACTAGGCGGCACACCCGACTCTGGCGGCACTTGGTCTCCAACTCCATCAGGTGCGGGCACATACACATATACAGTTTCGCCCACAACACCTTGCGTCTCCCCAGCCACTTCCGAAGTCATTGTAACCGAACAGGCCCAGCCTCATGCGGGAAGCGATGGCACATTAACTATTTGTGAGGGTGAAAGTATTACCGCTACAGAGCTTTTCTCCAGATTAGGTGATACACCTGATTCGGGTGGCACTTGGTCTCCGACTCCTGCCGGGGCGGGAACTTATGTCTATACCGTAACAGGAAACGCACCTTGCAGTGGAAAGGACACCGCAGAAGTAACGGTTAGTGAGCAAACTTCACCAAATGCAGGATCTAACGGAATACTGACTATTTGCGAAGGAACGTCTTTTACAGAATCAGATTTATTTGCGCAGATAGGCGGTAATCCTGATTTAGGAGGAACATGGTCTCCAACAATTTCGGGCGCCGGAACCTATACCTATACCGTAGCGCCTACCAGCCCCTGTACAGTGGCTGCCACTTCTGAAGTGGTTGTTGTAGAGCAAACGGCACCAAATGCTGGAACTAACGGAAACTTAACTATATGTGAGGGAAGTACTTTTACTGAAAACGACCTTTTTGCAGAACTAGGAGGCAACCCAGATTCAGGAGGTACTTGGTCTCCTTCCATCGCAGGGGCTGGAACCTACACCTATACGGTCTCGAGTACACTGCCATGTACAGGCAATGACACTTCGCAGGTAGTGGTGACCGCTCAACCTGCCCCAGATGCGGGAACAAATGGATCTTTAACTATTTGTGAAGGAACAATTGTATCAGAAAGCCAATTATTTGCCCAGCTTGGAGGATCCCCGGATACGGGAGGGACATGGTCTCCCACCCTCTCCGGTGCAGGAACATACACATATACCGTTAATGCACAATCTCCTTGTTCCATTCCGGCTTCTGCCGAAGTTACTGTAACTGAACAGGCCGCCCCGAATTCGGGGTCGAACGGTTCATTGGTTATATGCGAAGGAGCGTCATTTACAGAGTCTGATTTGTTTGCACAATTGGGCGACACCCCTGATTCAGGTGGTACTTGGTCTCCTGCAATTTCCGGCCCGGGAACTTATACCTACACCGTACCAGCTAGCTCACCATGCTCGTCGCCATCCGCTTCAAGCGTAACGGTAACCGAACAATCCAATCCTAGTGCAGGTACCGACGGTTCTTTAATCATTTGTGAAGGGGCTAGTGTAACCGAAGCCGATTTGTTTACTGAACTAGGTGGTAATCCAGATACCGGAGGAACATGGTCACCTTCTTTCTCGGGAGCTGGCACCTATACCTATACAGTGGCATCTACCTCCCCATGTGTTGGCAATGACTCATCACAGGTGGTCGTTACAGAACAGACTTTGCCCAATGCCGGAACGGACGGTAATTTAATATTGTGCGAAGGCACCACTTTTAATACTGCTGATCTTTTTACCCAATTAGGAGGGACACCCGATTCGGGAGGAAGCTGGTCACCCGCTATCGCAGGTGCAGGAACTTATACGTATACGGTTCAACCAACGACCCCGTGCGCACAGCCTGCATCCTCACAAATATCGGTAACCTATATTGACGCCCCTGACGCCGGTGCCGATGGATCTTTAACCGTCTGTGAAGGCTCTTCCTTTTCTGAGTCAGACTTGTTTTCAAGTCTTAATGGGAATCCTGATGAAGGAGGAACTTGGTCTCCAACCCCTGCCGGTCCAGGTATCTACACCTACACGGTTTCCCCGACCGCTCCATGCGCCTCACCCTCAACTTCAGAGGTGGTGGTCACCGAGCAGACGGCCCTCAATGCCGGATTAGATGGTATTTTGACTATTTGCGAAGGAACAATGGTAGACACTAATAGCCTCTTTGCAAGTTTAGGGGGAACCCCTGATACTGGCGGAGCTTGGTCACCTATGCCAAACGGCGCGGGAATTTATACTTACACGGTCTCCAATAGTTTTTGTGAAAGTGTGAGTGCTACTATTGAAGTTCAAGAAGAGATCAGGCCCAATGCTGGTCAAAGCACCTCTTTAGTGGTGTGCCCTGGCATTACCGTTTCCTCGGCTCAATTACTTGAGCTATTGGGTACCACCGACACCCGAGGAACTTGGAGTCCGAACCCTGATGGTGCCGGAGAAGGCATCTATACATATACGGTAAGTGGCAATGCTTGCAGCCAACCCTCTTCTGCCAGTGTTACCATAACTGTCTCAGACCTTGACTCAGATGGCGATGGTGTTTTAGATTGTGATGAAGTAGAACACGGTAAAGACCCCTATAATGACTGCGACTCTATTGGTGGAAAACCTTTGCCCACCAGCGATTGTGATAATGATGGTTTAACAGAGGAGGAAGAAAATCTTTTAGGTACAGATCCTACCAATCCTGACACCGATGGCGATGGTGTTTTAGATGGCCAGGAAGTGACCGATTTTACAGATCCGCTTGACCCATGCGATTTTCTTTTGGTCAATCAAACTCTTACCCCATCTGACGAGTGGACCCAAATGGATTGTGACATGGATGGTCTTACAAATGAGCAAGAAATGGAAATCGGAACAGATTTAATCAACCCCGACACAGATGGCGATACCATTATGGATGGACAAGAGGTTACCGATGGCACTGACCCATTAGACCCGTGCGACTCAAGGGGAGGAAGTGCACCGGCCCATATTGGTTGCGAACTTTATGTTGAACTAGACCTAGTTAAACCCGGTGATATACTCAATGGCACTTTTCAAATCATCAATATTGAAAGATTCCCTGATAATCAAGTGGAAATATATAATCGTTGGGGAGTATTGGTATGGGAGACTTCTAGGTACGATAACAAGAATAATGCTTTTGATGGTAAATCAAAAGGACGCATAACGATTATAGAAAATCAAAAACTACCATCAGGGGTTTATTTCTATGAAATCAAGTATGTATCAGATGGTGAAGACAAAATTAAAACTGGCTACCTCTACGTAATGAGATAGTATTCGATATGAAAGCAAACTGGTTTAAAATAGTATTTTTTCTTCTTGCAGCAGTACCCCTGTACGCTCAGCAAGACGCTCAATTTACCCAGTACATGTATAATACTTTGACCGTAAATCCAGCATATGCCGGATCAAGGGGTGCATTGGGGGCTTCAATTCTTCATCGCTCCCAGTGGGTTGGGCTTGATGGTGCACCAAGCACCCAAACCTTCAATATTCAAGGTCCCTATTCTGAAAAAGTGGGTCTAGGATTATCGATTGTTCATGATGAAATAGGTAACAACACAAATCAAAATACTTATTTCGATGTTGCTTTTTCTTATAGCGTACCTACCTCAGAAAAATATAGGTTGAATTTCGGTATTATGGCCGGAGGCCATATGCTCAACATCGATTTCAACAAACTAAGAAATTACAGTGCAAGTTTGGCTCCATCGGTCGAAGAAGAACTATACAAGCGTTTTTCACCGAATATCGGGGCAGGTATTTATTTTCATTCGAACAAATTTTATATCGGCCTATCGGTTCCGGATCTTTTAGAAACAGAGCACTTTCAAAACCCTGATGACGAAGGAAGTGTGTTCGCCTCCGAACGTATGAACTTTCATTTGATATCTGGATATGTCTTTGACCTTAATCCGTCTTTAAAGTTCAAACCAGCTTATTTAATAAAAGCCGTTCCTGGAGCTCCATTACAGATAGACCTTTCTGCAAATTTCTGGTTCAACGAGAAATTCACTTTGGGTGCCGCTTATCGCTTAGATGCTGCCGTAAGTGCGCTCATGGGTTTTCAAATGGGCAAAAAGTTTATGTTAGGCCTGGCATATGACAGAGAGGTTTCCTCTCTTGGCGGCACTCGTTTCAATGATGGTTCATTTGAGGTTTTTCTTAGGTACGAGTTCATTAAAAATGAAAAAATTGACCTAACCCCAAGATTTTTCTAAACAGATGAAGCTACAATTGACATATAAGCTATCGTTAGTTCTCGTCTTGATAAGTTGTATCTGTAACTCTCAGGACAAGAAAGATAAAGAACGCGTAGATAATTTTGACCATTATGCTTACATGGAGCCCATCGATAATTACAAGGCCTTATTGGAAGAAGGGCTCGATGAAACCTCCATCTATAAAAAATTGGGCAACGCCAATTATCATAATGCCAATTACGATGTTGCTACTTACTGGTATGAAAAATTACTGTTACGCAATGAGGTTTCTGTTTCGCCCGATTACCTTTATCGTTACGCTCTAGCATTGAAATCTATCAAAAGATATGACGAATCCAATGAGTGGATGACCAAATTTAAAAGGATAAAATCTTCCGATTCAAGAGCTAAATTGTTCTCCGATAATGACGAATATCTAAAAAGACTTCAGGCGCCTTCAAACAGTTATACGGTTGAACCACTGGAAGCCCTAAATTCTGAAGAGTCAGATTTTGCACCTTCATTAAGAGGCGATTTACTGATATTCTCAACAGCCCGTGATCTTGAAATGCAAGAATACAACCCGCTGCCTTACCTCAATCTATACCAAACGACAGTAGAAGATAATAATACTGTGGGTACAGTAGCACCTTTTTCATCGAGTCTTAACACAAAGGCAAACGAGTCTTCAACGTCTTTTTCCAGTGATGGTAAAACCATGTACTTCACCAGAAACAACTTTTCAAAAAAATCGTTCAAACGTGATAAGAAAGGGGTTAGTCGACTAAAAATATATCGTTCTCAATTTATTAATGGTTCATGGAGTGAAGCTGAAGACTTACCTTTTAATGGAACAAAATATTCCGTGGCACACCCTACTCTAAGTGCTGATGGTAAACAACTGTACTTTGCATCCGATATGCCCGGTGGCATGGGTGCATCCGACATCTATGTCGTCGAGGTTAAGGAAGATGGCAGTTTTGGCGAACCTAAAAACCTCGGAAAGCCTATAAATACAGAAGGAAAAGAAACCTTCCCCTTTATCTCTAAAAACGGAACACTCTATTTTTCTTCGGATGGTCATCAAGGCCTTGGCGGACTCGATGTGTTCAAATCGCAACTCGATGAAAACAAAGAAGTGGAGAATTTGGGTAGCCCAATTAACAGTCCGTATGATGATTTTTCACTTATCTTGAATGATGAGGAAATAGCCGGTTACTTCGCTTCCAACAGAAAGGGAGGAAAAGGTAGTGATGACATATATTATTTACAACGTAGTGACATTGAATGTCTAATTACCATTGATGGAACTGCAAATGATAAAGATACCGACCAACCTCTGGCAGATACCGTTATTGAGGCATTTGACAGTGACGGGAGAAAAATTGGCGAAACTGCTTCCAACTCGAGTGGGGCCTATAGTTTAGAAATTCCTTGTCAGGAAAAGCAATATCAAATAACCGGAAAAAAAGAGGGATACGAAGAAGGCAACCTGTTTATGTTGACCACTTCCGACAACAAACATATAGAAGGCACCAAAATAGAATTGGAAGAGTCGAGCAAAGTCGCAGGCCTCGGTTCTGATCTTGTGAAGATTCTAGAACTGAGCCCTATTTATTTTGACCTTAACAGTTCTTATCTACGCCAAGATGCCATTGCCGATTTAGATAAAGTTGTTGACTATATGAATCGTAGGCCCGACATCAAAATTGCGGTCGGCTCGCATACCGATAGTCGCGAAAGTGACGACTACAACATGTGGCTTTCAAAAAGAAGAGCCAAAAGAACGGTAGATTATATCATTTCAAAAGGGGTTAATGCCTCAAGAATATCAGGAGAAGGTTATGGTGAAACACAGCTGCTTAATAAATGTTCAAATGGGGTTAAATGCCCCGAAAGCGAACATCAATTAAACCGTCGTTCTGAATTTATCGTTATCCAAAAATAAACGGCATAAAGTTAGGCGCCATTTTCGTAAAATACTTTAAGTAGCCGTATTTTTGCGGGTAATAAAGATTACCATGCAAAATAGCTTTAGAAAGGTCGCCAAGTTATCATTGATCCTGGTTTATTTGGTCATTATTGCAGGGGCAGTGGTACGAATGACGGGTAGTGGAATGGGCTGCCCCGACTGGCCTAAATGTTTTGGTCACTATATACCCCCTACCGATGAATCTGAACTACAATGGCAAGCAAATACCCCTTTTACCAAGGGCCAAATAATCATTCGAGACGAAGCTCTTGTAGTGGCCAATAAATCATTTACTACTGGTAACGATTTTGAAGCTGCTAATTGGGATGCTTATACCAAACATGATTATGCTACATTTAATGTAGCCCATACTTGGATTGAGTATATAAATCGCTTGTTCGGTGCATTGGCAGGTTTTGCCACCCTGATTCTGGCTGTTCTTTCGTTCAAATTTTTAAGGAATAAAAAGCGCGTTACAGTACTTTCTTGGCTCGTTGTTTTTGGCATGGGCTTTCAAGCTTGGCTAGGTGCCACTGTAGTGTATTCGGTTCTCGAACCTGTTAAAATCACGTTACATATGATTATGGCCCTTGTAATCGTAGCTATGTTGTTGTATTTGATATATATAACAAAGCAGGAAAAAGAGCCTTTAGATAGACCGCAGGTGAAAATTGCACCATTGATGACTTTGACCTTGGTTCTTACCTTGGTTCAAATAGTCTTAGGCACACAGGTTAGGCAGTTCGTTGACGAACAGATAGACGTATTCGGAGAAAGTGCTAAGAACCTTTGGCTCTCAGATATCGACTGGAAGTTTTACCTTCATCGCAGCTTTTCTATCATAGTGGTACTTTTGAATATCGTACTTGCCCAACGAATTTATAAAATAGGGTTGGGCTTCAAAAAGATCAATTGGGTACTTGGCCTAATAGCACTGGAAGTAATTACAGGAATATCGATGTACTACCTTGATTTTCCGTTTGCATCGCAACCGGCACATCTTGTATTGGCCTCTTTACTTTTCGGTGTTCAGTTTTATCTGGTTTTGGAGGCTTACAGTTCGAGAAAAACGCTTAAATCTTTGTAACTTTGCCTTCGCCCAAAAAGCAAAGACTATGATTTATAAGATACGTATCATCTTGGATGCCCAAGAAGATATTTTTCGTGATATTGAAATAGAGGCAGGTAACTCAATGGAAGAATTTCATAATGCCATTGCTCAATCTTTTGGGTTTTTAGGCAATGAAATGGCCTCTTTTTATACCTGCGATGATGAATGGAACCAAGATGAAGAAATCGCTCTTTTCGATATGAGCGAGAATGGTTCTGATGTTCGGCTTATGAACGAGACATTTTTAGAGGATGTTTTGACCAGAAACAGCCCAAAGCTCATTTACGTGTACGACTTTTTGAGCATGTGGACGTTCTTTGTTGAACTAGCCGATATCGTAGAAAATGAATCGGGAAGGTCATACCCCAATTTACTTTTCAGTTTTGGAGAGCTTCCAGAAACTCCTCCAGAGAAAAACTTTGAGTCTAGTCCTCAGTTCGATTTTGATGACACGCTCGAAAACTACGATGACCTAGATTTCGACGAGAATTGGAACTAAGAGCATTTCATCAGTTAACATCATCATCTCAAAGTCTTAACCTATATTAATCTCGCTATTTTCAAATGATCAATTTATATCCAACCCAAATTGAAACTATCTCACTTCACCGCGTCGGTAATAAGAATAAAAGTGAAGGTGTTTTTCTATCATCAGAACCTTTTTCGTTAAATGATGAGACAAACGGTCTTTTGAAAGAGTATTTCTTCAAACCCTTTCGTGATAAAGAAGAGAACTATTTTAGGTTTACAAATGATGTAGATGTTGAGTTTAACGAGTTGTTCAAGATTGCATCCGCTATTTTTTCCGACCCTGACAGCAACCATGAAAACTCAAAAAGAATAGCCACCCATTTATTCGAACAATCGAACCATCCGCATATAAAAAGTGGAGAACTATATGTTACCTACCTTACGGGTATTATGTTGGATAATGAAAAGGTTGACGCCATCGGCATTTTCAAGAGTGAGCTAAAACATGATTTTTTGCAGTTTGAAGAAAAGGGAAGCAATCTAGACATCGTTATTCAGCAAGGTATCAACATCAATAAGTTAGATAAAGGATGTTTGATCTTTAATTCTAAAAAAGAAGAAGGTTATAAAATATTATCGATTGACAGTAACCGTTACGACACGAAATACTGGCTAGAAAACTTTTTGGATGTCGAGGCATTGGCCGACGAAAACTTTTACACCAAAAATTACCTCAAATTCTGTCAAAATTTCGCTAAAGATGTGGTATTGCCTGCTGAGGATAAGCAGCAAGAAGTACTATTCATGAACCGTGCTGTCAATCACTTTGCCAAAAACGATTCATTCGAAGAAACCAACTTTTTGAACGAGGTGATGGACAATCCGGAATTCATACCGGAATTCAAACATTATAAGGTAGAAAAAGGTCCGAAATACAGCATTGAAGATGTTAGCAACTTTGATATTGCCAACAAAGCGGTTAGTGATGTTAGAAAGAAGATTAAAAACGTTATTAATCTAGACACTAACATTCAAATAAAGATGGATTTCATCAATCCTGAATCGGCACAAAAGTTCGTAGAGAAAGGTTGGGACGAAGAACGGCAAATGTATTATTACCTAGTTTATTTCAACAAGGAAGAAAAAAGTTAAGACTGAATCTTATTGATTTTGTTGTACTTTGATCCGTTGTTCTAAAATTTGCTTCATACTAACATCTTCATAGTTTCTTCTAACAAAATCCAAAGCAAGGTCTAACACCTCTCCCATAGAATTACACTTTCTAAAATTGAGGTCCAGAGTAAGCTCATAAATTTGTTCTTTGAGCATATCGGTGTTCTCACTGGTTGAAATAATATCGCTTTTGGCAATGGTTCGAAGTTTACGGATTCGATTGCCCGAACTTAAAATTCTCTTGGCAACGATTGAACGTTCTTCTAGTTTGTACTGATCCACTGAGTTACGTAATAGTTTATTTCGCACAAGCTCTACCATTTGAAAATTTTCTTTAAAGAACTGCGGCCTATAAACTTTGAGTTTACCTTCAAAACACTGCTGATCAAAATCGATGGCCCTTATCCGGTACACCACATGATCAAAATCGTGAACGGGCACGATTACATAGTTATACGAACGCATATCTCCCAAAAGGCGAATCATACAGCGCTCATTGAACTTGACGAATTCTTTCGCCAGTTGCGCCTTCTCCGACTCCGTGCAGCTTGGTAGCATATCTTTAATAAAAACATCGCCTGGTATACCCGCAATGTGTTCTTCTATCAAAGTATCTTTGTAAACCAAAAAGTTAAGATTATAGGGCGACAGCATATGTTCGAGCTCAAGCCCGTAAATACGAGACGCATCGGTTCTTTTCACATAGAAATACGTGAAGTTGTCATTAAGTATATTCCTTACTTTAATGCGAAATGGTTTTGAGTTTCCGAAAGTGCAAAAATCAACGGCGTCAACATTAAGGTATTGATGAATATTATCACTACCGTCAGAATGCAGAATTGAATAGACTTTTTTTAGGGAGTTATCTATTTCTTTTCTTTCGAACTCTGAGTAGAAAACCCTGATCCACAGGGTATCTTCATCGTTAGAATCATATACGACCACCGATCCGGAAAAGCGCAAAAGGTCTTCGTAAAAGATGGGAATTTCTATCTTTCTACTATAATGAGCCAAATAAGCATCCAATTCTTTGGTCACCGGATAGGCCGGTTTTTTCTTTGACATTAAGCGTTCTTCAGACATAGCATTATTTTTCCTACAAAATTCCTACAAAAATTTTAAAAATCCGTGCTAAACACCCTTAATTCAGGGCTTTTATCGACATGCAACAAAACTAGTGTACTTGGCAACATTTATTTAATCAGGGGCTAAAAGCTACGTTATTTTGTAGTGTCCCAAATTGAAGCCAAACCGATGATCAAGTTGCCAAAACCTCAGTTGAAGTTCTTTATACTTACACTATTCCTTCTCTGTTCCTATCTAGGATTTTCACAATTAAGCGACTTGCACTACCTACCGCCTTTAAAGCAAGGTAGGAATAATCAGGCTGTAGAGCAACAAGCAATTTATTTATCTACACCAGAGCCAACCACATTTACGGTGAATGTCTATCGCGGTACCAGCAACACACCGATTACCTCATTCAACATTTCAAATACCAACCCGGCGGTTTACAATTTACCGAACGGTGACAACAACATTACCTTGGTCGATAACAACCATACTGGTATCGTACTTGATGATGCGGGCCTAAGGTTTGAATCGCCCAGCAACAATAAATTCTATGTCAACTATCGAGGTAATTCAAGTGCTCAGGCCGCTTCTTTGACCTCAAAGGGGCGTGTTGCCTTGGGTACAAAGTTCAAGTGGGGCGGACTACCCAACTTGGGTCAGCACAATACGAAATCGAATACATTGGGCATCATGGCCACCGAAGATAACACCACGGTACGATTGTTCGGTTATGACCCTGCCTGTGAGTTTCGCCTACAGGGTGATGCCGACGGATTGACCAATGATAGCTACACCATCAATCTAGATGCCAATGAATCATTTGTCTTTGAAACCTATCTATCGGAATCGCCTGCCCATGTCGACGGTTGGATCGGGGCGAGTATAGAATCAAATAGAGATATTGTTATCAGTAATGGTGGAATGAATACCGGTCGACAACTCAACAACGGAAACAGAGATGCTGCTATCGACCAACCAGTACCGGAAAATAGACTCGGCAAAGAATATGTTTTCGTTAGAGGAAACGGTACCAACGATACCGAATTTCCGTTGATCATTGGTATTGCCGATAACACCCAAATTTTTGTAAACGGTTCTGCAACTCCATTTGCCACCATCAACAATGGGGATTACGTTGAAATACCTGGAACATTTTATTCAGGAAATTCGGCCGGAGCCAATATGTTGGTTACCACTTCAAAAGATGCCTATGCCTATCAATCTATGGCAGGTGGTTCTGCGGTTTATACCCACGGTCTTAACTTCGTGGCCCCGGTGAACTGCCTATTGCCTGATGTGATGGACAACATTCCTGATATCACGAATATGGCAGGCACCTCGGTAAATGGTGGGGTCACTATAGTTGCCGCTACGGCAACCCCTGATGGAAACATTACCGTTACCGATGGAAACGGACCGGTTACTTTACCACCTTCCAATCCCGTAGCAGGTACCGATGATTGGAAAACCATTTTCATACCCAATCTTACAGGTAATGTCAGCGTACAATCTACCGGCCCCATTGCGGTCGGGTTTTTTGGTTTGAACGGGGCACGTGGCGTTGCGGGGTACTTCTCGGGCTTTGATACGGTTCCCGTCGTTAATTTGGAAATACGGGGAGGAAGCGGATGTTTCGTAGGCTCCGAGATTTTTGAGGCTACCGGTAATTTCGATGCCTATCAATGGTTTGGCGATGGAGAGATGATTCCCGGTGCCAACAGCGAAAATTTTGCGCCTACCGTAGCCGGTGATTATTTTGTAAGGGGGACAAAAGGCCCCTGTACATATGATTCGCAACCTATTTCAGCCTACTACTGCGATCCTGATGTAGTTCTGGAGAAATCGGTCGACAAGCCCGAAATAGTGGAAGGCGAAAGAGCTACCTTTACCATTAAGGTTAGAAATCTAGGTGTAGGCCCTGTGACCAACCTTAGAATCACCGATAACATTCCTTCAGGCCTTAGCTTGGTAAATGCACAGACGATAACCGGTAGCTGGAGTGGCAACACTTGGAATATTGGAACGCTCAACGGGGGAGAAACTGCTTTTTTGAGCTTAGAGGTTCAAGCCGACGAAATAGATATTCTACCCTTACTCAATCTGACTAACACCGCAACCAACTCTCAAGATCAAACCGATACGAATATTACTCCTGATTCTCCCTCAGCCCGTATCATCGTTCATAATGATTACGATAACGATGGAGTGGTTGACAGTGTTGATTTAGATGATGACAATGACGGAATTCTAGATACCGTAGAACAGTTGTGTACCATACCAAATGATGTAGTCTTTTCAGCTCCATCAAGTATAATTGTTGGGGGTGCTCCTGTGACGGAAATTTATACCAATTTCAATGATTTATGGAGGAGTTCGTTAAGCAACAGAAATTCTTTGCATCCTAATCTTTCCCACGACTTACTGGCCTTTACATCCGGCGGAACAACTTTTACAACTGGCGTTTTTGATGACGATTTGATCGATTCCAATGGCAATAATCTTTACGATGGTATTGACACCAATAATGACGGAATATCAGATGTAATCGCTACCGAATCTAATTGGATGGCGCTGACCCCATCAAAAAATATTTACGGCGAAGCTACCATAGAAGCCAGCTTGAATGATGGTAATGCCAATAATGCCCTAGGTTTAACCTTGGTAGAAAATCCGACCACCGATCCATTGAACCCGCTATTGACCAATGGAATAAACGGTTTGGATTTAGGCTCTGGAATAGCCAATATTGGTGATACTTGGGTTTATGAGATTGACCCTATCGTTGCAACAACAGTTGGCGATGGCATTCCTGATATTTTATTGACACAAGTTGCAGACCCTGGGGGTGCGGGCCATACCGTTAGTCTTTATGATGCCTCGGGTGCACCGCTTGGTAACGCCGTTCGCGTTCAGGCCTATAGCGGTGGGGCACTTGCTAGTATCGTAGGTTCCTACAGGTTAGATGTGTATCACGCAAATGGTAACGTCTTCTTTCATAATACACGAAGAGATTACCGACTGGCCACTATAGAATTATCAGAATTTGGTATTCCAACGGCCAACCTCAGCGATGTTGCTTTCTTACGACTGCAGCTTTCTTCAAATGCCGATGTTGCCTTTTTAGCTTACAACACCGATTCGTTTTCAGGTTTTTGCGCCAATCTAGACACTGATATGGATGGTATTCCGGACCATTTAGATTTAGATAGTGATGGAGATGGTTGTAGCGACGCCAATGAATACTATAAAGATAACAATGCTGATGGTGGCGATGGTGGTGAATTTGGTACGGGGGTTCCAGCGGTAGACCCTACTGATGGTAAGGTTATTGACGCCTCTTACGAACAGGTGCATGCTCCGATCATACTTTTGGGTAATACTTCAGAAGATCTGGGTGGTACTGATATTAATGGAGAAGATCTAGACCTTGGAGAGACTTTTAATTATGTCATCAGATTTCAAAATACAGGAGATGATGATGCTACCAACTTTACTATCAGAGACGTACTACCGTCCAACGTGACGGTTAACGACTTTGATTACTCGAATGCTACAGGGGTTACCGAAACTTTTGACCCACTGAGCAACTCAGTTGTATTTTCCATTCCCGATAATTTGGTAGAGGTCGGTGACCCGGAATATAAAATAGCAATAGAGGTAACCATTTCTGGAGATTGCTCAGAATTCGTAGCCGCTTGTGCATCGCATTTAGAAAATCATGCTTATGCCTCCTATGAGGGAATTCTTAATTCAAGAACATTCTCAGATGAGGATGGTACCAATTCCGCCGGCACCTGTACTTCGTCTTTAGAAGTAGCTACCAACGATTTATCCGAAGCACTTCAAGATTGCGATGTGGCCAGAACGGTTTTATTATGTGGTGATTTTGTGACCCTGACCGCTGGTGAAGGTTTTACCTCCTATTCATGGGCCATCGACAACAACAACAATGGACAAATTGATGGGGCTGATACGATTTTAAATGATGGTGACCCTGACAGTGACCCAAGAACTATGGTCGTTACGAGTGTAGGTAACTACATAGTCGAAAAAACTGCCAATACAGGCTGCGATGACCAATTGGAAAGAATTACGGTCAACAGATTTGGCGATGTGCAGACCAACCCTATTGTAGATTATTTCAATCAGGTAAACGCAGACTCGAACCCAGATAATGATATCCAGGGCGAAATAGTTACCTGTTCTGTTGATGGAGATGTATTGCCTAAAATATTTCTTTGTGGCTCTAATGATAGTGTGCTTTTACAATTAGGTATAACAGATGCCCAAAGCATCACTTGGCAAAAACTGGATGAAACCAGTTGTTCTTCTGCCGGAGATGACTGTGCCAATAAAAATGGCACCTGCACATGGAACAACCTTGTTCAACAAAACAACTATACCGTTACTGAAAGTGGCAGCTATAGAGTAGTCATTGCCTATGAAAATGGATGTTTCAGTCGATTCTATTTCAATGCTTTCCAAAACACCTTGGACATCGATTACATTTCTTCTAATATCGTTTGTAGTACCGATGGAAGAATAAGAATTACTAATGTCGGTAGTGGATACGGTTACCAATTGTATAACGTTACAAACGATGCGATCGAAGTTCCTTTTAGTGCGGGCCAAGGTCCGAATTTTAATATTTCCACTAACGGAACTTATAAAGTTCAGGTTACACAACTAAACCCGTCTAGCGGAGCACCGATAGCCAATAGCTGTATTTTTGAAACAGAGGATATTGGTATTCAAAGAAGAGAGTACGAGGTCAATTTATCCAGTACACCTGCCGATTGTAATGAACAGGGCACCATTAGTGTGCAAGCATTGAACGTACTTCCTGACTATAGTTACGAGCTATATATTGATGATGGCAGTAATGGAGGGGCTGGAAGTTTTGTCACCTCTGAGCTCGTGAGCATTGACAACACCCATACTTTTACCGGTGTGGCTCCTGGCGACTATATTGTAGTTACTTCTACAACCGACGGTTGTACCGACACTCAAACAATCACTGTAAATGAAATACCCGAACTTAGACTATCTGCCAATACCCAAGAACATATTACTTGTTTGCCCGGAGTGATCAATCTATCAGTAAGCGGTGGTACAACGGGGCATAGATATGCCATCTGGAGTAAAGACGGGATACCCAACTATACAGATGAATCTAGCATTCCCGAATCTGATTTCATTGGTAGTACCAATTTCTTTTTTGGTCATAGAGGAAACCCCTCTACTTATTACCCTAATGAAGATGGCGAATATGTTTTTATTGTTAAAGATGATAATGGTTGTTTTGCCCTGTCGAATAGCGTTCAAATCGAGGATTTAGGAAGCGTAACGATTACGGCTTCCCATTCCGATATTCTTTGTGCAGATTCCGGCAACTCTACCCTCACTATTAACGCTAGCGGAGGAACCGCCCCCTACCGTTACAGTCTGGATAATGGAGTAACCTATCAAAATGAAAACTTCTTCAATAATCTCACCGCGGGTATATACACGATTACCGTGAGTGACTCAAGCGGCTCTGATGATACTTACTCTTGTGTAGAAAGTATTCAATATGAGATTACGCAACCTTTTAGGCTTACTGCTTCAGCGACCATTATTGAGGATGCTTCTTGCAACCCTAGTGGCGCCTTGGTCAAAATTTCGAATGCAAATGGAGGTCAAGCACCCTATGAATTTAGCTTTGATGGCGGTTCCAATTTTGGTACCCTGGATGAAACACGATTAACAGCAGGAAGCTATCAATTGGTCCTTCGTGATGCGTTGGGATGTACCTTTGATATGGAATTGACGGTGCCAAGTGAAACTCCCGACCCAAATTTAAGCACCGACATCAACTATAATTGTGACGGAACGGGAGAAATTACCATTAATACCGACAACAGTTCTGATTTTGATTATACCTACCAAATAAACGGTATACCTTACACTCCTGTAGATTCCAACATTTTTAATAATGTCGCTGCCGGAACACATACATTAACCATCGGCTATTCAAGTGCCCTGGGTGCGGATCAAAGCACACTTTTCTTTGAAGACTTCGGCAGTGGCCCGACCACTCAAATAGGCGAGATAGGCACTGGTTATTGCTACGAGCCCCAAAACGGTTCTGAAACCGCTTGCAATCTAGGGCCTGCAGGAATTCTCGTGAGTGGCGAATATAGCGTGACCAATTTTGTCACAAATCCGATTTCAGCTTGGAGAAGCCCCAATGACCATACCGGTTTGGCAGATGGTAGGTTCTTGGCCGTAGATATTAGGGTACACGAAAATGCCGATGAATCCATTCTTTGGAGAAGACAAAATTTAGAGGTACTACCTAACAGACCGATAACCGTTGCCTTTTCGGCATATAACCTTAGAAGGGTTTCCGCTAACGGTAACAATCCAGATGTATTGGTAGAATTGGTAGATGGCTCTGGAACTGTTTTAGGCTCCGGTACCACGGGTGATATCCCTAAAAACACTAATGCCGACAGCTGGCATGATTACAACTTTACTTTTGACCCTGGTGCCAATACCAATGTGAGCGTCGTTTTCAGAACAAATTTGAACAGTGCTGATGGTAACGACCTTATTTTAGATGATATTTCTGCCACCCAAGCACCTGAGATTTGTGAAAAAACACAAGATATAACGGTCGTTGTAGAGACAGGAAAAACCTTTGAGGTACAAATTCTCGGAAGCTCATCTCCTACCTGCAATGGTGCCAATAATGGAAATATTCGTTTTGAAGTCAGTAATTTTGACCCTGCGTTCGGTTATGAATACTCATTGGACGGTGGCGTAAATTGGATGATGGAGACCACCTCTCCTTTCACGACCCCATCAACTTTGGATGACGGAACGTACAATGTAACAGTTAGAAAAGTAGATGATAATAGCTGTACCGCAACCTCTTCTACTGGAGCTACGCTTGCTTCCCCAAATGCGTTAACGGCGAATTTGGTACAGACATCAGATTTCACTTGTTATAATACTGGTGCGACCCTTGAAGCTTCTGCAACAGAGGGAACACCGGGCTATAGTTATCAATTGGAACGAACAGATGGTTCCATAGAAAGAATTTTCAGTAGTAATTCTACCTTTCTGAATGTACCTGCCGGCGATTATGTGGTCAGGGTAAGAGACATTAATAATTGTGAAGTTGTTTCGACTACAACTGTCACGGTTACTGCCCCTAATACATTGACCTTGGGTCTTACTGCCACCCAATGCTATGATGGGCAAAACAATGCAACAATTATGGCAACGGCCAATGGCGGAAATGGCGACTTTACTTTTAGATTGAACGGCGGCGCTTGGCAGACCCCTACTCCAGCCAATTCTTCTACTTTTACATTTAGCGGACTGTCAAATGGCAGTTATAATGTAGAAGTGATGGATCAGTACGGCTGTGCTTCTCCATTGGAAACTATCACAATTGCTCCTGATATAACTCTTTCGGTGGCTATTTCGAATGCCAGTTCTTGTAACGATGGTAGCTTAACAGCCACGGCGGTAGGAGGAACTGGGTCTTATGTATATGCTTTTGTTCCTAGCGGAAACACGGTGAGCGATGCCGACTTTTCACCTTCAAACACCTTTGCTGTTCCACTTGCTGATGTTGGTCAATATGATATTTATGTAAGGGACAATGCTGGAAACCCAGGTTATTGTTCAGAGACAGTCACAGAAGAAGTTCAGGCAAGTCCGAATTTGACCTTTACAGCTACACCGACCGATGCTGAATGTTTTGGTGGAAACGGAAATATTGAAGTAATAATTACAAGTGGACTAGCACCTTATGATTATCAACTGATAGATGTAACTCATGGTATTGCGGATCAAACCCACAACGATGTGGTATCAGCTGATAGAACATTTTACAATCTACCTGCTGGTACCTACGATATTATTGTTACGGATGCCGCCGGATGCTCTCAAACCCAAGCAGGTATTGTTGTTGATGAACCTGTAGAATTAACAGCGGACATCAATGGAGTTACCCCTGCCAATTGTACCGGTTTGGCCAGTGAATTCGGTTTTGATTTTGACAATTACCCCACAGCGATAGGTACGGTTGAATTCAGTAGTGATGGAGGTATCACATGGCAGTCTTCCGATGAGTTTAGAGGCTATCTTTCGGGAGAAGAGGTTTACCCTTCCCTTAGAACAATAGACGGTAGCGGAAATACCATATGTCAAACAGATTTGCCAAGATATACTATTCCATATCCGCTAGATGACCTAGACATTACAATTTTACCGATTATCGTGAACTGTAATGAACTTCAAGTAAGTGTTCGGGGGCAGAATGGTACGGCCCCTTATGAATACACCTATGCCGAAGATCCTGCTAATTTCGACCCAGCAGCTCCAACTCACCCTTGGACCGCACCTTATGCTGCAGGAGTTACACATACCTTTCCTAATCTTGTACCCGGTAGAACGTATGCCTTCTATGTACGCGATAACGTCGGGTGCATTAGGCAAAGTAGTGTGAACGTCAACGATATCATCACAAATCCCATGGAAATAACGGCTACGGTTAGTCCGGCTTGCCATGCAAGTAGCAACGGGGAAATTACTTATACCATCGTTGATAACCATGGTAGCACCGAACCGAATATGGAGTGGTTCCTATACGATACTACGGGAACTGTTGTGGCCAATAGTGGCGGAATAGTTGCTTATTCAAATACGATTAGTATAACCGGATTAGCGGCCAATGAATATTACTTAGAGGTACAACAAATTGATAGTGGTGGAAATCCTCAATGTATCAGTGCCAGCGAAAACGAAATTTTAGATGAGCTCGATGTTATTACCGGAACGCCTCAGTCTATTCAAGACATCAGTTGTGAAAATCCGGGCCTTATTGAAATAGAGAATACGCAAGGTGGCGGTGGAACTTATTTCTATACCGTTACAGGTCCTGCTCCGTTTACGACGATTACGGCCTCAGGAGATAATCCTATTGAAATACCGGCTAATTCACCTGCTGGAAATTACGATATATCCGTTGAAGACCAGTATGGATGCTCTTACCCCCTAGGTAGCGTTGCCATGAGTTTTATGGCCGCCCCAACTATTTCTAATGTAGTAATTGATAACTGTAACGCCAATGCTTCTATCACAATTACAGCGACGGGAACAGGTACCCTCTTGTATTCTATTGATGGCGGCAGTAATTATCAAACGAACCATGTATTCAGTAATATTCCGGCAGGCAACTATGATATTTACGTTAAAGATGCCTCTGGTTGTACCGATAATGTTAATAGAGATGTTCATGCAACTTTACAGGCCACGGCCAGTCTTGCGGTTCAATTAGGTTGTGGACCGGGCAATGAAGCTGAAATTTCTATTGAAGCGATAGCTGGATCTGGAAATTATGAGTTTGAGGTTTTAGACAGTGCTTCTGGAACTACCATAGCTCGTCAAGTTTTGGCGACCAACCCGCAAAATATTCAGTTGAGCATTGCTGACACTTATACGGTAAATGTTTACGATATGGGAACCGACAGCCCTGTTTGTAACAGGTCGTTACTAGTTGAAGTACCAGCGGCGATTCAACCCCAAGTTACTGCCAACCCAACAGATGTTAGCTGCCCTGGAGCTGATGACGGTCGTATTGAGTTGACCCAGGTAAACAATGGCAATAATCCGCTAACATATACCTTAAACCCTATGCCTTCAGGTGCTAGTTGGGATGCATCTACACAGTCTTTCATTAATCTATCAGGTAATAATTATACGATTACTGCTACAGGGCCCAATGGTTGTGAAACGGTAATCAATTCCTTGGTCAATGAAAACGCTGTATTGACCTTCGACGTTCCTGATATTGTACAATTCGGTTGTTCATCAGATAACGATGTCAATAATGCCACCATAGCCATCAACACCTCTTCTATTGCAGGTGGTAGCGGAACTTTTAATAGATTCGTCTTTGTCGATGATGCAACTGGCAACGTGCTTCAAGATAGTAGTGACCCTAACTACATTTATACCGATACAAATGGTGGTGACGTAATCGTTCGTGTGTACGACAATCAAGGCTGCCCATCAGAACATGTGGTTACCATAAGCGCCTATGATGCTCTAGTTGATGCGACGATTACCGTAGATAGAAATATTGATTGTGTGAACAGTGGTGAAGACATTAGTATTGATGTATCAAGCACATACACAGATTTTGCTTCCAATCCGACCAACTATGAATTCAGGCAATTGCCTTCGGCTTCTTATCAGGCTTCAAATCAGTTCTTGAACCTTTCGGCAGGCACATACACCTTCGCAATCAGGAATATGACCACTGGATGTGAGATTACCAGAAGCCATACGGTTGAAGAGCCCAATACATTTGATGTTACCATCGACAAATTATCTGATGTTATCTGTCATGGTGGTGATGGAAGCATCAGCCTAACCCTTGTTGATGGCACTTACGCTGCTGGATTCAGCTATACGATTTTCAATAATTCAGGAACGAATATTCTATCTGGAAGTTCAGTCAATGTGGGCCCTACCCCGGCAATTTTGGTACCTGCCGGAAATTATACGGTAGAAGTTACACAAGATGCTTTTCCTGAATGTATACAAACAAGAAGTTTCAGTATTGCGACACCTGAAGCTCCACTTGCCCTTGACCCAATAAATACTGAAGAAGTAGGTTGTAACAATGACAGAGGTAGTGCCCAGATTACACCTACTGGCGGCAAGGCCCCTTACGACATTGTAATGACCCATAACGCTTTAGGTACCAATTATACCGCCAACGGTGTACATTCCTTCCTTTTTCAAGGTTTAGGTGCCGGTCAGTATAACATCGAAATTACCGATGCCCTAGGGTGTACAGTCAATTTCAACAATGCTTTTGAGTTGGTAGTACCGGACCCGATAACTGCCTCTATCTCTAACACCGATTTGGTTTGTGAAGGTGATAATGACGCATCGGTCACTGCAACCGTGAACCCTAGAAATGTAAATGCCAATTACAGATATATTCTCAATAAATACAGTGATGCTTCCGGCATTACTTTATTGGAAGCTTCTGCATCGCGAACAATTAATACATTCAACAATTTGGGTAGTGGTTTCTATAGCATTTCAATCTTAGATGATATGGATTGCAGCTATGAAACAGCGATTATTGAAATAGCCGAACCCACCGAGGTTGAAGGTTTGTTGACTACAGTTCAAAGAATGACCTGTCAATCGAACGCCGAGTTATTATTGACTGCCTCTGGTGGTACTGCCCCTTATATGTGGAGTACAGACGGTTTAAGTTTTAACGCAATGAACCAATCATCTGGGGCGAATACCCATTTGTTCACCAATGTGATTGAAGGCGAGTACCACTATTTTGTGCGCGATAGTTTTAATTGCGTTTCGATTGTCACCAATTCGGTAAGAGTCAATGAAATTGAAGATTTAACGGCCGTGATTGATCTCTCTGCTGCAAGAGTCGCATGTCGAGGTGAAAGCACCGCTGTTATCGAAGCAAAAGCTGATGGTGGATTGGGTAATTACCAATATGCCTTATTCAGAGACCTTGCCTTAAACGATGAAGCAAGACCGAACCAAGCTACCGGTTTATTTACAGACCTTCCAGTTGGCCAGTATTATTTGAGGGTTGAAAGCGGCGACTGTGAATTTATTTCGTCCAGAATTGAAATTTCAGAACCGACTCCATTGGCTATTGAATACGACGTGAACAACATTTCTTGTAATGGCGCTGAAGATGGTAGTATTGAAATCGAAGTGACGGGTGGCACAGGCAGCTATCAATATGCCATTTCGCCCAACCTCAACCAGTTCTTTGACGATAATGTGTTTGACGAATTGGCTCCTGGTGACTATATGATTATCATTCAAGACAGCAATGGCTGCTTTGAAGTTATAGATGCCGCTATTACAGAACCTGAAGTGTTGGAAGTGGAAGCAACTACTACCCCTGAAATTTGCGAAGGAGAAGAAAATGGTACTATCGAATTGATGATTTCAGGTGGTACGGCTCCCTACAGTACTAGATTGGCATCAGAAAATGACTTTATCCAAGGAAGAACCAATTTCTCAGGCCTTTCAACGGGCAATTATATCATCTTTATCGAAGATGCAAATGGCTGCGAAGACAATTTAATGGTAACAATAGAACCTGGAGTTAATTTAAATGCACACGTAGAAACGGTGTATGGCTGTAACGGAAATACTCCCAACAACTACGTTAATATCGTCATGGATGATGAAGGATTGGAAGATCAAGTACTTTTCGGCTTGGATACCATGAACCCCATGGAAATGCAATTAAATCCTTTCTTTAGAGATGTTGCCCCAGGTACACATTACATATCCATATCCCATGAAAATGGCTGTATTACTACTCATACATTTGAGGTCGAACATTTTGAACCTTTACAACTTACGGTTACACAGACCAACATAAATGAGATTACAGCAGCCGTTAGTGGCGGAAGGGAAAGTTACACCATTTACTTTGGCGCTATAAATAATGGTTCTGACAATGTGTATCATATTACTAAAACCGATACATACCTTGTAACGGTAGTTGATGAAAACGGTTGTGAGGCAACGGCCAGTATTTATATGGAATTCATTGATATCGAAATACCCAATTTCTTCACACCTAATGGAGACGGAAAAAACGATACCTGGAAACCTAAAAATATAGAAGTCTATCCAAACATCTACATCAGTATTTATGATCGTTATGGAAGAACCGTCTATACCTTTGAAGACAATGAAGATGGTTGGGACGGTATTTATCAAGAAAGCGACCTTCCATCGGGAGATTATTGGTACATCATAAAAATGAATGGTGAATCTGACACTAGGGAATTTGTGGGCCACTTCACCCTTTATCGATAGTCAAAACAACAAATGGCAGCTTTTCAGCTGCCATTTTTAATAGTTTAAATAAAGAAACCGCTGTAACAATTTAGGCTCATGCTCGTCTTGTTTACATAAATCAATCAAAAAACAAGGCTTGAAAACTATTTTATCGGTTCATTCCCTTACCAAAAAATTCGGGCATCTAACAGCTGTCAATAATTTATCCTTCACCATAGAAAAAGGGAACGTTTACGGAATACTAGGTCCCAACGGAAGTGGAAAAAGTACAACCTTAGGTATTGTTCTGAACGTTGTTAATAAAACTTCCGGAGAATTTAAATGGTTCGACGGCAGCAAATCTACTCATCAAGCCCTTAAAAAGGTCGGGGCGATTATTGAACGACCCAATTTCTACCCCTACATGTCGGCCGTTCAAAACCTGAGATTGGTGTGTAAAATAAAAGGGGTTTCTGAAGGTAAAATAGAAGAAAAACTTCAGGTCGTTGGGCTTATAGAAAGAAAACACAGTAAGTTCAGAACCTATTCATTAGGTATGAAACAAAGATTGGCCATCGCCTCTGCCCTATTGAACGACCCCGAAATTCTTATTCTTGACGAACCCACAAACGGACTCGACCCCCAGGGTATACATCAGATTAGGGAAATCATTAAAAAGATAGCTGCTGATGGCACAACTATTTTACTGGCATCGCACTTACTTGATGAAGTTGAAAAAGTTTGCAGTCATGTCGTCATTTTAAGAAAAGGCGAAAAATTATATTCCGGGCGTGTAGATGGTATGTTGGCAAGTCATGGCTTCTTTGAACTAAAATCTGATGACCTATCTGTTTTAAAATCTTATCTCGAAAAGAATGCCAGTTTCGGTGAGGTCAAAATAGAAAACGGTATGCTCACCGCCTTTTTAAAAGAAGAAATGAATGCCCTTGAGCTTAATCAAACCCTGTTCTCCCAGGGTATTGTTTTATCGCATTTAGTAAAAAGAAAAGAAAGCCTCGAAGAACAATTCTTAGCTCTAACCAAAAATAGTCAACCATGAACAGACTGCTTCAAATTGAGTTCATCAAACTTTGGAACAATAGGGCTAGTAAAATTTTGATACTATCCTATTTTATACTCCTTACCTCCATAGCGCTAGTAGCTGCCATTAAATTTGATATTGGCCCAATTAAATTTCATTTGGCGGAACAGGGTATTTTCAACTTTCCTTATATCTGGCATTTCAACACTTTTGTGACCGCACTTTTCAAACTGTTTCTGGCAATAGTCATCGTTTCGATGATGTCTAATGAATACAGCAACAAAACCATAAAACAGAACCTCATCGACGGTCTATCAAAAAAAGAGTTTATACTCTCTAAATTCTTGACAGTAGTTGTGTTTGCTTTGGTTTCTACCATTTTTGTATTCGTTGTTTCCCTTATTTTAGGCCTTTTTTATTCCGATTATAATGAGTTGTCGATAATATTTTCCGATTTGGAGTTTCTTGTTGCATTTTTTGTTAAACTAGTTGGCTTCTTTTCATTTTGTCTCTTCTTGGGTATTTTGGTGAAGCGCTCAGCTTTTGCCTTAGGCTTTTTGGTACTTTGGATGATTTTTGAGCAAATGCTTTTCGGGCTTTTAGGATGGAAGTTCGTTTCTTGGGAAACGGCCCAGAATATTAAGGGTTTCTTGCCTATGGAGGCCATGTCAAATCTCATCAACGAGCCTTTCTCGCGGTTAAAAGCGGTACAATCGGTAGCCGCCCAAATGGGCGAGAGTTTTGCATTGAACTATGCCGTTCATTGGTATGAAATACTCATTGTGCTTCTTTGGAGCGCCCTTTTCATTTACCTTTCGTATGCTATTTTGCGCAAACGAGATTTTTAACATTGAACATCGATCGAATCGATAAATCATCGAGTTATCACATTATCAAATTATAATTGTAGTATCTTGTTTTGATTTGCTATGAAAGTCTAAAGGAAGCTTTAATGGAATTTCTTTAGCCATTTTCTTCGAGCAAATCCTTTTTGCTAGACTTAAAGATTTAAGAGAACAACTACAAGAAAATGCGACTCGTCATACTCATATTTTTAATCATTTATGCTCATGAATCCGTTGGGCAGACTTGTTCTTCACTGAGTACCCCAATAGATGGGGCGTTAGATGTTCCGGTTGATTCTCCCATCCGTTGGAGAACTGTACCTAACATTATCGGTTACGTAGTTTCCTTAGGCACTACTCCAGGGGGTGGCGAAATAATCAATAGACGATCGTCTGGACAGAATAATTTTTATCTTCCTGAAGTAGGTCTTCCTGCCGACACCCAAATTTATGTGACTATTGGCTACTTCAAAGAGGGGCAAGACTTCACCACTTGCGATGTAGAAACGTTTAGAACGGTAAAAGTAACCCAACCTCCTCCTTGTACAAATTTAGAAACACCAATGAAAAATAGTTCTAACATTGCTGCAGATACAGATCTTCAATGGAATTATGCCCCCACGGCAACGGGTTATTTTTTATCAATTGGCACTTCAGTTGGTAGTAATGATGTTCTGGATAATTTTGATGTTAAAAACACTCTTAGTTATGAAGCTCCCGATGGCTTACCTGCAGACACCGAGGTTTTTGTTCAAATAACACCCCATAATGGAATTGGAGAAGCGGTTAGTTGTCCCACGGAAAGCTTTATTACAACTTCAGCAGTCATTGACTGTGGTCCGTATTTCGATTTTACTTCGGGCACCACCATAACTTTAGGTCCTGAAATTACTATTCCCGATGCCATCGGGCTCTGTGCACAACAACCGGTAACTACCATTGTAAGCGAAGATGTCGCCGACGGTTTTAGATGGTATTTTTTAGAACCTGACGGAAACGAAAACTTGATATCAACGGAACCCTACATAGAACTTTCTAAGGCAGGTGCGTATCGTTACGAAGCTTACAATAATATTTCGCAGTCGGCCACCATAGTAGAATGTAGTCAATCTAAGTTATTTCATGTATTCGATTCCGATGCGGCGGTGATTGAATTTATTGAGGAAACTAGAGAGACCAATGGGAGAGATATAAAGGTAAATATTTCCGGTGCCGGAGATTACGAATTTGCTCTGGGCAATAGAGAGGGCCCCTACCAAACGAGCAATACCTTTTCCTCTGTTTCCCATGAATTTCAGGAGGTTTTCGTACGTGACAAAAATGGGTGCGGTATTACCATTTCATCCATTCCCCGTAGGTTAAGTAAAGATGATTTTCCAAAATTCTTCACTCCAAATGGCGATGGGGTTAACGATTTCTGGCAGTTTACCAAACCTTTAAGGGCCAACGAGATAGATATTACCGAAATTCATATATTCAATCGATTTGGACATTTACTGGCAATTATCGAACCAGAAAGAAAAGGCTGGAACGGGGTTTACCAAGGTACCTTGTTACCTGAATCGGATTATTGGTATAGGGCCTATTCAGCAAACGGAGAAGAAATACGAGGTCATTTTACACTTAAGCGTTAAGACTATCTATTAGTTCATTAGCACCAAATCAAAGGTACTTCTTTCGTAATTTTACGATATGAAATTCAAAGTAGTATCAGATTATCGCCCCACGGGCGACCAGCCAAACGCCATCAAGCAACTATCAGAGGGCATAGAAACAGATGAAAGGTACCAGACCCTCTTGGGTGTAACCGGATCCGGAAAGACCTTTACCGTAGCTAATGTCATTGAAACCGTTCAACGCCCTACCCTTGTATTGGCACACAACAAGACTTTGGCGGCCCAATTGTATTCAGAGTTCAAGCAGTTCTTTCCCGATAATGCAATTGAATACTTTGTTTCGTACTATGATTATTATCAACCAGAAGCTTTTATTCCCACTACAGGGCTTTACATCGAAAAAGATCTATCTATCAATGAAGATATTGAAAAACTCAGACTGAGTGCCACGTCTTCATTACTTTCTGGCAGACGTGATGTATTGGTAGTAGCCTCGGTATCTTGTCTTTATGGTATAGGTAACCCCATAGAGTTTCAAAAAAATGTAATCTCGATAAGAAGGGATCAGGTAATCCCGCGAACCAAATTCATGCACCAACTGGTTCAAAGCCTCTATTCTCGCACGACGGCAGATTTTAGAAATGGAAATTTTAGGGTAAAAGGTGATGTGGTAGACGTATTTCCAAGTTACGCTGATCATGCGTTTAGAATTCATTTTTTCGGGGATGAGATTGAGGAAATCGAAGCCTTCGATCCTTTTAATAACAACGTCATCGAAGTGTATGAGAACCTGAATATATACCCTGCGAACATGTTCGTTACATCTCAAGACGTTCTTCAAAACGCAATTCATCAAATTCAAGATGATTTGGTCAAGCAAGTCGACTTTTTCAAGGAGGTCGGTAAGCCTTTGGAAGCTAAAAGGCTTGAAGAGCGCACTAATTTTGATTTAGAAATGATTCGAGAGCTCGGCTACTGTTCGGGAATCGAGAACTACTCAAGATATCTCGATGGTCGAGAACCGGGTACTCGACCCTTTTGCCTTTTAGATTATTTTCCTGACGACTACTTGATGGTGGTAGATGAAAGTCACGTAACGATACCGCAGGTTCACGCTATGTACGGGGGCGACCGTAGCAGAAAGGTGAATTTGGTTGATTATGGTTTTAGATTACCAGCGGCCATGGATAATCGTCCGTTGAAATTTGAAGAATTTGAAGCCTTACAAAATCAGGTCATTTATGTAAGTGCCACTCCGGCGGATTACGAGCTGCAATTAAGTCAAGGGATCTACGTAGAGCAGGTTATAAGACCAACCGGATTGTTGGATCCGATAATCGAAGTTAGACCTAGTCTAAATCAGATTGATGATTTGGTGGAAGAAATACAAACACGGGTTGAAAAAGATGAGAGAACCCTCGTAACAACTTTGACGAAGAGAATGGCGGAAGAATTGGCCAAGTACCTTACTCGGATTAATGTGCGCTGTCGATACATTCACAGTGATGTCGATACCCTCGAGCGGGTTGAAATTATGCAAGATTTGCGTAAAGGCATTTTTGACGTGCTGATAGGGGTCAACTTATTGAGAGAAGGTCTTGACCTACCAGAGGTATCTCTAGTGGCTATATTGGATGCCGACAAAGAAGGATTTCTACGTAATAATCGTTCGTTGACCCAGACGGTAGGTAGGGCTGCAAGAAACTTGAACGGCATTGCCATTATGTATGCCGATAAAATCACCGAAAGCATGCAAAAAACCATCGATGAAACTACCTATAGAAGAGAGAAACAAATAGCTTATAACCAAGAACACAATATTACCCCAAAAGCACTTAATAAAAGTTTGGATAGCGTGCTTGCAAAAAACTCGGTTTCCACTTATCATTTTGAGAAAGAAGAGAGGCGGGCAGCAGAACCCGACATGGACTATTTGACCAAAGATCAAATTGAAAAATTGATTCGCGAAAAACGGAAGGCTATGGAAAAAGCTGCCAAAGAATTAGATTTTATGCAAGCAGCAAAACTTCGTGATGAAATCAAAACGTTACAAGAAAAAGAATAAATTAGGTATATTTAGACTTGAAATTTATCCAAATCGAAATCCTTAAGTTATTATACAAATAACATCATTTAAAATTTTGGTAAACAATTCTTTAATATAAATTTTTAGATAAGACTAAATTTGGTAATTCCTTGAAAAATTCTCAAAAATTCATTTAATTACAATTTTACAAAGCATTAATCTCCAAGCAAAAAATATTTCTCAAAAGTTGCCTTGAACTTAGGAATGACGCAGGTAACCCAATTGCATTTCTCAAGAATATAATCACTCATACCTGTACAAAACTACATATCATTCCTCTTAAAATTTAGATATTAAACTTAAAGGAAAACACCCCCGTTCATGCCTATAAAAGAGTCATCTAATTTTGAATTATTCGAAAACTTAAATAGGAAAAACATCACCAAAAAAACATTGAACAACGACCTGTTTTGATTGCAAATAAAACCATTTTCAACTGCGCTTTTGCAATAAAAAAACGCCTCGAAATTGAACTTCAATCCAAGGCGTTTTCCAACTAACCAACTAAACTTAAAAATTTCCTACATTGACCGGTAGGCCGGCTAAAACTCTCTTACGAGTTTACTTTAATTCTATCAACCTTTTTGGTTTTGGCAATGACTCCTCTTTTTTAGGGAGTACAAACTTCAACAAACCATCTTCATACTCAGCTTTAATCTTATCGGTATCGATAGTTTCAGGCAAGGTGAAAGATCTCTTAAAACTTGAAAAGTTGTATTCCTTACGGGTATACTTACCCTCTTTCACTTCTTCTTCATGCTTCTTTTCAGAAGAAATAGTCAGCACGTCATGGTCGACTTCAATATTAAAATCCTCTTTTTTCCTACCCGGAGCCACAAGCTCTAGCTCAAAATCTTTTTCATTATCCTTTATGTTGACAGCTGGCACATCAAAATTTGATGTATCAACACCACCAAACCAATCAGGTTTAAAAATTTCGTTCATCAATGAAGGAAAAACCAAGTTATTTCTCTTTACAATACTCATGATATTTTGTTTTTAATTATTAGAACATTTATTCATTCCCTAAAAAACAAACAGCATACCATCAAGCAAAACATGCCTTTTTGACATATTTCAGCTATCAAAAACTGTCATTTTGTCCTAAAACTATCTTAAAAAGACCTGTTTTTTGTCACAAGCTCTTAATTGTAATGAACCTTAAAAATATCTATGAGCGTTTTCGGCGGCACTACACCGCCAGGGTAATCGTTCATAACCGCTAGCACCCTTTGAATTGCCATTGGAGGCAACCCCATTGAAAGACCTAGATTATGAAGCTTGGTTACTTCTAACTCTTGCTGTTCAGCATCTACATTCATCAACAAGACCAATCGATGAAATTGAAGTATTCGGTCGGCCTGAGATTTAGGCTGAACATGCTCGACTTCTGAAACAAATAATGAATTAAAAGTTTCCCTATCTACACCTAACTGGTCGGCAACTCCTTTAAGAAAATTAAACTCGGGCTCTTTGATTTGTCCATCTACTTTTGCAAATTCGATCATTTCCGAAAGAATACTAAGCTTCTCTTTTTGCGATGCCATAAACCTGTTTTAATGTAGTCTATTTCTTATAATATTAAAATTACAAAATTGATTGACATACCCGTGTTAAAAAGTTTGAAGTTATTGAGATACCTATAAATTGTAATATCTTGCCAAAAAATTGAGATGACCAATAACGATATATTTAAAAAATTACGTGTAGCCCTAATGCTTAGGGACGATGAAATAGTAGAAATACTAAAATTGGTTGATTTTAATATCGGTAAAAGTGAGTTAGGCGCCTTTTTCAGAAAGGAAGACCACCCCAACTATCGTGAGTGCGGTGACCAGGTACTGAGAAATTTTTTGAACGGCTTAGTCATTCACCTTCGCGGAGACAAGAATACCCCAAAACTACCCGGTGATGTACTAAAAAACAGCCTTACACCAAAGACTTCGCAAAAAAAGGAGAGTGACCGAAACAAGAAAAGGTTTGCCAAACCGCAACAAGATATTACTCCTGTCAAGTACAAAAACAAGCCGTCGCAAAGAAAAGGTCAAAAAAAATCCTGACACCTTATAGAAAAGGTATCAGGAAACTTAATAAACAACTCACGACTACAGCGCCACCCTAACAGCAACTGTATAAAGTTTACCTTCTACAAAAGATGACATATTCACCTTTTTGTAATTCAATTTGGCCTTGACAAAATTCTCAAGGTTGGCATCTTCAGAATCAACAGACAAGACGACGATTTCCTGCTCTTTATTCAAGGTGAAACGTACTTGAGCGGTCATATCGACTTCATTCGAGGTTAAGGTATTCTCACTAAGAATTTCAGAAATTTGCTTTGATAGGGAATTAGAACCTGATTTTGGTTCAGAATCATTGGCAAGAACATTACCAAAGGTTAACAGCATTGCAGATACTAGTACTAAACTAATTTTTCTCATGACTTTCGTTTTTAAATGATTGATGATTGATGATATATTTAAAAGACGAGTGCAAAAGAAAACTGTTACGGCATCAGTTCATTTTAACAAATTTTTAAAATTTAAACTGAATTCTTTACCCGAAGTTTTTTCATTCACCAAAATCGATATGTCGATTCATGGTTTCCTCCAAAGAAATAAAAGATTCAATGTCACGAATACCGTCAATCAAGAGTATAGATTCTTGATAAAGTTGACGATAATGAATACTGTCACGGGCATGAATCTTAACGAAAACATCATACTTTCCCGTGCTGTGGTGAATCTTTACCACTTCGGGTACCTCAGATAGCTTGTCGATAACACTTTTGTATAGCGATGCCTCCCTTAGGTAAAGACCCAAAAAAACCGTCATCTTCCACCCTAATTTGCTGTAGTCGAGAGAAAGCGTAGCACCTTTGATAACTCCCAAATTCCTCATTTTTCGTGTCCTCATATGAACTGTTCCCGGTGAAATACCAGCCCTTTTGGCTACCTCGGTATAATTCATTTGAGCATCTTCCGACAGTATTGTCAATATCTTGTGGTCTACAGCATCGAGCTTATCTTTCATAATCTAAAATTTGGCGTCTTTAATTCAATTCAGTTGGCAATTTCAAAACACATTTGACGTTTTAACCCCATATTTTCTTGAATTAAATCTATCAAAAATGCGATTTCAGTAAATTTAATTTAAGCTTTTGAAAAAAAGCGTAATAATATGCTAATAAACCCCCTTATTTAATGAATAATGCGTTTTTTTTGACAACTCAAATTTTAGATGTCGTAAAAATGATTTTTTTAAATAAAATATAGATTTAACAGTTTTTTAACCGTTAAAAAACATGGTTCTGCCGATTCGTTAGAAAAATCGCTTAAAATTTTCTTTTAAGTAGATTTTAAGGACATAAACCTCTATAACACAGTCTTTTCTATAACTTTCACATTTTTTTTTGTGAAAAACTCCCATTAATATTGTTTAGTTGTTAAATCGTGTTAACGAAACCAACAAAGTAAAGTATCCGGAACTTTTCTTTCATTGAATTTGACCCCCAATCCATTCATTATGAGTGAGGTGTGGTTGGGCAAATGACAACGTTTAGTATCAACCAAAACCTTGTACTTATGAAGAAAGCTCTAATACTGTCATTCTTTTCTTTAATATCTCTTTCGGTCGGTTTGGCCCAAGAGATAATGATTACCGGTAAGGTAATAGATGACCAAGGAGTTGTACTGCCTGGTGTAGACATTATAATAAAAGGAACTACCAAGGGCACAACCACCAATTTTGATGGGGAATTCACAATAGATGCACCCTCAGACGCCATCTTGATTTTTTCATCCTTGGGATTTTCAAAGAAGGAAATTCCGGTAGATGGCCAGAATAAACTAGATGTGATATTGGTTCCTGCTGCAGAACAATTATTGGAAACCATTGTAATCGGTTCAAGAGGGCAGCCAAGAACCAAACTGGAAACCCCCGTTCCGGTAGATGTAATAGATGTAAGCCAACAAGCTATCAATATGCCCCAAACAGATTTGGGAGATGTGCTTAAGGCTTCAGCCCCCTCGTTCAACGCGTTTCAATCGCAAGCGGGGGATTTGTCGTCTCATGTGGTACCGCCCACTTTAAGGGGTTTGGCACCTAACCAAATGTTGGTACTCATCAACGGCAAAAGAAGACATTCATCGGCCTTGTTACTGGGCAACCAAACAGGTACGAGCTCCAATGCAACAGACATGAGCTTTATACCTACGGCCGCTGTACAACAAGTTGAGATCCTTCGTGATGGTGCTTCTGCACAATACGGATCCGATGCTATCGCAGGTGTTATGAACATTATAATGAAAAAAGGAACAGACCAACTTACAGCCACCCTTAGTATGGGCGGCTATCCTGGTTTAGAGCCTGACATGAGCGATCAACTTACCCCTGAAGAAAATATTCTTGAGCGGGGTTTCGATGCTGATGGATTCAATTATCAGTTTGATGGCAATTATGGTGTTGCTTTTGATAATGGAGGATACCTTAACGTAACCGGAACCTTAAAACAGGCCAAAAGAAGTATCAGGCCCTCAGTTTTGGGGCTGGATAGATCTCCGCTTTATAGTAGCGATTATCTGACCAACCAAACAACCGACACTTATGGAAACCCTATTATTACCAACCCTGAACTCGTAGATGCCCTTGCCGCAGGTAACACCTCATTGGCAGCAGAAGTTTCTACCCTTGAAGGCCTTATGGAGGCCAGAGGCATCGAACAAAAGGATGTCGCTTCTTATGCCGGTAATCCGGCCATTAACCTAGGGGTTTTAGCCTATAACTTTTCAACTCCCCTGACCGAGAACGTCGACCTTTATTCATTTGGCGATATAGGTTTCAAGTATACCGAAGGTTTTAGTTGCTTCTACAGAAGGGCTGCACAGGCCGATAGAACAAGTTATGCCCTCTACCCTAACGGGTTTAGACCACAAATGTACTCCAATCAATTCAACACAAGTTTTGCATCGGGAGTTTCAGGTACTCTTGGGGAATTCAATTTTGACCTGAGCAACACATTTGGTGCTAATAAAATGGCGATAGGTATGTTCAATACTTGGAACGCCAGTATCGGAGAATCTTCACCAACAGACATGTACCTTGGTACGCACAACTACCTTCAAAACACGACCAACCTAGACATAAGCAGATATTACGAAGATATTTTTGAAGGACTGAACATCGCAGGTGGTGTTGAGTACCGAGTTGAAAGGTACCAAATCGAAGAAGGTCAAGAAGAAGGCTGGACAGCTGGTAGCGCTGGTATCTACACCGCTACGGAAGATAATGAGGCTTTGGTAGGCCCTGATGGTTTACCGCTTGAAGACCTTAGTGGCAACCCTATTGTTGATGAAAATGGAGACCCCTTGGTGTTGAGCAATGCAGGTTACTCTGCCGAATTGGTGAAAGGTTACGCATTAAACTGCCAGTGTTTTAGGGGCTTCGGTCCTGATAACGCAAGCCGCAACTTTAGGTCGGTAATCGGGGCTTACTTAGATGTTGAAATGGACTTTACGGAGAATTTCTTTGTGGGTCTTGCAGTTCGCTCTGAGTCGTATTCCGATTTTGGAAAGGTATTCACCGGCAAAATCGCTTCTAGACTATCTTTAAGTGACAACTTTGCCCTTAGAGGTTCTTTCAGTAACGGTTTTAGAGCACCTTCGCTTCAAGAACTAAATTACTCACATAGTTATACGTTTTTTGTGAACTTGGTTCCTTTTGATGGTACCCTGTATAGAAATAGTAGTGCTGCCGCCAGAGCAATTGGCATTTCCCAACTACAAGAAGAAAGATCGACCAACTTCAGTTTCGGTTTCACCACCAAACTTTTTGACAAGTTAGAATTGACCGTTGACGCCTATAAAATAGACGTTACCGATAGAATTTTTCAAACTTCGGAATTTGATGCAACAGAGGCTCCTGCTTTAGGTCCGGTAATTGGTTCCGGTCTAGCAAGTTTCAGGATCAATGGTGGCGACGTTAGTACAAAAGGTATCGAACTGGTTGCCAACTATACCACATTCTTAGGTGAGAATAAATTGAATGCCACCCTATCAGGAACTTTCCGTGAGAACAAATTCGAGCAAGTAGTTGTTCCTGATTTGAACACCGCCTTGACAGACGATGAATTGGCGGCCAAATATGTCGACAGGGCTTCGATTGGCCAATTCGAAACCGGTACGCCTAGCTCTACCGTCATAGGCACTCTAAACTATTCGTTCGGCAAGTTCAGCACGATGATCAGAGGTACTCGCTACGGATCGGTAGAAAACTTGGCGGCCAACGAGCAGAACCTTTTTGGTGGCGGCTTCGGATATCCTGATCAAACGTTCACTCCTGAATTTGTGGTCGACCTAGGTATCACTTATAAATTCAGCGATATGTTGAGCCTTACCGTTGGGGGTAACAATATTTTCAACGAATATCCTGAGATACACAGATATGAGAACAGAAGCTTTAGCCTATTCTCTAATTATCAGCAAGGGTCTAACGGTTCTTATTATTTCGGACGCCTAACATTGACACTATAATCGAAGCATCAACAAAAAATAGCATTATGATGAAAAATATAATCAAACATATTTCCTCCGCATTAGCCATGCTTTTGATTTTGGCTTCATGTGATCAAGAACGTTTAGAACCAGTACTTACCGCAGCCGATGGCGGTGGCAAAATGACCTCCTACACTGCTTATTCTATTGGTACTGAATCGGAAACGGATGTATACGGTCGGGTCGTATTTTGGATGGATGCCGCTGGCAGAACCCAGGTACAGGTCTCTGTATACAACACCGAAGTTGGGTCTACCTATCCAGTAAGTCTAATTAGTGGAACAAGCGCCGCAGCGGGAAGCGAATTAATGGCCTTATATGATTTGATTGGTAAAGAATCGAACGGACTCGTATTCGGAGAGCTTGGCGAGAGCAAATTTTACACTATTACCGACACCTCATTTTACGACGCTTTACCGGAATTGGATGCACATATCAGCATTTTCTCCAGTGGCGCTATCATTGCCTCGGGCGATGTGGGTGCCAATGCCGAGCCGGTTGAAATGAATTAAATAGAACTTTTAACTTAAATATATAGCACTATGGAAACATTAAACAGAAGAGCCTGGTTAAAGCGAGGAGCTTTAACGGCCGCAGGTGCCATGGTTATGCCCCATCTTTCGTTTGGGGAAGCCCCAATGGCAAAACTTAATTTCGATGCCCAAGGCAGAACTATTTACAGCCCATTTTTCAAAGAATTCAATTCGAAGGTATTTCCTGATAGCGCCAAACTTTTGGCCAAACTAAATGCCAACGAAAACCCTTATGGTCCGTCACCCATGGCAGTCGAGGCCTTCAAAAACGCCACTCAACTGGGCAACAGATATGCTTGGAGAGAACTTTTTGACCTAATGGATAAAATTGCGGTTAAAGAAGGGGTTAAGATAGAAAATGTAATGATGGGCCCTGGTTCTTCAGACCTTTTGGAGAAAACGGCCATGGTCATGTTCGCCGAAGGCGGCAACGTAGTTTCTGCAGATCCTTCTTATATGTCTCTCATAAAAGTGGCCCAGGCAACCGGAGCAAGTTGGAAACCTGTCCCTCTAAAAGATGATTGGTCTCACGACTTAAAGGGTATGGAAGCTGCCATAGACAAAGACACTAAATTGGTATACATCTGTAACCCTAACAACCCCACAGGAAGCATGACCGATCACGCCGAGTTGGTTGATTTCTGCTCTAGGGTGTCTGAGAAAGTACCGGTATTTGTTGATGAAGCGTACATGGGCTTTCTTGAGGACGGAGATAAGAAAAGTATGGTCAACTTGGTTGCGGAAGGTAAAGATGTAATCATCGCCAGAACCTTTTCTAAAATTCATGGTATGGCCGGTCTTCGCGTTGGCTATATCGTAGCTCAAGAAGCGACTTTAGATAAAATACAGGATATAACAAGAGGTGGTATGGGCATTACCTACCCATCTGTTTATGCTGCCTCGGCCAGTATGGATGATGTTGAGTTTCAGAACAAATCTAGAAAACTGAACGCTGAATGCAGAGAGTTTGTGTATTCTACTTTAGAAAAAATGGGCTACGAGTATGTTCCATCATCTACCAGTTTCATTCTCTTCCCAATAGAAATGGAAGGAGAAAAATTCTTGGAAAAAATGACCGCCCAAGGCGTAGGTGTTCGTGCTTTCGATATTATGGACAAAAATTGGTGCCGTGTTAGTATGGGAACCATGGAAGAGATGAAAATCTTCTCTACAGCCTTACAAAAAGTGCTCGTTTAAGTTAAGTTAGCCCATTGAGTCGGGTTTGCGTTATTGCCTTGATACGTTAAAATCCGGCTCAGTATGGGCTCATGACTACAGATTACCCTTCAGTACAACTAAAACTTCAAAACTAGATTCTTATGAACTTCGCGCTTCAAAACACCCTTGAACTGGTATTGATTATCGGCTTAGGACTTTTGCTACAAAAGAAAGTGGCCAAGCAAGACTTAAAGGGCGTTAAAACTATAATACTCAGCGTGGCCCTTCCGGCCGTTATTTTTGTGGCCCTTTTGAAAATAAAGCTCGAGAGTTCGCTGTTGATATTCCCAATTTTGGCATTACTTTTCAACCTGATAATGCTTGCCTGCTCAAAGTATTTCTTGAGCACTACTCTTTCAAAAAACGAAGACTCGAAGAAGCGAACGATTATGATGCTTCTGCCCTCTTTAGCTCCAGGGCTTTCATGCTTTCCTTTTATAGTAGTTTATCTTGGCGATGATTCTCTGGCCCTAGCCGCATTGGCGGATGTCGGAAACAAAATATTCGGGTTGATTCTGCTTTACATGCTTGCCATGCATTGGTACCACAAACGCACTTTAAAAGATGCCAAGGCATCGACTTCGAGCAAATTAAAAAGTTTGGCCCTCTCATTACTTCAAGAGCCTATTAATATGGTAATTATTGTCGGGTTGGTCTTGCTGGCCTTTGGCCTCAATATGACCTCGTTACCCGTGTTTTTACAGGGTACAATAGAACAATTGAAAATTTTAATGACCCCATTGGTTTTACTCTTTATTGGCATGGCGGTTAGAATCAAATCTGGCGAATTCGGCCTTATTCTATCACTTTTGGCCAGAAGAGCGGGTATTACCTTTATATTGTCGGCCATCTTTGTCTTTATTTTTCCTGCATTGACACCGGCTCTTATTCTGCTATTGGTCGTTTTTCCTCAAAGCTCTTGTAGCTTTTGGCCATTTGCGCATATGAGCGCCGTAAGTACTATGGAAGAAAGTGATGGGCAGCAAAACCCCACTTTTGACATTAACTTCGCCGTCAATATCTTGGCTTGCTCCCTACCCTTTTCGACTATATTGATTATAACCATTTTCTCATTTAGCGAGTTTTTCATCAATCCGTGGGCTTTATTATCGGTTGGTGCCTTGGTAACCGTAGCTTCGTTTGTGCCTTCTTTGATTTCAAAAATCAAGAAAAGTAAAGAAACGAAAATTGAGACCGCCAGGTATGGTAGTTACGCTAGTCTGAACCCAACATCATCCGGTGAGGAAAGCTAAAATTTAATTTCACAACCAACCATAAAAAAACCTCTGGAGAATTATTCTTCAGAGGTTTTTCAGCTAATTGGTACTTGTCTATTTTTTCACTTCAATAGGAATTCTATATACAACCCCCTGTTCAAAGGTACCTTTTGCCAACCTTTGAAAATCAACGTTCTTTTTAATAAATTCCTTAAGTGCAACATTCTCGGTTTCCACGGTAAGAATACGCAAATAGTTGCCCCTATCTACTGCCAAACGAACTTCTGCCCTATGGCCACGAATTTCATCAGGAATATTAGGCACATCAAGCATTTTGTATACCTGAGCTGCCACCGCTTTTGAAGGCACCGGATCAATCATTTCTGAATCGGCAGTCATGGCATAACCTACACCCGTAACTACCGTCACTATCAACATAAATAAAATCTTTTTCATCTTTAGGATATATTTTTACTACTAATTCAGGTTAAAGATAACATAATTTAAAGGTTTTAAATTATTGATTTACTAAAATTTAACATGAAAAAATTGCAAATATTAAAAATTATTCAATAATCTAACGAATCATCAGATTTTACTCAAAAATCTACTAAAACGTTTGAGACGTGTTAAACCAATTTAGGGTTTAGGTTAATTACATATTAAAAAAGGTGGCCAATTTGGCCACCTTTTACATATTATTTCGAAGCAAAAAATTACTAGCCTAGTACTTCTTTCACTTTGTCCGCAGCTTCTTGAAACTGCACTGCAGAATGAACGGCTAAACCGGAGTTATCGATAATCTCTTTTGCCAATTCGGCGTTGGTACCTTGTAAACGAACGATAATCGGCACTTTGATGGCATCTCCCATATTTTTATAGGCATCTACAACACCTTGTGCAACCCTATCACAGCGTACGATACCACCGAAGATGTTGATTAAAATGGCTTTTACTTCCGGATCTTTCAATATAATTCTGAAAGCTTCTTCTACTCTCTTTGCATCGGCGGTTCCACCCACATCTAAAAAGTTAGCTGGTTCACCACCGGCCATCTTAATAAGATCCATTGTGGCCATGGCCAATCCCGCACCGTTCACCATACACCCAACGTTACCATCAAGGTCGACATAGTTAAGGCCTACCTCACGCGCCTCGACTTCAATCGGATTCTCTTCTCGAAGGTCTCTCATTTCAGCATATTGCTTTCTGCGGAACAAAGCATTGTCGTCGATAGACACTTTGGCATCTACCGCCATGATTTTATCATCAGAAGTCTTAAGCACCGGGTTTATTTCGAACATGCTTGAATCGCTGTCAACATATGCTTTATAAAGAGCCGAAACGAACTTGGTCATCTCTTTAAATGCAGTTCCGGAAAGGCCTAAGTTAAAAGCGATTTTACGCGCTTGAAAAGGCAAAAGACCGGTTGCAGGATCTATCTCTTCGGTAAAAATTAAGTGAGGGGTTTTATCTGCCACCTCTTCAATATCCATTCCACCTTCGGTAGAATACATAATCATGTTTCTTCCAGTACCTCTATTCAATAGTACCGACATGTAGAATTCACTTGTTTCGCTATCCCCTGGGTAGTAAACATCTTCGGCAACCAATACCTTGTGTACTTTTTTACCTTCGGCCGATGTTTGCGGCGTAATCAGGTTCATACCTATGATATTACCGGATAGCTCTTCGACCTCTTTAAGGTTTTTGGCCAATTTAACGCCACCACCTTTACCTCTTCCCCCTGCATGCACCTGGGCTTTTATAACGTGCCATCCTGTTCCGGTTTCAGCTGTCAACTGTTTGGCTGCCTCTACTGCTTCTTTAGCATTGTGGGCCACAATTCCACGCTGAATGCGCACTCCAAAACTGGCCAATATTTCCTTTCCTTGGTACTCGTGAAGATTCATATGTTAAAGGTCTATTTTAGGTTCAGCAGCAAAAATAGGCAACTGTATGTTCAAATTCCAATTTAGATGCTGCAAATTCAGAAAAAAATTAAGGTTTAAAAGAATCAATTTATCAAGTATGATTCAGGTTTTTAAAAATCACGTAATAACCACCCTATAGAGTGAAATAATCACAACGATTAGAGATTAAAATCTTTAAAGTCTAAAGGATCAAAATTTCTAAAATCACCGTTCATTTTTATTGTCTTTTTGGTTCTGTCTACCTCGGTCAACACGGCGATGGTCGTGAGCAAATGTTGTTTGAGATAATTAAGACGTTCGCTTTCTTTGGCCATTTGCAAGAGTTCGTATTCCTGCTCAAAGGAAAGTCCCATTTTATGGGCAAGCACATAACTATTGAACTTATTTACCGTCAACGGGGTAAAAGGCACTTCCATTAGTTCATAAAGTTCATGTATCTTTTCCAATACTTCACGCTTTAGGCCGATTTTCGCGTCATTCAAATTATCTAAAAAGTCGACCTCGCCCCCTGCATATAGCTTATTGTTCATTTTATTGTCAAAACTGACTATACGAAATACTTGACGGGCAACGCAAGTGACATCCATCTCACCACCTTCATAAGTATTTACGATTTCAACCAATTGCACCTCAGTGCCAAAAACCATTTTATTATTGATAAAAACCGGAATACCGAAGGTAACCGCCTCATCTCGGCAATCTTTGATCAACTGTTTATAACGGTCTTCGAATATGTGGAGCGGAACCGTTTCACCAGGAAAAAATATAGACTGCAATGGAAAAAAGGGCAATTTCATGGGTTAGCATTTTCCGCTAAAAATACAACGCAAAATAACCTTGGGCAAGAAAGAAACAACAGACCTTTGTTTTATTTATAACATTTTGTTTTATTTTTAAAAACTACCGTCGATTTTTTGTCCATATCATTAGAAGGCGTTAGTTTTGCCGAAAACTGGAAGTATTATGAACAATGCCGATTTGCTTAAGATAGCAAAAACTTATGGGGATCCCGTTTATGTCTATGATTCAGAGAAAATCATTTCTCAATTCAATCGACTTACCAATGCCTTTAGCACTGTAAAAAAGTTAAAGCTGAATTACGCCGCTAAAGCACTCTCAAATATTGCTATACTTAAACTAATGAACAGCTTAGGAAGCGGTCTTGATACCGTTTCTATTCAAGAGGTACAATTAGGCTTATTGGCTGGCTTTAAACCCGAATCTATCATTTTTACGCCTAACGGTGTTTCTTTAGAAGAAATCGAAGAAGCGGCCAAACTTGGCGTTCGTATCAACATCGACAACCTTTCGATTTTAGAGCAGTTTGGTAGCAAACACCCTGATATTCCTGTCTGTATTCGCATCAACCCTCACGTTATGGCGGGTGGCAACTCGAAAATTTCGGTAGGTCATATCGATTCGAAATTCGGTATCAGCATACACCAAATACCTCATTTGTTGCGTATTGTTGAAATTACGAAAATGAATATCAATGGTATTCATATGCATACCGGTAGTGACATTTTAGATATCGATGTTTTTCTATACGCTTCCGAAATTCTATTCGAAACGGCTAAGAATTTCAAAAATCTAGACTTTATCGATTTTGGTAGTGGCTTTAAAGTGCCTTACAAAGAAGGGGATATCGAAACCAATGTTGAAGAACTTGGCAAAAAACTAGGTTCTCGTTTCAATGAGTTCTGTAAAGAATATGGCCGTCAGTTAACACTGGCCTTCGAACCAGGAAAGTTCTTGGTAAGTGAAGCCGGTCGTTTTCTGGCTAAGGTGAATGTCGTAAAACAAACTACCTCAACCGTTTTTGCAAGTATCGATACGGGCTTTAACCACCTTATTAGACCGATGCTTTACGGGGCCTCACATAGAATAATCAATATTTCGAACCCTGAAGGTAGAGAACGCTATTATTCAGTTGTAGGCTATATCTGTGAGACCGATACCTTTGCGAGCAATAGAAGGATCAATGAAATTTCTGAAGGCGATATTCTTTGCTTCAAGAATGCAGGCGCCTATTGCTTTACCATGGCCAGTAATTACAACTCACGATTTAGGCCGCCAGAAGTGCTTTGGCATGAAGGCAAGGCCATACTTATTCGTGAGCGGGAGACTTTTGACGACCTCATTAAACATCAGGTCGATGTTAAAGACCTGTTCGAGCCCAAAAAGGTTAAGGCTGAAGCAAAATAAATGAAGGCTATTTTTCGTTAGCTTTGGTATAATTGTTGGACTAACTGTATACCTTAAGCCAAAGTTCATGAAAATCTCCCTTTTTAAATCCCTTATTCTAGGTTTTACGCTGTTCTTAGCATCCGCGATAACACTTTCTGCTCAAGAAGTACAATGGCTTTCTTGGGATGAGGCCGCCCAACTGGCTTCAACGGATGAAAAGCCGAAGAAAATTTTTGTCGATGTCTACACAGACTGGTGTGGATGGTGTAAAAAGATGGATAAGGACACTTTTCAGAATGCTGAAGTAGCCGAGTATATGTCGAAAAATTTCTACATGGTGAAATTAGATGGCGAAGGCAAAGAGCCCATAGAATTCAAGGGAAAGACCTATAAGTTTGTTCCCTCGGGAAGAAAAGGGTATCATGAATTCGCCGCCGCATTGCTGCAAGGCCGTTTAAGTTATCCGACAACTATTTTTCTAGATGAAGAAATGAACATGTTATCTCCGGTACCCGGTTATCAAAAACCGAAACCATTTTTGAATATTGCGAAATATTTCGGGGATAATATCTACAAAGAAAAAGATTGGGCCACCTATTCTGGCGAAGGAAAATAAAAAAAACTCCAACTTAACAGTTGGAGTTTTTTATTCTATTTTTTTTCATATTTCTGACCGCACCCCTCTATACAAGGAAAAGAAAGAATAAGAGAGCCTTCTTCAATATGATAGTACACTTTAAAGTCCTCAATATCACATTCTTCAGGCATTAAGTAATTCTCTTCTGAAAATTGGGTGACGATGGTATCGTTCATCACATAAGTACCTGATGTATTTGTGCCTGTCTCAATAGTCAAATCACAAAGTTCACCGTTGGATTTAAAGATTCCGTCTTCTAAAAATTCAATGGATTTCTCACTATCTACCTCACGATATTCCCCGCTTCCGTCACCTGGATCCGAATATTGCTCAATCAACAACCAAGTGCCGACCAAGTCTGGATTTTCAGGGTCGATTTCATCATCGCTATCTGAACAGGATACCGTTAGAAGTGCCATCAAAATAAAAAAACTCAATCTTTTCATACTTGTAATTTTTTATAAGATGCGCAAAAACCAAAAAGGTTGCCCACAAGTGGTCTTATCTACTGTAATTGGGCGATTCTTTGGTGATAGTAACATCATGCGGGTGGCTTTCATTGATGCCACTTGAAGTTATTTTCACGAAACGACCATTTTCTTTAAGCTCGTTGATATCTTTCGCGCCACAATAGCCCATACCTGCCCTAAGACCTCCAACAAATTGATGTATGCTTTCGTAGAGCTCCCCTTTGTAGGGTACACGGCCTACAATACCTTCAGGAACAAGTTTCTTTATATCATCTTCAACATCTTGGAAATAACGGTCTTTACTGCCTTCTTTCATAGCTTCTACCGAACCCATTCCGCGATATGACTTAAACTTCCTTCCTTCATAAATAATCGTCTCACCAGGAGATTCTTTGGTACCCGCTAGAAGCGACCCCAACATTACCGTATCGGCACCAGCCGCAATCGCTTTTGGAATATCACCTGTATAACGTATACCACCATCTGCAATCACAGGAACTCCGGTGCCCTTAATAGCAGAAGCAACTTCAAGTACTGCTGAAAATTGCGGGAAACCCACACCAGCTACCACTCGTGTAGTACATATAGAACCAGGACCAATACCTACTTTTACGGCATCGGCGCCAGCTTCTACCAGGTATTTGGCCGCTTCGGCCGTTGCGATATTACCAACGATTACCTCAAGATCTGGAAATTTTTTCTTGACCTCTTTAAGAACGCTAACCACACCTTTGGTATGGCCATGGGCAGTATCGATAACAACGGCATCTACACCTGCCTCGACCAGAGCCTCTGCCCTATCGATGGCATCAGGTGTAACACCTATGGCAGCCGCAACACGTAGCCTACCATAGTGGTCTTTATTGGCAATTGGTTTTAAGGTCAACTTGGTAATGTCCCTAAAGGTTATCAAGCCTACCAACTTATAATCTTCGTCAACAACTGGCAGTTTCTCAATTTTGTTCTCTTGCAATATATCTTCCGCCTCTGCCAAAGAGGTACCTTTACCTACCGTGACCAAGTTTTCAGAAGTCATTACTTCAGAAATAGGACGATTGTTGTTTTTTTCAAAACGTAAGTCCCTATTGGTAACAATACCCAAAAGTTTTCCTGAGTCATCAACGATAGGAATACCTCCTATACTAAACTCTTTCATGCTCGCTTTGGCATCACGTACTTTTGAATCTAAGGGCAAAGTAACGGGGTCTAGGATCATACCGCTTTCAGCCCTTTTTACCTTTCTAACTTTTACGGCCTGCTGTTCTATGGTCATGTTTTTGTGGAGAACACCGATTCCACCCTCTTGGGCGATGGCTATGGCCATACGTGATTCGGTAACAGTATCCATAGCTGCGGAAACTACAGGAACATTAATGGTGATGTTTCTAGTAAATTTTGTTTGAATGTTCACCTCTCTTGGAAGCACTTCAGAATAGGCCGGAACAAGGAGTACGTCATCGTAAGTAAGACCTTCTCCTAGAATCTTGTTTTGGTGGGCTTGCATAGCAATTAAGGATTTAATTGCGTGCAAATGTAGTGAATTTTATTGGTTATTCAGCAGTGTGTATGGCAGTCTTAAAACACAATTGGCACAACACCAAAATAGCGGAAGCCGTAAAGGTAAGGGTCATTAAAATGCCTGAAAAGACCACTATGTATTTCATCCATAATATTCCCGACCACATGAGATATATACCTCCGAATGTTGCTATTACTGAAAAAAAGGGCTCAACGGTCAAAAACATTTTTAATCTCTTGGGCAATTGAATCAACCACACCAAGGCGCCCAGCAGAAAAAATATGAGGGACATGCTTAGAATATGGGTGTGAACGATGGTTAGCATTTCCCTTTCTCCTTTCTTAAACTTCATTACCTCGGCTTCCTCGTCTTCTTCATTGCCCAAGTAATTTTCTTGAATACCTGAAGGATGGTTAGAATCAGTTTCTTGAATAAATAGCAAACCAGTATAAAAACCTATGGAAAGAACCAATACAAAAACCCCAACGAACACCTTCACCTCTTTTGGCAAGGTCAATAATAGACCGTTATACTTCATAGCTTACCGCTTTAAAATGCTAAAGCAATAAAACTTTTGAAAGAGCTGCAAATTAAAGTTGCAAAAGTCACAAACAAAAAAGACCACCAAAGGTGGCCTTTTCTATCATAATTAGAAGTTTGCTATTATGCGCTTGCACTTTGTGGTGCCCAATGGGCACATGACATGCCAGGGGCCGCTTTCTGCGGATTGGCACAGTCACTAGTCTCATATCTTACACAGGTAACACAATTTTCTTTATCCTTTAAGGTAGCCTTCATCTCAAAACTATCACAAGTATAACTATTGCCTACCTTAACACCGTGCACCTTACAAACGTTGCCTTCAACTAAATTATCGCAGTTGATACAACTATTACCTAATCTTATAGACATAACTCATTTTTTTAAAATTAAACTTATTCTAAGTTAATGAGCCAGCGCTTTAGAAGCAATTTAAATAACTGATTTACAGCTATATGAATTTAGATTGATTTAAAATTGAACTAATAAAAATTCAATTTGCTAGACAGCCCTACTTGGCTGCCATCGTGCTACTTTTGTATTCTTTTTAAATTTACGCCCGTACCATAGCAACACACCTGTTACAGGCAGACTTGCCACGACCAAACTTGCCAGAAAAGCAATGATTTTGCCAGCAAGCCCCCCTATGGCACCTACATGTATGTCATAATTCATTCGAATCAACTTATCGGAAACATTGGCATCTGCATACTTACCATAAATACCGTCGGTCTCAATCTCTTCCAATGTATATTGATCAAAATACCTATAATCATTTTCGTAATAGATACCCTCATTTCGCGTAACTTCTACGTATATACTGGTACTATCGGCAAAAGGATAATGTATCTCATAGCTAAGTGCGGTAGGATCTTCTTTTTTTAATTTACCTATCAGATTGTTCATTGGTATAGTTTCCCCCTCTTCGCTTTTCTCGCTCGTATTATTGGGGATGTAGAAAGTTGCGATTTTTTCACCGCCGATACCTTTGTAATAAGATGAGTAAAACCAGTCATAAGCCATCACCGAACCCGTGAACGCCAACACTAGACCAAGACTGTACACATAAAAACCGACTACTGAATGCAAATCAAAATTCTTTCTCTTCCATCTTGTGCTTGCTTTCCAATCAAATTTCAATCGCTGCTTTAAATTGGTTCGTTTTTTTGGCCACCAAAGTATCAAACCGGATATCAAAATGAACATAAATAACAGTACCGATATGGAAACTACATGTTCACCGATAACCGGCGGTAACCATAACCGAACATGCCCCTTTAATACAAAAGCAAAAAAACCGCTCAGGTGGTCTTTTACATAAAGAATTTCACCCGAATAAGGGTTAAGAAAAACACTTTGGTAGAACTCTGGCTCAAGCTCATAAAAAATGACTTCTAAAGGTTCATCGGGTTGGCCGTACAAAGTACCGTGAACATGCTTCTCAGGAAAAACTGTCTTTGCAATGTCTCTCGCCCTTGTTGCCGAAAGCATCTCAGAATTTTCCGCTTGTACTTGGCCATGATCGACATAAAGTGATTCTATCTCATCTCGAAAGACCCACAGACAACCTGTGATACTTACAATAAATACAACCAAGCCTGTGGCAATACCCAATATTCGATGTAGTGCCAACAGTCTTTTTTTGAACAATCCCTTTGCCAAAGCTCTTTAATAATTTAGGTTCTTAAATATTTACAGGAAGATTTCTTCTCAAAACCGCACAAATATACCTAAGTATAGATAGGCAGCTTAATTTTAACTCTAAATTCTAGATATAGCGCATCGAAAAACCGAACTACATTATTTAATCCGGTACTGTTTCAAGGTCTCATCCATATTCAAGACAAACTGAGTGCCTTTGACCAAATCTTCCATTTCAGCCAATATTTCATCATTGACTTTTAGGCAAATATCAACAAGAGGGTTCGTACACCATATCTTATTGCATTTTCCCCCGTTGCAATTGTCGCAATTGCAAGGTTTATCTGAATCTTGTATGATGGCAAGAAAGTTTGATAAATCGTTCTCAGACATATAAATACCGACCGTATCAACAATCAATTGAAGCTTACACTCCACATTGGGTGCCTCAAATACCTTATAAAACGCACCATAATTATTGCCATATATAAGTTCCATACAAAATCTTTAAACGAAAAAAGCCAGCGATCTAACCTAGAAAAGATCGCTGGCCAAACTAACTCAAACTTAATGCGGTGTTGAAACGCATCATGAATGTGAGCGATAAATTCTATTACCACTAACAAATATACTTAGTTATTTTTATTCAATCTAAATAAAACCATTAATTTTGAGAACCCAATAGCATGAAAATTTACTCTATGGATGATATTACCCTCATTTACAATAACAAATTCGGACTCGCCTTTAAATGGACAAAAGAAAGTTTAAGCAAGAAGAAGGTTCAGCTGGTCTTTCGGGATACAGGGTTGTACCTATCTACCATTGAACTAAAGAGTTTTGCAAAAAATATCAATAAATGCCTACAAAGCACGAATTGTAGCAATTGCCCTCAAAATGAAAATTGTAGAAACCTGCTCGTAGACTCGCCCATTAAAAATGTAACCTTTGCCATGAACAAGAAGGAAATTAACGATATGAAAGATTTGGTAGAAGGTACTTTATTTCACCTCAACCTTGACCAATACCTAGAGCGCTTGGTGAATGGGTAATTTTAATGATACTTACCGAATAACTCAGTTGCTTTATTAAAGGCAGCCTCAAAGACCATCCAATTAACACCGGTATCTGCCTTTTCAGCGGTTAGATAAGATAGAACCTTTTCAGTGGGCATATTACCCGTAAGTTCATCTTTGGCCATGGGGCAGCCACCAAAACCCTGAACTGCACCATCAAATCTGCGACAACCGGCACCATACGCTGCATCTACCTTTTCGTGCCATTTGGTCGGAGTGGTATGCAAATGGGCCCCAAACTCAATATGGGGGTATTTGGGAATCAGGTTAGAAAAAAGGTATTCAATCGACTCTGGGTTCGAAGAGCCCACAGTATCTGAAAGAGAAAGTATAGAAACTCCCATTCCTGCCAATTTCTCAGTCCACTCACCTACTATGTCAACATCCCAAGGGTCGCCGTAGGGGTTACCAAAGCCCATAGAAATATATGTGACTACTTCCTTATTGTTTTTATTCGCGTGCTCTAATATCTGCTCCAAAATAACAATAGACTCCGCAATTGTTTTATGCGTATTTCGCATTTGAAAGTTTTCAGAAATAGAAAACGGGTAGCCTAAATAATCAATTTCAGGGTGTTCACAGGCATCTTGTGCACCCCTAAGATTGGCCACTATTGAAAGTAACTTGCTTTTCGTTTTTGAAAGATCGAGCTTACCCAATACTTCAGCCGTATCTACCATTTGCGGTATGGCCTTAGGTGATACAAAGCTTCCAAAATCTATGGTATCGAAGCCGCAGTTGAGAAGTGATTGTATGTATTTTACCTTGGCATCTGTTGGTATAAACGTCTTGATACCCTGCATTGCATCTCGCGGACACTCAATAATTTTTACCTTGTTCTCCATAAACCGAACGCCTACTCAAAATTACCACTATTTATCCGATATCAATAAATACACGGCAATACCCAAGAAAACTATGATTTGCAGCCATTTTAAGTACCAACCTGCCCGTGTGTTGTCTTTTAGGTATACCGAGATTGAACCGGAAAGCAAGGCAATACCCCCAAAAACAAGCGATGAGACTGCAATAAACAACCCTCCTAGAACATAGAACTGTATGACATTACTGATTTCATCACTAAAAAGGAAAGCAGGAAAAAATGCCAAAAAGAAGATGGTTACCTTGGGGTTCAAAACGTTCATAATAAAACCCTGTCGAAACAAATACCAGATGCCCTTTTGAGGAACAGTATCTCCTGATAATACTACCGAAGAATCGCTTTTATAAACCTGAAAGGCCAAGTACGAAAGGTAAATCGCGCCCAAAACCTTAATCCCCAGAAAAAGGCTATCGCTTTGTTTAATGATTGCAGATACGCCAAAGGCCAATAAAGTAGTATGAACAATGCAACCTGTCATTAAACCGGCCATCGTGGCGATACCATGTTTTTTACCGTTCACTAGGCTCTGCATGAGCACATAAATGTTGTCAGGACCAGGCGTAATGGCTAGGGCAGCGGTAGCACCCATAAATGCGTATAGCGTTTCATAATTCACGCAATAAACTTACCAATTAAATTCTGAAGATGTTCTGGTCGGTTTTTTATATCTTACCCAAAATTTTTAATTATGAAATCAACAAAACTAGCTTTAGTACTTCTATTTATAGGCTATGGCACATTTGCCATGAAGGCTTCTACTCTAAACAACAACAATATAAATTTCACTATGGAGCAAGACAGTGTTTTACGTCATGTAGTTATGTTCAAATTCAAAGAGGGAACAGCGCAAGCCGATATTGACAAAGTTCAGGAAGCTTTTAGCGCATTACCCAGCAAAATACCTCAAATTGCTTCTTACGAATGGGGCACCAATAACAGTCCTGAAGGTCATGACAAGGGTTTCACCCATTGTTTCTTTCTTACTTTTAAAAGTGAGGCAGACCGCGCCATTTATTTACCACACCCAGACCACAAAGCTTTTGGGGGTATTTTAGGGCCGTATTTAGATGACGTTATGGTGTTAGATTACTGGAGTAAGGAATAAATAACTTCCGTTTTTAGGCATATACGGGCCATTAATTCCTCTAATTTTTTAGTCGGGATTTAATGGCCTTATTTATACTACCTACCAAAGATGGCCCCTCATAAATAAAGCCGGTGTAAAGCTGTATCAAATCTGCCCCGGCCTCAAGCTTTTCCAAAGCATCTTTAGGGCCATGAATACCTCCTACCCCAATAATCGGAAAGGCCTTATTGCTCTTTTCCGCTAAAAACCGAATGACTTCCGTACTTCTTGAGGTTAAAGGTTGACCACTTAAGCCACCTGTTTCTTTGACCAAATTTTTATCTGATTTTAGGTTTTCGCGACTAATCGTGGTATTAGTGGCAATTACCCCATCAATTTGGGTGTCCTTTACAATTTGAATAATATCCAACAATTGGTTATCCGTTAAATCTGGGGCTATTTTGAGTAAAATGGGTTTTTCCTTTACTGATAGATTTTTTGCCTTTAAAGTATTTTCTTGCTTTAATCTTTTTAACAAAGCGGATAAGGGTTCTTTATCCTGTAGTTCTCTGAGCCCTGGCGTGTTGGGAGAGCTAACGTTAACGACAAAATAGTCTACATGCTCAAACAAGGCATTAAAACAGATAAGGTAATCATTAACGGCCTCGTCGTTCGGGGTAACTTTGTTTTTACCAATGTTACCTCCGATAATTACGTTTTTATTGACCTTTAGGCGCTCGACCGCATCATTGACACCGGAGTTGTTAAACCCCATTCTATTGATAATAGCCTGGTCTTTTTTTAGTCTGAAAAGCCTCTTTTTTGGGTTTCCGGGTTGGCCTTTAGGTGTTAAGGTTCCTATTTCGATGAATCCGAACCCAAAACTGGAAAACTCGTTGTAGAGTTTTGCATCTTTATCGAAACCTGCTGCCAACCCCACCGGATTTTTAAATCGAATACCAAACACCTCTTTTTCAAGGCTAGAATCCTCATAATTATAGAGCATTCTAAAAATGGGCGTAAAGCCGATGGATGATAAAAAACGAACAAGTGAAAAAGTAAAATGATGGGCCTTTTCGGCGTCCATCTTAAATAATAAGGGCCGAATAAACGATTTGTACATAGAGTGCCTAGAGGTTTCGGCTAAAATACGAACTTAATTACCTTCATGTCTACATCTGAATACGAACTTATTCGCACTTAATTAACAAAGGAAAGAACGGCCTCACTTTGCAAAAATCAATTCTCTTCAGTCTCCGGTACTTCGTATTCCTTTGGGGTTATGTTTATAGGCCTTCTGTAAGCCTCTTTGCATAATTGAAGATAGCGCTCGTACTGTCTTGCGTTGAAGGTTTCTAAAAGTTTTTTATCAGCTTCTACCGACACCTTCACCAATTGGCTTTGCAACTCTTTGTATTTAGTGCCCATGGTAATCAAGTCTTCTTCTTTACTCTGAGGATGTTCAGCCAACAATAGTTCAATTTGCCCTTCTATAATCTTTGTTTCAGCGGCTAACATCTCTTGCTGTGTTTTCATCTCATCAATCTGTTCTTCATTGAGTTGAAAAATTTTCTTGATCATCAAGGAATCTTTTCCACCTATACCTAAAAAACAATCTTGTGAATGGCCGAAGTAGCCAATACAGCAAATAACCAAAAGAAAAGTGTATTTAAAAAAGCTCATATTCGAATAAGTCTTGTTTTGAATATAACCTCAATATTAATCAAAAATTATATCTTGAAACTATTGAAAACAAAAAGCCTACCCTAAGAGGTAGGCTTTTTAATATTTAGGGAGTTTTTTATTTTAAAGAAAAGTTGAGTCGGGCAAACAAGAAACGCCCTCCTATGCCAAATTGCTGCGCCCTTCTTGACCAATCGAAACGACCATCGCTTCGGTTACCGAAACTGGCCTCTGCCATATCCGGATAAATATCAAACAGATTGTTCGCCCCAATAGTCAGGGTAAGCGCGTCGGTAGCTTTATAACCAATAGAAAGGTCTGTAACCAACTTAGTGCCGAACACCTGTTGATTTGCGACCACCGTAGTAGCTTCCGTTACTTCACCAAAATATACATTTCTCAAAAACATGATCCAACGCGACGACGTAAGGCTGTTGGACAGATTTACTTTGGTTCTTGGTACCGCTTCCTCTAAATAAACCCGACTATCCTCCGGAAAATAAGTATCAACCAACCCGGCATTTATCAAAACATCAGAAGCGTTGATATCACCTATTTGGTTGGTTCGAGAGAAAGTTCCTGCCAAATCGGATTTTAATCTCCATTGATCACCCAAAACGGTATTATGGGTAATGACAACATCTAGACCTCTTGACTCGGTATTGATGGCATTGGCAAAGAATGATGCCGCGGTAGCGTTTGCTTGCCTTAAGAGGTTATCTAATTCAGTGCCGGTTCCAGGACCTGAGAATTGACCAGTATATACAACCCTATCATTGATTTCGACATAATAACCGTCTACGGTAACCGTCAAATTAGCATCCGGTATTTTTGCGGTAAGTCCTAGACTCACACTTTTAGAAGTTTCCTCTTTTAATTCAGGAATACCTAAAAGATTGGCAGCACGACTATCATTCGCAAACGTGCCAACTTCTTGAGGGTTACCATTTTGGTCGAAAATGGTCGATGTCGAGTTGAAATTAATTTGATGCAATGATGGAGCCCTAAAACCAGTACTGGCAGCACCTCTAACATTTAAATTATCAGATACCTTATAACGGGTAGCAAGCTTAAAGTTGATTGTTGAGCCAAAATCGCTGTAATTTTCAAAGCGCGTAGCAAAACTTGCCAAAAACTTGTCAGTGAAATCAGCCTCTAAATCGATATAACCCGCCACACTATTTCTTCCTCTCGACAATTCATTGGTAGGACTAAAACCAGGAAACACCTGAGATCCACCTGGTCTTGCACTACCAAAGAAATCTTCAGATGGCTGCTGCGATGCCAAGGTGATTCTTTGGCCAGCAGCCGTATACTGGGCGTAAGAAGCCTCTTCACCAGCTACGATATCATAGTTTTCAACCCTATACTCCGCTCCAAAAGCAACGTTAAGACCAGACATTACATCATCAAAGAAGCGGTTAACATCAAGGTTCGAAGTGTTTTGGGCAAAAGAGAACCCTCCAGCATCAAAAAATGTAGGGGATGCATTTTGCATTGATGCATTGAAAGTGTTGCCAATGGTGTATAGAAATGAGTTTTTGCCGTAAGTATTGCTTAAATCGACATTCCACTCATTTACCTTTCCTCGTATACCAACGGAAAGCGATTGATCCTTTATAGTAGAATTGATTTCTGGTAAAAAACCATTGATATAAGCGGGTGTGTACGTTCTACTTTGATTGGGTAAGCGATAGAACCCTGCTGAATTACCGGTTCTTGAGCTAATGCCCGCAAACGAATATACCTCTGTTCCGTTTTCATCTAACGGCAGGGCGAAATTGGCGAACAGTCGACCTCCTCTTAAAGCTGATTGCCCTACCCTCATATTGTAATCACTTCGTTGCTGGTTTCTAGCTGCCAATTCAGACTCAGTTGCATCTTGAGAAAGAATAGGTCTCAATTCTTCTTTGGTAGTAGCGCCGTTCAAATTTATACCAGCTTGGTTGGCATATTGAATAACATCGGTTACATCATCATCCAGCAATGCTGATAAATCATATCCATCGTTATTGGCAAAGCGCTCAACTACATTATATTGATTGAATATCCCGCCTTCCCATTCTTTCATTCTGCTATAATCTTCACGAACATCAAAATCACCTGAGAAATTTAGGTATCCGCCATTTTCGCCCAAAGCAAGGCCGTAACTGGCCGCTACATTCGTGGTCTCCCCGTCAACACCTCCGGTTTGGTCGTTGGCATTTTTTGAAAAATTGGCTCCTGTAGTTATTGTAGTGTTCAACTCATTTACCGATTTATTTAAAACAATATTGATTACCCCGGCAATGGCATCAGAACCGTACTGGGCCGCAGCACCATCACGCAACACTTCTATTCGCTGTATGGCGGAAGCAGGAATGGCGTTTAAATCGGTACCCACACTACCTCTACCAAAAGTTCCGTTTACGTTAATAAGCGATGAAGTATGACGCCTCTTTCCATTAATAAGCACCAAAACCTGATCAGGTCCCAATCCTCTTAAAGAAGCCGGATCAATATGGTCGGTACCATCTGAAATAGTTTGGGTATTAGAAGTGAACGATGGCGCAACGTAGTTCAATATCTGGTTTAAGTTCACCTGCGGTGCCACGTTATTAAGTTCTTTCATATCGATAACGTCAACTGGCACGGTGCTTTCGGTAGCTGTTCTATTGGGGTTACGAGAACCGACAATAACAACTTCCGATAAAGACACTCCCGAAGTCAGTGTTATGCTCATATTGGGTTGGGCAGAGACCTCTTTAGTTTCAAATCCGATATACGAGACGACCAAGGTATCGCCCACCTCGGCATCTAGCGAAAAAATTCCGTCGAAGTCGGTAGTTGATCCCGTTGTTGTACCTTTGACCACTACCGAAGCCCCCGGTAACGGTGCTCCGTCGTCATCTACGACGGTTCCTGTAATTTGCGCATTCACCAATCCGAATGTTACAAAGCACAGTAAAAACAATGTGAATTTTAGCTGTTTCATATAGATGTGTTTAAGTTATGTTAACGGCAAGTTAATTAAAAAGATGTGATTTTAGTCAGATTTTATACCTTTCAGTATAAGAAATATGACACATTCGCAAGACTATCTACTATTTTTCAGTTTTATTTAAACTATCGTACATGCAACAAATTATTGATCGTTTTTTGGGTTACGTGCAAATAGATACACAGAGCGACCCGGAATCTAAAACAACTCCAAGCACCGAAAAACAATGGTATCTCGCCGATTTATTGGTAGAAGAACTTGAGAATATTGGTATGGAGGATGTGACCATAGACGACAATGCCTATATCATGGCTACTTTGCCCAGTAATATCAATGAAGAAGTGCCTACCATCGGCTTCATTTCGCATTTCGATACTTCTCCTGACTTTTCAGGAACTGACGTTAATCCGCAAATAATCGAGAATTATGATGGAAAAGACATTGTTCTAAATGCTATCGATCAAATCGTTCTCTCTCCCGATTATTTTGAAGACCTAAAACAATATAAGGGACAGACCCTTATTACAACAGACGGCTCTACATTGCTTGGAGCGGATGATAAAGCGGGAATTACCGAGATTGTTACCGCGATGGAATATCTTATCAACCACCCTGAAATCAAACACGGTAAAATTAGAATAGGCTTCACGCCCGATGAAGAAATCGGCAGGGGTGCCCATCTGTTTGATGTCGATAAATTTGGTGCGGACTGGGCCTACACCATGGATGGTAGTCAAATTGGGGAACTCGAATACGAGAATTTTAATGCCGCTAAGGCTAAAGTTACGATTAAAGGTAAAAGTGTGCACCCAGGGTACGCCAAAAATAAAATGGTGAATGCCATCAGTATTGCCAATGAATTTTTAGGTATCCTTCCTCCTGAAGAAACCCCACAAAACACCGAAGGTAGAGAAGGTTTTTTTCATGTACACCATATCAAGGGCGAAATCGAGTTGGCCACCTTTGAATTGATCATAAGGGACCATGACCAGACACTTTTTGAAAAAAGAAAGCAACTTTTAAGAGATATCGCTCTTCAATTGAACTCGATGTACGGCAATTGCATTGATCTCGAAATCAACGACCAATACTTTAATATGAGGGAAAAAGTAGAGCCTGTTTTTCATATTGTAGAGATAGCTCAATTGGCTATGGAAGCCGTAGGTGTAACCCCTATAATAAAACCTATTAGGGGAGGTACTGATGGCTCTCAATTGAGTTACAAGGGGTTACCTTGCCCCAATATTTTTGCTGGCGGGCATAACTTTCATGGTAAATATGAATATATACCTGTAGAGAGTATGAAAAAGGCGGTTGATGTAATCGTAAAAATTTGCGAACTTGTAGCTACTCACGGTAGAAACTAAATTTATTTCAATCGCAATGGAAAAAGCTGAAAAGATTGAACGGTTTTATGAAGAAGAACACCCTTTTAAATCGGCCGTAGCCCTTCTTCGAGAACTTGCACTTAAATCAGAGCTTGAAGAAACCTTTAAATGGAGTTTTCCCACCTATACCCTAAATGGTAAGAATGTCATGGCCGTAGGTAAGTTCAAGAACCATTTTGGGGTTTGGTTCTTCAACGGAGTATTTTTGAGCGACCCTTTGAACGTTCTGGAGAATACCCAAGAAGGAAAAACGCAAGCAATGCGCCATTGGAAATTTTATTCAGAAAGTGATATTGATTCGAATGCTGTGGCCGGTTACATTAATGAGGCCATCAAAAACCAAAGAGACGGCAAGGTTTTAAAACCTGCTAAGAAGACAAAAACGGAGACTTTACAAATTCCTGATTTGTTACAAAAAAGTTTGGATGACCACCCAGAGCTGAATACGGAATTCAATAGTATGTCGCCTTACAAACGAAAAGAGTACATCGAATATATAGAAACTGCCAAAAGGGAAAGCACAAAGTTATCGCGCCTAGAAAAAATCGTACCCATGATTTTGGAAGGAAAAGGTCTTAACGACGCCTACCGATAAAAAAACCGGGGACATAAGAATATGTCACCGGTTTCTAATTTTTGATTCTAATTTATATTACACCATAGGCAGTTTCCATCCGTTTTTGTAATTGGCCATTAGATATTGATTCGCTTCGGTCTGCTTAAACTCAGCTTTTGACTCATCCCAATAAATTCTATTTCCTGTTTTAAAGGCCACATTGCCCATATGCGACACCAAAGCGGCATCATAGCCTACTTTGATAGGTGCGTTCAGTTTTGATGCATCTCTGCTTTTAACAGCTTCGATGAAATTGGCGGTATGAAGGTCAAGACCACTGGCATTTCCTTTATCCTTTGAAATGGCTTCCATTTTTGGTATTCCGTCTTTACCCCAACCTTGAAACTCTTCTTCCGGAATAACCTCCCAACCGTTACGGTCTACAACCAAGGTTCCCATATTACCAATAAAAGCAATACCATGATTTCTCCCATAGTTTCCACCATCTATACCTGTGGCGTGTTCCCATAGAAGTGAAAAGCCATCATATTCGAAAACCGTCTGCAGAGTATCGGGTGTTTCAGAGGCATCATCGGGGTAAGCAAACTTACCTCCCAAAGCCATTACCGACTTGGGCGTACCAGCTTTCATACCATAGAGGGCATAATCAATCAAATGCACCCCCCAATCGGTCATGAGGCCACCCGCATAGTCCCAAAACCAACGAAAATTGAAATGAAAACGATTGGCGTTAAAAGCTCTTTCCGGTGCCGGACCCAACCACATCTTATAATCTACACCAGCAGGAGCTGTACTATCGGGTACCACAGGCACTGGTTTCATCCAACCTTGATAAGCCCAGGCCTTGGCCAAACGAATCTCTCCCAACTTGCCCGAATGAACAAAATCGATAGCGTCGACGAAATGGGGCTGGCTTCTTTGCCATTGCCCGATCTGAACCATTCGATCACTGGCCCCAACATAATCAAGCATTATATTCGCTTCTTGAACAGAATTGGCAATCGGTTTCTCGCAATAAACGTCTTTACCTGCCTGCAAAGAATCTGTCAACTGAAGGCAATGCCAGTGATCGGGAGTACCAATGATTACTACATCAATATCTTTATTCTCTAATAGTTTACGATAATCTTTATACCAAATAGGCTTTTTAATACCTGCTTTTTCAAGGTCAGCTGTTCTTTTTTTCAATACATTTTCGTCAACATCGCAAAGGCCAATAACATCAATTTCATTGAGTTTAAGCATTGAACTCAGGTCACTAAAGCCCATTCCGTTGCAGCCTATTAAACCAACATTGATTCGATCATTAGCTCCCACCCTTTTTCTCATAGATGCCAATAGCTCCATTGGGAACATAAAAGCAGCCCCTGAGCCGGCCAAAGCCAGTGATCCTGTTTTCAAAAATTTTCTTCGATTACCGTACATCATTTTGTATTTAAGTTGAATGTTCAAGATAAGGATTTATGAAGTAAATAGAGCGCAAAAAAAAGGCGTCACTAAAAATAGTGACGCCTTTTTATATCGGTAGAAATTTTTATTTCTTTTCGGGTGCGTTGAGCTTCTTACTCATTTCCATAGAAATGGCCGAACGATCAAATTTCAGTTTTCCTGCCATTGTTTCAAGAATGCATGAAAAATCTTTATCGTTCAACTCCATAATCTTTCCGTGCAGCCCACTTTTGGTTACTACCCTATCACCTCGCTTTAATTCAGCGGTAAATTTCTTCTCATCTTTTTGACGTTTGATCTGTGGACGGATCATAAAAAAATATGCCACCACAAAAATCAAGATCATCGGAAGAAATTGGCCTAAATCGCCCATAGTCTTTATTTTATCTTAATTTATTTCGATGTTGGCCCGACAGGCGCGGCATCTTTAGGATTAACAAATGCCTTAATACGTAACAATTCAGAACCTTTTTCAGTATTGGCATTAACCGTAATGGTTTTTGTAACCTGATTCTGGCCAGACCCGTTGAATTTTACCAAAAGCTCTCCTGTATCACCTGGAGCGATTGGTTCTTTTGGTGGATCCGGTACGGTACAACCACAAGAACTGGTAGCACTTGTGATGATTAAAGGCGCATTACCTGTGTTAGTAAACTTAAAGATGGTTTCTTGGGGCGTACCCTGCTCGATGGTACCGAAATCATGTTCTTCTTTCTCAAAAGACATGACAGGAACCTGCTTACCGGCCTCATCACGTTGGGCCGCTTCGGCAACATTGTCCGAATTTACCTTACTCGATGCATTTTCCTTACATGATACAAACGCCAATATGGAAAACACACTTAAAGTCAAAAGTGCTTTTTTCATGGTTATAATTTTATTTTAACAGCAAAATTAATGAATTAATTATATAAGATAGAGGGCAGAACCGTTAAGAAATCCAATGAATGACAGAAAAAGGGTTTAAAACACTTCAAATTCGCCATTTCATAAACAGCATAATTTACATTAAACCACGTCCTATTTTATTGAGCTTGCCTGTTGACTTGTACTCTTTTACCAACTTATCCAAAATTCCATTGATAAAAATACTACTCTTCGGAGTAGAGTATTCTTTGGCAATCTCGAGGGCTTCATTAATGGTCACTTTTTCAGGAATAGATGGAAAACTCAATAGTTCGCAAATAGCCATTTTTAGTAGAATGCCATCAATATCAGCTATACGGTCTTTATCCCAATTAGGGGTCTTACCTTCAATTTCCTTGGTCCATTGAGCATCATGAAGCAAAGTCTTGGTCAACAGTTTCTTTGCAAACTGCATATCGTCATCATCCTTTAAAAGCTTAGGCAAAAAGAAACTCTGCGGATGCGTCTCTTTGACCTTTTTCAAAAGCTTTAAAATGAATGTATTTACAATCGGAAAATCATCGACCCAGGTGAGTTTGTCATCCTCAAAATAATCATAAATCTTTTCGTTGGGCGCAACAATGTCTTTGAACAAGGTCGTAACGAACTCTTTGTCTTCGGCATAACTGCTTTCGGTCGATTTCATGTATTCAACGTAGGCATCGCTCTCAACCATATCTTTATAGAGTATGCGTACATACTCATCGTTCAGATACCAATTATTAAGCTTTCGCTTCTTAAGCTCTGATTTCAGCGCTTCATTCTTAACAATCTGCAATAAAAGCCTATTGTTGATCAACTTCTCTTGATCAGGATATTTATCATCGGAAGTTGCCAAGTATTTCTTTGAAGAGAGTTGGAGTTGTTCTGAGGCACGCTGGTGCAATTCTATCATCAAACTTAAAATCAACAGATAAAGAGTATACATGCTATCGATACTATATCGAAGAAACTTTTCCTGTTTTTCCAAAGAGTCATCTTTTGACTGTGTCAGGGCATAAATGCATTGCATTACCTTTACCCTGATGTGCCTACGTGTTAGCATGTTAAAGAACTTTTTGTTGTAGTGTTGGTTTTGGCTTTCACGGGCACAAAAATAGCAATAAAACCAGTGGTAACATTTAAAAATTCGATTAAAAAATTGAAAAGTACGGCAGGTATTTTTTATGGATGAAATTCAATTGATTAGGCCACCACTTTTCGACCTATAATGGCCGACGCCGTAAAACCGCGATTTCAAAAATTTCTGCTCTACCTTATAACTTTTATAACATTCGCTTTTCTCTTAAAGCCCTATCTTTGGCCAATTGCTAAAACCCCTTAGCTGACTAGCCACCTTATCAATGAAGGAATTAAAGCACCTCAACAAGTATTTCAAAAAATACTGGAAAAAGCTTCTTATCGGACTTTTCATAACCATTGTAGCACGTATACTTCAATTGGTCATGCCTTCTTACGTAAAAGAATCGATAAAGGTCATTGAAGATTTTATTGCTTCCACCGTTACCGAATCTGAAGCCAAAACGCTACTGCTTGAATACATACTTATAATTGTAGGTGCGGCGTTACTTTCCGGGGTTTTCACTTTTTTAATGCGCCAAACCATTATTAACGTTTCGAGATATATCGAATACGACTTAAAAAATGAGGTTTTCGATCACTATCAATTGCTCAGTCTAAATTTCTACAAGAAAAATAGGACCGGTGATTTGATGAACCGTATCAGTGAAGATGTCTCACAAGTAAGAATGTATGCCGGGCCGGCTCTCATGTATGGTATAAATACCGCTACCCTCTTCATCTGCATTGTACCCATTATGTTCATAACAGCACCTACCTTGGCTGCTTACACATTGATTCCCCTGCCTATACTATCGGTGCTTATCTACAAAATAAGTAAAGTAATTCACGAGCGCAGTACCGTAGTTCAAGAATACCTCTCTACCCTCTCGACCTTTACCCAAGAGGTTTTTTCAGGAGTTTCGGTGATTAAGGCGTATGCTCTTGAGCCTCAGATTAACAACGACCTCGCCCTATTGGCGGTCGAAGGAAAAGATAAGAGCATGTCGTTAGCACGTGTTAATGCATGGTTCTTTCCGTTAATGGTTTTACTGATTGGGGTCAGTAATATTTTTGTAATTTATATCGGTGGGAAACAATTTTTAGATGGAGAAATCGAATCGGTCGGTGTCATCGCAGAGTTTATCATTTATGTGAACATGCTAACTTGGCCGGTTGCCATCATCGGATGGCTCACCTCGATAATCCAGCGAGCCGAGGCTTCGCAAAAACGCATCAATGAATTTTTGACCGAAAGCCCTGATATTCAAAATACGGTAACCGCTGAAACACCCATAACCGGTAAAATTGAGTTCAAAAATGTAAGCTTCACTTATGAAGACACTGAAATTACGGCCTTGAAGAACATTTCGTTTGCCATAAATACTGGGGAGACTGTTGCAATTTTAGGCAAGACAGGGTCCGGTAAGTCTACCATCTTAGATTTGGTCGCCCGTCTATATGACGTAAGCTCGGGTGAAATTTATATTGATAATACCCCTATCACCCATTTAAATCTCGAATGTCTTAGAAATGCTGTTGGGGCCGTTCCGCAAGATGCCTTTTTATTTTCCGATTCCATCAAGAACAATATCAAGTTCGGTAAAGAAACCGCTTCTGATGAAGAGGTTGTTCAAGCTGCCAAAGATGCGGTTGTACACACCAACATTCAAGGTTTTGCAAAGGGGTACGATACTGTGTTAGGGGAGCGTGGTATTACACTAAGTGGAGGTCAAAAACAAAGGGTCTCCATAGCCAGGGCGCTTTTGAAGGATCCTGTTATTTATTTATTTGATGATTGTCTTTCAGCTGTTGATACCGAAACAGAAGAAGAAATTCTCAACAACCTTAAAAAAGCCTCTAAACATAAAACCACTTTAATCGTAAGTCATAGGGTGTCATCGGCAAAGAACGCCGACCGAATTCTCGTACTCGAAGATGGTAGGCTTTTGCAAGAAGGTACGCACGAAGAATTGAACACTCAAGAAGGGTATTACAAAGAACTCTACGCCACCCAGCTATCCGAGAAAGAAAATTAGAAAATTTTGGCGTATTGACATTTTTTTCACATTTTTGATAGATTAACTATTAACTAGACATGATTTCGAGATGAGCGAAAAAGATGCAATGGACCAAGAGGAGATTTATTCCAAAGTTTTAAGAGCAGGGAGACGCACCTATTTTTTTGATGTAAGAAGTACGAAAGCCGGGGATTATTATCTGACCATCACCGAAAGCAAAAAATTTACACACGACGATGGTTCTTTCCATTACAAAAAACACAAAATCTATCTTTACAAAGAAGATTTTGCCGCCTTTAGAGAGAACGTTGAAGAAATGATGGACTATATCATTGATGAGAAAGGTACCGAAGTAATTTCTGAACGACATCAAAAAGATTTCAAAAAAGAAGAAGAGGAAGTAAGTAGCAACGGTGAGGTTAAAACAACCGATAGCTTTACCGATGTTAGCTTCGATGACATATAAATCTTCACATAAATTATAGGCCTCTTAATGGGGCCTTTTTTCATTTCATTTTTGGGCAAAGCCGCTCCGCATAAATTTATCCAAGCCACATTTGATTGGTTTTGGGTACATTTATAGGTAAAACTGCTCAAATGCGAAGTCTTTTCCTTCTTTCTTTTCTACTTGTTGCAACGTTTGCCAACGCACAACAAACAGTAGGGTTAGATTATTACCTCCCCGAGAACCTAACCTATAACAAAAACATTCCAAAACCTAAAGAGATTATTGGCCATGAGGTAGGTGAATGGCATGTTACCCACGACAAATTGTTTTTCTACATGACAGCACTTGCCAAGGCCAGTGAAAGAGTGAGTTTAATCAATCGCGGAAAAACCTTTGAAGGTCGCCCCTTATTGCTTCTTACCATAACTTCTGAGGGCAATCATAGTAGATTGGAAGAAATTCGAAATGAGCATATGTCACTTACAGAAGACTCTGGCAGGTCAAAATCTGTTGATGAAATGCCTGTTGTAATCTATCAAGGTTTTTCAATTCACGGCAACGAACCCAGCGGATCCAACGCGGCGTTGGCCTACGCTTATTATCTCGCTGCCGCCGAAGGCCCTGAAATTGAGCAAATATTGAACAACACCGTAATTCTACTAGATCCTTCTTTCAACCCCGATGGCCTTCAGAGATTTGCACACTGGGCCAATACCAACAGACCTGTAAGCCCTAATACCGATCCAAACGACCGAGAATACCATGAGGCTTGGCCAGGAGGGCGAACCAATCATTATTGGTTCGACATGAACAGAGATTGGTTGCCCGTTCAACTACCCGAAAGCAGGGCGAGAATAGAAACTTTTTACGAGTGGATGCCCAATATATTGACCGACCATCATGAGATGGGCACTAATTCTACATTTTTCTTTCAACCCGGGGTACCTTCACGAGTGCACCCATTAACCCCTAAAACCAATCAAAGCCTTACTGCCGAAATAGGAAGTTATCACGCAAAGGCCCTTGATAAAATCGGCTCACTCTATTATTCTGAAGAGCAATATGATGATTTTTTCTATGGAAAGGGCTCGACCTTTCCGGATATTACCGGGGGAATCGGAATTCTCTTTGAACAGGCCAGTTCAAGAGGGCACGCGCAGGAAACCGAAAATGGAGTTTTGACTTTTCCGTTTACCATTCGCAACCAAATGACCACTGCCCTTTCTACCCTCGAAGCAGCGAGTAATCTAAGGGTCAAACTGCTACAGTACCAACAGCAGTTCTATAAAGAAGTGGGGCTTGAGTCGGTCATCGGCCGATCGAGGGCGATCATGTTCGGCGATCAAAAAGACGCAGCCAAAGCTTGGCACTTAGTAGAAATTCTTCATCGACATAAAATTAAATTTCATGAACTGAAAGGAGACGTTCGAGTAAATGGCACCACTTATAAAAAAGGGCATAGTTATATCATACCCATGAGTCAAAAGAACCACCGACTCATTAAAGCTATGTTCGAAAAAAGAACCCAATTCAACGATAGCATTTTTTATGATATTTCGGCATGGTCATTTCCTTTAGCCTTCAACCTAGACCATACTGAAATTAGGTCCTTACAAAATGCCGGAAACGAGGTAGTGGAACTTCCCAATTTAAAGGGAGGTATAGAAGGTGATGGTGCTTATGGTTTTTTGTTCGAATGGAACGAATACTATACCCCGAAGGCCCTAAACGCTATTCTAGAAACCGGACTGAGAGCCAAGGTAGCCTTGAAGCCGTTTCAATTGAACGGTAAATCTTATGGATACGGAACTATTTTCGTGCCCGCAGCCAACCAAAATTTGAACTCCGCTACTATTCGCGAGAGGCTGAAGTCTATCGCCGAAGCAAGTTTTGTTCAAATGGATGCCATAGGTACGGGTCAAACCCAAGGCATTGACTTAGGCAGTAATGATTTTGAGACCCTAAAAAGACAGAAAATAGCATTGTTAACGGGTGAAGGCGTAAGGTCTTATGATGCCGGTGAAATATGGCACTTATTCGATACGCGATATGAAATACAACTGACAAAATTAGATGTAGCAAATCTAAGCAGTACCGATCTTCAGAAATACACCGATATTATTATACCAAGCCTTAGCGGAAAGACTTTATCAAAGGCCCATTGGAGCAAATTGAAAAACTGGGTCAAAAACGGGGGTTCACTTATAGGTTATCGTTCGGCTGCCAAACTATTTAACGACCGTGGACTCTTGACTTTAGATTTAAAAACCGATTCACTATCGGTAAAGAATATTTCGTTCGCCGAAAAGAAAAATTTTCATGGCGCCCAAGAAACAGGCGGCGCTATCTTTGGAGCCAAACTCGATTTATCGCATCCTATCAATTTCGGATTTGTTAACGACCATCTTCCATTATTCAGAAATACCAATATTTATATCAAACCTCATCGAGATAGCTATAATAACCCGATTCAGTACACAAATAATGCCCTCTTAAGCGGGTATATCTCAGAAGAAAACTACGTTTTGTTAAAGAACAGCGTACCTTTTCAAGTTGGTCGACTAGGCAAAGGGCGGGTAATGGCCTTCACAGACAATACCAATTTTAGGGCTTTTTGGTATGGTACTAATAAGTTGTTAATGAATGCCATCTTCTTTGGTGATTCTATGTAATATCAACTGACACCGTTAAGAAATCATCTTGTTCTAACATATAGAAAGTTAAAGGTGAAAATGGCCAATATGACCCCGATGGCAAGTAATATGTCAGCAAAAATGAAAAATGCGGCCCCTAAAATCAATAGATAGGAAGGATAGACTACCATAGCGTAAGCGAACCGCATGGTCGATAAAAATTCAGGCTCCCAAACTTTTGGTTTTACCAGAAAATACCACGGTAAGAGCCAAAGAATATTAAGTGTCTTGAAAAGCAAATCAAAAAAATTGAGCCCTTTTTTAATCGTACTTGAAGAATAGGTATTGAAGTCTAGATGTTGAATAGCATTATTTACCTCCTTCGGATTTAAAAAGTCAACTTTTTGATTTATAAGTGCCTTCTCTATGGCTTCATAATTACTTGCATCTTCAATATGGGTGGTCAGTTTTTTTAATTCTCCTGAAACAGCAAGTTTGAGTGCGGTGGTAGATTCATTTGCATTATGGACATCATAGAATCTCGAAGAGGCTATTGGTTTTCCATAGTACAGCGCGACCCTATCGGGGAACCTACCCTTCTCTTGATAGTTCAATCCAACGGGTACCAAAAGTATTTCTCCATTGGGATTTCCCCCCAAAGAATTAAAAACAATACGGGTGAAACCTTTGCTAAGAGGGCGAACCCTACGTCTTAAATTGTGATTTGCTTCTGGAAAAATGACAATAGCTTCTTCTTTTTTGAACAATTGGGCACATTGGTTAAAAACAACTTCATTATTTGCCAACGATTTTCTTCCATCTCGCATTCTATAAATAGGGATCATCCTCAAAAAAGCAAAGAACCCTTTTAGTACCTTTTTGCGAAAAATATCGGAGCGTGCTAGAAAATATGGTTTTCTTTGGCAATCGACTACTATCAGAAGAACATCCATCAGTGCCTTTTGATGATTGGGCAAAAAAAGTACAGCTCCATTTTTTGGAATATTCTCGAGACCATGTACCTCAATTTTCCCAAAATAAAAGTGAAGCGAAATTTTCATATATGCCTTCAATAAGCAATACCAAAAACTTTTCAAACCAATGTTTTTGATTTAATGGGTCTATAACCCCAAAAAGCAGCTAACGACAATCCGGAGATTAAATGCCAAATACCCCAAAAAGCGGCCAAAATAGCCATCCCACCCAAACCGTTGAAAAATGAAAAAATCAACAATAGGCCCAAGCCAGAGTTTTGAATACCAGTCTCAATGGTTATCGATCTTATTTCTTGAGGAGAAAGTCTTGCCAACGAAGCGATTGAAAATCCGGTAAAAAAAGCTAATAAATTATGAATGACAACAAGCCAAAAAACATAGAGAACGTAATCTAAAAAGACATCGACATTCTTGAACAAGGCTATAAAGATAAGGGCTATAAAGAATAGCAGTGAAATTATCTTCAATACCTTACCTACCTTAAGGGCCCACTCTTTTTTCCAATAATTGATGGCCAAACCAAGACACAAAGGCAGGCCTAGAAGTAGCAGAACCAATCTGATCATTTCAGAAGGAGAAACCGCAACATCTCGTAAAATCTCTGCCGTCGGGTCATAAAAACTGGCCCAAAGTTGGAGGTTTAGGGGAGTCATTACCACAGCCAATAAGGTTGCTGTAGCCGTCATACTAATTGAAAGTGCCGTATCTCCACCCGCTAAATGAGTTATAAAATTAGATACGTTACCTCCCGGGCAGGCGGCCACCATGAACATACCCATAGCAATACTGGCTATCGGTTCTAAGGTGTAGACCAAAAAAAAGGTAAGAGCAGGCAATAGTACGAATTGGCATACCACCCCAATAAAAATGGCTTTTGGGTTTTTAACTACTCTTTTAAAATCGTCAATAGATATTTCCAAGGCGATACCGAACATGACAAAAGCCAAAACAATGTTCAGTGCCCATTGAGAACGAGAATCAAAATTTAAGAGTACGCTATCTATTAATTCTTCATTCAAAGATTAAGAAATTTTTAGGCCATTGGCAACATTCGACTTAGGTTGTAGAAGTATGACCTCTTTGCCTTTGACGGCCCCCAATATAAGACATTCACTCATAAAATTGGCTATCTGCTTTTTAGGAAAATTGACAACGGCGATCACCTGGCAGCCAATAAGTTCTTCTTTCGAATAGCGAACGGTAATCTGCGCCGAAGTCTTTTTAACACCTATATCCTCGCCAAAATCGACATGTATTTGATAAGCTGGGTTTCTAGCCTCAGGAAAGTCGTTTACCTCAATAATAGTTCCTACGCGCATGTCGATTTTTGCAAAATCGCCCCACGAAATTTGATTTTCCATAAAATGAATCGTTTCTACTCAAAGTAGATTGGTTAAAATTGAAACCAAGATAGCAAAGCTTGGCGAAAAATACTTTTTACCTTTACGGTAAAAGAAACAGAACATGGCAAGAACACCCAGTAATATGCTTCCGTTAGGAACCCAAGCCCCAACATTCGAACTAGTTGATACTGTATCCGGTAATCGCGTAAAGCTTGAAAAAATACAGGGTTTAAAAGGAACTGTCATCATGTTCATTTGTAACCATTGCCCCTTCGTAAAACATGTTAACTTGACCGTTGCCGACCTTGCCAATAAATTTCAGCCAAAAGGAATTAAGTTTATCGCTATATCAAGCAATGATGTAGAAAACTATCCGCAAGATGCTCCGCATTTAATGAAAGAGACTGCCCAACAAGAGAATTATAGCTTTCCGTATCTCTACGACGAAACACAAACAGTGGCAAAAGATTATGATGCCGCCTGTACCCCAGATTTCTATCTCTTTGATTCGGCCATGAAATTGATCTATCGGGGACAACTTGACGATTCTAGACCCGGAAACGGTATTCCTGTCACAGGCAAGGATTTAACAGCTGCCATGAACGCACTATTGGAAAACAAAGAGGTTGATTCTGACCAAAAGCCGAGTATCGGATGCAATATTAAGTGGAAATAAACCATTCAAAGAAATCGGAAAGTAGTTTTACAACCAGCCCTCTCTCTTCAATAAATTCTTGATGTGGGCAAAATGGTGTTGGCTATGCCAAGCATATCTACCTACATTCTCTTCTAAACTGGTTGCTATATTGCCTTCAGGATGTAAAAACTCTCGCTTCAAAGCCTCATTCGACAGCCCCTTTATCAAATAGACCAATTTGGCGTGCACGGCACTCAAATGACTTAAAGACATATCGATAGGGGCGCTCTTGCTATCGAAAAGTTCGGCCCACGCTTTTTCATCATAAGCCTTTATCAATGGCCTATCTTCGGTTAAGGCCCACTTAAATCTTATATAACTATTATGATGGCTATCGGCCATGTGGTGCACAGTTTGTCTTACTGTCCACCCGCCAGGGCGGTATGGGGAGTCTAACTGTTCTTTGTTCAAGTTCTGCACCAAATTCTTCAATTTACCGGGCAACTCTTCTAAAACTTTGGTCCATTCGGCAATCATTTCAGTCGTAATCGTATCCGGTACAGTGAACTTACCGATTGGGTATTTTAAGCTTTCAAGTGTTGATGCATCCATAACCTAAATGTACTAAACTTTAATACATTTTTAACCATAAAACCATGCCCAACTCTTATTAATCTACTAATTTTATAGGGATTTAATTTTTAATCTAAAAACAAAACATATATGGCAACTATACGACTGGGCGACAAGGCCCCTGATTTTACAGCCGATAGCTCAATGGGCACCATTAACTTCTATGATTATTTAGGTGATGGTTGGGGTATTCTATTTTCTCACCCTGCAGATTTCACCCCCGTTTGTACTACCGAATTGGGTACTGCGGCCAAGTTCAAAGACGAGTTCGATAAAAGAAATGTAAAGATGCTCGCATTAAGTGTTGATGGAGCCAGTTCACACGCCGAGTGGATCAAAGATATCAACGAGGTTCAGAATACTACTGTGAACTTTCCTATTATCGCAGATGAGGATAAAAAAGTTTCAGATCTCTATGATATGATACACCCGAATGCAGATAATAATCTTACGGTACGTTCGGTTTTTATAATTGCTCCTGATAAAACGGTAAAATTGATTATCACTTATCCCGCTTCGACAGGTAGAAACTTTTATGAGCTTTTACGTGTAGTTGATTCGCTTCAACTTACGGCATACCATAAAGTGGCCACACCTGCCAACTGGAAAAAAGGTGAAAATGTGGTAGTTAGTCCAGCCATCAGCACAGAAGATGCCAAAGGCATATTCTCTAAAGGTGTTGAAGAAGTAAAACCATATTTACGAATGACACCCGATCCTACGGCTTAAAGATTTTAAGTTTGAGTTGAAAAAACCTTGCAATCGACTGCAAGGTTTTTTTATTTCCCTCCAAAATGACTTTTTCCTTCAAGGAAATTAGATGACCGATAAAAAATGAAATTAAATATGGAGTAAACCTGTCATTCTAATTAACTTGTAGTAAGAAAATTCGCTTCTATGCCAGGTAAATCTAGATATTTAATAATCACCATTGTTTCTTCTTTTATGTTGATGGGATGCTATGAACTCAAGCATGTAACCGAGTTCACTGAAACTTCTATAGAGGCCCTTCAGTCGTATGAAACACTTCCTCAGAGTTTCAATCAAATATGTAAAGAAGATTGTCAATTAAAACATGTCGCTAAATTCAACATTCATAGTACACAGTGTGATTGTTCTCCAGAGGTAAAAGCTGACAGTATCACCAACATCATCTACTCCACTTCACTAGAATATTTAAACGGATTGCTGGCTGTAAGCGACAAACAATTGGCCAAATACCAAACGGCAGACCTGACGACAACCTTGAGTACGGGTAATTATGGCTCGCTGAAGCTCAATGAAAATGATGTAAAGGCATATTCAACGCTATCTAGCCTTTTACTGAGAACTTTCTCAGGAATCAACCAAAGAAAAAAAATAAAGAGCTACGTAATTGATGGCTATCAACCATTTCAACAACTATTGACCTTCTTGGAACTGAATGTTCACGGTAATATTTATGGCAAACTTGAAGTACAAAAACAAAGCATCAAGAACTTTTATTTTGACCATGTAAACAACAAAAACCTTTCTACTTACGAACGCACCAAATTTGCCGAAGACTATTTTAATGCATTGAATAATATAGAAGCGCAGCAAAAAGAGCTTGACGTTTTCTCAGAAATATTATTAGAAATAAAGGCCGGGCACACCCTTCTTTATGAACATGTCGAGGGCTTGAAAAACGATGAAGTAAAGAGTGGTCTGGCCCGGTTGGGCTCTAGACTGTCTTTAGCAGTAAGAATAATATCCAATTTAAATTAACAGCCATGGCAAACCTTACATCTGAACAAGTAAAACAGCTCGCAGACGATTTATTGCACATGACCAATGCTGTAGGTGATTATAGATATGAAAATTTTGATAACCTTACAGAAGATGAAAACTCAGAACTAAAAGAGCTTCACAACCAATTGCTAGGGCAAACCACTGAACTTTATACGAAATCGGCACTACTTGTTATGAACGATGTTGATGAAAGTCTGAACGCCATTAGAACAATTACAGAAAAGACTCAGAACTTATATAAAAATCTAGGTGTTGTTCAAAAAGCTATTGATTGGGCAGCTAGAATTTTGGGAATGGCATCGGCCATTATTAGTTTAGATACTGATAATATTGCATCATCGATAAAAAACCTGCTTACTTGAATATTTTTTTACAAAAATTTCGCCTTTGTAGGGTAGAATATTATAAACTCTTAAAATATAACTTACAAAAAATCACTCATTTAAATTAATAACAGTACATTTGCGCTTTAATTAATTTAATTTTTTATTATGAGTAAAGGAACAGTTAAGTTCTTCAATGATTCAAAGGGATACGGCTTTATCACTGAAGATGGTTCAAGCGAAGATCACTTTGTACACATTTCAGGACTTATCGACGAAATTCGTGAAGGTGATGTTGTAGAATTCGAACTACAACAGGGTAGAAAAGGACTGAACGCGGTTAATGTAAAGGTAGTAGACTAGGACGCATAACTCTTTTTATACAGTATTTGCCCCAACTTTTAGTTGGGGTTTTTTATTGATAATCAACGGATTAGTCATCTTTTTCATACATTTGCTTACGTTTCGACGCAACCCCACCTTACTTTATGCATCTACTGGTTAGATTGCAAATTTCCCCTTCATTATTAATTGAACGAACTATGGCTACTTTCTTTGGTATTCTGTTTCTATTGTTAATAGTAAACATCGTATTGTTTCTGGTTAGCACGGACAGGGCTAAAAAATCGTGATTGGGAGATTTTTCCGTTAAATCTTCTATCATTTATTAAGTTGGTTTTGCCGAAAGGCAACTACTTGAAAATTCTATTTTCTTAATTCGAAAACAAGTTCTTTACTCTAACAACTATAAATAAAAATGCCCCAAAATATTTTGGGGCATTTTTTATATCTACCATGTTAGGTTTACTTTACATCCATCAACTCAACATCAAAAAGCAAAGGCGCATTAGGTGGTATTACCCCCCCTGCCCCAGAACTGCCATATGCTAATTCAGAAGGGATAACAAATCTCGCCTTGTCACCAACCTGTAGTAGGCCTATACCTTCATCCCATCCAGATATAACTTGCCCAATACCCAGTTTAAAATCTATGGGCTGGTTTCTTTTGTAAGAAGAATCGAAAACTTGACCACTCATTAAAGAACCTTCGTAATGAACGGATACAGTTTTACCTTTCTCCGCTTTGGCACCGTTACCCTTTTGAATGATTTTATAACGAAGACCGCTATCGGTACTATCAAAACCGGCAGAAACCTTATCTAATTCTGCCGCCTGTCTTGCCTTCTCGTCAGCAATACGCTGTTCTCTAGAGCTTTGAAAGGTTTTAAAGGCCGTAACTGCGTTCCAGCTTTCAGCTTCATCGCCAACTCGAACGATTTCAAGTGATTCTATCGTGTCGCCCTGAGCAACTTCATCTACCACTTCTTGTCCACTTTCAACATGCCCAAAAACGGTGTGTTTATTATCCAACCATGGTGTAGGACCGTGAGTGATAAAAAACTGGCTTCCATTAGTACCCGGACCAGCATTAGCCATTGAAAGAACTCCAGGGCCGGAATGTTTTAGATCAGGATGAAACTCATCATCGAATTTGTAGCCGGCATCACCCGTACCCGTACCTAACGGACACCCGCCCTGAATCATAAAATCAGGAATTACTCTATGAAATTTTAAACCATCATAGTAAGGCTCGCCTTTAGATTTCACCTTATTATCTTGGTTACCCTCTGCCAAAGCAACAAAGTTACCTACCGTACCAGGGGTCTTATCATGGGTCAATTTAACGAGAATTTCTCCTTTTGAGGTATTGAATTTTGCGTATATACCGTCTTGCATTTTGCTCTAATTTAAATGAGCCGCAAAGATAATGATTTTAGTTCGTTTTGGTCACTTGTAGAAGGCCATAGCAAACCCTGCAAAAGAATTAGCCTTTAATTTTTGTACCAGGAATAATACCATATTTATCAAAGAGATAGACAAGACTTGCCATACTGGCCGCACCAAGTTCCAACTCTCTTTTATTTACATGTTCGAAGGTATCGTTCTCAGCATGATGATGATCAAAATAGCGCTGCGAATCAGGCCGCAAACCGGCCAAAACCATTTCATTATTCTTCAACGGACCGATATCAGCGCCGCTATATCCCTTTTCAAACAGGTGTATTAGATAAGGCTCAAAAAGTTTCTTCCATTCTTGCACCCTCTCCAAATTGGCTTCTGAACAATCGAATGAAAAACCTCTTGGCGTGAATCCGCCCGCATCGCTCTCTAAAGCGAATATGTGCCTTTCGTTTTTGCTTTGGGCCACTTCTGCGTATTTATTTCCTCCTCGCAATCCATTCTCCTCATTCATAAAGAGAACTACACGAATGGTTCTTTTGGGCCTATAACCTGTTTTCTTCAGCAATCGTAACACATCCATGCTTTGAACGCAACCGGCACCATCATCGTGGGATCCATCACCCAAATCCCAAGAATCTAAATGTCCGCCAACTACCATCACTTCATTAGGGAATTCACTTCCTTTTATTTCACCGATAACATTGAATGATTCTACATCTTCAAACTGCTTACAATTCTGCCTTAAATAAAATTTTGTTTCAGGATTAAGCTTTAAAGTGGTACTCAATATTTCAGCCCCGTTAGTACTTATTGCTGCTGCAGGAATACGGTCTGAAACCGGCAAGTCTTCGTAACTCATAGAGCCTGTATGCGGGTAATCGTCTAGACGAAGATTCATCGAACGAACCACTACACCGACCGCACCGAGCTTTGCAGCCTCTGCAGCACCGGCATATCTTTGATCGACGCAACCCGAATAGGCATCGAATGTACTAATCAGAGTAGGATCCATTGGTCTGTTGAAAAATACAATCTTGCCTTTGATTTTATCGGGATCCATCTTCTTAAGGTCTTCCAACCCCGTTACTTCAACCAAACCTGCTTTTAAACCTCCGATAGGCGTAGCCACTGAGCCACCTAGAGCACAAACTGGAACGTTAGTCGACAAACCCGGGGAAGTCTCGAAATAGGCGAATTCCGGTGTACCTCTCACCCATTTGGGCACCATCACCGGTTGAAGCCAAACCCGATCAAGGCCTAGAGAGTCTAACTGTGCCTTCGTATATTCTACAGCTTGTTGAGCCTGAACAGATCCGGATAGACGACCACCGATTTGATTTGACAAGTGGTTCAACCAATCATAGGCCTTACCCTCTGTTAAGGCGGTTTTAAATAATTTATCGATTTGTTCGGCGTCTGCAGATTGGGCCTGACCCAAGATCGACAAGCTTAAAAAAAGGATTAAGAAGGCTTTCTTCATTCTTTCTCGTTTTCTAACTGTTGTTTATAGGCATCTAAGTTAGCCTTAATTTTATCGTCGAGCTCGGGCTCTCTTATATCTTTGTATTTTTTTAACTCTTGCAATAATATGGAGGCAACACTTAACCTAGCGGCCTTTTTGTTATCTGCCGGTATAATATACCAAGGCGCATGAGCTTTTGAAGTACGGTTGATCGCATCTTCATAATACGTCTGATACTGATCCCATAATTTTCTTTCATCAAGGTCTCCAGGTGAAAATTTCCAATTTTTTCGTTTCAATGCCAACCTTCTCAAGAGACGTTGTCGCTGTTCTTCTTTGGATAGGTGAAGAAAAAATTTGAATACAATGGTACCGTTTTCCGCAATGTGTCTTTCAAAATCATTGATCTGCTCAAAACGTTTATCCCAAAAGGCATTATCGACATCTTCTACCGAATTAACATCAGGTAAAAGTTCGCCTAAAATATATTCAGGGTGAACCCTTGTGACCAGTACATTTTCGTAGTGGGTACGATTGAACACACCAAATTTGCCCCTTGCGGGCAAAGCAATATAATGCCGCCACAGATAATCATGTTTACGCTCTAATTCAGTGGGTACTTTAAAACTGTGTACTACCACACCTCTGGCATTGAAGTCTTTAAACACCTCTCTTATCAAACTATCCTTTCCTGCAGTATCCATTCCTTGCAAGCATACCAGAACACCGTACTTACCGTGGGCATAGAGTGTATCTTGAAATTCACCCAAGGCTTCTCTTACCTTTTCCAGTTCTTTCTTTAATTCTTTATCGGTGGCCCCGAAGTCTTCGTAAGTAGACTTTTGAGAGAGCTGCACGGCCTTCTCTGCCTTAAATGAGATGATTTTTGATGTATCCATAGGTGGAATATAAAATATAATGTCGTTGAAAGGCCAAAATCGTTAAAAAAAATGACGGTTTAACAATGAAATAGGGGCTTTCATCCAAAAACAGGCTTCCAGAGTGCCATCCATCGAAAAAAGTATGACGTAACGGTCTCACAATGTTAATTTTACACCGTAAAACGCCCAAATTTTACGACCGAATTATCTGGCTATGAAGCACCTAAAGTACATATTGTATCTGTTTACTATTGGTATATTATCTTCTTTCAATACCAACCAGTCATGCAATTATGCCAGCTCGAACATTAGTTATGTCAAGACCGAAATAGAAAAGGCTCTTGATATGAGTGATTTACAATTATCTCGTTTTCATACCTACAAGGCAATCAATGCCATAGAAAAAACGAAGCTTGATTTGGAAAAATGTGGCTGCGAATATGCCATCGACACTATCTCTGAAGGAAGCGAACATCTTAAACTAGCTACTAAGACATCAACATTGGCCAGTACCAATATTTTGCTCAACAAAGCGTTGGAGGAAACCAAATCGGCCCTAGAGTCTTTAGATGAGCATGAGGGTCACATAAGCGTTTATGGCAATGATCAGTTAAGCTTAAATACAGTGAATCCTCATGGAGAGAAAAAAATAACTTATGAACCACCCTCCGAAAAACTCTTAAGACAAAAGGTTGACTCTTCATTAGCGTCTTACCGTAAATCGTTGGACAAAGTTGTTTCTACAGTAAACTGTGTTGAAGCTAGAGCTTACGCCAATCGCATTTTCGAATTTTGCGAGCAGCAGTTACTTAAACCTAACCTTTCGGAAGGGAAAAAATACTATAATCTGAAAACCAAAGAAATAACCGCAGAGGCGTTGACCAAACTTGGTGAATGCGGCAAATAAGTCAATACCAGAATTTTATAGGAGGAGCTTATTTAGTTCTTATTTGCTGGCAAACAGTTTTACGTCTTCTTCGCTGACTTCTTTTCCTCCCAGTATGATAAGGCGCTCCACCACATTTCGAAGTTCCCTTATATTACCCGTCCAGTCATAACTCTTTAAGAGTTTTATCGCCTTTTCGGAAAAAGATTTAGCGCCTACCCCCTGCTCTTCTGAGATTTTTTTTGCAAAATGGTCAATTAGAAGTGGTATATCATCACGTCTATCATTTAATGCAGGCACTTTAATCAAAATTACGGCCAATCGATGATACAGATCTTCCCTGAAACGGTTTTCCTCAATTTCTTTCTTCAAGTCTTTGTTGGTTGCCGCCACGACCCGAACATCCACCTTAATATCTTTATCGGTACCTACCCTGCTAATTTTATTCTCTTGCAAAGCGCGCAATACCTTAGCTTGTGCAGAAAGACTCATATCCCCAATCTCATCAAGAAATATGGTTCCTTTGTTGGCAGCTTCAAATTTTCCGGCCCGATCTTTAACGGCCGAAGTAAAGGCCCCTTTAACATGACCGAAAAGTTCGCTTTCTATGAGCTCCGACGGAATTGCAGCACAGTTCACTTCTATGAATGGCGCCGAACTACGTTGGCTTTTTTGATGCAACCAGTGGGCCACCAATTCTTTTCCGGTACCGTTTGAGCCAGTAATCAGCACCCTAGCATCGGTCGGTGCCACCTTTTCAATCATATCCTTTATGGCCGAAATTTCAACACTATCGCCCACCATTTCGTAGTTTTTACCCACCTTCTTTTTAAGGATGCGGTTTTCTGCCACTAGCTCTTTTCTATCAAGAGCGTTGCGAACGGTGGTTAACAGTCTGTTTAAATCTGGTGGTTTTGAAATATAATCGAATGCGCCTAACCGCATTGTATTGACTGCGGTATCTAAATCTCCATGACCCGAAATCATGATAAAAGGAACTTCGGCCTTGATTTTTTTTGCCGCCTGAAGCACCTCGACTCCATCCATTTTTGGCATCTTTATATCACAAAGCACCAAATCATAATCATTATTCTTAATGGCTTCCAGACCTTTTAAGCCATCTTCGGCTTCGTCTAATTGGTACGAGTCACTTTCTTCAGACAATATTTTAATTAAAACGCGCCTAATCGCCGCCTCATCTTCAATTACCAGTATTTTGGACATATTTCTTGAGATTTCAATCTATCTATTATTGCTATCGTAAGATACAAGTACCATGCAAGACATGGAAAGTTTTAACGTCTTTTTAGATGTTTCTTTATACCACTCACGCTTTTTTAGTTTCCATTGCTTCCAGTCAGACTATATACCGATTCGAAAGCCAGTACGTAAATAAAAACTAGGGTCATCGTTCAAGGTGAAAATATCGTTTCGCTCTTCATCGCGCAAAACACCATCTTGAAAAACGGTGTGACCCACATACCCATACAAGAAGGTGCTTTTAGCCAACTTGTATTGGTAACCAAAAGTAATCAGGCCAGCAGAGGATGACACTGAAGATGCTGTCACTGTATTGGGCAAAACAATATTGCTTTGAAGATTCACGTAATAACCATCAAAAATGAACTCACCTTGAAATTGATGTTTTTCACTTAAATGGTACTTGAGTGCCGTTTTGGGAATTCCCACTACATAACTCCAGTCTGGTCTAAAACGTTTTTCATAATAAACTATAGGTAAGGGTATGCGCAGTGCCACAGTAGAATTATAGGCAATACCCAAAACAAGTTTCATGGGCTTTTCAACACTTTTCTTCTCCTTCAGAAAACCAACGGTAGCATTAACCGAAAAATCTCCATTTTCGAGAGGGTCCGTTAGCGTTGATGCTAAACGTGGTGTTAAAACCCCAATAAATCTCCATTCAGGTTTGAACTGTAATACATATGCCATATTCAGATCAAGCACGTGAAACTGCTTCAATCCTGCACTACTAAAGGGCAGTTCTCTTTGCAAATCATAGGCCAACCGATTGTACTCACTACCGATGACAATGTTGTTGGAATCACCCACCGAAATAGGGAAATTCACCAACAACTTGACTCTCGAAAGTTGCGCATCAGATTTGTTTTTGGGCATGAGCATGTATTCTGCTCTAATTACATCGGGGGTTTGGGCCAGTATCGTGAAAAGGCCACTTAAAAAGCCGATTACAGTGAGAAGACTTTTTCTATTGGTCATTACGTTTCGCCGTATCTTCTACAGCTTTATGTTGAAAAGGGGCATGTTGATATATATGAACATCGCGTTGCGGAAATGGTATCGAAATGTTATGCTCTCTAAATTTGGCATCAATTTTATATCTCATTTCGCTTTTAACGCGAGGATCGGTAAAACTGTCCGAAATAAAAAAATGTACTGAAAACATTAGAGCGGAATCTCCAAAATCATCGAACAGAACGAAAGGTTTTGGATTTTTCATAAGCCCTTTTTGTTCTTCCGCTATCTCTTCTAGAATCTTCGTTACCAAATTTACATCACTACCATAAGCGACACCCACTACCACTTTTTCACGTGTAGTTTTATGGTTTTGGGTATAGTTATAGATAATATCACTAATAAAATGATGGTTCGGTATAATAATCACTTTATCATCACGGGTAATCGCCCTTGTTGTACGAAGTTTTATCTCATAAACCTTACCGACCTTACCATCAACTTCAATAATATCCCCCACATGCAATGATTTATCGAGAATTATGAATATGCCGCCAATGATATCTTGAAAAAGTTCTTGCAAGGCGAGCCCCAGACCTACGAACAAGGCAGCAGAAGCAGTGAGCACCAAGGTAATATTAATACCGGCTGCACTCATCGTAAACAATATGACTATGACATAAACTACATATCTGATGAACTTGAAAACACTAATGAACTTGAGGCGATCATCATTTTCCATACGGCGCGTCAAGAGAGAGCGCAGCCACTTAAGTATAAATGTGGTCAAGATCAATGCAAGGGAAAGAACTATCAGCAGACCGATAGTAATTTCTATTCTTTGGTCGCCTTTGCCATAACCGATTCCAAGCTGCAAAAATTCTTTTATAGCACCCCAGATATCTTGCTCTATGACCTCAACAACCTTATTAGGTTCTTCTTGATACATGCTAATCATACTTCAGCCACTTGAAAAGTTCTTTATAGGTAGGTTTTTTTCCGTACATCAAAATACCCACCCTATAAATTTTGGCAGCTAACCAAACGATACCTATAAAAGTACCGAATAATAGCAGTATTGAAACAACTAGTTCCCAAATTGGCACACCTCCCTCGCCAATACCGCCAGGTAATCTCATAAGCATTACAATCGGAGAAGTTAAGGGAAACAAAGAAAAGCCTACGGCAATCGGACCGTGTGGATTACTAAAAACAGAAAAGAAGCCAACATAAATGGCCAACATTAATGGCAATATAATGGGAAAAATAAACTGTTGGGTATCCGTTTCATTATCAACGGCCGCACCAATAGCGGCATAAATGGAGCTGTAAATCAAATAACCCAACAAGAAATAAACCAAAAAGAAGCCAATTAACATTACCCAAGGTATACTCAATAATTCTTGAGCGTATAACCGCATCGTCTGGTCGGCCACAGGTATGGGAGGAGCCATATTGGCACCCATTTGATCCTGTATATGGGCACTTGTATTCAAAACCGCAGGATCAATATCAAAAAAAGCGAAAGCTACCAACAGTAAAAGCGATGCAGAGACCAGCCAAATGGCAAACTGTGTGATACCAGCCAATGAAGTACCAATAATTTTGCCCAACATGAGTTGAAAGGGCTTGACAGAAGAGATAATAACCTCTATAATTCTACTTGTTTTTTCCTCTATAACACTGCGCATGACGAACCCGCCATAAATGATGATAAACATCATAATCAAGTAACCGAACCCACCGCCGATAAATGCTTTGATTTCGTTGATGCCCTTGATATTTGTTTGTCCGTCAAAAGTTGCGGTATGTATATCAAAATTGGTGTCGACAGTTTCGAATTCTGAAGCGGAGACCCCTAATTCAAGAAGACGTTGCTGCCTGAGCCTCTCTTGAAAAACTCCTTCAATTTTATCGATTATTGCGGTACTGGGCGCTTCTTTGGTATATAAAAAAGACCTACTGCAGACCTTTTCCAAATTGATTTCATCAGGTATGTACAATAGCCCATAGAAACCTAGACCGGAAACGGAATCCTTGGCGTGTTCCAAAGAAATATCATCAAATTGTAAATAGGAAGTGCTTTCTGTATTTACAAATTCGTTCGAAAAGAAGTCGCTCTCATTCAAAATACCTATCACCCGATGTTCGTTGTCATTGACCTGTGTTAGGTAAGCTATCAGGACCACCATGCCTACCATTAAGATAGGGCTCAAAAAAGTCATGATTACAAATGATTTATTACGCACCTTGGCCAAGTATTCGCGTCTAATGATCAATAATAGCTTATTCATGGCTCTTTACTTTGAACTGTCTGAATGAATATTTCACTGGTGGAAGGAATGGTCTCTACGAACCTGTTCACATTGGCTTTCGACGAAAGATAAACCAACACGTTTCTCGAATCGCTATTGGGCAACTGTAATGTAAAATCGAGTTGAGATTCTGCTGCATCGTACGAAGAAGAAGAAATATCGAATTTATCGGCAAGTTCTTTAAGAATCATATCAGCCGAATCGGTCTGAAGCCCTACTTTGAAAATATTGTTCTTGTAAGCTTTCTTGATATCTGAAAGTTTACCATCCAAAACCTTTTTTGAGCGGTGAATTAAGGCTATATGCTCGCATAGTTCTTCAACCGACTCCATTCGGTGTGTAGAGAATATAATTGAAGTGCCTTGCTCCTTAAGGTTAAGAATTTCGTCTTTGATAATGTTGGCATTAATTGGGTCAAACCCACTGAAGGGTTCGTCAAAAATAAGCAGTTTGGGCTCGTGTAAAACGGTTACTATGAACTGCACCTTCTGTGCCATCCCCTTGGAGAGCTCTTGTATTTTTTTGTTCCACCACTTTCCTATATCAAGTCTTTCAAACCAATATTCAAGCCGCTTCTTAGCTTCTGCCTTGCTGAGACCCTTGAGCTGAGCCAAGTAAAGAGCCTGTTCACCGACCTTCATGCTTTTGTACAGACCTCTCTCTTCCGGCAAATAACCTATTTGGGCGATATGCTCAGAGCGTAAAGGTTCGCCATCGAACAGTACTTCACCTTTATCGGGATATGTGATTTGATTGATAATTCTTATAAGAGTAGTCTTACCCGCACCATTTGGCCCTAATAATCCGTAGATACTGTTTTTAGGTATTTCTAAAGAAACATGGTCTAAAGCCGTATGTTCGCCATATTTTTTGGTGACTTCTTTAGTGACCAAAATATTGTTCATGCACACAATTTTGTCAAAGATATAGAAAAAGAACCGTCAGGCGGCGTTCAAAAATAATCTATGTTTTTAGGGAATGGATTTCAAAAACACCAAGCCCCATAAAAACAAAACCCACCCTTAAATGCATTTAAGGATGGGAAAAAAATTGCTATGAAAAAGAAAATTTATATTGGTTTCCCAATATTAACCAAATATACGTTTTTTATTTAAAAACCAAAGTTTTTGGCTTATGAGAACATATCTTTCACTTTTTCAAAGAAAGATTTATCTGATTTCTCAGGTTTTGGGTCGAAATTTTCATTTCCTTGCATTCGTTCAAAAAACTCCCGCTGTTCTTTATTGAGCTCTTTCGGCGTCCATACGTTTACGTGAACCAGAAGATCCCCGTTGCCATATCCATTTAAGCTTGAAATACCTTTTCCTCTTAGGCGTAGAATCTTGCCTGACTGAATGCCAGGTTCCAACTTGATTCGAACTTTGCCCCCAACGGCATCTATCTCTTTTGAAGTACCGAGAACGGCTTCAGAAATACTAATATAAAGATCATAGTGAAGGTTGTCACCTTCTCTCTTTAAAGTAGCATGTTCTTCTGTTTCAATGGCCACCAACAAATCACCAGCCACACCGTTACCGGGAGCGTCGTTACCTTTTCCGGGTACTTTAAGTTGCATACCGTCTTCTACCCCGGCAGGAATCTTTATGGAAACCGTCTCTTCTTGAATTTTCAGACCTTGTGCATCGGCATCACTTGGTTTTTTATCTAAAACCTGCCCACTACCGCTACAAGAACTACAGGTAGTTGCGGTCTGCATTCTACCCAAAATGGTATTGGTAATTTTTGTTACCTGACCACGGCCGCCACAAGTGCCACAGGTTTTATAGGTAACCCCATCTGCCTGTATCTTTCGACGCACCTTTACTTTCTTCTCTACACCATTGGCCACCTCTTCTAAAGTAAGTTTTACCCTGATGCGCAAGTTGCTTCCCTTAGCTCTTCGTTGACCTCCTCCGAAGCCGCCGAAACCGCCGAAACCACCGCCTCCACCAAAGGCGCTACCGAAAATATCGCCGAATTGGCTAAAGATATCATCCATGTTCATACCTCCGCCACCGAAGCCACCGGCACCCTCGAATGCAGCATGGCCGAACTGGTCGTACCTCGCCTTCTTATCAGGGTTACTTAAAACCTCATATGCTTCGGCAGATTTTTTGAACATCTCTTCAGCCTTTGAATCACCTGGATTTTTGTCAGGGTGATATTTCAAGGCCATTTTTCGATATGCCTTTTTTATTTCTGCAGCAGTGGCACTTTTGCTCACGCCCAATACGTCATAATAATCTTCCTTCATACTATATCTTAGTTACCCACGACTACTTTGGGGTGACGAATGATTCTCTCTCCTAATTTATACCCCTTCTCGACCACGTCTATCAATTTACCCTTCAGCTTTTTATCAGGTGCAGGTATTTGGGTTATGGCATCGTGAACTTCGGCATCAAATGTATCGCCTTGGTTCGCCTCTACCTCTTCAAGACCTTTTGATTTCAGTGTTTCACGAAATTTGACCCGAATCAACTCAACGCCTTTGAACATTTCTTTGTCTTCAGACTTGGCCAATTCTTTTAAAGCCCTATCAAAATCATCAAGTACCGGTAGCATAGAAACCATAATTTCTTGACCAGCAGTCTTGAACATCTCCATACGTTCTTTAGAGGTTCTCTTCTTGAAATTTTCGAACTCGGCGAACAAACGTAAAAACTTGTCTTTTTCTTTTGCCAAGTCTTCCCTTAGCTGATCTTCAACGCTTAACTCAGCTTCAGCTGCGTTCTCTTCTTCATTAATCTCATTATCAGCTGCTTCTTGACGTTGCTCATCGTCCAATACCTCTTCAAAGTCTTCAGTGATATCTTTATCGCTCATATATGCTTGAATTATTTTTCTCCATTTCGAAGTGGCAAAAGTACTGCCATTTCTTGAAAAATGTCAAAATGTCACCAAAAAGAGGTTGAAAGACACATTATTACAGGTAGCGAAAAAAATGGGGACAAAAAAAATTCCACCGAAGGTGGAATCATAAATAATTTACAGAACAAGTATTACTAGGAAATGTATTCGTTCTTATAACTAATTTTCGAGGTCTTTCCATCTATTTCATGCCCGTAAATATCACTCAAAGCACTGCAGATGTTGCTAAAATGAAACTGAAAACCTTCTTCTTCAATTTTCTTACTACTAACCCTTTGGCTAGCAAAAAGAAGGTACGACATTTCACCCAGAACCATATTCATTACAAACCTTGGTATGTTCGGCAACAATAATGGTTTCTTGAAAACTTGGGCAATTTTATCGACTAATTTTGAATTACAAACTGGATTAGGTGCTACACCGTTAAAAACACCTTCCAACTGGTTTTCAACCACAAATAGAAATATTCTTGCCAAATCGGAAACATGGATCCACGATTGCCATTGGTTACCAGACCCAAATGCAGCACCCACATAGTTCTTTATCGGTTTTGTCATTTGCGGTAACGCCCCACCCTTTGCGGAAAGTACCAAGCCTATTCTCACCTTGGAAACCGGAAACCGGAAAAATCGGAACTTATCGGCCTCTTTTTCCCAAACCGAAGCAACTTCACCTAGAAAGCTGTCATCGACAAGCTGGTCTTCTTCTGTATAATAATTGGATAACGAATCAGGGTATATACCCACGGCGGAAGCAGTTACAAAAGCTTCGATAGTATCTGACTTAGAGTCTTTTATGCCCTTATAAAGGGTTCTTAATGAATGGACGCGACTCGACAATATTATCTTTTTGTATTTAGGGGTCCACCTATTGGAGATAGTGGCCCCAGCCAAGTTGATAATGGCATGAACACCTTCAAAACAATTCAGATCGATTTGACCAGTACTTGGATTCCAATAAAAACCTTGGTACTCCTGTTTGGAGACTATTTTATCTTTGCTTGTTGTTAAGTAATTCACAGCAATGTTTCGCTCGTGACATTGCTTAACGATTTCCCTACCCACAAGCCCTGTTGCACCTGTAATCAGTATTCTCATGTATCAAAGATAAAAGATTGCCAGATTCACTGACACACCTTTAATTTCGATTTAACACTAATGATTAAGGCTATGTTAAAAACAGGATGTAAATTCCTATTTGTTAACATTTTAGGTAGTTATCAAGGCGCTTTTTTAGCTCGCAACATTTCTCTTTTTCCAGGCGGCCCCGGTAGTCGTTCGACCTCAAAACCGACCGCTTGCATCGCTCTTCTAACACTTCCTTTGGCGGCATAGGTCACTAGAATTCCTTCACCTTTTAATGCCCGGAACATAATAGAAAATATTTCCTCCGTCCATAACTCCGGTTGCACCCTAGCCCCAAAAGCATCGAAGTAGATTAAATTAAATCTATCCGAAGCATCTATGGAAAGAAAATCGATTTGCTTTTTTGTCAGCTTAAATTTATCGGAGATACTGAGCTCCTCTTCCCACTTACCTTCATGCATTTGAAGAAAACGCTGGTTTTCGTCTGTGGCGTTTAATTGCTCGGCATGATCTAAAAGATTGACCTCCTCCATTGAAACAGGAAATTTCTCTACCCCGCAATAATCAATAATACTGTTTTGCTTTTCACCTTCGAGATAGGTAATAAATGCGTTCAGGCCGGTGCCGAAACCTATTTCAAGTATGCTTATTTCATCATTGTCAAACAACGAAAGGCCATGTTTGATAAAAACATGATAGGCCTCTTGAACAGCACCGTGTTTTGAATGATATTGTTCGTTCCATTCAGTTATTTGAATGGTTTTAGAACCATCGCCCGTAGTAATGACTTTTCTTTCCAAAAAAATATAGATTATGGTAGTGCCCTAACCTATTATTTAGACATTAGAACACCGTCGGCTTCAAAACCGAATATTTTTTTCGGCTCTTTTATTTTAGCTATTTCCGATTCTGACATACCCGCATCTTTAGCATAGTGTTTTTGGTCGTCAACACTCATCGCCTCTACAAACGCGGTACCATTGACGATTACTTCCTTTCCTACTACATCAAAAGGCATGAAAAAGCCATAATCTTTAAATCGAACCATAGTTTCGTTACCGTCCTGTAGTTGAAGTTTCATCCAGCAACCTTTAACCCTACAGACGTCGGTAACGGTAGCCTTCATCTTTACCTGTAAAGAGTCGGCAGCGTTCATTCCGTTATATTTTTCGGTCATCTTTTCAGTAGACACATAACCAGAACCATTAAAGTCTTCGCCAAATACTTTATACTGTGTGCCATCGACCGAAGATTCTTTCTGGTTTTCCTGTGCTAAGCACCCAAAAGACAACACAAAAAAGACAAGTAATATGTTAAATCTTTTCATATACCATAAAAATTAGATTACCAATACAAAACTGGTGATTTTTACATGAAGATTGAAGAATGATTGCAATTAAAATTGGTATTTTTATTCTTTAAAATTTGAAACTATGAGTACAACCATGCAAAAAATCGGCATCGAGAAGGTAAAGCATTCTAAAATTGACCAAGTGGATTTTGATAATCTATCTTTTGGCAGTGTGTTTACCGATCATATGCTGGTATGCGATTATAAGGATGGAGCATGGGAAACACCAAAGATTACGCCCTATCAACCTATAACGTTAGATCCCTCATCTAAGATATTCCATTACGGCCAATCGATTTTCGAGGGAATGAAGGCCTATAAAGATACCGAAAACAAGGTATGGCTCTTTAGACCACTGGACAACTTTAAACGTTTGAATATTTCGGCCAAACGTATGGCCATACCTGAGATACCGGAAGAATACTTCATGGAAGGCTTGAAAGCGTTGGTAGAGGTAGACAAAAACTGGATACCTCAAAAAGATGGCAGCTCTTTATACATTAGACCTTTTGTTTTTGCGTCAGGGAAAGGCTTTCATGCCTCACCGGCCAATGAATACAAATTCTTAATCTGTTTAGCACCCTCAGGTTCTTACTTTTCAGGCAAAGTAAAAGTCTTAATAGAAGAGACCTATTCAAGGTCGGCCAATGGCGGTGTTGGTTATGCAAAGGCTGGTGGAAATTACGCCGGTCAATTTTACCCTACGCAATTAGCGGCCGAAAAAGGGTACAGCCAAGTCATCTGGACAGACGATAACAATCACGAATACATCGAAGAGGCAGGTGCCATGAACATATTCGTGAGAATAAACGACACCTTGATTACGGGCCCTACCAGTGACCGTATATTAGACGGTATCACACGAAAAAGTATTCTTCAAATTGCCGAAGACGAAGGTATTGCAACAGAAGTGAGAAAGATTACGGTTACCGAAGTTGTTGAAGCAGCTAAAAACGGCAGCTTAAAAGAAATGTTCGGGGCCGGTACAGCCGCGGTCATTTCGCCCATCGCTACTTTTGGTTTTAGAGATGTCGATTACGATTTACCTGAACTTAAAGATAGCTTTGCAACAAGACTGAAAAAAAGAATAACCGATATTCAGTTCAATAGAGCTGAAGACCCTTTTGGATGGCGTCTTGAGGTTTAAGACCAATTTTCTTAAAACATAAAAAGGGCGGGCAACTTAAAAGTTGCCCGCCCTTTTTGTACTCACTATTTTCTATTATTCTTCCAAGATTTTAGAAATATCAGGTTTAAAGTAATTAGGGCCTTTCAAGACTTTACCATCTTCTCTGTAAATTGGCTTACCGTCAGCGCCCAATTTACTCATATTACTACGCTGTATCTCTTCAAAAACCTCTTCTATTTTATACTGCATACCATGTTCCAAAATAGTTCCACATAAGATATACAGCATATCGCCCAACGCATCGGCCACCTCGACCAAATCATCATTAGAAGCGGCTTCGAGGTATTCTTTGTTTTCTTCGTCCATCAAATTAAATCGAAGCTTGTTTTTGGCCGCTCCTAAATCGGCTTTCATAGTTTCAGAAACGCCAAGGCCAAATGACTTGTGAAATAATTCGACGGCACTGATTTTATTTTTCATCTATATAATATTTAAAGAAGGTTAGCTATTGAACAGACTAAGGCTTAATTTTGCGCCAAAATAAAGAATATGTTCAGCACGGGACAAATTATCTTTGCTTCACTTTTTGCCATAGCTTTCGCAATCGTGGTAATTTTATCCTATAAAAAGGATAAAAAACTACATTCAAAGAACTACAAAGGTGTAAAATGGATTGCTTTAGGCTTTGCAGTTTTCGTAGGACTTTTATTCTTTATTAAGTTTTTCCTAAAAAATTAACAAATATTTTCTGTAGCACGCAAAAACACTTCTTACAGAAACCTAAAATCAATTTAATTACGTAAAGTATAACAAAAGGCGCATTTTTGCGTTTTATGAAAAAGGGGCAAACAAATGATGACATTTTTTACAATTTTATTGATCTTGATTGGGGCCAATGCCATATTTATGGTATTCAGTCTTAGTGGTGTTTCAGTTGGAGGTAAAAAAGAAACACAAGAAGAAGAAAAGGAGAACACCAACATCTATCCACTACGTTCTAGTTCAGAGAAGTTAAAAAAAGCTGTTTAACCTCCTTAAAACAGTTACGCTTACTGCGTTCTTATCATATTTAGATAGGATGGGCTTAACTGGTTCGGTTCTGTCTATACCCTACTATTTTCCGTATTTCATTCTTCGGGCAAAAATTATTTAAAAATTAAATGCTGCTGAACGCTTCATTGTGTATTTTGCATAAATGAAGCAACTATTACTTGTCTTTTTGGGAGGAGGAACCGGAAGCCTACTTAGGTATTTAATCTCAAAATCGTTTAACGGTTACTTTCAACACTTCTTTTTAGGCACTTTTATAGTCAATATTATTGGATGCCTACTTATTGGTCTTATTCTAGGCTATTCTTCTAAAGGCAATTTGATTGGTGAAAATCAACTTCTATTGCTCGCTACAGGTTTTTGTGGTGGCTTTACCACTTTCTCGACCTTTGCTTTTGAAAAACACTCTTTACTATCTTCGGGCGAACTACTCCATTTTGTAATCTACACAGGCTCAAGCATTCTTTTGGGCCTAGCTGCCGTGGCCATCGGCCTATGGATTTCAAAATTGTTATAAACATAACAATAACCTAACATTTGCGATTTTTTTAACGGAAAATCAAAAAAACCATTCAATCTCTCCATAATTTTCAAGGTTAGACTTGTTTCAACCCCTCATTTTCAATTTTCGTTCATTTTTTTTCAATTTCCACCAATCAAAAACTCATAATTATAATACTCAAATTATGCACCCCCAAAAAATATGGGGGTATAATTACAATAAACATAAAAATAGACTATATGACCCCCATTTTTTTAGGGTGTTAATTTTTTTAACATATATTTGGTTTGAATTCAATAATCAAATTATGAAACAAATCGAGGCAGTTATCAGAAAATCCAAGTTTGATGAAGTCAAAAAAGCGCTTCATGAAATCGAGGTCAATTTCTTTACATACTGGGATGTAACAGGAGTTGGAAATGAAAAACAAGGGCATGTCTACAGAGGTATATCCTACAGTACAAGTGACATACAGCGCAGGTACTTGTCCATAGTAGTATCCGATGAATTTTTAGAAAGGACGGTAAACAAACTTCTAGAGGTTGCCTATACAGGTAATGTAGGAGATGGTAAGATTTTCGTTTCAGAAGTAATCGAAGCTTACCGAATCAGAACAAAAGAGTCTGGTCAGGCCGGAATCAACTAATTACCAACCAATAAAACTTTAAGAAATGGACGCAGGATTATTTACAGCAAATAACGTATGGATGATGTTGGCTACCGCATTGGTATTCTTCATGCATACTGGTTTCGCCTTTTTGGAAATTGGCTTGACCCGACAAAAAAATACAATCAATATTCTTTTCAAGAATATTTTCATCATAACAGTAGGCCTTCTACTTTATTACGCTTGGGGTTTCAATATGATGTACCCTGGCTTTGAAGAAGGCTCTTCTGGCATCTTCGGTTTCGCAGGTTTTGGTATTGATGCCCCTGAAGGTGGTATGACACCTGACTATGCCGATGGTGGATACACTTGGTGGACAGACTTCTTGTTTCAAGGAATGTTCGCCGCTACCGCTGCAACAATCGTTTCAGGAGCCGTAGCCGAGCGTATCAAAATCGGTTCTTTCATGATTTTCACTGTAATCTACGTGGGTCTTGTTTACCCTATTGTAGGTGCATGGAAATGGGGAGGCGGTTTCTTGGATTCTTGGGGCTTCTACGATTTCGCAGGTTCTACCTTGGTTCACTCAGTGGGTGGATGGGCAGCTCTTGTAGCCATCTTCCTTTTGGGATCTAGAATTGGTAAATTCGGTGAAGACGGAAAGCCAAAAGCGATTCCTGGTCACAGCATTCCTTTGGCGACCGCAGGTGTTCTAATTCTTTGGTTGGGCTGGTTCGGCTTTAACGGTGGATCTGTACTTTCTGCCGACCCAGAATTGACTTCTTTAGTATTGGTAACAACTAGTTTGGCTGCTGCTGCTGGTGGTGTAGGTGCCTTTATCTTATCTACCATCATGTACAAAAATATGGACCTTACCATGTTCTTGAACGGTATTCTTGGTGGCCTTGTAGGTATTACTGCGGGTGCTGACCTAATGTCTCCGAATGAAGCGGTTATCATAGGTCTTTTAGCCGGTTTCATCATCGTACTTGGTGTAGCATTGATTGACAAACTTAAATTGGATGATCCAGTTGGTGCCGTAACAGTTCACTTGATAACTGGTATCTGGGGAACTTTGGCCGTAGGTCTTTTTGGAGATAAAGCCGGTGCAGGTCAGTTTATGACACAATTATATGGTGTACTTATCGTAGGTGCATTCTGCGTAGTGTCTGCCTTCATCATTCTAGGTGCACTAAAAGCCATCATGGGTCTTAGGGTCTCTAAAGAAGAAGAGGTTGAAGGACTTGACATTCACGAACACGGAATGGATGCATACCCTGATTTCACCAATGACTAATCCCAATATTTAAAAAGAAACGGAGCGTTCTGCCAAACGCTCCGTTCAATATAACCCTCTCAACAAATAAACCTGTTCTTGAACTCGCAGGTTACTCACTTAATAATCCCGATTAGGGATAACTAAAATTGAAACAAATGAAAGCGATTATAAATACAAAGTACATAAAAAATATCTTCTTATTCACGGTATTGTTTTGTTCAGCTACTATTGCAGTGGCTCAAGATGATGAAGAAGAAGGTTCTAAATTTTCATTTAGCGGGTCTATCGATGCCTATTACAGAGCGAACTTAAATGCCCCAAATGGACAAGATGCACAAGCACCTGGTTCTTCTTTTGCCAACCTTCCTGGTTTTGCATTAGGTATGGCCAATGTGATTGGAGCCTATGAAGGTGAAAAAGTTGGTTTCGTAGCCGACTTGGTTTTTGGTCCTAGAGGTACTGATGCCATCTTTGCTTCTCCAATGTATTCTGCAACCGGAAATATTGTGAACCAATTATATGCGTATTGGAATGTTTCTGATGCTGTAACCCTAACTTTTGGTAATTTCAATACTTTCTTGGGTTACGAGGTAATCTCACCTGTAGCCAACTTTAACTACAGTACTTCTTACCTTTTCTCTTACGGCCCGTTCTCGCATACTGGTTTAAAAGCTGACTTTGCGTTATCTGATGACTTCAGCTTAATGTTAGCTGTAATGAACCCAACTGACTTAACTGAGTTCAACCCAACCGGTCAATATGCTTGGGGTGCTCAATTGGGCTATAGTGGACAATACTTGAACCTTTTAATAGACAACGGTTCTTACGAAGTGGATTTCACTGGTGGTTTTGATTTGTCTGACACTTTCTTCCTAGGATTGAACGCCGCTTATTTTGACGGTGATGAAGAAGATGGTGTTGGTAGTTTTGCCGGTGTTGCGGTTTACCCACAATTGGCAACTTCAGATAACTTCACCATAGGTCTTAGAGGTGAATATTTCGCAGAAACTGATTTCTTTGGAGCAATTGGTGATGAGTTTGATGCTGACGGAGATGCTAGTGTATTTGCTGTAACCTTAACTGGAAGCGCTACAATTGGTGATTTGATGATTAAACCAGAATTGAGATTGGATAGCGCTTCTGAAGAAGTGTTTATAGATTCAGATGGAAACCCAATGGGAGGATTGACTTCCTTTGTATTGGCTGCCATCTACTCTTTCTAAAATGAATTGGATTGATTGAGTGTTTATAGTTTTAAGTTGTACAAAAGTTCCGTTCAGTATTTGAACGGAACTTTTATTTTGTCTCATCTTCAAAGGCCATCACTCCTGCCACAACTCTAGTTTCTAAAGCGTTTACGCTAGGCACTATCGGGCATGAGTACTTTTTATTATAAGCACAGTAGGGGTTGTAAGCCTTATTAAAATCGATAGTAATCTTATCGCCTAAAGGTATTCTCAAATCAATATAGCGCCCGCCAGTGTACGTCTCTTTTCCATTGGTAAGGTCTGTAAAAGGTAAAAATAGGTAATCTTCATACCCTTCCTCAAGCATCAATTCCTCGTTCTGGTAAATCTCTAGCTGCCACTTTTGACCATTCAAATTAAAGTGAGCGATACCATAAACTACCTCTTTCGACTTTCTGTCCGTAGTGGTGGGCATAAGAAACGGTAGTGCTTCAGGGGTTCTCAAAAATTGGGCCTCAACCACATAGGCCGTATCCGGTTCAAAAAACTTTAAACTCTCAAAATTCTTTCGATATCTATCGGGTAGTGGCGATGTCTCGGGGTTTTTAAACTCTTTGTTCAGTTCTTGCTGAAATTTTAAAATTTCGTTCAACTCATCCGAACTGGTAATGCCAACCTGCTTTGATTGCTCGTCGTGATATTTTTTATCAGTCTTACAGGCCAAAACGACCATAAGCGAAGCCAAAATTATTTTTTTCATAACCTCAAATTCTTCATTTTTCAAAAATACAACATAAAGCATTTTTCGCTAGCTTTGTTCAAAACCGAAACAGTGATGACTATTTCAATTAACAAACAAGTGTATTCTCTCCTAAATCATAGGGGCAGGCGAAGCTGTTTTTAAATTGATGAAAAAACAACATATGTAAAGCCTGGCCCTAGAGCCGGGCTTTTTGTTTTTACCTATTCAAGACCAACCATGAAAAAAATTTTAAATTCTTATCTATCATCTTTTGCAGGCCTTTCTAGCGAAGTTTGGTGGCTAGCACTCATTACATTGATCAATCGAGCAGGCACCATGGTTATTCCTTTCTTATCACTATATCTTACCCAAAATCTAGGCTTTACATTAGAGAATGTTGGCACAATAATGACCAGCTTTGGCTTAGGATCTTTATTCGGGGCATGGGCCGGTGGAAAGCTTACCGATAAAATCGGATATTATCAAACCATGGTAGGCAGCTTATTTCTCACGGGAATTCTTTTTATTTCAGTTCAATTCTTAGAAGGTCTTTGGCCTATCTGTATCGGCATATTTCTCTTGATGACAGTTGCCGATGCCTTTAGACCAGCTTCATACGTAGCCCTGAGCGCTTATAGCAAACCAGAAAATAAAACACGTTCGGTCACCTTGATCAGGCTTGCCATCAATCTTGGATTTTCAGCGGGTCCTGCACTAGGCGGTATTCTGATTTCTTCAGTAGGCTATGGCGGGTTATTCTACGCAGATGGCGGTACATGTATTTTAGCCAGCATTCTGCTACTGGCGGTCTTGAACCCAAAAAGAGCGAAGGTAACGGATACCTTAAAAATAGTTGAAAATCCGAAGTCAGCTTATTTTGATGGGCCATACATCCTATTTATCATCTGTATGATAATGGTCAGTTTCGCTTTTGTTCAATACTTTTCTACCGTACCCATATTTTACAAAGAGGTGCATTCACTTTCTGAACTGGAAATAGGCATTCTTATGGCACTGAACGGTTTCACCATTTTTCTGCTAGAGATGCCTCTTATAAAATTCATGGAGAGCAAAGCCTTTTCGCAATTGACGAATGTACTTTTCGGCCTTGCTTTGATCGGATTGAGTTTTTTTGTCCTGAACCTATTTGAGAACTCGTCAATTCTGGTAGCCGGAATGTTACTGATGACTTTTGGTGAAATGATAGCGTTTCCCTTCTCAAATGCCTTTGCCATGAAAAGAGCTACAAGAGGAAAGCAAGGTGAGTATTTGGCTCTCTATACCATTGCATTCTCTATTGCCCACGTATTTGCCCATAATTTAGGAATGAAATCTATAGCCAAATTTGGGTTTCAAACAACTTGGTATACCATATGTATAGTTTGTGTCGTAGGTATCGGTCTTTTGGCCGCTTTAAACAAAAGCTTGAACCGAAAGAAAGCTATTCTTGAATGATTTCGTATCGTGCATTTTTTAGATATCGTTCAACAAGTTCATTGAACTCTGGGGTAATTCTTAATAACGCTGTATTATCTAAGTTATATAATCGGGCCTTATCGACATACCCCCTTTTTAAGAGCTCTTCAAGATAAAATAGAGCCGCCCCGTAATCATCTAATTCTGAACTTAAGGAAATGACCTGCAGATAAGCATCGTGACCTTCAGGTTGTAATATGGTCTTCAACATATACAGAAAATTCAAACCTTCGACATCTTTCGTCTTAGCATCTTTGACCATGTCTATATTATCTGCCAAAAGGGCATTAACATACCCTTCAAGCCTAAACCCCATCTGGTTGATAAGTACATCCGGGTTTTTTTTGAATTTTTGAATTTCTTCGGTCTGATACTTCCACCATCCCAAATTATTATAATTGTAGGTTAGCAAGTCTTCCTCCATATAATAGGCGTAGTCTTCTCTCAAAAATTGTTCTTTAAGAAAATTATTGGTCTGGCTTCTATTGGCAACCTTAAAACGACTGGTCTTGCGCAGCACCTTCCTACTGTCCTTTACAGAGTCAATGGTTCTAAAAGGACTATAAATTTCCATCATTTCAGAAAGCTTCGATTCAGCAAGAAGCGGTCTGTTAGCAGATACGTAAGTACTTACACTTGCTAAGTCTTTTCGATAATTTTGATTGACAAATTCATCATCCTTATCAATAAATCCCTTCGCCATGGCATTCATGGTCAGGATGCCAAGGGCGTCTGAGAGTAACTCGCTCGGGGGCCACTCATGCCCCCCTTCAAAGGCCAAGATTTGGTTGGGAAACCTCATACGGTTCAAAGTCGACTCCACCTGCTGCACGTCCATGTAATTATAGTCGGCGTTTCCGACAATATTTATGAACCGATACGGATTTTTACTTGTAAGTATTTCGGTATTCGCCAATGAAGTGCCACAGGCCACCACCCCGGTAATAGACTTTAAAAATGTAGGAACCAAAGTCGCATACTTGCCACCGCTACCAAACCCGGCGGCATAAATTTGATTCTGATGAATGGGCAGTATTGTAACCACCGTATTAAACATTCGCTGAGTGGCCAGGACATTATCGGATATAGAAAGTGTATCTGAAAGATTATTAGGGGCCGCAAGAATATAACCATGTTCTTCAGCGGCATCTTTGAACATTCGAAGAGACCGGCTTCCCCTGCCCTGCATATCAAATACGAACGCTACTGGCCATGGCCGGTCAATTTCAAAATCGGTCGGCAAATACAGCGAATAGCTTTCGGTGATGGAATCGTTTACTACCAGTGAATCTATAATGATGCCTTTTTTCAAGACTATCTTTTGTGAATAACAAGTGATGGCAAAGCCAAGGGCCAAGACGGTAAGTATTTGCTTCATAACTTTATTTCATCAAAAATCTAGCCAAAGTTCGATAAGTTTCGTGCTTGAAAAGCTAAGAAAAGATAATCGAATTTTGACCTATAAAATTAAAGACGTTCAGAAAATTTTAGTTTTGCCAATTGCTGATAGGGGCATTATTGACCACATTAGATAGCACAATATGGGTTCGGGTCTCACCATATTGAATGAGCTTATCGATAAACTTTTCTAGGTGAAATTGATCCTTAAGAACAACCTCCATAACAATGTTCTCATTGCCCGTGATACGATAGCAATTAACCACCTCTTTAAACGATTTTACTATTTCAAGAAATGGTTTTAACTTACCCATAAAAGCCCTTAAGGTTATGATTGCTTTAAGTTGATGGCCCGTAAGGGCATGCGATACTTTAGTACGATAACCTTCAATAACTCCAAGGTCTTCCATCTTCTTGACCCGTTCGGCAACAGCAGGAGGAGTAAGGCCTACTGTGCGACCAATATTGGCAAAGCTTTCGCGGGCATTATTCTGTAGGCATTGGAGTATTTTCCAATTTAAATCATCCAACTTTAGATTTGAATCCATAATTCAAAAATAATTTATTTTCAAAAGACAATAACATTTTTCCTTTTCGATTACAAAGACAAATATAGCTATCTGGCAGTAATTTTATAGTAGTTATTGCTACTGAAAGAAAATGTCTTACGATAAGTTAAAATCGTTGCCTGTTTACCGAAAGTCTCTGGAACTGTGCTACATAAGCAGAGAGATTGCATCATACGTAACATTCAATAAAGATTTATTAAAATTATATCAATCGAACAGTCTTCGAGATATTATTGCCGACTCTCTATTGACAGATGCCATACTGATTCCCCAAAAAATTGCTTTGGCGGAACGATTGGGCACACATACCGAAAGACAGAAGAGTGCCGCCTACATCAACATCATGATCCGCAACATTATGTCTTACTGCAATGGCCTGGAAAAAGACGGTGTAAAGGAAAAGGAATATCTAAACCTTCTTAGAAAAGAGGTAAGACTGTTCAGAAAGAGCTTCAAATCTTGGAGGAGTTCTTTTAAGGATGGAAATAATCTAAACAGAAACTGATTAATTCAATAAATCAGTCTTTATTTACTTAACAATCTTTATTATTTTTTCTTAAAGTTCTACATTTAGAGCTTTAAATCGCTATTCTTGAAAACCACTATTCTAATACATTGCACCGACCGTTCAGGGATTATTAATGCCGTTACGGGTTATATTCACCGAAAAGAGGGAAACGTTATCTACTTAGATCAACATGTTGATAAAGAAGCCAACGTCTTTTTCATGAGACTTGAAAGCGATTTTGAAAAAGAAGATTTTTCAATTCAAGATTTCGAAAATGGCTTTCAGACGGAACTAGCCGATAGTTATGGTATGGAATGGAGTATTCACCAAGCCGTGCCAAAACCAAAAATGGCTTTATTCGTATCAAAATACAATCATTGCCTTTACGATCTTTTAAGCAGATACCATTCAGGAGAACTCGAAGTAGAAATACCTTTTATCATTAGCAACCACAACGATTTAAGACCGATTGCGGAGCAGTTCGACCTGCCTTATCACCATATTCCGGTTACAAAAGATTCAAAGAAAGAAGCCGAAAATAAACAGTTAGAACTTTTAAAAGTAAATGGGGTAGATTTTATTGTACTGGCCCGCTACATGCAAATTGTAAGCCCTAGAATAATTGATGAATACCCCAATAAAATTATAAACATACATCACTCTTTCTTGCCCGCCTTTGCTGGCGCCAAGCCCTACCATGCCGCTTTTGAACGTGGGGTAAAAATTATTGGGGCAACCAGCCATTATGTGACCGAAGAACTCGATGCGGGCCCGATTATAGAACAAGATGTCACTGCTGTTTCCCACACCCATAGTATCAAAGATTTTATAGCGAAGGGAAGGGACTTGGAAAAGATTGTGCTGGCAAGGGCAGTTAAGCTACACGTCAGACGTAAAACAATGGTCTATAACAACAAGACCGTAATATTTTCTTAAAGTTTTCAGGTTCTATATGATTTTGCCGGTGTAGCCGTTTTCTTTGTACAGGTATCAATAGATACTATTTATTTCTTCAAACAAAACCGAACACGATGGTCAAAAAAATCATTTATAGTTTCATTTTCCTATCCCTCATTTCCTGCAACGAACTTCAACAGGTCGTCAACCAGCTTCCTCAGGGAGAAAGCGGAATAGGAACGGCCCAAATTGCTGCCGGTCTTCGAGAAGCTCTCGACAAGGGTATTGACAAGCAGGTCAGTAAACTCACCCAAGAAGACGGCTTTTTTAAAAATGAACTGGTAAAAATTCTTTTGCCCGAAGAGTTGCAAAAGGTAGATAAAACGTTACGTGATATAGGTTTAAGTAATCTAGCGGATGAAGGTCTGAAAATACTCAACAGGGCCGCTGAAGATGCCGTAGGGGAAGCTACGCCCATCTTTATTAACGCAGTTAAAGGAATAACCTTTAGTGATGCCAAGAGTATTTTGTTGGGTTCAGATGATGCCGCAACCCAATACTTAACGAACACTACGAAAACCGAACTATACGCAAAGTTCAATCCGGTTATTCAAAACTCTTTTGAAAAGGTAGGTGCGGATAGAATTTGGGCCAATTTAATCAATAGGTACAATAGCATTCCGCTAACTAAAAATGTCAACCCAGACTTGACCGATTACGTTACTACTGAAGCCTTAAAGGGCGTTTATACCATGATTGCCGTTGAGGAGAAAGAAATTAGAAATAATGTCTCGGCCAGAACTTCCGACCTTTTAAGAAAAGTATTCGTTTTGCAGGATTAATTCAAAATAAAAAAACCTGTTTTAAACATAATAACTTGATTTTAAATCCGTTGAATTAATAGGTTATTAGAATATTGATTTATTTCGAGTTTGTAAAATTTTTGAGTTAGTTAGTTTAGAAACCGGTGGCAACACCGGTTTTTTTTATGAAAACAATTGGGAACTCCGAATTTCAGTAATTATTCAATTACCAAAATCTGAGATGTATGATATGACAAACCTGTTGAAAAAGCCAGATTGTTCAACATTTACCACATGACCGCATTGCTCGATCATAAGCAGGCTTGCTGTAGATTGCTTTTGCACCATCTTCTTCACCGATGGCAGAAAAAGATAATCTTCACCCCCCATAACGTACAAGGTCGGTATCTTAATATCTTTACCTCTGAACATTCGTAAGAGCGAACTGATCTGAGATCCCATCTTGTACCACCTTAAAAATTCTTTTTGGTAAAGTTTTTTGGCTTCCCTAACAAACAGAGATCGCGATTCTTTATGATTGCTATCGGGCATTATCGCAAAAGTAAAAAGTCGATAGAGCCAAATGTAAGGCACTAAAGACTTAAACATGTTACCAAATACCATCAGCAACCGAAAGCGCATGTCGAGACGTATAATTGCACCTCCCATCACCATACTCACTACCCGTTCAGGATATCTTTCGGCTAAATTACGTATCAATACGGTTCCTAAAGATATCCCCACAAAATGAGACTTCTGAATTTTCAGATGGTTCAGAACCTCTAAAATATCTTCTGTGACAAAATCAAAAGTATAGCGATCATCAAAAGCATCCTTTAGAGCAGGCTTTGATTTACCATGCCCCCTCAGATCCAACAAAAGCACATTAAACTGCTTTTTGAATTCTCGTAATTGTTTGAACCAAATTGATGAGCTACCTCCAGCACCATGTACGAAGGTTACCCAGACTGAAGAATCAGCGTGCGGATATATCGAATAATTTAACAAATGTGTTCTCTTAAAATTTCCTTTTTGGAAACTATGTAATGTATGAAATCTTTTGATTCAAAGCACATTAGAAATTTATAATTATAAACATCTTTTTAAGATATATTATAACTTTCAAATATTGACGAAGCCTATCAGGATACTCGATTAGGGAAACTTTTTAAAGGAAGAACTTGCACCAATTCAACCATGGTTCTAAACAAGAAGATCCCTAAAGAAAGTCCTATTAAAATAGATTGTTCTCAATAAGAAGATTAGTCAATTGTTAAATTAACATCAATTGAACTAATTTTTGCATCAACACGCCGATTTGCAAAGTCCAAAAATAGAATTGCACCGTATATTTGAGAGAATCATATTTGAATTATGGAAAATCAATATTGCAAAGTAGGACAAGTGACTCCGATTGAGGCTAACAGAAACGCCATCAGCCTTTTGGAGTACCAGTATCAGAACTTTTTGGAGAAAGCTAGCAATTTGGAATATACCGATGCCAAGCTTGTTGAATTTTTTGAGCAAAAAGCCCAAAAAATCAAAAAGGTTTTGGAAAATATGATGAACTAGTTAGCGAGCGCTTTCTAGTAAGACCGCCATTTGAGACTGCAGTTTAGCGGCCTCGTTTTTTGCGGCCATGGCAAAATCTGCCTGATCGGAAGCGTATATAATTCCTCTAGAGGAATTGACCAATAGACCAACATTTTCACTCATACCGTAGCGGCACACTTCTTCAAGGCTACCCCCTTGAGCCCCTACCCCAGGTACCAAAAGAAAATTATTGGGAATTATATTTCTTATTTTGGCCAAATACTCAGCTTTGGTCGCTCCTACTACATACATGAGATTCTCAGAATTTTTATAGCTCTTTGAGATTCTAATGACTTTTTTATATAATTCCTCACCATCCGATACTGTAGTTTGAAAATCAAAGGCCCCTTTGTTCGAAGTTAATGCCAACAAAATAGTATGCTTGTTTTCGAACTCTAGAAATGGCTCCACCGAGTCTTTGCCCATATAAGGTGCGATGGTTATCGAATCGAAATTCATACCCTCGAAAAATGCCTTGGCATATCGGGTAGAGGTATTACCTATATCTCCTCTTTTAGCATCAGCTATCGTGAACTGCTCAGGATATTCCGCATTTAAGTATTCAATGGTCTTCTCCAACGATTTCCACCCAGAGAGCCCATAAGCCTCGTAGAAAGCAATATTCGGTTTATAGGCCACACACAAATGATGTGTCGCGTCAATGATGGCTTTATTAAATTCAAAAATGGGATCTTCCAATTGCTTAAGATGCGCCGGTATCTTATCTAAATCGGTATCAAGACCAATACATAAAAACGATCTCTTTTTATGAATTTGGTCTACAAGTTGCTGGGTAGTCACTTAAGATATCTGATTGTTTGATTAATAAATTAGACTCTTGTTGAAAATGTTACTCCGGTTAGAATGTCTCGGAAGCCTCTCTTAATTTCTCGGTATTCTCAACTAAGCTAAGCTCGTCTATAATCTTTTGAATATCACCATCAATAATGTTCTGCAAATCATAAAGGGTAAGACCAATTCGGTGATCGGTAACCCTACCTTGCGGATAGTTATAGGTTCTTATTTTTGCTGAACGGTCACCACTACTCACTTGAGAGTTTCTCTTGGCTGCATCTTCTTCCTGTTTCTTTGCCAACTCTAAGTCGTATAGTCTTGAACGCAAAACCCTAAAGGCCTTCTCTTTGTTCTTATGTTGTGATTTTTGATCTTGGCATTGCGCCACCAATCCCGTAGGTATGTGCGTCAGACGAACAGCTGAATAGGTGGTGTTTACCGATTGCCCTCCCGGACCTGAGGAACAGAAGTAATCGATCCGCACATCTTTAGGGTCTATTTGAACATCGAAATCTTCCGCTTCGGGAAGAACCATTACCGTCGCCGCACTGGTATGAACCCTACCCTGGGTCTCTGTTTGAGGTACCCTTTGCACACGGTGAACTCCAGCCTCGAACTTCAATGTACCATATACATCTTGTCCGTTCACTTCAAACTGTATTTCTTTATAACCACCACTGGTACCTTCGCTCAAATCGATCACATTGGTTTTCCAACCTTTGGTTTCGCAGTATTTGGTATACATTCGAAATAAATCACCTGCAAATATACTGGCCTCGTCTCCACCTGTTCCCGCACGGATTTCAACTACAACATCCTTGGCATCTTCAGGATCTTTCGGAATCAGCATGAACTTTATCTCTTCTTCCAATTGGGGCAAGCGCTCCTTTCCTTCATCTAATTGCATTTTGGCCATTTCGACCATCTCGGCATCGCTGCCATCAGCAATTATTTCTTCAGCCTCATTGATGTTTTCGGTTACCTCTAAATATTCGTTACGCTTAGCGACCAAATCTTTCAAATCTGCATACTCTTTGGTCAATTCAACATAACGCTTTTGGTCAGAGATAACATCAGGCTGAATGATTAGGTCAGAAACTTCATCAAACCGTTGTTTTACTATATTAAGCTTATCGATCATATACTTTCCTCAATTGAACTGCGAATTTACGACAAATTTGCACATCAAAAATTCAGAAAATTAGACATATACTCAATAGAACTCTTCGAGCAAAAATTATCGGTAAGACTATAAAATGGTTAAGAGTAATTGATTGACCAGGTTTTGTTCTACTCCCCTTGATCAAGAAGAATACCGCTACTCTTATGAACTTGATTCAGGCTATCGATCAAGACGACCTCGATACCTCCAAGCTGATTGATTAAATCTAAGCCCTTATCCTTACCCAAAAGGTAAACAGCTGTGGCTAAAGCATCACATGTTTCGGCACTCTTTGCAAAAATAGAAACACTGTTCACCCCAGTGGAAGGGTAGCCGGTTCTTGGGTCAATTATGTGACTGTACTTAATTCCGTTCAATATAAAATGCTTCTCGTAATTACCTGATGTGGCAACCGAAGATTCAACAATAGGCAACCAAGAGAAAATACGTTCTTCACTCAAAGGGTTGGCAATACCCACCAACCATTTTTGTCCATTTGCCTTCGTGCCCCAAGTAGTCAGGTCTCCAGCAGCGTTTATAATGCCCCCAACGACCTGTTTAGAAATCAACAACTCTTTAGCCTTATCGGCCGCATAACCCTTACCTATGGCACCGAACGATATTTTCATGCCCTTTTTCGAAAGAAAAACGGTCTGATCCACCTCATTTAGCACAATATTTCTATACCCGACATTTGCAATTGAATTCTTTACCTCGATTTCTGAAGGCATTTCTTTTATAGACCCATCAAATTTCCAGATGTTATCTAACGAAGCATATGAAATATCAAAGGCCCCATCACTTAATTCCGATATTTGAATAGACCTCTCTATCAACGAAAAGAGCTCATCACTAACTTTCACGGGCTTTAAACCTGCGTTCAAGTTGATTAATGAAGTTTCGGATTCAACATCCCAAGAAGATATTAATTTTTCAATACGCTTTATTTCTGCGGATGCTTCATCGATATTTATACTGCCAATCTCTTCGCTGGAGGCGACTACGGTAATATCGAATCTACTACCCATAAGTTCCATTGCTTTGTGCACGGTAACCAATTGAGCATCTTGAGCCATCAAGCTTTGACAAAAAACAGCAACGAGCGATATGTAGCAAAACAACCTCATTCGAAATATTTCTTTAGCAACCCTACGTACTCATTTGCAGAAACATTCTCATACCCCATCTTCCCGAGAACATGACCTTCTGAATCAAGAGCCACCACCAAAGGGAAATAGCCTTTCGAATTGTATTTCTCGGCCAAAGCATCATTTTCTTTCTGCTTTTGGGCCGACAATTTATTGGCTTTTTTTCTTGGAAAATCAGCTTTATACAACAATAAATTCTCTTGCGAGTAAGCAACGAACTCATCAGATTGCCAAATTGATTTCTCTAATTTGATACAAGGGGCACACCAGTCAGAACCGGCAAAAATGAGAATTACTGGCTTAGATTCTACCTTTGCCCTCTGTAGTGTTTGAGCAAAATTCGACTGCCAATCCTGTGCAAATAGTTGCACACCAAAAAACACGGAAAATAGAAAAAGAATGATTCTCATGACCTAACCACAGTCAAAACCGTGCCATTTATTCAAATATACGAAGAATGTTACCGTTCTGCTCAACATTAAAGATCTTGAGCGGTCTCGGTTGGGCACTATCGACCTGATTGATAGGGGTACCATTTTGTTCGAACCTCGAACCGTGTACGTCGCAATAGAAAATACCACCATCATGAGAAGTAAATCGCACCTCATCATAGCCTTGATGACTACAGACCTGGCTGCCGGCCACAAACTCTCCTTCGAGATTTCTGGCGACCACTACGGAATTTCTAAGCACATACCCGCCCTCGTTGGCCAATGCCGCATTTTCTGAAGCTTCTAAATCTATGGTGAAATCGACTCCGGTAGGCACTTCAAGGTTTCCACCTTCATTATCACTCACCTCATCACTTGAACAACCATGTAAACAAGGGAAGACCACTGCAAAGGCAGCTGCAGAGCCTATACTTTTTAAAAACTGTTTTCTTTCCATAGCAATAAGAATACATTACAATAGAAAAACGCAGTATTTAGGGGAATCGTATGATCAATAAACGAATACCCCATGCTCACTTTCAATTGTAAGCTTCTTTGAATCGCTAGCCTCTACACGACCTACAACCTGGGCCTCTACTCCAAAACTTTTTGAAGTTGCGATGATGGTGTCTGCAATTTCGGGTTTTACATACACCTCTAATCGATGGCCGCAGTTAAAGACTTGATACATTTCTTTCCAATCGGTCTTTGACTCTTCCTGAATCATTCTGAATAGAGGAGGGATTGGAAACAAATTATCTTTGATTATGTGCAGATCATCTTCTATAAAATGAAGAATTTTAGTTTGGGCACCTCCGCTGCAATGCACCATACCGTGAATTTCATCAGAAGTAAACTGTTGCAATATCTGCTTAACGATAGGAGCATAAGTTCGTGTAGGCGAAAGAACCAACTTACCGGCATCAAGAGGAACCCCCTCTATAGTATCGGTCAATTTCATTCCTCCCGAATAAACCAAATCATTAGGTACGGCAGCATCATAACTTTCAGGATACTTCTCAGCCAAGTATTTGGCGAACACATCATGCCTCGCAGAAGTTAGTCCGTTACTGCCCATACCTCCGTTGTATTCACTTTCGTAATTCGCAAGCCCAAAAGACGCCAGACCAACTATTACATCACCTTCTGCTATGTTCGCATTATCAATTACCTTGTCTCTTCTCATTCGAGCTGTGACCGTAGAATCGACGATGATTGTACGAACCAAATCACCAACATCGGCTGTTTCCCCTCCAGTGGAACGAATGGTAATACCGTGCTCGCCCAAATCGGAAATCAGTTCTTCAGTTCCATTAATAATAGAGGAAATAACCTCTCCGGGAATCAGATTCTTGTTCCTGCCAATAGTCGAAGAGAGCATAATATCATCAGTCGCCCCCACACAAATAAGGTCGTCGATGTTCATAACCAATGCGTCTTGGGCAATCCCCTTCCATACCGAAATATCACCCGTTTCTTTCCAATACATGTACGCCAAAGAAGATTTAGTACCTGCGCCATCGGCATGCATTACCAAGCAATATTCAGGATCATTTGTTAGATAATCGGGTACAATCTTGCAAAATGCCTTAGGGAAAAGGCCTTTATCGATATTCTTAATGGCATTGTGCACATCTTCTTTTGAAGCCGAAACTCCTCTTTGGCTGTATCTCTCACTGGTTGAAGAACTCATTCTGATCGGTATTTGGCGCAAAAATACGTTATTCACATTATAAAGACCTACCTAGATATAAAACTTTGACGTTGAGGTTTTCTTTCAATAAACGCTATGCTGGGATTGTTACCTAATAAAAAGAAGCTCTCTATATTTGGTCAAGGGCCATAAGCGATCATCGACCAATTGTTCAAGTAGATCACAGTGCTCACGAATACTTTCGAAGTAACTCAAAACGTTATCACAATAAGCGGAAGCTTTTTTAGAAGTGTCTGCCATTTTATCGGCCTTGACCACAGCCGCCGCCATGGCATCGGTCTTTTTTTTCAATTCGGCTATATTTTCTCCGATTTGTTCAATAATGCTAGATGGTGCATCCGAAAGTCCGGTATGGGCCGCCCCATAAATCTCTTTAAGACCTAACACATTCTTTATCAACCTACTTTGATATTCAACTGCCGTTGGAACCACTTGATTGTACACCAACTCTTTAAGCACCCTAGCTTCTATTTGAACGTGCATAATGTAAGCCTCAAGCTCTACTTCTTGACGTGCCTTTACCTCTGTTTCGCTCAATACACCGGTTGTTTGAAACAGGGAAAGACTATCTTCTGAGGTAAGAACCTTTAAAGCTTGCGGGGTATTCTTGTTATTACTTAGCTTTCTTCTTTTAGCCTCTTTTTCCCAATTATCACTGTAGCCGTCACCATCAAAGCGAATTCTTTTTGATGTTTTTATGTATTCCCTTAAAACATTGAATACGGCCTCGTCTTTTTTTAGGTTCTTCTTGTCAATTAGGGCGTCTACCTCTTTTTTAAAATCGCGTAATTGTTTGGCCACGATTGTATTCAAAATGGTCATGGGCTTGGCACAATTAGTTTTTGCCCCTACCCCTCGCATTTCAAATTTATTGCCTGTAAATGCAAATGGCGAAGTACGGTTTCTATCGGTATTATCAAGTAAAATTTCAGGTATCTTACCGACCACATTTAGTTTAAGTTCCGTTTTTTCTTCCGGGGATAATTTACCTTTCGTTACACCTTCAAGCTCGTCAAGAACGTTGCCCAACTGTTTCCCAATAAAAATCGAAATGATTGCCGGAGGCGCTTCATTGGCCCCCAACCTATGGTCATTGCTGGCCGATGCAATGGAAGAGCGTAAAAGTTCCTCATAATTATCGACCGCTTTGATGGTATTCACGAAAAATGTCAAAAACTGAAGGTTTTTCATAGGGGTTGAACCCGGACTCAGCAAATTTACACCCGTATCAGTCGTCAGCGACCAATTGTTATGCTTTCCGGAGCCGTTGATTCCGGCAAACGGTTTTTCATGAAAAAGTACCTTAAAATTATGTTTGGCCGCTATTTTATCCATCACGTCCATGAGAAGTAGATTATGGTCGACAGCTAGATTTGCTTCCTCAAAAACGGGAGCCAACTCAAATTGGTTCGGTGCCACTTCATTATGACGTGTTTTTACGGGAATCCCCAATAAAAGACACTCCTTTTCAAGCTCCTTCATAAAGGCTATTGCCCTATTTGGTATGACTCCGAAATAATGATCATCCAGTTGTTGCCCTTTGGCAGCTGAATTACCGATTAAAGTTCTACCGGTCATGCTAATGTCGGTGCGAGAATTGGCCAAAGCCCTATCAATCAGAAAATACTCTTGTTCCCAACCTAGGGTAGCGTTCACCTTTACTACATTTTTATCAAAATATTTGGCCACCCCAGTTGCAGCCTCATCTATGGCATGCAAGGCCCTTAACAAAGGGGTTTTATTATCCAGGGCCTCACCCGTATACGACACAAAAATGGTAGGTATACAAAGGGTCGTTCCGTATACAAAAGCGGGGCTTGTAGGGTCCCACGCCGTATAACCTCGCGCTTCAAATGTATTTCTGATTCCACCACTGGGAAAGCTAGAGGCATCTGGCTCTTGCTGCACCAATTGGGCACCGCCGAATTTCTCGAGGGCGCGGCCATCTGAAAGCAAATCAAAAAACGCATCATGCTTTTCTGCCGTGGCACCCGTGAGGGGTTGAAACCAATGGGTATAGTGTGTAGCCCCCATAGAAATAGCCCACGCTTTCATAGCTTCGGCTACTTGATCCGCCACCTTTCGGTTGATTTTTGAACCTGAAAAAATCGCATTTCGAACACTGTCAAGAGCATCTATGGTCAGGTACTGAAGCATTCGCTCATCATTAAAGACATTTTCTGCGTAAAGCTCTGAACGTCTACCGTTTTCGTCTACATTTAGAGGGCTTCTTCGTTGGCTTTCAGCTATAGCGGCGAATCGTTGTTTTGACATGTATGGCAGTTTAATTTTGGGCTAAAATAGGAATTAAGGATTTAATAATAAAAAGGGCATATAATCCATATTATTTAAAATACCCCTTGCAAAAAAGGGGTATCATAAATTTTATTCAATTTTTGGATATTTACCCCCCTTAAAAATAGGATATCTCCACAAAAAATATATTTTTGTTAGTCTGAAAATTAAAAAATTTAACTTCCTTAGATTATGAGCAAAACAAAATTGGAGTATATCTGGCTAGATGGATACTTCCCCACGCAGAACATGAGAAGCAAAACCAAAGTAGTAAATGATTTTGGTGGAACCTTGGAAGACTGCCCAATGTGGTCTTTTGACGGAAGTTCAACCAAACAGGCAGAAGGTGGTTCTTCAGATTGTTTATTAAAACCAGTTGCGATTTTCCCAGACCCTGTAAGAAAAGATGGTTTCTTAGTAATGACAGAGGTATTGAACGCTGATGGAACCCCACACCCTTCAAACGGTAGAGCTACTATAGATGATGATGACAATGATTTCTGGTTCGGTTTCGAGCAAGAATACTTTATCATGGATACCGTTACCGACCTTCCATTAGGTTTCCCAAGAGGTGGCTACCCTGCGCCACAAGGTATGTACTATTGCTCTGTTGGAGGAAAAAATACTCATGGTCGTCATATTGTTGAAGAACATGCAGATATGTGTATCGCTGCGGGTATCAACTTCGAAGGAATCAACCAAGAGGTTGCTTGCGGTCAGTGGGAATTCCAATTATTTGCAAAAGGAGCCAAAAAAGCTGGAGATGAACTTTGGGTTGCACGTTATATGTTAGATAGATTGACCGAGCAATACGGTTACTACATTGAGTATCACCCAAAACCATTAGGCAAAGATATGGACTGGAACGGTTCTGGTATGCACGCAAACTTCTCAAACAGTACTTTAAGAACTGCCGGTTCCAAAGATACTTATGAGAAAATATGTGAAGCATTTAGACCAGTCGTTAAAGAGCACATCGAAGTATATGGCGAGTTCAACGATCAGCGTTTGACCGGTCTTCATGAAACCGCTTCTATTAACGATTTCTCTTACGGTATTTCTGACCGTGGAGCTTCTATCCGTATTCCTATCGCTACCGTAGAAAGCGGTTGGAAAGGTTGGCTAGAAGACAGAAGACCTGCTTCTAATGGTGATCCTTATAAGATTGCCGGAAGAATTGTTAAGACTGTAAAGTCTGCCAAGGTTTAAGATTTAATTGTTGACATAATAAGTGAAAGGCCTCGATTCTAAATCGGGGCTTTTTCAATTGTGCTTATTGCTAATTGCTCCCCTTTTTAAAATTGTAAAAACGCATTTCCTCATTTATCCAAAGGTCTAATCCATAAAATAGATAAGTCTATCAATAGCTCTATGAGAAAGAAGCTAATTCTCTTTTTATAGATAAATCAAAAATTTATAACGATTGTCCAGGTAAAGGGATATTCTATAAGACGGTAAGAAAGAGCTTATCCTATAGTAAAATAAACGAAGGCTGCATACACTGCGACGAGAATCAGACCATCTCTCCACCCCAAACGCAATCCTTTAGGAAAAAATACCAAGGGAAGAACAAGAAAGGAAATACCTAGCATCCAAAAAATATCATTCTGCAACAAACCCTGATCCATAACTTTTACTGGCGTTATCATCGAAGTAATGCCTAAAACTGCCAGAACATTAAAAATATTCGACCCTATTAGGTTGCCCACGGAAATAGCTTTTTCCTTCTTAATTACTGCAATAATGGAGGCAGCCAGTTCAGGAATACTTGTACCCACCGATACGACGGTAACACCTATAATTCGTTCGCTAACACCGTAAATCGACGCCAGACCAACTGCGCCATTAATCAATAATTCTGAACCCGCCCAAAGCGCAACACCTCCAATACCCAATAAAAAGACTGTTTTATATAAGGGCAACGGAATATCATCTTCAGGCAATTCGTCAACCACAGCCGGCTTCTGAAAACGAAGCAGGTAGACCAAAAATAGAAAGAGAATAACCACCATTATAAGGCCTTCATACCGCTGTAGAACACCATCAAAATATATGAACACGAAAAACAATATAGAAGCCAGCATCATTACCGGCCAATCGGTCTTAAAAAAACTACGGTTGACATCAATACTGCCCAAAATAACCGTAACCCCCAGAACAAGCCCCAGGTTGGCTATATTCGATCCTACCACATTACCCAAAGCCAAATCAGGAAAACCGTCTAGGGCCGATTTGATACTCACAATCAATTCGGGTGCAGAAGTGGCGAAAGACACAACAGTCATACCTACCACAATTTTAGGAATACTCAAACGCAAAGAAAGAGCGACCGCCGATTTCAAAAGCCAATTTCCACCAGCAATCAATAGACCTAAACCGAGAATAATAAATAGAATGTTTTGCATAAAAGGGTAAGTAAGAACTCAAAAACAGCAAAGATAACCCAAGAATTAAATTTGCTAGACAAATGCCTAAATTTCAAAAACCACCTAATAGGCTATGAATGGATTTTAACAAATCGCCCTTTTTTTCAATGGATGGCCCCTAGGTTTTTGAAAAGTCTTTGAAAAACCCCCTTCATTTATTTTAATTAGAAACTTTAAACACCTTTTTAAATAAAAATTTATTTTTAAAACGAAGAGACTTGATTAAAAATCGAAATATAAATCATTATTTAAGTTACATTTTCGTATTCACTTTTAAAAAATCGTAGGTTTTGATTAGGAGGATAGCACTGTGTTTATATATCTTGAAAAGACAATCGATTGACGAGTAGTATTTACTCAACCTTCATACAGAAGGCTAACCCGAAAAACCTAAAAACAAAAATGATCGCTATTGCCAAAATGCTTGTCTTACTGATAACAATAATTATTAGCATTATTTAATCTGACACTCATATAGGCCTATATATAAAAGACCGCCAGAGAGCGGTCTTTCAATTTTATTCGATTAAGTAGTTATATTTGGTAAACTAGCGACCTGATGAAAAAACAGTTTTTTAAAGTCTTGGCAAAAATGAACAAAGTTTTGCTACCCTCTTACAGCAAGCAACAACTTGACCTGTCAAAGGCCAGCAAGCTACAATTGGCTATAATTGGCTGGAAATATTTTGTAACCACTAGAGCTTTGGATTAAGTAGAGAATTATTTAATCTAATATTGAACCAACGAGGTTAGGTGGTACTTATTCAATTTTCCGGACCCGTTCAAAAATTGAAGCTCGACCAAAAAATTACATTGTATAATTTCGCCGCCCAATCTTTCTATGAGTTCACAAGTTGCTTTGGCTGTGCCACCGGTTGCTAACACATCGTCATGAACCAGAACTTTCTCTCCTTTTTTAATAGCATCTTCGTGTATTTCAAGCGAATCAGTACCATATTCTAAATCATAATTTTGACTCATCTTTTTGGCGGGCAATTTGCCTGGTTTACGCACTGGAACAAAACCAGCGTTTAGATGACTCGCTAGTAAAGGGGCAAAGAAAAAACCCCTACTCTCCATACCCACTACTTTATCGACCTTTACATCACCGATCAAGTCAAGTAATGCTTCAGTTGACTTTTGCAGGGCATTTGCATCTTTCAAAAGAGGTGTAATGTCTTTGAACATGACGCCAGCTTTTGGAAAATTCTCTATATCTCTTATGTACGACTTAAAATCCATATTTTTAGCTTCCCGTTTTGCAATAAAAGTAAAAAGAAATATATTTGCACCCCATTAAAAAGGCCTCGTGGCGCAACTGAATAGCGCATCTGATTACGGCTCAGAAGGTTGCAGGTTTGAATCCTGCCGAGGTCACTAGGAGGAAACTCCAAATAAAAGCCAAACCTTGCAAAATCTATGAATTGCAAGGTTTCGTGGTTTTTGGACCATCTTTTTCTTTGATTTGATTAGGTTTCATTTGAAAACAAATCGGTCAACAAAATTTTTATCGGTCAACACTGTTGACCGGAAGGGCCAAAACGAAAAGCCATAGTTGATTTGACTTTCATCTTATTGTTTAACCTTAAAGATGACAACTATGAAAACATCACACACTTTTTCTATCCTATTTTGGATTAATTCTTCAAGAGCAAAGAACGGGAATGCAGAGCTGTTCGTAAGAGTAACCGTAAATGGTAAACGCACCAATATCGGATTAAAACGAAAGGTACCTATTGCACACTGGGATTCCAAAAGCAAGAAGGTCTCCGGACTTGGGGAGGTTCCAAAACAAATCAATCATCATATTGAACAGGTAAGAGCAAGGATTTACTATGTCTATCAGGAATTGAGGTATAGAGATGAGCTTATTACGGCCCAACTTATCAAAGCGAAATACAATGGTGAAGATAACAATTCAAAAACCTTACAGGAAATTCTAAAATATCACGCTCGAAAAATAGAAAATACCTTGGCATCGGGAACCATCAGAAATTTTGGAATTACCGAAAAATATGTTAACCGTTTTCTTACCAAAAAACTCAGAACCTCCGATATATATTTAAAACAGTTGAACTATAAATTCATTGCTGATTTCGAGACATTTCTAATTGGCTTTTATCCGACCGGTCATCCAAAGGCGATGAGCCATAATACGGTTATGAAACACCTACAAAGGTTACGTAAGATTATAACCCTTGCCTATCACCTGGAATGGATTGAGAAAGACCCTTTCATTCGGTGGAAACCGAATTTCGAGAAAAAACAACGTGAATTTTTAAGCGATAATGAGCTGTCCAACTTGGAAAATTATTTTTTTCCTTTGGAGCGACTTGAGAGGGTTAGAGACCTATTTGTTTTTAGTTGTTATACAGGTATCAGCTACGCCGATATGGTCAAATTAACTTCGGATAATATAATTTTGGGTATCGATGAAAGCAGATGGATCGTAACGACAAGACAAAAAACTAAAACTCCTGTAAAAGTCCCATTATTGGACAAGGCAGAATCAATTTTGGAAAAATATGCAGAACACCCGGTCACAATGGTATCGGGAACACTGCTTCCTGTTCTCACCAACGAAAAAATCAATCTTTATTTAAAGGAAATAGCCCATGCAGTGGGTATTAAAAAAAACCTGACCTTTCATATGGCAAGACATACCTTTGCAACTACCGTAACTTTATCAAATGGGGTACCCATAGAAACGGTATCCAAACTTTTGGGACATACCAAAATAGCCACCACACAGATATATGCCAGAGTTCTGGACAATAAAATTAGTAAGGATATGAAAATTCTTCGGGCGAAATTGGGTTCTGGTCCTAAACAAAAAAATTAGAATAGTTTTTATTTAATCGGGGTTGGTTGCTCATTCGTTAAGTTATAAAAATTGAAAATCAATTATTCATAACTTAATTCAAACCATTTAACCGAAGCCTGGAACTGTGTTCAAATTGGCACCTTCAGAAGTATTACTTATGGGAGGTTTACCATACTCTTTTAATCATTCCCTTAAGACTTCAAATAAGTTCACGTTCAAGTACAGATTCTCCACACCTACTTTTTGGGATTTTAGAATACCTATTTTCTCCAATTCCTGTAAATATTCAGCTGCGGTCTGTCTTTTTGCGATTCCTTTGTCCACAATGAACTTTACTTTGCAGTACGGTTGTTCAAACAACAATTCTATAAGTTCTTTGGAATAGACCCGTGCAGGTAATTTTTCCTTTGCAAAAGCTATGGTTTCCTGCATTAAGGCATTTATGGTGTTTATTTTGTCCAAGGTATAAACACCTGTTACTTCAATCCCTTTCAACATGAACAATATCCATTCCTCCCAATCATGATTTTCAGTGACCCTTCGAAGGCTTTTATAATACTTATTCTTATTGTCGATGATATATTTGCTCAAATACAGGATAGGCGCATCCAACAGTCCCTTTTCGACCAAAAACAAAATGTTCAGAACACGGCCAGTCCTGCCATTACCGTCCGGAAAAGGGTGTATGGCCTCAAACTGGTAGTGCATGACGGCCAATTTTACCAAACCATCCAATCCATCATCTGCGTGTATGAAATCCTCTAAATTTTTAAGTAAATCCCTGATTGTTTTTTCCCCCTCCGGAGGTGTATAGATTGTTTTACCATTGTTCGTAATCCTGGTTCCTGTTGTTTTTCGTATCCCTGCATCGTTTTCTTTTATAGTCTGTACAATGGAAATAAAAGTATTGGTCGCCAAGGGGCGCTTGTCCAGATTGTTATACCCTTCCCATAATGCCTGTCTATATCTCAAAACTTCCTTGGTTTGGGCATCGGTAATATTTGTGTTGGCGGTAAAAGCCTGATATAAACTGTCCTGGGTTGTTACGATGTTTTCAATCTCCGAACTATCCTTGGCCTCTTGTAAGGTAATCGCATTGACCAGCATTGACTGATTTGGAATTTCATTGGCCCTACCCTTTAGTTCTGCCAATACTCTTGTTGCAGAAATGGCTTGCTTCAGGACCGTTTTGGTTTCAAGCTCTTTTTGGGGTGGCAAAAGGGGTAATTCGTTATATGCTTCTTTGGGATTGTACATGGTTTCGACATATGGATAAAACTATGTCGATGATTTCGACATAACACAAATATATGTCGATATTTTATATTTTTATCGACATATATGTTTTGTTGAAGGTGCTCCTATCCCGTTGCGGTATTTAGAATTACATATCAAAATGGAATTCCGTTTTTAATAACAAACTATATACAAAAAAAGCGAACGAAGCAAAGCGAAGTGCTGCAAGCCCAAATCTTACCGAAACTAATTTACTGGGCGAGGCGGAATTATTTTTTATCGAGTAGTTTTTCTAGATAAGCAACCTTATCCTTTTCCGCTTGGACAAGACGCTCATATAGTTCGATTATTTTCTCAATTGGATTGATAGTACAGAGATAATTGTTGTTATTGGAACTGTTATCCTTAAAAGTATTGTTGATTATATTAAATACAGCTTCCTCCGAGAAATTCTCAATACCTTCTTTCGTTACTCCTAGAATAGACGCAATCTCCTCCAGCTTCACATCCTCTACCTTTTCACTGTTCTCAATATTAGATATAGCTTGTTGGCTGATGCCCAACTGTTCGGCCAAGGTTTCCTGTTTCATTCCCCGTAGCTCACGGATCCTGCTGATCTTCCTTCCGATATGGTTGTTCCTGGTCTTTGTCTCCATATACCAAATATAGGGTGTTTCCCACAATAATCCGATTGTAATTTACAAATCGCTTCCGATAAAATACAACCCCACTTGGTGGGGTACATAGGAACATGGACTTAATATGGGATTTAAATCTATAACCCCTTAATTGACAATGCCATGCAATACTATAAGAACATTCCGGAAAACTACACAGAAAAGGAGGAACTCTCCAAGCTCATAGATAGCATACTGAACGTGATCACCATCGATGCCATCTTTCTCTCCCAGGAACAAAGGGAAGGTTATTTATCGTACCATATCCTCACCTTCATTGCCGATATAGATAACAATCCCATTCCCCATGAAGTCCTATCCTGGTTATCTAGACTGGGCAAGAGCCATCCAAAACTTCGGATACGCATCTATACAGAGGAACAATCGGAGATAGCCCTTTCCCGTGGCTCCCTCTATTTTTTGGAGCATTGCTGCCTTGGCCATACCGTTCATGTGCGTTCCGAGGGCGGCAATCTGTTGGACTATCCAGAGATGAACCTGGGGAATATCCTTAAAAGAGCGATCCGCTACCAGGCTTCCGAAATGGAGAAGGTGGGAACCTTCGCCCATACGGCGGATATACTTATCAGGGAGGGAAATCATGCCATCGCCACCTTCAACATGCACCAGGCCTTTGAACTGGGGTTCCGTTTCTTGGAGCGTATCTGCATGGGGAAGGCCAGGGTGACCCATAGCATCATCAGCCACATCAACTACTGCCAAAGGTACTTCCCTACCCTACGCCCCTTCCCCAAGACCACGGATATGGAGAACAACGAACTTTTGTTGTTATTGGAGCATTCCTATAGCGTGGCCCGATACGGGAACGAGTTCGAGTTAGACAGGGCCCAAACAATTTCCATCCAAAAGGAACTGAGAATTTTCATCGGGAGTCTGGAGGCCATATTCAACAGGCACTATGAAAATTGCAGAATGCGTATCGAGGGTGGTGAAACCCGATTGCCTCAAAAAAACCGAGATGATAAATGTTCACACGGAAATGTAATCGAGCCATCGATTGGGCAACGCTTAAGGGAAATAGAAATTGACCATCTCCGGTTCATGGAAAAGGTCCAAGAACTAAAGGAACTGCAAACTAATGGTCAGTAGGATTGACTTGAGCACCAATAAAAAAGAAATTGATTGAGAGTTATCGATGGGTGTTCAAAAATAAATGGCACTACCCCCTAATAGCTTAAAAGACGGGTTTTCCATTAAAAATTCCCCACGAAACAAGGCCTCAAAGCATTTTTCCATTAAAAACACCTTTGTAGCTCTATTCTGAACAACCCTGAAACCCATTGATGCAAGGGGTTTACGATGAGATGGCTTATCAGTAGCACGCGCCAGCGTGCTACCCTCTTGCTCTTCCCTTAGATTCGTAATTGTCATTTGCATAGAGTTTTATCGTTAGATAATTGCTCATTAAATGAACTATTGTCTTCCTTCCGGGAAAAGCCTCCATAATTGTTAATAGCAACCAACCTGTAGAGGGGAATTAGACGCTAACAAAGTTTTTAGACTTTAGCTTTTAAAATCCAAATTTAGAGCAAAGGGCCTAAATTTTCCGAACAACCCTTATCCCAATTCTGATCGGGAACGGTCGCTCTTCCCTTTCTTGGAATTAGAGTTCAATGAAAACGTGATTTACGAAAATGATATTCCTAAATACTATTTAAGCTTTTCAGATGACTTAAAAACCGCTTACGGAATTGGAAATTGGATTATGATAGATTTAGAAAAAAATGGACAAAAATTAAGAGATGTAATTGTCACGTTAGGCAAATCTCTTGACAAAGAATGGGATATTTTCTCAAGCAATGTGGGAAAACAAATCGATGGAAGTTGGAAGTCAGAAAAAATTGAACTTACCTTGTTGACTGATAAAGAAATTGAAAAAATAAAAACGCACTACAACAACGTATAACCGCAATTACGGCGGATTCGACTACGTCTGAATCCAGCGCGAATTGCTAAAACCTGTACTTAATTCTAACGCTACCAACTAAATACCGTAACTTCGGTTATACAAACCGTTGTGAGAAATATGAAAAAACTATTTGTAATACCATTTCTAATTCTCATAGTTGCTTGTAAAAGCAATTACAAGACTATTGATTTCGAGGTTTTTGAAATAACAGTGCCTGAAAAATGGAATAGATATGAGAGAAAGGGAATAGACAGTTACATTGGAGGAATAATAACGGACAAAAAGGATACTCTTAAATTTGACCTTGGAAAATACTCGCTTGACTTAATTGAAAACGATTATCCGATGGTTTATGATTCACTTGGATTATCTGAGTTAACCAAAAAGGAATTAAAACTTCTACCCAAAACGAATCACTTAATTGTTGACAGCCTTCATGGTGGAATTGACTTCCAAAAATATCTACAATATGAATATGTACTGGATTCAATAGATTGCTTCAAAGCTAAGGTCATTACACCAAGAAATGAAGGATTCGGGGCTTCTGGAATATATATCGATAGTTTAACTGGCACCAGAGAAAATTCTAATAAAATTGGAATTAGCTTTTATGGATGGTATTTGAAAGATAGAACTCAAGCTGAATTTATTGAAGCGCTAAAAACATTGCGTTTCAAAAAATACTGCTCACAACAAAACCTATAAACAATACGGGCTTCTGGATATTCGCAGGGTCTGCGTATTTTTATGATGCCCGCAAAATCTTTGGGATTTCGCTTTGACAAAAAAAAGAAAAAACAAAACCAAAAGATTTTGCTATGTGCGCGGTGGAAAGTAGTCGCCTGTTTGCTTCCGTACTGTTCATAGCTAAAGCGTTGTGATTAATGTAAAAAACTATATAAACCGTCGTTGGGAAAAAAGGAAAAACTTGCAGAAGGAATACTAAAGACTTTGCGTAATGCTCAAGAATTATGTGATGAATCGGAATTGTTATGTGAAAATAAAATGTATGCTCGCTCATATTCTTTATCTCATTTGGCGCGCGAAGAGTTAGCTAAATGCTTTATTCTATATAGACCATTGGTAAATTTTATTATTGGAGAGAAAGTAGATTGGAAAAAGATAAGAAGGCGCTTTCGAAGTCATAAAGCAAAAATAATCGGAGATAGAGCAACTACGCATCATTTATTTGGCGAGGAGCTAGCGGAAAAAGGAGTTGATAATAGAACGCTTTTTTCAGGAATTGAAAAAACTAACGAATTCAAAAATTCAAGTATTTATGTTGATTGGCAAAATGATGATTTCATAATGCCTTCTGAATGCATTAATAAAAATAAAGCTGAAAGGAATCTGCAAATAGCTATATTCAGAATAAAATTGTTCACTCCAATATTTGTTGAAATAACAAAGCTTAGTCCAGAAGTAGAGGAAAAAATGAAAATCACTTTTGCTAATAACGATATTGATAAAATAATTGAGGAAAAATACAAGGACATATTTACAGACGGAGAAAACACTAATCACAACAAAACCTAAAAGTAATGCGGACTTTAGGGCTAAATCGAAAGGTCTGTGTTTATTTATAATGCCGCTAAATCTTATGGATTTAGCTTTGGACAAGAAAAAATAAATCTAAACAATAAGCTTTAGCTTCGTGCGCAGACGGAAACGAAAAGTTTCTTTGCCTCCGCACTACGCTTAGCCGAACCGTTGTGTATAATTTTGAAAATAAGATGTGGAAACGGAATTGGTTCTGGACGTTAATATCTCTCCTGATTTTTTTGATTTGCTATTTTCTAACGGTTGGATTTGAAAATAGTGGACTGATGGACAAAACTCGAATTTTCATACTCGGGAATTCTATAAATGCTCCAAACTTCTACATCTTTTTCACCTACCTGCCTCTGATATTTTTTATAGTATTTCTTATCAAAATCATTTTGGACAGATTAGAAAACCGAAATTCTAATAAAATCTTGGTATTCTTTAATTCGTTTTTTATTGTTCAGGTGACTTATTTAACACTCAAAATTAATTGGATTAACGAAACGAATTCTCTGGACGAGAATACAATTAAACTTTGGCAGAACATTTTGCATATTTCTTTGCCTATACAGGTTTTTCTAATTGGTGTTTTGGTCATTGTTTGCTGGAAAGGAGAAAAACGAAGTATGACTTAAAAAACTATACACAACACGGGCTATAATTCATTGTGGGCGGATTTCCTAAACGGAAATCCTTAACTTCAAGCCAAGGTTTGATTTCGGGCGAACAGTTTCCTGCCGGAAATGTCCACAACGAAATCCTAGCCTAACCGTTGTATGCAATTTGAGCCATGAAAAATCTACTAAATATTATATTATTGATTTCACTTTATGGGTGCGAATCAAAAGTTAATGGGATTTTTTACATCTCTAATACTAGTAAGGACCAAACTGAAATCCCTCTCCGGCTAATAATAGATAATGATACGATATTTGACCAAGATGCCGAATACACAAACATCGCACCTGATTTACAATACATCGAACATAAAAAGCTGATTAAAGGTCAGCACAAAGTTATTTTTGAAGTTAATAATTCGGACTTAAAACGAATAGAAAAAGTGGAGTTTGATAAAGATAAATGGATTTTCTTATCGTATGGTTATGAAAAACCCGCTGACTCTTTAGGCAGAGTGGAATTGGACAAAATATTTGGTGGAATCAAAGATTCAACAAACTTGTTTTTATACGATGGACAAAAGCCAGATCTGACATTTCATGTAATGGAAAATGAACCAATACATCAATAAAAAATTGCATACAACAAAACCTAAACGTAATGCGGAGTTAAGGGCTTAACCGAAAGGTCTGGGTATATTTATGATGTCGCTAAATCTTACGGATTTAGCTTTGGAACAAAAAAATAAAGCAAAACAATAAGCTTCAGCTTCGTGCTCAGACGGAAACGAAATGTCTTCTTTCCTCCGCACTACGCTTAGCCGAACCGTTAGCCTACATTATGAAAAAAGTTTTGAAACAAATTATTTTAATTTTCTCTGCTTTTCTGTTATTCTCGGTTTTTGTTTTCTTCTCGATTAAAACGCGAATGGAAAATGGAAAAAAGGCACGGTTGGAGTTTCAAAACCTTCTCGAGGAAACAAATTATTTTTTCGAAGGAAGAGTAATATCGATTAATGAGATTGGAAAGGGCGCTGCTTTTCTATGTTTGGAAAAACTGGATTTTAACATTCAGGGAGAAAAAGAACTTGTTTTTAGAAATCAAGTGGTTGCCAAACTAAATTCAACTGGGTATATATCAACAATAGGACAAATAAGTTTCACGGACTCACAATCAAAACCGTTCAAAGTGCGGAGTGGTGACGTAGTGAAGTTCAATATTGATAAAAGTGGGTCTTATGAAATTTTAAGAAATAACAAGGTCATTTATGAAACTCCAGCAATTATAAACAATCCGGACATTCAAGATGAATTCTTGGACTTTACGAAAAAGCACTGTGGAAATTAAATAAATAACGTAGGCTAACACCGGCTATAATTCATTGCTGCATTTTCGCTAAATTTAAACCAACCAACCCTTAACAGGGAACGATTTCTCCCGGTCATTTTCCGTTGGAAAAGTCCGCAACGAAATCATAGGTACTGTGTCTAAAAACAAGTTTTTTCCTTAAAATTTTAGGAAACGAGTTGATTTATCAAATTGTTATCCTGTGCAGCAATGGCTTCATGCTTTTGCTGCTTTTTTGTTTCATAGGCCGCA
>NZ_JACYFK010000005.1 GCF_014855515.1 Euzebyella marina
GAAACGATATCATTGGATGTATCTAGCCGAGACCTCTCTGTCCCTTCTATTCTAGCTCTTATTAATAATTGGGAAACTACTATATTTATCAATAATTGATTATTTGCCCCTAAACATACGAGCCGAGACCGTTGGCAGAAATGTACCTTCGGTAACGCGTGCAGCACGTTCGCAAGAATGCAAACGCTCCCGTGCCCGCTCATCCCTGCCAACGCCCATGCATACGCCTTTTGCGTTTCTCCCTTGCACTTTTTCATTATCTTAGGTCCACAGTCCATAGGAGCACAGACAGGGCACGCTCGCGGAACTCCTGCCAACAAAGGTCAAAACGAACGGCTCAAAGCTCCCGCGGCGACATAAAACTTTGTTTTAGCGCCGCTCGCTTTAACCATGGGCGTTATGTGTAACCTTGAAAAACAAACCGAGTAAATGAATGAATAATTCAGAAAAAAATATATTCGAGAGATTAATAAGTGGTGAATCTGTTCCATTCAATGACCCAGACTATTCTCAAATCGGAACTGCTGTTAACGAAACAAAAAAACTGCTTGTTAAGCTCAATAATGAGGTGGATGATAAAGAAATCCGAAAATTATTGAGCCAAATTATTGACCAAAGAATTGATGAAAGCACGACAGTATTTACACCATTTTTCACCAATTACGGAAAGAATATAAAACTTGGCAAAAACATATTCATAAACCACGCTTGTTCTTTTTTAGATTTGGGTGGCATAACCATAGATGACAATGTAATGATTGCCCCTAGAGTAAATTTGACTTCTGAGAGTCATCCAATTTCAGTAATTAACAGAAAGACATTAACTGTTGGACATATTCACATAAAACAAAATGCTTGGATTGGAGTAAATGCGACAATTTTTCCAGGCGTTACAATTGGAGAAAATTCAGTTGTAGCTGCAGGTGCGGTTGTTCATCAAGACGTGCCTAATAACACAATTGTTGGTGGCATACCAGCGAAAGTAATCAAGCAAATAGATTAGACGTGAGACTTTTAATAATTATACTAGCAATTTTAAGTTGCACTAATATTTCTTCAAAAAGTGGAAATATGGAAAAAACAACTATTGAAGATGAAAAAATGAACACAAACCAATCTACAGAGATTTCAATAATAGTTGGCGACACAAACTATAAAACAACTTTAGCAAACAATGAGCCTGCTAGAGAATTTTTAGAAATGTTACCGTTAACCTTAAAAATGAAAGACCTGAACAGTAATGAAAAGTATTTCAATATTTCAAAGAACCTATCGACAGAAACCATAGACGTAAATTCGATTGAATCGGGAGATTTAATGTTATGGCAATCAAATACTATTGTTCTCTTTTACAAAGATTTTAAAACTTCTTATCGCTACTCGAAAATTGGAAAAATTCAAAACCCAAATGGACTTATGAAAGCATTGGGTAAAGGAGATGTTGAAGTGGAATTTAAAAAAGTTAAATAAAAGGCTACACACAACAATGGCTATAAGTAATTGCTTGTTCTCGCCTACTCCTGAAAATCCTCGCGGATTTTCAGTTTGGTGTGTACTTGCAAAGTTAAGTGTTAACCCACGCAGCTACTCATAGCCGAGACGTTGGCAGAAATGTACCTTCGGTAACGCGTGCAGCACGTTGGCAACAAGCTGAAAAAACAAACATTATTACCAATTTGGTAACTTTTTTATTATATTTGCGACAAACAAGTATAATGTGAGAGTAATAGCGAAACGAACTTTACGAGACTTTTGGGAGAAACACGCTGACTGTGAAGAACAATTAAAGTCTTGGTTTAGAGAAACTGAAAAATCCGAATGGAAAAATATAAATGAATTAAAAAACGATTATCCGAGTGCAAGTATTTTAAAAGACAATCGAATTGTTTACAATATTAAAGGCAACAACTACCGATTAATTGTAAAATTCAACTTTGAATTTCAAATATGCTGGATAAGATTCATCGGAACTCACGCAGAATATGATAAAATAGACGCAAATAATATCTGATTATGAAAATAACACCAATTAGAAACGAAAAAGACTATCAAAAGGCACTCGACAGACTTGAGGACATTTTTGACGCAAAAAAAGGAACTGACGAGGGAGATGAATTAGAAATTCTTTCAATCTTAATTGACAGATATGAAAATGAGAACTCTCCAATTGGAATGCCTGACCCAATTGAGGCAATCAAATTCCGAATGGAACAAATGGGAATGAAACAAAAGGATTTAGCCGAAGTTGTTGGATTTAAAAGTAGAGTAAGCGAAATTTTAAGTAAAAAACGTAAACTAACTTTAGGAATGATAAGAAAATTAAATTCAACTCTTCACATTCCAACTGAAGTCTTAGTACAAGATTATTAATAAAAAAAGCCAGTTGCCAACAATGGCTATAAGTAATTGCTTGTTCTCGCTACTTCCGAAAATCCTCGCGGATTTTCAGTTTTGTGCGTACTTGCAAAGTTAATCGCTAAACCACGCAACTACTCATAACCGAGACGTTGGCAGAAATGTACCTTCGGTAACGCGTGCAGCACGTTCGCAAGAATGCAAACGCTCCCGTGCCCGCTCATCCCTGCCAACGCCCATGCATACGCCTTTTGCGTTTCTCCCTTGCACTTTTTCACTATCTTAGGTCCACAGCCCATACGAGCGCGAACAGGGCACGCTCGCGGAACTCCTGCCAACAAAGGTCAAAACGAACGGCTCAAAGCTCCCGCGGCGACATAAAACTTTGTTTTAGCGCCGCTCGCTTTAACCATGGGCGTTAGCAAACATATGCCAAAATCAATCGGAATATTAATTTCGCTCTCAATATCCCTTTTATTTTCCTGTAAAAGCGAACCGATTAGGCCATTTGAATTTTCAGTAAACGACTATAATTATGCAAGTGCTTATTCAATGGCTTACAAATTGACAGAAAGGGAATTAACAATTACATTCAGAGGGGAATTGGAGGGGGAAAGTGATAGTCTTCTATTCTCGACCTCTGACTTGCCAAAATCAAAAATAAGAAGGATTTCATCTATAAAATTGGACAGCCTAAATGATATTTACATGAACAACTGTGTTTCGGATGGGGATGTAAAAATGGTCGGACTTAAAAAGGATTCTGTTATAAAATTCGTTCAATTGAATAACTACTATCATCCGGAATTAAGTCCTGTTTTTGAAATGATTAATGAATTAGTTCCCGATAAATTCAAAATGTATCACGACAAAAAAGACTTAAAAGAAAAAATGAAGAATTGTGACAGCTTCAACATAATAAGGAATAGAGAAGAAATTGGAAAATAAATACGTTTGCTAACATTGTGTATAATTAATTGTGGGCGGAATTTCCAACTGGAAATTCCTGCAATCAATTATATTTACTTCAGGCGGACAGTTTCCGGTGGAAATGTATGCAACTAATTATACACGAACCGTTGGCAGAAATGTACCTTCGGTAACGCGTGCAGCACGTTCGCAAGAATGCAAACGCTCCCGTGCCCGCTCATCCCTGCCAACGCCCATGCATACGCCTTTTGCGTTTCTCCCTTGCACTTTTTCACTATCTTAGGTCCATAGCCCATACGAGCGCGAACAGGGCACGCTCGCGGAACTCCTGCCAACAAAGGTCAAAACGAACGGCTCAAAGCTCCCGCGGCGACATAAAACTTTGTTTTAGCGCCGCTCGCTTTAACCATGGGCGTTATGTGCAAATTGAAAAAAAACTATGTGGATTAGATATCATTTAAAATGTCATAATTGTAAAAAAGTAACTAATCTTAGATTACATCTACTATCAAGAGAAAAACAAGATATAAAATTTAATTGTCCTAATTCTGATTGTCAAACAGCTCTTGAAGCTAGATTGGACATTGATTATGAGAAATTTCAGAGCTATACAATGGACGTTCCTAATGCAAGTTTTCAAGGATTTCATCAGAATTTTTTAGAATCTTTGGATTTCAAAGTTTTACGTGGAGAACAAGCTGAGGGAGATTTCGAATCAGGAGATTTCTTTTTAGAATATTCCGACAAGTTACCTGTTAAAAAAGCAGGTACAGAACCTCATAATAAATTTATGGCTACAGTACGTGACCCTAAAAATGTTATTGAATCAGGGCAAAGAGATAATATTCGAACTTTATATGATAATGATAAATGGAATGAACTTAAAGACTTAGTTACTGCATACCAAATCTTTAATAAGAAAAACATTGAAACAATAAGTAATCGATTAAAGAAAGAATGCGTTTTACTTCAAGGAAAGGAGTTTGATTTCCAAACTGACTTGGGTTTTGTGAATGCATATTTCTTTATTTTAAACCATTTTTTATTCCCTTGGATTGATTACGATAAACATTCAGATTTTATACAATATTTATTTGACACACTATTTAAAGAAAGTGCCTTTAAAAATCTACAATTAAATGAGGTCGCAGATTATTACACTAATGATTCTTTTTTACAAAACTTCAATCACGAATGCTCGTCACTAATTAATGAGTTTATTGATTTGAGGTTTAATTTCGTATATACTTTCCAAGACATTGATTTTAAAGAAAAAAATATTTCTATAATTAATTTCACCAAATTGAAATCATTTTACACAGATTGCTTTGAGTTTTTAGGAAGATATAGCGTAATTCCAATAAAATTTATGAACTATGTAGAGAGAGGAGATATAACAAATATGCCCTCAGGAATACCAAGAAATGTAAACAATCCAGATGATTTTGAAAATCTTAGTAATGGTAGTAAAATGGAAATATTTAACCAATATTCCACTGGAGAAGTATTAGAAATATTTGAGAATAGATTTGATTCAAAATTAAGAAATGGAATTAATCACTTTAAAGCAAAACTTGATAGCAAGTCACAAATCATTTCTTATTATCCAATTACAAAAAGACCTAATGAAGAATATCAAATTAGCTATAGTGAATTTTTATTGAAAAGTTTGAATATTTTTGAAAGTGTTCTAAGACTGAATCAGTTTATAAAAATGTTCCACTATTACAATAGAGATAGAAAATCTGCACATAACAATGTATAACCGCAATTTATTCACGAATTTTTATTTTTTAAGGAGTTCATCGGTCGCTGCGCTTGGTCGGCGGATTCGACTACGTCCGAATCCACTCGGAATTGCTAACGTCTGTGCTAAACCGAAAAATTTGCGTACTTTAACCCGTAACTGACGGTTATACGAGACCGTTGGCAGAAATGTACCTTCGGTAACGCGAGCAGCACGTTCGCAAGAATGCAAACGCTCCCGTGCCCGCTCATCCCTGCCAACGCCCATGCATACGCCTTTTGCGTTTCTCCCTTGCACTTTTTCACTATCTTAGGTCCATAACCCATACGAGCAGAGACAGGACACGCTCGCGGAACTCCTATCAACAAAGGTCAAAACGAATGGCTCAAAGCTCCCGCGGCGACATAAAACCATGTTTTAGCGCCGCTCACTTTAACCATGGGCGTTAGTGGCAAGCTGAAAAATCGACCTCCAATAAAAAGAATGACAAAAAACTTTTACCTGATTTTATTTCTTTTTACTTCAGTCCTATTGTTAGGTTTCTATTTCACATCTGAAATAAAAGACTTTTTGTTGGCTCACTTAGGTCATTTAGGAATAATGCTCGTATCCGGACTACTCTTAGTTGCACCGAATAAAGGAAAGCTCCCTAAAAAACAATCTTCATCATTCATGGTAGACCACATTTTTGGAGTAATAACCGGAACTTTAGGACTTCTATGTTTAGGTAATTTTATTCCAGTCCTTGCAACTAAATTAGCTGGAATTGAAATGTCAAGATTTACAAAATCTGCTGAATTTAATCGAATTTTAATCATCGTAATTTCAATTTCAATCTTTGAAGAAATTCTCTTTCGTAGGATTTTAGCCCAGAAGATTAATAATTCGTTAGGATTTAAAAAGGCGATTTGGATTTCCGCATTGATTTTTGGATTGGTACATATTTATTCAGATACTGGAATTTTAAACGCCTCTATTGCAGGTGGAATATTCGCATACATCTATCTCAAGACAAATAACATTTACTTGAGTATCTCAGCTCATTTAAGTTATAATCTGACAACGTATTTCCTAACACCTGTATTTATAAAAAACTTTGATGGTATAAATAAATATTCGATAATAGTTTCGTTTATCATAACTGGAGTAATACTAATTTTTGGAATGACAAGAATTTTAAATAAAAAAGCCAATGGGTAACAATGGACATAACTCATTGCAGAGAATTGGTCGTTGGGCTATATCGGCAGCCACAAACTGTTTACAAACCTGAAAATTCATGACCCTTTTATCCTAACGAAATCATACACTAGAACGTTGGCAGAAATGTACCTTCGGTAACGCGTGCAGCACGTTCGCAAGACTGCAAATGCTCCCGTGCCCGCTCATCCCTGCCAACGCCCATACATACGCCTTTTGCGTTTCTCCCTTGCACTTTTTCACTATCTTAGGTCCATAACCCATACGAGCACAAACAGGGCACGCTCGCGGAACTCCCTGCCAACAAAGGTCAAAACGAACGGCTCAAAGTTCCCGCGGCGACATAAAACTTTGTTTTAGCGCCGCGCGCTTTAACCATGGGCGTTGTAATGCATTAAAACCAACCTGGAATTGATAAACCAAATCCTATTAAAGGACTCGATTGAATTCAACGGAACTATATCTGAACTGAAAGAAAAGATAAGGTTGAAAAGAGAGCGTAATTTTGAGTTGGAATGGATTGGCGAAAATAATTTTAAATTTCTGTCAAAATTTTCACTTGGAACTTTAATAGTTGACGGATTTCCTGGAGCAACTGATGGAATTAAGGGCTATGGAAAATTGATTGAAACTGTAAATGGTAATACTCGAATTGAACTGAAAACAAAAATGCGGATTGAATTATATTTTGCTCTATTCGTTTTCGTGTTTATCTTCTTTTGTGGCTATATGGCTGGCGAAAATTTTCCAATTTGGATTTATTTATTACTTCCTGTATCGCTTTTATGGTTTTGGTTTATTTTTAGAATGCAGGAAAAGAAACTATTTGAACAATTAAAAAAATATATTAACGGAATAAAATAGCCCATTACAACACTGGCTATAATCCATTGCTTGTTTTTAGTTAATTGAAAATTTCCAACTTTTAACAACCTATGATTCCTACTCGGAAAATCCTGCGGATTTTACTCGCAACGAAATCATAACCTTACCGTTGGCAGAAATGTACCTTCGATAACGCGTGCAGCACGTTCGCAAGAATGCAAACGCTCCCGTGCCCTCTCATACCTGCCAACGCCCATGCATACGCCTTTTGCGTTTCTCCCTTGCACTTTTTCACTATCTTAGGTCCACAGCCCATACGAGCGCAGACAGGGCACGCTCGCGGAACTCCTGCCAACAAAGGTCAAAACGAACGGCTCAAAGCTCCCGCGGCGTCATAAAACCGTGTTTTAGCGCCGCTCGCTTTAACCATGGGCGTTGTGTGTAATTTGAATAAACTTAAAGAACTAGCATTTCAATCAAAGACAAAGTGAGCATATTCTCTTATCATTTAATCAGACTTCCATTTTTTGAAGCAGTAAGGAGAATATTCTCAAGTCCAATTTCCAAAGACACTAAAGGACTTGTCCATTCCGAGTATATGACCGCAATGACCTTAGGGTCTCCAATATTCTCGACTTCACGAGTTTTGGTAGGACAAGTAGTTGTTTTTATGCAATGGGAAAATGAAAATGCGCTTGAAAACTATTTGGAACAGGACAGTTTTGGAAAAACTTTAGCAAGAGGTTGGCATGTGCGTTTATCTTTTATCAGAGAATGGGGAAAGTTTAGCGGATTTAAAATACCAATTGATAAAGACCAATTAGAAAGTCCAAATTCTCCTGTTGTTGCCGTTACCATTGCAAGAATGAAACCTTCGGCAGTTCCTAGATTTATACATTGGGGCAGACCCGTTGAGAAGCTTGTTAGAGACCACCCAGGAACAACCCTCTCGTTAGCCTCAGTTAAGTTCCCTAACACAGTCTCGACCTTTTCAATTTGGAAATCTGAAAAAGAAATGACCGATATGGTGCATGGTCATAGTAAAGTGGAAAAACCGAAAAGGCATTCTAGCGCAATGCAGGAAAGGGAAAGAAAAGACTTTCATTTTGAGTTTACCACACTTCGATTTAAGCCTTTAGCGGAGTTTGGACAATGGAAAGGTCAATCGAATTTTATTCCAAAAAAATAAACCTTGTTTGTGGAGATGGGAATAGCTAGGAAAAATCAAAGCATTCAGGATTGGATTACTCAACAATGGGTTATACTGTTTGGACAAAGAATTGACCATAAAAAACACCAATGGCTTTTAGGCCCATTTGGAGGAACAAAAGGAATCGGGATAAAATTCGTTGAGCAGTTAGCTAAAGATGAGAGTTTAGTAATTGATAGACAAAGAAAAAATCAAGGACTACTTGATTCAATTCTAAATCTCGGACTGCCAGAAACTGAACTCAAAAAACTGTCTCCAAACGTAATTGACTTCTATGAAAACACATCAAACTATAATCTGCTCCTAAAGGCAAAATGGAACCCATTTTTCAAAATTTTCGGAACTCTAGTAAAATGTGTTTTCAGTAGGAGAATTGAGCAACTTAATGTCCCTATTAGAAACTTAGAAGATGGCTCAGGACTAACCAATGAAATAATAAAATTAGTCGATTCAGAATCAGACGAAATTAAAAGGACAATTTGGTTAAGAACATTTAAATCGACAGGTCAAATTGTATACTCAGGAGTTTATGAGACATGCTCTTTACCGAATACACAGATTTGCATCAAAGCTATATTTCCTTTACCAAATGGAAATGCTACGGTAATTTTAACTCCTAGTGTAGGCAAAAATGGAGAACTCATTTTAGATTCTTCTGGACAAAGAATCGGAGATAGTGGATTTTACTTTTTGCTTAAGGATTCTAAAGGACAATTATGGAGTAAATTTATCAAATCCTTCAAAGACAAATTGGTCGTAAGTAGTGAAAATGATAGAATTACAGCCTTACAAACTTTAACCTTGTGGAATTTGAAAGTTCTTGAATTTGAATATAAAATAAAAAAATAACACACAACAAAACCTATAAGCAATAGTGCCCTGCGGGACCCAACTGCTTATGGTTAAACAGATAGCTTTAATATAATGCCAGATGTGAGTTTTTTAAATAAATGGAATAAGCTAGAATTACTTACAGCTCTTTCTAGTTCTAGAGACAAATTTAAATTAGACTCAAAATCAACCGAATTTTTATTTGATATTGGATTGCCCAATGGTGTCCTAGAATTAAGTTTCGATTATCTGACGGAGGATTTGGAAACTGTAAACGAAACTTGGGAAATTGGAGATGCAGAATTTGACAAGTTCGTAAATATCGGATTTAATGGTTCTGGCGACCCAGTTGTGATTAACACTGAGAATGGAGAAATTGTGTATCTAAATCACGACGACGGATTTAAGGAAATATACATAAACGCCGATATTGAGAAGTTCGCTCGTTGCGCAATTGAAATAATTGAATTTCAAGATAATCTGAAAAAAATAAAACCAGAGTCTTACTATCCAACCGAATTTTCAGACGAGGATTTAATAAAATTAAAAAATACTCTGACCCAAATCGATAATAGAATATTTAAAAATGATACTCATTGGAATTACACAGTTGAATATTGGATTTGGGAAAGAGAAGATGAAAGAAAAAAGTACTAAAGCTAACAACGGCTCAAATCCATTGCTCGCTAAAGGCTAAACCAAGAAACAGTATATTTAATTTGGCTCAATTCCTACTCCGAAAATCCTATTGATTTTCATCGCAAAGGAATCATAGTCAAACCATTGGTATCAACATACCCTCGATTAAGCGAGCAGCACGTTCGTAAGAATGCAAACGCTCCCGTGCCCGCTCATCCCTGCCAACGCCCATGCATACGCCTTTTGCGTTTCTCCCTTGCTCTTTTTCACTATCTTAGGTCCATAGCCCATACGAGCACAAACGGGGCACGCTCGCGGAACTTCTGCCAACAAAGGTCAAAACAAACGACTCAATGCTCCCGCGGCGAAATAAAACCGTGTTTTAGCGCCGCTCGCTTTAATCATGGGCGTTGTAGCACATTTCAAGAAACTACGAACAATAAAGATTGAGATTTACATTTTGGATACTTTTTCGCCAATTTGTTTATATGCCTTTTTCATTTCCTTTTCAAACATTGGCCAAAATTTTGAATATTGATTTTTGATTGTATCATCACCATTGATAGGTTTCATAACACGATTAGCTTTTTCTAAATAGCTTATGTAGTTACCCCAATATTGTTCTTTAGATTTTGAATATCCAGTTTCTGATTTTGGGTCTGGTTTATATATCAATCTTCTTTTTGCACCTTTATAACTAAACCTTTTATAAAGTCTTTCCTCAAAAAGATTATGACTTTTATTCTCTGGTTTTGTAGCGAAATGAACACCTCTTCGAAAAGCTCTTTTCATACTTCTGTAGAATTTTGAAAAGCCAACAGTTTTTACTCTAACTTTTTTGCCATCATATTGAAAACCTAAATATTCAAGTTGTTTATTTGGAACAACTACATTCTTTTCGTTTACAATTCCACCGACAAATTCGCCTTTAATATTTTCATATCGATAAATATTTGTTTTTTCAGGTTGTATGTCAAGCTTTGCTAAATCCTCAATGGATTTGCGAATTAAATTGTTAAAATAATCTTCATTTTTTTGGTCACAAACTATAATTAAATCATCGCTATATCTTTGGTAGTAAGCATTTTTTTGTTGGGTCTCGTTAAATACCAACTCATCAAAATCAAGCATATAAATATTTGCAAGAGTTGCACTCATTGGAGTTCCTTGAGGAATTCCTTTCAAATCACAATTTTCTCGACATCTTTTATGTTGATGACTACAACTTTTTTCAACTCTTATCAAATTCGTTGCTTCTCTGAAAAAATCTTCTTTTGAGCAATATGTAACAACTCTTTCTCTTTTTAAATTCCAAATATGCTTGACCCTTTTGTAACGTAATTTCGTTTTCTTATCATCATTTTCGATTCCACGTTCGACTATAAGTCTATTTTGGAACTTACTAAATAAATCTAATTCATTAACATACCTCTTTGAAATTAAGCTTTTATATACATTATAATGGTCTTCAGGCAAGCTATTAGATTTTAAAACACGTTTCCATTGTTTATGCAAAATTCTATGGTCAAGATTGTCAAAAAATGATGTAACATCAGCTACTATCATCGACAACTTACGATGCTTGTTTTCTTCAATAAACTTAAATGTTTCAAAAGCGAACTCGATGTTACTTTTATTACCTTTCTTGCCTTCAACAATAGGAATTTTTCGATAAGCTACTGCGCTAACGCCATAGTCTTCATTTTCAAGATAATTCTCATAAGCTTCAGTTAAATTATGACTGTAATAACTATAAACAATAGAATCAAGATGTGAGGCGTAAAATATTGGACGTTCTTTTGGTTTTTGTACTGACCTTTGTCTTTTCTTGAACTTATTTTTTGGAGCTTCCTTGTTTGGTCTATACTTACGCTGATAAATTTTCTTATGAAGTAAAGGTGTGAATTTATGATTGGCGATTTTATCAGGATTTGTGACATATTCTATTACCCAACCTTTATCCTTTTTTTTGGTTAGTGGTTTACCTATGTGTGGATACTTTTTAAATTTTAGCCAATCTGGAATCATAAAATAAAAAAAGGGCTGGTCGTGGCCTGCTTTATGATGGTACAATCCTTATGCTACTTTACAGCGTTTAAACCTAGGTAGCGCCACTCATCGTTAGAATTAAATTCGTATCTTTAATACTTATAACTATGTTACAAACATCTCAAATAGAACTCAAGTCATCCCTTGACCTTGTACAGGGCTTACGCTTTCTTGTTACAGATTGCGCCTGCATTTGGTTTTCTGGAATGCGTCTTCACACGTCAGCCAATTCCTGCGCGTGATACACCGAAGTGCATTGATAATAAAACGTGACCATCAGCTGTGTTCCCAGCCCAATAATGTCTTTCCTTATATCAAAAATAATACCAATTCCTTTTTGTCAGTAAATTTACATGGTTATTAGTGTTTTTATCCGTTAAAAAATAACAACTGAAAGAATGTCAGCTATTTACGAACTGAATTCGGACAAAAAACGTGCTACAACAATGTGTATAATTCATTGCTAGAAAAGGCTTACTTACAATAATTCCTGCGGAATTTTCAGCTCGCTGTGTACTTGCAAAAGTCCGTGCTAACCCACGCAACTGTTCATTGCCGAGACCGTTGGTATAAATGTACCTTCGTTAACGCGAGCAGAACGTTCGCAAAAATGCAAACGCTCCCGTGCCCGCTCATCTTCTTCAACTTCATTTTCATTTTTTCCTACGGGTTTCAAATATGGTAAATCTGAGTGGCATGGCCCTATAAACCGCCTACGGAATTTCTATTATTAAAGTTCAATGCCAACGGTAGGCTCATAGAAAGGATTCCACCGCCGATTTAAAACCGATAATAGGGGTACGATTTCGCTGTGTAGTTGTACTGACAATCAATGTGCCGATGATTGCCCTTTGGTAGTACGATTAAAAGCAATGAAATTTTTAAATTAGTGCCTGACAACTCTTCTTTGCCTAATCTCTAATTCATTTATACACCTTCAAACTATAATGGTTATAGTCAAAACCAACCAAAATCCATTTTGAAGAATGAACAAAAAGCTTTATTTGGTCTATCCGAAAAGTGCAGAATCGGGCACTATTGAAACGCTTCCCAACACCGAGGGAATGAATCTCATAGACGAAGACGAATTCCTAAAACTGCAGAAATACTTTAATGGTTCCGAAAAAGTATGCATTACCTCTGAAGCATCTTTAGAAACGGTCTTGAAAACCCTAAAAGATCCGATTAAAAAAGAAGGAATCATGGCGATGAAAGAAAAGCAACTGTTTCGCAGTTTGCTAAAAGAAATGTACCCTGCTTTTGAATACTATCCAGTTTCCTTTGATGATATCGAAACCTTAAAAATACCCTCAAAGAAGATTATTAAGCCTATCAAAGGGTGTTTCGGAACGGCCGTTAAAACCATCGACGAACATAGCGACCTCGGCAAGGTATCGAAAGAGATAAAGTCAGAAATCGAGAAAAATTCGGCCGTACTTTCCAACAGTGTACTTTCCCAAAGTGAATTTATGGTAGAAGATTATATTGAAGGTGACGAATATGCGGTAGATATGTTCTACGACTCCAAGGGCAGGCCCCATATCGTAAATATCTATTTTCACCCCATACCCAAGCATACTGAATACCTACATATGATTTACTATACCAGTAAATCGGTGTTTGAAACAATATTTGAAAAAGCCATTACTTTCTTTAATAGACTGAACGAAGAACTTCAATTAAAAAACGTGACCTTGCATTCAGAGTTTCGTTTTTCAGATGATTTGGTTCCTATAGAAATCAATGCCATGCGTTTTGGCGGAATGGGTCTAGGCAACATGATATACCACGGTCTTCAGGTGAATCCGTACCAACATTTTATCGAGGAGAAGAGTCCTGATTGGAAGAAAATCTGGCAGCAACATCCTACGACCAATTTTGTATTTTTTATCGCTTACAATGGCACACAAATAAACAAAGACCTTCAACGCCCTAACCTAAAAAAGCTAGAAAGCAGGTTTACCAAAATTCTCAACAAAAGTATTTTTGATTATCAAAAACAACTTGCTTTTGGCACCTTTACCCTAGATGAGGATAACGATAACATTGAAAGGCTACTACAGATTGACTTTAACGATTATTACGAGGATATCGTTAGTAATTAGCTGAAATCAAAAACCACACATGCCATATGAACACCTTTGATATGGGCAGTTACTGTCAAAAAGCTAATTTTTAATGGTAGCTACATTGTATCTTTAGATAGATTAAAATAAATCTCTCTTATGGGCAAAATCAAGGTATTGGCATTTTCCATTTCATTGGACGGTTTTGGTGCAGGGCCGAAACAAAGTCAAGAAAACCCTTTGGGCATTAGGGGCCATGAGCTGCACACCTGGATGCACCCTACCAAAATGTTCCATAAAATGATGGGCAAGCCGGGAGGAACTGAAGGAATTGATAATGATTTCGCCGAAAAATCAATGGAAAATATCGGGGCCTGGGTCATGGGGCGTAATATGTTCGGCCCCATTCGCGGTGATTGGCCCGATGAAAAATGGAAAGGTTGGTGGGGTGATGAACCTTCGTACCACGTGCCCGTTTTTGTACTTTCCCACTACGAAAGAGAGCCTATAAAGATGAAGGGCGGTACTACCTTTTATTTCATAACCGACGGTCTATCTTCCGCCATCGAAAAAGCCCGAAAAGCGGCCAACGGAAAAGACATACGCATAGGCGGCGGTATCTCGATGATAAGACAATGTTTAGAAGCCGGTTTTATTGATGAATTGCATTTATCGGTATCCCCTGTTTTTCTTGGTGATGGGGAACATTTATTCGCCGGTATTGATATGGCCCGACTGGGTTTCAATAATATAGAAAAGATTGAAGGTGAAAAAGCGACCCACATCCTGTTAAAAAAGGGATAACATAAGTCAGCCATGTGCCGATTTTTTTCCACGAAAGTCTCACTGATTTTTTGAATAAAAACCCATCAATTCTTCCAAGATTGACATAATAGTCAACTTCTTTCTATTTTTTTTCATCCGTGAATTACTGAGAACCAAACGGTTCTAAAATCGTTTTGCTTTTACAAGAAGAATGTCTTGCGAAAGCTGCATTTTAGAGTACTTTTGCACCTGTTTATATTAAGTCTAAATAAATACAGGATGAAACATTTATTCTCCCTACTATTCATTATGGGGATGCTATCGGTTTATGCGCAAGAAGCCTCCATTAATGGAAATATAACCGATGAAAACCAACTACCAGTCGTATATGCAACCATTGCTTTAAAAGGAACTTCTAAGGGAGCCGTAGCCGATGAAAACGGAAATTACAATCTTTCAGGCCTAAAAGCAGGCTCTTACACTATTCAATTTTCAGGTGTTGGCTATGAAACGGTTACCCAACAGATTTCAATTACTGCGAATGAACGGCTAGAACTGAATATAACCATGAACTCTTCGACGCAATCGTTGGATGAAGTGGTAATCACATCGAACAGGGTTCGTGAAACGCTAGATGAAGTACCTTCATCTGTTTCCGTCATCTCCCCCCAACAAATAGAAAATTTAGGGCAGACCAGTACCAATGTCGCCGATGTACTTCTAGAAGTACCCGGTATTTCACTAAGTACCAATCAAACCAGTAACACCGGACAGACCTTAAGGGGTCGTAAAATGTTGGTCTTGATCGATGGTATACCGCAATCGACCCCGTTAAGAAATGGAAATAGAGATATCAACACCATTGATCCTAGTGCTATAGAGCGTATAGAGGTCATTAAAGGAGCCACCGCCATTTATGGAAATGGTGCCGACGGAGGTATTGTTAACTATATCACCAAAAAAACCAAAGCGGCCAAATCTTTTGAAAGCACCACCTTCTTGGGAAGCACCGGAGCATTAAAGAATATCGATAAAACGGTCGGGGCCAATGTAGGCCAGACATTTTCGGGCAACATCGATGATTTAGGCTATGTAGTTAGCGGTACCTTTCGCCAGACCGGTGTTTTCCGTGATGCAAATGGTGAGGTGGTATCACCGTATTACGGTATAGGTGAAACGAGCCAATACAGCCTTTTTGGCAAGTTGAATTATGATATCGCAGACGACCATCAAATAGAATTAATGTACAATTACTTCAGTAGTAAACAGAATTCAGACTATATAGCCGAAGTAGGCACGTATGGTGAAATTCCTTCTATTGGTGTTATAGGTGAAGACCTCAGTGTCGATCAAGGCAACCGCTACAACCACAATGCACAATTGACCTATAATTTCTTGAATATTTTTGGAGAAACTGACTTCAAATTGAATTTATACGCCCAAGATTTTAGAACGGTCTATGGTTACACCGTAAGTTTTTATGATCCGGATTTGGGCTTTGAAGGCGGACAATCATCGATAATCTCTACTAAAATGGGAGCTCGTTTTAATTTCAACACCCCATATCAAATGGGCGACCTCTCAGGTAACGTATTATATGGTGTCGATATTCTTAACGACGTAACGGCCCAAGAATTGATGGATGGTAGGCCCTGGGTTCCGGAAACCGATATGACCAATTTGGCCCCGTACCTGCAATTAAAATCGCTGTATCGAAATTTTGTTTTGAAGGCGGGTATTCGTTTCGAGAACATAGGGATCGATATACCCAATTACACTACCCTTACGAGGTACAATACGGGCGAAACCGAGCCTAGTAGCGGTGGTGTAGCCGTTGAAGGAGGCAATCTTGAATATAACGCCACTACCTTCAATGTCGGCCTACGATACAACAAATGGCCTGTTTTTAAACCATTTGTCAGCTTTTCACAAAGTTTCTCTATTGCCGATTTAGGCAGAACCCTTCGTTCGGCCACCGAGAATACCGTAGCGCAAATTAATTCCGACGCCGTTATCGCCAACAATTATGAAGCCGGTTTCAACAGCCGTTTGGGCAAAACACATTTCAGCGGAGCATACTTTATAAGCACCTCTAAATTCGGCGCGACCTATCGAGAGTTAGAAAGCGGCGTATTCGAAATTGCGCGTCAACCCGAACGCGTATACGGGTTCGAGCTTGCTTTGGACACCCCGTTGACCGATGACCTTACTTTTGGGGGTTCTGTATCGTATACCGAAGGTAAATTAGATGAAGAAGACAATGGTAACTTTGATACCTATATGAACAGTGACCGCATTCCACCATTAAAAACGGTTACCTATCTATCCTACAATTACAACAAAAAATTGAATGCCAGAGTATCTTACATCTATTCGGGTAAGAGAGACCACTTTGAAGCCAACGACTCGGGAGATTATTCATACGGCCAAGGACCTGTAAGTGCCTTTGGTTTGGTGAACCTCACCTCTAGTTACCAAATTTCTCCATCCACAAAAATAGGACTAGGTATTGAAAATCTTTTGAACAATGACTACTACAATTTATTGTCGCAATGGGCAGCTAGAGACAATGATTATATAAAAGCGAACGGTGCACGCTTTAATCTTTCAATGACTGTTCAATTATAGACATATCTTTGAGAAGGCATCCTAACACTATTTTTTTTGGATGCCTTCCTAATAAAAGAATTGACACCCATAACGACCAAGTTTGAACAATAGGATACTTCTAAAATATCATTCCTATCTAGGGTTAGTGTCAGGTTTATTTCTTCTGATCATAGGTTTGACAGGAGCTATTCTGGCTTTTAGCGAAGATATCGATGAAGCCATATTTGAGAAATATCAGGTCGTTTCTACCGAGGGTAATCTGACTATGGATGAAGCCATCAAAACCGTTCAAAGTCACTTTCCTGGATGGGAAGCTCGAATCATCCATTTTACGACTGGGGAGAGCATCCTTTTTAATCTGAGACTGCCCGATGCCCGTCGATTCGTATTCGTTCATCCTTCCACAGGTCAGATAATAGCCAATATTGATGCGAATACCACCCTTACGAAATGGTTGCTGCAATTACATTATTCTTTTCATGCCGGTACCTTTGGCCGTATACTGGTACTTATTATGGGTATTATGTACCTTCTTTCTATCATCACAGGTATTCTGCTCTACCGGAAAGTTATCGTAAAGACACTTCTATTTAAGGTGAAACTCAATAGAAAGAAAAGGGCGCAGTTTAATTCGGGCATTCACCGATATGTAGGCGTATGGGCCCTATTATTTAACCTAATTCTAGTCGTTACCGGCATTTTTTTGGCCTATAAAGTGGCAAAAGCGGGATTACAGGAACCGAAGGCTCCTTCCCCACCAAAAATTAATATTTCCCTAGACCAAACTTTGGCGCAATTAAAAATTGACCATCCTGATTTTAATCCTACCTACATTCGATTACCGAAAAATGAATCCGCTCCTATTACCGTGAACGGAATTTTTAAAAATGACCCGTTTTACCTGAGTGAATATTTCAATAAGATTCTTGTAGATAATGAAACGGGAAAAGTTACCACGGTAACGAAGGTATCTGAGGCAGGATTACTCACTCAGTTGGACAGTATGATTTCGCCACTGCACTTTGGTCAGTTTGGTGGCCTACCTATTAAAATACTCTATTGTTTGATAGGTTTGTCGGGGCCTCTTTTATCAGTTACAGGGTTTATCGTTTGGCAGAAAAAAAGACGAAAAAAGAACCGAAAGTTGTACAATTAGCACCATTGTACCTTCTCCATTTGTCTAACCTAAGCTCAGCGCTCCTTTTTGTTATTGAGTTGGTTTCAAAAATAGGAACACTCAATCTAAAATTACCGCGACCAATACCTATCTGCCCAAGCTAGCCACGTACTCCAATTAGGCCCCGTGCTATGCCCGCCTGCATGTTGTCGAAAAGCGATCTCACCCGAGGTCAGAGCTTCCCCCATAGGAGGAAAATCGTTCGTATTCAATCCCTTTTTACCCAACAATTTGTAAACGGGTGAGGCATGAACTCCTGCCAAGAACATTCCTTTGCCGTCTACCCAATTTCCTTCAATCAAAGGCGAACCAACACTGATAAATACGGGTCTGGGGGCACAAAGGGCCACCAGTTCATGGGCGTCGACCGGTAACTCTTCTACCGTGAGCACACTGGCATACTTGATAAAATTACCACAGAACCAATGGTATTCACCTGACGACGCCAAGTTTTCGACCATTTCGCCAAAATTTCTTCTGAGCAAAGAAGCACCTCCTGCACCCGAAGAGCCGATAAAGCCCAAAGAAAAGCGTTCGTCAAAAGCCATGGTTACCAAGGCCGCCTTGCCGTATCTGGAAGTACCTTCTATACCGATACGAGATTCATCGATTAAAGGGTTGGTGCTAAAATAGTCCATCGCTTGGCCCGCACCCCATGCCCATGCCCGAAGAGCTCCCCATTGCCCCGGTTTTCTATATTGCCCCTTATTGACCAAACCAATGATTCCCGAGGTAAGGCCTGCACCGTTGTCATCTTGAATGCTTGAGGGTACCAAAATGGCATAACCCCATTTTTTAGAAATCAATTGTTGTTTCCAAAGGGGTTCATAAGCTGAAATGAAATAGCTTTTGGGTTCCTCTGGAGGTGGGCCGAAAGGCCACGTAATAGAACCAAAACGAGTTACCAATGGTATAGCCTCAGATGTTCCTTTTGGCAAGCCAATCAATAGTTCTATCTCTACTTGTATTTGTGGATAACGTGAATTGTCAACAGTACCTTTTAAAAGAATTTCCGTTACGGGATAGGGCCCCGCAGTGGTATCTTTCTCGTGCTTGACTGCCCATTCAACATTGGGAAGGTCTTTTGGCAAATGCCCGTACATTTCATCTTCAAATAGTTTTACCAGTTGAGGCCGCCGAACATTTTGCCAATCACCTTGACCGGTGATGGCTTTACCATTATTCGCAATGAGCGGGTCTGGAAGCGTATACGGTACGACTTTATCCTCATCGCTATTGGCAGCATTCGAGGCTGTCGGGTCTCCTGAAGGCCCAGGCCTGTTGTCAATTGTAATGCCCAATTGCTGCTTCATATTGAGAAAATCTTTTTGGGTAATGGCTGCGATACTGTCCCTCGCAGAAGAGGAGGTTTGTGCCTTTACGCACAGGGTAAAGGCGAATAAAAAAACAAATAGCACTTTTAACTTCATAATTCTTTGATTGATGGGATATCAGATGGTTAATATTCTTGATATACAACCTTATACCAGCGAATTAAGTTAGTTAAAATATTTCAAGGGGAGATTGGCGGAAAACCAATGGACTAAAACTGTACAAAAGCAAAAAACCCAAGAAACGCATCTCTTGGGTTTTGTTTGAATATTTATTTCATAACGAGATTAAAAGAAGCGATCGACCGCCCAAAGAATGTAACGGGCCCGCTTCATATTACCCCGTTTAATGTGCTGATACGCCCGATCAAGATAAAGTTGGGGCAAGCTTTTTTTCTTGTCTTTAGCTGTAACTGATTTTGCCGTACCATTTCCAGTAGAAAATTCCTTTCTTAAAAAATAGAGGTCTTGAGCTACTTGTAAATCTTGGGGGGTATAGGTAACTCCTGTATATTCTTGTAACAATTGCAGATACATAAAACCGAACTCTTCCGTAGGTTCGATCATGGTTCCTTCCCCAAAATCGTTCCAAGTGGTGAGCTGAATAAAATCAGAAGTTTGATGATGTGTATAATTCAAGGTTTCAACAAAGGTGTCGCCCCCATTCCAATCTATCGACCAATCGTGGCTTTGCCCCCAACCTCCTAATTCATTAAAACTATCAAAACCGGGGTACACGCTTCCCACGGTCAATTTATTGGTTTGGTTCATGTGCCAGTAGTAATGGCCATGTGCCTCTAGGTGTGTCTGGTCGATCCAGGCAAATTCGCCCGTAGCACTATCGCCCACCCATCTATCGGAAGTAGCCCATAAAGAAATATAATTTGGTTTGTCTTCTTGCGGAAAGACGGTAAAGATATCATCCCACTGTGAAGTGTTCTGAATATAATGCGGCCCGAATACGAACATTAAAGGTTTTCCATCCCACCTCATATATCTTGGGCTCGTCATATACGTATCACGAACATAGGCAAAGTCTTCTTTGGCAGCGGTGATGATATCGGGTGCCAAGCCAAAATCGACCGCCTGTGATGCCGTTCTGTCTTCGTACATGATCGAAAAATCAAGTCCTAGATCTTCTAAACGCCACATAAAGGTTTCGGTGGCCTCTTTCATGACCCCATAATCATAGATATCTCGGCTTCCGTACCAATCAAAGATGACGCCATCGATACCGGACAGTTTCATCATTAAAAAATGGTATTCCTGTAAATCGGGATCTATTGATGAATACGGGCCAATTTCAGGATAGAAAAAAGAGGCTATATCGCGTCTTCCATCAGCATCGATATTATTAGGATCTTGATTGGCCATCGTCCAATGGTTGCCCCACCAGCCATCATAGTCTAAACTTTGAAACCATGGCATATAGTGGGCGAACACTTTCTTCGGGTTTTCTTTGACGACCTCCATACCGGATACGTCAACAATTTTACCGGTGCTGACTTGTTTGATAAGCTCGGCTTCCTCTTCCAAAATGTTCAAAAGCACGGAATCGGATACAGACTCTTTTATATTGTCTTCTTCGACAACAGGTGAAAATTCATCTAAATCTGTAGAACAGGAATAAAAGGTATAGGCAATACAAAGTATTGAAACGCTATACTTGAAGGGTAGGTTTCTCATCGGTTTGGGTTTTGGGACTACAAAAGTAATCCTTTTCTTACTAGTTTGAAAACTTTTCGATGAAATGCATTACCGTCTATAATGGGCGAATTCACCCATTATTAAGACATGCTTCAATACCCTTTCGGCGATGTAAATGAGTTATCGGACGCTTAATCTTCAAACGTTATAGTACTTTACAGACCTTCCTAAAATACCCGATATACGTATCAAAACTATCGACCAACTAACCTTGGTTTATCCCTTTGAAATATCACATTATTTCATCTAATTGTAAGAATTATCGGAAATAATAGTAAGATTAATAAGTTAATATTGTGTTATCAAACCAATGTAAAGAGTCCCAAACTCAAAAAACTTAACCTATGAAAGTTCTAGCCATTGACGATCAGAAAATTGTTCTCTTGTACTTGAAGAAGTGCCTCACGCAACTGGGGTATGAAGTGCAGACCGCTACATGTGGACATATGGGCATAAGTATGATCAAAGAATTTCAACCAGACCTTGTTATGGTCGACATTAATGTACCTAGTGTATCGGGTCTATTGGTCGTCGAGTACATTCGTCAAGACTTAAAATCCAATGTGCCAATTGCCATTCTATCTGGTCAAGACGATCAAGAAACCGTGTTAGATGCGTTTAACCGAGGTGCGAATGACTTTATTAAAAAACCGGTAAGCCTAAAGGAATTATCGGCGCGGGTCAAAGCGCTTCTTAAAAACCCAAAAACTATACAATCACATGACGTGCTACCCGCGGATCAGTACATTCAAGAACATGTGGTAGGCGTGGTCATACCCTGTTATAATGAAGAAAAAAGATTGCCTGTGGCATCTTTTAGAAAGTTTCTACATGAAAACTTGGGCTTTCACTTTTGCTTTGTGAATGATGGAAGCACCGATCAAACGAACGAAGTGCTCTTGTCGCTTAAAAAAGAGTTTCCCTATAGCGTAAGCGTTTACCATTGTCAAAAGAACGTAGGAAAGGCAGAAGCCGTTCGTAAAGGAGCTCTGTTTCTTTCAGAAAATTCAGATATGGAATATATCGGTTATTTAGATGCAGACCTATCTACCGATTTAAGTGACTTTAAAAATTTGCTGCAAGTTCTGAAACATTCAAAACACAGGATTGTTGGAGGTTCACGCATGTTACGCATGGGTGCCGATATTTCAAAGAATTCTACTCGTGCCCTGATCAGCAAGCTGATTAATCTATTGATCCGGTTTATTTTAAAAATGCCGTTTAACGATACCCAGTGCGGAGCTAAAATTATGGATGTTGAACTGGCCAAGGTCGTTTTCAAAAGAACCTTTTTGACCAAATGGCTTTTTGATGTGGAAATATTCAGAAGGGTTTCGCTTCATTTTGGCAGACGAAAAGCAGCCGAACTTATTTGTGAATCACCGATTAACAGATGGATTCATGTAGACGGTTCTAAACTTTCATTGAAAGATTCGGCCACCATAATATTTCAATTGGTCAGAATTTATTTTGGTTACAAAAAAATTGCTTTGAAATATAAGCGTCAGCCACAAGTTCAACCACAAAAAACCGTTATCTACGCATACGACCAAAAGGTGGCCTAATAAGATTTCAATCATAAGGTTATGATGCCTTTCAATTAATTTGAATTTAGAGTTCCCCCAATCCCATTTACAATGGGGATTTTTTTGTCCTATATCCATCTCATGAAAGTATCCCCATTATAAATTCATTTTTTACCTAGAAATAATTGTATCTAATCGTTAGCCCAAAAGTTCTAGGGTCGCCGAGAACCCCACCGTACTGACCTGTATTACCACCGGCAACCAATAATTGTTCAAAGTAATTGGTATTCAATAGATTTCTGCTCCAAACATAAACCGTAACTCCTTTTGTAGTTCTAAACCCCAAGCGACCATTTACGAGTGAGTAACCATCGATATTCAGATATTTGGATGGCGTCGGATTCGAAGAAAAACCGGAACGATAAAAAACATCTGTACCTAAAAAGAACTCCCCCTGCTTTCGCCATATTTTTGCTTGGGCCGACCCTTCCACGCCCGAAGAAAATGACCATTTTGAGATGCCTGGTAAGACCTCTCCCGAGATATCCTTCAATTCGTTTCCGCCGATACCGGTTTCTTCCAACGGAACCGGTGCGTTGTCGAACTTTATATAATTTCCTTCGGTATAACTAACGGATGTAAAAAAAGTAAGATAGGGCAATGCGTAGTTGGTTTCCAGTTCGAGCCCTCTGGTTCTCACCTGTTCGGCATTGGCCAAATAACCGCGTATAACACCTATTTCAGCCGAGCGTACTGTAGTTTGATAATCAAAAATATCGGTATTGAAAGCAGTAAAGTTAAGCGTTCCATTCGGTACGGGGCGCGTTTTGAGTCCCGCCTCAAAATGGCTGACCCTTTCAGGTTCGACCACTGCCAAACTCAAAACAGGCTCACCGTTTTCTGTGGGGATACCACCTAAATTAAGACCAACAGGTTTAAACCCGTATGAATATTTGGTATAGGCCATTAGATTTTCATGAAATACATAACGCAAATCAAGTTGACCCGATAAATTCCAGTCGTCAACATTCGCCTGAAAAGTAAGTGGTGAGAATACCCGGTTCTTTAGGGCAAGCAGGTCAGGGTTGTCGGTATCGAGACCACCGTACACGGTACGCACGAAATGTACTTCTTTCTGGTCATAGTTTAATCGGATACCGGGTGTGACGATGAACTTATCAGTAATGTGATAATCGATTTGCCCAAAAAGCGCGCCGCTGAAATTGTTAAAACGAGGGCGGTCATCTTGTGTAAGCCCTTCTAATAAGTTGGGTGTCCGCCAAAGAGTGTCTTGGGTATTTTGAACGAACCGCCAAGTATCTTTTCCCGCTACTTGAATGTGCGCCTTATCGGGATCCAGTTTTTGATAAAAGGTAAAAATACCGATGGTTCCATTTAACTTTTTGCTGATTTTGCCTGAATATCGTACTTCTTGGCTCCATTGGTGGTGAATGGATGGGGCCTGCGACTTATTGATATCGTCTAGCCCTGTAAAGTCACGGTCGCTTGAAGGATCCCACTTCCAAGAGCGCCATGCCGAGGTAGACGTCAGCGTGCCCTCCCCTACTTTCATTTCCCCCTTTAGGGAAATTCCACCCATATCTTGATTTGAAACCCAAGGGGTATTCGTATCTATAAGGCGGTCAAAGGGCTTTGTGCTGGGCAAGCTATAGTTCAAATCGCCTGCAATGTTCTCAAATTGCCTAAAATCATCGCGCTGTGTTCGTACCGAACCCACGTAAACCTGTGCATAACCATTAGGTCTCTGCCAAGAATAATCAGCTGCCAATGTCAACGAGATATTGTCCGTTGGTAAGTAAAGTAATTGCCCCCTAAAGCCTTTGTTGTCAAGTGTGTTCACATCTTCTGCCGATACTACGTTGTAAAGGGTACCATCTCGATCCGTTGAAGTAAATGACAATCTTGCGGCAAGAACATCTTTTATCAACGGACCAGAAAAAGAGCCTTTGGTCTGAATAAAACCATAGTTACCAAAAGATTGCTCTAGAATGGCAGTATTTTGAAAGCTCGGTTTACGGCTAGTGATATTAAAGGTGCCGGCAGTAGTATTCTTCCCGAACAGAGTGCCTTGCATACCCCTTATTACCTCTATTTGTTGTACATCAATAAAATCGAGGGTAGTGGCCGCCGGTCTAGCATAATAAACACCATCGACATAAAACCCAACTCCAGGATCAATACCATCATTGGTAAGGCCAAAAGTGGTGCCGATGCCCCTTATGTTCAGAGTGGTATTTCTTGGATTCGAAGAATAGAGCTGTACAGAAGGTACCAACTCTTTAACGTGATTGACATTGAAAGAAGCTGAATTATCCAGCTCTTTTGCCCCTATTACAGCCACGGAAATAGGAATGTCTTGCACCTCTTCACTTCTGCGGCGGGCCGTAACGGTAATTTCATTAAGTGAAACGGCCGTCGGAACCAAATGAATTATGGGTGAACCGTTCTTTAAAACATTAACTTCTTGAGATGCAAAACCGATATAGCTAATAATCAAAGTAAGCGGATAGCTCTCAACATCACTAAATATAAAATCACCATCAAAGTCAGTAGTGGTGCCTTGGTCGGTATTTTTGATCATGACGCTAACGCCCATTAAAGGCTCTTTGGTTTCGGCATCTAAAACATGACCGGTAACCGATGATTGGGCCAACACACTTAAACTACTTAGTGACACTAGAAAAACCCTGAGAATTGTATTTACGAACATATATTAAATAATTTAATCTATTTATCCTATAGATTTTATAGGATAAACAAATGTATTTTAAATTCGAATATGTCCGTATGCTAAAATGAAAATATTTTGATGAAAGAAAAGAGCCTTGTTAAGCGTCAATACCAGCCGCCCATCCAAGCAATACTAATGGACATTTCCTTCACACATCTTGATGAACTAACTAGGTTTTACTATAAACTTGCGGATTGTGCTTTTCCATATACAATTCTGGCTTAGGTACTTTTTGAAAGCCATATTTTTTATAGAGCCATTCGGCGGTATCGGTCAAAAGAATCCATCTTCTGAGACCTTGTAACTCTTCATGGGCCATGATGCTTTCCATTAGCCACTTACTAAGACCCGAACCTCTATACTCCTTTAAAATAAAAACATCACCCAGATAAGCTATCGTAGAAAAATCAGATATAATTCGGGCAAATCCTATTTGTTGTTCTTGATGGTACAACCCGAAATTCAAAGAGTTCTCTATTGATTTTTGAACTCTATCCAAGGGAATGCCCCTACTCCAGTCTGCTTCCTTACTTAAAAATTCGTGTATAAAAGGTATATTGAGCTTTTCCCTATCCGTAGAAATCAAAAAATCATTTCTATATAATTCCATAGTTTCATTCGAGTTTTATGTTCAATGGAATGAATTTCCCATTCATAAATCAAATATATTGGCTGTTGCTTATAAAAATCTTACCCATCCCTCCTGTCCATATCCTTTAAACTGAATAGCGACAGCTTCTCTTCCTTTTCTTTGTAATCGTATTGGTGCTTCAAGCCAAGCTTCTTCAACAAATTGATCGATTTGATGTTGTGGGAGAGAGTTATGGCTATGATGTTTTCCCCTATAAATGCTTCCTTCATTTTGAGCAAATAAGAGCGACTGGCCTCAAGAGCATAACCCTTACCCTTAAATTCCGGAAGAATGGCAAACCCAATATCTGGAAACTCATGGTTCTCCCGTTTTAAAAATGTAACTACGCCAATAGATATGTTGTCGTCCTTCAGAGCAAAAACATGGTAGTAACAGTTGGCTTTTTCACGTATGTTACGAATGTATTGTTCGGCATCTTTCTCATTAGAGACCTGTCTATCTCCTATAAACTGTAACCACCCTTTTGAGTTGACCAAGGTCTTTAAAAAAGAGGAGTCTTTTAATTCGATAGGCCTGATGTATAGGCGTTCGGTTTCTAAATTCGCATACATACCACTAATTTATCTAAAACACTTGAAAGAAGCTTATATCAAATAGGGTCTTTGTTGCTTTCATAGAATGGACATTTAAAGATTCTTAAAGCCTTCACCTAGTGACATATATAGTAGAAAATACCATCAAGAGAATTACAAGCCTTTCTATTGTGTTAAAAAGTCATGATATAGGGCACATCAATCGTTAAAATATGGGGCATCTTTGAAACATCATAAGTAGGTAAATTGTTTGTGGGGAACAATTTAAATTAATGAAAAGGGAAGCGTGGGGCTTCCCTTTTTCTTTATTATGCTAGCAAAATAGCACTCTTCCGGCCTACTATTTCATTTCGATTTGAAAATTTTCGCTACCGTTTTTCTTATCTCCTCTATACGTTCTAACGGCTCTATAAATGTGGGGTTCTTGAAATCTAAAGGTCTATTATCCATCACACCTTCTTGTTTTGGATAAATGAGTATAAAGCTGGTCTGTTTAAAGTTGTTGTTTAAGTATTGCGGGATCTTATTCATACTCGGCTGGTATGAAACCTTCTCTTTTCTACTGGTAACAATAATCAAATTGTCATCTCTTAGCACGTCGCTCGATAGCTTAGGGAAATCTTCCCAATTATTAAATTCTCTAAGCGTACATTCCACCGGGTGTTCGGAATGAACCTCCTTAATAAATTTTAAGGTATCGGAATGCCCATAGAAAATCAGTTTTGCTCCGGAATTTCGGGCAAGGTTCCAAATCTTGATTAACCAAAACGGAAAACCTATTTCACTTTCTGCCTTTTCGGGTACAATGACCAAATGTCGTTTAACAGTGTTTAGAGGCTGAACCGCTTTATAAATAAAAGTGGTGGTATTACATTTGGTCAAAATACCCTCGGTAAGATTTCCCAAAAAACTTTTTGATAGTCCTTTTTTGACGTGTAGACCCAGAATAAGGTCGGTAATTCGATTCTCTCTTACTACGCTGGTAATACCGTTAACGATATTCAGGTCATAACGCAATAATTCTTGCATTTGGTGATCGGTCGAAGCCGCGGTCACCGACGCTTTATGAAGTATTTTTTTGGCATTACTATCCGATGAAATCTCAACCGAAGAATTATCAACAATACTAAGCGCAAAAAGGCCTTCTCTATTTTTAGGTGACTTGATGGTCACGCCCAAATTCACCAATTCGTCGGTTGTGTTGATATTGCTTATAGGTATAAGAATTCGTTCTTGATTCTCTACCTCGTCTTCTGATATACCCGTGTTTTCCGATTTAGATACATTTTTGGCTCCCCTTTGCGCTACGAATGAAGCTACAGTACAAGTGAAGAGAATCATAAGTATGGTACCGTTCAGCACATTCTCGTCTAACAACCTAATGGACTCCCCCGTATCGGACTTACCTATAACAATGTTATAGCCCACCAAAACCGCAGCCAATGTAGCAGCTGCCTGGGCGTTACTTAAACCGAAAATAAGTCTTCTTTCATCGGCTGAAAAACCAAACGCTTTCTGTGTGGCCATAGCAGCCAGATATTTCGCCAAGGTAGCCGTGACTATCATAATGGCCGCTACTTTCAAGGTTTCCAAATCTTTAAAAAAGACCCTATAATCAATGAGCATTCCTACCCCAATTAGAAAAAAGGGAATAAAAATGGCATTGCCCACGAATTCAACACGGTTCATTAAGGGAGACGTTCTCGGAATCAACCTATTTAAGGCCAAGCCCGCCAAGAAAGCCCCGATAATTGATTCGATACCCGCTAATTCGGCAAGACCAGCTCCCAGAAATACAATCATTAAAACGAAAATATATTGGGATATAGGGTCATCGAATCTTTTAAAGAACCACCGCCCCACGATTGGAAACAAAAGCATAACGATACAGCCAAATATCAAAATAGAAATGCCCAACCTCAACCAAAACTGCGCATTGACCTCTCCCGTGGTCATACCGACAATAACTGCCAATACCAATAAGGCGAGTGTATCTGTAATCATGGTACCCCCTACCGTAATATTGACGGCCCGGTTTTTGGCCACCCCCATTTTACTTATTAAAGGATAGGCAATTAACGTATGCGATGCGAACATACTTGCCAAGAGAATAGAAGTAGGCATAGAGAACTTCAATAGGAAAAGACCTGCGAGTACCCCAAGAACCATCGGCAAGCAAAACGTGTAGAGTCCAAAAACGACACTCTTTTTACTATTGCGCTTAAAATCTGCCAAATCTATTTCAAGCCCAGCCAAGAACATAATATAAAGTAACCCTGCGGTACCTGATAAGATAATACCACTATCGCGTTCCATAAGATTGATACCATGCGGGCCGACGACCGCTCCTGCAATGATAAGGCCTAACAACGGGGGTACTTTCAGCTTGTTGAGAAGAATAGGGGCAAAAAGAATGATAATTAATATCAATAAAAATTTCAGTACCGGATTGGTTAGAGGCAGGCTGGTCTCAAAAATGGTAAGTAGCATCCGTGTCGATTAAAGTTGTAATCTCTTTCTTTTGAATCTAAATGCATTTTTATTGTTTGCAAGAGCACCATTCAGCTAAATATACAATTGATTTTCAAACAATTATAATCAATTCATGTTAAACAATATTCGTATCTATAGCTCTATGAAATTAGCAAAATACTTGTCTGGAATTACGGAAACTTAATTAATTAAATGATAAAAAAATCATTGCAATTAGAACCTATATGAATGAAAATCAGGGATTAATCAAGTTATTTTTTTAATCATATTTGTTATTTTTTTATGCAAACTTGTTATTTATTTGTGGGTTTAGACCATCTTAAAATTGTATTAAGTGAAAACTATTAAGATAAATGAAAATCGCCCTACCGAGCATTTAAGAAAATTGGCCCTTCAGATGGATGCTGATTTTGAGGAAGGTTTCGGCGCCTCTTCACTTCAATTGAAAGATAATCGATATGGTGAAGGGTACATGAATTTATACGAACCTTTTCCTGGTATGAATGTTCGTACCTATAATTTAATTCTAAAAGAAGAGCTTTCGCTGTCGCTTACCGAGCACGGCTACTCCCCTCTTTACTTAATATTTTGCATCGAGGGTAGCTACAGGCACCGGTATGCTTCTGAAAAACAGGAAAAGACGGTTTCCCAAGGTAGAAACCTGATCAGTCTCTCCTCCAAGAATGAAGAACACCTCATGACATTACCTGCGAACAGACCGATTAAACTATCGGTAATCGTTTTGTTAAGAAAAAATCTTAATCATGAAAGCAGGGGAAATTTGGTTTCCGTGATAAGGGATATCGTGATGAAAATGGATGAAGGAGAATCTTATCAATTCATCGGCGGATTGAAGAACAATATAGAACGTCATGCCAAAATACTGGTAGAGAACCGTAGAACCGACCTGGCAGGTAAGTTAATTACGGAAGCAGCAACCTATGCTACCCTTGCGGCCCAGTTAGATGATCATGATAACGAGAACAAGGCTAATGAACTAGATGTTAGTGATTCGGAACTGGATCGAGTCGTTAAACTCTGTTCATACATATCACAGAATCTTGAGCGGCCCCATACCATTCGGGAATTGGCCCATAAAAGTGGACTGTACCCTAAAAAGCTACAGGATGCCTTTCAGTATTTGTTCAATGAAAGTGTCGCCACCTGTATCAAGAACATGAAACTCGAAAAGTCAAAAGTGCTTTTAGAAACGACTGATATATCTATTAGTTCTATTTGTGATCAAATCGGCATCAACAGTAAAAGTTATTATTCAAAAATCTTTAAAGAGAAATATGGTAGCCTTCCAAAAGATTACAGGTTTTCTTTCAATAAATCTGAAAATACTTTTGAACTGACCTATAAATCAAAGGCACAACTTTATCTTTCCGATACCGAAGTTGCAGAACTGGTAGCCAATTCTGATTCAGCCAATAAGAAATTGGGCATTACGGGTTGCTTGATACATTTCGGAGATGAGTTCTTTCAGCTTATTGAGGGGCCGAAATCAAATGTCTTAAAACTGTATGAAAAAATTAACGATGACAATAGGCATACCAATATAGAACTACTTTGGAAAGGGGTACGAAAAGAAAGGGTTTTTGATGATTGGGGCCTTATCTTAATATCGGACAGAAGAGGTTTTGAAGACCATAATTATTCGCATGAACTGAATATTGGAATGAAATCGCTGGTACAGGGCGATGCGAAAATTGCCATAAGAGATTTAAGGTTTTGGCAGCGTATGCGACACCTGATTATTGATAGAATGACCGACTAATGTTAGATGGTCTCTCTATTTAACCACATGATTGCCAAAAAACCCAAAAGAAATAAAACTGCCGACAAATACCACACAATGTTGATACCTCTTTTACGGCTCAGAACAATTTCTCTGAAGAACTGAAGTTGGGAAACTATTTTTTTCATGCTCGCTTCTATGCGTTATGACGGGTCCGTCGCTTGTAGATAGCTGCCTTTTAAACAATTAAACTAAAAGATGAGTACCCTATCTTGTAAACAAATGTAAGACGGCCATATCATCACGAAGCGAAATAATGCATAAAAAAATGATGAATTTGAATAAATATCAATTTTCAGTTGCTAAAATTTAAATTTTCACAGAAGATTTAGTTTCTGAAAATGAAATGATTACACAAATCACCAAAATAAAATAAGTCGGTACCATTTAAAATTATGGGGTGTCATTAGACACCCCATTTAAATTCACCTTAATAAAATATATCAAACTTTTCTGCCTCCTTTTTTAAAAGACCAAATTCGACCAATTTTTGAATAAGACTGACCCGACTTGCCATTTTCAGTCTTAAGGGTTTTAGCACTCTCTTCGGGGTAAAGGGCGCTTATTTTTCTAATCAAGTTCATAGCATTCCAATTTTAATTTAGAAATTTTGCTATTTGGTTGAAAACCAAATTATTCGCGCAAATCTTCTAGGGATTGAACTTGGTTTAAATCAGTTCTTAGCTTTAGAACTTGGTTTCGAAGAATAGTAGAAACCGAAATTGGTAGAGCGGTATTGTTCAAAATTTCTGTATACTCTTCGATGGCCGCCTTGTCTCCCCTAATGCATTCTTCCAACATCGATTCATCACTATCAGCTGAGAAGAGGTTTTTAACGTCCATCCATGCCCTGTGCAAAGTACCGGTAGCACTACCGTCAATTTTTTCGGTACCATAGGCCGAATGTAGCTCTGTTTGCAATTCAGTGTTAAAGCTCTGCCTTTCCATTGATTTTCTCTGGAAAAAACTTTGCAAGAATCGGCTGTCAGCGTTTTCGGCTGCCTTGGCATAGCCTTTTTGAGCGTCTATATTCTTTTCAAGAACTCCTTTGAGTCTGTCGACTAAACTTATGCTTTTAGTTTCCATAACATTGTAATTTAAGTTATACAATCATGAAATTAGTTTCAGCATGCTTGTAAGATTACTCCTAAAACGAAATAATTTAATCGTTTCGAATTGCTTAAGAGACTTTAACACTACTCTTCGTTTAGAGGAAAATAAAGGTTAAAAGTAGCCCCATCGTCAGGCCTACCCACTGCTTGAATATATCCTTTATGATTATCCATAATCTTTTTTACAATGGCCAAGCCGATTCCAGTACCCTGGTATTCTAGTTTGCCATGTAGTCTCTGAAAAATTTCGAATATTTTCTCACCGTTCTGCGGATCAAATCCGATACCATAATCCCTAAAGGAGATTTTTAGATATTTTCCGTTGGGGTAAATACCTTCAATTGGTATTTCTTCTCCATCAACCTCTATAGTGGTCACCTCCACCTTGGGCGGCTCATTTTCTTTGGTGAATTTTAATGAATTCTCCAACAGGTTTTGAAATACCTGTTTTATTTGAAAGGGAATAATTCGTACCGTACCCATCTCATCATAATCAATGATAGCTTCCGATTCTTCAAAAGTGGCAGATAGATTCTCAAGCACGTTCTCTAGAACCGATCTCAAATCGGTGGTCTCAAACTGATAATCTTCACTACCCGTTCTAGAATAGGCCAACAATTCATCGATCAACGTTCGCATTCGAACAATAGCATTATCGATGCGCCCCATGTATTGAAGGCTTCGTTCTGAGAGGTTTTCGTTTTCAAAGGCTATCACCCTCTCCATGAACATTTGAATTTTTCTCAAAGGCTCTTTCAAATCATGGCTGGCGATATAGGCAAACGACTCCAGCTCTGCATTGGTATTCTCCATTCGCTTTACCGTATCTTGCAATTGCTCGTTGGAAGCCTTCAGCTGTTCGGTTCTTTCTTCAACTTGCTTCTCTAACCTTTTTGAGAAATTTTCCAATTTAAACCTGGTCAACACCCTTTTGGTGATATCGTCCGTAACTATGATCACCTTTTTAACTGAATCGTCAAGCTCACGAAGCGGATGACAAGAAAAGTCAACGTATTTATCTTCTTGAATTTTATCCGATTCCCATAACACATCATGCAAGCGTACCGTCTTACCGGTCTCAAATGCCTCATTGATACAATCGGAAAGTTGACCGAATAGTTTCTTTGACAGGATTTTGTTCAATTGTTGTCCGTCGGCCGCCTTTCTGTCGATATTCCAAAAATCATTGAGCATATTATCATTGACCGTCTCTACGACCATATCCGGACCTTTAATGATGGACATGGCAATCGGGAACTGGTCAAAAACATTCTTGAACTGCACCTCTGTTTCTTCAATACCGAATTTGGCATGAACGCTATCGGTCACTTCAAAAGCTACCAGAATAATCTCAACTACCTTACCGTTATCGAGCACAGGTTTAAAAATGAAATTGAAAAAACCTCTTTCGATGATTCCATTTCTATCCAAAACAAAAGGATACTCCGTGCCGACTTGCGGTTTTTTGGTCTCGATAATTTCGTTCAAGATAGGCTCTAGACCTGAGCGGGTTTCGGGCAGAATATTAAAAATAGGCTGGTCTTGACATTCACCAATTGACTTTTGCCAAATTTGAAGGGCTTTTTCGTTCACGACCTTGACCACAAAATTTTCGATATCGACTATCGCGATTCCGATAGGCGCGTTATGTACCAATTGCCTGAACCGCTCTTCCTTTTTACGAAGGTTTCGTAAAGTAGACTGTTGCTTGGTAATATCTTGAAGGGTTCCATTGAATCTTTCCAATGTTCCGGTATGGTCAAAATGGGCCCTACCCACAGCTCGAAGTTCTCTCTTCTTGCCTGTTTTCTGACTGTTGACAGCAAAGGAAATATCCAACAAATCCTTTCCTTCCGTACTCGTTACCCTCTTCACTGCCCTGCGTACGCGACTTCTATCCGCTTCGTCGACCACCGCCATCAACTCTCTTGGAGCGTGGTAAAAATCTCCTTTTAAACCTGACCAAACCATCGTTTTGGTATTGATTTTTACTTTTGCGGTTTGCGGTGTAAAGTCCCAAGTGCCAAGACCTGCCGCATCAATGGCCATTTGAAGTTCATTACTTTTTTCCTCAAGATCCTTCATCGCCGTAACCGTCTTCGTCGTTTCGGTACAGGTTACAAAAACACCTTCAATTTTACCATAATCGCCTAACACCGGGCTGTAACCGAAAGTCCAGTAAACCTCTTCCATTTGGCCGTTTCGGTATATGGGTATCAATTGGTCTTCTAACCAAAGACTTTCACCATTATCAAAAACCTTTTTTAAGAGCGGTTGTATGGTTTCCCATATCTCGGGCCAGGCCGAGGGAGCATCCATACCTAAAATATCCGGGTGCTTTCCGTCATCCCCAAGACTGGGTCTGTAGGCATCGTTATAAAAACAAATTCTGTCTTCTCCCCAAAATAAGAACATGGGCACTTTTGAGTTCAGCAAAAGGCTCAATATGGGTCTTATACTCGGAGGCCATGACTCGGGAGACCCCATTTTTGTTTTTTCCCAATCTTTCTCTCGAGTGAGCTTGCCCATCTCACCACCACCATTTAAAAAGGGCAAAGTTGAACTACTTGATAGATACATCAAATGATTTTTTGGCTACTGATATTATGCTTCTTAACAATCAAAAAAAGACAAATAAATCTGCCTTTTCAGATTCAAATTTGGTATTGATATAACCGGCAAAATAACACTCATGAGTATTTTTTATTGACCCTATGCGCAAAAAAATTGCTCAAAAAAGCTAAAATGTGCTCGATTGATGGCTGAATCTCTTCACAAAAAATATGTTTTTGTATGTTCAATCAAATATCTCGACTAACCTACCCAGAACTATTTTAGCACAGTCAAAAATGAATAAATTAAAAATCGATATTGTTTCAGATGTGGTATGCCCATGGTGTACCATTGGCTATAAACGTTTAGAAAAGGCCATTAACGACCTCAACCTTCAGAACTCGGTTGAGTTGGAGTGGCATCCTTTTGAGTTGAACCCGTATATGCCCAAAGAAGGACAAAATATTCACGAGCATATTACTGAAAAGTATGGCGCTTCCATGGAGCAGCAAAAAGAGTCGCAACGTGTTATGACCGAAGCGGGAGCCGAATTAGGGTTTAAATTCGACTATTTTGATGAAATGAAGATCGTGAATACCCGTGATGCCCACATACTATTGGATTATGCCAAGAGATTTGGAAAGCAGACCGATTTAAAAATGAGATTGACGGCAGCTTTTTTTGGCGAAAGGCAAGACGTGTCCAATAGGCAAGTACTGGCCAAAGCATTAAATGATGTGGGCCTCGATGCTGAAGAAGCACTAAAAACCCTTGATGATGACGAGAAACGGTATCAAATTAAAAGCGAAGAAGCCTATTGGCAGAATTTAGGGGTTAATTCAGTACCAACTATCATTTTTGACCAAAAGAGTGCAGTTCGAGGTGCACAACCAGTCGACGTATTCAAGAATGTTTTGAATGAACTAACCCAAAGTGCTGCCCCTCAAGAATAGAGGCGTCGGTATATTAGCTAATTAATCTATTCGGAAAAAAAATGTTCCCCTTTTTTGGTGGCCATTTTCTTTTACACTTACCATTCATATCTTACTTTTGATAGGAAACGTTGGGCATGAAGAACACCATCTCGGTCAGGGTGGCCGACTTTCTAAAAAACTACCCTCCCTTCAATGAACTTAGGTCGAAAGACCTGGAGGTACTCTCCCAAGAAATAAAGATCATTTATAAAGTTAAAGATGCCATTATTTTCTCTGAGGATGAAAAGGCACATGAGCATTTTTATGTAGTACACAAGGGTGCTGTTGCCCTTCTAAAAAAGCCGAACGAAAGCATGGTCGACCTCTGTGATGAGGGTGATATCTTTGGCCTTCGACCTCTTATGGCCAATGAAGACTATAAAATGGAAGCTAAGGCATATGAAGAGAGTATTCTGTATGCCATACCCATTGCCAATTTTAGGCCTTTTACGAAAAGTCATGATGGCGTTGCCAATTTTTTGATGGAGAGTTTTGCCTCTAACACAAGAAACCCTTATTCGATTGGCCGAAAAGGGAAGCTTTTTCAAGACGGCCCAGAAGCGAATGACGCCCCTAAAGAGGGCAGTGACTTTCTTGACTTACAGTCGGTCAATTACTCTAAAAAATTGGTCACGTGCACCCCCAACACCACATTAAAAACCGTTGCCCTATCAATGACCAAAAAAAAGGTAGGCGCCATGCTCATCTTAAATAACAAATTGCCAATTGGAATAATTACCGACAAAGACATTCGAAATAAGATTGCCACAGGAGAGTTTCCGATTACGGCAAAGGCGAAGGATATCATGAGTTCGCCAGTCATTACCTACCCAAAAAAAATGACCTTGGCCCAGGCTCAAATGGCCATGATGAAAAGTGGAATCAGTCATTTGTGTATAACGACCGACGGAACGCCCAATTCTGAAGCTATCGGAATCATTTCAAAGCATGATATCATGCTAGAATTGGGCAATAACCCGGCCGTTCTTATGAAAGCCATTAAACGAGCGGGCAAATACAAAAAGATAAAAACGGTTCGCAGGGGCATTATGAGTCTCTTGCAGGGCTATCTTAGGCAGAACATTCCGTTGACCTTAATTTCTAAAATCATAACCGAGCTCAATGATGCCTGTATCAAACAAGTCATTTCCATAGCTCTTGAAAAGATGGAAGAGCAGCCTCCCGTAAAATTTGCGTGGCTGGCTTTGGGCAGTCAAGGTAGAAGTGAACAACTCTTGCACACCGATCAAGACAATGCTTTGATTTTTGAGGATGTTGCTTCTGAAGATTTGCAGGTCACCAAAGAATATTTTCTACTTCTTTCTAAACAGGTCACCCAAGGTCTCAACGCCATTGGTTATGAATATTGCCCTGCTGACATGATGGCCTCTAACCCCGAATGGTGCTTGAGCATTTCAGAATGGAAAGAGAGAACATTCCACTGGATCACCAATCCTGGGCGCGACGAGGTCTTATTGTCTTCCATCTTTTTTGATTTTAACCGATCCTATGGAGAATCTTTTTTGGTTGACGAACTGACCGAACATATTTTCGAGACTACACAGAAATACCCTATTTTCTTTGTCCACCTAGCCAGCGGAGCATTACAAAACCCTTCCCCTAGCGGCTTTTTTAGGTCCTTTCTGGTAGAGGAAGATGGTGCTCACAAAGACTTTTTCGATTTAAAGAGAAGGGCATTGATGCCATTGGTAGATGGTGCCAGGGTCTTAGTACTATCGAGCCAAATCAAATCGATCAACAATACGGCAGAACGCTTTGAAAAATTGGCCGAACTCGAACCCAATAATCAAGAATTGTTCTTGGCATGTTCCTACGCCACAAAGGCGCTCTTGAAATTCAGAACAAGGCAAGGTCTTTTGCATAATGATTCGGGTCGGTTCATCGCTTTGGACACTCTCAGTAAGGAAGAAAAAATCAAGCTGAAGCGAACATTTAAAACCATTAAAGAACTTCAGGAGCTTATTAAAATCAGATTTAAAGTCGCCAATTTAGTAGGATGATCAGCTTTTTCAAAAAAAAGAAAACCAACTATCCTGATTTTTGGGTGCACTATGTAGAGCAGTTCCAAAAAGGATTACCTTCTGAATTGAACGAAGTTCGGTTTGTGGTGCTGGATACAGAAACCACGGGTTTTGATTATGATAATGACCGCATTCTATCGATTGGCGCCCTTAGTCTTCAGAATGGTACGATTGAGGTAAAACAGAGTTTTGAAGTCTTTTTATACCAGCATTTTTACCATGCCAAAAATGTAGAGATACATGGCATACTTAAGGATGAAAGACAAGAAAGAATTACCGAACTGGAAGCGCTGATGCTTTTTTTGGAATTTATCAGTAACTCGGTTTTAGTGGCCCATCATGCCGCTTTTGACGTAAAAATGATCAATGAGGCCCTAAAACGTCACGGAATGCCCGGTCTGAAAAATAAAACTTTAGACACCTCGGTTCTTTACAAAAAGACGCTGATCAAATCACCCTTATTAATTCCTCAAGAACAATACACGTTAGACCATCTTGCGGAAAAATTCGATATCTCCACGCGCGACCGCCATACCGCATTGGGTGACGCCTACATTACGGCCATAGCTTTTTTAAAGATTATTCAAAAGCTAAAGTCACAAAAGAATTTTTCAGCGAAACGTTTCCTGAAGTAGCAGACCCTTCCCTATTAATCTAAATACGAAAGAACATTCGTTTTAATACGTTCTTGTATGTTTGAAATATCGGCCTTTATAAAAGTGGTTCCGGTGATATTCTCATAAAGTTCAATATACCTCTCAGATACCGATTCAATATACTCATCGGTCATTTCCGGTACTTTTTGCCCCTCTAGGCCTTGAAAGCCATTTTGAATAAGCCATTGGCGCACAAACTCTTTCGACAACTGTTTTTGAGGCTCACCTTTGGCTTGCCTCTCTTCATACCCTTCCTCATAAAAATACCTAGAAGAATCAGGAGTATGTATTTCATCGATAAGAACGATTTCGCCATTTTTGGTTTTCCCAAATTCGTATTTGGTATCGACTAAAATTAGTCCTCGTTCGGCGGCAATCTCCGTTCCCCTTTGAAAAAGAGCGTGGGTATACTTTTCCAGAATTTCATAATCTTCTTCGGAAACAATACCACGTTTCAAGATATCTTCCCTTGAAATATCCTCGTCATGGTCTCCTTTTTCCGCCTTGGTAGCTGGAGTAATAATTGGTTGGGGAAACTTGTCGTTCTCTTTCATTCCCTCGGGCATCGGAACTCCGCATAGTAATCGCTTACCAGCCTTATACTCCCTTGCTGCATGGCCAGACATATAGCCTCTTATAACCATTTCGACTTTAAACGGTTCACATGCGTGGCCTACGGCCACATTGGGGTCGGGGGTTGCCACTAGCCAGTTGGGCACGATGTCTTCGGTAGCCTTCATCATCTGCGTAGCTATCTGATTGAGTATTTGCCCTTTGTAAGGAATACCTTTGGGCATAACCACATCGAATGCAGATAATCGGTCGGTAGCCACCATCAACAAGGTATCGTCTTCAAGCGTGTACACTTCGCGTACTTTGCCTTTGTACACCTTCTTTTGACCTGGAAAATTATAATTGGTATCTGTGATAGTATTGCTCATTGCTTGCGCCTGTAACAACTACAGAATTTGAGATAGTTAAAATTAATTTTGGTGTTCAATGGTCTTATAGGCATCGATTACCTTTTTGACCAGCTTATGGCGAATCACATCTTTGTCATCTAAATAAACAATGCCTATGCCCTCGGTATTCTTGAGAATAAGCAATGCTTCTTTTAAGCCAGAAATTACACGCCGTGGAAGGTCGATTTGCCCTGGGTCGCCTGTTATCAAGAATTTGGCATTCTTGCCCATACGCGTCAAGAACATCTTCATTTGTGCATGCGTGGTATTTTGGGCCTCGTCTAGAATAACAAAGGCATTATCCAATGTACGCCCGCGCATAAAAGCCAAGGGAGCGATCTGAATGGTGCCGTTTTCAATCAGGTGGGTCAATTTCTCTGCCGGAATCATATCCCTCAAACCATCATACAATGGCTGCATGTAGGGATCCAGCTTTTCTTTAAGATCTCCAGGTAAGAAACCAAGGTTCTCCCCTGCTTCCACCGCAGGTCGTGTCAAAATAATTCGTTTGACCTGTTTTTCCTTTAGGGCCTTTACCGCAAGTGCTACGCCTGTGTAGGTTTTACCCGTACCTGCCGGACCGATGGCAAAGACCATATCGTTCTTTTTGGCGGTATCGACCAACTTTCGTTGGTTGACCGTTTGCGGCTTGATAATACGCCCGCTCACCCCGTGCACCAGTATTTCACCGCTACCCTCAGGTGATTCGTAATCTGACGATGTCTCGCTGGTCAGTACCCTTTCGATAATATTCTCGTCAATTTTGTTGTACTTGGCAAAATGGGCGGTAAGCATATCAAAACGGCTATCGAATTCCTCTAAAAGTTCTTCGTCACCGTACACTTTAATTTTGTTGCCACGTGCCACAATTTTCAGCTTGGGAAAGTACTTTTTTAAAAGGTCGATGTTTTGGTTTCTTTGTCCAAAAAACTCCCTAGGGCTGATTTCGGTGAGTTCTAATATGAGTTCGTTCAAAAAGAAAAGTGTTAAAATTAAAGCCCTGCTATAATTATTTCGCTTGGCTGTTTTTTTGTCCTAATTTTGTTTAACAAACTTAACGAAAATTCAGTTTTCCTAACTAAAAACATATCAACATTGCTGCATGGCAATAATTACGCTTACTACAGATTTTGGACTTAAAGACCATTTCGTTGGTGCATTGAAGGGTACTATTTATAGAGAGTTGGCCGATGCTACTATTGTTGATATTTCACATCAGGTAAGTCCGTTTAATATTCAAGAGTGCGCCTATATTCTTGAAAACTCGTACAAAAGCTTTCCTGACGGAACCATTCACATTGTTGGTGTCGACTCTGAACCTACCCCTGAAAATCAGCATATCGCCGTTTTGGTCGATGGGCATTATTTTATTAGCGCTAACAACGGGGTCATAAGCCTGATTACTTCTGAAAAACAACCGGAAAAGGTGGTGCAGGTCAATATACCCAACCCGATTCACGGATCTTTTCCAGTAATGGACGTGTTCGTGCAGGTCGCCTGCCATATTGCCCGTGGCGGCACTTTAGAGGTGGTAGGTAGACCTTTTAACCAATTACGCGAACTTCGAGAGTTTACCCCTACGGTTACCGATAACGGAAACAAAATTATCGGCAGTGTCATTTACATTGATAATTATGGCAACGTAGTGACCAATATTCACAAAAATTTCTTTGAAGCCTACCGCAAAGGGCGAAGTTTTGAAATTCAGGCACGAAGTACCAAGGTAAGCCGCATTCATAACAAGTACAGCGACATTATCAACTTTGAACTGGACAAAAGTCAACGCAAGGGTGCCGGTGACCTGTTGGCCCTTTTTAATTCGGCCAGCTATATTGAACTGGCTATTTATAAAAGTGACTTGAACACGGTAGGTGGAGCCTCTACCCTATTGGGCCTCGATTATCGCGATACGGTAACGATAAGTTTTGATTAAATGCAACTTAGAGGTTTTCAGGTTCTAAAATGTTTTTAAATTTGAAGGTTTAGGATGTTGGCATGTTATTTTCGAATGCCTCTGCCCCAAAAAACCACCTAACAGACACAATTAATGTTCGCCATATTTAAACGCGAGATACAATCATTTTTTACTTCGCCTATCGCCTATTTGGTCATTGGCCTCTTTCTGGTTTTGAACGGTCTCTTTCTTTGGGTTTTTAAAGGAGATTATAACATTTTTGATTATGGCGTAGCCGATTTGAGCAAGTTCTTTCTTTTGGTGCCATGGGTGTTTCTCTTTCTAATTCCGGCCATTACCATGAAGAGCTTTTCCGAAGAAAGGAAATTAGGCACTCTAGAATTGCTGTTTATCAAACCCCTAACCATATCCAGCACTATTCTTGGTAAATTTTTTGGCACGTTGGTATTGGGTATCATGGCCTTGATTCCCACCTTCATACACATTTTTGCTATTGGACAAATGGGAATGACCGAGGGCAACGTAGATATGGGCCCCGTTATTGGTTCTTATTTTGGCACTCTATTTCTAATGTCATGTTACACCACTATCGGCCTATTTGCATCGACCCTTACCGAAAATCAAATAGTTGCCTTTATTATTGGAGTAGTGCTCTGTTTTTTAATGTTCTACGGCTTCGAAGGTCTTTCGACAATGATGGAAGATGGCCAAAGCGCCCTTCTTACCCAAAGTCTAGGAATGAAATTTCATTTTGATAGTATTTCATTAGGTGTTTTAGATACGCGGGATTTATTGTATTTCATATCGGTGGCTGCGTTTTTCCTGTTCATGACCCTACAGCAACTTAAAAACATGAGCAGGTAATGAAAAAAATATTCATCCATACCGCTATTGCTATTCTTGCCTTGGTTGTAATCAATTTGTTGGGCAATTATGTATACACCCGTTTTGATTTGACCGAAGATAGGCGTTTCACCTTATCGGACGCCTCTCTCAATGTGGCCAACATTTTTGAAAAACCTGTTATCGTAGATGTTTTATTGGATGGAAAGCTACCTCCTGAATTTGCAAAACTTCGAACCGAGACCCGACAGATTTTAGAAGAATTTGCTTCGGAAAACAGCAATGTAAAATTCAATTTTGTCAATCCTATTGAGGATGCTTCCCAGTCGGAAAATGTGATGGCCGAACTTCAATCGTTAGGCCTAACTCCCGCCCAGATTACTGTTGAAGATAACGGAAAAGTATCACAAGAAATTCTATTCCCGTGGGCGCTGGTCAACTACGAAAACAAAACGGTCAAAGTACCCCTTTTAAAAAACAAACTCGGTTCGAGCAGCGAAGAGCGTGTCAATAATTCGGTACAACAATTAGAATATGCCTTTACCGATGCCTTTTCTAAAATCACCATTAAAGAGAAAAAGCAAATAGCGGTTATCAAGGGCAATGGCGAGCTCGATGATATTTACCTTGCCGATTTTTTGACTACGCTACGTGAATATTACAATATTGGGGCCATTACCTTAGATTCGGTCGAAACGAACCCCCAGGGTACTTTTGACCAATTGAAAAATTATGACCTGGCACTCATAGCCAAACCCACCCAAGCCTTTTCCGATAAGGAGAAATATGTCATGGATCAATTTATGGTCAACGGTGGTAAATCGGTTTGGCTTATCGATCAAGTAACGATGGAACTTGATAGTCTTTTAAATGAGCAGGGCAAGGCCATCGCTTTGCCACGTAATCTTAATTTGACCGATTTATTTTTTCGTTATGGGGTGCGCCTGAACCCTGACTTGGTAAACGATCTCTATTTTACGCAGATAGTGCTGGCCACCGGTGACGGTAATAATTCGCAGTACAACCCTGTGCCATGGTATTACAACCCTATGGTCTTTCCTAAAACGGACCATCCTATAGTCAATAATCTAGAGGCCATGAGGTTTCAATTTGCGGGATCGATAGACACCCTCGCCAATGAATACCAAAAAGAGGTGCTGCTCTCCAGTTCCCCATTATCAAAATTGGAAGGAACCCCCAAGGAAATCGATTTAGATATCATCAACCGTCCGCCAAAAAAAGACGACTACAACAATGGCAATAAACCCATGGCCGTTTTGGTTTCCGGCAAATTCAATTCAGCTTATAAAAACAGGATAAAGCCACTGCAATTAAAAGGGGCTTTAGATGAGGGTAAGGAAAGTGAACTCTTGTTGATATCAGACGGAGACCTTATCAAAAATCAATTGCGCAACGGTCGCCCCTTGGAGTTGGGCTATGATAAATGGACGAATAATTACTTCGGAAACAAAGAATTTTTATTGAATAGTATCAATTATATGCTAGACGATAAAGGACTTATAAACATTCGAAGTAAAAAAGTGACCATTCCATTTTTAGACCAAAAGAAAGTCGCCGACCAAAAGACCATGTGGCAAGTATTGAATATAGGGCTTCCAGTGGTTTTAATCGTTTTGTTCGGCCTCTTGTTCAACTACCTTCGAAAGCGTAAATACGCTAGTTAGATGTTAATAAGTTTGTTTCGATAAAAAGCACAATTCAAATATCTTTGTTTGTCTTGTATTTTAAGGTGTTTCTTATTCTTAAATAGACAATTTAGAGCATTATATACCACAAAATTGAAATAATAATCTTCCAATGAAGTTCATAGTATCCAGTACTTATCTCTTAAAACAGTTGCAAGTCTTGGGGGGTGTCATCAACAATAGTAACACCTTGCCGATATTGGACAATTTTCTTTTTGACCTAAAACAGAATGAACTAACCGTATCTGCATCAGATCTTGAAACTACGATGAGTTCTGTACTTAATGTAGATTCTGATAACGAGGGTACGATTGCCGTACCAGCCAAGCTTCTTTTGGAGACCCTAAAGACCTTTCCTGAGCAACCATTGACTTTTGTTGTTGAGGATAACCATACGGTCGAAATAAGCTCGAACCACGGTAAATATGCCTTGGCGTATGCCGATGGGGCCGAGTTTCCAAAAGCGGTAGAATTGGCCAACCCTAGTTCTACAACAATAATGGGCGATATTTTGGCTACCGCTATAGACAAGACCATTTTCGCTGCCGGCAACGATGATTTGAGACCGGTGATGAGCGGTGTTTTCTTTCAGTTTTCGACCGAGAGTTTGACTTTTGTTGCTACCGATGCACATAAATTGGTCAAGTATCAGCGTACCGACGTAACTGCATCGCAGGTTGCCGAGTTCATTATGCCCAAAAAGCCTTTGAACCTTTTAAAGGGAATATTGGGAGGCAGTGAATCTGATGTGGTAATTGAATACAATGACAGCAATGCCAAATTCAGCTTCGAGAATACCGAGTTGATCTGTCGTCTTATCGATGGTAAGTATCCGAATTATGAAGCGGTAATTCCTAAAGAGAATCCGAACCAACTATCTATTTCGAGAACGCAGTTCTTGAGTTCTGTAAAGCGTGTGGCTATCTTCAGTAACAAGACCACTCACCAAATCAGATTAAAGATTGCGGGTGCCGAACTTAATATTTCTGCCGAAGACATCGATTACAGCAATAAGGCCGAAGAGCGCTTGACCTGTTCGTATCAAGGTGATGATATGCAAATAGGTTTCAACAGCCGTTTTCTGACCGAAATGCTGAACAATTTGGGTTCCGATGATGTTTCCCTAGAAATGAGTTTACCTAACAGAGCAGGTATCTTGACCCCAATTGATGGATTGGATGAAGGTGAGAGCGTGACTATGTTGGTAATGCCCGTAATGCTCAACAGCTAGATATATACAAATCTTGATAAATAAAAAAGCCTTGGTCAAACCAAGGCTTTTTTGTATCTGATGATTAAATCAATCTTTTAAGGGATAAATCTAATGGTCATAAAATTAATGGGTGATTCGTCATTACTAGCTTTTACGGCGTTGACTATGGGTATAACAAAGGCAACTATGGCAATAAAGATAAGACTTAAAATTCCCAAGCCGAAAAGTAGAATTGCCGGAATACTCAAGAATGTAAACAACAGCATACTTAACTGAAAATTGATGATGGACTTACCATGTTCATCCATACCGTGTACCGAGTCTTTCGTGACCAACCAAATGATCAAGGGTACGACAAGACCGCCAAAACCTGTTACGTATGTCAATAATTGTGATAGATGAGTCAAGACCAACAACTGATTGTTGTTTTCAAGGGCCCTGTTTTGATTGATGATTTCCATTATCCTTTTGATTTTAGGGTTATACCTATAAGACGCTCTAAGAATCAAAATGTTACAAACAGCCCGTTAGCTTCTCTTTAATTGAAGTTCCAATTTTCTAAGCTTTTCTTTATCCTTAATGGTACGCAGCCTTTCCTTCTCGATTTTTCGGTCGATTTTGTCAATATCGTTGGGCGAAAGCTTCCCTTTGATTTTATCAAGCTCCATATCTTCCTGTAAATCATTGATTTTACGCTCTCTTTTGGCAATGTCTTTCTTCTTGTCAACAATTTTATCCTTCAGGTCTTCCCTTTTTTTGGCAGCTTTTTCCTTCTTTTTCAAGGCTTTTTCGGCTTTCTTGGCTTCCTTTTCCGCCTTTTTGGCCTCCTTCTCTGCTTTTTCAATCTCTGCCTGAAGCATCTTTGCCTGTTCGGCCTGCTCGATTCTTAACAAAGAATCGTTTTTGACCTCTTCTTGGGCATATGAGAACGATATGCAAAGGGTAAAAAAGGCGCAAGCAGTATATAAACGTAAGTTCATTTAATTGTATATTTATTGTTATTCGTGATTCGAAGGTATATATTTTCTAAGTTGCCGACGATGGGTTTTAACTCTTTTTTTAACGCAAAAACGAGGGCTGCGCATCAATTCTATTTTAGCTAATTTTGCCCAAAAGAAGCACATGGTCACAGATGATACGATTATAGCCCTTGCCACACCTTCAGGTGCCGGTGCCATTGCAGTTATAAGAGTTTCGGGAAAAAACGCCGTAAAAATTACAGCTCCTCTTTTTCAATCTTCGTTCGGCAAAAATTTAATGGAGCAGCCAAGCCATACCATACGATTGGGGCATATTGTAGAAGACGGCAAAATCTTGGACGAAGTCTTGGTATCCGTTTTTAAAGCCCCACACTCCTATACCGGCGAAAACGTAGTGGAAATTTCATGTCATGGCTCTAATTACATTCAACAGCAGATCATACAATTATTTCTACGTAATGGATGCCGCACCGCGCAACCCGGAGAGTTTACACTTAGGGCCTTTTTAAACGGTAAAATGGATTTAAGCCAGGCCGAGGCCGTTGCCGATCTGATAGCCAGTGACAATGCCGCATCACACGAAATTGCCATACAACAGATGCGTGGGGGGTTCAGCAATGAAATAGCCGAACTGCGTACCGAACTACTCAATTTTGCTTCGCTCATCGAACTTGAGCTTGATTTCTCTGAAGAAGATGTTGAATTTGCCGATAGAACGCAATTTAAAAACCTATTGGCGCGAATAAGGGAAGTTTTGAAAAGATTGATAGCGTCTTTTGCTATGGGCAATGTTATCAAAAATGGTATCCCCATTGCCATTGTGGGAGAACCTAATGTAGGTAAATCAACTTTGTTGAATGCCCTTCTGAATGAAGAGCGTGCGCTCGTTTCCGACATTGCAGGAACTACCAGAGATACCGTGGAAGACGAGATAGCCATTGGGGGCATCGGTTTTCGTTTTATCGATACGGCAGGTATACGTGAGACTGAAGACGTTGTGGAAGGTATGGGCATTCAACGGACTTTTGAAAAAATCGAAAAATCGCAGGTTACCTTATTTTTAATCGACTCCCTACAGATTCTCACCTCATCTGAACGTCAAGAAAGTCTTATCGGTTCTTTGAAGAAAATCAAGATGGACCACCCGCAAAAACCTATTGTGGTGGTGGCCAATAAAAAAGATCAGTTGAGTGAAGAACAAAACGATGCCATCACTCAAATGTTAGATCAAATTGATGGAATTACTTTTCAAATACTATCGGCCAAGACCAAAGTGGGTGTTGAAGAACTGAAAGACACTCTTTTGAGCTTTGTGAATACGGGTGCCCTGAGAAATAATGAAACTATTGTTACCAACTCCCGTCATTACGATTCCCTTATTAAAGCCTTGGAAGAAATCGAAAAGATACAACTCGGTATGGACCAAGGTCTCTCTAGCGACCTTCTAGCAATTGATGTACGAGAGGCATTGTACCACTTGGGCGAAATAACTGGGCAAGTGACGAACGACGAGCTCTTAGGCAATATTTTCGCCAATTTTTGCATCGGCAAATAGACTTGCTCTTCTTTGTTATTTAGGATGGATTAGATGGCTAAAAAGGGGTAATCTAGTAGGTTAATTGCCATCATTTATTGAACTTTATCGGAAGCTTCCATTTCATTAATCATTTTCGGTAAAAAAGGGAAGGCTTTAAACAGGGTTTGTCTTTGCTGGTATTCAGAATATACTTTGATTCAGGTTTATTTCTTAATTCAACAGTTTTAGTTATGCCGTTTTTTGGCTTTTTTACTTGTCCACAAGTGGTACGGAACTAACAGTATCAACGAATTTGGTTATGGTTGTATATGGTTCAGGTTTAAAATAGGTTTCAATATCACTCTAGTTGAATGAGCATCTATGACCAATGAGCCGTCACTACCTACTTTTTGCTGCAATTATGTAATTGTAAATATTTCTAGTGTCTACACTATCTAGATTCTTAAAGGTATGGGCGATGGCCAAATGTGAGAAATCAGCATAAGAACCAATTTCAGTTTGATATTTATCTCCGTTCTTAATTAATGAATCTTGTTTGGTAATAAAAAGATGAAAATAAGTTCTTTCCATTTTAGAGTCTAATCTTACCAGTAAATCAGGGTCGCTAATTCCTCCGGATCTATGACATGCTGCACAATTTATATTAAATAATCTACGCCCTTCTGAATAATCGGCCAATGGGTCATCTACAATATCAACAACCGTAACCTTTTTGATTTCCTTTTCAGAATTCAATAGATAAAAAAGTAATCCTGCAATAACAATTACAAAAGTTAGAAATGAAAGAGATAGGTACATAATTCGATTAATCATCTTTAATCATCAAATTGTTTTTAACGGTTTGTTTACCAGAAGTTGCGGACTTTTCCAATAAAATGTCCGCTGACTTTAAAGATAGGTTGCAAAGGATTCCGTTCAGGAAATCCTGCCACAATGAATTATAGCCCGTGTTAGCTGTAGTTTTTATTTTTTAAGAATATTTAGAATGTCCGCTACTAAATATAATCCGCACACTGAGATTCCAAAAAATGCATGTGTAACTTTTCCATTTGGAAGTATTTCGGTGATACAGAAATAGATTACTAAAACGCTTATGGGATAGAAAAAAATCCTTGTCAAAATTTTTTTAAAGGTCCATTCATTTTCTTTTGCAATTTCTTTTTGGGGCTTTCCAACAAACTTTTCTGGAAATTTTTCTTTCTCAATATTTTCGATGGTCTCTTTCAGTTCCTCTACCATTATTTTTTTCTCCGATTTAGATGCTTTTCTCATGATTAGGAATAGCACTAAAGCAACAAATAGGATAAAAACAGACCCGAGCCAACCCTTCATGAATCCATTTCCCAAAATTGGTAATAAGGAAAAAATTCCAATCATAACCATTGCTATTTTGTCAAATAGCTTACCAAACGGATTTAATTCAGATTTAATTCCAACAAGTTTGTTTTCAGAGTCAAATTGAAGATGAAATATAGGATAACCACCTCTTAACCAATGTGAAGAATACCATAATAAAATTTCTTTTTCCCTAATTTCTCCACTATATCTATGATTTTTTATAAAAAACATATCATTGAAGTGAGTCTTTAGATTGCTCTTTTTTGGGTCAAGTACTAATTCTTCAATGTCCGCTTTTTCAATCATTCTGTTTTTGGAAATTACAGCTAACGTAGTAGTATAGATCATATTATCTATACTTATTTTATGTGAGGAACTAAGATAAAATAAATCTGACTCGGTTGGTGGGCACTCTTGGTAATCCTTTATTTGTACTTTCCTTTATAATGCTATGAATTGTCAGATGTAAAAAGGGGAGGGCTACAAATTTGATTGCGACTAAGGTTAGAGTATGAGTAATTGCATTACATTTGTGTTTGTTGTGTGTAAGTTGGCACTCCGCCAAAACGGAAAATGTTTACCTGAGACTATAGATAATTGACTACAACGAATTCCGTTTAAGAAATCTAGCTGCAATTAATCATGCTTCATGTTCCTATTTCGTATTCAATCACTTACATATTCGTTAATGAAGCAATCATTACAATAATCAATTAAAGTTAACCTGTTTTCCTCCAATTCATAGAATTGTGTAATTCCTAAGGGGTCTGGTACTATCAGTTCACGAGATTCGCCATTAGTATCTATTAACTCAATGGTATATTTAACTTTGGAAATTAAATTACCATTCGTAAAATATTTTATGGAATCAGATGATACTATAAGTTTTTGAATCTCTCCTGTGGATTCAGGAGTATAAGTAATTTGTGCTAATCCTCCTGTTGATTTTACCCACCTCCATTCTCCGATTATAGTCGTTCTTATTTCTCTGCTATCATCATTAGAGCAATTCGTGTACATCAGTACAACTAATGTTAGAAACAATATCCTTTTCATACAGAAATTGGTTTTCTTCGAAGATGTTATTGTGATTAAAGGGTTGCTTCTAAATACACCACAACGTAGTAGTATAAATCATATGATTTATACTTGTTTTATGTGTATGCCTAAGATAAAATAAATTGGCTGTGCCAAGTGGGTGCTTTTGGTAATACTTTAATTGACCTTTTCTTTAAATATTGAAAATGAAGATTACATGACTTTGATGCCCTAACGTCAGTTTTGGATTTCACCGCAGGCAACCGTGCTTCTAAGCCCCCTAAAACCCTTTTTAGCGGAGTTAAATAGTCAAATCATTTTCCAGTTTTAATTGAGAGCCAATTCGAAAAGCTTCGGCAATCAGCCACAGAAAAAGAAAAAAGAATACCGACTGAAAGGAGGTAAATGTAAAAAGGTTGGTACTTGCAAACTTAAGACCAGGGTATTCCAATTTATCATAAAGATATGATGAAGCAATAATAGTGGACAGTCTATCGAAGAAAATACACCCTATTCCCAAAAAGGCGATTGACCGCAAGCGTATGGCGTTTTCCGTAATTAAAAAGTCGCCCAATTTTGCCGATTCTAAAATTCTAATCGTCAACCTCAAACCAAAGAGCACACAGAAGTAAGCAAGCAATGAAATACTGCTGTAGCCAATCAAAAAACCCAGAGGCACCTGATCTAGGCCAATCACTCCCATAGCATGATTTAAATTGAAGGTTGTACCTGTAATCTGCTCTGACATATTATAGAGTCCGTTTTGGTCAAGAGAGAACATTACGGTAAAGCCCGTCGGAAAAGAAGGAGAATCAGTAAAAATCGAAATGACGGTGAAGAGTATATACAATGCAAGGCCCAGTATCATCGTAAGAAAGCCTATTTGAAAAATGATTAATAGAAAATTAATCAACAAACCCTTATGTAATCTATTCTGAAGTACCATATCATTTGATTTAATTACCGTAAAGTAATAATTATTTATTGAAAAACAATAAATTTATAATGGTTTTATCACATAGATATGAGCTGAAGCATATACTTAGGATATCCCAAGTAAGAATTGACGACCTTTTGACTTTTTGAGCCTCTTATTTAATTCTACTTCACGGTAACAATTACTCTTTGGTAACAGGTAAAAGCGGGAAAACCCGCATCGGTGCGCCCCACAATAACGTGATATTCTCCCCCTTTCCTTGCTTCTTTCGGCAAAGTTACCATGGCCACATCCTCTTCTTGTTAGTATTCAATAACTGCAGTACCATCACCTTCTTTTGAATGGGACCAAACGGGTCTGTGAGGGTACTTAATATCAATAGTCCAACTTTTTTTGAAAATTTGGGATAAATGAGTTTGAAAGGAAATTGCAACTACATTCTTGCTATCGAAACCTTTCTACACTTCTCTATTTCCATTCATTTCTTTTGCTTGTCCAAAAGAAACGAACCAAAGAAAAGGACAGTTCACCACAGAAATTTTTACTGCCTACAACCTATTTCGAAACTCGGCCATCTAGCTGTGATTTAGTTAAGCTAAGGCGAAGATTTCCCAGAAATAATGACTGTCAAGCGGAAGTGCGTCCGCCAGAGGCGGAAAGAGCATGAAGCGCAAGACGGGAATGTTTTATCCGTAGGATAAAATTTCCTTGAAATCTTCTTGATTTTGTTGGCCACCGCTTCAACTGGCACCATATCTCAAATGCAAATCTTTGCATTTTCGGTACGGTCCTGTATCAAGACAAAATGAATGAATAACAAAACTCACCCCTTCCGTCCTACGAAGCAGAACACCTTCCCCTAACCAGGGGAAGGAGCTTTACACTAGTCTTTATTTAATAGTAATGATTACTCGCTGATATCTGGTCAAAGATGGGAAACCCGCATCACTACCCTCAACAATCACATGATATTCTTCACCTGATTTGGCGGTTTCGGGCAGTTGCACCGTTGCCTGTTCCTTTTCAATATCATAAGTTACTTCCGCTGCTCCGTCTCCCGCTTCGGCATAATTCCAAACCTTGAACGAAACCCCATGACCATCTGGGTCGGTGTAGCCTGGGGTCAAAGTCAACTTTTCACCTGCCGTGGCTGTTAAATTGGTGCCCTCTTCCACTTTAATTTCGGGGGCATGATTGGCCTCTTCAAAAGACTGCAACGCCCAATCGGCTCTGGCGGCAAAATCTAACTGCATGGCTTTAATCCAACGAGTTTGTGGGTAACTGGTGTCCATTTCCCCAGTTTCAGGATTCAAATCAGAAGCTGTTTCGCCATCTTCATAGCGATACTGATTTTCGGCAGATTGCTCAAAACGACCACTCCATCCGCCTCGCGATGGGTCCTCATAATTGGCCAAACCCACGTCTACCAAATGTAAAAAGGCAGGCGAATCTCCTTCCGAAATAAAGTCATATTTTGAAAAACTACCGCGTTCGGTCTTGGTGATTTTTGAAATATCTCCTTCAAAATGGTTGGGGTCTCCTGCTTGTTTTTGTCCGTCACCATACGAATAGTATTTTTCGAACAACGAGCCATGACCGTTAATAATGTTAGGCCCCATAAAACTACCTTCTAAATAAGGTTGTTGACTTTTGGGCACTACCATTTTCCAAGGGTAGGCAAAACACCAAAATTGATTGGCATTGTAGAATACACGTATCTCTGGCCAGTTTGGGCCAATGTATTTTTTATAGGTGGCATCTTGGTCCATAATGGTATAAATAATGGCCTTTTTTGATACCTTAGCCTTGATTTCCTTCCAATTTCGTTTTTTGGAATAATCTTCTTCTATTGATTTTAGGGCGCGAGCTATCGTGTTAGTCCCTCCCCAAGCTTGTAAGAAGATTTCCCGAGGGTCATCATCCAATAACTTTTCAGCAATCCATTTTGAACCTTCAGTACGTTGGCCCATTTCACCTTCAAAATCAATGTTTCCTACTTTCACCAAATCCAATAGCGCTTCCGCGGAAGGATAACTTTCATCATGTAACAACAAATTTGAATGCACCTTACCATATTCGGTCAATAATTCTTGCATCCACGTTGTACCGGGCCAGCGTAAATCGGTCAAATCTTTCCCATAAATGTTTCGGGTCATCTCCATTTCAGAAGTAAACTTGGTTCCTTTACCGTCGCCTTTCCAATGCCACATTGAACTTGAATACACCAAACCTTCGGTATCAAACTCGTTGGTGTACATTAGGTAACGAATAAAGGTGTCTACATCATCAATTTCACCATCAGTTGTTACAATGGTTCTTTTGGGCAGCTCTTGTGCCTTTACCGGTAGAAATGCAAATGCAATAAGTACTATTAAAAGGTAATTTTTCATTTTTGTAGACTTACTTAAACAATTGTGGTGTGATTTCGGCCAAATACATACGCCATGATTGCCAATCGTGCGTACCCTTGTTTTCGCGATAGGTATATTCAAAATCAATAGAGTCGTAAAGCTGACGTAATTTCACCCCTGTTTCGTACAAAAAATCATCGGTGCCCATACCTATCCAATACATTTTAGGGTTAGCCTTTTTCAAAGCTTCGAGCTGCGAAATATGAGCCTCTTTATCATAATCAGCGTCAGTACTGGCATTGAAGGACGAAAACAAGCCCATACTCATCACCCCAATATATTTGAACATCTCTGGGTGACTATTGGTTATGTTCTGAGTCTGATATCCTCCCATTGAGAAACCGGCAACTGCCCTTTTTTCCGGGGATGGATCTATTCGAAATTCACTCTCTACAAACGGAATGATATCGTTCACCAGACTTTTTTCAAAGCGTTGTGATGCCATTGAGCCGATGCCTGCTTCGACCTTAACTTCCGGATTTCGACTTAAGGGCGCGGCGGAAGTATCAGGGTTGCCATTTGGCATCACCACTATCATTGGTTCTGCCTTACCGGATGCTATTAAATTATCTAAAATAAAATTGGTTCTTCCACGACTTAACCAACATTCTTCGTCACCTCCGCCCCCATGTAATAGGTAGAGGACTGGATATTTTTTATCGCCATACTTATAATTTGGTGGCAAATAAACGTGCATACGCCTAGTACTATTCAAAGTAGGCGAATCGTACCATACAGAACGAATTTCGCCATGCGGAACGTTATTGGCCAAATATACCGAAGCACCTTCTCCGGGTATCTGTAGCATATTCATGATCCATGCGCCGTCACGAGTAACCATTTTATTATTAGGGTCCAATGCCGATACCCCATCGATTACATATTCATATTCATAGACGTTCGAAGGAAGTGGACCTACCTTTGCTTCAAAAATTGAATCTTTCTTAATCATATCAATACGTTGAGAAGGATCCCATGATCCCCAAACAACCACGCTTTTGGCCAAGGGCGCTTTGATTCGAAATTGCACCGAATTGTCTTCAAGTATCTCTAAAGCCTTATAATCCGGTTCGGTGCGTTGTGCCTCTAACAGATTACAGGCGATGAGAAAGAACAATGAGGGGCCGAGAAACTTGATTTTGATTAATAGATTATTTTCTTTCATAGTAGTTCTATTTAGGTTGAGTAGTTTTTATCAAGTTCAGCCAATTGCTATATTTTCGGTCGAGTTTCACACTTTCTTGGGAACAATCTAATTTTTGAACGGATTTTAAACTGGCTATATGCTGAAGGTCAGAGAAAAAACCTGAAGATAATCCGGCCAAAAAGGCGGCACCCTGGGCAGATATATCACTGTTCTCTTGCATCGTAATATTCGTCTTCAGCAACCTTTCTAGTGTTTGCTGAATAAATTTATTTTTTGACAAGCCACCATGCATGGCTATCTGACTTATTGGTTGGCCCAGATCGGATTCCATAGCCTCCACAACAGCCTTTATCTGAAAACATATAGTTTCTAAGGTTGCGGCCACCATATCGTAATCTGTAGTGCCAAAAGTGATTCCGTGAAAACTCGCCTTTCTATCCATTTGCCAAAAAGGGGCTCCTAAGCCGCTAAAAGCGGGAACCAGAAGAACCTCTGAAGTGTCGGTTGCTTTCAAGGCCATTTCTTCCGATTCTGTCACATCATCTAACAGTTTTAAAGACCTCAACCATTCCATCATAGAACCACAGGCTACAATTGCGCCCTCCCATGCATACGCCACCTGATTTTCGGTACTCCAACCAATGGTATTCAACAACCCTTCTTTTGAAGGTTGGGGCCTATCACCAATATGCATAAGCATAGAACAGCCCGTACCTAATGTCATTTTAGTATCGCCCTGATTCATACAAGCTTCGCCGAACATAGCAGCATGAGAATCACCGATTATAGCCCTAATTGGTATTGGATTTGGCAGAAGGTCAAAAATATTGGTAGTCGCATAAAAAGCGGAAGAAGGCTTTACCTTTGGGAACTTCAAAGTTTGTAAGTGCCATTTTTCTAATAGCTCTGCATCCCAAACCAAATCATGAATATTGAAGAACAAAGTTCTTGAGGCATTGGTATGATCGGTCAAAAACTCTTCGCCATTGGTTAGGTTGTACAAAAGCCAAGTATCTATGGTTCCGAAATGTATCTCACCAGTAGCGATTTGCTTGGCCACATCAGGTTCATTCTCCAAAATCCATAGAAGTTTACTTCCTGAGAAATAGGGGTCAATAATCAGGCCTGTCTTTTTCTTCACCCATTCTTCTTGGTGCTTCATTGCTTCGCACAATGCAGTTGATCGCTTACAAGCCCAAACCACAGCAGGATAAACGGGGACTCCTTCCGAATTCCATAAAATAAATGTTTCGCGTTGATTGCTAATACCAATCGATTCGATATGTTCACCGTCAATCTCTTTTAGAACTTCGCGACACGCCTCTTCTACGCTCGAAAGAATCTGGTATGGGTCTTGTTCAACGCGACCATCAGAAAAATAATCGGTGGGTAAATCGGCCACGGCTTTTTTCGCCACCTTTCCTTCTCCATCAAACAAAATGGCCTTGGTACTACTGGTTCCTTGATCAATGGCTAAAATGTACATGACTACTCTTTATTGGTTTTATCCATTATTACGGCCAATAATATAACAGCACCTTTGACCACCTGCTGCCAAAACGGACTCACATTCAATAAGACCAGTCCGTTATTCAAAACTCCAATAATTACCGCACCTAAAACAGTGCCCCAAATGCTGCCTTTACCACCACTAAGCGATGTACCGCCAATTACCACAGCGGCAATGGCGTCTAACTCATAACTGAGACCTGCGTTGGGTTGTGCGCTATCTAAGCGAGAGGTTACCATGAGCCCCCCAATGGCAGCGGTTATACCTGAAAGGGTGTAAACAATCATCTTAACCCTTTTGGTATTGATTCCCGAAAGAAGTGCGGCATTCTCATTACCACCGATAGCGTAAATGTATCTACCTAAAGGAGTTTTATTGGTAAGAAATACGGCCAACAAAACTACTACCGCGGTTATCCAAACCGGAAAAGGAACTCCTAAAAACCACCCTGTACCGATAAAACCAAAATGATCACCCAATCCATTTATGGGGAAACCTTCGGTATAGAGCATAGTGAAGCCTCGAGCCATTGTCAACATCGCCAAAGTGACTACGAAGGCAGGAGCCTTAAAACGGGTGATGGCGAAACCATTGAACCAGCCCAAAGCTCCCCCAACCACTATAGCGGCAATAATAGCACCCAACAAGGTAAAACCGATATTCACATTTTCCGATGGTACGTCTATTCCGAACTTGAGGAGTCCTGCCCCTACGGCACCGGCAAAAGCTAATATGGAACCAACGGAAAGATCAATGCCCCGGGTTAAAATAACCAAGGTCATACCCACCGAAATACAAATATTAACCGATATCTGTCTTAGAATATTCCATCCGTTATTTACGGTCAGAAATTTGTCCGATAAAATACTGATAGCCAAGCACATTACGAAAAGTGCAATCAGTGGCTGTAGCTTAATCAGTCTGTCTTTAGTGGCAGTTGCTATCATTATGCTATTGCTGCTTTTAGAATATTTTGCTCATTCGCTTCATCTATATCAAAATTGCCGGTTATCCGTCCTTCACTAAGCACCAAAACCCGATGACTTACTGCCAGTATTTCAGGAATCTCAGAAGACACGATGATTATACCCATTCCCTCGGAAGCCAGTTGGTCAATGAGTTTGTGTATTTCACTTTTCGCGTGCACATCGATTCCTCTTGTAGGTTCATCAAGCATCAATACCTTTGGATGGGTTGCCAACCATTTGGCCAATACCACCTTCTGCTGGTTACCCCCACTAAGGTTTTTAATCAGCTGTTGGTCAGAGTCTGTTTTTATTTTAAGTTCATCGATGTACATTTCTGCCAAAGCCCTTTCTCTATCAATTTGCAATACACCCACGTTACATAGTTGCCTCAAGACCGTTAAACCCATGTTTTTTCTTACCGAAAGGTCCGGTACGATGCCATCTCTTTTTCGGTCTTCGGTAACAAGTGCCAACCCTTCTTTGATGGCGGTGATGGGGGAATTAATTTTTTTTGAGATGGAATCAATTTTGATTTCCCCTTGAGAAATACCGGTATGAACTCCAAAAATAGTCTCCAACAACTCTGTTCTGCCAGCACCCATGAGCCCAAAAACACCCAATACCTCTCCTCTTCTGAGATCAAATGTTATTCCCTTTTCAACATTGAAAGTCGGCAGCTTTAAATCGTATATTTCTAATATTTTAGGGTCATCGTTCTTTTTGACATGAATATTGTGACGGTGTAATTCTACTTCTCTACCGGCCATCATTTTAATAAGCTGATTTTCATCGACTTCGGATATAGCACCAGAACCGATAAATTTACCATCACGTAAAACCACATAATCGTCGCATATAGAAAATATCTCTTTCATTTTATGTGAAATATAGGCGATGGCCTTACCCTCTTTTTTTAGCTCAGAAATTATATCGAACAAAATTTTGGCTTCACTATCGGTAATGGCCGAAGTAGGTTCATCCATAATCAAAACCTTTGTATCGAGCATTAAGGCCTTGGCTATCTCCAATAACTGTCGCTCGCCCACCTTTAATTTCTCCACCCTGGTGTTTGGGTCTATCTTCAATTTTACTTTATCAAGTAGAAGGGCCGATCTGATGTACATTTCTTTTTTATCCAAAATGCCAAACTCGTTTTTTAATTCCCTTCCCAAAAAGATATTTTCAGCCACGCTTAAATAGGGTAGTAAATTGAGCTCTTGATGAATAATGGCGATACCGGCATTTTGAGCTTCCCTTGTGTTTTTGAACGAAACAGCCTCACCGTTCATCAACAATTCCCCCTCATAATCAGTATAGACCCCACTTAGAATCTTCATCAGAGTAGATTTACCCGCCCCATTTTCGCCAATTATACTCGTCACGTGCCCGGCATTCAGTTCAAGACGCACCTCTTGTAAAGCGGTGACCCCTGAAAATCGCTTGGTTATGTTTTTGGCAATGAGCATTACTGAAATTTGATTTGAACAGGAAGTACCTTAAACTGGTTGGTAGGCGGAAATTTTTTATTTACCTCCATCGCCCCTATAACCTGTAGCGTGTCACCTACCTTAGCTTTCTCTTTAAAAGGAGGAATCACGGTGTTTCTTATCATCTTATTGACCTCAGCAGCGATAGCATTCAAATCAGAAGTGTTTTGAAATTCTTTGTTATCAATCAATCCCGAGGCATCACGAATGGCATTTCCGTATATAAACTCGGTCTGTAATCGAACAATCAATTCATCTGAAATGGCCAAAAGGTATTCATCATCACTCTTATCTTCTACCGAGGCCGTAAACTGAATCAAAAAATAGCCAATATTGCCTACCGCTATCGCATTCGACCATTCCTCAAAAGCCCCTTGTTTATCGGACTGTAACCGCTGGACTAATTCTGGTAATGGAATCGCATCGGTATAAACGGTCGGTAATTCCTCGTTCACATAATTCTGGGCATAAGTAACGTGGTCAAAAGTTTCTACTTCATTTTTTAGCTCGTTCAAAGGCCTTATTTCAATCGAGAAATAGCCCACGATTAAAACAACCAATACCCACAAGAAATCTTTGAGAAATTTCATATTTAGTTCATTAAACCTTATTCACCGTACGCCGCATAATTTTCAACATTCTCGGCAGTGACCAACTCTACCGCAACCGGAATTTTCTGGGCAAAATCACGCTTTCCGCGTATGTATTCATCTGCAAAGATGGCTGCTCGTTCTGCCATTACATTAGGAAACTGCATTCCCGTTGCGGTAATTTTACCCTCTTGAATGGCCGATACCACGTCATCTGCGCCATCAAAGCCGAAAACCTTTACCGAATCTGCTATACCTGCGCCTACCAGAGCCTGATACGCTCCCATGGCCATGGCATCATTACCACAGAAAACACCCTGAATGTTCGGGTTTGACTGAATTATCGATTCCATAACCTCAAGTGCCTTATTTCGGTCGAAGTCTGCATTCTGTTGCGCAACCATTTTCAGTTCCGGGTAATTATCAACCACCGAATGAAAACCATTGGAACGAGCCCATGTATTATTATCACCGACCAAACCCAGCAATTCAACATAATTGCCTTTCTTATTAAGTTGCTGGGCAAAATAGGCCCCTACAGCAATACTACCCGAATAGCTATCGGAGAGTATTTGGGATGTAGCTGCATTTAAAGAGTTGATTTCCCTATCCATACAGAAAACAGGTATGCCGGCTTCTTTGGCCTTTTTGACATTGACGACACTACCATCAGCATCGGTGGGATTGAAAAGAACGGCATCAAAACCGGAAACAATAACATTATCAAAATGATCAGCCTCTAAAGCGGTGTTGTTCTGAGAATCGAAAATCTTGGCCTCATAACCCAATTCTTGGGCTTTTGCCGCAGCACGTTCTCCCAAAAAAACAAACCACGGGTTGTTCAATGTAGATATAATAACCGCCATTTTCTTAGGGCCTGAGTTCTTATCTTCTTGTTGTTTACAACCTAATGCCAAGGCTAAAACCAATAAAAAAACCTTTGTTGACGACAGTTTCATGGTTGCTTGGGTGTTACGTTCACTATTACCCTTTGGTATCTGGTCAATGAAGGCATACCATTATCGGTAACCTGTAAAATGAAATGTATGGTACCAACTTTATCGGTATTAGGTGCAACCAGGCTAGCGGTATGGGTATCGGCATTTATCAACTCTATATTTCCTCTTCTACTTACATTTAGAGTTCCTACCTCTTTGTATGCAAACCATTGATAACTTAGCTCATCACCGTCAGGATCGGTTGAATTAGCTCCGCTCAATACGATTTTCTCTCCTTCATAAACCGAAATCTCATTCTCATGATTCAATTTTACGGTTGGAGGATGGTTCGCCTGCTCATATATTTTTGTATTGCTCCAATCTATTCTTGCCGCAAAATCATGCTGATAGGCCTCGCGCCAACGCCAAATAGTGGCATGGTGGCTTGTATGCATCTTTTGGGTATGTTCGCTATAGACCTCATCTTGGGTATTGGTCCAAATAGGCCGTAATTCAGGCTCATACATGTATTTTTTATATTGAGGAACGTACAACTCGTACCTACCGCCCCAACTACCATAATTTGGGTTTTCAGGATTGCTTAAGCCGTTATTGATCAAACCTAAGAATGAAGGGGTATCGCCCTCCATTAAATACTCGGTGTGGGGATGCTCCGCTCCGAGCGGACCATGATTTTGACGTATATTTTTGTCAAGCCAAGGATTATCTACCAAAGTAAAATCTGGGCCATCAAACCGACCATGAAATTTGTCACCAGAAATACCCGACCATGTGGCATAATGGTACTGCCCTCCCCCATTTTCTTCATAACCAGGGCTCACCACATAAAAAATATTCGGGAAGTTGTTGCGTATCCATGGTCCTGAATCATCTTGATCAGAAATGGTATATACCCTCATTTTTCTGATTATCTGGTCTAATTCAGAAACCGTTTTGGTGCGCTGCATTTTCCAGAGAGCTTGTGCCAAAACATTCGTACCGCCCCAGGCCTGAATATAAATCGGTCGCTTATCGTCTTTTTCAAGTACTCGAATCAACCACTCCGAGCCTTCAGAATCGTTACCCTCGCCAACGCCTTCCATTCCAAACTTAGGGACACCAATCTTGACTATACTATTTAGATATTCGTGAGTTGGGTAACCCTTTTCATGAACTTCTAGATTCTGCCTCACTTTGCCATAGGCATCTACAATTTCGTGAATTCTCCATTCTGCGGTCTTATCTCGTTGCCAACAAGAGGTCGTGGCTACAATACCCTCTACATCCCACATATTGCTATAGGTGAGAAATCTTACCAAAGACTGTGCATCATCTGGCTCATTCTCTATATCTGTCAAAACAAATACTCGTGGTTTTTCATTAAAGTATTGAGCATACAATCGACCACCCGCGCATAATGTGGAGAAAAACAAAAGGTAAAAAATCGAAATCAGATAAACCTTTTTCATAATTTGTTCAATTGGGAATGATGTTCACGATTACCCTCTTGTATCTAGAAAGAGCCGGAGAGCCTTTATCGGTGACTTTTAGTATGAAATGAACTGTTTCCGGTTTCGTAACCTCAGGCGCTTTTATGGTGTGAACAAAATATAGATTTTCAGATAAGCCAAATTCAATTTTCTCTTTATAAGAACCGACTTCAGAATACTGAAACCATAGGTAACTTAAACTATCGCCATCTGGGTCTGTGGTTCCGATGGCGTTTAAACCAAAAATCTCTCCCGATTTCACGGTAATTTCATCATCATGACCCAAAGCAGGAACGGGAGGATGGTTGGCGTTTTCATAGCTTTGCGTACACCAATCCATTCTTGCGGCAAAATCATTTTGAAAATCATCACGCCACCGCCAAAGGGTAACACGGTTATCGGTAAAAGTGAGAGTATCATTTTTGACATTTCTACCAAATTCATTTGAAATAACGGGACTGTAGGTGTCATTTATGTTGGTCCAAATAGGTCGGGTCTCCTTTTCAATTGGCACTCCACCGGTAAAACCTTGGTCGAGCGAGTCTGGCCGATAGAGTTCATAGCGACCGCCCCAGCCACCCCAATTGGGCTTTTCGGGGTTATTCAAACCATTAGGAATCAAGGAAAGATAAGCGGGTGTATCACCTTCCATACCATAAGCGACATCTGGATACATAGTACCCAAAGGGCCATGCCCTTGTTGAATATTTTGAGCTAACCAAGAATTGCTAACGGTAGAATTGTCGACGCCCTCTATAGGTCTATTGATTGCAATCCAAGTAGCACCAAAATAACCTCCAGGGCTTACAATATAAAAAAGGTCAGGAAATTCTTTACGGATCCACGCGGCACTATCATCTTGATCAGAAATAGTGTACACCCTTATCTTTTTTATCAATCGGGCAGCCTCTTTTTTGCTCTTGGTTTCCCTAATTTTCCAGAGCGCTTGCGCCAAAGTATTTGGCCCTCCCCAAACTGATATATATAAAGGCCGCTCATCTTTCTCTTCCAAAACTTTAATAATCCATTCCGATCCTTCGGAGTCCTTCCCTTTGCCTACTCCTTCCATTCCATACACCGGAAGTCCTTCTTTTACTAGAGCCAACAAATCTTGAGGTGTCGGAAAACCCTTTTCGTGCTTCAATAGGTTGGGCTGAACCTTAGCATAGGCATTTATAATCTCACGTAAAGTCTCCGGAACCACTTTGCTTTTTTGGTGTACCGAAGTGGTAGCGACCAACCCTTCTATTTCAATCTCGTTGGCATAAAGCAATAGGCGGGTAAGCGATTGGGCGTCGTCTGGGTCTGCTTCTATATCGGTAAGCACCAATAAGCGATGCGGCTGTCCGCTAACCTTCATTGAGAAGCAGAGCAGTAAAATGAGAAGAGGTATGATTTTTTTCATTTTCTTTAATTTTAACTAAGAATGTTCAGCACGGTTTCTTTCAACCCCTCTGCTGAAATTCCGTAATGGTCAAAAATATTGACCTGTGAGCCTGTTACGGTATATTCATCAGGTATACCAATAATCTTAAAAGCATTATGAAAACCATTTTGCATTAGATAGGATGCACAGGCCTCGCCCAAGCCTCCATTGACCATATGCTCTTCTACCGTCACTATCGGTCGACCATTGGATGCCATGTCGGCAATCAAGCCCACATCTAAAGGTTTAATGGTATGCATACTGACGACCGTGGCTTGAACACCCCGTTCCGTTTCTAAAACCTTGGCCGCTGACCAAGCGGGATATACAGCCTCACCCGTTGCAATTATTGTCACATCATCACCTCTTCTGATAATTCTGCCCTTACCAAATTCAAATGATTCGTTTTGCTCATTTAAAAAAGGCATGGCTTTCTTACCAAAGCGGAGATAAAGTGGTTGGTTGAAATTCACTGCACTACGTACCGCCTGTTCCGTTTCGTAATTATCCGCAGGGGCCACGATGGTAATATTGTTAATCGCCCTAAGCGCTGCAAAATCATGTAAACTGTGGTGAGTGGTTCCTAAAGCCCCATAACTAACGCCTGCACTTATCGCGACCAATTTTACCGGATTATCGGAATAACACACATCATTCTTTATTTGCTCTAAGGCTCGAGCACTTAAAAAACAGGCAGGAGATACGGCAAAGGCTTTTTTTCCTGCAGACGCTAAACCTGCAGCTACACCCACTAAATTTTGTTCAGCTATACCTACCTCTACCACTTGATCAGGGAATTTTTCAGCAAAAGGCACCAACTTTCCGGAACCTCGAGAATCACTAGTGGTCACCAATATGTCACGATCGGTTACAGCCAACTCTTGAAGGGTATTCGAAAATACCACTTGATTGGGTACCCCCATGCGCAACTCTTTTTCTTCAATCTTATCAAGTTCCATCGGGTTCAAATTAAAGATTGTGACTCGTTTAGTTCATTTAATGCCATTTCGTACTGCTCATCACTTGGCACGCCGTGATGCCATTTAAGATTGCCTTCCATATAACTTACCCCTTTACCCTTTATCGTGTGCGCAATAATGAAATTGGGTTTTCCCACTTTAAAAGGCCCGTTGTTGAGAGCTTCTATAAGTTCTTCTATGTTATGCCCGTCGACCTCTCTTACTTCCCATCCAAAAGCCTGCAACTTTTCCTTTACAGAATCAATCCTCATGACATCTTCGTTGTTACCGGTAATCTGTTGCTTGTTATAGTCTAAAATGGCATAGAGATTATCTAAGTTGTAGTGGGCAGCCGCTAAAAAAGCCTCCCAGTTAGATCCTTCGGGAAGTTCACCATCTCCCAGTAAGGTGAAAATTCTATGATTCTTCTCATCCAATTTGGCTGCAATGGCTTCGCCTACACAAATGGGCAGCCCGTGACCCAGTGCACCAGTGTTCTGTTCCATCCCATTTACTTTTTTAGTGGGATGGCCAATATAATTGGACCCATAAGCACATAATGTTTCTAAATCATCCTCGGGAAAAAAGCCCTTATCGGCCAGGGTCACATATAAAGCCTCTACACTATGGCCCTTGCTTTGAATGTAACGATCTCGGTCGGGGTCTTTGAAGTTCTTTGGGTCTACATTCAAAACCTTGTTATAAAGAACGTTCAATATATCGGTGCACGACAAACTACCCCCTGTATGCCCCGCCTTGGCATGGTAGATATATTTCAAGAGCTGCTTTCTGAGAAATATAGATTTTAACCGAAGTTCCCTAACTGTCATGATACTTCTTTATGATGATATACTTGCCAACCTAGATAATTGCCCAGCGCTTCTTCTAAAATTGATGCCGTCTTCGAGGCATTCATAACTACGTGATGTTCAAATCCGTTTCTACAGACATAATTCATCAAACCCTGTAAATCTCCAATATTGGCAACGGCACGGTTACCAAATGTTTTTAGGGGGTCGTCGGTCAATTCGCCCTCACCCACATAAGCCTTGATGATTCCCTTAGGGTCGTCAGTACTGATACGCCCGTAGGTTAAGGGATTCGCGGGAGTTCTACCGTCTAAGGCACCATAAGTATTTTCAACCCCCACGGTAGAACCGAGAATCGGGGCATTGCTTATTTCAATATCCGGAAGAAAAGATTTCGCCCAATTACCACAATGAAAAAGCACTACCTTATTCACGTCATTAGCATAATTATTGTTCCAATCGACTAGCGCGCTTGGTGAACCCGATGCCAGTTGCATGGCATACATACTCAAAGTTCCGGTAACGTCTACTTCACAGGCAGAAGGCAACATATTCTCACTCATAATGCTCATGCTCGTGCATACGTTACAGCCATAATTTTGCTGTAAAGATGTCCAACATTGTATGGCTGTAGCATCTAGCGCATATTCTTCTACAAACTCATTGAGCACTACGTCGAGTTTGGCCATTTGAACCATGGCCGCATCCGGGGTTTTTCCCTTGGGAGCATAAGAGTTGATCAAATCGATATGCTGTTTGACCGATATATCATCTTTTGTGAGCTTTTCAGCTCGACCCAAAATTTCGGAAAGGTCTACCGTGTGTACCGATATACCATTGCGCTGAAGAATCTTCTCGGAATATCTAACCGTATTAAAAGCTCCGGGCCTGGCACCTACCGCACCTATTCGAACATTTCGCAGCCCCTTTACCACCTTGCATATAGAGACAAAATTCAATAAGTCTTTCTTAAAGCCTGGCTCGGACGGAAAGGATACGTGACTACTAGTCAGCGAATACTTGATACCATATTGATAAAGATTGTTACAAACCGATATTTTACCGCACCAAGAGTCCCTTCGATTTGCAACATTCATTTTAGATAACTCATCAGGGTAAGCCTGAACCAAAACGGGCACCTTCAAATCAGCAAGTTTCAAGGTATCGGCTACCCCCTTCTCATCTCCAAAATTTGGTAAAAGAACCAGCACACCCGTAATTTCATCTGCATGCTTCTTAAATAGTTCTGCACATTTTTGCGCCTCTTTAAATGTTTCAACACCCCCAAGCTTTGTAGAGGTAGTTGGTAAAAGAATAGGGGTTACCCCGAGGTCTTCAAAAACATCAAGGATTTCAATTCTTGCCTTCTCCACTAAACTATCGGGGAAAAAATCCCTATTTCCAATGATGACCCCAATACCCATTTTTTCTGTTGACATATCTGGTTATGCTATGATTACCTCTATTTCGTTTTCTTTGAACATCTCTTTATCCTTACTCTTTATTCCAGAGTCTGTAATAATGTAATCGATCAGTGATAAAGCACCTAAACTTGCTAAAGCACTTTTTCCGAACTTGGTATGGTCTGCCACTAAATAAGAAGTGTCGGCAGCATCTATCATCGCTTTTTTTACCACCAAGTCGCTTAAACTAGGGTATGTAAGACCTGATTTTAAGGAGATTCCCGCAGTTGCCAAGAATAATTTTTGCACATTGAGTCCATCAAAAAAATCAGCAGCCTTTTTCCCTGTTAACGACAAGGTAGGCGGCTTGAATTCCCCTCCGGTCATGATTACCTCAATACCTGGTTCTGTACCCAGCATCAGCGCAATATTCAAAGCATTGGTAATGACCGTCAGGTTTTTATAACCCATTAACTTTTTGGCTATCTCTGTCGTAGTACTGCCAGAATCAAGAATTATGGTATCACCACTTTCAATGAACTCTACGGCCTTTTTTGCTATCACCTCTTTTAGATTAAGATGGTCTTGGTTCACCAATGAAAGGCTCTGAACCTGACTTGAAACATCTCTTAAAAAGGCACCACCGTGCTCACGAACAATTTGACCTTCATCCTCCAGCTTTTCTAAATCTTGGCGTATGGTTACTTCGGTAACCTTAAAAATTTTGGCCAATTCGACCACTTTGGCCGAACCATCTTCTTTTAGAATTTCTAAAATCTTTATTTTTCTTTGATTTGGAAGCATATACCAAATAAAAGAAAAAAATAATAAATAATCGAAAATATTCAAATCATATTTATCCTCTTACCAATATCACTTTGAAATTAAACTTCCAATTATCTGAGATTTCATGATGATGGTAAATACCAATAATAGACTACTTTAGGGGCAAATAGCCGACCATGCTCCGACCCAAAACAAAAAGAAATCTTGCTAGAATATTGCCATTCGGTATTATTTGGTTGGTGATAGGCTGGCTCATACTTTTCATACAGGAAGCGGCCACACAACACAAAAACCTTAACCCTGATGCAGCCATAACCCTTACGCCTAGCGTATTCGTATTTGCCAGCTTAGCGGTCGCTATTGTTGGCTGGGCCGTCGGTGCTGTTGAAGTACTTTGGTTAGGGAGGCTCTTTGAGAAAAAGTCATTTTCCCAAAAACTTTTCTACAAAGTCTTGTTCTACAGCGTATTCTTACTAATCGTGATGATCATTGTATACCCCATTGCCGCGAGTTTAGAACTTGGTTTGTCACCGCTTCATTCAAAAGTGCTTGAAAAACTATCCAATTTTTTCATTAGTATCGACTTTGCCAGTACTGCCGTATCATTGGCGTTTAGTCTTTTTGTGAGTCTCTTTTATTCCGAAATCAACGAAAATGTCGGTCACGGGGTACTTATGAACTTCTTCACCGGTAAGTATCACAAACCAATTGAGGAAAAGCGAATTTTTCTCTTTTCGGACATGAAATCGTCCACCACCATTGCCGAAAAATTGGGGCACATTAAATATTTCGAGCTGTTAAGAAATTATTATTCCGATTTCTCGGATGCCATCATAGATTCTTCAGGGGAAGTGTATCAGTACGTAGGTGACGAAATAGTAATCACTTGGGAAATTAATCAACAGACCGATATCTCAAGATGCATCGATTGCTTTTTTTTAATGAAAGAAAGCTTGAGTAAACGTGCCGCCTGGTATGAGAAACAGTTCGGACTGCAACCTACTTTTAAAGCAGGTCTGCACATAGGGCCTGTTACCACCGGCGAAATCGGAACCTTGAAAAAAGAAATCATTTTTACAGGTGATGTGTTGAATGCCACGGCTCGAATACAAAGTCTCTGCAATCGGTTCGGCACCGATCTTCTTATTTCGAAGCATTTGGCCGATCAACTCGGTTCGTACAAAAACTATAGTTTTAAATCAATGGGTTCTCAATCGTTACGTGGAAAAGAGGAACCATTGCAGCTATATACACTAGAACCAATCTGAATATTATTGAATAAGTCTTTCTAGCCTCCCAACGAGTTTCTTTGAACAAACTCAAGAAATTTTGGCTTGTACTGGTCAGAAACCGTAATTCTTAAATCATTGATCAAAATCTGACTTCTTTCAATTACCTCGACATTATTCAATGAAACGATGTATGACCGATGAACCCTTAGAAAATCAGTTTCAGGAAGTTCTTCTTCCAAAGATTTTAAGCTCATTAAAGTTAGAATCGGTTTGGGATTTCCTTTGAGCCAAATTTTCACGTAATCCTTTAATCCCTCAATAAAAAGAATTTCACTGAGTTGAATTTTTAGCTGCCGATATTCCGATTTTACAAACAGAAACTCCTTTTGAAAATTACCTTCATTTACTTTTGGAACATTTTTTAAAGAAAACCAATCCAACGCCTTTTGGGCGGCCATTAAAAATTCTGAATAATCGAAAGGTTTAAGCAGGTAATCTAATGCAGATACCTTAAAGCCCTCTAGCGCGTATTGATCAAATGCCGTTGTAAATATTACTTTGCACTCTTTTGGCAGCATTTTCGACAACTGCATACCGGTCAAATCAGGCATTTGAATGTCAAGAAACAATAAGTCTACCGGTTCATGTCGCAAAAACTCTAATGCCTCGATGGCTGAACTACATTTTTTTTTCAGTTCTAAAAAGGGAGTTTTTTCTACATAGCTCTCGACTAAGTTGAGGGCCATGGGTTCATCATCTACTACAATACAACTTAAAATTTGGGCTGCCATTTACGTTTCAACTTTTAATTCTACGTGGTACATTCCTTCATCGACCCATTTTCTTAATTGGTGCTTAGAGGGGTATAATAGTTGTAATCTCTTCTCCAAATTCTGCAGGCCAATACCCGACCCACTTTTATCCGAGGTACTTTTAGGAAAATTTCTATTGACGACCCTAAAATCTATGGTATTCGACTTAATATCCATTCGCATATCAATTTCACTATCGTCTTGAGCTGAAACCCCGTGCTTAAATGCGTTCTCTATTAAGGAAATGAAAAGCAAAGGCGCTACCTGCAAGTTATTATCGCTCGATGGAAAATTAGTTTTCACGCTCGTTGAGTCGGAAATGCGTAATTGCATGAGATCAATATATTTTTGAAGGAAATCTATTTCTTTTGATAAGGGAACTTTCTCCGATTTAGTCTCGTACAACAAATATCGCATCAACTTGCCCAAGCTATGAATTGTTGATTTGGCTTGAGAAGGAGAAATATCTACTAGGGAATAAATATTATTCAGCGAATTAAAGAAGAAGTGCGGTTGCAATTGGTAGCGCAGATGCTGTAACTCTGATTGTAATTTAACATTTGCCGCTTCTTTTCTCTCCGTTTCCGTTCGTTGCCAATTTTCCATGGTCTTAAGAGCAATAGCGCACATAACGGGTAACATATACGAGAACATCTGAACGTATAGAAACATCTTCGGCGGAGGCCCCTTGCCTTCTTCCATAGGTTTAAAAACTTGCTCAAAGAAAAGCATATTGATCTCTCCGCGCAGCGCTATGAATAAACCTATCGCTATCAAGTTGTAGAGAATAAACCAAAAAGTTTTGCCGGTAAACAGAAACCGACTTACCAGAAACAAGTAATTGATATAAAAGAGAATGGCATAGAAGACCAAAGGAACCCATGAATGTGCCGCCACCTTCGAAAGCAACTGATCATCTCCTGATGATAAAAGGTAAGGAAGGCTGAATAATACGGCCCAAGCCAAAAAATGAAATAATACGATTATTTTTTTATCACTCTTAATCATTTGCACATTTATTCATATCTAAGTGCGGTAATAGGATCTAAAGCGGCGGCCTTTCTCGCCGGGTACCATCCGAAAAATATACCGGTCAAGGCACACACAGCGAAGGATACCACTATGGAGTAAAGTGCTACCGAGGTAGGCCAATTTAGCAGTTTTTCTATAAAGAAAGTGGCACCCAACCCTAAGAAAACACCAATAAGCCCGCCGGTCACACTTATAAGTATTGCCTCAATCAAAAACTGTAACATAATGTCGGTACCCTTGCCCCCTACTGCCATTCGCAGCCCTACTTCTTTGGTGCGTTCTTTTACCGAGACATACATAATATTCATAATACCGATACCGCCAATCAAAAGTGAGATACCCGCGATGGCCACTAGAAGCACTGTAAGCATTTCACTTGTTGAACTAAAGGTAGAAATAAGTTCTTCCATAGAGCGTACTGAAAAATCATCGCTTTCATTTTCCGATAAACGGTGTTGGGCCCTCATTATTTCCGTTACCTCATCAACGGCATCGGGGGCCTTTTCTTCGCTGACCGCCGATGCCAGAACGGATTGAAGATAATCAATGGCCAAAATTCTTTTTTGTACCGTTGTATAAGGTGCTAAAAGAATATCATCTTGGTCTTGCCCGAAGGTATTCTCCCCTTTTTCTTCCAACACCCCTATCACCTTAAAGGGAATATTGTTGTAACGTATAGTTTTCCCCAAAGGGTCTTCGCCTTCACCAAAAATATTATCGACCACGGTCTGACCCAGAACGGCAACTTTCGAAGCCGAACGAACCTCGGCATCGGTAAACATGCTACCACTCTTCAAACCTACAGCTTTAATGCTCAAGTAGTCTGGATTCACGCCATAAATAGAGGACGGCCAGTTATTCGAACCATTAATTACTTGCCCATTACCGCTTACTTCCGGTGTTATGTACGATAGTAGCGATGCCCCTTCTTTGATGGCTTCATAATCGGCAAAGGTCAACGATTGCATTTCACTTCTATCTAAGCGAACACCGCCTCTCATATCAGCTCCGGGGCGTATGGTAATCATATTAGAGCCCATACTCGAAATCTGTTGCCTGATGCTTTGCTTTGAACCTTCACCTATTGCCAACATGGCGATAACCGAAGCTACCCCAATAATAATACCCAGCATGGTCAATAGGGTTCTTATTTTATTCAAGACAATTGCCTTGAAAGCAATCTTTATGGAATTTAATATTCTCATAATCAATTATCGTCAATAGAAAGTTTTGCCAACTCAAGAGCGGCCTTCCCTATTTTTATGTTCTTTTCATCCTTAATGATATTTCCATCTTTCAAAACCAATGTTCTACTGCTGAAAGTTGCTATGTCGGGTTCATGTGTCACGAACGTTATGGTGATGCCTTGAGCGTTCAATTCTTGAAATAAAGACATGATTTCATACGAGGTGCGAGTATCGAGATTACCTGTCGCCTCGTCAGCAAGAATCATTACCGGATCGTTCACCAAAGACCGGGCTATTGCCACCCTTTGCTGCTGCCCCCCAGAGAGTTGAGATGGTGTATGGTACAAACGTTCGCCCAAACCTACCTTTTCGAGGGCCAAAATTGCCCTTTCGCGGCGTTCTATTGCCGTAATCTTGCTGTTATATAACAAGGGAAGCTCAACATTCTCAATCGCCGAAGTTCTAGGCAACAGGTTGTATGCCTGAAAAATAAATCCGATTTTTTGGTTTCTGATATTGGCCAGTTCGTTCTTAGATAGGTTTTTAACCGCTAGGCCATCTATTTCATAGCTTCCAGAAGTAGGTTGATCTAAACAGCCCAAAATATTCAGTAAGGTACTTTTACCAGAACCGCTTGAGCCCATGACGGTCACAAACTCCCCAGAATCTATACCAAACGAGATTCCCTTTAGGGCATGAACCACTTCATCACCCATCTTAAACTCACGTTTCAAGTTTTCTATTTTGATTATTTTTTGGAGCATGGCTACTTACTTTTTTTATTACTACCGGGCGGTTTGGGCATAAATGGACTACTCGACTCGCCTTCAACCGAAGGTACCTCAGACTCAGATTTTAAACTGTAAACCAAACTTTCCCCTTCATCAAGCCCATTTAAGACTTGGACATTCACGCCGTCGCTTTCTCCCAAATCTACTTTTCTTGGCACTATTCTTCCCGAATTATCGAGAGCCCATACCACCGTACCATCTGCATTGTTAGCTGACCGAGATTGTTCTCCTTCAGGTGATGAGAATTCATTTTGTTCGGCGTAGGCTTTCAGCATTGCCATATCCGGTTTAAAGTTCACAGCTTTTGCCTCCGTCGATAGTACACCTTGGAGTTCCAAAGTATAAATGGACACTGTTGCGGTTAGACCCGGTTTTAGTTTCAAATCTGGATTTTCGGCCTTAATCACGACCGTGTATGTAATAACATTCGATGTTTCAGTAGGATTCAAGCGTACTTGCGTCACCTGGCCATCAAATAGTTTATCAGGGTATGCATCTACCGTAAAAGTCACCCGTTGACCTTCGTTTACCTCACCAATATCGGCCTCATCAACATCTGCTTCTACCTGCATTTGCTCTAAATCTTGGGCAATCGTGAAAAGTGTAGGCGTACTGTAACTGGCTGCAACGGTTTGCCCCTCATCGATATCCCTAGATAAAACCACCCCTGAAATAGGCGAATAGATATTTGCATACCCCAAGTTCGACTGGGCTTTTTGTAAATCGGACAACCTTTGTGTGACCACGCTTTTAGCGGTACTATAATTGTAAAAAGCCTCATCATAATCAGCCTGGCTTATTACCTTATTATCAAAAAGAGTCTTTTGTCGTTCGTAAATGGTCTTCAGATAATCTCTTTCGGCAACCGCATTCTCATAAGTAGCCTTAGATTGCGAAAGTGTAGCCTTCAGATTCGTCTTATCTAATTCTGCAATCAATTGACCTTCTTTTACCTCACTATTAAAATCGACGTATATTTTTTCGACTACGCCTGATACCTGTGTACCTACTTCTACCTGATTGATGGGCTCGACAGTGCCGGTCGCGGTCACTAATTTTGCGATATCGTTCTTGGTAACTTTCACCGTATTTACCGAAACCCTTGAAGACGTATCAGATTTAAAGAAGCCAAAAATAACCGTGGCGACTATGGCCACTGCTATGAGGCCCAAAACTGTTTTTTTATGTTTCATTTTTTAAAGTTTAATTTCATTTCCTTGATAAAATTCCATGAGCTGGTAATATAAAATGCTCAAGTATTTAGCTTGTAGATAATTCTCTTGTGTATTCGTGTAAAGGTTTTGGCTTACAATTAGGTCGGCCGTACTCAAGGCCCCTAAATCATATCTTTTCTGGGCCAACCGATACGATTCTTCGGCCGCGGTTTGAGCCACCTCGGCAGCTGCTAATTGTTCTTGGGCAGAATTTAGATTTTGCCAACCGTTTTCTACTTTTTGATAAACCTCGTTTTCTATGGTCTTTAATTGAAGTTTGGCTTTATCTATATTGATCTCTGCATTCTTCACCTGTGCTTTGGTCTGCTTGCGGTTGAAAATGGGCAGACTAAGTGACAGACCAATTCTTTGATTGAAATTCACATCAAGTTGGTCGACGAAATTGGTATAATCGATACTGGTATATCCTGAACCGAGGCTTCCCGTCAATGACAAAGTCGGCAAATAACCTCCTTTTGCTATGTCTAAATCTTTTTCAGAAATAGTAATATTCAGCTTACCGGCATCTACTTCAGGTAAGTTTTGCAATGCCCTCTCATAAACTTCCATTTTATCCAAAACCGGAATCAAAACCTCAATATTTTCATCAATATCAACAAGTTGTATAGTCTGGTTCGGATTCAATTGCAGCAATTGCTTCAACTCCACTATTCTTAAATTGTAATTGTTCTTGGCCGTAATCAGATTATAGCGGTTATTGGCCGTTTGCGATTGTGCATCTGTATAATCTTGCATGGCAATCGAACCGGCATCCAGCCTTGCTTTGGCCTGTTTCTCTTCTTCCTCGGAGTTTTTTAGAATATTTTCCTGTACCAGTATAGCCTCTTTATTATAGAGGGCCTGTAAGTAAGATTCAACTACGCTGAGAGTTACATTGTTAAGGGCCTCTTGAATGTAAAGTGAATTTTGATCTAAGACTAACTTACCTTGCTTGACTTGATTGTTCAGTTGATTTCCCTGAAAAAGGGTAACGGAGGTGCTCATTCCTAAATTTGTTGAAGCAATTTGGCTCGAAACATAATCACTGGTAATGGGGTCGATCGAGTTACCGTTAGATAAGTTCTGAGAGGCGCTACCAAATAGATTAGGCAATCGTTGGGCCCTTATTTTCTCATAATCTACTTCTGCCAAAGCACCATCCAGTTTGGCATCCTTTACGGTAATATTATTTTCTAGGGCGTAGTCTATACAATCCTGCAAAGACCATATCTGCTTGTCAGTTGAAGGTTCCTGCGAACTAAGCACTCCAAAGCAAATCAAACTTACTATGCTACTAATCAATTTCATTCTTGAGATTTTTTAAACTCAGAGCAAAATTGTGAACTAAGCACATCTTATCGAACCACAATAGAAGTTCGGTCGATTTGACTATATAAAGGCCTGCTTTTTATCGACGGAATTTTAGCCAATCCATAAAAAATAAAGACCGTTGAAATTGCTCGAACAAGAATCAAGCAGATTCAAATTTTGACTTTAAAGTCGTATTTTTAACAAACACTCAACTGTAAACTAGCACCAATGACCTCAACCGAAGCACGTTTAAAAGAGCGGGTTAAAGAGTTAACATGCCTATATGAAGTCACTTCTATCATTGTAAATGCCGATTATGATGATTTGACCACGTCGTTAGAAGAGATTGTTCTCTGCATGAAAAGAGCTTGGCAATTTGATGAAGACACCGAGGTTTTATTGGTTCACGGTACTTTTGAAGTTAGTACCGAAGAGTACTCTTCAGGACTAGTGTCGTTAAAATCTGACATTAAGGTTTTTAACGAAATAGATGGTTTTATTGAAGTAGGATATCCTTCCGGGAAATATATGCTCTCAGACTTCTTGATTGAAGAACAAGACCTGCTCGACAATATTAGTTTAGCTATTGGAAATCTATTCGAGCGGAAACAGATCAGAGACCGGGAAGCTGCCATAAGCCGCCAGATGGAACGAGCCGACAGACTACATATTCTTGGTGAAATTACCGCAGGAATTGCCCATGAACTCAATACGCCTTTGGCCAATATTTTGGGGTTTGCCGAACTGTTGAAAGAATCTACGAAGGATGCCACGGCTCAAAGAGATCTTGAAAAAATTATGGAAAGTGCCATTTTCAGTAGGGAAATTGTGAAAAAGCTCATGTTTTTCGCTTGCGAAATGCCCCAAGAGATGAAAGAATTGGCTTTGAACCCCTTAGTTGAGAACGTTCTCAACCTACTACAGCCATCCTTCCGAAGCAAGAACATCAAACTAAATACACATTTTAGTCATCTTGATATCTATATCAAGGCCGATACGGTGCAAATCACCCAAGTATTGTTCAATCTCATCATGAACGCTATTTATTATTCTCCGGAAGCCGGTAGTATCGATGTTGATGTGCAACAAAAATCCAATAAAATAAAAATTCAAATTTCTGATGAGGGAGATGGTATCGAAAGGGAAAATGAAGACAAGGTATTTGAGCCTTTTTTCACCACCAAACCTTTGGGTGAGGGTTCTGGTTTAGGCTTGAGTGTAGTACACGGCATCATTAGCAGTCACCAAGGTTCTATAAGACATGAGCCCAATATACCAAAGGGCACTATCTTTACCGTCGTTTTCCCTAAATTATAGTTATGCTCAGAAAAGAGAATATTCTTTTAGTTGACGATGATATTGGTATTCTAGAACTTTTACAGCGACATTTACAATCGCTAAATTATCATACTTATAAAGCGGTTTCGGTAAAAGAGGCGGTTCGTATTTTAAAAGACACTTTTATCGACCTATTGATTACCGATATTCAGATGCCTGAAGTAGATGGGCTACAGTTGCTAAAGTTCACCAATGAGCATTACCCCGAAATGCCTAAGCTTGTAGTTACAGGCTACCCTTCCGTTTCGGGAACGCTGGAAGGTATCAAGACCGGGGCTATCGATTACCTGACAAAGCCTTTTACCAAGCAAGAACTCAAAGAGGCCGTTGAAAATGCTTTTGCCCATGCCAAAAGTCAAAATCAATCGGTTAAAAAATCCCCCTCAACCATGCCGCTTTATGAAGGCATGATCGGTGATTCAGAAGGTTTCAAAAAGGTAACCGAACTCATTGAGAGGGTCAAAAATAACAAGGCCACTGTTCTGATTACCGGTGAAAGCGGAACGGGCAAAGAATTGGTGGCCAGAGCTATACATTACTCCGGAAAATATGCACGTTCACCCTTTGTCGCGGTCAACTGCGGAGCGATTCCTGAAAACCTGCAAGAATCTGAACTTTTCGGATATTTAAAAGGGGCTTTTACAGGCGCAGTTGAAAATAGAAGCGGGTTCTTTCAAGCTGCCAACGGCGGCACGCTTTTTTTAGATGAAATCGGATCGGCATCTTTGGCGGTGCAGGCCAAGCTGTTAAGAGCTTTACAAGAGAAAGAGGTTGTGCGTGTGGGCTCGCGTAAAACGGAGAAAGTCGATATTCGAATCATTGCGGCCACGAACAGCAACTTACTTGATGATATTCATAAAAATCATTTTAGGGAAGATCTTTATTACCGACTAACGGTTGTAGAAATACAGGTTCCTTCTTTGAGTGAACGTAGAAGCGACATAAAGAAATTAGCCGAGAGCTTTGCCAATAGATATGGTCTAGAGTATAAAGACCGCCACTTCAAACTATCTCCGGAAGCTTATGAAATATTAAATCGGTATGATTGGCCGGGCAATATTAGAGAGCTGGAGAATGTGATACAAAGAGCGGTCATTATGGCCGACCGTAGCATTGAGATACAGCACTTACCTGACCGGCTCAAGTTTCAGATTTCTTTTGAGGATGAGAAATTCATTCCCTTAAAAAAAATGGAACAAAAATATATTGAGCGCGTGTTGGAGCATACAAACGGCAATAAAACAAAAGCGGCAGAAATTCTTCAGATAGACCGCAAAACCCTTCGCAGTAAATTGAATTGAAAGAAATGGGAAATTACTCCCCGCATGGGTAAAAACGCCTCGGAACCTAAAATTAAATTTTATTTGAAATTTATTTTAATTATATGATTATCAATAATATACAGTAACCACCTAAAATCATAGTTCAAATCGGCATACCCTTTGCCTTTTAGGTGACAATGCTGACAATTGATGAATGCATTATAGCTTCATACCCTATTCGGCAATTATACAAGAATGTCAATTTATAGCTTTAGACTGACATGGTTGTAAGAATTCAAAGTAAGGGCAAAAGTTATACTTGATCGATTGGCTGGCAGAATTTAATTGTTAACCTAAAATTTAAGAACATGATTAAATATGCAGTAGCCTTATTATTCTCAGGAGCTTTATTGCATGCGCAGGAAAACGTACAGGTGGGTGATGAATTAGAAATCGGAAAATCAGAAACCAGAATGTATCAACACATTGAACTTCCTAGGGCAAATTTCATTATCAAAAGAGGTGGTATCGCCAATTACAAGGCCTTAAAAGGTGAAAAAGTAGTGGTAACCTCTATCAAAGAAAATGAAGATGGCTCCAAAATGATCAAGATCAAAAGAAAGAACGGTCATCGCTTCTTCGGAAGCCATCCTGTTGTAGCAGTCAATTATGAAAAGGCGTTAGAATCGGGGGAAATTCTTACCCAATAATTTGATTGGTTAGTCGAGCTGTCCGGTTTGTACAGGGAAAAGCCGGGCAGCTTTCTTTTAGTAGTATCAGTATGATTCCTTCCTTACTACCCTGAATATCTTCACATTTTTTAGTTCTATAGGTTTTTAAATGTAACTTTAGATAGGTTTTTGATCTATTCTTATGCTCACATTAAAAAAAACCATTTTCTCACTTTTACTGCTCTACCCTATCTGGACGCATTCTCAAGACACTTTCAGAAAAGACGTTTTTCTGATGGGGTGTGATTTTGACATAACAGTAGTAGCCGATAATGAGGCAGAGGCCCAAGGGTTTATTCATTTGGCTATCTCTGAGATCAAGCGAATAGAAAGCCTCATTTCGTCATGGAGTTCATCTTCACAGACTTCGCATATCAACCGAATGGCGGGTAAGGAGCCCGTCGTTGTTGACCCTGAGCTTTTCCAATTAATTGAGCGGTGCATTCAAATCTCGAAAAGCACTGATGGCGCCTTTGATATTTCTTACGCTTCTATAGACCATATCTGGAAGTTTGATGGAAGCATAACAAAAGCGCCCAATAAAGAAGAAATCAAATCATCTGTCAAGTATATCAACTATCAGGAAATCGTGCTCAACCCTGCACAATCTTCTGTTTTTCTAAAGACAAAAGGAATGAAAATAGGTTTCGGTGCCATTGGCAAAGGTTATGCGGCCGACAAAGCCAAAGAACTTTTGGTCTCCAAGGGCGGTCAGGCTGGTATTATCAATGCCTCTGGTGATATGAATGCGTGGGGTACGCAACCTAATAGCGAGCCCTGGCAAATTGCCATAACCAACCCTTTGAACAAAAACAAAGTCTTCGCACGGTTGCCATTAAAAAATCGGTCGGTCGTTACATCAGGAAACTACGAAAAATTTATTGTGCTTGACGGAAAACGCTATTCCCACATTATTGACCCTAGAACGGGCTGGCCCTGTAACGGTTTAGCAAGCGTTACGGTTCTGGCACCAAAAGCCGAACTGGCCGACGCCTTGGCCACTTCTGTTTTTGTAATGGGCATTGAGGCCGGTCTAGATCGAATCAATCAAATACCCAATGTAGACTGTATTATTATCGATGATCAGGGTGGCATTCATAAATCAGCACATATCGAAATAGAAAGCTTATGACGAAACAGACTATTTTATTAGGTTGTCTCATTTTAGCCATGAGTAGTTGTACAGCCGTAAAAGAATACCAAAAGGTCAACATAAACGACCCCAATATGCAACTATCGGAAAAAAAGGTTGATAGAAACCTAACTATTATGCATTCTTACCGTGAAGGATCGGTAGGTGCAAATGGGGGTAAAACAGGCGGTGGCTGCGGATGTAATTAAAAAAGCATGACTAATTCAATCAAACAATTCATTGGCATTTTGCTTCTTGGCCTATCTACCTCCCTTTTTTCTCAAGATGATCAAGATTATAAGAGACGTGTTTTAGAATCGTCGGAAATAGAGTTTCTCACTAGCTACTACACTCAAGACGGTGACAATGCTGCCGTTACCGGCGGTGTCGGTACTGAAGAGTTGACCGATGCAACGGGTACCGTTGTACTATCGATACCATTGAACGATGATGACATTCTAACCGTTGATGCAGGAATATCGGCCTACACATCTGCATCTTCAAGTAACGTGAACCCTTTTGATAGTAATGGGGCAGGCAACCCTTACAATGCCACCACTGGAGCCTCCGGTTCCGATACCTGGGTTAATTTTACAGGTAGCTATACCCATAATTCTGACGATAGAAACTCTATCTGGTCGGGAAAATTATCGGTGAGTAGTGAATATGATTATTTCTCTCTAGGTTTCGGGGGAGGATTCACCCGGTTAATGAATGAAAAAAACACCGAAATAGGTGTAAATGCCAATATTTACTTGGATAAGTGGAATGTTATTTATCCCATCGAACTTAGACCTTTTACGATAGGCGGAGTTGGCGAATTCCGACCAAGCGAAATTACAGGCAACCCTGATTACAATCCTAACTTTACCGAATTAAACAAAAGCAACAGAAACTCATACTCGTTAGGTCTTACCTTTTCGCAAATCTTGACCCAAAATTTACAGGGCTTGCTCAGTTGCGATATAGTTAGTCAAAGTGGTTTACTTTCTACACCGTTTCAAAGAGTGTATTTTAGTGATGTTCAAGACTCTTTCATTGAGAATTTTCAATTGGCCGATGATATTGAGAGACTACCCGACAACCGTCTAAAACTTGCCTTCGGGGGCCGTTTAAATTGGTTTATAAGTTCTTATCTTACCTTAAGGAGCTATTATCGATACTATTTAGATGACTGGGGCATTAATTCGCACACCTTAAATGCCGAATTGCCCATTAAACTCTCCGATAAATTTACCGTTTACCCTTCTTACAGGTACTATACACAGAACGAGGCAGATTATTTTGCACCCTATGAATCTCATATTTCAACTAGCGTTTTCTACACCTCTGATTACGACCTTTCAACATATGATGCGCATCAATATGGTTTCGGAGTGTCGTACACCGATATTTTTACCAAATTTCGCATCTCAAAAATAGGTTTGAAAAGTATTGACCTGAAAGTTTACAAATACGACCGCAGTACACCGTTAAAATCAGTCATCGCTACAGGTGGATTCAATTTTGTTGTCGATTGATGCTTAGCCTCTCCAATGGTAAAAATTCACATCGGCAACTTTGCTTTTAACCGCTAAAGCGCCAACATAACCTTTTAAAGGTTCAAAAGATTTCAAATGCCATAGCTCATGTTCATTGGCATCCCAACCAGTTGCTAAGAGTTGAGCTTTTTCTTCCAAAGAGACCGTAAATTGATTTAAGGGAAACGACAGACCTGATCCCTCAGCCTTAATAAAGGCTTCCTTTCTTGTCCAGATTCGATAAAAAGCCAAATGTCTATCCTTTTTATTGAGCTTTCGAAGCATGTCAATTTCCTGAGCGGAAAAAAAGTTTAAGGCCAATTCCATCGGATTGAAATCTTCCTTTACCAATTCCACATCAACACCTACTATGCTTTTTCTGAAAAAGGCCAACAAAATACATGTTCCCGAATGGGAAACGTTGAACGAAAAATCAGGATGCTCAGGGAAAAATGGTTTATCAAATTCACCAAGGGAAATATTGATAGCGTTAGCGGGAACCTTCAAGTAATTGCCCGATAGCGTTCGAAGGGCACTTCTGGCCAAAATGTTCAAACGTCTATCTTTCTCAAATTTGAAACGCTGCGACCTTTTTACTTCCGAATCGGTTAAAATCGAGGAAAACTTGCTTAAATCATCAGGGAATCTATCAGTATCAACAATCCATACATCAACAATTTCTTCTTTTAGATTCATACACCAAAGTTAGCCCAAAGTAGTCAGTTGCCCTCTATTTTATCTAGAATTGCATCTACCTTTGATGTGGTTTCCTCAATATTCGAGTCTAAGAAAAGTCGGTCATGATGGCCCTCAGTTGGTTGAACGACCACTTCTGTTTTGGTCATCTGTTTCCAAGATTCAATTACCTTATCATTGAATTCAGGGTCTTTTTTATCGGTTAGAAGCAAATGAATGGGCCCGCTCACAGGTTGCCAGGAGTAACCCTTATAAATTTCAATATGATTTAAGTGTAATTTTTGAACTATTTTTTCGCTTCCTGAGACTTTCATTCGTTTTAATCGTTCTCTCGTAGGTTCGATAAATTTACTCTTAACAAATCGTCGGACGGTTCTCACAGGATTTTTTACCAGTCTGCCAAAAAAGGCCTCTGCCCTAACCTTTGTTTTTGAAGCGGCAAAAAGACTTAAATAATCGGCCATTGTATCAGCAATAATCAAATGTGCCGTCTCCGATTCGTTCTCCAATAAGCGGGTAATTTCTAGACCGATAGCCGTATTGAAACAATAGGATACAAAGTAATAGGGTCCGTGTGGCTTTACCCTTCTCAACTCAGAAATAAAATCTTTGGCCATTTCATTTACCGTTTTGTGGAGAATTAAATCCCCCTCATGGGGAGATGCCTGTAAAACATAAATAGGGCGGTCGGGTTTTAAATGCTTTGCAAAGAGATTATAAAAGAAGAAATGAGTGCCCCCACTATGAAGGCATATGAGAGGAGCCTTTGAGCCGCTTGACCTTACTTTGACCAAATGTTTGAATTCGCCGGGCGTTTTTTCCAATTCCTTTTCTTGCTCCTTCCCTTCTAAAAACTCGGCCAAAGATGCGATGGTTTGGTATTCAAACAATTCTTTAGGGCCTAAGGGGATATCGAGTTTTCTTGCTCGGGCGATAACTTGAATACTGAGAATAGAATCACCCCCAATATCAAAAAAGTTATCGGTTCTCTTTATTCGATCTAGGCCCAAAACATCTTTCCAAATTTGGGAAAGCAGTTCTTCCGTTTTACTTTTCCATTCAATGGAATCTTCTTTGGCTTCATCAAGAGATTGAGATTGGGCTTTCGTAAGAGCTAGTTCTTTTCTATTTACTTTTCCGTTTGGCAACATGGGAAATTGCTCTAAAAGCACCATTTTAGAAGGAACCATATAATCAGGTACTTGGCCCTTCAGCTCCTTAAGAACATCCTGTATCTCAACCTGTTTATCAGTGGTAAGATAGGCAACCAATCGCTTAGAAGTATTTTTTGGTTGATTCAGTGATTGATTTTTCTCTTTGATAAGCTGTACTGCCCTTAACCACAACAATTTCTTTTCGTCAACCGACAAACTGTTCACTCTATCTTGTATGGATTCTATAACCGGCATATTCACTTCAACTTTACCTCGACCCTTATTTATTTTAACTTTCCCAAAGTGCCCAATAGTTCTTCTATCTCATCGACGGATAAATTTTCTTGAAGTTCTTTCCAAAAATCAGTAGAATCTTCAAAAGAACTTAAGCTGGGTTGATATGTATTCTCATCAACCTCTTCCACTTGAGCAATGGCTCCACTAATACCCTTGATTTTCAGCAAAACGTTCTCTATCTCGTCAAGTTCGATACGATACCCTCTTAGCTTTATCTGTTGGTCAGACCTCCCGAAAAATTCAATAGCACCATCTTGCCTGTATCTACCCAAATCACCGGTTTTATACATTCTCACACTTCCTCTATGGGGTATATCCACCTGTTTAAAAGCATGTAAAGTAAGTTCTGGCCTATTGATATAACCTGGGGTCAAACCAGGTCCCGAAACATAAATTTCGCCGATAGCTCCCCAAGGAACCATTTTATGGTTCTTGTCTAAAAGGAATAATTCACTATTAGCCGTTGGCTTACCTATGGGTATTGAAAGTACGGCATCGGACTTTTGAATTTGATGAGCGGTACACCATACCGTGGCTTCGGTCGGCCCGTATTCATTATAAAGCTTGGTCTTCGGTAATTTATCGAAATGGGATAAGCACAGATCTTGCGGACATGATTCTCCCGCCACCATGACAGTACGTAGACCTTGAAGTTTTGAAATCATACCATGGCTAAGTAAAAGCTTATAAATCGATGGCAGCATCAAAGTATGGGTGATTTGTTGGTCTTCTATAAGACCGGCCATAGCCTCCATATCCTGCTCTATTCTATTGGGTGCCAGAACCAGATGACCTCCTGTACAAAGCGTCCAAAAAACACCTGCTTTCGAACTATCAAAAGAAATAGAGGACATTAATAAAAAGGCCTCCGGATTTTCTTCGTAAAACGATAAACGGCCTGCGGTAGAACTTAAAATATTACCATGTGTAACCGGTACACCTTTGGGTTGACCACTGCTTCCTGAGGTGTAAATAACATATGCTATATCACTTCTATCTACTTCATTTTCATATATTGAACCACCCGGAACATCATCCTTTATTTTATCAATAAGAAGGAGTTCTCTAGCGCCATCGGTAAGTTTTTCATTCAGTAAAGAATGCGTTACAACCAAGTTGCAATCGGCATCTTTCAAAACAAATTCCAAGCGCTCTAGAGGATAGTTAGGGTCAATTGGCAGATAGGCGCAACCTGCTTTTAAAATCCCCAAAAGACCAACTATCATTTCTATAGACCTGTCTAAACAAAGACCTACTATCTCTTTTCGCCCTTTCAACTTGTACCTTAATCCAGCTGCCAGTACCTCAGCTTTTCTATTCAATTCTAGATATGTGATAGAGGTGTCGTTAAAGCTTACGGCAATAGTATTAGGTTTTGTCTCGCACACTTTTTCTATTACGTCATGAATAGAATTATTCCTTGCAAAAAGGTCTATTTCATTACTTTGACCATTGGTAAAGAAAGTTATTTCTTCATCGGTCAACATAGTTAAACTCTCAATCGGCGCTTGTATATCTTTGACAATCGATTCTAGCAAGTTTTTATAATGGGCCAGCATTCGATTGATGGTCTCGGAAACAAACAATTCGGTATCGTATTCGAACATGAGTGTCAAACTCTCTTTCTTTTCTGCTACGGAAAGAGTTAAATCGAACTTGGCAACACCTGTATCAAACTCACTGTCATCCAACAACTTAAGATTCTCACCAAAAGAAGGTAGTTGCTCTTCAGGGTGATAGAGAAACATTACCTGAAAAAATGGATTTACCGACAGGGAACGTTCCACTTTTAATTCTTTCACCAACACATCAAAAGGAACGTTCTTATTCGAAAAGGCTTCAAGCGTATTCTCCTTTACTTTTTTAACTAAATGATTAAAGGATATCTCTCCTTCAAATTGGTTTCTTAGAACAACTGTATCGACGAAGAACCCTAATACATTTTCGAGTCCCTTTGTATTTCGATTAGAAACCGGTGTTCCAATCAGAATATCTTGTTGACCCGTATATCGAAATAGAAGAATATAGTAAGCTGTAAGGAAAAAGTTGAACGGTGTTACGCCTAACTGCTTACATAAAGTTTTAATTTTCAATGTCAAATCAGCCGACAGTGGTAATTTGGCCTGTTTACCGGTAAAGCTGGGTCTAACGGGCCTTCTTCTATCAAGCTGAAGGTTGAGTGGAGGTAAATCTCCAGCTAATTTATTTTTCCAATATAGAAGTTGCTCTTCATCTACGTCTAGTTTCTTCTGCCAATGGGCATAATCTAAATAATTTAAATCGGCCGAGGTTTTATCCTCTGTCGGCTCCCCTTGTATCAGTTTTTGATAAGAATGTGCTAATTCACCCTTTAGAAGCCCAACCGACCATTCATCTATGATGATGTGGTGAATGGTAAAAAACAGGGTGTATGTATCTTTATTTTGCCTGAAAAAAGATATTCTTATGAGAGGGGGCTCGGCCAAATCAAAACCTTTTCGGGCCTGCCCCTCCATTCGAAGGTTCATTTCTTTGCATGCCCTTTCATGACTCAAATGGGTCAAATCATATTGTTCTATGGGCACTTCTGCTGTTGAAATTCTAATCGAAGGTCCATTCGATGAGACATCGCAATAAGACCTTAGAATGACATGTCTTTCAATTATTTTATGAACGGATTCTAAGAGAACTTCAACATTCAATTCTCCCTTGAAAACTAGTGCTTCGGAATAATTATAAAACGGGTTTTCAGGATACAGCTGTTGTAGAAACCAAATTCGTTGCTGATTACTGGACAAAGGTATAATGGCATCTTCCGGAGCCTTCTCGATAATAGGCCCGGCATTTATTGCATTCTTATCCCTATTTTTCCATTGGCTCAACAAAGAACCTTTGCTTTCCCTTTTTTCCAAAAACTACGACATTAAGCGTTTTACATCAATCCGATAAATCGGGCAATGGGGTACAAATTTCTATTAACGAATTCGTCAAGCGGCAGGTCGATGTCGAAGGCCCTTTCGATAAACCAGTAGGTTGAAACCAATATGAGAAGAGCGGAAACCCCCACTAACAATTTCGGATACAGTTTGCGATTACGTATGAGGTACAAAATCGGGAAAATTAGTGCGATGATTACTATTTGACCAATTTCGACCCCTACATTAAACCCAACAAGAGATAAGGTAAGATATTCTCCTTTAAAACCTAAATCACCTAAAACACTGGCAAAACCAAAGCCATGAAAAAGACCGAATACAAAGGCTATTACCCAATCTTTTCCCTTAAAAATAGGTTTGATATTATGCAAAGCGGCCAACCCCACGGAAAAAGCAATAATCGACTCAACCACACGAGACGGTAAGTTGATAATATTAAGTGAAGCCAAGCTTAAGGTAATCGTATGCGCTAAGGTAAAAAAGGTAACTATCTTCAATATGTAGATAAAGGCAGGCCTGAACTTCGGTACCGGTTGCCAGCCAAAGACATTGAATCTCGATGATTCTTGAACCCCTTCATCTTTACGTCTAACCACTGAAGGTAATATCAAGGCCAGAAGGAATAAAATATGGTCCATACCAATCCAGATATGCCAAATACCTTGTTTGACCATTGCCAAGAATCCTTTCCAAAGAGAGGTTTCGGTCAGGTCTATCACTCCCCTGGGCTCATCTTTGCTTAAGTAGAGGGCTACAATAGATTCATTATTGATCAAACCGGCTTTCCAATTATATTCCATAGCAATCAAACCCCTATGCGAAGTATCTTCGGTCATGAAGGCGTCATATTCAACAATCAGGTCATCGGGTAAGTTCTCAGATGGCTCTAAATGAAAATGAAAGTTGATGAAATCACCAAAATCAGTATTAAGCTTGGTCAATTCGCCTGTAAATACAATTTTGTATTTGCCTCCTTTCTCCGAAGAAAATGCTAAATGCTTTAGAAGATAAGCCTCAATTTCTTTTCGATGGGGCCTTATCTGATCAATACTCGGGTGAAGATTGACATCTAACCCAAATACCGATTGCAGTTCATTGGCATTTACCTCAACTCTACCCTCAATTCCTGTTTCTTCATAAATTCTTAGGTAGATAAGACTTTGTTTCGGTTGGTGGGCCCAAGAGACTAATGGCAACAACAGAAGCAGTGCCAGTAACGGTAACAGTTTTTTCATAGCGATTCAAAAGATATAAAAAAATAAACACAAGTCATTGATACAAAATCAGGTAGCTATTAAATGAGTTAAAAAAAGTATGTGAGTAGCTCTAGCAAAATTTCAAGTTAAGGTTACATTTGAATAGCCTCCCTAAATCATTCATGCATACCGAATCATTAATTTCTTTGTATAATTTATGTTAAATATTAGTGATTTATCAACGGAAGGCGTGCTGTAAGGCAATATTATCGATTATCGACACCTAAAATCGGATTATGTTCATTTTAGAATTTGAAAACTAAAGTTTCAAGTTCTAACTTTACCATGCTATGAATTAGAAAACTCGCCTATACTGTTTTAGGGCCGGTTTTCATTTGCTGAAAATCAAAATTTATTCAGTTCCCTATTGTGATATATACATTACATCATATCATTGAAGAGGCTTCGAAGTCAGCTCCGCATGCCATCGCTTTTAGTTGTCTTAACAAGACATTATCCTATAGTGAACTGGAGTTGAAAGCAAACCAACTTTCTTATCACTTAATATCCGTCGGAATTCAAAAGGGGGATCGAGTCGGCATTTTCATGAACCGTTGTATTGAAACCGCTATTGCCGTTTACGGAATTCTTAAATCAGGAGCTGCCTATGTACCCCTTGATCCGTTTGCCCCTATTTCGAGAACGGTTACCATTGTTGACGATTGCCAAATAGCATGTTTGATAAGCACGCCCCAACAACAATCAAAAATTAATACCCTCGTAAAATCCGTTCCGAGGATTAAAAATGTTGTGGGATGCGAACCAATGGTTGGGCCAAGCGGTACGAAGTGGGAAGATATCTTTGCGCAAAAAGCTACTACTGCCAAAAGAATTGAAATTTTAGAAGATGACCTGGCGTTCATTTTGTACACCTCAGGGTCAACCGGAAAGCCAAAAGGGATTATGCATACCCATTATAGTGCATTGAGCTTGGCTAAAATAGTCGTTGATACTTTTGATTTTGATGAAGATGATATTTTTGGCAATCCCGCGCCGCTTCATTTCGACCCTTCTACATTTGGCTATTTTGTGGCTCCTTTGGTCATGGCCAAAACAATAATTGTACCTGATGCTCATCTTAGACTGCCTGTGAGTCTTAGCGCTTTAATCGCGAAAGAAAAAATAAGCGTTTGGTATTCAGTGCCGTTAATGCTTATCCAACTTCTACAGAGTAATACATTAAATGAGCATGAATTTAGTTCTTTGAGATGGGTCTTTTTTGCGGGCGAGGTTTTCATTCCAAAGCATCTGAAAGCACTTATGGAGGTGTGGCCACATGCTAAATATTGCAATCTGTACGGACCGGCGGAATTGATTCTTTGTACCTATCATGAACTCAAAGAAACAATAACAGGTGAAGAAAGCATACCTATTGGCAGAACTTGGGCAAATACCGAACACCTAGTATTGAACGAACAGAATCAACCTGTTCGGAATGGGGAAACAGGAGAACTAGCTGTGCGTTCGGCAACACTTATGCGCGGTTATTGGAACAATGTTAAATTGACAGAAAAAAGTTTCCATCGAATAAAGATTGCCAATGGCTACGACCACATTTATTACCGTACCGGCGATTTGGTAAAACTTAATAAAGATGGCGAATTACTATTTTTAGGAAGAAACGATAGGCAAATAAAGCTCAGAGGCTACCGGATTGAGTTAGATGAAGTTGAATCTGTTTTTTTAAAACATGAAAAAGTGCTCGAAGTTGCCGTTGTAATTATTGCTTTGGAAAAAGAGGCCCAAGAATTAGCCGTAGCAATTAAACTAAAAGATGATTCAGACGTAAGCGAAGCAGAACTAAGGCAATTTAGTAGTGAACATCTTCCCGCTTATGCAGTTCCCACATATATTGAAATATTTGACGATTTTCCACGGACCAGCTCCGGGAAAATCAACCGGCGCCAAATTGCCGATATTATTGACCAAAATTGACCATGAAAGAAACTATAACCAACTATATAATCGAACACATTACAAAACAGAAGGTTTCCGGCATTTCAGAAGATGAAGATTTGTTAGGTAGCGGATTGGTCGATTCTTTAGGAATGATGAAACTCATTGCCTTCATAGAGAAAGAATATAACCTCTCCATCCCCTCAAAAGATATGACGGTGGAAAACTTCATGACGATAGAACAGATTCTAAACTATATAGAATCAATCAAATAGACTTGATACCATCCCCCCTATATGAATAACTCAAACAAAACTAGGTTACCACTGACCCAAAGTCAATTATCGCTTTGGGCCGGTCAGCGAATATATTCAGAAGTACCACTTCATAATGTTGTCTATACTTTTGAAATTCAAGGGGATATTGATGTTGTTATCTTCAAAAGGTCTTTCGAACAGCTGGTTGAAGAGACCGATATTTTAAGAATGACATTCTCAGAAATAGCGGGAGAACCATTTCAAGAAATCAATAGTACCGTTCCCTTTCAATTTGAGTGTTTAGACTTCACTGAAAAAAGCCAAGAAGAAATTGACCAATGGGTGAGAGTCAATACACGGTCACCCATCAACCTGGCGGAAATAGTTTTCGACAGCCGCTTACTCAAGTGCGATGAATCTAAATTCATATGGTTTCTGAAAATTCATCATTTGGTCACCGATGCGGTCACCTACCAATTACTTTTTCATCGTTTATCCGATATCTATCAAGCACGTTTAAATAATAATGACTCTAAGAACGTATTGTATGCCTACCGTTCATATTTAGAATACGAGAGAGAGCAAGTTGCCGAACAGGAATTAAATTCGAATAGGGAGTATTGGGATAAAAAAACTTCAGAAGTTAACTCAAGGCCTGCTTTATATGGAGAAAAGTGGTCGAAAAATTCTACAGAAGCCAAACGAATAGAGATTGCGCTCACTCCAACGCAAACTGAAAAACTAAACAATCTTTGTCAAAAAACCGCTGTACGAAGTTGGACAAAAAGCGCTACCCTTTACAACCTTTTTGTTACGGTTTTTGCCACTTACCTACATAGAATTAGCGGACTCTCCAAGTTTAATATAGGATCACCCGCCCATAACCGAAGCACTCTTGATTTTTCAAAAACGGCGGGGCTATTTATTGAAGTTCTACCCCTAACTATAGAAATTGATGATGACGAAACTTTTATTTCGTTACTGGATAAAATTAAGTTAGAAGGTAATTCTTTTCTTAAGAACGTTCACCCCAGTATGGTCGGGTGTCTGAACGGTGAACCACCGTCCAATATTCTGAATTTTATAAATGTTGAATTCAAAGATTTCAATGGCTGGCCAACGCAAGTCAGGTGGGTCCATAACGGCCATATAGATGCATCTCATGACATTCGCTGCCATGTTTATGATTTTAAGGGTGAAAGTAATTATACTGTAGCCTTTGACATCAACACGTCAGTGTGTCCCCAGAAAGACTATGATAAAGTTGCCCTTCATTTCAATTCAATTCTTGATTCCTTATTAGAAAATCTTGAAAATGCTATTGACAAAAAAGGGCTGGACCCCATTAGTCAATCAACTTTCTTATCAGGTACTCATACACCTATAACAGATTCGTTTCTTAAAAAATTCGAAGAATTCGCTGCCAAAACACCGAATAAAGTAGCTGTACAATCATCTGAACAAACCCTCACCTACGCTAATCTGAACAAAAAGGCCAATCAACTGGCGAGGTATTTGGCTGAAAGAGGACTTGAGAATCAATCGAGAGTTGCTGTTTTTCTTCACAGAAGTCCCGATTACCTTATCAGTATTCTGGCCATTATGAAATTAGGTGGCGTATTTGTTCCGATAGCATCTGACCAACCCGTGGAAAGGGTTCAATACATTTTGAGAAAAGCAGATTGTTCCCTTATAATCACCGAAGAAAAACTTTCCGTTGGTCTTGATTTTGAGAAAGAGAATATAGTCAGAACGAGCCATTTTTCAGAATTAGAAAACCAGAATGAATTCAGTTCTTCTGGTCATGAGGTAGAGAATCTATGCTATATTATATTTACATCAGGTAGTACAGGAAAGCCAAAAGGTGTCGGTATATCAAATAAATCGTTAAACAATTATTTAAATTGGGCCAGAACGGCCTACTCCATTGACCAAAACTCGGTCTTCCCTTTATTTACTTCGATTGGTTTTGACCTTACTTTAACCTCTGTGTTTCTTCCGCTTTTATGTGGTGGACGTATCATTGTTTACCAAGAGAACCCATCTGGGCCCGACACCTCGGTATTAAATGTCTTTTCAGATAACCTGGTCAACAAAATAAAACTGACCCCCAGTCATTTAGACTTGGTCAAAGAGCACGATTTTAATCCATCAATACTGGAAACCATGATTCTAGGAGGGGAAGATTTGAAAACAACCTCCGTAAGCAAAATTCAAAGTCAATTTTCAGAAAAGATTGAAATCTTTAATGAATATGGTCCGACAGAGGCTACCGTTGGTTGTATCGTCTCTAAATACGATGCTAAGGAACATAAGGGTGTTTCTGTACCCATAGGTTTGCCCATTGATAATACACAACTACTCTTACTCGATACTCATAAAAACTTGGTACCTCAAGGAGTAGTTGGTGAAATATACCTTTCGGGAACCTGTTTGGCGAATGGATATATCAACGACCAAGAACTTACGAACGAGAAGTTTTTAGAAAACCCATTTTCAAATCAATCTAAAATATATAGAACGGGTGATCTAGGTAGACTGAATTCAAAAGGAGAGCTGGAATACCATGGGAGAATTGATTCGCAGATTAAATTACGGGGATATCGCATTGAACTAAATGACATTGAGGCGAACTTATCTGAGTTTGAAGGAATCGACTCTTGCGCTGTCATGCTTGTGGACAATAAAGACCAAAAAACCGAAGAGGAAGTCTTTAATTGTACGAATTGCGGATTGCCTTCTAATTACCCAAGCACCGATTTTGATAAGAATGGTGTTTGTCACCTCTGTAAGGCTTTTGAGAACTATGAAGAAAAAGTGCATCAATACTTCAAAAGAGATGAAGAATTGGTTCGATTGCTCACTTCCAAAAGAGACATCAACCCCAATTATGATTGTATTTCACTGCTCAGCGGGGGTAAAGATAGTACGTATGTGCTCGCCCGTTTGGCAGGTATGGGCCTTCGAGTACTGGCATTTACCATGGATAATGGATATATTTCAGAACAGGCCAAAGAAAATATAGACCGAATTGTAAAACGTCTAGGAGTCGACCATGTTTATGGAAAAACCCCGCACATGAATGCTATTTTTGTCGACAGTCTACAACGGCATCACAATGTTTGCAATGGCTGTTTCAAAACGATTTATACCCTTAGTACCAAGATTGCCGTAGAAAAGCAAATACCTTTTATTGTGACGGGTCTTTCACGCGGGCAATTTTTTGAGACACGCCTAACGGAAGAACTGTTTTGGGATCAGCAACTTGATTCTGAAAAAATAGACAACACAATTTTGGAGGCACGAAAACTCTATCATCAAGAAAACGATGCCGTAAAAGAGCTATTAGATGTTTCGATGTTCGATTCAGACGAGGTTTTTGATCAGGTTCAATTTGTCGACTTCTATAGGTTCAGCGATGTTAGCCTTGAGGAAATGCTCGTGTACTTAAAAAAACATGTGGGTTGGAAAAGACCGACAGACACTGGTCGCTCGACGAACTGCCTTATCAACCAAGTGGGCATCTACGTGCATAAAAAAGACTTGGGCTATAGTAATTATTCATTTCCTTACAGTTGGGATGTTCGTTTGGGCCATAAAACCAGAGATGAGAGCCTTGAAGAAATTAATGAGGTAATTGACGAAACCGAGGTTAAAAAAATAATGAATGAAATTGGGTACAATCCTTCGGCACAGCAAGAAAACGATAAAAAATTAGTTGCCTATTTCACAGGAGCTGAAGGCCTGTCAATTGAGAAATTGAGAAAGTTCATGAACCAACGCGTACCTTCCTACATGGTACCTACCCTATTTCATTTTGTTGCAGAAATGCCGCTGACCAATAATGGAAAAATAGATAGGGCGAAATTATCTGAAAATAAGATAAAACCGATACCAACGGATTGCCCCTATGTAGCTTCTTCCAATGAAATTGAAGAATTAGTTCAAAAAATATGGATGGATGTTCTCTTACTTGACCGTATTGGTATAAAGGAGGATTTTATTTCACTAGGAGGTCATTCCCTAGCAGCCATAAGGGTTACGGCCCGCATTAATGAAGAAATTGAAACCAACTTTCCTCTCAATAAAATATTTGAATATCCTACCATAGAAAGTTATTCTAAATATATAGAGGAAACACTAATAGAATTAATGAACAAAAATTAAAACCAAAAAGAAATTTTCTCGTAAATATTCAAAGAGAAACTATTTGATAATCAGAATGAAAGAACAACTTGTGAAATATGTTGCGCTTGCTATTGCGGTCTGCTATCTAGCAAACCCAATGCACGAACATATTACAGAGTTTTTTCATGACACAACGCACTTTTTCGAATCTCCTGAAACCATTATCAATCATCACTCTTTTGATAAAAGTCATTCTCATGGGGTTCATGAGCATGTAGGTCATAACAACTCGCACGAGCATAATCTAATCGGTCTTCTAAATTCAATTTTCGAAAGTTCAGATGAAGACCAAGGCCATAATCACGATTCAATTATGACTTTTTTGAAGTATGACAAACATATTACGGCTTCCATCGACTTTCTATCCTTTACACTAATTCTAATCACTCCACCAGTTTTCAAATCAAATTCCGATAAAATAAAAAAGGGCTTTCTTCCCAAAATATTTGAGCCTCCAAAAGTTAGTTAAAGGTATTCACTACTTACAATTTAAAAATAGTCCCTCGAAGACTATTACATCTTAAAAAGAAACACAGGTCTTAAAAAGTTTGAAATCAAAAACCTTGTAGTACCTGTATTTCATAACTAACTATTATATGAAAAATCTAATTACTCTGGTTCTTATCATCTTGGGTGGCGTTACTTCTTATGCTCATGATTTATACGGAACCGTAACCAATGAGAACCAAACTGCACTTGAAGGCGTGGGGGTCTATAATAAAACAACCGGGGGTTATACCTACACAAATGTATCCGGATATTTTGAACTAGATGATGTATCTGTAGGTGATGTCATCTATTTTTATAGCTTAGGTTTCAAGAACCATCAACTGACCATTACCGAAGATTTACTCGATGGTACCATTCAGATTACGCTTGAAGATTCGGTGGTATCGTTAGAACAGGTTGTGCTTGTTTCGAAGGTAAATGCCATGAGCAACTTTGTAAATGTTGATGTAAAGGCAAGCCCGGTAAAATCGTCTCAAGAAATTTTAAGAAAGGTTCCGGGCTTGATTATAGGGCAACATGCCGGAGGCGGAAAGGCCGAGCAAATTTTCTTAAGGGGGTTTGATGTTGACCACGGTACAGATGTGGCTATTAACGTTGATGGCATGCCCGTAAACATGGTTTCTCACGCACATGGGCAAGGTTATTCAGATATGCACTTTATAATTCCAGAAACTATTGATAACCTAGATTTTGGTAAAGGTCCTTATTATGCCCATAAAGGTAATTTCAACACGGCCGGTTATATTGACCTAAAACTTAAGAAGAAAATCGAAGATAACCAGATTTCTTTAGAGGCAGGTCAGTTTAACACGCTTCGGTCTCTGGGTATGTTCAAAATAACGGAAAGCGATTATAGTAATGCCTATGTAGCCTCTGAACTTGTTTTGACCGACGGTGCCTTTGAATCACCTCAAAACTTCAATCGAATCAATATCATGGGGCGGTATAATTTCAATAACAGAAAAGACCAAGACCTGAGCATAACCCTTTCACATTTTCAAAGTAAATGGGATGCTTCTGGGCAAATTCCGCAGCGAGCAGTTGACCAAGGTTTAATATCTAGATTCGGGGCCATTGATGATACAGAAGGTGGTAATACCAGTAGGTCTAACTTTCTGGTTAACCACACCAAACAACTTGATGAGCATTCGAGAGTTAAATCAAAGGCTTTTATTTCAAAATACGATTTTGAGCTGTTTTCCAATTTCACGTTTTTTCTTGAAGACCCTGTAAATGCCGATCAGATACGCCAACAAGAAGACAGAACAATTATTGGTGCCGAAACGAGCTATGAACACTCGATTCATGTAGGTGACCATGATTCACAATTAAAATATGAATCAGGATTGGGCTTTAGGTACGATGACGTTAACGATGTACAGCTTTCTCGTACTATGAACCGAAAAACGCTTTTGGAGCGATTAGCTTATGGAAATGTAGACGAGTTAAACGCCTACGGGTTCATCGATGTCACATACAAGAAAAATAAATGGACTATCAACCCAGGCCTACGACTGGATTATTTTAAGTTTGACTATGAAAATTTGCTTTCTGAAAGCTACGACAACAAAAGTGAGGACAAATTTTTTGTTGGTCCGAAACTCAACCTCATTTATGCCGCTACCCCTGATTTACAGTTCTTCTCAAAGTCTGGAATAGGTTTCCACTCCAATGACAGTAGGGTGGTTACTGCTCAGAGCGGTGAGGAGATTCTACCACTTGCAATCGGTTCTGATTTAGGAAGCATTTATAAACCAACCGACCGACTGGTTATAAATGCCGCTTTTTGGTATCTTTTTCTTCAACAAGAGTTTGTGTACGTCGGTGATGCCGGGATCGTAGAACCAAGTGGTAAAACAGAAAGATTCGGTGTAGACTTCGGTCTGCGTTACCAATTAACCGATTGGTTATATGCCAACGGGGATATCAATTATACCCATGCAAGAAGTACTGAAGACCCAGATGGTGAAAATTATATTCCCCTTGCTCCTGATTTGACCTCGTCTGCCGGACTATCTTTCAGTAACATCAATAATTTCTCAGGAGGTATCAATTATAGGTTTGTTAGTGACAGACCTGCCAATGAAGACAATTCTATAGTAGCTGAGGGCTATTTTGTTACCGACTTAAATCTTAATTACAGCATTAAAAACTGGACATTAGGTTTAATTATTGAAAACCTTTTTGATACCGAATGGAACGAAACGCAATTCGCCACTGAGAGTCGACTATTCAACGAGCCACAATCGTTTGAAGAAATTCATTTTACACCTGGCACCCCCTTCTATTTGAGAGGAAAGGTTTCCGTTAATTTTTAGCATTTTGTGTAACTTCTTTGTTAAGGCGGTGCGTTGCACCGCCTTTTTATATTTGCCTAAGGCGAATTCAGTTTAAAAACATACAATGTATCTTTGCATGATTTTTTAATTTTCTTATCATAAAGTACGGGTCAGTTCCGTTAGCATTCAAATTCTCATTAAGTGTATGTTTAATTTCTTCAGTCGTAAAAAGCATTTAATAGACCATCTGAATGGTTTTGTAGACATTCACAATCATATTTTACCTGGTATTGATGACGGAGCAAAATCAGTGGAGGATTCACTGGCCCTCATCAGCGAGTTTTCTTCCTTTGGTGTTCAAAGAATGATTGCAACACCGCACATAATGAATAATTATTACCCAAATAATAACCAAACTATTTCTGCTGCATTAAAAAAATTAAAAGATTCTTTAACAAAGGAGAACATTTCAGATTTCTTCATAGAAGCCTCGGCGGAGCATATGATTGATGACAATTATGAAAACCTCTTAGAACGGAATTCAGTAATGCCCATGAAGGGTAACTATATTTTGGTCGAGATGTCTTATTTGCAGCCTCCCATAAACTTTGAAGAAGCCATTACCAAGACGTCAGAGCAACGTTACTTTCCTATATTGGCACATCCAGAACGCTATGGCTTTCTTCATTTCAGAAAGAGAAAATATAAGGAGTATAAAGAACAGGGAATGCTCTTTCAAATGAACCTACTGTCTTTAGGTGATTATTACGGTAAAGAAGTGTCAAAGATGGCCTTAGAGCTTTTAGATGAAGGGTTAATTGATTTTTTGGGCTCAGACATTCATAATCTTAAGCAGATGAATGCATTGAAAGAACTTGCATTGCCTGAAAAAACACTGGAGAAACTTCTCCCAATTATCGATAGAACTATTACTAATTTTTACTAGTAGATTAAAAAAATAAAGGGCGCAAAAGCGCCCTTTATTTTTTTAATTCTTTATTTTTTAGTTATCGATAAGCAATTTCAAGGTCAATACCTCCCCATCATTTAGGGATACCCTAATAAAATAAATTCCATCAGTGAGAGTCTCCACCAAAATCTGATAAGACCCATCACCTATCACTTCTATATCATCAGTATTATAATCACTTATCAAACGCCCCTGTTGATCATGAAGGTTAATTCCCGTCATCAAGATATCTTCAGGCATATTCACCATTCTAAAAGTAGCAATACCGTTAGTAATAGGATTACGCTGTAGAATAATACCCATTTTATCACCTTCACCTACTTCTAAGACAATTACAGTAATAGTGCTTAAATGTTGATTACCTCCGTCATCTGTGACCGTTAACTCAACCTCATACGTTCCGGTATTGTTAAAGGTATGAACTGGGTCCGCTTCAGTAGATGTATTTCCATCCTTGAAATCCCACAAATAAGATGTAATCTCACCAATTGAATTACTTCCTGTAAAAGTAACCTCTAGTGGCACTTCTCCTTCTATAGGTGCTGCATCGACAACAGCTAATAAACCATTTTCAGGGATTACGGTCACGGTAACGTCATCAAAAGCTGTTTCCCCTTCATCATCAGTAACGGTTAACCTAAATTCATAAACCCCAGCAACCATCTCGCTAACTGCCAATTGAGTAGTATTCTCTCCGCTTAAAGTGGCAGTTGGACCACTTGTTTGCGACCAAGAGAAAGTTACCTCACCTCCGTCAGGGTCAGAACCTGAACCATTGAGAACTGTACTATTCTGGGGAAGTGTTATTTCAACGTTCTGCCCTGCCGCTGCAATAGGTTTGTTTAGCTCATTAGAACTCTCTATTATAGTAATAGTGACCTCATCATACGCGTTGTAACCCTCCTCATCAACCACAGTCAATCTAAAAATATAAGTCCCAGAAATTAAATTGGTAAGTGTTAATGTATCGGTATCATTTCCAGTAAGCGAAATCCCATCAGGACCCGATTTCTTTGTCCATAAGTATGATTCTATACTACCGTTTGGATCAAATCCTGAACCGTATAAAGTAATATTATCTAGAGGAAGTATAAATTCTTGATTTTCACCTGCATCAGCAACCGGACGATAAGTATGAGGCAATGCGGTGGTATTTTCGTAAATTCTAGGTGCATAATCTTGTGTCCAACCATTAGAAACCACATCTAAATCTCCATCATTATCAATATCAACTACTCTTGCCCCATCATGATGCTCTAAATTCAATTCTCCATCATCTATAACATGAATTATGAAGTTTCCAGAATCACATAAATCATTTTCGAATGCTAGTAATCTTTTTTCTCCTTTCCATTCTCCTACTACTATGTCCTGATCTCCATCAAAATCTATATCGGATGCAAAAACACTTAAACTTCCTCTTACATCATTGCTCAGTACATGTCGCACCCAAGGTTGGGATGGATCAGAAGGAGATTCAAACCATGAAAATTCCAGACTACTTCCTGATCCGAGTTGCCCTACAACAGCATCTAGATCACCGTCCCTATCAAAGTCGGCAAGTTGAGATCTATCGACTGTAGTTGGGTAAGTAATACCAGTTTCAAAAGTATCCCAAGTTCCATTACCATTGTTACGTAGCCAATTAACTCCCTGAAAAAGGTCTAAGTCGCCATCACCGTCAATATCTCCGGCTTGAATATCTTCACCTGAGCTGTCTTCACTTATATCAACCAAACTCCAAGTTTCTGTTGTTATATTCGTTTTAGAAGGAGGAGTGAGCAGTTGTACGGGTGAACCAGTCGATTCCGCACCATTCCAATTGATGGCCATCTGATAATTACCATTGGCAGTAAAAACTCCTCCAGCTAAGCCAGCAACGAAAGGCTCCCAATAATTAGAATCCCCAGCAGGTATATTATTGAAAACGGTAAACCCTCCCTCCCCGTTATTCTGTGCCCAAACAAGTTGAACGCTTTCATAAACATCTGGTTCATCACCTAGTGCGGTTCCTAAAAGATCCAAATCCCCATCCTCATCAAAATCATATACATGAACAACATTTCCAAAACCTTCACCAATGGTAAACTTTTGCCAATCTCCTCCGGCCGATCCCGGATTTTTGTACCACCAACCACCTGTGACAATATCTTTTAACCCATCACCATCGAAATCATTGTTTGCAAAGGTATAGACAGAAACATAGGTGTTTTGCTCCAACTCATGAACAGTCCAGGAATCTGGAAATTGATAGTCGTTACAAACCACCCCTCCCACAACGTTAATGTTTATTTCATCGAAAACACCAGTACCAGAATGGTCTGGGTTAAACAGTTCTACTTTGATTGTATGGTTTCCTAAACTTAAATCTTCAATAGGAATTGGATCATAACTATAGTACGGACCGACCATTACATCGTCTACATAATAATGAATATGGGTTTGATTTTCACCTATTTTCCAATTGTCGACAGCAAAACTAACCTCAAAATTTGGGCTGACATTCGAGCCATTAGCCGGAGATGTGATACTTAAAGTAGGAACGGCGTCAAAACTGCTTGAATCCAGTATTTCGATTGCAGATATTTTCGCGTCTCCAGTGACTGAAGTAAAAACTATACTAACGTTATTATCTAAAACTGCGACATCATTTATTTCTTTTGTTAGAGCCGTAGCAACCCCTGCTTCTTCAGCTATATCAAAATTTGTCAGTACTCTACTTCCCTCAATATCTACATTAAAAACTCTGTCTCCACTGCCTCCAGGAGTACTACCGACACCATGATATAACTCTGCAAAATGTAATCTAACATCAAAATTCCCTGAACCTTGCACTGGTATTTCATAACTCATATTACCGAATCTTTCGGTCAGGTATAATTCATCGTTCTCCGTATTGGCTATCGCCACTGTCCGCGAATAATCATTCCCTCCTGTAAAATATTTATCCTCTTCATAAATCATCGCATCTACAGTTATCTGTGGTCCTCCTGCATTAATACGTATTGGATTTATTGTACCTAGCTCATAACTGCTCTCAACAATTTTTATTCCTGCAATATTTTCAACATTTAAAATGGTAAGATTGTATAGGGTTCCAGATGATAAAGTCGACACAGTCAACAAAACTGTTCTTCTATCAGGTTGTAGTTCGGCAGCTAAAACATCAATTCCTTCAATTAAATAATTTGAAGTAAGCTCGGCACTTTGGCTTGTTAAATATTCTGAAAATTCAACCTCAATTTGCGTTGAAGTATTAGATGTTACCTCATTTACAACTGGAGGAGAGTTATCGATAGAAACCCCATCTCCAATAAATTCAATATAGTTAACATTAAAAATGTCTGTATTTATAGTATTATTTTTAAAAACAAAATATAAATCATTTTTACCCCCGGGATCTGTAATAGGCGCTTCAATGTCTAACCACATATCATTGCCTCCTGTATCCGGAACGGTTAATGAGCTCAATAAATTACCATTAATTCCATTTTGTCTTAATTCAATACTGCCCCCTTCAAAAGAAGAAGAAACTCTATAGCGTACATTCGTAATATTCTGCAAATTGCGGCCTTCAAAAACAATGAATCCATTATTGTCAACCCTGATAACACTAGTACCACCACTTACATCATTATTTGAAATTATTTCCGTTCCACTTTGTGAATCGAAAAATTCGGCCTCCTTCTTTTTAGGATGCAACCTAATTTGATCATATGATGTCAAATTACCTGAATCTTTATAATTGACACCAAGAACATAATAGATGTTCATACCTCCGTAAATATCATGACCATCATACTCCAACGTTGTTGATTGAGGGCAACCGGTCAATCCAGAAAAATCGTGGAAGTGATTGAGATGCCCCAAAGATGGAACTATATTCACATCTGCACAATCTATTCCGCCATCTGTAGTACTTCCATCTTGATTATCGTTAACCATGAGGCCTATATCTATATCATCTCCCCAACCAATCAATCCGCCATCAGGAGGCGATGTAAATGAAAATGTTGAGGGATCATTTCCAGCATATATCGTTACTATCTTTACACCACTACCCCCGTTACCATCACTTACTACTAATCGGGCTTGATAAGTACCCTCAGATGTATAGGTATATTCGATATCCTGTTCATTAGAATCTACGACATTATCTGATTCGAAATCCCATTCATATGTTAAAGGTGTATCACCATCAGGATCGTATGTACCATCTGAAGAAAAACTTACACTCAATGGAATTGGACCACTAATCACATCTGCACTTATAGAAACAACCGGAGAAGAGTTCGTAACGATACCAGTATAGTCTACACGAACTAATTTACCGGTACCGACATTGTCAGGACAACAACCCTCTCCGTACTCAAGTACGTACATGTGCCCATCCGGGCCAAACTCCATATCTATAATTCCAATATCAGCAGAAGGAAAAACGGACGGAGCGAACTGTTCTGAATTAATAACATCGCCCTCATCATCCATTTCAACTGTCCAAATTCGGCTCGTATTAAAATCATAATAGAATAAAAGTCCGTCAAATTCTACGGGCATACGTTGTTGATCTGCCAATTCAGTCTCGAAAAAATATCGGGGACCAGAGAAGATAGACCAATTGATAATCGTACCTTCTCTTACAAACTCTAGCCAAGAAGGTCTTGACGGTGGCAAATCTGTTATTCCAGTATTCCATTTAGATGTATTCTTTGGAGAATTTGGACTATTATAATAAGCGGGAGAAGCATAATTAATTAGATAAGCCTCATTATCACCTGAGAAATAAGGCCACCCATAGTTACCAGCAGTTTTGGTAAGGTTCATTTCATCCATACCAATAGGACCTTCGCCATTAGCTCCAGGGTCATTGGCATCTGGACCAACCTCACCCCAAAATAACCAATCAGTATCATCTTTATCGACATAAATTCTGTAAGGGTTTCGAGCCCCCATCACATATATCTCGGGTCTAGTATTAGGGGTTCCAACTGGGAATAAATTACCACTGGGTACAGTATAGGACCCATTTGCTTGAGGTGTTATTTTTAATATTTTTCCTCTTAAATCATTGGTATTAGACGAAGATTTTTCAGCACTCCAATAGATATTATTTTCATAAAGTGCAGAATAATCTGTATGTTGAGAATTATCACCTGTGGCAATATAAAGGTTTCCTTGAGAATCAAACCCCATATCTCCCCCACTATGGCAGCAAGTTAATCGCTGAGTCTCCCATTCCAAAACAACAATCTCGGACGAGATATCAATTAAGTCTCCATTCATTTGAAATCTTGAAACCCTATTTGTTGAAACTGATTGAGGGGAGTAATGCACATATATGTAATTATTATTGAGGAAATCTGGGTCAAAAGCAATTCCTAACAATCCATCTTCAAAATCCTTATAAACCGGTATAGTTCCGGCAACCAACATACTATTAGTCTCCGTTTTATAAATCAAAATGTCCCCATACCTATCCAATAAAAAAATTCTCCCATCGGGAGCAAATGTCATTGTAGTTGTATTGGTTAAATTGGAAGCCAACTCTACACGTTGAAATTCATCTGGTAACTGAGCTTCTATCTTTGCGAAGTTTAAAAACGCAAAAAAAACAATCAAAATTTGACCTAAAGTTTCTTTCCGAAGACATAAAAAAGATTTTGGACGTAGAGCATAACCATAAATTGGTAAATGTGCTTCTAAATTTACTCTTGTTGTTTTCATAATATAATATCAAACGAAGTTTGGAGTATTAACTAACCGAAAGAACGAATATACTTTTTTAACAACCTAAACTCATTTTACCCTAATAATTTTCGTTAAAACATGGTCTATACCCGACAAAATACAAGAGAAATGTTCAGTAAAAAAACTAGCTTTTATTTACTTAATTTTTTAATTAAGTTTTAAAATCAAGACTACTTGCATTACATTCTTCTTCGAGAAGGATTAAGAATCTATAAAAAATGAGGAAAGATATAAATTAGATATATTAAAAGGGGAATCAAGTTTTTGGTTTAGAATCTCCACCACTTTTTTTGTGTTTTTCCGTAACCATATCCATATTTACCTCCGTATCCTAAATTGGATTTATCAACATCGTTTACTACAAAAGTCAATCCTTTTAATTTACCTTCATTCCTTAATTTGATAGGATAATTAATAGCCCTTGTTTCAGTAACACCAGCTCTAGTAACATAAATTAGCACATCTGCATATTGGCTTATCAGAAGTGTGTCAGTGACTACCATTAAGGGTGCTGTATCGACTAGTACGTAATCATATAAGGGTGCAACATGTTCTAACAGATTATTAAATCTATCACTCATTAAGAGTTCTGCAGGATTAGGTGGAATTCTTCCTGAATAAATCACATCGATTGTGTTATGATGTATTAATAGAGGATTAATAATATCTTTTGGCTCTAAAGTATTATCATAGAGAAACTCAGTTAAGCCAGCATCCTTATTACGTCCAGAATTGGACATTTTATTAATTTCCTTTCCCGTAAGAAAGCTGTATAATTTAGGATTTCTTATATCTGCCCCTATTAACAAAACTTTTTTACTCGATGCAGCAGAAATCATTGATAAGTTAGTGGACAAAAATGTTTTACCCTCACCAGGAACGCTTGAAGTAATAAAAATGATATTACTTTTTTTATTACCAACCTGTTTGGTTTTTATTAAATAGTCAAGATTTGTTCTAATAATTCTTAACGATTCGGCCAAAACAGACCTATCTTCCTTTACAACCAGTTTTTCTTCTTTTTTTGATAGTTTTGGTAGCTCTCCCAACACAGGCACATCTTTCACCAACTTCTCTAGTGAATTCATGTTATGAACTTTATTATCAACCAAATCATTAATATAAATAAGTGAGAATGGAACTAATAACCCAAGAACTACACAAGCAAAATAAACTAGAGGTTTTTTTGGGGAAACCGGATTAGGGCTTATGCTATAAGCCTTATCAATAATCTTCGACTTGGGAGAACTTGAAGCAGCGGTAATTTGAGCTTCCTCTCTTTTTTGAAGAAGATATAGATACAATGATTCCGTGGTTTGCTGTTGTCGTGTAATATCTCTTAGAGCCCTTTCATTGGCCGGTGAAGAATAAATTTTAGAATTAAATCTGGCTTGTTGACCGCTTAGGGAATTAACCGTTAAACCCAAATTGTTTACTGTACTATTAACACTAGACATCAAGCTACTTTTCAAACCAGCAATCTGCTGGTCTAAATTTACTATAACAGGGTTTTTCTCATTTGAACTTTTAAGTAATCTAGCCCTTTCCAATACAAGTTGATTATACCTATCTGTCAATCCAGCTATTGAGGGGTCAGAAAGAATGTTGGTCGGTAAAGTTTCATAGTTGCCTTGCTGCTGAATAAGCTGCTGCATAGATGATGCCATGTTCAGCTGATTTCTAGCGTTGGCTAATTCTTGTTGATTAGCTACCCCAACATTCAAATTAACATTTGTTTCCGCCGCAATATCGGTTACCCCCTTTTCTGTCTTAAAATCTTGAGCCGATTGATCAACCGATGTTAAATCTGAAGCTATATCTGCAATCCTTTCATTAATAAAATTAGATGTCCTATCAGCAATAATTTGTTTATCAGTTATTGCATTTTGGTTATAAACATTAATTAAAACGTTTAAAATATCAATTGCTTTGGCCTTAATTGGGTCTTCCAAAGTAAGATTTACCATATTAGAAAACTCTCCAGGATTGGTGACCAGAATTTTTTTTCTATAATCCTGAGCAACTTCTTCTATTGGTCTCACCGAAATACGTATTTTCTTATCCTTATACTTCTCAAAAACCTCTACATTAGGAGTAATAACGATATCACCGAGAGGTGTAGAAATATTCTTACCAAAAGCATAAATCTTATTCGGCATATCCTCCTCTTCAGAATATCCAAATGTCGTGGATGATGAAATTGATAAGAAAAAATCGAAATTTGCCCTGTTCATTATTGAATCTGCGGCAATGAAACTCACGTTAATCGGCGGGTTTTTATAAACCTCGGACTCTTTAATATTACCCTGAACCATAATTTTAGTATTTAGGTTCAGTTCTTTAACGACTTCAATAAAATTAGATCTAGAATTAACTATCCTTAGTTCGTCCTCAACTTTATTTTTTCCATTCCCAAAAACTCCCATATCCTGAAAGATATCCAATTCAGAACCTGTTGTTTTTTCTTCTAAGATTTGTATCTGTGTTTGAACTGCGTACTGCGGGGTACTGTACCGAATATATAAATAACCTAGAATAATGGTAATTAGAACCGATAGTAAGAACCATTTCCATTTTATAGTATATTTACCAATTAACTCATTTAAATTGATATTGGCACCAGCAATGTTTTCAGTCATAATTGGCATATTAAAACATCAAGAAAATTCTATCAATGTTTAATTTGTTCTTGTAATTAAGAGTACAGTAGAGGTAATTAAAAGAGATGCAATGGAAACATAAATAGATGCTCTATTGTCAAGACTAGAGGTTTTAATCGCTGAATTGTTAGGCTCTACGTAAACAACGTCATTTTGTGTCAGATAATAAACGGGAGAGCTTAGAGCATCTTTGTTAGTAAGATTAATTCTGGTATATACCTTGGTTCCATCGAAATCTCGTATTACCATCACATTTTCCCTCTTTCCTTTAATTGTTAAATCACCAGCAAGGCCTAGAGCTTCAAGCACATTTATCCGCTCTCCGTTTACCGGATATGTACCAGGCCTGTTAACTTCTCCCAATACAGTTACGCTAAAATTACGTAAGCGAATATTAATTATTGGGTCTTTTAGATATTCCGACAATCTATCTCTCAATAAAATACGAACTTCCTCTGCTGAAAGACCAGCTATTTTTATTTTTCCTATAACAGGAAAATCAATTTCTCCATCTTTATCAATTAAATAGTCAACCTGTTCTGGCCTTAATCCTCCTTCTGAAGCACCTCTAAATAAATTAAAAGGGGCGCTGGCCTCACTATCGAGAGTGGAAACATAAATACTTACCAAATCATCAACCTTAAATTTTGGAGTAAAACTATTCTTATCAACCAAGGTCTCAAAATCACCAGTATTTTGAAAATACACAACTTCTTTTCTAGAAGCACAGGAGGTTATAATAGATGCCAACAAAGTTAAAGTCAGGATAGAAGTTAAGATATTATTAATTTTAATCATGATTTAAATATTAGTTTTAAGTGCAATGATAGTGAAAATATTATAGCACTTTCTTGAGAGATATTGACTTTGTATCTTTTGAAGAAATTTTATCTAAACTGCACAATTCAGAATTGCTTGAAATAAATTCAGGAACTATTTCTTTCATTAGAGAGACAGTACTACCATTAAAGAACATATTGGAAACACAGAGCTCATCAATTTTAGAACGCACCAAGGTATAATCCAGCTCTCTAGTTTTACTTATCATTATCTTTTTGTGGTAGGTTGGCAGAGTATTTTCTCCATTTGCCAGTAGTTCCTCATAGAGCTTCTCACCTGGTCGCAATCCACTAATTTTGATATCGATTTCTTCGGGGTATTTCAGGCCAGATAACTTTATCATGTTTTTGGCCAAATCAAAAATCTTGACTGACTCACCCATGTCGAAAATAAATATTTCGCCTCCGTCTCCCATGGCGCCTGCCTCAAGCACCAATTGAGATGCCTCGGGTATTGTCATAAAGAATCTTGTAACTTCTGCATGGGTAACAGTAAGTGGCCCGCCTTTTTCTATTTGCTTTTTGAATAATGGAATAACCGAACCATTTGACCCTAATACATTACCGAATCTTGTTGTAATAAATTTAGTTCTACCCTCTTGTTGCATACAGCTTACATACATTTCAGCTATTCGCTTGGTAGCTCCCATGACATTTGTGGGGTTAACGGCCTTATCAGTAGAAATAAGAATAAATTTATCTACGTTATTCGCCATCGATAAGTCAGCTACCACTTTAGTGCCGGCAATATTTATTTTGATTGCCTCATAAGAATTATACTCCATTAAAGGAACATGCTTATAAGCTGCTGCATGAAATACAATATTGGGTCGATGCTCTTGAAAAAGATTATTCAATCTGTTCTTGTCTCGAACGTCGCCAACTATCGGAATAAAATTATGAAAGCCATTTTGCTTCAATTCTTGTTGTAGGTCGTATAATGCGGATTCCGCTTGGTCGATGATTATTAAGGATTTGTAATCATAAGTACAAACCTGCCTAACAATCTCACTACCAATAGATCCCGCTCCGCCTGTTACAAGAACTACTTTATTCTTTACTTCCTCGGAAATTTTTGAATTCTTTATGCTAATAGGTGCCCTGTCAAGCAAGTCTTCAATTTGAATCTGTTTTATTTGTGAAACTTTTAGTTCGCCGTTTATCCATTGTTCTACTGGAGGAACGATTTTCACCTGCACCGGAAAATCAACCAAACCTTCAACAAGAATCTTTAAATCTTTCGGGTCTATATTTTGTATAGAAAAAATAACCTCTGAAATACTATTTTTTAGAATAAAGTCTTTAGTTAAAATCTCCTTATGAAAGACCTTAACTCCATTTATCTGCTTTCCAACTTTCTTTAAGTCTTCATCAACGTAACCAACTACACGAACCCTACTTTTGGTATGGTTCACTAAGGCGTTCTGAGTCAAAATACCTGACTCACCCGCTCCATAAATAAGAACATTTTTATTAACCTTGAAATCCCTCGCCATAAAATTATTGTAAAGGGATTTGAACACATAACGAGATGAAGTTAATGCCACAAAACTTAATAAGCTATGTATGATAATAATACCTAATGGGACGGTGAAATTCTCAAAAACACCCAACTCTCGGTTGAAAAGTACCATGCTTATCAATAAAATACTCGAAAGGCATATCGCGTTGAATATATTATAGACATCTCGAACCCCAGTATGCCTTACTACCCCTTTGTGGGACCCCGTAAACACAAAAGAAGACATTGAAATCAATGAAATGATAGGTAATTGTATAATTAGCTTATCAATATCAAAATCCAATGTTAAGTTGAACCTTATAATATATGAAAGAACAAAGGATACAGCTATCATGCAAACATCAATTAGCAGAACTAACCATTTAGATGCATATTTATGGGCATTATTTACTAAATAACCTTTAATCATGATTTTAGATTTCGTTTTTAATAACACTTACCACTCTTTCAAGATCATTACTCGAAAGATTAGACCCACTGGGCAGACAAAGACCACGATTGAACAAGTCTTCAGATGTACCATCTAAAAAATTTAGATTTTCCGTAAAAACCGGCTGAAGGTGCATTGGTTTCCATAGGGGTCTAGACTCAATATTCTCTTCTAGGAGAGCCAATCGTATTTTTTCTCTTGCTTGGAAAGAGGGTGTTAAAATGCAAGTAAGCCAGCGATTACAGAAATAACCTCTTGGTTCAAGCAAAAATTGGATTTTATCAAATTCTGACAATTCTTTATAATAGAAATCAAAATTCGCCCTTCTGGCGCTCACTCTGTCATCAAGCACCTCCATCTGGCCTCTACCGATTCCTGCCAAAACATTGCTTAATCGGTAATTGTACCCTACATTCGAATGTTGATAGTGAGGAGCATCATCCCTGGCCTGCGTGGCGAGGAAAACTGCCTTTTCTTTATATTTTGCATTTGACGAAAGCAGAGCACCTCCTCCAGAAGTTGTAATTATTTTATTTCCGTTAAAGGAAAATATTCCGATATCGCCGAAGGTACCACATTTGGCACTTTCGTATGAGCTACCTAACGCTTCAGCGCTATCCTCCACAACGGGTATATCATAAGCCTTTGATATTCGAGCGATTTCATTTGTTTTATATGGCATCCCATATAAATGCACTGCGACAATGGCTTTCGGTTTCTTTCCCTTAGACAATCTATCTACAATAGCTTCTTCTAAAAGTTCAGGTGAAAGATTCCAAGTATCTTTTTCACTATCTATGAAAACAGGAGTGGCCCCAAGATATAATATTGGGTTGGCAGAGGCTGAAAAGGTGAAACTTTGGCAAAGAACCTCATCACCTTTAGATACACCCAATAACTCGAGAGCAAGATGAATTGCGGCAGTACCCGAGCTTAATGCTGCTACGTGAGTCTTTTCTCCGACGTATCGAGCAATAGTGTTTTCAAATTCATTTACGTTGGGACCAAGTGGAGCTATCCAATTAGAATCAAAGGCTTCCTGAACATATCTCTCTTCAGTACTGCCCATGTGAGGTGATGATAACCAAATTTTTTCTTGTGTGATAGTTTTCACTTTTTAATGGATAAATTCATTATTATAATTTGGGATGGTCAATTTAATTAAACCAGCGTAAATGTAATATTTTGTTAATGTGTTGCAATACATTATTGTTCAAGACCATTAAAAAATCGGCTAATCGCATTTAAATTCACCTTAAGTCCAATTATTCCCATAAAACACGCTATACTTACGTTCATCAATCAATATTAGTTGAAATTTCAGATGGAAATAAAGTACTTAACCCTTAAGACACTTCTTGTGAATTTATAATCAAGGTGTTACTTGTTGTTAAAACTTTGCCAAAAAATCAAGAACGGTTATATTCTTTAAAGTCTTTATGCTCTTTCTTATATAGTTCCTCTTCAGGCAAGGATTTAAAATATTTATACGTTTTACGCATTCCCTCCTCCCTCATAATTTTGGGTTCCCAACCTAAAAGCTCTTTCGCCTTTGAAATATTTGGTTGTCTCTGCATAGGGTCGTCTTTTGGCAAGGGCTTGTAAATTATCTTTTGATCTGTACCTGTAAGTTTAACAATCTCCTCAGCAAAATCTTTAATAGTTATTTCATAAGGGTTGCCGATATTTACCGGTAAGTCATAATCACTTAAAAGCAATCGATAGATACCTTCTACCTGATCATCAACATAACAGAAAGAACGAGTTTGGCTACCGTCACCAAAAATAGTTAAATCCTCCCCACGTAAAGCTTGTCCTATAAAAGCAGGTATCACCCTACCATCATTTAGTCTCATTCTTGGTCCGTAAGTATTGAATATTCTAACAATCCTAGTTTCCAAACCATGAAAACGATTATAGGCCATAGTAATAGACTCCATAAATCGTTTTGCTTCATCGTATACTCCTCTTGGGCCTATTGTGTTCACATTTCCATAATATTCTTCCGTTTGAGGATGAACCAGAGGATCACCATATATTTCAGAAGTGGAAGCTATAAGTATTCTTGCGTTTTTTGCTTTTGCCAACCCTAACAAATTATGGGTACCCATAGCACCTACTTTCAATGTTTGAATCGGTATTTTCAAATAGTCTATCGGGCTAGCAGGAGAAGCGAAATGGAGAATGTAATCTAGGCTTCCTGAAACATGAACAAATTTACTAACATCATGATTATAAAACTCGAAGTTCTTTAGTTTAAAGAGATGCTCTATGTTTTTTAAATCACCAGTTATCAAATTGTCCATTCCGATAACATAATAGCCTTCATTTATAAAACGGTCACATAAGTGTGATCCTAAAAAACCTGCAGCTCCGGTAATAAGTATTTTCTTCATTTATGGGTAGTTGTTTTGATTGTTATTAAAGGTTTTAATATTAGTCCATCTTTTAAGTAGATACATGGATAGTTGAAAACGAAGATAAAAACTAATAATCGAACCAAATGAACCTGAGGAGTAAAAACACTACGAAACATGCAATAAATTGGACGAGTCGTAAATCGGACCAATTGCTTCCGATTAAATTCAAATAATGTGAATGATAATGAATGCCATACACTGTAAGTTAACCACAAATAAAACTCTTTAACCGAAAAAAAGTAGGTTTTTTTTGAGTTATTTGGTAATCTTTGCAACCGAACAAAATGAATTTTACCATGACTAAAGTAAATAAAATATGCTGTATTGGTGCGGGATATGTTGGTGGTCCTACCATGTCAGTAATTGCAAGCCAATGTCCTGAAATAACAGTAACCGTTGTTGATATTAACCAAGCAAGAATCGATCAATGGAACGATGAAGACCTAGACAATCTTCCTGTTTATGAACCTGGCTTGAAAGAAATTGTCGAGAAGACCCGAGGTAAAAATCTATTTTTTTCGACTGAAGTTGATAAAGCTATTGATGAGGCTGAAATCATATTTATTTCGGTTAACACCCCTACCAAGACTTATGGAAAGGGCAAAGGTCAAGCCGCTGATTTAAAATTCGTAGAGCTTTGCGCAAGAAATATCGCCAAAGTCGCGAAAACCGACAAAATTGTTGTTGAAAAATCAACTCTTCCAGTTAGAACAGCGAGTGCTATTAAAAGTATATTAGAAAACACGGGGAATGGAGTGAATTTTGAGATCTTATCTAACCCTGAATTCTTAGCTGAAGGAACAGCGGTAGAAGATTTACTAAAAGCAGACCGTGTTTTGATTGGTGGGGATGACACCAAATCGGGACAAGAAGCCAAAGACACCCTAAGTTCTATTTATGAGCACTGGCTTCCCAAAGAAAGAATTCTTCAGACAAACGTCTGGTCTTCTGAGCTGTCTAAATTGGTAGCCAACGCTTTTTTGGCGCAACGAGTTTCGTCTATTAATGCGATTTCCGCTCTATGTGAAAGAACCGATGCAAATGTGGCTGAAGTTTCAAGAGCCATTGGCACCGATAGCCGAATTGGGCCAAAATTTTTAAATGCATCTGTTGGTTTTGGTGGATCGTGTTTCCAGAAAGACATTTTAAATTTAGTGTATATTTCAAGAAGCTTTGGTCTGACCGAAGTAGCAGATTATTGGGAACAGGTAATTATTATGAACGATTACCAAAAAAGAAGGTTCGCAGAAAACATAATTTCCACACTTTACAATACCGTATCAGGAAAAAAAATAGTTTTCTTCGGATGGGCTTTCAAGAAAGATACTAATGACACTAGGGAATCGGCTGCCATAAACATCGCAGATGCTTTATTGGAAGAGAAAGCAGAAATTGTGGTTTACGACCCAAAGGTATCAGAAAAACAAATTTTTGCTGACCTTGATTATCTAGGAACCAGAGCTCCAGAAGATAATAGAAGACTTTTAAAGGTAGTTTCAGACCCTTTTGATGCAGTTGAAAATGCCCATGCCATTGCTATTCTTACAGAGTGGGATGAATTCAAAACCTATTCCTGGAATGATATTTACACTAAGATGCTAAAACCTGCTTTTGTATTTGACGGCCGTAGAATTCTTGACAAGGAAAATATGGAAAGTTTAGGTTTTCAATATTACAAAATTGGTCAATCATGAAAATTTTAGTGACCGGGGCAGCGGGCTTCATTGGCTACCATCTTTGTGAAAAACTGGTGAAGGAAGGACACGAAGTTATTGGTCTGGATAACATTAATGATTACTATGATGTCAATCTTAAATTCGGTCGGCTAGACCAATTGGGTATTTCTAAGGTTGATGCCGAAAAATTCAATGAAGTCAATTCAAGTTCAAAATATCCCGGCATATTCTCCTTTGTAAGAATGAATTTAGAGGACAGAAAGGTTCTTCCTCAGTTATTCGAAAAAGAGAGAATAAGTAAAGTGTGTAATCTTGCCGCACAAGCAGGGGTTCGCTATAGTTTAGAAAACCCAGAAACATACATTGATAGTAATATCGTAGGTTACCTGAACTTATTAGAATGTTGTCGGCATTATAAAGTGGAGCATTTAGTATATGCTTCCAGTTCCAGTGTGTATGGACTGAATGAAAAGATTCCGTTTTCAACGGACGATACCGTTGACCACCCTATCAGTCTGTATGCCGCCAGTAAAAAGAGTAATGAATTGATGGCGCATACCTATAGCCATCTTTTTGATATTCCAACAACGGGACTTCGATTTTTTACTGTATATGGTCCATGGGGCAGACCTGATATGGCACTCTTTCTTTTCACGGATGCCATTGCAAAAGGTAAACCTATAAATGTTTTTAACCATGGAAAGATGGAAAGAGATTTTACCTACGTAGACGACATTGTGGAGGGTGTCTATAGGATTCTTACAGGCCCAGTTAGCAATAGACCCAAATATAAGGTCTATAACATTGGAAACAATAATTCAGTTAAGCTGATGGATTTTATTGAGGCCATCGAAAGCAGTATGGGTAAAAAAGCTGAGAAAAATATGATGCCAATGCAACCTGGGGATGTAGAAAGAACATGGGCTGACGTATCCGATTTAATGAAAGATTATGATTATAAACCGGATACCAAGGTAAAAGAGGGAATACAAAATTTCGTCAAATGGTATAAAGATTATTACACTTAAGCCTAACGTTCTCTATAACTCTTATTCGATTCAAAATTTTGGTAACGAAAATAAACAACTTTAAAAGAAAATAATCTCAATGGTTGCAAGTAGAATAGATTTCCCTTCTAATTTAAAAATTTTAATAACTGGGGGTGCGGGATTTATAGGTTCAAATATTACCGAAGAATTATTGATTAACGGAAATAAGGTTGTGTGTCTAGATAATTTTGCTACAGGTAAAAAAGACAACATACAAAAATTTATTCTGGATTCTAATTACACGTTAATTGAGGGTGATATTAGAAACCTAGAAACATGTATGAATGCCTGCCAAAATGTTGATTATGTTTTACATCAGGCAGCCCTTGGCTCTGTTCCTAGATCTATTGATGACCCAATAACTAGTAATGAGGTTAATGTCTCCGGTTTTCTAAATATGCTTGTCGCGGCCAGAGACTCTGGTGTAAAACGCTTTATCTATGCGGCCAGTTCTTCTACATATGGAGACTCTACATCTTTACCAAAAATTGAGAGTAAGATAGGAAAACCTTTATCACCATATGCGATTACAAAATATGTAAACGAATTATACGCAGATATTTTTTCTAAAACATATGGATTGGAAACAATAGGACTAAGGTATTTTAACGTATTTGGAAGGAGACAAGACCCGAAAGGCGCTTACGCTGCTGTCATTCCAAAATTCACCATTCAATTGATGAATCATGAATCTCCTGTTATTAATGGAGATGGTAGTTTCTCAAGGGATTTCACTTACATTGATAATGTTATAGAAATGAACTTAAGAGCCATCCTTACAACTAATACTGAGGCCATAAATACTGTTTTTAATGTTGCCTATGGAGAGCGCACGAATCTCAAGGAATTAGTTGAATTGTTGAAAAATTTCTTAGGCAGTTATGATTCTAAGATTAGTGAGGTGAAAATTATTTATGGCCCACCTAGACGAGGAGATGTACCTCATTCGTTAGCTTCAATAGATAAGGCTCGTAAACATGTCGGTTATGAACCTCAATATGATATAAAGAAAGGTTTAAAATTAGCTATGGATTGGTATTGGAATAATTTAAAAAAAAATTAAAATGAAAATTAAAATAGCCGTTATCGGCCTTGGGTATGTTGGACTTCCATTGGCTCGTTTATTCGCCACTAAATATCACGTTGTTGGCTTTGACATTAACACAAAAAGAGTTAAGGAATTACAGTCCGGTATAGATAGTACTCTTGAAGTAAATAACGAAGACCTTCAAAGTGTTTTAAAGAATAACACCAATTTTGAGAAAGGATTATTTTGTACAGACGATATTGACAGTATAAAAGATTGTAATTATTATATTGTAACCGTTCCAACTCCTGTTGATAGTACCAATAGGCCTATACTTACCCCACTTTATAAAGCGAGTGAAACCGTTGGTCAAGTTTTAAAAAAGGGAGACATTGTCATTTATGAATCAACGGTATATCCTGGGGTTACAGAAGAAGAATGTGTTCCTGTATTGGAAAATATGAGCTCCCTTACATTTAATGAAGATTTTTTTATAGGGTATTCCCCGGAAAGAATTAACCCTGGAGACAAGGAACATACTGTTGATAAAATTCTAAAAGTAACTTCTGGGTCCACTCCGGATGTTGGACAAAAAGTTGATGAACTTTATGCATCGGTTATCGTTGCTGGAACCCATCTTGCTCCGACTATAAAGGTAGCTGAGGCCGCAAAAGTGATAGAAAACTCTCAAAGGGATATTAACATTGCTTTTGTAAATGAACTGGCCAAAATATTTAATCTCATGGAAATTGATACCAATGCGGTGTTAGAAGCAGCTAGTACCAAATGGAATTTTTTACCTTTTAAGCCAGGCCTAGTCGGAGGCCACTGTATTGGTGTCGATCCTTATTATTTAGCTCAGAAAGCACAGACTTTTGGTTATCATCCTGAAATTATTCTTGCAGGCAGGAGAATGAATGATGGAATGGGTAAATATGTAGCTTCAGAGGTTATAAAACTAATGGTTCAAAAAGATGTCAAAATAAAAAATAGTGAAGTGCTAGTCTTAGGTATAACTTTTAAAGAAAATTGTCCTGATGTTAGAAACACTAAATCAGTTGACGTTGTATCCAATCTTAATACTTACGGGGTAAATTTAACCATATACGATCCATGGGCCTCATCAATAGAGGTTATGGAAGAATATGGCCTTAAAACTACTTCAAATTTACCCGATAAAAAATATGAAGCGATAGTTTTAACCGTTGCTCATCGCGAATTCAAAGAAATAGATATAAGATCTTATTTAAAAGAAGGTGGTATTTTGTATGATGTCAAAGGATTCTTGACCTGTAATGTGGAGGGAAGACTCTAAAAAAGATAACCGTCACTCGCCTTATAAAGGTTGACTGTTTTAGGTATTAATCAAATGCAGCAAAGTTAGCTTTGCTGCATTTTTTATTTTAAATCGAAATTATGGGTGTTTAATACTCTGCTCTTATGATAGATGTTGCAGAAATATTTCAGCTCTATCGAAATAGTTTACCAAAGATTCCTAGTACCTCTCGGTTATGGTATACCATTTTTAGATTTCAACTTCCGTCAAGTTCCTATTTTTCTAATACCCGCAACAGATAGCTTTTAGACTAGGGCGCCGATTCGAAGAAAGTAAATACAAGCCTTTAGCTTATTTGAATTAAATCATACCAGCATAATGCGGCTCAAAAAACATAATTTCTTTCTTGACAAAGCTTGGCAGCTTTCTCTCCCTTATTATATACTGCTTATGTATAGATTCTCGTTGATGAAATCCAAGGCGGGGCAGTTATGTGTAAGTCGAAATCTACAACTTAATAGAATGACCTATTTATTACTACGCTTTAAACTTTAATTTCAATAGTTTTATTTTTTGAGCTAAATCTCCCTGGGCTTTGATGTTTTGAATGAACTAGTTTGATTCTGAGTAAGTCACCTTATTTTCCAAATTGGACCAAAATTGCACTTATTCATAGAATAACATCCGCGTCATTTCTATTGTAAAAATAAACAAATGTCAAATAAATTTTAAGAAAATACTAAATTTCATGTAAGAAAAAGACTAATAATTTGTTAAAAAAAACAGTATTTCATCGAACTATTTCGTCTACAACTGCATTTCATCTAGTATTTTGGTATTTCAACAACAAAAATAAGACTCTTTAGTTATAAGTTGACCAACGATTCTTTTAGAAGGAACAAATACAAATCAAATTAATAAATAATGCATTCTAACTTTTAAACCATTTATTTTTAATCATAGTTAACTATAGAATCCCAAATCCTATTGTTGACTGCTGTCGAAATTCATTCGACTCAAAACTTAACCTACAAATGAAAGTATGTCTAAGAAAAATCATTCAATTGATTACATCGCTTATTATCTTAATTTTTAGTGTAGCCTGCAGCAAGGATACTGATTTGTTAGCTGACGCTCTAGTCAACGATTTACAAAACTCTTATATAGATAAAACTCTATTGAGAGATGACTTTTATTCTCTAACACCAAATAAAGATATGGTTTTAGACGTTCTTTCAAACGATGACATCTCTGATATCGATAATATCAAGATAGTTGAAACATCGGAACCAAAAAATGGAACTGTCACCATTAATAATGACAACACCATTACGTACTCCCCCAACACATCAAACTCGGAAGAATATAATCAAGAAAATGATCAACCGGTTTCCGAGAATGATAATTCTTCCGATACTCCGGATTCTTCTGATTCCTCAGTCTCTTCAGGTTCTTCTGGAGCAGATTCCACTACTGAGCAAAATCAAGGTTCCGATGATACCTTTGAATATACCACAGAAACGCAAAATGAAGATGGCTCAACCACTAAACAAAAGGCGTCTATAACAATTACTGAATTGAGTGAAAATGTTTTACATTGGAAAAATCGTTTTGACACCAAATGGGAAAAAGATGACGAATCTAACGCAGATGCTAGGTCTAAAAGCAAGAACAAAAGGCAGGAATATTATTTCTTAGCTCACCTAATAAATGGACAAATGGCCATGTGGCAGGCTACTGGTGATAATAACTATCTAGACACCACTTTAAAATTAATCGATAACACAATTAAGGATGCAATACCTGTAGGTAATGGATTTCTTGGATGGCCAACAGATGATGGAACGGAATATAATCTATGGGATACTTTTTATTGGAGGCATGTAGCTACATTAATTAGAATAATGCATCAATCACCAAATTTAAGGGCTTCCGGTTACCAAGCTAAATATGAAGAATTGTTAGAATTTACCGAAAAAAACATCTGGGACAGATACGAATCTTACGGGCAATCAAATATTTATCGCTCTAGAACGCATATGGCCTCACACTGGGCTAGACTAGGAATGGAATTATTCATAGTTACAGGCAAGCAAAAGTATAAGGATGTCTTCGATAACATATCCCATGGAAAGATGGCAGGAAGACCTTCTAATCTTCGTGACCAATTATTTCCAAACCCCAAAAATAAGGAAGCTTATGCTTGGGACAAAACTTGGGGTGTTTCAAAAGGGTCAGATATGCAAGATATTTCTCATGCTGGCGCGATAATTCACTTCTGGGTATTAGCCGAAGAAAATGGCATGTACTGGAACAGAGCCGATATCGATGCGCTGCTTAAAACCATACGAATATTTTGGATTGAATCAGACCCAAGCAGAATCAAGAATAATGTAGATGGAAGCGGAGGATATACCAATCCTGGAAGATTACATGAATGGTTTTATTTGGCAAGATTTGACTCTAAACTTCAGAAACGCCTAAGAGAAACATATAACGGGAAACATTTAAATTTCTTTGGATCACAAGTCTTGGGTATAGGTGCTTTAAATGAAAAAATCTTAGAAGATGGAGCTCCTGTTTATCCTGAACAATTCAGATAAAATTAATCCCATAAATTTTAAGAGCCTCTCAGCATGAATACTTTGCTCAGAGGTTTTTTTTTTACCTCTTTACCAACATTCTAGTAACAATTATTCTTCACCTTAGTACAGAAAAAATTGGTTAAAACTATGGTTATAATAATAAAACCTTAAAAAAATGTTAATGTTTCTTCTTTTCAAAACCAAATTATACTTTTGCCACGTATTTAGTCGGTAAATAATGCATTTGGTCGATTACCCCCATAACGATTAATCTGTAATTTGAAAACCTAGAAGATCTACTTTAAAAATGAAATTAGTCCCCACTACTCTCAACAAGAGCTTCCTATGCTCTGTTTTCTTATGCTTATCAGTTTGTATTTCTTGTAACAAAGATGAAGATGTTTTTTATGAAGCCATAAAAAACGGAGATTTAATTAACAATGTCGACAATCTTAAAAAGGACAATGACGTTGATGAAACTGAGCAAAATCCGGAACAAGAAGAAGACGATAATACTGAAGAATCTCTAATTCCCCCAAGTGAGGATGAGGAAGTTATCGATAGCATTGTAGTAAAACGCACTACGGCATTCGCTCCTATTCAAGATGCTTACATTGAGAATGGCAATGGAAAAAACTCCGAAATTATTCGTTTGCAAGAAAATAAAAGGACTAGTTACTTATTATATGATTTGAGTGCCGTTGATAGCATTAACGGTAAAATCATTGACTCTTATCTCGAATTCACCGTTGATAAGGATTCTGGGAATGGACTCATACAGGTTTTAAAAGGATCATCTAATCAATGGAATGAAAGTAATTTAAACGATAATATAGCGCCTGAGCCCTTAGAAGAGATAGGAAATATAAAGGATGACTATAAGGTCGGACAGACAATAACTATAAATTTAATTTCTGAAGATATTACCGCGGAAAAAACCACTTTTATTCTAGTTCATTCAGATGGAGATGATTTGGCAATAGCTTCAAAAGAGAATCCAACTCAAAATGCCCCTACTCTTGTAGTGACTTATGAAACTAGTCCCGCATCGGAAAATATCGAAAGTTTTGTGAACAATCCATCTTCGATTGTAAGTCACACCCCTAACCCTCAAAATTTAGATAGCCCAAATGGGGAGATTAATAATGATTCTGAAGGAAATGAAGATTCACAAGTACCTTCAGCTGAAAATCCGGATGACGAGACAAATGAAAATAACAGTGAACCGGATGATGAAAAAGAAGGAGATGGCTCTTCCGCTGGTGTAGATAATAATCAAGAGAGTTCCACAGAAGATGAAGATAATAATTCTGGTGAAGGGGGAGAACAAAATACTGAAAATGAAGTTGCTCAAGAAAAGGATGAGGAAAAAGATAGCTCATCAGAAGAGGATAATTCAGAAAATAATTCTTCTATTCCGCCTACTAACGAAAAACCTAATGCTAGAATCTCCGCAAATAAAACTAAAGGAGAAGCTCCATTGAAAGTTGATTTCAATAGTTCTAACTCATCAGATGATAAAAGTATTGTTACTTATAAATGGGATTTTAAGGATGGTAATGGTTCTTCTGAAAAAAGTGTTTCACATACTTTTGAAAAAGAGGGAGAATATACAGTTCTATTAACCGTTATTGATGAAGAAGGTCAAAGAGATTCGGACACTGTAGTTATAACTGTTGATGGAAAGAAAAATGAAGCCCCTACAGCCAAAATCTCTGCAAATACCACTAAAGGTAATGCTCCACTTGAAGTTCGTTTTAACTCATCCAGTTCTTCTGACGACAATGAAATAGAAGCTTACAAATGGGACTTCGATGATAATTCTACCTCTTCTTCCGAGAATCCTAGACATACATTTACCGAACCTGGTGAGTATGAGGTTAAGCTTACAGTTACCGATAATAGTGGTCTAAAAAATACTTCCTCGTTAACCGTTGTTGTTAACGCACCCTCAAATGAAAAACCAGTTGCAAAAATTTCTGCCAATACAACTAAAGGTGAAGCACCTCTTGAAGTTCGTTTTAGCTCATCGAACTCAACTGATGATGATGAAATAGATTCATATGAATGGGACTTCGGTGATGGTTCTACATCCTCTTCAGAGAACCTGAGACATACATTTTCTGAGTCTGGCAATTATGAGGTTGAACTTACAGTAACGGATAAAAAAGGTCTTACGAACACTTCATCATTAACTATTGTGGTTGAAGAACCCTCTAACCAAAAGCCCGTAGCCGTAGTAAAGGCAAATACAAAAAATGGTACTGCGCCATTAACAGTTCAATTTTCAGGATCTAGTTCAAGTGATGATAAGAGAGTTACTTCTTATCAATGGGATTTTGGTTCCCATGGTACTTCGCAAGAAGACAATCCTGAAATGACCTTTGAACAATCTGGAACTTATGTAGTTACACTAATGGTTAGCGATGAACAGGGTTTGACAGATACTGATAATATTACAATTACTGTAGAACCCGAAGCTGAACCTGAAACACCGTCAACAGCTGGTGAGGTGCGTTATTGGCAAAATCTTTTTGATTCTAGATGGTCATCAGAACGATCAAAGGCTTATTCAATGGCAAATAGCCGTGGAAAGAACCAAGAATACTATTATTTAGGCCTATACATCGACGGGTTATCGTCAATGTGGCAAGCAACGGGTGATAATTCTTATCTCGATACTGCTCTTGACATCGTAGGCATTACAGTTGACAAAGCAACTTCAGTCGGTGGGGGCTTTCTTGGATGGCCGGCAAGTGATGGAAATCAGTATGGTCTCTGGGATACTCATTACTGGAGAGTTGTTGCTACTCTTCTTAGAATTATGGACCAATCTAATGTTAAATCCGATTCAAAATATAGAAGTATATTCAATGAACTACTTGCATTTTCGGAAAAGCACATTTGGGAGAGATATGATGTCGAGCATTCTTCAAAAATTTATCGTTCGAATACGCATATGTCTTCTCACTGGGCTCGTATTGGAATGGAGTTATACTTAATAACCAAAAAAAATAAGTATAAACAAGTTTTCGAAAACATGTCTCATGGTTCAATGCCGGGACTCCCATCCAATTTTAGAAATCAGATATATCCGAATCCTAAAAACTCTTCTGCATATGCTTGGGACAAAAAATGGGGTACATATGGCTCTAATGTTCAAGATACTTCGCACGGAGGTGCTATAGTAAGCTTTTGGCTGTTGGCATACGAAAATGGCATGTACTGGAATAAAAGTGATATGAACGCTTTACTTAAAACCGTTGATATAGTATGGTTGGATTCCGATACTGATAAAATAGCAAGAAATGTAGATGGTACCGGAGGTTATGGTTCACAAGGGAAGATTCATGAATGGCTAAATTTGGCTAGATACAGTCAATCTTTACAGAATAAAATTAAGAAACATTATGATAAATCACATTTGGATTTCTTTGGCCCTCAAGCTATAGGTATTGCAGCACTAAATGCTAAAATTTTGGCTGATGGAAGGGCAGTTTATCCTTGATTTCTCTAAGCTGTTTCTGGAAATAATTGGGATTCTTAGAATTTTTCGGTAGTCATTGTACAAAATGAATGAAATTTCCCAATTATATGCCTTATCAGAACATATAATATCACCTGTAGTTTAGCACTTTTTAGGTATCTCCAAATTTATATAAATAGCTCTTGTGTAATTTAATCCTGTTTCGGGGAAAAATTCCTCCCCGAAACTATTCTTGTAGTGTCTAGGTGGCACATCACCGACGGACAAACAGTAATTACCTTATATTGTAATTCTGCTTATATTCTTAAATCATTATTTCTCTTGAGTGAAAATTATTGAACGAGTAAGTGTCAAAGACATTACCCCATAAAAAATGTGGTAGGCAAATACTTATTTTAATGGGCACGATGCTGGGGAAACCGGAGCTTCAACTATACCTCCTTGGACCATTTCGATAGGTTTTTCGATATGAACTTCGCATCGGTATGCAGCATTTTGTCTTTGGCAGGCAAATCCCTTTACAGTCGGAATAAGGTCATTACTGCTTTCATAGCAGGATAGATCTGATTCAAATCCATACTCTAGGCCCTATCTGAAATCTTCCATGACATAATAACTCTTATTTTCGCTGCATTTGAAAGTACAATAGCCAAACAGATAACCGTAACCTTGTACCTTGTAATCCTCTCAACTTTCTTTCATTGGTTTAATCAATTTGTTTTATTGATTTACAAATCAAAATTTAAAGTTAAATAATTAAAATTTCCAGCTATCTTGTTTTTTGAGAAGACTACCTTTTTTCTCTGATTTTGATATTAAATCTTTATAGCTTAAATAGAAATGATAATAAGACCTAAACTTTAAATACAAATCTTCGGTTGTTGAAACCTGAAAATTATTCACCAAACAATCATTGTAAAATTCCAAGTACTTTTTTGCACCTTCTCGGGCATCAAAATTCTTCTTAAAAATATCAATTGAAAATTTTGAAATAGATTCATAATACTCACTTTTATTCAAAAGTTCCTTTAGTTTAGACTTATTATTTTCTATATCGCGCTCTTCTGCTATATTTCTCTCTGAAAAATTGGTAGCAAAAAAACGTTCAAAATTTGAAGCGTCAATTAAAATAGGTAAATCAGAATTTGAAGCCGGTGTTAAAATGGGCAAGCCTAATGAAGCTGCTTCCATAACTCCTCTACCGGTAGCTACGACGGCATCAGCAAGATACAGAAACTTAGAAGCTTCCCGAGTATATTTATCTTCTGTTATTAAAGAAATAGACTTATCATCTCCAATAATTTTTTTAACCTCGAAGTATGCTTCCCTGTCCTGAATTGTTCCTAGAATAATTAATTTTATTTTATCTGCGTGATTATCCTTTAATTGAAAAAATAGGCTTAAGGTCTGTTTAATACTCGTTAGATGAAAATTACTGATTCGAGCAATTCGCATGAATGTAAAAGAATCATTTTCCTTTTCTAATTCAGAGTCCTTTTTAGTAATTATTGGTAAAACTCTATTAGGAACAACGGTGATTTTGGTCTTTTTAAATTTTAGGTTTTTATTAAACCATTGCTGGTTTTCTTTACTAAACAGAATAAGGTTTTCTACTTTCGGGAAACCAGAGGGGTTAGGCCCCCCACAAAGATTAACTACCAATTTATATTTTACACTTGATACAAAGGGCTTGAAAACGTTATATGCATTCGAATCAAAGAAGTGCCAAACAGTTGGCTGAAACTCTGATTTCAAAAGCTTTATAGATTTATAAAGATTGAAATAATTTGTACCATTGAAAAAAATATGTTCCCTCATGTAATCATTTTTTTCTAGTATGGCACTCTTCTGAGTTCCTAAAGTTACAATACCTATGTCTTCATATTTTCCTATTTCCCTAGATATATGATGCAAAGAGTGATAGTGACCTCCTTTACCTTGTTTCAAAACCGAAATGATAAATAATATTCTCATGATACATTGAACTTATGTCAAGCTAAAGCATTACGCTATCGTTTAATTAATTTAAGTATAGGGCTAAAATCACTTTTTTTATAACTCAGAATTACCTTTATACTAATATTGACCTCTTTACTGTAAAAATGCAGAAAAAGTAAAGCCGCAACACTATAACTGATAGTAGATGCAATAGAAGCTCCATTAGCCCCATAATCAGGAATTAATAAAATGTTGAGGACCACATTTAAAACAAGAGCTGGCGCCATAGCTTTTAAAGCCACCCAAGGTTTTCCTTTTCCCGCCAAATCCATATTCATAACTTTGAAAAAAGTAAGTAGAAGAACCCCGGGGAGTAATAAATTCAATACAGAAATACTTTTCTCAAACTCCACTCCAAAGAGACTAACTATTAATAGTTCTGAAAAACAAAAAAGTACGATTGAGCCTAAACCAATAGCAATTAAAGACAATCTTAGAAGCTGGGTTATTTTTAAAGAAAATTTCTCATCGTTCTTAGAAACTGCACTTCGAGCAAAAACTATTGTACTAAGCAGCATTGGAATTTGCCAAAGATATTGGGTTATTGCTGAGCCCTTAGAATAAATACCTGTCTCAAAAGCGTTACTTAGCGAATCCAATAAAATTATATCTACTTTATAGTTCAAATTTATTATTAGAAGAGAGAAAGCATAAATTAATCCTAAACCAAGCATTTGCTTGATGACCGACCATTCAAATCTTGAAGAAAATGATTTCAAAAAATCATTTTTAAACAGTAAAAACAAAGAAATAAATAAAGGGCCACCAATCATTGCAATCAAATAACCGGCTATTCCCAATTCTAAAAATATAACTAGTAGAGTTGTAAGCAGTAGCAAAATTAAGGTAGGTACCCAGTTAATTTTGTTGAAAGTTCCTATCTCATTCTTTCCCAGAAAAATACCGCTATTGTAAGTTGCGAATAAAGAAAAAGGAACAGGTATTAAGGCAAGTAAAATAAGAAATAAATTATCCCCTGCTTTACTTAAATACCTTATTAAAATAAAACAAATTAAAACACTTAAAATTGAAGTAAAAAACCATATTTGCGTTATGGCAGTCTTAATCCTCTCCTCCTCGAATAATTTCTTACCCAAAAAGTATGCTGTTGATTGTCTTATACCTAAAGATCCTATACTCATGAATAAAGATGGGTAGACCATGAGCGTCGCTATCACTCCGTTATTTTCCGGTCCTAAAAATCGAGCTGTAATAATTGAGGTCGCTAAACCGAACAATATCATCAAAACCTTCGAAATTCCTACTCGAATTAAATCAGATATGAATGATCTCATTTATTTTTTTCTATTATCCTACATGGAATACCGACAGCGACACTATTGGGGGGAACGTCAATATTTACTACAGAATTAGCTCCTATAACGGCATTTTCTCCGATGGTTATCCCACCGATAATTTTTGCCCCGCTGTAAATTCGTGCGCCTTTTCTTATAACAGGATAAGAATTCTGTAATTTTTGTTTACCATGACTCCCAAAAGTAACTTGTTGAAATATAGAAACATGATCCTCTACAATTACTCCATCACCAATAACAATACCTATTGGATGTGGCATAGCAACTTTCTTGCCTATTACTGCGTTATATGAAATATCACAACCCCTTTTTACAATTAGCCGCCTCTTGTAATAAGCAGCTAAATGATTCGAAAAAAGAATATTGCTTTGAGAGAAGAACTTACCTATCCTATGGTTCAGTAAAACCCTAAATCTTGGACTATAAAAATAATTTAAAATGAATACTTTAAAGCTGATGTTTTCTTCCCTGAAATCATTTTTAATTTTCGAAACCGTATCCCTTAACAGACTCATTTTATATTTAAATTATCACGCCAAGCCCCTTAAGCTTTCCTGCCAAATTTTCGTAGCCACGACCTATTTGCCATGCGTTTTGAATAATGGTCTCCCCATCTGCTGTTAATCCTGCCAACAATAAAGATATTCCAGCACGTAAGTCTAGAGCAGTGACCTTCGCACCACTTAATGGGATTCCTCCTTTGATTTTTAAAAGGTCACCTATAACCTCAAATTGCATTCCCATTTTTGATAATTCTTCTGCGTAACCATATCTTCCGGGAAAACGTAAATCCACAATTTTTGAGATTCCGTTAGACATTGCTCCATAAACAGCAAAAAGAGGCTGCATGTCAGAATTTATACCTGGATATGGTCCGGTGCTTATTTCAATAGGAAATGCTTCTCCTCCTTTGACTATTAAACTTGATTCTCCTCTAAAAAACTTCATACCACTTTCTCTTAAATAAATAAGAGGAACTTCTAAATGTTCAAAAGGAAAATTCCTTATTTCAACCTCACCTTTGGTTATTACCGCCCCAATTGCCCAAGTCAATGCCTCTATATTATCCGGAACCACATTATGTCTTACACCACTCAACATATCGACTCCATCAACAACAATACATTTCTGTCCAAAAACCGTAATTTTAGCCCCCATTTTATTGAGCATATCAATTAGATCCATAATTTCTGGTCTTATATGAGGATTCCAAATTGTTGTTACACCTTTAGCCAAAGTTGAGCAAAGTATTGCATTTTCTGTGGCTCCCGTAGACCTAATAGGCAAATGTATATCCGCTGCTTTCAGACCCTCTTTGGCCTCCGCGCATAAATAATCACCTTCTTCCCAAACTTTAGCACCTAATTTCTCTAATAGCATAACGTGCAAGTCATACTTTCTTTCTCCCAGTTTACAACCTCCGGGTAAAGGTACTTTACCTTCGCCATATCTTGCTGTCAAAGACCCCAAAATCAGCAGAGTATTTCGAATAGATCGTCCTTCCCAATCTAAAACAGTACTATTATTTCCATTTTCACTTATATGTATAGTATCATGGTGAGTATTACAAACTTTACCAAGAACTTTAAGCATTTCAACATGCACCTCTATATCAAGTAAACCATTAGGAAAATTACCTAAGAGAACAGGTTCTGATGTCAATAATGAAGCGGCTAACAACCTTAAAGAGCTGTTTTTAGCTCCGCTCACCTCTACAATTCCCTCTAATTTTCCTTTTGTGATGACTAGATTTTTGTCATTATCCATATTATTTTTTTTAAGGTGATTACACCATTGCTACAGTTAAATTCTAAAGATTGACATGATGTCGCTAAGCGTATAAATTCAATCTTGAAATTATTATTAATATTATTAAACAGAGTATACCAACTCTGTCTTTCTACCTATATTAGACCAGTCATAGTATTTGAACAACCTTGTCCAAACAGACTCATCTGGATAATTGTCCTTCTCGTCTATAGCCCTTAGAATTGCTCTGCCTAAACTGTCAGAGTTAACCTTGTCTAAAACATAACCTATTTCTCCAATCTCGAAGGGCTCGGTCAAACCTCCTACATTAGACACAATCACCCTCTTTTTTTCTCCGATTGCGGTTAACAAAATACCACTTTGAGATATCTTTGTATAAGGCATTAAAATAAAATCTGACATCCTTACGCAAGCTAGAAATTCGTGAGATGATAAAAATCTGTTAATTACAATTGCGTTGTTTACTCCTTTTAATTCTAGTAGTTTTTCATTTTTACCGCTACCAGCTATCAATAAGACAACGTCATCTCTATTGATTAATTCTTTCTTTTTCCAAGTATTTATAATTATATCTATTCCTTTATAACTGCTGATACTACCTAAACTAGAAAAAACAGTCTTATTATTCAGTCCATATAAATCGTTGAACATCTTTGCTGACTCTAATACCCTGTTATTCTCAGTTTGGTCAAGCACATCAAGTATACCATGCGGTACAACATGAATTTTGTTAGTAGGAACTTCAAAAAGGTCAACTAAATCATTTTTAGTCTCATTAGTATGAACTATTAACCTATCGACTTTATGATAGATTTTTTTATAAATACTCCTGTATTTGTTACCCGAACCATGAGGTAATATATTATGAGCGGTTAAAATTATTTCACTTTTCTTTGAAATCATCTTCAACAAGAGAAAATCTAGATGTGGGATTTTAAGCCATTGAAAGTGAATTGCCCTAATTTTATCTTGATTTAATTTAATTTTTCTATATAAAAGAAATTGAGATTTCAGATAACTCAAAATTTTTAAAATTCCTTTTTTGCTTGAATAATGGTATATTTTATTTGTGTTAAGGTTTTTTTCTTCGTAATCATATTTCGAGCTACAAAAGTATTCAACTTGATAATTTTTTATATTTGAAATCAAAGAGTAATCATAAACTGAAAGGTTATTATAACTCATAGGATTTACATAATAAATATAATTCTTCATAATTCTTTATACCTCTAGGTAGACTTAGATTAATTTTGAATTTAAAGAATATTATCAGATATATAAGCCATGATTTTTCTTGCCCGTGTGGTAATATCAAATTTTCTGGAATATTCATAAGCCTCTGAACCCATATCAGTCAACTTTCTGTTATCACTTATTAAACTTTTTATAGCTTTATTTATTTCCTGAACATTCATGGGGTCTACTAATATTGAAGACTTATGGTCACACTGAAATTTAATCTCAGGAATGTCAGAAGAGATAATTGGTAAACCACAGGCCATAGCTTCAACTATGGCATTGCAAGAACCCTCATGTAGAGTGGGTAGAACAAAAATATCGGATGCAGATAAAAATTCATGAACGTCGTCTGTAGGAACTCTATTCTTGAAGAGGATTTTCTTATCATTCAATACTTGTGCTCCACTACCAATAAAAATGACTCGAACATCTGGCAAATCATTTAAGGCCTCTAAAACCCGTAAGGGTCCTTTGTCATGAACAAATCTTCCGACAAAAATGATAATTTTCTTATTTAAAGGAAAGCCCAACTTTTTCCTCATTTCAATTTTGTCTTTTCTAGCAAATTGATCAAAGTTCACAGCATTTGGACTCACCATGATTTTTGATTCATCAACTCCCACTTCAATTAAGTTTTGTTCAATTTGAGGCGATACTGCTATAAATCCATTAATTTTTGATATTAGCTCTTGATATTCTTTATCTGAATAATACTTCTTTCTTTTATTAATATTTTTAAGTTCTCCTTCTGCCACAACGATTGGCTTACCCATCTTTTTCAAAGCTTTAACAGCGATAATACCATTAACGAGAAAATGAGCATAAACTACATCGAATTGTATATTTTCTTCACGCACAACCTTTCTAACCGCCCTAACCATGAAAATCTCACCAATCAAGTGCGTGTTGAAATTCAGTATTTGCTTGTTGGAAGCTGATATTACATATGGCCTATAGACCGTTGCTAATTCGTCACCATAATCAACATTATTCTTTGTGTATTTAGATTTTTTCCAAATTGTTCGCGGGGCAATTACCGTGACCTCATGCCCAATTTTTACAAATTGCTGTATTAAATTATATACAAAAATTCCGTAAGTGGGGCTTTCAGTAGAAGGATAATTATTAGATACAACTAATACTTTCATATATATTAATTTAGGAATACTTTACGTTTCATATGATTTATGGATTTCAAAGTAGAAGAGCAATCTTAGAAGTTCTTCCTTTCTTTTAAGACGACTATTTTACTTCAAGTCGTATCACTGTGCCTAGACCCTAAATTTTTAAATGTCGACCCAATCAAAACTGCAAAGAAAAACCAAAAAAAGATTTTACTTATTGCACCACCAGTCTTACCCATATTAAATACTACTACTGCCAACATGACCATATAAACAACTTCTCCATTCTGCCTAAATTTCTGATACAAATTTTTACTAAGTCGCAAAATAAAAATCAAATAAAACAACAGCCCAAAAACGCCTGTAGTCATTAGAACATATAAAAAAACATTATGTGGGTCGATCAACCTTCCTGTATAACGAAGCATTTCGGGCAAAGCTCCTGCCAAGCCTACACCGAAAAATAAGTTATCCTCAATTATTAAGAGAGATGACTGCCATAAATCACTTCTTCCTGTATCCCCAGATTCAATTGTTCTTAAAATTCTTTCTTTAAAAACCGGATTAGATTTCATTATCATAGTCATAAATAGAACTGAAAAACTAATTCCTATTAGAAAGAAGATCATTTTCTTAAGAATATTGATCCTCATGAACAAAACAAGTAAAGCTAAACTTATAAAAACAGAAACAAGTGCCCCTCTCGAGCCACTCAATATTATAAGGTTAAGACAAGAAATGATTGCAACAGAATAGAGCAATAATTTTTTCCAATCGAATTTTTCAGTTATAAGACGCGAAACACAAATTAAAAAGGCAATTACAACTTTTACACCAATTGAATTTGGATTTTCACCAAATAATAGAAGACGCCCACCTTTGAAATCACTTCCTATTCCAATTAGAAAAAGAAAATATAGGAGGGAAATACTAACAACATAAGCATTCAGAGCTTTATCCACAAGTGTGCTATCTTCATAAAAATGACTAACCATCAAAGTCATCAATATAATTAACGTAATAACTCGCTCATTATAAGCCCCTTCAATTGACTCAGCATAGGAGCTGTTCAAAGCTGTTGAAATAACACCAATAATTGTAAACAGTATTAAAGGAATTAAATACTGTCTTACAGATATAATACGAAAACTCTTTTTCAATCTCGGCAGCCATGAAATAATATAAATAACGCTAGCCATATAAGTCACTGATATCGATCCACCTAGTTGAAATGGGTCCCAATTCTCAAAAGTAACAGAGAAAACTAGAATAAAAAGGCAGTAATTATTTAACTTTTCAAAAATACTCACAGTTTAAAAAATTGACAATAATTAATATCTTTTGCTGTTATCATAAAGTAAATACAAATTAAGTTTCACCTGTTATTTTACTTGGCTTTCAACCAAAACCGACATATGTCCTAGAAGCAAAAGGCCAAAGCTACTTCAAAGTTTCTTTTAAAAAAACAGAAGTATGACAAACTGCAGAAAACTTCTTTATAAACGACTTAAATTTTTGCTTTTGTTCAATGGCTAGCTTAATTAAAACTTAAAAAGAATATTTAAATAAATCCTTTTTTTCCAATAGTTATTGTACTCAGAAAGACCACTATATTCGCACAATATTATAATAACGTCTACTAGATATGAAAATTCTATACCTACATCAATATTTTCACACGCCTTATCAACCAGGAAGTACGAGATCATATTGGATTGCTCAAGAACTGATTAAGCACGGTCATTCAGTTACTATGCTTACTATGAACAAAAAAATCGACTCTAAAGTAGAAAGAGTTGAAATTGATGGTATTGACGTAATATATCTTAATATCCAATATGATAGCGGTACAATGAATATAACGCAAAGGTTAAAAGCTTTTTTAAGTTTTGTTTTTAAATCAATACCAGTTGCCGCCCGAGAAAAGGATGTCGACCTTGTCATAGCGACTTCAACACCCCTAACTATTGGTATACCCGCTCTTTTTCTAAATTGGTTTAAGAGAAAACCTTTCCTTTTTGAAGTTAGAGACCTTTGGCCAGAAGTTCCAATACAAATGGGAGGATTAAAGAATAAATTTTTGATTCAGATGGCTCTTTTTTTAGAAAAGACCATCTATAAAAATGCTAAACATATTGTTGCACTATCTCCGGGAATGTATGATGGGGTGATTAAGAGAAGTATTTCACCCAAAAAGGTCACAATGATTCCGAACATGTCCAAAATATCTGAATTTTGGTCAAGAGAAAAAGACACAAAATTATTTAAGAGATTAGGTTTAAGACCTGATAGTTTCAAAGTGATATATTTTGGAGCCATGAATATCGCTAATGGAATGCATTATATCATTGATGGAATAGAATCACTTAAAAACAATGATGAATTTGAATTCATCTTCTTGGGTAATGGTGCAACAAAATCCGAGATTGAAGAAAGGTGTAGAAAAAGCGGAATTAATAACGCAAAATTTCTGGGGAGTTTTCCAATGGAAGAGCTATCTGAAATTGTAAATCTCTGCGATGTATCCTTAATAACCTTCCAAAACCTACCCATATTGGCAACTAATTCTCCAAACAAATTATTTGATTCTTTATCAGCTGGAAAAACAATTATAGTAAACTCTGCAGGGTGGACCAAAACTCTGGTTGAAGAACATAATTGCGGTTTTTACGTATCGCCAGAGCATCCGGAAGAATTGGCTGAACAACTATTATTCTTAAAGAACAACCCTATAATTCTAGAGCAGATGGGAAAAAATTCAAGAACCCTTGCTGAAACAGTTTACGATAAAAGTATACTCTGTGATAAATTCGCAAATTTAGTCGATAAATTGTTGAAAGAAGCATAATTAATGTCCCTTGTCAAGTTCAAAACTTTTAATGCCTTCTCTCTAGGCACTTTAGCCATAATCTATATTTTGACTTAATTTTGTCCAAAATACTTGAACTTAATCTAAGTAGAGAGTCTATTCGAAATATTTATGTTTATTTTGCCTCTACTTATGAAACAGAAATAAAAGTATGTACCGACACTTTCTTAAGAGAGTTTTCGATTTTCTAATAGCTTTTTTTGCTTTGCTAATTGCTTCTCCAATTCTCGTCTTAGTAACACTTTTATTAAGTATTGCCAACAAGGGCAAGGTGTTTTTTATTCAGGAAAGACCCGGAAAAGATGAGCGTATTTTCAAGATTTGGAAATTTAAGACTATGAATGATAATCGGGATTCCGACGGAAATTTATTGTCTGACAAAGAACGTTTGACCAATGTGGGTAAATTTGTAAGAAAGACATCATTAGATGAGCTTCCCCAACTCTTCAATGTATTGAAAGGAGACATGAGCCTAATAGGCCCCCGACCACTTCTTGTCTCATATTTGCCCTTGTACAACGAAACCCAGAGAAGAAGACACGAAGTTAGACCCGGAATTACCGGATGGGCCCAGGTAAATGGAAGAAATGCTATTGCTTGGGAAAAAAAATTTGAATATGACGTATACTACGTTAATAATTACTCCTTTTTATTTGATTTGAGAATAATTCTTTTGACTATCCAGAAGGTTCTAAAAAGTGATGGTATTAATTCGACCACTAGCGCAACCATGGAGGTTTTCACTGGAACCAAATAACTATTATGAAATTAAGCATCATAATTCCGTGTTACAATATGGAGCTCTATCTACCGGAATGTGTAGATAGCTTGTTGGCACAAAATCTCGATTCGTCACAATACGAAGTTATTATCGTTAATGATGAATCTAAGGATAGAACCCTAGAAATAGCGAGGAAATATGAAAGCAACTATTCGAATGTAAAAGTTATTGACAAGAAGAATGCAGGGGTCGGTGCAGCTCGAAATTCAGGCTATGATCTGGCCCAAGGAGAATATATATACTTTCTAGACCCAGATGACTATCTGGCTCAAGACACCTTACCCGTTTTGCTTTCGAAAATGGATCAGCTCCAACTCGATATCTTAAGTTTTCGTACCAAATCGGTTTATGAAAAAAAATATCCTGTTTCCGAAAACCCTATAGACAATAATCACGTACAAATAAAGGTTACCGACGGTATTACATATATTGCCAACAAAAAATATCAAAATGAGATTTGGTGGTATCTGATAAGAAGAGATTTTATTAAATCGACCGGAATTAGATTCATAGAAGGAAAATGGATGGAAGATGCCATTTTAACCGCAGAACTTTTTTGCGAAGCGAAAAGAATGGCTCACATCGATTTAGATGTACACAGATATCGAATTTTGCCGACGTCGGCAATGCGAAATAAAAGTAGAGAGCATTATAATAAAGTAATATATGATAATGCTAATGCGGCTCACGTCTATCATTCGCTAATGGAGCGTTTGCCTAAAGACCATGAGTATGCTGACCTTTGTTTAAAGAGACTTAAAACCAGACAACAATCATTTGTTTTCTTTCTTTTGGTAAGATTAATGAAATCGGATATATCGGTGGCTGAAATACCCAAAATGCTTGACGGCTTTGAAAAAATAGATGCCTACCCCTTGAAAAGGTTTCTTGGTGAAGACTATCATGGTTTTAGTTATTCGTTTTTGGTTTTTATCTTTAACCGCAAGGCATTGATCAATCCATTTATAAAGATATTTAGGTCATTATATAACCTGAAAAAATGAATATTTTAATTTCATCGGCAGGAAGACGCGTTTCACTTGTAAGAGCTTTTCAAAAAGAGCTTAAGAAGTTATACCCGAACGGTAAGGTCTATGCTTCCGATGCCAACCCAATATTGTCGGGCGCATGCCAGATAGCTGATGGCTATTTTGAGGTTCCTTATTTGACAAATGACGATTACTTTGATGTTTTAATAAAGGAATGTAAAGAGCGTGATATTCAACTGATCATCCCGACTATCGATACCGAATTGCTTCCCCTTGCCCAACACAGAAAGAAACTGGAGGCAAACGGAATAGTACCATTGGTTGCTTCTGAGGATTTCGTGGCCAAGTGTAGAGACAAACGTCAGATTCACAAGTTTTTCGAATCTTATGGAGTAGGTATTGCGAAAGAATATGATAAAAGTAATTTCGAACTACCCATATTCATTAAGCCAATCGATGGTAGCAGAAGTGTTGATACGTATTTAATTCAAGATAGAAGTGAGTTGACCGACTATCACTTAGAAAACCCGAAACTAATGTTCCTGGAATATTTAGACCATGATACATACGACGAGTTTACCTGTGATATGTATTATTCGAAGGACCATAAACTAAAGTGTATTGTTCCAAGAAAACGTATTGAGGTTAGAGACGGGGAGGTTTATAAAGCACTTGCGGTATTCAATGAACTTGTACCTTACTTGAAAGATAAATTATCTACCGTAGAAGGTGCTGTGGGCTGCTTAACTGCCCAATTCTTTTTAAATTCTGATAATAACGATATCAGAGCCATTGAAATCAATCCTCGTTTTGGGGGTGGTTTTCCCCTATCCTATTTGGCCGGTGCTAATTACCCTAAGTGGATTATAGAAGAGTATGGAAAAAATAAGGAAATACCTGATTCTTTCGAATGTTGGGAGAAAGATTTATTAATGATCAGGTATGACGATGAAATCTTAGTTCATGGATATAAAGATTGATTCCAGCACTGTAATTGTCTTTGACCTCGACGACACCCTTTATAACGAACTATCATACTTAAAATCGGCCTATATAGAAATTGCCCAATCTTTGTCTCCAAAAAATTGGCAATCGCTCTACTCCAGAATGTTCTCATTATATAGAGACCAAAAAAATGTTTTTCTGTACTTAAGTGAAAACTGGCCAATTGAAAAGGCTAAATTAATTGAAAGTTACAGAAATCACTTTCCAAATATTACCCTGTTTGAAGGCGCAAGACAACTGCTTACTGACATAAAAGCAAAAGATGGCAAGTTAGCATTGATTACCGATGGAAGGAGCCTAACTCAAAGAAATAAGCTAAAAGCGCTACAAATAGAAGATTTGTTCGATGAAGTAATTATCTCGGAAGAAATTGGCTCTGAAAAACCGAACATAAACAATTATCTGGCCATTGAAAGACAATTTCCGAACTCATCGTATTGCTACATTGCCGATAATCTCAAAAAAGATTTTATCGTACCCAATGAAAGAGGATGGAATTCTATTGGATTGATAGATAATGGGATGAATATTCATTTTACTTCCCACCAATATTTGAACGATTCAACATCTCCAAAAGGTCTTATAGTCAGTCTAAAGGAAATTACAATAGCTTAAAACTTGGTCTTTGTCAAAATCTTAGCCAAAGAAAAATACTCGCAATTTTAATTCAGACCGTTCATCGAAGAAATAATCTACAAAAAAGTAGAAAGAGTGTAGTTTATCGAAATTTTTCCTAATATTTTCCTAAAACACGTCCAAAGAGTGTATTTCATCGTAGATATTTGCACTTAAACCCCGTAAAAGAGTTCGCGTGTACACTAATGAAAATCCCTCGAAAAGGTCTAGCCTAAAATCATGGTTTGATGATTTAAAGGAAGATATTCTAGTATTCCTTTATCACAAGCATCCTGTTTTCTTTCTACTTTTTATAAAGTAGTAGTTGTTCACTTTCAGCACTATACTTTAGTTACCCCACCTTGAACACTATTGAAAAAAACATCAGAAATACTGGAAAGCGTGTCATTTTTACCGATTTCTATGATACTCTTGTTCACCGCAAAGTACACCCGAATTACACACTGCGTATCTGGGCCAAAATCCTAACTCGTGAACTTGGTCTTGAAATAAACCCGGAACTTCTCTTTCAGATTAGAAGAGACTCTTTACACTACGTTTCAAAAAGAGAGAATAAAAACTCTTTAGAGCTGGAATACAATTTCGTCGTAGAGGAGGTTTATAAAAGGTTATTTAACAATAATTTACTAAGAAAGATTGATTATACAGTTTTTTATGAATTATACAAAAAAGCAGATATTCTTTCTGAGATAACAGTTCAATTTAAGAATGAACAACTCATTCAAGCTTTATATAACCTAAAAAACGAAGGTTATAAAATTTATCTAATTTCTGACTTCTATCTTTCAAAAGAAATCATTGCTGAAATAATTCAGCAACATCAATTTGCTGACTTATTCGAAGATTTATTCGTATCCAGTTCAGAATCTAGCTGTAAGGAAAACGGCTCTCTATATTCTTATGTGCTTAACCAATTAAATATTGACCCTGAACAGGTTGTTATGATTGGTGACAATAAAAAAAGTGATTATGACAATGCCCTTGCTAAGAATATTGCGTCCATTCACCTTAAGCATACCTTCCATAAATTAAGAAACAAAAAAGGCCTTTTCGGCAACGATTTTGACGAATTTGCAAATGCTTGCCAAGGCGTCGAAAGAAAATGCACCAAAAGCAAGTTTGTTTTTAGTGAGTATATTCTTCATTTTTATTTCTTTACAGAAAGACTGTATCTTCAAGCAAGAAAGCAGAACATCAACAATCTGTTTTTTTTGGCACGGGAGGGACATTTTCTAAAGCAGCTCTTTGATCAATATCAAGAGATGAATGGGTTTGAAAAAGAAAACAGAATAAAAACTCATTATTTAAAAGCCTCTAGACAATCTGCGACGCAACTGGCTCTTCAACCTCTTAAGGACGAAAAATTCGCGTCTTTGATGAAGAAATTTGGGTCAATGTCCTTCAATGATTTTCTAGACTGGTTTCCTTTTTCCGATCAGACCAAAAATCAAATCAAAAATGAAATTGCTATTCCTCAAGACGAAGTCCACGCTCGTTTTTTTGAATCAGAGGCTTTAGATTTACTGAAGTCTAATCCTACTTTTACAAATGCCTATGAAGACAGTAGGTTATATCAAAGAGAAGCCTTTATAAACTATGTTGATTCGTTTGAAGTCGATATAAATTCGGAAGGCTTACATTTGGTAGATGTAGGATGGGGCGGAACAATGCAAGAGGCTTTATTCAATCATTTTGAGCAAAAAATACCGGTTACCGGCTTCTATCTAGGTCTTAAGGAAATTTACAACATTCAAAAAGGAACTAAACGCTACGGACTTAACTTCTCAATATATCCGAACAAAACATTTTCTGACGATATACTAATGGCCAATGGTCAACTGTACGAGCAACTATTGGCAGCCCCACATGGCAGTACTCTTTATTATAACAAAAATGCAGAATCGCCTACCGTAGAATTTCACGATGAAAATGAGAAATTCGTTTACGAAGAATATGTAGGTCCAATACAGGAGTTCATGCTTGAAAAATTTCAAGAACTATTTAAAGTTCTTAGGCCAATCGATTATGACCAGGAAATGGCTCAAGATTATATGACCGATATGGCCTTGAGAATCGGTATTTTTTCAACTAAAAAGCGTATTAAATTTGTTCGTCAAATTTCGAAAGGTTTTTACCAAAATGTGGGAGCCAACAAAGTAGGAATCACTTATGACCCTACACAGCTAAAAACCTCTAAGACCACCCTTTTTAAAAGATTTATCACCTCACCCGAAAAGGTTTTCCGGTATATAGTTAAACTAAAACCATTTCTTTATAGCAAAGGCCTATACTGGGCCTCCAAACCTATTGACCTGATATATTACTATATAAAAGTAAACCTTTGGGCCAAGAAAAAATGGTTGAGTAAAGGGTTGATACCCTAATTTGTCAAATTAAAATTTGATAATTGTAAACTCTGAACGCCTATTCAATTGATGTTTGGCCTCACTACAATAAGTATGGTCGTCACATTCATTGACCAAATTCTCCTCCCCATAAGCAGCTCCTTTCAGTCTGCTTTCACTAACTCCCATTTTTACTAGGTATTCAATCGTTCTATCGACCCTTCTCTCAGAGAGCCATTTATTATATTTTGCAGTTCCTCTAGAATCTGCATACGAAGAAACTGAAAGCTCTAACTGCATATTTTCTTTCATTATCTGGGCTAGACCATCAAGTACCTTTTTCGCTTCTGTAGATAAATAAGACGAATTCAAGTTGAAGTAAGCATTGCCCAAACCGTCTATTTTACTTCGAATAGCATCTTTTCTTTGCTTTTCCAAAGCCTTGGCCTCTTCTTCCGCCCTTTTCTCCGCTAAAGCCTTCTCCCTTGCCAGTTGATCCGCCAGAGCTTTAGCTTTCTCTTTCTCAACTTCATCGATTGAATCTCTTTGCTTTTGCAGTTCTTCTTCAAGTGCCAACATGCGTTCTAGCTTATCTTTTTCTTCATTAGTCAGTTCTTTCTCGATTCCAAATCGATAAACGACCCCGACCCCATGCTGAAGATGGTTAGTCGCATTGTCATTGCTAATTCTCCATTTACCTGTAGAGTTAAAATCTAATCCGAAGTTCTCGGTAATCCATGTTCTAAATCCAACAACTCCATTATAGGTACCCCTTCCCACATTATCGGCTTTTGTATAACCCAATCCCACACCAACATAAGGATCGAACCACGAGTCTTTTCCAAAAATGCGCATCAAATCATAGGTCAAGCGAGAATCTATGGCGTAATAATCCTTTTCTTCCTGATTAATTTCTCCTTCGATCAGTTTGCCCACTTGATATTTATTGTACGTACCAATAGCTTCCACTCCCAGGCCACTTTTAAAATATCTACCAATATTCAGTCTAGTAGGATAGGGCAAAAAATTCCATTGCGAATCAACCGCAAAAAGCTCATCGAACATATCGCCCGAATCGTCAACAGCATTGAAACCAAGGCCTACATGCCACGAACGCGCAATTAGACTATCTTTTGAAGTCAAGACCAAATCAGGGTTCTCTTCTTGTGAAAAAACGGTTTGGTAACCGGAAATATATAGGAGCAATAATACGAATAGCGTAATTCTTTTCATGTAATTAAGATTTGGGTGTTCTAACAACAAAATTAGGTATTGAAGCTACCTCATATGAATATATCTCTTGAACAACCAGATTATTCGACGTGCAACTAAATCAGCAGTAAGAAATACACTGTCAATCGGAATCAATTATAATCTTCTTATCTATTTCCGATATTCTATAGACTAAAAAAGGGCGTAATCCCGAAGTTGATGAGGATGCTTTATTTGGGTCCTTGGTTTTTAAATAGACTGTGTCTTCTGTAACCTGTTTAACCCGCAAACTACCTTTGTCAGACTCTTGCACATTAGGAAAATACACAAGAAGTGCATTCTTGCTAAAATCAATGTCTGGTAAAGGAATACCAGGTTTTCTTGTTTTATTGATTTTGGAATAGAACTTTTTAAGTGCTCCCGAATCTTTAATTACAAAATAATCCTCTTCAATAGAACCATCGTAATAATCGGATACTAAAAGTTCGATTAAGTTATCGGAATCTTCTTGCTCGGTTTGATTGTTCGTAGCACCATTCTTTTGCCCTTTACAAGAATGGATTAAGACTGGAATCAGTAGAATTGCGAGATATGCCTTAACTAAATGTCTTGTCAAACCTACTTTTATAAGCCTCTTCGTATAGATTTTCATATAAGGGAAGTACTTTAAGAATATCAAATCTTTCAGAAGATTTTCGGGCGTTTGTTTTGAATTTTTCCAAAACTTCATCATCCCCTAGTATTTTCAGGGCATTTGCCGCCATTCCTTCCACATCGCCTACATCATTCAAGTAACCGGTAATACCATCAAGATTAACTTCGGGTATACCGCCAGCATTACTAGATATAACCGGCACCTTATTGATCATCGCCTCCAATGCAGCCAAACCAAAACTTTCCGATTCCGATGGAAGAAGAAACAAATCGGAAAAACAAAGAATACGGTCTATCTCATTACTATTACCAAGAAAGATAACCTTGTCTGAAATACCCAAAGAATCACATAAACGCTCGGCTACTTCTTTTTGTGGCCCTTCGCCCACCATTATTAGCTTAGCGGGCATTTCTTTTTGAATACGATGAAAAACCTGAACCACATCAGGAATGCGTTTAACCTTTCTAAAATTACTTATATGCGTAATTATTTTCTCGTCATCATCGGCCATTAATGACCTTTGACAATCGGTAAATGAATTACTGTATTTTTTCTTATCAATGAAATTGGGCACTACCTGAATATCTTTCTCAATATTGAAAAACTCTAAAGTTCTTTCCTTTAAATTTTGAGAGACCGAGGTAACGACGTCAGATTGGTTAATGCTAAAGGTAACCGCTGGTTTATAAAACGGATGTTTCCCGACTAAAGTAATATCTGTTCCGTGCAGGGTTGTTATCATTGGAACATAGATACCTTCTTCCTCAAGCATTTTTTTAGCCATATAACCCGCATAAGCATGAGGAATGGCATAATGCACATGCAATAAATCTATGTTATGAAGTTTAATGGTATCAACTAACTTGCTAGAAAGCGCCAACTCGTAAGGCTGATAATGAAAAAGAGGATACTCAGGAACATGAACCTCGTGAAAATAGATATTATTATTTAAGAGGCTTAGTCTAACGGGCTGTCTATAAGTGACAAAATGTACTTCGTGACCTCTATCTGCCAAGGCGATGCCCAATTCTGTGGCTACAACACCACTACCCCCAAATGTCGGGTAACATACAATAGCTATTTTCATCCTTCAAATTTAACCAAAACTACTATCTATGTCGTTATGCCGCTTTCGTAATTTCAAAACGACATAGTTAAGATTTAGTTAACGCCTTCTAAAGCTACTGTACCATAGCATCATAAATAGCTTGCTGTATACGCGTACGAAGACCTGATTTTACTAATAGGGTATTAGATGCCGTAGGATAGGTTCGGTTTGAAAGAAAGACGTACACAAGCTCTTCGTCAGGGTCTGCCCATGTATACGTTCCTGTAAACCCACTATGACCAAAACTTTTTCTGGAAACACAGCCACAGGTAGGTCCCTTTTCTTCTAGTTGGGGCTTATCGAACCCTACCCCTCTTCTGACATTGTTATCACAGAAATAACAGGTATTGAACTTTTTTACCGTTCGGTTGTCTAAAAATCTAGTGCCGCCATAATAGCCACCCTGTAGGTACATTTGCATTATTTTGGCCACATCTTCAGCATTGCTAAAAAGGCCGGCATGACCTCCTACCCCACCTTGCATAGCTGCTCCCATATCGTGCACATAGCCCTGAACGGTTTCATAACGATAATATTTATCTTCTTCACTGGGTACAATACGCTCTTTAGAAAATTTTTCAAGGGGATTATAGCTGGTATTGAAGGCTCCTATCGGGGCATATAGAAAATCATTAACCAGCTTATCAAGTGGCTTACCTTTCTTATCCTCGATGTATTTTTTCATTACGTAATAAGCCACATCACTATAGCGGTACCGGTTAGATTTTAATTCTTGCCTGCCTATTCTATTATAAATAGAGTCTCGGTAGGCATCGGTCAAGTATAAATGGTCTGTCACTTTTATAGAATAGCCATCTACAGGGGCGGTTCGATAAAATTCATCGGATGGTTTCCTGTTCTTATCCAACGTGTCTACATAAAAAGCAATCCATGCAGGTAGTCTCCCGTAGTGCGAAAGCGCTTTTAGAACGGTAACATTTTTAAGTTCTGAATGAGCATATTCAGGTATCAGGTCTTGAAAAGTATCGTTTAGGGCAATATCACCGTCTTCCTCCATCTTCATAATCATTGGTAATGTTCCCAATATTTTGGTAATGGAAGCTAAATCATAAATATTATTCGATTTAATACTGTCCTTTGAATTATATGTAGGCTTGCCAAAGCCCTTGTTATATACAACTTTTCCTTTTCGGGCCACCAATACCTGCGCTCCTGGAAACATCAAAGAATCAAGTCCATCCTGTACCAAGTGGTCGATTTCCGCTAATTTATTCGGGTCGAAACCCACCCTTTCAGGAAAACTATACCCCAATCTTGATAGTGATTTTAGTTCTATCTTCGTGTTTACGGGAAATTCTTTATGAGCGCTTACTGGTAATTTTCCATTGGCCGAAATAGCACCGAAAATTACTTCGGCCGTTTTCTCTTGCGCCAGCGGGCTATTTTGGTAAGAAACAACTACACCATCTATATTATCAAAAGACGGGACATCTAATAAAGCATAAGGCTTTGCAAAAACGGATAAAATAAGGTTTGAACTTCGCATTGCGGCAATTTCCTTCAACCAGTTCAATTCTTTTTCGCTGAACTTATATGCTTTCCAAGGGCTTTCATTGCTTTTATGATGGCCCACGATTACCAAATTAAAATCTTCTAACTTCTTTTTTAAAGTATTGATATCGCCAGCATTGACTTGGGTTACGGTCGTGTATTTATTTAAGCTTTCAACGAACACATCGCTGTCGGAATCACCAAATTTAACATATGCTATTTTTTTGTTCTCCAATCTCTTGATTCCCATCAAAAAGAAATCGTTCTTGACCACCGTAATCGCATTCTCTATTGCCTCTTCGTATAATAAGTCATCTTCCCGCGAATTCAAATCATTATATAGGTTCTCAACCTGAACAGGTTGATATCGATTCAAACCCACTTTGTATTTGGCCATCAGAATCTTCTTGACCGAATATGCCAACCTTTCTTCTGAGATTCTTCCTTTTTTATAGGCTTTGGTCAACTTTTCTTTTGCCTTTTCAATTTCCGTAGGCATGAGTAAGATATCGTTACCGGCCATAAAAGCGGCCAGTTCGGCCTCTCCATCTTTTCTTGATTCAGTGACTCCTTTCATGTTGAGGGCATCGGTAAAAACCAACCCTTCAAAACACATTTCTTCCTTAAGAATTCCGGTAATCACCTGCTCCGAAAGTGATGAGGGCAACCCTTCTTGTAGTTCAAATGCAGGTACTTCTAAATGGGCCACCATTACACTACTAAGCCCCTCATCAATCAATCTTTGAAAAGGATAAAGTTCAAGACTATCTAAACGATTACGGCTAAAATTGATCAAAGGTAATGCGTGATGCGAATCAGTAGCTGTATCACCATGGCCAGGAAAATGTTTTCCACTTGAAAGAACTCCGGCACTCTCCATGCCTTTCATAAACGCAATTCCTTTCTCCGCGACGTTCTCTCTATCTTCACCGAACGATCGGTTACCTATGATGGGGTTTTTAGGATTGGTGTTAATATCTAAATCAGGCGCAAAATTGATGTGCACACCCAATCTTTTTGCATGCTCACCAATTCTTCGCCCGACATCGGCCACAATAGTATTGTCTTCTATAGCGCCCAATGTCATATTCCAAGGGAAAGCATACGTAGAATCCAAACGCATAGAAAGTCCCCATTCGGCATCCATGCCAATAAGCAAGGGCAATTTTGAGGCTTGTTGATATTCATTGGTCAGTCTGGCCTGTCTAACCGGTCCTCCGGTCGAAAAAATGACACCACCTATACCCTCTTCCTCAATCAACTTTTTAATTTGATCCGTACTCGACTTACCTTGATCAGAAGCGACCATCACCATAAACAACTGCCCCAACTTCTCATCTAAAGTCAAGGAATTATATTTGGCATCTACCCAATTCTTTTGGTCGAGGCTATCAGAAGTAACCAAGGGATTTTTCTGTGCAAACGCACCGTTCAAAACAAATAAAAGTATGGGGAAAAGTATGAAAAAACGCATAGTGAACAACTGGTCTATGGCAATAACTGAAAACTAAAAAAAATATTGCATTTCATCGAACAGATATAATGAAATCAATACTTAACAAATGGGAATTAAAATTTACATGAACCTAGAATGCCAACTTTCAGAGGCAGGCACCTCCCAAAACTCTTCATACTCTTGCTTGTTATTGACCAAGTTGTTAAAGACTACCGTATTTTTAGAAACTGCTTTCTGCTTTGCCATTTTTTTGAAATCGGCAAGAGGTTTATAAGCAATGAATTCGCCTTGTTTATAAGAGACGTTCATCTTATCCAATAAATCTACATTGTACTTTTGCTGTAGCTGTTGAATGAAATGAACTGAAGCATCAATCGAACAGCCGGAAGCCGAGCTTACGGATTGGTCTAAACCTAAAATAATGAATCGGTTGTATTTTATTTCGTAACCGGCGCGAAGCGAACTACCATGCGCCGTCCATTGTTCTACAAAGGCATCTAGCTCACTTCTTAACTCAGACATTTCTTCTTCAGAAAAAGGCCGGTTGGATTGATAAATCCAAACCCTTGAAGTTTCGGGCAAACTTTTGAACTCTACTAGCATATTTATTTTTAATCAAAAATTTAATCTCTCCATTCGTTCAATTGCTATCTATAAGTCTCCCGCTGAAGCCAATAGCTCAGCAATATCCATAACGGCAACCTTATCTTCCTTTTCCTTGTTCTTAACACCGTCTGTCATCATCGTATTACAGAAAGGGCAGGCTGCTGCAATTATTTCCGGGCTCGTATCTAGTGCCTGTTCGGTTCGCTCGATATTTACATCTTTATCGCCTTTTTCAGGCTCTTTAAACATTTGTGCACCACCGGCACCACAACAAAGACCTCGTTGCTTGCAACTTTTCATTTCTACCAGTTCGGCATCCAACTTACGAATGAGCTCTCTTGGAGCTTCGTAAACATCATTGGCCCGACCAAGGTAACAAGGGTCATGATATGTAATTCGTTTTCCTTTGAACTTACCACCTTCTAAAGAAATTCTATTATTGTTAAAAAGTTGTTTCAAAAATTGGGTATGGTGAACCACTTCATAAGTTCCTCCAAGACCAGGGTATTCGTTTTTAAGGGTGTTAAAGCAATGAGGGCAAGCGGTTACTATTTTTTTTATGCCATAGGCATTCATCACCTCTATATTGGTCATGGCCTGCATTTGAAACAGAAACTCGTTACCAGATCTTTTGGCCGGATCACCCGTACAACTCTCTTCAGTTCCTAAAACGGCAAAAGAGACATTGGCCTTGGCCAGAAGCTGTACAAAGGCCTTTGTTATTTTTTTGGCCCTATCGTCAAAACTACCAGCGCAACCTACCCAAAAAAGTACTTCAGGACTTTTTCCTTCAGCAAAAAGTTCGGCCATTGTAGGCACTTTTATATCATTTGCCATTTTTGTTATTCTTTTCTTTTTACAGAAGTATTACATCAATCATTTGCCCAGTTCAATCGATCCATTTGATTAAATGGCCAAGGGGCACCGTTGTTCTCGATATTGCCCATCATATTGTTGAGTTCGGACGGTGCCGAAGATTGTTCCATCACCAAATATTGGCGCATATCCATAATTATGGATAAAGGATCAATACTGACCGGGCAAGCTTGAACACAAGCGTTACACGTAGTGCAGGCCCAAAGCTCTTCTCGTGTTATATAATCATCAAGTAATTGCTTACCGTCATCAGCAAAAGTACCCTTGTTTTTCTCAATGTTCTTTCCTACTTCTTCCAACCTATCCCTTGTATCCATCATAATCTTACGAGGAGATAGTTTCTTTCCAGTTTGATTTGCCGGGCATTCATCGGTACAACGACCACACTCCGTACAGGTGTAGGCATTCAATAGTTGAACCCAATTCAAATCGGAAACATCGGAGGCACCAAACTTGCCTGGTTCACCTTCATCTTCCGCTGGAGCTGCAAAAGGGTCCGCAGAAGGGTCGAGCATTAGCTTGACCTCGTCGGTAACGGCATCAAGATTTTTGAACTTACCTTTAGGAACCACTTTGCCATAGTAAGTATTCGGAAAAGCAAGTAATATGTGTAAGTGCTTTGAATAATACAGGTAATTAAGAAAAACGAGAATGCCAATGATATGTAACCACCATGCCGTTCTTTCGATGACTATAAGTGATGAAACCTCCATACCCTGAAAAAGAGAAGCCAAATGTTGACTTATAGGAAATGCCCCTGCCTGGGTATAGTGTTCGGCATTCAATTGTTGAAGCTGAAAATCGGCAGCATTCATGGTAAGAAATAGAATCATCAAAACAAATTCTATGTAAAGAATCATGTTGCCATCTTTCTTAGGCCAACCTTTCATTTCAGGCTTTATAAACCTGCTTAAGCGTATAATATTTCTTCGAACCCAAAATGCCGTTACCGAAATTATTACCAGAAGAGCAAGTATTTCAAAACTGGCAATCAAGAAATTATAAATGCTACCCAACGGAGCAAACACTCTATGCGTACCTAAGAGCCCGTCTATGATGATTTCCAGAACTTCAATGTTTATTATAATGAAGCCCAGATATACTATAATATGTAAAAGCCCTGCAACAGGCCTAACCACCATTTTTGTCTGACCCAAGGCAATTCTAGCCATGTTCTGCCAGCGCTGTGGTTTATTATCAGATACGTCTACATCTTTGCCCAGTTTGATATTGCGAAGCAATGAATTTACGTTACGGGAGAAAAAACCAATTCCCGCAATCAATAACACACCGAATAATATGTTAGGCAGGTATTCCATTATTGTTCTTGTTCATTCGGTACGGCTGCCGGGTCATTTTCAGGCAACTCATAGTCTTTTTGCTTTTTCCCGAATACAGATACATTCACGTAGCGCTTGGGGTTCAACCTAAAATCTTGCAAGAGCAAATCCAATTCTCTCGAAGCATTGTTCAAGTTTGCGTAAAGCTCTTCATCTTTCATCAGTTTACCCAACGTACCGTCTCCCCTTTCAATTCTGGCCATCAAGGTATTCAGATTCGCCATTGTCGACTCTAGACTTGCTAGTGTTCTACCCAAACCTGCATTGTTCAGAGAATCTGAAAGTTTGCTAAAGTTGGCCGTAAGTTCTTCAAAGTTCTTTAAAGAGCCTTCTAGTTTGCCCTCGTTGTTGCTTAAAATTCTATTCAAAACTTCGGCACTTTTCTGAAAGCTAGCTACCGTGGTATTTAGGCCACTAAGGGTTTCTCTCAAATCGCGCCTTGCCTTTTCGTCAAGAACATCGTTCACATTTCTTAATAAGGTATCTGCATTGGTCATAGCTCCTTCAACCTTTTTCTGAAGGGGGGTCAACTGTTTTTGTACTAGTTGAGTTAAACCTGGTTGCGATTGGCTTGGAAGTGTATCGCCAGACTTCACCATTGGCGACCCATCGAATACGGGTTTTATCTGAATGCCTTTTCCACCGATAATACCTGTATCATAAAGCTCGGCCAAACTTTGGTTGGAGAAATTAAAATCGCTTTTAACGAAAAATGTGACCAAAAGACTACCGTCTTGATCTTTAAAACTTATATCGGTTACATTACCGACTGCAAATCCGTTGATAGTTACAGGTGTACCCGTTTGCAAGCCACCAACATCTTTATAAACAGCATATAAAGTCTTACCGTTTTCGAAGAGCGGAGAAGATTTTAAATAGCTAAATCCTAATATGAACAACAAAATACCACCAATTACAATGATACCTGTCTTAATTTCCCTTGATAGTTTCAAATGTCAATTTTTTGGGTTAATAGGGACTACCTAAAATCTCTGTGTCCTTAACAAAATTAGAAATAATTTATGGAAGGGCGCACCAAACTTGTTGCGGCTATTTCAAACTTTCTTTAAACGGTATACGCTCTCCATTCCGGTAAGCCACTATATACGAAGTTTTATACCCTTTTAAATCTGCATTTGATTTCAACATTTTTGCCTCGCGTAACGACCTGGTGCTACCATACACATATCTATACAAGTTTTTGTAAGGTTCTTTGGCTACTAAATTAAGGCCGTTAAAGGATTCTGGTCTTAATGGAAGGTCTTTGGCACTAGCCATGATTTGAACCTTATATATTATCAAGTCTTCACTGGACTCGGCCGATGGATTATTGTTCGATGAAGCCTTTTCAGCTTTAGCGCTACCAGTATTTTGCTTATTGGTGTCAGATTCAGAACTTTTCTGGGCCTCTTCAATTATCTCTGCAGCACCCTTACCCGCATTATCTTCCGGTTTCGTGACAGAGCTGTTTATGGTCGGTGATTCTTGCTGAGCCACTTCTTTGTTTTCCTTCGCGGTTTCAACTACCTGTTTTTCATCTGGTTTCTTATCTTCAACAGGTAACTCTTTTTTGGTCTCAACAACTGGATCAAAGTCGGCGATATTACCCATTGCATTGTTTCTGTAAGCAACAATAGCATCGGCGATGGCCGTACCCATTTCAGATTGGCCTTTTTTAGAATTCAAGTAAGCGCCTTCTTGTTTGTTTGTCAAAAAGCCAGTTTCGACCAAGACACTGGGCATAAAAGTTTGATGCAATACGATAAAACCAGCTTGCTTCACTTTCCTATCGTTTCTTTTCAACTTACCAGAAAAATTATCCTGAATTGTCTTGGCGAGGGCTATACTATTATCTAAAAACTCCTCTTGCATAATGGTCAACCCAATTATAGACTCCGGCGAGTTAATATCATAATCGGCATATCTATTTTGGTAATTATCCTCCAAATAAATAACCGAGTTCTCTTTCTTGGCGACCTCAAAATTCTGTTTGTTGGCATGAAGACCTAAAACGAAGGTACCGGCACCATACGCATTAGAGGTATGCGAATCACAATGAACCGAAACAAAAACATCTGCATTCGCCTTATTGGCTATTTGCCCTCGAACATAAAGATCAACAAAAGTATCGTCTTTACGGGTGTACACCACTTTGATATTCGGATTCTTCTCTAAAATAGAACCCACCTTCAATACAATATTGAGGGCAATGTTCTTTTCTAAATAACCGTTACCTAAATTACCAGGATCATGGCCACCATGGCCCGCATCCAAAACAACGGTAAATTTATCGTCATTTTGAAATGTAGCCTTATTTTTGCCAAAAATATAAATTGGTAGTGCCAATGCGATAAATAGAAGTAATCTTAACTTCGACAAACACATAATTACACTGTATTTCGATGCATTCATTATGGTTAAATTTATGGTAACGCCCTATCAGCGGAAGAAAAAATATATGTAAGTTTGACCTCCGAAAGTCTGGCCAAACGCTTACAAAAATAGGATATATAGCCTTGCAATCAAACAAACACTTTTTTCTTTTAATGGCATTGCTATTACTCGGTGTTCTTTCGGCCGCTGCCCAGGAAGATGGCGTCATCCCCTTACCAATCAAAGCAGAACAAGACACAATTATCGCGCCACTCTTCCCTGGCCCTATACAACAAACTGCTAGTCAAAAAGATAGTACAGCTCAAGATACGGTCAAAACAACGCAGTCGATGCTTTTGGATAAAATAAAATACAAGGCCAAAGACTATGTAAAACTTAGTCAAAGCGACCAGAAAATCTATTTGTACAATGAGGCCGAAATCTACTACCAAGATACCGAACTAAAAGCCGGCATTATTGTGATGGATTACGTAAAAAACGAGGTTTATGCGGGAAGAATAAGAGATTCGTTGGGCAATTACACACAGCTTCCTTTTTTCAAACAAGGCGACAATGAGGTGCGGCCAGACAGTATTCGCTTTAACTTCGATACTGAAAAGGCCCTTATTTTTAATTCTCGAACCGAGCAACAGGCCGGTTTGGGGCAGTTGGGCAGCGACGCAATGAAGGTTTATGCCGAAACCACCAAAAAAGAGAACGACTCGGTCTATTTCATGAGCGAAGCGAAGATAACCACCTCAAAAGATACCGTTAACCCTGATTATTACATTCGAGTCAGAAAAGCGAAATTCGTTCCTAAAAAGAAGGTTATCGCAGGTTTCAGCAACCTTTATATCGCCGACGTACCCACCCCTGTTGCACTGCCTTTTGCCTATTTTCCATTAACGGTCGGGCGAACTGCGGGGTTAATGATGCCCACCTTTGGCAACGATCCCAATAGAGGGTATTTTTTACAAAATGGTGGTTACTACTTGCCATTTAGTGAATATGCAGATTTGACCGTCACAGGTGACTTTTATACAAATGGTAGTTATGGCTTTAGAACGGCAACCATTTATACGAAAAGGTATAAGTATCGAGGTAACATCAACTTTAGGTACGAAAACTTGGTTACCAGCCAAAGAGGTTTTGATGACTATGGAAATCAAAAAATATGGAATTTCCAGATGTCTCACTCACAAGATACCAAGGCAAGTCCCAACTCAAGGTTTTCCGCCAACGTCAACTTAGGAAGTAGCTCGTACTATCAAAATTCTTTGAACCAAGTCAACTTGCCTCTTACTCAGAACAACACCTTATCATCGTCGATATCCTATTCAAAGACATTTCCGAACTATCCTTCGGTGAATATGAGCTTAACGGCCTCTCACTCTCAAAACACGAGTGCCTCGGCGAGGGCCAATCCTGACGAAAAAAACATACAAATGACGCTTCCGACCTTTCAGGCCAGTGTTGAACGTATATTCCCCTTTGCCAAAAGGGATGGGATCAAAAAGGGAGCTTTACAAAATATCAACTTTCAGTACGATGTTAATGCCAGAAACCAGCTAACGACCAATGACGAAGACTTTTTAAAAGCCGCCATGTTCGACGATGCCAAGGTTGGGGCCAGACATCGATTGCCCATCAGTACCAACTTCAAGGTGGCCAAGTTTTTTAGTGTGAGTATGGGTGGTAGCTATGAAGATGTATGGACGCTGGAAACCTATCGTCAACGATATGAACTGGGAGAGGGAGATGAACTAGGCTCGGTCGTAAGAGATACCATCCCTGGTTTTGACCGTTACAACAGATACAATCTGAGTGCCAGTGTAGGTACAACCCTTTATGGAACTTTCAATTTTGGGGAAGAAAAGAAAATTCAAGCTATTCGCCACGTTATGCGTCCCTCTTTAAGCTACGGTTATGCCCCCTCTTTTGACCAGTTTTATGATGAATACCTGAACAACGATACCGGAGAGGTCGTTCAATACAGCCGGTTTGAAGGAACATTGAACGGCGCCCCAAGTTTAGGAAAATCGAATAGTTTAAGCTTTTCTTTGGCCAACACCCTTGAGGCCAAGGTGACCGATAAAGATTCGACGGCTACCGAACCCAAAAAGATTTCAATACTGAACAACTTTAATATTTCTACCGGTTATAATTTCGAATCAGATTCATTGAAATTGAGCCCTTTGCGAGTCAACGGGGGTACGAACATTTTGAACAACAAAATGTCAATTAACTTTTCGGCAGGCTTAGACCCTTACGCCATTGACAACAACGGTAGAAGAATAGACGTATTTAATGTCGATAATGGTGGTAGTCTTTTCAGGCTAACACAAGCAAATATAAATGTGGGCTATTCCATCGATAGCGAAACATTCGGAAGACGCAAAGAAGATGATGAGGAGGACGAAGAGGAAACCGGTGCCTACGATTATGTTGCGCAAAGTGGGGGTCGAGATGATGATCTCTTTGGCCGGTCCGATAATTACAATAATCAGCTCATTGAAGACCAGTATAATGACCGTGATGAAGATGAGGATATTGAAAACCCACCTTATGCCACAAAAATACCATGGAATTTTAGGCTGGCTTATTCCGCAAGCTACTTAAATTCCGCGCGACAGAACGAGTTTAGCAGCCACTCACTCATGTTTTCCGGAGATATTGAACTATCTCCCCGCTGGAAAGTTGGTGGTTCTTCTGGATACGATTTTAAAAACAAAGGATTCACCCTAACACAGCTACGTTTTGAAAGGGACCTTAAGAGTTTTAGAATGAATTTTAACTGGACACCTTTCGGAACATACACCCGTTGGTACTTCTTCATTGGAATCAAAAGTTCTATACTTAGCGATCTTAAATGGGAAAATAGAAGCCAGCGATAGAGGTTTAATATAAAATTACGCTCGAATGAAAACAATTATCAATACCGAGAATGCACCCGCCCCCATAGGCCCATACAACCAAGCTGTTCTAAGTGGAAATACCCTATATATTTCAGGTCAAATTCCTATTGATCCGGTTTCTGGAAATTTAGTAGAAGGAGATATAAAGCTAGAGGCAAAACAATGCATGGAAAACCTGAAAGCGATTTTGAATGCTGCTGATATGGGTTTTGATAATGTTGTGAAAAGTAGCATATTTCTTGCCGACATGAACAAGTTTAGTTCTGTTAATGAAGTATACGGTTCCTACTTCGATGAAGCTACCGCCCCGGCAAGAGAAACCGTAGAAGTAGCAAATCTGCCCAAGTTCGTCAACGTAGAAATTTCGATGATTGCCATAAAATAAAAAAGGCCCTTCATTTGGGCCTTTTACTTACTGTATCGGAAATAAAGACTTAAAGGGTTTCCCTGTGAAACTCCATCAAGCCCTCTATCGGTCTCTGTCTTATAACACCGACGATTAAATCATTTCTTTCTAGCACGGTAGTCAACTCATCCTTTAAATAATGAGCTATACTACCAACAAAGTTAATTGGCACTTTTGTGGCCAATTCAAATTGCATGATGTAATTATTGACAAACTGCTGAAAACCTTTGTCTATCACTCCTTTGGAATAAGGGTGGTTTTTGTTTTCAATCAGAAATCTCGCAAAGGTGGCCAAATAAGTATTGGGGTTTGGCTGTTTGTAAAGATTCTCTTTGATGACATCTGGATCAAGATCATACTCCTTGGCAAATTTAAGGGCCAAGTCTTGAGGGATTTTGTGAAAGTAGTAATCTCTTATCAGCTTACGCCCAAAGAAGTTACCACTACCATCATCCATCGGAATGTACCCAAGAGAAGTCACCTTTTGAATAAGTTGATGCCCATCGTAATAGCTACAGTTGGAACCTGTACCCAAAATACAGACGATACCTTGGTGACCAATTTTAGTGGTTGAAAAAATAGCCGCATAGGTATCTTCTTTCACATCGGCAATGGCATTCGGAAAGAAATCTTTAAAGATGTTCTTTAAAAATTTCTTCATTCTATCGGTTCCGCATCCGGCACCATAAAAATGCAAGCGCGTTACTTCCTTCCTATTTCTAGAAAGTTCAAAATTATTGGCTAAGCGATCTTCAATCACTTCGCGGGTCAACACTTCTGGGCTCAGGCCCAATGTCTGTGTCAAAAATAGCTGGTCGCCCTTTTCGTCAAGAGCGATCCAATCTGATTTCGTCGCGCCGCTATCTACAATTAAAATCATAAAATCAGTTTAAAAAAGAATCCTGAAAATAAGCAAAAATCGCTCACTTTCAGGATTTCCATATACAACTCTTTAAAATTAAACGCTAGCAACGTGTTGCACCATATCTACCATTTTGTTGGAGAAACCGGCCTCATTATCGTACCAGCTAACCAATTTGTAGAATCTTGAGTTCAACTCTATACCTGCACCAGCGTCGAAGATGCTAGTTCTTTTATCGCTAACGAAATCTTGAGAAACCACTGCTTCCTCAGTGTAGCCCAAAATTCCTTCCAATTCACCCTCAGAGGCTTCTTTGAATGCTTTTTTGATTTCGTCGTAAGAAGTCTCTTTTTCAAGTTTTACGGTCAAGTCAACAACAGAAACGTCTGCCGTAGGAACCCTAAATGCCATACCTGTCAATTTACCTTCCAAGGCTGGTATTACTTTAGTAACCGCCTTTGCAGCACCGGTAGCAGCTGGAATAATGTTCAACATGGCGCTTCTGCCACCTCTCCAATCTTTTTTAGAAGGTCCGTCTACGGTCATTTGCGTAGCTGTAGTAGCGTGTACGGTCGTCATTAAACCTTCTTCGATACCGAAGTTATCGTTCAACACTTTGGCCAATGGTGCCAAACAGTTAGTTGTACAAGATGCATTTGAAACGATGGTATCAGAAGACTTTACTTCTTTATGGTTTACGCCCATTACGAACATTGGCGCATCTTTAGAAGGCGCTGAGATCACGACTTTCTTCGCGCCACCATCAATGTGGTACTGAGCAGTCTCAAGAGTTGTGAATATACCAGTACATTCAGCAACTATTTCTACGCCAACAGCATCCCACTTAATATTTTTAGGGTCGCGCTCAGCGGTAATTCGCACTGTGGTTCCGTTCACCACCAAATTACCATCTTTTACCTCTACGCTACCTTCGAATTTTCCGTGTACAGAATCGTACTTTAAAAGATAGGCCAAGTGCTCAACATCTAAAAGATCATTAATAGCTACTACCTCAACCCCTTCTCTTCTAACGGTTTCCCTAAAGACCAATCTTCCAATTCGTCCGAATCCGTTAATTCCTATTTTTAAATTTGACATGTGTTCTTGTTTTTAGGATTAATTATGTTGTCATTATTTCGGATACCCTAATGAGCTCCTTATCAATTTTGGTATGCCCCTTGATTGCCTTGCTGATCGGGGTCAAAATAATCTTATTGTTCTGAACGCCCACCATAAAATTGGTCTGGCCCTCCAATAGGCTTTCAACAGCCTTTACTCCCATTCTACTGGCAAGTACCCTATCGTAACACGAAGGTGCCCCACCTCTTTGCATGTGGCCCAAAACGGAAACCCTTACATCGTATATTGGTAAATGCTCTTCAACGTATTCTTTTAATTCGAAGACGCTTTTTCCCGTTTTATCACCTTCGGCAACCACTACGATACTTGATGATTTACCGGACTTCTTACTTCTCTTCAAAGATTCCAATAAACGCTCCAGACCTCGGTTTTGCTCTGGTATCAAAATCTCTTCGGCACCCGCACCGACACCTGTATTTAACGCAATATGGCCTACATCTCGGCCCATCACCTCTACAAAGAACAATCTGTTGTGCGAACTTGCCGTATCTCGAATCTTGTCAATTGCCTCAACAACGGTATTCATTGCGGTATCATACCCTACCGTATTGGAGGTACCGAATATATCGTTGTCTATCGTACCGGGGATACCTATTATGGGAAAGTGGTATTCTTGGCCAAAAATCATGGCACCCGTAAAACTTCCATCTCCACCAATAACTACGAAAGCATCTATACCTTCTGCTATTAATTGGTCATATGCCTTTTTACGGCCTTCCGGGGTTCTAAAGTCATCACAACGGGCCGATTTTAAAATCGTTCCTCCCTTATTTATAATATTGTTTACACTACGCGCATCCATTGGTTTAAAGTCACCCTCAATCATACCCTGATACCCTCTGTAGATGCCCACGCAATCTACCTTCATATAGGCACAGGTGCGAACGACTGACCGGATGGCTGCGTTCATGCCCGGAGAATCACCTCCAGACGTTAGTACACCTATCTTTTTTATCTCTGAAACCATTAAAAAAAACTAAGTTGCAATAATAACAAACTTATTTGAAATTTGGAGCCAGATGAATATCAAATTTACATCAAAGATTGTTACGAAAACGTTTTAAAAATTGAGGTTTCCGTAGGAATTTTAGAATATGTTACCAGCAAATATCACTAAAACAACTTATTACTAGTATTTTGCATTTTTCGGCAGTTATCTGCAACCTGATTCTTGCCTTCTATTTCACAATTACTTAGTCGCAAAAGAAGTCTAAAGTTTACTTTAAGTTTTTGCCTTTAGGATAGAATCGCAAAAGACTATCCCTACCCATAACGGCTGTCGGGGTTGCGCTGGTAGATGGCAGATTTTTCTTGGGCTCTTCTTTGGGTTCTTTTCTTAACAACGAACGAAAGAGCTCTCTAAAGCTATTAAAATCGACCTCATATTGAAGACCTACGCCTTGCGTATAACCAAACCGATCTGCCAGATATTCTTGAATCTCATTCTCACGATTGAAAAACTTGGCACTTAACGTACCCTCTTCGTTTAACAAGAGCTGAATTTCAAAATTTCCGGCAACCACGGTTTCCGTTGTTCCGCCGACCGGTACACCTACTTTTCCATTAAAAAGTAGCCGATCGCTAATTTGTGTGCTTACGGTAAAACCGATTCTGTTTTCAGTTTGAAAATCGGCGTTTCGATCCAATATGCCCTGTTCATACGATAAACCCAAGTTGAACTTATCATTTTCCCCCAATACTTGGTTCAATAGTCCTGAGGCACTTTGTAATAAATTACCAGTCACGGCTTGTTGATTAATACCTGTCTGGTCATTGACAAAAGAGCCTTGTGCCAGCAAGAAAAGGGCGTTCTGCTCTTCAACAGTAGGATCTTGTAATCGATATTGTAATTCAGACTGAATAATAGAGTTGGTACCGGGAAAATCGATGTTAAACTCTATATCAGGGCTCTCCAGGTCATCGGTCAATTTGATGACCACCTCAGTAGGTATTCGTCGGGTATAACCGGGATTGTCCAATAGTGGTGCCGGGTTGGCGTTCAAAGAGTAAACGGCTTCCAAATCTAACGTTGCTTTTAAAGGCTCTCGATCCCATACAATGGTACCCCCAGGTTTCACCTGAAAGGTCTTATTGATTACACCACCAAATTTGTAATTATATTGACCGTTCACTACAACGAAATCTCCATACATCTCGAACGCCCCCCTAGTATTGATCCTTATCAACAAAATTCCGACCCCACTACCCTTTAATGAACTGCCCGTTTTGGTGTCGGTTACTATTTCAACCTCAGCATCTGGTGTTACGTCTAAATCAAATGTCAGCTCGAGGCCCTGAAACTCGTCTATTACCCTTGTTTCCTCTATAGTATTGTGTCCATTTTTACCAACAAAATTTATAAACGAATAATCGCCTATCGAAGCGACATCACTTAGAGGTATTTTTAACGAAGTTCCTGCTGCGGTACTACCTTCGACATTTATATTAAGGGCATTGGTCGGGCCGAATATTCTACCTTTGCCGTTTAGATAGCCCGTACCATAATACAGAACCTCTTCCTCATATTCCGTATTAAGTATTAATAAAGGATTGTCATTGGTATCAACATTCAAATCAAGCAACCAGTTATCAAAAAAAGAATGGCTGATCGTACCGTCTAGGGTTGCCTTCGTTTTTTTATCAACGTCTGTGACCCTGATCTGATCAAAATCAAAGGTCTGCTTCGTCAAGTTCACCCTTGAATTCTGCGCAAAGTCATAATCAACGTTTAAATACGGTATTCCTAAGCCTGCATTATCTAAAGTAAGTATTCCACTAAAATCCGGATTGTTAACTGGCCCATCAATACGAGCGTTACCGCTGACATCTCCGCGAATATTACTTAGTATATCCTCACCTAAAGGAGCAAAGGGTTCTAAATCAAAACCGTCGAAATTCACTAATAATTTAGCCTCGGGCATATCACCCTGATTTAGAATATTACCGACAATACCCAGCTTTTCACGGCCCTTATCGGTTATTTGGGAGTTGACCACGAAATCGGTCAAATCTTTATTACCCACAATACCCAACGACAAATCACCCAAACGGATATCGTTTATCGAAAAATCTTCTACTCCTAAATTTGAGGAAGGCAAGTAAACATTGTCTTTTTGTAGAATATTCAAAGTACCATTGACCTCCCCTTGTAACTTTAAGCTATCAATGGCCGGTGTAATCTTATTCAAGGATACAATCTTGAACTGTAACTGAAGATCTTTGTAAGTCGAGTCAGCCAACTCTCCCCTGAGCCTAATTTGCTCCTCTTCACTATTGTTCATAACAATTTCTTCAATACTAATACTATCTAAGGTTCTATTGAGAACGACTTTGTTCTTATCATTGCCCTCTTTGTTCAGCACCCAAGTATTCCCCTTAAAACTAACATCAGAAGTTTTCAGACCGATAACCGATTTATTCTCTTTGTTAAAAGTGTGATAGAAATTAAGATTATAACTATCGTTTAGGTTGCTACCCCCTTTGAATTCGGTTCTAAAGAACAAAGTGTCTTTCAAAGTGGTATTTATCAGCCTAAAATCTTTAACATCGTAGTAATTTGTTTTCAAATCACCAACCGAAACAAACGTGTTGAAAAGCGGATTTTTGTTATCAATTCTAACATCAATACTATCGGCCTCGTTACCATAGGCGACGATACTTGGTGATTTAAAATTCAGTTTAAAATCACCATCATCGGCCACGATGTTACCCCTAATGAAAGTATTGGGGTCAAATTTCACTTCAGGAAAGAAAACATCAACAATCTTATTATAGATTTTAAAGTTAAAGGCCAACGATTGCCCTTTAGAAATGGTAAACGGTCGATAATTGGTGTAAATACTACCCAATGAGTTTTGCACCAGCTTACCGAGTTCACGAACCTTGAAGCTACCTTTCATATACCCGGTAATGATATCAGGGGAATTGATGTCTATAATGCGGGTAGAATCGTTTTCAAATTTGGAAGAAACTTTAAAGTCTTCGAAATAGTAGGTGTCATTTTTATTTTGAAAAACCGTTTTGGTAAAATTGATGTCACCCATCAAATTATCTAAAGTATTACCGGTAATGTTCATGTTGACATTACCCTTGAAGATGGAAATACTATCGTTGATGAAGTTCAGTTTTTTAAGGTCGGCATAATCAACAGAAGCAATGAAATTAAAGTCATTTCTATTTTCCCCAAAGTCTGCCAGCCCTTTAAAACTGAATTTTAAATTTTCGTCATTACTGATCAGCGTACCATCGAACAGTTGCTCTTTTAGAATACCACTCACCTTAATATCGGTGTACTCATAATTATTAAAAGATACCGAGTAAACCTCGCCAATTACCTCGGTATTCAAGGTTTCTTGCACAAAACCCTTACCCTCAACATTAAAATCAAGGGTGGCCTTGCCTAAACGCTTATTTTCTACAAAATCACCTAAATCAAAGTCAATCAAAGAAACAAAACCTTCATAGGTGGCATTATCGATATTATTCACATTGGCTAGCTCTAAATCAGCATAACTGCTACCAATGGCAGTGTTTAGGTTAACTTTGGCATCGATAGATGATTCTGTAATAAGAGCATCACCCCTAATAGTGAACTGACCTAGTTTTTGAAAGGAAGATGGTAAAGATTTACCCAAAATATTGGGCATTAATGACCTAAGTTCGTAATAACTCGAGGTAACATTTCTCATGTCGGCCTTCATGATAAAAGGGTCAGCACGACTAAAAAGATTTTTAAAATTGAAATCACCTCTGATGCCCGTATTATCCGACTGAAGAAACAGTTCTTCGGTGTTCAGGTCGTTTAATACACCGCTTACCTTGGTAGAAAAATTAACTTCTTTACCCCTCCCGAACTGATCATACAACAAATTGATTTCATCGAAGGCCACTGCCGAATCTTCAAAATCGGCCGTCAACTTAACCTTGTTCAGGAAATCGGCAAAGTCTTTTCGCTCATATTCAAAAATCAAATTTCCTTTCAAGTGCGAGCTATGAGTTCTTATGGACAGGGAGTCAAAGCTCATTTGCTGTTTCGTATACTTGAAATCAGTGGTCATGTGCTCAACATTGATTCCCCTTTGGCTTAAAAACGCCATTTCTTCAATAGAGACACTAACTTCTGGTCCCAAAATCTGAAAATCATTTGCACCGATATTCAACTCGGCAAAATTGAGCATTTCTTCAGTCTCCCTATTTTCATCCAACAGGCGAAAAGTACTGTTGGCGATATTAACGCGAGAAGAAGAAAAGAAAAATGGTTGTGTGCCCGGTTTTCTCGGCTGCCCATCATCAAGCTTATCGATAAAGACCTCTAGATTGGTATTCTTATCATCTCGATAAGTTTTCAGTTTAAAATCGAGCTTCTCAATATCAATATCACCAAATTCTAATTGACCGTTGACCAAATTTCTAATGCTCAAAACCGAGGTGGTAAGCCTATCGATGTAAAAAAGAGTGTCTTTTTTATAATCCTCGATAAAAACACCTTCCAAATTAGTGTCCCAAGAAATCAAGGAGACTCTTAGCTTATCGATATTGATATTGACCCCAAAGTCTTTATTGATGGTATTTGTAGCATATTTAGCAAAGCTTGTTTGAACGAAAGGCAAAGAAAGCACCAGTGTACCTAGAACACAGATCAAAATGATCACCAGAACAGTTCTAACCAGTATTTTTCTTAGTTTTTTGATAGGATCAATATGTTTTACCTTTGCTCATCCAACTTTTATTCCAAACTCGGTGGAAAAAGAACCAATTTACATCCTTGCCATTGAATCATCATGTGATGATACATCGGCCGCAATACTGAACCATAAAAATGTGCTCAGCAACATAACCGCATCACAAAAAATTCATGAGGAATATGGGGGTGTCGTACCTGAACTCGCTTCACGGGCACATCAGCAAAATATTGTACCCGTAGTGCATCAAGCTTTGAACAAGGCAAATATCGACAAAAAACTTATATCGGCCATAGCTTTTACGAGGGGGCCGGGCTTAATGGGATCTCTTTTAGTAGGCACTTCATTTGCAAAATCTCTTGCCCTTGGACTCGACGTGCCGCTCATTGAGGTAAACCATATGCAAGCACATATTTTGGCCCATTTTATTGAAGGTCAAGAAGACGGCATACCAGAGTTTCCTTTTCTTGCGATGACCATTAGTGGTGGCCACACCCAAATCGTTCTTGTAAAGGATTATTTTGACATGGAAATACTTGGCGAAACTTTGGATGATGCCGTGGGTGAAGCTTTTGACAAAAGCGCCAAAATTTTAGGCTTACCTTACCCTGGCGGGCCGCTAGTTGACAAATATGCCAAAGAGGGAAATGCCGATGCATTTCAATTTCCAAAACCAAAGGTCGAAGGACTCAATTTCAGCTTTAGCGGATTAAAAACAAGTATTCTTTATTTCATTCAAAAAGAGACCGCTAAAAACCCGAATTTCATTGAAGAAAACTTAGTTGATATCTGCGCCTCCATACAGAAAACAATCATTGGTATTTTAATGGACAAATTGAAAAAAGCAGTCAAGCAGACCGGAATTAAAAATATTGCCATCGGAGGTGGCGTTTCTGCCAATTCGGGCATTCGCAATGCCCTTCGAACGGCCGAAAAAAATCGAGGATGGAAAACTTACATTCCAAAATTCGAATACTGCACCGACAATGCCGCCATGATTGGTATTGTTGGTTACCTAAAATTCAACGAGATGGATTTTACCAACCAATCAGTTAGCGCAAAGGCACGATACAAGATAACCCAAAATTAAATCATGCAGCTTTTTTACCACCCTCATCTCGACCAAAGCGTATCGCAATTCACCTTTCCGGAAGAGGAAAGCAAACACATTGTAAGAGTTTTAAGAAAAAAAGCAGGTGACACCCTTAAAGTTACCAATGGCAAGGGCTTTCTATTTGAATCGACTATTGTGTCGGCTGAGCCAAAGAAGTGTGTTGCCGAAGTCACATCCTCTGAAAAACAACATCAAAAAATGCATTGGTTTCATATGGTGGTTGCGCCGACCAAGACCAACGACAGATTTGAATGGTTTCTAGAAAAAGCTACCGAAATCGGGGTCAATGAAATCACACCTATATTTTGCGAGCATTCAGAAAGAAAGAGCGTTAAAAAAGAACGTCTTGAAAAAGTCGTTCTCTCGGCAATGAAGCAAAGTTTAAGAACTTATTTACCCAAATTGAACGATGCTATTACTTTCTCTGAATTTATGGAGAGTGACAAAGGCGGACTTCTATTTATTGCTCATTGTGAGGATGAGGAAAAAGTAGACCTCAAAAGACGTGTTGCCCCTGACCAAGATATTACCATAATGATCGGTCCTGAGGGTGATTTTTCACACCATGAGATTAAGACTGCTTACGACAAAGGCTTCCTTCCCGTCTCCCTCGGTCATTATCGTCTAAGAACAGAGACCGCTGCCTTGGTAGCCTGCACAACCGTTAACCTTATCAATAATGGATAAACAACTTTCTAAAAGAGATTGTAACGAATTAGCTTACAAATAATTAAAATAAGAAAGGTGAACTATTAATTGAATTGAAAGGAATGCTGCTTCAAAATTATCAATCTAAACCGGTGCATTATTCATACATTTGATTATCAGGCCAAGGCTCAGACTTTAAGCAAATGAAATACTATTTATTATGGGTTTTTATTGCAACCCTGACTTTAAACTATAGTGCCGCTCAAGAAATTGCCGTATTAAAATATAATGGTGGGGGCGATTGGTACGCCAACCCAACTGCACTACCGAATCTAATTCGCTTTTGCAATACCAATTTAAAAACTACGATAGACGAGAAACCGGAAACCGTAGAAGCTGGCAGCAGCTCTATTTTTCAATTCCCGTTTCTTCATATGACCGGACATGGAAACGTTGTTTTTTCGGAAGAGGAAGCGGAGAATATAAGAACATATCTTTATTCAGGCGGTTTTTTGCACATAGATGACAACTACGGTATGGCCCCTTACCTTAAAAAAGCACTACAAACCATTTTTCCCGAAAAAGAGCTTGCAGAACTCGACCGAGAACATGCTATTTTCAACAGCGCCTACCCATTTCCCGACGGGTTGCCCAAAATTCATGAACACGATGGAAAGCGACCCCAGGCAATGGGCATTTTTCACGAGAACCGGCTAGTTTTGTTATTTACCACGGAAAGTGATTTAGGTGACGGATGGGAAGACCCCACTGTGCACAATGATCCGAAAGAAGTTAGAACGAAGGCACTGCAAATGGGGGCGAATATTATTTCATATGTTTTCAGGAATTGAGCAATATTAATTAATCAAATGCCATGGCGGAAGTAAATAAAAAAATTAGCTCTAAGATTATCTCCCAAGGTATATTACGAGCCGTTGGCATTATTTTGGGCATAGCGCTATTGCTATATTTTTTATGGAAGATTCAATCGGTAATAGCCTACTTGGCTTTTGCCGCAGTTATCGCTTTAATCGGAAGGCCAATTGTACTTTTCTTGCGCCGAAAATTGAGATTGCCCAATACACTGGCGGTCATTCTCACCATGTTGTTTATGGTAGCCATTTTAGCGGGAATCATATCTCTTTTCGTTCCCTTGATTTCCGAGCAAGGAAAGAATTTGTCGCTACTGGATATCAATAAATTACAAACCAACGTCAGAACACTTTACCTCGAGATTATGGATTATTTTGGGGCTACTCCAGAAGTAGTGGGCGAAATAATACAGGAAAGTGAACTGGAAAAAACAATCATCGACCGATTGGATATTGGGTTCATACCCAATTTCTTAAACTCCTTTTTAAATGTTTTAAGCTCTGCCAGCATCGGGCTGTTCTCGGTACTGTTCATTACTTTTTTCTTTTTAAAGGATAGCAAGTTGTTCCAAAGAGGCATTTTAGCCTTTGTTCCTCAAAATCGGGAAGCAGGAACCGTCAACTCCATGGAAAAGATCAACAATCTTCTATCGCGCTATTTCGTGGGGCTTTTGCTGCAAATTTTTATTCTTTTTGTCATTTACACCATTACGCTTTTGATTATTGGAATTGAAAATGCTATCGTAATCGCCTTTCTATGCGCTCTTTTCAACATCATACCCTATGTAGGCCCTCTTATTGGCGGAGCGATTATGATAGTACTAACCATGACCAGCAATTTAGGAATGGATTTCAGCACGGTAATCTTACCTAAAACAGGTTACGTTTTAATAGGTCTGGTGGTAGGTCAATTGGTCGATAATTTCTTCTCCCAGCCGTTTATTTTTTCAAACAGCGTTAAATCGCATCCCTTAGAAATATTCTTGATCATTATCATTGCCGGATTACTTTTTGGAGTCGTCGGAATGATAGTTGCAGTACCTGGATATACGGCAATAAAGGTGATTTTAAAGGAGTTTTTAGCAGAGAACAAGCTTGTTAAATCCCTCACCAAAACCTTATAGTCATATTTTGAATAAGAACATACTAAAATCTGGTGTTCAAGAATTTATAAGTAAAAAAAAGTCTACTGACATCATGTCAGTACTGCTTAAAAAACAATATTTTGATGGAATAGACAACAAAGAGCTGGCCGAGCAGATTGTGGCTAGAGAAAAGTGCCAGAAAAAACTTCCTACTTGGTTCAACAGTAAAGAAATTTATTACCCCAATAAACTAAATATTGAACAGACATCTTCTGAAACAACGGCCGAATACAAGTCTGATTTGGTCAGCGGAAAATCGCTCATTGATCTTACGGGCGGTTTCGGTGTCGACTCGTTTTATTTCAGTAATTCATTTGATAAAATTATTCACTGCGAGATTGACCAAGAGTTATCAAAAATTGTAGCCCATAATTATTTAAAACTCCAAAAAAAGAATGTAGAGACTATTAATGCAGACGGCATCGAGCACCTTCAAAAAAGCACTGAAAAGTTTGATTGCATTTATTTAGATCCGTCAAGGCGCGATGAATCACTCAACCGGGTTTTTCTTTTTTCTGATTGTTCACCTAACATTGTAGAAAATCTACCCCTGCTCTTATCAAAATGTCGAAAGCTACTGATCAAAACTTCACCCTTGATTGATGTATCTTCAGGTATGAGAGAATTGAATTCAGTAAAGCAGATACACATTGTAGCCGTTGATAATGATGTAAAAGAAATACTTTGGCTGATAGATAAAGGCGAAGAAACCGAAGTTGCTGTACATACGGTCAATTTTGTCAAGACCGAAATTCAAAAATTTTCTTTTCAGTTAGATACCGAAAGGCAAATATCAACTGAAACGTCAGAACCACTCACCTACCTTTACGAACCTAATGCAGCCATTCTGAAATCAGGTGCCTTTAAAAGCATTGCTCCAGTGTACAACTTAAAGAAACTGGCCACGAATACTCATTTGTATACTTCAAAATACAAGATGGATTTTCCCGGGCGGATTTTTAGGATTCAAAAAGTGATTCCGTTTCAGAAAAAAGCCATTATAAAAGAAGGAATAAAAAAGGCAAATGTAACTACCCGTAACTTTCCAGAATCTGTGGCGAAAATCAGACATAGATTCAAAATAAAAGATGGCGGAATAGATTACCTTTTTTTCACCACTCTTTCCAATGGCGATTTGGTCATTATTTTCTGTCTGAAAGAGTAATTTCCTTAATCTTCTCTTTCGCAATATCGAGAGTGTTCGTAACAATCTAGACATTAAAGAATGACAATTTTCAATTTTATAATTCAAATTGATTCTCGAAATTTCATTAACTTAAATTTGTAGGAAAATATACCTTAATTACCTCGATGAAGAATTTTCTTATCAATAGTGATATCCTCAAAAATATATCCCTTAAAATAGTACAAAACCAGTATTATCAGCGTATTGAAAGAATTCAATAAATTAATAGAGAAAATTTAAACTTTCCAAAAATCAAAATATCACAATTATCATCTTTATGATTCATAAAATTTTGTTATTATTACTCAAGTTTTAGGCTTTTGTTAACTTTTACCAAAAGTAATTTTAGCGATTGGCTTATAAACTAGACTCAATTAAAACTAACAAACAACACGTATTATGAATCAAAAATGCGATTACAATTCGTTAAAGTCCAAGGGGAGATTTTCCCTAGCAGGATTAGGACTTTTTTCGATTTTTATGCTGGGGTCACAAGTGACTTTAGCGAATCCTGAACCAACAGTTAGTGTTTCGGTAAGTATTTTTCAATCAACCGTATCAGGAACTGTTGTAGATAGTGAAGGTGTTCCCCTGCCCGGAGCCAATGTTTTTGAAAAAGGCACCACAAACGGGACCCAAACCGACTTTGATGGTAAATTTAGTTTAGAAGTCGATTCGCAAGCTACGCTTGTCATTAGTTATTTAGGCTTCAAATCACAAGAGGTAGCCGTCAATGGTCAAACAAGTATTAATATTACGTTGGCGGAAGACTCAGCTCAATTAGACGAGGTGGTTGTTACGGGTTATCAAACCGAAACAAAACGTGAGACCACAGCTGCGGTTTCCGTTGTTCAAGCTGAAAAATTAGCCGCCATACCATCGGGTAACGTCGAACAGCAGTTACAAGGTAGAGTTGCAGGTGTAACTGTCTTAACAAACGGACAACCAGGTACAACTAGCCAAATTAGAATTCGAGGGTTTGGTGCTTTCGGTGGTAATGAACCATTATATGTAGTTGATGGTCTACCGGTAGGAAACACTGAATTCTTAAACCCTGATGACATCGAGACTACAACAGTTCTAAAAGATGCGGCGGCAGCTTCTATTTATGGTGCTAGAGCCGCGAACGGGGTTGTTGTCTATACGACTAAATCTGGTTCAAGAGGTAAACGCAAAACTGAAATGACAATTAACATTTCTAGTGGTGTAAGCGACCCTAATTCTAATGGTGCAATAAAAACCCTAAGCCCTTATGACCAAGCGAGGTATACTCATATTGCCTACGAAAACAATGCTGCAGTAAGTGGTGATCCAGTAGAATACAATCACCCTCAGTACGGATCCAATCCAACACCGGTATTACCTGAGTATTTGTATGCAGATGGTCTGAACGGCGTGTCCGCCAGTGAAATCAATTTTGCCCAGATAGCTCAAAATTACGAAAATGACCCAGAGAACACTTTCTTGATTAAGTCGAACTTAGCTGGAACCAATTGGTATAAAGAGATTACCCGAATTGCCCCCATAAGCCGATTTTCTGTAGGTTTTAATGGCGGTACTGACAACGGTCGCTTTTACACTGGTATATCAGGTCAGACTCAAGCTGGTATATTATTAAACAATGATTTTGAAAGGTATACGGCCAGATTTAATTCTGAATGGGATATTGCTCCTTGGTTAAGCATCGGTGAGAATTTTCAGGCAACCTATAGGTCTGTAACTGGCGGCTTTGGTGGTGAAGGCGGTATCGGTGGCGCAGATGACGAATCCCGTATTACAGATGCTATTCGTATGTCTCAAATAATACCCGTTTATGATGAATTCGGAAGTTTTGCCAGTACGAAAGCGGCAGGTTTCGGTAACCCTAGAAACCCTGTGAGGGTTCTAAAAAATGATGATGGAAATGATCAAGCTTACGGAATCGGTGGAACCGGAAATGTTTATGTGCTTTTAAAACCTATCGATGGGTTAACGTTGCGCTCGAGCCTAGGAGGAAGCTATAATAATTCTCATTTTGTGGGTTATAGCTATAGATATCTTGGAGATGCAGAGCCTCAAGCAAACAATGGCTATAGTGAAGGAAGTAGCTACTTTTTTAGCTGGACTTTCACTAATACAGCTAGTTATGACAAATTGTTCGGCAAACACAGAATTAAAGCTTTGGTAGGCGTTGAAGCCTTAAATACCGGTAAAGGTAGAAATATTAACGGATCAGGCACCAACCCTTTTTCAACTGATGTTGATTTTCAAAGTCTGAGCGTTGTACAAAACCCTGTGGTCAACAGTAGCCAATTTAAAGGTGTTAACTTCTATTCCATTTTTGGTAAACTTGATTATAATTTTGATGAAAAGTATTATCTGACAGGCGTACTTCGTCGAGATGGTGCCTCCCGTTTTGGGGGTAACAACAGATACGGGGTGTTTCCTGCCGTATCCGGTGCTTGGAGGGTAATCGCTGAACCATTTATGCAAAACCAAGATTTTGTTTCAGATTTAAAAGTACGTGGTGGTTGGGGCCAAATGGGAAATTCCAACAATGTAAACCCTAACAATCAATATTCTTTGTATGCCTCTAATAGGGCTGGAACCTTTTATCAAACAACAGGTCAGGCCTCAGGCGCTGATGAAGGTTTTGCAGCTAGCCGAATTGGTAATCCAAATGCCAAATGGGAAACGAGTACATCTACAAACATAGGTTTTGATTTAAGTTTGTTTAACAATAGACTTGAATTTATCTTCGATTGGTGGAAAAAAGATACTGAAGACCTACTTTATCAATTGCCTTTACCTGGAGTAACTGGTAACTTTGCAGCAGCGCCCTCAGTAAATATTGCCAAAATGTCCAACAAAGGTGTTGATTTTGAAATCATTGGCAGGGGCAATCTAACTGAAGATTTTACTTTTGAAGCAAGTGTAACAGCGGCTTTCTTAAAAAATGAAATTGTCTCTTTGGCTCCTGGACTCGAATTTTTTGACGGACCAGCAGTTAGAGATATCGTTGCTACAAGAAATGCGGTCGGGCAATCGCTTTCTGCCTTTTATGGCTATAATGTGATTGGTTATTTTAATTCTCAGGCCGAAGTAGATGCCAATGTATATACCAACGAAGAAGGCCAGACTGTGCCCGCTCAAGATGGACAGGGTCTAGGGCGATTTAAGTATGAAGATGTAAATGGAGATGGAAGAATTACTCCGGACGATAGGAAATTTTTAGGAAGCCCTGTTCCTGACTTCACTGGAGGTCTAACCCTTAACCTTAAGTACAAGCAATTAGAATTCGAGACTTATTGGTACACTTCTATCGGTAACGAAATATGGAACCAAACCAAATGGTATACCGATTTCTATGGAACATTCGAAGGAGCTGCGAAAGGTACAGCTGCATTCAAGTCGTGGACACCTGAACTTGGTAATAATGCCGTAGCCCCTCGGTGGGAAAGCGCTTCTAATTTTAGTACCAATACCGTTGGCAATTCTTGGTATGTTGAAGATGGCACCTACGTGCGCTTACAACGTTTGGCTCTTTCTTATGACTTCAGAGATTTAACCGAAAGGCTAGGCCTTACAAAACTAAGAATAGGTTTAGCGGCCAATAATATCTGGACGATAACTAACTATGGCGGTATCGATCCCGGTGTGGGCGGTGGTGTTGATACCAATTTCGGTATTGACATTGGGAATTATCCAGTATCCCCACAATATCTGATTAACTTTGAAATTGGTATATAATCTCTAATCGATAAGAAATAATCATGATAATATCATATATAAAAACGATATATTTAGAAAATAGTTATGAAAACAAATAGAAATACTAACAGATTGATAATTGTATTGGTGACCATGCTTGGTTTTGGTTCGTCTTGCAGCGATGAGTTTTTGGAGGTCCCTCCTACTGGTGTACTAGCGGACGCCCAAGTAAGCACTGCCGATGGAATTGACGGACTATTGATTGGTGCATACTCAATGTTGAATGGGTATCTTACAGGAAATAGAGGTTCTACCCCGAATAATTGGTTAACTGGATCTATACTAGGAGGTGATGCCAATAAAGGTACTGATCCTGGTGATGGGGCTAATTTAGCTACTTTTCAAAGGTTTCAAGCTGATGCCACTTTTGCTGAAGTTAATGAGTTATGGAAAGCTCGGTATGAAGGAGTAAATCGCTGTAACGTAGTTTTGAGAACAGTCGCGGAAAACATAGATGTTCTGACTGCGGAGAAAAGTACCAGTGTTCAAGCACAAGCAAGAATGTTGCGAGGTCACTTTTATTTTGATTTGAAGAAGCAATTTAATAATATAGTTGTTTTTGATGAAAATGTGCCAACAGAAGAAATTCCGAACATTCCGAATAATGGAGACGCTTGGGCCCAAATTGAGGCAGATTTTCAATTTGCCTATGATAATTTGCCCGAACAAACCGATGCAGGAAGGGTAAACAAATGGGCCGCTGCCGCCTATATGGGTAAAGCAAAGCTATATCAGGGCAAATTTGACGAAGCAAAAGATTGGTTCGACGATTTTATAGCTAACGGCGTTAACTATAATGGTGAAAAATTCGCTTTAGAACCTAGCTATCCACAGATTTTTAATGCAGAAAATGACAATCATAATGAAACAGTTATGGATGTCGAATCTTCTAATGCCACAGGAAGTGTAAATAACTCAAACTGGTTTGATGACTTGAACTATCCATATCTAACAGGTGTTGAAGGGCCAGGTGATTGCTGTGGTTTCTTTCAACCTAGCTTTGAATTGGCCAACTCTTTCAGAACTACTCCAGAAGGTTTACCACTTCTTGATAAATCTTATAGAGATTCCGAAAATGAACTTGTTACGGATATGGGTGTTGCTTCCACTGCTGATTTTACGCCCGACAGTGGTCCTTTAGACCCAAGAATTGACTTTTCTATAGGTAGAAGAGATATCCCCTATTTAGGTTGGAAACCTCACCCTGGTCAAGCTTGGATTCGTGTTCAGAGCTATGGCGGCCCTTATTCTCCTAAGAAATTTGTTTACTATGCCGGTCAAGATGGATCATTTACTGATACCAGCTCATGGACAAGGGGTTACGCTACTATGAATTATCCTATCATTCGTTATGCCGATGTACTTTTAATGGCTGCGGAAGCAGAAATAGAAGCTGGAACCTTAGAACAAGCAAGAACTTATGTAAATTTAGTTCGGGCAAGGGCTGCAAACTCAGAATTTTGGATCAAGAACGATGATGGTAGTGATGCCGCCAACTATGTTATTGCCGAATATCCCGAATCGCAATTTGCAACTCCTGAATCTGCAAGAGAGGCAGTATATTTCGAAAGAAAACTTGAGCTTTCAGGCGAAGGACACAGATTTTTTGATTTAGTTCGTTGGGGTATTGCTGACGAAGAAATCAATGAATATCTTGATTACGAAGTACAATATTTACAAAGTGCTTATTCCGGTGCTCAATTTACACCTGGCAAAGATGAGTATAGAGCTATTCCACAAACTCAACTAGATTTACAACCTGGAGTACTAACTCAGAACCCTGGTTATTAATCAAATCCAATTTTTATAAAAAGCTGCCCCTTTTGGGGTGGCTTTTTTTGTTTCTTGCAGAGGCTTTGCCATATTTGCTTAAACTTTCAATTTAATTTCGATAATATTACTAGATGAAGCAATTCACGAATAAAGTAAGGCTAGGTTTTTACATTTTCGCATGCCTCGCGTTCATCCACTGTAAAGAAAAAAAGCCTACTTCTAGGTTCAGTTTGGTCGATTCAAAAGATTCAGGTATTATTTTCAACAATCAACTTACTGAGAACGACTCTATAAACATCATCGATAACGAATTCGTTTACAACGGTGCCGGAGTCGCTCTAGGAGACCTGAACGGTGATGGCTTAGATGACATCTTTTTTGCAGGAAACCAAGTTTCAAATAAGTTATTTTTAAATAAGGGCAATCTTAAATTCAAAGATGTTTCCCTTGAATCAAAAATAGAGAAGCGAGATACGCTTGAATGGTCTTCAGGTGTTTCACTTATTGACATCAATACTGATGGCAAACTTGATATCTACGTATGTAATACTTTTAGGAAAGAAGAACACTTACGAAAAAATTTGCTCTATATCAACCAAGGTAACAACCAAGAAGGTGTTCCGTATTTCAAGGAGGAGGCGGAAACTTATGGAATAGCAGATGATACTTACTCCTCACACGCACAATTTTTTGACTTTGACCAAGATGGCGATCTAGACCTTTTTATCGGGGTTAATCGAATTGAAGGTATTGATCCTACCCAGTTTAGACCACTTGATGATGACGGTACATCACTAAGCAAGGACAAACTCTATGAAAACACCTATAATGACAGCCTTCAAAAACAGGTCTTTATTGATGTCTCAGATAAGGCCGGAATTAAATACCATGGCTACAGTCACAGCACCATCATTAATGATTTCAATCAAGACGGCTGGTTAGATATTTATGTAGCGAATGATTTCTTAAGTAACGATTTGGTCTACATCAATAACCATGATGGCACATTTACCAATAGAGCAAGAGAGATGTTCAAACATTTCAGTCTATCATCAATGGGTAGCGATATAGCCGATATAGATAATAATGGCACTTTAGAGCTCTATACTACAGAAATGCAGCCTTACTATAACAAGAGAAAGAAACTTTTTCAAGGGCCTAGTAGCTACCAAAAAGAGATTTTTACAAAAAAGTACGATTACGAAAAACAATATACCCGCAACACCTTACAGACCAGCCAAGGGGTCAACCCCGATACCGGTCTCCCCATTTACGGAGAGATAGCAATGCACTCCAATGTAAAAGAAACTGATTGGAGTTGGACACCACTTTTTGCCGATTACGACAATGATGGATTGCAAGATCTTTTTATCACAAACGGATTCCCCAAAGACGTAACGGACAGAGATTTTGGCGATTTCAAGGCCGCCGCCAGCAGATTAGTAAGTAAACAAAAACTTATTGACGCTATTCCTGAAATAAAAATTCCAAATTTCATGTTTAGAAATTCTGGTCACTTGCAGTTTGATGATGTTACCGCTTCATGGGGGCTTAACTTCCCGACTTATTCGAGCGGAGCAGCCTATGGAGATTTAGATAATGATGGTGACCTAGACCTAGTAGTCAATAATATTAATGATAATGCCCTTCTACTAGAAAACCATACACAAGAATTAGATGGTGCCAACCACTTCTTAAGAGTGTTTTTAAAGGGATCAAATAAGAATCCTGCTGCTATTGGAACATTTGTAGAAATTTTTTCCGATAGTATAAGACAGAAAAAAATGCTCTTATCTGGGCGGGGGTATTTATCGCAACCAGAAAATATACTTCACTTTGGCCTAGGAACGAAAGACCAAATAGACAGTTTGCAGATAACATGGCCAAATGGGTTAAAACAGATTGTTACCAATTTCGGTATGGATACATTGCTTACTATTTCTTATGACGAAAGCAAAACCATTTCCAAGTCTTCTATTACTCAAAACAATCAGGCGATATTAAAAAATGTTGGAAAGAAGTATAATTTAGAACATTTAAGCAGAGATCATGACTTTATCGATTTCAACTTTCAAAGAACCATACCCCATAAGTTTTCACAATACGGACCATCCATAGCGATTGGTGATATAAACGGTGATTTCCTTGATGACATGTTCGTGGCAGCCAGCCGAAACTTTGAACAAAAATGGTTTATTCAACAAAAAGATGGCACTTTCAAACAAGAAGGTGTCGCCTACAAAAAATCTGAAAAATTGGAGGAGGAAGATGCAGGTACCTTGCTCTTTGATGCAGATAATGACGGTGATTTAGATTTGTACATTGCCAGAGGTTGTGCCCAGTACCCTGAGGGTCATGATTATTATCAAGACTTGCTCATGATCAATGATGGCAAAGGCAACTTTGAACAGTTGGATAATGCTTTACCCCATATGAAGGCGAACGCTTCAGCGGTAAAAGCCGCAGATTTTGATAGAGACGGCGATCTTGATCTCTTTGTAGGAAGCAGGGTATTACCATTTACCTACCCAAAAGCTGACCGTTCGTACATACTGCGTAACGATAGTTCTAGCGATGAAATTAAATTTACAGATGTCACTCAAGAAATAGCAACCGAATTATCATATCCTGGGCTGATCAGTGATGCCTTGTGGACGGATTTCAATGGTGATTCTTGGCCTGATTTAATTTTGGCCGGTGAATGGATGCCTTTGAGATTCTTTAAAAATGACAGAGGGAAACTAAGAGAGATTACTGAATCTACAGGCTTGGCCAACTATCTTGGTTGGTGGAATAGTTTGGCCTCAGCCGATATAGATAATGATGGAGATATAGATTATATCGCGGGCAATGTGGGTGAAAACATCAATTTTAAAGCGACCAAAGATGAGCCGGTCAGGGTATATGCAAAGGATCTGGATAACAACGGAACAGTAGACCCGTTAATTTCTTATTTCTTACGGGATAGCGTCGGTGTGAAAAAAGAGTATTTGTACCACCCGTGGCAAGATGTAACCAAGCAATACGTAGGCATTCGAAAAAAGTTCAATTCGTTTGGAGATTTTGGAGAATCGACCTTGCCTGAAATGTTTTCTGATGGCCTTTTGGATGATGCTACCGTTCTATCTATGAATTATATGAAAACCTCATGGATTGAGAATCTAGGCGATGGTCAATTCAAAATGCATGCTTTACCTGTCGAAACACAACTTGCTCCAGTTTATGGCATTCTGCCCTACGATTTCGAATCTGACGGAAACATCGATTTATTCCTCATTGGAAATGACTTTGGCATGGAGGTGCAACAAGGTCCCGCAGATGCCCTTGTCGGCGTGTCATTAAAAAATAATGGGAAAGGCAAATTCAGCACCCTACCATTAGAGAAAAGTCATTTTTTTGTACCGCGTGATGGAAAGAGTATTGCATCTCTAAATATTGCCAATTCTAGTAATCTAATTATTGCTTCACAAAACAATGACTCCCTAAGAACTTTTGAGCCGAACATTAAACTTCAAAAACAACTTATTCGCCTAGAGAACAACGAAGTGAAAGCAATACTTCACCTTTCTAGCGGAAAGACACAAATTCGCGAATTCTATTGGGGCTCTACTTTTCAGTCGCAATCCAGTCGTTATATTGAGCCTTCCGAATCGATTCGAAAAGTTGAATTATTCAATAATAATGGCGAATTGACCAGAACATTGGAAGATTAAAAAGATATCCTCCAAAGAAGAAGAAGAAAAGCCCCAAATTGGGGCTTTTTCAATACTCATTAGGGTGTTTATAATCGCCGTAACGATATTTAATGGTTCTTTTTAATGGTATCTGCATGCCGTCAGTAGCTTCTAACCAATCGTAAATAGCTGTAGACATTTCTTTAACGATTTCCTGTTTGTCGGGATCGGCAATCAGGTTGTACATTTCATCAGGGTCATTTTCCAAATCGTATAGTTCGTTTCGGTCCCAGATACCCTGAAATTTCATGTATTTGTATTTGTCGGTTCGCATACCAAAAACTGTTGGTGTCATTGGAAAATCGTATTCCCAAAAATATTCATAGAATACTTCTTTTCTTGATGACTCCTTTTCCCCTGAAAGGATTGGAATAAATGAAACCCCCGGCATATGCTCAGGTTTTTGAACACCGGCTTCGGCTAAAACGGTTGGGCCAATATCAATATTCTGTACCATAGCTTTAGGCTTCACTCCTCCCTCAAAAATATCAGGACATCTAACCAATAGCGGTACTTTTACCGATTCCTCATAAAAATGCCTCTTGTCGATAAGGCCATGTTCGCCCCAACTAAAGCCGTTATCACCCATATATATTACTAACGTAGATTCGTCTAGGCCTTCTTGTTTTAACCACTCCATTACGCTACCTATACTTTCGTCCACCCCCAGAAGAGTCTCACAATAATCGACCACCATTTCGTGAATATCACGATTCTCATGGTACATATAATCAACCCCATGCCAACTGACCCGTTGATCAGCGACCCATTGGGGCCATTTCAAATCTCTATACTTTCCTGTTTTGGTTTGGTCATAAGTTGATGGCAAGGCAATTTGTTTGCCCTTATACCTGCCTTTATGCCGGCGCGCAGGTTTAAATGCGGCATGTACCGCCTTATGTGAAAGGTAGAGAAAGAAAGGCTTCTTTTTATCCCGATTGTCAAGCCACTCCAAAGCGTGATCGGTAAGTAAATCGGTAATATAGGTAGAATCTTTATAAGCAACTCTTTCGCCGTTAATATTTAGGGTGGGGTTGTAATATACGCCTTGGCCAGGAAAACTTTCCCAATGACTGAAACCTGGTTGGGGTTCATCACCATGGTCGCCCATATGCCATTTTCCAAAAAAACCCGTCTGATACCCTGCTTTTTGGAGATACTGGGGAAAATAGGTGAGATTACCGGGATCTGGCGCCTGATTATCGACGATGGTGTGGTTATGTGAAAATTGACCTGTTAAAATTGATGCTCTACTGGGGGAGCATAAAGAAGTAGTAACAAAGGCATTGGAAAAGTAAGCGCCTTCAGAGGCAAGCTTATCCATATTTGGGGTTTCCAACCACGGAACCTTACCAGTGAACCCCATGTAGTCATACCTATGATCATCGGTTAAAATAAAGATGACATTTCGACGTTTCTTTTTAGTCTTAAGCATGGGGTCAGTTTTTGCTTGGAGCTGCATTGGTGCAAATACCATAAAAACAAGCCAAAGTTTGATGAAGTTCATAAGTTAATTGAGTTGGATTAAATCGTTTTAGTTTAAATTCTCTCGTGATTGTTGCATCAACCATTCGTAAAGTTCTTCGGTATTGTATGCCTGCACCCAAGAATCGTGGCCAACTCCAGGGTATTTGGTGAATCGAACATCATAGCCCATCGATTTCAGCTTACCGACCATCTCTTCCGACTCACTGATGGGTATCGATTCATCTTCTGTGCCATGAAAAACCCAAATGGAAGTTTTCTTGTCAATCCATGCGGCATAGGGCGCCGGGGCCATACCGCAAACGATAGCTAATGCAGCGAATTTTTCAGGATATTGAACGGCCATCTCCCATGCCGCTCCTCCACCCCTACTAAGGCCTGTAAGCAGTAACCTGTTTTTATCTATCCTATTATTCTCAACAATAGTGTCAAGAAGTTGGGCCAAAGCCCTGGTATTCCACCATTTCTTTCGGTGTGGATTTTGAGGTGCCAGTATCAAAAATGGAAACTTTTTGCCCCTGGCAATCAATTTTGGTGGTCCGTTTCGCTTTACGGTTACCAAGCTATCACCAGATTCTCCTCCCCCGTGCAAAAACAGTAATAACGGAAACTTTTTATCCGGCTCATCTTCATATTCTTCTGGGTAATAAAGATAATAGTCAAAATTTTCTTTAGTAACCGTTTCTTGTCTTGCATCAATGAGACGTGAAGACGATTGCGAAGCGCAACCTTGGGCAAACAATACTAAAATCAGGAGCAATACTAGAATTCTTGTTTTCAACATAGATGATGATTTGGGGAAAAACCGCAACCACGTTAAAGTACAAAGAAATAAAAATAGGTACAAAAAAGAAACGGATGCCCTTTGGCATCCGTTCAAGATTTAGTTTTTAAAATTTATCTGTAGAGCGTAAAGTGACCGACATATCTTATATCACGATCATCATTTTGGTTAACGACGTACCAGTAATCACCCGTCGGAAGCTCTTTACCTTCATAAGTTCCATCCCATTTACTTACCTGATCTAGCTCGGCAACCACACGACCGTAACGATCATAGATAATAACCTCAATATTCGGGAAGAAATCTCGATTACCCGGCGCCCAAAAATCGTTCTCATTATCACCGTTCGGAGAGAAGAAATTTGGTATTTCAAGCATTCCAGTAAACTCAAATGGTATTGCCGCTACCGCTTCACAACCATTATCATCCACTACTCGAATTTCAACTGTTCCGCTATCGGTTGTGGTGTAGATACCAACATCGCCATACGATTGTCCGTTAAAGAAGAACTCATAGCCTCCGAAGCCACCCTCGGCCATAGCCGTGATTTCATTCGGACCAGTTTTCTCGGCAGTCAAGGTCAAAGGGTCATACCCTTCGATACTGAACTCCACAAAGTTAGTACAACCATTTTCGTGATAGATGTAAACAGTATAGTCACCCGCTGGTAAATCTCCCCATTCACGATCTGTGGTCGCTAAAGAAGTAATGGCATCGGTCGGATCAACAGGATTCAAAGCGAACAACAGATCAGGAAGAACACTTGAATCTTGCATTTCAACTCTGGCCGTACTATTAGGGAAGATACCTTCACAGCCATATTGAACAATAGGTTCAGCTGTTAAATCAACACCAATTTCAATAGGTATCAACACGTCTGTATCACAGAGGTTGGCGTCTTGTATGAAAACTATGTAGGTTTCACCACCTATTAAGTTATCAAAGAAAAGATTATCGTTACGCTCGAACACTTCGGTACCATCTGAATTTGGACCGATAACCCTTGTTTCATAATACGTTTCAAAGGTCACAGGATCAACGAACGGTGTGCCTCCAGCAATTGTTATCTGAGCCGTACCATCGGCAAACCCTATACAGGTTTCCGGTGAGGTAACTACGTCGGTAACCTCCAGTTCATCGGGTTCGGTCACCACGATTTCAAATGTCTGTGGACAACCTTCTGCATCTTGGGCCAAAACCGTATAAGACGGATTACTCGGGGTATTAGCTGCCAAATCGGTAAAGGTATATGTTAACGGATTATCAGGATCTGAGAAAAACTCACTCAAGTTCGGTTCGATAGCAAACTTCACGAGCCCTGGGGTCGCACTGGTAACCTCCATAGTAATCGTACCGTCAGATTCACCAAAACAAGATGTTGGAGTACTACTATAATCAATAGTCACAGGTTCCGCCGGAGCAATAGTAAATGGTCCTTGCACAACACCACAGTTTGCACGGCTAATCACGGAAATCCAGTAATCACCCGCATCAAGGTTCTCAAAGGTACCAAAGTCTTGCATCGGCAAGTTATTGTAGGTTGGCAACGATTCAGCCACGAAAGCATCAGAACCAGGGTCTGAATTATAAATTCTAAATTCATAAATACCCGTACCTCCATTAGCAACTGCCTCAATTCTACCGTCTACCTCGTACGCACACGAAACATCAAAAGTGGGCGATGTTGGATCAAGACTTAAAGGCTCTGCATCTGTAATAGTAATACCATTGGTTTTTCGGGCCAAACATGAGCTCAAGCCACCCACCTTTCGAACTTCGAAACGATATGAGTTACCAATGGTTCCCGGTATATTGGTCTTAACCGGCAATCCGTTGACATCGGTCTCATCGATTGGCAACCATGGTCCTCCAGAATTATTTACGCTATATTCATAAGTGCCACCCTGCGGATTGTTCACACGAATCATCATTGTTGCGATGTTACCACATGCTGGTACCGAAGTTTGAATCAATACCGGGTTGATTGGCGGCGGCGGAATGACCTGAACCGGAGGAGTTACGAAGCTACAGTTCATAGTTGAAACCACTTCTACGGCATACCATCCACCAGGAATAACTCCCGTTCCGGCCGTACCCACAAACTCTGGGTCACTTTGATACCCTGTTGAAGATACCACATCGGTATTATCAGAACTGCCCAAATGCAACAAGCGATACTGATATCCGGCGCCTGGCACACCTCCAATAGCACCAGGGTTCGTTGTTCCTGGCTCAACGGCCACAATCACGGCGTCGTTACCTTGAGGACACTCCAACTCTCTTGTTATAATGGCCTCTGCATCGATTTGTGCAACCGGTAAAAGCTCTAGTTCTTCAGAGTGTTCACATCCTTCTGTATCTCTTACTATTACACGATAATTGCCACTCGAAAGCCCCGTAAACCTATCATTACTTCCATTGGCAGCAAATGTTGCGTAGGCCGCATTAGAATGCGGTGCAAAGCCGCTACCTACTGGATTTTCGTACTCTAATCGGTATTCATAAGGGGCATTATCCCATCCTCCTTGAGTACTAACGATAATTTCACCTAAATCATCATTACACCCCACTCTTCCGACCTCGTCCATAGTCGTTATGAGAAGTTGCTCGTTAGGCATTTGAACGGTAGTCATATTACTGAATACATTACAAGCTGAAGCTGTCATGCCCATTTCGCGGATTACTACACGAAGATTACCACCTTCCAGACCGGTTATAACAGCCGGGTTACCATCTACAGCAGTGTCGATTGTTCCGGTTGAATTACCTGCGACCGGCGTACCGAAGGAACCGCCACTGAACCCTGGATCATTGGCAGCGTATACGAAGTATTCATAAACTCCCGTATATCCGCTTACATCAATGGTCAATTCACCATCAGTAGCGCCAAAACAACCAACTGGGTCATTTTGTGAAATGGAAACCGTAGGTAGAATAGGTTCTGCAACGACATAGGCGGTTATCGGATAAGTACAGCCTCCCACATCATTTACCTGTAAATTGTACTCACCGGCAACCATTGGCAAATCGAATTCAACAAAAGAACCACTTGGTTGAGAAACACTTGAAACCGGCGTTACCGAGAAACCTTGGTCTTCAATTATAAAATTGGTACTGCCTGTTACGTCAATTCTAATCCTTTCAGGATTTTCACAATCCATAGGAGAAATCTGTGTAATAGTTGCGGTTACCGTATTTGGAGCCAAAACCGTCACCGAATCACTGAATTCACAACCATTTGAATCTATGGCATAAATAGTAATGACTTGATCAGAACCCGTATCAACTATCTCGAATGTCGGACTCGACTGGTAGCTATCGGCAAGGTCTAGTTTATAGCCGTAAGGGCCACCATTGCCAACATTACCACCCACGATGGATGCTGTTACATTCGTTGTACTAAACTGATTTGCCGCCGGATTACAGACAAGTGTACCTGCCGTTACATCGATTTCAAATGGTGGTGGTTCGTTGATAACCACTTCTTCTCTATCAAAACAGCTGCGGTCGGTAACAACTTCAATTACGTAAGTGCCCGGAGTTAAGTTCAAGAAAGTACCTGAAGCATTTGTACCGGTTCTTCCAGAGGTGTCAAGACCTGATGGCATTGAAGCCAAAGTGGTCGTATATAAATTGAATTCTCTAATTCCATCAATATCGGTTCCTGCTTGCAAAGAAGCCGAAATACTTCCGTCTCCAACCCCATTACAACTAACATCACTTGCACCCGTATCGTCAATAATTGGCGAAGTTGGGGCTGTTCTAAGAATGTCATCGACCAAAAAGGTACAATTGTTGACACCATCATCGACTTGATTATCGGTTACTTCCACTTGATAATCTCCCGGAGGGATATTCGGAAAAATACCATCATTATCAGGGTCGGTAATACTTACAGGAGAACCAAACATATCGGTTCCTGTGAGAACATAAGTGAAATCACCACTACCTCCATTGGCCGTAATTGTAACAACTCCATCACTTTCTTCACAACTTGGTTCGGTACTAAAGCCTCCAGATGCTGAAAGAACTTGGAACACTTCGGCAACATCATCTACATCACACCCATTGGCATCAATAACATGTACCGGATATGAACCAATATTGTTAACAAAAAATATTGCTTGTGTAGGTGTACCTGGAGTATAAGCAGGTGTTTGACTAACCCCATTCAAAGTAAATGTCGGTGTCTCTATATGACCTGGCATTTCTAATGTAATTTGGAAACCACCTGATGGTGTAGTTACATCACATTGATTGTCTACGCTGATAGTCGGTGCCGGTAAATCAGGATTCAGCTGAATCACCGCTGCAGATACACGATAAGAACAGTTGTTCGCATCGATAACCCAGATATCATAATCTGTACCAGGTGCCAGTGATCCCGGCAAGGAAACTGTAGAGGCATCACTGAAATCATCAGATGGGTCTGCAGGTGTTAGGGTACCGTCAGTATCAACAGGAGTACCAGCGGGAACATAAGCATACAAGTATGGGCTACCAGTAGCAAAAGGTGTTCCGCCGCTTCCCCTAACAGTCAATTGACCGAGAGCATTACAGTTGGCATTTTGGTTATCAATAATATCTACCCGTGGCATGTTGATAACCGCTTCGTCTTCGTCTCCGCTAGAACAACCGTTAGCATCTTCTACCGAGATTCCATACCTGCCTTGAGGCACTGTCAAATCACTTGCTAGAGCTGTTAAAGAGGAGTTGGTTACATTGTAAACCTCTTCTCCTGTTTCTAAATTGGTAATAATAACATCGTAAGGTGCTGTACCTGACGTAATATTATAGTTGATACCTACATCGCCATTTCTACATGTGGCACCGTCGACCGTCAAATCTACAGCAGAACCAGGTCCGTTGGGTAAAGTGATCACTTCTTGATATGTACAACCTGTAGATGTATCCCTTACTTCTACTGTATAAGAAGCACCCCATAGCAAATTGCTAAAGCAATGGTTAGTAGCTGTAGTATTAGGTGAGACCCAGCCTACTAGAGGGTCGGGATCGGCCAATCGTATTTCATATGGACCTGTTCCATTCACTATTTCAACACATACTGTACTTCCACCAGGAGTACAGAAGGCAGGGGGTGTTGGATAGGTAGGAATTATATCAAGATTGGTTGTTCCGATGGTCACGGGTTCAATATCATTACATCCTCGAGAATCAATGATAATCACCTGATAATCACCTGGAATCAGACTTGGATCAGTTACCGACAAAGGAAAGTCCGCGTCCGTTACATTATTTTGAGTCACATAAGGGTTTCCAAAGTTATCCTCAATAATAACTGTATAATTCTGAACACCAGGGGTTGGTAAACTAACAGTCACCCCACCGGAAAGATCACCAGAAGTACACGTAGCATCAATAGGCGCTACCGTAGCATCGGGTGTTGGGTTGGGGTCGGTAGTCACCGTCACGGGTGTTACCGCAGTAATACAATCTCTTGAATCTTTTACTAGATACTCATAGTTACCCGCTGCAAGACCTGAATAAACAGTTTGTGAAGAAAAGTTATAAGTATTTGTAGGGTCAGGATTATTAGGATCCGGAACCAATGTACCCGCAGGAGCGAAAACCACCTCAAAAGGAGGAACACCAGAAGATACAGTTGGAATAATTTCTACAAAACCGCTATTAGGATCACCACAACTTGGGCCCACTATTCGCTCTGTAGCGGCAATATTTGTAGGTTCAGCAAAGGTCAACCCTTCTGACGTATTGGTACATGAATTATTATCGGTTACTTCAACGGTATAAACACCGTGCTCACCGTAGGGTACAGTATAGTTAAATGGATTTGATGGAATATTAATTCCTGTCTGCCCTGGTACAGCAATTCCGTCTTTGTAGATGGTGTATGAAGTGGAACTTAGGGTTGAGATATCTCCTCCGGAAACAGTCACTTCCATTTCACCGTCTCCTCCACAAGGAATTTCAGTAACCAAATCTAAGTTTACTTGAATTTGAGGAGGTATTCTTACAGACGTCGTTTGGGCAATACAATCATTTCCGTCGACTACTTGAATTATGTAATTACCCGGAACAAGGTTGGTAAAGGTGTAAGTACCCGGTGTACCTGGCGTCTGCAGGGGTCCACCATTAATTCGATATCTATGGCTGGTCAATGGTGCAGAGCCTGCAGTTGAAGAAACCGTAATTTCGGCATCGTTAGTAGCCGAATAACAATAGTCGGCACTATCAAATGATATGGATGGCGCTGTTACACTTGTTAAGGTAAAAGTGGTTGAGGCAGTACAACCCTCGGAGTCTATAACTGTTAATGTATAGGTGCCCTCGGCGGTTAAACTACCAAAAGTACGCCCAGTTTTTGGGCCCTGTAGGGTTCCTGGAGGTGATGGCCACTGAAGTTCATACCTATAACTACCGAATCCTCCGGCAGCATTGGCTCGAACCCTACCAATATTATTGTTTTGACAACTCATATCAGTCACATCAGCGGTAATACTCAAAGGAGTAGCAGCTTCTTCCACATCAAAAGATGCTGTCGATGTACAGTTGGTATCGTTGTCGGTTACCGTAATTTCGTAAGTACCAGCTCCTAAACCGGAAATTGGTATCTCAAACGCCGAACTATTCGTTCCACTTGTTATTATGGCAGCAGTCGGTGCAGTTCTGTTCACCACATAATCATAATCGGTGGCAAACCCATCGACCAAGAATGCTCCATCGCCATCAGTGGCAGCGGGACAAACTCTTCGATCCCCTCCAGATTTAACTCTAGCTCGTATAGTACTGATACCTCCCGTGGTAAAACTGGCTGTGTAAGTACACCCATCGGTATCGGTAATTTCAAATTGATACGAAGTATCTAAGTTAAGTCCGTTAAACACATTACTTGCCTGAGCAGGAGGCAATGCCGTTGCGGGATTAGAGGAGATGATTTCATATTGCGCAACTGGAAAACCTGCAGGTTGCACATCAATAGTTACCCTACTGGTTCCTGTGGCGCAATCTAAATTGTCTTGAACAAAGTTAATAGCAGTTGGTGGAACCGGTTCAGAAACCGTAATAGGTGACAGAGCCTGATAGCATCCTGAATCGTCTCTTATATAAGGTATGTAGGTGCCTGATGCCAGTCCTGTAAAACTTGTGCCAGATTGAAAGTTGGTGTTATCAATACTATACTCATAACCAGAACCAGAACCTCCACTAGCGGGGGCAAAATCAATGATTGCCCCACCATTGTTACAAGTATAATCTTGTGTTAAGCTGGCCGAACCGTTCAAGCCTCCTTCGGAAGTTACTGTTACCGATGGAAGTGCCAGAACGCACGAAAATGCACCTTGAGAATACCTTACCTCTACAATATTATAGGTGCCATCGGCCACTGGTATGGTCGACGATGTGGTAAAGGGATCACCAGCATTATTGGTCGCCCTGAATTCTAAGTTGAAACCTCGTGGGTCGTTAATGGCGAAATCTACTTTTCCTCCCCCATTGGTACAGGTACCGGTAATAGGGCCAGCAGTTACATCGGGCGGATCAAGTTCGGCCACGTATTCAGATTTTTCGGCTGTACAACCTTGGTCATCCGTTATATAAAAGGTGTATGTACCAGGGCTAGTTACCGTATAAGAATTAGTACCTGTGAAAAATCCTCCAGAATTTCCACCATCGCTAACAGTATAGCTATAGTTTCCGGAACCACCAGAAGGCGTTACGTCGATATCTACACTGGTAATGGTCGAACATCCGAAACTCATTCCGTTGGTATCGGTAATCACCTCGATTGGACTCAATCCTACACCAACGGTAATAGGATTACCATTTACGTCTGTATATTGTATCGGAGCCGGAATGCCATTAGGAATATCCTCATGACAGTCATTAGTTTCAACTTTTACCGCATAAGTACCTTCGCTTACTGCCCCAAATGTATAGGTGTTACTTGAAATTGTAGAAGTAAACTCAATTTCGGCACCGTTCTCATCTAATAAGGTATATACATAAGGCCCAGGTACCTCCGGATTAACGGTTACGTCGATACTTCCTGTTTCCCCACTACATACCGGATTGGTAAAGGTTACATCGATTTCGATTTCAACTTCTTCTATTTCAATGACCTCATACAAATATTCACATACTTGGCCAGAGATATTCAACCTAGCCTGTACTTGGTATAATCCAGGGTTTAGGTTATCAAATATAGAAGATGATTGGTAGGGCCCGAACGGATTCGCACCTTCGCGAATTCTAAATTGATAACTATTGGGAAGACCGGTAATCTCGATACGACCCGGGTTATTACAAACAAAATCTTTTTTAGTATAGGTTTGGGTAATGGTACTTTTTACCACTTCAAAATAATAGTATTGCCCCCCATTGACCTGAACCCTAAATTCGGCTCCGTTCGCTGCTGAGATAGTACTGGCGTCTAGGTTGAAAGATGAACCGTTATGCACCTCTGTGTAGGCCGATGTATAATCAGGGCACTCTACATTCGTATTCGGGGTGGCCCCGGTCAACTGTTGCCATGAAACACTTCCGTAAGGCCCTCCGGAGAGTGTAATGTTTCTATCATCAGAGTCACCGCATAGAATAAACCTTGCAACGGTGGCCCCATCGTTGGTACAGCTTACCGTTTCATCGGCTCCTTGAATTATGGTCGTGAACATGGGAGCGCTGACAGCCTTACCTGATTTCTTGTTCTTTTGGGTATTGACGAGAAATTTAGACTCGGTTTCTCGCTGTGAGGTCTTCTCTAGAGAAACAGCATCCTTGACCTTTTCGGCAACCTCGGAGATCAAGGTATACACTTTAGGATTGGCGATGGCCGTAGTACCGACTACTGAAAATGATATTAACAGTAGGGCAAGAAGAACATGCCGCATTTTCTTTGGGAACATAGGTTAAGTCTTAGGTATTAAGAATAGCTGCGTTTGGGGAGCATTTATTCTTAAGATGTAATTATTTATACTTATAAATTCTCTTTATATTTATCCGCTAAGCATACATTAATATTATTTTTAACGTACATCCATGAAAAATAGTGTATTTCTACTTTGTTCAACTCTAGTTTTCTTTTACACATCTTGTGCTCAAGACCCTGAAAACCAAGTTAGTGACCCTTCTTCCACTCCTTTTGAGGCTGAATTACTGATCGATGAAATGCAAATTCCGTGGGGAATGACCTTTTTACCGGATGGCAGTATGCTGGTGACCGAGAAATCAGGCGAAATCGTTCATTTTAAAAACGGTGCCAAAACCAAGGTTAAAGAAGTACCACAAGTTTATACTAGAGGGCAAGGCGGACTTTTGGATATTGAGGCACATCCTGACTATGCCAATAATGGTTGGATCTATATTTCATATTCTTCCGAGGAAGGAGATGAAAAAGGTGGAAACACCGCTCTTATGAGAGCTAAGCTAAAGGATAATGCATTGGTCGAAAAGCAATTACTCTACAAAGCGACCCCCAACACAACCAAAGGTCAGCATTTCGGTTCTAGAATCGTTTTCGATAATGAAGGCTATCTTTTTCTTTCAATTGGTGAGCGCGGGGCCAGAGATGAAAACCCACAAGATATAACTAGGGATGGCGGCAAAATTTATCGTTTTCATGATGATGGCAAAATACCCCAAGACAATCCTTTTGTTAGTAAAGATGGTGCCAAAACAGCAATTTATAGCTATGGGCACCGTAACCCACAAGGCCTAGCTAAACATCCGGAAACCGGAAAAATATGGGATAATGAACACGGTCCGAGAGGTGGTGATGAAATCAACATTATAAAACCAGGTGCCAACTATGGTTGGCCGGTCATAACTTATGGTATCAATTATAGTGGTACACCTATAACCGATAAAACCGAAATGGACGGAATGGAACAACCTTTTCACTATTGGGTACCAAGTATCGCCCCGAGTGGCATGGCATTTGTTACATCCGATAAATATGGAGACTGGAAAGGAAGCATTCTTGTTGGGTCACTAAAATTTCAATATTTGGAACGATTAGTAGTTGAAGGAGAAAAAGTTACCGACAGAGAAAAATTAATGGCCGAAATAGGTCGAGTAAGAGACGTTAAAGAAGGGCCTGACGGACTAATTTATGTAGCAGTAGAAGGAAAAGGTGTTTATAAACTAGTACCAAAAAGCTAGTAAAGTTCTTTTCTAAAGGTTCCATTACTACCATAAGTATCATTATGAAATTTTTAAACATTCTGTTGTTTCTAATCTTTTGTGCTGTACCGACAGTTCAGGCGCAAGAGGCAGATTTAGAAGAAAGTATGGCACGTGGCGAAGCTGTTTATATGGATTTCTGTGTGACGTGCCACTTAGAAAATGGCGAGGGAGTAGCAAATACTTTCCCACCCCTTGCCATGTCAGATTATTTAAAGAAAAACCGTGAAGCCAGCATCCGCGGGGTTAAGTACGGCCAGCAAGGCGAATTGACCGTCAACGGCGTTACCTATAACAGCGTAATGGCACCCATGGGATTGGATGATAGTGAGATTGCCGATGTAATGAACTACATTATGAACTCGTGGGGCAATTGGTCGAGCAAATTGGTCACTACAGACGAGGTAGAGGCCATTTCAAAATAGATTAAGAACCCGCTTCTATAGCTGCTTTGACCGAGCCATGCTTCTTTAAAAGAGATTCAGCTTTCTCATAAGGTATTCCCAACCCTTCTGCGACATAGCGTGCGCCACGATCAACAAGTTTGTTATTACTTAGTTGCATGTTGACCATCTTGTTCCCTTTTACCCTTCCAATCTTAATCATCAGGGCAGTAGAAATCATATTTAGGGCTAGTTTTTGAGATGTTCCGCTCTTCATACGCGTGCTGCCCGTAACAAATTCAGGTCCAACGTTCATCTCGATAGGTATATCGGAATTTTTCGCCAACGGCGAACCTGGGTTGTTGGTTATTCCTGCGGTTAAAAGTCCGTTCTTTTTAGCCTGTTCAATGCCTCCTAACACATAGGGCGTTGTACCGGAAGCGGCAATACCGACTACCGTATCAAGTTCGGTCATCTCATACGCCATCATATCTTTCCACGCCTGTTCAGTGTCATCCTCTGCGTGTTCGACCGATTTTCTAATGGCAATATCGCCTCCAGCTATAAGACCGATTACCCTTGTATGTGGCATACCGTACGTAGGTGGTATTTCAGAAGCATCGAGTACACCTAAACGGCCGCTTGTACCCGCCCCTATATAAAAAAGACGCCCTCCTTTTTCAAATCGTTCGGCCAGCGCATCGACCAATTTCGTGATTTGAGGAATAGCCTCTGAAACGGCAACGGCCACTTTTTGGTCTTCCTCGTTCATTTTCTTTAAAATAGAGTTGGTTTCTAACAACTCTAAATCGTCATGGTTCGATGGGGTTTCGGTAATCTTGGTATAGTCCATGGTATTTATAAAATATGTATATCGTGGTTTTTAAAAGAATTCAATAGCGAATCTTCCGGCTCTAGCTCGGTTATCATCGTATTGATGGCATTAATATCGCAAGTTTTGTAACGATGTTGTGAATTCAGTTTTTCTGATATGGATAAAAGTACCGTTTTTTTTGAGCTCTTTATCACCGCTTTCTTCACTTGAACAATGTCCCAATCAAATTCGGTAAGACCGTAAAAAGAGTCAACATACCCTGTACCGATAAAACTAAAATCAACCCTGATTTCAGAAAGATTATGAATGGCGTTGGCCCCTATCGTGGTTTGAGATTCACTAGAAACTTGTCCTCCGACTATAATTACATTCACATTTGATTTGTTAAGCAGTTCTGAGGCTACCGGAAGACTATGTGTAAAGCATGTTATTTCTAAATTCGGAGGTATCAATCTGGCCAATTCCGAGCAAGTTGTACCTCCATCTATAAAGATAACGGCACCCGGTTTAAGTAACGAAAGTGCTTTCTGGGCTATTTTAGTCTTCTGCTCTAATTTATATACATTTTGATTTCGTGTACTGCTATTAGTAAAACCCAGCGATACGGCACCTCCGTGTACTTTACGTAATTTATTTTCAGCGTCTAGCTCTTTTACATCACGACGCACCGTATCTATAGAAACATCCAATGTTTCGGCAATATCGGTCAATAAGATTCGGTTGTGCAGTTCAACCTCGTTTAAGATGGTTTGTTGTCGCTCTTCCTTTAACATAGCGTCAATGAATTCTAAATTTTAGCCGCACAAATATATGCAATATTATCGAATGCCGTTTTTTTCTGGTTTAAAGTTAATAAATCATTAAAAATGCAAAAAACAGCAATTTAAAAAGCAAAAAACAGCAACTATTAGGCGTCGTTGCTTATATTTGCAGCTAAATAAACCTCTACCTTAAGAACAATAAAAATGAAAACAATTCTGGAAAAAAATGGCTCTTCTATTGAATACCGCCCTGTAGGTCAATTTGAAGAAACACGATTTGAAAAGATTCACAACGTAATTTTCTCAGATTCTAATAGAGCTTCTATACAAGTAGCAGAAGAAATTGCCACACTTATCAAGAAAAAACAAAAAGAGAATAAAAATTGTGTGTTAGGTCTGGCTACCGGCTCATCTCCGATAAGAGTTTACGAAGAGTTAGTGAGAATGCACAAAGAAGATGGGCTAAGTTTTTCCAACGTTATTACCTTCAATCTTGACGAATACCTTCCTATGGAAAAAGATAACCGTCAAAGTTACTGGTACTTCATGCATGAACACCTGTTTAATCATATAGATATTCCTGCAGAAAATATACACATACCTGACGGTACTATTTTAGGGGGCGATGTCATCGATTATTGCCTAGCTTACGAAAAAGCGATTAAAAAGGCCGGTGGACTCGATTTTCAATTACTAGGTATTGGTAGAACCGGGCACGTTGGTTTTAATGAACCTGGTTCACACTACAACTCTGGCACGCGTGTTATTACTCTTGATCACATTACCCGTGTAGACGCGGCCCCCGCTTTTTTAGGAATTGACAATGTACCCCGAAAGGCTATCACAATGGGTATTGCCACGGTTCGAAGTGCCAAAAGAATTGTTCTCTTAGGATGGGGACAGAATAAGGCAGATATCATCAAAAAAACGATAGAAGGAGAAATTTCAGCACAGGTTCCTGCCACATACCTGCAAGAACATAAAAACTGTACGTTCGTTTTAGATACAGGAGCAGGTAGTGAACTAACCAGAAACAAAACCCCTTGGTTGGTCGACGAATCTTTAGATTGGACGGAAAACCTAACCTTTAAGGCAATTGTATGGCTTTGCGGGAAGACCGAAAAGTCAATTCTTAGCCTTACCGATAAAGACTATAACGATAATGGTATGTCCGGCCTTTTGGCAACCGAGAACTCTTACGACCTCAATATTAAGATGTTCAACAGATTACAGCACACCATTACAGGCTGGCCAGGTGGAAAGCCGAATGCAGACGATACCAATCGCCCAGAAAGAGCCGAACCTGCCAAGAAGAGAGTCATTCTCTTTAGTCCACACCCTGATGACGATGTAATCTCTATGGGCGGTACTTTTGACAGATTGATCGAGCAAGGGCATGAAGTTCATGTCGCTTACCAGACCTCGGGTAATATTGCCGTTTCAGATGCCGATGCCCTTCGCTACGCAGGCATCTCTAAACGCATTAGCTATTCCGACGAGGCCCAGAAGCTCATTGACGATATCAAGGCCAAGAAAGAAAGTAGCTTTGATACTCTTGAAGTAAGAAAATTAAAAGGCAATATCAGAAGAGGCGAATCGTATGCCGCTACCCGATATTTGGGGCTTCCTGATGAAAACGTTCATTTTTTAGACCTTCCTTTCTATGAAACAGGAACCATTAAAAAGAATAACCTATCAGATGCCGATATCGAAATCATGATGAATTTCATCAAAGAAATACAGCCACATCAAATATATGCCGCAGGCGATTTGGCCGATCCGCATGGCACCCATAAAGTATGTCTTGATGCGGTTTTCGAATCAATGAGAAGACTAAAATCAGAACCTTTCATGAACGATTGTTGGCTATGGCTTTACAGAGGTGCTTGGCACGAATGGGACATTCACGAAATTGAAATGGCGGTTCCTATGAGTCCTGATCAGGTCTTGAAAAAACGCTACGCCATTTTCTGTCACCAATCTCAAAAAGATGGTGTAATGTTCCAAGGCGATGATGCTAGGGAATTCTGGATGAGGGCGGAAGAGCGCAACAGAGATACGGCGCAAAAATACCGCAACCTAGGTCTTTCAGACTATGCTGCTATCGAAGCCTTCGTTAGATATGAAGTAAACTAATGAAACTAAATTAACTTGAAACATAAAGGCCTATTTTTATTGTAAATAGGCCTTTTTCTATGCTACGTATCTACTTCTACATATTTGCTTTAGGAGTCATACTATGCTCCTGCTCTACCTTGAGCGATATTCCACAACCGAAAAGGGAGTTTCGAGGGTTTTGGGTGGCAACTGTTGTTAACATAGACTGGCCCAAGAGCGGTCATGATTCCGTTTTAAAGCAAAAAAGCGATTATCTTGAAATACTCGATTTTTACCAAGAACTCAATTTTAATGCGGCCATAGTTCAAATTCGTACAGCGGGTGATGCCTTTTATTCTTCTGAATATGCGCCATGGTCAAGATATCTTACCGGTAAAGAAGGCTCTCCTCCTACTTCATCTAACGACACTTTAAAGCATGTTGATATTTTGGAGTGGATGATTGACGAGACCCATAAAAGAAATATGGAGTTTCATGCCTGGCTCAACCCCTATCGAGCCACCTTTGATTTAGATACTCTGGGCTTAGACCCTAGTCATGATTATTATAGAAACAATGATTGGATGATCAAGTATGGCAAAAAATACTACTACAATCCTGGTCTTCCTGAAGTTCAACAACATATGGTTTCTATTGTCGATGAAATAGTTAATCGTTACCAGGTTGATGCCATTCACTATGATGACTATTTTTATCCGTATACAATTCAAGGTGAAGAGTTCAACGACTCCCTATCATACCGGAAGCACGCACTTGTCGATCAAACCCTCGAAGATTGGCGAAGAAGCAATATGGATTCTCTTATCAGTAAAAGTTTTCAAGTCATCAAAAAAAGAAAACCATGGGTTCAGTTTGGAGTTAGTCCATTCGGAGTTTGGAAAAACCAAGCTACAGACCCTAGGGGCTCCGATACGCAAGCTGGGCAAACTACTTATGAAAATCTCTATGCCGACCCTTTACTTTGGATGGATAAAGGGTGGCTTGATTATATAGTGCCTCAACTTTATTGGAGTATGCACCTTTCTGTGGCCTCACATAAAAAATTGATTGATTGGTGGTCGAATAATAGTAAGAACACCAATCTATATATAGGAAATGGCCCTTACAAAATCAAGAACAATAGTGATAAAGCTTGGAACAAGAAGAGAGAACTGCCTCACCAACTTCAGTATGCAAGAGAAGAATTGAATGTGAGAGGCAACGTATTTTTTAGTGCTAAAAGCCTCATGGCTAAAAACCGTAACGTTGTAAGATTGTTGAAAAGAAAATTCTATCAAAAACCGGCCCTTCCTCCGGCAGCAACCCATGATTACAAAGACTCGATTCAGTTCGTAGAACCGACATTTACTTTAAAAGGGGCCTTCATAGAAATGACCGCATCAGAACCTCAACATTTTCAGCAAGTGGCCTTTTATAAGGCAGGAAAAGAGTCGACCCATGCCTTATCGAGCAAAAATCTAATAAAGACCATCTTTATAAACGGATTGACTAACATCAGAATTCCTTTAAAAGATTTAAAAGGAAGCAAAAACCGGGTATATACTTTAATCGACCGATATGGTTCGGAAAGTGAACCTAAAGCCCTACTTTTAAACCAAAGCGCGTTCAATGATTCAAAAAGATAAATGGGCCTGGGGTTGGGTACCTCCGTTATATTTCGCCGAAGGTTTACCTAATGTAATCATCGCATCTGTATCGGTAATTATGTACAAGAAACTTGGCATTAATAATACCGATATCACATTATATACCGGTCTACTTTATTTGCCGTGGGTCCTAAAACCTATATGGAGCCCAGTGGTAGATTTAAAAAGTACCAAACGCAACTGGTTTCTAGTCATGCAACTTGTCATTTCATTAATGTTTGTAGCTGTTGGGCTAACCCTTCCGACACAGCTGTTTTTCGTTACCACGCTGGCCTGCTTTTGGGTAGCCGCTTTCGCTTCAGCCACTAATGATATCGCTTCTGATGGATATTACATGATAGGCCTGTCACAAAAAAAGCAATCGTTCTTTGTAGGCATACGAAGTACTTTTTACCGCCTTGCCATGGTAACTGGTAGTGGTTTGATCGTGGTTTTTGCCGGGTATTTAGAAGAATTGTATGGCGATAATACCAAAGCCTGGAGCCTGACCATGGTAGCAACAGGGTGCTTAATGCTAATACTTACCGCCATCAACTTTTTCGTGACCCCAAAATTTGAGAAATCTTCGACTTTTGAGGCCGAAAAACCCAAGGCTTTTTTAGAAGTCTTTACTACCTTCTTTAAGAAACCGAACATTGCGGTTGCCTTGGCCTTCATTCTAACCTATCGCTTGGGAGAATCACAATTGGCAAAAGTGGCCCAGCTGTTCATGTTAGATGAGCGTTCGGTTGGCGGACTCGCGATTTCTACCGAAAACGTAGGTATTATTTACGGGGTAGTCGGATTGATAACCCTTTCGGCAGGCGGTATTTTAGGGGGAATTCTCATTTCAAGGGATGGACTTAAAAAATGGATGCTTCCAATGATGCTCTCTTTAAATGTTCCCAATGTACTTTACGCCATTATGGCGATGACGCAAACCAAAAGTTTGGCATTCGTTGTGGGAACGGTAGCTTTTGAACAGTTCGGATATGGCTTCGGGTTCGCTGCTTTTCTAATGTATCTCATTTATATTGCCGAAGGAGCTTCAAAAACTTCGCACTATGCCATAGCTACAGGTTTTATGGCTTTAGGGGCCATGCTTCCGGGTATGATTAGTGGGGCCGTACAAAAATGGCTTGGATACGATGGCTTCTTTATCTGGGTGGTATTATCGGCCTTCCCCGCATTTTTCTTATTGAAATATTTAAAATATCCACCGGATTTTGGCAAAAAATCAGCTACCAATGAGGTATGATCTAATAAAATATGAACAGGCATCAACCGACCTTACTGCTAAGGAGAAAATAGGTCAACTTTTTATGCCTGCCGCATTTATCAATGATTCTGAAGAAGAAATTGTGGCTCTTGAAAAACTCATTGCAACCCACTATATCGGCGGAATCTGTTTTTTTCATAGTCGAGCCAGCGCAGCCACCAATTTTGAAGGAAAGAAAAAGGTCATTAAAAATGAGAATAGTTACGATACTCTAAAACTTCTCATTAAACGTTATCAAAAAGCAGCCAAATACCCACTATTGATTGCCATTGATGCCGAATGGGGCCTTGCCATGAGAATAGAGAACACCCCTCAATATCCTTACGCTATTACGCTAGGCGCCCTGCCAGAAAATGAGGGTCATCTCATTTTTGAGGTCGGAAAAAACATTGCCAATGATTGTAAATCGGCAGGAATTCATTGGAATCTTTCTCCGGTCGTAGATGTAAACAATAATCCTAATAACCCCGTCATTGGTTACCGTTCCTTCGGGGAAGATAGAAATCTTGTAACGGAAAAGGCCCTTCAATTTATAAAGGGAACGCAAAGCGAAGGTGTTTTGACCAGTATTAAACATTTTCCTGGGCATGGCGATACTGCCACTGACTCCCACTTGGGTTTGCCGTTAATCAACAAGTCTAGAAAGGAACTTGATAAAAATGAGCTTTTTCCGTTTAAGGAGATTATCGACCAAGGTATAGACTCTGTAATGGTCGGGCATCTTTCAGTTCCTGCTTTGTCCGATGGAAAAGAAGCCCCCTCTAGCATTTCCAAAGAAATCATCAAAGGAGTGCTACGTTCAGAGCTTGGTTTTGAGGGTGTCGTCATTTCAGATGCGCTGAATATGCACGCCGTTGCAAAAAATTATCCTGAAAAGGGTGAACTGGAGTGGTTAGCTTTTGATGCCGGTAACGACATTTTATGTTTTGCAGAACATACGAAAGAAGGCATTTCAAAAATTCTCGAAAACGCCTTACCTAATCAAATTGAAGAGAGCTTCGAACGCGTTTGGAGGCTAAAGGAAAAGGCATTTGCAGGAGATAAAGAAGTGACAACTCTTACCCAAACTGACTCATTAAATCGCAGAATTTCTGAAAAATGTATAACTCTTCACAAAGGCACATCTTCTAACCTGGCTGAGTTCGCTAAAACAAAATTCATTGCCATTACCAATATTGAACCGTCAAAAACAACCTTTTTCAATCATCTAAGAGACCATCTGGAATTTGATGTTGAAACCTTACCAAATGCCGATGCATTCAGGAATAAAAATCTATTGGTGGCGCTTTTCCCACCTCAAGTTAAACCGAACAATTTGTTCGGTTTCAATCCTGAGGATTTAAAAATTTTGAACCGATTACTAGCTGTTAATAAGGTGACCCTTTACCTTTTCGGCAACCCATATATGCTGAATCACATAGAATATAGCCAAGCAGAAACGGTTGTATTGGCCTATCAGAATTTTGAAGTATTTCAAGAAACTGCTAGCAATCATTTCTTGGGTAGGGTTGAGTCTTCAGGTAAATTATCTGTCAAATCGAACCTCATATGAAAAAACATAAAATTTTAGGTCTCATGTCGGGCACTTCTTTAGATGGCCTCGATCTAGCATACTGTCATATTTGGTCAGATAATGACGCATACCGTTTTGACATAGTTGAAACCAAGAGCGTGACCTACGAAGCTTCGATGCAAGAAAAACTGAAGGATTCCATCTTTCTTCCGGCTGATGAGCTTCTTAAATTTCACAATAGCTACGGCACGTGGTTGGGTAATCAAAGCAAAATATTCATTGATGAAAAAAAACTGGAGGTTGAATATATCGCAAGTCACGGCCATACTACCCATCATCAGCCTGAAAATGGCCTAACCTATCAAATAGGTTCAGGGCAGCACTTGGCCAACGCTTCCGGCATAAAGGTGGTGTGTGATTTTAGAACCAATGATGTTGCTTTAGACGGCCAAGGCGCCCCTTTGGTACCTATTGGCGACCGACTTTTTTTTGGAAATTATGATTTTTGCCTTAATCTGGGAGGCATAAGCAATGTGTCGTTTGAAAAGGATGGGGAAAGGTTGGCTTACGATATCGGATTGGCCAATATGATTTTAAACTATATAACTAGAAAGGAAGGTATCGCTTTTGATAAAGGAGGAGAAATGGCCCGGTCAGGAAACATCAATACTCAAATGCTCAAAAGCCTAAATTCATTGGAGTTCTATCAACTACCTCACCCAAAATCAATAGGGTACGAGTGGTTTGTTGAGAAAGTAGTACCCATAGTCGACCGCACAAAAGATGACATGAGCAATCTTCTATGTACCAGCGTACACCATATTTGTGATCAAGTGGCATTACAAATTGAAGAAAACACCTCTGGTATCGACCACAAACTTTTTGTAACGGGGGGCGGAGCATTGAATGAATTTCTTATTGAAACCCTTCAGTCGAAGTTATTGAATACGGCTAAAGTAATCGTACCAGAGAAAAAGCTGATAGAGTTTAAAGAAGCATTAGTTTTTGCCTTGATGGGGGTGCTTAGAATTGAACAAAAAACCAATGTTTTAAAATCGGTTACCGGCGCCAAAAGAAATTCTTCGAGTGGTGTGGTTTTTTTACCCTGCTAAAGAGGTTGTAATTCGCTATCTTAGTGAGCTCAACAACTTAAACTTACCTTTAGCATGTCTGAAAAACAGAAAAAAGCCAGTGCCTACTGGAAAGAAAACGTCAGATATCTCTTTATTCTATTGGCCATTTGGTTCGCTGTTTCGTATGGGGCGGGCATTCTGTTCAAAGATACCTTGAATGAAATAAAAGTGGGCGGTTTTGAACTTGGCTTTTGGTTCGCCCAACAGGGCTCTATTTACGTCTTCGTAATCCTTATTTTCGTATACGTCCGATTGATGAATACCTTGGACAAAAAGTACGGATACGACGAATAACCACCTCCAAACCAAATTATTTCCTGAGAAGGAAAAAACCAAAAATTTATACCAATGGATGTTCAAACCTGGACGTACCTCTTAGTAGGAATAACATTTTCGCTTTATATAGGAATTGCCATATGGTCTAGGGCCGGCTCTACCAATGATTTTTATGTGGCAGGCGGGGGCGTCTCCCCATTGGCCAATGGAATGGCAACCGCCGCCGATTGGATGTCGGCCGCCTCTTTTATATCCATGGCAGGTATTATCTCCTTCGCGGGATACGATGGGTCGGTTTATTTAATGGGATGGACTGGCGGTTATGTTCTCTTAGCCTTATTATTGGCCCCTTATTTAAGAAAGTTCGGGAAATTTACTGTGCCCGATTTCATAGGCGACCGATACTATTCTAAAACAGCTAGAATTGTTGCCGTCATTTGTGCCCTAATCGTTTCCTTTACCTATGTTGCCGGTCAAATGCGGGGCGTAGGCGTCGTTTTTTCACGATTTTTAGAAGTGGATATCAATACCGGGGTAATCATTGGTATGGTAATCGTTCTATTTTATGCCGTTTTAGGCGGAATGAAAGGCATCACCTATACCCAGGTGGCGCAGTACTGTGTGCTGATTTTCGCCTTTATGGTACCCGCTATTTTTATTTCCATCCAAATGACCGGAAACCCAATTCCGCAATTGGGTATGGGATCTAAATTAAATGATGGCTCAGGAATCTATCTATTAGACAAACTAAACGGCCTTTCTACCGAGCTCGGATTTGCCGAATACACCGATGGAAAAAAATCTACCATCGACGTTTTTATGATTACGTTGGCCTTGATGGTAGGTACCGCTGGCTTACCTCATGTAATCGTTCGCTTTTTTACCGTTAAAAGGGTCAAGGATGCAAGAAAATCCGCAGGGCTGGCGCTCCTTTTAATCGCAATTCTCTATACCACCGCACCGGCAGTATCCGTTTTTGCGCGAACCAACATGATTAATACCGTAAGTAACCAAGAGTATGCAAGCATGCCCCAATGGTTCAAAAACTGGGAAACAACGGGTTTATTGGCTTTTGACGATAAAAACGGGGATGGCAAAATTCAATATGTAGCCGATGCATCAAAAAACGAACTTACCGTTGATAGAGATATCATGGTTTTGGCAAATCCAGAAATAGCGAATCTCCCGGCATGGGTCATTGCTTTGGTAGCTGCCGGGGGGTTAGCAGCCGCACTATCAACCGCTGCCGGGTTGCTCTTGGTAATTTCGGCTTCGGTATCCCACGATTTAATCAAGAAAGTATTTGTACCTACGATTTCGGAAAAGGGAGAGCTTTGGGCCGCTAGGGGCGCTGCGACGGTAGCTGTAGTAATTGCAGGCTATTTCGGCATCAACCCGCCAGGTTTCGTGGCAGCGGTCGTAGCCTTGGCATTTGGTTTGGCTGCTGCTTCGTTTTTTCCCGCGATTGTTTTAGGCATATTTTACAAAAAAATGAACAAAGAGGGTGCCATCGCAGGTATGGTCATCGGCATCTCGTTGATGCTCTTCTATATGTTGAAATTTAAGTTCGGTATTTTCGATGGTGGAAAGGAAGCCGTTGCAGCACTGGAAAAAGACTGGTGGTTCGGTATTTCACCTGAAGGCTTTGGCAGTGTGGCCATGATAGTGAATTTTATCGTATCGATTGTCATCATGAAATTCACCCCTGCCCCACCGGAAGAAGTTCAAGAAATTGTTGAAGATATAAGAATACCAAGTGGAGCCGGCGAGGCCGTTTCACATTAATAAATTATTTAATTTTAAAGAAATAGAGTACACTAATGAGCAATTACCACATTAAACATTTAGAAGAATACTTTCAAGTCTATCGCAAATCGGTAAGAAACCCCGAAGCCTTTTGGGAAGAGATTGCCGAAGAGCACTTCGTTTGGCGAAAAAAATGGAACAATGTTTTAAGTTGGGATTTCTCGAAACCTGAAATAAAATGGTTTGAAGGTGCCAAATTAAATATTACCGAAAACTGCATTGACAGGCATTTACCTACCAGAGGGGACAAAACGGCTATCTTATTTGAACCGAACGACCCCAATGAAGAAGCCCTTCATATCAGTTATAGGGAATTACATGAAAGGGTTTGCCGAATGGCCAATGTTCTTCTTGATAAAGGAATAAAAAAGGGAGATAGGGTATGTATATACTTGCCTATGATTCCTGAACTTGCTGTGGCGGCTTTGGCATGCGCACGAATCGGGGCCATACATTCGGTAGTTTTTGCAGGCTTTTCATCTAGCGCTTTGGCAGCACGAATCAATGATTGTGAATGCAAGCTTTTAATTACGTCAGATGGTTCTTATCGAGGCAGTAAGACCATTGACCTAAAGGGAATTGTAGATAAAGCACTTGACAACTGCCCAGTAGTAAAGACTGTTCTCGTCGCCAAAAGAATCAATACCGACATCCCTATGATAGACGGAAGGGATGAGTGGTTACAGCCTTTACTTGATGAGGCTTATGCCGATTGCGTGGCCGAAATAATGGATGCCGAAGATCCGCTTTTCATTTTATATACATCCGGCTCGACAGGAAAACCTAAGGGAATGGTTCATACAACCGGAGGTTACATGGTTTACACCGCATATACCTTCAAAAACGTATTTCAGTACAGAGAGGAAGATATTTATTGGTGTACCGCCGATATCGGCTGGATTACTGGTCACTCTTATATTGTCTATGGACCATTGGCAAATGGTGCTACAACGGTAATGTTCGAAGGCGTTCCTTCGTACCCTGATTTTGGGCGTTTTTGGGAGGTAGTTGAAAAGCACAAGGTCAACCAATTCTACACCGCGCCAACAGCTATTCGAGCCCTAGCCAAAGAAAATCTCGATTTTATTGATAGCCACGACCTATCTTCTCTAAAAGTATTAGGTTCGGTAGGCGAACCCATCAACGAAGAGGCATGGCACTGGTACAATACCAATGTCGGCAAAAAGCAAAGCCCTATAGTAGATACTTGGTGGCAAACCGAGACCGGAGGTATTATGATTTCGCCGATACCGTATGTTACGCCAACTACTCCCACATATGCAACGCTCCCATTCATTGGCATACAACCTGCACTTATGGATGAAGAAGGTAAAGAAATCAAGGGAAAGCAAGTTTCGGGAAGACTCTGCATTAAATTTCCTTGGCCATCGATAGCAAGAACTATTTGGGGCAATCACGAAAGATACCGCGACACCTATTTCTCGGCTTATAAAGACATGTACTTTACAGGTGATGGTGCCCTGCGCGATGCGGTAGGCTATTATAGAATTACGGGTCGTGTAGACGATGTGGTCATCGTCTCAGGACACAATTTGGGTACGGCTCCCATTGAAGATTCTATCAACGAACACCCAGCGGTTGCCGAAAGTGCCATTGTTGGTTTTCCTCACGATATAAAAGGAAATGCCCTTTACGGTTTTGTTATCTTAAAAGAAGTAGGTGAAAGTCGTAACCGCGAAAATTTAGTAAAAGAAATCAATCAGCAGATTACCGAGCACATCGGACCTATCGCCAAGCTGGATAAAATTCAATTTGTACCCGGTCTTCCCAAAACACGTAGTGGTAAAATAATGAGACGTATTTTGAGAAAAATAGCTTCTAAAGACACTGCTAATTTAGGCGATACCTCCACCCTTCTCAATCCGGAAGTGGTCAAAGATATCATGGACGGGGCTTTATAGAAGATAATATCGAACTAGTTAAAAAAGGGCTTTCCAAAAGAAAAGCCCTTTTTTTTATCCTTTTGACAATGAAGCGATTGGTCTAGGTTTTCTCACCAAAAGCATGATTCCCAAAGAAATCAACCCGCAAACGGCTAAACCAACAAACATTGGCCAAACTGTGTCCGTCACAAACTGCCCGATATAACTGGCAATAGGCACTGCTATAACTGTAGACACAAACCCATTGATAGCGGCACCGATACCGGCAATATGTCCGATAGGCTCCATGGCAATAGACCTAAAATTTCCCCAAAGGAAGCCAAGGCAGAAAAACTGTACCGATAAGAAGGCCACGAGTACTGCAACACTTGGGTTGGGCTGATTCCAAAAAAGAAGCACGTATAATAAGGCGATACCACAAAAAGCTGAAAGGGCCATTAAAGCCAGCTTTCTCATACCAAATTTCATCACGAGGGTACCGTTCAAAAAGGTAGAAAGACCTATGGAGACGGCAAGACCGGCAAATATGTACGGAAACGATTCTACCATGCCATACTGATCTTCAAAAACGTGCTGCGAAGCACTTAGGTAGACTAAAAATGCCCCGGTAATAAACCCTGATGTAAACGTAAAAGCGACCGTTTCTCGATGTTTGATAAATTCGATGGACCCCGTAAGAAAAACACGCGGAGAGAAGGAAACTTTATATTGTGGTTTTAAGGTTTCAGGTTGACGTTTCCAAAACCAAATACTGATGATTACCGCAAAAATCAATTGAACGTAAAAAATACCTTCCCACCCGAAAGCATCCATTATCCATTTGCCCGTTGCAGGTGCTATAACGGGTATCAAAATAAAAAAGGCTGTTACGAACGACATGATTTTAGCCATGTAATCGCCTTTATATGTATCCCTAATAATAGAAATAGCAATACTTCGCGGTGCTGAAAGACCGATACCCTGCAACACTCTACCAAAGACCATTATACCTAAGGAAGGCGCCAAAAGACACACCGCACTGCCCACCGCAAATGTGATGAAACCTGCGTAAACCATTGGTTTACGACCATAGCTATCGGATAGGGGTCCAAAGAAAAGCTGCCCTACCCCAAGCCCGAGAAAAATCATGGTTATGAGCATCTGATTCTCGGTCGGATCTAAACTATCAATAGATTCTCCTATAATGGAAAGTGCCGGCAGAAGGGCATCTAAGGCCAGCGCTACTATAGACATCAGTGAAGCCATTAAGGCAATGAACTCAAAATTAGGCTTTACGTTTTCATTTTGCATTCGACAAAATTAGTGATAAGGCGTCTAACGCCTGTTATCAAAACTTCATTTTACCGATATGTGTCGTTTTGCATCTCAAATATGTATTTTTGACAAAAATTTAAAAGGAATGTTGATTATTGGAATTGCTGGAGGAACAGGGTGTGGAAAGACCACGGTGGTCAATCAGATCATTGATGAACTTCCTGAGGGTGAGGTAGGTGTCATTTCACAAGATTCGTATTACAACGACCTTTCGCATCTTCCTTTGGAAGAACGTAGAAAAACGAATTTCGACCATCCACAGTCCATTGATTTTGAATTACTTGAAGAGCATTTAATTACCCTTAAAGAGGGTCATTCCATCAAACAGCCCGTATACTCTTTTCTAGAATGCAATAGAACCGATAAAACGGTTCCCGTTCACCCTACCAAGGTGTTAATAGTAGAAGGTATTTTGATCTTGACCAACCCTAGGTTGCGAAAAATGATGGATATTAAAATTTTCGTTCATGCCGATTCTGACGAACGTTTGATAAGAAGGCTTAAACGCGATGTGAACGAACGGGGCTGGAATCTTGATGAGACCCTTGAAAAGTACCAAACGAACATCAAACCGATGCACCTTCAGTTTATCGAACCCAGTAAAGAGTACGCCGATATTATCATACCCAACAATAAATACAACACGGTCGCAGTTGATATTGTAAGAACGATTATCAATGATAAATTGACCTAGGCAAAATGGGGCTCAAAGAAATTAGGCAAAAGAAATGGTTCGGTCTGCTTACCAATATTTACATATTGGTACTGACCGTTTTTGTTATATGGATGCTCTTTTTCGATACCAATTCGCTGTTGATCCATCTTGAACTCAAAAAAGAAATCAACAAACTTGAAAAACAGCAAGAATTTTTAAAACAGGAAATAGCGAAAGACAAACAAATTCTAGAAAAGCTATCAAACCCTGAAGAATTGGAGAAATTTGCTAGGGAAAAATACTTTCTAAAGAAAAAAGACGAAGAAATCTATCTTATTGAATACGAAGATAGCCTCAAGCTTAAAGAGGAAAAATAACAACACTTTCTAGAATCATACCGTACCTCATCGAAGAATTCAGCAGGTTAACCAACTTTAACGCAAAATAGCCCAGTTATTCACCTTGTGTTAACAAATTGGTTTTACTCGCATCGTAATTAATCGTATTTTTACCCTCTAACAACGACGGATAATGGGCAAGATAATTGCTATTGCAAACCAAAAGGGAGGAGTAGGTAAAACTACCACTACCGTTAACTTGGCAGCCTCTCTTGGGGTACTTGAAAAAAAGGTGTTATTGATAGATGCCGACCCTCAGGCAAACGCAACCTCTGGGTTGGGAATTGAAGTTGAAGATGTTGAATTGGGCACTTACCAATTGTTGGAACTCACCACCGACGCGAAGGATACCATCATTAAGACAGATTCTCCGAATTTAGATCTTATTCCTGCTCATATAGACTTAGTGGCCATAGAAATCGAGCTTGTCGATAAAGACGATAGAGAATACATGATGCGCAAAGCGATTTCAGACCTGCGTGACTCGTACGATTACATTTTAATCGATTGTGCACCATCGCTAGGTCTACTGACTTTGAACGCATTGACCGCCGCTGACTCCGTTATCATACCTATTCAGTGCGAATACTTTGCCTTAGAGGGGCTCGGTAAACTTTTAAACACTATTAAAAGTGTGCAAAAAGTGCACAATCCGAACCTTGACATCGAAGGCATGCTGCTCACTATGTACGACCAACGTTTACGACTATCAAATCAAGTTGTAGAAGAGGTTCGCAAACATTTTGCCGATATGGTGTTCGATACCATTATTCAGAGAAATGTAAGGTTGAGCGAGGCACCAAGTTATGGCGAGAGCATTATAAAATACGATGCCAGCAGTAAAGGCGCTACGAATTATCTGAATCTGGCCAACGAGGTCGTGAAGAAAAATAAAGAAATAGCTTAATGGCGAGAGCAACAAAAAAACAGGCTTTAGGACGCGGACTTTCGGCTTTATTGAAAGATCCAGACAACGATATTCAAACAGCAACAGACAAAAATGCCGATAAGGTGGTCGGCAATATTGTTGAATTGGATATTGATGCCATCGAAGTCAACCCTTTTCAGCCACGCTCGAACTTTAACGATGAAGCTCTTCAAGAACTGGCTACTTCTATAAGGGAGCTAGGCGTTATTCAACCCATAACGGTACGAAAACTCGAATTCAACAAGTATCAGTTGGTTTCTGGTGAGCGAAGGTATCGGGCGTCTAAGCTAATCGGTCTTGAGACGATACCTGCTTACATACGTATTGCCAATGATCAAGAGTCATTGGAAATGGCCTTGGTCGAAAACATTCAACGCCAAGATTTAGACCCTATTGAAATTGCCCTTTCTTATCAGCGTTTGATGGATGAAATTGAACTCACCCAAGAAAAGTTAAGCGAGCGAGTAGGTAAAAAAAGATCTACCATTACTAATTACCTTCGACTTTTAAGGTTAGACCCAATCATTCAAACCGGTATGCGTGATGGTTTTTTAAGTATGGGCCACGGTCGTGCATTGGTCAATATTGAAAAAAAGTCAGATCAAATTGCCTTGTACGAGCGTATCATTGGCGAAAATCTTTCTGTTCGAGATACCGAACGAGAAGTAAAGGCTTACCATGCAGGGCCAGAGACTATAAAGGACAAAAAGGCTAAAAATTCCGTGCCAGAATTTGCCAAGCAGAACATAGACCAGTTCACAGACCATCTTTCCGTGAAGGTAGCCATATCGGCTTCCGATAAGGGCAAAGGAAAAATAACCATACCATTTCATTCCAAAGAAGAATTTAAAAGAATCAAAAAATTGATCCTTGGTGAGTAAATCGCTTTTTACATTTTTCTTTTTAGGTTTTTTCATCTTTGCTACACAGGCCCAAGAAGACCCTACTACTACAACTGAGGTCGACTCATTGGAAACTACTTTAGAGGAAGAAGGCATTGTCTTGGTCGATTCGGTAAAATCAAAAAGAAAGGCTATCAATCCCCTGGCACCAAGTAAAGCTGCTTTTTATTCCGCTGTTTTTCCGGGGTTGGGCCAAGCTTATAATAAAAGATATTGGAAAGTGCCCATTGTTTTTGGTGCTATCGGAGCTGCCGTTTACGGCTATACTTGGAACGACAGCCGATATGACCGGGTTCGAACAGCCTTTAAACGTAGGCAAGCCGGTTTTACCGATGATGAATTTTACGACCCTAACAATACCGGTAATGGGCCATTGATTGATTTGGAAGACCTTCAAAATGAACAGGAAAGATTTCAAAGAGATCGAGATTTATTGTTGTTGGTATCAGTAGCCCTATATGCCCTAAATATAGTAGATGCTAACGTTGATGCCCATCTAAAACAGTTCAATGTTGACGATGACCTTAGTTTTGATATGGAACCCTACATCAATGTAGATCCGGTCACCAACTCTCCGCACTACGGCATGGCCATGACTATAAAATTTTAATGTTTGCCCAATAACAAGGGTTTGCGCTATAAAATCAGGATTATACACTATTTAATCGGCTTCAAATCTTATTTTTGCGCCTACTGACTAATAAAATTTAAAAATTACAAAGTGAATATAGCGCTCTTCGGATATGGAAAAATGGGTAAAATGATTGAGCAAATTGCCCTAGATAGAAACCATAAGATTGTTGCCAAAATCGATGTTGATACCCAAGATATTGACTATTCAAAAATGGATGTCGCTATCGACTTCAGTATGCCGAACGCTGCTTTTGAAAATATCACCAAGTGTTTTGAAAATGGCGTACCAGTAATATCGGGTACTACAGGCTGGTTAGACAAATTTGAAGAAGCGAAGGCCATTTGCACAGAAAAGCAAAGTGCTTTTATTTATGCTTCCAATTTTAGCCTTGGGGTGAACATTTTCTTCGAACTTAATGAGTACCTCGCAAAAATGATGAGTACTCTTGAACAATATCAAGTATCGATGGAGGAAATTCACCACACGCAAAAGCTAGATGCCCCCAGTGGCACAGCAATAACCTTGGCCGAAGGAGTTATTAAGAACAGCAATTACAAAGGCTGGAAACTGGATGAAAGTGATGAATCTGAAATCGCTATCAAGGCAAAAAGAATAGGCAATACCCCAGGTACGCACACCGTAGATTATACGAGTTCAGTAGATTCCATAGAAATAAAACATACTGCCCACAACCGTGAAGGTTTCGCCTTAGGAGCTGTAATTGCTGCCGAATGGATCATTGGTAAAGAGGGAATTTTCACGATGAAAGATGTGTTAAACCTAGGTTAACCAGTAACTTTTTTTAATTAGAATAAACTTATTTGCGTTAAACCCAACATAACAAAGCAATTATAATGAACGCTACACAGTGGTTACTTTTTATTCTGATCATTCAGATCATTCATTTCTTAGGTACTTGGAAACTGTACGTAAAGGCTGGTAGAAAGGCTTGGGAAGCTGCGGTACCCGTTTACAACGCCATCATTTTGATGAAAATCATCAATCGCCCTACATGGTGGACCATACTCCTTTTCATACCCATTATCAACTTATTGATGTTTCCCATTATTTGGATTGAGACCATTCGTAGTTTTGGCCGACACAGTCTGGGTGAGACTTGGTTGGTAGTATTTACATTGGGTTTTTACATATTCTACGTCAATTATGCGTTAGATGTTAAGTACATCGAGAATAGAAGCTTGCATCCTCGCACGGCTACAGGTGAATGGGTGAGTTCCATTGCTTTTGCCGTCATAGCAGCCACGTTGGTTCATACCTATTTTATTCAACCTTATGTAATCCCTACCCCATCATTAGAGCGAACCTTGCGTGTGGGGGACCTGTTATTCGTAAGTAAATTTCATTATGGGGCACGAACCCCAATGACGACCATTGCAGCGCCTATGGTGCATGATACGCTGCCGATTGTACGTACTAAATCATACTTAAAGAAACCACAATTACCTTATTTTAGGCTACCTGGTTTCACCAAGGTAGACCGCAACGATATTGTGGTATTCAGCTGGCCGGCAGATACCGTTCGCCAATTTTTCAAAAAAGAAGCTGGAGTACAAAAACCGATTGACAAAAAATCGAATTATGTGAAGCGCTGCGTCGGTATTCCGGGTGACTCTCTTCAAATAATCGATGGCCACGTCTATATCGATGGTAAACAACTGGTTTTGTCAGACCGTGCGAAACCTCAGTACGATTATACGGTGTATGCCAACAAAGGGGTATCCTCAAAAATCTTGCAAGAGTTGGGTGTCGGTGATTTTCAACGTAAATATATCACAGGAGCCATTAATCAAACGCAGTATGAAGCCATTAGAAAATACCTGTTAGGCTCAGATCGTACTTCAGATGGTAAAATTGCACTCTATACCAAAGCAAAGGGTATTCCTATCAATGTAATACGCAATCAAGGGCTTGCACTTACCGAAGAAACACCAAGACAAAGAATTGCCGCTTTAACCGATGAAATGGTGGCTCAACTAAGAAAGAACGATGCGATTGATTCTGTGGTCATAGAATTGGACAAAAAGGGAGTGGCGGGATATAATAACTTTCCGCAAAACCCCATGTACCCATGGAATTATGACCAAATGGGCCCAATCTACATCCCTGAAAAGGGAGCAACGGTTCCTTTAAACTTAAAGTCTTTACCTCTTTATAAAAAAATAATCACTGAGTACGAGGGTAACACTTTAAGCGTCAACGGCAACCAAGTTTTGATCAATGGTGAAGTTTCGGACAGCTATACCTTTAAGCAAGATTATTATTGGATGATGGGTGACAACCGCGACCATTCTGAAGATAGTAGGGCTTGGGGCTATGTGCCTGAAAACCATATCGTGGGTACGCCCATTTTTATCTGGTTGAGCGTTGATAATTTCAATGAGGGAATATTAAATTGGAAACCTCGCTGGGACCGTATTTTTACTACTGTAAATGGCGAAGGCGAACCGGTTTCATACTTCAAATATTTCTTGATTGCCCTTGTAGCCTACTTTGTAGGAAGTTGGTTATGGAAAAGAAAAAAGGCAAATAGTTAATATCGTTTCCCCTATAAAGTAAAAACCATGATTTCTTATGAGGAAGCTTTGGGTGAAGTACTTGACAACCCTTTAGAACTAGGTGTTGAAAAAGTTTCCCTTTTAGAAAGTCACGGACGTGTTTTGGCAGAAGATATTCTTGCCGATAGAGATTTTCCGCCCTTTAACCGTTCTACCAAAGATGGTATTGCGCTTGATTTCAGCTCTTATGAGCAAGGTCGACGGGATTTCAAGATTACCGGAGTTTTGGCTGCCGGTATGCCCCAACAAACATTGAATGACAAAGAGGAGTGTCTCGAAATTATGACGGGGGCCGTCTTACCTGCCAAAGCCGATACCATCGTCATGTACGAAGAGACGGAGATTGAAAATGGTATTGCCAAAATATTATCTCAGCCTAAAAAGGGTCAAAATATTCATCAAAAGGCGGCCGATATTCAAGCTGGGGAAATATTATTAAAAAAGGGAAAAACTATCTCGACTTCGGCCATAGGAGTCATGGCCTCGGTCGGAAAATCGTACGTATTAGTTAAAAGACTACCCAAAATTGCTGTTATCTCCACGGGAAATGAATTAGTAGAAATCTCGGAAACACCTTTAGCACATCAGATTAGAAAATCAAATGTAATCTCTTTATCTGCAGCACTAAAGTCAAAAGATATAGAGCATCAACTTCTACACCTGCCCGATGACAAGCTTGCAATCACAAAAGAAATAAAACAGATTTTAGCCGAATTTGATGTATTGATGCTCAGTGGGGGCGTATCGAAAGGCAAATTTGACTATTTGCCGGAAGTTTTTGAAGAATTGGGCATTGAAAAGGTTTTTCATAAGGTCAGTCAACGACCAGGAAAGCCCTTTTTGTTTGGGAGAAATAGTGAAAAGACAAAAGTTGTTTTTTCTTTTCCTGGCAATCCGGTGTCAACCTACGCAAACTACCATGTCTATTTCCTTCCTTGGTTGAATCGCTCGCTAGGCATTCCGTTGCCATCTGAAAAAGTGGTGGTTACAGAAGAAGTAGTTCCGCATGAATTTTTGACCTTATTTTTACAGGTAAAGATTTCTTGGAACGAAAACCAATTGCAGGCAACCCTTGTAAAAGGTAATGGTTCAGGTGACTTGGTAAGTCTCGCCCTTGCCGACGGTTTTATTAAAGTGCCTAAAGGAACCACTACATTTGAACCGGGAAGTCAATTCGAATACATCCCAGCAAAATAAGAGCTATTTGCTTTTATACTTTTCAGAATAACGTTTCCATAATTCCGTTTGATGGGTCTCCAATGAAATTTCCCTTCCATCTATAAAAGCGGAAATCAACTGATTTCCCGACATATCAAGTGCATCGCCCTCTGAAATGAAAAGAGTGGCACTCTTACCATCTTCCAACGTACCGTAAGATTCGCTTATGCCTAGAATTTTGGCTGTATTACCTGTTATAAGTTGTAAAGCTTGCTCCTTATCCAAACCATGAGCCACGGTCTGTCCTGCAAAAAATGGCAAGTTCCTGGTCTGAAAATTAGAGGCTTCAGAATTTTGCAATCCGACCAGAAGCCCAGCTTTTAGCAGAAGTCCTGGTAACTTATAAGGCAAATCATAATCTTCATCATCAGTGTGTGGCAACATATGGGTGTGCCTAACCAATACGGCGATTTTATTCTCCTTCAGAAACTCAGTCACCTTATTCGCCTCATAACCTCCGACCAATACAACCTCTTGCACCCCTAGTTCTTTGACAGTTGTGACACCCTCTAAAATATCTTTCTCACTATTCGCATACAGATATAATTTCTGAGAACCATCAAAAAGACCCTGCATGGCAGCGAAGACCTGATTCAGCTGTTCTGTACCCGTTTTACCATAAGCCACCGAGTTCTTTAAAAATTCTTCTACCCCACTTTTCTGCTCGACATACTTTTCATTTGGTTTGGCACCATTATACGAAGATGGCCAGTGCAGGTGTACGCCATCGTCAACTTTGACAGCTGCATCTTCCCAGTTCCAAGCATCGAACTGCACGACAGAAGAAGTACCTGATATGCGCCCGCCAACTGGAGTGATTTGACCCAATAATACCCCGTTGGGCCTCATACTTTCAACAACCTTTGATTCGGTATTGTAGGCTATCAAACTTCTTACATGCGGAATCATTTCCCCTATTTCATTTTGATCCTTACTGGCCCTCACAGCATCAATTTCTACCAACCCCAGTGATGTGATCGGTGCGATAAAACCTGGGTAGATATGTTTGCCCTCACCCTTGATTTTTTTCCCTCTCCTAGCAATTTTTGTCATAGCACTACCGACAAAGGTCAGCTTGCCATTTTCGAACATGACCAATGAATTCTCTATTACTTCACCATTACCCAAATGGGCTGTAGCACCTTCAATATAAACAGGCTCTTTTTGTTCACTTGCCGGGGTCTGTTGTGCAGTCGCCCAAAAACCATTGATTAGAACCAATAGAGCGGTTATGATATATATTTTTGTCTTCTTCATTCTTCAGTAACTATTTTAATTAGGCCCCTGTATCGCAATGCATCAGTTCTTTTTTGTCTTCCTCAGGTTTTTGTGTTTTTGCACCTCCCTGCTTGACAATAAGCATTTGATTGATCAGTTTGTTTCGTTCTTCTTTTACCGATTTTCTAAGCATTGCATCTTTTTCAATATCAAAGAATATAGCACCATCAATAATAGTCTTTTCAGCTTTTGCATAAATTGATAATGGGTGATGGCTCCAAAGTACCAAATCTGCATCTTTACCTTCTTTGATACTTCCCGTTCGCTGGTCTAAATGCAATAATTTAGCAGGATTAATAGTGACCATTTTCCAAGCTTCCTCTTCAGATAAGGCACCATATTTCATTGTTTTGGCCGCCTCTTGATTAAGCCTTCTTATCATTTCGGCATCATCGCTATTGATGGCAACCGTAACACCTTGATTATGCATGATAGCGGCATTGTACGGTATAGCGTCATTTACTTCGAATTTATAGGCCCACCAATCGCTGAAGGTGCCGCCCCCTACCCCGTGTTCTTTCATCTTATCGGCTACCTTGTATCCCTCTAAAATATGGGTAAAGGTATTGACCTTAAAATCGAACTTCTCGGCCACTTTCATCATCATGTTTATCTCACTTTGAACATAACTGTGACAGGTAATAAATCGTTCGCCACGAAGAATTTCGCCTAAGGTTTCCATTTCTTCATCGTAACGGTAGGGTTCACCGCTCTCTTTTTTCGCCAAATATTCTTTAGCTCTTTGAAAATAGTTCATAAAAACCTGTTCTACCCCCATTCTGGTTTGAGGAAATCGGGTATAACTACCCCAATTGCTCTGCTTAACATTCTCCCCTAAGGCGAACTTGATGAACTTCGGAGAATTCTCATAGACCATTTCGTTGGGCAGCATGCCCCACTTCAGTTTCATTATAGCCGATTGACCCCCTATTGGGTTTGCTGAACCATGAAGTAATTGTAGGGTCGTTACCCCACCAGCCAAAGCATGATAAATACCTTTATCTTCATTGTCGACCACATCTTGCATCTGAACTTCTGCGGAAGAATTTTGACCGGCTTCATTAATGGCAAGTGCGGCAATATGGCTATGTTCGTCGATAATGCCAGCCGTTAGGTGCTTTCCGGTCGCATCAATGACCGTTGCGCCTCCTGCATTTAAATCAGCGCCTACTTTCTGAATTTTTCCGTTTTTTACCAGTACATCGGTATTTTTTAAGATTCCCTGCTCTTCACTCGTCCATACCGTGGCATTCTTGAAAAGCATATTTTGGGCTTGGGGAATCTTTTCATAGCCATAACCAATGTTCGGATAGGTAACTTCCGTCAAAGGGGGCATATAATTCTCTTTTTTATCCTTTTGAGAAAAGGGAGCTGTCTCAACAGCTGAAAAGGTTGATTCTCTACCATCACCTAATAAAACCTTACCCTTAATTTGGTTATCGGTAATGCCTTCGTTCGAAGTTGATAATCGATATGTTTTGTTGTTCTTATCGATAATTGCAATGGTCAGCCAACCCTCGTTGTATTTCAGTTGTGCCTTTAGCTTTAAAGTATCTTTCTTGACTTCTATTTTCGGTTCTACAGATTTTCCTTTGATGGAAAGTGAAAATTTTTGATTGTCAATAGTTACATCGTACTCTCCCCTAATATCCTTCTTATCTATATCGTTAACCACATACTTTTTTCCCTGCACCCAATTCTCATAAAGAACAGTCTCTTTGTCAAAAATATCTCCCGATGAAATCAAAAAGTTAGCTATTCTACCTTCTTGTAAGGTTCCTAAATCGTTGCTTTTTTGAAGAATTCGGGCCGGTTCGGTCGTTAATGCATGAAGGGCCTTGGTTTTCGGTAACCCGTAAGCAATTGCTTTTTGTAATCGGGTCATAAAATCATCGGAGGTTTTCAAACCGTGAAGGGTAAAAGCAAAAGGCACCTCGTTTTCCGCTAATATTTTAGGATTTGCCGGAGCTTGGTTCCAATGGCGCATCGATTTCAACGATAAATGATGAACGGCATAGGGGTCTTCGACATCATATGCATCCGGAAAGTTTAAGGGTAGAATTAGTGAAGCGTTGGTCGCCTTAATTTCAGAAACCCTTTCGTACTCATCGCCTCCCGCTAAAATGGCGTACTGAATTCCGAACTGATCTCCGATACCATCGGCTCTCAACACATTGCCTTTATCTTCCGCAGAAAAAATCTGAACCAGACCCTTGTTTGCCATAAGAGCCTCAAGGGAACGGTCTTTAGTATCAACATTGCCTTTTTCGTACCAATCGGCATCAGCATACATTTGCCGCAAAAGCGCCATTGCCCCCATTAAAGAGGTGGGGTACGATTGTCGTTGCGCAATACTCTTGGTAAAAGAGAAGTACTGAGCCGAGCGGTCATTCAAAATTCTCACGGCATCATTCTCCCTATCGTTCAATGCAATCAGTACCCCGGTACCGCGGGCTATACCATCTTGAATATGTGAGTTGACGACCCCAAAACCGTTCTTTAGTAGTTTTTCGGCTTCCTTTTGATCGTAGGTAAATTTATCGATTGCATCATTTTCGGGCATTATATGATCATTCCAATAATAACCATCTCTCGAAGGCTCGTATTCGGCTGACCTTCCTTCTGCTTCTGCCTTTTCCGGTTTTGAAATTCCAAAATCTGAAAAAATATCTATAAAAGAAGGGTATATCCACCTACCTGCAGCCTCAACTACCACCGTATTCTCGGGCAGGTCCACTGACTTCCCTACCTTGACCACTTTACCGTTTCGAATCAGCAAGGTACCCTTTTCAAGAACTTGTGAAGGAGAGACAAAGATCTTGGCATTGGTCAATGCCATATAATTATTGTTCTTCGTTTTTACCTCGCCATTCGCTGGAAAATATTCTTGTGCAGCCAAAATTGTGCAACTGAATAATGTCAAAAGGGTCGCCCTAAACTTCAACATATACTGTATGATTTTCTGAAAAGCCTAAAAGTAACCAAAGCCCTCGGTTAAAAGAAATATTAAGGCTACGTGAAGCTAATTTTTATTATAAAATGAACAACAGCTCTTAGATTTTATAGACTTAGTGAAATGAAAGATATCTATCTAAATTAATCGATTATAACGGGTTTATTTCATGGTAGCCGACCATCAACTCTACTATCTTACTATAACTTTCGATACCGTCTTTTTGTTGATTGGCTTTTAGAAACGTATTAAATATCGATTTGAAGATAGGCTCAAAAGGATTAATATACTTCTGATTGAATTCATACAGCTCTCTATAATTCTCTTGTACCCCAAAATTTATATCTGAATACATCTCTTGAAATAGGTCTTCATCATATCTTCTTACCGCACTGAGACAATGACTGAGGGCATAAGCGGCTGCCGAGTATTGAAAATAGATATCATTGTTCTTTGACGTCATCAAATAACCTATAAAATTGGTCTCATTTTCTTTGGAGTAGCCCACCTGATGCCCCACCTCATGGGCACTCACCACTGGAAACCTAAAAACTGGGGTGAGGCCATTGACTTGTGCTTCGTTCGTAAAAGGGTTCAAATAGCCTCCAATACCTAAATAACACGAGAGTGTACTATAAACCGATTTTTTTAAGCTCGGCCTTTCATAGGTGAGAAATGGAAGTTGACTCTGGGTCTTGTCATATTCATCAATGGTCTTATCGAATATTTCGTTTCTGGAATAGGGCACTTGAACCATCTGAACCGAATCTCCGGTTATTTCTGTCTGTAGCCGGTTGACCTTCTGTATTAATTTTGCGGTAAGCTCTATTACTTCGTGGGTTTGAACAGAATCTCTAATTCCGAATTTTTCAGAAATCGGCTGCCTATAATAATTAAGACCCCATACCATATTAAAGGTAAAATAGAATACCGAAAGAACCATCACAACATCCCTTAGAAACCATAAAGGTTTACCACTAATTGTCTTCCAATTCTTGAAGAGGTATGCTATTGCTATTGCAAGTAGTAGCGTATAAATGATATCGCCAAAGGAAAAGGGAATCCATCCGAAAAGAAATCTAAAAAACTTACTTATCAAGGGGTAGAAACCTTGGCTATAATAGTTCTCGACCACATCTGGGTTACTGCCCAACCATGCCACCATAAAAATTTGCGGTACTAAACTAAGAGCTACGGCATTTTTAAATTTGTGGTTCAATGGTATACTATTGATTGAATTTGGGACAAAAGTGATTAAAACCTTCCGCAATGGGCCAACTATCCGCTGAACGGTCGCATAAAATTCAAAATTAACCAAATAACTGCCAAACCAATTTTAGAGTATTTATTTTTGCTGCACAAATATTGATTATGAACAAAGAAATAAGAGAATTAGAGCCCATAGCCGTTTGGAATAAATTTGCTGACCTAAATGCAGTGCCGAGGCCATCGAAAAAAGAAGAGAGAGTCATTCAATTTATGATGGATTTCGGTGCTTCCCTGAATTTAGAGACCGAAAAAGACCTTGTCGGCAATGTTATCATAAGAAAACCGGCTACCTCAGGAATGGAAAACCGAAAAATGGTTACCCTGCAGTCGCATCTTGATATGGTTCACCAAAAGAACAATAACACAGATTTTGATTTTGACACCCAAGGCATAGAAATGTTTATAGAGAATGATTGGGTAAAAGCCAAGGGTACCACACTAGGTGCCGATAATGGAATGGGAGTGGCAGCCATCATGGCACTTTTAGAAAGCAAAGACATTCAACACCCCCCATTAGAAGCCCTTTTTACCATTGATGAAGAAACCGGTATGACCGGTGCTATGGGGCTTCAGCCCAATATGTTGAAGGGTGATATGCTACTGAACCTAGATACTGAAGAAGATGACGAACTAGATATTGGGTGCGCCGGGGGCATCGATGTAACCGCTACCCGAAAATACAATCATAAACCAGTACCAAGGGCGACCGTAGGTTATGAGATAACCGTTAACGGACTTCAAGGCGGTCATAGCGGTATCGATATTCATAGAGGTTTGGGAAATGCCAATAAAATCATGAACAGAATTCTCTACTACGGGTCTACTCAATTCATGATGCGTATTTCGGAAATAGAAGGAGGTAGCTTGCGTAATGCCATACCTAGGGAAAGTATAGCAAAGGTTGTGGTTCTTAAATCTCAAACAGATGAGTTCAAATCTGCCTTTGAACAATGGTCGGAGATCATCAAGAAAGAATTGGTAGTTCAAGAACCTAACCTTAATATCGCTGTTTCAGAGATTAAACTACCCAAGAATGTAATGGGCGTTGGGGCTCAAGAAAGACTTCTAAAAGCTATTTATACGGCACACAACGGAGTGTATGCAATGAGTGTAGCGATTCCTGATTTGGTAGAGACTTCCAACAACGTGGCCCGGGTAGAAGTCAAAAATGGTAACATAAAAATAGGATGCCTAACCCGTTCATCTGTTGATTCTGCAAAAATGGATTTGGCCCACGCCTTAAAAAGCGCTTTTGAATTGGCCCGATGTGATGTTCAATTTAGTGGTAGTTATCCAGGATGGTCACCGAACCCCGATTCGGCCATTTTAAAGGTCGCAAAAGAGAAATATGAAAAGATGTTCAACGAAGAACCGAAGGTAGTAGCCTGTCATGCAGGTTTGGAATGTGGAATTCTTGGAAAAAATTATCCTGAAATGGATATGATAAGCTTTGGCCCGACTATCATGGGCGCCCACTCCCCGGATGAGAGGGTCAGTATTTCTTCCGTTCAGAAATTTTGGAAATTTCTATTGGAAATTTTGAAGGATACTCCTAAAAAATAATAAAAAGGGCCGATTTTCAATCGGCCCTTTTTGATGATACTTTATTTTTCAAACCTTTTGTAAAGAAGGGTTTTCTTCTGCCTTTGGGTTAGAACCCCACTTATTGTCACCGGGTTCACTATCGGAACAGGCCAAATATAAATTGTAAAACGGAACCAGAATATACCAACCGCTCTTACCAACATCATGCATTCTGCGAACACCAACGGCTATGGCCGGTATGATTACTCCAAGTGAATAAAGCATAGAAGCAAAGAAGAGAACAGGAGTGTCCATTGCAATGGCAATAATCTGTAAGCCGTAGGAGATAATGGTATTGAACAAAAAGAACATCCAATACTCCTTTCGTCGAGCCCTTCCTTCAAAATTAGCGTAGTTCTGCAATACTTTTAAGTACCAATTCATAAAATAAAGATTTAGGTTATACTGTTTGCTTATACAACGAGCCGTATTACCTATCTATTATTAAAATTAGATGAACTGCACAATTGATTAATTTACGCTGCTTATAAAAAAGAAAAACCTCGCTTTTGCAAGGTTTTTCTTTTCTTGATTATCCTAGAATTACTCTGCTATCCCTGCGATTTCCAAATCAAAAACCAAATCGGCATTCGGCGGAATAGGTCCCGTACCTTGAGGCCCGTAACCTAAATGCGAGGGTATATAAATTCTTACCTTATCTCCTACCTTCATATTCAATAAACCTTCTTTAAAGCCAGCAATTAAACGAGCATCCGGACTATAATCCATTGGTAGAGGCTCATAACCGCCACCCATCTTCCTACGCTCGTCAAATTTATTGTATTTGACCGCTACATCTTCATAATTGCTATCGAACAATGTACCGTCTTCTAAATAGCCTGCATAATAAACCAATACTTGGTCACCGGTTTTTGGTTTAGGACCCTCACCCTCTTTTAACCTCTTCAACTTAAGGCCTGATGGCAATTCTTCGGCCTCTTGTTTTTTAGTTGGCAAAGAAGCAGTAAAATCGCTTTTCATCTTTTCAAAGGCGGCAATTCGGGCTTCCTCTTCGGCGAAATAATCATTCATTACCTGAACGGCATCGAACTTTTTGGCTTCTTTTCCGTTTCGAACTATTTCAACCTTGTTCATGACCACATCAATCTCTGGGCGATCTTTGGTTGCAGGGTTTTGAGAGGTCTTTACGTTTGCAATAGAATCAACTACATCCATACCCTCCACTACTTCGCCAAAAACGGTGTGCTTACCGTTCAAAAATGGTGTCGGTTTATGGGTGATGAAAAACTGGCTGCCATTGGTTTTTGGCCCCGAGTTGGCCATCGAAAGAATTCCTTTTCTATCATGAACCAAACTATCGTTAAATTCATCTTTAAACTTGTAGCCTGGGTTACCTCTACCGGAGGCTGTAGGGTCTCCACCCTGGATCATAAAATCTTTAATGACCCTATGAAAAATAACCCCATCGTAGTATTTTTTATCCTTTAAGCTATCGGCGACAAAAGGATTTTTACCCTCTGCCAATGAAACAAAATTAGCTACCGTCACCGGTGTCTTTTCATATTCTAACTTAACGATTATATCACCTTTCGTTGTTTGAATATCGGCGAAAAGTCCATCGCCCAATTCGGCATACTGACTTTTACAACCGGCCAGTAGTACACCTAGCATCAAAAGAAATAAATAAGCTCTTTTCATTATTAAATAATTTGGGTTTTCTATTCTGATTCTATTTCATCAACATTTTCATGTTGTTCTTCAATTTTCAGCAAAGTTACTCTTGCCTTTAGGGGAACGTTGACCCCTATTTTATTATTATCTCCATGATAACCAAAACCTAAGGAAGAAGGAAAAAGAAATACGGCGGTCTCACCTTCTTTTAATAGTTTAACGCTATTGCGAAGACCGGGAAACAATTCTTGTTTATCTACCTTATATTGAAATACACCTATTTCATCTTGCGAATAGATGGTATCTCCTTCAAAAGTCATTAAAGCATAGGTCAAGGAAACCAAATCATCAGGTTGGGGTGTATATTCGTACTGTTCATTTCTGGTTTCGTAGTAATACCATGAACCTGTAGAACTATGAACATATTCATTGGCGCTATCTCTTTCTATCAATTTTTGCATGGCTTTTTCTTCTTGCGCCAAGAGTACTTTATTTCGCTCTACCGACTCTTTGAAAAAGCTTCCCGAAGTAACCTTCACTGGTCTTCTAGGTTCAGGACCTCCACAATTGACAAAAAAAATAGCTGTTATGAGAAGTAAAATACAGTTTTTCATGGTCTGAGTTGAGCTTGATAATTCTTCAACAACGATTCAAAATGGGTTGCGGTATCTTCAAGTGATAACTCGCTTCTACCTCCGGCCGCATTGTTATGCCCGCCACCATCAAAATGGTTTCGGGCGAATTCATTGACCGAAAAATCACCGATTGATCGCAGCGAAATCTTGATGATACCTTCTTCTTTGTTTTCTATAAAAATAACAGCGAAAATAACGTCTTCAAGCGTCAAACCATAGTTTACGAAGCCCTCAGTATCACCCTTTTGAAAATTGTGGGCATCTAATTCTTGCTGACTTAGTGTAATGTATGCGGTTCGGTATTCCTTCAGAATGACCAAATTATTTAGGGCGCAACCCAATAAACGTAGTCTTTCGGGGGTGTTGGTGTCAAATACCCGATGATGTATTTCAGTATTTTCTGCACCTCTATCGATCAAGTCGGCCACAATGCGGTGTGTTCTTCCGTTTGTGGAACGGAATTTAAATGATCCGGTATCTGTCATTATACCAGTATACAGGCAATTGGCAATTTCGGGAGTGACTTTATCTACGGTATCAATGCTTTCAATAAAATTATAAACCATCTGACAAGTAGAGCTCATATTCACATCTGAATACATGACCTCAGCGTAATCTGAAGGAGCTTGATGATGATCAATCATCACAAAGGGAATTTGACCTACTTTTTCCTGCAATGGTTTTTCCATCTGGCCAATTCTTCCTAAGTGATTAAAGTCTAAAGTAAAAATGAGGGTCGAACCGTCAATTTTTTCTTTTGCCTGGGTATTTTCCCTTTCAAAGTTGATGATAGAGCCGCATCCGGGCATCCATTTTAAGAATTTAGGATAATCATTGGGTACGATAACGGAAGTCTCTTGACCTATTCCTGTCAGGTAATGCCAAAGTGCCAACGCAGAACCTATGGCATCGCCATCAGGATTCTTGTGTGGTACGATAACAATTTTCTGCGGTCGGGAGAGTAGTTCTTTTACCGCGTTGATGGTCTCTGAATTCATGCGCGCAAAGATACAATATAATACCATTACGGTAAACATCATCTAGGTGATACCTATAAACTACTAAGGGTTGATGGATAGTTGAACCAAGCAATACTGTAAATAATTATACCTGATTGAATAAGGACTAGATGAACCAACATTCTTAAAACTATCAGTTTAAGTCATTAGACGTAGCGTTCATTTAATATTGCCTATTGCCCAATAAAGCTTATTTTTGCACAAAATTTTTGAAATGACAACAAACAGAACATTTACGATGATTAAGCCAGATGCCGTTGAGAAAGGGCATATCGGAGCTATTTTAGAAAAAATCACTTCAGCGGGCTTCAAGATTGTCGCAATGAAATATACCCAGTTAAGCAAAAGGGATGCCGAGGAATTCTATGCGATTCACAAAGAGCGTCCGTTTTTTGGTGAGTTGGTAACCTTTATGACCCGCGGACCTATTGTTTCTGCCATTTTGGAAAAAGACAATGCGGTAGAAGATTTTAGGGCCTTAATAGGTGCAACCAACCCAGCTGATGCTGCCGAAGGTACCATTAGAAAAATGTTCGCTACCGACATCGCAGAAAATGCGGTTCACGGTTCAGACAGTGATGAAAATGCCGCTATTGAAGGTGCTTTTCACTTTTCAGGTCGGGAGATTTATTAAGAAAATCCAGAATAATTTTAAAAAGGCCTTTGTTCTATATTGAATAAGGGCCTTTTATCTTAATATCAATTTCTTCACCAACGCCCGGCCCAATTCTTCATTGAGCATGGTTATAATTTTTGATTTGCCCAAGCTTAATTCTTCCCTTAAAACCGAAGAAGACAAGGCTACATATAGCGTGTCGCCCCTCAACTCTATAGCCGTAGTATAGTTGTTAACGCCATTTCCCATTAAATTTTTCCAGGCATCTCTTACCTCTACTTTATCCATTCCCCCTTGTAGCCGATTCTCACGAATAAATTCGCCAAGAGCCTCGCCCATACTCAAGTTATCATTCTTTCTTTTAGCCATTATTCAATAATTGAAATAGGTTCAAATCTACTATATTCATATTGAATGCCCTCTTCATTTTCCACCGAAAAAGTAGCTTTTTTAAGTTCTATAATTTTTTCTTTCCATTCGCTGAGTCCTGACTTATAATGTAACCAAAACATTCCATCTTCCTCAACTATCAGAAACTTTTCGGCATCATCGGACGTTTCGTAGGTACCATCGAATTTAGGTTGCATCTTTTTTCTAAATCCCTCTAATTCTTTTATCTCAAAATAATCGACAGTGGTATTTACATTGTATTGTTTTACAGTGCCATCTGGTGTTTGAACCTCCCTAATCTCCCAATATCCGTTCAGTTTCTCTAAATCATCTTCGCTAATCGAATTGGAGCAGGCCGATAGACACAAAACGAATACAACGGCCCATAAACCTTTACAATTCTTCATTTTCGTAAGTGGAATTTTGATTGGAATCGATTTTAATAATCTTATAAGATTGATGAATACGCTTTACAATTTCTTCCGTTCTATCGGCATGTGTATCGCTAATAAAGATTTGCCCGAAATTCTCATCGTTCACCAAATTGACTATATGGGCAACCCGATGCTCATCCAATTTATCAAATATATCATCCAACAACAAAATGGGAGTTGTGTTAGACTGGGTTTTAATAAATTGAAATTGGGCAAACTTTAATGCTATTAAGTAAGATTTCTGCTGGCCCTGACTTCCAAATTTTTTGATAGGATGCTGATGAATCTCAAAACTGAGGTCGTCTTTATGAATGCCCACAGAAGTATACTGTAGGGCCCTATCCTTTTCTATATTTCGTTCTAAAAGGTCAATTAGGCCCTTTTTCAACAACTTACTTTCATAGACCAACGACACTTCTTCATTACCCCCGGTGATGACCTGGTGTTGCTCTTGAAAAATAGGTATAAAAGACTCTAGAAAATGAACTCTTGTTAGATGGATCTTAGTACCGTAATCATGCAATTGTTCATTATAGACCGAAAGGGTCGTTGAATCAAAAGTTCTATTAGCCGCAAAGTATTTTAAAAGGGAATTACGCTGGGCCAGTACCTTATTATACTTTAAGAGGTTTTGAAGGTAACCTTTATCGGATTGCGATATTACACCGTCAATAAACTTTCTTCGGGTATCACTACCTTCAATAATCAGGTCTCGGTCGGCTGGAGATATAATCACCAATGGTAAGAGCCCGATATGATCGGCCAAACGGTCATAGGCCTTGCCATTTCGCTTGATTATTTTTTTGACTCCCTTTTTTAGGCTGCAGACTACTTTTTCATCCCTTTCTTTTTTTTCAAATTCGCCATCGATAACAAAGAATTCTTCGCCATGTCGAATGTTTTGGGTAGAAACGGGATTAAAATAACTTTTACCAAAAGAGAGATGGTAAATAGCATCCAATACATTGGTCTTGCCTATTCCGTTCGGTCCTACAATACAATTGATTTTCTCATCGAACCCAAAATTTGCAGAGCTAAAATTCTTGTAATTTATAAGGGATAATTTTTTTAAAAACATGTGAGCTTCTGCCGTATTTACTGCTTTCTATACTGAAAACTCCAAAAATAACGAATAAATACCCTTTAGTTTTTCGATAAAAACTTTATTTTTGCGCGACCTATAAAAAAACAAGATGGCCACATATAAAAAGCGCGGTTTTAAACCAAAGAACAAAGTTGAGGAACAAGTAGTTGAAGAGCAAGAAAGCGCAACTGCAGAGGTGTTTAGCACTTTGGATGAAAGTGCTTCAAAAACTGAAGAGTGGGTAGCTGGCAACCAGAACTACATCTTGGGCGTTATCGGCGTTATTGCAGTAGGCGTATTGGGTTATTTGGCCTACATTCAATTTGTATCCAAACCAAAGGAGGCAAGCGCCACCAATGAAATGTACTACCCCCAGCAATATTTTGACCAAGCTATCAATAGCACCACGGCTAAAGATTCTTTGTACAATTTAGCTCTTAACGGTGCCGAAGGTAAGTATGGTTTTTTAGATATTATCGACGAGTATAGCGGAACGAAGGCGGCCAATTTGGCCAATTACTCTGCGGGAATGGCTTATTTGAACATGCAAAAATATCAAGAAGCGATTACCCATCTAGAAAAGTTCAATGGAGAAGACGATATACTTGGTGCCTTGGCCAAAGGAGGTCTTGGTGATGCATTCATGCAATTGGGCCAGCCCGGAGAAGCCCTTGAATACTACGAGAAAGCATTAAACCACAGCAATAACAGCTTCACCGCACCTAAATTTTTATACAAGGCAGGTGTCACTGCACTAGATTTAGGACAAAAAGATAAAGCGTTGACCTATTTTGAGCGTATAAAAGAAGAGTTCGCATCTTCGGACGAAGCTCGCTCAATAGACGCCTTCATCGGAATGGCCAAAAGCACTAAATAATGGCTACAGAAAATAAAAATCTTTCTGTTTACAATAAGAACACCATACCCAATGCCAAAGCTCTTCGCTTTGGCATAGTTGTATCTGAATGGAATGCCGAGATTACCGAAGGTCTTTTTGATGGTGCAAAGGAGGCTTTAATCGATTGTGGCGCCCTGGAAGAGAATATTACTAGATGGAATGTTCCCGGTAGTTTCGAACTTACATTTGGCAGCAAAAAATTGGCAACCACCCATAATGTAGATGCTATCATTGCAATTGGTAGCGTTATTCAAGGTGAAACAAAACACTTCGATTTTGTTTGCAGCGCTACCGCACAGGGCATTAAAGATTTGAACGTGCAGTTAGATATTCCCGTGATTTTCTGTGTACTTACAGATAACAACATGCAACAAGCCCGAGAAAGAAGTGGCGGCAAGCATGGTAACAAGGGTACCGAAGCTGCCATTGCCGCAATCAAAATGGCTACTTTGGGGGCTTAAGAAATAGTCTTTTCTTATTCTGTGATTTTGTAATATTCGGATTGAAAGTTTGATTTGAACTTTTCAATTCGAACAATACCTTCTTTTCAAAATTCGTTTTAACAAATTTTGGCGCGGCCAATGGGGCGTATTTTTTGATTTTAAGTACCTTTGAAGCACATGGGAATGCTAAGTAAATTCACGAAACTAAAGCGAAACAAGAAGTTCGAGTACTCCCCTCGCTATTATGATGACAAGGGCAAGGGAAATCCTTTTAAAATGGAGCCGAAATTCGATAAATTTCGTACTACCCTGAACCCGCCGAGAGGCCTCAAAGGCAAATTCGGAAGCGCATTGGACGATATGCGCCGCGAGGGAGACAGAGACCTTAAGATTCGTATGGTAATCATCATAGCCATCTTAGTTCTCATAGTGTTGTTTATTCTAGATTTTGACCTTTCTATATTCTTTCCGAAATAATGGCGGATATCATAAAACTCTTACCGGACCATGTTGCTAATCAAATAGCTGCGGGTGAAGTGGTACAGCGTCCTGCATCCGTTGTTAAAGAACTACTGGAGAATGCGTTAGATGCCGGGGCTACGATTATTAAATTAATCGTTAAGGATGGTGGAAAAGCCCTGATTCAAGTAGTTGATGACGGGGTAGGTATGAGTGCGACCGACGCGAGGCTCAGTTTTGAAAGGCACGCTACGTCAAAAATTCAAAAAGCTGAAGACCTTTTCAATCTGAATACCAAAGGCTTTCGTGGTGAGGCCTTGGCATCTATTGCGGCTATTGCCCATGTTGAAATGCAGACCAAACCGGAGGTAGACGAGGTCGGTACCCATATTAAAATCGAAGGAAGTAAGGTTGTTTTTCAAGAAGTGGCGGTCACCCCTAAAGGTACGTCAATGGCCGTTAAAAACTTATTTTTTAATATTCCCGCCCGGCGCAACTTTTTAAAATCGAATCAGGTAGAATTACGCCATATAACAGATGAATTTCATAGGGTCGCTTTGGCACACCCGTCCGTTTCATTTCATTTTTATAGCAATGGCAGCGAGCTTTTTAATCTTCCGGACGACAATTATCGAAAGAGAATTGTTCACATTTTCGGCTCCCGTACCAATGAAAAATTGGTTCCTGTTGAAGAGGAAACTCCGATAGTAAAAATCAGTGGGTTTATCACCAAACCGGAGTACGCAAAAAAAAGTCGTGGCGAGCAGTTCTTTTTTGTGAACAATAGATTTATTAAAAGCCCCTATTTACACCATGCCGTAGTCGCGGCTTTTGAAGGTCTCATTAAAGCCGACACTTTTCCAGGGTATTTTTTATACCTCGAAGTCGACCCTGGTTCAATAGATATTAATATACACCCTACCAAAACAGAGGTTAAATTTGACGATGAGCATACCCTGTATGCGATTCTAAGGTCGACTATCAAGCATAGCCTTGGTCAATTTAACGTGGCACCCGCTCTTGATTTCGAGCATGACCAAAATTTAGAGACCCCTTATGAATTCAAGAATAAATCTGCAATACAGCCCCATGTTACGGTAGATGCTGATTTTAATCCTTTTCAGGAGACGGTGAAAACCTCTTTCAAACCCACCTATCAAAAACAAAATTCAAAAGGTTGGGAAAGTCTTTATGTCGGTCTGGAATCGAAGATGGGAAGCATCGATGTTGGTAATAGCATAAGTTTTGAGTCCGATACCATAACCGGTTCTATTTTTGAAGGGGAAAAAGAGGTCAACGAATCGGTTGCCACTACTTTTCAAATTAGAAGAAAATATATTGTGACGAGTATCAAATCGGGAATGGTGGTCATTGACCAAAGTAGGGCCCACCAGCGTGTACTCTATGAAAAGTTTTTAAAGAACAGCACGGTAAAAGAAGCCGTTAGCCAGCAACTGCTTTTTCCGTTTACGGTAACATTTTCGAGATCAGAAATCAACACGTTGAGAGAAATTCAAGATGTGTTGCTATCTATCGGCTTCATTTTTGAAGAGATAAAAGACGAATCGATTACGGTAACAGGGGTACCTTTGCTTGTTGCGGAAAGTGAGGTCGGTATGATACTCGACCAACTAATTTCTGATTATCAACAAGAAGTAAATGGTGAGAGTTTTTCACAGAGTGATATTCTTTCGAAAACCTTGGCCAAAACTTTGGCGGTAAAGACCGGTGAAGTACTTGATGACCAATCGCAAATTGCCCTGGTGAACGATTTGTTCGCTTGTACCGATGCAACCGTTAGCCCTTTTAACAAACCCGTTTACATTACGATAACGGAGAATGACATTGATAAAAAATTTATTTAGATGGGAAGACTTACAGAAGCTGTAAAACATCTGCTGATTATAAATGTACTCTTCTTCATAGCTACCCAGCTTTATGGAGATCAACTATACGCATGGTTCTCATTGTGGTATCCTGAGAACCCTAATTTCAAATGGTGGCAGGTTTTTACACATATGTTCATGCATGGTAATTTCATGCACATACTTTTTAATATGTATGCCTTATGGGCTTTTGGAACGCCCTTGGAAAAAATGTGGGGGCGCAACAAGTTTCTGTTTTTCTATTTTTCAGCCGGTTTAGGTGCTGCTTTGTTGCACACAGGTGTCAACTACTTTCTATTCCATGACGGACTTCAAGCTTTGGTTGATGCAGGAATTGACAAAAACCAAGTGCTAGAGATTATCTCGGATGGAAAGTATAGCCCGGCTTGGGAGAATGTGGTCGGAGCCGATACCGTTGATAGTTTCATTAGTGCATTTACAACTCCGGCAGTTGGGGCATCAGGTGCCATATATGGTATTTTAGTTGCTTTTGCCTTTACGTTCAGTGAGGCAGAACTGATGTTGATATTTTTACCCATACCTATCAAGGCAAAATATTTTGTTCCTCTTCTCATACTTGGTGACCTGTTTTTTGGTTTTACCGGCACCGCGACGGGCATCGCCCATTTTGCTCATATAGGTGGTGCCCTGTTTGGGTTTTTAATGATGTGGTACTGGAAGAAAAACCAATTTAACGACAATCGTTGGAATTAAGATATGACGAACGGAGGATTACGATATCAATATGCAAGGTTAAGCGTCTCTGAAAAGCTTATCGCCATTAACGTGGTGGTATTTATCGTCATGGGACTCATTACTGCGTTGGTAAGCCCTATTTTCGAAAATTGGTTTGCCCTGCCAAAAGATTTCTTTGGTTTCTTAAAGCAACCTTGGTCGATTATTACCTATTCCTTTTTACATGGTGGTATTTTTCATATTCTTTGGAATATGTACATTCTGTATGTGGCCGGTAGAATATTATTGAACCTCTTCGACGGAAAAAGATTTTTGAACGTTTACTTTTTAGGAGTCATTTTAGGCGGACTGTTATTTCTCTTGAGCTATAACATCTTTCCCGCACTGGTAGGTATCAACACCTCTCTTATCGGCGCCTCGGCTGGTGTTATGGCCGTTCTGATATTTGTCTGCACCTATATTCCCAATCAAGAAGTACGATTGATTTTTTTCAACGTAAAACTATGGCAGGTTGGCCTGTTCGTGGTACTGATGGACTTAGTTCAAATACCGCTTGGGGGTAATGTGGGTGGAAGAATAGCCCATTCAGGGGGTGCCTTTTTAGGTTATATGTATGCCAGGCAGCTTTATAAGGGAACGGACATTGGCGAAGGTTTTTCCAAACTTATGGATGGCCTGGCAAATCTATTCAAGAAAAGAGAGAAAAAATCTCCCCTAAAAACCGTTTACAAAAATCGCAGAGCTAGCAATACCAACCAAAAAGCCAATAATGACAAGCAAAGCCAGCAAAAGAAAATAGACGCCATACTTGATAAAATCAGCCAATCAGGCTACGAAAGTTTATCAAAGGCAGAAAAAGATTTTTTGTTCAAGGCCGGTAAGGATGATTAGTTGATAATGAAGAAGCTTTCTTGGTTCAATAAATCGGTGTATTTTTTAAATCTTATAGTTGCCGCCCTGCTTCTTATTGCCTGTGCCGTACCTTATTTAACCGATCAGTACTTCTCATTCCTATCATTTTTAAGTTTGACGGTACCACTTTTAGTCATTATCAATTTTCTTTTTTTGTCATACTGGCTATTACAGAAAAAAAGGCAAATTTTAATTTCACTTTTTGTTTTATTGATTGGTTTCTTCTCACTAGGAACTTTTGTGAAAATTAATTTAAGCAACAAAGTTTCTACAATTTCGGACTTAAAAGTTATGAGTTACAACATCCATGGTTTTAAAGCTTTTGAAAACATGGACCGGTTAACTATTTATAATAAATTAAAGGATTTTATTGCTGCAGAAAATCCTGACGTAATAAGTTTTCAGGAGGTTAGCTATAGAATGAATGGAAATTTTATGAATTACCCCTATAGCTTCTTGAAAAGAATACCAACAGGAGACAAAGTTCACTTAGGAATATTTTCAAAATATCCAATATTAAAGGCTGAAATTATACATTTCCCAAATAGTATTAATAACGGTTCCTATGCGGACATTCTTTTCAAAAAAGATACGATTCGAATTTACAATATTCACATTCAATCTCTAGGTATTACACCAGGAACAGGAAATGTAAGATCTAAAACTCCAGAACAGTTGTATGATAAATTGAGTACTCGATTTCATAGGCAACTTAGCCAAGCCAAGATGATAGAAAGCCATAGAGCCACAACCGATTTCCCTACAATAATTTGTACTGATATGAACAACACTCAATTCTCAAATGTGTACCAAGTTCTCAAGGGCAAATCGTTAGATACTTTTTTGGAAGAAGGTGCAGGGTTAGGTAGAACATATAATCTTATGGGCCTCCCTTTAAGAATTGATTTCATTTTTGCAGATGACCACTTTGAGATATTATCGCATAAAAACTACGACGATAAGTTTTCAGATCACTTCCCCGTTATGGCTTCATTTCGTTTGAAACATTAGCAAACAATCTGCCATGTCGGCGACGATATGAATTAAAAGTGCCAAACCGACAATTCTAGTTTTCTTAAAAAACAACAAACCCAAGTAAAGTGCAATAGCCCAATAACTATGCAGGGGGTGAAAGCCGATACTACACCTGTTGGCATCAAACACGGGAGTGGCCAATAAATGATCTATATCAATCAGAATTCCACCTAAAAGTATCAATGCCACCTTGAGTCGATTACTTCTAAAGAAGCTAATGGCTATGATAATTGGCACCAAGAAATGAATGCCGTAATGAACCAAAAACCTAATCATTAAAATTCAGGTTATAGAATTGCCTTAGGTAAGTAAGGGCATTGGTTCCTTCATTGAAAAGTAAATCCAGCACACTTAAATTTTCAATAAAATTATGCCTGTCACCGAACACCTGATGATACTCATCATTTTTATAAGATACCTTTCTCTTTGCACTTACCATAACCCTCTTATCATCCATGCCTAAGGGTTCCAACATAAAAGATTCCGTTTTATCAACTGGAAAATCAACTTGTAAACAGTCGCATACGGTATGGATAGTTTCCAAATTAAAGTCGTACAGATATTTATAGCTTTTTTCAAAAAGCGGAGCTATTTCATCTTCGTAGAATTCAAAAAACGGAGAAGTTCTGTAGGCTGTTTGCAAGGTTCGCCAATGCTGCCTTTGCCACTGCTCCGAATCATCTAGAATAACCAATTTGTATTTCTGCCTTCCTTGATTGCCGCCAACATGCTGAATGGGTATGCTAAGCAGATGCTTGCCTTGATCCGTACATATATAGCTTCTATTTCTATAGGTTTGCTTTTGATAGTTATCTTCTGCTTCCCAACAAATTTCGCTCGAAACAATCATCGAAAAAGTAGCGATATTAGGAAAATAAGACGGGTGCAATAATGTTTTCAATACCAAAAAATTACTCAAATCAATCTTTTAAGTAGAAGTGCCAACTATTCAAAAATGCTTTCAGAATAACTGAGGAAGATATTTTATCAATATTCGAATACCCACCACAAAAACAAGCAATGCCGTTACCCTTTTAATTCCATTTGGGGTCAATCGTTTAAGACTGATTCTAATACCCAATTGACCTCCAATGAGAACGGCCACTACTAAAGCTATTGTTTCCTTCCACGGCAAATTTAGCATTTCTCCCTGAACAAGCCCTGCCAGACCCGATATTGAGTTTACCAGAATAAAAAAGCTTGCTAGAGCGGCTATTTTTATGGATTTATCCCAACGTAAATGATTCAGTATAGGAGCTAAAAAGATTCCGCCACCAATACCGACAAGCCCTGAAAGAAGGCCTATCGCCCCTCCTAACAAATAACTCATGTAACTAGGATATGTTTGCAAACGCTCATCTTTTCCAAGCTGTTTAAATGTCTGTCCGGCAAGAAAAACTGCAGAAACGACCAAAGAACTACCCAAAAGAATAAAAAACAAATGCTCTTGCAATCTAAAAGAGGCGCCGATAAAGGCCATGGGTACGCTGGTTATGATAAAAGGCAGAAAATCTTTCAACCGAGCATGACCATTCTTGAAATAAAGATAAGTGCTGCCTGAAACCACCACCAAATTACAGACCAATGCTATAGAGCGAATGGCAAAAAAGCCGGATAAAAAAAGAGTCAATAAGGCCAAATAGCTAGAACCTCCACCAAAACCTACCGAAGAATAAAGGGTGGCCACCACAAAAAAACCTAAACATATAAGTATTAACTCTTCTGTACTAAGAAGCATGCTGCGGAATTTGATTCATACCTCCATCAACGTTTATAAATTCTGTATTGGGCAGAATTCCGCTAAGTTTCGAAATCGCCTTTTTGCTCCGTATGCCGGATTGACAGATAACATAAACGGGGCGGTTCGAATCAATCTTATTTATGCGGCCTTCAATTTCACCAAGAGGTACGTTTTTGGCCATTTGAAGATGGTTACGCTCAAATTCCTTTTTAGTTCTAACATCAATCAATTGTAAATCATTATCAAGGGTTTTAATAATAAAATCTTCTCCAGAAATTTCCCGTAAACCGATTTCACAATCAAAGTCATAACTTCCCTTTAATTCTGAAATCAATTTATTTTCTGCCCTCAACTTAAATTTAATTTTCTGGGTGTTTTGGGAAAGCGCATCGAAAAGCAGTAATTTACCGGACAATACTTCCCCTATACCTGTAAGCACTTTTACAGCCTCAAGTGCCTGAAAACTGCCTATAATACCAGGCAATATGCCTAGTACTCCGTGCTCATTACAATCAGGCACCTCATCGGCCTTTGGCATTTTGGGGTAAAGGCATCGATAGGTGGGTCCGTTTAAATAGTTAAAAACGCTTACTTGCCCCTCGAAACCGTGAAGAGCCCCATATATAAATGGTTTATCAAGTATAACACAGGCATCGTTAACCAAATATCTAGTTGGAAAATTATCACTGGCATCTATGATTAAATCATATGCCGAAATAAGCTCTAAAGCATTATCACGATTGATAAAAGAAAGATGCTCGATAATATTCGTATCGGAATTCTGTTTACGTAACTTTTGGGCAGCTACAATTACTTTAAGCCTATTTACATCACTTTCATCGAATAATACCTGCCTATGAAGATTGCTTAAAGAAACGGAATCTGAATCAACTATTCCTAACGTGCCAACACCCATCGCATTAAGGTAGGTAAGAACAGGAACACCCAAACCACCTGCTCCTATGACCAAAACTTTTGAAGATTTTAATTTCTCTTGGCCTTCGTTTCCGAATTCAGCCAATTTTATCTGCCGCTCGTAACGTTCCATCATTCAATAGATAATTTGACCAAAGCTTCTTTATAATCTTCTTCGGAGTTCGCATTCATCAACACATTCTCATCTCGAGGAATAATAAGTTTGGCATTTTTTCTTATCAAGAATTTTCTTGGGCATGTTCCGTTTCCTTCATTTAAATAAGATGCCACTTGCTTAAGGGCAGTAGGTTCCCATATAGCACACATGGGCTCTGGCAGCGGATTTTCATGATGGGCAAAAGTCGTCGCCACCTCATTTGGGTCTCTGCCGGAAATCAATTCTTGTAACGACTGAAGATCAATCAACGGTAAATCGCAGGCCAAAACCAACCAAGCCACTTCTTCATTCTCTTCGTGGGCCGAAAGCAAACCGTTAAAAGGGCCCTTAAATTCGTCTTTATCAACAATTATATCGAATTCATCAGAGACATCGCCAACTTGATCGTTACGAAGGCTCAAATATGTGCGCTCGCAGACCCTACTTAAAAGATGATATAAATATTCTCTTTGTGGCATGCCATGGTAGGTAATCAAACCTTTATCCTTACCCATTCGAGTACTTTTGCCACCGGCCAATACCAAACCATATATCTTAGGACCTATAATCACTCTTACCTCCTGTTTTTTCGTTCAATTGTATATCGGAAATCACAATGTCGTGCGAAAGTGCCTTACACATGTCATAAATGGTTAGCGCACTAACCGAAACCCCCGTCAATGCTTCCATCTCGACCCCTGTCTTCTCGTTACACTTCACCGTACAAGTAATCTTTAAAGAGCTGTTTTCAAATGGCACGATTTCAATGTGCACTTTTGACAAACTTAATTGATGGCACAACGGAATGAGTTCTGATGTTTTTTTTACGGCCTGTATACCTGCTATTACCGCTGTTTGTATGATGCTACCTTTTTTTCCTAAAAAATCTTGCCCTGCCAATGTTTCGAACACCGATTTAGGAAAAGAAACTTTACCCGAAGCAATTGCCGTTCGTGAAGTTATTTTTTTATCTGAAACATCGACCATACTGGCATTTCCGGCTTCATCGATATGCGAAAGGTTACTCATTTAAAATTTTATTGTAATTAAACTTCAAGACTTTTATTAGCCCCCTATTGAAGTCATACTATTTTCAAAAATACCTTGGTACTTCTGTTGTGCTTCAAAGCCGGTTTTTGCCCTATTACTGATGGCTTCTAGAATTTTTTGTTTCACTTTTTGGTCCGATTTTTCTTGTCGAAAAATATTGCGAATATTCATGCTCGGCTTTGCGTAAAGGCAAGTAATGACATCGCCGGTCGCCGATATTCGAAGTCTGTTGCAAGAACCACAAAAGGTTCTGCTGAACGACGGTATAACACCGAACGAACCTTTGAAACCAGGTATTTTATAATTAATAGATGTAGACGTATCGGGTGATTCAAGCTTATAAAAATCGGGATATTGATTTTTTATGTGCTGCAAAATGGTCTTATAGTCCCACTTTATAGTTTGAAACTTCTTGGATCCCCCATTAAACGGCATTTCTTCTAAAAAACGTACGGAAACATCGTAATGCTTTGTCAGCTCCAACATCGGTAGAATGTCCTCGGTATTCTGTCCTTCTAAAGCAATAAAATTGATTCTCACCTTGAAACCTTCTGAAATCAGTCGTATCAGATTCTCATAGACAACATCATACTGATTACGCCTGGTAATTTTTTCAAATGTTTCGCGGTTAATGGCATCCATACTAACATTCACGTTTTTTATGCCCAACTCACTTAGTTCATCAATATAAGGACCAATGAGGGTGGCATTGGTAGTAACGGAAATCTCGTTTAGCCCTTTGAGAGATGCCAATTTTCGAAATAAGACCATCAAATCTTTCCTCACAAATGGTTCACCACCTGTAATTCTTATTTTATCGACACCTTGAGATACTAGCAATTCACTCAACCTACCCAACTCATCTATGGTAAACAACTTATCGCTCTTGGCAAAGTTGATTCCCTCAGCCGGCATACAGTAGTTACAACGAAGATTACAACGGTCGGTAACCGCTAGTCTTACATAATTTATTCTTCTATTGTGATTGTCTACGAGCATAAAGTTATTCTGGCTATATATTTTTGTTTCCAATTACGGGGTTGAAGATACCCAAACCTCTTTATTCTTGAAGATTTCTTTCTTCCAAATCGGCACGGTATCCTTCAATGTATCGATTAAAAATCGACAGGCTTCAAAACAACCATCTCGATGACCCGATGAAGCCCCAACGACCACTACCGGCTCTTGAACTTCTTTTCTTCCAACGGCATGTCGTATGACCACTTTGTTCAATTGCCACTTTTCACAAGCTTCATCGGCAATTTTGGCCATTTCTTTCAAGGCCATTGCCTTATAAGTCTCAAATTCTAAGGCCACCACTTGTTCGTTTTGGGTAAACTCTCTCACTGAGCCAACAAAAACACAGACACCGCCACTATTGGCGTGCGATAGTTCGTCATAGACCTGCGATACATCTATTTGATCGACAATTTCTATTTTTTTAATATGATTCATTAGCCGCCACTTACAGGAGGTATCAAAGCAATTTCATCACCGCTCACCACAGAAGTATGGTCCTCGGCATACTCACTATTGACTGCCACAGCCAAAGATGACAATTTGCCAAGCTCAGGAAAAGCCTGCCGCATTTTACCCTTAAGCTCTTTAACCGTCAACGGTTTCGGTTCTTTATCATTAAATCTGTAACTGGAACTGCCTACAATATCTTTGGCAATACCAAATAACAGTACCTCCATAATACATTCTTGTTTAAAAGTACAAATTACTTAAAAAAATGCGATTTACTAGGGCTTTAAGACGACTTTGGCATTTTCAGGCTTTTCGTAGAAAGTAGGTATTTTAGGGCTTTCTGCCAAACCAATTTTATGAAAAGTCAATGGGTCTCTTGCCCCTTTTATAGTTCTATCTTCATAATCGTGCCAGGTTATGGTCTTAGGAAGCAGCAACCCCTCAATTTCAACCCAATCGTTATAATGAATCCATTTTACATCTTTTGATTTTTCATTACTTCCGTAAGTGAACGTATACCCCAACCACTTCATCTTGAAAGTTTCAGGATCGTAATGTAAATAGTAATCATCTTTTGAAGAGGCCCCTACCCCATCATCGTAACTTATATGAATACCTGGGTACTCCTTACCTTCATACAACAAAGGCTCAGCAACTTCGTAGTTGATTCCCGGGTCGGCAAACACAAATGGCATGGCATAAAAATAAAACATCAAATTATGGTACACCGCTGCGTTACCCTTATAATCATTGTTTTCATCTTCAAGCCAAATCTCTTTTCCATCAAAACCTAAGGAAAATTTATCGGCAGCAACAACATCTTGACGTGTTTTTAAATCAATGGTATGTGTTTCGGTAATTTCTCCCTTTTCTATCTCAAACGTTAGGGTTCTTTGCTTTTTCCATGCTTTTAAAGAACCATGTGCTTCAAGTACTGAAATAAAATCTGTAGGAAATTCAGATAGAATTACTCCTTCAACTTCAATTGGCAAATCGTTCGATTTAGCAGTTTTTGAAGGTGCTTCTTTACAACTAATTAGAAACACGACAATAATAATCACAGAATAGTAACGGGTCATAAGCAAGTTTTAGGTTATAGCTTATAGTCGTTCGTACAAGCTTTTATTTACATTTGCCTCGTGCAAAATCATAAAGAAATAACAAGTGTTGGTAATGCCTTGGTGAAAAAGGCAGTTCTGCTACGTGAGAAATCTAGGGAAAGAAAAAAAAGTGGTTTTTTTATAATGGAGGGAAAGCGCGAAATACAGCTTGCGCTCAAATCTGATTACCAAATCGACACTTTATTCTATCGGCCAGAGCTATTAGGTGAAATAGAATTAAAAGAACTGACCTCTGTTTCTCAGCACCCACCTAGCCTTATTTCTGTGAGCGAGGAGGTCTATAAAAAAATAGCATATCGGGAAACAACCGAAGGAATTATCGCTTTAGTGAGACACAAGAACCACACCCTTGAAGGTTTTTCGATAAAGAATGAAAACCCACTTATCTTGGTAGCCGAAGCCCCTGAAAAACCAGGAAATATAGGGGCTCTATTACGAACTGCCGACGCAGCCAATTTAGACGGGGTAATCATTGCCAACCCTAAGACCGACATTTATAATCCTAATATTATTCGCTCAAGTGTGGGTTGTGTTTTTTCCAATCAAATTGCCATGGGGTCTACCACCGAAATAATCGATTTTTTAAAACAGAAGAAAATAGATATTTACTGCGCGGCTTTAACTGCATCCATCAACTATTCAACAGCCGACTTTACGAAATCTGCTGCGATCGTGGTCGGCACAGAAGCTACCGGACTATCGACAGAATGGTTAGAAAACTCCAGTCAAAACATAATCATACCCATGCAAGGCGAAATAGACTCAATGAATGTGTCTGTATCGGCAGGTATTCTTATCTTTGAAGCGAAAAGACAACGAGGTTTTTAAACGAAACGGACTAAAAAGTCGTTATAAAAATCTGTCAAGGCAAAACTCTAAAGTCTTGACCCCTTAAAAGAACCAAACCGCAAAACATCAGAAAGTGAATATACTATTCTACGTCATTATTGCCATACTGGTGTTTCAGTTTGTTCTTGAGACTACGCTAGACTATCTAAATGCCCGTCATTACAGCGACCCCATACCTGATGATTTGGGTGATGTCTTTGACGAGAAAGAATATTTGAAATCTCAAGACTATAAAAAGACCAATTATAAGTTCGGCTTGTTCACTTCTAGTTTTTCGTTACTGCTCACCTTAGGTTTTCTTAGTTTCGGCGGATTTGAAATGGTCGATCAATATGTTCGAAGCATTACAGAAGAGCCCATTTTCATGGCCTTGCTATTCTTCGGCATTATTATGATCGGAAATGACCTCATTACCTTGCCATTTTCGTATTATTCAACCTTTATAATCGAAGAACGTTTCGGGTTCAATAAAACATCTAAAAAACTTTTCTTCTTTGATAAGCTGAAAGGATGGTTGATGCTGGCACTATTTGGTGGTGGTATTTTAGCCTCTATCATTCTATTTTTCGAGTTGGCAGGCCCTAATTTCTGGATTTATGCCTGGGCTATTGTAGCCACTTTCACCATTTTTATGAACTTGTTCTATAGCAAGTTGATTGTACCTATTTTCAACAAACAAACGCCCTTGGAACAAGGCAGCCTAAAAAATAAAATTGAAGGTTTTGCGCAAAATGTCGGTTTTGAGCTGCAAAATATCTTTGTTATAGATGGCTCTAAACGGTCAACCAAGGCCAATGCTTATTTCTCTGGTTTCGGAAGGGAGAAGCGAGTAACCTTGTACGACACCCTAATCAACGATTTAGAAGAAGAGGAGATTGTAGCCGTACTTGCACATGAGGTAGGGCATTACAAGAAAAACCATATCATTTTTAACCTTACCGCTTCGCTGGTATTAACGGCGGCTACCTTATTCATTCTCTCTTTGTTTATCAATAACCCTGAGGTTTCTTATGCCATAGGTGTTACCAACCCAAGTTTTCATGCAGCATTAATTGGGTTTGCCATTTTGTACAGTCCGATTTCTGAAATTACAGGACTCATTATGAATCACCTGTCCAGAAAGTTTGAATACCAGGCAGATGATTATGCTAAATCTACATATGCCGCTCTGCCATTGATCAGTTCTCTAAAGAAACTATCGAAAAACAGCCTGAGCAACCTTACCCCGCACCCGGCATATGTATTTATGCATTATTCGCATCCGCCTTTAAGCAAGCGTATTGCCAATCTCAAGAAATAAGGTTTTAAAAATACTTTCTCACAAGACTTACTAAAATCACCGAACTATAACGTTTGATAAGTGTTTCGGCCGATTCAAGGGCATAATTTTTGTTGTGTAACTATATAGATTATCCTATTTTTATTTTATATGACGGAGGCAGCTTTAGAACTAGAAAACAAAGAAATTGCAAAGCAATACAAAGAATTGCTTCGCATAAGCTATCAACATCTTACCGATGATGACAAGACCCTTATTCGCTCAGCTTTTGAGGTAGCATTGGATGCCCATAAGGATCAGCGAAGAAAATCAGGAGAAGCCTATGTATTTCATCCTATAGCAGTTGCCAAGATAGTTGCCTCTGAAATCGGTCTTGATGCGGTGGCTATTGCCTCGGCTCTTCTTCACGACGTGGTGGAAGATTCAGAATATACTCTTGACGACATGGAGCGCATGTTCGGAGAAACCATTGCCCGCATTGTTGACGGACTTACTAAGATTGCCCACCTGAAAAAGGATATGAGCACCTCACAGCAAGCGGAAAACTTTCGCAAAATGTTGCTCACCCTTCATGATGACGTCAGGGTAATTTTAATCAAGATTGCCGATCGATACCATAATATGCTTACTATGGATTCGATGCCCGAGCACAAGCAAGTTCAAATGGCATCGGAAACTTTGTATATATATGCTCCACTAGCCCATAGAATCGGGCTTTACAATATTAAAACCGACCTCGAAGATTTAAGTCTCAAGTATACTGAGCCGGAAGTCTACAGAGACATTAAGGAAAAAATTGAAGATTCTAAAGAAGAGCAACAAGCCTACATTGATGCCTTCTCGGCCACTATAGACAAATCTTTAAAAGAAGAAGGACTCAATTATTACATTAAAGGCAGGATGAAATCTATCTTCTCTATCAGAAGAAAGATGAAGGCCCAAAATGTGTCTTTTGACGAAATTTACGATAAGTTCGCTATTAGAATTATTTATAAGTCGGACAGGCAGAACGAAAAGTTCTTGGCCTGGAAAATTTATTCTATAGTAACCGACCATTTCACCCCTAACCCAGTTCGATTACGCGACTGGATATCCTCCCCCAAATCGACCGGCTATGAAGCCCTGCACATTACCGTTATGGGCCCAAAAGGTAGATGGGTAGAAGTTCAGATTCGAAGTGAGCGTATGCATGAAATTGCAGAAAAGGGGTATGCGGCTCACTTCAAGTACAAGCATGGTGAACAAAAAGAACAAGGCATTGAGATGTGGCTCAACAGACTTCAAGAAGCTTTGGAAAACGCCAATTCGAATGCCGTAGATTTTGTTGAAGAGTTCAAATTGAACCTATATTCCAAAGAAATTTTCGTCTTCACCCCTAAAGGAGATTTGAAATCGCTTCCCAAAGGGGCCACTCCACTAGACTTTGCCTTTCATATTCACACCGAGGTGGGTATGCGCACCAGAGGTGCCAAGGTAAACGGCAAATTGGTTCCTTTAAACACCACATTACACAGTGGGGATCAGGTTGAGATTATCACTTCCGACCAAGCAAAACCGAATCAAAACTGGCTTGATTATGCCACTACCGCCCGTGCAAGGGCAAAAATCAAATCTTCATTAAGGGAAGAGAAAAAGGTTGTCGCAGATGAAGGAAAAGAAATTTTGCGCCGAAAGCTACGTTCGCAAAAAGTTACGTTGAACGAAGACTCCATCAACAAAATGGTCATCTACTTTAAGCTAAAAACCAGCTTAGATCTTTTTTACAGAGTCGGTATTGGGGCTATCGACAATCAAATGATCAAAGATTTTGTGTCGTCTTACAGTAATGCTTTTATCAGCTTCTTTAAGAATAAAATTCGAAGAACCCCTGTTCCTGAAAGCATTGATAGAGAAGAAATCACTTCAAAGTTCGATGTACTGGTTTTTGGTAAGGAAGAGGAAAAACTCGAGTATACCCTTTCTAAATGTTGCAACCCCATTCCAGGTGATGAAGTATTTGGTTTTGTGACCGTTAACGAAGGCATAAAAGTGCATAAAAAAGCCTGCCCCAACGCGATACAATTACAATCGAATTATGCGTATCGTATCATCACTGCCAAGTGGATCGACTCTACACAAGAAGAATTTCAGAGTGAAATCAAACTTACAGGTATCGACAATCTTGGTCTCGTAAATGAGATAACCGAAGTCATTTCAGACGATATGCATGTAAACATGCGCAATTTAAATTTCAGTACCGATGGTGGCACCTTCACAGGCCGTATCACTGTAGTGGTAAAGAATAACGGCATTCTCAAAAAGTTGATTGAAAACCTCAAGCGCATCAACGGAATAGATAAAGTAACCCGTTTGTAGATTTGAATTAAAATATAACTGTACATTTGCAAATTGTAGTACGTACTCTTGTTATGGCAGAAAATAAAAACCAAGAAATAGTCAAAAACGTATTTACCACCTTTCTAGAGGATAACGGGCATCGAAAAACACCCGAGCGTTACGCTATTTTACAGGAAATATATGATAGTGAAGAGCATTTCGATATAGAATCGCTTTACATTAACATGAAAAATAAGAACTATAGGGTAAGCCGGGCAACCCTATACAATACCATTGAATTGCTTTTAGAATGCAAACTTGTTCGCAAGCACCAATTTGGTAAGAGCCAGGCACAATACGAAAAGTCATATTTCGACCGCCAACACGATCACGTAATACTTACCGATACAGGTGAGGTCGTAGAATTCTGCGACCCTCGTATTCAATCTATAAAAAAGACCATAGAAGAGGTTTTTGATATCAAGATCAGTAACCACTCTCTTTATTTCTATGGCACCAGAAATAAAAACGAAAACACCAACAGCTAAGCGAAAATTTTAAATGGCAGTAGATTTATTGTTAGGATTACAGTGGGGAGACGAAGGAAAAGGAAAAATCGTCGATGTACTGACCAAAAACTATGATATAATTGCCAGATTTCAAGGAGGTCCGAATGCTGGGCACACCTTGGAATTTGATGGCATTAAACACGTACTTCATACCATTCCTTCAGGTATATTTCACAAAAATGCCATTAATATAGTTGGCAATGGGGTGGTAATAGATCCTGTTATTTTCAAAAAAGAGTTAGAAGCCCTTGAGCAGTTTAAAATCGATATAAAATCGAAATTGCTCATTTCCCGTAAGGCACATTTAATTTTACCTACCCATCGTTTGCTCGATGCTGCTTCTGAAACTTCTAAAGGTAAGGCCAAAATAGGCTCGACCCTTAAGGGTATCGGCCCCACCTATATGGATAAAACAGGTCGTAACGGCATGAGAATAGGTGATCTTGAGATGAGCGATTGGAAAGAAAAATACCGTGCCCTTGCCGACAAGCACGAAGCTATGATCGACTACTACAATGTTGATATAGAATATGACTTGGCCGAGTTGGAAAACGAATTCTTCAAATCAGTAGAAGCACTAAAAAAACTCACCTTTATCGATAGTGAAGAATATCTGTTTCAGGCTCAAAGGTCAGGTAAGAAAATTTTGGCCGAAGGCGCGCAAGGATCACTTCTTGATATCGATTTTGGCACCTACCCTTTCGTAACTTCCAGTAATACCACCGCCGCTGGTGCTTGTACTGGTTTAGGCGTTGCACCGAACCAAATCGGTGAGGTGAAAGGTATCTTTAAAGCATATACAACACGTGTGGGTAGCGGACCGTTTCCTACCGAGTTATTCGACGAAGATGGTGAAACCATGGGAAGAGTCGGCAACGAGTTTGGCGCTACTACGGGTAGACCAAGACGCTGTGGCTGGCTTGATATTGTAGCTTTGAAATATGCCGTTCAAGTTAACGGTGTTACAGAGCTTATGATGATGAAGGCTGATGTTCTTAGCGGATTCGAAACCATTAAAATATGTACGGCATACAACTATAAAGGTGAAAAAATCACTCACCTACCATACAATATTGAAGCCGAAAACGTTACCCCGATTTACAGCGAGATGAAGGGTTGGAAAGAAGATTTAACTAAAATGTCGAAAGCCGACGAGCTGCCAAAAGAGCTTGCTGCTTATATAGAATTTTTAGAAAAAGAGCTTGAAGTGCCTATAAAGATCGTATCGGTCGGTCCTGACCGTACTCAAACGATTTTAAGATAATCTTGGGTTTAGCAAAGAAGGTTTAGGTGCCTAGACTGCTATAGGTACTTGCTAAATCTTTGCTAAACTCTATTCCATAGACCACAAAAAGACTATTTTTGGACAAAATCTAATAGGAATTGAATCTAATTTCCCGCATTCTAATTTTCCTAGCGTGTTCTACCATTTGTTATGCACAGGGGCAAAACCAAAGTGCTGACACCGTTCAAAACAAGCAGATCAATATCGTCTACGGGGCCAACTTTACGAAGAACGAGGCGCAGTTTCCGGGTGCTTCGATTTTCAGTAAAGATACCCGACAAGTTCAGTTTGAGCACCAAGGGGCTGATCTCTGGTGCGACATAGCCATTTACTATCAAAAGGAAAATAGGCTTAGGGCTCTAGGAAACGTTCGCTTGCAACAAGGAGACTCCATCGAACTTACTAGTGGAAAAATAAATTACGATGGCGAGACCAAATTGGCAAAAGCCTACGAAGATGTTCTTCTAAGAGCTGATCAGCAGACAGGTCAAATGACGCTTCGTACAGACACCCTTTATTTTGATAGAGAGAATCAAGAATCGTATTATAACAGTTCGGGTACGATTGTAGATTCGACCAACACACTCACCAGTGAAATAGGGCGCTATTTTATGGAACTGAAGAAATATCAGTTTCTAGATAGTGTACATATCCAAAATCCGCAATATACCTTAGATTCTGAACGCTTAGATTACTACACGACCTCAAAGAACGCCTACATGTACGGTGCTTCGACTATCACAGGGGAAAGCTATAAAATTTACTGTGAACGAGGTTTTTACGACACTAAAATAGAGAGTGGTTACGGAATTAAAAACACCAGAATCGACTACAACAATAGAATAATCGAAGGTGATAGTGTCTTTTTTGACAAAGCGACCGAATTTGCTTCCGCGACTAATAATATAGTGGTGACCGATACGGTAAACGACGGTGTTATAAAAGCGCATTATGCAGAAATTTATAAGGCAAAAGACTCCGTTTTCGCCACGAAAAGAGCTGTCTCTATAAGTTTGGTAGAGCAAGATTCCCTTTATATGCACGGCGATACCTTAATGGTTACCGGAAAGCCAAAAAATAGAATTTCACGCGCTTTTCATAATGCCAAATTCTATAAAACCGATTTGAGCGGCAAATGTGACTCCCTTCACTTCTCCGAAAAAACCGGAATTACCCAACTAATAAGAAATCCGGTACTATGGAATGGCGAAAACCAAATGACCGGTGATAGTATTCATTTGATATCAAACTTGAAAACCGAAAAACTCGATTCTTTAAAGGTAATCAACAATGCCTTCATCGTATCGCTTGATAGTATCAGTAAAACAGGTTACAATCAGGCAAAGGGCAAAGATCTTTTTGGTAAATTCATCGATAACGAATTGAAAATTATTGACCTCATAAAGAACACAGAAGTCATCTATTACATGTACAATGATGATGACGAGCTCATTGGTATCGATAAAACGATTTGTAGTAAAATTCGAATTACGATGGCCAATAACGATGTGGAAGACCTTACCTTTTATACCGATCCTGATGGTGATATATTTCCAGACAAAGAGCTTCCTTTTGAAAGTAGAAAACTAAAAGGCTTTGTTTGGCGGGGAGATGAGAGAATATTAAAAATGGAAGATATTTTTGATGAGGACGACAATAATTTAGAGCTGGTCGTTATCAATGGTCTCGACAACCCAATCGATATTGATGCATTGGAGGCCGAACGTGATCAAAATTCGAACGACCCCGTAAATGGCATCCCTCCGACCAAAAACGTTCCTATCAATACCAAGGTTTCCGACAGACCAAAACAAATTAAGGTTACCTCCGACCCGAACCAATTCCAATAATTCATTAGAAAATTAGCGGCCATGACAGATGATTTCTTAAAATATCAGGCCCAAACCTCTCCTCACCCTCTGGCAATGGAGGTGGAAAAGGCTGAAGGCAGTTATATCTATGACACCGGCGGTAAAGCCCATCTTGATTTTGTAGCAGGGGTTTCTGCGTGTACTTTAGGCCATTGCCACCCCGAAGTGGTTTCTGCCATTAAAGACCAGACGGAAAAATACATGCACGTGATGGTGTATGGCGAATATGCCCAAGCACCCGCAGTTGAATACACTAAATTATTGGCCTCGGTTCTACCAGCAGGCCTGGATACTACCTATTTGGTCAATTCGGGCACCGAAGCAGTCGAAGGCGCTTTAAAATTGGCGAGAAGGGCTACAGGAAGAAGCCAGTTGATAGCCGCCAAAAATGCCTACCATGGCAACACCATGGGCAGTTTGAGCGTATTAGGCAATAAAGAAAGAAAAGGACCTTTTAGACCCTTGCTTCCCGATGTGCACTTCATCAGGTTTAATTCTGTTGATGATGTAGAGAATATAACCCACCAAACAGCGGCCGTAATTTTAGAGACTATTCAAGGAGGGGCCGGATTTATTCTTCCGGAGAAAAATTACCTCCAAGAAGTTCGTAAGCGATGTGATGAGACGGGTACACTACTGATTCTTGATGAGATTCAACCAGGTTTCGGCAGAACAGGTAAATTGTTTGCTTTTGAACACTATAATATTGTTCCTGATATTCTGGTTATCGGTAAAGGCATGGCTTCAGGTCTTCCAGTAGGTGCTTTTGTTGCCTCCAATGCCCTAATGGCCCATTTACAACATAGCCCAAAATTAGGTCATATTACCACCTTTGGTGGAAACCCTGTAATTGCTGCGGCTTCGTTGGCCACCTTAAAAAAATTGGTTCAATCAGATATTATGAAACAAATCTCAAAGAAAGAGGCCTTGTTTCGAAGGTACCTTCGACACCCTCTTATTGAGGAAATTAGAGGTACTGGATTGATGCTTGCCCCCATACTAAAATCGGCTGAATTGGCTAACCATGTAATTTTGACATGCGCCCAAAAGGGACTGATTCTCTTTTGGTTACAGTTCGAACCGAGGGCCTTACGAATCTCGCCACCCCTGACCATGTCAGAACATGAAATAGAAATCGGATGTGGCACAATACTTGAAGTTTTAAATGCATATGAGCAATAAGCTGTTAACTAATTTGTTAATAATATAGGCTCCAACGGAAAAAAAAGTGCCTTTCAAAAGGTTACTTTTAATTCCATAGTTTAACCAAAACGTTCTTATGGCGTTAGAATCTAACGAAAGGCCAGACCAATCCATCGCCAAGTTTGAATCAATGCTCAAGACTGACGATGTTTATTTCTTCGATGCCGAAGATTTTGAGGATATCATCCATCACTATCTGAACAACGGCAAGATTACCTTGGCCAAAAAAGCAATTAGAATTGGGCTTCAACAGCACCCGGGTTCCATTGAACTAAAGCTACTCGATGTAGAGGTTCTTGTTTTTGAGAACCATCTCGACCAAGCCGAGCAGTATCTCGATGAGCTTCAATTACTGGATAGCAGCAATGAAGAAATCTTTATTCAGCGGGCCAATATTTTCTCTAAAAAAGACAATCATGAGGCCGCTGTCGAGTTTCTGAACAAAGCTCTAGACCTTACCGATAATAGCTTTGATATTTATTCCCTTTTAGGAATGGAGTATCTCTTTATGGACGATTACAAGCTGGCCAAAGAGAGTTTTATGCGCTGTGTAGATTTCGATGAGCAAGATTATTCATCGCTTTACAATGTAATCTACTGCTTTGAGTTTTTAGAAGATCATGATGGTGCCATTGTTTATCTGAACGACTATTTAGAGCGCAATCCGTATTGCGAGGTCGCTTGGCATCAATTGGGTAAGCAATACATTGCCAAAAATATGCTTTCGGAGGCATTGACCGCCTTTGATTTTGCTATCATTTCCGATGACACTTTTATCGGCGCCTATTTTGAAAAGGGAAAGGTTCTTGAAAAACTGGGCAAGTACAATGAGGCTATAGAGAACTACGAGACAACCATTCAAATGGAAGACCCGACCTCTCATGCCTACCTAAGAATTGGTAAATGCTATGAGCGATTGGAGAACGATGAAATGGCCAAGTACTACTATTATCACACGGTACATGAAGACCCTCTTCTAGATAAGGGTTGGTTGGCGATTACCGATTTCTACTATAGACGTAAAAACTACAAAAAGGCACTATTCTATGTGAATAAGGCCTTGAATATCGATGGTGAAAATCCGCAATATTGGAAAAAATGTGCCATGATCAATTTTGCTCTTGAGCGCTACGATCAAGCCGATTTTTCTTATAAGCAGGCCGTAGACCTTGGCAATTATGAATTGGGCACATGGCTCGATTGGGCAGAGGTCATTAAAAGAAATGATGATTTACCAGGGGCCATTCATGTATTATCACAGGGACAAGAATTCTATCCGGATAACGCTGAACTAAAGTATAAAACAGCGGGATGCTACCTTGACATGAACGATACCATCAATGCTCGAATTTGTTTAATTGATGCATTAAATCTAGATTTTAAAAAACTAGATGCATTCAAACAAGAATATCCACAATATGCGGCCACCGACTGGTTGCGTGGTATCGTGGCCAAAATCGAGAAATCGCTAAGGTAAATCTCTCTTTTCGAGGTTAATATCAGATTTGATTATCTGTGGTTCAATTTTCTACCTTGGTTTCGACCGGCACGCTTTGCCTTATTTTAATCACGATACCATTTTAAAAAGGTTATTTTTGTTTTCGCTCAATTAATTTCAATGGAGAACAGAAACTTATTTCAATACTTTTTAGTCACATTAAAAGGCATGGCCATGGGTGCTGCCGACGTTGTGCCTGGTGTTTCAGGTGGTACAATTGCGTTTATTTCCGGTATTTATGAAGAGTTGATTACTTCAATAAACAATGTAAACCTATCATTGATCAAAACGTTGAAAGAAAACGGCTTCAAGTCTGCATGGCAACAGCTGAACGGTAATTTTCTAGTTGCCCTTTTTATCGGAATAGGCATCAGTGTTCTGTCATTGGCTAAATTGGTGAGTTGGCTTCTTGAGAACAAGCCTATTCTTATTTGGTCATTCTTTTTTGGTTTGGTCATCGCCAGTATTTTATTGGTAGGTAAAGAGGTAAAGAAATGGAACGTGGCCACAGTAATCGCCTTGATTATAGGTGCCGCAACCGCCTACTACATTACTACTCTGCCCCCTTCAGGTAGTGTAGACAGTCTCCCGTTTTTGTTTCTTTCGGGCGCACTTGCCATCTGTGCCATGATTTTACCCGGAATTTCAGGGGCGTTTATATTAGTTCTACTCGGTTCTTACAAAACCATTATCGACGCCCTGCACAATATGGATTTCAAGATAATAGCAGTGGTCGGAGCTGGCGCTATCTTTGGTATTTTGAGTTTTGCACGTCTTTTGAAATGGATGTTTACCCATTACAAAAATTTGACCTTGGCGCTATTGACCGGCTTTATTATCGGTTCTCTGAACAAAATTTGGCCTTGGAAACGCGTTTTGGAAACCCGTACAATTGGCGAAAAAATAATTACCATCGACGAGAACGTTTCACCATTCAATTTTGCAGGCGACAACCAATTAGTAATTGCAATAGTTGCTGCGTTGGTCGGATTTGGTCTTATTTTTATCTTAGAGCGCATCGCAGCAAAAAAATAAGAGCACTTACATGTACGAACCCCGGTCATTTTTAGACAAGCTCTTTTTGGTCATTAAAGGCCTGTGCATGGGGGCTGCCAATAAGGTTCCCGGTGTATCGGGTGGCATTGTAGCCTTTGTGGCCGGCTTTTACGAAGAGTTTATCTATTCCCTTCAAAAAATCAATACCAAGGCTTTTAAGCTACTTTTCAATGGTAGGTTTAAAAGTTTCTATCGGTATGTAAACGGCCCTTTTCTTTCTCTACTTCTTTTTGGTATGCTGGTCAGCTATTTCAGCATTTCGAAGTTGTTGGATTATTTTTTGGAACAAAAAGAACTGTACGTTTGGGCTGCTTTCTTCGGAATGATTTTGGGGTCTATTTATTACATCTCAAAAGATTTTGAACATTGGAACCGAACCACGATAACCTCGGGAATTATCGGTCTTATTATAGGAATCTCCATTAGTTTTCTGAGTCCAGCAAAAGAGAACGACAACCTATTTTTCATCTTTTTATGTGGCATGATCAGTGTTTCGGGTATGACCCTGCCGGGGCTCTCAGGATCTTTTATCCTCATTCTTCTAGGAAATTATGTATTGTTGCTGGTCGATTCGGTCAACGCATTGTATGACACTTTTGCCGAAATACTCAGAGGTGATTTTAGTTTCGTCGATAATGGTGAACGTCTAGATACCTTAGTTATATTGGCAGTTTTCACGGTAGGTTCAGCTACTGGTTTGGTGAGCCTATCCCATTTGTTGAGTTATGTTCTAAAGCACTTTAAACATATTACCACGGCGGTAATTATTGGTTTTATTACGGGGTCTTTAGGAGTGGTATGGCCATGGAAAAAAACTATTATAAAAACGGACAGTGAGGGAAATGCCATCTTAGATTCTAACGGCAAACAGATCATAGTCAACTACGAACGTTACCTGCCCGATTGGGGCAGTTATGAAACGTGGTGGGCCCTTTTTTTCGTAATTGTGGGTGTAGTTATATTGCTTTCTTTGGATTGGTACGGAAAAAACAGAAAAAAGAATAATGATTGATAGCAAAAAAAGGTTTGGCCTTGTCGGAAGAAATATTTCTTACTCTTTTTCTAGAGGATATTTCAAGAAAAAGTTCGAAACCCTGCAACTGGAAAATCACTCGTATGAGAATTTTGACCTTCAAGAGGCTGATCAGTTTCCTGATATGCTCAAAAACAATAAGGATTTAAAGGGTTTAAACGTAACCATACCCTACAAACAAGATGTTATTGAATTTTTGGATAGTCTAAGTCCTCAGGCAAGTGAAATTGGTGCAGTCAACACTATTCAATTTACGCCTTCGGGTCTTGTAGGGCACAATACAGATGCCTATGGCTTTCAAAAATCACTAGAACCCCATTTAAAGGCTCACCATACCAAAGCTCTCATTCTAGGCACTGGGGGCGCATCTAAGGCCATTGCCTACGTATTGAAAGAACTAAAAATAGAGTTTAAAATCGTTTCAAGAAGTCCTCTAGAGAATCAGTTGAATTATAATGATCTTGACGAAAAAACGATTAAAGAGCACACGCTGATTACCAACTGTACCCCACTTGGCACGCATCCCAATATAGAATTTAAACCTAATATACCGTATAAGTTTATTGGTAAAGACCATTTACTTTTTGACCTGATTTACAATCCTAATAAGACCGCATTTCTTAAAGAGGGTGAATCAAGAGGTGCTCAAATCTGTAATGGATTGAGAATGCTTGAATTGCAAGCTGACAGGGCTTGGGAAATATGGAATATGTAATGTCATTTCTTAACAACCGGAATCTATTTTGATATAATCAAGATTTTCTGGCTTCACTAGCTTCTAAGAGTGAATTTAATTGACGCCCCGACCCGATTGCTGTGGTTTCTTAAAATAATGTGAGAACCTTTGTACTTTATAAGGTTGTTAGTATCTTACCATTAAATAGAGCTGATGTTTAAAATCACAATTCATTAATCTTATCATGTGATTACATTCAGTCCCTAAGAATTTTTGGAGAAGGAGAATGCATACCGAAAAATATTTCAAGGTGTGTAAGGGTCAAACAAACAACAACGATAATGTCTGAAGATAAAAAACTTCAAGAGAACATAACGGAGGCAGAGAACCCGAAGGGTGAAACTGTTTCCCAAACTGAAGCATCTGAGATTGAAAATGATAGTGTAGCTTCGGGGAACAACTCAAACGATGTAGATACTGAAGATACATTGACGGATCAACCCGCAAGCGAAAACAACGAAGTTGTTGAATCTGCAGATACATCATCGAGCGACGAACCAGATGACAATGCAGATAATCAGGACGACGTTCTGGGCGAAATCGATGAAAATAATGCCGAAGATGCCGAAGATACCGACAACCAGCACAGGCACACCATACCTATTCTAGACTACCATTCTATGTCGATGGAAAACTTAGTAGGTGAGTTACAACGACTGGTGAGAAACGAGAAAGTACAGGCCATCAAAAAACATGTTGATGGCATTAAATCTGAATTTGACCTTAAATTTCAAGATTTCATTGAGCAGAAAAAAGAAGATTTCGTCGCCAGTGGCGGTAACGAAGTTGATTTTCGCTATAACTCTGTTACGAAAAGGCAGTTTAACGAGGTATACTCAGACTATCGTGAAAAGCGCAACCAATACTATAAAAACTTAGAAAAAGACTTAAAGTCTAATCTCAACAAAAGGCTTGAAATCATTGAAGAACTCAAAGGATTGGTAAGTGTTGAAGAAGACATGAACTCGACTTATAAAACCTTTAAAGATTTACAGGAACAATGGCGAAACGCCGGCCCCATACCTAGAGCCAATTACAACGATGTTTGGAGAACCTATCAGCACCATGTAGAAATTTTCTATGATTTTCTGCATTTGAACCGTGAGTTGCGCGATCTTGATTTTAAACACAATCTTGGCGAAAAAGAGAAACTGGTTCAGCAAGCCGAGGCGCTAGCTACCGAACCAGACCTCAACAAAGTCTTTAGAGAGCTTCAGATACTTCATAAAATCTGGAAAGAAGATGTCGGGCCTGTAGGCCAAGAGCACCGTGAAGAAATTTGGGAGCGTTTTAGCAATGCTACCAAAGTATTGCACCAAAGAAGACAGGATTATTACAAACAGCTCGATTCTGAGTACGAAAAAAACTGGGAAAAGAAACAGGAAATTATATCTGAAATAAGGCAGGTTGCCGGTAATACCGCTAATAACCATAGAGGATTACAGCAGCAAATAAAAAAGGTAGAAGCACTGAGAGAGCAGTTTTTTACGGCAGGCAAAGTTCCTAGAAATAAGAATGAAAAAACTTGGTCTGAGTTCAAAGAGACGGTTAGAAGTTTTAACCGTAACAAAAATTCTTATTATAAGAACCTAAAAAAAGAGCAGCAAGATAACCTTCAGAAGAAAAGAGAACTTCTCAATTTGGCAGAATCCCTTAAAGATAGTGACGATTGGGATAGCACTACCCCGCAAATGAAGCGCATACAGAGCGATTGGAAAAAAATCGGACATGTACCGCGAAAGTATTCCGATAAAATCTGGAAAGAGTTTAAAAATGCCTGCAACCATTATTTTGATAGGCTGCATGCGCTTAAGAACAAAGACTTTAAAGAGGAAGAAGATAACCTAAAGAAAAAGGAGGCCTGCCTTGACAAATTAAAAGAGTTCAAGCTTAGCGGTAATAATTCAAAAGACATCGATGCTTTAAAGAAATTTATAGCCGAGTGGAAAACATATGGCCGCGTACCATTTAGAAAGAAAAACATCGACCAAAAGTTCAATAAGATTCTAGACGGTATTTTTAGAAAGTTGAACATAAGTCGCCAAGATGCCGAGCTTCTCAAGTACGGTAACAAAGTACAGGAATTGGCAGAAACCGATAATGTAAACGCCATTCAGAACGAGAGAAGTTTTATTCGCAAAAAAATAGAAGAAATCAAAGGCGACATACGACAATTAGAAAATAATCTTCAGTTCTTTTCAGATTCGAGTGAAGATAATCCAATCGTACAGGATGTGGTCAAAAGGGTAAACGGGCACAAAGAATCTTTAGCAACCTGGAAAGGTAAATTGAAGAAATTGAACATCATGGAGAATAGTCTCAACCGAGAGGCAGAATCAAATGATGACGATGAAGATATTGATACCGAAGAAAATTAGCCTTTAGACCATACACTTAGTAAATCTTTTCACAATGAAATTAATGGGTTCTTTATCGATTATAGGATGGAGCCTTATTTTGGTGGCTTCTTCGAAATCTCCGATAACCGGGCAATATGAAATGGCAGGCCGCCTCGACCCTAGTAAAGACTTGTTGTTGGCCCAATTTGATTGCAAAACCGATGTAGATGATTTACATACGGTAGCGGCTTTCAAATCGCTTCTCAGCCAAACCCAATATTCAGATATTAAACACCACGCCGTGGCTGGCACCTATGGGGAACAGGAAGGTTTATACGTACCACCCAACAGTCTTTTTGAGCTCGCCTTCGGAAGTAATTGGACGGATGCCCATGCCAATTTTGATCAAGCGGTAATCAAGGTAAAAAACATAGCTTCACAAACTCTTGCCAAAGGCGGAAATATATGGATAGCGGAAGCAGGTCAATCTGATTTTTCGGCTGCCCTGGTAAAAAAGATATTGCAAGAGAACCCAAAATTAGATGCTAAAATTCGAATTCATATTGTTCAACATAGCGAGTGGAACGAAGAGGTAACCAACAAGGAGAACTTGGCATATGTCAAAAAAAACTGTAAGTACCATAAAATTGCCGATGGTAATGCGGTTGGTAATGGTACACCGGGTTTTCGTACGGAATCATTTACTGATTGGGAAGAGAAAATCGGTGATAAACAGCTTTTGACCCTATGGCAACACGCCGTTGAGCTAGGTAATCGGTATAATGGCAAAGAAAACAGGTATAACAATGAAGCCATAACAAAAGGCGGATTAGACTTCTCGGATTTATCGGAGACGTGTTGGATATTGGGTCTAGAAAATATATCCGACACTAAAGATTTTTTTAATACTTTTCTTACAATTAACTAGGAATTTTAACAATATCAAAGCCAAGTTTGCGTTAACAGAATTCAGGTAATAAGTGAATTAAATCCACTTTGAAAGTTCAATCTTTCAATGAATTCTAAAGCATAACTTTTGGTAGATGAAAAAACCAGAAATTCCTTTTGATGAAGCAGAGCGCCTAAAAGCCCTTCATAGCTTTAATATACTTGATACCCTTGAAGAGAAAGAGTATGACGGCATTACCCGAATTGCCGCCGATATAAGCAACACTCCAATGGCTCTTGTGTCGTTGGTAGATGCAGAAAGACAATGGTTCAAATCGCATTACGGAATTGATGCCACTGAAACACCCCGAGACATAGCATTTTGCGCCCATGCCATCAATCGGCCCAATGAACCTCTCATTGTTAACAATGCCGATGAAGATGAGCGTTTTTTTGATAACCCCATGGTAATCGGCGGGCCTAAGGTTAAATTTTACGCGGGTGCACCATTAAGTACGAAAGACGGTCTGGCCATCGGTACTTTATGCGTTGTAGATACAAAACCCCGTTACGATTTCTCTGATAATCAGAAAGAAGCCTTGATTACGTTGGCCAATCAGGTAATGGCTCAATTAGAATTGAGAAGACAATATACCATTCAAAAAATAATCAATCAAGAGTTAAGCCTCAAGAACAACCAGCTAAAGCATTTTACATATCGATTGGCCCACGATATGAAGACACCCTTACATGGTATTAGTTCGTTGGTAGGTTTTATCAAAGAAGACTATTCCTCTTTATTGGAAAGTACCGAAATACCCAGTTGGCTTGATACCATTGGTGATAGGGTTCATTTTATGGAGTCTTTAATTCGCGGTATTACCAATTATATCAATGTAACGAATTCCGAAATTGCCTTTGATGATTTTCATATTGAAAGGGAAATCAATGATATCGTAAAAAACTTAGGTTCCACTACCCCATTCGAGCTATTTATCAAGAACGGTAATGCGATTATCAAAAATTCGGCCTCAAGTTTTACTCAAATCTTCACGAATTTTTTTCAGAACTCCATTAAATTCTGCGAGCAGCCCATTAAGATATGGATAGAGTTTTACGAGGATGAAGATTTCTACTATTTCACTTTTCAAGATAATGGCCCGGGTATATCCGAAAAGTTTTGGGGCAAAGTATTCGTAATGTTCGAAACACTTCAAAGAACTGGACCGAAAGACACTGGTATTGGTCTGGCAACGGTAAAGACTATTATCGAGAAATTAGGTGGACAAATTCGAATCGACCATAGACCTAACGGAAAGAAGGGTATTTTCTTTCATTTCAGTCTCGCCAAAGAAATTTGATTACTTGACACCAATGCCTAATTTTGATTTAAAATTAGAAAGTGGAAATCAAGATATATCAGGTAGATGCTTTTACCAATGAAGTTTTCACGGGCAATCCTGCAGCCGTATGTCCTTTGGAACAATGGCTTGATGATAACATCATGCAAAAAATTGCCATGGAAAACAACTTGGCAGAAACTGCCTTCATTGTCAAAACCTCGAGTGGCTATAGCATTCGCTGGTTTACCCCAAGCGTAGAAGTTGACCTTTGTGGCCATGCCACTCTAGCTGCAGCCCATGTTTTATTTGAATTCGAAAATTACCAAGGCCCTAAGATTGATTTTTTCTCGCCTCGAAGTGGTAATTTGACCATTGTAAAAGAAGAAAACCATCTCACCCTAAACTTTCCAACAGACAAACTAATCGAAGTTCCCCTAAGCCCGCAACTAAATAGTTGTTTTCAAATTGAAGCTAATGAAGCTTATAAAGGCAAAACCGATTATATCTTAGTCTTTGGTTCAGAAACGGAAATCAAAGCTTTGAAGCCCAACCTTAAAAATATTAGTGATTTAGATGCCAGAGGACTTGTCATAACCGCAAAGGGAGATGCCTGTGATTTTGTTTCCCGGTTTTTTGGTCCGCAATCCGGTATAGACGAAGATCCGGTCACCGGTTCGGCGCACACTTCATTAACACCCATATGGGCAAAAAAGCTAAATAAATCCAAATTGAGTGCAGTGCAACTGTCCGAAAGAAAAGGTTGGTTGATGTGCAAAGACTTGCAAGATAGAGTCGAAATTAGCGGAAATGCAAAGCTTTACCTCAAAGGCACAATTTACCTTCCATAAAAACTACCTTGGCCATTTTGACAAGCATTAAATAGCCAGAAAATTGGTAGATTTGATGAATGCTTTGGTCCATTGCTAAATTGTACTAAAGTATTACAATCCATAAGGAAATCTGTTGAAATAGACACAAACCATATACATGAACCAACTGCCAAGATTTATTATACTTCTTTTCATTTCCGGTTTCTTTTTGGTAGCATGTGATATTAAAAAAGAAAAAGGGTTAAGTTCCGTTAATCCTGAAAACTGGTCTAAGAGAAAGGTTGAGATATCGGCTCAAGACAGCCTGGAGAGCGGTAAATCTTATCTTTCAATTTATTCACAGATTTATAGTCTTTCGGAACACAAAACCCATAATCTTACCGCCATGGTAAGTATGCGCAATACGAGCGATCAAGATACTATTTACATACTAAAGGCCAATTATTATGATACGCATGGTGAATTGGTACGTACTTATTTTGACCATCCTATTTATCTGGCCCCAATGGAAACTACTGAAATAATCATTGATGAAGTAGATGTTACCGGAGGTACGGGTTCCAACTTTATCTTTGAATGGAAAACCCCTATAGAGTCTCCTGAACCTTTATTTGAAGGAGTGATGAATTCCACTGTAGGTCAACAAGGCCTATCTTTTACTACTCAGTCCAGAAGGATTAAATAAACCGATTTATCTAAATACTTGTTTTCAAAATATTTCCCCTAGTGAACGGCAACTGCCTGTTCGTCCACTTTTAGGGTAGTCAGATACTCGACAAGATTCACCAAATCTTCTTTTGACATAACTTTGTGGAGGCCCTCGGTCATTAAAGACCTATCCATAGCTTCCATCTTTTTGATATCTGCAAGATTTAAGGATTTTTGAGTGTCTCCCATCATTTTCAGTGTAATTTCATCCTCCGTTCTACTCAACACATAACCCGTATAAATAGAGCCTTCGTTCATTTCGACTGTATAACCCTCATATCCGAAACTGATTCCGGCGCTTGGGTAGATTATATTGGAATAAAGAAACTGTTTTGACAACTTGTTACCAATATCGGATAATGCAGGCCCGAACTTGACACCTTTGTTGGCCGCCATATGGCAAGAGCTACAATAAGTGGTATAAAGTTCTTGACCTTTGTCGGCATCACCTTTAATTGCCACCAGCTCTTCAATATTCAAATCTTCTTGATTTGAATCGGCCAAAAATTGAGTGGCCTTTTGTTTTATCTCACTGCTCCAACTGTTCATTAATTTCAACACAGCTGCGGTTTTGCTATTTTCAGGTAGCTTATCGTTTTCTAACAAATCGTAAAGGCTATGCTGACCTGACCAAGAATTGCCTAACGCCTCGACTATTTGACGGTTAAGCGCGGCACTCAAAGAATCTTCTATCAAAGCATTTTTAAGTACGTTAACACCGTTATCATTTGAAACCCCGCCCATAATCTTTAAGAAATTCATCTTTTCATTATCGGCAACGGTTGACCTTAGGTAATCGGCAATCATTTCAGTTCCGTCTGTTTCGGTCAACAAATTGGCGGCCTCTTTCTGCAAATCTTCCGATTCGCTATTCTGGGCCATTTCGAAAATGTAGTTGTTCTGATTTTTAAGCTCGAGTCTTTTGACTGCCATTAGCCATTCTGGCGTTCCCTGAATTTTAGGAAGTACCGCCTTTACTTTGGCCAAATTACGAGGTGAGCCCAGAACAAACTCTTTATCTAGCTGGGCGATGGCCAAGGCCTGAATTCTTTTCGATTTCGAGTGATTTATATTGAGAAGTGAAAGCAATATCTGATTCTTCTGCGGATGCTCCTTAAAATCCAAAGATCTAAAATACCTTTCCAATAAATCATCGGAGAGGTTTTGGCCCCGAATAATTTTGTCTGTCAAGGGTACCGTTTTGGAAGCCCTAGTTCTCCAAATTACTTGTTTGGCAATTTCGGAAGAAAGTTCTGGTTTAGTGCTTTCTTCCCACTTTGAAAAGTAAAGATCCGCGAACTTGTCAGACCCTATACCTAATGCCTCTAAATACCATCGATCGTTGGGGTCATGTCGCTTGGCAAGCTCAGACCAAATTTCAGCTGCATTTTCATTACCGATGTGGCGTAGAGTGAGGGCTACCTCCCTGCGCACCTCTGGGGACGGGTCTTGTGCTGCTTCTTCCAAACATATGCGAAGGTCTTTCTGACGAAGGTACCGTGCCATGCGTACACCCTGCGCCCTAAACTTGGGGTCGCTGTCAGCAAGTGCCAGATTGATATAGTTATGAGATTTTGTCCAATTCTTTGCGCCCAACCAAAGTGCCCTTGCTTTGGCAATATCACCTTTGGTCAGCATTTCTTTGACAAAGGGATCGGCTGCATCTCCCATCTCATTTAGTTTAAGCCAAGATTGGTAGAATACATCCATATTGTCGGATAAGATTCCTTTAAAAGCATCTGTTCCTGTTTTAAAACTATAAGATTTCGGCTTGTAAGCCTTTGACGGAGCCAATCGATAGATTCTTCCGCGTTGAATATCTTCCGCCTTATGGCCGCCTACTCCCCCATCATACCAATCGGATATGAAAAGGGAACCATCGGGAGCGACCGTCAAGTCATCGGGCCGAAACCAATCGTCTTCACTGGTCAAAAGGTTTTCAATGGAGGCTTTAAAACCGGCACCTTCCGGATCTACGATGTAGGTACGCACTACATTGTGGCCTGGTTCGGTATGAATTAAACGCCCTTTGAACTTTTTCGGAAGCAAATCACCTTCATATACAATCATACCGCAAGGCGAACCAGAACCTGTCTGCAATAAGTTAGGCACTGTACCAGGGTCATTTAAATGCCAATGCCTAAATGGAATTTCCTCTTCCCAACCTGTTCTACGTTCTCGCCAATTCTGACCGGTAAGCCAATCTTTGAAACCGTAATTACCATAATCCATCACATAGTTGATGCGAGTACCTTGATTGCCGTCATCATCGTTATCTGACTGCCAAATGTTTCCGTAAGAATCTAAAGCCAGTTCGTACGGATTTCTAAAGTTGTGACCCAGTACTTCAAGTTTTGAGCCATCTAGCTCCATCCTAAAGGCCATTCCTTCCCTAAAATTGCTACCATCGCCCACTATTTCATTTCCGTACTTATCCTTTACCGCGTCACCGTTCTTATCCAATAACCGCTCCCCATTATTACCGAAATTGAAATAAAGTCTTCCATCAGGCCCAAAAACAAAAGAGTGTACCCCATGATCATGATCCTTTCCTCCTATTCCAGAAAAAAGAACTTCTTTGGAATCGGGAACATCGTCCCCATCGGTATCGGTAAAAACAAATACATTCGGGCTGACAGAAACAATCACTTTATTACCCAAAACAGCTATACCCAATGCTGAATTGATATCCTGACCTTGATAGAATACCTTTGAGGTATCGGCGATACCATCTTCATCGGTATCTTCTAGAATAACAATACGGTCGCCTTTATTCTCATAATTAATATCAGGATTGGCAAAACTACGGTAGTTGGTACCCTCGCAGACCCATACCCTGCCTTTGGCATCAATGGCCATGTTGGTGGGATTGCTAATCATTGGTTCTGAGGCAAACAGCGTCAATTCTAGGCTATCGTCATGCACCTCCATAGAAGCCAAAGCATTTTCAGGCTTTCTTTTATCTTCTTCGGATAAATCGGCAAAAGCAATGTTTTGAGGTGGTTTTTCAGCACATGATAGAAATAGGATACCATACCATAACAAACCAAAAAGGGGGAGGTTTTTGACCCGTAGCAAAACGCTCATCTCAGAAAAAATTAGGAATTGCTAAAAATAGCAAAAAACAACTAAACAATCTTCAATAATCTGCCCTATAAAAAGAAAAGACCGCCGTATGGCGGTCTTTCATATCTTTGGAATAACGAATATTTATTTTGCTACGTTCACCGATCGGGTTTCCCTGATAACGGTAACTTTCACTTGGCCGGGGTACGTCATGTCCGTCTGTATTTTTTGCGAAATTTCAAAAGACAGTTGGGCCGCCTTGTCGTCGCTTACCTTTTCACTTTCAACGATGACCCTAAGTTCACGTCCCGCTTGAATAGCGTAGGCTTTTTGAACACCGCCAAACCCAAAGGCTATATCCTCAAGATCTTTTAATCTTTGAATATAACTATCTAACACCTGTCTTCTAGCACCTGGTCGGGCACCGCTAATGGCATCACAGACCTGAACGATAGGCGAAATCAGGGTTTTCATCTCAATTTCGTCGTGGTGAGCACCGATAGCGTTGCAAACATCTGGTTTCTCACCATATTTTTCGGCCCACTGCATACCTAAAATGGCGTGAGGGGTTTCTAGTTCAGCTTCGGTATTCGGCACTTTACCAATATCATGTAACAAGCCTGCTCGCTTTGCCAGTTTAGGATTCAAACCTAATTCAGCTGCCATGACACCACACAACTTAGCAACTTCACGAGAGTGCTGTAGTAAGTTTTGACCGTATGAAGAACGATATTTCATTCTACCGACTGCACGAACCAATTCAGGATGCAGACCGTGAATACCTAAATCGATTACCGCTCTTTTACCTACTTCAACAATCTCTTGTTCGATCTGCTTTTCGGTCTTCTTTACAATCTCTTCAATACGTGCCGGGTGAATTCTACCATCGGTAACCAACTTGTGCAACGATAAACGTGCCACCTCTCTTCTAACGGAATCAAAGCAAGAAAGTATAATTGCCTCAGGAGTGTCGTCTACAATAATTTCAACACCTGTAGCCGACTCAAGAGCCCTAATATTACGACCCTCACGACCAATAATACGGCCTTTTACATCGTCTGACTCTAGATTGAAAACCGATACGCAATTCTCAACGGCCTCTTCGGTACCTATTCTCTGAATGGTGTTGATAACAATTTTCTTGGCTTCTTGTTGGGCAGTCAATTTGGCCTCTTCCAACGTAGTTTGTATAAAGGCCATGGCGTCGGTCTTTGCCGTCTCTTTTAAAGATTCTAGCAACTGGCCTTTTGCCTCATCGGCCGATAAACCCGATATTACCTCAAGTTGTTGCACTTGATTTCGGTGAAGCCTATCAAGTTCCGTTTGTTTTTTCTCAAAAATCGATTCTTTGTGCGATAACTCTTTTAATTTGGAGTCGAGCTGATCGTTCAGTTTTTTGTTTTTGGCCAGCTCGCTACTTACCTGTGATTCCTTATCACGGGTTCGCTTCTCGGCATCATTAATTTTTTTGTCCTTACCAACAATGACCTTCTCGTGTTCGGCCTTGAGTTCTAAAAACTTTTCTTTAGCCTGAAAAATTTTATCCTTTTTAATATTCTCGCCCTCAACTTTGGCACTCTTAAGAATGGCATCGGCCTGGTGCTTGGCGTTGGCAAGGGTTTTAGAGGCCTTGCCTTTTTCCATAAACTTGGCAATTCCGAAACCGATGGCGATTCCGACAATTGCCGCTATTATTAGTGTTGCAATATCCATACAATGAAAATTTAATATAAAAAAAGCCCACATCGGAGGAAGTTTTGTACAAACTCCTAAAAACAGGTTTAGGGCTAACAGACTGATCAAGGATCCTTAAACGAGAAGGCCTGCTTTTACAATCTAAACTCACCCTTTTTAAACAAATTAACGTTGAGTTTGTCAAAAGATATTACCAATGTGGGCAGTAACTTATGCTATTTTAAAGAACGTCTACTTTACACTAAGCTTTGATGCCACCAATTGCTCCAATGCTTTTAAGCGGTCGGTGGCTTCTTTATTATTTTCTGTTTGATCGATACCGCGTTGCTCTATTTTAGATGCAAATTGCAAGGCACACATGGCCAAAACATCTTGTTTATCGCGTACAGCGTAACTTTGTTCGAATTTTTTAGCCAGTTGCTCAATATTCTTGGCCGCTTTTCGCAAACCTTCTTCCTGACTTGGATCAATGGTCAATGGATAGACCCGATCGGCTATGGAAAGTTTTATTTTGAGCTTCTCCGACATCTTTCTATTCTCACTATTATTCGGCTAGTTGGGCTATGCAATAATCCAACTCCCTTATCAAAGCATTTATCTTAAGCTTAGCTTCTGTCTTATCTGTATTACTGCCAAACATCGTGTCAGCAAGTTTGAGCGAATTGTATTTATTTTCCCAATGGGATACGGATTCAAGAACTTTTTCCCTTTCATTTTTAAGGGTATTCAGTTCGTCTTCCAGTCTAGTATTGGTCTGTTGAAGCAACTCCATCTTATGCAGTAACTTGCTGATTTTGTTCTCCAAAGAATCGACAACCTTGACCAATTCACTCATAATTTCAAACGCGATGCATTTTACACAAAGTTAACATACCTATGTCTAGTTAGCAATTCTTTTTTCAATTATTCTTGAAGTAATACTTTAACTGTCTGGTAGTCCGTTATTGGCATAGTCGAAAGTTTTTTTGTGAAGTTCATTTTCAAGAATTGAAAGCTATTGGCTAATTTCGTATCACTTACTATGATTATGGGCAAATCTATTTTTCTTATCCTTTTCTTTTTTTCGTTGTTGTTGACCGGACAAGAGAATTATCCTCAAGATGCGTTTCGTTCTCCTATGGATATTCCTATTGTACTGGCCGGTACTTTTGGTGAACTACGTTCGAACCACTTTCACTCTGGAGTCGATATCAAAACAAAGCAGAGGGAAGGTCTGCCGATATACGCCATTGGCGATGGTAGCGTAACGAGAATCAAAGTATCTCATTGGGGGTATGGCAAGGCTCTATATATTGCCCACCCTAATGGATATACTTCTGTTTATGGGCACTTGCAAAAGTTCGGCCCCGAAATAGAGGAATACATCAAAAAGGTGCAGTACGAAAAACAATCGTACGAGGTGGAAGTTTTCCCTAAATATGGCGAGCTTAAAGTTGACCAGAGCAATATAGTGGCCTACGGAGGCAATACCGGAGGATCTTCAGGGCCGCATTTACATTTTGAAATTAGGAGCAGTCTTTCAGAAAAGCCGACCAATCCGCTTTTATATGGCTTAGAAGTAAGAGATGCCACCAACCCTACCCTTGAAAAAATTTATGCCTATGCCCTATCGGAAGACGCCATCGTCAATCAGAGCAGAGAACCAATAGAGCTTCAATTCAAAAAGCAGGCAGACGGATCGTATTTAGCCGAAAAAGTAAATGCCACCGGAACAATCGGTTTCGGTTTTATAGGGTACGACCGTCAAGACTTGGCAGCCAATAGAAATGGAGTATACTCTGTTGAGCAGCTTGTCAACGGAACTACATATACGGCCTATGATTTTGAAAGTTTTTCTTTTTCCGAAACAAGACTTCTAAACACTTTAATAGACTACAATAGGTACGGTAGATACCGCCAGCGTGTACAGCAATTGTTCAAAGCGCCCGGCAATAAATTGAGCATTTACAAGACATTGTACAATGATGGTAAAATTGATGTCAACCAAGGTCTAAGTTATCAGGTAGAGCTTCTTATTAAAGACTTTGAAGGCAATTTGACCAAGGCTGTTATACCTGTCGAGGGTAAAAATGAACCGGTAATTATCGCAAAGGAACTCGAAAAGACCGATAACTATGTGATTGCCAAAAAACCCAACAATTATGATTTGGGAGGGGCCAAAGTTTATTTTCCGGCCAACACTTTCTATGATAATTTTTATTTAGAGCTTGAAAAAGGTCCAGACACGGTAACCATACATAATAGCCGGGTAGCTGCCCATAGAAATTTCACAATTACTTTTGATGTCTCTAAATATTCTGCCGATGAGCGAAACCAAATGTTCATTGCTAGATTGGACAATCGACTGAGACCTTATCACTCATCAACCTATAAACGGGGCGATACTTTCACCACCAGAACACGTAATCTCGGCACTTACACTTTGGCCAAAGACACTACCGCCCCCAAGGTGCGCCCAAAGAATTTTAAAGACGGTCAATGGCTGAACAATTATCGCTATCTAAGTATTTATATTGCCGATGACTTGAGCGGCATCGATACCTATTCGGCCACTCTCAACGGTAAGTGGATCCTAATGGAGTACGAGCCCAAAACGAATACACTCACCTACAATTTCGATGATATCATTCTTGATCAAAAAGAATGCGAATTAGAGCTTACGGTTACCGATAACGTCGGGAATACAACTACCTTTAAAAGTACCTTTTTCAGAAAATAAATTTTTGAAACATCTAAGCACCGTTTGGATAATTTTAGTGGCATTCATTGTCATGCCAGGTAATGCCCAAACAGCAACTGTAACAGGTGTCATTTTTGATTCACATAACCAACCCATCAGCAATGCCACCATCACTATTGCAAATAACGGGACCATTTCTGACGAGTCAGGCTTCTACTCTATTCAGGTTCCTTCGGAAACACCGGTTGACATAACTATTTCCTTTCTTGGCTTTAAGGATGTGCTATTAAAAAACCTAATTCTTACCACCAATGAAACCTATTTTTTCAACCCCATTTTAGAACAAGAAATTACCCAGATTGCCGAGGTAACCGTGAGTCCTTCAGGCGAAAGGGAGACCAAAGGCATAAAAACCATTTCCAATGAGGTAATCAGAAATATTCCGGGAGCGAATGCAGGGGTTGAAAACATCATCAAGTTATTGCCCGGCGTAACTTCCAACAATGAATTGAGTACCCAATACAACGTACGAGGCGGAAACTTTGATGAGAACTTGGTTTATATCAATGGTATTGAAGTCTATCGGCCATTTTTAATTCGATCGGCCCAACAAGAAGGACTCAGTTTTGTAAATAGCGACATGGTGCAAAGCGTTGAGTTTTCATCAGGCGGGTTTCAAGCTAAATACGGTGATAAATTATCATCTGTTCTAGACATCAGGTATAAAAAGCCTTCGTCATTTGCAACTACTATAGATTTAAGTTTTTTGGGTGCCGCGGCCACTTTAGAAACAATTTCAAATGACAAGAACTTCGGTAGTGTCAGTGGTATACGCTATAGAAACAATAGTCTATTGGTCAACAGTACAAATACAACGGCCAACTTTAGACCAAGGTTTATCGATTTTCAGACTTTCGACACGTATCGTTTCTCCGAAAAATTTCATCTAAATTTTTTAGGCAACTTATCAATTAACGATTATCGAAACGAACCTCTATCTAGACAGACCAATTTTGGCACCCTTTCAGAACCTCGCACTCTGATCGTTTTTTATGAGGGTAATGAGAATAATAGATATCAAACGGTCCTAGGCGCATTAAAAGCAAATTATTTTCCTGACGAAAAAACTACTCTTAACTTAATTTCATCAATTTATCATACCACTGAAGAAGAATACAGCGATGTCATCGCCACTTATCGTCTGTCGCCACTTGAGTCTGAAATGAACAGCGGGGCGAGTGCCCAACAAGGTTTGGGAAGTCAGTTCAGAAGGGCCCGTAATGATTTAGATGCCCTTATTGTTAACCTTGAGCACCAAGGAAGCCGTTCTGTTGACCATAAAAAATGGGAATGGGGCGTTAAATACACCCATGAAGATATTCGAGATCAGATCAGGGAATCTGAATTTTTAGACTCCCTTGGCTATTCCGTCAGACCCCCATTACCGGAATTTCAAAACAATGAACCCAATGTTCCGTTCGAGGCCCCTCTAGTGGCTTATTCGTATATCAACGCAAGAAACTACACCTATACCAATCGCATTTCAGGGTTTCTACAGTTCAGTAATAGAATAACAAAAAATGTTGGTCATATCTATTACAATTTGGGTGTTCGTTCGCATTATTGGAATATCTCATCACAAGAACTGTCGAGTCAATCGCATGTGGTTATCAGTCCGAGAGCCCAGTTAGCCTTTAAACCCCAATGGAATATTGACATGTTGTTCCGACTTAGTGGCGGGCTTTACCACCAACCTCCTTTTTATAGGGAATTACGTGACGCCTCTGGCAATTTGCGGCCCCAAATCGATGCGCAACGTTCAGAACAGATTGTTTTGGCCAATGAATACTCGTTTAACCTTTGGTCAAGACCCTTTAATTTAACGAGTGAGGTGTATTATAAAAACCTCGAAAATGTCAACCCGTATACGTTGAACGATGTAAGAATACGATATGTGGCCGCCAATATCGCTTCTGCCTATGCTTACGGATTGGACCTTAGGTTGAACGGCGCTTTTGTACCTGGTACAGAATCGTGGGTGAGTCTTGGGCTTTTAAAAACGGAAGAAAACTGGAACAATCGTGGCTATATTGCGCGACCGACCGACCAACGCGTTAAGTTGGGGGTGCTTTTCCAAGACTATGTGCCGCAGTTTCCCGATTTCAGAATGTACCTTAATTTGGTTTACAACACAGGGCTACCCGGTGGCTCGCCCAACTATGTTGACCCCTACGAATACCAAAATAGATTAAGAACGTATAAACGGGCTGATTTAGGAATTTCATATATTTTTGCGGGTGGAAAAAAGATGCATCCCAAAAATTACTGGAGAGGGCACTTTAAAGAATTGAGCGCCGGTTTAGAACTCTATAATATGTTCAACAACCAAAACTCGATTACAAACACTTGGGTTAGAGATGTAGAAAGTAAAAACCAGTACGCCATACCCAATTTTATGACAAGTCGTATTTTGAACCTTAGAATACGCATGCGGTTTTAACCAAAAAAGAAAATGAAAAACATACTGTTTCTAGGCATAATTTTCTGTTCAACTATTGTATTTGCCCAAAAGAACATCTACGAGAGCAACCGATTCGACGAACTGAGTTCAGAGCACGAAGAATTGGCCATTATACCTTTTATTACCGAACTTGATCTTGACGATAACATATCGAAAGAAGAGATGAAAAATCTCGAAGAAAAAGAAGGTTATGCGGTGCAAAACGCGCTAGAGACCTATTTTTCAAAACGAAAACAGAAGAAAAAATTTTCGGTAGACTTTCAGAACATTAAGAATACAAATGCCATTTTGGCCCAACACAATATCAATTTTAGTAATATCGATGTATATACCATCAAAGAACTCAGTGAAATTTTGGGGGTCGATGGTATTATTAGCGGAAATATCGATTTGAATGTTCTGCTGTCAAATGGCGTTTCTACTGATTTCAACTTTATGGATTATTTTTCGGGAAGTGCCAACTACGGGCGTATCGGCGTAAAGGTTAGCGACGGTACTACAGGCAAACTTCTCTGGAAATACGAAAAGGAAATCAATAAAAAATCAGGAAAAAACACCAACGACCTCATCGACCGTATGATGAAGTTAGCCGCCCGTAAATTTCCTTACGACCGCGAAAAGCGTAAAGACCGAAAAAAAGACAATTAAGTCTTCCCGCAAATTAATCCTCTACGAAACTTTTAAGAACATCTACTGTATAGTCGAGCTCTTGCTTGGTGTTATATTTTGAAAAAGAGAACCGAATCGAAGGCTTTTTTAAATCTTCCTTTCCCAAAATTTCTTCAAGTACGTGCGATGCGGTTTCACTTCCCGATTGGCATGCGCTACCTTTAGAACAGGCAATACCCTTAATGTCTAAATGAAAGAGCAACATCAAGGCTTTCTGAGGTTCAATGGGCAAGCGAACATTGACCAATGTGTAGGTACTCTTGGTCATATCAGCTGAATGGCCATTAAATTCCACTTTTGGAATTTTCGTCTTCAATTCTTGAATAAAGTGAGTCTTTAGTTCCTTCACATAAGCCATCTCTTCTTCTAAATTCTCATAAGCTGTAACAAAAGCCTGTTCGAGACCCACAATGTTATGGAATGATTCGGTGCCGGCGCGAAAGCCTCTTTCCTGCGAGCCTCCTGAAATAAAAGGTTTCAAGCCCGAATTTCTTTTGATATAAGCAAAACCGACTCCTTTAGGTCCGTGAAATTTATGGGCGGCCGCGGTCATGAAATCAACAGGTGTTTTCTTTATATCCCAAGGATAATGACCGATACTTTGAACGGTATCGGAGTGAAAATAGGCATCATGTCGATGACAAAGTTGACAGACACTATCAATATCTATGATATTTCCGATTTCGTTGTTCACATGCATTAAACTGACCAGCTTCTTAGTATCATCTGCCATTAATAGCTCTTTGAGATGACTTAAATCTGGGTTACCATCCGAATCTATAGCTACAAAGTGCAATTTCACATTCTTTTCTTTCGCCAAATCTTCAGCAGTATGTAAGACTGCGTGATGTTCAACCTTAGATGTGATGATAGTTTGCACGCCTAAATCACGCACAGCACACCTGAGAATCATATTATCGGCTTCGGTACCACCTGAGGTGAAAATGATTTCGGAAGGATGTGCATTTAGCTCTTTGGCAATCGTCTTTCTGGCACTTTCTATTGCCGTTTTAGCCGACCGACCGAAACTATGGGTCGATGAAGGGTTGCCATAAAATTTGGCAAGGGCCTCTTGCATCTTTTCAATTACATTTTCCCTTACCTGTGTAGTGGCGGCATTATCTAAATACACTTTTTCCATTGCGTGTTCTTGAAATCCTTTTCACAAATGAGGGGTCAAAATTAGAGTAATTAAAGTTAATTTCTCCCTAATTGCACTTAAACTTGTACTTAAATTCCCTTAAATTTGGCGCATGAAGAAAACCTTGCTTTTGTGCCTGTTAACCGTTTTTTTTGCTTGTGACGACGGAGACTTACAGATTGAACAAGTTGATTTTGATTCGGTTAGCATAACCACCTGTGGCGACGAAGACGATGCGACCGAAACCACCTTTTTCTTCAAAATTGACCAAGATGAAGCTTTGATCTTAAACCTTGCCGGCGGCCTATTGGCTAATGAAACTTCAGAGCCCGGCACTATCTCAAGTGCCATCCCTTCCGCCTCAGAATTAATTTACCGTCTCTTTACCGATGATGTTACCCAGGACTATTTCTGTGATGTGGTTCCTCCGTTAGAACCGATGGTTATGGAAGAGAATACGGCCACTGGAGGCACCCTAAATATTGAAACCAAAGTACGATCCGTAACCAAAGATGTTAAGAATTATGGCCATACCATTTCAATAACAGGTTTGGCTCTCACTAACGACCAAAATGAAAGTATCACCGACACCTCAACTTTTGAGTACGGTACTTTTACTACTAGTACGGCCAATAGCGCAAGACTAGAAGAACCCTTTTCAAACTATAGTGAAATTGACAACTACACTGAATGCCTAGAAAACCCAACAGATTCGACCATCCGATTGGTAAAGGTGATCAATGATGAGTTGATTGCTTTAGATGTACCTTTCGATTCACTTGCCAATATGGCAACCCAAGAAGAATTTCCTAGAAAAATAGATGTTTCAACCGGTCTTCTAAAATATGTGGTAACCAATACTTTCTCTTCAAGCGATATGGTCTGTACCGATATCGAATTGGCCGAGGATATTCAAAATTGGTATTACGATTCTACGTACGGCACATTAAAGATAGAGACTCTTGAAGGAGAGCCCGATGAAAGTGGTAACATCACCTATACCCACAATTTTATCATTGACAGTCTTATTCTAACATTAAGAGGTACCGGAGAAGACGCAAATGACGTACAGCTGCCTATAATCAATAGCGTTGAAATGGGTAGTTATACTACTTTTGGCAATTAGTGATTTTGGTAAATATAAACCTCAGTGGCACCTAAACCATATTTTTGGTAATCGGCATCGTAATAGTTCACATTCTCGTACCTTCTGAACAAAGAATAGAGTTCTTCTTTAAGCACTCCTTCACCAACCCCGTGAATAAAGACTATTTTTTGAATGCGCTTTTGCATGGCAAACTCTAGCCGCCTTTTAGCGGTTTCTATCTGAATGTTCAACATGTCGTAATTAGTCATTCCTCGGGTGGATGGCACCAATTGGTTGATATGCAAATCGACCTCCATTTTCGGCGCATTTCTTTCTTTTGGTTTGGGTGCAGGCCGTCGCCTTCGTTTTGGTATTTCTTTTTCAGATTTTACCAAATGAGCTTCGTGGTTAGTCACCCGAATCTCCCCATCCCCTATTTTTACAAGTTCGTTTGGCTGAAAACTGAGTTCAAAGCCCTCATCCGTTTCTATTGAAACTTCATTATCGCCCACTTTGACCACTATCCCCGATATGACATCATCAATGGTCTCTACCTTATTTCCAATCTTAAAAACGGACATGTTTTATTTTATATCCACAAAAATAATGGTAATTTTCCTCAACCAATTTTTGAAAGTTGAAAATACAGCTTACACATTTTTTTCTTGCCATAGAAGATTACATGCTGCCGTGCCTGACCAAGAGGATTTTTGGGGTTGATTGCCCAGGATGCGGTATGCAAAGGTCGTTACTTGCTTTGTTCAGCGGAGATTTTGTTACGGCTTTTAAAATGTACCCTGCCATCTACGCCATAGTGCCTTTATTCATTTTTTTATCATTGAGCAGTTTTTCAAATTTAAAGATCAGCAACAAAATTATTGTATTCTTTACAGCTGCCAGTATCGTAATGATTCTCGGCAACTATATTTTAAAGTTCATCTAACTAAACCTTTTTTTATGGACCAACAGAAATTACCTAACGTAACGATTGCCCTAGTTCTCGGTATTGTATCTTTTTTATGCTGCTGTTTCAGTGCAGGTATTGGAGGTATCATTCTCTCTGGAATAGCCCTATTCTTAACTTCGAAGGATGAAAAGCTTTATAAAGTACAACCGGAAAATTATTCAAATTTCAGTCAGCTGAAGACGGCAAAAATTGTTGCAATCATCGGATTGGTATTGGGTGTTCTTTCATTGATATGGACCGTTTTTTCCATCATGCAAATGGGAGGTTGGGAAGCTTATTTGGAGCAGACCAAACAAATAATGGAACAGTGGGGTGTTGAGCAAAACTAAAATGGAATGAATCAACAACAGTTACCCGGCTCAAGCAATGCGCTCACTTTTGGAATATTATCTATTGTACTGACCTTAATTTGTTGCGGACCATTCGGTGCCATATTCAGTTTTATAGGCCTTTCGAATGCCAAAACTGCCGAAAGAGTTTTTGAACGGAGCTCAGGCGAGTATACAGGTATAGAAAATGCAAAAACCGGTAAGACCCTATCTTATATCGGTCTGGCAATAGCAGCCATATATTTAGTGATTGGCATTCTTTATTTTGGCGCAATAGCAGCTATTGTAATGGCCGCCCTTAGCGGACAAAATATGTAGGAAACTAACATTTTATCAACTAAAAAGGCCCGAAGCAATGTTTCGGGCCTTTTTCCATATATTAATTGTCGGTTACTTTCTGAAATCCTTTAATGTAGATATGATAATGGAAACGCATTCCATCAACTGTTCTTCATTCATCACTAAGGGAGGTGCGAAACGAATAATATTCCCATGGGTCGGTTTGGCCAGCAAACCATTTTCTTTCAGGGCCATACAAATGTCCCAAGCAGTAGAACTATCTTCAGTATCATTAATTAAAATCGCATTTAGAAGTCCTTTGCCACGAACCTTGGTCACCAATTCGCACTCAGGTATAAAATTGGTCAATTCCTTTCTAAACAATTCTCCTAATCTCATGGCGTTTTCAGCTAGTTTTTCATCTTTCACGACTTTCAAAGCCGCCATTCCTACAGCTGCAGCCACAGGGTTACCACCAAAGGTGCTACCGTGGTTACCTGGTCGAATAACGCCCATTATATGGTCATCGGCCAGAACTGCCGAAACTGGGTATGCACCACCCGATAAGGCCTTGCCGAGAATTAAAATATCAGGTTTCACATTTTCGTGGTCGACCGCCAACATTTTACCGGTTCTTGCAATACCTGTCTGTACCTCATCAGCAATAAAAAGAACATTGTACTTATCACACAAAGCCTTCGCCTTGGTCAAATAACCCTCTGATGGCACATACACCCCTGCCTCCCCTTGAATAGGCTCTACTAGAAAACCGGCGATATCATCATTTTCTTTTAAGGTATCTTCAAGTGCTTTCAGGCTATCGTATTCAATTTTTATGAAACCTTGGGTATAGGGCCCAAAATTTTTACGGGCTACAGGGTCGTTTGAAAATGATATGATAGTGGTTGTACGACCATGAAAATTATTCTCGCACACGATAATTTTCGCCTCGTTTTCTTCTATACCTTTTTCCTCATAAGCCCACTTTCTGCAGATTTTAAGGGCGGTTTCAACAGCTTCGGCACCTGTGTTCATGGGTAATAGCTTATCAAACCCAAAAGTTTCGGTTACGTACTTCTCATACTTACCCAGCATATCATTATAAAAAGCACGAGATGTTAGGGTAAGGGTCTGTGCCTGTTGTGTCATGGCACCTACAATCTTAGGGTGACAATGCCCTTGATTGACAGCTGAGTAGGCCGAAAGAAAATCGTAGTATCTTTTTCCTTCAACATCCCAAACAAATACTCCTTCACCTTTACTCAAAACTACCGGAAGTGGATGGTAGTTATGTGCTCCATACCTATCTTCCAATGCAATTGCATCTTTAGAAGTCATTTTTTCTAAAACTGACATGATAAAATTACTTTAAATAAAACTTTAGCAATTCCTGCTTATGGGAGAGAAATCATCCAATTCGTAGAGCCGCTAAATTACTAAATTTGAATGATGCTGCCCTGAGATTTGGGTATAAAACGACTCTATCGATCGATAAAATGATAGACCTCCTCTAGCCTACCGTAATATTGGCCATACTTAACCAGCAATTGGCCTAATAAAGTCTTAAACGCTTCTGTGAATTTATTCAAACATCCTATTTTTGCGCCATGCGAAAAAATAGAAAGCGACAGGTTTTCGAAAATGTAGAAGTGGTCGATGCAGGTGCCAAAGGTAAAACCATCGGTAAAGCACCCGACGGAAGGGTCATTTTTTTGACCAATACCGTACCGGGCGATATTGTAGATGTTCAGACCACCAAGAAGAGAAAAGCCTACTTCGAGGGTGTAGCCACCCATTTTCATGAATTATCAGACAAGCGAACAACACCCGAATGCCAACATTTCGGGGTTTGCGGCGGGTGTAAATGGCAAGATATGGGCTATGAGCATCAGCTTTTTTACAAACAGAAAGAAGTAGAAAACAACCTAAGACGAATCGGGCATTTAGACTTACCTGCCACTACTCCTATTTTAGGTTCTAAAAAGAGGTATTTCTACAGAAATAAAATGGAATTTTCCTTTTCGGATAGTAGATGGTTGACCCTAGATGAAATCAATTCTGATGAAGAAATAAAGGATAAGCATGCCTTGGGCTTTCACATTCCCGGTATGTGGGATAAAATTTTAGATATCAAGAAGTGTCATCTTCAGCAAGACCCTTCAAATGCAATCCGTCTGGCGACCCGTAACTTTGCTATAGAAAACAATTTGAGCTTTTTCAACCCAAGAAATCAGTACGGGCTGCTCAGAACCATGATGATACGAACCGCTTCGACGGGCGAGTTAATGTTACTTATTCAGTTTTATGAAGATGATGAAACGGCCAGAAACTTACTTCTAAGTTTTTTAGAGAATCAGTTTCCTGAAATAACTTCATTGCTTTACGTGGTCAATCAAAAGCAGAACGACACCATTTACGACCAAGAGGTCATTTGTTTTGCTGGTCGCGATCATATTTTTGAAGAGATGGAAGGTCTTCAATTTAAAATAACCGCCAAATCTTTTTACCAGACCAATTCTGAACAAGCTTACGAACTGTACAAGGTGACTAGAGATTTTGCTGCCCTAAAGGGAGATGAACTGGTGTATGACCTTTATACCGGTACAGGAACCATTGCTCAGTTCGTTGCCAAAACAGCCAAGAAGGTGGTGGGTATCGAATCGGTATTAGAAGCCATTGCCGATGCAAAGGCCAATGCCAAAAGAAATGAAATAGAGAACGTTTCCTTTTTTGTGGGAGATATGAAGAATGTCTTCAATGAGGCCTTTATTTCAGAGAATGGCATACCCGATGTTATTATTACCGACCCCCCGAGGGACGGTATGCACAAAGATGTGGTTCAACAAATCTTGAACATTGCTCCGAAAAAAGTAGTGTATGTAAGTTGCAACAGTGCCACACAAGCCAGAGATTTGGAGCTCATGAAAGAAACCTATAAGGTGGTGAAGGTTCAACCCGTTGATATGTTTCCGCAAACGCACCACGTTGAAAATGTCGTACTTTTGGAAAAGATATAGCTACATGAACAAGCTTAAAATTGTAATTATAATTTTTCTAGGTATTCTTTCCTTCTCCGCATGTGAAAAAGACGATATCTGTATCGATGCCGACACTCCGAATCTGGTCATTCGGTTTTATGATGTACTCGACACCACTGAATTCAAAGATGTTCAAAATTTGATTGTTCGCGGTTTGCTTCCCGAAGGGGAGCAAGACACTTTAGATAATGCGGCTCTTGATTCCATCGTATTGCCCTTAAGGGTCGATGCGACAAGTACCTCATTTACCATGAGCAGACAGCTTTCTATAGATGATATCAATGTAGACACCCTTACTTTTAATTACGAAGTACAGGAAATTTATCAATCAAGGGCCTGTGGTTATACAGTTACTTACCAAGGCCTTGAAATCAGCACCCAAGAACCTGCTGACAGTCTTTGGGTACAAGATTTTACAATAGTTACCCCTAACATAGAAAACACTGCTTCGGCCCATGTCAAGATTTTTCATTAGCAGCCTTTTTATATTGTTCGCGGTTTCGGTCTATGGGCAAAACAGCCCCATTAACTTAAATAAAAAAGATACCGTTACCTATAAACAACCTTACGGTATTCGGGTAGGTATCGATTTGAGCAGACCTTTGATTTCCTTTCTTGAGGACAATTACACCGGTTTAGAATTTGTTGGAGACTATCGTTTGACCCAAGACCTGTACTTGGCGGGCGAACTGGGTAACGAAAAAAAATCGATTGGAGTACGACTGGGCATTGATGAGAAGAGCGTTGATGGCGAACTCTACAATTTTACTGCTTCTGGAAGCTATATTAAACTAGGTATCGATTACAATACCTACGGTAATTGGTACGGCGAACAAAATATGATATACGTAGGAGGTCGCTATGCCTTCAGTACTTTTAGCCAAACCCTGAATAACTATAAAATTTTCAATACAGATAGGTATTGGAGTCCTGATGATTTTACCCCCGGCACCGAACAATTAGGCGAATTCAGCGGCCTTAATGCATCGTGGTTAGAATTTGTAGTGGGTATTAAGGCCGAAATAGTCAAAAACCTTTATTTCGGGGCCAGCGCCCGCTTAGGGTTTTTAGTGACCAATAAAAACCCTGAAAATTTTAGAAACTTATTTATTCCTGGGTTTAACAAGGTTACCGATGGCAGCAGGTTTGGGGTGGGTTACAATTATTCTATCAGTTATTTGATTCCGCTCTACAAAAAGGCCAAAACCGCATCAAAAGAAACCGTACCAGCCCCGCAGCCAGAACCAAACATCCCAGAAGAGCAAAAGTAGTAGGTGGCTAGGTATTCTGAAATTTTGCTTTTTTGCTTCCCTCGTACATAACGTATTTCACCAACCGCGATTCTAATCGGCTATTATAAACCTTGATTTTTCTTGACGGCCTTAAACCTACATATTTGAGGGCCTCTAAGTTTGAAGTAATGAACCAGGCTTCTGTACCTGGGTAACTCTGTTTTAAGGTATCGCCTAACGATGAGTAAAAATCTTCCATATCAAGACTTAGACGTTCACCATACGGAGGGTTAAAAACCATATGCAAGGGCCCTTCATTATATTTCTCTGTATCAAAGAAATTCTTGCGTTCTACATGAATATATTCCGATAGGTTGGCATTTTTAATATTGTCCAACGATTTTCTTACAGCTGAAGGCGCTTTGTCGTACCCCACTATTTTATGATGAAATTCTCGGGTCTTACCCAAACAAACGTCCACTATTTTCTCAAAAAGAGGCTCATCAAAATCGTTCCATTTTTCAAACGCAAATTCTTTTCTATTGATGTTGGCAGGTATGTTACAGGCAATCATGGCGGCCTCCGTCAAAAAAGTACCACTACCGCACATGGGATCTAAAAAATCGCATTGGCCTTTCCATCCACTCAACAGAAGCAGGCCAGCCGCCAATACTTCGTTTATAGGGGCTATATTGGTAGCCGTTCGGTAACCTCTTTGGTGCAACGACCTTCCCGAACTGTCCAAAGCTACACTACATTCGTTTTGATGAATGTGAATATTGATTCGCACATCAGGAAATTTGGTATCAACACTTGGTCTTTTACCGCTAGAATCCCTGAATTTATCAACAATGGCATCCTTCACCTTTTGAGACACATATAAAGAATTGGTGAAATGATCTGAGTTAATGGTTGAATCTATGGTAAAAGTAGTGTCGACCGAAAGGTATTCTTCCCAATCCATCGCATACACTTTTTGATAAAGTTCCTTTTCACTTCGCACTGAAAACGACTGAATGGGCTTAATAATCTTAATTGCCGTTCTAAGGCATAGATTCGCCTTATACATAAAACCTGTATCGCCTTCAAAAGAAACACTTCGAACACCTTGCTCAATATTTCCTCCGCCAATACTGCGAATTTCATTTGCCAATATCTCCTCAAGACCAAAAAGGGTCTTGGCCACCATCTTAAAATTTGCGCTCATAAAATTTCATCTGAAAGTGGCAAAAATAGGTTAATTTTGCCCCAAAATATAAGAATTGCGGTCAATTCGTTAGGTTTCGTAAGTAAGCTGCCTTTTACTCGACAAACGATTTTTTACCAAACTATTTGAGCCTTCGTTACATCTCATGACTTATTCACTACCCATACTGGCCGTATTGCTCAGCTTCTGCCTTGTATACGTTACAAAGCCCGACAATAAAAGTCATTTTAAGCTCATTCTCGCCTTCAGTGGTGCCTTTCTCTTGGCTTTGACCATTTTTGAGCTCTTTCCTTCGGTATATGAAAGCGCTGATGCCAAAACAGTTGGGGTATTCGTTATGTTGGGTATTCTATTGCAGATTTTTTTGGAATTCTTTTCGAAAGGAGCCGAACATGGTCATGTACACATAGAACATGATAAATCGGGTTTTCCGTGGCCTATTTTCATTAGTTTGTGCATTCACTCTTTTTTAGAAGGTTTTCCGATCGAACATCATCACACCATTCTTTACGGTGTATTGGTACATAAGATACCCATCGCTATTATTTTGAGTATCTTCTTCTTAAATTCTAAAATAGCTTTTGCAAAAGCGCTTTTGTTTATAACGATATTTTCACTAATGACACCGCTCGGTAGCTATCTGGCAGGGCACGCGCAATGGGTAGAGGCTTACTATGCACCGATCACTTCATTGGTCATAGGGGTTTTCTTGCACATTTCTACCGTTATACTTTTTGAAAGCTCCGAGGGCCACAGCTTTAACTTAAGAAAGATTTTAGTTATTATATTAGGAATTTTATTCGCCTATTTTATCTAAATGTTCAGCAGGGAAGAATCAAAAAAGTTACGTGAAGAATTTTGGATTGCCTTCGGAAAATCATTTCCCCGTAAATGGATATTGTATAATACCAAAATAAAAGGCTTAGCTTTCAAATTTCATTTTGATGTAAAAAAAGCAATGGTCATCTTGGATATTGAAACCGACGACCTAGACCGCAGATTACAACTTTGGGAAAAATTGGAATCATTGAAATCGATACTTACCTCTGACGATTATTTCGCTGGTGCTCAATACGAAGATTTTTACTTACTGGATAACGGAAAGGAGGTTTCGCGCATATTCATTGAAAAATCAGGGGTATCGATCCACAATAAAAACACCTGGCAAGAAACCATGGTGTTTTTAAACGAATCGATGAGTACCTTTGAAGAATTTTTTCTGGAGTTCAGAGATATACTCAAGGGCTAATGACCTACTCCTGCGTTATTTTGTAAGCTTCTATAGTCGTATAGTATTTCGAGATCATGTTAGGCACTTCCCAGTTAGGCAATTGACCCTCCCCCAAATATTTAAGGAAGTTTTCGGTTACCTGACCAAAATGGGCCTCGTGTCCGATTTTAAATTCATCAGGTATATTCACTCGAAAAGACCCGTCGTTCAATTCTTCAATAGTAGTTCCTGAAAATTGTTCGGCAACTGCGCCTGAGATGGCCTCATTCAAACTTTCTTCAAAACCTTCTTTCTCTTTTGGTAAAATGTAAAGTACTGGTTTGAAGTTTTCTTCTTGACCCTGTTTAATAATCAGGTCACTTTTAGTGCCCCTCATAATACTGTAATGAGTATCGGCAGTGCCTTCTGGTGCTTGGTAATTCCAGATAACAGATACTTTGGCATACTTACCATTGATTTTGTATACCATCTCTCCGTTTGCAAAGACATTCAATTCACCATCCTTAATATCTTTATCTAAATAATCGGGAAATTCGGTTAGACCAGTTACCGTATTGAACTCATCAGGCGACAGTAATGTTGGCCATCTACGTGCCTTGACCATATCAATTTGTGCCGTGTCGATAATTTCTTCAGGAAAAGCCTCCCATTGCACCAAATCGACCAAATGTGTTGTAACGTCTACAATACCCTCACCTTCTTCGTTCACATCAAAAAACCATGCCGGACGAACTAAAGGTTGACCGCTTACATATTTAAAAAAATGGTGCACACTTTCTTTGCTGATGGCAGGTTCTTCTGCGGTTCCGTCTTCTAATTCGCCGAATACTTCGGGCAAGGTAGACAACAGTTTCTGCATCATGGTGGTCGATTCAAAACGCTCGGTCATGATATCATAGATAAGAACATTGTTCTCTTGGGCCACTTTAAAAGCCTCTTTTAATTTCTCAAAACCTTCTGGGTTGATGACCAATGGCTTATCTGCATAGACATTAAGACCGGCCTTTACCGCGGCAAGTATATAGTCTATTTTTTTGGAATTTTTTCCGGCAACAATCATCACATTACCAGATTTATCTGCCAACATTTGATTTAAGTAATCATCACTGAACTTACTCTGAACCGTCCAATCGGTAGGGGCCTCATCCCTAGTATTATATGATTCAATCTTGCTTAGAAAATCTTCAACCTCAGGACCTTTAGGGGCAAATAGATAAATAGTGGAGTCTACTTGCGGATACATTTTTTTGTGGACCAATGCAGCATGAAAATGGCCTGGGTCTAATGTCATTAATTTAACTTTCTGTGACATTTCTTCTTTTGCAGTATTTGAACTCTTTTTTTCTTCTGCACAGGAAAACATCAAAACAGTACAGAAGAGCATTAGAAAATATTTCATTAGGGTTTTAGTTTATTGGGCTTTGGTACTTAGTTTCAAATTTACGGCTAAATAAAACACCTCCTTTTTAACGGGAGGTGTTTCTGAGCAATTTATTCAGCAATCATGCTTTTACATAATCGGTTCCGTAGGGTTTTCTTTGTTCTCTATGAAGTAGGGTGTTTGCCTCATCATCATTTATAAATTGTTCCTTCTCTGGGTCCCACTCCAATTTGCGGTCAAACTGCATGGCTATATCACTGATCAAACAAATGACGCAGGCTTTATGACCCTTCTCAATATCTGATATCGGCTGCTTTCTTGTTTTAATACAATCCAACCAATTACCGTGTTGGTCATCGATTTTTTCCAAATGAATTTCGTTTTCACCGATAACGGATTCCAAAATTTTAGGATCAGATGCATTCAAAGCCTTGGCACTTTTCTCTTTGTCTACCGGGTCTGAAGCAGAAGCTTGGTAATCACCCCGTGAAACGAAAATCCACCCGTCATCGCCAATATATTGTATACCGTTAGTGTAACCACCGCTCGTATATACGGTCATACCATTGTCATATTCGTGCTTTACAAAGAAATCTCCGTGTACATTCCATAATCCTGACTTTGGAAATTCGGCCAATGCCTCAACCGATTTCGGACCGGTAAGCTCGGTATTCATACCCCAAGCAGCCGAATCGTAATGGTGCTGGCCCCAACCCGTAATCATTCCCGCACCATAATTTCTTATTCTAAGCCAGCCCGGCCTACCGTAACCTTCCTGCGGATGTACGCCAATTTCTGTGTAGGGCACTTCGGGGGTAGAGCCCAGCCACATATCAAAATTTAAATTGGATGGTACAGGCATTTCAGGGGCTTCAGGACCGGCCGGATCACCTGGCAACCCTATTTTAACAGTGTGAACCTTACCAATACGGCCATTACGTACCAATTCGGCGGCCACCCTAAATTGGGGCATGGCCCTTTGCTGGGTACCTACTTGAAGAATTACTCCCGTTTTTTTAACGGCTTCCCTCAATTGTTGACCTTCTTTTACAGTAAGCGAGGTAGGTTTTTGAAGGTAGATATCTTTACCTGCATAGGCAGCTTCCATGGCAGGCTGAGAATGCCAATGGTCAGGTGTACTGATCACTACGGCATCAATATCCTTATTCAATAACATCTCACGATAATCTTCATAGACCTTCGTATCGTTGTATTTTTGCTTGCCGGTTTTTTCTTTGTAGAAGGAGTCAACCAACACCTTAGCATCATCAGCACGTTTTGTATCTACATCACAAACAGCTATGTATTTGGTCTGATCAAATCTGATGGTATCATGTATGTCATGTCCGCGGGCAATTCTTCCGCAACCTATTTGACCGATATTGATTTTATTACTAGGGGCATCTTTACCTAGAACGCTTGCGGGAACGATAGACGGAAAACCTACCATTGCGGCACTGCCCAAGGCTGTTCTGTTAATAAATTTTCTACGCTGCATCTTTTATGTTTTAATTCTTGGTTACTATGATTTCTGGTTGATTCGCAAAGGCCCGCCAATAATTCTCCGCTTCGGCAGCACTTAGCGTACCATCGAAAACCACCATTCGATAGCGAAGATTGTAGGTATTATTGGGTTCAATTTTCCATTCGTCATGACGTATTGGGCAAAACTCAAAAAACATATCTCCCCTACCCCCATTAGCGTCTAGAGGCCATACTCGCATTGGTTCAGGGTGTTTTCTATTTTCAGGATGGCTCAAAAATAAAATACCGTTGGTACTCTTTCCATCAGAAGATTCTCCACTTACGATACACCATCTGGCATTGCTTCCATCAGCTGATGACCTGTCTTTACCCTCTGAGGTCAAAACTGTACAATTATCAGCTTTCCACCGCTCATGAAACCGTAGGCCCAACCCTCCACCATATCTGTAGGCTTCAAACAAAATACCATTTTTTAATGGCGTACTAAAATTAGTGATATAATCGAACATATACCTGTCGGCACGTTGCAGGTTCCATAAACGAATGGTCAAATCTTCCTCTAATGCCAACTGCGGGCTGTCTTTAGTCTTTAGATCAATATGCTCTTGTACTGCGGTGAACGAGCTAAAAACCGGCCCTGACACCTTACTTTTGAAATCTTTGAAAAGAACGGTACCCATGCCTTCGCGTAAATTCCAAAAATCGACACGTTCACCATCTATTTGGGTATGGGTCCACGGGCCCCAAAGACCATAATGGTGATAATGGTCAGGTGCCTGAATTCTAGTTAGAGTATCACCCTTTAAAGTTATTATCGGATGTACAAATCCGGATTTCGCATAGAGAGAATCGACCCCTTCTGGCGGATAGGTCATTTCATAGCGATACTGTAGCACTGGCTGATTGTTTAAAGAAAGAATTCGGTTGCCAGAAGATTCGACATCTTTTACAATTTTATAATCCAATTTTGGCGTTGCATCATTTTTAATTTTGTAGACCAATTTGGCTTTACCACCCACTTGTTTGTTCTGAAGCCATACCAAGTCTGCCAATGAGTCTAATTGAAAAACGACATTGACCAAAGAGTCTCCAATTACTTGCTGCACAGAAACAGGTCTTTTAAAATCTATCTTACCACTATCTTCCCTTGCAAGGTTGTAAACGACGTATTCGGCGCTATTTTCATTATCAATAATTACCTCTAATTGCAATTCTTGAGATTCTTGCTTGCAAGACTGTGACACGCAAAGAGTAAGAAGCAGGCCGATTAGGGAAATTCTTAAAGTTCTGTTGCTATGAGATATGAAGCTTGTAAGACCTGTCATTCATCAATGTTTTTAATTGCATGATTCAATCAAAATCAATATTGCAACCACTTTTCACAAATCTAGAAAAATTCACTAATTATGCAATCGGTTACATAGTTTTTTTTCAAAAAATATCATATTAAATTAAACCTTTGATAAATTTAAGACTCTAAAAAGAGTAAATTGTTTAATTAATAAAAGAAATATACCATTAAACTTTAATTTTGTTGCATAAAATTGCATAACTGATTTTGGAGAAAAAAGTAACTATATACGACTTGGCCAAAAGACTCGGGGTGTCACCTGCCACGGTGAGCAGAAGCTTGAATGACCATCCATCCATCAGTTTGAAAACCAAGTCTAAAGTGATGTTAGCTGCCGAGGAAACAGGTTATCGCATCAATAAGTTTGCATCGAACTTAAGTCTCCAAAAATCAAATACTATCGGTGTTATCGTTCCGAAATTGAATTCAGACTTTATGTCAACAGTGCTCTCTGGAATTGAAAAAATTGCAAATGATGCAGGTTACAACCTTATTATTAGCCAGTCTTTAGAATCGGAAGAAAAAGAAAAATTCAATACCAAAACCCTATTTGAAAGTGGTGTAGATGCCCTCTTGGTCTCTTTAGCCAACGAAACAAAAACTTATGATCATTTCAATACTTTTACCAATCGAAAAATTCCTCTGTTATTTTTTGATCGTGTAATCAACATTCCCGACTGCCCCACCATAATAATCGACAATCTGAGAGCCGGTTATGACGCTACAAAGCACTTGCTTGACCAAGGGTGCAGAAATATAATGCACATCACTCATGGCTTGAACAGAAGTGCTTACTACCAAAGATATGTTGGGTACAAAAAAGCCTTGGATGAAGTTAAATTATTCGAAATAGAAAATCTCTTGGTTCTTGACCAGTTCAATTCTAGAGAGATTGATAGTGTAATCGCAAAGATAACCGCTTCACCAGAACCCATCGACGGTCTGTTCGTTACCAACGACACTTTTGCCGTATATTGCATAAAGGCACTCTTAAAGGCTGGTTATAGAATACCTGATGACATAAAAATAATTGGCTTCAACAACGACCCCGTGTCAGAAGTCATTAATCCAGAATTATCAACCATCGAATATCCTGGGTACCGTATGGGTGTTTTGGCCGGTCAAAGTATTCTAAGTCACCTCAATGGCTCAATTAATATAGAGTCTGCCGACCAAATTCTTTTAAAGCATCAACTGATTATTAGACAATCTTCTAGAAAAACAACCAATTAAGATAGACAATGAAAACAAAATTGACCTTTTTACTACTTCTCACGACTCTGGGTACCATCGCCCAAGGATTGGATTCTTTTGATGTTACCGAAGAATGGATAGCTAAAATTCAGGAAATAGCCCCTTCAACACCAACAGTTAAATCGAAAACCAAAAAAGTACTGGTGTTTTCGCAGCATACGGGCTTTTACCATTGGACAGCTCCTCAAAATGTAGAGATGTTGAAGATATTGGGCGAAAAATCAGGAGTTTTCGAAGTGACCAACTCTTATGATATCGACAGTTTCGATAATGAAAATCTAAAAAAGTTTGATGCTGTTATTTTTAACAATTGTAATCCCGCGGGACCTAAAAGAGATTTGTTCTGGGACCTACTTCAAAAAAACTCTAATCTATCAGATGATAAAATCGAGTCTTTGGCAAGAGAGTACGAAAAAGGATTTATGGATTATATTGCTCAAGGAGGCGGACTTATGATTTTACATGGCGCCATCACGGTTCAAAACAACTCTCAAGAATTCAGTCAAATGACTGGCGGAAGTTTTGACTACCATCCCAAGCAACAGGAAATGCATGTAATGGAGGTGGATGAAAAACACCCTTTGGTAGCTGCATTTTCAGGAAACGGCTTTACACATGTTGATGAGCCTTACTTTTTCAAGAATGCCTATTCCGATTATAACTTCAGACCCTTGCTGTACATCGATGTTACCAAACTGGAAGGCCTAAAGAAAGAGCCCGAAGATGACATAAGTTATGTAGCATGGATTAAAAAACATGGCAAAGGAAGGGTGTTTTACACTTCTCCTTCACATAATGCCCAAACATTGGACAATCTAGAATTTTTAAAATTTCTTTTGGATGGCATGCAATATGTTTTAGGGGATTTGAAATGCGACGACAGCCCAATAGGCAAGAAGAAATAATTTCTAAAGAATAAAAAGGGCGCTTAGTAAGCGCCCTTTCTTTATCTCCCTTGTAATATTAAAATCACTTTAGTGTTTTTAGTGTTTCATCAAGTTCTTCAATGGTAAATCCTCCATCTTCTTTTGGAGTAACGTCCCGAAGTTCTTTCACTTTTTTCTCCCGAAGGCCTTTAGGGTATTTTGAGAAGGCATTACTCACGTATGAAACAATTGCCGATATGTCTTTATCAGAAAGTGTTTCGTTCGAATTCAGCCCTGGCATTGCATGGTTGATGTCGTAATGAACTCCATTCACATCGATAGGCCCTCTTAGACCATGCAAAATAATGAGACCTAATTTCTCTGAGGGCAATATATGCTCAGAATTCGCCAACGGTGGGGCTAGCCCCTCTGCCCCAGTACCATCCGCTTGGTGACAAGCGGCGCAAATTTGCCTATATAATTTAGCACCTTTAGTACGAGAATCTTGACTTGAACCGTTTCGTACATAAATGGGATTTTTTTCGTCCTTTGCTTGTCGCATTTGATTTTTCTCCCAGAGTTCCTCGAAAGCCTCATTGGACTCATTATCTTCTATCGAAGCCAAAAATTGAGGCTCAAGTTCTTCCATTCCGCTCATGAGAGCTTCTTGAACAACAGGGTTATTTTTATACCTATTTTGTAAAGTATTGAACAATGGCAAAAATTGATTTTGTTGCCCTTTGCTCCAGTAACCTAGAGTACTTGCAAGATAAAGATCTATCGTTTTATCTGCTTTCTCGCTAAGTCCTTCAAATAATTGATGTGCCTGATCTATGTTGCTTTTCTCCCTAAAATTCTCCAATAAAACAATGGCATGGGCCACCACATCAGGTTGGCTCTTTCTAGTTATCTCAGATAGAATTTCGAAACTCAATCCTTCTCCAAGCCCATTTAATGTATTCAGCGCATGTATTTGTGCTATCGGACTCTGAGTGTCGTTGGCTAAATCTTTTAACAAGGGTACCACATCATTACTACCCTTATAGACCAATCGATGTTGTGCTTGATCCCTTACATAACCGTTTTCATGGCTTAGTAAAGCAACGAGCTCACTACTTGAAGCTTCATCAAGATTAGGGATTTCACTGACTTTAGACAATTTCGAAGTAATCTTGAGAATACGACCCGAGGTCACAATGGTATCTAACTTGAATTCCTTCGCTTTCTTTTTTAAGTACGGACTAAGAAATGCATTATGTTGAATAACTCCCCTATGCATATCAACAACGTACATACTACCATCGGGTCCTACCGACAAATTTACAGGCCTGAACCCTTCATCTGTACTTGCCAGAAATTCTTTATTATTCCAAGCCTGCTTAGCTACCACCTTATTACCCTCGAAGCTAAGTATATTCCGTTTGATCGCATTTATTTCCGGAATACAAACAAAAACATTTTGATCATAATTTGCTGGAAAGGCAGAACCGCGATAAACCAATGGAGCACAAGCGGCTGTTACTTCTAGAAGTAAGCTATCTTTATTCAACACCCCATCGACATATCCACGATTCACCCTTGCCGCATGTATCGGATAGACATTTTGGTCTTTGGTTAATTTTTGGTTTACCCCTTTGTTCGGAATCATATATTCATTTCGAACCAGTCTGTTAGGAAGTATGTAATCCCCTAAAAGCTGCGTAGAATTGTTGTTATAATAAAGACGCCCGAAATTATCTTGACTTACCCCCCATTGCCCTCTATAGGTGGTAGGCTTTTTGATCCACTCACCATTCTTTCTTTGATATTTGAAATGAGAACCCGCGTTATAAAACCAGTTGTCAATATTCAATCGCAATCCATTGGGCTGATATTCAGGATTTCCTTCCAACGCGTAAAGAGAATCGACCAAAACTCTATTTACAGGTTGATCATTTTCGTCAATTTCAACAAAATACAGATTAGGAGGTTCCACGTACAAAAGTCCGCCATAGGCCATAGCCAATGCCCTAGGCATCACCAGACTATCAATAAAAATCTTAGAATGATCGACTACACCATCTTGGTCCAAGTCCTCCAAAATTTTAATGGTTCCCGTAGGTCGGTTTTCACCGGTACCATCAACATCCCTCATAAAACCATTCATTTCCGCTACCCAAATACGACCTTTTGAATCAAAATCAATTTGAACCGGAGCCTCAAGAAAGGGTTCTGATGCTATAACACTCAATTCAAAACCCTCTTCAATTTCGTAGCCCTCTAAAGAAATTGTCGGTTCTTCATAATTCTTTTTACATGAGGTAGTTAAGACTATAAGAATAAAAACAAAAAATTTGTGCAATCGTTTACTTAGTGAGGTCATATGGTAAATAGAGTATTCAAATAATTTGGTAAGGGTTTAGTTAAACAACGCTATAAAGCATAGTGAACCAATGACTGGTTGCGCCAGCCAGAACGAACAAATGCCATACGAAGTGGTTATAGGGAATTTTTTCAAAAGCGTAAAAAAGGATTCCAAAGGTATAAAAGAGACCGCCAAGAAACAACAACCAAATACCTAAGTCGGTAAATTGTTCAAGTATGCTGCCTAAATCAAATACAATCAACCAACCCATAACAAGATAGAGGAGCAAGGAAATAAATTCAAATCTACCTGTAAAAAACATTTTAAAAAATGTTCCAAGAAAAGCTATTCCCCAAACAACAAAGAAAATAGACACGCCTTTGCCTTCTATTAGCGTGATAAGCGATACAGGCGTATAAGTACCTGCAATCAAAAAATAAATATTTACATGATCTAGAATACGCAACCTATGCTTTACCCTTACATTGGCGGTACCGTGATAAGCACTTGATACCGAAAGCATAGAAATAAGAGTGATGGAATAGACAATGATAGCGAACGTTGCATAAGAAGATTTAGCCTCATTGGCTTTCAACAATACAAAAGTTCCAATAATGGCCAATAAGGCGCCTATACCATGAGAAACACTATTAAGTTTTTCTTCCTTCGACAAACCCACAATCTCGATATAATTATAATGAAATCTATTGCTGAGACTGCAAATTTACTTCAAATCAAAATTATACCCCATAAAAAAAGGGCCCCTTCACGTAAAGTGAATGGGCCCTCGAATGAAGGCGGCGACCTACTCTCCCACCTGGTGTGGCAGTACCATCGGCGCTGGCGGGCTTAACTTCCCTGTTCGGAATGGAAAGGGGTGGGCCCCGCCGCCATGGCCACCTAAGTCTTGAATACCTTAT
>NZ_JACYFK010000006.1 GCF_014855515.1 Euzebyella marina
CCGTACCATCGGTATTTACTTCCTGACCGTCGTTGATGCCGTCACCATCGGTGTCCGCATTGTTCGGGTCCGTTCCGTTGGTGGTCTCCTCGGCCGTGGTCAGCCCGTCGCCGTCGCAGTCGTCGGTCGATAATGGAGTTCCGCCTACGGAATCACAGCTATCGAGTGGGTCCGTACCGTCGGTGTTCACTTCCTGCCCGTCGTTGATGCCGTCACCATCGGTGTCCGCATTGTTAGGGTCGGTACCGTTGGTGGTCTCCTCAGCATTTGTAAGTCCGTCGCCGTCACAGTCGTCGGTAGCCAGTGGCGTGCCGCCTACGGAATCACAGCTATCGAGTGGGTCCGTACCATCGGTGTTCACTTCCTGCCCGTCGTTGATGCCGTCGCCATCGGTGTCCGCATTGTTCGGGTCCGTACCGTTGGTGGTCTCCTCCGCCGTGGTCAGCCCGTCGCCGTCGCAGTCGTCGGTAGCCAGTGGCGTGCCGCCTACGGAATCACAGCTATCGAGTGGGTCCGTACCATCGGTGTTCACTTCCTGCCCGTCGTTGATGCCGTCGCCATCAGTGTCCGTATTGTTCGGGTCGGTACCGTTCGTGGTCTCCTCCGCCGTGGTCAGCCCGTCGCCGTCGCAGTCGTCGGTCGATAATGGGGTTCCGCCGTTGCTATCACAGCTGTCCAGTGGGTCCGTTCCATCGGTGTTCACTTCCTGTCCGTCGTTGATGCCGTCACCATCGGTGTCCGCATTGTTCGGGTCCGTACCATTGGTGGTCTCCTCCGCCGTGGTCAGCCCGTCGCCGTCACAGTCGTCGGTAGCCAGTGGCGTGCCGCCTACGGAATCACAGCTATCGAGTGGGTCCGTTCCATCGGTATTCACTTCCTGACCGTCGTTGATGCCGTCACCATCGGTGTCCGCATTGTTCGGGTCCGTTCCGTTGGTCGTCTCCTCCGCCGTGGTCAGCCCGTCGCCGTCACAGTCGTCGGTCGATAATGGGGTTCCGCCGTTGCTATCGCAGCTATCGAGTGGGTCCGTACCATCGGTGTTCACTTCCTGTCCGTCGTTGATGCCGTCGCCATCGGTGTCCGCATTGTTCGGGTCGGTGCCGTTGGTCGTCTCATCCGCAGTGGTCAGCCCGTCGCCGTCGCAGTCGTCGGTCGATAATGGGGTTCCGCCGTTGCTATCACAGCTGTCCAGTGGGTCCGTTCCATCGGTGTTCACTTCCTGTCCGTCGTTGATGCCGTCACCATCGGTGTCCGCATTGTTCGGGTCGGTGCCGTTGGTCGTCTCCTCCGCAGTGGTCAGCCCGTCGCCGTCACAGTCGTCGGTAGCCAGTGGCGTTCCGCCGTTGCTATCACAGCTATCGAGTGGGTCCGTACCGTCGGTGTTCACTTCCTGCCCGTCGTTGATGCCGTCACCATCGGTGTCCGCATTGTTAGGGTCGGTACCGTTGGTGGTCTCCTCAGCATTTGTAAGTCCGTCGCCGTCACAGTCATTTGTTGGCTCACTCAAACAATCGTCAACTACAATAGTTACATTACCCGTATCGCAATTGGAAGCATTTAAAGTTTCGCATATTTGATAAATGACCGTATAGGTGCCAGGTGTAGAATTAGCCGGAACGTTAATTATACCATCACTATCAATGGTTACACCTGTCAAACCTCCATCTGAATTAATAGAATGCGTGAGGTCTGCATCGTTCACGGCTACTCCGTTCAAGGTGTCATTAGCGGTGGCATCTCCTGCATCTCCACCTAAAATTTCATTAATAGTAACTCCAGAAAAATCGTCGTCGTTGGCCACGATAGCCGGAGCATTGACAACTACAACTGCAGTTGCCGTATCGCAGTTGGAAGTATTCAACTTTTCACATATCTGATAGACCACGTTGTAGGTTCCTGCGGCAGTACCTGCCGGAACGCTTAACGTACCATCTGCAGCAATAGTTACTCCCGCCAATCCATCATTATCAGTAACCGTAATATCTATCTCAGTATCGTTTACCGCTGCACCATTTAGGGTGTCATTACTTGTGACATCGCCTGCGCTTCCTCCAGTGAATCCATTCACTGCCGATAAATCTGCCGGAGTGGCATCATCATTCGCTACAATAGCTGGAGCATCTACAATTACAACAGCAGTTGCCGTATCGCAGTTGGAAGTATTCAACTTTTCGCATATCTGATAGACTACGTTGTAGGTTCCGGCAGCAGTACCAGCAGGAACGCTTAACGTACCATCGGTAGCAATGCTTACACCTGTTAAGCCATCATCATCAAATATGGTAATATTTATATCCGCGTCATTTACAGCAGTTCCATTCAGGGTATCATTTGCCGTAACATCGCCTGCGTTACCACCCACATAACCATTAACACTGCTTAGGTCTGCGGGCGTTGCATCATCATTGGCAGCTATGACCGAGGCATTTACCGTAATGGTCGCTGCGGCCGTATCGCAATTGGTAGGATAGGCTTTTTCGCATATTTGATACACTACATTGTAGGTTCCGGCTGCGGTACCTGCGGGAACTGAAATAATTCCATTAGCATCAATCGATACCCCTGTAATACCTCCATCATTCGTAATGGTAATATTCAAATCGTTATCGTCTACCGCCACTCCATTCAGGGTGTCGTTGCCAGTTGCGTCACCTGCGTTACCTCCTGCAAATCCGTTAACACCCGTAAAACTGTCCGCCACTGCATCGATTACCGCGGCCGAAGCATCTCTATAATCAACCTCAGCTGTTGCGTCATTTTGCACATTCGGCAAGGTACTTGGGTCATCAATGGTTCCATTTGGATCCGAATAATCAACCGTTGCATCGGTATTGTCATCTAAACCATCACCATCGGCATCATTATTTGCCAAAGTCAAGCCAGCCTCAACCGTATCATCGGCGCCTTCATTATCACTGTTCAAGTCAAGGTAGTCAGGATTGTCGGTACCGTCAGTATTCTCAGGATCAATACCTCCAAGATAGGCTGAATTCACCCCTTTATTGGTAGTATATGTAGCCGCGTCATCTGCATTTGGAGTCACATATCCCAAGGTTGTCTGCGCCTCTACATTATCTGGTAAGCCATCTCCATCACTATCCAAATCAAGGTAATCAGGAATTCCATCAGCTACGGTTTCAGAGTCGGACACCGTGTAATTGACCGTACCGCTGTTACCTTGACCTGCTGCTTGAACAGAGTTTGGAATACCATCTTGGCCGACCGCAGCGGTTAAAGCGCCATTTGTATGTGCTTGATCATGCCCCGCTTCTACAACGTCATAAATACCATCATTATCACCATCTAAATCAAAATGGTTAGGCACACCATCGCCATCGGTATCAAAAATATCGACAATTCCGTCTCCATTGGCGTCAGCACCAAAATCGAGATCTCTATAGTTTACAGTGCCATCTCCATCGTTATCAGCACTCGGGTCTATACCTCCCGAATTTTCTGCAGAATCTAAAATACCATCATTATCATCGTCTAAATCGGCAACATCTGAAATACCATCGCCATCATAATCATCAAAACCAATTTCTCGATAATCAACTTCGGCAGTTGAAACTATGTCATTATTCGGCAAATCTGAAGCACCATTATTCTGATCGTCATTCACATCAAAAGTTCCACCAGTGGTATCAACATCATCATAATCATCTAAAAGACCATCACCGTCAGCATCGTTATTGGTGGCGGCAGCTGCAAAACCAGCTTCCAATGTATCCGATTTAGAATCATTGTCAGAATCAAGATCTAAATAATCATTTATACCATCAGAATCTGTATCGACCACCATGAGACCCTCATCACCACTGCCTTCATAGGCATCTAAAAGACCATCACTATCACCATCAGATGTTCCTGGGGCTATGTAAGATGTTGTTGCTTGAGCTTCTACGTTATCAGGAATACCATCGTTGTCAGAATCAATATCCAATTCATCTGATATACCATCATTATCACTATCAATACCATCATTGACAGTAAATACTGGCGCCGTACCAGGTCCGGATTGATTTCCATTCGAACCTGTATTACTTGCCGTGTTATTTGGGTCGAACAAACCATTGATACTACATACATCTAGCTTCAATGAGCCTAAATGGGTATTTGAAATAAGGTTCAATGCATTGGAGACAAATGACAATGTTAAATCATCTGTATTGTAATAATTGAAATAAACTGCCAGCCTCGCGCCAGGGTCAACACCTGACCACGTTTCATCAGGACCTAAGAATGTTGTCTTACCAGTCGCCAAATTATTAGTTGTGGTAATCAAAGTATTACTGTCAACCGCATAAAGACCTGGTTGGTTAAGTACCACACTTTCTTCAAAGTTTGCACCATCAATATCGGCAATAGTTCCTCCTATTCTATTCACATTATACTTGGTCAAAGTACCTGTAAGTACAAATTGAATATTGAATTCCATTTGAAATTCTTCGTTCAAAGCAATTGGGTTGCCGCCATACTCCATATTCCATATATCATCACCAGGAGTTTTCTCAATATTGAAAGAAGTAATATTTGCCGATCTACCTGTAATAGTTATTATGGCATCTAAAACATTACCATCGACCGTTCCAACATTAGAAAAACGGTACTGATCCCCAATAGAACCATCATTTGTACCACCAACATCTGTTGGTGTTCCTGTAAACACGAATGAAGGTCCGTTACAAGGGTCTCCCAAGTTTGAAGTAGGTTCGAACCCTAAAGATTCAACAGAATCGAGTATACCATCATTGTCATCATCCTTATCAATTTGATTATCGATAGTATCACCATCTGTATCAATTGGAGTGTACGGCACATTGGCATCTCTAAAATCAACTTCACCAGTTGCCGGATCTTGGTCGTTAGGTAAGTTGGTCACATCTTGACCGTTGTTTGTCGCCCCATTGACATCTTCCAAGCCATCTGGAGCCGAAATACTTAAATCAAAAGCATCATCCAAACCGTCATTATCCGAATCAGTACCTGAAGCCGTTGTGTCTTCAATATTATCACCATCAGTATCGTATGCCTCGATCAAATCGCTCAAGCCATCGTTATCAGAATCAGTATCTCTGTAGTCAGGATTATCAGTTCCGTCAGTATTTTGAGGTTGAGCTATCGAGACACCTGAACCTGCAGAGGTTTCATAATTATCGGCAAGACCATTACCATCACTATCTGCTGAAGGACTTAAATAACCTGAAGTTGATTGCCATTCGATATTATCGACAATACCATCATCATCGCTATCAAAATCAAGATAATCGGCTTGACCATCACTATCTGTGTCTTGCACATTGTATATTGGCGTACCTCCATTATCAAAATCAAAATTGTCATCAATTCCATCTCCATCGGTATCATTATTCGCCAAGAAAATGGCTCCAGAACTTGGTTGGGCCTCTAAAATATCTTTAATTCCATCTCCATCAGAGTCGATATCCAAAAAGTCTTGATTACCTGTACCATCGCTATTCACTGGCGGATTACTTACCCCCGCTCCATCAACGCCACCATCCTCAACGATGTCAGGAATTCCGTTGGCACCAGGAGCACTTTCTGCTGGATCAATTCGACCATTTTTATCTATATCAAAACTACCGTTTCCTGACTCGACCACATCTGGTATTCCATCATTATCACTATCTAAATCTAAATAGTTAGGTATACCATCATTATCGAAATCATCTAAACCTTCATAGGTATCTAAAATACCATCGTTATCATCATCTTCATCTACGTTATCGGCAATTCCATCACCGTCATTGTCCAATCCATAGGTCTTATTGGCAGTGGCCGTACCTGTATTGCCAGCACCATCTGTGCTTGATACAGAGCCATTAATGGTCAAATCAGAATCAGAAACCAATCTATCGCCAGGTACATTAATACTAAATACGCCTGAACCATCAATTGAGCCTGTAAAATTGCTGCCATTAATTGTAAGGGTTACAATGTCGCCCGACAAGAATTCGCCAGTTACAGTACCAGTTATCGGGATAGTTGTACCTGCCTCAGTTGAACTGATTAAATTATCGGCCGTGATATCGTCTATTACCAAAACCAATGCAGGAGGCACCACATCATCAACCGTTACAGTTACGGTTGCTGTGGATGTGTCAATATTGGCATCTGTAATGGTATAATCAAAAGTGTCGGTACCCACGAAGCCATTAGCAGGAGAATAAATAACGGAATCATCGGTCGGATCGTTCGGGGTTCCATTGTTGTTCACTGAAACTACACCGCCGTTTGTTGAACTACCAGATGGCAAAGTAATGGCGCCGTTATTGGCCCCATCGCCCCCGAAGTCATCAGGACCGTTACCGTTATCAGCTAAGACAGCAATATCGTTATTCGTAGTATTTTGATCAACGGATACATTATCATCTTGTGCAGAAGGGGTGTTGTTCGCTCCTACATTTACGGTAGCGGTTGCAATATCGCAATTTGAAGGATTGGCCACCTCACAGATTTGGTAGTCTATTGTATAGGTTCCCGTATTCGTATTGTTTGCAACATCTAATGAGCCATCTGAATTGATGGTCAAAGGACCGTTTGTCACTGGGGTAACCGTAACATCTGTAGGGTTAAGAGCAGCTCCATTGAATTCATCATTGTCTAAAACATTGATAACATCCGTTGCACCGAAAAAGCCTTGTACCGCAGTAATACTTGCAAAATCGTTAAGAGCATCTACATTATTAATTACCGTTAAAGTAGCTTGCGCTTCTTCAGGACAAGGATTATTGGTATGAAATACCAAGACTTTATAAATATTTCCATTATCACCAAAAGTGACATCATTCACCACTAATGTAGCATTCGTCTCTCCTCCTATATTATTAAAACTAATTCCTCCGTCAGTGCTTACTTGCCATTGATAACCTAGACCTGCATCTGCATTGGTATCATAATTTGGTGTACCACTCGTAAAACTTGATGCTGACAAGGCCGATGCACCAACAGTAAATGTAGCATCATTACCAAAAGAAGTCTCTTGATCGGTCGGAGCTGTGTCAATCGATGTTTGCACCGCTGTTCTCTCAGCACCTGTTGAGCCAGTATAGCCGCCTTGACCCGTTACTTGACCGTTCGCATCGACAGATACCGGTGAATTGCCCAAGTACCCATCATTGTCACCATCTGAATGACCAGCCTCAACAGTATCAAAACAACCATCGTTATCGGCATCAAGATCATAGAAATTGGCAAACCCATCGCCATCAGAGTCGTAGCCCGCTTCTATGAGACCATCATCGTCACCGACACTTGGGTTACCGTCATCATCATCTAAATAATAAGGAACTCCATCGCCATCAGAATCTTGCCAAGGTGAAATAGACCCTGGGTTTTCTTCACTATCTAGAATGCCGTCATTATCATTGTCTAAATCGCCTCCAAAAACATAGCCATCTCCATCAAAATCAAAAGGTGAGGTTGTAGCCAAATCACATGAGAATCCATCATTTTGACTACCTATAGGAGAGTTTCCTATATAGGTTACCGAAGGTGCAGTTGCCGTATTATAGTCGTTTACAATGTAGAAACCACCATCATTATAAGTGAAATACATGTTGCCCAAGGCATCAACGAATTGAGCTCCTGCAAAAGTTCCCGTTAGATTTGTTGAACCAGCAACAGCCTCTGTAGCGACAGTAATAGGGTTAGCTGTTAAATCGATAGTATATAAATTACCTCTATTAAAGGCATAGGCCGTCGTGCCGACGATGACTATGTCACCTGGGACGGCATTACCACCTGGAAAAACCGGGTTTAATGGAATGGACTCATATTCCAGAGTATTCAAATCTAACTTGTACATATGCCCGCGGAATGCAGCGCCAGCAGCAAGCCCCCAATAAATACCGCTGGAATCGATATAACCAGAGCGCATTTCAGTTGGAAAAGCTGTAGGTTGAGAACCGTTGAATGCGGTAGGTGTACCATAGATTTCAATGGTGCCGGTAGCATCCATCACATATATATCACCTTGGAACACACCATAGGCATAGTTGTTCAATGTACTATAGCCTATACCATTTATATTATCTGTATTACTACCTATTGGCACAAAACCCTGAGAAATCGGATCATATGAGTTCAACTGACCATTAGCCACAATGTAGAATGAATCATCACAAGGAAAAGCGGTACTGGTTCTAGTATCGCAAGAATCCCCTATATTATCACCATCTGCATCAACAAATGCCGGATTTAACGGATTACATTCATCACATATAATACTTTCTTGTGTATTATCTTGAGAAGTACCTACACCTTGAGATGTTCCTCCAGGCAATCCGTTTCCATCTATCGCAGCAATCAGTCTGTCATTACCATCTATATCTGAATAATCATAGCTTGTAGTACCCTCTAGAGCATCAGGACACCCATCTCCATCTGAATCGGTATCTTGATAATCAGGAATGGTATCGCCATCGGTATCTTGACAGTTGGTCACTCTGGCTTCATCAAAATTCAAGTTTTCATCCATGGCAACTACATAAGAGTAAGTACCAGGAGTAAGAGTAATTGTACGCTCTATAAAGAGCCAAGGTGTGTTTTGCGAGTCGCCAAAAGAGTCGATTGTAAAATCACCTGTACCCGAAACTAAGGAGCCTCCGGTGCCTACACCCGAATAAATGGATATGCTACCTACCCCGGACAGATTGTCACGAGCCGAGAAATAACCACTATAGGTTACTGATGAAGTGGTTGTAATCGTAAATGATTGATAAAAATCATTGGATCCATTTACGATATCTAGATAATGTTGCAAAGTACCGGCACCAGTTGCTGAATTTGCGTCTTCAAATGGCCCACCAGCACCATAGTCAAACCCACCAGCACCATCTACTTGAACCACGTTGGCCTGGTTTCCTGAACCCAAAATCCACGGTGAGATATCAACAGGAAAATTGTTTCCATTATTAAGGCCAGAAATATTCTCAAAACCACCCTGCACCAATAAATTAGTACATTCATCAATATCGATTATACCATCATTATCGTCGTCATCATCGCAATAATCAGCAATTGAATCACCATCGGTGTCAGCGTAATCAGGATGATTAGGAGAACATTCCGAACACTCTGAAGCTTGTTGACCGTTATCATTTGATGTACCTACATCTTGAGAGACCCCTCCTGGAACACCCTGGGCGTCTACGCTAGCAGTTAATCTATAATTGGTATCTAAATCAGGATAGTCATGATTATCACTACCTTCTAAAGCATCAGGGCAGCCATCGTTGTCCGAATCAGAATCCAAATGATTTGGGATACCGTCATTATCAAAATCAACTTCTAACGGAAGACCGCAGAACCCCCCCGCAAAACGTACTCTTTGTTCATTGACAGCCCCACCTGTAGACGCCGTGTAACCAAAATAGACATTGTTTTCTCCCGCAAAATAGTCGGTTACCAAATCGCCAGTGAAAACCCCTGCCAAAATATCATCAACATAATATCTTATGGTTTGCGATGATGCATTCCAAATTACATTGACAGAATGCCAAGCACCATCTTCAAGGTTACCAAAATCAACTGCGGTCGTCAACAGGCCCGCACCACTTTGTTGGTCGGTATCCCAAATCATGGTGTGATCGTTAACGATATCCCCTTCGTTCGCGCTATTAAAGTAGGTATCCAACTCTAAAACAATACCGTTTTGGATACCAGCTGCACCCATACCTATGCCATTGGCACCGATGGCTGTAGAACCCGCGGGATCATTGTGGAAAACCATCGCAACCCCATCAGCACCACCATCGTTATTTCCCAAATAGGCTTCGAAAGTGAAATTGAAACTTTTATTGAAATCAATGGTATTAAAAGAGAACGCTTGCCCAGATTGATCGTTTATTGCTTCCGTCAAACGTACTTCAGTTGGCGAAGTTTGAACTCCTGTACCATTAATTGAAAATATGTCACCAAACTCATTATTGGTACTTAGAAAGTTTTCATCGCAATCTAAAATACCATCATTATCATCATCTAAATCTACTATATCACCCACTGAATCCCCATCCGAATCGGTTTGGGTACCATTAAGTGTTATATATAGATTAGCCGTATCAGAATTTACCCCATCAGACAATCTATATTCAAAGGTTTCTGTTAGGGACTGACCATTTAAAAGGTTAGCAACAGCCGGGTTACCGGTATCAGGGATATAGGTATAGCTACCATCAGAAAAAACTGTTATAGAACCATAAGTTCCTACATAGCTGCTACCAATATTTGCCGCACTACCATCAATCTCCGATATTACAATGTTGGGATCGGCACCCTGCCAATATATATCTGAAACACCCGCAATCTGAGTTCCTTGATCTGCATCAGTGGCATTCGGCCCATAATTATAACCTATCACAAGTTGATCGATAGGTTGGTCAAAAAACACATTGACATTTCCGGTAGCGTCACTTTCAATGGCTGTGCCAATACCATAATATGTATTACCACCTGCATCTAGAATCCCCCCAGTTGTTGTTACCTTGAACGATGATTGGGTTCCAGCCAACGAACCCGAAACAGTTACTTGGTCTTGCCAAGAAGTGCCTTGAGAAAAGTCGATATCGGTCAATAGAAAACCTAGGTTGTAAACGGGTTCACTAAAATCAATAATAAGCTCAGTATTACTTGAGGGACTTGAGTTCGCATTAATAGCGTATAGTAAATATCCAAAGTGTCCTCCGTTGGTTCCAGTTTGATAAACTGTTTGATTCTGGTCAGGAATTCCAATACCAGAAGGGTCCGTGGAAGTAAAGTTCAAGGTAACACCGGAAATAGTTCTTGTCTGACCATTTACAGGAGCAGACAGTCCAGCATACACACCTCCCGCAGCACTGAATTCGTTCTCCCAAGTCAATTGTGATACGCCTCTATCAACAAAATCCGCTCCACCAGAATCTACATCAGTAATAAGATTACCCGTGGTATTATTTTCTACAAAAACATCTATTTCGTCAGTATTATCTACTGCTACTGGGTTTTCGTCTACACCATTAATGGTAATTGTAAGTATGCCATAATCAGTAATATCGTTTTGATCCTTTACGGTATAGGAAACAATATCTTGAAGGCTCTCTCCATTTCTTAAACCTGTAACCGCTGAGTTTGTTTCGTCAACATCATAAGAATACGTACCATCCATATTAATGGTGAGGGTACCATACAGCGTTTCGTAGGCCACACCAACTTGATCCTCATAAACGTCTACCTCAGATACCGTTAACCCGGTACCGGAATCAGCACCATCGGTCAATACATTACCCGTTATCGCACCAGGGTTATTAGCTATTATCGAGTTCGAATCATCGACAGCCACAGGACCATTGGAATAAACCCTAATTGTAGTGGTAGCCGAAGCAGTCTGAGAATTGGTATCCGTAACCGTAAAATCAGCAGTTCTTACTCCGTCGGTGGGCGAATTGGTATTATTGCGGTAATACAAACTATTTAATAAATCTATAAAATCATCATTTGGAATCGTACCGCCAGAAAGTTCCGTAAAAGTAAAACTGTTAAAATTTTGTACCATTCTAATGACAGTACCATTGACAGTAAAGTCATGTGTTGCAGATGCTGTTGTAAAATTAAATTGTACAGGGCCGTTTGTAACGTATAAAAATTCTGTACTATCAAGATGACCAGCAAACGATAGTGTAACGCTGTTTATCGTGTTTGTGTCCGAAGTTAACGACGGTACTAGCGAAATTGGAGAAATATTACCCGTGGTCGGTCTGAATTGAACTTCATGATTGACACCTGCGGTAAACTCGTTCAAGTCAATTACCACCCCAGCAGCAGTAGAATTACTTGAAACAGTCCAAGGAGAAAAAGAACTTACTCCATTTACACTAAGAAGATTATTGTTTTGATCAAATGATGCAGCCCCTTGAGCCTGCCATCTATCTGTATTCGTATCATATCTAAATGCAGAAAGTCCGCTTTCTCCTGCAATTGGAGTTTCGGAGTCTGTATAGGAAAAAGTAAGATTGGCGGTACCCGAACCCGATTTATCTAATTGCCAAAACCTATTGACCGAATTGTTGGTTAAATCGTTGCCGTCACTATCAAGCATATTGTTTACCGTTTCAGGCTGCGTTGGTAAAGGAAGCATGTCTAGGCCTACCGGATAAGTGGATACGGTAATCATCCCTAAATCACCAGATGTCCTTTCTATACTTAGTGGAATGGGCACACCTGAATTGCTTCCGAATGGTACATTATAGGTGCCTCCCGTCGCAGAAGTTTGCCACTGAACCTTACTGCCATTCAAGACATCTTCACTGACTATATAACCGCCACTCTCAATTAGTGCCCCAACTACCGAGTTGGTAATCTGTAAAGTGTTTGAATTTAAGTCTAACTTTGAATTGTTTAAATCTAGAACTCCTAGATTCGGCCCTGAAATATGCCCCCCCACAATAGTATTTACCTCTAAGGTTGTCTCATCTACATCTAATATCAAATTGTAAAAAAGTGTAGACGTGGTACCCCCTATCGTTACCGGTGTAGCCGCACTAAAACTTACGGTTCCGTCAGAGTCCGTTGTAAAAATTTGACCTGAAGCATTATTATTGAACCAATTACCGCCGACACTGATTAGCGAGTTGTTCTTAATAGAGGCCTCACCCGAAACGGTCACATGACCGTTATCGATTCTCACAGATGCCCCGTTGGTCACCGACACGGTTGCACCAACAATGCTAAAGCCTTCTTGCGGAAATACAAGGAAGACGTTGAGAAATAAAAGTATTGATAGAAAAGATACAGTTTTCATTTGGGAAGCTTAAAAGTTGAAAAAATCAAAGGGAAGGCAGACAGAGGGCTATCTTACCTCTACCTGTACTAGACCAAGACCAACCTGGGTAACAATGCCCCCATTGGCTTGACCTACAAGTCTTAATTGCACATCATCTTGTGCTGCAGCATCAATATCAACCCATGAAGTGGTCAGCAGACCATTTACGGTAATTGAAAGTCCTGGACCGAAATTTGAAGAATTCAAAGGCAACCAAGTAGAACCGTCTGTTGAGTATTGTAACGAAAGGGTCAATCCAGAACCAAGGCCTAAAGTAAGGCCAGTTACATTGGCGGTAACCCTCACTTGTTGAGCGTTAGAAAGATCCATTCTGAACCGATGAACCGTTAACCCCAATAACTCCGTCGGGTTCAAGAAACCTACATTCAACCACAATACGGGCTCGATACCCGAAAGTATGGCCATTGTATTTGAGGTTACCGAATTATACAATTCATAGGGGCTACCCCCTACGAACATTACCGTATTGCTTACATCTGTATTATATACCATTAAACCATCAGGAGGGCTGCTCAAAGCGCTTACCTGTGCAGTAGTCATTCGAGGAATCAATAACCCACCAGTGGTGGATTCAATATCCAAAGCAGCGGCGGCATTGGGTGTTAATGTGTTGATTCCTACCGACTGGGCGGTGGCCATCGACACTGAAAATAATAAACAAAAGCCTAATAAAGAGAGATTAAGCTTGCGTCGGTTAAGTGTGGGGAGCATCTTAAAATTTTTCATAATTATTGGTTTACCAGATTTAATTCAAAAAATATATTTAAAACATAATTTGTAGGATATTACAACAAATACTTAAAACAAACATAAAAATCATAAGCGACAGACGTAATATTTTGTTGTATTATCCTACAATTTTGAAGTGAACATATAAAAATTTGTGGTATCCCCTTAACTCCTTAATAACAGTTATTTACGATTTATTTACTATAACGTTTTCGTGGAAAAATGGGTTTTATACCTAAAAAATGGACCTTTAAACTAGATTTCAAGGAGCTATTTTGTAGGAATACTTAAAACCTAATCCCAAAGTTTATTTTTCCTACAAACTTGATTTTAGGTATTATCTGTGAAGCGTGATCAAAAGGTCTTTTACACATTCTTTTAAGTGAAATACTTACCCATCTTTGGCATTTAATCGACTAGCACATATTCAACAAGATTCGAACACAAAAAACGTTTCCCTAAAAGACTAGGTTTTCATCAGTTTTCATTAAAAATTGTACCTTTAAAAGCTTCTAAACCACTATTGCAATGCAGCGGAGATCATTTATTAAATCAGGCCTATTAAGTTCTTTAGCACTAACTACGCTACCCACTTGGGCCAACGGTAAAGATTTTGAATATTCCATACTTGAGTTGATGGGTAAAACAGATATCAAACTCTATGGTAAAGACATCAATCTGAGAAAAGAGGCCCACGACGCATTTGTAGAAATGAAAAAGGCTGCCTATGAAGATGGTATCGACTTAAAGAACATCTCAAGCTACCGTAGTTTTGAACGCCAGCGCTCCATTTGGGAGCGTAAGTTTATCACCTATACCGAGGAGCAACAAATGCAGCCCATAGATGCCATTGACAAGATTATCGAATACTCCACCATACCCGGCACAAGTCGCCATCATTGGGGAACCGATATTGATATTGTCGATGGTTATCAGAAGGTTTCGGGAGATGTACTAGACCCCAATAAATTTGGTGAAGGTCAGCCTTATTATGATTTCAAAAAATGGATGGACGAGCACTCTAAAACTTTTGATTTCTACTTGGTTTATACCGACGAACCAGGTCGCAGAGGTTTTAAATATGAGCCATGGCACTACAGTTATGCTCCCATTTCCAAACCCATGTTGACCGAGTTTAGAAGAAAGAATATCATGCAGCTACTTACACAAGAAGAGTTCGAGGGTTGCGAGCACTTTACCGAAGGCTTTCTTACCAATTATATTGAAGACAACATATTGGATATCAATACCGAACTATTGTAAGTCTTTCGTATATTGTTTTAGTATAGAACACTAATATTATGGGAAGAAGTAGTTGGAAAATCCGCATTTTCATCGGCTTGGCCATTGTGGCCTTTGCCTTTGTAAAGAGATGCAGTAGTAAAGAAGAAAACCCCTATACCGGAAGGGTTCAGACCATTAACATGACTGCTGACCAAGAGATTGCTATCGGCATACAGAGTGCGCCTGAAATTGCACAACAATATGGTGGGTTATACCCTGATGAACGAATGCAGGCCTTTGTAGATAAAGTGGGCAACCGACTGGTTCAAAACAGTATTGCCAGAGAAACACCCTACCAGTACGATTTTCATTTACTTGCCGATGACCAGACCATTAATGCCTTTGCTTTGCCAGGTGGGCCCATATTCATAACCTATGCCCTTTTCAAACAACTTAATGAAGCGCAGTTAGCTGGGGTTCTTGGCCATGAAATCGGTCATGTCATTGGCCGTCATTCGGCAGAGCGCATAGCTGAAGGAGAGTTTTGGCAGACCTTATCAACCGGGGCGTCGGTAGGTGGCGACCTTGGAGGGTTAGTAGGCGGTATCGGCCAAAACACATTACTTAGCAATGGCAGAGACGATGAACTCGAAAGTGACGATTTAGGTGTGTTGTTTATGATACAGTCTGGGTATCGACCTGAAGAGATGATTGAAGTTATGCAAGTGCTGAAAGATGCTGCAGGCCCTAATAGAGTGCCAGAATTTCAAAGTACGCACCCTGACCCTGAGAATCGAATAGAAAAAATCAGGGAATCTATCGATAAATACCGCAATCAATAGTTTCCATTTCTTTTAAGGATGCTTATCAAGCCTCGTAGGTCTTTTCTGCGAGATTGTAAAATTCCTTTGAAATACTGTTAATTTCGATGAACCGCAGCTTTAGCTCTCCGAAGCGAGCACTGAAATATCTATCTTTACCACATCCCAAATTTGCTGAATAGCCTTTCCTTGAATTTGCCCTTATAGCTTTGATTTATTAATCATCCGGCTTGAGAACCCGGTATTGAAAATGAAACTATATGGGAACTTTAGTTCGATTTAAAAATCTTTATGTTGAGGCATTTGATGACTGCAAACCTGAAATCTTGGTTTTATTATTAAAAGCCTACTCAGTTTTTAGTGCGGTCATGATTTTACTGGCAATGTATGCTTTTATGCATAGGGCCGTAAATGGTTTCGAGTTCTAAGACAGTTATTCTGTCGCTCTTTTATGCAGAAACACTAAGTTGAAATGAAAATGAAAAAACCCGGATCTCGAGAAATCCGGGTTTATTTTTTTAATAAGTCGATGTACTAACTACCCATTGCAGTTTCCAAAACCTGAAGTGCCTCCACAGCGTTTGACAGCTCTGCATATTTCTTCACCGAGTAACCTTTATCACTTTTTATTTTTAGGTTGGCCCCATTATCGATTAAGAGTTGTAAAATCTCCGGTTTGTTATAACGGGCTGCGTAGATGGCCGGGGTCATACCCAATGATTTTTGATTAACATCTTCACCTAAATCGATAAGCTTTTTTACCGTATCGATATCGCCTTGCATAATCGCTTTACAAAAAGAACTTACATCTAAAGATTTTAGGTTCTCAATCTTTGCAGTTGAAATTTCAGATGTGGGTTCAGCTGCCTGAATACCAAAAGAGATGGCTAAACAAAATAATGCTGTGGAAAAAACAGTTTTTTTCATGATAAATGATTTTTTGATTGATGAATGAGTTGATTGTTATATCGTAATAGACGACCTCTTTTCGATAATGTTTCAACATTCGGGCAGAAATACACCGTATTTAACAAGCTTTAGCTTCTCCTTAACTTCGTTTTAAGAAACATATAGGCCTTCTATAAAATGTGTATTCACTATTTCTTTCAAACACATACTTTATATAATGATTAAAAAATGGGCGATTTATTGTAGAATGCCCCATTTCACAGTACTTTTGAAATTCAGTAAAAGTTAAAAGAATGAATAAAAAAGTTATTTTGATGATACTTGACGGATGGGGAAAATCACCTGACCCAAAAGTATCCGCCATTGATAATGCAAATACGCCGTTTGTAGACTCCCTTTATAAAAATTATGCCAATGCCAACCTATTGACCGACGGAATGAACGTAGGGTTACCTGAAGGTCAAATGGGTAATAGTGAGGTCGGACATATGAATCTAGGGGCCGGTAGAATTGTATATCAAGATTTGGCGAAAATTAACTTGGCCGTTAAAGAGAACACGTTGAAAGATGAAAAAGTTTTGCAAGAGGCCTTTTCATATGCCAAACAGAATAACAAAGCGGTTCATTTTTTAGGTCTGGTAAGTAACGGTGGGGTACACAGTCACATCAATCATCTTAAGGGCCTTATAGATGCCGGTTACGATTATGGGCTTCAAAACATGTTCGTTCATGCCTTTACCGATGGCCGCGACGTTGACCCAAAAAGTGGAAAAGGCTTTTTAAAAGAAGTGGTCGACTATTCAAAAGATAAAAATGCAAAGCTGGCGACCGTAGTGGGGCGTTACTTTGCCATGGATCGCGACAAACGTTGGGAACGTGTTAAAAAGGCATATGACGTTATGGTCAATAACGTAGGTACTGCCTCAGACGACGTTGAAAGCACCATTCAAAAAAGCTATGAAGAAGGAATCACCGATGAGTTTATAGAGCCAATCGTTATGGTCGATAATAATGGTGACCCAGTAGCAAAAATAAAGGAAGGTGATGTTGTCATTTTCTTCAATTTTAGAACAGATCGCGGGCGAGAACTGACACAAGTTCTTAGTCAAGAATGCATGCATGACTATGAAATGCATAAAATCAAACTACACTATGTGACCCTTACCAATTATGACGAATCGTTCAAGGGGGTTCATGTAGTCTACGATAAAGCGAATATAAGGGAAACGCTGGGCGAAGTTTTGGAGAAAGCCGGTAAAAAGCAAATTAGAATTGCGGAAACTGAAAAATACCCACACGTTACCTTTTTCTTTAACGGAGGTAGGGAGGTACCTTTTGAAGGTGAAGAGCGTTTGCTATGCCCATCACCAAAAGTGGCGACCTATGACCTTAAACCTGAAATGAGTGCCTACGAAATCAGAGATTCCATCATTCCGGAACTAAGAAAAGGGGAAGTAGATTTTGTTTGTCTCAATTTTGCCAATCCGGATATGGTAGGCCATACAGGTAACATGAATGCCGCCATCAAGGCATGCGAAGTGGTTGATGAATGTGCTCAGGCTGTAGTAACTACAGGCCTAGAGAATGGGTATACTTCGATTGTAATTGCCGATCATGGCAACTGTGATACGATGATCAATCCTGATGGTAGCCCCAATACTGCCCACACCACCAATCCTGTTCCTCTTATTTTGGTGGATAAGGATTTAAAATCCATCAACGATGGGGTTTTGGGCGATATAGCACCTACCATTCTGAAATTGATGGGAGTACCGCAACCAGAACTTATGACAAGACACGCCTTGGTATGATAAAATACCTCTAATTGCGTACCTTTGCCGCTATGGTAAAATTAAAGACTCCTGAAGAGATAGAATTAATGCGCGAAAGCGCTTTGGTAGTATCCAAAACCTTGGGTATGTTGGCCGCTGAGATTAAACCAGGGGTCACTGCCCTTTCTTTGGATAAAATGGCCGAAGATTTCATTCGGTCAGAAGGTGCAGAACCAGGCTTTTTGGGCATGTACGGTTTTCCGAACACCCTGAACATGAGCCCCAACGCGCAGGTAGTTCATGGTATTCCCAATAAAGAACCTCTAAAGGAAGGCGATATAATCTCTGTAGATTGTGGGGCCCTTAAAAACGGTTATTATGGCGACCATGCCTATACTTTTGAAGTGGGAGAGGTGGAAGCAGAAACCAAGAAGTTATTGAAAGTAACCAAAGAGTCTCTTTATATCGGAATTAGGGAATTTCGTGTTGGCAATAGGGTTGGAGATGTGGCTTTTGCCATTCAGAACTATTGTGAGAACCATGGCTATGGCGTTGTTCGTGAGCTTGTGGGGCACGGACTCGGAAAGAAACTACACGAAGGCCCGGAAATGCCCAATTACGGAAAAAGAGGTAGAGGCAAAAAATTTGCCGAAGGTATGGTGGTGGCCATTGAACCCATGATTAACATGGGTACCCGACGCATCAAGCAATTACGTGACGGATGGACCATTCTTACTGCTGATGGAAAGCCCAGCGCCCATTTTGAGCATAACGTGGCGATTGTAGACGGAAAACCAGAACTTCTCTCTACCTATCAATACATATATGAAGCGTTAGGCATTTCGAGCGATGAAGAAGATGAATTCCGCCAAAAGAAACTTGTTCTTTAATTTCAACCCTTCTTAAAGAACATATTTCACATACGTGTCAAAACTTTTTAAATTCTTTCTCAATCTCATTCCAAGGCCTTGGCTTATAAGCCTTAGTTATTGGGTACGCCCCCTATTTGCGTTTTGGATGAAAGGCAAAAAGTACACCGATCCAATCGACGGAAAAGGTTTTAGAAGCTTTCTGCCGTACGGTTATGAAAACCCCAGAGAGAACGTACTATCACCCTCTACCCTATCTTTAGAGCGACACCGACTGCTTTGGCTTTATCTTCAAAGCGAGACCAACTTTTTCAGCGCCCCGTTAAAAGTGCTTCATTTTGCACCAGAGCAACCATTTTATAGGCGCTTTAGAAGATTGAAGAATCTAGATTACACCACTACAGACCTCAATTCGCCTTTAGCCGATGTAAAGGCTGATATTTGCCACCTTCCTTTTGATAATAACAGTTTTGACGTTATTCTTTGCAATCATGTATTGGAACACATACCGGATGACTCGAAGGCTATGAGTGAGATGTTAAGGGTTTTAAAACCTGGTGGATGGGGAGTTTTTCAAATACCGCAAGATTTGAAACGTGAAATTACTTTCGAAGATAATTCTATTACCGACAAAAAAGAAAGACAAAGAATCTTTGGCCAATACGACCATGTTCGCGTGTATGGTAGGGATTATTTTGACAAGTTAAGAGGTATTGGTTTTGAGGTAGAAGAGGTGGATTACACCCATATTCTATCAGAAAATGAACTGGATAAATATCGATTGGCCAAGGGGGAAATAATTCCCGTTGTCAGAAAACCAGTTTAGTTCTTAACAATCAGCTTTTCAAAACCAGGGCTCATAAACTCCTGAGTCTCGCCATTTTCATCTAGATAGATAATATAAGCCTCCAAATCTTTTTGTGAAGTAAGCAACTTAAGGGCTTCGTCTAAATCCATGGCCATAAATGCGGTCGCATACGCATCGGCGGTTGCACAGTTATCGGCCAAAATGGTGACTGCCAATGTATTTGCATTTTTGGTAAAACCTGTAATGGGATCAATGGTGTGAACGTATTTCTTACCGGTTTCCTCATCAATGCGAAAATGTCTGTAATTACCGGAAGAAGCCAAGGCCCTATCCTCTAATCGTATAGTGGCCTTTAATTCGCGCCCCTCTTCTACTTGAGGGTCATCGATACCTACCACCCATTCTTTCTGTTTCAATTGATTGATGCCCTTGGCAACCAATTCTCCCCCAACCTCCAAAAGGTAGTCATTTACCCCGTGACGATCCATCAATTTGGCCAGTCTATCGATTGAATAACCTTTGGCGATGGCATTGAACTCCAAATACATATCAGGAACCGATTTCTTAACAGTGCCATTATCCAAAAGACTGACTTTATCGAAACCAACTCTATTTAAAAGCAATGAAACGGTACTACTGTCCATTTCCATTTGCTCTCCGGCACCAAAGCCCCATGCATTGACCAAGAGGCCTACCGTAGGATCAAAATAACCACCCGTCTTGTCATAGATTGATTTTGATAGGTTGAATACTTCCTTGAACATACTATCTACTTTAACACCTTCTTCCCCTTTATTAATACGGGAAATATCAGACTCAGGTATATAAGTGGATAGTGACCTGTTTATAGCCCCAAAAGTAGAGTCAATTTCTTGCTGAAGGTCAAGTGAGCCGTTGGTGGTCAGATAAATCAAGTTGTAGGTAGTTCCTAAAGCGGCGCCGTGGCTTTCATTTCTTGTAATTTCAGGTGCCGATTCTTTACACCCAGCAACCATCAATATAATAGCTAAATAAAAAAATCTCTTCATTTTAAATTTCAATCATCCCCCGATAATCAACAATATATTCTTCATTTAGATAAACAGGCAAGTTTCTATCTTGTGCATTGGAAAGACCCACGCCCGCGTAATAAGTACGTGCCTCATGCTTATCGGCATGGTCTTTCATCTTATCCATAAGGCTCTCATCATATTGATTAGGATCCTCAGGAAAAGGCACATACCTCACCACGATAAAATGCAACTCTTTGTCTTTTAGGCAAACGAATTGTGGATTTTTCTTTGGTTTACTGTTCACGCCCATAAATTCAAACCCTTCGGACTCTAACTGCCGCCCAACAATATTCATTGCCAGGTTATGTAGTTCTTGTTCTGAAAGTTCTCTTGCCATATCTATTTAGCCAAAAAAACCGATGTTCATCACATCGGTTCCCTTGTTCTTTATGTACTCTGTTTTTCTTAGGATAAATGAATTATCCACCGAAATCATCAAAACGTATATGTTCGTCAGGAATACCGAAATCTTCACCCATTTTTTGAACTGCTTTGTTCATCAACGGTGGTCCGCAGAAGTAAAGCTCAATATCTTCAGGAGAGTCATGCTTGCTCAAATAGTTATCAATTACACAGTTGTGAATGAAACCTACGAACCCGTCTCCTGGAGCGTCTATATCTTCTTTCACCTTCCAATTATCTTCTTCTAAAGGCTCAGAAAGTGCCAAGTAGAATTTAAAGTTCGGGAAGCTTCTCTCTAACTCTCTAAAATGCTCTAAATAGAATAACTCTCTTTTCGAGCGACCACCATACCAATAAGTAACCTTTCTATTGGTCTGTAAGGTCTTGAACAAGTGATATAAATGCGAACGCATCGGCGCCATACCGGCACCACCGCCTACATACAACATTTCAGATTCAGACTCATTAATGAAGAATTCACCATAAGGTCCTGAAATTACAACATCATCGCCTTTCTTCAACGAGAATATATAGGATGAGGCTACACCAGGGTTAACGTCCATCCATCCGTTTTTAGAACGATCCCATGGTGGGGTCGCAATACGAACGTTCAACATAATCTCTCTACCCTCAGCAGGATAAGAAGCCATTGAATAGGCACGCTCGACCAATTCAGGGTTCTTCATCACCAAAGGCCAAAGGTTGAACTTATCCCATTCAGCCTTGAACTTGTCCGGGGTTTCGTGCTCCTCTGGGTGAGCAGTAATATCAATGTCAGCATATTTAATCTCACACTGTGGCACCTCGATTTGAATGTAACCACCGGCCTTGTAATTCATATCCTCAGGAATCTCAACTACAAATTCCTTAATGAAGGATGCCACATTGTAGTTACGAACCACTTTGGCATTCCATTTTTTAATACCGAATACCTCTTCTGGTATTTCGATTTCCATGTCTTGCTTTACTTTGACCTGACAAGCCAAACGTGCACCGGCATTCAATTCTTTCTTAGAGAAGTGAGGTGTTTCAGTTGGCAATGCCTCACCACCACCAGATAGTACGTGACATTCACACTGAATACATGTTCCACCACCACCACACGCCGATGGTAAAAATACTTTTTGGTTACCAAGCGTTGAAAGCAGAGAACTTCCTGAAGCTACCTCTACTTTTTTCTCGCCATTAATGGTAATGGTTACAGGACCTGAGGGAGATAATTTCTCTTTGGTGAAAAGTAATAATGCCACCAAAACCATTAAGAGAATTAAAAATGCGACTACTGTAATAAGTATAGTTCCGCCGGTACTTGCTGCTAATAGCATATCTATTCGTTTATTGCGTCGTTATAAGAAATTTCCTTTTCGTCGATATCTTTTTTATCAAGCTCTTTCTTCTCGATTTCCGATATCTTATCATAATCCATACGTTGCTCATCTTCAACCGGTGCTGCATCATCGCCACCTGTCAACATACCGCCGAAACTCTGGAAACCTATACCCATTAAACCAGTAATGATAAAGGTAATTCCCAAACCTCTCAATGGTGGCGGAACATTTGAATATCTAATTTTCTCACGAATGGCAGCTATGGCCAAAATCGCCAAAAACCAGCCTATACCCGAACTTACACCATAATTGAATGCCAAGCCCAAAGTTTGAATATCTCTTGACTGCATAAATAATGAGCCACCCAAGATAGCACAGTTAACAGCGATTAAGGGCAAGAAAATACCTAGAGAGTTGTACAAAGAAGGTGAAAACTTTTCTACCACAATCTCAACCAGCTGCACCATAGTTGCAATGGTCGCGATAAATAGAATAAAAGAAAGAAAACTTAAATTGTAATCGGCGTATTCAGGGCCCAGCCATACCAATGCACCATCTCTTAAAAGATATTGATCCAACAACCAGTTTAGCGGTACCGTTACGGCCAATACAAATATTACAGCTGCCCCCAGACCTACGGCCGTAGATACTTTTTTAGAAACGGCTAGGTAAGAACACATCCCCAAGAACACGGCAAAAACCATGTTATCTATAAAGATGGACTTAAAAAATAACTCGATATGCTCTAACATAATTCTACTTTTAATTCTTTATTAATGATCTTCGATCAATGCTTTGTTACGTGAACGCTGTACCCAGATAATTACACCTACTACGATTAATGCTGCCGGTGGTATAATCATGAAACCGTTATTCTCATAGCCAATAGAATACAACCCTGTCTTTGCAATGGGGTCACCCAAAACCTTGAAACCTAATAAGGTTCCAGAACCTAATAGCTCTCTAAAAAACCCAACAATCACCAAAATGACACCATAACCCAAAGCATTACCGATACCATCAAGAAAAGACCTCCAAGGACCGTTACCTAAAGCAAACGCCTCAAAACGTCCCATGATAATACAGTTCGTAATAATTAAACCAACGAAAACCGATAGTGTTTTGCTCAGTTCATAGGCAAAGGCCTTTAATACTTGGTCAACTACAATTACCAAGGTTGCCACTACGATCAACTGAACAATAATCCTGATTTTAGAAGGAATGATATTACGCATCAATGAAATGACCACGTTACCAACGCCAAGTACGAACATTACCGCAATAGCCATTACAATAGAAGCCTTTAATTCTGCAGTAATCGCCAAGGCAGAACAGATACCCAATACCTGAATGGTAATCGGGTTGTTATCCGCCAACGGATCGGAAATCAGTTTTGCATCTTTTTTTGTCAATAGTGCCATATTATTTTGCGCTAATGGTTTGTAAATAGTCTTTATAAAGATTGACGCTCTCTTTGATCATTGCAGAAACCCCATTTCCTGTAATAGTTGCTCCAGCCAATGCATCCACCTCATTGTCATCTTTTGTTTCGTTCAAAGGATCATTATTACCCTTGGCAACACTAATACCAGCATAACGGGTACCATCTAAAATAGATTCTCCCGTAAAGTCATCCATAAAATACCGCTGCTTGATATTGGCGCCCAGACCCGGTGTCTCTCCTTTGTGGTCAAAATATACACCTTGTACGTTCATCTGCTCATCCAATGAAATGAACCCCCAAATCGCATCCCAAAGACCTTTACCGTACATCGGTATGATGTACGACTTCTTACCATCTTTCTCACCAATAAATAATGGCAATTTAGGTGTCTCACCTTTTTTGTATAGGGCAAGCTGTTTTTTCATATCAATTAGATAGGCCTCATTATCTTTAACAATGTCATCACCTTCGATAACTATTTGTTCTTTGATATATTTTGAGAATTCGGCCTCTACTTTATCAGTAGGTACGAAGGACACACTACCCTCATCCTGATTTTCGTTCACGCCCATGGCGTAAAGTATATTCTGTTGTTTTTCAAAACGTTCGTTCTCTTGGATCCTGCTCTTTAGACCTGAAGCCATAAAAGCCAACAACGATCCTACCACAATCACCATTACTGCCGCAAAAACGACGGTGTAAACGTTCTTATCTGTATTAATTGCCATAATTATGCGGTTTCTACTTGTAGTTCTTTTTCTTTACCCTCTGAATCTTCAGGTAAAACAGTAGCATTTTTCAATCGTTTCATTCTTCTATTTACGTTACCCCTTACCACATAGTGATCAATTGTTGGGGCAAATACGTTCATCAAAAGAATGGCCAAGAAAACACCTTCTGGATAAGCAGGGTTGAAAACACGAATCAATACCGATATGAAGCCTATAAAGAACCCATAGAACCATTTACCTCTGTTGGTCTGTGCTCCTGTTACCGGGTCGGTCGCCATGTAAACAATACCAAAGGCAAGGCCACCTACTATTAAATGTTTCCAAAAATCAAAACTCATCAGGCCATAGAACTTACTGGTTTCGGCAATCCAACCTTGGTCAACAACACCATTGAATATCAAGCCCATTACCAAAGAACCGATAACGGCACTCAACATAATCCTCCAACTGGCAATCTTTGAAAAGATAAGGAAAAGCCCTCCTAGAAGAATAAGGAATGTAGACGTTTCACCTACCGAACCTGGAATGAAGCCCCAAAACATATCAGAGGTGGTATAAGTCATTTCAGCAGCTTTGTTCTGTGCCAAGTAACCGAGTATAGTCTCCCCAGAAATCGCATCAGGTCCACCAGCTCTCTCAACAGCTTCATACACCCAAACCTTATCACCACTCATCCAAGTAGGATAAGCAAAGAAAAGAAATGCTCTTATTGTCAAGGCCGGATTCAAAATGTTCATACCCGTACCACCGAAAACTTCTTTACCGATAACAACACCGAAAACAACGGCAACTGACAACATCCATAAAGGAGTATCAATAGGCACAATCAAAGGAACTAACATACCTGTTACCAAATAGCCCTCTTCCACCTCGTGACCTTTGATGACCGCAAAGATAAATTCTACCGTAAGTCCCACTATATAAGAGACTACGACCAAAGGCAATACTTTGATGATACCGATCCAAAAGTTATCCCAAGTAAGAAAATGCTCCATTACCGAGAAATTCTCAGGAAAACCGTTGATAGCCGAATAATGCTGATATCCCGCATTGAACATCGAGAAAAGTAAAACGGGAACCAATGCCATGATTACCGTATTCATCGTTCTCTTTAAATCGTCTGCCGCACGAATATGACTACCGTTATGGGTCGTTTCATCGGGGGTAAACAGAAAGGTGTGAAACGCATTAAAAGCAGGAGCCATTTTCTTACCGCGAAAATGGTGCTTTATAATGTGCAACCTTTTCTTTAAGGTTAATCTTTTATCACTCATCTTTTATCCTATTTCTTTATATAACAAATCCAATCCCTCTCTAATAATCTGCTGATGCGGTTGCTTTGAAACGCATACAAATTCAGTTAAAGAGAAATCTTCAGGAGCCACTTCATAAAGCCCCAATTGCTCCATCTCGTCCAAATCCTGAACCATACAGGCCTTCAACAATTGAAGCGGGTAAATATCCATCGGAAAGACTTTTTCATACATACCGGTAACCACAAATGCCCTGTGTTCACCATTGGTATTGGTATTCAAGTCGTATTTCTTATTAGGCTGCATCCATGAGAAGGTAAGCGCCCTAGTGGCAGAAACTTTATTAAAAACCGGTTTGTTCCATCCAAAAAGATCATAATCATCACCTTCAGGAATCACCGAAACCATACTATTGTAGAAGCCCAAGTGGCCATCGGGCCGGCTTTTCTTACCGGTAAGAACATCGCCATTGATCACCCTAAAGTTATCATTGGTCACACCGCTACCGTATAAGAAGGTAGAAATTTCCGCTCCGATTTTGGTTGTATAATACTTTGGGGTTTTCACACATGAACCGGCCAAAGCGATCACTCGCTCAGGATTATAGACACCGGTCAGTATAAGCTCACCGATAATCACCAAATCTTGCGGAGCAACCGTCCATACGGTTTCACCCTTATTGATAGGGTCTATTCTGTTGATCTGTGTACCGACCAAGCCTGATGGGTGAGGCCCAGAAACTTTATGCAGCTCTATGCCCGACAATCCGGCCAGCGGTGATTTTGAAGAAGCACCAACGGAAACATGTACTTTTCCCGGTGTAAGCTTACCCAAAGCGGTAATGGCCGCCTGAAGCTGCGCTTCTTTACCTTGCAGCACATAATCCATATCAGCAGCCAAAGGAGCCGTTGCATACCCCGAAACAAAAATTGACTTGGGGGTTGCATTGGGGTTGGCCACAATATCATAGGGTCTTTGTTTAACAAATGGCCAAACACCACCCTTCAACAAAAAGGCTTTCAACTCCTCTTTCGAGGCCGTTTCCAGCTTTAAAGGGGTGTGAGTCAATTGAGACTGCTCTTTGTCGGCCAAAATCTTCAAGGAGAGAATTCTTCTTCTCGCCCCTCTGTTGATTTCTACCAGTTCGCCGCTTACCGGCGAAACAAAAAGCATATCCTCCCTGTTCTTATTGTAAAAAAGCGGTTCACCGGCTTTTACCTCGGCACCTTGCTTTACCAACATTTTAGGGGTTATTCCGTGAAAATCGTCAAGATTTATGGCATAAACATTGCTTAAAACAGCTTTGGAAGTAGTTTGCTCTGCAGCACCAAGAAGTTTAATGTTCAAGCCCTTTTTAATCCGAATGTCTTTAGACATATTATTGTAGACCTTAGGTTAACTGAAATATTGCGCAAAAATAGTATTAAAAGGATTGTTTTCATAATAAATGCCTAGAAATTTGGCTCGTATATCGATCTAAATTTATTGGGTACGCTTTTTGTTTACCTTTACCCAAAAAATAGCAGATCCATGCTAAAAAAGCTTTTTTACGCAACATTCATAGTACTTCATACCACCCTTTCTTCTCAAGTTCAAGAAGAAATCAACCCTCCGGAACACATTAAAACGGTTATTTTTGGTGGCCCCACCGAAGACCAATTTCCTGTTGTAGAAATTGGTGAAACCATAAAATTAGAGTTCGACGACATCACTGCCGGAGAAAACGACTATTACTATAAGATAGTTCATTGTGATTATGATTGGACGCCCTCTCAACTGCTTAAATCACAATATTTGAATGGGGTCGACAACCAGAGAATCATTGATTACGAAAACAGTTATTCTACCCTTCAACCCTATTCTAACTATCGACTTAGCATACCTAATGAAAATGTCAGCCTTAAGGTAAGTGGCAACTTTGTTCTCGAAATCTATAACGACAATTATGAATTACAGTTCTCTCGGAGGTTCGTTGTTTATAAAGACATTGTTAAGGTAGGTGCAGAGGTCAAACGTTCGCGAGACTTCAACTTTTTGAACGAGAAACAGGTGGTTCAATTTTCCATCAATGCCGGAAGTTTTCGATGGGTTAACCCCAAGAAAGAGATAAAAGTGGCCATCATACAAAACTATCAATGGAACACCGCTCTCTACGACATTGCCCCACAGTATACCATGGGTAACGAACTTGTTTACAAATATGATCAAGAAACCAGTTTTTACGGCGGTAACGAATACCTCAATTTCGATACAAGTGACCTTAGGGCCCCTAGCTCACAAATTTCAAGAATTGAAATAGCCGATCTTTACCATCACTTTTTATTTGCAGACCATTTTCGGTCATCAGACCCTTACACCTATTTTCCTGATATCAACGGTGATTTTGTGGTAAGGACTCTTCAAGGAGATGACCATTCGAGAGAGGCCGAATACAGCTTGGTTCATTTTGCCCTTCCTTACGACCCTATTCTCAACCTTGACGAAGTTTATATTTTCGGAAAATTCAACAATTACGCACTTACCGAAGAAAACAAACTGATCTATAATGAAGATAATGGAATGATGGAGGGAACCATCAAAATGAAACAAGGCTTTTACAATTATAAATATGTGATTAAAAAAGAAGATGGCACGGTCGACCTCAACTCTGTTGGAGGCAACTTTCACTTCACCGAGAACAATTATTTAATTTTGGTATACTATCGCAATTTCGGCGAATTATACGATAGCATTATAGGAATAGGCAACGCTAACTCACGAGATATCAGTAATTAGCCTATATTTAGCCCATTAACTGGGCAAAGATGAACAACACACCGGCCAAAGCTGACCAAGGAAGGTACGGACTCGGATATAGAGGAACCGAATGCCTTAATTGCGGCCATCCGCTTGATTTAAGCGACAAATTTTGTTCAAATTGTTCGCAGGCCAACTCCACCAAAAAGCTATCCATCAAAGATTTTTTAGATGAGTTCTTTGCCAGCTTCATTTCCTATGATTCCAAGCTTTTAAAAACCCTATCCTCTTTAGTCTTAAAGCCCGGAAAAATTACTAGAGATTATATCAACGGTAAGCGCGTTTCTTACACCAACCCTTTTCGCTTTCTTTTAAGTCTGGCCATTGTTTATTTCTTGATTTTAGGCATAACGGGAGATTTTGAACAAATCGATTTTTTTCCAACACAGGAAAAAGCCTCCACCTTTGACTTAAGGGCAACTATTGATACACTAGATTATTCCAATCAAAAGGAAAAAGAACAAATGATGGCCGTAGCCGACTCTCTGAACTTCGCGAATTTTGTTCTCAGGTATGGCAAACACAGAGATTCGGCGTTGAACGCCAATCCCCGCTCCTATTACGAAACATTGAAAGATGAATCGGGCCTAAGCCGGTTTTTCAAAAAGCAAGATTTTTTTCAAACACTATTTCAAAATGGATCTATAAGAACCTTTGATGATGCTATCAGTAAATATGGCATTGAGAACACATCTGAGAATAAATTTGCTTTTACCTCAGGTAAAAGTTTTGCACGGATCAAAGAGCGACCTGGCGACTTTATTAAGACCATGGTTTCTCGATTGCCATTCGCCGTTTTTTTCTTTTTGCCCGTGTTCGCCCTATTCATTTGGCTCGCATATATCAGAAAAAGATATAATTACACCGATCATTTGATCTTTAGCTTTCACATCACGTCATTGTTATTTATCTTGCTCATTATTAGCTATTTGGTAGACACCATTTTTAAAGTGAGCAGCAACTGGTTGTTTTTGACCATTTTTTCGGTTTACCTCTTTCAGGCACTTCGAAAATTCTATGGCCAAAACGTATTCAAAACTATTGTTAAATATCTCTTTTTAAACACGATTTTTTTTATATTGGCTTTGGTTTCTACCATATTGATGATAGCTGGCAATATTATCACATATTAGACATAGAATATAAATGATTACACAGGTTACCAAAGGCATTAAAATTTCTGTCAACACTAGTTTCGAAGGCACCTTCTTCAAAAACTACAAGATGCATTTTGCTTTTGCCTACACGATTACCATAGAAAATCAAAGTAAAGATTCCGTTCAGTTAACATCAAGACATTGGAGAATTCACGATGCGCTTAACGAATTGGAAATTCTAGATGGTGAAGGTGTTATTGGCAAGAAACCTGTTATCAAACCAGGAGAATCGCACACCTACACTTCGGGTTGTCTATTGGCTTCGCCCATAGGCGCTATGCACGGGCATTACAACATGGTAAACTTTAGTTCTACGGAAAAATTTAGGGTTTATGTGCCCACTTTCAAATTTCATGCGCCTTTTGCATTGAATTAAACAAATCAAAGCATTACGCTCTATTCAATTCACTATTCGCCATTGTTTCTAATGATATTTTCAAGGGGTCGACCTATATTTTGAAAATAGTTTAAAACAAGGTGCTAGTGCATATATAATTATCTATTGGTCAACCTTTTTTATTTCAAATTACTACTCCTACCTTTGTATTTCAGTAAACTAAAAAACACTCAAAAATATGGGCAAAGGATTTTTCCAGGTACCAACGGCGGTTAACGAACCAATTAAAAGTTATGCTCCAGGCACCCCGGAACGTGAAGAAGTTTTAGAGGCGTATCGCAACTTTTACGAAGGCACTGTAGACGTACCTTTATATATAGGTAGCGAGCAAATAAAAACCGGTAATACAAAGCCTATGTCTCCACCGCATGATCATAAACATGTGGTCGGGCATTATCATTTGGCTGAAAAAAAGCATGTAGAAGAGGCAATCGAAAACTGTTTGGCTTCAAGAAATGCATGGGCCAATCTCACTTGGGAACAAAGGGCCGCTATATTTTTGAAAGCTGCCGACCTAATTGCAGGGCCCTATAGAGCTAAAATAAACGCGGCCACGATGATGGCCCAATCAAAAAACATTCATCAAGCAGAAATAGATTCGGCCTGTGAACTTATCGATTTTCTTAGGTTCAACGTTGAGTACATGTCTCAAATTTATGAAGAGCAACCAGAATCTGCCGCAGGAACTTGGAACCGTGTGGAGTATCGACCGCTGGAAGGTTTCGTTTACGCCATCACCCCTTTTAACTTTACGGCGATTGCAGGTAACTTACCTGCTAGTGCCGCGATGATGGGCAACGTGGTAGTGTGGAAACCTAGTGATAGTCAAATTTTCTCCGCGAAAGTTATAGTTGACGTTTTTAAAGAAGCGGGTCTACCTGATGGGGTCATTAATGTGGTTTATGGCGACCCAGTTATGATAACGGAAACCGTACTTTCTAGCCCTGATTTTTCAGGCCTACATTTTACTGGTTCTACCTATGTTTTCAAGGAATTATGGAAACAGATCGGCAACAATATTCACAATTATAAAACATATCCGAGAATCGTTGGCGAAACCGGGGGTAAAGATTTCATTTTGGCACACCCGACCGCAAAACCTCAACAAGTAGCTATCGCTATAGTTCGAGGTGCTTTTGAATTCCAAGGACAAAAGTGTAGCGCAGCTTCGAGGGTTTATTTACCTAAGTCGACCTCACAAGATATTTTGGACAGGGTGAAAAAAGAAGTAGCTTCTTTCAATAAACCCGGAAGCCCTGAAGACATGTCAAACTTCATTACAGCGGTAATTCACGAAGGTTCTTTTGACAAGCTGGCCAAATATATCGACCAAGCCAAAAACGATGAAAATGCCGAAGTTATCATTGGTGGAGGTTACGATAAATCAGAAGGTTATTTCGTAGAACCAACGGTTATTCTGACTACAGATCCTAATTACACTACGATGGAGACTGAACTTTTCGGTCCGGTGGTTACGATATATGTTTATGAAGACGACCAATGGTCAGAAACTTTAAAGTTAGTCGACCAAACTTCTGAATACGCTCTCACCGGTGCCGTGTTGTCAGGGGACCGATATGCCATCGATGAAGCGACCAAGGCACTTCAAAATTGTGCAGGTAACTTTTATATCAACGATAAACCCACAGGTGCCGTTGTCGGCCAACAACCTTTCGGAGGAGCACGGGCTTCAGGTACCAACGACAAAGCCGGTTCGGCTCAAAACCTTTTAAGGTGGGTGTCTCCAAGATTAATTAAAGAAACTTTTGTAACACCAGAAGACTACCGTTATCCCTTTCTTGGATAACTTGAAGTCAAGACTTTAAAGAAGGATGCCAATGGCATCCTTTTTTATTGAGGGTTTTTAACTGTTGCTTAAGATTTAAAGAGAAACAAAGATAGTTTGGTGGGTTTTTAATACCTTGTAGTAGATTACCAAGTATGTATGAACCAGAACATTAACAGCAACTAAATTACTACGAAATGAAAAAAATCACATTCGCTCTACTTCTCTTGATCGGGCTGTCTGGCATAGCCCAAGAAAAATTGACCCAGAATACCATACAAGGCGTTCTGCAAGGCAATCAGGCACAAGTAGTAAGCCTGGCCGAGGCTTTCTCTGAAGAACAATACGATTGGCGCCCTATGGAAGGCGTCAGTTCAGTTGGCGAAGCCCTTCTGCACATTGCAGGTGCCAATTATTTTTTAGCTACCAAATTAGGCTTCGCACCACCGGAAGATGTAGATATGATGAACCTGAACAAAATAACCGGCAAACAAAACATCATTGATGCCTTGAAAAAATCGAATGAGTTCGTTCTGGATAAGGTGACCATGGTAGAAAGCGATAGTTTTAATGATGAAGTAGACTTCGGATTTACAAAGATGAACAAGCTTTCAGGACTTTTAATCATTATGGAGCACAATGGGGAGCATAAAGGTCAGTTAATCGCATACGCCCGCTCAAACGATGTGGTTCCACCGTGGAGCAAATAATGAAAGCAAAAATGCAGTTAAAAAATCCCTTTGGCAGATACTAAAGGGATTTTTTATTTGTTGATATATAGCGTAATTCCTTATTTCTTAGGAAGTTTTATCCTCAATCAGAACAACTTCAATGTAAATTTAACGTTAATTAATTGTAAACTAAACGTAATATACCGAAATTTGGTTCATAATTGAGATTGAGTTATGGGAAGGAAAACATTGATACACAGAACAAAAATGCTGGTAACCTGCCTCCAAATACACATTTGGGGCCATTTAAAGATTTATGCCAGAAAATACAGAAAGACCTACTATCAGATGTTAAGTTTGTAGTATTACCCTTTAAACTTCAAGGGCAGATACACAACTTTTTTGGTCTCGAAAAAGTCCTCTTCAAAAAAATTGGGCAGGTCAAAGATTTGCACCGTTTTATAGTCTTTAAGCTCTTCGGTAAGATCCCCGCCCTTTAGATATAAAATTCCGTTTCGGCGTTCATGGTTTGATTCTTTTTTAATCTTTCCTTTGACCCAGTGAGTAAAAGTGGGCATTACCGCTACCGCCCTACTTACAATGAAATCGAAATCTGCCTTGACTTCTTCTACCCTTGAGTTGATTGCGGTTACATTTTTTAAATCAAGACCTTGCACAACCTCTTCGACTACCTTGATTTTCTTTCCTATGGAATCGACCAAGGTAAAGTTCACCTCAGGAAACATGATAGCCAAAGGTATCCCAGGAAATCCGCCTCCCGTACCTACATCCAAAACAGCGCTTCCAGAATTGAATTTTTGAACTTTGGCAATACCTAATGAATGCAGTACATGCCGAAGGTATAATTCATCAATATCCTTTCTCGAGACTACGTTAATCTTCTGGTTCCAGTCTTTGTATAATTCTTCTAGCTGCTGGTAATGAACTTTCTGTTGCTCGGATAAATTGGGAAAATATTTAAAAACTATTTCGGCTGTCATGCGTATATTTGTATGATTGCAAAGTTAGTATATCTACCGGTCAGAAAATAACCGCAATACATTTATTAAGGATAGATTTTCCGTTATCCCCAAAAAACCGAATTAAATGAACCGTACCACAGTTAGATTTCCCCGAAAGGACCCCTCACAATTCTTTAAGACGCTCAACAAGCGGGTAAATGAGTATTTTAAAGAAAATCAAATTAAAAAAACAGGTAATTGGCGATTGCATTTGAAGACATTTATCATGTTCGCCATATTTCTTACCCCCTATTTCTCTATTCTAACTCTTGGCCTACCTAATTGGGCCAATCTGTTGCTTACCATAGTAATGGGCGTTGGCATGGCCGGCGTAGGTATGAACGTTATGCACGATGGCAACCATGGGGCCTATTCGAATAAAAAATGGGTCAATAAACTTATGGGCAGCAGTATTTATATACTAGCGGGCAACGTCTATAATTGGCAAGTACAGCACAATGTGCTTCACCACACTTATACCAATATTCATGAGCACGATGAAGATATGGATGCCGGTAGAATTTTAAGGTTCTCAAAGCATGCCAAATGGCATCGCCACCATAAATTCCAACATTATTATTCCGTTTTTCTGTATGGTCTATTAACCTTCAATTGGGCCATTACCACCGATTTTTTACAGATGTACCGTTATATGAAAAGAAAGCTTTCATACGGCAAGTTGCCTAGCCCTGTTCAAAATTGGAGCACATTGGTCATTACAAAAACACTTTATATCACCATTTGGATCGTACTGCCTTTGGTCTTTGTAGATATTGCTTGGTGGAAAATTTTATTGGGCTTCTTTATTATGCACTATGTGGCCGGAGTCATCTTAAGTGTCGTGTTTCAATTGGCCCACATTGTTGATGAGGCCGAAACCCCATTACCCGACGATAGCGGAAACATGAAAAATACCTGGGCCATTCACCAATTGTTCACTACTGTAAACTTCAGCACTAAAAATCGCATAGTCAATTGGTTCACTGGCGGGCTTAACCATCAGGTAGAGCATCATATCTTCCCTAACATCAGCCATATACATTACACAAAAATTTCAAAAATTGTGAAAGAAACTGCCAGGGAGTTTAATTTGCCATACAACGAATATAAAACTACCAGAAAAGCTATAATTTCGCACTTTAAACACTTAAAGGAGCTCGGCAAAAGGCCTGCACTTCAATTACAATAAGCCGCAATCGAAATCGCTGTTTGAAGCACAGGAAAATTGCCACAAACTTAAAAACATCTAAAAAGCAAAGATGACAACAACACTAGCTACTTCTAACGGATTATCGGAACGAATAAACAGCTTAACACCTTCTGCCACCTTAGAAATGGCAGCAAAAGCACGTGAACTTAGGGCTGCCGGCAAAGACATCATAGGTCTGAGCCTAGGTGAACCTGACTTCAACACACCTGATTACATTAAAGATGCAGCCATTCAGGCCATCAACGATGATTATAATGCTTACACCCCTGTTGATGGGTATGGCGAATTGAAGGATGCCATTATCACCAAATTCAAAAGGGATAACAATATTGCTTACGATCCTTCTCAAATTGTTGTATCAACAGGCGCCAAGCAGGCTCTTTATAATGTTGCCCAAGTTGTTTTGAACGAAGGGGAAGAAGTGATTCTACCATGCCCCTACTGGGTTAGCTACAGTGACATTGTAAAATTGGCCGATGGCGTGCCGGTAGAAGTTGCGACCTCTATAGAAAACGACTTCAAAATGACCCCAGAGCAATTGGAAGCGGCCATTACGCCAAAAACCAGAATGCTTTGGTACAGCTCGCCATGTAACCCAAGTGGTTCCATCTATAGCGAAGAAGAACTAAGAGCATTGGCAGATGTCTTGCAAAAACATCCTCAAATAATCGTAGTAAGTGATGAAATCTACGAGCATATCAATTACGGGGTGACCAAACATGCCTCGATGGCAGCTTTTGAAGACATGTACGACAGAACCGTTACCGTTAACGGGGTGGCGAAGGCCTTCGCGATGACCGGTTGGAGAATTGGATATATCGGTGCACCAAAATTCATAGCAAGAGCTTGTAATAAATTACAGGGTCAGGTGACCAGTGGCGCCAACTGTATAGCACAACGTGCCGTTATTACCGCTTTGGTTGAATCACCTAGTCGGGTTCAATATATGGTAGACAAGTTTCAAGAGCGCAGACAACTTATTCTAGGGCTTTTAAACGATATAGAAGGATTTAGATGTAATGAACCTGAAGGAGCTTTCTATGTTTATCCGGATATCAGTTCTTACTTTGGAAAAACAGTCAATGGCGTAACTATCAATAACGCCTCCGACTTCGCCATGTTCATTCTTGAGCATGCCAATGTTGCAACGGTTACCGGGGATGCCTTTGGTAATGGAGATTGCATTAGAATATCATACGCCGCATCAGAAGATGAAATAAAAGAAGCAATAGCGAGAATTAAAAAGGCGCTCAGCTAAAAAAAATAATTTCTTTACTCACGAAAAAGCCCCAACGTATCCCAGGGGCTTTTTTATTAGCTTGAATTAAGAAATACAATTCAATTAAGTTCTCTTCCAGAAATAGGGCGAGAGCAGTATCAATACGGTAAAGAGTTCCAACCTACCTGCCAACATCAAAAACCCGCACCACCATTTACCTATATCTGGCAGACCATTAAAATTACTTACTGGGTTCAAAGTACCAAATGCCGGACCTACATTACCCAAAGAAGAGGCAGCACCACCTATGGCTGTCACAAAATCGATACCCATGGCACCTAGGCCTAACGCTCCTATTATAAACAGCAACATGTAAAGCACAAAAAAGGCAATAATGTTATAGACAATCTGCTCTTTAACGGTTCTTCCATTATATCTCACAGGAATTACGGCACTGGTATGCAAAGTCCTTTTAAACTCTAAAAGACCATTCTTGATAATTAGAATATGCCGCATAACCTTTATACCCCCAGCGGTGGAACCGGCCGAACCACCAAGAAACATCAACCCAAAAAAGAAAACGGTTAAAAAGGGAGTCCAGCTCGTAAAATCGGCCGTAACAAATCCTGTAGTGGTCACAACGGCGATCACTTGAAAAAGAGAGTGCCTAAATGCACTTTCGGCACTACCCAACACCTTCGGGTGGTAATCACTAATTGCTACATCTGCTTTAAAATAAACCACGAGGGCAGCGATAATGGTAAAGGATAGGATAAAGCCTGTATAAAATTTTAATTCTTCGTCTTTTATGATACGCTGCACCTTTCCCTTAAAGGCGAAATAGCTTAATACAAAGTTGGTACCGGCCAAAAACATGAACAAAATAACGATGTATTGAATCAATGGTTGGTCGTTCCAATAAGCAAGACTTAAGTTTTTGGTAGAAAACCCTCCGGTCGAAAGCGTAGCCAAGGAGTGGTTTATGGCGTCGAAAAAAGACATGCCAGCCAGTTTTAAAAGTACGGTTTCGGCGATAGTGTACCCGACATATATAAGCCACAAACGCTTTGCCGTATCGGTAATTCTCGGGTGCAATTTGTCCGCGCTAGGCCCAGGTGCCTCGGCCGCAAACAACTGCATGCCCCCAATACCTAATAGCGGTAAAATAGCTATGGCCAAAACTATAATACCCATACCTCCAATCCAGTGGGTTAGGCTCCTCCAAAAAAGAAGCCCCTCAGGCAATGCTTCAATATCATCTAGAATAGATGCCCCTGTGGTCGTGTACCCCGAAATAGTTTCAAAAAATGCATTGGTAACCGACGGAATGGCATCGGCAAAAAGATAGGGCAGCATACCGGAAGCAGACATCACAATCCACCCAAAGGTAACTATGATATAGCCCTCTTTGCGCTTAACCTCCTTCTTATGCCCTCTTGTATAGAACATGGCAAAAGTACCAACGAACATCGTCGTAATGGCCGCCAAAGCGATACCAAGGGTAGCTCCATCCTTATAAATTCCGCTTACAAGCGCCGCCAAAAGCATAAAGGCGCCATTGCATAGCAGCAAGAGCCCCATTATATGGAATATTATTTTAGAGTTAAGACGCATTAGAGAAACAATCGTTCTATTTTCGGAATGGCTTCAGGTAAGCAGCAGACCACTACCCTATCACCGGCCCTAATTTCAAAGCCCCCCAAGGCAATGATTCCCTCATCGTCGCGAATGACCCCACCGATAGTTGCCGACCTTGGAAAATCAAGCTCACGAATAATACTGCCAGTAACCCTTGAACTAGGTTTTACTACGAATTCCAGTATTTCGGCATTTAAATTGTTCAGCCTCATCAGGGCCACCACTTCACCCTTTCTGATATGACGGAAAATATTGTTGGCGGCAAGTAGCTTTTTATTGATTAAAGTATCGATACCAATAGAATGGGAAAGTTGAAAATAGTCCATATTTTCAACCAAGGCTATCGTCTTCTTTATTCTCTTAGATTTGGCTACCAAGCAGGACATGATATTAGTTTCAGAGTTTCCTGTCACTGCGATAAAAGCATCCATCGACTCAAGACTCTCTTCCTCAAGCAATTCAACATTACGGCCGTCACCATTAATCACCAGTGCATTCGGAAGCTCATCGGCCAAATCAAAAGCCTTTTCTTTGTCTTTTTCAATCAACTTGACATTAAAACGGTTCATGCAAAGGTCACGGGCCGATTTGAAGCCCACTTTGCTACCGCCCAAAATCATTACATTCTTGATTTCCTCCTTTTTCTTACCGGTCAACTTGTAAAGTTCTTCAACCCCCTCTTTGGTGGTAATAAAATACACTTGATCCCCATCTTTAAAAATGGTATCACCCCGAGGAACCACGGTATATTGCGTTCCCGTACGCTGTAAAGCTATGGGCATAAAATGTAACTCAGGGAATATTTTAGCAGCTTCTTTAACCATCTTGCCCACAAAAGGTGCCGTAGGTGGCAGCGATACACCGACCATTATCAGCTTACCATTTTCAAACTCATAGGTATCGTTGAATGCCGATTTGTTCAATAGCAACTTGATTTCGGTAGCGGCTAACTCCTCCGGCGAAATGAGCTCATCTATACCTAACTCGCTAAACCTAATACTCTCTTTATCATCTATAAACTCTGTATTGGAGATTCTGGCAATAGTACGCTCGCAACCCAATTGTTTGGCCAACATACACAAGGTAAGGTTAGTTGTTTCAGAAGCCGTCACTCCGATCATCAAGTTAGAATCTTGAACGTTGGCATCTTTTAGAACAGAGATAGAGGTCGCGTCTCCACGAAGCACCCGAATATCTAAATGCGTATCTGCATACGCAAGACTTTCTTTATTCGAATCGATTAGCGTAATGTCTTGAGACTCGTAAGATAGCAGTTTGGCCAGATGAAACCCTACTTCACCGGCACCTGCAATAATAATTTTCATCTACTAGCAACTTTGTGTGGTCTGCAATGTTAGGACCTTAGATTCAAAAAGTTAAATAATATCTGCCCCGATTTGCGTGGCAAAATTACACATTTAATCGGTAGCCCCTTTTAAATTGGTATTTATTTGCCCCTTCATACCAAATTCATTTACCTTCTAGGTAAACGTTTAGTTAGGCCTATATTGTATCTTTGCCCAAAATTTGCCCAATGGCCAAAAAGGTAACCCCCTATAAAGACTCTGAACTGGGAAAAAAAGCACAGGTCACCCAAATGTTCGATACCATATCAGATAAGTATGATGGCCTCAATCGGGTCATATCTTTCGGTATAGACGTTCAATGGAGAAAAAGAGTTGTTTCTATCGTAAAAAAAACAACCCCCAATTCTATTTTAGATATAGCGACCGGAACTGGTGACCTGGCTATTAATCTAATTGAGACCGGGGCCGACAAAATCGTAGGATTGGACATTTCTCCGGGAATGCTTGAAGTGGGCAAAAAAAAGGTTCAGGCCAAAAATCTGGAGAATACCATTGAAATGATCGTTGGCGATAGTGAAAACCTACCTTTTGAAGATAATAGCTTTGATGCCATAACAGTTGCCTTTGGTGTTCGTAATTTTGAAAACCTAGAAAAAGGCCTGGCAGAAATTTATCGGGTACTTGCCAAGGGTGGAACATTTGTGGTTCTGGAGACCTCAGTACCTACAAAGTCGCCTTTCAAACAAGGGTACCACCTTTACACCAAAAATATATTACCGGTCATCGGAAAAATGTTCTCTAAAGACCGTTCTGCTTACAGGTATTTAAGTGAATCGGCCTCTGTTTTTCCACATGGTGAAGCGTTCAACAATATTTTGCGCAAAATCGGGTTTATAGAGGTAGAGAACAAACCCCAAACGCTTGGGGTGGCATCTATATATATAGGAAAAAAATAAAAACCCGGTTTCTTTTGAAACCAACTGAAAACCCGCTCCCCCTTACTACATAAGGTCTCGGCATTAATGGGATAATTTTTTTTGAATGAAAAGATTTTTTCTGCTTTTGGGAAGTATGCTGTTTATTAACCTATCGGCAAACGCACAGTTTAATGCGGACCCCATCATCAACCTCGAAAACAAGGATAAAAAATTTCTTAATTACGGATATTTTTTAGGCTTTAACCGATATGGATTCAAATTTGACTACAAAAACAATCGAGGAAACGGCAACACCGACGTTTTGGTTCTTGAATCTACAGGCTTTAATGTGGGGTTGATCGGAGAAATGAACCTTCATGAATTTTTAGATATACGACTTGAGCCCGGTCTTTATTACAATGCTCGAACATTAGGCTTTCCCGGGTTTCAAGCAACCGAAGAAGGTGAAAGAAATGCTATTCGCGAAGTAAAATCCACCTACATCAACTTTCCGGTATTGGCAAAAATTAGCACCCGCCGCTTCGGAAACTGGAAACCGTTTCTAGTGGCCGGCCCTTCGGCCTCATTGAACTTAGGTAGCAACGAATCTAGCCCTGATGACAATAGCAGCGGTACTTTCAGAATGAAAAAATGGACTTACAATTACGAACTCGGTTTCGGAATCGATTTCTATCTGGAATACTTTAAGTTTACCCCATCTATACGTGGTGTTTTTGGCCTGACCGATGAATTGATCAGAGACAATGACCCTAATAGCCCATGGACCAGCAATATTGAAAAAATGAGCACCAGGGGTATTTTCGTTAACTTCACTTTCGAGTAAATCGATTACCTCCTACGAATTTCGCTCAATAGAATCGCGCTGGCCGTGGCTACGTTCAGACTTTCTGTAGATTGTTTTCCAAATTGGGGAATGGCTATTTTATCCGAAATCAGACTTTCAATTTCAGGTGAGATTCCATTTGCTTCGTTTCCCATTACCAATACAGCTTTTTCGGGTAAGTCGCTCTTGTAGACCGAATGGCCTTCCATAAAAGCGCCATAGACAGGCAAATCCGAATTTGCCAAAAACTGGCTTAAATCGGTATAACCCACATTGACCCTAGCCAATGACCCCATACTTGCCTGTACTGTTTTAGGATTATAGCAATCGACCGTATTGGCTGAACAGACCAAATCAGTAACACCAAACCAATCGCACAATCGTATGATGGTGCCCAAATTTCCAGGGTCACGAATTTCATCTAAGGCAACAATCCAATTATCAGAATTTATAGATTGCACCTCAGGAATCTTAAAGACGGCCAAACAACCGCTAGGCGTTGTCAAAGCACTTATTTTCTTCAGTTCATCTTGAGAAATTATTTCTGGCCGAATATCTTTCGAACCAATCAAACCTTCTTCTGTTTCATACAAAGAATTTAGCTCAAATCTAGAGGTCAGAAGCTCATTGATAGTTTTTCTTCCTTCCACAAAAAACAACCCCAGTTGATTGCGGTACTTTTTTTGATGTAGACTTCTTATAAGCTTTATTTGGCTTTTAACAATCATAAAAAGATGTAATTTTGGTGGCTATGTGTAAATCGTCGCACCTTACCAATATCTGTGCTAAATTAAGCCTATTATTTCTTGCGATTGCGATCAATGCGTGCAACACCTTAAAAAGGGTGGGCGAAAACGAACTCCTACTTCGGGAAAACACCATATACGCAGATGGCGAAGAAATCAACGACGAAGCCATACAAAGCCTAATAGTTCAAGAACCCAACACTCGAATATTAGGATACCCCCTTAGACTGAATCTTTACAACCTGGCAAAACAAAACCCAGATTCGTCGTACAACGCTTGGCTGCATCGCAAAGAACATAGAGAAGAACGTTTGGTGCGCCTGCTCTCAAAAAAGCAAGTAAACCGATTGGGAGAATCTTTTCTAGTTAGCGGTCTAAGCGAATGGCTAAAAAAAATTGGCGAGGCACCTGTTGTAGTTGATACCACCAAGGCCAGGAGAACTTTAGAAAGGTTAAGCGCCTACTACGGCAGCAAAGGTTATTTCAACAACAATACGACCTATATTGTCGATACTTTGACCAAGAAGAAAAGGGCCAGTCTTGATTATAGAATTGATTTGGGCAAACCGTTCTACATAGATTCAATTTCGCATCAAATTGCTTCCAAAGCCATAGATTCAATATATCAAGAAAGTGAAGAACTATCTTTTGTAAAAAGAGGAGACCAGTTCGATCTTTCACAATTTGCAAGAGAAAGGGAGCGGCTCAGTACCATCTTTAGAAATTCAGGGGTCTATAATTTTCAAGAAAGCTCGATTTCATATGATATTGCTACAGATACCACTAAGGTAGCCGATGACCAGCAAATGAACATAGAGCTTAATATCGACAATTTCAAAAAAAGAGGGGATTCGGCCGTTACCTCAGCAGAGTACAAAGTATATCGTTTCAACAAAATCAATATTTATACCGACTATTTATATGACGAAGGTGACGGCGAACTACAATCGATAAACTACGAAGATTATACCATTTTTTTCAGGGACAAGCTACGCTTTAAACCAAAGACCCTAGCCAATGCCGTGTTCTTTGAAAAGGATAGTATTTACCGTGATATCGACAGAACGCGTACTTATCGGCAAATAACCAATTTAGGAGTGTTTAAATACCCTACCATAACCTCTGAACCCACTGGCGAAGGAAACACCCTCGACGCTAACATCTATTTGGCGGCCCGGCCTAAATATTCATTGGGAACTTCTTTCGAGGTGACCCGATCTAACATTCAACAAGTCGGTTTGGCCCTTAGCCCATCATTGCAGGCCAGAAATTTATTTGGAGGCGCAGAAAACCTGAGTTTAGCTGGTAGATTGAGCATTGGTTCATCAAACGACCCTAGTATTATTGACAACCGTTTTTTTAATATACAAGAGTATGGTGCCGATATAAATTTGGATATTCCACGAATCTGGTTTCCATTTTTCAACACCAATTCAATCATTCCCAGCTACACCCTACCCAGAACCCGTATTTCTTTAGGAACCAGCTTCCAAAAGAATATCGGTTTGGATAAACAGGCATTCAATACCGTATTGGGTTACAACTGGATTCCCTCCGATTTTATCAAACACAACGTAGAATTGTTAAATGTACAGTTCGTTCGTAATGTCAACATTGACCGTTTTTTCAATGTATACCAAAACTCTTATGAACAATTAGATGACCTTGCCGATAATTTTGATAGTTATCTAGATGAAGTTCAATATCCCGAATTGGAGGAGTATTTCGAATTGCCCAACGGGTCCAACAACCCTAGGCTTATTATTCCCGAGGGTACGGCCGGTTTTACACAGGCTATTCTAGAAAGAGAGGTAAGTTCAACCGCGGCCATTTATCAAGCAGTTAGTAGAATTGAAGAAAGAAGAGACCGCTTAACTGAAAACAACCTCATCTTCGCCAGTAATTATACCCTCAACCTTAATAATAGAGAAGGAATTACCGATAATACCTTTTATCAGTTTCGTTTTAAGCTAGAAAGTGCCGGCAACCTATTGTCGACTATATCCGCCGTCATTCCTTTTGAAGAGAATGAGAATGAAGATCGTTTGGTTTTTGGGGTGCCCTATAGTCAATATGTAAAAACGGAGTTCGACTATATCAAATACTGGAACGTATCACGAGCCAATGTTCTGGCCTTGCGTACTTTCTTCGGTATTGCCATCCCCTATGGCAACTCCGACAATATACCTTTTGTTAGAAGTTATTTTGCTGGAGGTGCTAACGATATTAGGGCATGGTCTCCGTATTCTCTTGGGCCAGGACGTACGGATGCTATCAACGACTTCAATGAGGCTAACTTGAAAATAGGATTGAATCTGGAATACAGGTTTCCCGTCATTGGTAATTTTAAAGGTGCCCTTTTTGCCGATCTTGGTAATATATGGAACGTATTCGATAACGTTGAAGACCCTGCAGCCACCTTTACCGGATTACGTTCTCTCGAAGATATTGCCCTAGGCACAGGCTTCGGTCTTCGGTACGATTTCACATACTTTGTACTAAGGGCAGACCTAGGTTTCAAAACCTATAACCCCGCCAGAGAGGTTTCCGATAGATGGCTCACCGATTTCAACCTGCCCAATTCAGTACTTCAAATAGGTATTAACTATCCATTTTAAACAATTATTGGCTTATGGGTTGGCTAAGTAACAGATATCTAAAATACTGTTATACAAACAGCTTATAATCTTGAGCTGGGCTTCAGCTTTAGAGATAATATTTTATTACTTTTGTCCCATTCAAATTACAAACCTAGAGAATTATGGCCCACAATATAAAACCCGGAGTTGCCACCGGAGATGAAGTACAGGATATTTTCAATTACGCAAAAGAGAAAGGCTTTGCATTGCCTGCCGTTAACGTAATCGGATCCAATACAATTAACGGTGTTCTTGAAACGGCAGCGAGCCTGAATGCACCGGTAATCATTCAATTTTCAAATGGCGGAGCTCAGTTCAACGCTGGAAAAGGCTTATCGAACGAAGACCAAAAAGCAGCTGTTTTGGGTGCTGTTGCAGGCGCAAAACACGTTCACCAATTGGCAGAAGCATATGGGGCTACGGTTATTCTACACACCGACCACTGCGCTAAAAAACTTTTACCTTGGATCGATGGTATGTTAGAAGCGAGTGAAAAGCACTTTGCCGAAACTGGAAAATCGTTGTTTAGCTCTCATATGATCGACCTTTCAGAAGAGCCTCTTGAAGAGAATATCGAAATCTGCAAGGGCTATTTAGAGCGTATGAGCAAAATGAATATGACCTTAGAGATTGAATTGGGTATCACAGGTGGTGAAGAAGATGGGGTTGACAATTCAGATGTAGATGACTCTAAATTATACACGCAACCTGAAGAGGTAGCTTACGCTTACGAAGAACTTTCAAAAGTAAGCCACAGATTTACGATTGCTGCCGCCTTTGGTAACGTTCACGGGGTTTACAAGCCCGGTAATGTTAAGCTAACCCCAAAAATTCTTAAGAATTCGCAAGAATACATTTCTGAAAAATACGGGGTTGAGCACAATCATATCGATTTTGTTTTTCATGGTGGATCCGGTTCTTCAGTAGAAGAAATTAGAGAAGGTATCAGCTATGGGGTTATTAAAATGAACATTGATACCGATTTACAATATGCTTTTCTTTCCGGTGTTCGTGACTACGTACAAGGCAAGAAAGACTACTTACAATCTCAAATCGGAAACCCAGAAGGTCCTGATGAACCTAACAAAAAAGCATATGACCCACGCGTGTGGCTAAGAGAAGGTGAAAAGGCGTTCATAGAGCGTTTGAAAAAGGCTTTTGCCGATTTGAACAATGTGAACACGCTTTAAAAATCTAAAATATCCGCTAACGATAATATGGAAAATATGACGGCTTGGTTCAGAAGAAAGGAGAAGGGAATACAAACGGCTACCGAAGAGAAAAAAGATACTCCGAAGGGCCTGTGGTACAAATCACCCACAGGTAAGATTGTAGAGTCTGAGGAGCTTGCCAAAAACTTTTATGTTAGCCCAGAGGATGATTACCATGTCAGAATAGGAAGTAAAGAGTATTTTGAAATTATCTTCGACGGTAACAAGTTCAAAGAACTTGATGTAAAACTCACGTCAAAAGACCCATTGAAGTTCGAGGATACCAAGAAATATTCTGATCGACTTAAAGATGCCCAGAAAAAAACCAACCTGAAAGATGCGGTCAGAACCGCGGTTGGCAAATCGATGGGTAAAGATTTGGTCGTTGCCTGTATGGATTTCGGATTTATCGGAGGTTCTATGGGTAGTGTGGTCGGTGAAAAAATTGCAAGGGCGATAGACTACTCCATCAAGAAAAAGCTTCCTTTTTTAATGATTTCCAAATCAGGCGGGGCTAGAATGATGGAAGCCGCTCTTTCACTGATGCAATTGGCCAAAACATCTGCTAAGTTGGCCCAGTTGGCCGAAGCCAAAATACCGTATATTTCATTATGTACCGACCCTACTACAGGGGGTACTACAGCTTCATATGCCATGTTGGGAGACATCAATATATCGGAACCTGGTGCTTTGATCGGCTTTGCCGGCCCAAGGGTCGTTAAAGACCTTACGGGTCAAGATTTGCCAGAAGGCTTTCAGACCGCTGAGTTCTTGCAAGAACATGGCTTTTTAGATTTTATCTCGCACAGAAGAGATTTGAAGAAAAAAGTAAATCTGTATTTAGATTTAATTCAGAACAATCCTGTTAGGAGTTCAGAAAATTAGTAGTATATTTGCGCCCTGATTGAAAATCAATCGGATACATAAAAATCATTTAAAGCAATATTGGCATGTATTTAAGCAAAGAAGTAAAAGCCGACATTTTTAAAAAATACGGCGGTAGTGAAGGGAACACAGGTTCCACCGAAGGTCAAATCGCGTTGTTTACGCACCGCATCAACCATTTGACTGAACATTTAAAAAGAAACAAGAAAGACTACAACACCGAGCGTTCTTTGGTTCGTTTGGTAGGTAAGAGAAGAAGTCTTCTTGACTATATGATTAAGAAAGATATTGTAAAGTATCGTGAATTAATCAAAGAATTGAATATTAGAAAATAATTCGATTGGGGGTCTTATATTTAGACCCCCTTTTTTTATTATAAAGTCCTCTTTTTTAAAGGGGCAAATTCAAAAAGCTTCACACGGTTTTTCATTGGTCAACACAACACAACAACTCCGACCATCGAAAATGTCGGAAAGACCATTGTTTAACAGTTCGCCTCTATGGTGGATTTAAATCAAATTTATGATTCCAAAAGTATTTAAAGAGGTCATTGACCTTGGTGACGGTAGGGAAATCTCTATCGAGACCGGTAAATTGGCTAAACAGGCCCACGGTTCTGTTGTAGTTAGTTCCGGCAAATGTATGTTGCTATGTACCGTAGTTTCCAATTACAAGGCTTCGGATGTAGATTTTCTTCCTTTAACGGTAGATTATAGAGAAAAATTCGCGGCTGCCGGCCGTTATCCTGGTGGCTTCTTTAAAAGAGAGGCCAGGCCAAGCGATGGTGAAGTATTGACCATGCGTTTAGTTGACAGGGTTTTGCGCCCATTGTTCCCGAAAGATTATCATTCTGAAACTCAGGTGATGATTCAATTGATGTCTCACGATGAGAATGTTATGCCAGATGCAATGGCTGGTTTGGCGGCTTCTGCGGCCATTCAACTATCTGATTTTCCTTTTGAATGCCCTATTTCTGAAGTAAGGGTAGGTAGAGTCGACGGAGAGTTGATCATCAACCCTACTTTGGCCCAATTAGAGAATTCAGACATTGATATGGTGATCGGTGCTTCTGCAGATTCTGTAATGATGGTAGAAGGTGAAATGAAAGAGATTTCAGAAGAAGAAATGACCGAAGCCATCAAATTTGCGCACGAGGCTATCAAAGTTCAGTGCGAGGCCCAAGTAAAATTAGCCGAAGCCTTCGGAAAGAAAGAAACAAGAGAATACGAACCTGAAAGAGAAGATGAAGATCTTGCCAAGAAAATTCATGACCTTACCTACAATAAGGTGTATGAAATTGCAAAGGCAGGTTCTGCCAAACACGAAAGAAGCGCTGCTTTTGAAGCTATAAAAGACGAGGTTATCGAATCTTTTAGCGAAGAGGAGCAAGAAGAGTATAACGGCCTTATCTCAAAATATTTTTACAAAGCTGAAAAAGCTGCTGTTAGAGACCTTACACTTAATGAAGGTTTGCGTCTTGACGGTCGTAAAACCGATGAGATTCGTCCGATTTGGTGCGAGGTAGATTATTTACCCTCTACCCATGGCTCTGCTATCTTTACCAGAGGTGAGACACAGGCATTAGCTACGGTAACTCTAGGTACATCTAGAGATGCCAACCAAATAGACATGCCTTCTTATGAAGGAGAAGAGCGTTTTTATCTTCACTATAACTTCCCTCCTTTTTCTACAGGAGAAGCAAGACCTATCAGAGGTACGTCAAGAAGGGAAGTCGGTCACGGAAACTTGGCTCAAAGAGCATTGAAAGGTATGGTTCCTGAAGATTGCCCTTACACTGTTAGGGTCGTTTCCGAAATATTAGAATCGAATGGTTCTTCATCAATGGCTACGGTTTGTTCAGGCACTATGGCGTTGATGGATGCCGGGGTTCAACTTAAAAAGCCCGTTTCAGGTATTGCCATGGGCTTAATTTCAGATGCCGAAACAGGAAAGTACGCCGTACTATCTGATATTCTTGGTGATGAAGACCACTTAGGTGATATGGACTTTAAGGTAACCGGTACTGCCGATGGTATCACCGCTTGCCAAATGGACATTAAGGTCAAGGGATTGTCATATGAAATTTTGGTAAAAGCCCTTAAACAAGCGAGAGATGGTCGTTTGCATATCTTAGGTAAACTTACTGAAACCATTTCAACGCCAAATGAAGATGTGAAACCTCATGCACCAAAAATGGTAACGAGAATTATTCCGAATGAATTTATCGGAGCATTGATCGGACCTGGCGGAAAAGTAATTCAAGAACTTCAGAAAGAGACCAATACAACTATCGTGATCAATGAAGATCCGGTAACCGAAGAAGGTATCGTAGAGATTCTAGGCACAGATCAAGATGGCATCAATGCCGTATTGGCCAAAATAGATTCGTTGATGTTCGAGCCTGAAGTAGGCAGTGTTTATGAAGTAAAGGTCATTAAAATGCTAGACTTTGGTGCCGTAGTAGAATACCAAGAGGCTCCGGGTAACGAAGTACTTCTTCACGTATCGGAACTAGCTTGGGAACGTACTGAAAACGTAAGCGACGTGGTCAACATGGGTGATGTTTTCGATGTTAAATACATGGGTATCGATTCTAGAACCAAAAAAGACAGAGTTTCGAGAAAGGTACTTTTACCAAAACCGGAAGGTTATAAAGAGAGACCACCACGTAACAATAACGACCGTAATCGCGGTAGGGATAATAAACGCGGTAGGGATAACAGAGACAGAAAACCTAAAAACGACTAAGTCTCTTAAAATCAACATTTCAAAAGCTCCTATTGAATCAAATAGGGGCTTTTTTTGTACGGTTGCGTAAAAAATTGAAGTTTTTTTCACCCTCATGTAACATTTCAATGTTTTTTACGTATAAGTATATGCAACTATGCATAACGCACGTAATAGAAAGGGATATTTAGATGAGACAGCTTAAGATTACAAAACAGGTCACCAACCGTGAAACGGCATCTTTAGACAAGTATTTGCAAGAAATCGGCAAGGTTGATTTGATTACTGCAGACGAAGAAGTAGAATTGGCACAACGCATCAAGGCAGGCGACCAGGTCGCTCTTGAAAAACTAACAAAGGCCAATCTTCGATTTGTGGTGTCAGTTGCCAAGCAGTACCAAAATCAAGGTTTGACCTTACCTGATTTAATTAATGAAGGTAACTTAGGTTTGATTAAGGCCGCACAGCGATTTGATGAAACTCGAGGTTTTAAATTTATTTCGTATGCCGTATGGTGGATTAGACAATCTATCTTACAGGCATTGGCAGAGCAGTCAAGAATTGTTCGTTTACCATTGAACAAAATTGGCTCTATCAATAAAATCAACAAGACCTTTGCCTTTTTAGAACAAGCTCACGAACGTGTGCCTTCGGCCGAAGAAATTGCAAAAGAGCTTGATATGACTGTTGAAGACGTTAAGCAATCGCTTAAAAACTCAGGTCGTCATGTATCTATGGATGCACCCCTAATTGATGGTGAAGACTCTAACCTTTATGACGTTTTACGTAGTGGTGAGTCACCAAACCCTGATAAAGAGTTATTGCACGAATCTCTTCGTACTGAAATTGAAAGGGCTTTGGAAACTTTGACACCGCGTGAAGCCGATGTAATTCGTCTTTACTTCGGATTGGCAGGACAGCACTCCATGACTTTGGAAGAAATCGGAGAAACATTCGATTTGACGAGAGAAAGAGTACGTCAGATTAAAGAAAAAGCAATACGCAGATTAAAGCATACATCCAGAAGTAAAATCTTAAAAACTTACTTAGGATAGTAAAGGTTTAAATTACACGTTAAATTATCCTTAAATTGGAAATTTGGCATATTAGTTGTAATTTTAACAGCAACAACAGTTTATCATGACTGTTCGTTTTTTGATTGATGAATAAACTCCGGCTGATTACCGGAGTTTTTTCATTTTAAGCCTTTCCATACAACTGTCCATTTTTTTGACAGCCCGTTCCTGATGAGTGGACAGCCACAAGAATTCATCCTTAACCATTAGAATTCAACCACTTGACCAAACAAACTAATGAACATGGTTACTGTGTAAGAATTAAATTGTTCAACGACCAATTACACGACTTTACACAAATAGTATTCTACATAAATAAAACCAGTGCATATTTTGAGTAAACCAAAAAAGTCTGCTTAAAATGACAAAACTCCAAATCTGATGAAGGACTTGATTTACCAACAGATTCAAATCCTTAAAAAAGTATCGTTTCATTACTTTTGTAGAAGAAATCAATCGTTTAAAAATGAATAAAGCCAAAATAGCCCCATCGTTACTTGCTGCCGATTTCGGTAATTTACAAAGAGACGTTGAAATGGTGAACCAAAGTGAGGCCGATTGGCATCACATAGATGTTATGGACGGACTTTTTGTACCCAACATATCATATGGCATGCCCGTAATAAAATCTATTGCCAAACATGCTACCAAACCGCTTGATGTTCATTTGATGATTGTAGACCCTGATAGGTATATTAAAACTTTTGCCGATTTGGGCGCTACCATTCTAACGGTTCATTACGAAGCCTGTACCCATTTGCATCGTACGATTCAGGCAATTAAAGATGCAGGTATGAAAGCCGGCGTTGCCCTGAACCCTCATACCAATGTCAACTTGCTGAAAAACGTGATTAAAGATATTGACTTGGTATTGATCATGAGTGTAAACCCTGGTTTCGGTGGTCAAAGTTTTATTGAAAATAGTTACGAAAAAATCACTGATGCCAAAGAACTCATCAAAATGAACGATTCAAAGGCGTTGGTAGAAGTAGATGGTGGTGTTACTGCAAAAAATGCCAAAGCTCTGATAAAGGCTGGCGCAGACGTACTGGTGGCAGGCAGTTTTATTTTTAAAAGTGAAGCCCCTTTGAACACTATTAAAGACCTAAAAACAGCTACGGATAAATGGAGCATTTTCGAATTGTAATAATTGGTGGCGGACCGATAGGAATTGCCTGTGGCTTGGAGGCCAAAAAAAGGGGACTCAGCTATGTGATTTTAGAGAAGGGTCCTATTGTCAATTCTTTGTTCAACTACCCCATTAACATGCAGTTTTTCTCCTCTTCAGAAAAACTGGAGATTGATGGCATACCATTTATTAGTAAGGAGGCAAAACCAAAACGCAATGAAGCTTTAGAGTATTACAGACGTATTGTCACTTCAAATGAACTTCATATTCGGCTCTTTGAAAAGGTAGTGAATGTAGAAAAAGCAAACGATATTTTCGAGATTACTTCTAGCAAACAAACCTATTCTGCCGATAAGGTGATAGTGGCAACCGGTTTTTATGATTTGCCGAATACCATCGATGTTCCAGGAGAAAACCTGCCCAAAGTATCGCACTATTATAAAGACCCTCATTTTTATGCCAATCAAAAACTCGCTGTCATCGGCGCCAGCAATTCTGCTATCGATGCTGCATTGGAGTGTTGGCGTAAAGGCTCTGATGTATCTCTTATCATCCGAGGTCCGGAAGTTGGCCAAAGAGTCAAATATTGGGTCAGGCCCGATATTGTTAATCGTATCGAAGAAGGTAGTATCATAGCATTCTACAATTCAGAAGTAAGGGAGATTAAAGAAAACGAGATTATCATAAACACCCCTGAAGGTGATTTGGCGATAGAAAATGATTTCGTTTTAGCTTTGACCGGTTATATGCCCAACTTTGAATTCTTACAACATTTGGGTATCGAACTTTCCGACGATGAAAAGCGACTGCCTAACTACAATCCAGAAACTATGGAGACCAATATACCCGGGCTTTATTTGGCCGGAGTCATTTGTGGTGGAATGGAAACCCATAAATGGTTTATTGAAAACTCAAGGGTTCACGCACATATGATACTTGATTCCATAACTGAGAAGAATACTACAACAGTATAAAGCTAGTGCTACCCTGTTTTCAGGGGGTTGCATTTCACTGGTATAGGTCTAGTGTTCAGATTTAGTATAATTCATTTTTGTACAGAACTTTTAACCTGTCGAAATGAAATATATTTACCCTAAACTACTGGCTCTTTGTCTCGCTATTGCGGTCTATTGCAATAATAGATCAGTTTCAAATTACCAACAGAAACATAAAGTCAAAGACAACTGCGTACTTACGGTGAAAAGGGGTGCTTTTCACTTTGACAGTTTCGAAGTCACCAAGAACAAGATACGCTACAGCCCTACAACCTCATCTCAAATCGAGCATCACAACTACAAAGAAACCTTTCTAGACACTTTATCTACTTTAGGATTCTTCAAAAAAGTAGAGGCTGAAGGTTTCTGGAACCTCTCGGAAAAATACAGCTCGACCTCCTCGTGCAAAAGTGAATTGAAAGTAACCCTCACTATCAATAAAAGGTCAAAAACCGTAATTTGCGAAGATTATGAAAACAACTGTCCTGAGCTTATAAAATATATCGACAAGAAGGTGGTTGAGCTGGAAGGCAATCGACTTGACCGTGTTTTTGTACCTGGATAAAAAATAAATGCAACATAAAATTTTGAGGCCTCCATTACAGTCAAGATTCCCAAAAAGATATCAATGGTTAATGATACTATTGATGGGTTGCATCTATTTTTCAAATGCGCAAAAAAGTGAAGGAACAGCTACAAAAGACCTCTGGTTCTCAACGGTACCCAATACACACCAGAAATCACTAGACCCGTATTACAAAGCCCTTAAAACGGCAAAATTCGGCCCCGAAAGATTCTCGGTCATAGAACAATTGGCCGCATATCATATCGATAAGGCGAATTCAGATAGTATCATTCAGTATGGCAATCTTTATTTAAGGGAAATTAGAAACTGGGATCAAGACTCTATTCAAAAATCGATCCGTTTCTCAAAGGCTTATTACATACTCGGATTAGGAAGCCGTTTTAACGGATTGATAGACAATGCCATTAAATGGCATATCGAGGGCATTAAAGCCGCTGAATCTTCTAACAATAAAGAGTATTTGTTCCGAAATAAAATAGCTCTGGCTAATAGCTACAATCTCAAACAAATACCTGATAAGGCCATTGCAACCCTTGAGCAATTACCAAGCAATATTGAGAAAGATTGGCCGGAATTGATGCCTGATCTTTTCACTTATCTTGGCGATTCCCATTTCATAAACAAAGAATACGAAAGTGCCAAAACATATTTTGACAAAGCACTTTCAGCCTCCCAAAACTCACAGCAAAAGAAACAAGAATTGACGGTCAAGCTCAAATTGGGTACGGTAGCAGAGCTGAACAAAAACTACCAAGAGGCCTTCACTCTATATAACCAAGCTCGTGAAAGTGGTATGGAACAAGGGTTTCACAACATCTATTTTGAGGGAACCATTAGAATGGGCGAATTATTTCTACAAGAGAAAAATTATGATGCAGCGGTTGCGGCTTTATCCGTTGCCTATATCAATGCTATTGAGCGAGACAATTTATATTACCAAAGGGATATTTTGAATATTCAAAGGAGGGTATTTGCGGCAAAGGAAGATTTTTCAAATGCCTATGCCGTGATGACCCAACTAGCGGGAGTAAATAGCCAAATAGCCAATCGTCAACAGCAAAAGGTCATTCGAGAATTAGAGGTACAGTACGAAACCTTACAGAAAGAAAAGTCCATTTCCGATTTGAAGGAAAACCAAATTCTACAGGAGGCCGAACTGAAACGTCAACGCACCATCAAGAATGCCGTTTTAATTGGTTTTTTGGTTGTTCTAATACCTATTTTGGGCCTTTTATTCCTCTACTATCAGAAACTTCAAACCCAAAGTGAACTAGCCCGTAAACAAGAAGAAATTAACCAAAGAAAGGTCGAAGCACTAAAGAATGAGCAGGAACTTAGTTTGATAAAAGCTTCGATAGAAGCACAAGACGAAGAGCGTAAACGTATTGCCCAAGAACTTCATGATAGTGTCGGCGGAAATTTAGCAGGCATCAAACTACAAGTCTCTGGGCTTACTGAAAAGTTTCAACAATTAAGGCCTATTGGCGGGCAGCTTGATGAAACCTACCAACTGGTCAGAAACATTTCGCATAACTTGGTACCAAAAAAGTTCAAGCAAAATACGCTTACTGACCTAATCGATGAATATATATCTTCTATGACCGTAAATGGGGGAATCAAAATAAATTTTCAGGCACATCCAAAAAAGGCTGTGAACGGTCTTGTAGAATCCGTTCAATTACAAGTATATAAGATTATACAAGAACTCATCACAAACACTTTGAAACACGCTAATGCCAGCGAAATATCTATAAATCTTGCAATTGCGGAAGCTGAAGCTTCTTTGTTATTTGAAGATAACGGAGTTGGGTTTGATACGGCTACAACATCAGACGGTATAGGCTTTCAGAATATCAAAACAAGGGTCAATGATATTAACGGTGAGTTATTTATTGATTCGTCGGTTAACCGAGGTACAGTTGTCTCCATAACCTTTCCTACCCTATGAAAATAATAGCCCTCTTACTAATTTCGACCTTGCAGTGGTTTGGGTACTCAGTGGTTATTTCTATTGGTAAATCGCAATGGCGCTATTTACTGTTAATTGCCTTGATCATTGGCCATGTTTTCGTATTTCCGTTATGGTATGGTCGATTGTCCTTTTCCCATACGCTTGATTGTGGTAACCCAATGATTGGCACCTATCTCTTTTTTACAATAATTGGCATTCCTCTAACTATACTCACAGATTTCGCATATAAAAGAAGAATTAACAAAAAGCCTAAGTAAAATGAAGCATCGAATACTAATTGCCGACGATCACCAAATGTTCATTGATGGGCTCTTGAGCATTCTAAAGGAAGATTCTCGTTTTGAAATCTCCGCTACTTTTAAAAACGGCGCCCAAGTGCTGAAGTACTTAGATATTAATGGTGCTCAAGACCTACATCTATTGATTACCGATCTAACCATGCCAGAAATAGATGGTATTGAATTAAACCAACAGGTGAAAGAGAATTACCCAACTTTAAAAACGTTGGTGGTAAGCATGCATATCGATGGAACAAAAATCGAGAAACTGATTAAAGGCAATGTCGATGGTTATGTGCCCAAAAATGCCGAAAAGGATGAACTGCTTTTGGCCATAGAGACTATTGTTAAAGGTGAAAAATACTTTTCATCGGAAATAAAAAAGGCGTATACCGATGCCATGTTCGAAAACCGCCGCCAAGAAGAAATTCATTTAACGGAAAGAGAAAAAGAAGTCTTGAAACTTATTGCCGAAGAATATACCACCCAAGAGATTGCCGACCAACTCTTTTTAAGTAAACACACCATTGAGAGTTATCGCAAAAACTTGATAGCCAAACTTCAGGTAAAAAATTTGGCCGGCCTAACTAAGCAGGCCCTAAAATTGGGGCTTTTAACAAATGATTGATGGTGGCAATAAAATGCCAAATGCAGTGCCTCAAGTCAAATCCACACTACATTTGGCTATCAACCTATTCGCTTAGCTTGACTTAAAATCTTCTTCGTTGACCTGAATATTGCATGGCTTCCCCCTTACCGAAACCATAACTAAAACCTAAGGCTACAAAACGTCCTCTTTGTGCCCGATTATAAACCTCAAAATCGGCTTGTGCAATTTGACTTTCATTGACTCGAGAGGCAAACAAATCACGTATGCTTAAGTTGATTACCGCTTTACCCTTAAAAAGGTTTTTGCGAAGACCCATATCCATAAAGAGAATATCCTCCATTCTGCTCTGAACCGTTCTATAGCTCGATTGGTAATTACCGGTCATTTCTAAATCAAAATCGGCTGGCAACTTTATTTTGGTCATTAATTTTGAAGACCATTGATCTCCGGTAAAGTCAAATATCTGGGTGTTGAAAACACCATCTCTCTTAAAAGAGCTATAGTTAAAGTCTCCGTTCAATGTCAACCAATTGGCCGGGCTATACTTGGCGTTAAACTCGATACCAGTAGACTTATTGGTACCTATATTCTCAGGCTTAAAGGTGCTCACATTATCTTCAAAAGTCGATACCCTTTCGATTACGTCGGTAGTATATCGATGGTAAACGCCAAAGTTTAAAGAGGCTTTCCCTAAAATATAAATACTGGTTAACTCATAAGAATCTGTAAACTCAGGTTCTAATTCAGGATTACCTTGTCGGATGCTAAAATTGTTTCGAATGTTGAAGAACGGGTTCAAATCCCACATGCGAGGTCTGTAGATACGTTTTGAGTAACCGGCCTGAAGTGAAACTTTATCGGTGAACTTGTACGATGTATGAGCACTTGGAAAAAAGTTTACATAACTCTGATCATTTGATTCATCAGTCGTGGCCAAAAAAGTATTCAAATCGGTCTGCTCTAAACGCAGTCCACCTTTTACCCCCCATTTTTTACCCTCATAAGAGCCAGTACCATAAAGGCCTAACACCTTTTGATCATACTCAAATATATTGGTAAGACCTGGGTCGTTCACATAGTTTCCATCAATAAGGTTGTTTACTTCGTAATCGTTGCTAACATCGTTCAAGACATATTGCGCCCCAGTTTCCAAAGTTATTTCATCGGTTAGCGGATTGGTGTAGTCCAATTTAAAGGTAAAGACGGCCTCTTTAAAATCGGTACGTGTCTGTTGGTTGGCATCATTCAACTCTCCCGATACGGTACTATTGATAAATTCTGAGGACTGATCCTTACCGAAAAAGTTTCCTAAACCACTGAAAAGTAAGGTATGTTCATCGTCATCTTCATCAAAATTTTTCTTGTACTGTAATTCATATTGAAATTTTGGGTTTCTTGCCTCTGTAACCTCGGTTCGCTGCCATTGAGAAACAATGGCGTTTGCAGCATCATACTCGGCAAAATCGGTGGTAGATGGCTGGTCTTCGATTTCTAGCGCAAAATTTCCCGATAAGGTAAGAACGTTCATATCATTGATATGGTAATCGGTACCTAAAACCAAATTATAATAGTTTTCATTTCTGTACTCTTCACCAGTGCTTACCACAGCGGTATTGTTGACCAGGTTTACGTTTCTATTCTCAACATCGGTAGGTAAATCTCGTACCCCTACTCCGATTTGGCTAAATAGATTGAACTTCTCTGTTCTTCTATTAAGGCTTACTCCAACACTATGACCTGCTGGGGTACCTGTATTTACCGAAATAGAACCGTTAAGGCCTTTTCTTTCCTCTTTTTTAAGTACAATATTGATAATTCCAGAAGTTCCCTCCGCATCGTATTTAGCCGAAGGGTTTGTAATTACCTCCACCCTTTCAATCATATCAGCGGTAATCGTACCCAAAGCATTGCCTTCTTCACTTGCTATAATCGAGGGCTTTCCATTAATAAGCATTTGCACCCCTTGGCTACCCCTTAAACTCACTTTACCTTCGATATTTACATTCACCGATGGCACATTGTTCAAAACCTCTAGGGCGCTGGCTCCAGTGCTGCTCAAATCCTTACCTACGTTAAAAACTCTTTTATCGAGCTTGAATTCGGTTCTAGATATCTCTCCGGCCACTACCACCTCTTGCAATTGCTGCGCATCTTCAGTCAGTGAAATCGTTCCTAAATCCATTTTTGGGGTTCGGGTCGTAGGTTGACCGAAAGTTTTAGATTGAAAACCTAGAAAACCGACCTCTACGTAGAAATTATCGGCACTGGTCTCAAGAGTAAAACTACCGTCGTCTCCGGTTGTGGCACCCGTCAAAGGTTTTTTGGTTTCATTGTCGGCAACCATCACCGTTGCAAATGCAATCGGCTGCCCTGTGGCCTCTTCGACTACCGTACCCGAAATAGTAATGGCCGAATTGTCCTGTGCCTTCCCCTTTTGCAGGCCCAGTAGCAAAAAGCCTAATAAAAGCATGAAGGAGAAATTTTTAATTTTTGGTAACATGTTGAATTGAAATTTGGATTTGCCCAAAGATGCATACTAATACCAAAAACAAAAATTCAAACCCTTGAACGACCGAACTAAGGCAGTAAACGACAACTCTAATACTTAGAGTGAAAAATCTGTCGTTCAGAGTGTTATTCATGTTGTTAGCAACACTTAATTTTTCTGTGAAAGGGTATTATTTTAGTTTTATAGGATGCAAAAAACTTTTATTTCAAGAGGAGAGCTACTCTTTCAGGTTATCCTTCACATTCTAGTATTGCTCTTTTATTCTTTCGATAGAAATAACCCTGGCATCAGTCTTGACCAGATTCTATTTTTCTTAATATATACCGTGGCGTCAGGAGTGATTACTTACTACCTAATGCCCCATTATCTTTATAAAAAGAAGTATTGGACCTTCTTCGGTTATGCCTCTCTCGTCTTTTTCTTGGTTATCATGATTGAAGAGCTATTGGAAACTGTTATCTACCCAGGTACGGTTAGGGCTAGTATTGTTCCTGGTATTTATTATGCTTTTTTTGATATTCTACCCGTGCTGGCGATTCTATCCGGCTTTAAATTTGCTTGGGATGCCATAGGCAGCCAGCAGGAGGTACAAAAACTTAGAAGCTACGTTCAAGAAAGCGAACTTCAGTTCTTAAAGTCTCAAATCAATCCGCACTTTCTGTTCAACAACCTTAACAATCTTTATTCGTATGCTTTGGAAGGCTCTGCGAAGACCCCTGAAATCATTTTAGAAATGAGCGGTGTTCTTAGGTATATGCTCTATGAATGCAAAGAAAAATTTGTTCCCCTACAGAAAGAGTTAGAACAACTTAGTAACTTTATTAAACTCTATAAACTGCAGATTGAAGAAAGGGGAAAGGTAAATTTTATAGAGGGCAGAATTGAACCTGGTTATAAGATCGCGCCTTTAATTTTGGTAGTTTTCATTGAAAATGCCTTTAAGCATAGCCAATCGGGGCAATCTAAAGACATTGAAATAGAGATTGAGGTCAATATGAAAGACAATTGCTTGACTTTTATCTGTAAGAACAATTTTGAACAGGTCATAGGCCTAGATACTGTTGCCAAGGGTATTGGCCTGAAGAATGTCAAAAAAAGGTTAGAGCTACTCTACCCCAACAAACACGAATTGCATATTGATGAGACCGAGAAAAACTTCTCAGTATCATTATCAATGCAGCTAGAAAAGTTTTAAAAGATGTATTGCATCATTATTGAAGATCAACCCCCTGCGCAACGTATTTTAAAAAAATACATTGACGATATTGGTTCTTTGGAATTAAAAGGTGTCTTTTCGGATGCCATTCAGGCAATGGAATTCATTAAAAATGATTCGGTCGACCTGATGTTTCTTGATATACACCTACCCAAGATTTCTGGTATCGATTTTCTCAAGTCGATGCAAAATCCGCCGCAGGTGATATTAACGACTGCCTTTTCGGAGTATGCCTTGGAAAGTTATGAATTCAATGTGGTCGATTATTTGTTAAAACCTTTTTCTTTTCAACGTTTTGTAAAAGCCGTTTCAAAAGTTTCTTCAAGAAGCTCGGTCACCACAGAACCAGTACCTGAAAATTTGTTTCCGGCGAAGATTGTCAAAGAAATTTATATCAAATCCGGTTACGAACATATTAAAGTAGTAATCGACGAAATATTTCACATAGAATCAGATGCCGACTACACCGAAATAGTTACCGTTGATAAAAAGCATCTTTCAAGTGAACCTCTTAAGTTTTGGGAAGATACCTTGCCGGCCCCACAGTTCTTCCGCATTCACCGGTCCCATATTGTAAACACTTCTAAAATAGAAAAGCTGGTAGGCAACCAGATCTACTTATCAAACTCTATAATTCTCCCCATTGGCCGCGCATATAAAGAAGATTTCGTAAAGCAGATACTCAACTAAAAACGTACAACTATGAAACCCTTAAAAAAAGAACAGATCAAACAAGAAGTTTTTGACCTTTATGATGCCTATGCCCATAACAAACTGCAAAGACGGGAATTCATTGAGAAGCTTTCTCTCTATGCCGTGGGCGGTATCACGGTTGCATCATTAATGAGCTTTCTTATGCCCAATTATAGAGACACCTTGCTAGTGCAACCCAATGATCCGAAATTAGACAGTGGTTTTATCAATTATGATTCACCAAATGGTGGCGGCACTATCAAAGGTCTTCTTTCCAAACCCAAAGACACGAAAGATAGGTTGGGGGGTATTGTTGTGGTACACGAAAACCGAGGGTTGAACCCCTATGTCGAAGATACCGCTAGAAGAGCTGCCCTTGCAGGCTTTATCACCTTGGCACCCGACGCTTTGAGCCCGTTGGGGGGTTACCCCGGCAATGATGATGAAGGGAGAGAAATGCAGCGTAAACGTGACCGTGATGAAATGCTCGAGGATTTTATTGCCGCTTTCGATTATCTAAAGAACCATGAGAATTGTTCAGGTAAAATTGGTGTTGTTGGTTTTTGTTTCGGTGGATGGATCTCTAACATGATGGCCGTAAAAGTACCTGACTTGGCTGCCGCTGTACCTTTTTATGGGGGACAACCCACGGAGGATATCGACCAAATAAATGCTCCACTCATGTTACAGTTCGCAGGTTTAGATGAACGCGTGAATGCCGGTTGGCCAGCCTATGAGGAAGCTTTAAAAGAAAACGACAAAGAATATGTGGCCTACACCTATCCTGATGTGAACCACGGCTTTCATAATACTTCTACCCCAAGATACGATAAGGAAGCAGCAGAATTGGCCTGGGGGCGAACCATTGACTTTTTTAAGAAGCATTTGAACGCTTCTTAGAATGATAGACGATTAAATATCAAGCTATCCAAAAAAAGAGCCACACCTTACCGGTGTGGCTTTTTGCATATTTGTGACCCCGGAGGGATTCAAACCCCCAACCCTCAGAGCCGAAATCTGATGCGCTATTCAGTTGCGCCACGGGGCCATTGTTCTATGCTAATTTTTTCTTTACGATCATAGATATCGTCTTTCCATCGGCCTGACCTGCCAATTCCTTCGATACGATACCCATTACCTTACCCATATCCTTCATTCCTTCGGCTCCGATTGAATCTATGGTCTGAACCACCACTTTTTCAATTTCCTCCTCTGTCAATTGTTCAGGTAAAAATTGTTCTATAACGGCAACTTGGGCCAATTCGGGTTCGGCCAAATCATCTCTACCTTGCTCCTTAAAAATAGCGGCACTGTCTTTTCTCTGCTTCACCAATTTTTGAACGAGTTTGATCTCATCCTCCTCGGTCAACTCCTTACCCGTGCCACTGGTCTGCTCTAAAAGTAAAGCTGATTTTATAGCCCGCAACGATTCTAAAGCAACTGAATCTTTCGATTTCATAGCTGCTTTCATCTGTTCCATTACTTTTTGCTGTAAGCTCATTTTAGCTATCTTTTTAAGGACTGCGAAGATAAAAAATAAACCCGAAAAAATGTTCTCTTTTTTCGGGTTTACAGTCGAGTTGGCACAGTATGCTTTACAAAACCAAATCGTTAATCAACATTGTCGTGCAAAAACGAGTTGTTTGATCGTAATTGAATGTCGTCATTACTATCTGAACCTAAGGTAGTTCTCGAAACCCTACCTTCTTGACCGCGGCTATCGCTCAAATCGATACCTTGTCTTTTATAAGCTGGCTGACGTTCGATTTCATCAATGCTATTAACGCTATTCTGAAATTTATAATTAAAGTCTTTAAGTTTTCTTCTTCGCTCATCGGCCCTTTCGCGCAAAAGCTCTTCAATAGGGCTGTTCATAGGATCTATATCGGCCTCTTGAGGTCTTTGTGTATTCTCGATGGCCTCGACCGATTTCTTTTCGATAAGCAATTCTTTCTCAACAGGCTTAGGTTGCTGCTGTTGAGGCTTGGCGTTGTTCAACTTATCCTCAAGCTCCATATAATCATCAAGGCTATAGCGGGTTTCTCCCTTCTTGTTGTATTCCAATACAGGAATTACTTCCACGGGGTTATTCACCTTTATATCCTTAATATCGTCGTCTAAATTGAAAGTAATCACATTGTCGTTACTTTCTTCTTCCTCTACCTTTTTAGGCATGCTCAAAGGCATATCAAAGCTCATTGACATTTGCTCTTCTTTCAACCTGTCAAACTCAACGGTAATCGGATCGACCACTTCAATATCATGCAAAGAGGTCTTCGACTCGATAATCACGAAATCATCATCTCTTTGAGGCTTCTTATCTACTTTTTCGACTACCTCTTCATAAAACACATTGAAGTTTTTAATATAGTTGGTTGTCTTTACCAAATCCATTCCCAATTCCTCTTCTTCCTCTTCGATCAAGGTATGCTTGATAATAGGTTCACGAACCTCTTCTTCCTCTACCAACTGATGCACAATATTTCTATTGCTTGTAAGGTCTTGTTGGGCCTTCTGCTCATCTTCCAATGTATGGATGATTTTCTTGCTTTCGGTATTAACGATATCGTCTTGTTGATCGACGTTAAATCCCGTAGCGATAACCGTAACAGCGATAGCCTCACCTAGATCTTCATCTTCACCTACACCCATGATAATGTTCGCACCATGACCTGCCTCTGTTTGTATATGATCGTTGATTTCACCGATTTCATCAATAGTAATCTCTTGAGAACCGGAAACGATTAATAACAATACATTCTTGGCACCTGTAATCTTATTATCGTTCAGCAGCGGAGAGTCCAACGCCTTCATAATTGCCTCATTGGCCCGGGCAGAACCACTTGCCATGGCAGACCCCATAATCGCTGTACCGCTATTGCTCAATACCGTTTTGGCGTCACGAAGGTCAATATTCTGCGTGTAGTGATGTGTTATTACTTCGGCAATACCCCTTGCGGCGGTAGAAAGTACTTCGTCGGCCTTTGAGAAACCGGCCTTAAAGCCAAGATTACCATAAACCTCACGCAGCTTGTTGTTATTGATAACTATTAATGAGTCAACATTTGAACGCAATTTTTCGATTCCGATACGTGCCTGCTCGCAACGCATTTTTCCTTCGAACTCAAAAGGCATGGTTACGATGCCCACGGTCAGCACGTCCAATTCTTTTGCCTGCTTGGCGATGACAGGAGCGGCACCAGTACCCGTTCCTCCACCCATACCGGCAGTAATGAAGATCATTTTTGTAGTGGAAGCCAACATTTGCTTGATTTCTTCCATACTTTCCAATGCGGCCTGCTCACCTACTTCTGGGTTCGCACCTGCCCCTAACCCTTCGGTCAAAGATACACCCAACTGAATTTTCGTTGGTACGGCACTGTTGTTCAGCGCCTGTGAATCGGTGTTACAAATAACAAAATCAACGCCATTGATACCTGATTGAAACATGTGGTTGATAGCGTTGCTACCGCCACCGCCAACGCCGATCACCTTTATTACGTTGCTTTGATTTTTGGGGAGGTCAAAGGATATCCCATCAAATTCCGTGTTGTTGCTCATAGTTCTTTTTTATTACTGGTTAATGTTCTTTTTCTTATAGTTTTTTTATTCGGCGTTATCTAAAAAGTCTTTCAATTTCTCCGACCATACATCGAACACCGACTTTCTCTCTTTCTTAACTTTGGCCTGTTGGGGGATTTGTTCTTCTTCATGACCTGCCATCACCAATTCCGGCTCCTCTTTTTTAGTTTCCTTTTTGGCCGCAGGTTTCTTCTTGTTCTCATTGTTTACCGCGTTCATCAACAAACCTACCGCAGTAGCATACATGGGGCTTGCAATCTCTTCGTCTGAATCGCCTGCCAAATGCTCATTAGGATATCCGATACGGGTATCCATTCCTGTGATGTACTCGACCAACTGCTTCAAATGCTTTAATTGGCTTCCACCACCGGTAAGAACAATACCTGCAATCAGCTTCTTCTTTTGCTCATCATGCCCGTAGTTCTTTATTTCTGTATACACCTGTTCGATAATCTCTACCACACGCGCGTGAATGATTTTCGAAAGGTTTTTTAGAGTAATCTCTTTTGGTTCTCGACCTCTTAAACCAGGAATGGAAACAATCTCATTGTCTTTGTTTTCTCCCGGCCAGGCGGAACCGAATTTTATTTTTAAAAGCTCGGCCTGCTTTTCGATAATGGAGCATCCTTCTTTGATGTCTTCCGTAATAACTCCACCACCAAAAGGTATAACAGCCGTATGACGGATGATTCCATCTTTAAAAATGGCCAGATCAGTGGTGCCACCACCTATGTCAATAAGGGCCACCCCTGCTTCTTTTTCTTCTTTGCTCAATACCGCATCTGATGAAGCCAAAGGCTCCAATGTAATATTGCCCAAATCAAGGCCTGCACTTTTTATACATCGGCCTACATTTTTTATGGACGATACTTGACCGACCACCACATGAAAGTTGGCTTCAAGACGCCCACCGTACATACCGATAGGCTCTTTGATTTCAGCTTGGCCATCGACTTTATATTCTTGTGGAAGTACATGAATGATCTCTTCTCCCGGTAGCATCACCAATTTGTAAACCTGGTTACAAAGCTTGTCAAGATCCTCTTCGTTGATAACTTCTTCCGAATCAGGTCGAGTAATGTAATCGCTATGATGAAGACTTCTGATATGCTGCCCTGCGATACCAACCACTACCGAACCTATTTTTAGACCCGAACTTGCCTCTGCACCTTCTACAGCTTGCTGTATCGATTGTATGGTTTGGGTAATATTGTTGACCACCCCACGGTGTACACCAAGGCTTTTGGATTTTCCGATACCCAATACCTCAATTTTACCGTATTCGTTTTCACGGCCAATGATGGCCACAATCTTGGTGGTTCCAATGTCCAGTCCTACCGAATAATTACCTACTTCCATAACTTATATTTTAGTGCACACTACTTGATTATTAAACTCTAAACTCACCATACCATAATCTTCCAAAGCCTTATCTCTTTTAGCCTTGACATAAAAGGCCTTGAAATTGGTAAACTTTTTATGCAGGTCGTTCACATCGCCCAATTCTACTAGGAACTGTTCCGTTCGAAATTTGAGTTGGTACTTGGTTTGCGACTCGATATGTATACCGATGATGTTCTTTCTCAAGAACTCATCTTTGTTTACATAGTTCAAAATTTCATATACATCTGCCAAGGTCTCACCACTTACCTTTCCGGTAATAATGGGTACACGTGCAGAATGGCTCATAGACAAAGGCATGCGTTGTCCTTGATCATCTAGATAAAACTGAGAATTCCCCTCTATACGTCCGATTGGTGTGCGTTGAATGATTTTCGACGCCAAATCCCCATTAACGGTGAGATAAACTTGTGCACTTTTCACCATTTCGTTGGCCTCGATGGCCTTCTCCATAGTATTCAAAACTAATTTTTCTTTGGGCACGTTTTCAAGGCTCCCAAATTTTTGTATTAACAATTTATTAACCGCGCCTTGAGTAATGTACAAGTTCTGGTCTCCGACGAATTCCACCTTCATTCCAGACACTTTTTTCTGCTGGCTTCTATGGTTCGAAAATGCGTAAAGCCCCGTAATTACGAGTACCAAACCCAACAACTTTATGTAGTTATAGTTAATTCGCATATTCAAACTCATTTTTTAGCTGACCGACCAACAGGCCAATATCTCCCGCACCCATCGTGATAAGTACATCAGGATTTTGTTCTTTTATTTCTTGTATCAGTTTGTTTTTTTCTACTTTTTTCTTATTCGGATTGTCAATTTTTTCCATCAACCAATCAGAAGTCACTCCTTCAATCGGCATTTCTCTCGCAGGATAGATATCCAACAGAACTACACTATCAAATTGCGCCAAACTCTTGGCGAAATCATCTACAAAATCCCTTGTTCTGGAAAAAAGATGTGGTTGAAATACCACTAATGCTTTTTTATTGGGATGCATTTCTGAGACGGCACTATACACTGCATCAATTTCTGTTGGGTGATGGGCATAATCATCGATAAACACAAACCCATCTCTTTTCACTTGATAAGAAAAGCGTCTTTGAACTCCTTTGAAAGTTGCCAACGCATCTGCCAACAATCGCGTCGGGTAACCGGAATAGGTTGCCATACCAAACGCCACCAAGGCATTTAACAGGTTGTGCCTGCCAGGTTTATTGAACTTAACTCCTGCAATAATTTCGTTCGGTGTACGGATATCAAAAAGGTAGGCACCACCTTCTACTTTTAAATTTTCTATGCAGTAATCGCTACCGTCATCAATGCCATAGGTCAACCCGTCAAGTGGGAGCCCGTTGCGAACGAACAGCTTGCCCTCTGGTTGTATCCTACCAACAAATTCTCCGAAGGACTTTCTCAATTCACTTACATCTCCGTAGATATCGAGGTGATCGGCATCCATCGAAGTAACACAAGCCACATCGGGAAAAAGACGAAGAAAAGAACGATCGAACTCATCGGCCTCTACTACCGAAAATTCGGTGCCTTCAAAAACAAAATTGGTATTGAAATCTTCTGAAATCCCTCCTAGAAACGCCGTAAACGGGGCTCCAACTTCTTTTAGCAAATGTGCCAGAATACTGGTCGTGGTAGTTTTACCATGCGTACCGGCCACTGCAAAGCAGTAAGAATCTTTGGTAATCAAACCCAAAACCTCAGATCTTTTCTTTACCTCAAAATCCCTATTCAAAAAATACTGGTACTGCGAGTGTTCTTTTGGTACCGCCGGGGTATAAACCACTAATGTTCTTGCGGCATCGCGATAACGCTCTTCGATTGCTTCTACCGAATCGGTATAGTGTACGTCAATGTCCAATTCGGACAATTCTCTGGTAAGGGGCGTTTCAGTTTTATCGTAACCGGCCACGTGCTTACCTATGAACTTGAAATAACGGGCAAGTGCAGACATACCGATACCTCCGATACCGATAAAAAAGACGTTATTTATGGTTTTCAAGTTCATTGACTAGTTCAAAAGTTTTTCTATTTCGTCTACAATATGCTTGGTTGCATCGGGTAGAGCCATTTTTCGAATATTGACCGACAAATCTTTTTGCATTTGGCTATTCGCACATAGTTCGGCAAAGGTTTTTTCAAATTTTTCATCGAGTTCCGATTCGCGCAGCATTATTGCGGCTTCTTCATCTACCAAGGCCTTAGCGTTCATCGTCTGATGGTCTTCGGCAACATTGGGTGATGGAATAAAAACCACTGGCTTGCCGACGATGCACAGTTCGGAGACCGCACCTGCACCCGATCTTGATATCATCATATCTGCGGCTATGTAGGCCAAATCCATCCGGTTTAAAAAATCAAAAACCTTCACTTGGTCCGACTCATATTTTTTGTACTTATCGATGTACAGCTTACCGCACTGCCATACTATTTGAACCCCTTGGGCCAACAAGAAATCAAGCTTTGTAGCAATGAGTTCATTAATACGTCTTGCGCCGAGGCTGCCCCCTAAAATCAACAGGATGGGCTTATGGCCAGCCAACCCGAAGTATTCGAGGGCCTCGGACTTATCTTGTCTTAACACCACCAAATCGCCCCGTACGGGATTGCCCGTCTTAACAATTTTATCAGCAGGAAAGAATTTTTCCATTCCGTCATAGGCCACACAAATCTTGGCGACCCGGTCTTTCAGAAGCTTGTTGGTAATACCGGCAAACGAATTCTGTTCTTGCAAAACACAGGGTATACCCTTGCCAGAAGCGACCCGAAGCATGGGGCCACTGGCAAAGCCACCCGTACCGATAACGGCATGGGGCTTAAAACGTTTCGCTATTTTATTTGCCTTCAACAAACTACTGATTACTTTAAAAGGAAACATTAAATTTTTAAGGGTCAGTTTCCGTTGCAACCCTGTGATCCAAAGACCTTCTATTTCATAACCGGCTTGGGGCACTTTTTCCATTTCCATTCTCCCTTCAGCCCCAACGAACAAAAATTCAGCATCAGGATGCCTCCTTTTCAGCTCATTTGCTATAGCTATGGCGGGGTAAATGTGCCCCCCTGTTCCCCCTCCTGAGAGTATGAATCTATAATTGCCCACTTAAAATCTCTAAAGGGTTCGTTTCATCTATCGAGGCAGATCTCGTCTCTGCCACCTGTTCTTTATTGCTAGCCCCCAGTATAATTCCTATGGCCAAACAGGTCATCCAGCTACTGGTACCGCCACGGCTTACCAAGGGCAAGTTTTGACCGGTAACCGGAAACAACTCGACCGCTACGGCCATGTTAATAAGCGCCTGAAAAATAATGGGCAGGCCTACCCCCAATACCAAAAGTTTACCGAAAATGGTGGCATTGGAATTGGCCACTACCGTAATTCTGAACAGTAAGAACAGATAGAACAGCATCAAGACCACTCCACCTATCAGTCCGTATTCTTCAACAATAATGGCATAGATAAAGTCGGAAGAACTCTGGGGCAAAAAGTTTTTTTGAATGCTCTTTCCGGCACCCTTACCAACGATACCTCCGGTGGCTATGGCAATCTTAGCCTTCTCTATCTGATAATTGGCTTCTGAATCCTCCGGATTGCTAAAGCTTTCGATTCGGCTCATCCAAGTATCTACCCTGTTAGGAAAAAGACCTGGAGCTGCCTTGGCCGTAAGAACGAAAAGAGTCAGACACAAGACACCTGTTCCTACAATGGCCAATAAATATTTTATAGGATATCCTCCTAAGAAACACAACAAAAGCACCATTGAAAATATAATGGCTGCCGTTGAAAAGTTTGCCGGCAAAATCAGCACGACCACAAAGAATACGGGCATCCACAGAGGCACGATGCTTTCTTTGAAGGTGACTTTTTTATCACGGACTTTCGAAAGGTATCGGGCCACATAAATCATCAAAACGACCGCCGCCAAGTTTGAGGGCTGAAATCCTCCGACAAAAGGAATACTGATCCAACGACTGGCGTTCGCCCCATCTATCGTAATACCTTGCGCCAATGTAAAGCCCAACAACACCAACACAATCGGCAAAGCGATAAGCGACAGGCCCTTGAAAAAATGGGTGGGTATTTTATGTACCCCATAAATGATACCGAAGCCCAACACTAAGAGCATGGCATGCTTCATCAAGTGACCGAACGTGGTACCGCTACCGACCACATAAACCAGGTTGCTACTGGCACTATAGACCGGCAAAAAAGAAAACAATGCCAATAGGGCTACCACGGCCCAAATGGCCTTATCTCCCTTGATATTTTGAAAAAATGACTTCACTCGTTTTCCTTTTCGAGGTTGACCTTATAGATTTTTTACTGCATTCTTGAACTGGTCGCCACGATCTTCATAATTCTTGAAAAGATCAAAACTGGCACAGGCAGGCGACAACAAGACCGTATCACCACGCTCTGCTATTTTATAGGCAACTTTTACGGCCTCATCCATAGCATATGTTTCAACCATTAAATCGACTACATTGCCAAAGGCATCTTTGAGTTTTTCATTGTCAAGGCCCAGGCAAACAATAGCCTTTACCTTTTCACGTACAAGCGGCATCAATTCTTTGTAGTCATTCCCCTTATCTTGTCCCCCTGCAATCCATACAACAGGGGTTTTAACACTATCCAAGGCGTAGAAAACCGAATTGACGTTGGTCGCCTTTGAATCGTTAATGTATTGTACGTGGTGTATTTTCAGTACTTTCTCCAACCGGTGGGGAGCACCCTGAAAACTTGCAATGCTCTCTCTGATCGATTGCTTTCTGATGCTTACCAATTTAGCGGCGGTCATGGCCGCCATCGAATTCTTTACGTTGTGTTTGCCCTCTAGCGCTAGTGTTTCTGTTGTCATTTCCAATGTGTCGTTTATGTCGTTACTTATCTTCAATATTATTTTTCCATCTTTTAAAAAAGCTCCGGTCTCCAGCTCCTTTTCCAATGAAAAAGGGAGCTTTTTTGATTTGATTGGGTGGTCGGCCAACCACTTCTCTATCACCGGATCATCGGCATCGTAGATGAAGTAATCATCTTCGGTCTGGTTCTCAACTATTCTAAATTTTGAGGCTATATAGTTCTCAAACTTATATTCATAGCGATCCAAGTGATCTGGGGTTATATTGGTGAGAATGGCTATGTGCGGTGCAAAATCAACAATGCCATCGAGCTGAAAACTGCTGATTTCAAGTACATAATGCTCAAAATCGTTCTCGGCCACCATTTGGGCATAGCTATCGCCAATATTACCTGCCATACCTACATTTAAACCTCCTTCTTTTAAGAGGTAATGCGTCAACATGGTGGTAGTGGTCTTACCGTTGCTTCCTGTAATGCCGATTAAATTGGCATCGGTATACCTTGACGCAAACTCTATTTCAGAAATTACCGGAACACCCTTGGCCAACAAAGCCTTTACTAAAGGAATCTTATCAGGTATTCCTGGGCTTTTCATTACCAAATCAGCATTCATAATCTTGCTTTCGGTATGCCCCTCGCCTTCCCAATCAATGTCAAAATGTTCAAGAACCTTTTGGTACTTATCTTTCAGCTTTCCGCTGTCGGAAACGAATACATCGTACCCTTTTTGCTTCCCAAGAATGGCAGTACCTACACCACTCTCTCCTCCTCCTAAGATGACCAGTCTTTTCATCTTAGCGAATCTTCAATGTCACGATCGTAAGAATGGCCAAGAGAATTCCTATAATCCAAAACCGGGTCACAATCTTACTTTCATGGTATCCTTTCACTTGATAGTGATGGTGAATGGGTGACATCAAGAAAATACGTCTGCCCTCACCAAATTTTTTGCGTGTGTACTTGAAGTAACTTACCTGTATCATTACCGAAAGCGATTCGGCAAAGAAGATTCCGCATAACAAGGGAATCAACAGTTCTTTGCGTACGATAATGGCGATAACGGCGATAATACCACCAATAGTCAAGCTACCGGTATCGCCCATAAATACTTGGGCGGGAAATGCGTTGTACCATAAAAACCCCACCAATGCCCCAACAAAAGCGGTAATAAAAACCACCAACTCACCTGAATTCGGAATGAACATGATATCGAGGTAATCGGAGAAAATAATATTACCCGATACCCATGCGAAAATGCCCAAGGTAAATACAATGATAGCGGAAGTACCCGCAGCCAGACCATCGATACCATCAGTAAGGTTGGCTCCGTTCGAAACGGCGGTAACTATTAATATGACAATGGGTATGAATACCAACCATGCGTATTTGGTTGCACCTTCACCGGCCCAACTGATAAAATCGCTATACTCTAACTGGTTATTCTTGAAAAATGGCACCGTAGTACTGGTCGATTTTATTTCTTGCCCCTCTACCGATTCAACGGTAAAGTTTTCAGTTATGATGCTGCTACTCTCTTCTTTCATGGTCACCCCCGGATGAAAGTACAGGGTAGCCCCTACACCAAGGCCTAGCACTACTTGCCCCATTATTTTAAAACGACCCTTAAGACCTTGCTTATCTTTCTTAAAAACCTTGATGTAATCATCGGTGAAACCGATAAAACCCATCCAAATCGTGGTTACGATCAAAAGGAGGATGTAAATATTCTCGAGTTTGGCGAATAACAGTACAGGAATAAGTGTGGACATGATAATAATCAAACCGCCCATGGTCGGAGTTCCGGCCTTTTGCTTTTGACCATCTAGACCTAAATCACGAATACTCTCGCCAATCTGTTGCTTTTGCAGAAATAGGATGATACGCTTACCATATACCGTGGCAATGAGCAATGAACACAGAATGGCCATAGCCGCCCTGAAGGTCATGAACTGAAATAGACCTGCCCCGGGCAACTGGTATTCTTTTTCCAAAAATTCGAACAAATAGTACAACATATCGTTTCAGGTTTCTCGGTGTTCGCTGCTTTTATTCTTGGTGGTTCGGTTATTTGTTTAGGTTGTCCAACTGTTGCTTCACAATCTTGAAATCATCAAAATCGATTCGCTTTCCATTGGTTTCCTGGTAGGTCTCATGACCCTTTCCTGCAATCAAAATAATGTCTTCGGAATCGGCCATTTGACAGGCCGCCTTAATGGCCTGCTCCCTATTTTCAATCGATAAAATTTTCTTGACGTTCTGAGGCTCTACCCCGGCCTCCATGTCTCTGATAATGGCACCAGGCGATTCACTCCGAGGATTATCGGAAGTAAAAATCGCCTGATTGCTCATCTCAGACGCGATATGACCCATAACCGGACGCTTAGAGCTGTCTCTATCGCCACCACACCCCACAACGGTGATGACGCGTTCATTTCCAGTTCTCAACGCACCGATTGTCTCGAGCACATTTTTAAGTGCATCCGGTGTATGGGCATAGTCCACTATCGCCGTAATCTTATTGGCAGATATATAGTATTGAAAGCGCCCATCTACGTTGTTCAGTTCGCTCAACAATCGCAAGGTCTCCAAGGTCTCAAGCCCCAAGAGATCCGCCGTTGCATAAATGGCCAGCATGTTATAGGCATTAAAATGACCTATCAGCTTGGTCCAGAATTCATATTCATTAATTTTTAAAAGCTGCCCGGTAAACTGTGCTTCCAGTACCTGCCCGCGGTAATCAGCGAACGATTTCAAGGCATAAGTAAGCTTTCTAGCCTTGGTGTTCTGTAACATAACAGAACCGTTCTTATCATCGATATTGCTCAGCGCAAACGCTTTTTTAGGCAATTCGTCGAACAGGATTTTCTTGGTATCGCGGTATTCGGCAAAAGTCTTATGGTAATCTAAATGGTCATGCGAAAGATTGGTGAAGATAGCACCTTCGAAAACCAAGCCTTTGGTACGTTTTTGATGAATACCGTGCGAACTCACTTCCATAAAGCAAAACTCTACTCCGGCATCGTTCATCATTGCCAAATGCTTATTGATGACCAGAGCATCAGGTGTGGTATGGGTGGTGGAAAAAACCTCGTCATCTACCATAATCTTGATGGTCGACAACAGCCCCACTTTATACCCAGCCTTTTTGAACAACTGGTATAGCAAACTACTAATGGTCGTTTTACCATTCGTACCGGTAACACCTACCAATTTTAAATTTTTGGAGGGATTGCCGTAAAAATTGGAAGCCATAACCGCCAAGGCCGTATTACCATCGGAGACCTCAACATAGGTTATCCCATTGACCAATAATTCAGGAAGCTTTTCACAAACTATCGCCTTCGCGCCTAGGTCGACCGCCTTTTGAACGTACAGATGCCCATCGGTAATGGTACCTTTGATGGCCACAAAAACATCGTCCATAGCGACCTTTCGAGAATCGAATTGAATCTCGTTCACCAGAATATCTGTAGACCCGTTCACTGCGGTTAGCCCCGCACCGTATAATATGTCCTTTAAAAGCTTCAAGATAGTTCTAGGGTTATTTTCTTCGCCTTCTGTATGTCGGTACCATGCGAAACGGACTGCTTTCTAACCTTTCCGTTGCCTTTGACCTCTACTTCAAGACCTAAATTCTCTAATATGGATATGGCATCCATGCCGCTCATACCCTTTACATTGGGCACTTTGCGATATTCTTTTTGCGCTTCGGCGTAGTATTTCTGATAGTTGTTTTCCAAACGGTCATCTTCGACCTCTTCCATCTCCACCTCATCTATCAAAGGGTTGGAGGCATATACTTTTTGGGCGATGGATTTAAATACCGGTCCGCTTACATCGGCACCATAATAACCGACCCCTTTATCAGGCTCGTGAATGACAACGATGCAAGAATATTTTGGGTTCTCGGCAGGAAAGTAACCGGCAAAGGTCGATATATACTTGAGCTTGTCGGGGTCTTTAGAAACGTAGTTCTTCTGTGCAGTCCCGGTTTTTCCGGCCATTGAAAAATTGCGCGAATACAATTTATGCCCGGTACCATAATCTTTCTCTACCACGTTTTTGAGCAAATCGCGCACTTTGGACGCCGTTTCTTGCGAGCAGATAGAATTATCGATTACTTCTTTATCGAATTTTTGCACGGTACGGTCCCACTCGCGCACTTCTTTGATCAAGCGTGGCTTTACCATTTCACCATCGTTAGCAATGGCATTGTAAAAAGTCAAAGTCTGTAAAGGTGTCATCGATACCTCGTACCCATAGGCCATTTGGGCCAATGATAAACCTGACCAACCTTTATCGCCCGGGGAACGCAATACAGGCTTGCCCTCGCCCTTAATAGGTAGGTCGAGTTCACGGTGTACGTTCATCGACATCAATCGGTTCACGAATTTATCGGGGTTCTCTTTGTAACCGTTGTGTATCACTTGCGCAAAGGCCGTATTGGAAGAAACCTCGAAAGCCTTGGCAAAAGAAATCTTACCATACCCGCCCCATTTCGAATCGCGCACACGGTGGTTGTATATTTTCCAGGTACCGTCGTGGGTATCTATCACATCAGTAGTGTCAACTACCCCGTCTTCCAAGGCAGCTACCATGGTCATCAGCTTAAAGGTAGAACCGGGTTCATGCGATTCACCTACCGCGTAGTTCAGTCTTTCATAGTATTTACCGCCTTCGGTTCGGCCTAAATTGGAAATGGCCTTCACCTCACCGCTCTCGGTTTCCATCACAATGACACAACCATGATCGGCCTGGTACTTTTCCAACTGGCCCAACAAAGCGTGATGGGCAATATCTTGAATGTTGATATCGATGGTGGAAATAACGTCATACCCATCTTTTGGTTCTACAATATTGTCCCACCCGATAGGTTTCCATTGACCCTTGGCGATTTTTTGCTTTAACCTCTTGCCTTCTACTCCTCTCAGGTACTCCCCAAAAGCACCCTCGAGACCTACACGGGTATAATAGCCGTTTTCATCGACACGCTCGTAACCGACACTCCTTTCGGCAATCTTGCCCAACGGGTGCTCACGAACGGTCTTTTGCTCGATGATCAAACCACCTTTATACGGACCTTTATTAAAAAGCGGAAACTCTTTAACCGCCATATATTCAGAATAATCGAGGTTTCTCGCAATCAACGCATAGCGGTTCTTGTTCACCCTTGCTTTGCGAAGCAATTGCTGATAATGCGATGGCGATTGCCCCAACATGCGCGACAAGGCATTTGAAAGAGGCACCACATTTTCTTTAAAGTCGGCATCTTTCACGGTAACGGCATCGAAACGAATGGTGTACCGTGAAACTGAAGTCGCCAAAAGACTACCATCATCGGAATAGAGATTACCGCGATTCGGAGCGATGGTAAACATCTTCTCGGTACGCTGCATGGCCATCTCTTGGTACTTGTCGCCCTGCACCATTTGAATGTTCACCAATTTGAACAAGATGGCACCGGCAAACAAAAACAGGCATGCCACTACAAAGTAGAGTCGGTTCAATATGTTTTTCTCGGTAACAGCCACTATTACTCTTCTTCTTGGTTAGATTTTACCTTGATTTGCTTAGGTGGAACGGCCGGAGGATAAAGGCCCTTTTCGGCCACAATTTCCAACACGGTCGATTCAAGTTTCAACTTTTGCACATCGGAGCGCACATCGACAAATTCGCTGCGCAGTTCTTTTACTTCTTCATTAAGTGCGGCAATCTGGTGCACCTTTTTATCGGCACTATGCGAGCTACCGATCATGACCGTTGCCAAAAAGGATATGAACAGGATAAACAGCCAATGCTTCGGTGCATCGCCGCTCACCAAAAACTTACCTCTGAGTATGTTCAACAATCCGTTTTTCACTTGTATCTATTTTTAATCTTTTATTCGTTTTGCAATGCGCAGTTTCGCACTTCGCGCCCTATTGTTCTGGGCTATTTCGTCTGCAGACGGTGTTACCAACTGGCCTACTTTTTTAAAGGGCACCGAGATATTTCCGTAGAAATCTTTTTCGGGCTCGCCCTCAAATTGTCCGGCCCTGATGTACCGCTTTACCAATCGATCCTCTAACGAGTGGTAACTGATGATACTCAACCGTCCTCCTTCTTCCAATAAATCGGGCGTCTGAAGCAAAAACTCTTCGATGACCGCGATCTCTTGGTTCACCTCAATGCGAATGGCCTGATATATCTGCGCCAGTATCTTTTGCTCGCGCCCTTTGGGCAAGAACCGGCCCAACACCTGCTTCAACTGCTCAGTAGTTTTAATGGGCGCCTCTTCCCTACGCTCTACCAAGGTCTTTGCAATGGCATTGGCGTTTCGCAAATCGCCGTACTGAAAAAGCAACCTGCGCAAATCATCGAACTCATATTCGTTGACCACCTGATAGGCCGACAGCTCACTACTTTGGTCCATTCGCATATCGAGTTCGGCATCAAAGCGGGTAGAAAAACCGCGCTCGGCCTTATCGAACTGATGCGACGAAACCCCAAAATCGGCCAAAATTCCGTCTACTTTCCGAATGCCATAGAACTTTAAATACTGTGCGATGAACCTAAAATTGGCGTTGATCAGCGTAAACCGCCCATCGTTCAATTTGTTTTCAAGTGCATCGGTATCTTGATCAAAAGCGAAAAGCTTTCCTTCGCTTCCCAATCGATTCAATATTTCTTTGCTGTGCCCGCCTCCACCGAAGGTGACATCCACATAAACACCATCTTCTTTGATGGCCAGCCCATCAACGGACTCTTGCAATAGAACAGGGTTATGATACATCTTCATCGTCTCCGTCTTCACCCATGACCTCTTCGGCCAAAGCGGCAAAATCTTCCGCCGTATCTTCAAGCACTTGCTCGTAACTGTCCTTGTCCCAAATCTCTATGATATTGATGGCCGAACTAAGCACCACCTCTTTGGTAATATTTGCCACATCTACCAAGTTCTTTGGTATGAGCAATCTTCCTGCAGCATCAACCTCCACCACCTTAACACCCGCCTGAAAACGACGAATGAAATCGTTGTTCTTTTTTTTGAACCTGTTCTTCTTGTTCACCTTCGCCATGAGCAGATTCCACTCATCCATCGGATACAGTTCTAAACAGGGCTGAAAGACCGACCTTTTGATAACAAAACCCTTGTTCAGAATGGGCGACATCTGATTTTTTAGCGCAACCGGAACCATTATCCTACCTTTGGCATCGGCTTTACAATCGTATGTTCCAATGAAATTGATCACGCTAAATGGCTAGTTTTTCAGTACTATAACTCAAAACTACAAATTTTATTACCACATTTTACCACAAATTACCACTTTGTTGATAAATTGTGGCTTTTGTGCATATCATAAACCCAACAAGCATGGGTTTTGTGGGCGATGGTTTTGTGGGAAAGAGACAAATTTGGTTACTTTACGGCTCGGCATAACGTATGTGCATATGTTGGAAATGCCTATCTTTGGCCGACGATGATAAGCACCGTGAATGGAAGACAACATTATTAAGGAAGGAAAATACCGGTACATGGAGATAGGGGAAGGAACCCCTATCATTATATTGCACGGGCTCATGGGTGGGCTCAGCAACTTTCAAGGTGTTACCGATTTTTTCCCGAAAAAAGGTTATAAGGTTCTTGTACCCGAGCTGCCCATTTACGACATGCCCATGCTAAAGACCAACGTGAAGCAATTCGCCAAGTTTTTAGAAGGTTTCATTGAGTTCAAAGGCTTGAACGATGTTATTCTGTTGGGCAATTCATTAGGCGGGCATATCGGGCTTTTACACACAAAAATGTACCCTGAAATGGTCAAGGCACTGGTCATTACCGGAAGCTCCGGGCTTTATGAAAGTGCCATGGGCGACGGTTACCCGCGCAGGGGCGATTACGAGTTCATCAAAAAGAAGGCCGAGGCCGTTTTTTATGATCCCGCCGTGGCGACCAAAGAAATAGTTGACGAGGTGTTCGCGACCGTTAACGACCGCAACAAAATCATCAAGACATTGGCCATTGCCAAAAGTGCCATTCGCCACAATATGGCGAACGACCTGCCCACTATGGAAACCCCTACCTGTATCATCTGGGGCGAAGACGATAACGTGACCCCACCCGATGTAGCCAATCTTTTTCATGAGCTGCTGCCCGACTCAGACCTCTTTTGGATCGAGAAATGCGGACATGCACCTATGATGGAGCACCCCATAGAATTCAACGATATTTTAGACAGCTGGTTAGAGAAGCGAGGCTTTTAAGTATCTACTTTCTGACTAAAACACGCCAACACTCGGCCTGAAAAAACCACACAAACAAGAATTTACGTGCATATAAAAACGGCCAATTTCGTAATTAGCAATTCAGAGGTAGCCAAGTGCCCCAACGAGCTCTTGCCCGAATACGCCTTTATCGGCCGTAGTAACGTGGGCAAATCATCGTTGATCAATATGCTTACCGAACGTAAAAGCTTGGCCAAAACATCTGGCAGACCCGGAAAAACGCAGCTTATCAACCATTTTAAAATCAATGAAAATTGGTTTTTGGTCGACCTGCCCGGTTATGGCTACGCGCGTGTCTCAAAGAAAGACAAAAAGACCTTTCAAAAATACATTACCGATTATTTTACCCAGCGCGAACAATTGGTCTGCGCCTTTGTATTGGTCGATATTCGCCACAGTCCGCAGCAAATTGATATGGACTTTATGGAATGGCTCGGAGAGCACCAAGTACCCTTCTGCATTATATTCACCAAGGCCGATAAATTGAAGCCTGGGGCCATTCAGCGCCATGTGACCGAATACCTTCAAGAGCTAGAAAAAGGCGCTTGGGAAGAAGCCCCTGCGTATTTCGTTACCTCATCGTCAAAAGGTATGGGCCGCGACGAGCTACTGGCCTACATTGATGGTATCAACCTCGATTTTTTCAAGGCGGTTCAAAAGTAACCTCTGTGGGGCCCAAAAGCTGTTCACAGTCGGTTCAACACTCCTCCCTTTTTGATAGGTTCAGACTTTTAATTTCCTTTACATTGGGCATTGCCGGTCTTGCTTTGACAATAAAAAATGTCTTGCCACCACACTTTTACTCTCTTTTTTGAATGGTATTCGCCTATATTTATGAAAAGAATACTACCCATGCGCCAAAGAATAGCTTCATTGCTTTTGTTATCTTTTTTCGTGCTGGCTTCTTGCAAGTCAACCAAAACCCCGTATGCCTATACCAGTGAGACCCTGCAAATCGTGCCGTTAAGCGACAAAAGCTTTATGCACATCTCTTACCTGCAAACCGACTCTTTTGGAAAAGTAGCCTGTAACGGACTCATCTATATGAACGGAAACGAAGCGGTCGTGGTCGATACCCCAACGGAAAACAAGGTAAGCGAAGAACTGATTGAATGGATTACCGACACGCGGAAGAAACAACTGAAGGCCGTTATCGCCAACCATTTTCACGATGATTGTGTGGGCGGACTGCAGGCCTTTCACGAAAAAGGCATTCCCTCTTACGGAAACTACTTGACCTTGCAACTGGCCGAAAAAGAAGGCAATCAAGTGCCCCAGAACGGTTTTGAGGACCATTTTGAACTGCAAGTGGGAAATGGAAGCATCATCAACCAGTTTTTGGGCGAAGGCCATACCCGTGACAATATCGTCAGTTATGTGCCCGAAGACCAACTGCTGTTTGGCGGATGCCTCGTAAAAGAAATGGATGCCACCAAAGGTTATTTGGGGGACGCCAATGTTGCAGAATGGAGCACAACCGCTCTCAAAATAAAAAGCACCTTTTCGCAACTAAAAATCGTGGTTCCCGGGCATGGCAATCCGGGAGGCATTGAATTATTGGATTATACCGCTCAACTTTTTCAAGAACCTTAATGTAAACAAAGCCTCAAAAAGTTGCCCTATATTGATAATACCCGAGCCAATACCTCTCAATTTGAGGGTTAGCGAATTGCTTTGGCTTTGAATTATAAAAAACACTATTTTTAGGTTTTTACTTCCCCTAAGTTTAAGATTTTACCGACTACGCTTTTCTGTAAAGGAATGGAAAAGTGATGTGGTATTTTTAGGCAAGCATAAGTTCTTAGAACCTGAGTTATAGAATATTTGGTATGGAGCTAGTACTTTCATTTTAGTATTTATTTATAGCCAGGCGATGATTGAGGTAAATATTTATAATCAAAACTGCTTATAATAATTGAAAAATAAATGGCAACTTTAAGAGGAGCGATAAGGTCGTATGGCGCAACCGTTCGAAGAATAGAAAGAGAACAGCAAAGAAGGAATAGAGAAGCTGCAAAAAGATTCAAAGAACAACAGAAACTTCAAGCATTAGCGGATGCTAGTCAAGCTGTAGAAGACTATAACAATTATGTCGAAATTCTGCAATCCGTTCATAAAAACTGTACCGAATCGGTGGATTGGAATAGAATTAAAAATCACCCTAAACCTCTTAAACCAACAGAGGAATGGGAAAATGAGCTTAAAGCTAAAACTAAACTTGAAAATTTCAGACCATCACTTTTTGATACAATATTTGGTTCATCCAAAAAGAAAATAACACGATTGGAAGACGCTATTAACCTAGCATCGGAAAAAGACCGAAAACAAAATGATCTTAACTTTGAAAAATATAAGCAAGAATTAAATGATTGGACAAGGCTTCAAAATATCTCTGATGGAATTGATCAAAAGAATCCTGAAGCTTATAAAGAAGCTTTACTCTATTTCGACCCATTCTCTGATATTGGGGAGTTAGGTTCGAAATTAGATTTCAAGTTTGAAGAAAATTTAATTGATATTAATCTTCATGTTAATAGTTTAGATATTATTCCAGATTATGAGTTGCGGCAGACTTCAACTGGAAAATTGTCTAAGAAAAATATGGCAAAGTCAAAATATAATGAGCTTTACCAAGACCATATTTGTAGTGCGGTTATCCGTATTGCCAGAGAAGTTTTTGCTTATTTGCCAGTTGAATATGTAAGGGTAAATGCCATGGCAGAGTTGCTTAACACCAAGACAGGGCATATGGAAGAAAAAGCAATTTTATCAGTTATTGTTCCACCAGAGACTATACAAAAATTGAACTTAGATACCATTGACCCTTCTGATAGTATGCAAAATTTTGTCTATAACATGAAGTTTGTTAAAACAACAGGATTCAAGGAGGTTTCAAAAGTAGAATTAGAAGATTAATTATTAAGAAGAGGAGCTGGGGCACAAACTAGTTCTATTTCCTATCTTAATTTCAGTACCGCGATTTGCTCAATCCTTTTACATATACCACTAACGTTAAGTATTGGATACAAATTTCTTATTCCATAATAAAGCCGAGCCAAAGGCCTTAATATTGAAAAACCATTAAAATTTTAGTCTTTCGTTTTATCTCATAGGTTTTTTGACCATTATACCTCCTATTTCGCATACAATTGTTACTTCAGAAATAATAGGTTCAATATGGTAGAATTCAAGAATCTAGAATATTGCTCCTATTATTTTCTAGTTATTTTTATCGGAGTATTTAACCTCTACGGTTTTCCCTATGAACATTGAAAAAGTAATCCAACAGATTGAAAAAAGTTATACGCCCCTACCACCTGAATGTTGGCAGGCCTTTTTACCGCATACACAGATCAAATCGTATCAAAAGGGCGATATCGTCGTGCGGGAAGGGCAGTTTGCCAAAAGGGCCTATCTAATTGTAGAAGGTTGCGGTCGCGCCTATTATCTCAAAGACGGAAAAGACATTTCTGATTGGTTTACTTTTGAACATCAATTTATGGCACCTATTGTCAGCTTTTTTAGCGAAAAGCCGAGTCCGCATTGCCTAGAATTTTTAGAAGATGCCACCGTTCTAGAGTTCTCAAAAGAAAGCCTAGACGAAGTTTCCCAAAAGCATCATGAATTCGAACGTTTTATGAGAGAGGTAGTAACCGAAACCATGTTACTTCTGTGCGATCGATTGAATGCCATACAGTTCAACAAGGCCGAAGACCGTTATCGCCACTTGCTGAACATGTACCCCGATATTACCAACCGAATTTCGCTCACCCATATCGCCTCGTATCTCGGGATTACCCTAGAGACCTTAAGCCGCATTCGCAAACCGAAAAACGGAATTTGATGTATATCAAATGAATTGGCGATCAAAGAGCGGTACTTTGTAAAAATTAGAGTTGTGCAAGGCTTCTGCCGGCTCAACTGCACTACCTGCTTTTACATGAAAAAAATACTGATTATCAACGGCCACCCCGATGCCGAAAGTTACAATGCCGCCCTGACCGAGGCTTATCTAAAAGGAGCCCAAAAGTCGGGCGCCGAAATCGCCCTCATCAACATTCGAGACCTTCACTTTAACCCCAACCTTCAGTTCGGCTACCGAAAGCGCACCGAACTGGAGCCCGATTTGTTGCAGGCCCAAAAGCAAATAAAATGGGCAGACCACTTGGTATGGGTGTATCCGGTTTGGTGGGGCTCGGTACCCGCCCTTATGAAAGGATTTTTAGACAGGGTACTTTTGCCAGGCTTTGCGTTCAAGAAAAGGGAAGGTTCCGTTTGGTGGGACAAATACCTAACTGGAAAAACCGTGCGTATCATTTCTACGATGGATCAGCCCAATTGGTACTACCGACTCGTTTACGGCAGCCCATCGCACAAGGCCATGAAAAGACTTACGATGCAATTTGTAGGGGTGAAATCGGTAAAAATTACCGCGATAGGCCCAATACGGCTTTCCAAAGACGAGTTCAGGCAAAGATGGTTGGAGAAAGTAGAACGAATGGGAGAAAGCAATAAATGAAATAGGCTGCATTCCGAAATCTAGTTTTTAAAGGAAGAAGTCCATAGTCATCTGGTACGGGCTATTTTCTTATCTTTCCTAGGTAAGAACGACCCTCCTATTCTATACCCCGCTATTACGTGAAGGTTGTTTTTGCCCGACCAACCAACACCTACTATGAAGATTTTTAGAAAACTCCGCCAAAAACTGCTTTCAGAAAACGCACCCAACGGTACGGCCAACAAGTTGAGCAAATATTTGATCTACGCCATTGGCGAGATCGTACTCGTAGTCATCGGTATTTTAATAGCGGTCGCCATCAACAATAATCAACAGCGCAATATTCTAGAGCGTAAAGAACAGACCTACCTGCGGGGCCTTCAGAATGAATTCGAAACCAGTAAATCAAAACTCACCCAGCTCATCAAGGTCAACCAAGAAAATTACACGAACGCAGAAAAGATATTGGAGCATACCAACCAAGCAGAAAGCGCCCTGTCAGAAAAAGAATTTTCCAATTTGTTGTTCAACTCCTTTGCATTCGATATCTCGTTCAATGCCAACAATTCCCTTTTGAACGAAATGATCAATTCGGGCAGCTTAAAAGATATCTCCAACGACGGGTTACGCATACTTCTCACCAATTGGGGAGCCACCATGGAGGATATTGCGCGACAAGAGTTTGAATTGGGCGAACAGCGGGTCAAAGTGCTCGATATGTTCAGAACCGACCGATACAGCATTCGAACCATCTTCGCCCAGACCAATGCCGATAACGGTCTCACCCTAAACGAACAAGATGCTACGGTCAGTAATTTATCCCTTTTGCAGTCTTTGGCTTTTGAGAACAATGTGCTTATGTTCCATTCGACCAGCCTGTCTACCGAAAAGACACATTATCTGCCCTTAATGCAAGAACTGGATGCCATTCTCAACTTGCTCAAAAATGAGATTGATGAAGAGTAACACACAGATTCTGGTTCAAAAGAAATCCGTATCAGACATAACCTATTGCGGCCTGCTCATGGTATTCGTTCTTTTTGGTTTCTATTCGTCCCTCTATGCACAGGAGCCAGCAGCCCATAAAAAAGTAGATGGTTATCGCGGCATCTGGTTTGAACTAAACCAAAAATACGAGTACGGCGATAAGTATTCAGGAGCCTTAGGCACCTATACCGCCAAACATACCCCATTGGCCATCTATTCAAAAGAAGTGAACAAAACCTTTTTTGTGTATGGAGGCACCAAATCGGCAAAGCAACGTTACCTACTTTGCATGATCGGGGAATTTGATCATGGTACCAAAAAAGTAAGCAAACCTACCATTGTTCACGATAAGAACGGAGTAGACGACCCCCACGACAACCCTTCCCTATTGTTGGATGACAAGGGGTATATCTGGGTATTCGTAAGCGGAAGGGGCAAGCAGCGGCCAGGTTACAAATACAAGAGCACGAAGCCTTATGACATTTCCAGTTTCGAACAAATTACGGAAGAGGAAATGACCTATCCGCAACCTTGGTTCACACAACATGGTTTCTTTAATTTTTTCACCAAATACGAGGGTGTGCGGCAGCTATTCTTTGAATCTAGCAAGGATGGTACAAACTGGACGGAAGACCAGTTATTGGCAGCTATACCTGAATCTAGGGGAGAAAGGTCGGGCCATTATCAGGTCAGTGGCACTTATCAAGGTAAAAAGGTAGGTACTTTTTTCAATCGACACCCAGAAGGAAACGTAGACAAGCGCACAGACCTGTATTATGTAGAATCTACCGATTTCGGCAAAAGCTGGAAAAATACCAAGGGTAAAAAAGTGAAAATACCCATGAAGAAAAAAAGAACTTCGGCACGTGTCATCAACTACGCGAAAGCCGGCAAAAATGTGTACATGAAAGACTTGGCCTTTGACAAGTACGGTAACCCGGTCTGTTTGTACATTAGAAGTAATGGCTTTGAACCGGGCCCTAGCAGCGTACCTTACGAATGGTGCGTCACCAAATGGAACGGAAAAAACTGGCAAACGACCGTCATTACAACTTCAGACCATAATTACGACATGGGTAGTTTATATATCGAGGATGATAGATGGATGGTAGCAGGGCCTACTGAAATCGGTCCGCAACAATGGGGCGTCGGTGGAGAAATTGCCCTTTGGTCATCGACCGACCAAGGAAACAATTGGTCAAAAACAAAAGTGATTACCAAAAACAGCCAACTGAGTCATTCGTATGTGCGAAAACCGGTGAATTATCAAGCTCCTTTTGTCTTTTTTTGGGCGGATGGCGATTCGCATAATTTTAGTCAATCGCACCTTTATTTCGGAGATTGGGAGGGCAATGTATGGCAGTTACCTTACGAGATGCAACAGGAGAATGAAGCTCCCCTTAAAATCAATTAAACTGGCCCCATGAAATATTTTTCTAAACTTTATTGCCTCGGCCTAAGCTTTATGCTGCTTTCGTTTGCATCGGCAGTCGGCCAAAGGCTTGAACCCATCAAAGCCCGTCACGAAATCACGCTAAATCAAGCTCACAAGGGCGATAAAAAAATCGATAGCCTACTACTCGAGAGCTACATGCCTCCTTCCGATTCTATTAAAAAATTCTATCTAGAGGCACGGGCCATTTTCGAGAACGATACAGTCGCTTTCACAGACGACAGAATTATCGAAGCGGCCCAAAGAAACCATATTGATTTAATTAGCGGACCTATGTTGGGCGATGTACAGGCCGAAAGAGTAACACTTTGGTTACGCCCTGCTAACACCAATATTCTGCAAATAAAAGTGAACACGCAAAAAGGAACCGATATTAGGGCGCTTGAATTAAAACCAATTAGACCGGGAAAAGTAGAGCGAATAGTTCTTGATGGTTTGAAACCAGCTACTCACTATGACTATCATATATCTACAAATGACAGGGTAATATCCCATGGTTCTTTTCTAACGGCCCCTAAGTCGGGTCAAAAATCGACTGTTCGTATCACATTTGCCTCTGGTTTTCACAAGATTGGTTTGCACAATCCTAATCTCATCCGTTCCATCATCCACAGAAAACCGCTGGCCATGCTTTTATTGGGCGATTTGGCAGTAGACGACCGCGATACGCATTGGGGGCTTCATCGTTCGGACTATTTGCTCAGGGATGTTTCGCCGGCATGGCAAGAGTTAGCCTCGAAAATTCCGCTTTATGCCAGTTGGGACGATCACGACTACCTCAACAACGACCTAAGCGGTATTCCAGAAGGGGTAACCAAAGCGGATAGGGATAGCCTTCGATTTATCTGGCAAAATAACTGGAACAACCCCACCACCATAGGTGATGGCATCTATTTCAATACCCGAATTGGAGAGGTAGAAATAATCATGCTCGATACCCGATCCTGTCGAAACCTAGATGAAAGAGGTGATTATGGTTCTTATTTGGGCACAAGTCAATTGCAATGGCTCAAAGAGGTGTTAAAGAATTCTACCGCCCCTTTCAAGGTGATTTCAAGCGGCACCATGTGGAGCGATTATGTAACCAAGGCCAAAGATTCTTGGGGCACTTGGGATATTGCGGCCAGGGAAGAAATCTATTCACTCATAGAATCGGAGGGTATTTCTGGTGTGTTACTGATCAGTGGCGACCGACATGGGGCTAGGGCCTTTACTATTCCCAGGCCATCAGGTTTTAGGTTCTATGAATTTGAAGTTGCCAGTATGGGAGGTGTTCCAGGCCCACCAGCCATGGCAGAAGATAGCTCGCATCAACTCTTCGGATATGAGGGACTTGGCCTCAAGGCATTCGGCGAATTCACATTTACTGCAACCTCAGAACAACCCAAGGTCACCTTTAGGTTGATAGACGAGTCTGGCACCATTTTAGAGGAACACTTTTTGGGGTATGATGCATTGCTTCCCTTAAAAAAGTAAATTTATAGCCTTAAATTTCTCAGAATGGAAGGTCAATTATTCGTAGGCAGGTTTTGGAAAGTACTCATTTGTTGTATGCTAATCAGTGTTTCTTGCAAGGAAAATAAGAACGCGAACGACCAGCCTGAAAATGCAGAAATAGAAAAGACCTGGCATCAATTTCTAGAAGTAGTAGAATCAGGAAATAAAGAAAAATTTCTTGACTTTGCGGCCAGTGAAATCAGGTGTTACGAATGTTTGGAAAACACCCCGACCGAACAAAGGCAATTGGAAAGTCTGAGCGAAAAAGACTCCCTTTGGTACGATAAACTCTATGATGACCTTATTTATATACCTGCCGACAGCTTTGTTAAAAAAGACCTGAATCGCTTTTTCACCCCCTCTTTTCTCAAAATTCTACGGTTGAACGAGACTATTTACCATCATCTGAATGAAGATGAGATGGAGATTTATGAAATATTGGTTACTACTATAGAACCAACCGATGAGCACGAGGGTATGCAGCACAGCTTTCAATTTCAGAAAATCAATGGAAAATGGAAGTTCAGTGAGGTGAGTTCCATTCCTTAATAAATTTCTAATCCGCTTGATTGATTACGCTATCATTCGAAACCATAGCGCCTATCGGACTTATCATATTATCCTATTTTTGATACATAATAGGATGAAATGACAGAAAGAGAACTGGATAGAATTATTGAAATGGCTTGGGAAGACCGTACCCCGTTCGAGGCCATTGAAGCTCAATTTAAACTCTCGGAAGCCGATGTTATCAAACTAATGCGCCGGGAATTAAAACCAAACTCCTTTAAGCTTTGGCGCAAGCGGGTGAACAGTGGCACCAGCAGCAAACATCTTAAAAAGCGAAATGATAACATCACCCGTTTTAAGAGTGCTAGACAAAAATCTATTTCAAACAATAAGATTTCGAAGAGGTAACCCCTTGTTCTGACAGCCGTTTTAAAGGTCTTTTTTGGCATCATCATTTCATCTGAATTATTCCCTTTTCGACGGGTAGTTTTTTGTGCCCTAACTACCCGATGTACATTCCCTTGCTAAAAGCAACCTCAATTCAACTTTTGGTCAACTCAATGAAAAAACTCAACTTATTATTTGCTCTTCTGCCATTTTACACCCTCAACGCACAGTTTATAAAAGAAAAGGCCATTTCGGGTTCCATAGGTTTTGGGTATACCTATCCTAGTGAAGACATCGATATTTCTGGAAGTGGTTTTTATTTACAGGGCGAATATGTTCTGCGGCATAGTAAATGGTTAGAGCTTCGACCTTATGCAGGTATTATCTTGACAAAGACCGATGAGTCAGATGAAGTTTATTACAATTCGTACAAATCATCATCGAACGCTTTTTTAATTGGCGGCAAGAGCAGATTTACGGCGCCCATACCATGGGTAGCCCCTTTCTTGGAAATTGGGGTCGGGGCCAGTTTTGGGTCTTTCAAAACAGTCACTCCTAACACCTCTCTCCTAAAGAACGGGGTATTATATCATATTCCTTGGTCAATCGGATTAAAAATCGGAAGACACCATAATTTTGAATTTGGACTCACCTATTACGAGCACCCCCAAGCCAGACAGTTTTGTGGAGCCATGGCCTTTGGGGCGACTTTTCCCCTCAACTAATATTTTCAGAAAAAACACCTGAAATTTTGTTCTCGAGACCATTGCCGTCTAGTGATATTCTATTGAAAAAATTATAAGATAAGCGTTTCTTTCAAAGAAGTATTTCTTCATAAATCTCAACTTTTTTAAAATTGACAAAAACCTAACAATTCTATCAATTTGAAAAATTTCATTATTTAAAAATTAAATTATCTGATTTTAAACCCCTTTAAACTGCCATATTGTTAAATTTTAGAGTTTCAAATTCTTACTAATTTATCATATCTCGAAGGAAAAAACCGTCATTTATTTAATTGGACAATTAAATTCTGTATTTCATCGATCATGCACGCAAAATGCTAATTTATGTGTCTATCATTACCACATGAAACGACATAAAAAAGAATAACTGTCTTTCATTTTTCCCCTCCCCCTTTTTTAGATTTCCCCCTATAGGTTCAAGTAATTTGAACGGCTTATCAACGCATACATTTTTCGTCAGGTTGGCTGATGTCGAGTGCTATTTTTTGACTTGAAGATACCTGAAGCATACTTTTTTCATTTTAATGAAAAACGACCAAACACGCATTTTAACCAAATACTAATAAATAATTCAATCTTTATGAAAAAAGTAGTTTTAAGTGCCATGGCACTTGCAATGGGGTCTTTCGTTATGGCTCAAAACAGTAGCGAAATCAATCAAGCGAATGCAACTGGAGGAGCTTTGGTCACTGTCAACCAAGCCGGAAATGGAAACAAATCTAATGTTGAACAGATTGGAGTTCAGTCTCACACCAATGGAACAGTTACCACCGTTAAAATCAAACAACAAGGTCAGGGTAATAAATCCACAGTGGATCAGGGTGATATATGGAACAATGGTTCTACTTCTACCGGCATCACAATTGACGTAAACCAAAAAGGAAAAGAGAATAACTCTTTAGTTAAACAAGGCGGAGGTCTATCAAAAACAGATGTAGACCAAATAGGTAATCGAAATAACTCTAAGGTAGATGTTCAAGGCGGTTATAACAACTCAATCAAAGTTCAGCAAAACGATTCTGACAACCGTTCAACCATTTGGCAAAGTTGGTCTGGCAACGAAATTTATGTAACCCAATCGGGAGACAATTCGAACAATGGTGCCAACAACTCAAAAATCCGTCAAACCTCCTCGAGCAGTATCATAGATATTGATCAGGTAGGCAGAAGAAATATGTCTGAGGTTGAGCAATTTGGGGAACCAGCCTTCGGAGAAATGTTATCTACAAAAGTTAATCAAAACGGAATGGATAACAAGTCCGTGATTTCTCAGCAAGGTAACTACAACAAGATTTCAATTGCTCAAAATGGTAATGATAACTTTTCATCTGTAGACCAAGATGGTATATCAAACGAAATTTATACCACCCAAAAGAATGGTAATGGAAACAGAAGTTACACCTCGCAAGACGTAGACACATCAACTAGTTTGATTAAAACCTTACAGCAAAACGGCAATGGAAATATCAGTAGAGCCCATCAAATTGGAACTACCGATGCTTCTATTTTGGTAACTCAAAATGGCAATGGGAACAACAGCTTAGTTAACCAAACCATGGTTAACAGTAATACCACTGCTATTGTAATGCAATCAAACTAAAACACTATAAGATTTTTTGAATCAATCAACTACGGAACATCAACATGTTCCGTAGTTTTTCACCTTTTACAATTAGAAGCGTATGAAACCAAACCAACTTCTAACCTTTATTTTGGCCATTCTACTCTATAACTCATTGATAGCTCAAGGAATTATTAAAAAAGAAAGTGACATTACCCCTTCTAACTTTAGTTCGCATTCACAACAATTAAATTATTATTCGCAACAGTCTAATGAGGTGGTAAGCAATGCCAACATAAATGTGGTCAACAAAGGGGTTTATATTGTACAAGTAGGCAATAATAATAACACAAATGTATCGGCCCAATCGCAAGTTTCTGATATTGAATTAAAGCAATATGGCCATTCAAATATTATTGATCTCAATCTTAAAGCCGAATTCATTGACTATACGGCCCTTCAACAGGGCAATAACAATCTTTTATTGGAATACAATCTTTTTGACAACAAACAGCTTATAGAAAGAAACATACAACAAAAAGGCAACAACCAAAATCTAGTCATTCACGGTAGAAATAGCATTGCCGACAAAATGAAGATTACCATGAATGAGGGCTCTCAAAGCTTAATCATCAGAAATACCAACTAGACCATTCATCTGCCTCCCCCATGCTAAATTCTCTACTGATCAGTTCTATATTTTTATTGTGCTTACTCTTAAGCAGCAGCGTTGGTGCACAAATCTTCAACAATGAGGTAGAGGCTGAAATCAACATTGAATCAGAGAATATTTTGACCGACATCGTTTTCTCGGCCTATAACAAGACATCCCTTAAAAAAAGCCTTCGATACCGAGCCATGATTGTTAAGAACAGCGACCAAACCTATGAAGACGAGCAGTACTTTATTCTTGAACCAGGTGAGAGAAAAAATATTAGCAAGGCTTCGCTGGCCTTGGAAGAAGACCAAAGAACAGTTGTTTTTGTTCTTATTTATGAGGATGAAAAGGCCATCGGAAAAGACCGTTTGGTCATCAATGGCTTTGATGGGGAAGACGATATGAAACCGAAAGTGGTTCAGCAAAACAGCATTCTTCAAGAAAATGGCAGGACCGTAAGTCAAGATATTGATTTAATGACAGGCATGGTTTTCGAAAACACCAAGACCAAACCAGGAAGAGACTTTTACCAAAAGTTCTATCTAGAGTATAACAACAACAATATTAAAGGAAATGAAATCGTGAAAGTCGATGAAGTATTGGCCATCGGGGGCAATACCCAAATTAAAATTTATGCCGGTGACAACCTAGTGGTTCAATTTTTTCTCAACCCTAGAAGCAGCTATATAAATGAAATGGTCAATCAATCGATTGCCAGGGTTCACCAATATTTTATTCAAACCAAGGCCATTAACCAAAATACAATTCAATACTAAATGAAAACACTCACCTTCGTACTATTTTTATTCAGTATATCTGCCTATTCCCAACAATTGGTGTACACGCCTAAGAATCCGAATTTTGGCGGTGACACCTTTAACTACCAATTTCTGTTAAGTTCGGCCAATGCGCAGAACTCGTTCACCAACAATCAGGGGCTTCGTGATGAAACCTCTGAGCTACAAGATTTTCAAGAAAGTCTTAACCGCCAACTTCTCGGGCAGTTGACCCGTTCCGTTTTCAGTTCTGAACTGGGTGAGGGGCTACAGCCCGGCACTTTTAATGTAGGCGACCTTTTGCTCGAAATATTCGAATCGCCCGAAGGCCTTGTGGTAAATATTTTAGACACTAATACCGGTGAACAGACTCAAATTATCGTACCCAACTAAGCATTATGAAATTTTATCAAAGTTCCCTATATCTAGGTTTTTTGTTCCTATTATCAAGTTGTGGTGCCTACTTCAACCAACCCGTGGCACCTTCTCAATCGAGAATAGGAGAAACGACCTCTAAAACCGAAACTCTTAAAAATCTACCCCAACCGGAAGAACCCGTTGTAGTGGGGGTTTACAATTTTAAAGACCAAACCGGCCAATATAAAAGCGTAGAAAACGGCAGCACTTTTAGCACAGCTGTTCCTCAAGGGGCCACAACCATGCTAATCAAGGCCTTGGAAGACTCGAAATGGTTCACTCCCATAGAAAGAGAAAATCTATCGAATCTTCTTAATGAAAGAAACATCATAAGGTCGACGCGTCAAGAATATACAGGTGACAATAACGGCCAGCCGAACCTACCTCCCCTATTATACGCAGGCATTCTTTTGGAAGGAGGCATTATATCATACGACTCCAACATCATCACCGGCGGTTATGGTGCCAGATATTTTGGAACAGGAGGTTCAACACAATATAGGCAAGACCGAATAACTATTTATTTAAGGGCTGTTTCTACATCCAACGGAAAAATCTTAAAGACCGTTTATGTTTCGAAAACGATACTTTCCCAAGCGTTGGACGCTAGCTTGTTCAAGTATGTAAAGTTCCAAAGGTTATTAGAGGTAGAAACAGGTATTACCAAAAACGAACCCATACAATTGGCAATTCAGAATGCCATCGAAAATGCGGTAGAGTCTCTAATTATCGAGGGTATAGAAGATAACTTATGGAGTACAAAAGATGGCGACGAAACGAACGAAGCCTTGGTATCACTTTACAACGAAAGAAAACGGGAAGAAGAGAATACCTTACTGTACAATCGAAAACAGGCTCAGAGTGTCATGAACCACAGTATCGCCATTTCAGGCAACGGGCCGGTATTAAATGCTGATTTTTCTAAAAAAACCCTTGGTGGAGGCGCGGGAATCAAGTACAGTTACAAAGCTTCCCCTAAGTTCGATATCGGTCTAAAAGGAGATTATCTCTATTTTACAGGTGGGGAAAGTTTCAATAAATCCTACGTCTCGAGCAACTTTCAAATCGGCTACACGATACTGCCACTAGACAATCTTACCCCTTACATCTATGGTGGAGTTGGGGGTATATTTGACTTGGATAGCCCGGAAGAAGAACTGACCGAAGATACTTCAGGTCTCAATCTCCAATATGGTATTGCCCTTAAGTACAATATCAATCCTCACCTTGCCTTCTTTGTAGGTGCTGAAAATAACCATACCAATAAGGATACTATTGATAACGTCGTCAATGGGGTAAGAGACGATTTCTATTACAACTTCAACATAGGCCTTGAATGGAGGTTTGGAAAAAATATTAAATAAACGAAACTGCTCATAAAATGAATATCAAATACACTCATCGTTTCATCTTGTTCTTCATGGCCTTAGCCATCTTCGTTGCATGCGAAGAAGAAACCATTGGCGATACAACTTTTGGCAAATTAGAGGGCAGGGTCGTATCCAACAGTCAAAATGTACCATTAGAGAACGTAAAAATTACAACCAACCCTTCATCCAACACGGTATTTACAGATGCCGAAGGTAACTTTACGATTGATCAGATAGCCGTGGGCGATTATTCGGTTCAAGCTGAAAAAGACGATTTTCAAACAAGCTTTGAACCCGCTTCAATACTCAGCGACCAATCGACAAACGTAGTTTTTGAATTGGATAGTGTCGAAGCGAAAAATCTAACTCCCTTGGTTCCTGAACTTATCTATCCTGAGGATGGCACGCAAGACATACAAAATCCGGTGGAATTTATATGGTCTTCTTCGGATAATGATTCTGATACCATTCTTTATGAACTAGAACTAAGAAACGGCGACAATGGCGAAATTCAACTATTTGAGAATTTGACCGATACGGTGTTAACTGTATCCAATCTATCGGTCGGGGCCAATTATTTCTGGCAAGTAAGTGCCAACGATGAAGTTACGGAAATAGTTCAGAGCAAGATTAGCAGTTTTCAATTGAGGGGAGTGGAAAGTAACAGATTCGCTTATGTTCGAAATATCGACGGTAATAATGTAATATTTTCAGGAGCAGAACCTACCGGATCCGACGCCAACGAGGTCAATGAAAACGAAGTGCGACTAACCTCTTTGGAACTGAACTCGTTCCGGCCAAAAGCGAATAAAACGGTAGAAAAAATAGCCTATATAAGTACTGTAGGTGGCGAATCGCATCTCTTCACCATGAATTTGGACGGAAGCAACAAGGTTCAGATCACGAAGGAAATCCCGATTGCAGGTTTTAGACAAAATGAGCTTGAATTCACTTGGTCCAATAATGGCAATGCCATACTTTATCCTAGCTTTAACAAGCTTTACTCCGTCAATCTAGATGGTTCAGGAACGCAATTGGTCTATGAAACCGGTATAAATGAATTCATAAGTGAAGTAGCCTCTAATCCGGCAAACAATTTACTTGCTATTAAAAGTAATAATGCCATGGGCTATGAAGTCAAAATTCAAACTATTAATCCTTCAAATGCTGCTTTGGTAGCCACCATCGTAGAGGGTGAATTGGGCGCTTATGGCGGTTTGGATTATTCTATCGACGGCACAAAAATTCTATACACGCATGATGTTTCTTCGGTCGAAAACAGTCAATATCGTCAGCTTGACAGTCGTATATTCGAGTACAATATTGCCAACGATACTACCACTGAAATTGATACTGAAAAACCATCAGGCTTCAACAATCTTGATGCTAAATATGCGCCGAACGAAGGCCACGTTATTTATGTCTATACTTCAAACGACGGGTTTTCAGAAAAGAGAATCTATCGAAAACAAATAGGGGTATCAGAAGAAGATGTAGAAGCGGAATTATTATTTGTAGATGCATTTATGCCCAATTGGGAATAAAATTTTCAAAATGAAAATGGAATCCTCTATAATCTAAACTACCCGGTCACAAACTTTTTGCCTTTGATTGACTTTTCCAATTGATTAAATTAGAGATATTAATGAGAGGCATATGTTACAATTCAATTTGAACCGTACGCTAGAAATTCTAGAACGTACTCCTGTAGTTCTTGAAAATCTTCTATTCGGCCTTTCGGAGGAATGGTTATATAACAATGAGGGGGAGAAAACTTGGAGTCCGTATGATGTTTTAGGCCACCTCATTGTTGGCGAAAAAACTGATTGGCTGGTGAGGGTAAAAATAATATTGAAATCAGATGACAAACACTTTAGGCCTTTTGATCGTTTTGCCCAGTTCAACGAAGAGGATGATAGAGAAATTGGTGAAATGCTCGAAGAATTCAAAACCTTACGATTTCAAAATCTACAAGAATTAAAGGCGTTTCATCTTTCAGAAAGCGATTTGAAACAGACCGGTATTCATCCCGAATTCGGTACTGTCACATTATCTCAACTTATTACGACTTGGGGCGTTCATGACTTGGGCCATATTGGCCAAATATCCCGCGTTATGGCTTTTCAGCACAAAAATGAAGTAGGGCCTTGGATCAGCTATTTGGGCATACTTAAAAAATAAGTACTTGCTTCTGCTCCCATATAAAATCGTTCTCCGAAGGGTCGACAATAATCAATAACAGGTAACGGAAATCATACCCGTATTATTTCTTTATTACCGAATACCACACCGCTCGGCCAACTTTTTTAGTATCTTACCACCAAATTTTGCCACCAATATCAACGGAGCAATAATTCTGTATTCGTGCTCCGGCAAGAGAGAATTTTGGTGGCTATGCGCTACTATCAAATGAAAAAATTAGTCACCATAGGTATTGTGATGCTGATGGGCCTTTTTTCCTGTAAAAATGCCGCTCGGGAAAAAGAATTGATTCAAAAGGAGGAAGAACTGGCTAAAAAGGAAAAAGAGCTAGAGGCCGAGAGCAAAGAAATGATAGAAAAGGTGGGGGCCACCGAACTTAACTCGACCGTACAGCTCAACCTGATTCATTGCGAAAACGACAAGTACACCATTAGGGTAGATCGCCTTAAAAGCAACGAAGTAAGATATATGGCTTGGAATAAGCCCAAATCTAATATCGACAAACCAGATCTGATTCTTCTTGATGGGGAAATAGAAAAGCAAGGTAGCGGAGGTGGTTATCATTTTACGTTCACCAATGGCGATATGACCTATGTAATCGAAAACAATTTGATGGGCGAATCGATTGATTCAATGGGCGTATTTCTCAGGATTTTAGATAATGGAAAGGAAAAAGTGTACTCTAAAATGAAGGACTTGAAAAATTAGGATTTCCGCCAGCAATAAACCGATAGTCTTTAAGCTTCAAGAACAAACAATTAATCATGAAAAAAAAGTTACTCACAGCCATTTTTTCATTGGGAAGCATGGGGCTTTTTGCGCAAGAAGAATATCTTAGAGACGTAAGTGCTACCCAAAATCTTTCAAAAACCATTGCGTCGTTGTTTCAAGAAAATCAAATTGCAACGGCCTTTGGTCGACTTACCCCCTACTGGCCGATGCCTCAAAATGAGATGGAAGCCATTGAAGAAAAAACCATCAAATACCTCAACCTTCTAGAGCAACGGTTCGGCAAGGCCATCGGTTTCGTTAAAATCAAAAATGAGACCATAAGCGATATCGCCATTAGAGAAACTTATTTGGTTCGCTATACCAATAGTGCCATTCGACTCAAGTTCACCTTTTACAAGAACGACAGGGGTTGGATCGTGAACGCCTTTAATTGGGATGATTCGTTCACCGATGAATTTGAATAATCTTCTCTTTTTTAAAAAGCCAAAATGACCGAAAAAGATAAAATGCTCAAGGGGTTACCCTACAGTTCCCGTGACCCGGAGCTTCTTTCAATGTATCATAAGGCGCGAAAGTTAATCAAAGAATACAACTTATTGGATTCTGAACTTTTAGAAAAAAGAGACGGTCTATTGGCCGATCTGTTGGGTTTTAAAGGAAACGATGTTTGGATAGAAACTCCTTTTTTCTGCGACTATGGTGAGAACATCTCAATTGGTGATAATACGTTTATCAATACCAATTGTATGTTTTTAGACAACAATAGAATTACAATTGGCAAGAACGGACTGATTGCACCGTACGTACAGATTTATACGGCGACCCACCCTCTTAAAGCTTCCGAGCGTATTCTTGAAACCGAGAAAGGTTCAAATTATGTAACCTCCGCCAAACCGGTTACAGTAGGTGATAATGTATGGATCGGGGGTAATTCGATAGTATTTCCGGGTGTTACAATAGGTAACAATGTAACGATTGGTGCAGGTAGTGTAGTTACTAAAGACATTCCCGACAATGTGCTGGCTATGGGCAACCCTTGTAAAGTCGTAAGAGAACTTTAATAAGAGATAAGAAACCACTCCATCTAGCCATTTTTGGCTATCTTCAGCAACCGTACTTTAATGTATGTAATTGTGCAAATAATACTTCCCAAAGATTAAATAGTTCAAATCGTTAAATTTAGAATCTCAATTCACTTACATGTCAGATCAAATTACCAGAAGAAAAGCCCTTGGAAACGTTTTAAAAGGTTCTCTATTGGCCATGGGAGGCTTGACCTTCTCCCCCATTAATGCTATAAGCACCAATAATAACCGTCCGCCATTACCAGTTAGAATTAGTATGAACTGTTCTACTCTACTGCATTACAAACTGCCCGCCGACAAACAAATAGACCTTGTGGCAGATGCCGGGTTTGATGGAATTGAAATGTGGATGAGCGACATAAAGACTTTTCTACAGAATGGGGGCACTACCCAACAGTTGAAAAACAAACTGGAATCACGAGGTCTTGTTCTAGAAAATATAATCGGTTTTTCAAAATGGTGCAGCGACAGTGAAGATGAACGAAAATCGGCAATGACACAGTTGAAAGAAGAAATGCTGATTACCAAAGAAATGGGAGGAGCATTCATAGCCGCACCAGTTCAAGGAATAGAGAAAATAGACCCTGCAAAATTTAACACCTACGCCGAAAGGTACCGAGCTATTTTAGACCTTGGCGATGAAACAGGTGTAACCCCGGTAATGGAGTTGTGGGGAATGGGCGCTCTTCATAAAATTTCAGATTGTGCTCAAATTGCGATTGCTACCGGACATTCTAAAGCTACCATGCTTCTTGATTTTTATCATGTGTACCGTGGAGGCAATGATTGGGATACGGTAGACCTTATCAATGCCGGCAAATTACCCGTAATTCACATGAACGATTACCCCGCAACGCCAGCATTCGATCAGTTGACGGATGCCGATCGCGTACTACCTGGTGAAGGGGTTTGCCCTTTTGACGAGGTAATACCAAAACTTCTTAAAGCCGGCTTTAGAGGTGGTTTCTCGGTAGAGCTTTTTAATAAGGAGTACTGGAATACGATGGACGCCCCTACCCTAATGAAGGTCTGTTACGAAAAGACATACGCAGTCGTGCAAGGTGCCCTTAACCAAATGGATTAATGGATTCTCATTCGCTGGCCAACTTCAAAAAGTATCTGACTGAACAATGGGGTTTACCAGAAGATTCTATCGAACAATTATGTGACGGTCTTGTAACTAAAAAGGTAAAAAAAGAAGAGTATTTGTTAAGGGCCGGTGAGGTGTGTGCACTCACCTTTTTTGTAGAAAAGGGCCTTTTGCGAATGTATGCCCTTAACGAAAAAGGTAAGGTTGACATATTACAGTTCGCCCCAGAAAATTGGTTGGTAAGTGATAGGGGCAGTGTATATTTCAACGAGCCTTCAAATTACTATATCGATGCTATCGAAGAGAGCACAGTCGTTCTTCTTGACCAAAACTTCATGGAGCGAATTTCGCAGTTGGGGCATTCTTTTAGAAAACTCAATGAGCGTTTATTGCACAACCATATCAGACACCTTAATCAGCGGGTAAAACTATTGCTGGGCGCTTCCGCGGAAACAAGATATTTGAACTTCATTCATCTATATCCGGATATTCTAATGCGCGTACCACAATGGATGGTGGCCTCCTATTTAGGTATTGCACCTGAAAGCCTCAGCCGGGTTCGAAAAGATTTGGCCAAAAGGAACTTCAAAAAGAACTAGCCCTTTCTTAACATACATCAATGTACAGCTCATGGGTTACCTCTAAATTTGATTAAAATTAAAATCAAATATCATGAGCACAAGAAATATAGAATTGGTAGTTCCCCCCAGACCACCCCATTTTGTCGGTGATGGTTTTCGCGTACATAATTTCATACCCAGTAGTTTTAGGTTAACCATGGAGCGAATGAGTCCATTCATTCTAATGGATTACAACTCTAAATTCTACTTTCCACCATCCGAAGAGCCCAAGGGGGTTGGTGTGCATCCGCATCGAGGGTTCGAAACCGTGACCATTGCCTATAAGGGTAAAGTAGCACATCATGACAGTGCCGGAGGTGGCGGTGTTATAGGAGAAGGCGGTGTACAGTGGATGACGGCAGCTTCTGGGGTATTGCACAAAGAGTACCATGAGGAAGAATTCTCGAAAAAAGGGGGCGAATTTCAAATGGTTCAGCTATGGGTCAATCTTCCTGCTAAATTTAAAATGTCGGCTCCTAAATATCAAGCACTTAACCGTGAAGATATGAATGTGCATACATTGGAAAATGGTTTAGGGGATATTGAGGTCATTGCAGGGCAATACGGCCATACAAATGGTAGTGCCAGTACCTTCACCCCAATGCATCTGTTTAATGCGAAATTAAAAGAGGGGGGTGAGGCAACATTTAATTTTCCTAAAGACTACAATACGGCCCTTTTGGTTATTGAGGGAGAAATAATAGTGAATAATGAAGAAAAAGTACCTACTGACCATTTTGTACTGTTTGAAAATAACGGTGAAGATTTTGATATCAGGGCAACCGAAAATGCAGTGGTCTTGATTCTAAGTGGAGAACCTATTGAAGAGCCAATTGCGGCCCAAGGCCCCTTTGTTATGAATACAAAAGAAGAATTGGTTCAGGCTATTGAAGATTTCAATCTTGGCAAATTCGGATATTTAGAAGACTAAAAATTAAGACATGAATTTACAACACGAAGATGATGGTAAAAAGGGCGCTTTCTTTATAAAAGATGAAGCCAAAAGATTGGCCGAAATGACCTACGTTTGGGCTGGAGCCAATAAAATTATTATTGACCATACCGAAGTAGACGACAGTTTGAGAGGTCAAGGGGCAGGAAAAAGTTTGGTCATGGAAGCGGTCAACTTCGCCCGGGCAGAAAAAATAAAGATTCTTCCTTTATGCCCATATGCCAAAAGTGTTTTTGACAAAACGGAAGAAATCAGAGATGTACTTTCTTAAAATGGTAAGAATAATTAAAAAGAACAAAAATGAAAACGATATTACATAAAGCAGTTAGCAGGGGCCATGCCGATCATGGCTGGCTTAATACACACCACACTTTTAGTTTTGCTAACTACCATGACCCCGAACGTATGAATTTCGGTGTGTTGAGAGTATTGAACGATGATGAAGTTTCGGCGGGCATGGGTTTTGGTACGCATGGCCATAGCAATATGGAAATTATTTCCATTCCGTTAGAAGGCGATTTAGAGCATAAAGACAGTATGGGTAATACCGCTGTTATCAAACAAGGAGACATTCAGGTGATGAGTGCCGGTTCTGGTATTCAACATAGCGAAAAGAACAAAAATCAAAATCAATTGGTGAAGTTTCTACAAATTTGGGTGATACCCAACAAAGTGAACGTCACCCCTCGATACGACCAGATTACGCTAGATAAAGAAGACACTTTAAATAATTTTCATCAAATAGTTTCGCCCAATTCTGATGACGACGGAGTATGGATCCATCAAGACGCTTGGTTTCATTTGGGTGATTTTGATAAAGGGGAAACGGCCAAATACACTTTAAAAAATAACAATAACGGGCTATATGTTTTTATTTTAGAGGGCTCGGTAAAGGCTTCGGATGTGTCACTTGAGCGCAGAGACGGACTAGCCTTATGGGAAGTTGACAAAGTAGATTTCACGTTTGACGAGAAAAGCAAGGTATTGCTAATGGAAGTTCCTTTGGCAAACTAGTACACCGAATACGTAGTTCTAATAAAGAAGGCGACCTATAAAAGGTCGCCTTCTTTATTATTGATAACCTTCTAAAATTCTCTCCATGGCCCAATTGAGGGTTTCTCTGGATTCTTTGTTATCGAGCCCGCAAACATCTTTCGTGACCAAAACAGCCTCAATTCCCATCAACAACGTAGCGATTACACTTAATTTCTTCTTTTCTTCACCACTCATCTTAATATCATCGGAATTTAAGAACTTACTAATAGATGTAATCCTGTTTTGCCCTCTTTCCAGTTTGGTATCGGAAGATGAAAGAACGGCTCCTAAAAACTTTTTAGAAGGGTTTTCATTCTTGAAAATAAAATCTAGGTAAGCATTCTGTATACTTTTCATTGCATCGGTAAGGTTAGTTCCCTTAAGGCCCGAATTTAATTTTTCGGCATCTGGAACGTTCAATTGCAATATAAGTTCAGTAGCTATATCTTCGGTATTCGAGTAGTACCGATAAATGGTAGCTCTCGAAATTCCCGCTTCGTGGGCGACAGCGTCCATATTCAATGCTTGGTTGTTTTTTACCAAGTTGTTGGCGGCCTTCAATATCTTCTTACGTGTTTGAAGTTTTTGCGCTTTTCTACCGGAATTTAAATGCTCATTACTCATGAGACAAATGTCTTATAAAATTTTGAATGCTAAAAATTAATTTTTATTATTGTGAGACAAAATTCTCATAAAATGGAAAAATTAAAGAAATTATGGGTATTGGGTCAAGAAGTAACCCTGCACCCAACCAGCGGTGATTACGATTTGGCCATCATTCAAACTCCGCCCAAATCGCAAGGGCCTCCACCCCACTTGCACCATGAATACAAAGAAGCCTTTTTTATAATCGAGGGAGAAATGGAGTTTTTTGTCGATGGTCATCATCAAACTTTGAAGACGGGCGAATCTTTAGATATTCCACCAGGGGTGCTTCATACGTTCGCCAACAAAGGCAATGTACCTTGCAAGTTCGTTAGCATTCACAGCCCTAAAGGCTTCTTGAATTTCTTTGAAAAATTTGGGGTTCAATATGAACAGGAAAATGCTTTGGAAAAATCGGTTCAACCAGAAACCATTCAACAGGTATTGGCAGAGGCTGAAAATTTTGATATGCATATTCCAGCTGTACCCCAATAATCATTGTCTCTTGTCGCTGCAATAGCGACCAGATTCAACTTCCCCCCTTTACCGGTTTACGAGATTACCTTCCCCTTCGCATGCCGTAAATCAATGAATATAATTATTTATTGAAGATTCATCAGAGCGGTAAACTAGTCAACTTTAAATACCATCCATCATGAAAAAGCTATCTTACAAACTTTACTTTCTGATCCTAATTCTATCAATCTCCTGTAAAGAGCAGCCTAAAGAAACTACTTCGCCCATTGATGAGCAAGAACAGGTTCAAGCACAATTAGACCATGGAAAATATATGGTAGATGTGCTTGGTTGTACCGATTGCCACACTCCCAAAAAAATGACGGCTCAAGGCCCTGTTCACGATATGGACAGATTTTTAATGGGGTTTGATGCCTCCCAACCATTGCCTCCTGTACCTGATAATGTACCTATGGGACCATGGGTGCTTTTTGCTGGTGATCTCACGGCCGCTGTTGGACCGTGGGGTACTAGTTATGCCGCAAATCTAACACCGCATGAAACCGGTATAGGAAATTGGTCTTTACAACAATTTACGAAAGCCCTGAGAGACGGTAAGTATAAAGGCCTAGAAACCGCTCGGCCTATAATGCCGCCGATGCCGAAACACTATGCCTACCTTTCTGATGAAGATATTGAGGCCATCTTCAACTATTTAAAAACAATACCCGCAAAAGAAAACGTGGTTCCGGCCTATCGACCACCATCTTCATAAAATCAACCTACAATAAAAAACGACCGGAAGAACCGGTCGTTTTTTATTTTCTCCTTTAAATAGTCATTTTTTCAGCTCTAGTTTCTCTGCAAAATAATCGCAGAAATCCTTCATGGTCGCTGTCATTTTCTCGTCTTGCGTAGCTTTCATAAAAGTATCGGACAAAGAAACCAGGGTCTGATGAAAGAATATTTTCATTTCATCAACGGGCATATCTTTCGTCCATAAATCAATTTTCAAAGATTCTTGGTTTTTACTATCCCATACCGAAAGCAACATCGCCTTTGCCTCTTCATTATTGATGCCCCCATCTTGAGCCGACCATGAAAGTTTTTCAGGAACGCGGTTTTCGTCTAACGCTACCTTTAGCGTAATTTCAGATGTATGCAGTTTTGCCATTCTTATTTTGCAGGTTTATAATTTGATTTTTTAAATATTTCATCGGCCGGTAGGCTAAGCATCTGCTGAAGTGAAACAGAATTATTGTTCATAAAAGACCGCACGATTTGCCAGCCGATATACCGCCCTATTCTGCCCGGAGATTCATTATCCAGTTCTAAACCGAATTTAGAAAAAGGTGCCGGGTCGAGAAATCTTCTGGAAAGCTTGTTGTCGGTACTGTATAAATATTCGTTTTCAATAAAATTTCTCCAGATAGATTCTTCATTGGCATTGGCCCAGGTCATTTTTTCTTTTGAATACCCGATTCTTTCATAATCTTCAGACTTGGGTATCAACATGTCTTTCAAATAAAGCTCTTTGCCATAATAAACGATTCTTGCCAGAAAAGTTCTATCGCTGGGTTTGGGCACTACTTGCTTGGCAAAGGCGCTGGCAACATCACTTACTAAATACTCTTTGCTCAGCCCTGTTTTAATATAGTTCTGAATATCTCTGTAGAAGTTATGGTCTTTACCCAAATAATTGTCGAGGCCTATCAGCAGCAGACTATCGGTCATTATAATACGATTTTCATACTGCACATCAGAGGTCAAGGTTACCACCTTCGGCACATTAAATTGCGGAAAGTAATATTTCACATGTCGAAAAAAGTTCTCCAATTCATCGCGCTCATTTTCAAAATCTTTGAATTCATCATTTACCTCATTCAAAAGTTCTACTTGAAGAGTATCCTGTAGTTTAGCGACCCAAATACTGTCATTGTATTGCGCGGGAAACAAGTAAGGATAAGCTTTCTTTAGTAAAGGAATATCTAACGGTTTGGCTTGTGCAAACGCTCTATCAAACCTGTCTACGTCAAGTTCAACTTGTATTTTTGCAATCTCCTCCTCAACCTTATCCGTATCATTACAGCCATAAAACGCCAATGAAATCAGCAATATCATAAAAATGCCCTTCACGGCCCTAAGTATTTTCTGATACATTTTATTATTTAGTCGGTACACATTAATTTTAACGGTCAAAGTTAACGGATCTCTCTAAAACAACATCTTATGCAAACAGAAAAGGTAACGGACCATATTGTTAATTGGTTAAAAAGCTACGCCCAAAATGCCGGCATCAAAGGATTTGTAATCGGGGTTTCCGGAGGAATAGATTCAGCGGTTACTTCAACCCTCTGCGCCAAAACAGGTTTAGACCTTCTGTGTCTTGAGATGCCAATTCATCAGGCAGAGAACCAAGTATCAAGAGCATCTGACCATATTGATTGGTTACAGGCTAACTTTTCGAATGTCAATAGACAACCGGTCAACCTTACACCGGTATTCGACAGTTTGGTGGCCTCATTGCCACCCGTTGACAATGAAGAAGAACGTTTTATGTCTCTTGCCAATACTCGGGCCCGTTTAAGAATGACCACTCTCTACTATTTTGCCGCTCTCAAAGGCTATTTGGTGGCAGGCACAGGTAATAAAGTAGAAGATTTTGGCGTTGGGTTCTATACAAAGTACGGTGATGGCGGGGTTGACCTAAGTCCAATTGCTGACCTTTTAAAAACCGAAGTCTACGAAATAGCCAAACACCTGGGCGTGAACGAAGAGATCATTAAAGCTGCCCCGACCGACGGACTGTGGGGAGATGACCGAACCGATGAAGATCAGATAGGAGCTTCGTACCCAGAGCTAGAGTGGGCCATGGCCATGCAGGAACAAGGAAAAAGCGAAAACGATTTTTCTGGTCGTGAAAGAGAAGTATTTCGTATCTTTATAGATTTTAATACGGCCAATAAACATAAAATGCTTCCGATACCTGTCTGCGAAATTCCTGACGAGTTGAAATAGCAATTTGACCTAAATAGGTGTAAACTAAACGAATATATTCATAATTCGGGCCGTTTTTGTGAAAAAAATATGACATTTGACCCAGAAATTAGATTTATAAAGCTTATTTTGCGTGTCAGTATTTTTTCCCACGCCCTAACCAAAAGTTTATTATCTAGAATAAAAAAACAAAATGATTAAAGTATTAATTGCGGACAATCACCCAATTGTAAGGATGGGAGTAACGAGTGTTCTGGAAGCTGCTAATGGTTTTGAAGTAGTAGAAACAGCCTCAACCACTTCCGAGCTCTTTGAAAAATTGGAAAAAGTAACCCCCGATGTAATAATGCTGGAAATGGATATTCCGGAAATCAACGGAATCGCCACCCTAAGAAAATTGAAGAAAGAAAACCCAGATGTAAAAGTACTTATGTACAGCGGACAATCGGAAGATGTTTATGCTTTAAGTACTATCAGGGCAGGAGCGTTCGGCTACCTTTCGAAAGCATCTGACATCGACTACATCATCTCTGCCGTGAGAAAAGTTAGCGAAGGCAATATGTTCATCACAAATGAACTTGCCCAGCGATTGGCATTTGATGAAGGCACTCAAAAACCAAGAAGGTTCTTTAGAAAGCTTTCGACCCGTGAGGTAGAGGTTTTAAAACTATTGGCCAGTGGAAAACGAAACAAAGACGTTGCCATCGGTCTTAACCTTAACGAAAAAACGGTGAGTACCTATAAAGCACGTTTAATGAAAAAATTGAACGTTGACAATATGGTAGATCTTTTACAACAGGCAAAAGCGTTGGAGCTTTACTAATATAAGCTGGAATAAAACAAAAAGGCCCGAACTAATGTTCGGGCCTTTTTGTTTTATGAGAGTACCCTGTTCAGCTTTTTGTTCAACAGCTTATTTAGGTGCAGATAATTCATAATCTCTTCAAGGGTCTCACGATGATCGGCCGTACTTTCTTTGGTACCATCTTGCAATGCAAGCATTCTTTTTTTGATCAAAAAGCAGCGTAAGGTCAATATGGTCTCACTTGTCAATTGTGCGACCCCTAACTTCTTATCTTTCGGAAAAATGTCTTTTCGCTCCCAATTGTGTAAAATGTATTTTTCCTCTTCCATCATAATCGATGAAATCTCAGAAACTATATCTTGGTCTTGAGATGCCAAAAACCCGCTTAATTTAAATTCTTCGGTCTGGTTCAATGCCTCAATAAGTTTGTAATATATCTTTCTGAAGTTATCATTGGCCAGCTCAATTTCATCGTCTTGAAGATCTAAGAATATTTTTTCGAATACTTTGGCCTCAATAGAAATAGGTTCAAGTATTAAATCACCCTCTTCGCTTTCCTTCAATTCCAAATCTTCGAACTCTTCCGTTTCGCCACCGTACAACAATAAAATTTCTATAATCTTACGCTCAAGCTCGTACTGCACATCTACCTTTTCAACAGTGGCCTCATTTTTGACCACTTCAAAGGCCTTTTGCTCGGGCTCGTTACTTTTGGCGGCTTCCGACCTACCTTTTTTCGTTATCTGGGCCAAGGTACTAAAAAGTACTCCCTCCGATACATTCATGATTCCCGCACATTCCTGAATGTAGATTTCACGTTTGATCCCATCAGGAATTTTAGAAATACTATTAACGATATCCCTGACGGTATCAGCTCTTTTTATAGGATCGTTCGCTGCTTCTTTTGCCAGCAGATTAGCCTTGAACTGAATGAAATCTTTCGCATTTTCAGAGAGATAACTTTCTATTTCTTCTAGCTCATTATTTTTGGCAAAACTATCGGGATCTTCTCCTTCGGGAAACGAACACACCTTCACGTTCATACCCTGTTCCAATATCAAATCGATACCTCTTAAAGAAGCCCGTAATCCGGCGGCATCCCCATCAAAAAGAACCGTTATATTTTTGGTCAGCCTGTTGATCAACCGAATTTGCTCGGGCGTTAGGGCCGTTCCACTAGATGATACTACATTTTCGATTCCCCGCTGGTGAAACTGGATAACATCGGTATACCCCTCTACTAAGAAGCAATTATCTTCTTTGGCAATGGCCTGCTTCGCATAGTAAATACCATATAGAACCTTACTCTTATGATATATTTCACTTTCAGGGGAATTCTGATATTTGGCGGCCTTCTTGTCATTTTTTAAAATTCGTCCGCCAAAACCGAGTACTCTACCGCTCATGGAGTGAATAGGAAACATGACCCGCGCTTTGAACCGGTCAAACTTCTTCGGGTCGTTCGCGTTTTGAGGGTTCTCTTTTACTATGGTCAAACCCGTTTTCTCAAGATACTCCAATTTATAGCCTTGATCTAGTGCCGATTTGGTAAAACCGTCCCACTGATCCAGACAATACCCAAGACCAAACTTCTTAATCGTGTCATGATTGAAGCCGCGCTCTTTGAAGTAGGTGAGACCTATGGCCTTACCCAGCTCTGTTTCCCATAACATTTCAGCAAAATGTTTTTGGGCAAATTCCGATACGAGGTACATGCTTTCACGCTCATTGGCCTCTTGCTTTTGTTCATCGGTGCGTTGGGTCTCCTCAACTTCAATATTGTATTTTTTTGCCAGATACTTAATTGCCTCGGGATAACTGAAATGTTCGTGCTCCATTAAGAAGGCTACGACATTACCCCCTTTACCACTACTAAAGTCCTTCCATATCTGTTTTACCGGCGATACCATGAAACTAGGGGTACGCTCATCGGTAAAAGGGCTTAGCCCCTTAAAGTTTGAACCGGATTTTTTTAACTGTACAAAATCACCGATTACTTCCTCTAAACGGGCAGTCTCAAAAACTTGGTCTATGGTGGTTTTAGAAATCAAATCGTGACAAAAAAGAAATAGTGCCCAAATATAGGCACTATTCCAGTGTAAATCTATAATCTATGAGATACGCTACTCGGCGGTTACACGCCAAATAATGCCGCTGTCATCGTCATTTACCAAAAGAGAACCGTCAGGCGCTGTCGCAACACACACGGGGCGACCATAAACCTCTCCTGCTTCTTCATCGGCAATGAACCCTGTCAAGAAATCTTGTGGCTTCTGCGGTTTTCCGTTAGAGAATGGAATAAAAACAACCTTGTAACCTGCAAAAACCGCCCGGTTCCAAGAGCCATGTTGACCCACAAATGCACCATTTTTAAATTTGGCAGGAAATTGGTCAGCGGTATAAAACTCTAGCCCCAATGACGCCGTATGGCTTCCTACCGGCACATCTGGTACTATTGCCTTGTCTACTAAATCTTGGTGTGGGTCATCTTCCCATCGGGGGTCGTTTATCTGGCCGTAATAGCTATAAGGCCAGCCATACCAACCTTCTTTCTGAACACTTGTGACGTAATCGGGAACCAAATCATTACCTATATCATCCCTTTCGTTTACGGCTGTCCATAAGTCTCCGGTTACCGGGTTCCAGTCCATACCGACCGGATTTCTAATTCCGGCCCCATAAATTATTTCGCCGCTTCCATCAGGGTTTACTTCTAAAATATTGGCTCTACGCTCTTCGGTATCCATACCCTGTTCCCCGACATTACTTGCCGAACCTACAGAGATGTAGATTTTGCTTCCGTCATCATTAGTGATGATATTACGAGTCCAGTGATTATTATAGCCACTGGCAGACAGCTCTACAATTTTCTCACCCTCGCCCTCTAATTTGTTTTGACCTTCTTTATATGGGTATCGATAAAGACCATCTGTATTGGCCACATAAAAGAATCCGTTCAGAACGAGCATTCCAAAATTCTGATTGAGCCCTTCGGCGAACACATGCCTTTCTTCCACCGTACCATCGTTATTGGTATCTCTCAACAATGTGATTTGGTCAGCACTATTTTTAGTATCTGCCTCGGCTACGAAAATATCGTTATTGGGGGCAATGTACGTCCATCTCGGATGCTTCAGCTCTTCGGCAAACTTGGTTACTTTAAAACCATCGGGAGCGACCGGAGTCTTTCCCTCTTCCCAACCGATTACTTTACTTTGCTTAGTTACCGATTCTGAAGTAAAAGGTGCTACCAACTCTAACGGACCGATGCCGGTTTCTACCGTTACAGGACCATTATCGGCCAATTCTTCTTTGGTCTCTTCATCAACCTTTTTTTCCTGTTTACAACTTACAATTGCCAACAGGGCTATTACTAATAGTAGTTTATTTTTCATAGAAATTACTTTTTAAACAAAATAAGGCAATAAGAGGTCTCGCTCAAGACAAAAGACCCGTTTAGTAATTATTTAACAGAAAGAAATGGATACCCTGTTTTCAGGGGTGTCAATTTCACCAAGTAAGGGGTACTCTACGCAGTGCTCTAAACCCATCTTTGTACCCAGAAATCAAAACATAAATGTTCAACCGCCATTAATCTGTGGCATCAAATTTTAAATTATGATCTGGGGAATTTCACTCATTCTGTTAAGTATTATTGCAGTACCCTCACTACTGCTTTCAAAAAAACCAAATGCCGATGAACTCTTGGCAAAAATAGAACCTTACCAAGGCTGGATAGGTCTTGTATTCTGCTTTTGGGGGCTTTGGGGTATTATTTCATCCATCATCAATCTCAATTGGTTAAGCTCAGCACCTATTTGGTGGTTCACGTTTTTGGTGGGCAACCTTATTGCTGCCAGTCTAGGTTTCTTATTAGGTTCTAGTCTGATCAATAAGCTGATTTTATCGAATAGCAATGCAGCCGAAGCAAAGGCAGCCGAACTAAGAACAAAATTGGCACCGGCCCAGGGAAAAATCGGATTGGTCGGTATCTTTGTAGGAGCATGGATGATAATAGCATCCTTTCTATTCGTATAGCATAAGATTCAATCTCTCACATCGTTATCATAAAATAAATCACTAACGGCCAGAACGGCCTACTTAAAAAGTACAACCATGAAAAGATTATTTTTCTCTCTTGCCCTTACCATTCTAACATTAGGAAGCCTACAGGCACAAACTGATGCCAATAAAATAACCGTTTCGGGAATTTATGAATATACCATGGCCCCCGAGTATATCAGCAAAATGATAATCAGCCTCAATAACGTTTATTATGATGCGCAAACCGTCAGCTTATCAGAAGTAAAGAGCGGCTATTATGATAAATTGGAAAAGGCCGGAATATCCACCAGTAAATTAAGTGAAGATATGTTCGCCTATAACCTTCTTGGCTACGAAAAGGAAGGAACCTTGGTGGAGTTCAGAACCAAATCTATGGACGAAATGAAAAAATTCTTGAGTATCAAGTCTCTTGGGGTATCAAGATCAGAATCAAATCTAGAGTATGAGATGGATGTTGAACAAGCAGCCAATTACTCACAGAAGGCATTCGAGAACGCCAAGAAAAAAGCCACTGCCATCGCTGAAAAAGTAGGAAGAAAAATAGGAAAGGCCATAGAAATAAGCGATACCAACTTTTCAAAGATTCAGGAATCACTCTACTACGGCAACCTAAAAAACACAAAAGATTACTACATCTCGGTAACCTTTGAGTTACTTTAACAGAATACAAACCTTCGGCCATTGATAGAAACCAACTTTGGCCGAAGGTTGTCTTTAAGTTCTACCTCTTTTCTAATTATTCCCTTTAAAAAAACGAATTATGATACTCTTTTTTGGTACTCGTTCCGGTAAAACACGCTCTCATTCATTACCTCATACCTTTTGCCCCTACTGTGAGCAACAGGGTACTTTAACAGTTTACAAGACGAGCAACTGGTTTCATATATTTTGGATTCGAATTTTCAAGATTTCTACTAATATGATGGCAGAGTGCTCGCACTGCAAAAGAGGCTTTCACAAAGAAGAATTTTCAGAAGATATGTCTCAGCAATTAATCCAAATCGAATCGCAAGCCAAGTGAGATGTTTCTCTGTTCGACGGGGGCGTCTTGAAAAATAGGATTGAGGTCATATTTTAAATACAACTGCACACTATCGAAACCCGCATAGGCGCTCAAACCATAAACAAAACTGCTGGTATTATAGTCTCTCTTGATCTTATCCTTTACATTTTCACCATCCAATTCATATTTCAGTTTCTGGCGGGCACCTAAATTTAAACCTGCATAGCCGCCTAGCCCCACCCTGAACTGATTGTGAATATCATAACGTATTTTATCTTCGGATTGGGTGAGTTTTGAAGGACCAAATTCGAAATGCAAAGGAAACACCAGGTTATCCATTCTAAATTTAGATTTATCCAATTCTTGAGGAAATTCATCCAATTCGGCAACACCATTATTCAACACGAAATATTCATTGTCTTTAGGTTTCAACCCGTTGAACTGAAACGAAACACCATAGTGCAAACGCATAAAATTGCTATTTTTAAAAACCCTGGTTCGCCACGCCCATCCTATCTCAAAAAACCTACTTCCACCAATTTTATAGGGGGTATCTTCTATTGAGGTTCCTTCTATGATGGCGTTGTTCAAGCCGAAAGCAATGACCGGGTCGCCATAAGTTCTTCTATCGTAAACGGTATTCTTCTCATTTCCCGATTTGTATTGAACACCGAACAGCAGGTTTCCACTTTCATCTTTTCCCCCGATGGCCAATTCTAAACTGCTAGTTTCTGAATTGAGGTTATAATTACCGTTACGCTGAAGAAGGGCTATTTGATTATCTATGATGGCCAGCTTGTTCTCAATGTTCAAGGCCCGCTTTTCAGCAGCATTTTTTTTAAGCGTCTGCGCCCTTTCAAATGTAATTTCTTCTTTATCCAGTTTCTGGTTGATATCTTCTACTTCCTTTTTCAAAGCTTCCTTTTCAAGATTGGTTACTTCTACCTTTTTTTCTTCAAGCTTTGCGATATTCTCCTTTACCGAAACCTCTTCCTGAGCGGCAATGTATTGACCGAAAAGGAAGAGGAAAGTGATTAATAAAAATGTACCTACTGTTCTCATGATTGATGATTTTGATTAGTGATCGATGAATAAACCCCACCCTGCCCAACATTGTGAAGGGATAGGAAAGTCGTTGTTATTAAATGTTATTGATTTCTATCTGCCAGTGCAGTCTTAACGCGCAAATATCGTTGTTTGAGTACGTCAAAAAGCTGGTCACGAAAGCTTTGGTCAAGCTCGGTCTCTACCTCAGCCAAAAGCGCCATGGCATCTACAGAGCCGTTAACAGCCTTTACTTTCGATTGCCAAATATCTTCTCTGGCCTGTTCAAGCAATGAATCTACTTCAGCATCAGTTAGAGCTACTTTATCTTCTTCCATCTCAGCTATCTGTGCTACCAGTTCTTCTACTTTCGAATCGATTAGCTTATCATTATTGTCAAGGTTTAGCGATTCAGCAGGCTTCAACTTCACTTCTTGAATAGTCGCCAAATTGTCGGAATCTTTTAGTTTCGGCTTGCTTTTAACCACTTTTTCTACCGACTTGATAACCGACTCATCACCCGTGCTAGCTATTTCGGTTTTTTCAGGTATTTTCATTTCTACCTGATCTTTCAAGTCTTTAACCTGCAATTCTGATTCCGATTTTTCTACTGGTTGAACCACCATTTGCTCCACCGGTTGTTGATATTCTTCGGTTCTATTGAAATATAGAAATGAAATCAATGAAACTCCAACCAATACAGCTGCTGCGGACACCCAAACAAACGGACGATTTCTTTTGACCGGAGCAGTATTCAACTGACTTTCAATCTGCTGCCATGCCCCCGCCGAGGGTTGAATTTTTCGTGACTCAAATTTTTCCTTTATTTCTTGATCAAACTTATTCCCGCTCATAACCTATACTCTTATATTGACCTAACTTTTCTTGAAGCCATTTTCTAGCCTTGAACAACTGCGATTTTGACGTGCTTTCAGAGATGCCCAACATTTGTGAAATTTCCTGGTGCTTATATCCTTCTACCGCGTAGAGCATAAAAACGGCTCGGTACCCATCGGGTAAACCGTCAACCAAATTCTGAATATACTCCACTTCTTCCGAGTTTTCCAGTGGTTGAATTTCAGATGTATCGGTTATCATGGCCGTATCAAAAACGACGAATTGCCTCTTTCTCAAGAAAGATATGCTCTCATTGACCATAATTCTTCGCATCCATCCCTCAAAACTACCGTCAAACCTATATTCTGGCAAGTGTTTAAAAACCTTCACAAAACCCATTACCATGACATCTTCGGCAAATTGCAAGTCTTTTACATAGCGTCTACAAACACTGAGCATCAAAGGGGAATGTTGCTCATAAAGTGCTTGTTGCGCCTTTCGATTTCCTGAAATCGACTTGCGAATAAGCTGCTTTTCGTTGTTATAGAATGGAATAATTTTCAAGTTTTCAGTAATTGCTTCTATAAAGATAGACGCAGGAACTTTCGAGAAGGTTGCCTTGGGAAGAAAAAAACTGAAAATTCTATGTTAAGTTATTTTTTTCGGTCGACCACATAGTTGACCATTAACTCTAAAGAACTGCGGTAATCTGATTCGGGATAGCCCTCTAAGATTTTTAGCGCCCGTTCTTTGAATTCAAGCATTTTCTGAACCGCATAATCCAGTCCGCCCGCTTTTTTTACAAAGGCTATTACCTCTTTGACCCTTTTCTTATCCTTATTATGATTTTTTACCGAATTGATCAACCACCTTTTTTCAGATTTCGAGCAATTATTCAAGGTGTAAATCAGTGGCAAGGTCATTTTTTGTTCTTTTATATCGATGCCCGTGGGTTTGCCTATTTTCTCTTCGCCGTAGTCAAAAAGGTCGTCTTTGATCTGAAAGGCCATACCACAGAGTTCACCAAACTCACGAAAGACTTCGACATCTTCACTATCAGGCTTTACCGAACAGGCACCCAAACTGCAACAAGCCGCAATCAAGGTCGCCGTTTTTTGTCTTATAATTTCGTAGTAGACGTCTTCTGTTATATCTAAACGACGTGCCTTTTCTATCTGAAGCAATTCGCCTTCACTCATTTCACGAACGGCCACTGAAATTATCTTGAGCAAATCAAAATCACCGTTATCAATAGATAGCAAAAGACCTTTAGAAAGCAGATAGTCACCCACCAATACGGCAATCTTATTTTTCCATAGGGCATTGATCGAAAAGAACCCCCGTCGCTTGCTACTCTCATCAACCACATCGTCATGCACCAAGGTGGCCGTATGAATCAATTCGATGACCGAAGCGCCGCGATATGTGCGCTCGTTCACTTGGCCGTTACTAAGCATTTTGGCGGTCAAAAATACGAACATGGGCCGCATTTGTTTACCCTTTCGATTGACTATGTAATAGGTAATTCGGTTGAGAAGTGCCACTTTTGAGGACATGGCTTCCCGGAACTTTGTCTCAAAAAGTTCCATTTCTTGGTTAACCGGTTCTTTTATTTGGGCAACAACTTTCAAGCGGGTTCGGTTTAGTTCACGATCAAAATCGGAAGGCGTAAATTTAGGCAAAATAGTTTGCAGTTCGCTCTAAAAGGCAGCATTACTCTCAACTACCTATCACAGCTCTTAAAACCGTTATTCCAATCCAAAAAACTATTGTTTGTTGGCCAATTGGCCACAGGCGGCATCAATATCTTTGCCTCGTGAACGGCGAACGGTTACAGTAATTCCATTACGTTCAAGCGTATCGATATAAAGTTTCAGGGCTTTTTCCGGGGCCTGCTGAAATTCACCATCATCAATCGGGTTGTATTCGATCAGGTTTACTTTTGAAGGAGCAAATCGACAAAATTCGACCAAGGCATCCACATCTTTTTGGGTATCATTGATTCCCTGCCAAACCACATATTCATAGGTAATTCTACTTTTGGTCTTGGCATACCAATATTGCAAGGCATCGCGAAGATCTGCCAAGGGAAAGGTAGAATTAAAAGGCATGATCGATGTTCTCACCTCATCGATAGCCGAATGTAGTGAGACGGCCAGTTTAAACCTCACTTCATCATCAGCCATTTTTTTAATCATTTTGGGCACCCCGGAAGTAGAAACGGTTATACGCCTAGGAGACATAGCCAAACCCTCTTTTGAGGTTATCTTATCAATGGCCTTGATGACGTTGTTATAGTTCATCAGCGGTTCGCCCATACCCATAAAAACGATATTGCTCAAAGGCCGATCAAAATAAAGCCTACTCTCATTATCTATGGCGACTACCTGATCGTAAATTTCATCAGGATTTAGGTTACGCATACGTTTTAAGCGTGCAGTAGCACAGAACCTACAGTCAAGGCTACACCCCACCTGACTCGAAACACAGGCGGTGGTTCTGGTTTGCGTAGGAATCAGTACCGACTCAACTACCAAATCATCATGAAGACGAACGGCATTCTTAATGGTGCCGTCATTACTTCGTTGCATTTGGTCAACCTTGATATGGTTAATCACGAAGTTCTCTTCTAACATCTCGCGAGTGGCCTTAGAAATATTGGTCATCTCATCGAACGAATGGGCAGATTTCTGCCATAGCCATTCATACACCTGGTTACCCCTAAAGGCTTTATCGCCATTGGAAACAAAGAACGTTCGCAGCTGCTCTTTGGTAAGTGCCCTTATGTCTTTCTTTTTTGTTTCCACAAGTAGAATCTACAAAAAAATCCCTTCTCTATTCTTGTTCTTGATAAAGAAGGGATTCTAAACATCCGTTCGGTAGTGTAGCCCCGAACGGATTATTGAACTTTTATATAATCAACATGGCATCACCATAAGAGTAGAACTTATACTGCTCTAAAATAGCCTCTTTGTATGCCTTTTTCATTAAATCATGACCCATAAACGCCGAAACCATCATCAACAAGGTAGATTTTGGCAAATGGAAATTGGTAATCATACAATTGGCGATGCTAAAATCGTATGGAGGGAATATGAACTTGTTGGTCCACCCGTCAAACGTATTCAACGTCTGCTCTGAAGAAACTGCACTTTCAAGGCCTCTCATTACAGTTGTACCCACGGCACATACTTTTTTCTTGCCCGACTTGGCCTTGTTCACGGTTTCGATGGCCTTCTCATCGATGACCAATTCTTCACTATCCATTTTATGTTTTGAAAGGTCTTCAACCTCAACAGGGTTAAAAGTACCCAACCCAACATGAAGTGTAACCTCGGCAAAATCGATTCCTTTGATCTCTAGACGCTTCAACAAATGCTTTGAAAAGTGAAGGCCAGCAGTCGGGGCCGCAACAGCCCCCTCGTATTTTGCATAAATGGTCTGGTAACGCTCTTCATCCTCAGGCTCAACATCTCTTTTGATGTATTTAGGAAGCGGGGTTTGACCCAAATCGCGCAATTTTCTTCTGAAATCTAGATAAGAACCATCGTAAAGAAAACGAAGGGTTCTACCTCTAGAAGTGGTATTGTCGATTACCTCGGCCACCAAGGTCTCGTCGTCACCGAAATAAAGTTTGTTTCCGATTCTTATTTTACGCGCAGGATCGACCAATACGTCCCACAAGCGTTGCTCTTCGTTCAATTCCCTTAATAGAAACACCTCAATACGTGCCCCTGTTTTTTCTTTGTTACCGTAAAGTCTCGCAGGAAAAACCTTGGTATTGTTCAATACCATAACATCTCCCTCATCAAAATAATTGATCAGGTCTTTGAACATTTTATGCTCAATCTTACCTGTCTCACGATGAATGACCATTAGCTTTGACTCGTCCCTATTTTCAGCAGGGTATTCGGCCAACAGATTATTAGGAAGCTCAAAATTGAAGTTTGATAATTTCATATCTGATAGTAAGTGTTTTGAACCGAAAAAATAAGTAACAAAGAAACATCCGTCGATGGCGGGTTTCCTTGGTATTTTAACAACTCAGTATTTTTCGTTAAAAGTTTTGCGGCTGCAAATATACGACCCGAGAATGGGCGTTGTCAAGTAAATGGCCAATTATATTGAGGTTTATTTGACATTTGGGCCTCTTTCGAAGTGCCTTATCGCCTCTCTGTAATTTTGGGCCCCTTTCATACTTATGTCAAAAATAAAGCCATCCAATTCTGGATGGTGCACTTTCGTCCAATTGACCAAAGTATCCACTTTAGTCCGCCAAAGTACCCAATCGGCCGTTTCGCTACCCAAATCTTTGATGCTGGTAATTCTCCCCTCGTCAAAAGAAATAAGAAACTTAGTCTCCAAAGGATTGTTCTCTAGATATCGATACCTATCGGATTCGGACTTGATTTTCACTTCTATCTGGTTACCTTTTTCTATCAAATCGATTATTTTAAAAGATGTATCAAAAACGGAATCCCATTTAAAAAATTCATAGAAATCACTATGACCGTACGGCATGACATAATCGCCCGAGCTTAAGGTAATACTATCACCTAGCACCGACTTGATCTCATTAAAATTTCCGGTATCAAACCCGTTGTAATACTTGGTAACAGCTTCTGAACGCGAGAGCCTTTCATTTGAACATGCCGAGACGATTACCAAAGTGAATATAAAAACAACCCAATTTTTCATTGCAATGTCAAATTTCGTTGGCCTTCTATTTTTTGAACATAAAATAGACCGCTAGAATTAAAAATAGAAAAGATATCAAATGATTGAGGCGAAATGTTTCCGTTTTAAAAACAATCAAAGTGAAAATAGCAAAAACAATCAATGTTACCACTTCTTGAATTACTTTCAGCTGAATGAGCGTAAAGGGCCCGCCATTACCTTTAAAACCTAATTTATTGGCAGGTACTTGAAAGGCATACTCGAACAGGGCGATGCCCCAACTGATCAAAACAATGGAAATCAACCCCAGTTTATTGAACCATTTCAGTTCTGAGAATTTCAAATGACCATACCAGGCCAAGGTCATAAAAGCATTGCTAATGATTAAAAGTGCAATGGTTAAGAGTGATTTCATTTAGTTCAAATTTTCAGCTTAGACACAATGGTTTTGGTTGACTTAAAAGTCGCGACAAATGTTCACTGAACTTTCGCCGGGGCACCAATGTAGCTACTAAAAGTGAATATTTGAACAATTAATATTGTCAGCTATCAACTATTTTAAATGCTAGGGAGTCCATTAATTTTCAAAAATCTAACTACCTAATCAAACCGCATTTTACCATCAAAACCACCTTCTTAAGTTGATGATTAGCCTACTTGAGTTCTGAAAGAATCAATTTCTTTTGTTTTAAGGTATTCTTCATAGCCTTTTCCCTGACTTTTGGGTCATCGCTATGTATCAACTCAAAATATTCTGTGGGCACTACTTGCCATGAAAGGCCATATTTGTCCTTTAACCATCCGCAAGAGCCTTCTTCGCCTCCATTGGCGGTAAGGGCATCCCAATAATAATCTGTTTCTGCCTGGTCTTTGGTATTGATGACAAAGGAAACCGCTTCATTGAATTTAAACAGTGGACCAGCGGCCAGAATACTGAACTCCATGCCCGCTATTTCAATTACCGCTGTTTCAATACCTGCCTCATTACCACTATCTTCACTATCGAACTTGCGGAAGTCTTTCAATTTACCATCTTTAAAAATGGATAAATAATAATCCGCCACGGCCTTGGCATCTTTCTCGACCCATAGGTAGGGTGTAATTTTTTGGTTTATATGGGTCATTTTATTTGAATTTTGATTGTTTGAACAAGAAGTCACAACGTAGAGAAAAGCAATTGCTATGTAGACACATACGGCATTTAGATTCTTTTTCATCTGAGTTTATCCGAAAGTTACAACAACGCTTCAAGTTGGTTCAAGCATACAGTGATACCCTCTTTGAAGCCCATTTCAATCATCTTTTCTAGATGGGCCGCGTTCTCATATCGAATATCAATATTTACGGTTGTAACCGAGACCTTCTCGCTGAAATGATGCTTCCACATTGAGCTAGGTATTCCCGAGGCAACGACTCCGTTTTCATCGCAGAATGTTTTGGAGGCTGTAAAACTTTCGGAGGCATCTATTTTTTCGTAATCTTCCCTAGCCCAATGTCTTTCGTCTTTCGGACTCACCATGGCATACAATCGAAAACCACCTTCTTTGAAATCCATGGTCTTGGTTTCAGAACGATAGGGTTTCGGTGCCCACCATTGGTCAAGAATCTCTTTTTTGGTAAAAGCATCCCAAACCAACGATTTATCTGCTGCAAATTCTCTTGTAATAGATACCGTATTCGAATTTTTGTCAACGGTAAGGTCAAAAAATAGTGGGTTCATTGTTTGTTCTTTTTTAAGGTTGATAGTAAGGTGTCAAGTTGATCAAAACGGGTCTCCCAAATCTTTCTAAACTGTTCCAACCATACATCAATTTCTTTCATTTTCTCGATTTTAAGCTGGTAGTAGATTTCACGACCCTGCTGGTTGGCCTCGACCAAATCGCATTCGTTTAAAATTTGAATATGTTTTGAAATGGTCGGTCTTGCGGCATCAAAATTTTCGGCAATGGCACCAGCTGTCATTGCCTGAGAGGTGAGCAAAACAAGTATGGCTCGTCTGGTAGGGTCTGATATGGCTTGAAATATATCTCTTCTTAATTTCATTGTGAAGTTATTTGACTACAAATATAAACGAAGTCACATAACTACATAACATTTTTCTATTATTTATTTAAGAAGGATGGGATTTTATCTTGAAAATTGATAGGAGTGTTCTTTTTAAGAAATCTTGCTTTCCCCAGACATTTCTTCCCAATTTTCAAAAATTTTAAGTGATGTAAGCGTAGTTAGTATATGCCATGCGAAGAACTAAAAAAACCAAAACATATCTTTCATCACCTTAAGCATTTCAACAACAGAATGTTATTGAAAAATAATCACGTTCACCCATCAGAATAGTGATGGAGTGACCAATCGAATTGAAGAAAAAATTGGTTAATCTACCTGTGATACTTCAAATTGAAGCTGTCGTAGGTCGTTCCAAAAATCGGGGTACGATTTAGAAACTACACCTGCATCATTAACGACCAAATCAGTTTTTAGAGCCAACGGCGCAAACGCCATGGCCATACGATGATCGTTATAGGTATCTATGGCCACATCTGATTTGATGCTCTCCGAAGTTTTAAGAGTCAAATCTTTATCAGTCACCGAAATAGGTGCTCCTAATTTTGACAGTTCAGTGTTCAAAGCCTCTAACCTATCGGTCTCCTTAATTTTAAGGGTATGCAACCCAGTTAGATGGCAACCGATACCCAGACCGAAGCAGGTGACCGAAATGGTCTGCGCGATATCGGGCGCGTCGGCCAAGTCTACCATTAAGTTATCAGTCTTTGATTCGCCTGTTTTCTTAATCTCAATCGAGTTATTACTAAAAGTAGTTTCTACACCCAATTGACGGTAAATAGTGGCCAATACACTATCGCCCTGTAAGCTATCTTCTTTATAGGCTGACAATGTAATGCTCGAACCAACGTCTGATAAGGCGACTATACTGTAAAAGTAAGATGCCGAACTCCAATCTGACTCGACAACCAAAGAGATATTGGCTACGTCGGTCTTTGGCCAAACCTTTATAGTGTTTCCTTCAAACTCATTTTGAATCCCGATTTGAGAGAGAAGGGCCAATGTCATTTTTATGTAGGGTACCGAAGTGATTTTACCCACCAAATCAAGTTCCAGTCCATTTTCTAAACTCGGAGCGGTCAACAATAAAGATGAGATATACTGACTACTAATGTTCGCCGGAAGACTCACCTTATTTTTAGTGATTTTTTTCCCTTTTATGTGAAGCGGTGGGTAGCCTTCGTTCTGACCATATTCGATGTCAGCGCCCAAACTACGCAAAGCCTCAACCAAGACCTTTACAGGCCTTTCCGTCATACGTTGCGATCCCGTTAAAGTAATCTCTTTACCCTCTTGACATGCAAAAAAACTGGTCAAAAAGCGCATGGCCGTACCTGCATGGTGAATATCCACCACTCCCTTATCTATCTTCAGCCCCTTTTGCATAACTTGGGCATCATCAGAATTAGAAAGGTTTTCAATACCGATACTGGGAAACAAAGCTTGCAACAACAAAGAGCGGTTCGTTTCGCTCTTTGAGCCGGTAATCTGAATATTCGATTTTAATAAGGTTTTTGAAGGCGCTGATAACTTTAATTTCAAGAGTGCTCGGTCTTTAAGATTAGAAACTGTAGCAACTTACCCATCACCGTTCTTGAACTAAATAGAGCAGTTTACCACTTGCGAAAAAATAGCTTAAAAAAGCAGCTGCAAATATACTACTATTTAAGTTTTTCGTTGTTGTGATGACGGTCATGATCACGACGCGTCTTTAGCTCTAATTTACGGTCGAAAGCCTCTTGAAGATCAACTCCGGTTTGGTTGGCTAGGCACAGCGTTACAAAGAGCACATCGGCCAACTCTTCACCCAAATCCTTCTTTTTATCAGACTCTTTTTCGCTCTGCTCGCCATAGCGCCTTGCTATAATTCGTGCCACTTCGCCCACCTCTTCAGTAAGCTGGGCCATATTTGTCAATTCGTTGAAATAACGAACACCGTGGTTATTGATCCAATTATCTACTTCCTGTTGCGCTTTCTTTATACTCATCGGCTTTTTTGGCCAGAACCACCTGCTCCGAACCTTTAATAATTATCTGATTATAGTACTCCTTTAATTCTAAATAATTTAGTGCAGATACTACCGCATTATTAAGCTCAAAGGTAACCGATAATTGTAAGCCAAGGTTATTTTTTTGAATGACATACTTATATCTGCCCAAATCATTTGGCAAGTTCATCAATATATTCTCGGGTAAAGTTTCTACCGCATAGCCATCAGGAATCTTTATATTGACCAGATACCTGTTTCTAAATGGAAAACCATAATCGATAGGATACTCCCGTTTTTCCAATTTAAACGGATTTTCTTGAATTCGTAAAAACGAGAGCGGATTCAAATAGATTTTACCATCGATAACATCGGCCCCCTCTTCTATCTCGTAAAAGAAATTTTCAGATACATTACCCTCATGTGTGTCGGTATTCTTAGCATCATAATCAGAGATTTCAATATTAAAGTACTTCTGTTCTAGCTCATTAAGAAATTCATCTATATCTCGGTTCTTAAAATTATTTCTAAAATTGAAAGCGGTATGGTTGCTCAATCTTGATTTGTATTTACCTTCTGCAGATCCATCATCGTTGACCGTCAAATCGAGGGAGTAAACATTGTCTGCCTTTTTTGGAGAAATACTTGAAATATGCTTCCAAACTTTATTTGGGTTATCGACTATCAAACCTCCCCAATTATAGTCCCTTATAGGTAAAAGGTTGATATCACTAAATTCCTCAGTGGCATCCATATAATAATCCTTACCGTTAATGGAGGCATGAGCAATCACATAATTGAGCCTGTCAAGAGTCGGGTATAGGGGAATTGCATTCTCTTTGGTACTTAATATGACCGGATTTGCCTTTAACCCTGCATATCGTAACATGGCCACCAATAGCAAATTAATATCTGCTGCATTGCCCTTTTTATCTTTCAAGGTCTTTTTCAAACCGTTCTGAAAAGACTTACCGTCAATACCGTTCCATTCTGTTTCATCCTTCACGTACTTAAATAACAACTTGGCAATTTCAAGGTCATCGGTCTTACCTTCTAAAATATCGTCTAGCTCGCTTTTAAAAGAACGTGTTTTATCAAGCTCATTTTTATAATCGCTGCTACTACCTATTGACTTTGCAACATCTGCCCAATTTTGGGCATAGCTCTTAAAGGGTATTCCTGGAATATCTATTGAAATTAGCTCAAACAAGGCCCCCGACCTATAATTATTTATATTGTCAACGAACTTTTCAGCCTTCATGGCGGGAATATCCTTCAAATCGTAACTGGTTATAATGACATCCATGCCTAACCGATGATCTCGCTTCGTAGTTTCAGAAGAGTTCAACATAAAAAAGCCTTTTTGGGTCTGCCGAAAATTAAACCCTTTAGGCGTTCGCAATTCTGCCACCAAGCGCTTGATAGGTATATCTCGCTGAAAACGAAACTCATCGATATTCCATATGAAAGGGGAACGAATGCTATAACTGAACTCAATTACCGAACCTTCTTTGACATTCGGCAAAGTAAAAGTGACCTGGTCGTAGTTATAGCTCAATTCATTATCAAAAATCTGGCCTTTTCCCAATTCAGATTTTATAATTTTGCCGTCTACCAAGTTGTAGGTAAAGGCTTTTATCTTTCGAACTTCTTCTTTCTCTGAACGTCCATTATAAAGATTGATTTGCTCCGTAGCATGATCAAACCCATCTTTGGAATATATTTTAATCCGCTCATGTACATTGGTATTCAGAGTGGCCACCCCACTGCTTGATTGCAAAAAGGTCTCTTGGGACCGATAGAGAACCGCGGCCTCTGCGTCTGGATCTAAGGCGTATTGCTTTTCTTCAAGTTCTTCTTTGGTTATATCACCAAACTTTACTTCTTGTGCATTCACAGAGCCAATACCAAAGAGTAAGGCCACTATAATTCTCTTCGCATGTATAATCATAGTATGGGTTTTAAGACAACCTTTGAATTGTCATATTTTGAAACGGATTTAAGAAAATCACGGAATGCCCCATACTCCGTGTTAGCATATTCGCCTGACTTTAACAATAGCTTTCTTTTTAATACTACCTGGCCTTCTACATCTTCAACTTTAAGTTCATAACTGCCGTATTTAGTAGAAATTTGAATTGGCTGCGGAATCGACTCTACACCATATCCTTCAGGAAGACCCACAGTAAATTCATCTTCATCAAAAAAGCCCCTTTGAATCTCAAAAGGAAGTTTTCGATTTCTATAGCGATTCGGCACAAATTTGTACTTATTAAAAGCGTTTACGGCAAAAAGAAGGCGGTCACCACTTTTAGCCGCGTAGTTCGAAGCATTTACAGAGACCTCTTCGGTAAATTTCACTTCATTCTTATTATTATCGAAACGATATGAACTTACCCGCAGGTTATTAATATAGTCCCAGTAATTCTTGTAATGTTTTTCAATATCATCCTCAGTATCATCGACCAAACCGAACCGATCATCATATTGAATACCACTGGTTAGAATGGAAACTTCACCATCAATACTACCATCAGAATTTAAATTGTAAGAACCAAGGGTCAATTGATGGTTTTGCTCATCGATATACGAGGTAGTTTTAACAATCTCGCCACCATCAGGTTTGATTACAAATGCTTTTCTGTTATCTGTAAAATCACCTATGAAACCAAAAGGAAGCGTCTGCGAGGTACAATCGATCCAATAATAATTCTGATTATGAGGTATTGCCAATATGGCGTGGTTGCCCTGTGCCAAATCAGGAAAATCTTCATCAAAATCTATCTGTTCGTTTCCTGCTTCTACATGAGCGTAGTACGCCTCTACCCCAACCTCTCTTAAAAGTGCCATGGTATAGTTGGAGAGACCTTTACAGTCACCATATTTCACCCTATCCACATCCATAGCACTAATCGGTTGCATACCTCCAATACCTACTTGAACACTTATATATCTTGTATTCTTTTGAACATATTCATAAACGATTTTGGCCTTCTCCAAATCATCTTCTACTCCTTCGACCAAAGCATTGATTTTGTTTTTTGTAGATAAGGGCAACGCATTACGGCCATTTAATAGATTTTGAGACATCCAAACTCCAAGATCCGCCCATGACCCGATGGATGCATCATAACCTTCATAATGAAAATTAACAGGTCTTATTTTAATCTTTGGGGACAAAAGGGCAAAAGAAGGGCAATAACTTTCCCTTTTAATGGAAGGAACATTTTTAGCTGAATAGGTGATACTACCCACTGTCTCCTCTTTTTGAAAATCGACATCCTCTAAATTAAATTCCTTTATAACTGGTCTTAGCTCGTCATTTGCATAGTTGATTTTCAAAAGACTATTTTCAGTACTGACCATAAAGCCATCTAAGAAAGCCCAAGAGGATGGAATATCTCCTGTATTCTTGGTGTTCAACTCATAGGAAAATTCCAAGGTATAAGGATAACCAGTTGGGGTATATGGATAATATTTGATCCTAGAATCTGTATAAAGTGTATTACCATCTACGGCACTTACATCTTTAAAGTCTTTTTCTTTGATTCTTTCAATCTGTTCACCTTGCGAATCATAAATAAAGGCTTCTATGTTTTTAATCTTTCTACCATTATCATAGTATGTGTAGGCCAAGGCAAATTCATTGCCTGATTCATTCAAGACGGTAACTATCTTCTTGGCCTTTAGAGTAAGATCAGTTCTGGAGTTGATATCAACTATCATCTCATCGTAGCGTACAATGGCATTTGCATCATTGGTAAGATTATCACTTAATCCCTCTAGGGTATAAGGTGATTCTTGTGTATACGAGTAGCTTGAAAAGAATAATGAAATGGTTAGAAATAAGTAACGCATGGTTTACGGCGGTTGAAAATCTACTGCCACAAATCACCACTTTTTCTTACAGACATCAAGAATTATTCGACAAGTCGGTACTATTCTTTGTTCTTTGTATCAAACGTTATAGTAACCGGTCCGTCATTTAAGAGTTCGACCTTCATATCAGCGCCAAAAACCCCTGTACCGACCTTTTTACCAAGGTCTTCCTCCAACCGTTTTACAAAATCTTCGTAAAGTGGAACAGCGACATCAGGCTTTGCAGCCTTTATATACGAAGGGCGGTTTCCTTTTTTGGTAGCCGCGTGAAGGGTAAACTGACTAACGATAATGGCATCGCCATCAATATCAATTAATGATCGGTTCATTACACCCTGGTCATCATTAAAAATACGCAGGTTGGCCATTTTTCTTGATAGCCATTCTATATCGTCAGGGGTATCGGCATCTTCAATACCTAGTAAAACTAGAAGTCCCTTTTGTATTTTAGAAACCACTTGCCCTTCTACCGTGACACTGGCCCAGGCCACCCGTTGTATTACTGCACGCATAAACTAATGCTTCATCATCGACAACAAAATTTAATTCTTGTTGTCGTAGTTATCGATTCTATAGGTCTCTTCTTCGCCTGTCACCATCTGCACATAACTTCGGTAACGACTCCAAGATACTTCCTCATTTTCCAAGGCCTCTTTCACGGCACACTTAGGTTCGTCTAAATGCAGGCAATTGTTGAATTTGCAATTTCCTTTGAGTGCAAAAAACTCGGGAAAGTAGTCGCCGATTTCATCCTTTTCCATATCAACGATTCCGAAACCTTTAATACCGGGGGTATCAATAATCCTTCCACCAAAATTTAAGTCGTACATTTCTGCAAAAGTGGTGGTATGCTGGCCCTGAAGGTGCTGTTCCGATATTTCAGCCGTTTTTAATTCGAGCTTCGGTTCTATAGCATTGATCAAAGTTGATTTTCCCGCTCCGGAGTGCCCTGAGAACATGCTGGTAGCGCCCATCATATACTCTTTTACTTTATCTACATTTTTCCCGGTTTTTGCCGAAATACCGATACATGTATACCCAACCCCACGATACAATTCAGCCAAATACTTTACTTCCGCGAGCTCTTCTATCGAATAAGTATCAATCTTATTGAACAATAATATGACGGGAACCTCATAGGCCTCTGCAGTCGCCAAAAACCTATCGATAAATATGGTGTATGTAGTCGGATTATTAAGGGTGACCAACAAAAATACCTGATCCAGGTTGGCAGCAATTATATGCGTCAGTTTTGAAAGATTGACCGATTTTCTAATAATGTAATTGCTACGATCCTTTATTTCATGGATCACCCCTACCACATCATCGCCCAACTGCTCAATTTCAAAAGCGACCTCATCGCCTACGGCTATGGGGTTGGTACTCTTTATACCCTTAATACGAAATTTGCCCTTGATGCGACATTCGAAAAACTCACCGTTTTCATTTTTTACGGTGTACCAACTACCAGTAGATTTATAGACGGTTCCAATCATTCACGCTAAATATCGTACAAAGAAAAGCAATACTTTTATAACATCTATTGAAATATGTATGCTGCTTTTTTAGGCTACATGCAACCAAACCCACTTTTAGCAGTCTTTATAAAAACATTAATTCAACTAAAATGAAAAAACTAGTATTTACCCTATGGCTCGGGCTGACCGGCCTATCGACTCTACATGCTCAAGAATACAAAGTAATTACCAGTGTAGAATCTATTGTGCCCAGTGGTATCGGGCGTTCGCGAATTATAGACGGACAAGAGGATAAAGATTTTGAGGAATACACCTCTGAACAAACTGAAGAGGACAATGGCAGAAACAAATCAAAAAGAGGTGATATTCGCGTAAAAAACTTTGAGGAAACAAAACTTCTTAATTTTTACAATATTGCGGGAATCAGGTTTCAGAATATTGCCGCCAACGATGCGGTCATCTCTTCAAAATTATCGGCTATGGCCGCAGATGGCTGGCAATTGATGTTTGTTACTAGTGGCGTAGAAGCAGATGCCGGTGAGAAAGACGGTCAAGGTATTTTTATTACCCGTTATATTTTCAAAAGAGATTAGAGAAAACTTTCAAAAAATAAAAAAGCCCCAAGTGATTGGGGCTTTTCATTTAATTATTGGAAACGACTATCCGTTGATAATCTTTTCTTGGTGATTGATCGATTCTTGGTGAATGGCCTTGAACATTTTCAAAACAAACTCTTCACTCAAGCCGTGAGACTCACCTTCTAAAATCATGGCGCCCAAAATTTGGTTCCATCTATTCGATTGAAGTACGGCAACGTTCTTTTGCTTTTTCAATGCACCGATACCATCGGAAACCTTCATTCTCTTGCCCATGGTCTCGATTAGTTGACCATCAAGAATATCTATTTGCGCACGAAGATTACTCAATTGTGCATTGTATTCCGCTTCGCTATCGCTCTCTTTTCTAATTCTCAGATCTTTCATAATCTGAACCAACCTGTCCGGTGTGACTTGCTGTGCGGCATCACTCCACGCATTATCTGGGTCGTGGTGGGTTTCAATCATCAAACCGTCAAAGTTCAGATCCAAAGCAGTTTGCGAAACATCAAAAATCATATCACGCTTACCGGTAATGTGTGAGGGATCATTGATCAACGGCAAATCAGGAAATTTGTCTTGAAATTCAATGGCCATTTGCCACTCAGGTATATTTCTGTACTTGGTTTTTTCGTAGGTAGAGAAACCTCTATGTATCGCTCCTAATTTTTTGATACCGGCCGTATATAGTCTTTCAATACCTCCTAACCACAAGGCCAAATCTGGGTTGACCGGGTTTTTGACTAAAACGACCTTGTCAGTACCTTCCAAGGCATCGGCCAATTCTTGCATAATGAACGGGCTTACCGTAGAACGTGCTCCTACCCAAAGTAAGTCGATATCATGCTCCAATGCCAATTCTACATGCGCACGGTTGGCCACCTCAGTAGCGGTCTTCATACCGGTTTCTTCTTTCACCCTCTGCAACCATTTCAAGCCAAGAGCCCCTACACCTTCGAAATTTCCAGGGCGCGTACGTGGCTTCCAGATACCGGCACGGTAATAATTAACGTCGGTATCTTTTAAGCTATGGGCTATTTTCAACACCTGCTCCTCGGTCTCGGCACTACAAGGACCGGCGATGACCAATGGATGATCTAACCCTAAATCATCCAACCATTTTCTCATTTCTTTCTTGTTTTCCATTGTTTAGATTTTTCTGCGATCAAAGACAGAAAGGTTTCCAAAAAACACTTTTGCTTCTTTTCTTCCTCGTTTGACTTACTTTTTTGTTACTGTTTTACTATTGTTAAGGGGTATTCCGTTTAAAATTTCCTTTATTTTATTGGTATCGTTCATTTCTTTATAGATACCCTTATAATCGTCATTCTTTAAAAGCTGCATGAACTCTTGCAGATTTTGAATGTACTCTTCTAAGGTTTCTACCACATTCTCTTTGTTGTGCTTGAAAATGGGTGTCCACATTGCCGGTGAACTTTTGGCCAAACGCACGGTACTTTCAAAACCACTACCCGCCATGTCAAAAATATCACGTTCATTTTTCTCTTTCTCTATAACCGTCTTTCCCAACATAAACGAACTGATGTGTGACAAATGCGACACGTAAGCTATGTGTTTATCATGTGCTTGCGGATTCATATAACGAATACGCATACCCATTTCTTGAAAAAGTTCAAGCGCTCGTTCTTGCAGTTTAAAAGCGGTTTTCTCTACTTCACAAATAATATTGGTTTTGCCTGCGTACAAATTTTCGATAGCTGCCGACGGACCTGAAAATTCGGTACCCGCAATGGGGTGTGCAGCTAAAAAATTTCTTCGCTTAGGATGGTCTTCAACCATTTGACAAATCAAGCTTTTTGTAGAGCCTCCATCAAAAACCACACAATCATCGTTTACCGCATCCAATATTTTCGGCAACTCTTCGACCATCACATCTACTGGAATGGAAACAACAACCATATCGGCCAAATGCAGGTCATTGTAATCAGACTTGATATCGACCAACCCCAACTTTAATGCTTCGTCAAGATGCGTTTCGTTCGAATCAATACCATAGAAAATCGTATCAGGGCGTAAACGCCTAATGTCTTTTGCAAAAGAACCGCCTATTAAACCAATACCGATTACGAAAACATTCATACTTCTTTTCTTTAAAACCTATCTATGGCTTCTTGTATTTTTTCTTCGGTCACACAAAGGGAAAAACGAATATAGCCCTCTCCATTGCTTCCGAAAATCGTTCCTGGTGTGATAAAAATATCTTTCTCGTACAGCACTTCGTCAATAAAACTCTCTGCCGATTTTATATTCGCCGGAAGTTTGGCCCAGACGAACATACCTACCGCTTTGGGGTCGTACGTACAACTCAATTTATCCGCCAGTTGAAAAATCAAATCCCTTCTTTTGGTATACACCTCTTTCAAACTGTCGAACCACTCTTGCCCACTTTGCAAGGCCGCTATGGCACCTTTCTGAATGCCGTAGAACATACCGGAGTCCATATTACTTTTAACCTTTAACACAGCGTTGATATGGTCTTCGTTGCCCAATACCATACCCACGCGCCAACCGGCCATGTTGAACGTTTTACTCAACGAATTAAGCTCAAGGGCCACGTCTTTAGCTCCCTCAACCTCCATAATACTTACCGGGTGGTCGTTAAGTACAAAACTATAAGGGTTGTCATTAACAATCAAAATATCGTTTCTCTTGGCAAAATCAACCAGTTCTTTGTATTGAGTCTTCGTTGCCGTTGCTCCCGTGGGCATATGTGGATACCCCACCCACATGACCTTTACATTTGAAAGATCCATTCGCTCGAGTTCCCTAATATCGGGGAACCAGCCACCTTCTTCGTTCAGGCCATAATATTTAATTTCGGCACCTACCAGTTTGGTAACTGAGGTATAGGTCGGGTAACCGGGGTTAGGCACTAACACGGCGTCTCCTTCGTTCAAGAAAGCCATGCTTATGTGTATGATGCCTTCCTTAGAACCCATTAATGGCAAAATTTCATTGGTCGGGTTCAATGCTACCTGAAAACGCTCTTTATAGAATTGTGCCATCGCCTCACGCAATTCAGGAAGACCTTGATAGCTTTGGTATTGGTGTGCCCCATCATCCCAAACGGCATTCTGTACCGCTTCGATAATTTCTTTGGATGGAGCCAAATCAGGGCTACCGATACCCATATTAATGATTGGCTTACCCTGGGCCATTAGGCCTCGCACCTCTCTTAACTTCTTAGAGAAGTAGTATTCTTCTACGGTATGTAAACGGTTTGCCGTACGTATCATACTCTTGTATTTTTATATTCGCCTAAAACCTTAAAGTCTTCGGCCATGATGTCCAACAGTGATTTAGCCTTCTCAAAATGGGCATAATCTTCAAAAGTCACATCAACAAAGAAGGAATACTTCCATGGTTTATCAATAATGGGCAGCGATTGAATCTTGGTCAGGTTCAAACGGCAATCGCTCATAACATTCAGTACGGTAGCGAGACTGCCACGCTTATGGTCGGTTACAAACCTCACTGATGACTTATTGATTTCTTCCTTCGGAAGCACCTTATTTTTTGTCTTTACAATAATAAAACGGGTCGCATTATTTTTGATGGTCTGAATGCTGGGTGCTACGATGTTCAACTCGTACAGTTCAGAAGCCACTTGCGGCGCAATAGCGGCTACATGCTTTAATTTTTGCTCTTGAATTCGTTTTGCGGTCTCGGCGGTATCGACATCTTCTACCAGTTTTATTTTCGGATAATCCCTAAAGAACTCCTTGCACTGCAACAAGGCCATCGGGTGCGAACGAACCTCTTCGATATCATCGATTTTTTGACCGTTCAACACCATCAAATTATGATTGATGTTCAGGTAGTGTTCACCAATAATATGCAAGTTGTTGTGATATACCAAGGCGTAGTTGGGTATGATTGAACCCGCTATTGAATTTTCTATGGCCATAACGCCAACGTCGGCTGTTTTATCTAACAACTGATCGACCAAAAAATCAAAAGACATGCATTCTACCAAATCAATCTGTTCATCGAAATATTCTTTGGCCACCTGATGATGGTTAGAACCTTTAATACCCTGTATGGCAACCTTTAAACCCATTAGTTTTAAAAAAATGCATGCGCGTTAAACAAAAAAAGTCCCGCTTTTCACGGGACTTTCACATAATATCTTGATTACAATATTCTATAACAGTCCCGCACCTCTTTTAAAAAAGAAGTAAAAATAAAAACCGTTAAAAAAATATTGCTTTGACATTGTACACTTAAACTTCGGCTAAAGTAACAATTATATTTAAAAATCAAATCGTACTTCAATATTTTTTTGAAACATTCCACATTTAGGTTGGATTAATGCAAGGTTTATTGGCTATTTTTGGATTTTTCAGAAAAGTGACCCATTACCATTAACCTTATGGGAATAACCTTTTACCAGCTCTAAAATCGATTGATTACATGTCAATAACTGTCAAGAACATAAGCAAAACATTTGGTAAGCAAAAGGCCTTGAACAATGTCTCTTTTCAACTCGAAAAAGGCGAAATTGTAGGTTTTCTAGGGCCGAACGGAGCTGGAAAATCAACTATGATGAAAGTCTTGACTACCTATCATAAGGCAGATGAAGGAGAAGCTCTTGTAAATTCTTATGATGTAAACTCGCAACCAAAAGACGTTCAAAAAAGTATTGGGTATTTACCGGAACACAACCCTTTATACCTAGAAATGTATGTGAAGGAATATTTGTCTTTCAATGCTGATGTTTATAAATGTGCCAAGGGTAGAATAGAAGAGGTAATCATTAAAACAGGCTTATCGCCCGAAGCCCATAAAAAAATCGGACAGCTATCTAAAGGTTATCGTCAACGTGTGGGTCTTGCTGCAGCCCTTCTTCATGATCCAGAGGTTCTGATACTTGATGAACCGACAACAGGTCTTGACCCCAATCAATTAGTAGAAATAAGAAAGCTTATTAGGGAAATTGGGAAAGAAAAAACCATTTTGTTATCTACCCATATCATGAAAGAAGTAGAAGCAGTATGCGACCGCGTACTTATTATTAATAAGGGTCAATTGGTCGCCGACAAAAAACTATCTGAACTAAGGGAAGCAGAGGAGCAAATAATTGAAGTCGAGTTCGATTACAGAGTTGAAGAGGCGTTTCTTCAAGCGCTACCCAATGTTTCGAAGGTTAAAAATACCGGTGGTTTCGTCTACGAAATCACTTTTACTACTTCAAAAGACATGAGACCCGCCGTTTTCGACTTTGCCCATGATAACCAATTAAAGACCCTCCAGTTAAGTAGAAAAAATAAGAACCTGGAGAGTCTTTTTACAGAGTTGACATCCTAAACACTAAAACTTTAAAGCAAGCCCAACTCCGTTTTCGTTACTGGTCGGCACCACCTTTAAAGAGGTCGTTTTTCCCAAGCTATCATTATAGTTCAAAATGGCCTTCTTCTTATTCTTCATTGCAGAGTGATAAAAAAATGAACCTACCAATCCTGTAGCGGCAAAAGCAACTACAGGTCCGGTCACGGGTTTGTTGTCTACCTCGTTTACAATAAACCAGATACCAGAACCAAAGTTAAGAGTACCCGCAATGACACCACCTAACAGATTCTTTTTTGATTTCTGCCAGTCCATTTGAGCGACTTGACTTTCAGACATGATTTTATCAATCTCCTTCCAAGTCAATTTATCTTTATCTTGATAAAACTCATGGCCCCACATACCTGGAAAAGAAGTAATCTCTTGGGCCAGCACGCTATTTGAATAAGCCATTAAGGCAATTACCGTTGTAACTATTGTACGTTTCATATGCTTTTTTGTTTAAAGTTAAAAACAAATAGATAAACAAAATAGCGTAGATTTCTTTTAGATCAGCATTTGAATTAAAAGAACACGTTTTCTTTTCTAGAAAAATTCGTCTACGCCAAAAGTAGTGCTTCGATGGCGTCGTCTAACGTATTTTGAATTTTGGGGTCGGTACAATTCGTAAGAATAGCAAACACCATTTGCTCTTTCGGGTAAACAAAAAAATTAGAATAACCCCCTACTCCATTGCCTACATGGCCATAATAATTTCTACCTCCAGAATCTCTACTCACTTGCCAACCCAAACCGTAAAAGGTAGAAGTTTTGTTAATGCTACCCGGGGTCAAGAATTGTTTTAAGATGTCATAGCCTAGCACTTGACCATCTAAGTAAGCCTGGCCAAATTTGGCCAAATCCGATGTAGTGGAAAGATAGCCACCGCCCGCAAGCTTATAGAAATTATTGACCTCTATTGCTTCCCTAAAACCGGTAAGACATTTAGAATAGAATTTTGAAAGTTGTAGGTTTTCATCCTCCTGAAAAGGAGCTGAACCTGCATTGTGAAGGTTTGGCGCAAAAGTCTTGTTCAACCCTAAAGGTTGCAACACTTTTTCAGAGACATAATCTTCAAAAGGTATTCCGCTCACTTCCTGCATGGCCAAAGAAATCAGCACCCAACCAAAACTATTGTAGAGGTAATCGGTACCTGGTTCAAAGAGAAGGTCATCGTCTTTAAAAACTTCGATTCCTTCTCGTATACCATACTTTTTGTTCAGACCATACTCAATACCCCGGTAGCCCCTAATTCCGGCAGTGTGACCTGCCAATTGCCTTATGGTAAAATCCCATTCCTTTTTAGGAAAGTAGGGTACATAAGCATAGAAAGAGGCATCTAAATCTATCAATCTCTCTCTCACCATATGCGCCAAAGCAGTAGCTGCCACGGGTTTTGAAACACTGGCAATTCTGAAAACGGTGTTTTCTGCGCTTACCTTATTTCGGGTATTCAAGTCAATAAACCCATAGCCCTTTTGAAAGAAGGTCTCTCCGTTTTTTAGAACGGTAATGGCCAAGCCAGGTACTTTATGGTCGTTTACCAATTGACTGAGCAAAGCATCAGCTTTCGCAAGACCTATCAAATCTTGTTCTTTGCCCAACACCTTCTTTTTGGCGAAAAATTGTTCGATGATATTTTTGATGGGGTTCATCACCAAGAATACAAATTGAATTAGAGACTTACCCTAAGATAAGAGAATCAGCGGAAAATCAGTTTCCCTTTATAATCTTCCTGGACGTCTATTTCAGCAGGCCTATTGAAACTAATTACGTTACCCACGCTTCGAATACTGCCCCTGATACTTTCCTGTGGATTTACAAGCATATCATTCGAGCCTCGGTGATTAATGATCACCTCATCAGCCAAGAGATTCTCAGCTTCAATTCTTGAATCTCCCGCCGCTATGTTAAGGCTAAGGTTTTCGGCAGTACCCGAGAGCTTAAAATAGGCTATCCCGTTGACTACCACATTCAAATCTTGCACTGCTAGTTGCAGGTCAAACTCTCCGTCGGTAGTCTCAGACTCTGGGTTGATAAAACTTTCGCTGATCAATGAAAGACCGGCATAGCTCAAAACCCCATCACTGGTAACGGGCCAACCGGTGCTACTGCGAATTTCTGTGATATTAGGTGATGTAACATAGATTTTGGTAAGACCGTATTCCCGAAAATAATTACAGTCATTGGTATCTCGAAGCAATAAACGGCCGTCTTGTACAGTTGCGGAAACCTCATCTAATAAATACTCTCCCGTTTCTATTTCTACCTTTTGCTCTTCGCCATACCTTAATACTAGTGAAACATTTTCAAAAACTGTAATTTTAATGAAATCATCAACTACGATTTCAGTTTGAATGATTTCGCCTGAATTTTGCAAACAATCAGGTGCCGATTCATTATTACAGCCAAGATTGAAACATAAAACAACCAAGAAAAATAGCGTCGTTACCCAATTCGCAACTTGATTTTTCCTCTTGGTGTTTTTATACGGTTTATGTAGCCTTTCTGTATTCAAAATCTCCCGTTTATAAGCGTACCCCGATACCAAATTCTACCGCTTCGGCAGCTGCACCGTGCGATTTGAGGCTTACCACCCCAAAGACTTTGTCTCCAAAATATCTTTTGATGCTCACTCGATTGTATAATTTACCTTCAAAATCATAAGGATAATAGACATAATAGCCCAATTGGGTTCCTATGGATAGTTTATTAATAAAGAGTTCGTGTCCTAAAAAGACACCCACCCTCTTGTGGTCGGTGTCGGCATCGATATCATTTTCTGGAAATGAAATGGATTGAAACTCGATCAGCTCCTTTAAAAAGTTGCTAAAAAACACGTCAGTACCCAATTGAATAGCGCTTCTACGCCCCAACCGCTTATCGGCATACCCCGATAAGATAAAGAAACCGTATTGCCCATGGCCAATATTATCACTTTCATTGACCCCACCACGAAGTACCAAATTATAACGAACAGGTTCGGTAATATTCTCTTTTTCCCTCTTTATATAATCCATCTCCTCGCCGTCGAAACTATATACCAGCCCTGCATTAAAAGCAATTGTGTTCGTAGAGGTATTGGGCGCTTTAACGTTGGCATTTGAGTAATGGACTATTGACAAGCCTAATTTCAGACCTAGATTCTTATAAAGATGTTCTTTATGGTAATTGAACATCATAAAGGTAGAGCTCAAAAATCGAGAGCCATACGCATTGTTTCTAAAATTGGTCTCACGGTCGTAAGGGTTGGTAGCATAGGCCAAGCCTTGACCAATTCTAAACTGTAAATTTCTTTTAAAGAAATAAAAATTGAAATGTGCATACAGACCGTACGCATCACCCAGAGTTTCATTATGTGAATCTTGATAGATTAAAGAGGCACCTAAATCGGGGTAGTTGTAGTACTGCTGCCACTCTTCCAAACCAAAAGTTTTTCGGTTGTAACCCAATATTACACCCGATGGATGTTCGGTAATCAGATGCGAAATATCAGGGTTGTGCAGCAAAATAGAACCATAAAAAGCATTCGCATCAAACGTATAACTATGAGAAGGCTTTCCCTCTTGGGAACGACCAAAAACAGCGATAAAAAAAAGAATTGCAAATACCCTCAGGTTCATGGCAGGCAAAGGTAAACAGCTCGACCGATATTCAAAGCAGGAAACATAAAAAAGAAAGCGGCCCCTCTTGGGCCGCCTGTATTTTAAAATAATTCCTTTGCAATAGCCTTGATGTTATCTGACTTGCCCATTGAATAATAGTGCAGGACGGGAACCCCAGCTTCTTTTAACTCTTTCGATTGTTGAATGGCCCATTCAATACCTACTTGTCGAACATCTTTATTGGTGGCACAGTCATCAACAGCATCTATTAAATCTTGAGGAAGATCTATTCTAAACACTTGGGGCAATACCTGTAAGTGCCTTTTAACGGCAATTGGTTTAATACCCGGAATAATAGGCACATTGATTCCCATTGCTTTGGCAGCTTCCACAAACTCAAAGTATTTCTGATTATCGAAGAACATTTGGGTCACAACGTAATGCGCACCGGCATCTACCTTTTCTTTGAGTCTTTTAAGATCTGATTTTAAAGAAGGGGCCTCTAAATGCTTTTCCGGATAACCCGCCACTCCAATACAGAAATCGGGTAGGTGATCCATTTGACAATCATCATGAAGATATTTTCCTGAATTGAGATCTTTAATCTGCCCTACCAAATCGGTCGCATAAGCATGTCCGCCTTTGGTAGCTTCAAAATATTGCTGATCCTTCCGGGCATCTCCCCTTAAGGCCATTAGATTCTCGATACCTAAATATTGACAGTCAACTAAGAGGTATTCGGTCTCTTCTTTGGTAAAGCCGCCACAGAGTACATGAGGCACCGTATCTACACCATATTTATGCTGTAAAGAGGCGCAAATACCAACTGTACCGGGTCTCATACGAGTTACCTGTTTTTCAAGTAAGCCGTCTTTTTCACGATAGACAAACTCTTCGCGAGAGGTGGTAACATCAATAAAAGGTGGTTTAAACTCCATTAAAGGGTCAATATTATTGTAGAGCTCTTGAATATTTCTGCCCTTGACCGGCGGTACTATTTCAAAAGAAAACAAAGTTTCCCCTTTTGCATTTTTAATATGGTCGGTAATTTTCATTCTTCAGTTTTAACTTCGGCTTGTTGATTTTTATAAATTGAGTAATAAGGCCTTCACCTCATCGTAATTTTCTTGGTATTCCCAATAAATCCAACGGCCATCTAAATAATCGGTCAAAATAAATTTTTCGCTTAAGGATTTTATCCTATCCACGGATACCAGCTTTTTAGAAAACCCTTCTACTGTTACAGATTCTTCAATCTCTATATTATTATCGTCATACCCATGACTGATTACATGACTTCCTAAATGCAGTTCTATAAACTTTTTCATCTTAATCATCAGCTATATTAGGTGCCAACCATTTAGCAGCTTCTTCGAAAGCAATATTTTTTCGCTCGGCAAAATTCTTCACCTGATCTTTTTTAATTTTTCCAAGTCCGAAATACCTGGCCTCGGCATTGCCAAAATAATACCCACTAACAGAACCTGCGGGCCACATGGCCAAACTATCGGTTAAGGTGACCCCGATTTGCTCTTCAACTTTCAAGACCTCCCAAATGGTTAATTTTTCTAAGTGATCAGGGCAAGCTGGATAGCCGGGAGCAGGACGTATACCCTTATATTTCTCATCTATCAAAGCCTCATTATCCAAACGTTCTTCAGCCGCATAGCCCCAATATTCCTTTCGTACTCTCTCATGAAGATACTCGGCAAAAGCTTCCGCCAAGCGATCTGAAATGGCCTTGATCATAATGGAATTATAATCATCTAAATCTTTTACGTATTGATTCGAAAGTTCGTCTGTACCAAAGCCGGTGGTGACGCAAAAACAGCCCATATAGTCTTGTCTTCCCGAGGTTTCAGGAGCAATAAAATCTGCCAAGGCGTAATCGGGCACTCCTTCCCTACGCTTTAGTTGCTGCCTTAGGGTTCTAAAAATAAAATCATTACCCTCAACTTCAACCTTAATGTCATCTTCATTGGCAAGGGTGTTGGCCGGGAATAACCCGAAAACTCCCTTTCCGGTAAGCTTTTTGTTTACCAAAACATCCTTTAGCATTTTTTGGGCATCGGCAAAAAGGTCGGTAGCCTGCACACCCACCACCTTATCCGTTAGAATATCAGGATACCTGCCGTGAAGTTCCCAACTTCTGAAAAATGGGGTCCAGTCGATATAGGGTACCAACTTTTCCAAATCCATTTCTTCAATCACCTCTATTCCTAGTTTCTTGGGCCTTACGATTTCAGAGGTTTCCCAATCAATCTGAAACTTGTTCTTTCTGGCTTGTTCTAGACTCTTGTATTCTTTATGCTGCGAACGGTTCAAGAATTTGACCCTAAACTCATCATAATCCTTTTTAATATTATACTTATACGTTTGTGATGTTTCTTCTTGAAGTAAATCGCCAACCACAGTAACTGCCCTAGAGGCATCATTTACATGCACTACCGAGTGCTTGTACTGTGGGTCTATTTTTACGGCCGTATGTGCCTTACTCGTGGTAGCACCACCGATCAATAAAGGCACTGAAAAGTTCTTTCGTTCCATTTCTTTGGCCAAGTGCACCATCTCATCTAAGCTAGGTGTAATCAAACCACTTAGACCAATTATATCTACCTTTTCCTGAATTGCGGTTTCCAGAATTTTTTCAGGAGGCACCATCACTCCTAAATCTACAATCTCGTAATTGTTACAGGCCAAAACTACGCTCACGATATTCTTTCCGATATCATGAACATCACCCTTTACGGTTGCGAGAAGTATTTTACCATTGCCTTTATCTTCTGCCCCATCTGGGTTTTGCAACTTTTCTTCCTCAATAAAAGGCAATAAATAAGCTACGGCCTTCTTCATTACCCTTGCAGATTTTACCACCTGTGGCAAGAACATCTTACCGCTTCCGAAAAGGTCGCCTACGACATTCATACCGGTCATCAAATGACCTTCAATTACTTCAATGGGCCTTTTAGAGGCTAATCGTGCCTCTTCGACATCTTCAAGAATGTACTGATCAATACCTTTCACCAAGGCCCTAGTGATCCTATCTTGCAATGAATCTTCTCTCCATGACAAATCGACCTTACTTTCTTTGGCTTTGCCTACTACGGTTTCGGCAAATTCCAATAGGCGTTCTGTAGCATCATCCCTTCGGTTAAGAATAACATCTTCAACCTTTTCCAACAAATCTTTGGGAATATCATCGTATACCTCTAACATACTCGGGTTGACGATACCCATATTCATACCTGCCTTTATCGCATGGTAAAGAAATACGGAGTGCATAGCCTCTCGAACGGGGTTGTTACCTCGAAAGGAAAATGACACGTTGCTTACCCCACCGCTTACGCTGGCATAAGGTAAATTTTCACGAACCCAACGGGCGGCCTCGATAAAATCAATAGCGTTGAGTTTGTGCTCTTCCATACCCGTGGCAACGGGAAAAATATTTAAATCGAAGATGATATCTTCCGGCGGAAAATTCACTTCGTTCACTAAAATATCGTACGACCTTTGGCAAATCTCAATACGCCGATCATAAGTATCTGCCTGGCCTACCTCATCAAAAGCCATGACGATTACGGCTGCCCCATACCTCTTGATCAGCTTGGCATGATGAACGAACTCTTCCTTACCTTCCTTTAAGCTAATGGAATTCACTACCGATTTGCCCTGAACGACTTGCAGACCGGCCTCAATGATTTCCCATTTAGAACTATCGATCATTATAGGCACCCGGGCGATATCAGGCTCTGAGATAACCAAATTAAGAAATTTGACCATGGCTTCTTTTCCATCAATAAGACCATCGTCCATATTGATGTCAATAATCTGGGCACCACCTTCCACCTGTTCGCGGGCAATATCTAGCGCTTCATCAAATTTCTCTTCTTTAACCAAGCGTAAAAATTTTCTCGACCCCGCGACATTTGTACGCTCGCCCACATTGATAAAATTACTATCGGGGGTGATGACAAGGGGTTCCAGCCCACTCAAACGCAATAATCGTTTCTCGTTACTGGTTGGTCGTTGTTCGCTACTCATAATTTTTTATGGTAATTAATAAAGCCATTTAGCAACATTTTTACTCTTTCTATTTCTTTTAAAGTATCTACGGCATTCGTAGTAGTATATCCTAAATCATCAGCCAAAATGACCTGCGTTTCCAATTCAAAAAGCGACCCTCTGGCTATATGTAAAAAATAGATGGTTTCCTTTGCCGTTTGTCTTCCACATCCCTCGGCTATATTAGACGACATTGAAATAGAAGACCTTCTTATCTGAGAGGTCAGCCCATACTGTTCTTCATTAGGAAAAGATGTGGTCAAAATGTAAATTTTCTTAACCAATTCCCTTGCCTTCAACCAGACATCTAATTCCTTATAGTCCATTTTTAATTTCAACTAATCATTGCATATTCTGAAACACGCACAACGATGAACGAAAAACGAGCAACGTCAACTATCTATCCGACTAAAACATTCCTTGGAGTATAAGCCTTTACCAAATCTGCAATGGCCGTAATATGCTCAGGAGTAGTACCACAACAACCGCCTACAATATTTACCAGTCCCTTTTCAACATATTCCTTGATTTGTGCCGCCATCTGCTCCGGGGTTTCGTCATATTCACCAAATGCATTTGGCAAACCCGCATTTGGGTGTGCAGAAACGGCATAATCGGTTCTGGACGATAATACCTCTAAATGAGGCACCAATTGATTAGCACCAAGTGCACAATTAAAACCGACCGATAAAATGGGAATATGGGATATCGATATCAGAAATGCTTCAGCTGTTTGCCCCGAAAGCGTTCTTCCGGAAGCATCTGTTATCGTACCACTGACCATGACGGGTGGGTCTATATTTCTTTCTTCTTTCACCTCTTCAATGGCAAAAAGGGCCGCTTTGGCGTTCAGTGTATCGAAAATAGTCTCTACCAAAAGTATGTCCGACCCTCCATCCAATAAGGCCTCTACCTGCTGTTTATAGGCAATACGAAGTTCATCAAAAGAGATGGCCCTAAAACCCGGATCGTTTACATCTGGGCTCATGCTTGCCGTTTTATTGGTCGGGCCGATACTACCGGCTACAAAACGTGGCTTGTTAGGTTCTTTGGTCGTAAACTCATCGGCAACCTTTTTAGCGATTCGAGCCGATTCATAATTGAGCTCGTACACCAAATCCTCCATATGGTAATCGGCCATCGCAATCGTTGTGCCTGAAAATGTGTTCGTTTCGACTATATCGGCACCGGCAGCAAAATATTTTCTATGTACCTCGGCTATAGCCTCTGGTTGGGTCAAGGAAAGCAAGTCGTTATTACCCTGTAACGGATGTTCCCAATCTTTGAATCTCTCCCCTCTAAAATCTTCTTCAGTGAATTTATAGCGTTGCAGCATGGTACCCATGGCACCATCCAAAACTAAAATTCGCTCTTGCAATATTTGCCTAATATCTTTCATCTCTTTTAATCTATTTCAAAAAAGGACGCAAAAAAAACACTCCATCAAGGTTACACCTCAGGGTAGTTCAAAATCAATATCAAGCAAGGAAAAAGAATGGGGACGAACGCCCTTCTGTTATCTGCCCTACTTTTGAGGATAGAATGTAGCACCTTCTTTATGGGAAAAGGGTTGCCAAGGCTTCACCGGGTCTATTCCCTCCGCCTTTCTTGATAACGACTTCAGTGTTTAAATGAACGGCTGCAAAGTAACGTCAAGGCCGCGCCAAAAACAAATAAACCTCAACTTTTTTGACAATGGAACAAAACCTCCTCGAAGCCTTTCGCCCGAGAAGGTTTTGAAACCATTTCTAACATATAAATGAACTAAGAATCGATTTGCTTAAGAGATGCTTTGCACCACCTCTTTCTTAGCAACTTTTTTAGAACCATCAAATCCTTCAACACCACCTACCGTGGTATATTTCATTACAAATCTCTTACCAGGATTAATGATTTGATAGGCATATTGACACATGACGGCCGCTTCGTGGAAACCGGATAAAATCAGTTTCAACTTACCTTCATATGTATTCACATCACCGATAGCGAAAACACCGGGTATATTGGTTTGATAATCTTTTGCGTTGTTCACTTTAATGGCGTTACGCTCGATTTCAAGACCCCAATCACCTATAGGACCTAATTTTGGCGACAACCCGAACAATGGAATGAAATTATCAACCTCTACATAGGTTTCTCCTTTTTCAGAATCATTGTGCTTAATTACTACCGCCTCTAAATGGTCGTCTCCATACAGTCTTTTAACTTCCGCTTCGGTAAACAGTTTAATTTTACCCAATTTGGCCAATTCTGAAGCTTTTTCAACAGAATCAAGAGCACCACGGAATTCGTTTCTTCTATGAACCAATGACACCTCTGAGGCGACATCGGCCAAGAAAATAGCCCAATCCAACGCTGAGTCACCACCACCTGCAATCACCACTTTTTTATTGCGATATACTTCAGGGTCTTTTACCATGTAAGCCACACCTTTATCTTCAAAATCGCCTATGTTCGAAATAGGCGGCTTTCTAGGCTCGAAAGAACCAAGACCACCGGCAATAACCACTACAGGCGCATGATGTTGTGTACCTTTATTGGTAGTTACGATAAAAGAACCGTCTTCTTGCTTATCTAATTTCTCGGCACGCTCACCTAGGGTAAAACCTGGCTCGAACGGCTTTATTTGCTCCATTAGGTTGTCGACCAGTTTACCTGCCAAAATCTCAGGAAATGCCGGAATATCATAAATTGGTTTCTTAGGATATATTTCCGAACATTGACCGCCTGGTTGTGGCAACGCATCTATCAAATGACATTTCAATTTCAACAACCCGGCTTCAAATACTGTAAATAGACCTGTTGGCCCTGCGCCAATTATTAATACATCAGTTTTTATCATATCGCTTAACTTAACTCAAATTCATTTCTTTTGACCAGTTCCCACATTTGCATCCGATGGTTGACTACCTCACCAATAATAATGATGGCAGGATTGGTCAATTCTTTTTCTTTTACTTCCTTTTCAATCGTATCGATAGTGGCAACGGCCATTTTCTCATCTGGGCGTGTACCATTTTGAATAATTGCAATCGGGGTCTCGGCTTTATTTTCCTTTTTAAAGAGCTCAACAATCTGTCCTAATTTTGACATTCCCATCAAAATAACAACTGTAGCGCTGCTCTTGGCTGCCAAGGCAACATCGTTTGACAATTTATGCTCTTTGGTAGTACCCGTAATCACCCAAAAACTTTCGGCGGCCCCTCTTTTGGTCACTGGAATATGTTGTGATGCCGGAACCGACAAACAAGATGATACCCCTGGTACCATTGCTACCTCCACACCATGTTCAGCCGCAAATTCCATTTCCTCGGCACCGCGACCAAAAACAAATGGGTCGCCGCCTTTTAGTCGTACCACATGCATACCTTGCTTGGCACGGCCGACAATCAAATCATTGATTTGCTCTTGCTGATAGGCGTAACATCCTTTACGCTTACCCACGAACACATGCTCGGCATTAGGGGCATAGTCAAGTAGCTCGGTAGCTACCAAGGCATCGTACAAGACCACATGAGCCGTTTTCAAGGCCTTGATGGCCTTAACGGTAATCAACTCAAGATCACCAGGGCCAGCACCGACGATGGTAAGCTTACCATTGTCGCCGAAATATTTAGGTTGATGATATGTGGTCGTTTTAAATTCCATTCGTATTAGGCTTCTGCCAATTCTTGTTTTCTGTAAGCCTCTACAGTTTTCAAAAACTCTTGAGAATCGGCCAAATAACTTTTGGCGAATTCCTCAGTAGGCTCATTTCTATTTAATTGAAGTGCCAAATCTTCAAAACCTCGGCCCAATTCTATCTTACCGGCAGCTACGAACTTCTCATCGAAATCTTTAATGATACCGGCATGGGTATTCACTTTAGCTTTTTCAGAGGTCAATAAGGCTTTCGCCGAATTTACCATTGATGTATAGGAATAGTAAATACTGGCTGCCCATTTACCTTCTTCCAAAGCCTCAATCGCATTTTGATTTTTCTCTTCACTTTCAAATAATAAAGTAGCTACCAAATCGATGACAACCCCGGCACATTCACCTACACCAATCGCCTTTTCATAGCGTTCTGTATTACCCCAATCAATAAAATCTTCTGCAGTTAGATTGGTAACATCGGAAAGTGGCGTCAAGAAATCGTAGAAATACATTTGTCCTTTTTCTTGATAGTAATCGGCATACGATTGTCCGTTTCCATTGGCATCATAATCGTCTAAAATCAATCGTAAAGCCTCTGGACCACGCTTACTCGGTATCTTCACCACTTTATCGGCAAAACGACCATTTCCGTTTCCATCGTTACCTCCTCCGAGTAGCACTTGCAATGCAGGCGCTACCAATTTATCTTTCGTACGAACACTCATACCTTGAAAACCGATATGCGCCATGTTGTGCTGACCACAGGCATTCATACAACCACTAATTTTAATAACCACATCAGGGTTGGATATGTATTGCGGATAATCAGCCTTGATTACTCTTTCAAGTTCTTCGGCAATACCAGTACTACTGGCTATACCAAGATTACAAGTATCTGTACCTGGGCAGGCGGTGATATCCAAAGCTCTGTTATAACCAGCTTCTGCAAATCCTAACTTAGATAGCGCTTTGTAGAAAAATGGTATTAACTCTTCCCTCACATGGGGAATCAAAATATTTTGACGTAAGCTTAATCGTATTTCACCGGCAGCATATTCGCTGACCAAATCAGCCAAAAGTCTAGCTTTGTCGGTGTACCAATCGCCTAAAAGTACTTTGATACCTATGGCAACAAAACCTTCTTGTTTTTGAGGAACGATATTGGTCGATTTCCAAGCTTCAAAAGCCTCTTTATCTTCAATCTCTACCTCTTTTGGTTGGGCATCGGCAATTTTTACTTGCGGATAAGCTTCTGCGTCGATAGGATACGACTGATGAGGAACTGCTTTCTGCTCGGCTTCCAATAGCTCCTTAAAACCATCAAGACCTACATCTTTAATCAAGAACTTCATACGAGCCTTGGCCCTGCTCTTACGCTCTCCGTATCGGTCGAAAACTCGAACAACACCATCCATTAAAGGAATGATTTTATCACTTTCTAAAAATTCAAAAAGTACGTCTGCATGACGCGGTTGAGAACCGAGTCCGCCACCCAACATCACTTTAAAACCTTTAACCCCATCTTGAATTTTCGCAATAAAGCCTAAATCATGCATGTAAGACAAGCCTGTATCGGCATCGCTCGAAGAAAAAGAAACCTTGAACTTACGGCCCATTTCTTGACTGATAGGGTTACGTAAAAAATATTGGAACAAGGCATGGGCATAAGGCGAAACATCGAAAGGCTCATCAACATCGATACCCGCCGTTTCACTAGCTGTAACGTTTCTTACCGTATTACCGCAGGCTTCACGAAGTGTAACATTATCTTTCTCTAGTTCTGCCCATAATTCTGGTGTTCTATTCAAATCAACATAGTGAATTTGAATATCTTGGCGAGTAGTAATGTGCAATCTGCCTGTAGAGTACTCATCGGAAACATCGCAGATACGCTTTAGCTGCTTTGAGGTAACCTTACCGTAAGGAAGTTTGATACGAATCATTTGAACGCCGGGTTGACGCTGACCGTATACCCCTCTAGCCAAACGAAGACTTCGGAATTTCTCCTCATCTACCTTGCCATCATGAAAGAGTTTAATCTTTCTTTCCAACTCGAGAATATCTTTCTCTACTACTGGGTTTTCTATTTCGGTTCTAAAACTCTGCATGTTTTTCTTCTTTCTTATTCGATGAACTAATTCAGTTCTTTAATTATATTTTTCCTATAGACTAAATAGGTAAAATCTAAAATCATACTCCAAAGGCACTTAACAACCAGCACCTTTAAAAGTGTACCTTTAGCCTATAAATCCTGCCCCGACCGTACTATTGGTCTGGGAGTCAATCAAAATAAACGAACCATTGGTACGATGATCTTTAAATTTATCATAGAAAATGGGCTTGTTCAATTTGAAAGACACTTGCGCTATATCGTTCATGCCTAAACCATCAACATCGGTATCGATACCTGAATAATCTGGACTAATCTTATGATGAATCTTATCAACTTTGGCCAACACCTTATTGACACCGTGTTGCACCACATATTTCTTACCAAGGGTCAACTTATCAGAATCCATCCAAGAAACGGTAGCGGTAAATTGCTTGTCGATGGTAGGCAAATCACCTACTTTCACCAACATATCACCTCTACTCACATTGATTTCATCTTCTAAAGTGATGGTTACAGAAGACCTTCTTGAAGCCGTCTGAAATTTTTGATTGTGGAAATAGATTTCCTTGATTCTAGATCGGGTTTGTGATGGTAGAGCCACTACTTCATCGCCTACACTCAATTCCCCACCGTAAACTTTTCCGGCAAAACCTCTGAAATCATGGAAATCATCTGTTTTTGGCCTGATAACATACTGTACAGGAAATCTTGGCGTACCTGTATTATAGATATCCTTTAAATCTAGTTCTTCTAAATGCTGTAACAAGGTCTGCCCTTCGTACCAAGACATCGCATCAGATTTGTTCACCACATTGTCACCTTTAAGGGCGCTTACGGGAATAAAGGTGATTTTTTGTTCTTGGTAATCCCTTTTGCTCATCAACTCTTCAAAGTCAGCTTTGATGCTATTGAAAGTTTCTTCGGAATAATCTACCAAATCCATCTTATTGATAGCAACAATAACATCCTTCACTCGAAGCATATTATTAATGAAAAAGTGTCTGTAGGTTTGCTCGATCACCCCTTTTCTCGCGTCGATCAAAATAATCGCCGCCTGAGAAGTAGAAGCACCGGTAACCATGTTACGGGTATACTCTACATGACCTGGAGTATCGGCAATAATGTAACTTTTAGTAGCTGTAGAAAAATAGATGTGGGCCACATCAATGGTGATACCCTGCTCCCTTTCTGCTACAAGCCCGTCAGTTGCCAATGAAAAATCCAAGTAATCGTAACCACGTTGCTTACTGGTTTTTTCAATAGCTTCTAATTTATCTGTTGTCAGCGATTTTGTATCGTACAATAAACGCCCGATCAAGGTGCTTTTACCGTCATCTACACTACCTGCTGTTGCTAATTTTAATACTTTCATCTTTGTATGATTGTTGGTTAATAGCTTCGAGTTGCCCACAAAATCTTCACAACCCCACTTTTAACTCAGAACTTTAACTATTAACTTTCCTAAAAATATCCTTGTTGCTTGCGCTTCTCCATGGCTGCCTCTGATCGTTTATCATCAATACGGGCGCCCCTTTCCGAAATGGAAGAATCCCTAATCTCGGAAACCACCTTCGCAATTGTATCGGCTTCCGATTCGACCGCTGCGGTACATGACATATCGCCAACAGTTCTAAACCGTACCGTACGCTCTTCTACCAATTCATCTTCTGCCCTGAACACTACCTCATCTTCAGCAGACCAGATAAGACCGTCTCTTAAGAACGTCTTGCGCTTGTGTGCAAAATAAATAGACGGTATTTCGATATTCTCTGCTTCAATATAGCTCCACACATCCAGCTCGGTCCAGTTACTGATCGGGAATACACGAACGTTCTGCCCTAATTCAATTTGGCCGTTCAACATATCGAACAACTCAGGGCGCTGGTTTTTCTCGTCCCACTGACCAAAATCATCGCGAACCGAAAAAATTCTTTCCTTAGCACGTGCTTTTTCTTCGTCTCTACGGGCACCCCCAATACAGGCATCAAACTTGAATTCTTCAATGGCATCTAACAAAGTAGTGGTCTGCAACATATTTCTACTGGCATATTTACCAGTTTCTTCTTTCACTTTACCTTGATCGATAGAATCTTGTACATTACGCACAATTAACTCTAAGCCTAATTCTTCTACCAAACGATCTCTAAATATGATGGTTTCAGGAAAGTTATGCCCTGTATCAATGTGCATTAGAGGAAAAGGTATTTTCGCCGGCCAAAAAGCCTTCTGCGCCAATCTCACCAATGTGATGGAATCTTTACCACCTGAGAATAACAATACAGGTCTTTCAAATTGTGCGGCTACTTCCCTAATAATATAAATGGCCTCATTTTCCAATGCGTTTGACACATCTCCTGTCGCACCTAAAAGTGCCGTATCGGTAATTTGTTCTTTAGTAACTGTTTCCAAGTTTGTAATTCTTTTAAATCCAACTTAGTTGGAGTTCATAATTGTCAATTAGGTATGCAATCCACATTCACGGTTCTCCAAAACCTTCGTAGGATCAAAATATTTATGTTCGTTCGGTAATTCGTGTTCGGCCAAATAAGCATCGAGCTCCGCATCACTATAATGATAAAAAGGACCCACCTTCAAAACACCATCTTTGCTAAGGCTCAAAACATCTAAAGAATCTCTAAGTGCAGTTTGCCCTTTTCTCAAGTTGGTAAACCAAACATCTGGTTGATGGGCCTCCATAGCTCTTCTAAAAGGCTCTAATTTCACCTGCTCAGTGAATATAGCATGCCTTGGGTCGTCTATTTGCGGAATACCCATAACCACATCTCTATGAGCGGTTGTCTGTTGAGGCACATACAAATCTATTTGAAGCCCCAAACGCTCGATTAGCTCTTCGGCATGGCGATAGGTGTTGGGCGTGTTATAACCCGTATCGCACCAAATAACCGGTATATCGGCCTTTACTTGTGTAACGGCATGAAGAATGTTCACCTCATAAGGCCTAAAGTTGGTGGTCACCACCGCATTTTTGGCATTTTCAATGGCCCATGCTATTATCTCTTGAGGGCTGGCCCCTTCAAACTTCTTGTTTTGTTCTTGAATCAATTCTTCTGAAAAACTCATTTCTTAAATTTATTTACCCCAAGATATTTTGTTCCAAATTCGCTCGTGGAAAAAGTATAGTACCATTTTGGTTACCAATTCTATTAAACCGATAGAGAAGGCCAATGTTAACGTGCCGGTCACTATCCAAGAAATAATAATGGTATCTATGGTTCCAACAATCCTCCAACTAATAGACTTTACGATACTTCTCTTAGGGCTCTCCGATGCTTTGTCTTTACGGAAAGTGGTTTTTTCATTTTTAGAATCCACAGTAAGCTGATCTACAATCATAATCTTATTATCCTATCAATTTAATAGAGTAAACAAAAATAAGACAAATATGTCTAATTAGACGCATAACCTGCCCAGAAATTACAATTACCCTATAGATTTAGTAGATTATTAACATACCATCCTTTTTATTGAGAATTATTCGATCACTCGTAAGCGTCTGGACACCAATTAAATTAGATGATTAGGTCTGCCAGGGTATTGTTTCGATACACCTCTAAATTAGCGTCCCTTACCTTCAGCATAAGTTTGTTTACCGAGCAAGTAGCTTCATCTCGGCAATCGGCACACTTTTCATAAAAGTTCAAACTGACACAAGGCACCATAGATATAGGGCCTTCAAGAACGCGCATTACATCGGTCATCAGCACTTCATTCGGGTCTTTTATAAGATAGTATCCACCCCCCTTACCTTTTTTAGAACCCAAAAAACCGCTTTTTCGCAGGGAAAGTAAAATACTCTCCAAAAATTTCTGCGAGATATTCTCGCATTTGGCTATTTCAGAAATCTGAACTGGCGCCTTATCTTTTTGCGAAGCGAGGTAGGTCAATGCTTTGAGACCGTATTTTGTCTTTTTAGAGAGCATAGGGCGAAGATACAGAAAATTAAGATTTACATCGTAGAGACCTTTATCTACCAAGTATTACTTTTTTGTCTTAGGGATGTAGATTCAGAAACAAGTAAAAACATTAATTAGTAGTTTTGAAACAATCGCTATAACCACAAACCATGGGTCAAAAGTTTGTTGCCTATCGAAAATATTTACCGCAGTTGTATAGATATTTCTTTGAATTTCTGGTTGTTTTTGTTGGTGTCTTCTTGGCCTTTTGGCTTAATAATTACCAAGAAAGTAAAACGGAAGAAAGAAAAAAAAGGGAAATCTACACAGCCATTTATGAGGATCTTAATGCATTCTACGAATCGGGAAAAAGAGAAAACGAAAAAGGCTTTGTTCAGTTCTTCTTGAATTTAGACAAACAGTCAGACAGTTTGATAGGACAAAAGAAAATTCCTGTCAAGACCATACTTTATGGTGATTACTGGAAGGTGCCCATCATCAACTCATTTGTTCAAAGCGGTCTATTGAAAGATGTTGATATTGAAATCTTTAAAAAGGTGACGCGTTTCAATACGGTACATCAAAATTTTCTGCAGACCATTGAAGACTATAACACTTTTTATGACCAGTACATTACGGCCGAATATGACCAAGGTATGGAGCATTTCTACCAACCAGATTCCAATCAACTTCAGGGCAAATACATCTATCTAGAAGATGCCTTGGAAGGCGTTGCTGAGTTTGCCGAATTATTAGTGACCATCGCGCATGAAGTGGCTACCGAAATACAATCAAAACATTTGGCCGATAAGTAACCTACCCGTAAATCTATTCACCCACGAAGCGACTACATGAGCAAAAATCAAAAACGTCAATTGATAAGTAACAAAATTGAGTCTTTTTACAATGAAGCTAGCGAAGAGACCCGATTGGAAAAAGGTATGGGAATTTTCGAATTCGAAAGAATTAAAGATCTTATCACCAAGTACCTAGAATCTAGAGAACAAACGATTATAGATGTTGGCGGGGGTACGGGAAAGTATTCTGAGTGGTTGGCTGAATTAAATCATCAACTGTATTTAATCGAGCCCGTACCGAAACACCTCAAGTTAGCCAATAAAAGGGCGAAGAAATTAGAAAACCCATTTACAGTAATTTCTGGGGAATCGAGAAAACTGGATATCAAAAACGGGTTCGCCGACATGGTCATTCTACACGGGCCCTTGTACCATCTTCAGAAACATGAAGACCGCATTCAAACCATAATGGAAGCTAAAAGGGTGCTGAAACCCGGAGGAATCATTTTAGGCTTCGCCATCAATTATACGGCTTCTACACTAGTGGGCCTCTTAAACGGATTCATACATGACCAAAGTTTCTTTAAAATGTGCAAAGAAGAGCTCACCAAAAGCATTCACAATCCGCCAAAAAATTTTCCGGGTCTCTTGGCGGAAGCATATTACCATCGACCTGACGAACTGAAAAAAGAGTTCTCATCGGCTGACCTAAAGTTTTTAAACCTACATGCCGTAGAGGGAATGGCATGGCTCGACAAAGATTATTTTTCAAGTATGTTGCACGGCAAAAACAAGAAAACCCTTCAAGAGCTGGTTGCCATTACCGAAAACGACGAATACCTACTACCCTTCAGCCCCCATATGATGATTGCCGTGCAAAAAAACTAGATTAGCCCAAGGCTTGTTGAATATCGGCAATAATATCATCGATATGTTCCAAACCGACCGATACACGTACGGTTCCATCGGTTATACCCGTTTCTGCTCTTTCTTCTACCGACAGCTTACTATGCGTTGTTGAAGCAGGGTGCGTCACAATACTTCTTGAGTCACCTAGATTGGCAGATAGAGATAGCATTTTTATAGAGTTAAAGAACTTCTGGCCCGCTTCAAGGCCACCCTTGACCTCAAATGCCACGACACAACCACCCGCCTTCATCTGTTTTTTAGCAACCTCATGCTTAGGGTGCGATTTTAAGAACGGATACCTTACCCAATTCACTTTTTCATGCCCCTCTAAGAACTCGGCCAATTTTAAAGCATTCTCGCAGTGCCTATCAACTCGAACCGCTAAGGTCTCTAAGCTTTTTGAAAGCACCCATGCATTAAATGGGGACAAAGCCGGACCTGTAATTCTAGAAAAACGATATACCTTATCGACCAATTCTTTACTACCCACGGTAATACCTGCCAATACACGACCCTGACCATCCATCAATTTGGTACCGGAGTGAATCACCAAATCGGCACCAAACTTAATCGGCTGTTGCAAATAGGGGGAAGCAAAACAGTTATCGATTATTAATATTAACTGATGCTTTTTGGCGATTTTACCCAAATATTCCAAATCTAAAACATCTACCCCAGGGTTGGTTGGGGTTTCCGCATAGAGAATCTTGGTGTTCGGCGTAATCAATCCCTCAATTTTATCTTCTTCACCGCATTTAAAATAAGAATGGCCAATATTCCACTTCGGAAAGAAATTATTAAAAAGAGAATGCGTAGAACCAAAAATACTTCTTGAAGAAATCACATGGTCTCCGCTGTTCAGCAAGGCGGCCAAAGTCGAAAAAACAGCGGCCATGCCCGATGCGAACGCAAAACCATCTTCCGCTCCCTCCATCAAACATACCTTTTCTATAAATTCTGATGAGTTGGGGTTGGAATAACGAGAATAGATATTTCGTTCTTTTTCTTCAGCGAATGAAGCCCTCATATCTTCTGCATCTTCAAAAACAAAACTTGAGGTTACGTACATTGGCACGGAATGCTCAAGGTTTTCAGACCTGTTCAATTGGGTTCTTATCGCTTTCGTTTCGAATTTAGTATTACTCATTTCTTCTTATTTGTTTCTTTTCTTTTTTGCGGATGAATGGCGTTTCGTCAAAATCACTTCTTAGCCAAGAAGTTTTGACTCAAAACTCCTACACTCTATCCTTTCTCGGCAATTCTTAAAATATCTCCAAAAACACCCCTGGCGGTCACCGCAGCACCTGCGCCGGCACCTTGTATGACTAAGGGGTTTTTGCCATACGACTCCGTATAAATTTCAATGATCGAATCGGAACCTTTTACCTGACCTAGAGCGCTTTCTTTAGGCACGGAAACCAATTTCACTTCCAAAATTCCCTTTTCTTTTTGAAGGTCACCATGCAGATCACCAACATAACGCAAAACATGTCCTGGTTTTTGGTTTTTCTTTATTTCGCTAAACTTAGCATCCAGGACATCTAAATTTTCAAGAAAATCATCCACCGAGCCTTCCCTTAAATCTTCGGGAATAAGATTATTAATACTGATATCGGAAAATTCATTGCTCAAATCTAGTTCTCTGGCTAAAATCAAAAGTTTTCTACCAACATCATTACCCGATAAATCTTCACGCGCATCGGGCTCTGTAAAACCTTTCTTCATCGCATCTAGTAAAATAGCGGAAAACGGTTTATCAGATTCTGAGAACGTATTAAAAATATAACTCAGCGACCCTGAAAACACCCCTTTTATTTGGGTGATGTTCTCACCCGAAAGATGCAATAGTTTAATAGTATCAATCAATGGAAGACCGGCCCCTACGTTAGTTTCATAGAGGTATTGCTTTTGGTGCTTACCTAGTTCTTCCCGTAGAAGTTGATAAAAATCAAACCCTAATGTATTGGCAATTTTGTTCGACGATACCAAATCGAAACCATTCTCGACAAATTCAAAATAATTGGCCACAAAGTCTTCATTGGCTGTGTTATCTACAGCAATTAAGTTTTCAAGATGGTTTCTCTTGGCATAGTCGATAACATCGGCATAGGTATAAGACACTCCTTTTTCCTCTAAAGCCGTTTTCCAAGTTTTAGGTATTCCCTTACGCTCTAGCAATACTTTTCGTGAATTGGCTACGGCAAATACATTGAGGTCAATACCCTTGCGCTTTTCGATGGTTTTTTTAGACCGCAGAATTTGACCAATCAATGTTCCGCCAACATTACCATGACCGAAGATGGCCAAATTCACCTTTTTGCTGATTCCGAAAATCTGGCCGTGCATGACGTTAATGGCCTTATGCAAATCTGATTTTTTCACGACCAAACTCACATTTTTCCCCGATACAGTATTGTTAAACAGTAACGGAACCACTTGATTCTTTATCAAGGCATTGAACGGGCGGTGAAAGGTGCTCAAATCTTGACCGACCACCGATATGACCGAAACTTCGTTTTGAACCGTAATCATGTTGATATCTCGGGTCTCATAGTCGCCTGCGAATTCGGCATCCAAAGCCTTTTTGGCCCTTTGCGCCTTGTTCGAATCAACTACTAGACCGATACCCCGTTCAGAAGAGCCCTGAGATACAATACTGACACTAATATTGTTTTGCTCCAACGACCTGAATATTCTCGCATCGATACCCACTTTGCCCAAGAGGCCCCTACCTTCTAAATTAATAAGGGAAACATTTTCGATGACGGATAATGATTTAATACCTCCTTTCTCGCTTTTTGCACTGATCAAAGTACCCTCGTTATCATCATTGAAGGTATTTAAAATGCGTAGCGGAATGTTCTTTTCAATTAATGGGATGATTGTCTTGGCATGCAAAATGGTCGCACCAAAATTCGCGAGTTCATTCGCCTCACCATAACTAAGATTGGCAATGCGCTTTGCATCGGAAACCAAATCAGGGTTTGCCGTAAAAATACCATCTACATGGGTGTAGTTTTGAAGCTCATCAGCGTTTAAAAAATTAGCGAACAAGGCAGCAGAATAATTACTACCATTTCTCCCTAAAGTAGTTGTATCACCTTTATCGTCAGAAGCAATGAAGCCAGTAATAACCGGAACCGTCTGCTTCTCCAAATGCGCAAAATGTCGCAATACATTCTCTTTTGATTGCGCTTCGTTCACGGCTGCATCCCCAAAGTTTGAATCTGTTTTCAATACAGTTCTTGAATCTAGAAACTCAGCTGAAATGCCTCTGCCTATCAAGAGCTTTGTTACCAATTTTGCAGAAATAAGCTCCCCAAAAGACAAAGCCTGATCCTTGATTTTCAAGCTGTAATCACCTAAAAGGGACACACCTTCCAACAGCTTCGCCAATTCTTTTAATTCATTGGAAAGATTGACATTCTTAAACGTATGCTGTTGGTATTTTTCAAAGGCCTCAAAATCTTTATGATAGTTTTGTCCTGAAGCTGCTTTGTCAAGTAAATTTTCAAGCTGGTCGGTGGCCTTACCTCGAGCCGATAGAATAACGGCTATATTTTCACCATCGTTTACCTTTTTGGTGATGATATCTAAAACGCGGCCTAGACCTTCGCCATTAGCCAACGATTTACCCCCAAACTTGAGTACTTTTAACCTATTAGACTTGCCGTTTCTCCTAAAAATGGGATCCAACAGCTGCTCCATTTGATCGAATTCGATTAAAAATGCATCGTGGCCGTGCAAAGAATGAACTTCGCCATAGGTTACATTACTATTGGCTTGAGCCAATTGCTTATACGTTTCTTTATTTTCTTTAGCTGTAAAGAACAGGTCAGAATCGACCCCAATGATGTGTATATTGGTATCGCTATTTTGAAGGTCGATAAAGTTCTTATCGCCATTTCTCATAATATCGATGGTCTTCAAAAGCTGGTTCATCAACTTATACGCCGAGAGTTGAAAACGCTCTTGAAGCTTTTCGCCGTGATGCATTAACCAACTTTCAACATTGAAAACCTGTAATTCTTCATTGGTACTTCGTTTAAAACGCTCCTTGAATGATTCAGGTGTTCTATAACAAAGCATTGCATGCATACGGGCATCATGAACCGGTTGTTTAGAATTGACCAAAAACTGTTCTTGAATTTGGCAATTGGCTATTAGCCAGTCGGTAGATTTCCAATCGGAGGCAACAGGAATCAAATGTTCTGTAATTCTTGGGTTAAGTGCTGCCATTTCCCAGGCGATTCCACCACCCAATGAACCACCGATTATTGCGTAAAGCCTTTTAATCTCCAGTTGCTCCAATCCTAAAAGAAAAATACGGGCCATATCGCCTGCCACAAAATCTTTATAGTTATCGATGACAAACTTGTCATGGCCATTACCAGGAATATTGAACGAAAGGATAGTGTATTTGTTCGTGTCGATACACTTACCTTCTCCAATAAGCGCAGACCACCACCCACCATCGCCGGTAACATTTGAATTACCCGTTAATGCATGGTTGACAAGAACAATCGGGGCACTGTGAAGCGCTTGCCCGAATAGTTGATAGGAAAGTTCAATATCTTGGGAAACCTGACCCAAGGTGATGTAATTATTTATTTTAAGATGATGGAGCATACCTCTCTTTAAAGTTGGCCCGACCAACATAGGGTCGGGCCATATTTTTATTATCTATTTTGATTACAGCGAAGCAAAGGCATTCGCCAAATCAGCTTTTAAATCTTCAATATCTTCTAACCCAACTGAAAGACGAATCAAATCTTGGCTGACACCGGCACCCAATTGCTGTTCTTCATTTAGCTGTTGGTGGGTTGTACTGGCCGGGTGAATAATCAAAGATTTGGTATCACCAATGTTCGCCAACAATGAAAATATTTTGGTAGCATCGGTAAATTTCTTTGCCGCTTCAAAGCCCCCTTTTATACCAAAGGTTACCAACCCACTTTGTCCCTTAGGCAAATATTGTTGGGCCAAGTCATAATACTCACTGCTTTTAAGACCTGGATAGTTCACCCATGATACCTCATCACGGCCCTCTAACCATTCGGCCAACTCAAGGGCATTGGTGCTATGTTGTTTTATACGTACATTCAAAGTCTCCAGACCTTGAATTATCTGAAATGCATTGAACGGACTTAACGCTCCGCCGAAATCGCGAAGGCCTTCTAAAATCAGTTTAAAGGTGTAAGAAGCCGCACCTAAAGTTTCATGATAGACCAAGCCATGATAACCGGCAGATGGTTCGGTAAATTCAGGAAATTTACCATTGCCCCAATCGAACGTTCCAGCATCGATAATGGCCCCTCCCAAAGAGGTACCTTGCCCGCCGATATATTTGGTAAGGGAATGGATAACTATGTTGGCCCCATACTCTATCGGATTTAAAAGAGCGGGTGTAGCTACTGTATTGTCAACAATAAAAGGAACCTTCGCAGCTTTAGCCTGTTCGGAAATAGCTTTCAGGTCCAATACATCTAATTTAGGGTTGCCCAAAGATTCGACAAAGATGGCCCGTGTATTATCTTGAACTGCCTTACCAAAATTTTCTGGATCACTAGCATCAACAAAGGTTGTTGTGATACCTAAACGTGGTAATGTTACGTTCAACAGATTGAAGGTGCCACCATACAAACTGCTGGAGGCCACGATGTGGTCACCTGCCTTCAATAAAGTCATAAGACCGGTTGAAATGGCAGCCGCCCCTGATGAAAATACCACGGCACCAATACCACCCTCTACAGCAGCTAAACGCTTTTGAAGAATTTCATTGGTAGGATTGTTCAAGCGTGTGTAAATAAAACCCAGCTCTGCCAAAGAAAACAGGTTCGCGGCGTGGTCTGTGTTATTGAACACGTAAGAAGAGGTCTGATAAATTGGCACCGCACGTGTACCACTTGTTTCAGCAGTATCATGGCCCGCGTGCAGGGCATTTGTAGAAAAGTTGAGCTCACTCATAGTTGTTGATTTTTAAGTTGTACGAATACTAAAAAATCCAAACCCTAGATGATTGTTCATCAAGGTTCAATTAAAAAGTTATAAGAAAGCGGAAAAATTACGGGAGTAATCTGTTGCGTTATCTGCCCCAAAATAATTTTAGGTTAGAACGTAGCACCTTCTCTACCTATTTTGGCAAAGGGTTGCTAAGGTATCAAAGGGTCTATTCCCTCCACCTTTCTTGATAACTATTCAATACGTGTTTGAACTTTTTGGAAAAACAAATATATGTACCGGAAATTAAAATTCCGCTTATTTCCGAAAAAAATTAGAGATTAAACAATTTCTTAACTTCTTCTACCCTATCCAGCTTTTCCCAAGTAAATAATTCTACCTCTTTTTCTACCTTACCGTTGTAAGGCGATTCAAAAACCTTGGTTACGGTCTGGGGCTCTTTGCCCATGTGGCCGTAAGCGGCAGACTCAAGATAAATTGGGTTTCTAAGCTTTAATCTTTCTTCGATGGCAAATGGGCGCATATCAAATAACTGAGCTACCTTTTTGGCAATTTCACCATCGCTTAAACCGATCTTTGATGTATCATAGGTATCAATGAAAATAGAGGTAGGTTCAACAACGCCGATGGCATAGCTCACCTGCACCAAAACCTCATCGGCAACTCCGGCAGCGACCAAGTTCTTTGCAATATGGCGAGAGGCATAGGCAGCACTTCTATCGACCTTGCTCGGATCTTTTCCACTAAAAGCGCCTCCACCGTGGGCACCTTTACCCCCGTAGGTATCAACAATAATCTTTCTACCGGTAAGGCCTGTATCGCCATGCGGGCCGCCTATCACAAACTTACCTGTAGGGTTGATGTGGTATTTGATGTCGTCATCAAAAAGCACCTGAATACTTTCCGATAGCTGAGCCCTTACTTTAGGTATCAAAATATTGATGATGTCTTTTTTGATTTTTGCAAGCATCACCTCATCATCGGCATCAAATGCATCATGTTGGGTAGAAACAACTATTGTATCGATTCTCACCGGTACATTATCATCTGAATATTCAATGGTCACTTGTGCTTTGGCATCAGGCCTCAAATAACTGATTTCGGAGCCCTCTCTGCGCAAATCGGCCAAGGTTTGAAGAATTTTATGGGAAATATCCAAAGCCAACGGCATATAATTTTCCGTTTCATTGGTAGCGTATCCGAACATCATTCCCTGGTCACCGGCACCCTGTTGTTCCTTTTCCCCACGATCCACACCTTGACTAATGTCTTGCGATTGCTCATGAATCAATGATATGACACCGCAAGAGTCTCCGCTAAACTGGTATTCACCTTTCGTATAACCGATTTTATTGATAACATCGCGTGCTATATTCTGCACATCTAAATAGGTATCGCTTTTCACCTCACCTGCCAAGACTACTTGACCTGTGGTTACCAAGGTTTCACATGCTACCTTACTTTCTGGGTCAAAAGCCAGAAAATGGTCTAACAATGCGTCACTAATTTGGTCGGCCACCTTATCTGGGTGCCCTTCACTTACTGATTCAGATGTAAAAAGATATGACATATACTTCTTTATTTTTTGAAGGATTTGAAGATATTCCTAAAGAAGTATGACAGGTAAAATAGCTGCCAACTGCTTTAGCATTTTTTATGTTGCCAGCGAACTAACCTTATTTTCGGTTGTGACAACAAGAGGTTGCAATCAGTCAAATCCTTCCTCTTTTTATAATCAGGGGCAAAATTACATCTTTAACCTAGAAATAAAAATTTTAAGTCAAAAGTGCGTATTAAAATTATCATAAGGATTTTTTAGAAACAATATTTTTACCTTGCACGGGATCCTTTGTATCTTGTGCCTTCGTATCTAGTATAGAGAAAATCTCAACTCAAAAAGCAACTAATCTATGCATATTGCAGTAGCCGGAAATATCGGCGCCGGAAAAACCACCTTAACAAGGCTTTTGGCCAAGCACTATAAATGGGAAGCCAATTTTGAAGACGTGGTTGACAACCCTTACCTCGATGATTTCTATACGCAGATGGAGCGATGGAGCTTTAACCTCCAAATTTACTTTCTAAACCATCGATATCGCCAGATACTGCAAATACGGGAGAGTGGAAAAAATACCATTCAAGACCGTACCATATACGAAGATGCGTACATCTTTGCACCCAACCTACATGCCATGGGCCTGATGACCAATAGAGACTTTAACAATTACAAAAGTCTTTTTGAACTGATGGAAAGTCTTGTACAACCGCCCGACCTTCTTATTTACCTGAGAAGCTCCATTCCTAATTTGGTCAAGCAGATTCATAAACGCGGACGAGAATACGAAAACAGCATATCAATAGATTATCTAAGCCGCCTTAACGAAAGGTACGAGGCTTGGATCCATGACTACAAAAAAGGCAACCTTCTAATTATTGATGTAGACGACCTTGATTTTGTGAGCAACCCAGAAGACCTCGGGTCTATCATCAACCGAATCGACGCGCAAATCAACGGCCTCTTTTAAATTTAGATAAAGTTATTTTCTTTGGCATGCTCAATTGCCTGCTCACTACTTTCTACAAGTAGAACGGGTGTGGTCTTGTAACCTTCGAAGAGGCCTCTTACGCGTTCCATTTTTTTCTTATGCGAAACGCTTCTTAAATAGATGGCAGCGATTTGATCGGGATAGAGTTCTGCTATTTCCTTATAAATATCGGCATCATGCTCACCGCTATCGCCAATAAGAATGAATGACAAGTTAGGATAGGTCTTTAAAATATTAAGTATTTCCTTTTGCTTCTGCGGCTTCTCACCCTCTACTCTTTTTCTTCCAAAGAAAGGAAAGCTACGCAAAAGAATGGGTCCTTTTGGGAAACTGTTCTGCTTTAGAAACAACTCTAGGTAGCGGTACATATTCCACGGGCTATGGCTGACATAAAAAATTGGGTTGGCCTCGTCACCAGACTTACCTTGATGCAGCATCTGGTAAAATTCGGCAGCACCCGCCAAGGGAGTCCGTTTTGCCACTGTTTTGAATACGGTATTGAAGATGACCTTCCATTTTAAAGAAGAAACAACACCAGTGTGTAAAATGGTATCATCAATATCGCTGATCACACCAAATTTTGCTCTCGAAAAAGGAATCAACATTTCGCCCGGAAATCGGTTTTGATGAAGAATTTCGCGTTTAAGAGAGTTATCATTAAAAGACACTTCATAAGACAACCAACCCTCAGAATTGGTCAACTCTCTTAAATCTCTCAAATCGGCCTTCATTTTAAAATAACCTGCATTATCGGTCTGCCCCTGAATCTTTTGATCATCGGGCAAGGTGATGGTTACCTTCGTATTTTTGACTTCATCGGTCTCGAATCTCTTGTAGGTGTTCCAGATTAAATTGAGTACCCCTTTTTGCTCTAAGTCTATTTGTTCATCTTCAAGCGCCCTTCCACGAGCATAAAAATGGCTATCTGTGCCATAACCCTGAAAACCGATTATCTGTAGTTTGTCTTTAGTACCGAAAAATGCCATAAATCAAAATTAGCGGCAAACCGCAAAAGAAGCGAACCCGATTCATTTAACAAATATCGTAATTCGACCAAATACTTTATGTGCAAAAAGTTCTTTCCCTAAATGAAAAGAGTAGTTGCCTCATTAGTGGTTTTATAAATGATAGTTACCATATAGTTTTAGATTATCAGAAACCCTAAAACGAAAAAGATGGAACCCAAGAAAAACCAAAATGTCGATATTAATCGCAACAGAAACTTGTATTTTTTACTTTCCCTGCTATTGGTACTTGCCATAACCTTAATGGCTTTTGAATGGAAAACTTACGACAAGACCTATGACTATGACATTTCGATGAACATTAGCGATGATTTGGTGGAAGATGTACCCATAACGATACATATAAAGACTCCACCCCCGCCACCTCCGATTCAGGCACCACCGATTATTGAAATCATTGAAGATGACGAAGAGGTAATGGAAACCGAAATGGCATCTACCGAAACAGACCAAAATGAGGAAGTCTTACAGGTCACGGACGTTGAAGTAATGGAAGTTGATGAACCTGAAACCATCCCATTTATTTCTATTGAGGAGGTGCCCGTTTTTCCGGGATGCGAGAAGGAAAAGGATAAAAGAGCCTGCTTTCAAGAAATGATGATGAAGCATATTAAAAAACACTTTAGATACCCCGAAATCGCACAAGAAATGGGGATTGAAGGAAGAGTAAGCACTATGTTCGTCATAGAAAAAGATGGCACTATCGGCGAAATTCAAATGCGGGGACCGGACAAAACACTGGAAGCCGAAGCAAAACGCATTCTTGACAAGCTACCTAAGATGACCCCGGGAAAGCAACGCGACCGTTCGGTAAGAGTACCATTTAGCATACCCATTACCTTTCAATTACAATAACTAAAGAGGCTGCCAAGGCAGCTTTTTTATTGGATATCGCCTGATCAATTTAGTTCGGAAACAACAAATAGTGCTGTTTTTAAGAAGAATGCATATTAGTGTTTGGCAAAAAGTTTGAGACAATCGAAAAAGTATCTTCTTGAGATTAAGAAGATCATATTTAAATTTCTGAATCCGACACCGCTTCATTTAATCGAAAGAGTCATACTTTCGCCCCCAATTTTTGATAGTCTAACCGCAAGTCCTCAAATTTGCATTCCTTATAAATCCCCCGAATGAGGCCAATTTTAGTATTGACGATATTCGTCGCCTTCATAAGTTGCACAGATAAGTATGCAGAATACAAAAAAGTACCTGATTACATTACAAAAGCTTCTCCTCTAGATTCTACATACTATCAGGCATACAACAAAACCTTACAATTATGGGATGTTGATTTTGAAGAATTGTATATACCTACCACCGATGGCATTGCCCATGTCATTGTAAGCGGCCCAAAAAATGGAGAGCCCGTGGTTCTACTGCACGGCATGAATGCCAGTTCTACCATGTGGTACCCCAATATAAAAGCACTGACCCAAAATCACCGCATTTTCGCCATTGACTTTCTATTAGAACCGGGCAAATCGCATCTTTACGACGATGTTGAAAGTGTTGAAAAGGTTACCGCTTGGTACAAAGAGATTTTATTTGTTCTAGAGCTTGATAGCTTTCACCTCATCGGAGCATCGAGAGGAGGATGGCTAGCGGTGAATTTAGCGTTGAGCAATCAACAAAAGATAAAAAGCATGATATTGCTGAGCCCGGCTCAAACCTTTACTTGGATCCGCCCCAGTTTAGATTTGTTCAAAAACATCGTTACGCTTCTCTCCTCCAAAGAAAAACAAATTGCACAAAGTTTGGAAAGCATGTCGACCAACGTATCTAACATTAGCGATACTTATTTGGAACAATACAAGCTAGGTTTGGAAAGAGAATCAGAGAACAAGTTCATAACCAATATGCAACCCTTTTCTACCAAAGAACTAGAGTCTTTACAAATGCCTGTTTTAGTTTTAATCGGGGATGACGATATTATCAATGAACGAAAAACTGTTAGAATTGCGAACAGATTGCCCAAAGGAAAGGGTGAAATCATACCCAATGCGGGCCATTTTTTATCCATCGACCAAGCAGCAGTGGTCAATGAGAAAATGACAGCATTTTTAGAAGAATAATTCTTAAAAAAGGCTACCAAAAAAAGGCATCTGTTCAGATGCCTTTTTTGTTTTCCGTAATAGTCAGAAGACCAAACCTTATTCTTTCGAATAATCTTTATAAATAGCTTCGTTAAAAGCGGCCCAATGGGCATCGGTCATTCTACCCGGTGTAAAAAGACATATTCCCGCGGCACCATTCTCCATCGATTCCTTAATGGCATCACCTAATTCTTCCGGTAAGAGTCCGTGACCCTCAGGGTCTTTCTCACTGGCCTTGTTCCATGGTCTTGGGCAAATAAAAAGACCACTATAGACGGGCGTATCACCTGCCGCTTTCACTTCTTCTTTTACCTGACTACCAATCCATAAGGTATTGGCCATATAAAAGTCATTGTAGTTCATTGGGTAATAAGCATCTAAACCCCAATTGTTCCATTCTTGACGAACCAGTTTTTTAGAAACCGTCGGGCCAGGGAAAACTGCAGCGTTAACTTTCTTACCTTTTTTATGAACGGCTTCCTTTATTTCATTCACCAAACCGGTGATTACGTTATATCTGTATTCCTTCCATTCATGAACCGTAGATGGATCATCAACTTTGGTGATATCGATACCACTTTTCTTTTTAAAATCAGAAGTACAGGTATCGCAATAGCAAAAATCATATTCTGGATATTCGCGATCTTGAATCAAACCGTACTTTTCCCAAAGCCCACGCGCCAAAATCACATCGGGAAAGCGTATGTAGTCTAAATGAATTCCGTCTACCTCATCAACTTCGGCAACTCCCGTATATAAGTCCTTTAAATACTTTCTAACCCCTTTTTTATTAGGGCACATAAATTTATAGTAAGAAGTATATGGCTGCACCTCATAGGTAGATTCTCCTTTGCCACTTACGCCATACCATTCCGGTTTAATTTTTGGGTCTCCCTGAATCATGGTCGGAATCCAAGTATGGAATTCCAAACCCGCCTCTTTCACGAACTTACCCACTCTTTTGTAAGTTTCTGGGTCGTGTCCACCGCTGTACATTAGGCCATCGATACCTTTTTCCTTAAAATCTGCAAATTGTTCTTGAAGTTCTTTATCTGTGGCTTTTCCCGGACCACCGACCCATGCATAAACGGGGACCTTGGTGGCCTGAGAATTGGCATAAATGGAAAGAAGTACTAATAGGGGAAGAAAAAGTTTTTTCATAAGTATGTTTTAAGGCTGCCAAATTTAAGCAATACAAAGGTTTTACTGCTTTTCGTCGGTCCTGTAATTTGGTATAATGTCGCATTATTACGAAACCACCATCCTACCCTTTGAAAAATATAAAAACCAAAAAGTAAAAGCCAAGTTTTTAAGAATTACCCACCCGTCGTAACCGGAATCATCAGAAATAAAAAAGGCTACCCGTAGGCAGCCTTTCTCACATGTTCAAGTTGAGGATGTTCACTTACGAACATCAATACTTTCAATAGTTATTTCTACATCAGAGCCTTTTTCAGTATTAGCCTGATTCTCAAATTCCTTTAACTGTTTTTTTACCTCTTCAGAACTACCGGAAAATGTTTTCTCTTCGCTGAACTTTTGTCCGTTGACCACTTTGGTATATGCAATGGTCGCTTCAGCAAGCCCGTCTTTCTGTTCGGTCTGCATCTCTATTTTTATCTCCTTTTTGTCAATATCGCCAGCCATTCCCGAAACGTCATTGGCTATACTAGGCGCAATTACCAATGCCACTACTGACATTAATTTTAAGAGAATGTTCAGCGAAGGTCCCGAGGTATCTTTAAAAGGATCTCCAACGGTATCTCCTACAACGGCAGCTTTATGCGCGTCGGTACCTTTTCTACCCTGTTCTTCAATCATTTTTTTGGCATTATCCCAAGCGCCACCGGCATTGGACTGAAATATGGCCATCAAAACCCCGCAAGTCGTTACACCGGCCAAAAGACCGCCCAACATTTCAGCACCGCCTAAAAACCCGACAGCCACAGGTACCGCAATGGCCAACAGACCAGGAAGTACCATTTCTTTAATGGAAGCCTGAGTTGAAATGGCCACACACTTTTCGTATTCTGCAAGACCATCGGCCTGATCAAAAATGGCTCTTTGTTCGGGTGTCGCCTTTGACATATCAGAATCAACTTGCCGCATTACTTCCAAGGCCGCTTTCAGCTGGGGAATATCCCTAAACTGACGGCGTACCTCTTCAATCATAGCCATGGCTGCCCTACCCACAGCATTCATTGATAGTGCAGAGAAGACGAATGGCAACATACCGCCCACTAATAGACCGGCCATTACCGTTGGTTTTGAAACATCGATGCCCGTAACGTTTGCTGTTTGCATGAATGCTGCGAACAATGCCAGTGCAGTTAAGGCGGCAGAAGCTATCGCGAAACCTTTACCTATGGCGGCAGTCGTATTTCCTACAGCATCCAATTTATCGGTTCGTTCTCTCACCTCACTAGGTAGTTCAGACATTTCTGCAATACCACCTGCGTTATCGGAAATTGGCCCGTAAGCATCAACGGCCAGCTGAATTCCCGTATTGGCAAGCATACCAACGGCAGCAATGGCAATACCGTAAAGACCGGCGAACATATGCGAAATAATAATAGCCGCAGCAATGATTAGAATAGGGAACATGGTAGACATCATTCCCACACCCAAACCTGCAATGATATTGGTTGCCGAACCTGTTTCAGATTGTTTTACGATGGAGTTTACGGGTTTGGTACCCGTTCCAGTATAATATTCGGTTACCTTACCTACTGCTAAACCAGCTACAAGACCGGCTATTACGGCATAGAACACACCCATGGCAGTGTAAGACTCACCTCCAAGGTTCCAGCTTTCCGGAAGCATCATGGTAATGAGAAAATAAGACGCCACCAACATCAAACCTGCAGAACCAAACTCACCAATATTTAAGGCTGTTTGAGGATTTCCGCCTTCCTTTACCTTCACAAAAAAGCTACCTACAATAGACATGATAATACCTATAGCAGCCAAGACCAAAGGAAGATAAACGGCCCCAAGACCATCAAATGCACCACCAAAAGCATCGATTTGCACAAAGGCTGCACCCAGCACCATCGTTCCTATTATAGAACCTACATAAGACTCGAACAAATCAGCCCCCATTCCGGCCACGTCACCAACATTATCTCCAACGTTATCTGCAATGGTAGCAGGATTTAAAGGGTGATCTTCAGGAATACCGGCTTCTACCTTACCAACCAAATCGGCCCCGACATCGGCAGCCTTGGTATAAATTCCGCCACCCACACGGGCGAAGAGCGCAATGGAGGAAGCCCCTAGAGAAAACCCGGAAAGTACGTTGAGTACTTCACCTATACTCCATCCTTGTCCGCTATAAATCATAAACAGACCGCTAAGTCCGAGAACTCCTAGACCTACTACACCGAGCCCCATTACGGCGCCACCTGCAAAAGCTACTTCCAAGGCTTTTCCTAGTGAAGTTCTAGCGGCATTGGTAGTTCTTACATTGGCCTTGGTAGCCACCTTCATGCCAATAAAGCCTGCTAAAGCGGAACAAATGGCCCCTACAATAAACGATACGGCCACCATTCCGTTAGAGCCTTCTTCGCTGCTGCCTTTAAAGAAAAGCAATACCGCAACGGCCACCACAAAAACAGATAAGATTTTATATTCGGCCTTAAGAAAAGACATTGCCCCATCGGCAATGTTTTTAGCGATCCTGGCCATTTTTTCATCGCCAACTTCCTGCTTGCCTACCCAAGCATTTTTCCAGACTACAAAAAGCAGTGCCAGCACACCGAATACCGGTAAAAACTTTACGATCAATTCCATTATTACTTTGGTTTAGTTAAAATAATGGCACCTAAAGTAGTAAAATAGAATTAAATAAAAAAAGCCCTATTATATCAATAATAAGGCTATATTCTAAGCGGAATTTTAACTATATCGTAAAAGTTCGCTTCTTTTTTAAATCACTATCATTATAGCGCTTCACGCACTCTTGATATATTTTTACGGCCTCTTCGGCATTGCCCCATCCACCGGTATCAACTTTCTTTTCCTCTAAGTCTTTGTAAACCTGAAAGAAATGCTCGATTTCCTTTAGTCTATGAGGATTCAAATCGCTAATATCATTGTTATTGCTCCAAATTGGGTCGGAAACGGGAACGCATATCAACTTTTCATCGGGACCTTTTTCATCGGTCATATGGAAAACTCCGATGGGCTTCACCTCCATCACTACCATGGGGTAAGTAGGTTCGGTACCCATTACCAAAACGTCTAGCGGGTCTCTATCAAGGGCCAAGGTCTCAGGTACAAAACCATAATCACCTGGATACATCATGGATGAAAAGAGCATACGGTCGAAGCGAATCTTGTTCAAGACAAAATCGTACTCGTATTTGTTTCTACTACCTTTTGGAATTTCTATTAAAACATCGAAAGTTATATTCGTTTTCTTTCCCATTTTTGTGGATTTGTTTAAAGCCGCGAAGGTACGAAAAATGGAAGCCATGAGGTGCTCGATGACCAAAAAAACGAGGCTTTTCAAGAAACAAATCCAAGGCTTTTAAATTTCAAGACATTTAATTGCAAATAACTTAGAAAACAGAGGAAAACACCGAAAAAAGTGCAGCATTCAAGAGGAAGCCTTATCGAAAAACCAGCCTTTAGAAATCGAAGCCGAAAGTTCCGGTAATACTAAAGGGTCGCGCATCTGGCGCATCAAGATAATTACCCCTAAAGTTGAAATCGATTCGAAGTATCTTAAAGATGTTTCCTATACCGAACGAATATTCATAGTACACCTTGTCATCAGGTGCCTGAAGCGGAGTATTGATGGCCGCCGGGGCGCTCAAAGCGATGTTCTCATCCGACAAGGTTCCCCAAACTCCTCGCAGACCAACTACTTCCCGAAGGTTTAGTTTGCGCAATAAAGGTATTCTTGCAAACAACCTTCCGTTAAAATTATGTTGGAGATGAAGGGCCACATAGGTGTCCGTTACAAATTCGTAAAAGTCGAGATTCGGAAAAGTACCATAGTTAGAAAAAAAAGTTTGGTTACCTGGTATAACATTTAATAACCCCAACGGAACGGCCCCGAAAGTCTTACCAACTTCTAAGGTGCTATATAGTCTACCAAAGCCCCCAATCTGCCATGGCTGACTATATGCAAATTGCACCTTGCTATAATCGAAATCACTACCAAATATACCCTCAGTACCTTTGGTGTAGTTCAAAAGCAACGTGCTATAGTTGTCATTGATAGTTCGTCTTTCAACCCCATAACCAATCGTTCTTTTACCGGGAGTGTAGATCAAAAGCGCATTAAAATCGAACTGCCTAATGGTTGATGCTATACCAGATGGCTCTTCCGGGTCAATATAATCGAGACTGAAATCGTCAGGCAAGGCGGAGCTTAAAGTTCTAAAAGTACCCCCTACCCCAATACGAAGATTGGTAATAGGTTCCATCTCAAAATCAAGCTTACTGAGGTTAATATTGGTCAGGCGATTGTTCGCACCAACTGTCACCAATGACGAGGAGGCAATACTACGGCCCAATACATCATTAGTCGCCGTTAAGCTTACCCCTAATTGCTCAATATCCCTTCGGTTACCACCGGAGATAATCAACCGAGATTTTTTATCTAGTAGAAACTTGCCCGAAGTGCCGTACTTGAACTTTTGATCACTAAAGCCATAGGCCATATACCCTTCAAGCCTCCACAGGTCGTTTTCACCAAAATAGGTTCGGGAACCCAATCTCAAACGCGGGCCCTCTGCTTGGTTATAGCCAAAAACGTCATAGACCGAGCCGACATCCATATTCCATTTATCAATCTCAACGTAGCCGGAACCTAGAATACTGACAAGATTATAATAGGACTTAAATTTAGGCACGGTTTTTAGGGTGTCCAACAACTGGTAAATGCCCTTCTCATCTTTATTTAAACTCTCAAGACGATTGTTCGACCAAAAAGAACTATCCCTGTTTTGCACAATGGGATCGTAAGGGTTACTTTCTGTCTTGTAAAAGTCTCGAGGGTGCTTTTTATCAAACTCATAATTACCGTACACCGTGGTACGCTTACCATACACCCCTCGCGACTTCTCTTTTTTGCTAAAGCTGAAATCACTCATCATGTAATCACGCTTCAACAAAAAGACAGAATCATTGACTACCTCAAAATCTTGCTCAATGTAAATTTCTTTAACCCAGTTAATATTGGCACTTTTAGTTACCTCAAGATTAATGTTCTTAATGGCATAGGTTGAATCGTTTACCCAAAAATCACCTTTGAAAGTAAGCTCGTTTTTTCTTCGGGGATAGTATACAATGTTGTAACACCATTTGTTATCGATAAAAGCACTATCTCGTAAGGCATAGTTATACGTATCGACCCCTGTTCTTGAAAGCGGACTGGTAAAGCTCTTATCAAAAAATTTCAAATAGTTGTCATAAATATCATAGTCTTGATACAGATCGGCAATAAACCCAATGATGGCCTGGTTGTTATCAAAGCCAGAGTTCTTATTGCCCAAAACATCTTCTTTTTCTTCAGATATGACATTATCACCATAAACCTTCGAGAAGGTTTCGTTCAAGAAAATGGGCAAATAAGTCTTACCGGTGATTCTAGAGGTATCTAAATCTTGAAACACGAATTCGAGGCCCTTGAAAATCTTTCTTTTCATCAAGGCACTATCGATCGTATTGAGATCGAACTCTACTTTTTCATATTTATCGTAAGCGTATTGCTTGAACTGACGCACCCCGTTCTGACGCTTCTTTGCCCAGATTTTTTTTAGAATCTCAACTGCGGGATTGTTCTTTTTCGATTGTTTTCCGGCGAAGACCACCACTTCCTGTAACTGTTCGCTCGACTCTTTGAGCTGAACTTTCATATTGTAGTTGACTTTTTGGGTCAACGGTATCAATAGGTCTTCATAACCTATAAAGGAAACTACCAACGTATCATGCGTGGTATCTGACTCTAGATAAAAGCTACCGTTATCATCGGTAATAGTGCCTTCGTACGAATTTTTAAAAAGAATATTGGCAAAAGCCACCGGATCATTGTTTTCATCAATAACCGAACCTCCGACCTTACTCTGGGCAGTAGCAACAAAAGCAAACAAAAGTAAAAGGGGTAAAAGGAGTCTCTTCATTCACATACGATTCTCGCAGGGGGTATAAGCAAATAGTATACCATAAAAAAAGCTTCGCCGGCCACAGGGCCGACGAAGCAAAAGTACCTTTACAAATTGGTATAGCTTATTTATATAACACTTTCTTAACAGCGTTAACAACATCTTCTGAATTTGGCAACCATTCTTCCAACAATACTGGAGAATAGGGCGCTGGAGTATCGGCTGTATTGATTCTTTCGATAGGAGCATCCAAATAATCAAACGCATGCTTCTGAACATGAAATGTAATCTCGGTAGAAACGTTGCCAAATGGCCATGCTTCTTCTAAAATGATCAACCTATTGGTTTTCTTTACAGATTTCAGAACACTTTCGTAATCTAGTGGCTTAACAGTTCTCAAATCAATTATTTCAACGCTAATACCTTCTTCCTCTAATTTTTCTGCCGCCTTGTCAGCTTCTTTGATAATCTTTCCGAAAGAAACTAAAGTTACATCGCTTCCTTCTCTTCTAATATCTGCAACACCTAACGGAATAGTGTACTCACCTTCGGGAACCTCACCTTTGTCTCCGTACATTTGTTCCGACTCCATAAAAATCACAGGGTCATCATCCCTAATGGCCGATTTCAACAACCCCTTCGCATCTTTTGGGTTGCTCGGCACCACTACTTTTAAACCGGGGCAGTTGGCATACCAACTTTCAAAGGCTTGAGAGTGGGTAGCTGCCAATTGACCGGCAGAAGCGGTAGGCCCACGAAAAACGATCGGGCAAGCGAACTGACCACCTGACATTTGACGAATTTTCGCTGCGTTGTTAATAATTTGGTCAATACCTACCAAAGCGAAGTTGAAGGTCATGAACTCAATTATAGGGCGGTTACCAGTCATGGTAGAACCAACGCCAATACCTGCAAAACCAAGTTCGGCTATCGGCGTATCGAGCACGCGTTTTGGCCCAAACTCATCAAGCATACCTTTAGAGGCCTTGTAAGCACCATTATATTCGGCCACCTCTTCACCCATTAGATAAACAGATTCGTCTCTTCTCATTTCTTCCGACATGGCCTCGGCAATGGCTTCCCTAAATTGTAACGTCTTCATATGATATGGTGTGTGTCTTTTAATTAATTAGCTAAAATGGCAAGCAAAAATAGGAAAATATATGGCAATTCATTTACCCTAATCCCCAAAAAAGAAACAAAAAAATACTATGCATGCATAGTATTTTAGGAAAAGAATATGTATCTTCGTGAGGTCATTTTAAAAGAGTAATATAGATGAAAATACTTGTTTGCATTAGTAACGTTCCCGATACGACCTCAAAAATAAACTTTACCGATGGCGATACCAAATTTGATACCAACGGTGTTCAGTTTGTTATCAACCCAAATGATGAATTTGGTCTTACCAGGGCTATGTGGTTCAAAGAAAAACAGGGCGCTACAGTTCATATTGCAACTGTGGGCGATGCTTCTGTCGAACCGACAATGCGTAAGGCACTCGCTATAGGTGCCGATGAAGGCATTCGAATCAATGCCGTGCCTACCGATGGTTTCTTTGTTGCCGAGCAATTAGCCAATGTTATAAAGGATGGTGGCTATGATCTGGTCATTGCAGGAAGGGAATCTATCGATTATAACGGAGGAATGGTGCCAGGAATTTTGGCCAGCCTCTTGGGAATGAACTTTGTGAACACTTGTATCAGCCTCGAAGTTGACGGAAGTACCGCCACTGCGGTTCGTGAAATTGACGGAGGAAAAGAGAAGGTTCAGGCAGAGTTACCTTTAGTAATCGGAGGTCAGAAAGGTTTGGTCGAGGAAAGTGACCTTAAAATTCCGAACATGAGAGGAATCATGATGGCCCGTAAAAAGGCACTTAACGTGGTAGAACCCGTTGATGCCACCAAGGCGACGGTAGATAGCAAGTTCGAGAAACCGGCCCCAAAAGGTGCCGTAAAGCTGACCGATTCGGTAGACGAACTAGTTTCACTATTGCACAACGAAGCCAAGGTCATTTAATAAACCGTACCATTCACTCAATTTCAATTCCAAAAAAGAAAAAAATGTCCATTTTAGTATATACAGAATCCGAAAACGGAAAATTCAAAAAAAATGCCTTTGAAGTTACTTCGTATGCCAAAGCGGTAGCCGAACAACTGGGCACATCGGTAACTGCCATTTCTTTTAATGCCGAAGAAAATGAAAGCTTGGGCACCTATGGGGCCGAAAAAGTACTGGCGGTATCGAACGACCGATTAACGACTTTCAATGCCGAAGCATACGCAAAGGCTATTGCCGAAGCCGCCGAAAAAGAAGGCTCGCAAGTAGTGGTTGTCAGCTCTAGTGCCAATAGCAAGTATTTGGCGCCGATATTAGCGGCCAAATTAAAAGCGGGTTACGCCCCTAATGTGGTTGAAGCACCGAGCAGCACCTCACCCCTTACCGTGAAGCGAACTGCCTTTAGTAACAAAGGGTTTGCCTTTACCGAGATTACCACCGATAGAAAGATTATTGGGGTAAGCAACAATGCATTCGGACTTAATGAAACTGGAGACACAGCCAATGTAGAGGACTTTGCCCCTACTCTAGATGACGCCGACTTTTCAGTAACTTCTGTGGAGGTAGACAAAATTGCCGGTAAGGTTTCAATCGCCGATGCTGAAATAGTAGTTTCCGGCGGTCGTGGCTTGAAAGGACCTGAAAACTGGGGAATGATTGAAGAACTTGCCGAAGTGTTAGGTGCGGCAACGGCCTGCTCTAAACCGGTATCCGATATGGGCTGGCGCCCTCATGGCGAACACGTAGGCCAGACCGGAAAACCGGTAGCTTCCAACCTATATATTGCTATAGGAATATCCGGAGCCATTCAACACCTGGCCGGAGTAAGTGCCAGTAAGACCAAAGTGGTCATTAATAACGACCCCGAGGCTCCTTTCTTTAAAGCTGCCGATTACGGTATCGTGGGCGATGCATTTGAAATAGTACCTCAACTCGTCGAAAAATTAAAGGAATTTAAAGCACAAAACGTTTAATTTTTGTTAATTTGCCCCCCTGAAAGGGCTGTTTAAATAAAGGTTACGCCCATATTTAAACAGCCTTTTTGTATTTTTAAGATACTATGAGCTTAGTCAGGTTAAAAATAAAAGGCATCTCTTACAGTCAGACCCAAAATGGGGCTTACGCCCTTATACTCAATGAGGTAGAAGGTGACAGAAAACTGCCTATTGTTATTGGGGCCTTCGAAGCGCAAAGCATTGCTATTGCCTTGGAGAAAGAGATAAAACCTCCTAGACCATTGACCCATGACCTGTTCAAGAATTTTGCAGACCGTTTCGATATTGTGATCAAGCAAGTGATCATTCACAAATTGGTAGACGGTGTTTTCTATTCAAGTATCATTTGCGAGCGCGATAAGATCGAAGAGATTATCGATGCCCGCACCAGCGATGCCATTGCCTTGGCATTACGTTTCAACGCCCCCATTTTTACCTACAAAACCATTTTGGATAAGGCCGGTATTTACCTAAAGTTCTCGTCAAAAGAGAGCGAAAAAGAAGATAACGACGATAGTATTGTGGTCGATGAAATACTTCAAGAAGGTGAAACCGTCGAAATCGACTCAGGCGCTACCGATGGTTTTACTGAACTTACCGTAGAAGAACTCAACAAAGAACTCGATAAGGCCGTAGCTAACGAAGACTATGAGAAGGCGGCCAAACTGCGTGACGAAATTTCAAAGCGCAACTGAACCGAACGTTAATTTTAACCTGCAAGCGAATCTATGAATGTTAGACTTTGTATAATTCTGCTTGCCCTTTGTACCTTTTTTCCAGTTTTGGCCCAAGAAACCCCCGCACCTTCGATTGAGTCTACGACTATAAATGACATTATTCAGGCATCTGCCGAAATTGTACCCAACCAGGGCTTCAGCATAGATAGCTTATGGCGAGGTATTATGGGTATGGCCGTGCTTTTGGTCATCGCATTTTTTTGCAGCGCCAATCGCAAGGCCATCAATTGGAAAACCGTGGGTATAGGCCTGTCGCTACAACTTCTTATAGCGATTGGTGTTTTAAAGGTTTCATGGGTTCAGATGGCTTTTGAAGCCGTAGGCGAGGTCTTTATCAGCATACTAGGTTTTACCCGTGCCGGTAGTAAGTTTCTTTTTGAAGGCTTGGTTGTCGACACCAATACCTTTGGCTACATTTTTGCTTTTCAGGTATTGCCTACCATTGTTTTTTTCTCTGCTTTGACTTCCCTACTGTTTTATCTGGGCGTTATTCAAAAGGTGGTTCGCGCGATGGCTTGGTTATTATCGAAAAGTTTGGGCATTTCCGGACCTGAAAGTCTTTCCGTCGCAGGAAATATTTTCTTGGGTCAAACGGAGGCTCCTTTGTTGATTAAAGCCTACCTAGAAAAAATGAACCGCTCAGAAATTCTGTTGGTCATGATTGGCGGTATGGCTACTGTAGCTGGAGCAGTTTTAGCGGCATATATCGGTTTTTTAGGTGGAGAGGATGAAGCCCTGCAATTGGTTTTTGCCAAACATTTGTTGGCTGCCTCTGTGATGGCGGCCCCGGGCGCCATCGTTATTTCCAAAATGCTTTATCCGCAAACGGAATCGGTCAATACCGATGTAGAGGTTTCTACCGAAAAAATCGGGTCTAACATGCTCGATGCCATTGCCAACGGAACTACAGAAGGACTACGACTGGCAGTGAACGTGGGTGCCATGTTATTGGTTTTTGTCGCATTGATCGCCATGGTCAATGGCATTTTGGAATGGACAGGAGACCTCACAACAATTAACGGGTATATTGCCGAACATACGGCCTACGACAAACTTTCACTTGAAGCGATTCTAGGTACTATTTTCGCCCCCCTTATGTGGTTGATAGGCGTCAATTCAGAAGATACTATGTTAATGGGGCAGTTATTGGGCATCAAGTTGGCCGCTAGTGAGTTTGTTGGTTATATACAACTTGCCGAATTGAAAGACCTGACCACCGGCGCTAACCTTCGCTACAACAAATCGGTAATCATGGCTACCTATATGTTATGCGGTTTTGCCAATTTTGCTTCGATAGGCATACAGATTGGAGGTATCGGTTCGTTGGCCCCAGGTCAGCGAAAGACTCTTTCAGAGTTTGGTATGCGTGCCGTGTTAGGCGGCTCGATTGCCTCTCTTTTATCTGCTACCATTGCCGGAATGATTTTGGGATAAAATCAGTTTCCCCTAGAAGGTTAGATTAAAATTCATAAAGAATTGTCACAATTCTTCCCTTGCCATCTTTGGGGAATACCTCAAGTAACCTTTCTTGCGACTTGACTTTCAAATTAAATGGAGGCGCCTCCACATTAACCCCACTCTGCTTTTTTAGTCGAATACCTTGTCCTGAGATAATATTCTTGTTGGGAATAAAGTCCCCCTCAGGTAAATGTTCTGTGAGGATAACATATTGGTATTGATGTAGTTTTTCCAATACTTTCAGAATCTCTTCGTTCGAAAGGTGTTGAAGCACTTGGCGTAAAATGGCGCAATCTGCCGATGGTAGTATTTCTTGAGCGATATCCAAGCAACGGAATTCCAAATTCGACCGTGGGAATTGGGATTTATTATGATCTATCAGTTCATGAACAATATCCACCCCAATGTAGTGAGAACAAAAGGGCAGCAGCTCCTTTCCTACATTAAAGTCGCCACAGCCTAAATCACAAACAGAAATAGGATTTTTGAACGAACCTAAAAATTCTTGAACAGCTTTCAGCCAAGGCATAACCAAACTTTGTTCATGAGAACCTTCTCCTGAAAAAAACGCGTGTCCTATTCCTCCCCACAAATTTTTCTCATAAATCTGGGCCATGACATCTTTGGTAGGCCATGGTTTTTTATCCTTTTTGTCCTTCTTGTTTTCCAATACAAAAAATTAAGCCGCACAATCTTTACAGGTACCTGAAAGCACACAGTTCACCCCACTTACAAGATATCCCGAAGGGGGTGTAAAATCAACAGGTATCGGCAAGCACTCGATGGTTTCACAATTTAGGCACCGAAAATGAAAGTGATTTCCGGCCATGGCCTTATCTTCACAATTGGTACAGATGGCGAAGTATTGCTTTCCATTATCAGCTACGACCCGATGTAAGATGCCATCATCACAAAATCGGTTCAAGACTCGGTAGACAGTTGCCCGATTGATATCGGTCTGTATTTTATTCTCTATAGCCTCCCGACTCATGGCTTTCCCCGTTTTTGACAATACTTCAAGTACGGCTTCTTTTGTTTTAGTATTTCTACGCTCCATTTATAAATGCGATTTATTCGCTTTTTTATTGCGACTTATTTGCAATAATAAGAATTTTAATACCTTTGTACAAGATAAAAATTCAAATAGCATGAATACCGGAACCATATATGACGTCATTATTGTCGGAGGCAGTTATGCGGGCCTATCAGCGGCCATGGCCCTAGGCCGTTCGCTGAGAAAGGTTATCATTATCGACAGTGGGCTACCTTGCAATCGGCAGACACCCCATTCTCATAATTTTATTACCCAAGACGGAAAAACACCGAAGGAAATTTCAGAACTGGCTCTAGACCAAGTATTGAATTACGATACCGTAACTTCTATAAAAGATTTGGCTTTGCGTGCCACCGAAATCAACGGTAGTTTCAAAATAGAAACTGCTTCGGGCAGTGAGTATAGTGGAAGAAAACTCATCTTCGCGACAGGAATCAAAGACCTGATGCCTGCCATTAAAGGATTCTCTGATTGTTGGGGTATTACGGCCATTCACTGCCCCTATTGTCATGGGTACGAATTCAAGCATCAAAGAACAGGAATCATGGCGAATGGAGAAAGAGGTTTTCATCTAGCATCTTTGGTTAAAAACCTAACGGACGAACTAACTATTTTCACTAATGGAAATAACGATTTTATCGATGTCCAAACCTTGCAATTAAAGTCGAATAATATACAGGTTAACGATAAGAAAATCATCGAACTAGTCCATAAAAAAGGTACTATACAGAAGGTGGTTTTTGATGAGGGTAGTTCTCAAAACCTAGATGCCTTGTACGCATCTATTCCTTTTGAACAGCATTGCCCCATTCCCCAGCAACTAGGCTGCGAGCTAGATGACATGGGGTACCTTTCGGTAGACCCCTTTCAACAGACTAGTTTAAAAGGTGTTTTTGCCTGTGGAGATAGTACTACCCGACTTAGGTCGGTTGCCAACTCGGTCAATAGCGGTAACATTGCTGGCGCCATGGCCAACAAAGAATTGGCAGAAGAAGAGTTTTTAATACCTACCCTATGATTGAGGTCTTCATCACCAACTTGACAAATGAATTTGAAGCCAAAAAAGTATTCAATCTCTTGACGGAAGCTTTTCCTAACCTAAAGGTGGATTATGATTTCGACGAAACTGGATTGCCATACCCTTGTGGCCATACTATCATTCGAGTTGAAGGTTCTTATCTTAACGCAGCAGATATAATGAAATCGATCAGGCAAATAGGTTTTCAATGTGAAATTCTAGAAGATATAATCTGCCCTAAGAAGTCGAAACTATGAACGAGTTCTGGGAAAGCAATTTTAAGGAAAAGGGGGAAATGTGGGGTGAACAACCTTGCAAATCGGCCCAATTGGCTAATCAATTCTTTATTGAAAACAAGCTTAATAAGATTCTAGTGCCCGGGATAGGTTATGGCAGAAATGCCAAATTGTTTCAGGATAACCGAATGCATGTAACAGGCATCGAAATCTCGCCAACGGCCATTGGCATCGCAAAAAGATTTTTAGACGACAACACCGTTATCTATGAGGGCTCTGTTGACCATATGCCGTTTGATCATGATTCTTATGATGCCATCTATAGTCATGCCCTTCTGCATTTACTTGACGAACCTCACCGAAAGAATTTTATAAAAGCTTGCTATGACCAACTCAAATCAAAGGGTTTTATGTTATTTACGACCATTTCTCAAAATGCCCTATCCTATAGAAAAGGTGAGCAAGTAGGCGAAAATCGCTTTGAAATTCATAAGGGTGCTCCTATTTACTTTTACGACAACGATTCTTTAATGGTCGATTTTAAACCATACGGACTCATTGACATAACAGAAATTCAAGAAGATCACCCCATGTATCTAGTTAAATGTCAGAAACCATAAATAAAAAACTCAGACGTAGAACCTATCTTTACAGTACTCCATTATCTAAAATCAACAGCTGTGATTATTCGACTAGCGTCAAAAAACGATTACGAGTCCATTTGGCATATATTTTCTCAAGTGGTCAAAGATGGAAAGACCTATGTTTTTAGTCCTGACACCACTAAAGAAGAATTTGAAACCTATTGGTTATCAGCACCCATAACCACTTTTGTGGCCGAAGAGGAGGGCAAAATAGTTGGCACTTACGTCATTAAACCGAATCATGTCGGTCTTGGTGACCACATTGCCAACTGTAGTTATATGGTAAGTGAATCCACTCAGGGTAAGGGCATCGGTAAAATGATGTGTGCCCACTCCATTGATTATGCCACTGAAAAAGGTTATCAGGCGATACAGTTCAACATCGTCATTAGCACGAATGTCGCGGCCATTGCCTTATGGAAGAAATTCGGATTTCAGATTATAGGTACCATACCAAAAGCCTTTCGGCATTCCCAACTCGGGCTCGTCGATGCACATATCATGTTCAAGCAACTTGACTTTCAATCATAGTTGATTCTCATCAGCTCTCCAACAGTTGATAATTGGTAATAACTCGGACTAATTGATTTTTGAGGTTCATGGGGTGTTTTTATAATTTTACGCTTATCATGAAACAGTATCACGACTTACTTAAGCACGTTCTAGAAAACGGCAATCAAAAAGGAGACCGTACGGGCACCGGAACCAAAAGTGTTTTTGGTTATCAAATGCGATTTGACCTAAGCGAAGGTTTTCCGATGGTGACCACCAAAAAATTACACTTAAAATCCATTATTTATGAGTTGCTCTGGTTCTTAAAAGGAGATACCAACATTGGCTACCTTCAAGAAAACGGAGTTCGTATTTGGAACGAGTGGGCGGACGATAATGGAGATTTAGGCCCAGTATATGGCCACCAATGGCGTAATTGGAACAATGACGAGATCGATCAGATAAAAGAAGTCATTGAATCATTGAAAAACAACCCGAACAGTAGGCGCATGTTGGTTTCAGCATGGAACCCTAGCGTATTACCAGATACTTCAAAGTCGTTTGCCGAGAATGTAGCCAATGGAAAAGCGGCCCTTCCGCCATGCCACGCCTTCTTTCAATTTTATGTAGCGGACGGAAAACTATCTTGCCAATTGTATCAGCGAAGCGCCGATATTTTCTTGGGAGTACCTTTCAACATTGCTTCATACGCACTTTTTACCATGATGATGGCGCAAGTTTGCGGTTATGAGGCCGGAGAGTTCATTCATACCTTCGGAGATGCCCATATATACAACAATCATATGGAGCAGGTAGAATTACAGTTAAGCAGAGAACCTAGGCAACTACCTAAAATGATTCTGAACCCGGAAATCAAAGACATTTTTGATTTTAACTTCGAAGATTTTACACTTTTAGATTATGACCCGCACCCACATATTAAAGGTGCTGTAGCGGTATAAACTGAAAACTTTCAAAAAATAAAAATCCGGATGAAGGCCCTACCTTTCATCCGGATTTTTTATGACCGATGTATTCTGTTATTTTACAAAATCGTCGTAAATCGTGTTCAGGTCAGAGGCAGATACATCTCCGTTAGCAACTACAATTCGATGCTTAAAGGTAGTGCTCTCTCCCTTTTTCAACTCAAAATTGAGCTTTTCTTTACCATTGCTAAATACTTCTTGACCAAGAGGGTTGGCCGCAAAAAGCCCATATCCCCTAGAATGCCAATAGGTAGGGTATCCCACATTTTCCTTATGGTCCATGATGGCCAGAGCAATCTTCTCCTCCCCAATATTCGAATAAAGATCGACCCATTTTGAGCGCTTGCCCCAAGTATCCAATCCTTCGACACCTTCGGCACTTACATAATTACCGTTGACCCCTTCATTGTTCAATACTGCAACAGGCGTTGGGTTTCCGTTGGCATCCGTAAAAACTACAGGTTCATCAGAAGGCAGTTCTAGAGCCCTGGTAACACGAATACCTAACATTCCCTCCTTGTTATCCTTGAATAGAACGTCTTCATTTTGAGCTGTCAAAGTTGTAATACGGTCAATGCAGTATACCGAGTCTTTTCCTCTAAATACAAAGGTGGTATTCTCCTTTAAAAGCACAGTGCCGTCGGGTGCCTGCCAATCCATACTTACCTTTAGACTCCCCTGTTCATCGCCATCTTCAACAGCATCGATCGACTTATGTAAAATAGTACCGTACTTATCGCGCTGCTCTACTTTGATAGAATCGCTGTTATTCCAAAAATCGAGACCGTTTACATCACCATAGTTGAACCAAACGCCTACATGATGCGGGTGGTCGACCCTTTCACCCGTAGAAGGCTCTAATGGAAATTTACGAGTAATCTTGGTACCGTTAGGGGTCACCAACGGGTACAGAACAGGCTTTTTAATGTTTTGAGGATATTGATAGGATGTAAACAGTTCTCCATCAATGGTAACATCAACTCGCCTATCACCTTCATTGGCGACCAGTTGAATTCGCTTTTCAGTTTCTTGAGGCATAGCGGTTTCCTCTTTTTTTGTTTCACCCTTACAGGAAAAAAACAATACGGATAGACCTAGGCCTAATAGAGATTTTACGCTGTAAGAAATAGATAATTTAATCATTGTTAATTGGGTTTGGTATTACTTTCTTGGGTTTTGAAAAAAGTTGTGTTATCGATTACCTTAATTCGGCAATTTTAATATTCTTGAAGCTTGTAGTCATATCTCTGTTAGGGTGCAATTGCAACCCGATCGGGCCTTCTTCAGGTACATCGCTTGCCTCATAAGTAACTACTTGCTGACCGTTGAGCCATACGGTATAGATGTTATCAACCGCCTTAATTTTAATGGTGTTCCATTCATTGGGTTTCAAGATATCGGCCACACCTTCCGCTTCTACCGGGTAGCCTTTGCCAACGATATATGGCGACCCCGTCATATCTCTTTTTAGAGAACCTGAAATACCCATCTGGATCTGTTGCGCTTCTTCCCTCAGAAATATACCGGTATCTACGGTTCCTTCCCCATATAAAAAATCGGCTTGAACAACGAAATCGTTGTAGTCTTTATCCGTCCATAAAATAGAACCCGTTTTTTCAGGATCACTTTTAGCGTGCAGCACACCATCATCGATGGTCCACCATACATTGTTTTCCGGTTCGACCCAGCCCTTAAAATTCTTTCCGTTGAAGGCCTTCTTTAACTTGGCCTCTTGGGCTTGACCCCAATGCAATACCCCGAAAACCAAGAGCATGGCAAAGCATAATTTTCTCATCATTTTAATAGTTTTAATTTCGATTGAGCTATGAAAATAGACAATTATTCGTAAATCGTTATTGAGGTCAGCATTTATTTGCGTTAATCTAAATGTTTTATGGGTTCTTTCTTGAAAATGCATAATGTGTATCTTTAAAAAAGTAAACACCTTCCCATGATTTTGACCGATTCTCTACTCGATTTTTTTTTAGAAACTAGAAAGCATACCGAAGAAATCTGCGCCCCTCTTGAGATTGAAGATTACGTAGTACAACCCATTGAAGACGTTTCACCGCCCAAGTGGCATTTGGGTCATACTACTTGGTTCTTTGAAGAGTTTATTCTTAAGCCACATGCCGAAAACTATCAACTGTTCAATGACGATTTCGCCTTTGTTTTCAATAGTTACTATGAATCGGTGGGTAAACGGGTGGTACGCTCGAATCGTGGCAACCTCTCAAGACCAGCGGTAAAAAAAGTTTATAACTATCGTGAGTACGTTACTCGGGCAGTAAAAGAGCTTTTTGAGAAAGAGCAACATCAAAATCTTTATCCATTGCTTGAAATCGGTATTCATCACGAGAAACAACACCAAGAACTATTGCTTACAGATATTAAATTTATATTGGGCAATAACCCCTTGTTACCCCCATATCAAAAAGACTTTAATTGTCACCAACCTGAAAATCATTTACAGGAATGGATAGCCGTTGATGAAGGCATCTATGAAATTGGCCATAATGGTAACGGATTTGCTTACGATAATGAAGAGGGAAGACACAAAGTATATCTACAACCTTTTATTATTTCAAACAAACTGGTTACCAACCATGATTTTATTGAATTTATTGAGGCCGATGGGTACAAAAAATTTGAACTCTGGCATGCAGAAGGTTGGGATTGGGTTAAGAGGGAAGAAATTACCGCCCCACTTTACTGGCATTTTATTGAAGGAGAATGGCATCATTATACCTTACAGGGTTTGGTGAAGGTAGACCCCAACGCTCCGGTTACACATGTATCATATTATGAAGCTTTTGCCTTCGCCCAATGGAAAGACTGCCGGTTACCTACCGAATTTGAATGGGAAGCTGCCCAATCAAAATTCTCATGGGGCAAAAGATGGGAATGGACAGAAAGTGCCTACCTGCCCTACCCTAACTATCAAAAAGCGGCCGGGGCGCTAGGGGAGTATAACGGTAAATTTATGGTCAATCAAAAAGTATTGCGGGGCGGCTCCACAGCTACCCCTCAGAAACACACCCGCCCTACCTATCGCAATTTTTTTCAACCTCCTTTACGATGGCAATTTACCGGTTTTCGTTTAGCGAGATAATCTGTAGGTTTTTCATTTTCAATACGACTTAAATTATGCAAGAAGTTATCTCACCCATGATAGAGACCCAATTTGAAAAAGACGTTAGGCAGGGCTTGACCGATTTTCCAAAGTACCTTTCATCTAAATATTTTTATGATAAAAAAGGAGATGCATTGTTTCAAAAGATAATGCACATGCCAGAGTATTACTTAACCGATTGTGAATTCGACATCTTCAGCCAAAACAAGTCTGAAATAGCAGAAAAGTTCGCATCAGGAGGCCAACCCTTTAAGCTTATAGAACTTGGGGCCGGCGATGGAAAGAAAACCAAAATATTGCTACGTCATTTTTTAGAAAAAAAACTTGATTTCACCTACCAGCCTATAGACATTAGTTCAAATGTATTAGAAGGACTCGAAAATTCTTTACGTGAAGAAATTCCTGAAGTGAAAGTTATTCCTAAGCAAGGCACCTATTTTGAAGCTTTGAGGGAGATTACCGATGCCAATGGTGTTCGCAAAATAATTATGTTCTTGGGCAGCAACATAGGTAACTTGCTTCACAACCAAGCCATTCTATTTTTGAAGGATGTTCAAGCATTGATGAACAAAAACGACCTTTTATTCATTGGGTGCGACTTAAAGAAAAATCCGAAAACCATATTAGATGCCTACAATGATCCGAATGGCATTACGGAAGCCTTTAATAAAAACGTGCTAATACGAATCAATAATGAATTAGGCGGAAATTTTGATTTAGACACTTTCATTCATTGGGAAGTGTACGACCCCGAAACAGGAACTGCCAAAAGTTACCTGGTTTCTAAAATTGACCAAGAAGTGAAGATTGAAGCCTTGGAACTTAAAGTTCAATTTAAGGCCTGGGAAACTATACATACCGAAATCTCACAAAAATATGACGACTCGACCGTTCACTGGTTGGCACAACAATCAGGGCTCGAAATCTGCGATCAGTTCACCGATAGCGAGCAATTGTACAAGAACTATGTATTGAGAAGAAAGTAATTCAATATACTACTTCTCCGATAAATAATTCCCTATAGGAAAATATTTCAAACCCTACTTTAGACCATTGTTAATTAGTAAAGGATATCTTACCACCCCTATATTCCTATTCCGGTGGTGCGGAGAACGGCTTGTACAATAACCTTCCTACACCAAAAAATAGCAGGTAAAAAAGAAAGCCGGTCATAAAAAATGTACCGGCCTTTTCTATTATGCTGGTACTATCAATTATAGTTCTAGAACGGCATTCTCGCCGCCAGCGTAATCGTTCCATTTGTAACCATCGGCCTCAGCCTCGTTTACATAAGAACCATCGATGATATATTTGAATTCGTAAGTAGATTCTTTTGGAAGCTCTAAAGTTCCTTTAAAGTTTCCGTTCTTTAACTTCTTTAATGCACTTTCTTTATTTGCCTTCCAGTTATTGAAATCACCTACTACTGCTACTTTTTTTGCTTCTTCGGCAGGTACGGTAAATGTAACTTTGCAAACCGGTCTGCTCTTTAAATATTGTTTTGAAATTGCCATGGTAAACGTTTTTAATTCTGTTATGTTTCTTCTGTTAAGTTGAAACAAAACTAACATATTAATATCCTCATATCCAATGATTAAGATATTTTTATCATTTTCACAATTATAAGGTAACATTTAGTCATATCGCCCAAAAAAAACCCAACGTATTTTTCTTTTAGGTAAGAATTAAACCACTGATTGTAAAATTTTTACCGTGTCGTCAATATCCGATTCGTTGTTATAGAAATGAAAACTCATACGAATACCATTTCCTCGTTGAGAAGCAAGCACGCCTTCATCAGTCAATTTCTTAAAAACCTCATCGCCACCGCTGATATTGAATATGGTACTATGCGAATTTCGCTTCAGAATATCATCGTTCAACAACCCTAAACTATTATAAGCCGACTTGGACTTTTGAGATAACATTTTAAGATGTTGCTCAACTTTTGACATGCCCAACTTTTCTAAATATTCCAATGAGAATTTAAGGCTTCCGAAATTAAGGGTATCTAAATGACCGGGTTCAAAATGTTTCGCAAAACTGATATCATCCCTTCCGTCCAGATTGATATTAGACGAATAAAAACCCGTGGTTTGTACTTTAGAAAGGTGGCGAACATGATCTTTAAAAAGCATAAAACCATTACCATACCCTGAAATCAGCCATTTATAGGCGCTGGTGCCCAGCACGTCTAAGGGTGATTCTTCAAAATTGAATTGTTCGGTACCACAATACTGCGTTCCATCGGCAATTATCACAAGATCAGGAAATTCTTCTTTTACTTTTTTTAGAAAACCCATCTCCAATTTAATACCGCTGGCCCACTGAACTAAACTCAACGCCAAAACCGAGAATTTTTTGCCCCTCAATTTATCGAGAATATTTTCTTCGATTTGCCCATCAAGTTCAGCATAATCAAGCTGAAACCCTCTACACTCAAATGGCCAGTTGACCGAAGGGTAATCATCTTTGACCAAAAGTATGTGGCTTTCAGTATTCAATCCCTCCAATAAAATATTTAGACCTAAAGAGAAGTTCTGAACCAAGGCTGTATTCTCAATTTTGCTACCGAAAAATCGTGCAACCGTTTCCTTGGTAGCAGGCAACAACTCTTGCATTGATTTGGTTTTCATTTTACTTCCACCAATCAAAAAATCAAGATCATGTTCTTGACGCCAATTCATTAGAGGCTCGCTCAAGAGACCTGCTGAAGCAGTATTGGCATAAATGTATTGATGTAGTACGGGAAAGTGTTTTCGAGTGTTCTCCATAGTTCATTTTGGTAAACTTGATTCACGTATCTTTGTGATAATACCCATATCAAAGATAGCCATATACATGTTCTCGAAAAACAAAAAGAAAACGGAAGTGGAGATTGAACAGCATGAGTTGCTAGAAAACGCCCAACATCGAATCAAGCAAAAAAAGCGTTTGTACGTTCACTTTGTCATCTTTTTGATAGGAAGCGTTTTTCTTATTTTCATCAATAAAATATTAAACTATTGGGAAACCTATGATTGGTTCATTTGGGCCATCACCTTTTGGGGATTTCTCTTTGCCATACATCTTTTCAATGTATTTGTTACCCAGAAATTTATGGGCAAGGAATGGGAGCGTCAGCAACGTGAAAAATTAGTGGCCAAACAAAAAAGACGCATAGCCGAATTGCAAAAAGAAATAGAAACCGATTTTCCGATCTCTAAAGTAAACAAGAAAGAAATAGAGCCTTAGTTCGGCACGTTAGTTGCAATTTCCAATTAAAAAACAAAGATTTAGTGAGTACCGTATGTATGATTGCCGCCGCAGCTGAAGACAATGCATTGGGCAAAGACAATGATTTACTGTGGCATTTGCCTGATGACTTTAAGCGTTTTAAAAGGCTTACTTCGGGTCACCCCATCATTATGGGCAGAAAAACCTTTGAGACCTTTCCGAAACCGTTGCCCAATAGAGAGCATATAATTATAACTAGGGATAAAGATTATCGCACAGATTTTAACGACTGCAAGATTGTTCACTCTTTGGAAGAAGCCCTGCATCTCGTTAGAGAGCTGCCATTGTCATACATCATTGGTGGTGGTGAAATTTATAAGATTGCCGAACCTTTTAGCAATAAAATAGAGCTAACAAGGGTTCATGCGGCTTTTGATGACGCCGACACCCATTTTCCTGAAATCGACCTTAACACTTGGGTTTTAACGGAAGAAGAATACCACCCAAAAGATGAAAAGCATTCATATGCCTTTTCTTATTTGACCTACGTGAAAAAAGAAAGTGAAAAGAACTAAAAATCTAGAACGGAAACATTATAATCCGTTTCGCCATTCATCACAAAACTCTCTAATACGTGAATATTGGCGTTGGTATAAAATCGATGATAGGCTTTGGAACGTTGAGAGGCTAACAGTCCGTTTTTGTTCAAAATAGATTTTGTCTGTCGCGCTACCGCCTCGCCAGAATCTATTATTTGAACGGATTCTGGGAGTATTTCCTTCAAAATAGGAACCAAGTACGGGTAGTGGGTACAGCCTAAAACCAAGTAATCGATTCCCTCATCAATCATAGGTCGCACATGTTTGAGTAGCAACTTTCTTGTTTCTTGAGAATCTACTTTACCCTCTTCTATCAATTGTACAAGACCTGTACCTTCTCGCACAATAACATTAATGCCACTGGCATGTATTTCTGAAGTACTATGAAACAAAGAACTGGCTAAAGTACCTTTAGTGGCCAAAACACCAACGGTTTTTGTTTTAGATTGAAGTGCTGCTGGTTTAATAGCAGGCTCTATACCTATAAACGGCACATCATAGTTTTTTCTCAAATAATCGATGGCATTGGTGGTAGCCGTATTGCATGCCACTACAACCAATTTACAGTCGTTCTTTAGCAGTACCTCTGTATTTTTGATACTCAAACGTAAAATGTCATCCTTACTTTTTTCTCCGTAAGGTGCATTTTTACTATCCGCAAGGTATATGGTGTTCTCGAATGGTAGCAATTTCTGGATTTCCCTCCAGATGGAAGTTCCTCCAACTCCTGAATCGAATATGCCTATCGGATTATCTCTCATCAATCTAATTACTCTAACGCTTGGTATACGGGCGTACCGGTTGTTCCGTTAGGGAACGAAATACCAAGCAATGCCGCTATGGTCGGCGCAATATCATCTATTTCGGTTCGCTCAACCGTACTACCTTTTTTTACGCCTTTGCCATACAATAGAAAGGGTACATGGGTATCATAAATCTGTGGCGACCCATGAGTAGAACCTGTTTTTGAATAACTAATAGTAGCCGGTTTCAATACCACCAAAATATCTCCTGATCTTTTTTGGTTATACCCATTTTGCAAAATATATGGTATACCTTGGGTATAATTATTCTGCCACATTTGATAGGCGGTATAGGTACGGTCAATACCGTCATAACTCAATAATTCTTTGGCCAAGGTTTCCTGTACTTCCTGAAGGTTCAGTTCTAAATTCTTGATAACCTCATGGTTCAGAAAAAACTGATAGTTAGAAAAGCTTTTGATCAAGTCTTTGGTGCCATAAGTAAACTCGATAAACTTATCGAAGTCTTTTCGTATATCCTTCCATTCTACATATCCTGCAGGTATCTTTTGGTCAATCAAGTAAGCTGGCACCTCGATAGCAGCATGATCGGCACTTAGAAATACCGTATAATCTTCTTTACCTACTCTTTTGTCAAGCTCTTTGAACAATCGCGCTAAATCTTCATCTAGCCGTAAGTATGTATCTTGAATTTCTTTGGAGTTTACTCCGAACATATGCCCGACATAGTCGGTACTTGAGAAACTTACAGCTAGAAAATCAGTAACATTATCAGCTCCTAAGCTTTCTTTTTCCAAAGCCTCAATAGCAAAATCGGTGGTAATGGTATTACCGTAAGGGGTAGATTTTAAGAGGTTATAGCCCCCATTTTTGTCCCACAACTTAGGAAGATCGTGAGGAAAGACGGGTGTAGTTTCACCATCAAAAAGACCTTCATAGGCATTGTTATCGGTTCCGCTCTCAGCGTACTCACCGATTTTTTTCAAGGTCTCCCAAGGCTTTTTATATTTCTCCAAGTAATTTGAAGAGTTTAAATCGTCGACCCATTTTGGTAACGAATTCATGTAATAACTACTGGTAATCCATTTACCGGCATCAAACCAATAGGCGGCATTGGCCGTATGCCCCCCGGGAAGCACTGCGCCCCTATCTTTTAATGCCACGGCAATCGTCTTGCCACGCATTTGTGTGTGAAGCCTTAATTCGTCTGTAATGGTAGTCACGTTCATGCGATGAGGAGACATCTTGCCGGCATCTGAATCAGTGCCAACCGATGTTTGGGTGGTATCTGAAGCGCAATAGACTGAACTGTCGCTCTCTTTGTCATACCAATTATTACCGATGATACCATGCATCGCAGGCGTGGTACCTGTATATACCGAGGTGTGCCCTGGGCCTGTGCTCGTAGGAGCATAATTATAATGGTGGTTCTTGCTGTTGAATCCCTTTTGCACAAATCTTTTAAAACCGTCTTCACCGTAGTGGTTCCAGAATCGGGTTATATAATCGTAGCGCATCTGATCGACTATGATGCCCACAACCAGTTTTGGAGTTGTCTTTGGCTCTATCGACTCTTCTTTTTGCTTACGCTGGCCTTGAGCATTTAGTACTAATAAAAAGCTTAAAATGGTTAAAAAACGTGGTGTTTGGAATGTTTTGGGCATACTAAAAATTTAATAGGGGCAAAAGTAAAGAAATTACCCCTTTAAAGTTTAAATACAGGTTAAATCAATTCCTTATTGCTATTTTTACGCATAGAAACCATTTGTGTACATGAACTACGTAGCATCAATTGGCAGCTACGCCATAATGATAAAAGAGGTATTTAAAAAACCTACCAAGTGGCGTATCATGAGGTCATTGATTTTAAAAGAGATTGACGAGCTGATCTTTGGCTCTTTAGGCATTCTCATCTTTATATCATTTTTCATTGGTGGGGTCGTGGCCATTCAAACCGCGCTCAATATCACCAGTGAACTCATACCTAAAAACTTGGTCGGTTTCGCTACTCGACAATCTATTATACTTGAATTTGCCCCTACCTTTTGCTCCATAATTATGGCAGGTAAAGTGGGGTCGTACATCACATCAAGTATTGGTACTATGCGTGTGACCGAGCAGATTGATGCCCTAGAGGTCATGGGGGTAAACGCCCTAAATTATCTGGTTTTTCCGAAAATCGTTGCCCTGCTTATGTATCCTTTCATCATAGCAGTCTCTATGTTCGTAGGTATTTTAGGAGGATGGATGGCCGCAACTTTTGGGGGCCATAGTACAAGTGCCGATTTTGCTGAGGGACTCACTCTGGATTTTATGCCTTTTCACGTCACCTATGCTTTTATAAAGACTTTAGTATTTGCATTCGTTTTGGCAACCATACCCTCCTTTCATGGTTTTTACATGAAAGGTGGTGCTTTAGATGTAGGTAAGGCCAGTACCACCAGTTTTGTGTGGACGAGTATTGTCATCGTCATATTGAACGGAATTCTAACCCAACTTTTGTTAGGCTAATGATTGAAGTAGACAACATTCACAAATCGTTTGGCAACGCCCATATTCTTAAAGGAATTTCTACCACCTTTAACAAAGGGCAAACCAATCTGATCATTGGGCAAAGTGGATCGGGAAAAACCGTTTTTTTAAAATGCTTGCTTGGTTTGCATGAACCCGAACAAGGCACCATTAGTTACGATGGAAAGGCTTATGGAAAACTTACCGGTGACGAAAGACGAAACCTTCGACAAGAAATGGGAATGGTTTTTCAAGGAAGTGCGCTTTTCGACTCCATGACGGTCGAGGGTAATGTTCGGTTCCCTTTAGAAATGTTTACCAAACAATCGAAATCTGAAATGCAAGACCGTGTCGATTTTGTTTTGAAAAGAGTGAATTTGGTGGATGCCCATCATAAATTTCCTTCTGAAATATCGGGTGGTATGCAAAAGAGGGTGGCCATCGCGCGTGCCATTGTAATGAATCCCAAATATCTATTTTGCGATGAACCCAACTCCGGGCTTGATCCCAAAACAGCTATTGTTATTGACAACCTGATTCAAGAGATTACAGAAGAATACGACATTACGACCATCATTAACACTCATGATATGAACTCGGTGATGGAAATCGGCAAAAAAATCATCTTTTTAAAAGATGGTCTCAAAGCCTGGGAGGGCACCAATAAAGATATTTTTAAAACTGAAAATGAAGCTGTTACTAATTTCGTCTACTCTTCTGACCTGTTCAAAAAGGTACGTCAGATGTATTTAGAAGAACGCAATTAATTTGCGTTTCTCAGCTGAACCGTCGTATCCTTTAATCTTACTTTTAGCCACTGAAGAATTTTCTTGTTTTCTTCCGCCTTTTTAGCGGGCGACAATCCTTCTTTCCAAGTTGTTTCGAAAATCGAAAGGGTATCTACCTTATTGAAGTTTGTTTTGAACGCTCGATCATATTCAAGGGAAACTAAATTTTCGTAGCTGGCCCTCGCCTCTGCACTAATATCCATAAAAGGAATTTGTTTGGTCTCAGCTCGCCTTAACCTACCGACCTCAGCTTCCAAAAGTGCGATACGCTCATCTTTACTTGAAATCTGGTTTTTTTGAGACTCGTATAATTCGTTAATGTACCTTAGTTGATCTACCTGATCGTTTTGACCTCCCTGTATGACATGTAACTCAGTATTACGTAAACGGGGGTAATCATCGTCTTCCTTTAGCATGGTATTCCATGATGCAATGATATTTGGCGGAATGGTCTCATTACCCATGCACACGACCTCTATCATGGGGTTCTCACCTTCATTATACTCAATAGTGGTAAAATTATCCAGAAATCTTCCTCCTCCAACAAATTGATATTTCGCTATGGTTTCGTTGACAAACTCGGTAGCCTGCTTTTTAAATATAGACTCTTGAAACACCTTGTAGAAGGTCCATCCGGCTGGTACCATAACCAAAATTGCGACCACCGAAGCTATTCTGGCAATTCTTCTACGCTTGGCCGAGTTGGCATAACGAACCATCGGGAATCGAAGAAGCTTAATGGTCAAAAATGTAGCCAGTGCTATAAATATAGTGTTGATAATGAATAGGTAGAGCGCCCCAAAAGCGTAACCAAGGTTTCCGATAGCCAGACCAAAACCGACCGTACATAACGGAGGCATCAAAGCTGTGGCAATAGCCACACCGAAGATAACGCTCGCAATAGTACCTTTTTTAGCACGTGCAATGACGAGGGCCAATCCGCCAAAAAATGCAATTAAAACATCTCGAATATCCGGAGCCGTTCTAGCCAATAGCTCAGACGATTCGTCTTGTATGGGAAAAAACTTAAAAAATAGATAAGCAGTGAGTACACTTAGACCCACCATTACCCCAAAATTCTTCAATGAACGGCGTAACGTATCGATATCGTTGATAGCCAAAGACATTCCCAATCCTAAAATAGGGCCCATAAGCGGGGAAATTAACATCGCTCCGATAACGACCGCTGTCGAGTTGGCATTCAACCCAATGGAAGCTATAAAGATGGAGCAAATCAAAATCCATGACGTATGCCCCTTAAAAGGTATATCGGCGATAATTGCCTCTTTAGTAGTTTCTTGATCTGTATTGGTTCGTATGTCAAGAAGTTCTCGAAAAAACTTGCGAAGACTTTCCCAAAGACCCTTTGCATCTTTTTTGATGGCCTCGGCACTCTCCTTTGGCTCCTCTGTTGGGGTAATATTATCTTGATTCAAGTTCTGGCTCATAAACTATGCATAGGTGTCACCAAATGTATCTTTAACCTTGGCCAGTACCTTTTTAATATCTTGTTCTTTTGCTTTAGGGTATATCAACAATACTTCTTCTTTATCAACTATGATATAATCTTTAAGACCGTCGACAACAACTACTTTGCCTTTAGGCGATCTGATCATATTGCCCGAAGCCTCATCTGAAATGACCTTACTATTGACCACGGCATTTTGCGACTCATCTTTATCTAACTTATCATAAAGGGATCCCCAAGTGCCTAAATCGTTCCAATCAAACGTGGCGGGCAGCACATAAATTGATTTCGAGTTCTCTAAAATGGCATAATCAATAGAAATATTTTCTGCTTTTGGATAGTTCTCTTTGATAAACTCTTTTTCATCAACCGTGTTATAGCAAGAATTACCGGCCTCAAATAACTCAAACTGTTTCGGTTGGTAATTTTTAAAGGCGTTCACTATGGTCTTCACACTCCACATAAAAATACCTGCATTCCATAAAAAATTTCCTTGAGCCAAAAATTCCTTTGCCGTTTCGTAATCAGGTTTTTCACGAAATTGATTCACTTTTTTCAATCCTGCACCGCTATTCTTATCGAATTCTATATACCCAAAACCCGTGTTTGGAAAAGATGGTTTTATACCCAATGTACAAAGAACCTCTTCTTCTTCACACTTTTTAAAGCAAGTGGTGACATCTTCAGCAAAAGCTTCTTCGTCTTCAATCCAATGATCGCTTGGCGCCACAATCATTACCCCGTCGGGGTTCATTTTCTGAATTTTCAAAGCAGCGTATAAAATACAAGGTGCGGTATTTCGCATTGCCGGCTCTAAAACTACTTGGTCTTGCTTTACCATTGGCAACTGCTCTAAGACCAGATCATTATAACTCTCGTTTGTCAAAATAAGAATGTTCTCTGTGGGTACAAACTTGTTCAACCTCTTAAAGGTTTTCTGTATAAGCGTATCGCCGGTACCCAGCATATCATGAAACTGTTTTGGATAAGATGATGTACTTATAGGCCAAAAACGAGATCCAACACCACCGGCCATGAGTACGGCATAATAATTCTTATTCATTTTTTTAAGAGTTAAGGGCACGCGAACATAATCTATGCCCTGATTATTATTGTTATTTACAAAATTTATAGGTGCAAACACCTAAACTACACTACTAATTCAAACATTTACTAGCTCTACCTCTGCATTCGGTTGAAACAAATACATTCTACCTGTGGCCACTTCTATGCATTCATAACGTTTGACGCGTTTATTGCCTTTCTTATAAAGCTTACCATTATAAAGGCGAAACACGCTACCTAAAGGTAATTCAAAAACGTAAGATTTATCTGATTGTTGCAAATCATATTGCTGTAAAGCTATAGATAGTTTCGCATCTGTACTACTACTTGCTTTCGGATTTTTAAAATGATTTGCCAATAAGGGCAACAATTGATTGGGGAAAATCTCCGGCCGAATAAATGGTAACATCAAATATTGAAAAGTTCGTTTCCATTCCAGCCCATGGGGTTTTATCATTCTTCCATACTTCTGGAAAGCGATTAGATGTGCTATTTCATGAATCAAGGTAATCAGAAAGCGATATTTATTCAATGTAGCATTAACAGTTATTTGATGTCTGCCATCGGGCATTCTTCTATAATCGCCATGGCGGGTTACCCGCTCATTGACTATTTTAAGATGCACCCCTGTCTTTTGAATCAATTCAAAACAGGAAGCGACCGCCCTTTCCGGTAGATATTTCTTTAAAACTTGATGCACGTTCAACAAAAGTAAGAGAAGTACTTTAATTTATGGTTATCACAATTATAGCCTTGCTGAAAAATCTTTAACTTGGGGGTATGTAGCGAAATGAATCGGATTATAAGCAAATTGCCCTATGGAAAACATCAGCAGAAAAGATTTTTTAAATAAAATGGGGCTTCTAGGCGCCACGGCCGTTCTTTGGCCAAAAAATGGCATAAGTAATTCTCATAAAGAACTAGAGTTATCGGAAGGGGTACGCATCGAAGCCATAAAAAAATCTGAATCCATTTTTTCGTATATAAAAAGGGTAAATGACAAATTCGACATCACCTTGTACCGCCAAATACTCGGTGCCGCCAATGCCTTCAAAGAAGGGGATGCCAGTTTAGGTATTGCTGCAGTAGACGAAACTACGAGAGAAAGAGCCCGCCAACTACTGACCAATACCAAAATAGCAGATTTAAGAACTAAATCGGTATTTACGGATGAAATCTACGGCCTGATTGAAGCGACCACTACGAAAGCCGACATTACCTCTGATTGGGCTATGAAGGATTTAAAGGCCTTTGTTTTAAACCAACCGGAAGAGAAAATAAAGACCATCATGCCAGAACTGACAAGCGATTGTATCGGTTGCTTGGTTAAGCTGATGACCAACGAAGAGCTTATTCAGGTCGGGCAAAAGGTATTCAATCCTCTTTCGAACAGCAATATTGGCAGCAAGGGATATTTAAGTGCGAGGGTGCAGCCCAATTCACCAACCGACAATACTGAAGACATTATATGGCAAGTTTTTGACGCATGGTCTTATGCGGTAGGCGATCTTGTTTTGGGTACCAACCCTGTCAGTAGTGAGGTAGAATCGGTGGCCCAAATCGAAAAGGCCCTTTTTGAGACTCTTCAGGTATTCAAACTTGAAAATACGATACCAAATTGTGTTTTATCTCATATAGATGTGCAAGCCGAAGTTGAGAAAATACAACCCGGCACTACCGGTATTTGGTTTCAAAGCTTGGCGGGCACGGTAAGTGCCAACCATACTTTCGACTTGAGCATAGAGAAAATGCAGAATCATGTTCGAAATAGAAAAGGCGCCTATGCACTGTACGCTGAAACAGGTCAAGGTGCCGACTTTACCAATGGTCATGGTGCCGGCTTTGATATGGTTTTACATGAATCAAGAAAATATGGATTTCTAAGGGCCCTCAACCAACAATTACTAAAAGATAGACAAGATAATAGTGAGCCTTGGGTTCATGTGAACGACGTGGCCGGTTTTATAGGTCCCGAGGTGTTCAAGACCAAAGAGCAATTGGTTCGTTGCTGCCTAGAAGATACGATTATGGGCAAGCTGCACGGTCTTACCATCGGTCTAGATATCTGTTCTACACTTCATATGGATGTAAGTCTCGAAGACCTAGATTGGTGTATTGACCATATAATGCCCGCCAACCCAGCATATCTTATGGCTTTGCCCACGAAGAACGACCCAATGTTAAGCTATTTGACCACTTCTTTCAGCGACCATGTACGTATTCGTGAAAAGTTTGGTTATAAAGTGAACGATGCCATGTGGAGTTTTTTCAAAAAAATTGAAGTTATAGATAACAATGGTCAACCGACTGACCACTTCGGAGACCCCATTTGGGTTTATTATCAGTATTGTTTGGCAAAAGGTGACACACGAGACAAAGCGATAATTTATGAGGAAGGTGAGAACATTATTACAAGAATCAACGAAAGAGGTGTGCCCTTAGCAAAAGGTCATGGAAAGGAAATTTGGAATTTAGAACCTGAATTGGAAAAACAGATAAAATGGCTCTATGAGGATGCCAAGGTCAGCCTTTGGACGAACATGACAGATGATTTCGTAAAATCGATACCCGCAGCCCTACCAATTATCACCAACTCAACTGACCGAAAAGATTATGTTTACCATCCTGAATCTGGAGAAAAATTAGGTGCTCAAGCCCTCGAACGACTAAAAACGCTTCGGGATAGCTGGTCTGAGAGTCCGCCAGACATCCAATTCATTATTTCCGACGGGCTGAACGCACGAGCTTTAATGGACGATGGACATTTAATGCCTTACCTCAATCAATTAAAGGCTGAACTAAGAAACAAAGGGTATACCGTTAGCGACCAGAATATTGTCATTAAACATGGTCGCGTACGTGCCGGTTATGCATGTGGTGAAACACTCTATGGAAATTACAAAAACAAAACGGTCAATAAAGGTATCGTACACATTATTGGTGAAAGGCCAGGTTCTGGGCATCATAACTTTTCGGCGTACCTTACAGCCGCTCCCGTAGAATTTTGGTCTCAAAACGGTTACGTCGACCATAATATCACCAAGGTAGTATCAGGAATCTCGGATACCTCACTCACACCAGAAAAAGCGACACAACAAACCTTACATATTCTTGACAGGCTCTTTACTGTAATATAGAAATATTATTAAGGCGTACTATTGCTTACCTGAAGCATTTTACCATTGTAAAATCGATGTCCGGTTAACGCAAATTGCTTGATGTAACCGGCCATTTCAAGGGCCGTGGTAGGCGCCTGATACCCAGGAAAAGCCTCTTCGAGCATTTCGGTTTGAACAGCCCCCAAGGCAAGTACATTGAACGACGGACCCGTTTCCTTGAATTCTTCGGCCCACAGTTCGGTCAATGTTATCACCGCTCCCTTGCTAGAGCTATAAGCGGAAAGTCCAGGAAATTTCATGCTACCTTGAACACCTCCCATTGAACTAATGGTGACCACATGACCTGTATCGGCCATCTTCGGAAGAACTGTTTTGGTAATTTCAGCCACTCCAAAAACATTTACCCTGTACACTTCTTCAAACTCTTCCGATGTAATTTCCAAAAACGGCTTATTCAAAAGACTACCTGCATTATTGATAAGCACGTCTACTTTGCTCCATTCTCCTGTTAGGAAATCACGCAAAACCAAAAAATCATTGGCCCGAGAGAGATCAAAAGGTAAGCTCGTGATATTTTCGTGTTCCAGGCCTGAGACAGGGCCAGAGTTTCTTGATAAGGCCAAAACTTGATGGCCATCATCCGCCAATAGCTTTACCAACTCAAAACCAATACCCCTACTGGTACCGGTGACAATAATATGGGCCATTAATTATATTTTATTTCTTTAGACGGAGCATTGGTAATTCCTGTAATGACAGGAATACTTTTATTGACCACATTGGCCATATGGGCAAAATCCATTTCAGAGACCTCATCACCCACTTTATGATAATGATTGAAATTGGTAAAATCGAATGTACTGAAGGTTTGTGACGGCACGCCAAAAGCTTCATGAAACGGGTAATTGTCTGAACGCTTGAAAAGATTGAACTCTTTTGCCTTGGGAAGGAACCCGGTAAACTCTATATCTGAGTAACCATTGGCCACCTCGGCCAGGTTCGATTGCTCGTAACCTGTCAAATAGGTAAGATGCTCTTTACCCTGCAATGGCACCCCTACCATCTCATAATTCAACATGGCATAAAGTTGAAGATTTTTTTCTTTCAACCTATTCGCCAAATGTTTCGACCCCAAGAGTCCTTTTTCTTCAGCACTAAAAAGTGCAAAAATGATACTTCGCTTATTGTTTTTCTTTTGACCAAAATACCGAGCCAACTCCAAAACAACTGTAGTTCCGGTAGCATTATCGTTAGCACCGTTGGCTATGCTATCGCCATTCTCAGCTTCAATTACACCTATGTGATCGTAATGGGCACCAATAATGATAAATTCATTTTTTAGAGAAGGGTCATTACCCTCAATCCACCCTACCATATTGTACGCGGGCATGTCAAAATTGGTTAGATTGTCTCTATAGCCTTCAAAATAAGGCTGAATACCGTTGGTTTTGAATACATTTTCAATAAAATCCGCCGCCTTTTCAATTCCCTCACTACCTGTATCTCGACCTTCTAGCTCATCAGAAGCAAGAAAATTCATTATATCCCCAATTTTTCCGGCGTTGGTAAATTGACCTTGTACCCCAGCAGCGGCTTCAGCTATGCCAATATCACTCGGTTTTTGAGGTATTTGCATTAGGCTGCGATCAAACTTTACCGCATCTTCACTTTGAAGGGTCACGGATTCATCAACCTTAGTTGAACCACAGGCCATTACCAACAGGCCTATAGATAAGAGGATAGCGTTTCTCATATAATTTGTTTTGGCTACAATTTAGAAATTAAAAAAGGCATCTCGAAATAATCGAGATGCCCATATTACATAATTTTTCTGATAATCTAAGCAAGCATAGTTACCGGATTCTCAAGATAAGACCTCAAGGTGTGCAAGAACTGGGCACCAGTGGCACCATCTACTGTTCTATGGTCACAGGCCAATGTTACTTTCATTGTATTGCCTACTACAATCTGCCCTTCTTTCACCACTGGCTTTTGCACGATGGCTCCTACGGACAATATTGCGGAATTCGGCTGATTGATAATCGAGGTAAATTCTGAAATACCGAACATACCTAAGTTCGAAACGGTAAAGGTACTACCTTCCATTTCGGCAGGCGTCAACTTTTTATTACGTGCCCTACCTGCCAAATCTTTGACCGCACCACCTATTTGTGATAGGGACAACTGGTCACTAAACTTAAGTACAGGTACTACCAAACCATCTTCAACAGCTACAGCTACACCAATGTGAACATGATGGTTGTAACGCGTAGTATCGCCATTCCAAGTTGTGTTTACTTGCGGATGCTTTTTAAGCGCCATGGCACAAGCTTTAACAACCATATCGTTGAAGGATACTTTAATATCCGGCAATTCATTAATTTGTTTTCTTGAAGCCATTGCATTATCCATATCAACTTCAATAGTAAGATAATAATGCGGTGCCGAAAATTTCGATTCGGACAATCTCTTCGCAATAACCTTACGCATTTGAGAGTTTTTCACCTCTTCGGTGCCTTCCTCGCCGACAGGTAAATTGATAGGCGCGGCAGGTTTACTACTAGAAGCTGCTGTCTCGGTAGCTTTAGGTGCTTCTGACTTAGCAGCAGGGGTAAAGTTCTCAATATCTTTCTTAATGATTCTGCCGTTATCACCGGAACCTGATACTTCCGACAAATCTATCCCTTTATCGGCTGCCATCTTTTTGGCCAAAGGAGAAGCAAAAATACGTTTGCCATCATTTACCGGCTTAGCTTCTTCTTTTGTAGCCTCTTTGGCTTCCTCCTTCTTAGGCTCTTCAGACTTTTTCTCTTTCTTACCAGAAGAGGGTTTGCTATTAAGTACGGCATCAACGTCTGTTCCTTCCGGGCCTATAACGGCCAAAACTGCATCAACAGGTGAAGATTCCCCTTCTTGAATACCTATATATAAAAGTGTACCAGAGTAAAATGACTCGAATTCCATAGTGGCCTTATCGGTCTCTATTTCGGCCAAAATTTCACCTTCTTCTACCTTATCACCTACTTTTTTCAACCATGAGGCAACAGTACCTTCCTCCATGGTATCACTTAAGCGAGGCATTTTCACCACCTCAACGCCTTCCGGTATCTCTGCGGCTTCATTCGTATCATCTTCATCACTTTCAGGTTCGGAATCATCAGAATCTTCTTCTTTTGCTTCAGGCTTCTCTTCAGAACTTTTACTTCCTCCTCCATTTAATAAAGAAGAAATATCTTCACCTTCTTCACCAATGATTGCCAACAACGAGTCTACAGGGGCACCATCGCCTTCCTCGATTCCGATATGAAGCAATGTTCCTTCATAAAAAGACTCGAACTCCATTGTGGCCTTATCCGTCTCGATTTCAGCCAATATATCGCCCTCTTCAACCTTATCGCCAACACTCTTTAACCACTTGGCCACGGTACCTTCTTCCATGGTATCGCTCAATCGGGGCATGTTAATTATCTCTGCCATTTACCTAAAATTATTTATGTTGAACAAAGGGAACATCTTCCTCTTCATAGACCATGTCGTACAGCTGTTGTACTGGAGGGAAATCGGATTCGTCTGCAAATTTCTCGCATTCGGCCACCCTCTTTTTGACATCGGCATCAATTTCTTTTATCTCGTCGTCAGTTGCGTATTTATTTTCTTTGATAATATCTAGAACTTGGGTGATTGGATCTATCTTTTGATATTCCTGTACCTCTTCTTTAGTTCTATAATGCTGCGCATCAGACATCGAATGACCCCTATAGCGATAAGTTTTCATTTCTAAGAAAGTTGGCCCACCACCGGTTCGCGCTCTTTCTATCGCTTTACTGACCTCTTGGGCAACAGTCACTGGATTCATTCCGTCAACAGGGCCACAAGGCATTTCATAACCTAGACCTAATTTCCAGATTTCTGTGGAGTGAGAAGTTCTTGCCACAGAAGTACCCATAGCGTAACCGTTATTTTCACAAATGAACACTACAGGCAGCTGCCAAAGCATCGCAAGGTTCATTGCTTCATGAAAAGACCCCTGTCTAACCGCACCATCACCCATATAACATAGGGTTACATTATCTCTCCCAAAATATTTATCACCAAATGCCATGCCGGCACCTAATGGAATCTGGCCACCTACTATACCGTGACCACCATGAAAACGATGCTCTTTTGAAAATATGTGCATTGATCCACCCATACCTTTTGATGTACCGGTCACCTTGCCATACAGTTCGGCCATAACAGCCTTAGGATCGACACCCATACCAATTGGCTGAACGTGATTTCGATAAGCGGTGATCATACGGTCTTTGGTAAGGTCCATGGCGTGAAGAGAACCCGCCAAAACGGCTTCTTGGCCGTTATAAAGGTGCAAAAAACCCCTTACTTTTTGTTGAATGTATACTTGCGCCAGCTTATCCTCGAACTTGCGCCAAAACAACATATCTTCATACCATTTAAGATATACTTCTTTGGTAATTTTTTTCATTGATGCTTTTTAATTAGGATTCCGATACATCTTGGTATTCCGAAAATCTACCGGAACGACAAGAAAAACAAAAATACATATTAAATTATTAGTTGAAAAAAATTGACACAAAAGGTTACCCATAATTTACCTTGGCAAATCGCGTCGTAAAACAAGCCTAATAAAAATGTAAATAATCACCTTCAAAATAGGCGTAAAAGAGAGAAAAGAATTCAGCCCAGATAAGAACTATCAAAGCCTAAGGGCAAAATATCGGCAACAGATTCGCATTTATACACCTCGCCTCTCTCCCCCATTAAAAGGAGCTTGATAGGAGAACCCTGCTTCACTTCATATTCTTTAATCGATTGCCTGCAATTACCACAGGGCGCTACAGGCGATCCAACCTTTATTTTTTCAGAAGCAGCAGTGATGGCTATAGCCTTTATAATGGCGTTGGGGTGATTGGCACCAGCACTAAATATGGCAACCCTTTCTGCGCACAGCCCAGAAGGATAACTGGCGTTTTCCTGATTATTACCTTTGATTATCTCACCGGTATCTAAAAGAAGTGCCGCCCCCACATTGAATTGCGAGTAAGGTGCATAAGCCATGCCTCGCGCATCTACCGCCATAATCATCAGTCGACGTTCTTCTGTTGGAAGCTCTTCTAGCGAATCGAAAATCGAAAGCTCAAATTCTATTTTATGTCTGCGCATACTTAATATAGCCAGAAAAGACAAAAACCTGCTTTCGCAGGTTGTTATACAATATTACTGTAGTTTTTAGTCATTATAATACTCATCCCCTAAATTAAATGTTAGGGAAAAGCGCAATGTATTCTCGACCGGGTTGGTAATTCTTGAGGTTGAGAATAAATAAGACAAGTCGATTTGGGCCGAACGGAACTTAAAGCCGGCGCCGAGGGTAAAATACTTTCTAAAACCCTTTACATCACTTTCATTAAAATACCCGGTTCTGAACATGAATGCATCTTGGTAAACATACTCTGCACCCAAAGCCCATGTCATTTCTTTGAGCTCTTCACCAAAACCATCAGGAGCATCTCCAAAAGACTTGAACACACCACTTAAAAAACCTATATCTTGATACTCATCGTTATCGGCGGCATCTAAATCACCATCATCATCAAAATCTTGTGGTGTAGGCACTAACAACTTATTGAATTCTGTCGTTAGACCTATAACATTGTCTTGATCCAAGATGAAATCGAATCCGAGACCTAATCGCAAGTTGGCCGGTATAAAATTCTTCTGCCCATTTTCATCGTAGGCAATCTTTCCACCAAGGTTCGAAATATTAAAACCACCTCTCCATCTTCCGTCGAAACGGTTATAGGCAATTTCCCTGGATCGGTAAAAACCCGCTACGTCAACGGCAAAAGTGCTACCAGGTTTAGAATCGACATTGGCATCGGCCTGAAATTTGAGGTTCGAACGTATATAGCGCCCGCCTACTGCCATCGAGAAAGTAGGACTCAATTTTAAGGAATAAGATCCATCCAAAGCCAATTCGTTAGGCTTTACGATAGTGCCTTGATCATCGTAAGTCTGGCGCAGTTCAATTTCCCCTAAAGTGAAATATCTCAACCCTACGGCAAATGCACTTTGCTCATTGATTTTATTGAAATAACTGGCATTTAAAAGTCCGATACCAGATACTGTATTGCTCAAATAAGGCGTATAACCTAAACCAACACCCATTTGTCTTTCCGCAAAAGCAAACTTGGCCGGGTTCCATTGCTGGGCAAAGGCATCTGCAGATGTTGCTACACCCATATCACCCATACCTGCGGCCCTGGCATCAGCTGCTATATTTAAAAATGGCACAGCTGTGGTAATTACTCTATCGCTGGCCTCTTGTGCTGATAATCTTCCGGCAATTACGAGTAAAACTAGTATTGAAAATTTTTTCATTTTGAAAATAAGCTAATTTAAAGTCGGTCTTTTTTCTTTTAGGGAATACTAAAATTACGCGTGCGCGTAATCAATATTATCAATTAGATGTCGTACATGTAAACGATCAATTAAGCAATATCTTATATAGTAAGCAATTAATTTTCGGTATTTATAGGCCAGATACTAAAAACATCGACCAAACCACACTATAAATTTCAAAATGAAGCTTGACAAGTAGTCTTTAGGCCCCGTAAATTTGCAAAAGAAAAACATAAGCTATACTATATCAACAAATACGTCGTTATGCTTTTTAGAGGGCCGATGTATATTGAAAAATATATGCACCGAACGATATCAAAAATAATCTTTTAGCTATAAAATAATATGCACAAAACACCGTTTTATATGCCGAAAGTTAAGACTAAAAAATTAATCAAAATACAAATATCCACCTACACCAATCAGTAGACGGACCATTTGAACTCAAGTCCTAATTATGAAGAAACAGGTTATCAAAGTTGTACTTTCTTGTGCAGTGGTTGCAGGAAGTTTTACGGTTACCAGCTGTAAAAATTCCGGATCTTCCAAAAACGTGTCGCGAGCCACAGGTTGGAAAATAAACGCAAAAGAAGGAGGTTTCCAATATAACACCGATTTTAAGGAGCAAGAAACTGCTCCTGGTCTTGTATTTATAGAAGGAGGAACCTTTACAAAAGGTAAGGTGCAAGACGATGTTATGCACGACTGGAACAACACGCCAACCTCTCAGCACGTTCAGTCTTTTTATATGGATGAAACGGAGGTTACCAACGTAATGTACCTTGAGTATCTTGATTATTTAAAGAGTGTTTATCCTCCGGAAAATCCGCAGTACGCAAATATTTACACCGGGGCTTTACCCGATACTTTGGTTTGGAGAAACCGACTTGGTTTCAATGAGACCATGACCAACAACTACTTAAGACACCCTGCCTATGCGGAGTATCCTGTAGTTGGTGTCAATTGGATCCAGGCTACGCAATTTGCCGAGTGGAGAACCGACCGAGTAAACGAAATCATGCTTGAGCGTGAAGGATATTTAGCAGAAGACGCCAAATACAAGGCTGCAACAGGAGAAACAGCCGGAACTTTTAGCACCGAGGCTTATCTGAACAGACCTGAGTCTGTTTATAATGGCCAAATCGATTCTCTTCAAGGTAAAATGAAGAAAGATAGTGTTAATGCATATGCCAAAAGAAGTAGCGGTATCATCATGCCAGAATACCGACTACCTACCGAAACTGAATGGGAATATGCTGCCCAGGCCAACCAAGGTAATAGAGAATACAACAACTACAGGGGTAGAAAGAAATACCCTTGGGATGGTGATTACACCAGAAACGGGCAAAGAGTCGGTAGAGGTGATCAATTGGCCAACTTTAAGCAAGGTAAAGGTGATTACGGCGGTATAGCAGGCTGGTCAGATGACGGAGCCGATATCACTGCACAAGTAATGTCTTACAAACCTAACGATTTGGGTCTTTATGACATGGCCGGTAACGTTGCCGAGTGGGTTGCCGATGTTTATCGCCCAATTGTTGATGACGAAATTAGCGACTTCAACTACTACCGTGGTAATATCTATATGAAAACCGCTATAGGTGAAGATGGAAAAGTTAACGTGTTACGTGATTCTATCGTATACGACACATTACCTAATGGAAAAGTAGTTGCCGTAAATCTACCAGGTGAGATAGCAATGGTTCCCGTTGGTGAAGAAGAAACGTATTTAAGAACCAATTTCTCTACCAGCGACAACAGAGGTTATCGTGACGGAGATCCAGGATCATCTAGGTTCTTCGATAGGTTCAGCGACGAAGAAGAGGAAGAAGACACCAAGAAGATGTACAATTCTCCAAAGCACAAAGTTGAGCGCGATTCAGCTGGCCAGCTTATTCGTCAGTACGACAAATCAAACAACAGAACTACCTTAATAAATGATGAAGTTAGGGTTTACAAAGGAGGATCTTGGAGAGATAGGGCTTATTGGCTAGATCCTGCCCAAAGAAGATACTTGCCACAATACATGGCTACCGATTATATAGGTTTCCGATGTGCGATGTCTAGAGTAGGTTCTAAATCAAAAACAAAGAACAAAACACCTAGAGGAAAAAAGGTGAGATAATATCAAAATATTGAATTCAGAGAGAGTCCCGAGTAATTTTTTACCGGGACTTTTTTTATACTTTTATCTTCATGAATATTGAACAACTGCACCAGCATTTTCTAGAGAACACCATAGTTTCTACCGACACGAGAAAAATTTCAGAAGGCTGTATTTTCTTTGCCCTGAAGGGTGATAATTTTAATGGTAATGCCTATGCCGAAGAAGCCTTAAAAAAAGGAGCGAGACTTGCCGTAGTAGACGAATCTGAGTATGCCACAACAGAAAAACACATTCTCGTAAACGATGTTCTCAAGACCTTGCAGGAGCTTGCTCGATATCATAGAAACCATTGTACTGCAAAGGTTATATCCTTAACCGGATCCAATGGTAAAACTACTACCAAAGAGCTCATCAATGCTGTTCTTTCAAAAAAGTACAAGACTATTGCTACCAATGGCAATCTTAACAATCATATCGGGGTTCCTTTGACATTGTTAAGAATTACCGATGAGACTGAGATAGCCGTAGTTGAAATGGGAGCCAACCATCAAGAAGAAATAGCCTTTCTCTGTTCTATAGCCGAGCCCGATTTCGGATACATTACAAATTTTGGCAAAGCACACCTCGAAGGTTTTGGAAGCGTAGAAGGCATCATTAAAGGAAAAAGCGAACTCTATGATTTTCTAATAGCTAACGAAAAATCAATTTTTCTAAATGCAGATGACCCCATTCAAATTGAAAAGTTAGGTAGTTATATTAAGAAATATGGTTTTAGTCAACATAATTCTGAGTTCTATCCTATCACTTTTTTAAATGCCGACCCTTTTGTAAGCTTCAGATTTGACGATACAGAAGTTTCGAGCCGGTTAATCGGAAAGTACAATTTCACTAATTGTGCCGCTGCTACCATAATTGGCAAATTCTTTAATATACCTACCAGCAGCATACAAGAGGCTATCGCAGAATACACCCCAAAGAACAATCGATCACAAATACTAGAAAAGGGTGGACATAAAATTGTTTTAGACGCCTATAATGCAAACCCTACCAGCATGCAAGCGGCCTTGGAAAATTTTGAACAGATGCCCGCTGCGAACAAAGTACTTTTTCTTGGAGACATGTTCGAGCTTGGGGAAACGGCAGGTAAAGAGCATCAGAACATAGCCGATTTAGCCGCTAAGATGAACTTTAATCAAACCTATCTAATAGGTAAGAATTTTGGCAAAACGAAGACTTCCCTGACCAAGTATTCCTCTTTCGACTCTCTATCGGAAGATTGGAAGAATATTTCTTTAGAAAAAAACAGTTTAATTTTGATTAAAGGTTCTAGAGGTATGGCTCTTGAGCGCATTTTAAACCTTTTTTAGAAAAGATAGTGGGTTATACTGGATTCGAACCAGTGACCTCTGCCCTGTCAAGGCAGCGCTCTAAACCAACTGAGCTAATAACCCAAAAAAGTTGGGCAAAGGTAAAACTTATTTCGGATTAAGAAAATGAAAATTTAATCCTAATTATGCACGGCTAAAACTTTCTACAAAACAAAGATCCAAATTCATAGACATCTTTAATTTTCACAATCAAAAATTTACAATTCCTCAAAGTTGTGATTTAAATAAAGTATTTTTATAAGATATCAATTGCACCAAGCGAAACACAATGAACCAAAATCAAAACTCAAGAAGAGACTTTATCAAAACGACCACCCTTGCTTCAAGTGCGAGTCTCATAACACCTATCAACACCTTCGGAATCATTACTAAAAACAACAAAAAAGAAATGGTCGGCCACGGAGACTTCAAATATAACGTAGACAAAGAGTGGGGCATTCAAGACCCCTCTAAAATTCCCGTAAACGACTGTCACGAAATGGTGATGGATAGTAAAGGTCGTATACTAATGACCACCACAGGTGCCAATAACAATAATGTTTTAGTTTATGACAAATCAGGAAAGGTTCTTGAATCATGGGGCACTGAATTTCCTGGTGCTCATGGGTTATCGATAATGGGAGAAAATTCTGATCAATTTCTTTTTATCACCGACCCAGACACCCATAAGGTCACTAAAACCACCATTGACGGTAAAATTCTTATGACCTTAAATAGACCAAAAGAGGTTGATGGCTATACCAGCGACGAACAATTTAAGCCAACCGAAACGGCTATTTTACCAAATGGAGAATTTTATATTGCAGATGGCTATGGTGAGAACTATATTATTCATTATGATGCCAAAGGTAATTATTTAAGACACTTTGGAGGCAAAGGTACAGGCGAAGACCAGTTTAACTGTTGTCATGGTATCACCTTAGATACTCGCGATAAAGCCAACCCTACTTTATTAATAACCTCAAGGGCCAGTCAAGAATTTAAAAGGTTCACTTTAGACGGAAAACATATTGAAACCATAAAGCTGCCTGGGTGCTCTATATGCAGGCCTGTAATAAAAAATGGGAATATCTATTTTGCTGTTATCGTTACAAAAACATGGGACAGCTATGATGGCATGATAGCCGTCTTGGATGGCGACAATAAAATTATATCGCTACCTGGCGGAAGTGCGCCCGATTACAGTTCTGGAACCCTCAAAGAGCCTACCTATGATGGTAAGACCTTTAGAAACCCCCATGATGTTTTAGTAGATGACGATGGAAATCTTTATGTTCCCCAATGGAATTCAGGTAAAACCTACCCCATTAAACTAACAAGAGTTTAGGTTCTTTCAGGAAATTTATTCCGTTTTGAAGACACACAGAACCTAAAAACTTAATGAATAGAAATAAAAAAACCAGATTTTTTAAGTCTGGTTTTTTTCGTGGGCAATGAGGGATTCGAACCCCCGACCCCCTCGGTGTAAACGAGGTGCTCTGAACCAACTGAGCTAATTGCCCGAAAAGGTGTGCAAATATAGAATTCTTTTATTTACTCCCAAAGAAAAATGAAAATAAAATTTAAAGTATTTCAGCCACTGTAAAAGTGCTTCCACCAACGTACACAAAATCAACATTTTCCGCAGAACTTAAAGCCTCGGTGTAAGCTGCCCTAACAGAGTTAAAAGCAGTACCGTTTAATCCAAATTGGCTTGCTTTAGCCTCTAACACCTCTACAGGCAAGCCTCTTTCCAAATTAGGTCTACACCAATAGTACATGGCTTTCTGAGGCAACAAAGGCAAAATGGCGTTTAAATCCTTTCCCTTTACAAAGCCTATTACCATATGCAGGTTACGGTACTTTTGTTTAGAAATTTGCCTGACAATCAATGCCAAGCCTTCTTTATTATGGGCCGTATCACAAATTACCATTGGTCGGTCGTTCAGCTTTTGCCAACGCCCCATTAGACCGGTATTAGAAATGACATTTTTGAGTCCGTTTTTGATGTGTTCTTCCTTCACATCAAAATCATGCAACAAATTAATTACGCCCAGCACCCCCTTAATATTCTTTGCTTGATAATCTCCCAATAAAGCAACTTCGTAATTATTGTAAGATCGGTCTTCCGCAAAATAAATTTGGGCATTGCGCTCGTCAGCCAATCGTTTAAAAACATCAACGGTCTCTTCTTGAAATTCACTGATTACTACTGGCACCTTTTCCTTAATAATACCGCCCTTCTCATAAGCGATTTTTTCAAGCGTATCTCCTAACATGTCAGTATGATCCAAACCGATATTGGTGATAAGGGATACTTCAGGAGTAATTATGTTAGTTGAATCCAATCTCCCGCCCAATCCAACTTCAATTATCGCTATATCGACTTGCTCATCTGCAAAATGTTCAAACGCCATACCTACGGTCATTTCAAAGAAAGACAAATGTCTTTTTTCAAAAAAGGACTTATTGGCTTCAATGAAATCAATGACAGTATTTTTTGGAATGGGGTTTCCGTTAATTCGAATTCGCTCTCGAAAATCTTTTAAATGTGGAGAAGTATAAAGCCCCACCTTATAACCTGCCTCTTGAAGAATAGAGGCCAGCATGTGACTACTTGAACCTTTTCCGTTCGTACCGGCTACGTGAATAATTTTAAATCTCTTATGGGGATCGCCCAGATGTTCGGAAAAAGCAATTATTCCATCAAGTTTACCGCTGAAAGCCTTTGCGCCTTGTTGTTGGTACATTGGAAGTTGGGCAAACATCCAATCCAAAGTTTCCTGATAGGTCACTCTCCCAATTTAAAGTTCACGACAACAAAGCCAACTTGCTGGCTCGGCGCATTGGAATCTAAGTTCCACTTATGCTTAAAGGCTGTTTTCTTTGCAGGATCCAATAGGCACGGACTGTTATTTGTGGTTCCCTTGACCCCGGGAGTAGCGCTCACTACATTACCATTACGGTCTACCACGATTTTAACCACTACCCTACCTTCTTCGTTACAATCTTGTTTGACCTGGCCTTTACTGACTAAAGATCTACCGTTTAAACCATACCCTCCTGTACCACTACCAGAACCGGGAGCACCGTAGTAACTCGTGGCATAGGGATCACCTCCGGGCTGGCCTTTATCACCTGCCCTACTGTCATCACCTTCGCTACCCGAAGCCGTACCCTCTGACTTACTGATACCTCCTATCAGTTCATCAAGTTTCTTCTTTTTAGCTTCTTGTTCTTGCCTGGCTCGCTCTTCGGCTTCTCTTTTCTCTCGGGCTACCCTTTCAGCTTCGGCCTTTTTTCGCTCCTCAGCTTCTGCCGCTTTTTTCTTGGCCAAACGCTCGGCTTCCTCGGCCTTTCTTTTTGCCTCCTGGGCTTTCTTTATACGAATAGACTCTTCGTTTTCTTGAGTTAGCACCTTTTCGGATGGGGCTTCCTCGGCAACAACTTCCTCAGGTACTTCTTCTGGCACTTCCTCTTCAACAACTTCTTCCTCTACCGCTTGCTCTTGCTGGGTCGGTTCTACAGGGGGCGTATCTAAAGGTTCGGAACGTACAGGTTCTTTAGGCTGTACATTTCCGCTACCAAACTCCATTGTTCCAAAATTAACGGTGATCCCGTTCTCTTCTGGAGGATCCATATAAGTTAGGCCGATATAAAACATAACAAGAAGAAGCACGCTTAGTAGAAAGGTAGTAAGCGTGAAAGATTTTTTCTTGTGTCTCGTGTCTAGAAATGACATTAATTGGGGCGCACGGCCAAGATTACCTTGTAATTATTTCTATTGGCGATATCCATAACGTTTACTGCCTCTTTTATGGCCACGCTTTCTTCCGCTCTTAAAATAATAGTAGGCTTATCCTGTCCCTCAAGTGCTTTTTTTAGTTCAATTTCAATGTATTCTCCGTTGATCCGTTCATTGTTGACAAAATACTGTAAGTTCTTATCAATACTTACGGAAACATTCTGCGTATTGGTAGATTTGCCCTTTGCCTTTGGCAACAACAAATCCAATGCGTTAGGTGAATTGGCAGTTAGCATGAAAAATATCAACAACAGAAACACGATATCTGTCATAGAAGACATGCTAAAATCTGGACTGACCTTATTTCTACCCTTTAATTTCATTTTCTGAGATTATAACGGTTCGTTCAGCAAATCCAAGAATTCTACTGCATTCGCTTCCATTTTATGCACCACCTTATCGGTTCTATTGACCAGGTGATTATAACCTATATAAGCGATAATACCTACTATAAGACCTGCTACGGTGGTTGTCATCGCCGTATAAATACCTGATGCCAATGAACCCATTTCAGCTTGGCCACCACTGGTAGCCATTTCATGGAATGCCAAAATCATACCAATAACGGTTCCTAAAAACCCAATCATCGGTGCCGCACCGGCAACAGTTGCCAAAATGCTAACGTTTTTCTCTAACTTATAAACCTCTAAGGTACCGGCATTTTCAATGGCGGTATTAATATCGTCAAGAGGTTTGCCTATACGAGAAACCCCCTTTTCGGTCAGCCTTGCAACCGGAGAATCGGTTTGTGCACATAGCAACTTGGCAGCTTCTAACTTACCATTGGTAACATGGTCACGTATTTGGTTCATGAAGTTCTTATCAATCTTTGATGCAGCCTTTATCGCAAACAGACGCTCGAAATAAATGTACAAAGCCACAAATAGAAGAATGAAAAGTACCGTGATTATCAACACGCTTCCCGTACCACCATTGAAGATAAGATCGATTACAGAAAGTGTTTTTTCCTCAGACATCACATCGCCCACAGCGGGGTCTTGCGCCACATCTTGAAATAGCATCATAGTATTCTTAGTTATTACAGTTGCCTCTATAACGGTATTTTGTCGATTAAATTATCCGTGTAGCACAAAATTTCTTATCAAGGCAAAAGCTACCGCACCACCAATAAAACCTACAAAGGCCAACCAAGTGATTTTCTTTAGATACCAGAAAAAATCAATTTTTTCCATACCCATAGCAACAACACCGGCAGCAGAACCGATAATCAACATACTACCACCTGTACCAGCTGAATAAGCGATAAAGTGCCAAACAGGATCATCAATAGGAACAGAGAACATACCCATACTGGCAGCCACCAAAGGAACGTTATCAATAACCGCAGACCCGATACCAAGAATCAAAACCACTAAATCGGAAACTAGTTCGCCAGCTGATTCGGTACCCAACATTGGTAGGTTACTTTCAAGGCTTTCAGCAAAATGGAACAACATTCCCAACGATTCTAAGGCGGCAACAGCCAATAAAATACCAAGGAAGAAAAGTATACTTGGCATCTCAATCTTAGAAAGGGAAGCGTGAACAGGACTGTGGTGACCTGCCGTATCATGGCCTTCACCATCTACGGTAGACAAGCTAAATTTAGAGCTACTGTAAATCTCGGCAAAGGTCGCTACCACGGCAAGAGACAACATCATACCCACATAAGGAGGCAAATGTGTAATCGTCTTAAAAAATGGCACAAATACAATTGCCCCTAAGCCAAGGTATAACATAGTAGAACCAAATTTTGATTTCGGTGCTTCATCAGCTTCAGAATCCATTTCTATAGTTCCGCTGAAAGCTTTATATCTACTAGCCAATAAAACGGGCAAAACCATACAAATAATTGAAGGGACCAATACGTGCTCGACCAAAAGCGGGGCGGTTACCTTATTACCGATCCATAACATGGTAGTAGTAACATCACCAATGGGTGACCAGGCACCACCAGCGTTTGCAGCGATTATAATCAAACCTGCAAACCATAAACGAGTTTCTCTTTCTTTGACCACTTTTTGCAAGATGGTAATCAAAACGATGGTCGCGGTCAGGTTGTCAATAATTGCCGAAAGAATAAATGCCAAAATAGAGAACAGCCATAACAGTTTTCTCTTGCTTTTGGTCTTTATATAGCCTTTAATTGTGGCAAAACCATCGAAATAATCTATGATTTCAACAATGGTCATCGCCCCCAAGAGAAACACGAGAATCTCTGCTGTTTTACCTAAATGATGAAGTAAAATTTCATCGATATGGGTGGGTTCCAGCTCTTTTAAAGCCGTGTTCACCTCAAAAACATCCATATGGGCCAAAGCGATTACTGCCCATAGAATGGCCATCATTGCCAATGCAGGAATAAGCTTGTCGATTTTTAGGTTATGTTCCATGGTTATCGCCAGATAACCTACAATAAATACAATGATGATAATTGTCTCCATGTTCTCTTCGTTTTATATTAGTTGTTTTAGTGCAATTTCAAATGCGGTTTTACTGATATTTTTTGGTGTTGGATTTTGGCTAAAGATATTTAAAATTGCCTTCCTAATAGTATGGGAAGTATCATTAAATATCATTTCATCATCCATGGCAACCCTTTTTTCCATAAAGTATGCAAACACCCGGGCCATACCACAGTTCGATATAAAATCAGGAATCAAACTCACCTTGCCATCGGCATATTCCATAATCGGCCCAAAGAAAATCTCTTTATCAGCGAACGGAACGTTGGCACCACACGAGACCACTTCAAGGCCACTTTGAATCATTGATTCAATTTGACTTTTTGTTATTAGACGGGAAGCGGCACAAGGAGCAAAAATCTCCGTCGGCATTTTCCAGATTCTTTCATTTATCTCCTCAAAGGAAATCAAACTTCCAGATTCAGGAATTAGGGTATTACCCATTTTCTTCAAAAAAAGCGCCCTTATCTCATCGTAGGTAAAACCCTCTTCATTGATCAAACCACCTGCCCTATCGATAATACCGACCACTTTTGCGCCCATTTGGGCCAAATAATATGCAGCGGCCGCACCGACATTACCAAAACCTTGAACAACAGCCCTTTTACCAACTACGTCACCCCCATAAATTTCGTAGAAATGTTTGACCGCCTCGGCAACACCAAAGCCTGTAATCATATCGGCAACGGTATATTTTCTAGAGGTATCAGGTGAATAACTTAGATTTTCGATGGGCTTAATAACCCCTAAGCGAAGCTGTCCGATTCTATTTATCTTATCAGCCTCCGTGGGCTTAAAATGACCATTAAAAACTCCTTCTTGCGGATGCCACACTCCGGCATCTTCGGTAATGGGAATCACTTCGTGAATTTCATCAACATTTAAGTCGCCCCCAGTACCATAATAGCTTTTCAGCAATGGCGATACCGCATGGTACCAGCGTTCGAGAACGCCTTTTTTTCTTGGATCATTGGGGTCGAAATTAATTCCCGATTTAGCTCCGCCTATCGGAGGACCAGAAACCGTAAACTTGACTTCCATGGTCTTCGCCAAAGAAAGCACCTCGTTCATATCGAGACCTTGACGCATTCGGGTGCCGCCCCCGGCAGCGCCCCCTCTTAGGGAATTAATTACCGTCCATCCCTCTGCATCCGTAAGGGAATCTTTCCAGTTAAAGACAATTTCAGGCGGTTTATTTTCGTAAGTATGAAGTAATTCTTTCATTGAATTGATTTAAAATTAAAAGACAGATGATGTGCGAATAAAAATGCGAAAGTTGCTTATGTAGAACCCCAAAAGGGGCTAATGCTGTCTCATAATTTTATTTTTTAATCAATTTTTAAGGATGCCAGACAAATATAAAAATTTGCGACCGTATTATATACTTTTAACAATTACTCTTAAAAATAATGTATCTTTCAAATCGGCGCATCGAACACGTACTTATACAGCCATCTCAAGGCTAAAATGTTAACCCCCTAACACTCAACAACTACTATGGATTTTTCACTTTCTGAGGAACAAGAAATGATACGACAGGCGGCAAGAGATTTTGCCCAGAATGAACTTTTGCCCGGTGTCATCGAAAGAGATGAAAATCAAACCTTCCCAAAAGAACAAATCAAAAAACTGGGAGAACTCGGTTTTTTAGGAATGATGACAGACCCAAAATACAATGGCAGCGGTATGGATACCCTCTCTTACGTCATCGCCATGGAGGAACTATCAAAGGTAGACGCCTCAACTTCAGTTGTTGTTTCGGTCAACAATTCATTGGTATGCTGGGGGCTGGAAACTTTTGGAAACGAGCAACAAAAAGAAAAATACCTAAGCCGTCTGGCCTCGGGTGAAATTATTGGTGCGTTCTGTCTTTCAGAACCCGAAGCTGGTAGCGACGCCACCTCTCAAAGAACCACTGCAATCGACCAAGGCGACCATTACATTTTAAACGGCACCAAAAACTGGATCACTAATGGTGGTACCGCAGAGGTATATCTAGTTATCGCCCAAACCGATAAAGAAAAGGGACATAAGGGAATCAACGCCTTAATTGTTGAAAAAGACATGAAGGGATTCGAAATCGGCCCGAAAGAAAACAAGTTAGGCATTCGTGGGAGCGATACACACTCGCTCATTTTTAATGACGTCAAGGTACCCAAAGAAAATAGGATAGGCGAAGATGGTTTCGGATTCAAGTTTGCAATGAAAACATTATCTGGGGGCAGAATCGGAATTGCCGCCCAAGCTTTAGGCATAGCTGCCGGGGCATATGAATTGGCCTTGAAATACTCAAAAGAAAGAAAGGCATTCGGCACCGAAATTGCCAACCATCAGGCCATAGCCTTTAAGTTAGCCGACATGCACACACAAATTGAAGCCGCGCGACTACTGGTTTATAAAGCAGCCAGAGATAAAGATGAAGGAAAGAATTACGATTTATCAGGCGCCATGGCTAAACTTTATGCTTCTCAGGTGGCAATGGATACGGCTGTAGAAGCCGTTCAAATACATGGTGGAAACGGTTTTGTTAAAGATTATCACGTAGAACGTCTTATGAGGGATGCGAAAATCACGCAAATCTATGAAGGCACTTCTGAGATTCAGAAAATAGTCATTTCAAGGTCGATTTTACGGGATTAAGCCACAACCTTATAGCAATTCAATACAAACACCCCTCTTAAATAAGGGGTGCAACCAACTAAAAATTCCATATTTTGTTCAAAACCCTTTCATCGATAGGGTTATTTGTTACAAAAGACAATCTATTGACCGCCGACCCCTTCAAAAACTTTATTACATGAATGTAATGGCCTAAATTTACCATTCTGATAATTTAGAGGGGTTGATAATCCATATTTAAACATATTTTAACGTTTTATTAAAAACGTTGAATTTTTATTCGATTGTCCCGAAAACACTGTATATAATGCATCAAAAAAGTTATTTTTGAGGAAATACCATAATATATGACGCTGAAGAAACAAGGATTGTACCTGCCGGAATTTGAACATGACAACTGTGGAGCTGGATTCATTTGTAGTCTTAAAGGTAAAAAGTCGAACGACATCATTCATAAAGCCCTGGAAATTCTGCACCGATTAGAGCACAGAGGTGCCGTGAGTGCAGATGGCAAAACGGGTGATGGCGCCGGTATACTTATTGATATACCGCATGACTTCTTTAAGGCCGTTTGCGAATTTGAGCTTCCGGAACCTGGTGAATATGCCGTGAGCAATATGTTTTTACCACAAAAAGAGAATCAGAGAAATTACTGTATCTCTTTGTTTGAAGAAAACATAAAAAAACAAGGGCTGAAACTTCTAGGGTGGCGTGATGTTCCGGTAAATCGCTCCATACCTGGTAGAATAGCCATGGAAACCGAGCCGTTCGTCAAACAGGTATTTATAGGTAAAGAAGATGCCGACCAAGACATCTTTCAATTCAACCTTAAACTTTATGTAGCTAGAAAGGTTACCGAACATGCCATCATTAAGTCTAAACTTTCTGAAAGCAAGTATTTCTACCTTCCTAGTCTATCTACCAAGATTATTATTTTCAAAGGGCTACTAATGCCGAAAGACATTAGTCTTTACTATAAAGATTTGATGGACCCCCGAGTGGTTACCCGACTTTCTTTGGTACACCAGAGGTTCTCAACGAACACCTTCCCAACTTGGGATTTGGCACAACCCTTTAGATATATGTGCCATAATGGTGAAATAAACACCTTAAGAGGTAACGTAACTAGAATGCGTTCGCGCGAAGAGCTACTTCAAAGCGACCTTTTTGGCGATGAAATAAAAAACATTCTTCCTGTTATTTTACCTGGTAAGTCAGATTCGGCCACGATGGATATGGTGGTAGAGCTTCTATTAATGACCGGAAGGTCATTGCCAGAAGTAATGATGATCTTAGTGCCTGAAGCTTGGGAAAAGAATGCTGACATGTCAGAGGCAAAAAAGGCCTTTTACGAGTACCATTCTTGTATGATGGAGCCTTGGGATGGTCCGGCCTCTATTCCGTTCACAGATGGAAACTATATCGGTGCCGTATTAGACCGTAACGGCCTTAGGCCATCAAGATATTCGGTTACTAAAGATGGCTACGTAATAATGTCATCTGAAACCGGTGTTCTTGACATCGCTCCGGAAAACATTGAATTTCACGGTCGATTAGAGCCTGGTAAAATGTTCTTGGTAAATATGGAGGAGGGTCGCATCATAAACGATGAAGAGATCAAAGAAAATATCGCCAAGAAATATCCTTATAAAGAATGGTTAGACAACAACCTGGTTCACCTAAGGGATATACCTTATAATGATTGCCCCCTTTTCTTGGGCGAAGCATCCCTAGAAAAACGCAAGGCTGCATTCGGTTATACCTTGGAAGATATCAATACCATCATTCTACCAATGGGTAAAAGTGCCAAAGAACCTATTGGTTCTATGGGTTCAGACACTCCAATTGCCGTGTTATCACAGCGTCCTCAGTTGATATATAATTATTTTAAGCAGTTGTTCGCACAGGTGACCAATCCGCCGTTAGACGGTATTCGAGAAGAGCTGATTACAGATATTAGCTTGACCCTAGGAAGTGACCATAATATTTTTGATTTCTCGGAACTTCACTGTAGAAAACTCAAAATACAGAACCCGGTTATCTCTAAAGAGGACCTTGACAAGATAAAAAATTACGATGCCAGTCCTGACTACAAGGTAGTATCTATACCGACTCTTTACGAAATAGAAAGAGGCCTTAACGGACTCGAAGATGCTCTTGAATCTATTTTACAGCAAGCTTCAAAAGCAGTAGATGAAGGTGCCAACATTTTAATTCTTTCCGATAGAAATGTTAACGAGAAAGATGCACCTATACCTGCCCTATTGGCCTGCTCATTCGTAAACAGTGGTTTACAGCGCATGGGCAAACGTAACAAGATGAGCATCATCATCGAATCGGCCGAACCAAGAGAGGTACACCATTTCTGTCTATTGTTCGGTTTCGGTGCAAGTGCCATCAACCCGTATTTGGTCAACGAGATTATCGGAGAACAAATTGAGGAGCATGATATAACCGAATTTACTTTTGAAGAAGCCGTTAAAAATTACAATAAGGCTATCGGAAAAGGTATTTTAAAGGTGATGAACAAAATTGGTATCTCTACCCTTAATTCATACAGAGGTTCTCAATTGTTCGAATGTATCGGAATCAATACCACTGTGGTAGGCAAATACTTCCCGAATACGCCAACCAGAATTCAAGGTATCGGGCTTTACGAAATCGAGAAAGAAATCGCCAAAAGACACAAGAAGGCATTTGCTACCAAAGAAGTAGCAGCTACGCTTGATTTAGAAATTGGAGGTGAATATCGTTGGAGACGTGAAGGTGAAAAACACATGTTTAACCCTTTGACCGTTGCAAAACTTCAAAAGGCGGTTAGAGGAAATGAACCTGGCACTTATAAAGAGTTCTCTGAAATGGTCAACGAACAATCAAAAAACTTGATGACCATTCGCGGTTTGTTCGAATTCTCGAATTTTGACCCAATTCCGTTAGAAGAAGTCGAACCTTGGACTGAAATCGTCAAAAGATTTAAGACAGGTGCCATGTCTTACGGTTCAATTAGTAAAGAGGCCCATGAGAATTTGGCCATAGCCATGAACCGTATCGGAGGTAAGAGCAACTCTGGTGAAGGTGGTGAAGATTCAGAACGTTTCTATAAAAATGCTACTGGAGATTGGCGAAATAGTGCCATTAAGCAGGTGGCTTCAGGTCGTTTCGGCGTAACATCCGATTATCTGACCAATGCCAAAGAAATTCAAATAAAAATGGCCCAAGGTGCCAAGCCAGGCGAAGGTGGTCAATTACCAGGACCAAAAGTAAATCCTTCGATTGCTAAGACCCGAAATTCTACTCCTTATGTAGGATTGATTTCGCCACCGCCGCACCACGATATTTATTCAATTGAAGATTTATCGCAACTTATTTACGACCTTAAATCTGCGAACCGCGAAGCACGTGTCAACGTGAAACTGGTTTCAGAGGTGGGTGTAGGTACCGTCGCCGCTGGTGTTTCAAAAGCAAAAGCAGATGTAGTTCTTATTTCCGGTTTTGATGGAGGCACCGGTGCTTCACCGTTAACATCACTTAAACACGCCGGTCTACCTTGGGAGCTGGGTATTGCCGAAGCTCAGCAAACATTGGTAATGAACGACCTAAGAAACAGGATTGTGCTTGAATGTGACGGTCAATTAAAGACAGGTCGTGACGTAGCAGTAGCCTGTTTGTTAGGTGCTGAAGAATTTGGCTTTGCCACTGCGCCGTTAGTTGCTTCCGGGTGTATTATGATGCGTGTATGCCATTTGAATACTTGCCCTGTTGGTATAGCCACACAAAACCCTGAACTCAGAAAGAAATTTAAAGGTAAGCCCGAACATGTTGTCAATTACATGTATTTCGTAGCCCAAGAATTGAGAGAGATAATGGCCCAGCTTGGTTTCCGTACGGTAAATGAAATGGTAGGTCAGGTTCATAAATTGGACAGAAAGGCCGCTATTGAGCACTATAAAGCTGCCGGTATTGACTTGACTCCTATTCTATACCAAGTAGACGTTCCAACAGGAACGAAGTTCTACAATACCCAAAAGCAGGATCACGATATCGATAAGTCGATAGAGTTCGATATAATTGCGAAGGCCAATCCTTCTTTGTTCCGAAAAGAGAAGTTAACCCTAGATTTCCCGATTAAAAATACCGATAGAGCAGTTGGTGCTATTATCAGTAATGAAATTTCAAAGGTTTACGGGGCGCAAGGTCTGCCTATCAATACCTTGAAACTCAATTTCACTGGTTCTGCAGGTCAAAGTTTCGGTGCATTCGCTACCAGAGGTTTGACCATGACCGTCAACGGTACTACCAATGATTATTTAGGCAAGGGACTTTCAGGAGCCAAATTAGTGGTTAAAGTGCCTGATGGTTCGACCATTGTTCCGGAAAACAACGTTATAACCGGTAACGTTACACTTTATGGAGCCACTGCAGGTAGAGCCTACATCAATGGTAAAGCTGGAGAGCGTTTTTGCGTGAGAAATTCTGGGGCTAAAGCTGTCGTTGAAGGAATCGGAGACCACGGTTGCGAGTATATGACCGGGGGTGTTGCCGTTATACTTGGCGAAGTAGGTAGAAACTTTGGTGCCGGTATGAGCGGTGGTATCGCTTATATTTTCGATGAGAAAAAGACCTTCAGAAACAGATGCAATAACGAGGCATTGAACCTTTTAGAGGTGACCGAAGACAATGATATCAAACAGCTAAAAGATTTGATTGAAAGTCATTACAACTCGACCATGAGCCCGTTGGCACAAAGAATACTTGAAAAGTGGGATACTTGTTTGCCACAATTTATCAAAGTATTGCCAGAAGAATACAAACAGGCTTTGATTCGATTAGAGAAAGAAAAATTAGAAACGATATAAAATCGAGAAATGGGAAAGATTACAGGATTTTTGGAATTCGATAGAAAAATAGAATCATATACACCCGTCGAGGAGCGTATTAAGAACTATAACGAATTCACTAAACCCTTAGAAGAAACAGAACTTAAAAACCAAGGTGCACGATGTATGGATTGCGGTATACCGTTTTGCCATAGTGGTTGCCCATTAGGAAATCTTATTCCCGATTTCAACGATGCCGTATATCGTGGTAAATGGGATAAGGCCTCCGAAATTTTACATGCCACCAATAATTTCCCCGAGTTTACAGGAAGATTATGCCCGGCACCATGTGAAGAAGCTTGTGTACTAGGTATCAACGAAGACCCGGTAACCATAGAGAATATTGAAAAAAACATTGCGGAAACCGCCTTTAAAAAAGGATGGATTACTGCCAAACCACCTAAAACCCGTACCGGTAAAAAAGTAGCTGTGGTTGGTTCAGGCCCTGCAGGTCTTGCCGCCGCACAGCAATTGAACAGGGCTGGTCATCTGGTTACCGTTTTTGAAAGAGATGAAAAACCTGGAGGCCTTTTGAGATACGGAATACCTGATTTTAAAATGGAAAAATCAATCATCGACCGAAGATTGGCCGTTTTGGAAGAAGAGGGTATCGAGTTCAATTGCGGAGTGCACGTGGGCAAAGATGTCAAAGCCGATGAATTGAAAAAAGACTTTGATGCCATTGTGTTATGTGGTGGTGCTACCGTACGTAGAAACCTACCGATTGAAGGCTCAGACCTTAAAGGCGTGGTTCAGGCAATGGATTTTCTTCCGCAGAACAATAGACGTGTTTCGGGCGTTAAAGAATTCGAGAATGAAATTATGGCTACCGGTAAAGATGTAATCGTTATCGGTGGTGGTGATACCGGATCTGACTGTATCGGAACCTCCATACGTCACGGTGCCAACTCTGTATCTAATTTCGAGATTATGCCAATGTCAACACCTGAAAGACCGGAAGGTCAACCTTGGCCTTTTTGGCCAATGCGACTTAGAACGAGCTCATCTCACAAAGAAGGTGCCGAGCGGTTTTTCAGCATATCGACCAAAAAGTTTATCGGAGACGAAAAAGGAAACCTAAAGGGCCTAATTACTACCGAAGTAGAATGGGTAAGACAGCCCGGTAAGGCCATGATTCTAAAAGAAGTAGAAGGAACGGAGAAAGAATGGAAATGTGAACTTGCCTTATTGGCATTAGGTTTTACAGGTTCTGAAATGACAATTGCCGAGCAGTTGGGCCTTAAAGCCGATGGCAGAAATAACATCAAAGCGGCGGAGAACGATTACATGACCAATGTGCCTGGCGTATTTGCCGCAGGTGACCAACGTCGTGGCCAATCGCTTATCGTATGGGCCATATCAGAGGGTAGGCAAGCAGCTCACTATGTTGACGCCTATCTCATGGGAGAATCAGAACTTCCTTTAAAAGGCGAAGGCGACCTGCCCAGGGTTTAGTCAATACTTGAGGGCGATCCTCAGAATAGAAAAGACATCCAGCCCATCATTGGGTTGGATTTTTTTTTAATCGATGTAAAAATCGTTAAGAATCGTAAAGCCTAGATGAATTTAAAAAAAGTACTGACCTATATGACCCTGGGGGCACTTTCCTTTACCATAATGAATACCATGGTAAAGCAGCTGACCGGTTACAATGTCTACGAAATTGTCTTTTTTAGGGCGCTTGGCTCTTTAGTAATCACCATGGCAATCATTTACCGATTGAAGCTCAACTTTTGGGGCAATGAGAAAAAATTATTGGTTTTAAGGGCAATTACTGGCACCTCATCAATGACCCTGTTCTTTGCCTCAATGAAGTATTTATCGGCCGCAACCGCTGTCTCATTGCGGTACCTCGCACCGATTTTCTCGGCCATATTCGCCATTTACTTTTTAAAAGAAAAAATTAAACTCCCACAATGGCTTTTTTTTATCGTCTCTTTTACCGGAGTAATCATATTGAAGGGATTTGACACCAATGTCAACAATATTGGTTTAGGTCTCATTCTGTCGGCAGCCGTACTAAGTGGCCTTGTATATATCTGTATTGGTAAAATTGGTAAAAGGGACCACCCCATCGTAATAATCAATTACTTTATGTTGGCTGCGACTCTTTTCGGTGGTATCATGGTTATTCCCTACTGGAAAACACCTATTGGTTCAGATTGGCTACTTTTCTCGGGGCTTGGTATATTCGGTTTTGTAGGCCAATTTTTCATGACCAAAGCTTTTCAAATCGCAGCGAACAACCTCGTAGCTCCGTTAAAATATCTAGAAGTGCTTTTTACAGGAATTTTAGGGTTTGTCTGGCTTGGCGAGATTTACACCGTTTATAGTTTGTTAGGTATTGTATTAATTGTTTCTGGCTTGGTGGCTAATGTTGTCTATAAATCAAAAATGAAACCCAAGCAAGTCTGAATTTCTTCAAATTACTTCTGAATAACTTCGTCGTAGAGCTCCTTTAGGGAAAGTGGGTCGTCCATTTCTTTCTGAAGCTCGATTAAATCAGAAAATAAAGATTCAACCTTTGAAGCATACTCCAATGTTTCCGATAAATCGTTCATTTCTTTTGGATCATTTTGCAGGTCGAACAACAGCACCTTTTTAATTTTAGGATACACCAAAAGCTTAAACCCATCTTTACGAATCATACGTTGAAGGTTCATATAAGCTCCGTAAATTCCGTTATAATGGCTTTGAGAACGCGTACCATCAATGATATCATGGAAGCTATTGAACTGAACATATTCCGGTTTCTCGATTTCCGCCAATTCTAAGGTAGTCGCCATGATGTCTTGAAGATAAACATCTTGATGGCGAACTTCACCTTTAGGAATACCAGGCCCCATCACCATTAAGGGAATTCGAATACTGTGATCAAAAAGACTCTGCTTACCGATCAATCCGTGATGCCCAACAGAGAGACCGTGGTCGGCACCGAAAAAAACATAGGTATTTTCTAAAGCTCCTTCGGCTTCTAATCTGTCTAGAATTTTCCCAATTTGCTCATCCATATGGCTTAAAAGAGCATAATATTCCTGTCGATGAACTTTAACGGCATATTCCGTACGTGGGTAGGGAGCCAGAGCCTCATCCCTCAAGCTGGGTTCGTTTCCTATGCTGTCTTTGTACGGATACTGGGGCAGAAAATTTTCGGGTACGCGAATATTTTCCAACGGATACATATCTAAAAAACGTTGCGGGGCCTGTCTTGGGTCATGTGTGGCATTGAAAGCCAAATACATAAAGAATGGGCTATTGCCCTTGGTCGCAGATTCAATGTACTGTAGTGCATCGTCTTTTACTACTTCACTCCAATGCTTGCCTCCTTCCCAAAAACCGCCCATCAGCGTATCGGTCGGTGACCAATCCGTATCCTCAGGACCTGTAGGACGACCATAGCCCGATGGCATATAATCGTTCCAGTCTTTCATATCGCCTGACTCTTCTCTCCATTTTTTTATGGCCGCACCCAGTTCATTTCTTCTATCGCCAGGCATACCAGGCCTTACATGCTGCGCCGTTTGAAATACATAATCTGCCTCCGCTTCAACATGCCATTTACCTGTCATAAATGTTTTGTACCCTTCTTTTTCCAGCAACTTTCCCCAAGTTTGTTCAAGAGCTATCGAATCACCCTCAGCCCATAACCGGCTTTTCTTTTGCGCATTCCAAACCGAGGTACCGGAAATTATCATTGCTCGCGAAGCAACACAAATGGCACCGTTCCACCCGCCCATATTATATGCATGGCTGAATGAAGTTCCGTTTTTGACCAAGCGGTCGAGGTTGGGCGTATGGACCTCATCAAAACCTAGGGCAGCAATACTTTCATAAGTCTGATCATCTGCAAAAAGAAAAACAAAATTGGGTTGACTACTAGCGGAATTATCTTCAGAGCTTGAATTTTGTTTGCAGGAGACTAGCAAAAGGGCCAAAACTAGTATTTGTAAAACAGTTTTCATGGTATTATGTAAAAGTGAACTTTGAATGAAGTCAGTTAGAAATACTATTACCGTTTAATCATTGGTCGACATGCTTCCCCACCAATCTTCATTAGGTTTAAAATCTTCTGAAAGAAAAAGCATTCGCTGCTTTTCCAGTTCGGGCCATTTCTCTTCAATCATATACTTATGCCTCCGTTCAGCCAAATCTTTATTATAATTTTCATCGGGTTTTGGGTAACGGGCTCCTACTTCTTCAAGCCAAGCAAGAAGCTTTCCCCTTAACTCTTTGGCAACAACAGGATTCTGATTGGCCACGTTCGACGATTCGCTTGGGTCTTTAGTTAAATTATAGAGCTCATCATTTCCGTCTTCCCAATAGTGGATGAGCTTCCAATTTCCGAGTCGAATTATCGATGAAGGATTCCCTCCTTGATTACCATAGTGGGGATAATGCCAGTAAAGAGGTCGTTCAACACTCATTTGCTTTCCTTCAAGAATTGGCTTTAGGCTCACCCCGTCAATGTGTTGACTTGGCAACAAATCAAGATTTGCCAAATCTAAAAGGGTGGGATAGAAATCGGTGCCAGTGACAGGAAAATCAGTTTCTTTAGTCTTCTGACTCAACCAAGGAACTTTGATGAAATAAGGCTCCCGAATGCCTCCCTCCCATTGATAGCCCTTACCACCTCTCAAAGGAAGATTAGAAGTCGAAAAAGAATCTCCGGAGGCCACGCCCCCGTTATCAGAGGTAAACACAACAATGGTATTTTCATCAAGACCGTAAGTCTTTAAGGCCTCAAGTACTACCCCAACGGCATCATCCATACTTTCTACAAGACCAGCGTAAATGGGATTGTCCTGTACCAGTCTAATGGGTAGAACGCGTTCCATTTTGTACCCTTCGTTTGTCAGGCCTTTCTCATTGGCTTTTTGGCGGTATTTTGCCCATTTATCTTTGGTAGTTTGAATGGGCCCATGCACTGCATAAAAGGAAAGGAAGGCGAAAAAAGTAGTATCCTTATTCTGTTCAATAAACTTTGCGGTTTCCTTGGCGAGACGCATGCTCAAGTTCTCACCTTTCTGTTGGTTGGAAAGTTTTGGGTTTTCCCAAGGAGAAAAATATCCCCCTATGGGACTTCCCTTATCCCATCCGCCTACATTAATATCGAAGCCGTGATCCTCAGGAAAGTTTCCCTGATCACCTAAGTGCCATTTACCCGAGAAAAAAGTGGTATACCCATTTGTTTTAAAAGCTTCAGCAATGGAAATGTCAGATTTAGGCAGTGCATGAACGTAATCTGCGGGTAAAAGCATGTCATGTCTATCATGCTTTCGCCAATCAGCACCATGGGCCGCCCCTATCCAATCGGTGATACCATGCCTAGCCGTAAACCTGCCCGTCATGACGCTGGCCCTAGACGGACTGCATACCCTACTAGCAGCATAGCCTTGGGTGAAGACCGTTCCTTCTTTGGCTATTCGGTCAACATTTGGTGTTTCATAATATGTACTTCCCGTAAATGAGAGGTCATACAGACCTAAATCATCTACCAATATAAAAAGTACATTAGGTTTTAAGGCATCTTGTTTTTTGGAGTCGCCTGCTCTTTTACAGCCAAAAAGGTAGAAAACAGCTATAAAAACTAGAATTTTTGAAATTAGTTTCATAGCTGTCATGTTTCTTATTGAAGGCTTTCTATCATCAATTTTTTATCGGGCCAATACTCATCTTTTCGAAACTCAAACTTTGTAGGCTTGTAATCACCTACCAAATCAACCTTGGCTTTCTCAGGCACCTCAAAGTCTAAAAGCCAGAAAATACCATTGACCAATAAACGACGGGTTCCCTCAATCAACATGTCGTTAGCTGCCCCTACGGTAGTCGTAAAGGCTTTACCCTTATCGCCTTCGGGCAACTGATAACTTTTCACCCAGGTGACCGGCATCATAGGATCGTTTAGTTTAAGTCCGTCATTATTGGTAGTTGCAGGCTCGTCATCGGTCGGCTTCATACCAAAAAATATGTCCGTTTCATCATACTCACCTTTTCGTTTCATTACCTTACCCAGAATTATGGGTTGAGCATCGCCTACCAAAGGCAACCGTACACCATATACATCGCTTGCCCCCCAAACATCACCATCTTCAATACCATTAACAATACCGGTTGCTTCCGCCCCTTCGGCAATAATTCCCTTTGTACTCTGATGTTTATGGTGACCATGGTGATTGATCCATTTTTCACCTAAGACCAATCGCCCGAAGCCGCCATGCCATTCTTCTATATCGCCTTCATAATAATTACCATATTGGGTATACTTAGAATCGGAATCTTTGTCGAAATTAAAGGCATGGGTAGCCGTTCTGATGCCCATCACTGGTTTTCCTGATTTCAGATAATCATCAATATATTTCATTTGATTATCAGGCAAGGCGCGAAATCTAGTAAAAATCACCATTAAATCAGCACTTTCCAAAGCCTCAAGACCAGGAATATTTTTCAGATAATTGGCATTCACCATACCAGGTTTTGTCTCTTCTTGAGCAAATAATACCGTACAATTAAAACCATGATGTTTTGATAAAATCTTTGCCAATTGCGGAAGGGCCTCCTCGGAACGGTATTCTTCATCCCCAGCAATCAAGACAATATTTTTACCATCGCTCTTACCTTCAAACGTAAGCCATTGCTTTGGCTCATTGGACATCTGTACTTTTGCATCGACAATCTCTTCTTTCTTTTTCTCTTCTTTACAAGATAAAATCAACAGAAAGGCGATTAAGGGCAATATTCTTTTCATGATTTGGTATTAGAGTTTAAGTTCGCTTTTCATGCCTTCTTTTATTAACTGAAAACCTTTGGTGTAGATTTCTTCAGCTGGCGAATAATCTCGCCATACATTAATGGCGTTGGCAAATTCGGGAATAATGGTACTAAATGCTTCAATGGTCAACCAACCGTCATAGTCAATATCTCGCAACCCCTTAAAAGCAGATTCAAAATCGACCTGTCCGCTTCCTGGGGTTCCCCTATCATTTTCACTTATGTGAACATGTTTCAAATAAGGAGCTATGGTCTTTATAGCCTGTTCTTGGCTTTTTTCTTCAATGTTACTATGATGTGTATCGTACATCGCCCCTAAATTGGGGTGATCTACCATTTCTACCATTTCTTTAAGGTCGGCCATGGTATTGTAGAGATAGCATTCAAACCTATTAACCGCTTCAGGTGCCAAAATTATGTTTGATTCCGCTGCATATTCGGCAGCCTTTCTGAGCATCTCAGCGCTCCATTTTTTCTCTTCGAGGGTTGGCGGTTTTCTGGTAAAGAAGGCAAAGGTTGAGTGAAATGGTCCGCATATGACCTCAACATTTGATGCGGCCGACATATCGATGGTCCATTTTAGTTTATCAAGCCCCGCTTCACGAACCTTTTTATCGGGACTAGTGATGTTTTCTTCGGGAGATAGCGCCCCAACAGCGGTGACGCCCATACCGATATCAGTAAAATGTCTACCTAACATGGCATAGTGTTTTTCATTACCCTCAGCCAAAAACAGTTCTATACCATCATAACCGGTACGTTTCAATTTGTCAATTATATCAAAATGTTGCTCCGTAACATGGTTGGTCCAAAGCAGCATGTTCATGCCTATTTTCATATTCAATGGTGTGTTTATAAGTGAAAGATGGTCTCCATTCCATCGCTTGCACTTGAATGCCTTTATTTATTGGTTAATCTAGTTTCTTTTATTTTATGGGAAATGTTACAAAACTAAACTTTAACATATTTCAATAGTTCCTTTATTTTGCCAAAGACCTACATTTTTTTTCAACTCAATCGTTTTCGTTAGACTGGATATTAAAAAACATTTGACGGTATTCGTGCGGACTCAAACCTGTAATGGTCTTAAATTGGCGGTTGAAATTAGACAATGCGTTGAAGCCACATTCGTAACTAATTTGAGAAATATTAAAATTATCTTCCAACAACAATTTTCGTGCATGGCCAATTCTGATCTCATTTACAAATCTGGTAAAAGTCTTGTTGGCTCTAGGCTTGAAATATCGACAGAAAGATGATGTTGTCATGTTCAACATTTCGGCCACCTCATCTAAAGCTATCTTATCTCTAAAATTGCTCATTACATAGTCATAGACCATACTCATTTTTTCAGAATCGCCACCCTTAAAAGAATTGACATAACTAGGGCTTGTCAATAATGAATAATCGTTCGTGTGGGCCAAAATATCAAGAATTTCAAGCAGTTTAAGAATTCGCTTAAAGCCACGCTCTTGCGAAATTTGCATCAACAGTTCATAAATTTTTGCGGGTGTATCACCATAGAATTCGATACCTCGATTTGAATTCTCGACCAACTTGTTGATAGCATAAAACTCTTCGTGCTCTAAAAGGGTTTTACTAAAAAGGTCATTATCAAAATAAATGACCAAACCTCGAGTCTGAAGGGTACTGTCTGGCTCGAAATAAGGGTCGTAACTCCTCCATAAGTGAGGTAAATTCGGTCCCGTCATGACCAGGTCACCGACTGTAAAATTATGAACATGATCACCGACAAAACGGGTACCTTCACCTTCGGCGATGTACGAAATTTGAAATTCTGGATGAAAGTGCCAAATAGGATTAAAGTGCGGCCCTACGAGATCTTTGAAGATAAAAGTCTCTTTTGCCGTCAGTGTTTTTTCGATGCTTGGAGTACTCATAAATTTCTCTTAAAATTCAAATTCGGATAAATATATGACAAAAAAGTACCAACCTTTAGCAAGAAACAGGAAATCTCTATTGAAAATCTGTTTTAATTTTACAACATTAAATTAGGAATACGTGTATTATTATGTGAAAAATTACGAATTTAACAATGCAAACGTGTTCAGAATGGGCTTTTTAAAGAATCTGGTAATCGGAGAGAAATCCCTTTCTAAATCAAGTATTATTTGTTCTGAAATAGTTATTGAAAACACCAATCTCATACATAAATCAAACTAAACGTACCGAACCGAAAAAATTCAATCCTAACCCTCACACCACTTTCTTTTAAACCATGAAAATTTTTAAAAGACCTTTTACCAAAATACTTTTTCTCGTTCTCCCAGTCGTTCTTTTATTCTTGGAAAGCTGTGACAATGATGACAAAAAAGCCGGATTACAAATCAATCCGAATTCGCACATCGTTCTTATTGGCAATAACCTTTGTTCAAGAATGATCAATTTCGGTCATTTTGAGACTGAATTACAAATGCGTTTTCCGGCTGATTCCCTTTTTATAAGAAATATGTGTGATGGGGGTAATACTCCGGGTTTCAGACCTCATTCTTCGAGAAACTCCCCATGGGCTTTTCCAGGAGCCGAGAAATTCCATCAAAACGAACATGCCAACGACTCTGGTAGTATCGGCCATTTTCCAACGGAAGATGAATGGCTTACCGAACTAAAAGCAGATGTTATTTTAGCGTTCTTCGGCTACAACGAATCGTTTGAAGGCCCTGACGGTTTAGAGAATTACAAGGCCGAGCTAAGAGCTTTTATTGCCCATACCAAAAACCAAAAATATAACGGGAAGAGTGCTCCGCAACTAGCCCTTATTTCTCCGATAGCGTATGAAGACCTATCCTCAAAAATGGATTTACCGAATGGTGAAGAGGAAAACAAGAATTTAAAACTGTACACTGATGCCATGCGAGAAGTGGCCCAACAAGATAGTGTGCTTTTCGTTGACGCCTTCGCCTCTAGTCAAAAATGGATTGCTGAAGAAAGTGAAGACATTACCAATGATGGTTTTCAACTTAATGATTTCGGATACAAGAAATTGGCATCCCTTTTAGCTTCAGAAATTTTTGGTGGTGAAGATGGCAACGAATCAAACCGACTTCTAGTCAATGAAGCGGTCAATGAAAAAAACTGGTTTTGGCACAATGACTTTAAAATACCGAATGGCGTTCATGCATATGGTAGAAGATATGATCCTTTTGGGCCAGATAACTATCCGTTCGAAATCGAGAAAATTCGCCAAATGACGGCAATTAGAGATACCGCTATTTGGGAAGCTTTACACGGCGAGAAAATGGACCTGGCGATGGCCGATTCCCGAACCAGAACATTACCTCCGGTAGAGACCAATTACAAAGAAAGCGACAAAAACGGAACCCCAAAATATCTATATGGCGAGGACGCCTTGAACGAAATCAATGTAGCGCCTGGCTATAAAATCGAATTGTTCGCCTCCGAGCAAGAGTTTCCCGATTTGGCCAATCCGGTTCAGGTTTCCTTTGACAACAAAGGTCGCCTATGGGTCGGGGTTATGCCCAGCTACCCACACTACAAACCGGGAGATTCAAAACCAAACGACAAACTGCTCATTTTGGAGGACACCGATGGAGACAATAAGGCCGACAAGCAAACCATCTTTGCTGATGGCCTGCATCTTACCATTGGTTTTGAATTCGCTCCTGAAGGGGTTTATGTATCTCAGGGTACCAATTTAATTCTATTAAAAGATACCGATGGCGATGACCACGCCGATGAGCGTGAAATTATCTTAAGTGGTTTTGATGACCATGATACCCACCATGCCATCAGCGCATTTACCACAGACCCTTCAGGCGCCCTTTATATGGGTGAAGGTGTTTTTTTACATACCAATGTTGAAACGGCATATGGTACGGTTCGCGCCACCAACGGCGGCTTTTATCGCTATAGCCCTCAGCAACATCATTTAGAAAGAACAGCTCAATTGCCCATACCAAACCCATGGGGAATTGCTTTCGATGATTGGGGCCAATATTTCTTTGCACACACTTCGGGGCCCGATATGACATGGATGATGCCTGGCTCTATTTTTCCTAGGTACGGACAAGCGAATCCGCTACCAGAAAATTTAATAGAAGACAAACATCGCGTTCGCCCCACTTCAGGGCTTGAATTTGTATCAAGTAGGCATTTTCCTGATAATATTCAAGGAGATTTATTGATCAACAACACCATTGGTTTCTTGGGCACCAAACAACACACCATGGTCGATGATCCCAATACAGCAGGCTATCTAAGTAAGCACAGACAAGACCTGGTCTTTTCGAGCGATAAAAATTTCAGACCTGTAGATATGGAGTTTGCCCCTGACGGATCATTATACCTAATTGACTGGAGCAACGTTTTGATCGGGCATATGCAACACAACGCACGGGATCCACTTAGAGACCACGCACATGGTAGAATCTATAGAATCACCTACCCATCAAGACCCTTGGTAGAACCGGCAAAGGTTGACGGTGCAACTATCGATCAATTGCTTGAAAACTTAAAGCTGCCAGAATATAGAACCCGTTACCGTACAAGAAGAGAATTGCGTGCTAGGGATAAAGAAGAAGTTTTGTCCAAATTGAATTCATGGGTCTCCAATTTAGATAAGAACGATAGCAATTACGAACATAACCTTTTAGAAGCCCTTTGGGTTTCGTGGGGATTGAATGACATTGACCAAAACTTGCTCAAAAGTCTAATGAAAGCAAAAGATTACAAGGCGAGAGCTGCAGCTGTTGGCGTCTTACGCTTTAGCGGTAATCAAGTTGCCGATAAAGGAGATTTGCTTATGCAGGCCGCTAAAGATGATAATCCGAGGGTACGGTTGGCTGCTTTGGTAGCAGCCTCTTGGATGGATAAGGAAGTAGGGATACCCATTGTAACCGAAGCTGGTAAAAAAGGCCTCGACAAATGGATGCAAAAACCTTACGAAGCTGCCCTAGCGCATTTGAATGGACATAATTTAGGTGAAGAACCGAAGGAAATAATCGAAACCAGCCTCAAGGGCCGTGACCTTGAACTACTTCTCGCCGGTCAGGAAATTTATGAGCGGGAAGGCTTTTGTGCTACATGCCACCAGCCTGACGGAAAAGGATTAGAGAGTTCAGGTTTCCCACCATTGGCAGGCTCTGAATGGGCCACCGGAGATGAAGAACGCTTGATTAAATTGACCTTAAAAGGAATGATCGGGCCCATCGAAGTAAACGGCAAGAAATTCCCAGGTCAAGTTCCAATGACACCGTTTGGTGGTATGCTCAATGATGAAGAAATGGCTTCGGTACTGACTTTTGTGAGAAATTCATTTGGTAATGAAGCTGTACCTATTTCCCCCGAAAAGGTTAAACAGGTTAGAGACAAGGTGAAGAATAAGCAAGGTTTCTATACTTCAGAAGAGCTGTTAAAGGAACATCCTTTTAAATAGAGTGTGCAAATTTTCGCACATTTATTTATCAATAACACTTTATTGTCGCATTTAATTTAACAACTTCATATTTTAAAGACAAAAAAATAGAACTATTTGCAATGTAAGAGGTGGATTCGAGCTTAGTGCGAATATACCTTTGGATTGATGGTGGATTAGAAGCCATTCGTTTAAACTCAATCCAATTACATTATGAAAAAACTACTATTAACAAAACACTACCTAAGCCTTTGGATAATGGCTTTCAGTAGCGTTTCTTATGGAAACTCATCGAGATTAGATGACGTTTCCTTAAGCAACAATTTTAATTTTGAGAGCTTTTCTTACTTTCAAGAAACCACAATTACCGGTACTATTCTTGACAGTAACAATCAACCGCTGGCAGGTGCCAGTATTGTGGAAAAAGGTACGACTAACGGTACCCAAACCGATTTTGACGGTAATTTTCAATTAGATGTGAGCAACCCAGATGCGGTATTGGTCGTATCATATATTGGATTTGCCTCGCAAGAAATTCCATTGGCTGGAGAAACATCCATTAATGTATCTTTAAAAGAAGATGCGGCCAACCTAGATGAAGTAGTCGTTATCGGTTACGGTACCCAAAAGAAAAGTGATTTAACTGGTGCCGTCGGTTCAGTAAAATCGGAAGAACTTGCCGAAAGGCCTGCTGCTTCGCTTAACCAAGCGATGGCCGGTAGGGTCGCCGGGGTGAATGTAACATCAGGTTCCGGTAGGCCAGGTGGGCGTACCGTTGTTCGTATTCGAGGTAATACTTCGGTCAGTATTGCGAATACCCCACTCTATGTAGTCGATGGTGTTATTTTAAATGCTGTCAATCTACCTAATGGCAGCACACCGATTGACTACATGAACCCAAATGACATTGAATCTATCGAGGTTTTGAAAGATGCCTCGGCAACAGCCATATACGGGGCCCGTGGTGCCAACGGTGTTATTTTGGTAACTACAAAAAGAGGTACTACTACAGGTGGCTCTCACTTAAATTACGATGCTGACTTCAGCTTAGGCACCTTGCCTAAAAAAATTCCACTTTTAAACTCGGAAGAATTCTTAAGGGTCGAAGAGATTGCCTATGCGAACGCAGAAAAGTTTGATCCCGATGGTTGGGCCGGCGGTCGCTATACCGACCCCCGCTTAAAGCGTACCGATCCCCGTTTATTCGATTCAGAGGGCAACCCACTTTACGACACTGATTGGCAAGATGAAGCCATCAGGGCAGCATTTACGCAAAACCACCAACTCTCTTTCACAGGAGGCGATAGAGATTCCAATTACGGGCTTTTTATGGGCTTTCGTGACGAAGAAGGTCTAATAGTCGAATCATGGCTCAAAAGGTTCTCAGGTCGCTTTACTCTAGACACTGAGATTACGCCTTGGTTAAAGGTAGGAGGTAGTTTAAGCTATAACGACCAAAATGAAAAGCAAATCGACCAATTAGGTGGCGGCGGTATCACCACCATGCGCCAAGTGTTAGAAGCTTTGCCTATTATACCGGTTCGATACGACGATGGTAGCTGGGGATCCAATATTGACTATCCAGGAATGGAAGGTGGCGGTAGCCCGGTGGCCGTAGCCAATGACAGGCGCTATTTCTTAAAGACCCAGACAGTATTGGGTAACTTTTACAGCAACATTAAAATTACCGACAATCTACAACTAAGAACAACGGTCGGTGCGAATATCATCAACCAACGTAACGATTATTACGGCGGTCGAGACCTTAGGTACATTGCCATGCCAGACGGTGCAGCCTCTGTTACCAACTCTCGTTTTAACTCGTGGCAATTCGAGAATTATCTAACGTACTCCAAAGATTTCAATGAAGACAATTCTTTGACTGCAATGCTCGGTCTTTCATGGCAGCATGTAGACGAATTCAATGCAGTGGCCTCTACCCGAGGTTTTGCCGACGACTTTTATGGCTTTAATAACTTGGGGGCAGGATCAAATCCGCAAACACCGACTTCCGGTAAAGTTGCTTACGGACTCAATTCTTATTTCGGTCGTGTCAATTACGACTATAAGAACAAATACTTATTGACATTGACCGGTAGGGCCGACGGTTCTTCAAAATTCGGACCTGAAAACCAATTTGCATTCTTTCCGTCGGCGGCATTGGCTTGGCGAGTTTCAGGGGAAGATTTTCTGAAGCAAAACGAAACTATTTCTAACCTTAAGGTCAGGGCCAGTTACGGGGCGACAGGAAACTCTGAAATTCCAGCATATCGGGCATTGGCAGGTCTGCAAAGTGGATCGGTCATCTTTGGTGGCGACCGTGCGGCCTACAGTGTACCACAAAGAATGGCCAACCCGGATTTAAGGTGGGAAAAAACCGAACAGGTTGATGCGGGTGTCGAAATAGGTTTGTTCAACAATCGCATAGCATTGGAGTTAGATTTTTACCGCAAACTTACTTCTGACATGTTGCTCGATGCCCCGGTACCTTCCGCAAGCGGCTTTACCAATGTGTACAGAAACGTGGGTAGTATGGAAAACAAAGGGGTTGAAATCAATTTGAATACCATCAATTTTGACAATGAGATGTTCGGTTGGAGTTCTAACTTTAATATTTCCATCAATAAAAACGAAGTATTGGCCCTATCGGGAGGATCTGACATATTTCTTGGCTCTACCCTAATTCGTGTTGGCGAACCCGTGGGTACGTTCTTTGGCTACATTGATGAGGGTACTTGGAACACTGACGAAGCCGAACAAGCTGCCATTTACGACAGATTACCGGGAGATATCAAATACAGAGACCTAAATAACGACGGAGCCATAAATAGTGATGATAGGGCCATAATCGGCAAAGGTATTCCTGATGGCTTTGGTACCTTCAGTAACACTTTCAGATACGGAAATCTTGAATTGTTGGTAGATCTTCAATTTCAATATGGCAATAGTCTTATGTACCGAGACGAACATTCGGCAGAAGACAGGCAAACCATCGCCAATAGCTTTAAGACAGTTCTTAATGCGTGGACACCTGACAACCAAGACACCGATATAGCCCAAATTAGGCCGATTGCCGCTGGTTACGATACTAATAATGACTCAGGCAAATTGAAAGATGCCTCATTTCTAAGAGGCAGAAACCTAATGCTATCATATGTGTTTCAGCCAGAATTGGTTCAAAAACTTCATTTGAGCCGACTAAGGTTGTACACTTCGGTACAGAACTTCTTTGTGTCTACCAAATTTCCGGGTTACGACCCAGAAAGTTCGAACGGTGGGGGCACTTTTGATCAAGGTTTTTCACTGTATGATTATCCAAGACCGAGAATATTCATGCTTGGCCTTAACGTAGGATTATAATAATATTAAAAGATAAAAGAATGAAAATCTATAAAAATCCCATACGATTTATAGCGGTCTTCATCTCCATTTCATTAGCAACCGCATGTAGTGATTTCTTGGATGAAGAAGATGAGTCGAACTTTACGACAGATACGTATTTCACAAAAGCAGAACACGCTGAAAGTGCTGTCAACGGTATTTACCAACCATTGATTCCTATTACGGAAAGCGGTTTTGGTGGTGGAACGTGGTTAATGCTGGAATTTGCTACAGGTCTTGCCAATACCTCATTAGGCCAAGCTACCAATATCTATTTGGTAAAAGACCTCATTAACAACTCGGATAATGGTTACGGAAGCAGTTATTGGACAGAGTATTACAGGGGAATTTCAAGGGCAAACCTTGCTATTGAAAAAATACCCGACATTAATATGGATGAAACTGAAAAACAAAAGTACCTGGGCGAAGCCAAATTTTTCAGGGCCTATTATTACTTTGGTTTGGTACGTATGTTCGGCAACATTCCTTTAATCACTTCTTCGGTCGATTTAGGATCGGAACAGCTTTTCGCCGAACAAGTAAGTCCTAATGCTATCTACGATTTGATTATCAGCGACCTTACAGAAGCTGAAAATTCTGGTCTACCTTGGAGAGATGATTCAGGAAGAGTTTCGTTAGGAGCGGTAAAAACTCTTTTGGCAGATGTTTATCTAACTACTGCAGGTTTTCCATTGCAGCAAACTGCCAACTATGCCTTAGCCGCGGCAAAAGCAAAAGAGGTAATCGATTCCAATGAATACACTCTATTTGATACCTATGATGATCTCCATAATCCTGCCACCAAAAATACCGGTGAATACATTTTCATGACGCAATTTGCGGCAGGTATTCAATCCGGTAACTGGCAACCCGCCATTTTACCTTACAATCTTGGTATTTCGGCTTATTCGGCCCAAACCGGAGGTATCTTTTCGACCAATGAATTTGCCGAATCTTATGAAGTGGGCGATAAAAGGGCGGAGGAAAAGCAGTTCTATTTTAGAAGCTATTCGTTGGAAGCTGACAGAAACGATAGCATTAATCTTGGAGCACCCTATATTTTTAAACATTTTGATGTGGCGGCCAATGAAGAATCGGCCCAGTCAGACCTTAACTGGAGTCTTTATCGCTATGCAGATGTGCTTTTAATGTATGCGGAAGCAGCAAATGAAGCCGAATCGGGGCCAAGTGCCGACGCTTACGAAGCGGTCAATTTAATAAGGCAAAGAGCTGAAATAGCCGATCTAGAAGGCCTTACACAAGAATCATTTAGAAATGCAGTTCGAATCGAAAGAGTTCATGAGCTCAGTTTTGAAAACAAGACCTGGTACGATATGGCACGTTGGAGAAAGGCCTATAATCCTGAAACCAACCTATTGGAAGATTTTGTCGGCCATACCTTCAGCTATCTTCCAAATAAAGCCTTAACGGAAAGAGAACTATTGTTTCCGATACCAACAGGTGAAATGCAAAATAATCCAAATCTAGAACAGAACCCGGGTTACTAAAATCTAGATTTCACGATAAGTAGTTAGTTAATAGTGAGAACAACCTTCGGTTTCGGCTGAGGGTTGTTTTTTTATTAGAACACCTTTTTATTCTGCCTTTCGTGCGCCCAATATAAAAACTTCAACAAGTGAAGCCGTAATTAACGTAGCGAAAAGAATTAATTCTGATTGTATGCCGAAAAATTGGGTCGGCATAACACTCAATTTTGAAAGGATAAAAAAGAGTAACCCCCCTAAAGTAACCAATGGCATGAGTGAAGTTAGCTTTTTCGAGCTTAAAATACCGGTCAAAATCATCGGAGCCATGATAGCCGTTCCAGTAAAACTGGTTCGTGCCAATAGAACTAAATGTTCTGTGCTAACAATGCTAAAAATTAGGGCCAACAAGCCAAATACTACAATAAAAAAACGTGTAATCTTAATTGATTTGGCATCCTCCAAATTAAGAAGCGACCGTAGTTCGGAACCTAAAGCAAATATTTGAGAATCTGAAGTTGATATGGCCGCCGCCACTAACCCTATCAAACCTAAAGTAGCTATGGCAGGAGCTTGATCATAAAGCAACACATGCCCTATAAAATCTTGAGTGGAAGAATCAGGGTAGAGTATGGCCCCATACATACCCATAAACAAAGTAGGTAGAATGACCAAAATTGCTACAACGCCTAGGCCAACGGCCATTTTTTTGAGTGATGCGCTATTTTTCATGATAACCACCCGTGTGGAAATCTGGGGTTGAGTAAAGGGTAGACAAATAATTGCTATCGCAGAAATGATAAAAAACTGTGCGGTAAAAAGACCCTTTGGTCCTGGTACCGACAACAACTTTTCATTAAGCACCTTAACTTCTGCGAACATCGATTCAACACTTCCGAAATGGGCAATACAATTGTAACCTACTACCCAAATAGTAAAAAAAAGTAAAATACCTTGAAGGGTATCATTATACATAATGGCCCTTAACCCGCCAGTTTCACTATAGACGACCATCACAGCGACTATGCCCAAACTCCAAGCCCATACGGGTAAGGCTTCGGGAAAAGCAGCATTTAAAAAAATGGATATACCACTGATTTGAACGGCAATATAGGGAATGAGAAAAATGACAGCACCACCAAAGGCTACATATCCGGCAAGTTTTGATTGGTAGGTCGAAGCCATCAAACCGGACATCCCCTTGAAATCAAGGTTTCTTGCTTTTCTTCTCAACACCTCACCTACGCGTATAAGGCCGTATACCATCATTGTATCGGAAACCGCCAGAAATATCCATGCACCAACACCGTGCGTTCTAAAAAAATCGGGCATACCCACTACGGTAAATGCACTGAACAAAGTAGCAGCTGTAGTGAACAACCCTATGACAAAGCCTATATTCCCTCCACCTAAAAGATAGTTACTCGTCGTCTTTTCTTTAATTCGGGTACGTCTGACCAAAAAAATCAATATCGCCAGATAGACGGCACTTGCTATAATAAAATTAGTCAGCATGCTGATCTTTCTTTTGAAGCAATGAGACACAATAGGTGAGAACCACGAAAAAAACACTTAACAAAAAGCTTGTCCACATGGTGTACGGTAGGCCAAAAAGCTCTGGCTCATTTGTACTTGTCGGAATAATCAGGGGCGTAAACGTGGCCACAAATGCGATTATCGCCAATAGGTCGATTACCAATAAATTCTTTTTCTTTGGTTTCACTATTCCAGTTATTTATAAGGTCGGAATTGACATTCCCCCGTCAATTTTGATCACTTGCCCCGTTGCATAAGAGATTCTTTTTTCTACCAATGCTCTTACCGCCATGCCCACGTCTTTAGGTGTTCCTAAACGAGGTTCAAGGGTCAGCCCTTCTTCTACGAGTTTTTTATATTTCTCTAAAACGGTAGCGGTCATATCGGTTTCAATAACACCAGGCTGTATTTCATATACGGGTATACCGTGTGGAGCCAATCTGACAGCAAAGAGTTTACTCATCATATGTAGGCCCGATTTTGAGAGACAATATTGCCCTCTTGAAATTGAGACCGTTTCAGCGCTTACCGATGTTATGTTGACTATACAGCCATCAAAAGCGTTGTTTTGAGTCTTACTTTCAATCATTTGGCGTGCCACTTGCTGTGTTAAAAAGAAGGGTCCTTTTAAATTGATATCCATGACCCTTTCATAACTCTCCAAAGACATTTCCAAAAGGTCGTTTCTCTCTTTTGGGGCCACTCCCGCGTTATTGACAAGCACGTTTAAAACGCCTAAATCTTTATCTATTTTTGATAGTATGTCATTCCGCCCACTCGTTTGAGATATATCGCCTTGGCAGTAAATCACCTTCGGGCCATAACTTCTCAAAGAGCTCAATACATTGTCAACCTCTTGCTCAGACCTCATGCCATTAATGGCTAAGTTGTAGCCTGCTTCTGCCAACTCATTAGCAATACCCAAACCGATACCTCTGGAGCCACCCGTTATCAAAATATTCTTTCTCATAGCCGAATGGCTTTTTTAATTTCTTTTAGCTCGGCTGCCTCAGGCATTTTTTTGTAGTAGGAATCTAGTGGAAAACATCCGGAAAGCATTCCTTTTCGGGGAGCCGTTGTACAATCGGAAAAAGTTCTGCAGATACTACCCCTGGCCAGCTTACGGCCTTGTAAAATGTCGTCAGGCATTTCCGGGTAACTAAGAACCATTCGGCCCAACCCGATAAAATCTGCCATATTTTCATCTATCACCGCCTCCGCAATATGGGGAAGCCATTCTTGCAAATAGGAATAGCCAGAACCAACAATTTTTAAATTTGGAAAGCGCTTTTTAATCTGTGCGGTTATATCGATATGACGAGCTACACCGACCAATGGATCTTCCGGAGGAAGATATCCGTCTGAAGGAGGAAAAATAGCAGGCCTTGTTAAATGCGGGGTATAGTATGGGCTTCCAGCAGTAACACATACCATTTCAATACCCAGTTCTTCAAAACTTCGAAGTAATTCGAAAACTTCTGTCATGTCAATTCCGACACCCGTGCCATCGCCACCGAATGCCTCGTTATAGTCGCTGCCCAAAGCTTTTGGAATACCAATATTCTCCTCATCTTTAACAAAAGGAATAAAATCGAATGCGCTCAAGCGTACACCCACAGCTATTTTAGAGGTCTTTTTAATTCCCTCTACAACCGACCTTAAAAATCTTAATCTGTTTTGAAGGGTACCACCATATTTACCTTTTCTAGTTTTCGCACTTAGAAATTCATGGCCAAGATAACCATGACAATGCTTTATATCCACAAACTGAAAACCTGCCTCTTTTGCCAAACTAGCCGCCTGTACAAAATCGTTTACCAATTCATCAATTTCTTCATCGCTCATAGGTATGTGCGAATCCGGTAAGCCAAATTTTTCATCTAGAACTGAATGCTTATATAGTGTGAAAGGTTTTCTAAGCCTATCCTCGTCTGGCACAGCAAATCTTCCCGAATGGGTCAATTGAAGGCCGATAACCAAATCATCTTCTTTACCAAATTTGGCCTTATGATCTCTACGTAAGTTCTCATACAGGTCTTTGAAAGCCGGGAGGTTTTTCTCATTGATCATTAATTGATTAGGGTTTGCTCGCCCATCATGACGAACAGCCACAGCTTCGCAACCCCAAAGTAGTTTAGCACCGCTTATAGCAAAATGATGCCATCTCCTTTTTGTATGTTCACTTGGCAGACCATCGGTAGTACCATCCCACCCTTCCATAGGGAGAATACAAAAACGGTTTCCTACCTTTTCGCCTGATTGAAGAAACAAGGGTTCGCTTAATTTCGAAGAGCCTTTTTGATTCAGATTTTCCTTAAAGGGTATCGACACTTTGATCTCTTGCAAATGACCCAAGAAATCACTTGACGTTTTTAGTTGTGCAACACGTGTTATTTTCTGTTGGGCCATTATTCTGAAACGATATCTTTAAAAAATGTATAGTAATAATCACCACTGATTAGTCCTTTGAGGTAATATGCAAGTTCTCGTAAGTGGTAATCACCCCACATACAAGCTTCTCCATTTGGTATTTTACTACCTTTTGGTATGTGATCCCATCCGTTCGGTCGATGGTATATGGTGTGAAGCAGAAGCCCCTGATGGTTCGGGTCAGGGCTTAAATAAGGTTCTGAAAGTAGTGAATCAGCCACTGTAAGACCAGCAGACATATAAGTATTCCCGCCTTCTAATCCTTTCCGATTTAAATAATTGCCCAATCTTAAAAGTCCTTGTGCACCGATGGCGGCTGCAGAACTATCAATAGGCTCATAATCGTTAAATGGATTTGATTTTGTAGTCTTCCAATCCTTTAAATAAAAGAGACCCGGTGCGCCTGTATCCCAATAAGGAATACCGTCAGATGCCGTATTCTCAATATAAAAATCGCAGGTTGCCTTTGCGGCTTTCAGAAAGGTCTCCTCCACATATTGCTTGCCTCCTAAACTCTCTAAATCGTCGCCAATCTTAAGTTCGTTCAAAAATTCCAATTGTTCTGCAAAACCAAGCATGGCCCATGAAAGACCCCTAGTCCAAGTTGAGAAACCACTATACCCTTGTTGTGTTGAGGGCGAACGATAGTTTCCATCATTTGTATTAAATATTATCTCATGCGCCGTGCGGCCCTTTATGTCATAAGCGTCCCGCCCTTCTCCGTAGTAAATTGAGTATTCCGCGGTTGTCAGACCATGCTCACAGGCCCTTTTTAGAAGATTAAGACGTATATCGTTCTCTCCTGAAGAATAGTGTCCTAATAGGTGACCCACTCCCAATATGCGAATCGTACGTACAGTATCTACAAATAAAGAGTGCGGTCCATTAAAAGAATAGATATATCCCTTATTGGATAATTGTGTCCATCGTTGGGCTTGAACCGATGAGGAAAGCTTTAAAGCGAGCTCACAATAACTCTTTAACCATTTATCGTTTTCAATCTTACCCTCATTAAGAAGTCGGAGTAAATTTCCATAAGTGCTTAGATTATTAAAACCATGGTCATGTACCCCAAAATGACTCACATGAGAGGTCATTTTTGATTTAATGTTATCGATTGCAATATTGAGAAAAAAGCTATCTCCCGTTGCATCAAATTGAAATAATTCAGATCCGTATTGGAACCCTTGGGTCCAATCGGTCCAACTACGTGGCTCATATATTCCATTGACCGTTACTACGGGAGAACCCTTACCTGACTTGAGGTGAGCGTTCATGCTTTTTATTTTATTGGCGGAATGTGTCCAGAGATTGGTAAGCTTTTCAGAAAGTTCTTGAGGGGCAATTTGGTAATCTATCTGCATTTGTGTTATTGGTTACCTAATAAAACTAAGGTAAAATTGAATTATACCAATAGTTTCTCTTAGAAATTTAACAAAAAAGCAATATGAAAAGTTGTTAGGGAATGAATATACCCCATAAAAAAAGGGCCCCTTCACGTAAAGTGAAGGGGCCCTCGAAGGAAGGCGGCGACCTACTCTCCCACCTGGTGTGGCAGTACCATCGGCGCTGGCGGGCTTAACTTCCCTGTTCGGAATGGAAAGGGGTGGGCCCCGCCGCCATGGCCACCTAAGTCTTGAATACCTTAT
>NZ_JACYFK010000007.1 GCF_014855515.1 Euzebyella marina
TAAGTACCGACACTCCCAGGCCTACATTTTTTCCCAAGGATGTACCGAAAATAGCACTTTGGCTTTCCGGAGCGCCTTCTACCCCTGCCCATTGGCTTCGAAGGCCCAAGGCAAATTCCAGGCCGTCGTTACTACCGGCATAGGCAGGGTTCACTACGTTCATATTATAGCGATAGAACGAGTACTGCGGGTCTTGTTGGGCATAAAGGCCTAGGGCCGCCAGAAGCACGCTAAAGATTGTTATTACTATTGTTTTCATTTTTTTTGGCTTGATTAGGTTAATAGTTGATGAATATCCAACCTCTCAACGGAGCTTCGCCATTGCCGAGGTCGATTATGTAGAGATAAGATCCGGAGGGCAGTTTCTCGTTCTTATTCTTAAAGAAACCCTGCCAATCGTTTCGATAGCTCTTTTGGGCAAATACCTCGTGACCGTAACGGTTGTAGATCCTTACGACATTGTTCGGATAGTTTTCGATGCCGGGCACCATCCATGAATCGTTAAGACCATCGTTGTTGGGCGTGAAGGCCTCCGCCGGAACCAGTACCGGTTCACTATCCTGTGGAAAATAATCCTCACTGTCCGGAACCCCGTCATTGTCATCGTCGTCGTCCCTATTGTCGGGAATACCGTCATTGTCATTATCGGCCGGGGTGTCTATCGGGTCGGTACTATCAGTTCCCGACTCGTTTTCCTGTTCGTCAGTATACCCATCCCCATCGTCATCGGTATCGGCATTGTCACCGGTACCATCGCCGTCGGTATCTTTTTGCTCTGTTTCGTCCAGTGGAAAATCGTCCGAGCCGTCCACCACTCCATCATTATCGTCATCCTCGTCCACATTGTCCCCAAGACCATCACCATCGGTATCGACATCCTCTTCACCGTCGTTGTCATCGTCGGTATCCTCATTGTCACCAATGCCATCGCCATCAATATCGGAATACTCATTTGGGTTATGGGGCAGGTCGTCTACATCATCGGGATACCCATCGTTGTCATCATCCGTATCGGTATTGTCGCCAACTCCATCACCATCGGTATCGGTATCTTCGTCGGGATCTAACGGGAAGTCGTCCTCACTGTCCGGGGTTCCGTCACCGTCATCGTCTGTGTCTGCATTGTCCCCAGTTCCGTCACCATCGGAATCGGTATCCTCATTTGGATCTAAAGGGAAGTCGTCCTCACTGTCCGGGGTTCCGTCACCGTCATCATCCGTATCGGCATTGTCACCTGTACCGTCACCATCGGTATCCGTATCCTCAGAATCATCTTTTGGGAAGTCGTCCTCACTGTCCGGGGTTCCGTCACCGTCATCATCCATATCGGCATTGTCACCCGTACCATCACCGTCCGTATCAGTATCTTCGGAATCATCTTTTGGGAAGTCATCTTCGGAATCAGGAGTACCGTCGTTATCATCATCTTCGTCGGCATTGTCTCCGGTTCCGTCACCATCGGTATCAGTATCTTCGTTTGGATCTAATGGGAAGTCGTCCTCTGCATCGGGGGTTCCGTCACCGTCATCATCATTATCAGCATTGTCCCCGGTTCCGTCACCATCGGTATCGGTATCCTCGTTTGGATCTAATGGGAAGTCATCTTCGGAGTCCGGAGTACCGTCACCGTCATCGTCGGTATCGGCATTGTCCCCGGTTCCGTCACCATCTGTATCGGTGTCCTCGTTTGGATTTAATGGGAAGCCGTCCTCATCATCCGGAGTTCCGTCACCGTCATCGTCTGAATCATCATCATTCGGGATTCCATCACCATCGGTATCCTGCGCCGTATTAATAGCTGCAGAATGCGTTGAGCTACTTACGGCATCATCACCATCTTTAACTTTGAAAGTGAATGAGGTATAGTTATCTCCGTATTCACCGGCTGAAGGTGTAAAAACCAATAGGATTACATCATCTATCATATCATTTGCCTGAACGGCAATACCATTGTATTCCAAAGTACCGTTTGAGGGTAGGGTCATCACTTGGATACCATTAAATGTATCTCCTGGGTCTACATCCGTGTAGGTGAAATCACCCGTTTTAAAGGTATAGGAAGCATCCTGAATGGTTTCCAGTGTAATATCCCCACCATCCGGCGCATCGTTTACATTGGTAATGTTCAATGTGACCGTAACGGTTTCCGAAAAGGAAACGGCATCTTCAAAATTATAGGTAAAGCTATCCATTGCGGATTCATCTCCGTCGTGGACATAGGTGAAGGTACCATCGGAATTAAGCGTAAATGAGCTTGCATTTTCAGGTCCATCGATTAAATAATACACCAAATCATCGCCATCCACTTCAATATCGTTTGTGGAAAGGTCTCCGTTCAAAGTTCCATTTTCATCCATTGTGAAGCTGTCGGCCACTGCGATAGGGTCATCATCAATTGGGATAATGGATATTGTTATGGAAGCGGTAACCTTGGTGCCGTTAACATCCAGCTCATAGGTTACGCTATCGGTACCATTTTCGTTCTCATTTGGCGTATAGACAACTTGGTTGCTGCCATTTACGGTTGCATTACCTTTTGTTCCCTGTGCCGTAATGGTAACGGTAGGGGTATTGTTGGTATCGTAAACATCATTATAAAGTACATCGATGGGGTCGGAAACGGTATCCTCATCCAAAATCACCAAATCGTCTTCTGCACTTACAACCAAGGTTATGTCGTAAGGACCAAAGGTTGCTGTGCCCGTATTGCCGGCATTGTCCCTGACCTCGGCATGGATATACCAACCTGTACCTCCAGTGTTGAAAGATGTGGTCTTGGACTGGCTGTTGCTCCATGAACTCCAAGCTGAATTATTTGTTGCAGGTGGAGTTGCACTTTGCACTCTAACAAAGCGTTGCACATCAAAACCACTTCCTCCATTCTCATCGGAGAAAACCAACTGAATGTCATCATCCGTTTCCAAACTCCCGCTGGAGGGAGTAGCAGTGATTGTTGGTGCGATATCATCATCAATAATGGTGAGTGTACGATAAAATGGTTCTGACCAAACACCTGTATCTGTCTGTGTCCTTAAGCTTATTATATAGTCTGCGGTTACATTATTGTAGGATGAAAAATCGGTCATAGGTGTACCTGCATTATAAATCTCCGTGTTGGTTGCATTTCCATCGGAATCGTAAGTACGTTGGGTCACAATCCATTCTTGTGTGGATAAAGTCCTTCCGTAAGGGTCTACTGAATTATCCTCAATCGCAATCGTCATGTCGCCAGAGTAGGTATTCAATTGATCAGGTAATATGTTGAACTGTGCAATGGGCAAATCGGTTTCACCTCCAGAACCTGCAGTTTTTTCCACATAGATACTTGAAGGACTACTCCAAGTTCCTTGATGATCTTGAACTCTGAGCATTACAAGGTATTCTCCGTCAGCTACGCTATTTTTATCGAACTGGCCATTTACCCAGTCGTTGGTAGATGCCGCATCCACGGATTTCCACTTCCACTCTGATTGGGCAATACCATCATTCGCTCCGCCATCTAGATCGTAAGAGGTGTTGTTGATAAAACCAGTATCGGCACTATATGTAAAACTGGCCACTGGTTTTCTATGGAAATATAGCGTGGTCGGAGCTGTTGGCATATCTTCAAAAGTGAAGGTATATCGACCTGTTTTCTCGTAGTACTCCGGTACATCCTCCAAATAGAGTCCATCCCAAGATACCTTGCCCGTGTTGTTGTCAAAATGGGTCTCATCATGGGTGATTTTCCATCGCCCCGAAGGATAACTGGCATTTGCTGTGTTGGATTTTAACTGTGAAGGATCTACATCGATCTCAACCGAGGTTCCAGCAATAAAATATTCCCCGGCGGTTACTGTTCCGAATTGATATTGTTCATAAATGTAATGGGACATATCATCTATCCAGGTGGACCAGCTTCCAGCATCTCGGTTTACAAAGATACCTTGATCATTGTTCTGTTGAATGAACCTGTCAAATTGGGCTTGGTTGGCATTGGTTCCCCAGCCGATGTAGTGGATATCCTCGTTGATGGTTCGCATCAATATTTCCGAAAGATCTTTGTCGTTGTCAAAATCTGCCACTTCAAGGTCGTCCAAGTTTACGTTAAAACGTAGGGCACTGTTTCTCCACTGCGGTTCGCGCAATACATCTTTAAAGGCACGTAGTTCCAATTTTTCAATATTGATATCCTTGAAATAGGCATTTTGCTGTTCATGGACATAGAAACCATAGCTACCTGAGGAAAAGGTATTATCGGTAATATCGAAGGCTTCGATCCAATCCGTGCCAGCATCGCCTCCGCCACCTCTTCTGGAGATGGTGATATCATCACCGGACATTTCAATTTTAAAATCGATTTCCTGTCCATTATAGAAAGCCGAGAACATATCGGCCCTAGCGGCATCCCAGCCATAGGTTGCCGTACCTGTTCTTCCACTATTAGTGTTCACTGCCAAAATGGTAGTTACACCGTTTTCCCTTTTGAGAATGGCTTCCGCAGGGTAACCATCACCCGGAGCATAGTTCATTAAGTTACCACAGGCTGTATGGTTGTCGATGATATAGGCGTAGAAATTATTGTTATCCACTTTTTTAAAGATGAATCCAACCTCGGCGTGGGTGTAAGGTGCACCGGAAAGACCAAAGGTCGCTGAAATGGTACCATCGGAAACATCTCCTGTAGGATCATACATGGCAACACCGTAGTTGCCGGAGTTCCTTGCGACAGGATCGGCCAGTATTTGGTTGGTATTGGAATCAAAGGAGAAATAGGAACCCGAGTAAGTTCCACCACCTGCACTACCTAGGTAGTTGTGTGAGTTTGGTGGTTCTGCCCCGTTAAAATCCATAACATTCCAGCTGTTGAAAATATCACTGGCATCCGCTTGATCAGAGGAAATAGAGCTTCTTTGAAAAGCTTCAACACGTAGTTTACCCAAAGGGATTCCCTTGGCGTACATGGCTTGCTCAAGATCGGTCTCAAATGTCGATAAATCTAAATTGGCAGACCCCACAGTCACCATTACGTCTACATTTGGACCTTGTTGGACTGTCATATCTACAGTTTGGGCCTTGAGGTTACCAAAAATTAGCAAAAATATGGTGAATGTAATTGTGGTTTGTAGTATTTGCTTCATAGTAGGTTGTGCTATTTAAATATTGAACTGCTAATGGGTTGGTTCATTGTCTTATAATCAAAACTGAAATTGGAATCAAATACCGATGTACAGTTTGTAGCAGTTGCAATGTTGAAATAGGACATAGCACTGATCTGCTTTATTAATGCCAATCCGTCCGCATTAGATCCCAGATTGCAGTCATAAACCAAAAGTTGAATGTTTGTACCTTGATAGACACCTTCTAACATAGAAAGTTCAAATTCTTGGTCGATCCTTTCTGAATCATATGCGATTCCACCCAATTGCAGTGCATTATTGCTTGTGTCTGCAAACAAATGAATGGTTTTTACTGTTGTGTTGTCTTCAAGGAAATGGCGCACCGTTTTCCACGGATTTTCTGAATGCCCCACTTCAATTACAGTTGTGCTTTGAGGCAATTGCTCTAGAACGATTGATTTCTGTGTATACTCAGAATCAATGACCACGACCTCATCGGTCTGTGCCCATGATATGCTAAAGACCATACAGAAAAAGAGCAGTGAACTCATTAATTTTTTTTGGTTGCTTTTTGTTTTCATTTAAGAGAGGGTTTGGATATATATGTTATTTTTATAGTTGTGTTCAGATTTGGAAAAGGACAAAAAAATCCCTGGCCGTTTATGAACAGCTTTTTTCTGTGAGCAGCACAAGACCGATCAGCAGTGAATAAAATTTTAGATTAATCGCGGATTTGGGAAATATTGCAGTTCTATGTCATAGGTAGGGAAGGTTAAATATTTTTTGAAACTCTTTTTTCGGTTTCTTACAATTCAAATTTGAATTCTTTCATTTTAAAACTTGAACTTCCTACAAACGGAAGGTATTTCTTGCTTATTATAAAAAATCGCTCGCGAAATTGACAATAATCAATTGGAATTGATTCTCTACAAAACTTAAAAGTGCAATTAGTTGTTTATCTTTAATTTAAATAAAGAAGCACAAATGATTTTTTTTTATAAAAAACTTCGACCGATTCGGATTTTTAGGAAAACGCATCCATATACCCCTTATTACATAGCTAATAACGGGAACTTGACAAATATCAATTTTGAGTTATTTCCTAAATGAGAAGGAGAGTGGCTAATATAAGCCAGAAGTAGACTGAGAAATTACAACTGATGGATTATCAATAATTTAAAAATAAAATTTGCCAATTACTCTTAGGCAGAAGATATTTCGTCGATTCTCAAAAAAATTCAATTGGGACTATACTTACTTAACAAACGGCTTAAGGTTTCAGGTCTCATGGATAGAAATGATGCAAGATATTTTTTGGGAATTCGTTCGGTAATTTGATTCTTACTATGCTCTATGAAATAATTAAGACGGTTGGCAGCATTGGGAATTCTAGCCAAGTAGACCCGATGTTCTGAAAGCATATAATACTCCTCCAACATAATTCTACCTATATGGTTCATTTCAGGAAAATGGTTGACGCAATATTGATAGTCTTGGTATTCTAAGTAATCACAATAAGTATCCTCAATACTCTGTATATACTCGTTCGCTACTTTATTTCTAAAAAACCCTGTTATCGAGGTAAAGACTTCATTCTCGCTATCGATCCATGTGGTTATTTCTGAGTCTCCACTTTTGAAAAAGCCTCGTACCATACCCTCTTTTAGAAAATATAAACGATTACACTTCTCCCCTGCCCTACAAATTATTTCATTCCTTTTAAAATGGCAACTTTGAATTTTTGAACTCAAAAAAGTTTTTAAATCTTTCCCCATAGGATAAATAGAGTTAAGGAAAATGATTATATATAAATTTCTTTCAGAAATTGGCTCTGTAGTCATGCTATTTTAATGAAATAAATATTGGAAGAACTAATTTTAAAGTAAATTGATTATATGCAGATGCACTCTCATAAAGATTTTTAGAATTGTAAGAAATGTCTTAAATTAAATCTCAAGAAGTCAAGATAAAAAGATTTTATTAATTTACCCTTGGCAGCGAACTGCTAAAAATTAAATCTCAAAGGTGGATAAAATTTTAGTGTATTTGGCAGATGACGATTTTGATGACCGCGAGCTTTTCGTTGACGCCTTGTCAGAATTGCCATTGTCTACCGAAATACTACAATTTTCAAATGGTATAGAGTTGATGGATTGTTTATTTACCAATAAAACTTTACCACACATAATATTTTTGGACTTATTTATGCCATACATGGATGGTTTCGATTGTTTACTGGATATTCGAAATTTTACCAAGTTTAAGAATATTAAAATAGTCGTTTATTCATCGGTATTTCAAGAAAGAGAAGTGCGACAGTTAAGGGAAGATGGGGCAAATGGCTACATTCAAAAACCTAACTCATATATTGTCTTAAAGAATTTAATCTATAAAGCGATTCACTCCCTATCCTCCCAACCCAATGAATCCTCTCATTTCGAAATCTTAATCTAATACCATAAAAATGAGAAAGTATTTTTCTATTGGTACTGTCCACAACGTATTCAACTCATATATAAAAGATTTCAAATCTTATATATCTTCAAATCTTAGAAATCAACCTCCAATAACCTCTCCGCCATTTATGTGTAACACTTGGCCAGTCATGTAACTACTATCTTGCGATGCCAAATAAACATATGCTGGTCCTACTTCCGCTGGCTGACCGGGTCTGCCCAATGGCACATCTTTACCAAAATTGGCTAGTTGGTCGCCCTCAAAGGTTGCAGGTATCAAAGGAGTCCAAATTGGCCCTGGGGCTATCGCATTTACCCTTACATTTTTATCGGCCAAAGATGTTGATAGACTTCTGGTAAATGAAACTATCGCTCCTTTTGTACTGGCATAATCAATAAGATGTTCAGATCCGCGATAAGCTGTTACTGAAGTAGTATTAATAATTGAATCCCCGCTTTTCAAATGTTCGAGAACCGCTTGAGTCATATAAAAATAAGAATAGATGTTAGTCTCAAATGTGGTTTTCATATTGTCGATTGATATATTGCGCAAATCTTTTTCGGGAAATTGCATGGCAGCATTGTTGACCAAGATATTGATTGAACCAAAATGCTCCAACGTTTGTTGAATTGCTTGATTACAGAATTCTTTCCTTTTAATATCACCTTGAATCAAGAGACATTCTGTTCCTTCCTCTTCAATTTCTTGTTGTGTCGCATGCGCATCAGTATCTTCATTTAGATAAACGATTGCTACTTTCGCCCCCTCTCGCGCGAAATGTAGAGCAACACTTTTGCCTATACCGCTATCACCTCCAGTAATCAAGGCCACCTTATCCTTTAATTTTCCGCAACCCTTATAGTCTTCACGAATGGACACTGGTTGTGGATGCATTTGCTTCTCAACACCCGGTTGACTTGACTGATGTTCACTTTTTTCTATAGTTATATTCTCCATTGTACATAGTTTTAGATTTATTTAAAACTAATGTTAGTATTGAGCTTTGATTAACGCAATTATGTTATTTGTTGACGCTATATCATTGGTATTTGGAAAAAATGATTGAATCAAGACATTCCTCTATAGCATCAAAAATTGTAGCGTCCCTTTACGAAATTTGAAAGTTCTCAAATTATTACACAACATGGAAACTAGGGAAATTCGGTGGTTCAGTACGGAGCCATTTAACAAGATAGAGACCACTTTTAATCGACTTTTTGCAGGCTCCATAATTGAAGAACCTGAGAGATTAGATACTTATCTCTATACTTCATGCAATGAAGTGAATATTAAGATTCGTGATGGGCAATTGGATATTAAAAAACGGACATCAGAACCCAAATCGCGAATTAAAATAGGCTCTAACGGTGGATATGCAGAAAAATGGATAAAATGGTCTATTGATAACCCTTTACATGTCCGTCCATCCGAACATTGGTATGAAGTCCGTAAGCAAAGGAAATTGGTGTTCTTGGATGAGCACAATAAGATTATGTCCTATAAAGAAGATGATAGTAAGCCCATTGGGCTTCAGATAGAACTTACCAATTTATGTGTTGACGAAAAAACATTTCATTCAATTGCGTTGGAATGGACCAGTAAAGAATATAATCAAAATGACGAAATACTTGAAAATTTATTAAAGGATTCCGAATTGAAATTACTTCAGTCGATGGGCTATCCGGAATATTTATCCACCATAGTAAACAAACCTTTAGCCCTTCTAGAATTTTAATGTTCCCGTTTTTCAAGTCTCTCAATCATGGATTTCATTTCTGCAATTTCCTTTCGTTGAGCTTCAATAATGTCGTCCGCCAATCTTTTGACCTCCGGATCAGTAATATTAGCCCTTTCACTTGTCAATATGGCTATGGAATGATGTGGAATCATCGCTTTCATCCATTTAACATCATTAATCGGTTTTTGATAGCGCACTAGGTACGTTGCTAGCCCCATGATTAATAGGCTCAAACCTACAATTAGGCTATTCTTCCGACGAGAAGGATACATATCTCTCATAAAGAAATACATAATTAATGACATTCCGGAAACACCAATTATTGTCATGTACATGCGTGTCCAGCTAAAGAACACGTGGCTAAGTTCATAGGTATTGAAATACATCGTGACATACATAGATATTCCAGAGCACACGAGCATCATCAAAAAATTTAAATATTTATCTAACTTCATAGTACTTGTTTTATGTGGAAAGACAATAAATCTAGAGAAAACATAAAATTTTAAATGATTCAAAAAAGGTAGAGTTTAATTCAATTTGAAGACACTGCCTAAAAATGGGGTTGTTTACCTCTAAGGAAAGAAGCAACAATTAAATTAAAATTAATTATCATCTTGAAATATTCGAAAAGCTACCTTTACTGGCTACAGTAATTTTTCTAATTCCTCCAAAGAATCCTCAAGATTAGACTTTTCGAATAGCATAGGGCTAAAGACATCCCCCACATCAAGAATCCTTTGTTGTATATCATTTAAGGTAAAATATTGCGCACTGTCAATATGTCCCAATTCTTCCAACAGAAAAGGGGTCGAAATTGGCGCCTTCGGTAGTGGTCTAATAGAGTAGGTAGAAGCAACTGTTTGACCCCGCCTGTTCTGAAGATAATCCAAATAAATTTTCCCATTTCTCTTTTTGATGGTACGTTGCAAAGTAGTTAATTCAGGTAATCTCTTTTCAACAACTATACAAATCAGTTTAATAAAATCACGTACCTCCTCATAGCTATATTCCGCCCCCATTGGAATATACACATGAATTCCTTTAGAACCAGATAGTTTATAATATGATTTTAGTTGTAATTCATTCAATAACTCAGCCAAAACTTTAGTAACTATAATAATGTCGCTGAATGATTTGGTTACTGGAGGGTCTAAATCAATAATGGCATAATCGGGTTTTTCTAGACTATATTTTCTGGAATTCCAAGGATTTATCTCGATGCACCCTAAGTTAGCCATGTAAAGTAATGTCGCTGCATTTTGACAAAGCAGATAATTAATTTCCCTATCACTTGATTTCGAATAGATATTCAAGCTTCCAGCCCATTCGGGTAAGAAATCAACGTCCTTCTGATAAAAGCCTTCATTTTCAATTCCTTCGGGAAATCTATGTAAACTTTGAGGCCTATCCTTTAGGTATGGAATTATATAATCGGAGATACTTAAATAGTAATCTATTAGATGGTATTTACTTTTTTTGGATTCCTTCCAAAGTATTTTGTCCAAATTTGAAATAGGTACTTTGAATCCATCAACATCGACGTACTCTTTTATACTGCCTCCTCTTGGAATTGGTTCATCCCGATTTATTAAAGAGTTATCGTGATCAATTGAATCTATAACGGGCTCTTCCCAATTCACCACTCTTTTAAAGACGGGTTGTCTCAAAAGGTTGTTTTTTGTCTTTTCTCTGAAATTGACTTCGCAAACCAACTTGGGACGAAGCCAAATCACTTTTTTTCCCTTTAATTTTATGGAGCTTTTAAATGGCGAATTTAATGTTTCAAACGAAGACATAATTCTTTTCAAATCATATTTCAGATCACTTCCAAAGCCCACACCGCAATTACCTATGTAAATAAGATTTCCATTAGCCTCTTTTTTCCCAAGTATTATTGAACTAAATGTCTCTCCTTGATCAGCAACAACATACCCACATATGATAGCGTCAATACTGTTACTTAACTTAATTTTCAACCAGTTCTCCGATCTTGTGCCTATCGCATAGTGGGAGTAAATTTCCTTTGCGATTATACCCTCCATTCCTGATTTTTTAGCCATCTCCAACAATGTCGTACCCATACCTTCAATATGGTCGCAAAATCTGGTAATGGATAAGTCTTCTAATACATTTGGAATTAAACTTTTTCGATCCAATAAAGGCAGATTGAGCATACTATGACCATTTAAATAGATCATATCAAATACATAATATCTCAAGATACCGCCGGAATCAGGGTAGTTATGCAATTCTCCGAATTGAGAAATCCCTTGTTCATTTAGTATAACAACCTCCCCATCCAAAATTACATCGTTATCCAGAGATTTAAGCTCATCAACCAGAATCGGAAATTTGCTATTATAACTAACGCCATTTCTCGACTGCAACAAAACACCCTTATCGGAAATATGGGCTATTAATCTATAACCATCCCATTTTAATTCATAAATCCAGTTGGGGTCATTAAAAACCTTATCTCTAACAGTTGCTAGCATGGGAGAAAGAATTAATCCTGGCCTTAGATTCTTGGGATAAGTAAAGTTTTCCGTACCATCTGTAAAGGACTCGGCATCATATAAACCATTAACGGCAAATTCATCCTTTTTTTTAATCATAAGCCATTGTTCTTTTCCAGATTTCCATCCAGTTCGAACCAATGAATAATTTCCCTTAATATTTTGCCCATTAAAGAACAATTTTAAATTTCCTTGTTTAAGGGAAATTGAAATTTCAGAGACGTTGTTCATTCCATCTACCGTGTAGATTCCAAAATCCCAAATCTCCATTTCTCCAGCACCGTAATTCCCTTTGGGAATAGTACCCTCAAAATTCAGATACGAGACCGGATGGTCTTCCGTCCGCACCGCTAATCGTTTATCAGCAGGATTCAAAGAAGGACCTTTCGGAATGGCCCAACTCTTCAGAACACCGTCTATTTCTAACCTTAAATCATAGTGTAATTTTCTAGAAGAATGTCTTTGTATAACAAATCGATTATTACCGCCAATTGGGGAAATTTTACCAATGGGTTCCGAAGTTGTTGAAAATTCTCGTTTACTATTATATTCGTCTAAGCTCACAGTCTAGGATGCCTTTTTCTTTCTTTTTTCCAAACTAGCTTTAAGTTGTGCCATTAAGTCTTTGGCTTCAGTAGGCTTCGACTCAAAAGTTTCCCGTTTTATTTGAGAACCTTTAGCTTTCGATTCAATTATCTTTAAAAGTTGCTCATTATACACATCCTTAAACTTCTTAAAATCGAATTTCTCAGTATACTGTTCTATTAATGAATGTGCCATATCTAGCTCTTTCTTACTTACTTTTAATTGTGGTAAATCGAGTTCATCAGTATTTCTAATCTCATCTTCAAATCGGATTACATGAAGAACCAATGCATCTTTGTAATTACCAATTAGAGAGAGATGTTCCTTCTGCCTCATAACGAATGTTGCCACACCTAGCTTTTTCTTATCCTTCAATGCTTTCCTTAACAAGGCATATGCCTTCTCACCTCCTTTTTGAGGCTGAATAAAATATGGTTTTTTAAATAGGACATCTGCCACTTCATTTTCCAATACAAATTGCTCAATATCAATAGTTTTACTTTTTTTCATATTGGCATTCTCAAAATCTTCCTTTTCTAAAATAATGTACTTATCATTCTTCTTATATCCTTTGACAATATCTTTCCATTCGACTTCTTTACCAGTTTTCTCATTAATGCGTTTGTAACGAATACGAGAGCCATCATGGCTATCTAACATATCGAGCTCCAAGGCACGCTCTTCCGACCCCGAATAAAGCTTAATTGGTATGGTAACTAGACCAAAATTTATAGAGCCATTCCAAATTGATCTCATGGAAATTAGATTAAATGAAGAATTTAATTTTTTTATATATTAAAAAGTAGTGTTCACTATTAACTCTTAGTATTCGATTGAAATATAATTCTAAAATAACTCTGTAATGAATTCAAAAAGAGACAATTTTAATCCGGTCAAAATGACTAAGAAAACATTGAAAAGATGGAATAGTTTACCAACCCAAATACCACATGGGCACCGATCAGCTGCATATAAAACGTTGAAAGCTTAGTGCCCTTAGGTTTGCCATAAGAGCTTATCATGGCACACCACCCTACCACACCGATTAAACCTGCCAATAATCCAAAGATACCTCCCATTAATAACGTCTTTGGCAATGTATGGCATAGATATAAAAAATGAAGTCCGAGTGACATGAAAAAACCTATTAGAAAATGAATTAACCATCCCCTATAGTTATTATCATTTAGCGATGTATTCCCATCGTGGTTATTTGAAAAGAGCCGATTAAGAAGATGAGCTTCATTTAGCTTCAACTCCACTAAGAATTCAAGGAGTTGGCTATAAAGAGTCATAATAGCGGTACCAGTAATTGCCGCTAACAGAGTAACAGTCAATTCCATAAGATATTATGAATTTTACAAAACAAAAATAAAGATGTTGATAAAAGAGAATTATTTCTATTGAGAATTAAATTGATTTAGAAAATATCAAATTACTAAAAATTCTTCTTATGATTCATAGGGAATATTTTGCAAATGCTAGATAGGGCATTGGTAATTTAGCGTAATTAATAAACATGATTAGCAAAGTCAATATTTGTACGGATACGATTACCTAGCCAATTGCAAGCCTTTTACTTTTAGAAGAAAATTGTAATCATGGCCTTATTCAATAGTCCAAAAAAACAAAATCTGATAATTATGAGCATTATAGCCCTTATAATATTAATAATTATTTCAATGACCTTAATGTCTTAAACTGATGAGCACTACTAAAACTTTTTAGGATGACGGAAACCATCGGTATTATGGCAGGAATCTTCACAACCATTGCTGCGATTCCTCAAATTGTGCGGGCCATAAAAAATAGAGGAGTAAAAGATGTTTCGCCCTTCATGTTTATAATATTGATAATTGGTGTTAGCCTATGGACTTGGTATGGTTTTTTAAAGAATGACCTACCGATAATAATTACGAATGGAATAAGTACTTTATTTAATGCAATTATGCTCCTTTTAATTATTAAATATAGAGATATAAAGTAATTAAAATGACTCTAGTTCGGACCTATATAATTTAAATTCATTCAAGTGCTCCCAAATTTCATTTACTAGTATTAATAGACAGAGAATAACACTTTGGACAGCATGAATAGACTCTGTAAGTAAATGAAATAGGGACATGTTAATGGGAATTCAGCTAATGCGATATTGAAAAAATCATTGTGAAACTTCAACTATTTTTTTCGTCGTCGTTCATTGCCAAAGGGTGGTCTTGCATTCCGAGTCCAACGATTTTAATAATATTTACAACCGTATTTTTAAGCATGAGAACTACCACGATGAGTGCACCACTCAATATGGCACTTACACCTAATGTAATGTAGTAAATGATGGTAAACCACTCCGGCGGTATGCTATCTGACTCGGTTATAGGCAAATTAAAAATCAAAAAAGAAAGTAATGAAACAATAAATATTACCGTATCAAGCTGAGCAATTTGCATCACATGCAAATAATGATCCTTTTTTAGCTTTGAATTACTGGTAGAGCTAAGTCCCAATAAAGTTAAAAGTAAGGCCAGTATACTAGCCGAGGCCAGGACGATTGTATTGCATAATACATTAAGTCCTGAGAGAGAATTCTTGATTAAAACTTTTGCCTCATACCCGCTCAGCTTACCTAATAAAAAAGTTCCACTCAATAAGAATAATATTGCAAAGACTCCTCCCCATATAGCCTTCTTGGTTGATGTTGAAATATACATGACATTTTGATTTAAAGAGCGGTACTCCTAACCGTACCGCCCTTTCAACATAGTGATAATTAACAGCTTACTAAGATTATTTTATTCTAAAATCTATTTTTCTTTAAGAGTCCAAATACGACCTACTTTTGCGCCGAGATAATTTATTGTATTAGAATATAACAAAACCTTTTCTGGCAGGGTAACAGAATTTGCTAGTATTGGGTCATCCCCGTTTGGTATTTCACTCATGGTTTTCGCTATTGTTTAACATAATTCACTGTATTCATGCAACACTTCAAGAATATTTATATTCTTACGTAAGGTCAAAATTCGATTTTTTATTAAAATTGATAGAGCAATCGGGAGGTTAGGGCTTTCGATTAAAGCGATATAATTATCCAAATTTTCCAAGTAATAATTGAGGCAATCGGAGATTATTTTTTCAGATTGTTTGGCGTGATAAGTTTTATGGACCCTATCAGTACTTGGTATATTTAAGTAAAAATCTCTTCCCAAAAAGCTCTCGATAATTGCTTTAAGTTCTCTGTTGTGCAATTTTAATTCATTCAACGATTTTAGAAAAAATGACTTGATTTTCGAGGAACTGAGCTTCATGTAAGCATTATGAATCAACTGTTCTAAAATCGAATTACTAACGACCACAACTCGAATCTTATCCTTTAAATCTAAATCCATCGAAACGACAGTATTATAAAATCAAATTTACATTGCACCTCAATATCCGATTAATTCAAATAATCAGAAAATTATCTTTTAAGGTTTTACATGTTTCCTAGAAAAATGTTTTAGAACCATATCTTAAGTTAATTTTCTATATCAAGAGGAACGTTTGAAAAACGAAGAAACCGCTGCCTAGCGATCAATCAACTACAACTTTAAAGTTCATGTAAACTGGGTTAAGGCCCGATATTACTAAATAATTGATCAATTCAGTCTACGAAAAGTTCACTAAATAAGTTCTCTCCGTGATATGTTTAACACGTATCAACATCTAAATTCCTCTAAGTCCGTGGGGAAGACTTTGAGCCCTTTATTCTCAAGCTTTAACTCCAAATTTTGTCTTGACTCTGAATAGAAGATTTCATCATCTATATGTATTAGTTCATTCTCGAAGGAAATATTTACTTTAGAAACTTTACAAAAAGTCGAGAAAAGACTTAAATCAGAATTACTGGTACTTCCATTTAATAATTTTTTTAAATAATCAACAAAAAAACTCCGTTGATCAATGGTGATCATCAATAAATCTAAAAATCCATCCCTTGTATTTCCCTCGGAGGGAATTGGGATTTGGGGGCCCAAAAAATGAATATTCATCACTTCGACTAACATAAAGTTTCCTTGGAATGTACCTGAATCTGTCACTATATTTAATTGAACACCCTCAAACCTCCCGACTAAATCGATTATAGATTGAAGGGCATAGTTAATTTTGTCCTTAGTTGTATGAAATTTTTCTGGGGCATTCTGCATTTCTTGGATTAGATGCGGGAAGATCCCCAAACCCATACCTTCAAAAAAATTTAATTTTGTAGCATGTCCATTTATAATCCCAAAGTCAAAATTGGTATCATTCTTATTTCTCTCTTGCAACCTATTTAGCCTCAGCGAATGATATATATTGTTAGCGGTACCAAGTGGCAGTATTTCAATTTCGGGTCTCTTATCTTTTTCAATTTCAAGAATTCTGTTCATTACTTTCGTTACTGTACCATCACCGCCTGCTATGAAAAGTTTAATACCAGGTTTAGGAGAAAATTTTCTCCATGCATCCTCATCCTTTGTAGAGGTATAGGTTACCGAATAATCATAGGACGTCATTAGATTTATAATGAATTTTTTGTTGTGCAATCCACAGCCCGCAGTAGGATTGTGCACAATTTGAGCATACTTCATTTTGAGCTGTCATTATATGTTTTACCCTATAAATTTCAGTTTATTATGCTTTTAATACTACCTCATTTAAAACAAAAATTTCTCCTTTCAAGTCAATTTTATGGAAGCATAAGGTTTTAATATTATGTATTTTACAATTGCAAAAATTCGATATAATGAAAATATTAGTAACAAATGATGATGGAATCTACAGTCCAGGAATCTTCAGTCTTGCTCAGGTAGCTGCTGAATTTGGCGAGGTGTTGGTGATGGCTCCGGATGTGGAACAATCATCCATGGGACAGGCCATTACTTCTGGCCGACCCATTACTTATAAAAAATCTCCAATCCATTTTGAAGGTATTGAGGCTTACCGAGTCGCGGGCACACCAGCTGACTGTGTAGCTTTAGGCTTGCATTTATTCGAAAGTATAGATTTAGTACTTTCAGGAATAAACATTGGCGCCAACTTAGGAAATTCAGCATGGCATTCAGGAACTTTATCTGCAGCCCGGCAAGCAGTACTTTTTGGAGTAAGGGGCATAGCGTTAAGTGTTTCAGTAGGGAACGATGAACCTGATTTTACTCTTTTAGAACCATTCGTTAAAAAGGCATTGAATGAGGTGATTACCGAAGAACATAAGTTATTAAATATTAATTTTCCGCAGCACCCCACTGGGGATATAGATTGGACCTCTCAATCAGTGAGACAATATGACGGAAGAATTTTGGCCAACGAGAATCCTATGGGAAAGGAGCACTTTTGGTTTACTGTTGTGCCAATAGAACCGGAAGAAAGAGATTCAGACAGGTGGGCGGTAAAGCATGGAAAGACGAGTATTACGCCGATGGTCTTAAATTTGACAGATCAAAATTACTTAAATAAAAAGCATGTTAAGAATAGCTAATTACAGTGCCTTAATTATTTCCCGTCATCGATGCCGCCCTCTCTTCTAAGCCATGTATGGCCCACAACACCTTTTCATGTAACTCATTCATTGAGGTAGGTTTTGTTAGAAAATATGAAGCTCCAGAAGTTATGACTTCCTCTTTGTCTGTAAGATTGGAAGAGGTGGTTAAAATTACCACGGGTATATGCTTATAGGCTGAATTACTTTTTAGAATTTTCAAACAGGATTTACCGTCCATTTTGGGCATATTCAAGTCCATAAAAATGATGTCTGGAACTATTGTACTATTTGAGTCTAAAAGCTCTAATGCCTCTTTTCCGTTGTTGGCCGTATAACAGGCAGCAGAGGGGTCAATTACTTCCATAACCTCGCAGAAGAAATCAAGATCATCCATATCATCGTCTACTAATAAGTATTTTGAAAATATCCCCATCATCTAAAATTTAATTATTTATTGTAATTTAAGCATTTCGTCGATTAAAAAATACCGTTTATCGAACAATCTATAACAAATTTGAAATTATATTGATTATAGGTTTTACGATTTATGATACAAATAACTAATTGATTAAAGTTTCTATAAATTTTGACCAACTAATTATACAATTGTTATTTGCCTGCGGTAGAATTTTAAGTTTAGATAAATCTAATGAAGACATTGATGATGATTATGGCAGCTATTTAAGTTAATTGTATGACATTGGAGCTCTTCAGAAAAGACGAAATACTCGTATTATATAAGTTCCATTAAGGAAATCGGGAATTCTAAAGATCGTGGGTTGGAACATACTCAGGTATGGAATATAGCAGGCCTGGAAAGTACTAACACAAATAACCTAACAAGTTTCTAATACACGAAAATACTCCATATGATTAGAAGATTAATATACGATCTAAAAGATGCTAAAGAATATTAGTAATAATTATCAAGCAAAATTCTACTAGCGATTACTACTTATGTCTTCAATACGGCAGCAATTTATCCGGGATTATTTAGGGCAAAGTAGAGCGCACATATAACATGGTTAAGGAAAATTCGACATTTGAGGTAAAGCATATTCCCTCCCTATTGAAGGAGACCTATATTGCGTGGAACAATGATAATCCGTTCCGGTTAAGCGCCGTTGTTGCCTATTATGCAATTCTTTCATTACCCGCGCTCTTAGTAATAATTGTTAATTTAGTCGGAACATTTACAAGTCCCGAATCTATACAAGACATTTTGACTAGTGAATTCTCCGAAGCATTGGGAAAGGATTCGGCCGAGGCTATTCAAGTTATGTTAGATGAAACTGAAAATAAAAAAAGGAATCTTATATCAACTATCATTGGATTAGGTACCTTAATTTTCGGGGCCACTGGAATGTTTTACCAACTGCAAATCTCACTTAATGATATCTGGCAAGTAGAACCCGATCCTAAAGCAAAATGGTGGAAACTAGTTTTCGACCGCGCTCGAAGTTTTGCATTTATATTAGTTATTGGATTTCTCTTATTAATTAGCTTTGTTGCTACAGCTGCATTGTCGGCTCTCAACGATTATATAAAGTCGAGTTTTCCAGATATGGTGCTCACTCTTGCACAGTTATTTGATATTCTTTTCTCGCTTGGAATTATAAGTCTCCTCTTTGCACTAATGTTCAAATTTCTTCCAGACGCTAAGGTAGAATGGAAAACTGTTTGGATTGGAGCTTTCATCACATCTATTCTATTCTTACTTGGTAAGTTAATACTCGGATATTATTTTGGACAAGCAAATCCTGGCTCTACTTATGGAGCTGCTGGAACTATTGTGCTTATTTTATTGTGGGTTTCTTACTCCTGTTTAATATTACTCTTTGGTGCAAAATTTACTTTCGTTTATGCCAATCGTTATGGCCAAGGCATCAGGCCAATGCCTCTGGCCCGTAAAAAGGCCTAAGCAATCAATAAATTCATCATTTCGCATGGTTTAATTAAGCCAAAAGCTTAGTACTATGTTCTATGGCAATTGAACTATCTTTAAAATAGAGTGTTTCGACTCCCATCGTTTCTATGTTAGATAAAGTTTTAACTGAATTAACCTTAGGTTTCAACCCAGTTTGTCTTAGGTAAACGATAGATATGTTTAAAGGGAACAATTTAACTATGCGTTCATAAATATAGGGATCCTGTTGAGTGTCGTCGCCAATTAAAATAAACTTCAATTCAGGATAGAATTCAATAATGTGCTTAATTTTATGAAACTTATGATCATGGTTACCGCCTCCACTTCGCAGAAAATCTAATAATCCCGTTTTCAATTTTTTCAATTTAAACACGGCTTTTGGAAACTCATTCAAGTCGGTAAATTCATTGATAAAATTATATAAGTTCCATTCACTACTGGAAACATAAAAAAAAGCATTAGATCCCATATTTTTCTTTCTTCCAGCATTGCTTAAAATTCGATAATGTTGTAAAACATCCGTAAAAATTTTCCGCCTATGAATATTTTGAGTCAATAAGACGTAAATCTTTTTAAATAAGCTTCTCGTATGGGAAATCAAAAAAGTATCGTCAATATCTGAAATTAGACCGTATTCTCCTGGATAAGGTTTAATAAATTCTACTTTCTCGGTAATTATCTTTCCTTCTATTTCAGCCTGTAATTCTGCCAAGTGCCATCCGGCAGATAAATTATAAGAATAGGGTATAGAAAAACGGAAATAACCATCCTTCAAGGTTTTAGTCTGTACCTCGATGCCATTGAGTTTTAATACAATGGAATGATTGGAAAAAGGCTGTAATTTAAACATTTTAAAGATCTCGACAGCATGTCTAATCTTCCGTCCCTGAAAATCATATCCAATTTCCGGCCGACTGTATAGATGTCCAAATATTATTATTTCTTGCTCATTGGCATATCCTTTATACGTTTGCAAAACAATGGCCATGTTCGCCTATAATTTATGCTTAAATTTAAATGTAGGTAATAAAATTACTACCTAAAAATTCACATGAAGAAAGTTTTGATGATTGTCAATCCAATATCTGGAAATATTGACAAGTTTCCCATAATTAAACAAGTTCAACATTTACTTCATCAAAAGGTCGAATTATGCATATTTACAACCTCAGGTGATGGAGATATTAGATTGCTGGAATTAAGGATTCAAGAATTTGGACCTGACCGGCTTCTGGTCGTAGGTGGTGATGGAACAATTAAATTAGCTGCTGAAGCGGGATATAAAAAAATGATGGAAATAGGTATATTACCTATGGGTTCTGCAAACGGATTAGCAACCGATTTAGACATTCCTAAATCTTTAGAACAAGCTTTGCAAGTGGCATTAGGAAAGAATTTAATGGCAGTAGACGTCATTGAAATTGCAGATAGCATAGGATTACATATAAGCGACATCGGAATTAATGCTGAATTAATTGCAAACTTTAGTCAAAATAAGATTCGAGGACATTTTGGATATTTTTTAAATACCATACCAACCTTACTTCGAACTAAGGCACCATATAAATTCTCAGTCTCTGCAAATAATAAAACTCTCCATTTCAAAGCCATTATGGTGGCAATTGCTAACAGTAAAAAATTTGGCACCGGCACAATAATAAATCCAGAAGGAAAAATAAATGATGGAGAAATAGAAATCATAATATTTAAAAAACTAGATATTGTCAACATTTTAAAAACTATAGGTGGTGAGGTTAAACTCAATTCTGATTTTGTAGAAATTATAAAAACCAAAGAGGTCACCATTAAGGCAGAGAGACCGGTTGATTTTCAAATAGATGGCGAGCACTTTGGACAAACATCAAATATATATGCATGTGTGAAACCTGGAGCAATTAAAATTGCCATACCCTAGCTGGTAAATTGATTTCAGAAAACGGTTGAAAGGACTTACTTCCGATTTTTTTTGTACAGGCTCCATTCGAAAAATAAGGGAAGGAAATCTAAGGATCAACCAAAAGTTGTTTAATTAATTAGAGAATGAAGGAAATAATATAGTGGCAATTATAATTATCAAGATTATAGAAACAACTATTACGGTGATGAGTGGAAATCTCGATTTGGTAGATTCCGTAGTCTGATTTCTAACTCCAATGTCATCTCGTTGTTTTGTTTCCATTGGGGCACTTTCACTGGCTTTACTGCTACTCTCTTTCATTTTTCTCATGACTTTCCGAATTATTTTCTATTGGTATTTTAATTAATTGGTTGCCTATAGATGAGCTTTAAGATACTCTATTAAATTTTGCTAGGTTTGAGAAAGAATTACTATACACCCTTACGAACAGAATCTAATTATCGAAGCGGTAAAAAGAATGAATTCAAATCCTATTATAACCGCAATAAACAGTTTATATAATTTTGAGGCATGCATATTCTGGGGGAAACTCATAATAAATGTGGAATTCGATTATAGTTCAAGTGGAAAGAAAAGATTTGCCGGGAACTCTACGCAGAATTCCCAGCTTTAGCATGTTATACCTTTCTTCCAGTTAGCAAATTGTAGATTAACAGGATGACGGCTATGACCAAAATGGCATGGATTATACCCCCAACATCGGGAAACATTGTAAAGCCCAATAACCATGCAATCACCAATATGACAATAATAGTCCAGATAGCACTTTTCATAATTTAAGAAGTTTTATTGATTAGATTTGCAATGTAAATAGCAATCTAAGTAAGCGTTGCCGCAAATAATTTAATTACGGACTTGTTTGATTTTCTCTATCCCAACTGGTCACCCAATAAGATTTTCGATAGATTTCCCACATGATAAACAAGGTATTAATCAGTATGGGTCCAATAATTACACCTACAATTCCCAGCAGGGGAATACCGATAATAACACCAATTAGGGTCTGTAAGGGATGTATATTGTCATAACTTTTTAAGAAAAGTATTCTTATCAAATTATCAATCGTTGAAATTACCAATAGACCGTATAAAAGAGTTGTCCATGCCAAAATCTCTTTACCCGAACCGAGCAAGAGTAGGAATAGCGGTACGAAACCCAATGACGAACCTATAAAAGGAACAATAGAGGCAAAACCTATAATTACCGACCAAAAAAATACATCACCCACCCCTATAAACATCAATCCGATAAAAGCTACGATACTTTGAGCCAATGCCGTTATCGGTATGGCCCAAAAATTCGAACGAATCTTTTTACGTGCTGGAATCATCACTCTTTTAATGTCCGCTTCCGAAAACGGAAGATACTTTTCCAATAAGTCCGAGGCATCGGATTTGGTCAATAATAAATAGTATAGCGTAAGTACCATCAGCAGCATACCGACTAACGCTACCAATAGATTTGCCATTATCACTTCTAAGCTACTTTCAAAAAAATTAGTAATCATGTCTTGACCTAGGTGCCATTCGAAATCCTCATCGACATACTTCTGGATAAGAAATACCAGTTTATCAAGAGCCGAGGAAATCTGTACCATACCCTTAACGGCTTTATCCATTCGCGTCCACAACATTCCAAACAGAAAAATCGGTGGTATAATAATCGACATAGTGGTTAGTATTGTTAAAACCCCTGCCGCCAGTTTAGGACGAAGGCCAATTTCAATAAGAGGTTCCATTTTTTCTTCCAAAAGAATATAAAACACAAACGCCGCTAAACAACCTGATATGAACGGTACCAGATGCCATCCTATCAAGATTCCTCCCAAAATAATGAGAGAAAGAAGGAACAACTGTTTCAGATAGGAACTTTCGAGTATGGGCATGGCCGAAATAGATTCAGCCTAAATTAAATAAAGGAGTAATATTAGAGATGCTTTTTAGTTTTAAATAGTATTGGATTAGATATAATTGTCCCACTATTCTATTTCACAGTATCTTTCTGCTACCATTGGTTATAATATTAGCAATAAAAATGCAAAATTAGTTATAGACCACAATCTGCAGTGAGCAATAATATGATATATCCCTTTTTTCAAAAAGTTTACATACAGTTGGTAAGATAATCAGTCATTGTTCAAGAGGAAGCGGTCCTTCGGAAGAGGTTTAAAACTATTACTAGTAGCGATTTTTAAGGTCTTACCTAACAGCGCAGTTAACTTCCCAAAACTTGAGGGCTTTGAAATATATCCGTGAGCTCCATTCATATAGGCATTTTCAATATCCGCTTCAGAAGTAGAGGTGGAATAGATTGCGACAAAAATCTTATCAAGACCTAATGAGTTACGTAGTTTTTTCAAAACTTCGATTCCAGAAATAACAGGCATGTTAAGATCCAGAAAAATCAAAGTGCTCACCGATTGGTCCAACCTGTCAAGCTTTTTTAAGAAGTCACTACCGTCTTCACAGAGAAGAAGCTCGGCCTGCAATTTCAGAGCATCGAAGGCCTCTGCAAATAATTCGCGGTCATCCGGATCATCATCCACCAAAATTATTCTTTGTTTCGCATTCATTTCGCTGGAGTAAGATTAACCTTATTAATAGCCTTGCAAGATAGCTATAATATCCGGATAAATAGTTCTAAATAAAATTTGTCTACAATCATCTAACTTTTTATGAATCAAACATATGATATCAAATTGATTAAAATCATTATTCCATAGGCAAATAAAGGGTGAAAGAAGCTCCATTTCCAACTTTACTGGAGGCCACAATCGCACCATTATGAGCCAGAACGATTTTTTTTACAATGGCTAACCCTATACCGGTACCTCCATACTTCGTCTTGTGATGTGATCTTTGGAAAACCTCAAAAATTTTATTTTCCATTCCAGATGGAAAACCTATCCCATTATCGGTGACCTGAATTTTTGCGTAGCTCAAATTTCTATTCAATTCCAGTTTATTTATTTCTCTCGAACTACATTTAAAATACGATACTTGAATTTTGGGAATTTCATTTTCTTTAGAAAACTTGAGGGAGTTACCGATAAGGTTATCAAAAACTTGCCGTAACTGAAATGGCACCCCAATAACTATCGGCAGTCTGTCGTATTTTACCTCGGCCTTTTTTATATCAATATACTCGGATCTATCTTCAATAATTTGATTCAGAATAGTATTTAAATCTACGGCTTCAAACTTGAAACTATTGTCATCGGCTCTGGAGAAGGCCAGCAAATCATCAATCAACGAACGCATTCGCTTGGCTGATTCTGTAATTTTATGAAAATATCCCTTTCCTTTATCTGATAGACTATCACCCTCCCGTTCCATGATTCGAGAGGTGAACATTTGAATTTTCCGTAAAGGCTCCTGTAGATCGTGACTAGAGACATATGCAAATGATTCTAATTCATCATTTGCTTTCTCTAATTGCTTAATTGATTTTTCTAAATCTGCATTAGCCTTGTTTAATAAATGAGTTCGTTGTTCTACCTGATTCTCTAATTCTTTTGAAAAATGAATTAATTTCTGCCTGGCATAGTATTCGTTAGATACATCTGTAACGGTTATCATAACTCCGGAAACCGAGCCATCGATTTCCCTCAAAGGCAGATATACATAATTCACGTAAAAGGTATTCTGCTGACCATTGATATTTACTATAGCTTGTGAATTATAATCACGGGTCGACTTACCAGTTCTTATTACGTCTTTTAAAATCTCAATATATTTCTGGCCCTCTAATTCTGGAAATACATCAATTAATCTTTTTCCCGCAATTTCCTTCCATGCCTTACCCCAAAAGTGACTAAGCATTTTATTATTGGCCATTTCGATTCGTAAATCGCTACCTCGAAATATGGCTTTTGCCACAGGAGATTGTAATACTAAATTTTTAAACTGTGTTTCTTTTTCCTTTAAATCATTCTGAGCTACTACATAATCAGTGACCTCGTTAGTAATTAGCATTATTTCCAGTAAATCATCGGATTCTCCATTTATTGGATGTAAAATAAAATTGAAATAGGCCTGTTCAATTTTACCATTTCTTTTTACTGGCATTAAAAACTCCTTACCGCGAACCGATTCTCGACTTTTAAATAATTCATTAAAAAGTGGACTTACCCTCTCCTCAATACCTGGAAATAAGCTGTAAAGTTTTTTTCCAACTAACTGATGGGGTTTTTTATTTATAAAATTTAAGAAAGTCGGATTAGCCATTTCCACAACTAATTGGGGCCCTTTAAACATAGCTATCCCGGTAGGAGCATTCCGTACTATATTTTCGAATCTTTCCTTTTCAGTTTTAATTTGGAGATTGGCATACCTAAGTTGCTCAGCGGCTTTTTCTTGTTCTGTTACATCTTGAAGTATACCATTGAATCGATAGGCTTCACCTGCCTCATTAAACCAGGAACGACCCAAGGCCCTAACTATCTTAATTTCTTTGGTGGTCTTGTTCTCTATTGAATATACAACATCATATTTTCCATCATTTTCTCCATTTAAAGCTTTCTGGATCTTACTTTCGACACGTTGCCTGTCTTGTGGTAGAATAGCATTCAAGGCAATTGGCAAATCAATTTCCATCTTATTAGATATGCCAAACCAATCCTTAAGCCTTTTATTCCCTTGAAACTTATGGGTTTTTGGGTTATAATCCCAAGTGCCAAGCTCAGCGGCATCAACCGAAAATTTTAATAAATCTTCGCTCTCTTCTAACCTTTTCAGGTTAAGGACAGCATTCGTTGTTTCGGAGCAAGTGACGAGTACACCATTGATTTTTTCGTCGTCACCCATTAAGGCACTATAGCTAAAGGTCCAATAGACATTTTCTATTCTACCATTTCGATTTATTGGAATCAATTGATTTTCTCTAAAAATGGGGTTACCGGTAGATAGCACCTCTCTAATCATTGGCTCTATAGTATGCCAAATTTCCGGCCAGGCGTTCTTGGCTTTTTCACCGATAATTGAAGGATGTTTACCTTCTGTACCTAGACTTGGTCGATATGCATCATTATAGAAGCAGTATAAATCACTTTCCCACCATATAAATTTTGGAAATGCAGATTTAAGCATATTGCTTAAGGAAATCTTTAAAGACAAAGGCCAAGTTTCAGGTTTCCCCAATTTATGAGTAGTCCAGTCTTTGGCAGCTATTAGAGTAGCCATTTCTCCCCCACCTTGAAGAAATGATGGGAGCATATCATGTTCCGTATGTGTCATCACATTTCCCTAAATACAAATTCTAAATTTCCCTGACCTTTCCCATTTATATTTAAAACATTTGTTATGCATAACTCCAACATAGATTTTAGCTGTTGAAATGAAGATGGTTTTTGCAAATATTGATTTGCTCCGGATTCAGATAACCTTTTGGCAATGCTGTCCACAATTATTGTAGAATAAACAATTACAGGAATATCTAGCAACCTCTTTTCTCTGCGAATTCTTAGTAGACAATCTGCACCATTTAAAACCGGCATGTTGAAATCCATAAATATGAGATGCGGAATTGGATGACCAGCCCCTAAATATTCGAATAAATCCAAACCATTTGCGAATGTATCAATTTCAGTTTGGAATGGGAGTTCACTTATGGCATCCTCGAAAAGGTCACGATCATCTTCATCATCATCAATCAGGAAAATTTTATATCTCATTAATTATATAAGAATAGCATGGTCAAACGATTGTACAATTTATAAATTTCTTTAAAGAAGCAAAAAGTCATTTATATCATTCTCACGAGAGGATGAAGAAATCAAATATTAGATTAAAACTTTTAATAATCTAAAATCCACTACTCAAATACTAGTTAAGCAACTGGTAATTTTCTAGCAACTAGACCTTAAGATTCATCCGGGTTGAAATGAATGTATGCAAGCAGAACTAAGAATATCAAGCGGGAATTTCTTTTCCGAATAGCGCTTGATACGCATCAACTTTTTTTTAAACTTTAACAAAATGAGATGAAGCTATTATATTTCTAAATCTATTCAGATTCAAAAATTAGTTAAAATAATTCAGTCTGCGAGAGCTCAGGATAGTCTACCTTATTTGTAATCTCAGCAACATTACCCTTATATGCCTTACCTCTTAGTCTGTCCACCGTATAAGCTTCCATTTCCTCATCCGGGTAAGGTCCAATGAGCTCGCTTATCGCTTTTTCTGCCAATTCTTCATCGTATTCACCTAACCACTTATCTTGAAGTTCATCGGGTAAGATTAATGGCATTCGCGGTTCTTCAGAAGCCGCAGGATTATTGTGGATTTTTTCCATCATTTCATTGGCCGTGGTCGTTACTATGGTAAAGGTACTTTGGGTCTCTCCACTTTCTTCATCCGTCCATTCACGCCAAAGACCTGCCAATACCATGGGTTGACTACCTTTTCTAAAAATGAAATGCGGGTATGTATTGTTATTGAAATGTCTATGTTCATAAAACCCATCAATTGGAATAAGACACCTTCTACTTTTGGCGGAAGACTTAAAGGATTTTAAATCAAATATAGTTTCACCCCTGGCATTCAAAGTTTTGTTCCACGCCCCATACAACTGTTTTTTATTCTTGACCCAGTAAGGTGCCAACCCCCATTGTGAAATGGTCGGTTCATAGGGATTTTCATTGGTGTATATCAATAATCTGGGATGCTTGAAACCAGTTACATGGTAATAAGGAAAATCGGCGACCTCCTTTATTCGCTCCTTAATATCCTTGAGCACTTCTTTATTACCTTCTCTATTGGCCCTTTTGAGCTGTGTATCTAAATGGACCCGAACATCGTAGCACATAACCTAATTTGTTTACTACAAGATAATCATTAGCTTTTGATTTCCTTTCGTTTAGCAGATTTAAGCTTAAAAAAGTCTTCGTACTTGGGCTCATCCGAACTTCGGGGATCCGGTTTAAGATGCAATTTTTTAGTCCATATGACATCCATACTGAAGTGGCCAAATTCTTCCGTAATTTTTCCATAACACGCATATATGCCCCTACCTAGAATTTGATATTTTTCCACAACACCTGGAAAATGTACAGCATCAAAATAGTCTCCCTCTTGATCAATAAAGGTGCTTAAACGCATTCTTTTCCCTTGGCTAGTCGTATGAAATCGCGTGTTCACCACATTGCCATAAAGTAACATTTCCTTCCCTGAGAATCCCGCCATATCCTTCGCTAATGCTTCGGAAAGCAATTTTTCGGATATCAAATCGAAATAATCACACAAGGGAAAACCCAACAATTCCATTTCGTCATAGGCATCCTCCAGCCATCCTTGATTAAACGACGGCAATACAAATTTTCTATGGTCAGGCCTGAATAATTGGGGATGGGCCGAGCGCTTACCTAGCGCATTCAATTTAAAGGCAGCCTCCCAAAGCAATTCAGGTTTACTTTTTCCAGTAAATCGAAATGCGCCAATACGTACCAAAATAGTTAGCTGTTCTAAGCTCACGGTTACACGATCCACAAAATCATCCAAGGACTCGAACCTACCGTAAAGTTGACGTTCGGTCAGCAGTCTTTGAACTAATAAGGTTTCAAGATTTTTCAAATACCCAAAACCGAGATAAATATTCTTACCCTTGATACAATTGGCATGATCACTGTGATTGATACAGGGGGCGTGAATGATACCCCCACACATTCGGGCCTCATGAATATAGTGTTCGCTACTATAAAAACCGCCGCCGTTATTAAGTACGGCTACCATAAACTCCAATGGAAAATAATGTTTAAGGTAAAGACTCTGATAGCTCTCTACTGCATAACTAGCCGAATGCCCTTTAGCAAAAGCATAACCCGCAAAACTCGAAATCTGCTCCCAAACTTCATTGATGATTTCCTCTGAATAACCTCTTTCCATGCAATTGGAACGGAATTTTAACTCGACCGCTTGAAATTCTTCCCTAGAACGAAACTTTCCGCTCATCCCCCTCCGCAATACATCGGCCTCCCCAAGATCCAAACCGGCAAATTCATGGGCTACTTTCAGAACATCTTCTTGATAGACCATAACACCATACGTCTCAGGCATAATCTGAGCCAATATTGGATGCGCTTCTTTACGTCGTTCGGGTTCACGATGTCTGCGGATGAACTCCGTTTTCATCCCTGAGGAAGAAACTCCAGGACGGATGACCGAACTGGCCGCTACCAAACTCAAATAGTCCCTTACCTTTAGTTTTTTCATCAAACCTCGCATGGCCGGAGACTCTACATAATAGACTCCAATAGCTTTACCTTGCGCTAACAGGTTATTCAAATTATCGTCTTTCTTAAACTTCTCAATTTGAGAAATGTCGATTTCAGGTAAATCTGGCCGGTTTTCCTTTACGATTTCAATCGCCTCCTTAATTTTTGCTAGGCCTCGTTGTCCCAATATATCAAACTTAAATATTCCAGCATCTTCAGCAATGATCATATCGAATTGTACGGTAGGAAATCCTTTTGGGGGCAAATCGGTGGCCGAATAAAAGTGTATAGGCCTCTCAAGAATAAGAATTCCTGCAGAATGAACGCTTAAATGATTGGGCATGCCTTGTATGAGCGAACCATATTTTAATACCAAGCGATGTATTTCCTCCATTTTAGACCTATTAAAACTCCCATCACTTAATTGATCGATATCACTTTTGGGGAGTCCGAAAACTTTTCCCAACTCCCTAACGGTAGCCCGATATTTAAAGGTATTGTAGGTTGCCAAAAGAGCTGCATTAGGGTGTTTTTTGAATATATAGTCAGTGATATCATCACGATCTTTCCAGCTAAAATCGATATCAAAGTCAGGAGGTGATGCCCTAAATGGGTTAATGAATCGTTCAAAATATAGGTCCAACTCAATGGGGTCAACATCGGTAATGCCGATGATATAGGCTACAATACTATTGGCGCCACTCCCCCGCCCAACATGAAAATAGCCCTTATTTTTTGCATAGGTAATGATATCGTGATTGATTAAAAAATAGGAAACAAAATCCATCTCCTGAATGACCTTTAACTCCCTTTGGAGCCGTGCCCTTACTTGATTATTGGCATCAGGGTAACGCGAAGGCAAGCCCTCTTGGCATAGGTTCTTTAGGGTATTAAAATCGCTTTCTTTTGACTTTCCAAAAACCTGTAAGTTTTGGGACACTCTTTTGGCTCCAAACTGAAAGTCTATAGAACATTGCGATAATAGACGCCGTGTATTTTCCCAAATACCGGGTATATGGGCGTATGTGTTCGATAGCTCCTCTAAAGGTAACATCCGTTCAGAGGGTCGTCCTTCCTCCGTAGTTTGTAATTTGCTTAGTAAGGTATTATTATCAATGGCACGAAGAAGACGGTGGGCGTTGAAATCACGCTTATTGCGAAATGTCACAGGTTGTTGTACCACCCATTTTTCAAAGGCCTCGCGATAGGGAGAAAAAGGTAGTCTTCTCAGATTTTCAATGGATATGCCTATATATTCATAAGTACGAAAAGTTGTTTTTTGCAATAGCATCAACTGTTCAAAAGGGTAGATGATAAAAACGTTCTCGAATTCTGGGGCTACTTCGGGTAGTGGCTTTGATTGATGTGAGTGAATGGATAAAAATGAATTAAGTTCCCTAAACCCATCATTGTTTTTGGCTATGCCCAGATACAATTGTTTCGCCCCATTTCTAAAATCAATCCCGACCATGGGTCTGATACCAAACTCAGGCGCTTTTCGAATAAAATTTAGACAAGCCGAGGTGTTATTGATATCGGTCAATACCAGTTCCTTCAATCCACAACCTTTCCCTAACTGGAGCAGATCCAATTCGGAGAAGGTTCCAAAGCGCAAGGAATAATATGTATGACAGTTAAGGTACATCTCTTATTGCGTTCTATGTGCCAAAACCATAGGTGGTTCACCATTAAAGGCATTATAAAATCTACCTATGGACTTTGCTCCCATCGAGGAAGCTCTCATGACAGTCTTTTCTCCGAATCTTCTTCGGATATGGTCCATTGCCCCGTATAGGTTGAGCATTTCCTCGGTATCATCAAAAAGATTGATTTGGTAGTTACCGGAAACCAAATCGCTCATTCGCACCCCCACCAAGCGCAGTAGCAACCGTCTTTGGTACAATTGTTCAAAAAGCTCCAATACTTTCGGAATCAGAATATGATCCGCACTGGTATAGGGTATTTTAACCTGTTTGGTATAGGTATTGAAATCAGCGTATCTAATCTTAATGGAAATACAGGAGGTCAACTTATCCCCGTTTCGTAAGGCAAAGCCTAAATTCTCGGCCATGGCCGTTAAAGTCGTTCGCAGCTTGACCATGTCCGTTGTATTCCAAAAGGTTCTTTCCGTTGATATGGACTTTCGTTCGTGATACTGTATCAATGGGGGTCTATCCATCCCATTGGCCCGACGCCATATCACCTGACCATTTTTGCCAAAGGCGCTGATCATCATTTCCTCGGGCATATCCTGAATAGTCTTCACCTTAAAGACACCCATGTTTTTAAGGGACTGAAATGTTTTTTCGCCTATGGAAGGTATTTTATGTACCGAAAGGGGGGCCAGGAACGATTTCTCCAAACCAAATTCTATCTTCATTTGGTTATTGGGTTTCGCCTCGTTGGTAGCCACTTTTGAGGTTATCTTATTCGAGGATAAGCCAAAAGAAATAGGCAGCCCCGTCTCCTTCATGATTCTATGCCGGAGTTCTGTTGCATATTTATAACAACCAAAGAATTTATCCATTCCTGATAAATCGGCATAGAACTCATCTACACTGGCCTTTTCAAATAAAGGAACCTGTTCTTTTATGATATCGGTGACTTCTTGAGAGAATTTGGTATACGTACTGGCATTTCCACGGATGACATATGCCTCTGGACAAAGTTGCTTGGCCAATTTCATGGCCATACCTGACCGCACGCCAAACTTTCGTGTTTCATAGCTACAGGCCGAGACAACACCACGATTGCCTGTACCACCTACTAACACAGGCCGCTTCAAGAGTTTGGAGTCCAATCGCCTTTCACAGGACACAAAAAAAGTATCTAAATCGAGATGTAGAATATTGCTTTCCATAGGACCGACAAAATTAACTACAATTTGTAGTCGCTATTGCTTATATTTGTAGTATTATGAATTTCATTTCAAAGAACATCCGTCATTTAAGAGATTTAAAAGGACTTTCCCAGGAGCAGTTGGCCGAAGAATTGGGCATTACCCGATCAAATTTGGGCTCTAAGGAAGAGGGTCGCTCTCAGCCCAATCTAGATTTACTGATTTCGATTTCTAATTACTTTCGGATTCCTGTAGACATTCTTATCAAAAAGGATTTAACGAAGGCCAAGGATTTTTCATTTATCGAATTGGGCAATCAAAGGGTATTGTTTCCCATTATGGTAGATTCCGAAAATGAAGATTTGATTGAGGTTGTACCAGTGAAAACTTCTGCCGGTTACTTAGCAGGATATGATGATCCCGAATATATAGAGCAATTGGCCAAAATTAAACTTCCTTTTCTACCCACCGGCAAGCACAGGGCCTTTCCCATAAAGGGCGATTCCATGTTACCTATGAAAGATGGTGCCTTTGTTATAGGAAAATTTGTGGAGAACAGAAGCGATATTGTAGATGGCAAAACCTATATCCTACTTACCTTAAACAACGGAATGGTTTACAAAAGGGTGTACAACCGGATTCATATGAACAACACACTACAATTAGTTTCTGATAATAGCGCCTATGAACCTTATGAAGTAGCTATAGACGAAGTTTTGGAACTATGGGAATTCACTTGTAGTATCAATACGCAGGAATATTCAGCAGAAGAACTAAAACTTAGCAGCATTGTTCAAATGTTCAACAGCTTAGGCGTTGAATTGGAAGCTTTGAAAAAGATGATTGGTTGAGCACTTGTGATTTAGATTACTATATGTGTGAACACTCCACCAAGGGAGAATCTACCATTATAAATCATGTTTGGAGGGAGGAATGGATAGAAGGTATTTCATTTTCTTCCAGAAAAGAATAGCCGTCACATTGGTAGGTCGACTTAAGTCCGCCAACAGCATTAAGTTTCTCTTGAACTGTTCAAATTCAGGAAGTCCCATTTTATCCTCATCAATAGGATAATAGGCCATACCCCAATCCGGGAAGTTTCGTTCGTTGATATCGTCCTTGCTGAATAAACTGACTTTAGTATGCCGAGAATCCTTTTTGATATTCTCGTAAAGTTCTTTTACCTTATCTTCAGGACCCTCCAATATCTGTATAAATCTTTGGGAATAATACATAAGGCAGCCGGTAATTCCATTTTCAGAATTGAACTGTCGAGCCGTTTTTAAAATGTTTTCGATATCCTCATTTGTAATAGTGGGATTAGCCTGGGACTCGTAAGTAAGTGTAAACATGTAGCAGAATTTGGGCTAAAATTACCTACCTATATTTATAAGAGTAGCCACACATGAATAAAATTGCAGCATAATTCAAGCATTAAATTATTTGAATTTGCTATAAGAAGATTTTATACTTCAGAAAATATCAGAGGATAGCACTTAATATGGCATTCCCGGCGCTTCAATATAATCTTTTCAGTCAAGGAAAAAAACTTCCAAAATGCTACTTTTTTTTTGACTGTTTTTTATAATTAGCATTCCCTAATTTAAGAATGGCATCCAGGGTACCTAATAACCCTAGAGAAACATTGGGTTCTATTTTTTTCTTTTTTTTTCGGTGGATGCCTTTCTTCTTCATCTACACATAAATTTTCAGCTGAATGCCATATGAAAGAGATCTTGCAAGAATAATCCTTAGCATATCGAGGGGGTTATCCGATTTTTTCATAAATGTAAAAAATACTTTAGAAGTATTATTGCAAGCCAAAGTTAAAGTATGATTTTCGTAGAGTTATTCAAAAAATGAGGTGCTGAATTCAAATAAGAAAAGGCCAGATGAATCTGACCTTCCATTAATCAGCTAAAAGATAAAATCCTCATATTAGGTCCAAGCTCCCCAGCGAAACCTAATAAATGCTACTCTTTTAGATAATTACTCATGTCCACTAAATTCAAAAGGTCAGAATTAACCTGACCTTTTGTGTGGGGATAATTTATACCTAAACCAGCTAATCTTTAAAACTGCACAGAATTAAATCACTAAATGCTAGAAAGGTTATAATGAAACGCCTCCTAACCTGCATTATTTTATGATTATTATCCTTTCTTTTAATCCAACCTCTGTAAAATTTTACCATAAATTTCACTGAAAGTTTCAGTAATGGTAAATTAATAATTATAATTAATCAACTTTTAAGCTCTATATCAAGAGATTATACTTAAATTCAACTAGATAGATGTTGTAGTAAAATATCCGAATTGATGATCATAACATCCATCTGTTTTGCTAATTCAACATCTCCTTTCTCATAATCACTTCCGATAAAAAGTATATCCAAATTGATATTTATTTGATTTTGGAGAATGGCACCGCGTACCTTTAATTCTTCTTTCGTCCAAGGGTCAAAATTTCCTGATAAAAAAATCTTTTTTCCATTTAGATAATTGTCCCTCATCACCTTATAAGTATAGATTTAGTAAACAACCTGTGGTCTCGCATAATAAACTATTGCAATATCGCCAAACTATGTTTTATAATCCTGTACTTTAAGGAGCCTTTACCACGACATTGCTTTTGGGCTGTGATTCCAAACTAAAAATAGAGATAGATAAAACATACAATTTGCCTTATAATCAATTATTTATGATAATATTTTTGCCCATAGGACTTTATTTTACTCTTGGCTATTTTCATATCGCGTTGTAACCGAATCATCAATAATTTTCGGAAGTACCAGATAACCAAGAGGGACAACAATGAACTTCCTATAGCATACCACTCCAAATAATTATCATCTACAATCCTATGATCTTTAAAAACAAAATATAGTTGTAAAAAGTAGCAGTAAAATGGAATGATTAGAATGATATTGAACCAACGAATGGCCAATGCTGTCAGTAGCAATAAAGGAGAAATAGTTTGAGATATCAACCAGATATAAAAAGAGAAATCCATCCCTATGGCTTCAAATTTCTGTAACATTCCAAACTGAATATCAAAATGTAAAAAAACCTTGTCCAAATAGAGCACTAATCCGGACAAGGCAACTAATATATAACTAACTAAGGATGAAATTCTAATTATCCCCGGGTCGTTTCTTTCCTTTGGAAAGATCAACGCTTTCAATTTGATAACTTGGATTTTTCTGATCATCTATGACTCCTTCTTCAATACTATCTGCTGTACATGAAGAAAAAAGAATCATCAAAAAAATTGTAAAAATTAAATTTTTCATAATCTACTAATTTATGGTTAAAAACCTGAAAATTAGAGATTTTACTTATTCTTTTTCTAAGTATTGAAAAGGCTTTATTAAAAAGTTGTTCAAACAAAGTTATCATTACGAAGGACAAATGGTGCGAGAACAACCCCATAAATTCTGGGGTTTTTCTATGTCCAATGGAATTCTATTGGAAATGATTAAATGGAGTTTGCAATGTAATCATATTCATTACAATCATTATTGGTGGATGTAGAGGTGTGCTACCGAGTTCAAAAAACACTTGGCTAAAGGCTACCATTTCCTAATTGGAATAAATTAAATCTATCTTTCGGTTACCTTTCTCTTCCCTAATGGCAATAGAAATTTTCTCATTTGAATTGGGAACAAACTTATTCAATACCAAAACAAATCTACTGGCTTGCCCTGAAAATAATACGCGCGGAAGCTTGTGGCTATATTGTATCTCTTTCGTTAATTTTTGAAAAGAAGCGCTTTTCTTTTTATTACCATTTATAATCGATACCCTAATATCGTTAATTTCAAAAGGTATATTGGAATTATTTGAGAACTCACAAACGAGATAAACGTCTGGTCCATTGTAGACAATTTTCTCCAACTGTAACTTAATTCCATTCATTCGGTTAATAGCTATTGATTGTTGGGCCAAACTCAATAAATATTCTGATGCGCGACCATAGTAAGTAGCATCTAAAGGTCCTTTGTCGTTTACGTCTCCATTTTTAATTAATGGGGAAATTCCTTCCTCATGCCCAATTCTTTCATTCTCTGTAAAAAAGTAATTCAACAAAGTTAATTCTTTAGAGTACTTTAAGTAATAGGAATACACACTACCATCCTTTGTAACCACCAATAAATTACTCAGGGGGCCCGGAAATGATTGGAGTGTACCAAAATATTGTTCTCTTTCACGATTATAGGTGAAGATAAAGCGAGAATGGCCAGTAATAGCCTGACGGATTGGACTTGGAAAAAAGAGCGTAAGTATTTGGTTCTCATTAGCGTAAAGTGTATCTAGTTCTTTTTGGGCAAACCCCTTACTTATCCAAAAAAAGACCATTGACAATAAAATATAATTTTTCATAGAATGATTTTAGTCATTATCGAGAAGGACCCAATAAAAATTGATAGTTATCTAGGACAAGTACTTTAATAGCCCGATGGTTTCGTTGAAATACTTTCTTCAAACTGTTAACTGGCGGGACACCAGCAATATTAAAATCATCAACCATATCACCTATAATCTCATTGGTAACCTCCTCCTTTATTTGATTTTCAACATAAATTCCCTCACTTCCATCCTGAAAGTCATAGGCCTTTAATTCGACGGAGCGATGATTAATCTTATTTATATCAACTATGACTCTATTAGGCTTAAAACTTATGAAACCATAAATGGGTGTATTTTTCTCTACGATTTCGCCGTCAATAATTGCATCTTTGACCAAGCGCATTTTCAGACGATAGTTTTTTCGAATTTTTTGGTTACCGTCTACTCGAACTATAATTTTTTCAGTGTCGTTTGATAATCCCTTCTCAACAAGGATCCTGGGATTAGAGGAGAAAAACAGTTGATGTTCTAGACCCAATTCTTGACCCGCTACATTAATATCTTTCGAATTATTGTTAGATGGTGTATTTTGAATCATAGTATCGTTGTTCTTTCTCAACAAAATACTGGAATTGGTATCCGTTGCTATTTTTCTTTCACTTTGGAATAGGCTTTGGTTATAAATACTATCTATAAGGCGATGCTTCTCGTATTGTATGTAGTCTGGATTGATGTAGCCCTTTTCATCTACCATATGTTCCGGATATAATGAAGGAACATTTTTTATGCGAGGTTCTTTTAATTCCTCAATAGCTTCTAATTTAGATTCATATTGTTTCTGTTCATCGACTAATTTAGGAGTCAAAACTTCAGTTGAATTGCTCATCTCTTTACCTTCATTCTTAACGTTGCTATAATAATAACCCCCTATGAACAACAACACTGTTGCTAATCCTAAGTAGAAGACCACTCGTTTCTTGTCCAATCTCATCATAACCTTATCTTTTTAGTTTTCATGACTACCTAGAATTAAGTTCTTCAGTGTAATTTTTTTCTAGTTTCCTCAGGGATTTCTCAAAAAACTCGGTGATTAACAACCCATGGGTATTGTTGGGAAAGTTTCTATCTACATGTATCAGCTTACCTGAGGTAATCAATTCATAGGCATCTGTAACCTTACCTCGATTTATTTCCAATACTATTCGGGTCCTAAAGGAATAAGGTTCCTCCTTCAAATCAATTTGAGATTCTATTCGACTCGTTTTTTGAACTAAGGAATATTGTAACAATCGATTATAGAATCCTTCCGCCTTTTTTTGACGGTATAGCTCATCTACCGAACTATTCCCTAACCATAGTGCCTTTTCCAGTTTTTGTTGGTAATTAGAAGCGTCCAGACCGTAGAAATAATTATGGAACAACTGTAAATGTGCCAGTGCCTCCACCTCCAAATTCTCTTTTTGAGAAACCATTTTCAAGGGAATAACATTCCCCTCCGTATTCACTACAAAAGCCCTGTCCACAGTCTCCTTATGTAACTTCAGGACCATTAAAATGGAAAAGATGCAGGTCGAGGACGCTCCTATCACGCAAGACAGAACAATGAATCGATTCAGCTTGAGAATATTATAAATGTTCCTAAAAGGTGTCTTCATATTATGCCGAGAATAGTTTAAGGGTAAAAGAAATTGCTTTGCGGTAGAGCTTGAATTTTATCAACACTATAAAACCTATGGTTGCCACATCTATCAAGGGCGCAAAAAATGCACTTCCCCAATCTGTCCCAAAAAGACGATTCCAAAAATGTTGAGTCATCTCATTATATAAATGGTTGATAAATACGTTGACCAAAAAGAAGGCTGGGACTAACATGTAGACTCCGGCATACAGTTTAAAAAAATGGTAGGCCATATTCCGAAACTTCTCAAAAACAGCCATGCTGATGACCAAGGGGAAAAATGCCTGTAGAATACCTAAAAGGAAAAATCGCTCTGCAAGAAAAATGGGGTAGATAAAAAGATCCAATAGCCATAAAATGACTCCCCCTATGAAAGCTAACATTTTCAAACCATACAAGGGAGTGACCAAGGCTTCATATAGAATGGCCATCGCTTTTTTGGCGGCCTCCAACGCGCCTACTTCCTGTTCCAGGTCTACCTCTTGTAACTGTAAAGGAAGAAGCGCAGGGGCCGTATTCCTATATTGGCCTTCTATTGCCACTAGAATACCGTCAAAAGTTTCTAAAACTTGGGAGGAGAATAGGACTAAGATCACTACCACAAAATTCTTTAAAAGTTCCTGAGGTGTTAGACCCCACGTTTGACCTTCAACAGAAACCATCCCCTCATTATATTTTTTGATAATATTTACCAAAAAGAATAGAATGGCCAGGGCCTTCATTCCTGTCATGGTATATTGGGCAAAGTCACTATTCTTAATCGTTTGGAAAACCGTATCGACATATTCCAATCCCATCCCTACCCTCTTTTAATAATGTGCTAGGCGATTGTTAATTATATCCTGCATTCTACGGAAGGATATGATATCCCTATATCTTTGCGTTTTGGCCTCTATCTCTATCACCATTTCTTTGGATTCCAACTCTTTTTTCTTTAAAATAGCTGTTCGTTCTCCATCGGACATTTTCAGGTTATCACTGGATAGAATTTGATCAATATATTCCAATGAGGCTACCGAATTATCAATAATGTCATTAAAGGATTTGGTCACCCTTTCTACCTCATTGGCTTTGATATAAGGGGAATTTAAAATTTCACGTAAATCCTTTTGAACCAGTTCGTAAAGGCGTTGGTTATTATTGTATAGTTCTTTTACTGCATTCAATTGTTTGATGACATCATTAACTTTTTCTAAATTTTCTTTTTGCTGTTTTAGGAAACTAACCGTTTTCATCAAATTGGAAGTTTGTTTGCCAGATTCAACTAATTGCTTTACCAAACTGATAAAGTTGGTATTATCGTAAACCGGCATGCCTTGACTCCGTGCCTTTTCTGAATTTAGCATGGTCACAAGTATTAAAGACAGGATGACCAATGGCCTTTTTATTTGTTTTTTTTTAATCGTTTTCATAGGATCTATGTTGAATGTCAATAAACTCTCGTATTGCTGATTCCATACTATTGGATTTTTGATAGAGTTTCATAATGGCCTCACTTTCCTTTCCATCGGTTAAATAAGCAGCATATACTTCGGGCGGTACTTCCAAACGATAGATATTGCTCTGTTTACCTATTTTGATAAATATCTCGGTATACTTTCGTTCCCCTGTCAAATGGTTCCGAATGGATTTCAATTGATTCAAATCATGGTTGGAGAGATGAAGCCTATTTTTCAATTCATCGTAACCCTTTTCATTTCGAAGGCTATAGATTACTTGAGTATTTTCAAGAATACTTGCAGACGTAGAATTAACAGGTAATTGATTGATGGATTGTAATATGATACCAATAGCACCATTTTGTTTACGGATGGCTTGATAGTAAAATTCAACGCTTTCCAAAACGTTTCCCAACTTGAGTTGTTTGGCAAATTCATCAAACAAAATAATACCTCGTTCCGACCTATTCCTCCAAATGGTGCGTTGGATGGCAGATTTGATGAGCTTCAGCATTACGGACAATATTTCCTTATTATCCTTTACTTCATCCAACTCAAAAATGATAAGCCGTTTGTCCTCAATTTTATAGGTCTGATCTTGTTCTATATGAAACAAGTAACTATAGATGCCCCCATTAACATATTCCGATAGGATGTGTAAAAAATCATAAACGCTAAAATGCATTTCTTTTATCGCTAACAAATCAAGAAGTGTTGTTTTTCGTTCATCAACAAATTGATATAAAGAAGCCAGAGAGTGCCCAGTAAGTACATTTTCATAATAGAAGAGCAAGACTTTCTTCATGGCTACCTCTTGTGCTTTTGAAACCGTATTTTGCGCCAATAGTTCCATTACAAACACTGACAGGTCTTCCAACCGTTCTGGGGTAAGGTCTGCCTGACCGGAGATGTAAAATGGATTAATTCCTAAATTTTTACCCTGTTCATACCGAAGAATAATGTGCTGTTCGGGATAAAGTTTAGCGAATTTAGTATAGGAACCTCCCAAATCGATAATAACCAGTCGAACGTTTTGCTCAAAGTACTGCCTAAGTATATTGTTTGCCAAAAACGACTTTCCTTCCCCAGTCGGGGCAAAAATGGCAAAGTTACGTGCCTTAATTCGAACCTTATTTTCATCCCAAACATCCTTTAATACGGGTACATTATACTGCCGCTCATTGAAAATGATTCCCTGTGGATCGGATAGATAATTAGTATGGTTGATAAATAGACAAAGTGCATGTTTTAGATCGGTGACATAGAGGTCCTCATTCGAAAAATTAGAGGCGTGGCAGGGATACGAATTAAGAAAGTAGTGCTTGCGGTGCTCCCCCTTCGGATAATAAGGAACGATGTCTAACTCTTTCAACTCTGCCTTAATATTAGAAGCAATTCGTTTAAGTTCTTCGGACTCGGCATGCCAGAAGATGATGTTCAGATGTCCCCTGATTATTCGCGAGGTGTCATCTTCATTGATACGGTCCATGATGCGTTGAACTTTCTTAAGGACCACTTTATTTTGAGTTCCAAAATTGGAGCTTTTGGTTAATTCTTCTATTTTCTTCTCCAAAAGTTTACGCCATTTTTGTTTGTCATCCAGGTATAGGACCTGGTTAACCATATGGTTTTCTTTAATGTCTAATCCCAAGCCATCGATAAAACCTTGGTGGAAAGTAAATTCGTCGGAGGTGAATTTTTCGTTTGTTTTCGAACTCTGAACAGGTCCCCCAAAACAACCCTCATTGTTGATAACCATCATATCGAAGTAATGCTCTCCTATTTCAATGCTTTTCTTACCCAAAACTATATCGGTATCTAAATCATGATTAAAACCATTGAAATACTCATTAGTCATCCCCATAAATTGGGACGTACTCATAGGTTTCAATAGTAGTTTTCGACTATTGTTAATAAAGGAGATAACATCATTCACTGCAGTTACGAATTCAGCTACTTGGAGGTCCATTTTTCTGTGCAACCCTTTTTCTGATTTTTTGAAAGGATTCACATATTTTGATGCCTTTAGGGTCTTGTCCAATGGCAATGAAAAGTAGAGGTAACTTCTATGCCCTAAATACCTACGCCCTATAAAATAATTCCTTGTTGCCTTCTCTAAAAAGGATTTATTGGGAAGATTGGAACCCTCATAACCCAGATTTTGATAAATATCTTGTTTATGTACAACGGTTCCTGGGGGTAGAGTTTTCAATGCTTGAAACCAAGTACTGTGCAGTTCATCAAAGTCAGATTCCGATAGGGAATACACCTCCGGTAATTGGGCTTCATAACATAGTAAAACATTGCCATTACTAGCAAAAACCATATGGTCTTGGATATCCAATATGGGGTGAGAAGATTGGAGATTAATTTTCTTCATAGCTACTAAGACCTATTTTTTTATTACTGATGGTTGGAGGAAATGGTTCGTGTTGCAGCGTCAGATTCGGTCGACTTACTAAATAGATCAGAATAGCGTAGAACAGAATGTTCCAAAAAACCAAGGATAGGATAATAATGAAACCAAACGAAAATATGATGGCCAGGAGGGACCCTATTACCGAAATCATCATTAGAGCAAAAGAGGATATCGGTAATCCGAATATGAGCGCACTTTTACGGATGTTTCTATATATCTCAAACTTCTTCATGTTATACGACTATACCGATGAGATAAGTGAAAATACCTACTACAGCCCCAGCAATCAGTACAAAAATTAGTACACGGGTGATACCCTTTTTGAGATCAGCGTTCTCTCCAAAAAAATGTCCGGCATTGAATAAAAAACCAACTAGAAATATGACTCCCAAGATGATGGGGAAAATAGTTCGAATGGTATCGGATATTTCGTTTACCGAATCCTCAATACCTCCAATCTGTGCCAAAAGAGCATGAGAAATTAATAATGATAGCAATACGGAAAAGTGCAATTTTTTCATATCCAAAATACTTAAGAGATTAAGAATTATTGACACGCTAAAATTACCAAATTAGGATATTAAAATATTGATTATCAGTTATTTGTGAATAAAATTTTTTAAAGTGATAATTCTTTAAAAAAGTAGATAAATGACCTTAAATAAAATGATAAATCAGCCATGCATGTTGATAAGTGGTAATCTGAAATTTACAAATGGGAAGGTATTAGGGAAATTATCCTAATTGACCGGGTTTCAATATGACCGTGAAGCTAATTAAATTGAAAAGTTAGTTCTCTCCAAATATTGAATGGGCAAAGCAGTTTTTGACACAGAGGCCGCGAAGTGTATAGCGCCTATTTTAGGGAATATCAATTGCGAGAAATCAAAAGTAAATCATGCCGGCCCTACTACAGAAAAGCCATTAAACTACAGGTTTCAATCAATCGCATTAGCATTTGACTTATTTTCTCTTATCAGAAGTCTTTTTGTTAAAGGCTACTAAGTTAAAGAGTTCACGCATTCGAGACCGCACGCGGCTGCCATAACGTTCTTCCAGCTCTTTTGCGTTTAAGTTGGTAGTAGCGTGTGTTTTGTAGTTTTGATTGATAAAGAGCTCGTGGCGTGAAAGCAAAATTTCCCCTAACACATTACATTGCTGCCCAAAATGCACTCCCAGGGGCTCAATTCCTAAATCATCAAAACAATAGAGTCTTTGGTCTCCGTAATCCCCGATGATTTTATAACCTAGATGGTTGAAGGCAAAAACAATATTTCGGCTAGGGATGACCGCATACGACCGCTGATGTGGAACAATGTGCTTCAACAATTTCATCAGGCTGGTTTTACCGCAGCCTACGGGGCCGGATAGTAGTATTCCTTTCCTGATATCAATATCCAACTGATGACAACGTTCTTTATCTTGGATAAAATAGAGGCATAATTTGTAAAGTATATCCCGGTCTTCTTTATAAATTTTAAAATCTTTACCGAACATCAATTGCCCTTTAGCATTGAGGTAATCCAAGATTTTTTCAAAATCATATCTAATTTCTTTGCCTTTAAAAACCCCCAATTGGTATTGTTTAACACCTTCAGTAATGATATGTGGCGCATTGAAGTTCATAAAGGCTCATCATAATTTTTTTCATCAGAAATTTTCAAGTGGTCTCTATAGGGAACACTGGGATAGTTCTTGCCGTAGTTTTTATTTTCGTCAGATTCTGAATTCCTTAAATTCTTTTTTTGGACCTTGTTTTTATTAGTTTCTATAGTTTGTATTTGTTTTATTATAGGTACCACTACTTGTCCAGTACTTGTCCCATTTTTGGTACAGTCTTGGTCCACAGCTTGTTCAGTGCTTGTACCAAATTCGAACATCTTAATGCGACTGCCTTTAAATGGATTGTGTGATGGGTAATAATTTAAATACTTCCAATAATTAAGCTCTTTGATACAACGATGATAGGTGGATTTGGAACCGATTTTGGAAATAGCCATAACTTCTTCACGATTGATGTAAAATTCCTGTTTAAAAAAATTATGGTTCCAAAGCTGAAATAACGCAACATACAGGCTGATATGAGTCGCATTCAACCTCTTATCTTTTGAAAAATGCTCAAATACCGCATTCAGATGGGTGATGTAATTAATTTCCCCCAAAATAATTTAGATATGGTTGTGAATTTTGTTTCGTTCTAATACTTGCATTATTTCATGATACTCATAATAGAGTACCCCTCCAATTTTAGTATAAGGTAAAGTGCCGTTAATACGTAAGTTCTGCAAGGTCCCTGGGGATATACCCAATAATTGCCGTACCTCGTTCGACCGGATCCATTTTTTTTCCATTTTACCCTGATTTTGAAACAATTGTTTAATTTCTTCCAAGAGGTTCATTTTAAATTCATACAGATCATCAGTAGTAACAATTCTTTCTCCCATAACATTTGATTTTAATAAAGAGACCAAAGGCAAAATTCAATTCTGCCATGGTCTCTTTTGAGATTTGACTTTCGTTTGGTAAAGATGTAAAAGGATTTTAATAATCTTTCCCAAGATATGTCCCACCTTGGGGAAGATTATTGTTTCACTGCTAATCGCTCAAATGCCTTTATTCAGGACACGATTTATACTATGACACCCTCTGAAAAGAAACTTTAGTCATTTATGATTGGAATTTGTCAAAAGCCCAAGTTGGCACCCAACTTGGGGTAGCGATTCATTCATTCATCCAAGGAATCCATACGATGTTGAAGAGCATCGATCAATTTCTCTAAAAACCGTGTTCTAGTGGTTTTTCGTGATCGAATTTCAATAAAGGTGTGGTAATAGTTGCCAAGGTCAATATTATAAAAATGTTCAAAATGAGAAGCCATTTCCTTTATGTCTACGGTACCACCATTAATCGATTGACTGGCATGAAGGGCGTATATAAGTTCTATAAGATCTGTTTTACTTCCAGTCCAGAATAATTTTGATGGTTTTTCCATTGCAATGGATTTTTGAGTTTCAAGGTTAATATTTAAATCATCAATCTCCTTTTTAAGGTATACAATGAGCATATCGTATGCCATTATGGTGGAAACAGTACCGTCATGGCACGTAGAAAATTGATCATCAATTAAAAAATGAAATGATTCCAGAGGTAGTCTTAGATCGCGGTTTCCCCTTATAAAATACTGTTCGTCCAATGACATGGCACCCCGTCGGTAATAATTATAAAATTCTAAGTTATCATTGAAAAAGGCTTGAAGCTTATCAATTTGATTTTGAAGGTATTTGATTTGTGCCGCGTCATTACCCCGAGGTCTCTTGCTTTCTAAATTAAATAACTTCACATAATAAATTAGCTTACTAAAGATTTGAGGTTTGATATGCTTAAAGAAATAGATCTCATCCTCAGGGGTGGCAAAAGGCTTGCCAGCTATTTCCTTTTGAAGTTGCCGAATGCTTTTCTCTACCAATACAATGCCTTTTTCGGCCTTGAAAAGAACATCTCCCTTCCCTCCTTCCAAGGCGTCCAAATGCGACTCAAAGACCGATAGCAACTTTAGGTATTTCATCCATCAACTCTTATTTTGTCCTTCCATAAGACCTAAAAATTCCAATTTATAATTATCACGAGTCTGTAAAAAAGCATAGACTTCATGAACCTGTGCGCCCAATTTTCTTTTTTCAAAGGACGCTGTCATACCAAAATCAATTTTATCCAAGTTCAAGGCCATGGCTCGTTTGATAGTCTGATAGAGTAGTTGACGGTAAAGGTGATAACTGGTAATGTAGCGATAATCCATTCCAACAAAGGCAGGGATATAATTACCCAGCGTGTTGATATAACAGAACATCACGCCAATTAAGGGCATTCCTGATTCGCTTTTCAATCGTAGTATTATAAATTCCCAATTAGGGTTGGAAGCCATTTGGTCCAACATACTTATGGGCAATGGAAAAGTATTTAAACCTAAATTATTTTTTTGAACATTGAGATAGAGCTTATACAAATGTTCCCGCTCCTCCGAGTTGACGTTCTGTAAAATTTCAATTTGGAATTCCGCCTCATAGGGTAAAATCTCTTTTCGAAAATGCCTTCTGTTTCTGGGCGAGAGTTGAGCAATATGACTTTCTGCGGTAATTCCTAACGGTAATGGCAGCGAACAGGTATCTGGCATTCTTATCTTCATATACCCTTGGTTAAAAAGGAAGCTCTGAAGGCGATTTTCTTTGCTAAAATCACGAAAAACCACCATTTGGGCCCCTGTATCACCTTCCATTTTTTCTATAGCTAGAATAAATAAGTGCAAGGCCTTTTTATATAGCGGATGCTTTTCATTTAAAAAAATATGCTTTCCCTCTGTAAATAAGGATCCCATTGAAAGCACTTTTGATGTCATGTAATATGGATTTCCTTTTCTTTTTGCCTCCAATTCCTGGGACACATTTTCTGGTGAAAGCATATCATCCTTCCATAAAGAAATAGTCATAAAGGTTAGAAGAACAGGAATACCCTCGGAATCCTGAATGATGATATATTGAAACTGCCAATTGTTTTCTATCGCCGAGTTATTCTTAAAGTTTTTCTCAAGCCATAACAGCCCATCCCAATTAAACAAACCGTTCCTACCCAAATTGGAATCCCATAATTCTTTATCAACCTTCTCAATAGTTTGGTACACCTTTACAAGTAATTTGCTGTCATTTTTAAAGCTTGGATTCGATGAGGAATGGATTCCAAAGGCTCTTTTAATTCTATCGGTGGATGTGACCGTTTCTTGCAAAACCTTCGGATAATGATGCTCTAAAGCTTCGGCCAAGGCTTTGATATCATCGAGCTGGTTATGTCGAGATATAGTAATACGGATACCTGTATTTTTAACGGGAACGGCTGGAAACATTCCCAAGTTCGTATAAAAACCGTCGTCCATTAAACGTCGAACCAATTTATATCCCGTTTCAGGCGCACCCGTGCCCACATAGAAAACGGGAGAGTTATTGTCGTCAATAATCACTACTTCCCTTAACTTCAATAAATCATTAAAATACTGGATACGAGTACTTAGTTCCTCTTGTAATTGATAAATTTCCTTGGAAAGATGGATTTTGGACGAAGCAATGGCCGCCCCTACTGCTGAGGGTTCTAACTGAGCCGAAAAAGTTAAAGGTCCACCAAAAGTCTTAATTTTTTGATATAGCTTTTCGTTTGGACATATGAGTACCGCTCCACTTGCTCCAAAGGTTTTGCTCAATGTACCAAATACCAAAACTTGATCGGACAATTCCTTTAACTGATCCAAAACGTATCCTGTTCCGTTTTTTCCAATCCAGCTCATCCCATGTACATCATCAAAATATAAATGCAATTGGGGATATTTTTTTGCCAATTCCATTAATTGAACTACTGGGGCATAATCACCAAACATCGAATAAATGCCATCGGCCATATACCAAATTTTTCTCCGTTTTATATGAAATTTGATTCTGTCTTCCAACATTTGTAAATGATTATGCCTAATCATATCCAAAGCGACCCCTTGTGACTTCAGCAGTCGGCATGCTGACTGAACGCTCCAGTGAACCTGATGATCTAGAATGATTGCGTCGTTCGTACCGACAATGCTCGGAATGACCCCAAGATGTCCCAAAGTGCTATTTTTAGTTACCACTATGGGATACCCATACATTTGATTCAAATGGAATTCCAACTGCTCATATAAAGGATGGGAAATGTAGGATTTGGATAAGGGGAACTGGGTGCCATAATTATCAATGGCCGCCATAGCTGCAGACTTCAAACGCTCGTCTTGTTCTAAACCAAGATATCCGGTCGTTCCGAAATGCATGAGCGATTTTCCTTTTACGGAGATATGTCTTCCCGTAAAATGATCTCCTTCAGCGTATAGATGCAAGACCCCTTCTCGAGAAGCGTTCGTCATCAGGTCGTGTACGGTGTCTAAAAAGTTATTGTGTCTGATTTTTGCCATGATATGATATGATTTATCATAAAATGTACTTTGAATCGTAGGAATAATTAGATACCACATATATATTAATCCTTTTAACGTATGTTTTAATCCTTCTTACGTATAAATTTCCCTTATATGTAGGGCTTTAAAGGTCTAATCAAAATTTTCAATCATCATATTTTTGTAATTTCAACTTTGATTACCAGTTTTCTAACCATGATGCGAATTTTTTTTGAAAATGAATATGCTGTTTATAGTGTCGAGAAAAATATAGTCCATATTGCCTATAAGCCCGGTATAGCTATTAACCGAACAGCTGCAATTCAAATCGTAAAGGACAGGATTGCCTTTCAAGAGGAACAATCCTATCCCATTTTATGCGATATTCGACAGCTGAGAAAAATAGATAAGCCGGCTCGAGATTATCTTGCCTTGGAAGGTTCAACCTTGGTGAAGGCATTGGCATTTATGATTGATTCCCCAGTAACGGACGCCATGATTCAATTTTACATTCGCACCAACCATTCTTCTATTCCAACCGCATCTTTTTACCAAAAGGAAAAAGCCATTGGATTTCTACAGCGATTTCTTAGCTTCCTAGTGTTACTGGGATTGTTTATTATTTAGATAGATTACGAAAATGTCTTTAAACTAAAAAAATGTCACCATATAGATCGGATAAAAGATTACAGGAAATTCAGCATATGCTTATGGAAATGGCCAGCGGAAATTTCTTTTATAGAGTGAGAACTTCTAGCGCAAATGACAATGTGGAAGCCTTGTCCATTGTTCTAAATATGCTTGCAGAAGAAATACAGGAATCCTTTTATCATCAAGGTTTTGTAAATAATCAAAATACAACCACCCATCTAATTCAGATGAGCTTTTTGCTGGATCAATCCGGAAGAATACAGATGGTTAATCAAAAGGCTTGCAGTGTGCTATCAAGGTTATGCAATACCATGGTACAGAAACCATTTGAAGATCTTCTTTGCGATAAATCCAAAGAAATTTGGAAGAACAAATGGAAAACCTTTTGTAAACGCAAGGTCTATGATACGATTATGGAGCTTAGATTTATCACCCATGAGAACCTCACCATTCCAAATCGATGTTACGTAACTTCATTTGTAAATCCCGATTCGGGGGATTTGAGCGTCCTAGTTAACGTCATTCAAACTACAATGGGAAAAAATACTGGTTTGGATAAAAAAGACTACCAACTCCCATCGAAAGGAAGCATGAAAGAACCTAAAAAGTCAAAGGTTCGGTTGAGTTATGATGATATTAGAAAAATTAGACAAGGAAAGGATATGATTCTTAATAACCTTGAAATGGACCCTCCCCATTTGAAGGATTTGGCTCATCAATTAGGGACCAATGAATTCAAGTTAAAATATGGTTTTAAGGAACTATATGGCACTACAGTGCACAAATTTTTGGTAAGGGAGCGTCTTCGCAAAGCAAAGACGATGGTGCAATATACTCAGTTACCGTTCAAAACTATCGGTAAAATGGTAGGCTTCAAAAGTTTCCCACATTTCTCTTGGGCATTTAAGGAAAGGTATGGGGATTCCCCCCGCTATTACCGGGCAAAAATGAAAAGGGAGGAAGTTACATAATCCCTCAGGGCTACATAAATATCCTTTTCAAGTAAATCAGTCTTCCGAAATTCACCATATCAATCCAAAAGATATGGGCACTAAACAAATTTCCCGAAAAGTTCTCTTACTAATAAGAGCCTTCTTTATTTTTCTTTTCACCTATACGGCGGTCAGTAAATTTATTTATCTAATGGAATTTGAAGCTCAATTGGTGCGATTTCCCCTACTCGCTCCCTATAATCACTTCATCTCCATTACAATTCCAGCGATTGAATTAACCATAGCCTGTTTATGGCTGTTTAGAGCAACTACGTATTTAGCTATCTATTCTAGCTTGGTATTGCTCTCTATATATACGGTTTACATCCTTTATGTTTTAGAATTTAGTAACTCCATTCCCTGTTCTTGCGGGGGTATCATCTCATCTTTGAGTTGGAAAGGGCACCTCTTAATGAATATGGGTTTCATACTTCAGTTAATCCTTGGCCTTTACCTCCTGAAGGTTTTGAATAAAAATAGACATAATTATCGTACTACGTAGTAATAGGGGAAGCCGAAAACCTTCAAGAGTAGGCATCATTATTTAATACACAAATCCATGAAAAATCGTTTTTTAAAACCCGTTCTTCCGGCATTTGCCATTTTATTAGCTATGGGACTCGCATTTGCTGATGCATCTCCTACGGCAGATAGAGAAGCTTATTACAAACCTCTCAATCAAGACTGGCAGCCGATTATGGTTGAAGAAGCTTGCTATCAAGGGGGAGATAACCAATGCTCTTACTTAGGGCATCAGTTGTACTCTTCACCCAGTTTTTCAAGCACTGCGTTGAGTAAACCATAAGCATTTGCTAATTGTAATAGAAAGGTGCCCCTAACAAAGGCACCTTTCTTCGCTAATTCAAATCAACTGCATTGAATTTGACAAATCTCGCTAATTAGGTTTTAAATTAAAATTACAAGATCCTATTGAGTGTATGAAGACATTTGGCCCAATGGCCCATTCGAACGGCTTTGGGATATTGGCGCATGTTTTTCTTTATCAAAGTTCGTAAATCCATCAATTCTTGCCATAAAAGACCTTTGGAGTAATCAGAAGCAATAAAAAATTGGCTTTCCATATTCATAAAGTCCCCCTCTTGCTCCAATAATATTTTTATAATATCAATGTAGGTCTTTTGAATAGCATCTCGTCTTCTATTACCGAGATTTAAAGTTTTGCTTTCGTAAAATAATCCTTTCTGCAATTTGGTAAGGAAGGAATGAAGGAATCCTCCATTTCCGCTTACCTCTTCCAAATATTCCAACCGTTTGAATCGATGGGCCGCTAACATTTCAACTAATAATTTCTGTTGTTCCTGTAAAACAATATCTGGAAAGGTTGAATAACTTACCTTCCTTAGAAAATCAGGGCTTGTTAACCATTTCGGCGGGTCAAAGGCCCACTTTAATAAGAAATCAAGCGCCTTGATTTGCTCTTCCCAAGGAATGGGTTCATACATCTGACCTGGCTGGTTCAGAGCTTTGTAATGAATCGCATATCCTCCGATGAGGGTGGAAAGGTGCTGCATGTGTTGGTAATATAGTTTTAGAGTTTTCCCATATAGGCGATTTAATTGACTATTATCCTTTTGATTTGCACATATGCCAGGTAATAGAGATACTACCCGTTCCAAATTTTTAAGTGCGAGTTCGGTACTTTTTATGGGATTATCGGTTTCGACCACCTCATTAGAGGAGGTGGGCCCAATAACTTCCATTTGATTGTTATTGAATCGGTACCATGGAACCGAATCCTGCCAACGAATCATGCGTTCCAATACCTGTTTTTCTTCTTGAGCGGTAGTACCCCATGGAAATTCTTTATAGGCCCATTGAATTTGGTATTTATCCGTGGGGCCCACGTGTCGTAGCAACAAAGATGGAGAAATGCTATCCGATGGCTGCGGAATATTGGAGGTACGCGTATAGTTCATGACACTTGGAGTATGTCTCATGGTGCGCAACCATTCCTCATCGTTCATTTTTTCCCAAGGATATTGGTATTCCCCAAAATTAGCATCGATGAGACCAAATACATGTCCCGCCTCATGGGCTGCTATCACTTGAAACAATTCGCCAATCAATTCATCGGGAAAGGGCAATTTTCTTGCTCTTGCATCCAATGGAGCTGCCCGAATAAAATAGTTTTCCATGACGGTACGTGCAGAAGCTCCCATAAAAATATCACCCCGAAGGATTTCACCGGATCTTTCATCTATCAGGTGGCCAATGGTTCCCCCAAAATCTTTATTTTCAGAACCTCTTATATATTTCTTTGGATTCCAGTACACCACATTGGAATGGATGCTGTGTGCTTCCCAATCATTGAGGCTGTCCATTTCCTTGACCACGATGGCATCTTTAAAACCAGCCTGTTCGAAAGCCGGCAACCATTCTTCAATTCCCGCTTTTATATAAGGTCTCCACTGGGGCGGCACCTTCGGGGATATGAGAAACGAGATGGGTTTTTTGGGTACACTCCATTTTTGATTCTTAAATTTCTTTTCCAATCGCCACCTGGTAATGTTCGCCACTCCGTTTTGCAAATTAAATGGCGACCCCATTTTACTTTCGTAATAGAACCCCATTCGATAATCGTATCCCCTAGCCTTCATCGGTATACCTAATTTAATGAGGCCGAAATAGATAGGGATTGAAAGTTTAGATTTCCTTCGCACCATACCCCTGCGCGTTTTAATGATGACTTCATCATCAAAATTCTTGGCATCCAATAAAAGGGATAGACTTGGTACGGGGCTTCCAAAATCGACGCCATAATTGGGCCATTCAATTTCTTGATTTAGAAAGAAATCGGTAGCATTGATCCAATGAGCGTCCCGTTCGGCCCCTTCCTTTTCTATAGGAAACCTTGCTAGCAAAGTATCTTCGAGGTATAAGCCTTCTTTAATGGGAATCATAATTCCCGAGGTAGAGCGAATCGATTGGCGCATCAGCAGAATCTCATCGCGGTGTTTGACCCAGACCACCTGCATATAACCACGTCTCATATCGTCATAGCACGTTAACAACATGGGCGCATTAAAAAGGGTTTCTGGAATTTTGAGGTACAACTGGTTCCCTTTAATTCTAGAGCTGATAAAAGAAGTTTCTTGACCCAAATTATCCATGGACGGATTATCCGTTGGGATTATTAAAGGACTTTGTGGATATCCCCACATATAAATCCATAACAAGGCGATCCATACACTATATTTCATCTCAATTTCAATTTTGGGTTTAGAACTCTCCTAACTGTATTAATGAAAGGATCTTGAAGCCTAAGAATTAACATCAATATCCCGGATTTTGTGGTAATAAATTCGGATTGAGTTCCAGTTCATTCTCAGGTATGGGGAGTAGGAGATCGGTATTTTTCCAGTTTGCCTTGATGTCTCCCAATACCTCTTCAGCCTTTTCCATTCTCTTCAAGTCCAGCCACCTGTGCCCTTGTTCCGTAAATAGTTCCATACGTCTTTCATGTAGTATGGCCTCCAAAACATCTTCTTGCGAGTGGGCTATGAGGTTGGATAATCCGGCTCTACTACGAACAAGGTTCACATCCGCTAAAGCGCCTTCCAACTCTCCCATCCGTGCCTTTGCTTCCGAACGTATAAGTACTTGTTCCGTCGATCGGAACAATACCGAATATTCAAACGATTCCAAGGCATTAATTCCTGCCTTGTATTTATAGGGATAATAGAGTGTTACGGTTGAGTCTTGGTCCGAAATGCTACGGGTCCAATATATCAGTCGTTGGTCACCCGGCTCAAATGCATTCATAAAATCATTGGACAGTGCATAGGTCTGGCTAGGAACTGCCTGAATAATCAATTGTTGGGCCTCCCTGGTGTTCTTAGGAAAATCATTATCTGCCTTTAGTTGCCAAATAGTTTCTTTGGAATCTTTTAGAAATACCTTGTTCAAATCGGATTCCATTGGAAATAGGTTGATTAATTCGGAAGAAATAGTTACCGCCCTTTCCCAATTTCCAATCCTTAAATAGTGACGTGCCAATAAAGCCTTAACGGTATATTCATCGGGATAAATTTTTTCAGTTGACACTGGCTCCATACTATTTAAAAGAAGAATGGATCGTTCCAAATCCTCCATAATTTGATTGTTTATAGAGTTTTGGTTCGAACGTGCGACATTATTATTATCCAAATAATTAGTAGTTTGCACCAATGGAACATCTCCATATAGGTTTACCAACAGAGTATACAGATAGGCTCTTACAAATAAAGCTTCCCCTTCAAAGCGATTTTTTTCCATGGAGGAAAGTTCCGTTGATGCCCGAACGCCCTGCACGATGTCATTCGTTGCGTAAATCAGTTGAAAGGCTTGTGACCACCAATCAGAAACGATACCATTGATAGGAAGCACATTATGCTGATAGAATTGGAGGTAGTCCGCTCCGAAACCATAATAATCCAATTCATCGGTGTAGATACCCATTACGGTGGTCATACCGTAGGTGCCTGAAGTCATTCCGCCCTCTCGCAAATTGTAGTAAAGATTGGCCAAAGCGGATTCGACAGTTGCCGCATCTTGAAAAACCGTTTCTGATACCAAGGTATTTTTAGGGGCATCTATTTCTACAAAGTCGGTACAACAACACAAAGTGCAAATCATTCCGATAAGATGAACTTTTCGAAGTTGATGGTAGTATTTGGGTAATGAACCATGAAAAAGTTTTTCCAATGGGTATTTCAATAAAAAATATTTCATAACTGTTTTTTTGATTAAAAACTGATTTTAAAACCTAGGGTCATCTGTCTAAGAGGTGGAAGACGGGTACTCGCGGGTTGTTCCGGATCGGGGCCATCATAGTTAGTCCAAGTCCAGAGATTTTGCCCTTGGAGGTATACTTGAAAATCCAAATCCGAATGAGCCGAGGGTACTCTATAATTGAGAGAAATATTCCTTAAACGAACGTATGACGCATCTGAAATCGCAGCATCGCTATCCCGTTGTAAAGCCCCTAAATCTTGGCCCCCCGCCAACCCCCCGGCCGACTTTTGAATGGGGGCATTATCCCCTGTTTGCGTCCATCTATCGTAGAGTGATTCAGGCGTATTTCCCTTAAACCCAGGTGTAGCAACAAATCGCAATGTATTATAGGCCATTTGTTTCTTAAATTGAAACAACATGTCCATCGACCAACTTCCAAAACTGATGGAGTTTCCTAAGCCACCATAATAAGTGGGTGCCAAGTCCTCAATCCATTGCCTGTCCTCTGTGCTAGTAATATCCGTGTCCCCATTATAATCCTCAAAAGTATATTCACCAGTTTGAGGATCGACACCAAGGGAGTGGTACAACTTAGCGATGGTTAATGGTTCGCCAACGACGTATCTATTAGAGAAGGTAGATGTTTCCAATCCCTCAAAAGACACTAATTTATTTCTAGGTACCGTCAGATTGAATGTTGTTTTCCAGTTAAGCTTATTTGATTGAATATTGATTGTTCGCAAATCAAACTCCCAACCGGTATTCTCCACTTCAGCATCAAAATTACCTGTCAACTCAGAGAAACCGGTAGTGGCCGCCAAGGGAATACCGATTAATTGATTGGATGATTTATTTTTATAATAAGAAGTATTTATAAATATCCGATCCTTCAACCAACCCAGTTCTAGTGCTACTTCCATTTTTCTATTGGCTTCCCAACCAAATAGGGGATTAAAAACCCCTGTTGGTTCCAATAGACTAATATTGTTATAGTTATTTCCAGTTACGCTGTAGGTATCCAGAAATCGATAGTCACCAATGTTATCACTACCCGTCGTACCATAGCTAGCTCTAATTTTACCGAAGCTCAAGGCAGCGTTTTCTTTGAAGAATCCCTCATTCGAAAATATCCAAGCTGCACCCAATGCCCCAAAATTGCCAAACTGCCTACCCGGTCCAAACCGTGAAGAACCGTCCCTTCTTCCAGTTAGATTAATAATATATTTATCCATAAATTCTAGATGAACCCTACCGAACAAGGCATTGTATTTGTATTCTCCATCAGTATCTGAAAATATTTCAATGGTCTCTGCCGCGGTCAGGTTATTAATCAGGCCGTCATTGGGATAACCGAGCCCTCGTTGTACCAATTGATTTGAAACTTCCTCTTGGAAGGTAGTCCCCACTAGTACATCCAACTCCCAAAGGTCCCACCCTTTTTTGTAGTTCAATTGTGGCTCCACAATCCATGATGTCCGCCTCGCATTATTTATGGTATGATTGGAATAATTTTGGGGAGTTACCCCCAAACCAGGATTTCGGGCGGAACTGGGCATCGATCGATAGGAATCTAACCGGTAATCGGAAAAGCCAATGTTGGATTGAAACTTTAAGTTGGTCGTTAATTTATAGGATACCAATGTATTAGCAAACAAGGTGTTGATTTCTGCATTGTAGGTTTCATCTAGCGATGCCAAGGGATTGTCCCAAGTATTGTTTTCCCAATTAATATTGCCTTCCTCATCATAAATTTTTGGTGCATTAGGCTCCAAAGTATAGGCCTTCGTAGAAAAATCAACTGTCGGCATGGTGTTGTTTTCATTGGTATATCCCAAAGAAAGGTTGATGCTGAATCGACGATTTTCGGACTGATGATTGACATTGCTGCGTATGTTAGCCTTTTGGTATTTGGAATCCCCTGGAAAAACGGTTGTTTCGTTCTGAAAGGAACTACTAATTAGAAATTGGGTCAGGTCATTCCCTCCGGACAATGAGAGCTTATAATTGTTGCGAAACGCTGTTCCTCCAATAAGTTCTTCTTGCCAATTGGTATAGCGTTCATTCTCCCATAATTTCACATCGGGCCAGAAAAAATCATAATTAGGGTCATTGAGTAAATCTCCATACCCGTCATTGGCAATTCCTTCTCTTCGTACTTCCAAATATTGATTGGTATTCATTAAATCTAAAAAATGCGAAACTTGGCCCATGGTGGTGCTTACATGTGCTTCAACACGAGTTTTGCCCGACTGGCCCTTTTTGGTGGTAATCAAAACCACTCCATTCGCTCCACGTGAGCCGTATATGGCAGTGGCATCTCCATCCTTGAGTACTTCAATACTTTCTATATCGTTGGGGTCAATAGCGTTTAAAGGGCTAATACTACCTCCCATAATTTGACCAGATACCCTAGATGCCCCCAGTGATTGCGAATTGAAGGGAACGCCATCCACAATAAAGAGAGGGTCACTTACTCCATTTAAAAAATTCCTTCCACGAATTTCGATGTTAAAACCCCCGCCGGGAAGCCCTGTGGTCTGTACAATATTTACGCCGGCCACATGACCCTGCATGGCAGCCAATGGATTATTCACTGGCTGCTTGTCAAAAATATTTGCTTTTACCTTGGCAATGCTACCTGTGCTTTTTTTATCCGATATGGTATAGTAACCAGCATTAAGAACCACTTCTTCCAAAGCAGTAACATCCTCTTCCATTTGTATTGAAATTTCATCCCTGCCATTGATTTGAATAATTTGAGTTTTATACCCTACCATTGAAAAAATGAGGACATCGTCCGCATTGGCTTCAATTTGGTATGTTCCATCCAAATCGGAAATGGCTCCTTTGTACTTGGATTCCACCACAATGTTCACCCCGGCAAGGGGTACTCCCGTGTATTGGGTCACGGTGCCAGTTATGGTGGCCTGTGGTGGATCCAAGATTTTACCCGCCCTAAGTAGGAAAGACAAAAAGGGCATTGATAAGATATAGAGTATCAAGAGCAAAGGTGTTTTGCCCTTTGAATTCAGAAATTTTGTCATAATTATCAGTTTGATGGATTTATGTGTTGGTTTTAGATGACCCCATAAATTTCTTCAGTACAAACTCGGTCGATATGCACAACGCAGCGTATCAACATAAGGTTGTATCTTACATGGGGCCATAAGTGTTTGGACAATAAGTCCCCTGCCCAAAACGCCTAAGCCTCTGGGTTTGGAATATTATCAAGATTCCGACTGTGAAATTGTGTTTGGGCGGTTTCCCAAAAATGTAAACGTCAGTTACGGGTGATATGAATTGAAAAACCGAACATTTGCAGCGTGCAACCCATAACTAGTGTCAAAAAGAAATCAAATGGGGTTTTTAGGCTTTTTTCTAAAGAGGATATCAAACACCGAATGGGAAGTTCCGAATACGGGACAGGCACAGGGTGTAAATCCTACATAAAAAAGTTGCCAGATCATTTCCATTTTAAAAAGTTTAGCGATGTCCGAAAGATTAACAGAAATCAGTCACAAAGAGGAAAGTTAAAACCGATACCAAAAAGGCGTGGAACTCAACTTATCGGTTTGTGGTACTGGTATACCCTGCAACAATAAGAGAGCCCACGCCCGGGTCGTGAGCCTACTGCTTATTGTCTTGTTGCATAAAAATTACCAGTTTTCAAACCAAGACTCTAAGCGAAAGCTTCCAATAAGTTCTAATAGAAGAATCGCAAATTATGTATTTATTAAGCAATATAATAAAATACTTTATTCGATACAAATTTGTATCGAATAAATGCAGCGTATTTCTCAATTTTTACTAAATGAGGAAATACAGCGATTCAGAAATAGAATTAATCAATATTCAAATTGGCTGTTTACTAAGATTGGCACGACTAAGAAAGGGGCTTTCTCAACTTGACTTAGGGCATCAGATAGACTCAAATTCAACATTAATAGGAAGAATTGAAAGAGCGGAAGGGAAAACAGGCTGGGAAAAGATATATATGTTAAGTAAGCAATTAGGGATAAACTTTAATGAGCTATTTGAATTAAAGGACAAGGAAGCTTTAATAGCAATCGTAAAAGAATCATTAAGATATGAAGATAAACTTACACAAGAGAAAAAAAAATATTATACCCTTCTAATCACCAGAATAGAATTAAAGTATAAACAACTTCCCTAACGTTCAAATTAAATTTCCCGATACTCGATATCCATCTATAAATTTGCAAAAGTCTGGTTCAACTCTTTTAAAGAGGCGATTCCTATAATTAGTATTGCAATAATTTTGACAAACGGACTTAGTAAAATTTCAATGACCAATCCATTAAAAAATCCATGATAAACGTCTTTATGCAACCGTTTTTTAACATTAGAACTATTCCCTCTACTTGATTTTTCACATTTCTCAATGTCTATTTCACAAAAGTTCGTAGTATTGCCGACCTTCAAATGAGCTTTAAATCCAATTCAATTATTACGTTTCCATAATCCCCTAATTTAAATCATTGAAATACCTTAAACCCCAAAACTCGTTATTCATCATTACGGGCGGCCCTGGTGTAGGCAAAACCACCCTTTTGGAAGAAATCAAGCGTAATGATATGATTGTTATTCCCGAGATTGCTAGGGCGCTAATCAAAGAACAACAGGATATCGACGGTGATGCCCTCCCATGGAAAAACAAGAATAATTATTTCCAAAAAATGTTCAATCGGTCCATCCAAAATTTTGAAATGGTCTGCAGTGATTTAAGAAATGATGTCCCTGTCTTTTTCGATCGTGGTTTTTTGGATGCACTATGTTATGCAGCATTGGAAGGCCTAGCTATTAGTTCAGAAATGAAATCCTATGCTGAACATTGGCGTTATAATAACCAAGTCTTCCTATTGCCTCCTTGGAAAGAAATCTATGGAACCGATACGCAAAGACACCAAGAATGGAATGAAGCCGTCTTTACTTATAACAAAATGATTCAAACCTATAGAGGGTATGGTTATGAACTATTGGAGGTTCCCAAGGCAACCCCCGTCGAAAGGGCCGATTTTGTGCTAGAACATATCCCTTATTTGATGAAATGAAACCCTACGGTTTAAAAACTTTGGTGGAGCCTCTTCTCCCCATGGGACTAAAAATATGATGTTGGGTGGCGGTAAAAAAATCCTTAAAGATTTTGTTGATCTTATGATGTTCGCTAGCGCCACGAATGCCCAAAAGTGGATATAACCTAATAATGGCCTCTGTAAGATTTTGTACGGAATAGGTAGCTTTGCGATGAATTTCTGTTATGTAAGACTCTGAAATGTTTGTATCGTTTCCTATCCAACTTTCAATGGTATCCGCATCGGAGCGCATATCTTTATAAGCCTTGGTTAGGGTAGCTTTCAGTAACTTGAGCTGCTCAAGAGAACCTAGTATGATATGAGCCTCCTCTAAAAAGTGTTCTGCCAGGCCTAAATAATTGGCCCATAATGTCAAATCGGCAAAGACAGAAAAAGGAATTTTAAAAATAGGATTGGGATGATACACTTTATTGTATACAAAACTTTGGCTCCTTTCCACATATTGGGAATGAACCTGAAAGGAATGGGTGGCCGTGGCTCGTAGTCCCATTGTATTCCAATCCTTGATAATCTCTACTTGTTCCTTTTTCAATATAAAGGATTGTATTTTGGATTGTCCATCCTCGGTTCGTAATTCCTTACCATTCTCCAGTATCTTGGCGTTTAACGTAAAGTGGGTAAGGTAGGGTGCTCCGGTAGCATATTTCCATATCCCAGATATAAGGTATCCTCCTTCCCACCTTTCGGCCGTGCCACCTATAGCTCCGCTTCCTCCAAAAACGGGTAATGGACTTCCTAAAAAAATTTCATCAGCTTTCTCCTTTTCAAGGTTACCCACGAAATAGTTCGCCCCACTGCACAAGGTAACGGTCCATCCCAGGCTACCTTCCCATTTGGCCAAAGTGCGAAGAATTTCCAATCCATCACTCAAGGATGATTGCAATCCACCGTACTCCGTTGGCACCCAAAGGTTCCAAAGATTTTTATGGGCTATCCATTGGAGCAGTTTGGGGTGCAGCTCATCACCGCCCAACCATTCTTTACTAGGCTTTTGCATAGGTATCTTTCTTTTTCAGATGTAGGATTCGCTTCCACTTGAGATATCCCGAAACAGCCACCAAGAATAAGAAGGCGGTAAGGCTGGCATACACATATAATTCCTTATACAATAAAAGGGGAATGGAAATTAGGTTACTTAGATTTAAGTATATCCAATTCTCAATTTTTCGTTTGGCCATGAGCCACATACCTGCCCAGGCAAAGGCACAGACCATCGCGTCCCAATAGGGTACATCGGAGTCTGTATGTGCTCCAAGCCAATAAGCCATTAAGATGAAGCAACCTAATACAATCCCAAGCGCAATCCCTTGCTCTTTTCCATTAGCAATCGAAATTGGCGCTTCTTCTTTATGGCTTCCCTTTTTCCAAAAAAACCACCCATAAATACTCATGACCAGATAATAGAGGTTCAATAGCACATCGGCATATAATCGCGATTGGTAATGTACCCCGATGCTGATGATAATGGCTACCATACCAAATAGATAGTTGTGAATATTATTCTGTCGGGCCAAGAGCACTTGGGCAACACCAAAAACTGTCCCAACCCATTGCCAAAAAAGTAAATGTGCTATGAATTCCATTCCTATTTTCTAGTAAATATGATTACTATGGGGTACCCAGAATGGACCATAAGCCGACTGGCCTTTTCAATTCCCTACGCCAGCATGATCTGGATCAGGTGTGAAGTAGTGCACTTCCGGGTATCATCTCAGCCCTGTACAGGACACCCCATGTTCGGTAAAGGTAGTCAAACCAAAAGTTTCAGATGAGTAGAAGCCTATTCAAACAAGCGACTTGTGATGGCATCAACAATATTATATCCAATTGTTGCTACCCATCTATTGAAACATAGACCTCACCTCTCTATGAACTTTCAGATAATGAGCATCCAAATCTTTTTCGGAAATGGCAAGCGGCTTGGGTAAACCTCGACTTATATCCGGCTTGTAAAATCGCACCAATCGATCCTTACCATCGGCAAACACCACAAATTCGCCTTGTCTTAATCTAAAGAATACCTCTGCCCTACGTTTGGAAACCTCCCGCTCCCCTTCCGTAATGCGTCTTTCCAAACTCCAACCCGAACTTTTACTCACACTCCGAGTGGGTTTTTTAACTAGTTCAAAAAAGCGTTCGTAGTATCGCGCCGTATCCGGGTCGTTCACTTTGCCGAAAAACTGGTATGAAAGATTGGATAGTATGGCCTTGCTGGCCTTTTCACCGTACATCATGTCATTTTGGACCTTATCCTGAAGGACATACATACTGACAATATTATAACTTCTTAAGGTGGCCGGAATTCGATGCATATTCAACAACCTAAGGGTTGAAGCTTCCTCTAATAACATAAATGAAGGTTGCCTGTTTCGCTGGCTCATCTGTTTGGATATGGTGTGGGCGATGGTGGCGATTACTGGGGATAAGGAAGCGTCCTTCTGTGGATTATTGACCAATGCGACCACCGACAGGTTCTTTGGATGATTGATGTCCAATGGAAGCTCGTCAGCCGAGAGTACCAAAAAGATTTTCCGCGTGCTGATTTTTTTAATAGCATTGGCCAAAGTACTCATGACCCCTGCCGTTTGCCGTTCCGACCCCACCCCGCTTAAAAAGGCATCTGCCATGGCACGGGACGTTAAGTTATCTCGCAGAAACTTAATGAGGCTTTTAGTGCCCAACTGTTGATAAAGCGCCATTACATGGGGAAGGGTACAAAAATCGGGATAATCTGTTTTTAGCCGCCAAATAAGACCACTGATCAAACCCTCAGCAGCATCCTGAAAGAACCGAGAGGTGCTGTTCTCATTAGAGCCTTGTTTCTCCATGAGATTTTCTAGAAGTACACGTGATACCTCATGAACACTTTCCTCATCGGGCAAATAACGAGGAGCAATAGGATTGACTCGGTTATATATAGGTCCGAACGATACGATCCGAAAAGGCACCTTTTGGTCGTTCCATAGGGGGCTGGCCATTTCTGTGATTTCAAAATCCTTATAGTCGTGAATAATTCCTGCGAAGCCCTCCTTTCTAAAATGTTCCAAAAAACCGTAGATAACACTTTCGGTTTTACCACTACCGGCGGAAGCCATTACGGAAACCCCTCTTCGAATGTTGTCCAGAACCAAAGTGCGCCCCCTAACCCTAAGACGGACCACAAAGAGATTTGCCGATTTTTTGGAGGATGAATGATGGTCCACCAAAGCAAAAAGAAGAACATGTATCAATAAAATAGGTAATCCTGCTAAAAACATCCACTCCAAAAAGAAAGACCATTCCTTCACTATTCCTGCGCTAATCACAAGTAGGAGCCACCCAACCATACCAAGCAGAAAACCGTATTTTAAATATCGTATCAATGCTGAGGATAATGCAATGGCACACAAAAAAGTCCCTACTATTTTCAGAGTGATGATATTATCCATAATATTTAAATTCCTATAGATCCCGATTCCAAGGCTTTCCCCATACCCTTTTTCAATTGCATAAGAGCTTTATAGGCCATTTGCTTTTGATTGGTTGGGATTAATGGCACTTTGATCCCCGCTTTGAACAATAGGTGGCGTGCTACTTGCTTTTCACTTGTAGGCAGGCCCAATAGAGCCGAAAAAAACTGTTTGGGATTCTTATCCATCAGATTTCGAGCATGGTAGGTTTCCACAAAATTCCTGCGATAGCCAAACTGTTTATCAAAGGTCTTTTCCGCTGCCCTAAAAAATTGATCTCGATCAAACCCCTGTTTGATGGTCTCTCCATGCAATTTGGTTTCCGAAGCCCTAAATCTCGCTCCTGGAGACAAGCTGTGTTTATTGTGGATGTCCATTCGGCTTACAATGATATGGATGTGGCTTTGAGGCCCCTCCTTTTTCATACCGGATACTATCCGTTGACCATTCAGTTGGTGGGGGGCATCCTTCTCCAATACATTTATTTTTGCTTGTAATTGATTCCTGTTCCCTACCGCCTCTCCTCTATCTATAGCCCTAACTCGGTGCTTTAATTCCAAAATCTGTCGTGCATGCGCCTGATTTTCCCTTACTTCCCTATCCTTATCGGAAAACGTTCGCTCTCGCTCGATTTTGGCAAAGTAGAGTATGTCCTTATGGGATACCTCGTGGTCTCTATAAAATGCGGCTGCATATGCCTTCATCATTTCTTTGGTGTAAGCCCTCAATTTTTCAGGGTCATCCCCTAAATGCTTTAGTTCCCTTTGCGATGGGCTTACAACCAGTGAATAATACTTAGGATCCTTCCTTTTCAATTTGGCCGTATTGGCATCGATTTGTGAAATAACCTGTTCCGATTCAATCCGGTCTACCCCTTGATTAAAGTAAAGCTCCTCTAATTCGGGAGCCCTATCCACATTTTCCTTTTCCAGATAATCGACCAAGTCACGAACACTGCCGCGATAGTTTCCTCCCAACTGTTGTCTTGTTATAGCAATGTACATTCGAATTAATTTTCAAGTTTTGTTCTGTATTTATCAAGGGCTTCCGGATTGATTTCTAATTTCAGGTAGTCTTTGCCAAAGCGATTACGAAACATACGTACCTGATTCAGTACGTACTTGAAATCTTCCTTGAGTTCCTGATGCTTTTCCTCCAATCGATCCAATCGAATTTTAGGCACCATGACTTCCATTTCCAAATCCGGTTCCTTGGAATTCTCCGGTTCTGATAGTTGTTTTTCGATAAAATCAAATTCGTTTTCCCATTCTTCATTCTCATTTTCCAACTCCTGTTCGAAAAGCGCTTGGATCATGCCCATGGTAGGAAGTGTTTGTTCTTTTTCGATACTTCGCAGGATGGCAATCAAGGCATTGAAGCGGCGTTTCACTAAGTATTTTAGGCTCGCTATGGTTTCCCCCAGTCGTTCTTGGGGGGACAGCCCGTTATGTTCGAAAAATTCGACCATTGCCATCAGGGTCAATGATTGGGAAGTCCCTTGCGTTTTGCAAAACCTCCTATACTTTTTAGCAATCGACTTTTTGATGCTTAGGCAGGTAAATGCTTCTTTTTCGTATCCTCTATCCATTTTTCCATTAAAAATTCATTGGTTCTATGGGGCTCGTTCCCTTTTTCCATTAATAAACGGGCATCATCACGACCCTATCATATCTGGAAACCCCTCTACCATGGGGCTTCACATAAATCTATTGTTATAGAGCATGCGTTAGCGTGCTACCCTCTTGCTTCTCCTTTTTGCGCTGCAGCCCAAAAAGAATCGCACCCTGGGAGGTAGTCCCGAGGGCTTTTAAAAAAGAATGTAAAGTCAGTGAGGCCTTTGGAAAGTCAAATCATAGCGGCCTTACTATTTATTAAGACTGGTCCTTATATAAATTTATTGACTATCTCTAAAAAATGAAAATGCAGAATCTCTTTGAATAAGTAGAATTGGCAATAAATTTTAGGATGTGCCCATGAAAGGTAAATGGGAACGGTTAGAAGAACCTATAGATATGTAAAAAAGACGAATCTAAATCGTCTTTTAATGAACCCCTACTTTGATTGGGAGTTCTGGAGATGCCTTTTAATTTATAGAACTATTTATGATCCGTATTTTGTTCATTAATGATCTGCATGACCAAATGAAAATTATTTATAAGCCATCCCTTATGGGTCTAAACCCAAAGTTTTGGCTCCTGTAAAAAAAGGGTTGGTACACATGATTTTTGGTCATCCCTTACAATATGCCCTCATCCGCAAAATTTAAATAGGTACCATCGGGTGCCATTATGATATAGTCCAACACCTTTACGTCCAATAATTGGGCAACTTTCTTTATTTTTTCCGTCAATATTCAATCCCGTTCACTAGCCTTTAGAAAATCGGATGAATGATTATGGGACAGGATACCTACGGATAAGGTTTTGAGGGTGATGGCGAATAGGATTCGGTTGTCGACCAAGGTTCCAGTAATACTTCCGTACGATAAGGAATAGACACCTTTGACCTGTTAACTTCCGTATTCCTTACAAACAGAACAAGAATGAAAACTGCCTCTTTTTGCTCAATATTTCATCGATATGCCCGTGATGTTGAGTTTCCTAAAATATTCTCACTATCCCTTTTACAGTCTAGTTTTTAAGCAGTTAAATATTAGATGAAATTAGTTTTATCCTATTAAATGTAATAATTACACTATATTTGGTTATCATCACATAAACTATTAACAAATGAACTCAACTCTAAACAATTTCACTAAAGTTATCTTATTCATTGCGTTAGTATGCAATGCTCAAAATTCAGCATCTCAAGACGGTACGATTTACCCACTTGATGCTCCCGATGAACCAAATGCAATTTTACTGGGTACTGGTGGTGTCGACGACCAACCAGCATCGGAGTCTTGGTTTCGCCAATGGGGAGACCCCATGGCCAGAAATATTACTACAGCAACACTCACGCCTTTTCTACCTGAGCCTGAAAAAGCGAACGGTACTGCCGTCATTGTAGCACCGGGAGGTGGTTTTAGATGGCTGTCGTTGGGCAACGAAGGTTGGGAGGTAGCCGAGGCTTTGGCCAAACAGGGTATTGCTGCCTTTGTTCTAAAATATAGATTGCACCCGACCCCTCAATCACTAGATGAATTTACTGCTTGGATGAATAGGCCTAGAACAGCACCTTCAGAATCGAGCAATACTGAATCTGAGACTAATAGGCCAGTTACCCCTCAAAGAGACCTATCAAATCAACTTGAAGATGCCGAAGCTGCTTATAAAATGATTCTCAAGCGCGCCAAAGAATGGGGTGTCGACACTAACCGAATTGGAATGATCGGCTTTTCTGCCGGAGCAGGGCTTACCATACATTCAACCTTGAACTCGAAAATTATGAAATTGGCTTTCATCGGACCTATATACGGTGGTATGGGAGCTGTCGAAGTACCTAAGAACGCTCCTCCAATGTTCAATGTCATAGCTTCTGACGACTTTCTTTTCAAGGGACAATTTGGTGTAATCGATTCTTGGTTCAAGGCTGGTATTCCCGTTGAATTTCACCTATACCAAAATGGCGGACACGGTTTCGGACTCGGAAACCCAAATCGCACTAGTAACCGGTGGTTTGATGCATTTGTTCATTGGTTAGATGTCAATGAATTTTTTAAAAAATAAGAAATAGGTACATCATCAATACTATCCTAAATGACTTCGATTAAAAATAGAGGGCATTATAAATGGCGTATAATAAATATAGGGTTGCCACTGTCCTATCTTTATGGTGTTCATTTTTTTAATCGCATTAATAAACTATGTTTTCAAACAAGGGACTTCTTGCGAGACTATTTATTTTGTCCAAAATTTAAAATCTAAATTATATTATAAGATGAAAATACAAGCATATTTAGCTTTTAATGGTAATTGTCAGCAGGCATTAAATTATTATGCCAATCTATTTGGTGCAGAAGTCAAGAATCGTGAGACCTATGAAGATAAAAAAATGGATGTACCCGCTTCATACCGACAAAAATTGCAACATGCAGAGTTAAGTGGGAAGAATATTCATATCATGGCTTACGATGCAGCTCCTGATACACCTATTACCCATGGCAATCAAATTCACATGGCGATAGATGTTGAGAATAGCGAAAAAGCGAAGGAGGTTTTTTCAGAATTATCTAAAGGTGGTCAGATCCATCACAACTTTATGGAACGGGAATGGGGATATTTTGGTCGGTGTACAGACCAATTTGGAATTAATTGGATGGTCAATAGCAAAATATAATTACACTACGCTCATATAAGCTTATTGACGGAAAATTTAAATCTAACCTATTTAACAAAGTTTCCGTCAATGGCTTTAACTCTAATATAATGTTGTAAAGTAATTCTACAAAGGCTTTTATATAAACAACTTTTTATATAAAAGCCTTTGCAACGCATGTATATTTACAATTGCTTCAAATTCAAAGTTGATTTTAAAACTACTCCTACCCTTATGTTATCTAAATGGCTTTATATATAATGATAGGTTCTTAAAGGTCATTTCGGAGCTGGTAGCATCCTAATTGAAATAGGCATGCAAAGAATTTAACTAATCAATTTATTCTATTTTAGATCCTAAAGCAATGTGGACAATATTAATGTAGTTCCCCACCCTATATCGCACCAGTTGGAATTATAGAATTTTGCTTTTGCCCTTTGCCTTGAATTTATGACTGTCAGATACGGTTTTCCTAGAGTATGTTCTAACCCACGGCATCGGTCACTATTTTAGGTCGCACCTCCGAGCTATCAACGACCTTAGGAGCTATGGTTTACCAAGTCAAATTCCTTAGCGTTCGAGTCAATCTGTCTTATTTTAAGCTAATAGATTTACCATATTTAAACTACTAAATAAAAATGTTATGTCAGCACCATGGAAAGATAAGGTTAAGGGCAATTGGAACATTGCGAAAGGAAAAATTAAGCAGGAATGGGGGGAGCTCACCGATGACGACCTGGACTACCAAGAAGGTAAGGAGGACGAATTGATAGGTCGTATCCAAAAAAGGACGGGCGAGAGCAAAGAAAGAGTCAACGATTTTTTGGATAACCTGAAATATTAGAATAATAATCGGTTTGCCAGGCATCCAATATTGGATGCTTGGCAATTCCTTCCATCCCAATCCCCATAAACCATGACTAGTATCGAAACTTAGGTCAACCGCTCATTATTAGTTGAAGCCGTGAGGAGACTTTGCCTCGGTACTTATATACGGCAATAACTTTCCATATTCTATCCGGAACAATTTTTGGCTTTTTCTCACTTAAACACTTCAGTTAAATTTTGGCGCATTTCCTAAAAAAACCCAATAGCACATCCACCTATTTCTCTTCCTATAATTTTACTAGCAAGTTTTGAAGGATTTTGGAGTACATATCCACATTAAGATTATCCTGCGTCTTAAACTAATTTGAATTTTGACAATGGTTATTTAAAGGGCGTTTCTTTAGTAATTAAACTTATAGAATAAATCGGAACATTGAACAATTGTCCTTGGTCCGATGAGGAAAGATACTGACGATAGCAAATCGCGGACTTGGCCTTACGAGATGGATTTAAAACAGGGCTTTATTTTAAAACATTTGAGAATAGGATTGTAACAATCCATTCCATATTCGTTTTGCTATGATAACATGATGTACTCTTAGCTTAAAATGAGTAACCGGGAAATGGTAATCCTAATTTGATATTTCGTTCTCTTTAAGAATCATTTCTTTAAAATCTTCTAAGGCTATTCTCCAAAAATTAACCTCACGTACTTCCTTGATGTAAATTACTTTGCTATAGGTTCAATATTATTGTTTTTGACGACATACGCACCAAGTTCAATTTTATAACTTCAGCGCACTTAATACAAAAATAGTAGTATGAGAAATGTAAAATTAATTCATGCATTGGGAAATTGCATTAACCATTGCAATTATTGTGCGGACGCTTGTCTAGATGAGGAAAACATCGCTATGATGAACAATTGTATTAGAATCGATAGAGTATGTGCCGAAGTTTGTAGTTCACTTGCACAAATTCTAGCTACCTCTTATACGGACGTTCAGGGTCTTGTTGATTATTGTAAGACAATTTGCGAAGCGTGTGCCGATGAATGTTCGCGCCACGACCACCAACATTGCAAAGAATGTGCTAAAGCCTGTAGGGAATGTGCATTAGCTTGTGATGAGTTTTCCAAATAGTATCATAAGAGTTTGGAATTTACTTGTTCTTGAGGATGTCGATGTAATAGTAGATAGTAATTTGTACCGCGTAATGAGCTTTTGAACATCATTATATTTGAACTTTGCATCTATAGGTAGGCACCTATTAAAGTGCAGCTATTTACTAATATTCTAAAGCAACCCTCTTCTAATTTGTACATCTAATGGAAAAACAATAATGAGAGGAATACTAATATTGCTAGTCATTGCAACTGTTTGGTCCTCTTGTTCAAGTTCCAGCGAATCGGCCCATTTTGGATTGGCAATGTATTATGAGCTCACTTCCTTGAATTCTGGGATGTCCGGGGAAATATTGGATAAAGAAGAATTAGGTTTTCGAGAGTCTATCGAATTTTTCCCCGATAGTACCTTTATCAAGCGAAGAGTATATCCAGATAGCACTTCCACTGCTTTCGGTAAATATGACTCGGTAAATTCGGGTGGAAATGATTATCTTAAGTTGTACTATTCCGATGACACTTACCTTATCCAATCCTGTGGAAATTCCTTGGTGGAACACTTGAGTATTCTAAGCGAATCAGAAATGTACAATGGCGGATACTTACTCTGTGACGGACCAGGTTATTATTATACGCGAACTAAGAAATAGCTCAATTTTGAACTTTTCAATTGCCACACTTCGACATTCTGTTAATCCTTTATTTAACTTAGAAACTTTACCAAATCTCTGCCACCATACAGGACTCTTACTATCCGGACATATCCTTTAAATTTACGATAGAAAATTACATGAGAAATGTATGGAAAACTGAAAAGGCCTTCCTTAATTTCATTTCTACTCTTTCCGATATCCGGATTGTTGCCAATTGCCAAAAAATGGTCCTTCAGACCAATCAGGTATTCGATTGCCCGAGCAGTCCCAAAGCGATATTCACCATATTCGAATATATTCTCAATGTCACTATCCGCTTCTTGCGAAAGAACATAGCCAACTTTCACCCATTCTTTTTTGAAGCGATGATTTCATCCATTGTCCGGGAGCTTTCCGGGCCATCCCAACCTTTCTCAATTTCCCTTCTAAGATCATCAATAACCTTGTCCCTATAAATACTATGTAAACGTATTGCATCACGGATAACCTCACTATTGTTCTGGTATTCACCGGTAGCGACTTGCTTGGCAATGTATTCTTCCTGTTTTTTTGTGAAACTGATATTCATAACATAAACATTACTTCCTACAAAATTACACTATTTGTCCATATTTAGCAAATATGGATATTAATTGAATCCTTTTTATGAATTTTCCCCTAAGTTACGATTTATGAATAATCAATTTTAGAAAACAAGGAAGGCTAAATTCCATTCTATTATCAAAACCTATAAATTAAAAAGGCCTTGAATAAACAAGACCTTTCTCCACAAACCAATTAACGCTAAAATTAATGGTCAGTCTTCAATTCCAAGTAATCCGTTCTCTTAAACGTTTATTATACTAACTTTCACCATTAGCCGTTTTAATTTCAAATAGACTTAGATAAGGGTTAGTTTTCGAATACAGGAGCTGGAAATAGCCAACATAGAATAACTATACACAAAATGCCAATTAGCAATAAAGCAATTTCAAATTTCTTTTTCTTCATAATATTTTTTCATACATGAAAAGTTACAATAGGGATTCTATCGATAGGTCCCAACCTATTGACAAAAGATTTGGTTACTCCAAGCCTTCGTAATACACTTGGTTTTTCATCCAAAAAACAAAGTATGCTCTTCGTATGACCTGAGCCATATTCCTTAATTTTATCTAAAGAATTTATATTTCTGATTGACACCATTGATTGAGAAATCGTGCTTAATTTTGAATGAAGTGTTTTATGATTGATTTCTTGGTGCAGACTGATTTGGCAAGGTTGACCAATTTGTAAAATTTTAAATTCAAGCTTCATGTAGCCAAATAGAAAAAGCATATAATCCAATTCCTCTTGGGGAACAGGATTCATGAAATCCGAAACAAAGACGAATTTGTTTCTTCTACTAAGACTCATAGTCTCAGGAATTACCATAATCGGGCACCTTCTAATTTTATTAAGAATCGATGAGATTTGGTGGTCATAAGCTCTGTTTGCGCTATTCATGAATAAAACAATCAAATCCATTTCAAATTCCATAACATTTCTTTGGACCGCACCGAGAATATTAGAACATTCGGTGATTGGATGAAAGGTATGTTTTACATTGGAATGCTCTAACCTGTGCTCCAGAATCACGCTTCTTAGCTTATCCTCTGAAGTCTTTCTAGGCTTTTCGAAAAAACTATCGTCCTCCTGCAAAAAGCGCAAGGTTTCAAGCCCACTCATTCGGTAACTAAATGTGTCGAGTATATAGAACTTGCAATATTGGTTTTCGAACAGATTAGAAAGGTATCCTAAAACAAACTCTATTTCCATGTTCGAATAAGTTGGCACCAAAATTCGTTTTTCCATAATACCTTTTATTTGAGTTTTCTATACTTTTTTAGTTCGTCGAAGATCAGTGTCATTGCCGTCTTCTATTCAGCCAAGATTTCCTGAAAGAGTTTCCTACTGTTCTGATAAGCCCGAAGTATACCCACGTCATAAAGCTTTTTCCCATACTCCTTTTCCTTTTTAAGATCTATCTCAAATTGATATAACTTTCTAAGCACAAGGGTGTTCTTTCTTCTAAGACCTAAAAGAGACATTGAAATTTCTGATCTATTCAACAACGTTGTTTCTATTTCCATTAAACTATCCAGTTCCCGATTTATTTGTTCTAATTGGACAGTCCACCATTTTACATCGTAATAATCTCTTTCCAAGCAAAGTTCGGCGAACCAATATTCTTTTTGAGTTGGATTCATCTATCTATAAAATCCTAGTTCAACCAACCAAACTGTCCTTAAGGCGGTTGTAGAAATCTTCCTTTAAATTCCAATATTTCTCCAAATGGTATACATAACTTTTTCGGTACATTTCATGCTCCCTAATGAAAGCCATGTCGCAATGAAGATTATCACACTCGGATATTATTGACCTGTTATTACTGTACCCATTTAAAGCTTTCAGTATATTTTCGTTCTCTACCTCCTTTTTCTCAAATTTTTTGCCTACCTCAATAAAGCTTGACTTTTCTTTAAATTGTTGCACACAGATTTCAATAATTTTCGAGAGCTCTTTACGAATAAAATGTAGATTGGCAATCCAAGCTTTCAATTCCATTGAGTTGATTTTATGAATCAATTCTGTATCGCTCTCATACTGATATAAGTCTAAACCTTCACCTCTCATATTTTACTTTTGTTACAAAGGAAGGTCTAGAACCTTCGGAAGCGGTTGTTTCTTCACTTCACTAATGAAAATTTTTTTGGTGCCCCCTGGAAACTCCCATTCTACGGTACTACCTTCCGGATAGCCGAATAGTGCAGCACCGATCGGGGTAAGAACCGAAATCTTACCGAGTTCGAAATTTCTTTCCGAAGGTATGACCAATTGAATTTTTCGCTGCCAGCCATCAGAAGATTCGATCGTTACGAGACTATTGAACCTAATGACTCCCCTAGGCATATCCAATTCGTCCACTATAAGGGCCAATTGTAGTTCCGAGGATAATTTTTCCAAGGATTTTTTTACGGAATTGTCATTTGAGTATCCAGATAGGTTCAACAACCTTTTAAGAAACACATATTCCCTTTTTTCAACTATTAGATTGTTACTGTTCATCTTCCTTTTTCTATGGGAATATTCCCCGTTGCACATAAGCATTTTCAATTCTATTCAAGGCTATTCCATAAGCAGCCATTCTTAGTGAAATACCCTCAGATGTTGATAAATCGTAGACCTTCTCAAAGGAAGCGCTTATCTTCCTTTCCAATTTTTCCATCACTTCTTCCATATTCCAAAGTTCACCATTTCTATTCTGGAGCCATTCGTAATAACTGGCGATAACACCTCCTGAATTACAAAGAATATCGGGAATAATTTGAGTCCCTCTTGAAATCAATAATTTTTCTGCTGCATCTTCTGTTGGTCCGTTGGCTCCCTCGGCGATAAGGCTTGCCTTGATTTCAAATGCGTTTTCCTTAGTGATTTGGTTGCCTAGTGCGGCCGGTATACATATGTCACATTCAACAGAAAAAAAATCTTTGTCTTTTAAAGTTGATCCTCCACTAAAACCATTGATAACAGATTTGTTCTTTAAACAAAACTCGTGAAGTTCTTCCACTGAAATTCCACTATCATCATATAAGGTTTTAGAGGCATCTTGGACCGCCACCATTCTTGCCCCCATCCTCTCAAGAAAAACAGCAGCCCAATAACCCACATTACCAAAGCCTTGAACTATAAATCTTTTGTCCTTCAGGTCTTGCCCTTTTTTTTCAAGCAAAAGTTTTATTGTCAAGAACACACCGTACCCGGTGGCACGGTCCCTTCCCTCCAACCCTCCACTAGCTGAAGGTTTACCTGTAACAACGTGTTGGTTTGCCGAACGCTCGGCAGGAGGACGCATACTCATATAGGTATCCGCCATCCATGCCATTGTTTGGTCGTTTGTATTCATATCCGGGGCAGGTATATCATGGTCCGGACCTATATTGTCGGCTAAAGCGTACGTAAATCTTCTGGTTATGCGCTCCAATTCAGCGGGTGAATAAGCCGAGGGGTCTATTTGTATACCTCCCTTGGCACCACCGTAAGGAAGACCCGCCAAAGAGGTTTTCCATGTCATCCACATCGCAAGTGCCCTAGCAGCATCCAAGTCAACAGTCTTATGATACCGAAGCCCACCTTTATAAGGGCCTAATGAATTATTATGCTGTACCCTATATCCCGTAAAAACTTCAACTTCCCCATTATCCATCCTTACAGGAAATCTTACAACTAGCTCATTGTTCGAATGCGACAATATTTTTCTTACGTTACTGTTTATACCCAGAAAATCGGCAGCTTCGTTGAATTGCTTCATTACATTCCGCATCATGCCCTGCTGCACCTTACCATTTAAACCCCTTCGAATAATTTTCTTGACCTCGGACATACTGAATTAAATGTTAATTGGAAACGGTTTAAAATCTTGCGAAACTGGTTCTGCCGGAAATGGATCCAATTTTTGATCATGGTATTCACTACATTCCCAAACCCTATCCTTTTTTGCAGTCAGGACGCAATGGGAGAAAAATTTACAATAGGGACATATACTAAAAAACTCGCCTTTCATGCTTTTACAACTTTATAAACAACATGATGCAACTAGTATACCATGTGAAAGCAGATATTGATGCCATGTTCCCTAAGGCCAATGGGAATAAGGTGTAGACATGAGTATTGGAAAATTGAACGATTTATAGCCTGGTAACTATTTACCCGCCTGGGTAAAAAAAACTTGCCTATTGGGACGTGATTGTAGTTTGACGGATAGACAGAACCTTCCCAAATAACCTGAATACAATTTTTGAAGAATATATAAAATGTTAGTTTTTCATTGTTTCAGTTTTTCCCTTAGCGTCTTACGAGTAATGCCTAATATTTCCGCCGCCTTTGTTTTATTATTGCCATAATGCGCCAAAACCTTTCGTAAATACCTTGTCTCCTGTTCACGAAGTGGCAAAAAATCTTCGTCCGGAAAATCGATTGTATATTTTAAAGCATCTGGCAAATTCTCAGTTTCTACACGGCCATCACACATTATCACAGCTCTTTGGACAATGTTTTCCAGCTCTCGGATATTTCCTGGCCAATTATATCTTTTCATTATTTCAAGTGCCTCAGGGGATATCCCTATCAGACGGTCCTTATACTCGACACCATATTTGAACAGGAATTTTTCAACTAAACGAGGAATATCTATTTTTCGTTCCCTAAGCGGAGGAAGTTCTATGTCTACAACGGTAAGACGATAGTATAAATCTTCCCTAAAGGAACCCTTCTGAACCATTTCTTTAAGGTTGCCATTAGTTGCCGCAATAATTCTCAAATCTATTTTCTCCGATTTTCTTGAACCCACCTTAGTTACCTCCTTTTCTTGAAGTGCTCTGAGCAATCTCGTCTGTACAGCTAACGAGGAATTAGCTATCTCATCCAAAAAAAGAGTCCCACCGTCCGCGGCCTGAAAAAAACCGTCCCGTGCACCATCCGCACCCGTAAAAGCTCCCTTAACATAACCGAACAGCTCCGCCTCCAAAAGACTTTCCGGAATACCCCCGCAATTTACCGGCACAAATGCTTGTTGTTTATATTTTCCTGAATAATGAATGCTTCTGGCTATAAGCTCCTTTCCCGTTCCGCTCTCCCCGGTAATCAGTATAGTGGCTTTGTTGTCCTTAACCCTTTCAATAATTTGAAAAATCCTTCCAAGAGCATTTGATTTCCCTACTAAATCTTTAAAATCTCCGGCATTCGACTTGGACGGAATTTGTCTCCTATCCTTCTTGGTTAATGCCTCATTATTGCTTAACAACGATTTCTCAACTGAAGTTTTTAACTCTTCCTTAGTAAATGGTTTTGTAAGGTAGCCAACAGCTCCCGATTTAATGGCCTTCAAAGAGCCTTGCACGGAGGGATATCCCGTAATTATCAATCTGGGGACACCGGGATAATGTTCTGAAACAAATTTAATTAGTTCATAACCGTCTATTTTGGGCATCTTAAGGTCGGTAATAAGCAAATCTATTCGTGAATCCCTCAGAATGGATACGGCCTCCTTGACCGTAATGGCCCTGTATGTATGAAAATTCCAAGATGACAAATGTCTTTGAAGCATTTCAAGTATATGCAGGTCGTCATCCACTATAAGAATGTTCTCTTTTCTCAATTTCATATTACTTTGGAATTTGAACCTTAAAACAAGCGCCTTTGCCTTTGTTGTTTATTGCTTCAATATGACCTCGATGTGCAGATACAATTCCATGGACCACACTTAGTCCCAACCCGGAACCCTCGCCCGTGGGTTTAGTCGTAAAGAAAGGTTCAAAAATTTTTTCATGGGCATCTTTATTAATTCCAGATCCTTCATCGCTTACACTTATTAAAATAGACTCCTTATCTTCGTTGACCTCTATCGTGACCAATCCATTTTTTGGCGAAAAATATATGGCGTTCATAATTAAATTAAAAATGATTTGAGTCAACTGTATAATATCGACTTTCACAAAGATTTCATTTTTTTTGGTCGTGAAAAGGCATTTTATTTCTTCTTTTCTAAAGGTCGCATCCAATAGATCAATGGCCCCCTTGATATGTGGTATGATATCAACTTGCTTTTTTTCATGTGGCATTTCACAAGCAAAGAACATTAGCTTTTTAACGACCTCCCTAGTAAAAATCGAATTTTGAATTATCTTATCAATGTCGCCAGTATCCAAATTCAAGTTTTCCAAATCGGACTTCAGCAGCTCTGCAAAGCCAAGAATGTTAGCCAGAGGTGTATTCATCTCGTGGGCAATCCCCGCTGTTATTTCTCCTAATATTGTCAATCGGTCCGCCCTCTCCATTTGCCTCATCAAGGATCGTTCACTTTTTTGAATTTCCAACTTTTCCAAGAGATTACCAACTTTTAAGGCAATGTTATCCAATAATGGTTGTTCTTCCTTCAAGAACTCCTTATCTGGATTCTGTAGGCGAGCTTGCAATTTCCCTTCGATACGATTGAACACTTTGATATTGGAACTGATAGTTTCACCCATCTTTAATATGCCCGTAAAGACCTCCATCTTCGAAGTTCTTATCAAAATCTCTGTTTGTGATGGATAACGAAAGCCATTTTTCACACATTTAGCAATGGCCTGAAGTACTTCGAGCATTTGTTCCTCTGAGGCATTGACTATTATGGAAGAAACCTCATATAGACAAGTCAGTTCCTTTATTCTTTCATTTAAAGCTTCTTCGGTTGGGTTCATTGCTTATGTTTTTGAAATTCGTATTGCCCGCTATACAATACAGATCAGAGTTAAGTGAATGTTTCTGGAAATACAAAATAAAATCCTCTCGGAATCAACGGCCAAGACCTTAAGCTTCAGCTTTCCTATTTTTAGTTGTTGCCAATATGCAATAACCTACCATTGCGGAAAGTCCTGAACCTAATAAAATTCCTATTTTAGCCGAATTAAGATAAAGGGATGATTCAAAAGCCAGATTGGCTATAAAAAAAGCCATGGTAAAACCAATACCTGCCAAAAAGGAGACACCAAAAATTTGGCGTTGACCAATATCCCCTGGCACAACAAGCCATTTTAACTTTTCTGCAATGTATACTACAAGGCTAACCCCAAATCCCTTTCCCAACAAAAGTGCAAGGGTTATATTGATAGCAAGAACATAGTCTATTTCCCCCAAATCTTTAAGGCTTATACCTGCGTTGGCCAACGCAAATATAGGTACTATAAAGTAGGCTACCCATCCGTGTAGGTTATGTTCCAAACTTTGAAGGGGAGACCGAAACTTGACCATAAAATGTTCCATTCTGCCCAATTGATTTAATTGCCCACTTGATAGGACAGGTTTTGACAACACCCTAGCATCTTGTATATCTCTGTAAATTTCTTCAAAGTGGCCCATAAATGCGGGAGTCTTTATTGTTTGGCGCACTGGAACACAGAATGCCATCAAAATTCCTGCCAGCGTTGGATGAACACCGGCCTTTAAAAATAAAAACCAAACTACTATCCCCGAGAAAGTCAACAGAAATTTGGAGTAATAACCTTTATAGGCCAAGAAGTACAAAAGTCCTAAAATCAAAAAGGCGGTCAATAACATAGAAATTTGGATAGTCCCAGTATAAAACAACGCAATCACCATGACAGCCCCAAGATCGTCCACAATGGCAAAAGCGGTCAAGAATATTTTCAGGTTCATCGGAACCTTATTTCCAAGCATGTTCAAGATTGCCAAAGAGAACGCAATATCGGTCGCCATTGGGATACCCCAGGCCAACTCAGTTTCTGAATTTTGGTTGAAGGCCAAAAAAACACAAATCGGTACTAACATACCTCCAATAGCCCCGAACAAAGGAAAAGCAACTTTTCTTACCGAATTTAGTTCCCCGATCAGTACTTCTCTTTTAATTTCCAAGCCTATCAAAAAAAAGAAAATGGCCATGAGTCCATCATTGATCCATAAAAAAAGTGGCTTGGAAAATTCATATGTTTCAGTGATAATGCCCAAGCGAAACTTCCATAAATTAAAATAGCTTGCGGAGAAAGGAGAATTTGCCCAAAAAAGAGCGATAAGGGTAGCTAATATTAATAAAAGTCCACCTAAACTTTCAATTTTAATAAAGTTTTGAAAAGGTGAAAGAATTTTTTTCAACATAGAATTTAGTTGGAAGAAAAGAAATAATTTGCCCACGGACGGTATTGTAACCTGGACTTACCAATTAAAGAATGACTTTGTACAATTTCAAGGCCATTTATCATATATAGGAGTATATTTTCCTAATTTTCTAATTTTCAGTGAAATATAGTTTGCGTTTAAATTTGGAGATGGGTAGTTATTGCCCAAAGGGTAAGAATTACTCTCTGAACATACCATTGGATGTAGTTAGTTAGGAAATCACCGGGAACAGGGTATAGTTGTTTTACTCTAGTTAATTATATTTTTTCACCCGAGGAATTTCCTTTTATGCGTTGAAGTTTCGTTTTGGCCGGTCTAATGGCCCAATGTAATGTTTTAAGAAACCTTCCTTTAGAGGGATAGGTTCTGTTCGGGGTTAAATTATTAAAAAACAATGCAACAACAAACATTATGGATACCCCACTCAATACCGGAAAAAGAACGTACCAATAACCCAGAGAAGTTATTTTTTCTGAACCGATGACTGCAATTAATGCAGTCGCACCCCCAGGTGGGTGTAGGGTTTTTGAAATTTGCATGACCAAGATGGATATGGCCACGGACAAAGCTGCCGCCAACCATAAAATGTCACCTAAAAGAAGAGCTACACTTACACCGACAATTGCACTGAAAATATGTCCTCCCATCAAATTTCTGGGTTGGGCCAACGGGCTATGTATAGCTCCGTAAATCAGCACACCAGTGGCCCCAAAGGAACCGATCAGTAAAACATTATCGCCATGGGACAAATATTGCGATTGGACAAAACCGATGAGCCCAATTCCGCAAAAAGATCCCACAAATGACCAAAAAAGTTCCTTAGGCTCTAACAAAGTTTCTCGGTATACAATGTACCTTCCTATCCGATAACTTCTATTAAATACATTCTTCATACAGGATGGCAAAAATAGAAATCTCAGCCTCAACTCTAAAAAAATTCTATGATGTATCTAAGTATTTCGAAAGGGGTGGTAGATTCCATTTCTCATTTAAATCACCCTAATTAAGTTTATTGAGAGATATATTGATTAATGTTCTTAAGTTTGGGTTGTAGACCATAATCTGTTTTGGCGATAAAAATAGTGGTGAATTGAATTTTTTTATTCGGCAACTTGCTTACTTAAAGTAAATGAGCGAAGCTTTTCTAAATACAATATTCCTAAAATAGGCTGGTAATCTTCTCCATATTTTTTAATAGATTCCAAATTAGATGGAAATATTTCATTCTTCGCTCCATTTTCTCCAGAGGGATATGGTTAATAACGGTTTACTTTTTTTTATCCAAATCGATTTTATCATCTTTTAATGATTTCACAAAAGCAGAAAATAAAATGGTATTGATAATCCATTTTTTGAACTTTCCACTAAGTTACGATTTCTAAATAATCAATTGTAGAAAATGGGGAAGGCTACATTTTTAGGGAGGGCTACAGCAGGAATGGGGCATAGTGACGTTGCCATCGTTTTATTGAACTTTAATTTAATTACCCCTATTTAAAACACTTATCACCAAACGTTTTACCGTTTCCATTTCTTCGGGCTTACTGGAAGCAATGAATAGAGTTAAACTTGCCAAGGTTATCATTACTGATAATTACTTTGCCATTTTGAGAAACAAGCATACTGTTAGCGCTTAGGAATTTAAGAAAACATGCCGCTGCTATTCGCTTATTACCATCAACAAAGGAATGGTTTTTAGTAATCAGGTATAGCAAAGTGGCAGCTTTTTCTTCTATGGTTGGATAAAAATCCTCAATTCCGAAACCTTTTGTAATCTGTGCGATGGAGCTCTGAAAGTTTTTGTCCTTTTCCTTTCCAAAAACTTCAGAATCAAATTTAGTTGACATCTGTTGTATAAGTACTTGGTATTCCTCTATGCTAGGAAATATGGCTTCTTTTTTAGTTAGGCCTTTCTTGTCCAAGCTCTCGTGATCGTAGTCATCCAATAGTTCCAAACCCTGGGAAAACAGTTTCAGCCATTCATTACTTTCATGGTTTGACTTTTCTTCCATTGCCCTGCCCAATATCGAAATACCGTTTCTAAGTATTTGTATTTCCTCTTCCTTTTGGGCTAACCTGTTTTCATTGACAACATAACCCTTGACTAGATATTCTTTTAGCGTACGGGTAGCCCATATTCTAAATTGGGTTCCCTGTTTCGAATTTACTCGGTAGCCAACTGAAATTATTGCGTCTAAATTGTAGAATAAAACTTTACGTTTTACATGTCTATTACCTTCTTTCTGAACTACCGAGTATTTCTCGGTAGTTGCTTTTTTATCCAATTCCTTGGTGGTAAAGATATTTTTCAAATGTAGGCCAATGGTATCGGTATCTTTATCAAACAACTCCGCCATTTGTTTTTGATTTAACCAAATGGTGTCATTATCCAACCGAATTTCTATGCTTGGTTTATCATCGTATAAAATAATCTCCCCCCTATTCATCCTGTTTTAGGCTAAAGGTAAGAATCAAAAAAAGAACAAATTAACAATGCATTGCGATTAATGACCCTTTTAAGGATATTAAAATCACATTCTCTAAGCATTTAATCATTAATAATATTGTTCCTCATTAGGATTTTTACGTGACTACTTCCTTGGTTGGTTACTTAGTCGCTGACTTGTTCGGTTACTTGTTCGCTACTTGTTCGGTTTGTATTCTTGAGAATCGTTTTTTGAACTTTCTCAAAATTAGGAAGGCAGATGTAATAAATGTAAGACATCGAATAAAGCTACAATGTCTTAAAAATCAGTAAATACTATTATCAAATACAATTAGTTCTGATCCTAAATCCCGGTCTATGCTTAAGCTATCAACAACTGTATAAGATATTGAACCTTTCCTTCGTAATCTATTCGAAAACGAAAGTTCATCAAGAATTTTTAGCATGATGTCATAATTCTTTATCTCATTTCCATCTATCTGGTTGTTGGCCACGTAAAAATTTAATTTATCGATTAATTCTTGCTTTCTTTTTTCAAAATAAGATCTCTATATAAAAAGATCGTATGCCCTCTAAAGAGAAAAACCCTCCAAAAAGATGTCCGTTCAAAAATCATTTTATGAAATGGATTGTGGATTAAAGATTATCAATGGATGTATAATCGAATTTCTGTCCTCCTACGGAAACATCCGCCATCAACCCTTTCTTAGGTTTTGCAAAAACAATTACGCCGTCATCATAATTGGCATCTATCGAAGCCCCTTCGTGAAGTGCTACAGCTTTTGCTTCAGCGGAGAGCTCCAGCTCACCTTGCTTAAACTCGTTCAAAGCCTCCTCGGTCTCAAAAAAGATTACTTGGGTAATCGCTTGTCCTCCCGCTTGAAGTCCTACATCGACTTTCTTTAGGTCGGCCATTCCAACCACTTCACCGTTCTCATATACTACCCCATTGCCGGACGCTCCGCCGATAATCAAGCCACCTTCTCCAACATTGGGAAAAATTGCATATCCTGTTGAATTTTCAAAGTAACCATCTAGTTTATCATTATCGGTTTGCAGTATCACCTTAGCTTTTTCGGCATCTGCCATGACTTCTTGGTCTACCTTTTCTTGAGCATTCGTTGTGACGGTTAAAAACAGCGTAAAAGATAGGATGCACATATCTCTAAAATTTTTCATGGTATAAAATTTATATTATTAATAGATTAAATTTGGCTGCCATTTCTTAGCTGCCAAATGACTAAAGGCAAGTAAATAAAATCTGAATGTAAAAATTGTTTGGATTACAGGTTTTCTTTGCTCTATCACTGATACAACTAAACAACCATCGGCTAGAAGTTACCATTCTAGCCAGCATTGATTATCAGTTTTATGGCTGTTGTACGGGACTGGATTCTTATCAATATGTATTGGACGTATCCGTAGGATATTATTGATAGACTAATCTCACTTTTGAGTTGTGTTTTAATCGATTGGTATTATACCAGAAGGTGAATATGGAGAATGTACAAGAATTGCTAAATCTATAGGCAGTTTTTTTTCAAATCTGAGTGTACACCTTTTTATCCTTCTAATAAGGCCCTAAGATTACGCTCAAGAAGGATATCCAACAGTCAATTCTACCTATATAAATGGCCAATCATTAATAAGACGGGTGCCATAAATTGGCATTTACCAATCAGCTCAATTTCTTGATGAATTCAGCAATCTTAATCATTCTGTATCAAGTAATTTGCTCACATAGAACATGGGTATGGCGAAAAATAAACTTAGTAGATCCTTGAATTTTTATGACATTTTAATGTTCGGTGTTGGGGGGATTGTAGGTGCCGGAATATATGCAATCATTGGTCAGGCAGCAGGATTAAGTGGAAATATGCTCTGGTTAAGTTTTACCATTGCGGCAATTGTAGCATTGCTCACCGCCTTATCCTATGCAGAATTTGTAAGTCGTTTTCCCGATGCCGGAGGCAGCTTTGAATACATTAAACACGGTATAGGGGAAAAAACAGCCTTGGTCATGTCCATTTTTATGGCCTTCACCGGAATTATTGCACCCGCGGCCATCGCAATTAGTTTTGCTGAATACTTGAACAGACTCGTTGAAATTCCGCATTGGATCGCCATCATTGGGATTATAATACTCATGTCAATGTTCAATATTTTGGGTTCAAAGCAAAGCTCTTATTATAATACTATTGCCACGATAGTCACACTTTTAGGATTGGGGACAGTGGTCATATTCACTATACCGGACTGGAGCACCTTAGAACTTTTTAAGATGGGAGAAAGCGGTATAACGGGAGTCTTATCGGGGTCCGCACTCATATTTTTTAGCTATGTTGGTTTTGAAGATTTAGTAAAAATGGCCGAGGAAACAAAAAACCCAAAAAAGAATATGCCCAGAGGAGTTTTGATGAGCGGAATTATAGTACTCATCATATATGTCGCAATTGCCATTAGTAGCCTTAGCACCTTTAGTGCCATAGAATTGAGTGAAAAAGAGGGACCACTCGCTGCGGTCATAGAATCTCAATGGGGACAGATTGGTGGTATTATTTTAGTAGTTGTGGCACTATTTGCTACCAGTAAAACCATACTGAGCAATATTCTAGGTACCTCGCGACTTCTCTATGATGTCGCCCGCGACAGTGAAATCAAATGGTTAAAAAAGTTTACCACCTTGGAAGGCTTCGGGCAAAACACTCCTAATTACGCTATTGCCGCAATTGCGCTGACCACCATTGCTTTTGGGCTTATTGGTGATTTAAAAATAGTCGCATCGATCAGCAACATTTTCGTCTTTTCAGTTTTCGGGATGGTCAATATCTCTATGGTGAGATATAGAATGAAATATAAAGAGCAATCTGAGAAAGATATCTTTAAAATTCCATTGAATTATAACAATATCCCGATTCCAACCTTATTGGCCATAGCCAGTATTTTGGTTCTTTTCGGTTTCAATATTTATAATCTTTATCAAGGTAATACATAAATTAAATCCCGTAAGTTCCGTTACGGGTCAAATCTTGTTGTCCAGAAGACCAAAGGCGATATTGACCAGTACAACCGCTACAGTAAAAAAGATTAGATTCGTAACCATATAGAATGCCGCTATACAACCGGCAGCTGCACTACACCAAACGGTAGCGGCCGTAGTTAGACCTTTTACCGTATTTTTCCTTTTAAGGATAACGCCAGCACCTAAAAAGCCGATACCCGTTACTACCTGACCTAACACCCTTGTTACATCGATAAAATCCTTGCCCGTAAATTCAAGTGATAGAATTACAAATGCGCAGGCGCCCGCAGATACCAACGTATTCGTTTTAAGTCCGGCGTCTTTGCCTTTATATTCCCGTTCCATACCGATTAATAGCCCTGACAGAACGGAAAGTATTATTCTGAAAAGAAAAGCTGTATCAATAGACCAATCCGGTTCCATCAAGCGTGTTCCTAGAAATAGTGTATTTAATTCGATAAATATGGTCATGTCGCTAACAATAAGTTCTTATTAAATATTTAGTTTTTATGAGTCAAACACCAAGGCCACGCTATACCATCGAAATTGTTCGTTGGAAGCCAGCGGTTGACCAAGGGAATCTAAAAATATAATTAGGTTCATATAAATCTACGGTGCACGCTGATATGTATGGTTTTAATCGCTTTTTAAATAGAAAAAAAGGAACTGAAGAATTCAGTTCCTTTTTGATCGCATCAAGCTCTTCCTTGAAATAAAAGAAATGTACTTGACTCTAGTGGGACGTTGACATCTTAGCTTTTCTGACTATCGACCACAAAGGATATTTTTGCATTGACGCCGTAAGAGGCTATTGCATCGTTCTCAACTTTGGCATTCATCTCTTTAATATACACCGACTGGATATTCTTTACACTTTTCGCAGCTTCTTTGACCGCATTGGCAGCCGCATCATCAAAGGATTTTTCAGATGTCGCTAATACTTCGATTACTTTTACTATTTCCATTTGAAAATTAATTTTAAATTTAACATTTGGTCGCATCTCCGCAACCCTTATACTCTCAAATTTCAATAAAAATATTTGCGATGATCAACGTAAAACAGTGAATAATTATCTTTATTCCTTTCATTGACCATGCTCCTAAGTGCAACATAAGTATTTGGAAGCTTCCGCTTGTCAGAACTGCTCAGTTATTAAAAAATTCATGAAAAATAATGGGATTTACATCGTAACCGATTATTGTGTACCAAAAATGGATGAGATAGTCAAGGACTATCTGATCGTAAGGGGAGTACTGGATAGACCCATTCATAAAGAACCTCTATTGAACATGTTGTCCAAAGGGACCGGCGGAACACATTCCGTTCGGGTTTAATTTATGGTCGGACACGGGCCATTCCTACAACTTGGCCTTTGTTCCGTCCTGTCCTATTCTAACCGATCGTTCGATCGAACCGATTTTAATATATAATCCGGTATCATCTCATTGGGGGGCGTACTCTTTCCATATAGTTCATAGGAATTGTAATTACCTCCCCTGAATACGGTAACCATGTCCAATTCGGGCCATATATGATTTTCTGTCCTCCATTTCCTGAAGCCATATACGAATTGTACTGTTTTCCATCGACCACAAAATACTTGTGTTCCCACAAATAGCCATAATCCCCTTGTTCCATATCAAAGGTTTTGTCTATCCATGTTTCGGAATGATCTGCTTACCATTCCAACTACCTCCATCCTTGTACATTTTTGCCATCTTTATCAAATCTCTTGGGGTGATATACATTTGGCAAAATGTCGTACCGCTTGGAGGGTTAGGCTCAAAAGTCCATTTATAATCGGTTATTCCCATAGGACCAAAGAAATATTTCCTCGCAAAGTCCTCAATTTTTTCATGGGTCGCGATTTCCACCAGACGCCCCAATGTAAGTGCACAGCCCGAGCAATATGAGGAATGATCTCCGGACTTTGCCACCATGGGCAGATCGATGGTATGTTTTACCCAATCCTCACTTTCCATCATTGCCTTCTCGTTCCCCTTGCTTTCCGGGTCGTTGTTGGCACAGTCCATTCCATGCCGATAGGTCAAGAAATCTTCTATCGTAATTTCTTTCTTTCATCCATGTTTTGAAGATTTTGGTATTCTTTGGCAAAAAACGGTATTAGCTTCTCCTTTTCGTCCTTGATAAACCCTTTATCGATCGCTATCCCAAGTATTCCCTCGATCAATGGCTTGCTGGAGGACCTCAATTGGTGCGGAGTATCGGCATCATAGTCATAAAAGTATTCTTCAAAAATCAATTTATCGTTCTTTAGGACAAGGATGTTATGTACTTCAGGGAATTTGCCCTTTATGGTTTCCTTGACCATTTTAATGATCGGTTCCGTGTCCCTGATTTCCTCAATGAGGTCACCCGTCGCCAAGCCATCGTTTTTCTGTTCCGGCATTACGTAAGTGTAACTCTCCGGATTATGAAATAGGTCTCTTCGCGGGAACATTTCGACTTTCTTGAATTCTCTACTTAGAAGTTTGAAATTTCTACCTCCCGTTCTATAATTGACCACTCGGCCATCTTTACCCCTCCCAAAAACCACGGATTGGTTGCGGATGTTTACAAAACTATCTTCCTCGATTTGTCTCAGAGGGTATTTGGCATTGTCCAATATAGCATAGAGGTCGTATCAAATTCGGAAGCAACAAGATCCAAGGTCGTGTCCCCGATGTATTCGTAATGCCCTTCGAACTCCGTTAGTTCCCGATATTCGTTTTTTTCTTTTTGCGTTGAACACATGATGCGATCAATGCAATTAAAAGGACTCTTTTCATCAGTTAAATATTATATAAGGACGAACAATCGATCCGGACGTGACAATTTTATTTGGACAACAATCGATTTTACCCGACTATGTGGTGTTGGCTACGTTAATATAAAATGGATTTTTTTCTTATTCCATTTCAGCTTTCAGATAACGGTTGCGTATGAATCATATTATCTATACATCCTTAATGCGCGGAACTAAGTTAAGATAATTTGAAAGTGCCAAATTCAGTGATCCTTGCCGATCTTTTAAATGAAAAAATTAACCGTCTCTCCGCTATCGATTAAAAAAACTTGAAACTGCAAATTTTAAATATTCTGAAAATTCCCATCATTGATTGCAGATATCAGGGATATACCTCGTGAAAGTCAGGTTTAAACAATTTGCTTCGACAGATTTCTTTAATCAAATATAAAGTACTCTATGCCAAGCGGTACAATACGTTTTAGGAAACACAAGCTTATGAGGCTAAGATTTTTACGAATAACGTCAACTTCTACTTACATAAACCCTTAAATTTAGCTGTGGAAAGTATGCTCCTAATAGTAGTTATTGTAAACCTTCTTTCAACTCTACCTGCAAAAATTTCAACTCTACCTGCAAAAATATTGTCAAGCCATGAACGAAAAAATTAAGAAGAATTCCTTTTTAACAAACCAGATTCAGGTGTCACTTAAAATAAATGCTAAAAATCGCTCCCTTACGCTAGATTCCAGAACTAGTTTGTTGGACGCCTTGCGAGAACATTTAGAACTCAATGGCACCAAAAAAGGCTGTGACCACGGACAATGCGGTGCCTGTACAGTCATCATGAATGGTAAGCGACAGTTGTCCTGCCTCACTTTGGCAGCAACTTGCGAGGGAGCAAATGTACTCACCATAGAAGGGTTGGCGAAAAAAGATAAAATGCATCCCATGCAGGGGGCTTTCGTAAAGCACGATGGATTCCAATGTGGCTATTGTACGCCTGGTCAGATTTGTTCCGCTGTGGCCTTGCTACAAGAGGCCAAAGACGGTGATGCTAGCTACGTGACAGCGGATGTGAGAAATATTAGCAAAGAGTTGAAGCTTTCGGAAGAAGAGATAAGAGAACGCCTTTCTGGCAATATATGCCGTTGTGGGGCCTACAATAATATCGTACAAGCATTTAAGGAGGTGCACTCTGCTGATGATGAGATGCCAACTTGGAAATTTGCGACCAAAATGCAAATGAAAAGTGCTAAAAGAAAATAACAGCTACCCTATTGCAGGTACCACGACTGCATTTTTAAATGAAAAAATATGAGACCATTTACCTATACAGGAACAACGAACAGGAATGAGGCCCTAAAAGCATTTACAACAACTTCTCACTATCTGTCCGGTGGTACCAATTTGGTGGATTTAATGAAGGAGCACGTAGAGCAACCGGACCAATTGATTTATGTCAAAAATTTGCAATACAACGGCATCAGCAAAAATAAGGATGGTAGTTATACTATAGGTGCGATGCGAAGCAATGCAGATACTGCCAATCACAAAGACATTCGGTTATATTATCCACTTTTATCAATGGCAATGCTTTCTGCAGCAACCGCACAAATAAGGAATATGGCTACCAACGGTGGAAACTTATTGCAACGAACACGGTGTCCCTATTTTTTTGAAACATCCATGCCCTGCAACAAGCGCGAGCCAGAATCTGGTTGTGGTGCGCTAAACGGGGTGAATGATCAACACGCAATCTTCGGATATAGTGATAACTGTATTGCCACCCATCCATCGGACATGTGTGTGGCACTTGCGGCAATTGGAGCAACGGTAGAGGTACAAAAAGTAGATGGAGGTTCTAGAAAAATCGATTTGGAAGATTTTCATCGCTTACCCGGAGATAAGCCAGAAAAAGATTCCAATCTGGAACCAGGGGAACTGATTACACATATTCACTTGGCCAAACCCGAACTATCGAATCACTATGCCTACGTTAAAATTAGGGAACGTTCAAGTTATGCCTTCGCTTTGGTATCAGTTGCGGCAGGTTTTCAAATCGAGGATGAAAAAATTTCAAAAATTGGATTGGCAATGGGTGGCGTCGCCCATAAACCTTGGAAACTCATCGAAGCGGAAGAGTTTCTATTAGGTAAAAAACCAATTGAAAGCAATTTCGGAAAAGCGGCAGAACTTGCTATGAAAGATGCCAAGCCGTTCGAGGGTAATAGATACAAAGTTCCAATGGGAAAGAACGCCATTGTTAGAGCGCTTATGCAAGCGAATAACATAGGAGAGTAATTGCCAATGACACATGTCAAATCATTAGTATGAAAACAAAGAATGCAACGGGCGTCGGAAACGCCATAGATAGAGTCGAAGGTCATTTAAAAGTAACAGGAGAAGCAACGTATGCTTCGGAATTTAAAGTTGAAAACAAAGCATATGGCCAAGGCATAAATAGCACGATTGCCAAGGGAGAAATTATCGGTATCGATACCTCGGAAGCGGAAAAATTAAAAGGTGTTCTCAAAATCATAACCTACAAGAATGCTGAGAAATTAAAGACTTTTGATAAAGAACGGCCTGTATTGGCAACGGACAGCATTGCTCCCGTGTTACAAAGCAATAAAGTGCATTACTATGGGGAATACGTAGGATTCGTTGTGGCGGAAACTTTCGAGCAAGCACAATATGCGGCTTCCTTGGTCAAACTCAAATATAAGGAAGATGCTACGGCGCGATTCATATTAGGTCAGAACAAAGATAAAGCGTACAATCCCTCAGAAGAGTCCGATCATAAACGAGGCAATCTTAAGAAAGGATTTTCCGAGGCGGATGCGATAATAGAACAGACCTATAATACTCCTATCGAGCACCAACATCCAATGGAGCTGCATGCCACTATCTCCAGTTGGAACAATGGTAAAGTACTGGTATATGCAAGTCAGCAAATCGTGGAGGATGCAGTCATATCAATTTCAGGAACATTTCAAATTCCAAAAAAAGATGTGCGAGTTGTGGCCAAGTATGTGGGTGGCGGATTCGGTTCCAAACTGAATGTTGAACGGCACCTAATTATGGCCGTGATGGCATCAAAGATGGTTGGTAGGCCTGTTCAGGCTACGGTAACGCGCTCACAAATGTTCACCAACACAGGTTTGCGCCAATCGAATATACAAGTGGTTAAGCTCGGCGCTAAGAAGACAGGTGAACTTACGGGGTTACTACACGAAACTTTGGCATATACCTCTACTACACAGGAGTTTCAAGAACCTTGCGGTTCCATGTCAAAGATGATGTATAATGTTGCCAATGCTGCCGTCTCCGAGCGGTTGGTTCCTCTTAATTTGCAACAACCTTTTTCCATGCGGGCGCCCGGGGAAGCAACGGGAAGTTTTGCTTTGGAATGCGCCATGGATGAATTGGCGTGGAAACTGAAGATAGATCCCGTACAATTTCGTATAAAAAATGATACACAGGAGGATTTAAGCCAAGAGAAGCCATTCTCCTCCCGATTGCTGGTTGAATGCCTGACTATCGGTGCGGATGAATTCGGATGGAACAAACGTCAACAGAAACCAAGGGCGAATAAAAAAGGGAATTGGCTTATTGGATATGGGGTCAGTGCAGCGGCACGGGCGGCACCTTTTAATGAAACCCACGCCAAAGTATTATTGAACTTAACGAATGATACCGTTACCGCCACGCTACAAATGGATGCAACGGATATCGGCACGGGTAGCTACACTATTCTGGCACAAACGGTATCCGACTGTTTTAACGTTCCTTTGGAACAGGTAGTAGTAGAACTGGGCGATTCTGATTTTCCCATAACTCCAGGTTCAGGAGGTTCATGGGGTGCGGCATCCTATTGCAATGGTGCCAAATCTGCCTGTGACAACGCGATCGCGGGACTTAAAAAGAATCGGAATGTGCCCAAAGATGAAGACGTCTCAATAGCCGAATTGTTAAAGATGAATCAAATAACTTCATACGAATCGCAAAGCTTGGCAAAACCAGATTCCGAATTTGAAAAGCATTCCATTTTCTCATTTGGTGCTAATTTCACTGAGGTTTGGGTCGATAAGGATACTGCCATGTATAAGATTAAAAGGATGGTAAATGTGGGCTCTGCAGGTAAAATATTAAACCCAAAAACGGCTTATGGTCAAGTTATTGGCGGGCTTACTATGGGTGCTGGCATGGTCATCGCCGAGCAGACCAAGGTAGAGCCTAATTTCGGAAATTTCATAACGCGCTCCTTTGCGGATTATCATGTTCCGGTCAACTTGGACATGGCAAACGTTGATGTTATCTTCCTCCCCGAAGAGGATAAGATTGCCAACCAAATGGGCATAAAAGGTATTGGCGAACTAGGTATTACCTCCGTAGCGGCCTCCATTGCCAATGCCATATTCAATGCCACGGGAAAACGTATGCGCGACTTACCGATTACACCGGAGAAATTACTGATGGCTGAAGTCGAGGATGGGGTGACGGTCTAGGTGGTACTGCGATAGTTATCATATAACAACTATTTCTATTGAAAGCTTATGAAAATCTCTTCTCCAAAGAGTTGATATAAAATGGTCAATGCAGGAACTTCTTAGGACTGCTCTCCAAAACCAACAATTACTCTATTAAATCATCTTCATCCAAATACTGCGCCAACCATTTTTGTCGGAATAGCTGTAGCCTTAAAATCTAACATTTCCATTTTTTACAAAATTCCTTAAAAGTCAAGTAGACATCATGAAATAGCTTTTTAAATATCATGGCTAAGATTTTTGCAACTTCAATCATAATTCGAAAATTTTATCAGTAACAGCGCATAATCAACAAAACTGCTGTGCTTTCCATTGTGTCCTGCCTCCTCCCATTCGACAAAAACCCTAATTCCAAAAGGGCACTTGGGCGTTGGGTAGTTTCCCGGAGTACTTGAAAACTGGCATATTTAACACCAATTGTGAATTGCTCAGCCAAAAATATTCAGATAGGGCATCGTCCTGCTTTATAAAGTCTTCAATACCTTGAGCTGCTTTCCGAACAGCTTGATTGCAATGAATGGTGACAAACACATCGGCTCTTAGGGCCTTAGCAAGTTTGGTTGGATCACCCAAGGAAATAAGCGTGTCCGAGTATGGATAGAGATATATTTCCAATGAATCACTGAACAGTTCTCGGTTAAGCCGAACAACTTCCTTGGCAATATTTATAACCACGTCTTTTTTCTTTAGTCCTTTAATGCTAATCGCACCAGTATCAAAACCTCCATGTCCGGGATCTATGTTAACAATGGGTTTTTGATTTCTCTCCTGTCCAAACATGGACTGTAAACCAGAAAACAGTATCCAAACCAATACCTAATAAAAATTGTACTTCATTTGCTGAAAATCTTAAATGCGTGTTACACAATTTTCATCGATTTGAGGGATTGATTTAAAATCCTAGAAATTGTAACGTTCCCGACTGTGAATTTTTAGCCGATTTTATGCATTCCTTCCTTTTTATTTCAAATTCGTCAACACAATATATCAACCGCCCTCTTCGGGCACTAAAACGAATAGTGATGAAAAGAATAAACAAAGTACTCTGGTTGTTGCTGTTGGCAACGGCCCCTACTTATGCCCAAATTGATGGTAGTTTCTACTTCATACCCGATTTGTGTCAAACATTTCTTGAGGTACAATAGAACAATTCATTGGTCATCGCTTTTTAGAACTTTTCTCTAAGTTATAATTTCTGAATAATCAATTGTAGAAAATGGAGAAGGCTACAGTTTCAATTTTAGACTTATATTAATAGTATGGAAGAAAGGGAGTTTAAAAAAATAGCTGGCAATTTTTTAGCTGACAAAGGATTTGAGAAAAAACGTAATTTCTTTTATAAAAGGGATAACAATTTAGTTTACGTAATAGGCCTACAGAAATCAAAATACACAAATAGCTTTTATCTGAATGTCGGATATTTAATCAAGGAGCTTCACCCAAACGATGAATATCCAAAAGATGTGGATGGAGATGTTAGGACAAGATTTAGTTGGATACTTCCGTTTAGCAAAAAAGAAACAGACATTTTTGAATTAGAAGGTTTATCAGCGGATCAATCTAATATTATAGAAGAATTTGTATCCAACAATGTTGAACGGCTAATCGACTCGGTACAGTACAATGGGTTAGGATGGTTGTTAGAAAAAAATCCTACATTGCTTTATCAAACAACATTAAAAGCAAAAGAGTATTTACAATTAGAATAAAGAATTTAAGCCCGGCAGCGTTCGGGCTTTTTTTGTGTACCATTTTAGGTTACAAAAGTGCATTAGGGTGCACAGAAAAAAGTTGAGAAAATTTACAGAACAGCTACATTTTTTTGGAATCCTTTTTTTGAACTTTTAGATTTGAAACTATAGTTCAATTCTTCTTTTTACGCGCCAATCTGTAAAGTATTCCCAAATCTCTCGTTCTGTGGAGTCTTGTAAGGAGTCAACCCCAAATGCTTCTGCCAAGCTTTTCTTTTTCTTAGGTTTAGAATCCAAGTCATTGAATTCTTTCTCGGATTCTAAAGCAAGATTAATGTCATTCTTTAACTTGATATAGAAATTCTCCATTTCTGATTTGGTAGTCAATTCGGAAACTTTCTCCGACAGCGTTCTATTCGACTCTTTAAGAACATTTAAACTGGATCTTAAAAACCTATTATCTTTTTTTGCCTTTATTAAAGGGATGATGAAAGTAATTATGGTTACTACTATTGACAATATCCATAAGATCCACTGTGTTAATTCAGTCATAATATTCCTTTATCGAATTTGATTTCAAATCAGACCTGCTTATAAAAATCGTTTTTTTGAACTTTTGATTACCTCAGTTCTATGTTGTTAAACGTTTGTATTCACTTCACTTTCTATTAATGACTTAAATTTTTTCATTCCGTGTTCATAATTTTTGTTATGCCAATATCGACCGCCTGTTCCTGGATGACATACAAAATCATATTTTACTCTTAATTCCGATTTTGGAATTTTCCATCTTAATTCATCCCAAGATAGTTTTGATACAAAAATTACTAAATCTGGTTCGATAATATTAATAACTGCATTAATAGTTTGCGCTCCAATTTTATAATCAATTGGCTTACAGAATTTTTTTATCGAATCTCCAGTTTCTGGTGCTGGTCTTTGAAATCCATTCATAAAAGCTACGTTAGTCATAGCTCTAAATTCCTTAACATCCATAAAATCAGACATTCGAGTGTTCAGCTCTCTGAATATCATATGTCCATTAGGCTTCCAATCTCCACTCAAAATACCTCTTGTGTTTATCCAAGCAATTTCTTCTTTTGATAAATCTGTTTGTTTAGAATTATACCAATTTTCAGGATTTTGGCTTATAGTCGATTTTGGTGGTAAATAATGGCTTTCAGCAACCAACATTATTTTTCGTGAATTGTACTTTCCGTAATTCTCTCCAATAAAAGGACGCATTGAAGGAAACTTTTGATAATGTTCTATTTTATCAAGTTTAGTGTCAAAAAATTCTGTCGATTTGTTCATATTTTGTTGGTCTGGGCAAATCGCTTACCACAATTATATCCGTCATGTGATGGATATCTCTTTTGTATAAAACTACTAAATCTTAGACGGGCAGAAAATCCTTTTTTTGAACTTTATCCTAAGTTACGATTTCCAAATCATCATTTGTAGAAAATGGGGAAGGCTACAATCGATATATTTAACTTTTTTAGAATTAAGCCTAACCCATTCTTAGTTTTAACTTAAAGGCACCCTTCCTAAACTTCAATTTGGATATTTTAAGTACAAATATCCGCCCATTTGCTTTAATTTTTTATTATTTCTAAATGACTTATTACTTATCATGCGTGATTTGAATTCATTGATATCAATCAAGGTGACTATAGAATCTTTTCTTTCAAAACCATCGAACAACTCTATCAACGGGCCCTTTATTACACCGTTTATGGGTTTACTTTTGCGGTCGTAGATTGTGGAAAAGATAACGTTCGCTGTAATAAATGAACCGAGTGGCGTGGGGTGTAGGTTATCATCCCGATAGAGTTTCCAATTATTTTTAGCTTTCAAAATATCTGTCCATGTTTGACTGACAGGTGCAACTACCATACCTAGCTCCTTTGCAATCTTCATGTATGAATAATCCAAAATTTTACCATCGATTACCGGGGCATTTTTTCTTGGATACAATGATAGGATAACCGTCTTGGCACCCCGTTTTTCAATTATGGAATAAAATTCCCTTACGGCCATATAAAACGACTCACTTTCCTTTACTCTTCGGATGCCGTTCACGACATAATTCTCTCCCAAAGTGCTTTGTTCATTAAGAATTACGAAGTCCCAACTCCGTGAATCAAGGGTTTTTTCGACCAGTCCTTCATTTAAGTGATCCCGAAGTGTATAGCCACCAAAAGCAATCAGTTTTGTTCTTAATTCTTGTCCATTCTCGCGTGCTATGTGTTCCAGCATTTTGGGCATATTATTGTAATAAATACTGCTATTGCCTACTAAAAGTACATCTAGGGGCTTTTTATTATTTTGGTTACAGGCTATTGTAAGAGCCAGGGACAAAATCAAAAAAATAAAAGAGGCTTTATTACAAAATATGTGCATTCATGGTCATTTGTAGAGTGTGCCCTAAGTACTTCCTTTAGGAGCTTGGAGACTTAAATAGATTGTTTTAACTGATTAACAATGTTATGATACTAAATTATTTAATTAAGTTCTTATTATATGCAGTACTCAATTCACGTTAAAGTCGAAGCTTATTGATTCACCGTTTATATTGGTAACAACAATTTCATATTCTCCTTTCGCTAGGGCGAGATTAGTTTCGGATGTTTCGTTTTTCACCTCGATGCGGTCAATTGGTATTCCCCTGTCAATTTCTTCTCCTTTATTATAGGCAAGAATCATAACCGGAAGAGGGATTTTAATACCTTCAAGGTTCACATGTACCTGTTGGTTGCCGTTATCGAACAACCAGTCGGGTCGACCATCGATAAATTTCGTTTTAGGATGGAATACCGCCAAATCGGTCCATCTCTTTTTGACCTCATATTTGAACGGTTTTTTGCTTTGGTCGACTAGTATGGACGGTTCATCAATGTCCAAAGCGTTCAACATTGGATTATTATATTCCGGTTTACTTTTCTCGCTGAATTCGATTTGGTCGATCGTTAACGGGTCGATACCGGTATATTCCTTTAATCGGCCTGCCATGGCCTTCTCCCATCTTTCGTGATCTCCCTCGAATGCATGGTTGAAACCACAATGGATCAAAAATTTATCTTCAGGTCCTTTTTCGATTACCTTCTGGATGTTCTTTGCCTGTTCTATTTCTCTAGGTTTACCGTTGGAACCGTTGGTCTGTTCATATGGAAAAACGGTAAATCCAATCTTAAGGGCTCTACGGACTAAATCCCCAAATTGTGGGTCTTTTGTGTAATAGCCAGTTTTCTGAACCGGATATTTTCTTTTCATTAAATCCGTGTCTAGATATTCTCCGTTTCCCAATGTTTCAAATCCGATGTTTTTGTAGCCTATGTCGAATAGTTTTTGAAGTAGCGACTTTGTGAAAACGCGGTGCATTGAATTGTGGTGTGCTTCGTTGATGATTACCACTTTATGTGATTTTGCCTGTTCAACTATGAATTCTGTAGCGTTTATCGGCTGGTACATTGAATTGATAGAATCGGCCTGTTTCTCGTTGAACATTTCCTTCTCGGACATGTTCATTGCCAAATCCCAATGGATCAGTGCGTTGGTGTAGTCCGTGTTGTTTGCATAGGCCTGTGCAGACATTTGGTAGTTCCAAGAGCTACTATCTTTACCCAATTCATTCTTAATCTCCGAGCTGAATTTGTAAGGATTCTGAAAGTCAATTTCCTTATATACCCTGGGCTCTTTTTGACATGAGACAATCAATAATGCCACTAAAAAACTTTGAAAAACCTTCATACTGATATAAATCTATTGATGAGTATTTAAGAATCATATCAAATATAACTAAGTTTTTAGTTGTAACTATATATTTAGTTAAAAATATCTGGCTATTCTGCCTTGTTATCATAAGTCTATAAATGATATAGGCTGGTTAATCAGGAGTAAATTATGGGAAAACCTCAATACACTAAAATTTTTAGTGTTATATAATTTGCAAAGCTCTACACAAGATTTTAATATACCCAAAATTAGATTATAATATTGCATTTGTTGGGCCCTAGTGAGAATCCTTTATTTGAACTTTAGTAAACATCTCAATAGCAGTTGGCGCTCGATTCGAACCTATCATCTGAACATTTTTGCTATTTCTTCGGGATTTTTAATTTCATTTCTTTCTGACTCAACGATTTTGTTAAATTTCTACTTTCAAGAAAATGAATTATTGAGTCATGGTCAGCATCAATATTGATTATTGAAATAGAATTTGATGTCAATTTAAATAAATAATTCAGTAAGGAGCTTCCAATTAGCCTATTTCTCATGTCCTTCTTTACCGCAATTTGCAGAATCCGGTCATTAGAAGTATTAAGGACTGTATAACCACATAGTTCTTTTCCAATATGTGCGAGAAAGCAATAGGCATATTCTCCCAAATTTTCAATCGTTACCGAGGAATTCTGCCAAGTTGGTTCCATCTCCCCGATTTTACACAATTCCTCAAAGTTTGAATTTTGAAATCGTTCAATTTTTACTTCCTCATTTATTTTCATTACAAGAGGTTCTCCACTATAGCAATTTAACATCCTAATATGTCTAAACCCAATCTTTTCATATGATTTAATTGCCGGAATGTTATCTGAGATTACTTCCAATAAAACTTCATCAAACCCCTGTCTTTTAAATTCGGGCACTAAGATATCATACATTCTTTTTGTCAGGGCTTGCCCTCTTTCAATAGGATTCACTCCTGTTCCCGCATTGTAAGCTTTTTTTACTCCCTCTATCTTTCTTTCCCCATGTAGAACAAAGCCAATCATCTTTTGCCTCCTGAACGCCCCAATCGAAATTCCCTTATTAATGTCTTCAGCATTCATTTTGGCTTCAAGTTGTTCGAGGTTTAGCTTAAATGGGATGGAGTAGTCAGAAAATGACAGATTGAAACAGTCCAGAATTTGTTGGTTACTAATATTTGATAGTATTTTGAATTCAATCATTTCGATTTAACTGGGTTACCGAAAACGAACATCCATTAATCTCCCTCATTGGGCGTTGGATAAAAATTGGCATATGAAAATCTGTTTTTCTGAAGCGTCACTAAAAGGTTCTTCTTTAAAACTTCCAAACTTATGAACAATTTCAAGGCCCTTAAACTCCAAGTATGAATCCAATTCTTTTGGAAAAAAAAGTCTCATGTCCAAATTCTGAATCGAATCAAAATTACCATTTACATGATAATACCATTTTATACGGTTAATCTGGGTTTTACTTTCATACCGCATTGACTGCTTAATGAAAACTTCTCTTCCATCATCGGTGGTATATTCAGCGATTTGCTTTTGTTCTTTTTCACTCTCAACAATGTATTGAAGATTCGGATTAAAGCAATCCAGTAGAAACAGGCCGCCCTCCTTGAGATGATTTTTTACAACATCAAATGTTTTGAACAAATCCTCATTTTCGTATAAATGATGAATTGAATTAAAAGGGATCAAAATCAGGTCGTACTCTTTACCCAGGTCCAAAGTTCTAATGTCCGCTTGGATAAACTCAATTTCCAGTCCTGCCTCAGATGCTTTTCTTTTGGCTTGTTCAAGCATTGATGAAGTGAAATCCACTCCACAAATGTCGTATTCATCCCGCGCTATTGGAATAGTTAATCTACCGGTGCCACAACAAAGCTCAAGTACACGAGCATCCTTATCCTTTGGAAGCCACCGCCTGTAAAATTTAAGATCAGTCAGGTCAGTGTTCATACCATCGTAAATATTCGCGTCATAGATTAATTCCCCAACGTTATAATTACTTTTCATCTATGTCTTATAATATCGTTTATTTGAACTTTAATCTATCATTATTTTTGCTCATTTAAGAGCTTAATTATAATACCTATCTGCCCTAAGTGGTGAATATCGTGATGTAACATCCCATTTAATACAAATCGATATTCGTAATTACCTTGGAAGTCAGTATCATAGTATTTTGTATTTAGAAAATCATCTTCTTTGTCCTCTAGGAAATCAATTATTTCAATCAGACTCTTTCTGTATTCATCCAAAAGTGTTGGCCATCCAAGCTTGACCAAGTTCTCGTTCCCTAGCCAGTTTTCCCCCGCACCATCGGTAATCTTTCCGGAGCCAGTTCTAAGTTTAATCAATGTCTCTTTTCTCCAACATGTAAGGTGGGAGATTATCTCGGCAACGCTATGTAAATTGTCCAGTGGCCTTTTAAAAGGGTTTCCCTCTGTTATTTCTTCAAGCTTACGTTCATAGTTTTCTCCCATCCACAACTTTCGGTTCTGGACTTCGCACATTTGATTGATTAGTTCTCGTATTAAAACTCCCAATTGGTAATCATTTTTTTAGACTTTGACTTCGGGATTCGGCCACCAAAATGCAGGGTTTCGCCCTAGGCCGTTCTTGGGATTAAGCCCTTTTCGTTCAAGGAATCGATAAGATTCCTTAATTGCGAATGCATCCGTTCGACCGATGTCTCCTTGGTCAAAAAAGATGTCGCACCCATATCCAGAAGTTTCAGGCGTTCCTCCTCGGTAGATGAAGTGGTATAAATAACTACCGGGATCCTAGCGGTCAACCCGGCCTTATTAAGTTCCGCCAAGCATTCGGTCCCGTTCATGACGGGCATGTTCAAATCCAAGAATATCAATTTGGGGAGGGCCCCGGCAGATAGGTCCGTAAAATAGTCTATCAGTATCTTTCCGTTAGCAAACAGTTTCATCTCGATATCCGGATAGATTTCCTGCATCGCCTCCTCGAAAAACATTCTGTCATCTTCGTCGTCCTCTGCGTAGATCAGTGGGCTGATAATAGCATATTTGTTCATATCAAAATGGTTAGACGACATAAATATACCTCTTTTTTCCTTAATTTTAACGACATACGAATACGGCAGACCCTCTCCCTTTTTCCGCCCTGTTTTTTTTAAATATAAGAACTCTGATTTATCTTTTTTTGAACTTTCTAAAAGAGAAAAATATTGATCTATTGATTGTTTTGAAATCCAGCCGAGCACTTAAAGCAAGAACCTTTATAGCGATACATAGGGAAGTACAATCTCCATACTTACTTTTTCTGGACCGATGTTCTCCCTGCTAAACGATCCTCCATGGAGAGTTGTTATTTTCTCACAGAAAGCAAGATCCAAGCCTACACCTCGACGATCGCTACTTTCACTATTATTCCTTTTTACGGTATCTCGGTCACTTACTTGAGAATGTGTGATGATACATATTCGTAATTTTTTTCTATGGAACGTGTTTAGCACATTTTCGTTTGATTCAAACACCCGAGATGTTATTCTCAAGGTTTGTGCATGATCTGGACTGCTTATTCGGTTTACCAGCTCAAACAATTCCGTAAATAATAAATTTATCTTATTCTCGTCGCCATAGACCGATTCAACTTCCAGATCATAATAAAAACCATATGTAGATATGGAGCTCTTCGCCTTTGTTGATTCGATAATGCCCCTCAAATCAAAATGAGCCTTTCTTAACGGATAAAACTCAAGCTCACTATATTGTTGCAGACGTTTGGTCAATGAGTGTCCCTCAAATGCAATATCGATAATCCTATTCAAATTAAGGGCCAGTACTTCCCAACTGTATTTCCTTTTTGCTTCTGAGATGGTTTTGCTCGCGAAAAGCTGAATCTTTCGCAGGGGCTCCTGTAAATCGTGAGAAATCATTTTGTTCAGGATACGCAGCTCTTTATTAATGCTCCTTTCTTGACTTAGTTGGATCTCAAGGCTCTTTTGAACCTGCCCTAGCTCTTTTTGGGCCATCATCAACTCCTTATTTTTCAGCAGGGCGTTTTCCGCGGCATTTTTGGCCTCGATAAGTCCGCTCTCATAATCATTTCTCTTGTTTAGAAAAAGTCCGGTGAGAAAGATGTCATTGGCATCCATTGACATATTAAAGAGAAAGGGATGTTTGGTTCCGTCCTTTCCGATTAGGCTTAACACTATTTCATGTACCATATTCTTCTCGACCAGAATGGGATAGAAATGAGTTTTATAGAGGATTCTACTTCCCGGACTTAGAAGTGAATTGATGCTATTGTTTTTCAGCTCTTCTAAACCATAGCTTAATTTCCCAAGTATATATGGGTTGATATCGACTATTGATTCCTTGAGGGTCATACGGATTACCGCGCATGGCAACATATCAAAATCTGGCATTTTACGCTAGGAATTTTTCGGTCAAAAGTTCATTTTTAAGAACATCGATGGTCTCTTGCGGATGACTCAAATGGGGGCAATGGCCCGATGCATCCATGTTGACGATTTTACTGTTGGGCAAGTTATCCTTCACAAATTGACCTACTCTTTGGTTTGCTATATCATCCTCCGTACATTGTACTATCAGGCAAGGAATATCCACTTTGTTCAAGTCCTTTCTATTGTCCGAAAAAAATGTTACCCTGGCAAAATTCTTTGTAATGCTTTTGTCCATCGAGCAAAAGCTTTCCGCCAATTCCTCTGACAGGTGAGACTTTTCATGGTTTTTCATTACCACCGGTGCTAGATAGTTTGCCCATTCGATATAATTCGAATCAAGCATTTCCAGTAAATCTTCCAGTTCGCTTTTTTCGAACCCCCCATGATAATCACCCGTATTCAAATAGCAACTGGAAGGGCAGATCATTACCATCGACCGAAAAATTTTTGGCCTTTCGATATAGGCCAATACTCCGATCATCGAACTGACCGAATGACCAATAAATATGGCTTTTTCAATACTAAGTTCCTCACAAATTTCTATAATATCCTGGGCATACCCCGTTAATTTGCCATATCGATTTTCATCATAACACGTAATATCAGATCTGCCACATCCGACATAATCAAAGACCAACACCCTAAAATGCTTTTCCAGAAAAGGTAAGATATATCGCCACATTGCCTGATCACATCCGAAACCATGGGCAAGAATTATTGTTCGGTCACCATTACCGATCAATCGGACATTATTTCTGAGACTAATGGAAGACAACTTGCTGGATGTGATTAATAATTCGCAAGTTAAACAAATAAAATTACCATTTTAAGGTTCTAAGTTATCGTTTATATTGGACTTAGGTTTCGGGATTACACAACCCTTTTGGCAATCGTTTTATTGAACTTTAGAATAGATAGCAAAACCAATTAATAAGACGATGATCAAAATTGAAATGACTATCATCGGCTTTTTCTGTTCTTTTAAAATCTCTATGACTAAACTAAATATTTGTTCAAGCATCGTTTTTTTGAACTTTACCCTAAGTTACGATTTATGAATTATCAAATTTGAAAACAGCCTAAATACACCACATAAGTAAATCCAAACTATTCACTACTTGGTCGGTTACTTGGTCGCTCACTTAGTCGGTACTTGTTCGGTACTTGTTCGGTACTTGTTCGGTTACATGTTCTGGTAATTGTTCGGATAGTATTTTTGAAAATCGATTATTTAGACTTTAGATTTTTCAAGGCGCCATTTACCATAATTGCTCCTGAGAGAACAATAAATCCCAAAAGTATCGGAAGTCCATATCCCGACACCATGTATCTAAACATGGTTCTATTTTCAGTGACTGGTGTGCCCTTTATGACCATGATTAACAGTTTTGTTGCAAATAGCGCAACAATAAATATTAAAATATAACCTACAATCATTTGAATATAGCAGTAGAGTTTCATCGTTTTTTTGAACTTTTGTTGTTATCTGCCACACTTCGACAGGACGTTAACAATCCTTAATTACCATTGTTTTTGAAAGTGAATCGTGAAACTTGTAGCCTTTTCTTTCAAATAAAAATGTTAATGGGTCAAATGGTATAAGTCTGCAAAGAGTTCTGGTGAAAATTTGTTTGCCACTAGGTTTGTCTCCATTTTCATCCACTACTTTTGTTTTAGTTAAGAACTTGCCCAAAGTTTTCTGGAAGACGGATTCCATAAATGCATAATAGCCAAGAGAAAAGGCTAGACCTGTACGAAAAATTAATCTAAAAGAATCTTCTATATCCCCAAGAAAGTAAATCAAAGAAGAATTGAATATTGCAATTATTGAGATGTCCACAAGAAAATTCACAAAACGGTTTTTCTTATTTGCAGATAGGGAGCTGATTTTCTCCTTTAGTTCTTTTTCCACAATTGCTTTATCTCGGATTTTTTCAAATTTTGATGTGTTAATATTCCGTTTTTCGACTTCTACATCTGCAGCTTTGATTGCGATCGGATTATAGTTTACCCTCTCAACCGTTACAATAATTATCAATTCATCATCTGTCCTTTCGGACATTACTTCTGTAAATTCGTTTTCCATTAATTTGATGGTTAGGTCATGTTACTGCGTGGCCGATGATGAGCATGTTAAAAAAGATTAGGGCGATTTGAGACCCAACCCAGTTTTTACTTGATGGAGGTATCATCCATCATCGTTTATTTGAACTTTCAACTAAATTACTATTTCTGAATAATCGATTGTAGAAAATGGGGAAGGCTACATAGGACTTTTTCTTGACTGTGTTCTCTTTGGCCGTTTTCGGGATTGCCCAAAAGTTTTCTTGGGCCAATTTTCTTAAAATCCAATTATCCTTTTTTTTTGGGTGCCTTGCCGAAAATTAACGATATACCCAACCATCAATCGTGGAAAAGTGGTAGGCCGCACCATAGCTTAATTCTTAGGGATAGTTCTGTCCCTAGAGCGGGCGATCACTAAATATAAAGGAACAAACTGGCCAGATCCCTCTTATGAACCGGCCAGCTATATCCAAAACCAAGACTTCTATATTCTCAATCTCATGAATAACTCATGGGTACCCTTTTCAACACCGCCAACAGGTTTTTCCAAGGCGTTCTCATAAGCATACCCTACGTCAAATCCTCCACTGATATTGAACAAGAATAGACCGCTGATACTTTCGCTAAACCTGTAACCCGCGCCGATAGTGAAACGCTCTGCAAAACCCACCATACCGGTGAGCTCATAGGAAACCGGGGAAGCGGTAACAAAACGAAGCATATTG
>NZ_JACYFK010000008.1:0-2500 GCF_014855515.1 Euzebyella marina
AAAAACTGTTGTGGATTTAAAAAACAGTGTTACATTTGCAGCCCCGAAACGAGATGGTCTCGTTGGGGCGAGGGTTCCTTTACATACTGGGTTTTTGATGCGGGAGAGGTTTCGAAAAAAAAATTTCGGAAAAAGGTTGCAGGATAAAAAAACAGTTGTAAATTTGCACCCGCTTTGAGAGACAGACGCCGAGGGGCCGATGTCGGGAGAGGCGAAAGCATAGAGAAGTTCATTGACATACTGAGGAGACATAGCGAGCCGCGAAGGTCGGAATTTAAGACCGGCAGCAGGCGAGCTAACCAAGAGTATTTTTGGAATAAAAGATAACACAGATAGAGAGACGGGGCCGGGAGGACTTATCGGCGTTGGCGCGAATATATTTACGAATCAACGATGAAGAGTTTGATCCTGGCTCAGGATGAACGCTAGCGGCAGGCCTAACACATGCAAGTCGAGGGGCAGCGGGGAAAAGCTTGCTTTTCCGCCGGCGACCGGCGCACGGGTGCGCAACGCGTATACAATCTGCCCCCTACTGCGGGATAGCCCAGAGAAATTTGGATTAAGACCGCATGGTACCGTATTGCCGCATGGCATTTACGGTTAAAGGTTACGGTAGGGGATGGGTATGCGTCCCATTAGCTAGATGGCGGGGTAACGGCCCACCATGGCGACGATGGGTAGGGGCCCTGAGAGGGGGATCCCCCACACTGGTACTGAGACACGGACCAGACTCCTACGGGAGGCAGCAGTGAGGAATATTGGACAATGGGCGGGAGCCTGATCCAGCCATGCCGCGTGCGGGAAGAAGGCCCTATGGGTCGTAAACCGCTTTTATACGGGAAGAAACCACCCTACGTGTAGGGTACTGACGGTACCGTAAGAATAAGGACCGGCTAACTCCGTGCCAGCAGCCGCGGTAATACGGAGGGTCCGAGCGTTATCCGGAATCATTGGGTTTAAAGGGTCCGTAGGCGGGCCGTTAAGTCAGGGGTGAAAGTCTGCGGCTCAACCGTAGAACTGCCCTTGATACTGGCGGTCTTGAGTCATACTGGAGTAGGCGGAATATGTAGTGTAGCGGTGAAATGCATAGATATTACATAGAACACCGATCGCGAAGGCAGCTTACTAAGTATGTACTGACGCTGATGGACGAAAGCGTGGGGAGCGAACGGGATTAGATACCCCGGTAGTCCACGCCGTAAACGATGGATACTAGCTGTCCGGGCCCTTGAGGCCTGGGCGGCCAAGCGAAAGTGATAAGTATCCCACCTGGGGAGTACGTTCGCAAGAATGAAACTCAAAGGAATTGACGGGGGCCCGCACAAGCGGTGGAGCATGTGGTTTAATTCGATGATACGCGAGGAACCTTACCAGGGCTTAAATGTAGGTTGCATGGGGCAGAGACGCCCCTTTCTTCGGACCACCTACAAGGTGCTGCATGGTTGTCGTCAGCTCGTGCCGTGAGGTGTCAGGTTAAGTCCTATAACGAGCGCAACCCCTACCGTTAGTTGCCAGCATGTCAAGATGGGGACTCTAACGGGACTGCCGGTGCAAACCGCGAGGAAGGTGGGGACGACGTCAAATCATCACGGCCCTTACGTCCTGGGCTACACACGTGCTACAATGGCCGGTACAGCGGGAAGCCACTGCGCGAGCAGGAGCGGATCCACAAAACCGGTCACAGTTCGGATCGGGGTCTGCAACCCGACCCCGTGAAGCTGGAATCGCTAGTAATCGGATATCAGCCATGATCCGGTGAATACGTTCCCGGGCCTTGTACACACCGCCCGTCAAGCCATGGAAGCCGGGAGTGCCTGAAGTCCGTCACCGCAAGGAGCGGCCTAGGGCAAGATCGGTAACTAGGGCTAAGTCGTAACAAGGTAGCCGTACCGGAAGGTGCGGCTGGAACACCTCCTTTCTAGAGCTTTCCGGCATGGCCGGAAGGGCACCATCGCCGATAGGGCAAACCCACCGTGCCCCGTCCCCTAACTGTTGTTCGAACGTTCCGATATAAATGCTCAGGTAAAAAGTAAAGATGTCTCCAAGGTATACAACGATATAAAGCGGTCGCAGTTTTGCGGTCGCGGGACAGTCCCGTAGCTCAGCTGGTTAGAGCGCTACACTGATAATGTAGAGGTCGGCAGTTCGAGTCTGCCCGGGACTACGATCCGCGAATTTTATGCGGACGGTACGTTCATTAAACAAGTTATTGAAAAGGAAATTCTAGGGGCGAGTTATTGCGGGTTATAGACTCATAACTCACGGCTCATGACTCTTCACTAGGGAAATGGGGGATTAGCTCAGCTGGCTAGAGCGCCTGCCTTGCACGCAGGAGGTCATCGGTTCGACTCCGATATTCTCCACGATTGCCGAACGTTGTTCGGCATAAAGGTTCATTGACATATTGGGACAGGGTACATTCTTTATAGGGTGTACTTTGAAGAAAAACACACGAATTTTAAAGTAAAGAGTACGCAATAGAATAGCGAAACAAAAGGAC